>CANLVP010000002.1 GCA_947494675.1 uncultured Paracoccaceae bacterium
TACGGCGGGGGCGGCGAGCCTTTATGGCGGGGCGGGTGATGACACGTTGTCGGCCTCGGGCGGGGCGGACACCGAGTTGCTCTATGGCGATGCGGACAACGACACGTTCCTGGTGGACGTCCCGGGCGGCAACTACACGAACGACGTGCATATCGGCGGGACCGGATCGGATCGCCAGCTGTTCTTGGGCGACACCGACGGGCAGGTCTTTGACATGGACGGGCTCGAAGTCCTCGGCATCGAAGAGGTGGAGTTCGCGGCCATCGGTGGCAACCGCAACATCACCGTCATCCTGAACCCCGATGAGTTCAGCACCACGGGCAACGAATATTCCAACACGCTGCTGATCGACGGCAACAACGTGGTCGGCTCGACGGACATCCTGCGGGTGGACCTCAACGACAGCGCGTTCACGACCTTCCTCGACTTCTCAGGCTGGGGCTTCACCGGCTGGGGCGGACAAGGCGACCACGTCCAGATCCAGGGCTCGTCCCGCAACGAAACGATCTATGGCACCAGCCAGGTTGATAGCATCCATGGGGGTGCCGGGAATGACACCTTGTTTGGCGGTGCGGGGGACGATTCCATGTCCGGTGGTGCAGGCAATGATACGCTTGATGCTGGAGTGGGGAATGATACCGCGGACTATTCCACGGATAAGCGGGGCGTTGTCGCAACCACGACCCTGGCGACGGGTGCGGGCATTGGCACCGATACACTGACGGGGTTCGTCAACATCGCTGGCGGCAGCGGAAATGACACGATCACCGGCGACAGCGCGGCCAATACCCTGAGCGGGAACGGCGGCGATGACACAATCAATGGCGGGATTGGCAGCGACGTCATCTACGGCGGGGATGGGAATGACCATATCCTTGATGGTGGGGGGCTTTCGGGCGGCACAGACACGGTCTTTGGCGGTGACGGCAATGATTGGATTGAAAAAAGCGGCGGCCTGAACGGAGATTTCCGGGATGGTGGCGACGGGATCGACACCCTTGATCAATCGCAATCCTTCGTCTTTGGGTCGATGATCGTCGATCTTGAGGCCGGAACGATCAACTTTACCATCGGCACAGCCTCCGCAACGGCCATCAACTTTGAGAACTACAATGGCGACAACCTCGCGGAGACGATCGGCGGGACATCGGGGTCAAACACGATATTCGGCAACGCTGGTGCAGATGTCATCAACGGTCGCGACGGCGCGGATGAGCTCTATGGCGGCGACGATGGCGACACGATCAATGGCGATGATGGCAATGACACGATCTTTGGCGGTCTGGGAAGTGACGGCCTCTATGGTGGAATTGGGGACGATTCCATTGACAGCGGTGCAGGAGCGGACACCGTTTATGGTGGCGCTGGTAACGATATCTTGGACAACCGCGGGAATGTGGGCGCGGCCGGCGAATTGCTTGACGGCGGCGACGACAACGATCTGATCTACTTTAGTGGTCTGGGGTCAGAAACGGCCTATGGCGGCGATGGCATAGATACGATTGATACCTCTGACTACAACGGCACATATCAATTGGATTTGGCGACCGGGATCACGAATTTTGTCGAACGTGCGTTTGAGTTTGAGAACGCTGTCCTCGGCGGTGGCTCGGACAGTGTTTCGGGGACAAGTGGCGCAAATACAATCGACGGAAGGGCCGGGGCTGACACCATCCTGGGCCTCGACGGTCAAGATCACCTTACCGGTGGCACCAGCGGCGATAGTTTGCGGGGCGGAAATGGCTTTGACAGTCTTTTCGGCGGTGCTGGCAATGACATCTTGCGTGGTGACGGGGGCAATGACCTGCTGAACGGTGGGGCTGGCAACGATCTGATTGAATTCGGTGGCGGCATCGATACCACCGTTATGCTCAATACGGTGGCTGCTCAGGACACTGGGCATGGCATCGACACCATCATCGGGATCGAAAACGTAACCACGTCCGGGGGTGATGATGAAATCACCGGAAGCAGTGCAGCTAATGAGTTACGCGCAGGCGTTGGCAACGACACGCTGTTTGGTCGCGCGGGCGATGATCAGCTTTATGGCGGCAGCGAAAATGACGCGTTGTATGGCGGGAGCGAGCACGACAGCCTTTATGGCGGCGGCGGGAACGACATTCTGCTTGGTGACGCGGGTGACGACCTTATCAATGGCGGATCCGGGACGGACCGGGCGATCTATTCAGGGCCCGTGGATGCCCATGTGCGGTTGAACACGGTTGCCGTGCAGGCGACTGGGCACGGCAACGACAAACTTGTCGGTATCGAGGAACTGGAGACCGGTGGCGGCAACGATACGCTTGTTGGTAACGGTGGCGACAACATCTTTGAAACGGGGTCAGGCGCGGACAGCGTCTTTGGGCGCAACGGCGATGACACGATTATCGCTGGCGCTGGCAATGACATCCTGCGCGGCGGGGTCGATGCGGATTCACTTTATGGCGGTGATGACGACGACAACCTGTTTGGTGCCAATGGCGCGGACTGGCTAAATGGCGGCACCGGAAACGATCAGCTGAATGCAGGAAATGGCACCGACACATTCGAATTCGATGTGGCCTTTGGGGCCGACCGGATTGTCGGGTTCGAGGACGACATCGACACAATCCGCATTGATGATGCGCTATGGGGTGGTGGTCTGACAGAAGCGCAGGTGATTGCGACCTATGGATCAATCATCAACGGCGCGACGACGCTGGACTTTGGTGGCGGCAATACAATCCGTCTGATTGGCTTCACTAACACCAACGCGCTGGTCGATGATCTTGTGATCTTTTGACCTCGTTCAGCGAGGTGGAGGGGGTTGGGCGCCCGCCGCCGCCAAGAGTAAAGGGGAGGGGTCGTCCGCAAACATGGCGAGCCAGCGTCCAATCACGGCCTGCAAAGCCGTCGCACGATCAAAAACGTGTCGGATGTTGGCGTATTCCTCTTATGTCTCGGCTGCACCGGATCCGGTCAGGAAATAGGTCTGAATTTCGCCCTTGCCCTTGATGTCCACGGTGCCGCGCGGCTCAAAGGTGTAGCGATCTGACAAGGCGTCATAGACCTCTCGGGTCGTTTGGATGCGCCCGGGCATGCCGTATGTTTCCAGGCGCGATGCGGTATTCACCGTGTCGCCCCAGACGTCGTAAAAGACCTTTCGCGTGCCAATGACACCTGCGACCGCAGGGCCGGTATGAATGCCGATCCGCACCGTAAAACGCTCACCCATTTCCTCACTGATTTTTTCCGTGACCTGTAAAATGTCAAAGGCCATGTCGGCCACCGCTGCGGCATGATCATCGCGCGGTTCGGGCATCCCGCCCGCCACCATATAGGCGTCGCCGATAGTCTTGATCTTTTCCAGACCATGCTTGTCGGCCAGGACGTCAAACTCTGTGAAAACACGGTTGAGGAATGCCACCACATCAGGCGCGGACATGCGCGACGCCCGTGGCGTAAAGTCGACGATATCGGCAAATAGGATCGTCATGTGCGGGATATCATCCGCGATCACGTCCGCTGTTTCATGCTTGAGCCGCTTTGCAATCGACCGCGGCATGATGTTTTCCAACAGGCGTTCCGAACGGCCATATTCATGCTCAAGCTCGGCCTTTTGAAGCTCGATCAGCTCTCGCGCCGCCTCAAGCTGCCGGTAGCCCGAATAGGTCAGGAAATACACGAAAAACACCCCTGCCGTCATCGCCAAACCTTCGCCCAAAGCCAGCGGTTGCTTGATGGGGGAATGAAACAGCGATCCGGTTGGGTTTGTCGTGGTCTGGTTTATGGCAAGCGTGATCTCAGGCAGATAGTCGTTGATCAACGGCACGATCAACATCACCAGAAAACACACCACGAACCAAGGGCGCGACTTTTGCGGGCCGATCACCACGACAGCAAGTGCCGAGATTACCAGAAACGGCAATGTGTCGCCTTCGCGGTTCCCGTTCAGCAAAAAGTAAACCAGATTGACGACGACATAGGGGGGTGCTGCCACGTGGAACAGGTTTTCGGCCTTTTTCGTCCGGTGAAGCGCAATGAGGCCCGCAAACTGAGCTGCGAGTGCGGCGATATCGACCGCGCGGTAGATCGGTGACCTTGGGCTTTCCAAAAAGAAGCCGAACGTCACGATCATCAAAACGAATATGCAAATGGCAGAGAGTGATTTCAGCCGTCGACTGCTTTCAGTATCATCTGGCGCATGACCGATACGGACAAAATCAGTAATCATAACGTCTATTACATTTCCAATAGCACCCGAAAATGCGTGGGGCGAATGCAGGGGGTCAGGCCAAAATCACAAAGCGTGACCGTCAGCCCAAGATGCCACGTGGCGCGACAAAGTCATCCCAAAAAAGTGAGGCCAAATTTGACATTTGCATCTGCAGCCGTATTTGCCCCCTGCACCTGTGACCCGTCTCCGTGGCCTAATTGTGATAAACGTCGAGGTTGGTCGCCTCCAGTTTGCTCTTGAGGTTCTGCACAAACCCGCTTTTGACCGCTTCCGCGACCGTCTGTTCCTGTGCCGCAAGCTTGCGCAGCGCCTCCGTGTTCAGCATCAGATATTGCGAAGGCGCATTGAGCCGCACGGTCGCTGTCGCTACATCGCCCGAAAGTGCTGTCATTTCGCCGACAAAATCGCCACGCGAACAGACCGCGACTTTCTTGTCGTTCAAATAGACATCCGCGCCCCCCGAATTGAGGTAGATCAGATTTGCGTTCGGTTTGCCTTGGGTCGTCAGCTCGGTTCCCGCGTCGCCATCAATCCACAATCCCAGATCAAGAACCTTGCGCCCCTGCGCCTTTGTCAGACCAGGAAGCTTATCTTGCAGAAAGGCGGCGTCATCCTCGGAAAACCGCATCACGCGGGACAAAAGGTGCATCCGCACCAATCCGACGATGGAAATCACGATCCAACTGACCTGAATAACGACCGAAGCCGCGTTAAATGAGACGATCAGGCTAATCGCGACACATGAGGCCGCCGTCAGGTTCATCAGGATATAGGTGGTGGAGTTGCCCCCGATATATCCCAGCTGCAAAAGCGTATAGGACAACAGATAAAGACCGGCACCAAAAAGGCCGACCGCATTCAAAATTTCAAACAAAGTCATTTTTCTCAACCACTATGAATATTGGCGCCCTCCCGATGAGGGCCCAGGATGTGAAAGTGCTAGTGGTAAGAGGCAGATCAGTCTGTGACCTTGGTCACAAATCTCTTAGATTGCATAAACCCCGCTCAGGAACCGCAGTTCTGATCGATCCAAAATCCGAATGTGCTGTCGCTTCATTTCGACGACGCCGGATTGGTTCCAGTTTGCGAGCGTTTTTGAGACCGCCTCGCGGGATGTTCCGATAAACTCGGAAAGTTCGACATGCGAAAAATCCAGGACCTCTGCCGGAGGGTCCTGATCTGCCGTCAGATGCAGGATTTTCCGGGCCAGCCGTTCTGGCAGGCGCAGAAACACCTGCTCTTGCAGCTGCTCGGTCAATTGGCGCATGCGTTTGGAGATCAGCGCGACGATCTCCAGTCCCAGTTCCGGATCATCCCGAAGCGCATCGAGCAAATTCTTGCGGCTGATGGACAACAACGCGCAATCGGTTCGGCCAGAGACCGTCGCGGTGCGAACACCGGGGTCAAACACTGCAATCTCGCCGATCAGGTTTCCAGCATTCACCAGATCCAAAACCAGTTTACGGCCATTGGACGACAGAACGCTGACCTCAAGTGACCCGTCGCAAATTGCATAAAGCGTGTCGCCATCATCGCCTTCGCGAAAAAGGGTTTCACCGGCAGTCAGCGCCGTCGGCACGGCAATCCGCTCCAGCGCTTGGATCACCTTGGCCGGGGCATATTTCAGGATGCTCGTCCGCGGGAGGCCAAGGTCAGCAACGCCGTCATTTACCATGAAATGTCTCCAAACTCGTCATCCAACATACATTGGTGCGGCGCAATGAAGCTGTCCACCCTTGGACCTTGTCTCCGTTATGCTGCTAGTTCTCTGAGCTTTGCAATCGCAACAGCTTACGGGGGCAGGTAGGCCAACAAGCAAACCCGTCAGTGTCGATAGGGACGATTGGGCAACGTCTGTGACATGCGCCCAGATTGACAACGGGCCGCAAATGAAGATGGTCATTTGACGGGATGCAACCCGCGCGCCGGTTTGCATTCCGCGCAACAACAGCACTGGCGGAACAACATGTCCGAGCCTGAAGAAACGCCTCAGTTCAAAGCCGGAATGGCGACCCGTCGTGCTGTGCTGGGGGACGCCCACGTCGATCAGACTGAAAAAGCGAAAACTGATTTTGACGCGCCATTTCAAAAGCTTATCACCGAAAGCGCTTGGGGCACCGTCTGGTCAGACGACACGATCAGCAAACGCGAACGGTCGATGCTGACATTGGCGCTCTTGGCTGCGACCGGCAATTTCGAAGAAATCCCCATGCACATTCGGGCCACTGCCAACACCGGTGCCAACAAAGACGACGTCATGCAGGCGCTCATGCATGTCGCGATCTACGCAGGCGTGCCAAAGGCAAATCACGCGATCAAACTGGCCAAACAAACCTATGCCGAGATGGAAGGGTCCCCATGACACGCCGCTACAATCCGCGGAATCATGACGCCCATCCGCCGCATTTCACCCAAGGCTACAAGTCATCCATCACCCGATCACCGCAACACAAGTTGATCCGGTTGGAGGGCGCGGTGGGTGAAGTGACCGGTCCGGTGTTTGGCCACAACGACATCGAAGCCAACGACAACAACCTGCTGGTCAACTACGCGACGGCAGGAGAGGGGCCCATCGGCGAACGTATCATCCTGCATGGGCACATCTTGGATGAAAGCGCCCGCCCGGTTCCAAACACTCTGGTTGAGATTTGGCAGGCCAATGCAGGTGGGCGCTACCGGCACAAGAATGACAGCTATCTTGCCCCGATTGATCCCAATTTTGGCGGATGCGGGCGCACCGTCACGGATGAAAACGGGCGCTACAGCTTTCATACCGTCAAACCTGGCGCTTATCCTTGGCAGAACCATGAAAACAGTTGGCGCCCCGCGCATATCCACGTGTCGGTCTTTGGTTCGGCGTTCTGTCAGCGTCTGATCACCCAGTGCTATTTTGAAGGCGACCCGCTCATCCCAATCTGCCCCATTGTGCAAACGATCCCGGACCCTGCCGCGATTGACCGGCTCATCGCGCGGCTCGATCTTGACGCGACCATCCCCTTTGACAGCGTCGCCTACAGGTTTGACGTCGTGCTGCGGGGCCAAATCTCCACCCCGTTCGAGAACCGGGCAGAGGGGAATTAACATGTCGCAATCATTAGAGAAAAAGACCGAAACATCGTCTCAGACCGCGGGTCCTTACGTTCATATTGGCCTCGCGCCGGGCGCGGCGGGCTTTGACATCTACGCCCAAGAACTGGGCCACGACATCGCAGGACCCAATGCGAAAGGGCCCCGTATCCGCGTCGAAGGTCGCGTGTTGGATGGTGCGGGCGACCCGGTCAAAGACGTGCTGCTGGAATGCTGGCAAGCCAACGCGGATGGCCACTATGCACACCCCAATGGGGGCGGCCCGGTTGAGGACGACTTTCGCGGGTGGGGCCGTGTCATCTCTGACTTTGACACCGGTGAATGGGCCTTTGACACGATCAAGCCCGGCGCAACGCCAAACCGTGACGGCATCATGCAAGCCCCCCATCTGAATTTCTGGATCGTGGCCCGTGGCATCAACATTGGCCTGACGACCCGGATGTATTTTGATGATGAGGACGCAATGAACCGGGCCGACCCGGCCTTGAACCTGATAGAGGAGCAAGCCCGAAGGGCCACGCTGATCGCCACGCGCCATTCAAGCGAAAACCTGCAAACCTATCGTTTTGATATCCACCTGCAGGGCCCGAAAGAGACCGTGTTTTTTGATGTCTAGGGGGTGCGGCCCGAGGTAGCCGGAAATTGTGATTGAAGTAGCTATCGTGCGCCCAAATGTGCCAAATTGCCAAGAATAACTGCCGCAAATTTGCGGCTCTGAAGATCAGACTGGACCAAATCCATGCCCGACCCCTGCATCATCTGCGTCGCAATCACCGGATCGGTGCCGACGAAATCCGCCAATCCCGCGGTGCCGATCTCTGTCTCTGAGCAAATAGAATCCACGCAGGAAGCCTTTGAAGCGGGCGCAAGCATTGTTCACGCCCACGTACGGAATGCAGACGAATCCCCGTCAAGCGACCCCGAAAAATTCGCGGCCCTGAAAGAGGGGATCGAAAAGCACTGCCCGGGGATGATCATTCAATTCTCAACCGGTGGCCGATCGGGGGCAGGGCAAGAGCGCGGCGGCATGTTGCCGCTGGGCCCCGACATGGCATCCCTGACGGTAGGGTCCAACAATTTTCCGACCCGCGTCTATGAAAACCCACCTGATTTGATCGCTTGGCTGACCTCAGAAATGGGCAAATTCGACATTAAGCCTGAGGTTGAAGTCTTTGATCTCAGCCATGTTTTCAAAGCCAAAGAGATGCTTGATGGCGGCAAATTCGGCCGTGCGCCGTATCTGCAGTTTGTGATGGGCGTCCAGAACGCAATGCCAGTGGACCGGGACGTTTTCGACTTCTACGTCAAAACCTTGCACCGCCTTTTCGGCGCGGACACGCCTTGGTGCGCGGCAGGGATAGGGCAGCATCAGATCACGCTCAACGATTGGGCGATTTCGATGGGCGGCCATGCGCGAACTGGGCTGGAAGACAATGTGCGTCTTGACCGCGACAATCTCGCGCCCTCCAACGCCGCACTTGTGAAACGCACGGTCAGTGTTTGCGAAAAATACGGGCGTCCCGTGGCGACGCCAACTGAGGCGCGTGGCATCCTTGTGCTTAGGGCAGCCAGCGCATGAACGGCACCTATCTGACCGGGCCGATCTTTGGTGATGCGGCGGTCGCAAGTATCTTCGCTGACCCCGCAACGACAGATCGTCTTGTTCGGGTTGAGGCCGTATTGGCTCAGGTTCAGGCGCAACTTGGCATCATTCCGCAGGCCGCGAGCGATGCGATCGCTGCGGCGACATCGGGGCTGAACATCCCAAGCGACACCCTTCGGGCGGGTGTCGCCGCGACAGGCGTGCCCGTTCCGGCCTTGGTGGCAACACTGTGCGATGCGGTTCCCGCGCCGCATAACGATTGGGTGCACTGGGGGGCGACAAGCCAAGACATCATCGATTGCGAGCGAACGCTCGCTGTCGCGGCTTGCCTCGATCTTTTTGAGGCCCGCCTCGCATCGCTTTTGGACAGCTTGGAACGTCTCAGCCGCTTTCATGCCGCGACCGTCATGGCCGGGCGCACACGCACGCAGCTTGCGACCCCAATCACTTTTGGCCTTCGCGTCGCCAATTGGGCGCAACCCTGTATCGCACTCGAAAACGAGCTGTCGGATCTGCGAGCACTTGCATTGCGGGTGCAATTCGGCGGCGCGTCAGGGGCGCAGACCGCCATCGCGCCACATGGCCCCGCGATAGCCGATGGCCTCGCACTGGCGCTCGACCTGACTGCGGGTGTGCCGTGGCACACTGACCGCAGCCCCGTGCGGCATGTGGTGTTTTGGGCCAGCAGATTGATCGCCGCGATCGCCAAATTGGCAACTGACACGATCATATCATCCCGGTCCGAAATTGGGGAAGTCACCGCCGGGGTCGCAGGCGGGTCATCAACCATGCCGCAAAAGGCGAACCCGGTTACGTCAGAGGCCATCCTGTCGATTGCCACCGTCGCCCGCGCTGTCGAGGGCGGTTTGACGGAAAGTGCCGTCCATGCCGAGGAACGCGATGGGTCGAGTTGGTCCGCTGAATGGCTTTTACTGCCGCAGCTCTTAGAGTGCGCTGGCGCCGCGTTGAACCATGCCAATCGCTTGATCGACACGATGCTCGCCGACACAGACGCGATGGCCGCGCGGCTGCGCGACAACCCCGAAGTATCGGCCGAGGCCGCTGTGTTTGCCTTGGCTGCAGAACACGGCCGGATCAAAGCCCAAGCGCTGGTCAAAGAGGCATTGGCCAACAAAAAGTCGCTGTCCGATCTGGCCGGTCCTGCCATTGATCCGCACAACGTGGTTGAGCCGTCAGCCGCGATTATCGACGCGATCTTCGCAGGACGGACAAAAACCCCGTCCTAAATGCGGGTGAGGGGGCGAAGGGCCCGGCTTTCTCTCGCGCAATCCCTCCAAATCGGCCTAAGCGGCGAGGATCAAGCGGCCCGCATTGTTGCCAAGCAGGCGTATGAATTCCGAGGTCTTCTCAAATGACAAAGGCCGCCCCAATGCATAGCCTTGCAAATAATCGCACCCCAAATCCTTGAGGATTTGCGCATGTTTTGGCGTCTCAACGCCTTCGGCGACAACGGCGACGTCCTGCATCTGACCGATGCTGATGATCGTCTTGATCAAGCTGCGCTGCCGCTGGGAATGGGTGATCGGCGCGATCAATTCACGGTCAATCTTAAGCCGATCTGGTGACACCTTGAGCAAGCTCACGATCGAAGCGTGGCCAGTCCCGAAATCATCGACTTCCACCTCGATCCCCAAATCCTTGAGGGCATCGAGGTTTTCTGCCAGTGCTTCGCCGTAGGAGTCCAGAAAGGCGGATTCCAACAGTTCAAAGGCAAAGCGGCCAGCAGGTAGGTTCATCGACCGCAACGTCTTGGCAAGATCGGGGTCCGACAATCGCGCGGCTGATACGTTGACCGAGACCCTCGGCACGATCAAACCTTGATCGTCCCAAGCCGCTAAGTCCTGATTTGCCCTTTGAAGGACAAGCGCGTCGAAATCGGCGATCATCCCCATCTCTTCGGCGGTGGGCAGGAATGTGTCCGGCATCAATAAGCCGCGGGTCGGGCTTTGCCAGCGCACCAACGCCTCCAGCCCCGTTAGCTCCAGTGTCCGCGCGTCAAATTGCGGCTGATAGTGGCAAATGATCTCGCCCTGCTCAAAACCCGCCAGCAAGGCATCAAACGCGTTCTTGCGATCCGCTGCGTTCTTTTTCATCTCCGCCCCAAAGAACCGGCACCTGCCGCGCCCGTCTTTCTTGGCGGCGTAAAGTGCCAGATCGGCGGAAATGATCAGCGAGGCATCGGCCGTATCCTCTTGCCCTGAAACGGCGATTCCGATGCTCACCCCAAAATTGCAGGGCTGTCCTTCGAACGAAAAGGGGGCAGCCATCTGGTCGATGATTCCGGTCGCGATCTCGCGCAATTCATCGTCGGGCGGGGCATCGGGCAAGAGCATCACAAATTCATCTCCGCCGACGCGTGCCGTGAACCAGTTGTCTTCTGCCGCCGCCCGCAGAATGCCTGCCGCATGGACCAAGACCGCGTCACCCGCGCCATGCCCAAGCGTGTCGTTGATCTGCTTGAAGTTATCGAGATCGATGTGCAGCACGGCGCGCCGTTGACCCGTATCGCCGTTCAAGAATGTCTCCTGAATCTCGTCCAGCCCGCGCCTGTTCGTCAGCCCGGTCAACGCATCGTGACGGGATTCGTATTCCAAGAGCGCCCGCGCCGCCTCAAGCTGTTGTTGCCGCTCAACATCCTTGCTGACGTCGATATTGACGCCGACAAATCGATCACCGCGCGCACTGTCTGGCACAAAGATGGCGCGGCTTCGCACATGCACGACCTTGCCGTCTGGCCGAACGATCCGGTAGTCGAGGTTCAAATCCAGACCTTTTTCGACGCTTTCTTCGGAAATTCTGTTCGCGCGTTCCTGGTCGTCGGGGTGGATCAAGGTGGCCCAAAAATCGCCGGGCTGAACGTTGCTTTGTCCCTCCATGCCGAACATTTCAAGAAGCCGGTCATCCCAATAGGCAACTTCATCACGTAAGTTGAATTCCCATCGCCCCATGTCTGCCGCGCGCATTGCAACGCGCAGGCGGTCGGTCATTTGTGCGTGCTCAAATTCAACCGTTTTGATGTCTGAAATGTCCGTATCCGTGCCAATCACGCGCGCCGGATCACCGTTGGGGCGGCGTTCCACAACCCGCCCGCGGCTAAGAATCCAGATCCATCGCCCATCGCGATGTTTGGTGCGGTATTGATAGTTCACCGCATCCGTTTCGCCGCTATTCTGACTGTCGATCGCGGCACGGACCCGCGGGACGTCATCCGGGTGCATGTCGGTCAACCAACTGGCGAGCATTTCCGCAATGTCGTCGTCCGGGCCGATGCCGCGCATCGAACGCCAAGTGTCTGATACAAAACGACTCCCTCTGACCAAATCGTAGTCCCAGACTCCTTGATTTGCGCCTTCAATCGCAACTTTCCAACGGACCTCGCGACTGGTCAGATCCTCGATCAGATTCTGCGAAGCCTTGAGCCGCGTAATGTCCGTCTCTGTCCCGATCAGCCGAGAGGGCGCACCATTAGCCCCACGTGAAACGACATACCCGTTGGTCAAGATCCAGATGTAATGGCCATCCTTATGCCGCTCACGAAATTCCACTGTCAGCGTGTCGGTCTGGCCAGACAGGACAGCGGCCAGCTTGTCGTTCACGAGGTCAATATCGTCGGGGTGGATGCGTTCATCAAAGTTGCTCAACTCTGACAAGCTGGTGTCGTCCCGACTTCGCCCGCGCATTAGGTACCAATCATCCGAAAAGGTGCTGGTGTTTTGCGTCAGATCAATCTCCCAAACGGAGTGTTCGCCCTTGGTCAGGGCGGCGCGCCAGGTCACTAGTTCTTGGGTCAGCGTGTCATGCGGTTGTTGGCACAAAAAACCAATAAGTGCGTCATCGTTGTCGCGCAGCGCGGTCAATGAAAATGACGCTGACTGTCCTTTCCAGTGAACGACAAAACTGGTGTATTCTTCCGCCGTTCCGTCGACGGTACATGCAACAAACTCGGCAAAAAGGTCGCGATCCCTTGGCGTAAGCAATTCGGAAAATTCAAGACCTTCGGTGACGCGCGCATGCGTTAGTCCGACGATGTCGCTGGTGAGGGTGTTGATCTGCAATACGCGACCGTCAACGGACAATGCCATCGCGGGCATTTGCAACGCTCGGATCATGGGTGCGACCGAGAAACCTAGATTGATCTGACTGTGCCGCATCGCTTTTCGCTGCATGTGAAGGTCCGCTCGTAATATGAGGTCAGTGTTAATTGTGCGTTATTGGCGGACAAGAACTACCGCGTCACGGGAAATCGCTTTTTCTTTTTCGCGCAAAAATTAGGCACATTCACACGAAGCGATGAGCGTTTAACCATTTGGCCTCAGTGTAGTCGCCAAGCCATTGACCCTCACCATCGCTCCGCCTCATTTTCGCGCATGGGGTTAATTCAGCAGCATCTTGATTACGCAACGAAGGGGGTGGGCAGTCAACCCCGGGCATTGGGTGAGGCGCATCTTGCGGTTTCTCAGCGCGGCAAATCCTCTGCGATCCGTGATTTGCGTCAATCCGGCGCGCTTAAGCTGATTTTCCCTCGACGCTACGACAGTCCCGCAAAAGAGGCTGTCTTGATCAACACCGCAGGCGGCATCACCGGCGGCGACCGCTTTTTTCTGACTGCTGATGTCGGTGCGGGCGCAGATTTGCGCATGACCACGCAGGCGGCAGAGCGGGTCTACCGCGCGCTTGATGGGGCAGGGCAGGTGTCGACCCGGATCACCGTCGGAAGTGGCGCGCGGCTGCATTGGCTACCGCAGGAAACCATCCTGTTTGATGGGGCCGTCCTGCGCCGCCGCTTGGATATATCGCTTGCCAAGGACGCGGAGCTTTTGCTGGTCGAACCCATCGTCTTTGGCCGCCAAGCCATGGGCGAAGACTTGACCCAATTTTTGCTCGACGACCGCATTGTGGTGCGCCGCGACAATGTGCCGATCTATCTGGATGGCATGCGGCTCACGCGAGGTGCTGACCTCAAACGCCCGGCCCTGGCTGGCGGTGCCGGGGCCGCGGCCCAAATCGTGTTTGTCGCACCCCGCGCAGAGGCGCAGCTGGATGCCGTGCGCGCCCATCTCACACAACAGGGCGGGGCAAGCCTGATGCGCGACGACATGCTTGTGGTGCGCCTTCTGGCCAAGGACAGCTTTGCCCTGCGCCAATCGCTTTTGCCGATCCTTGATCTGCTCACCGACGACCAAATGCCGACATCATGGAGACTTTGACCAGATGCAACTGACCCCCCGCGAAAAAGACAAATTGCTGGTCGCAATGGCCGCAGAGGTGGCCCGTAAGCGGCTGGCCCGTGGTGTAAAGCTCAACCACCCCGAAGCCATTGCATTGATCACAGACACCGTTGTCGAAGGGGCCCGCGATGGCCGGTCCGTGGCCGACATGATGCAAGCGGGCGGCCATGTCCTGACCCGCGATCAAGTAATGGAAGGGATCGCCGAGATGATCCCCGAAGTGCAGGTCGAAGCGACATTCCCCGATGGCACAAAGCTTGTGACCGTCCACGACCCCATCCGTTAATCAAGAGGAGGCCAGCCCATGATCCCCGGTGAAATCTTCCCCGCAAAAGGCGACCTGACCCTCAACGCGGGGGCTGCAGAAATCGTGTTGATGGTAGCCAATACCGGTGACCGTCCGGTGCAGGTCGGCTCGCATTATCATTTCGCCGAAAGCAATCCCGCGCTCGACTTTGACCGCGATGCGGCCCACGGCCACCGCCTGAACATTGCTGCAGGCACCGCCGTACGGTTTGAGCCTGGCCAACGCCGCGAGGTCACATTGATCCCGCTGGGCGGCGCGCGGCGTGTCTTTGGGTTCAACCAAAAGGTCATGGGGGATTTGTGATGGCGCGCCTCGACATGTCCCATCACTACGATGCTTCGGCAGAGCGGGTCTGGGCACTCGCGACTGACTACGGCTCTTTCCAAGAGGTGATGGCAGGCGTCGTCACCTTCGATGGCCTGCCGACGCAAGGGCGCTGCAAAACTGGCGACAGTTTCGCGGTTAAAGTGCGGCTCTTTGGAAAGATGCCGCCGCAAGACTATCGCATGACGGTCGATCTTTGCGATGACGCTGCGATGACCCTGCAAAGCCGTGAAAAGGGCGCAGGTGTGCAGCGTTGGGATCACACATTGACCGTGCAGCCCGACGGGGACGGTGCCA
This sequence comes from uncultured Paracoccaceae bacterium, assembly GCA_947494675.1. Lineage (GTDB taxonomy): Bacteria > Pseudomonadota > Alphaproteobacteria > Rhodobacterales > Rhodobacteraceae > CANMYO01. The sequence continues at coordinate 15,084 of CANLVP010000002.1, forward strand.
TCCTGCGCGATCAAATCGACATAGAAGCGGGCTGGCTGACGCCGCTGTTTCGGCTCTGGGGGCGATACGTTTACGGCAAACGCCACCAACCCCGCGTGAGGATGCTACAGGCAGGTTATGGCAATGCCTGAAACAGCCCGGAACAAACCAACGACACTCAAGACCCTATTTCCTGATGTCCTGCGACAGCACGAAACGAAAGCGAGTTAGACGATGCCTGCAACCATTTCCCGCGCAAGCTATGCCGCAATGTTTGGCCCGACGACGGGCGATAAGATCCGACTGGCCGATACAGATCTGATTATCGAGGTTGAACGCGACCTGTCGGCCGAGGCTGTGGGTGCTGCAACCTCCGGCGGCTCAGGTGCAAATGCCGCGATCTACGGCGAAGAGGTCAAATTCGGCGGCGGCAAGGTCATCCGCGACGGCATGGGACAATCGCAAGTCACCCGCGCGGCGGGCGCCGTGGACACCGTCATCACCAACGCGCTGATCGTTGATCACAGCGGTATCTACAAGGCGGACGTGGGCCTGAAGGACGGGCGCATCCACAAGATCGGCAAGGCGGGTAACCCTGACACGCAACCGGGCGTTGACATCATCGTCGGTCCGGGCACAGAGGCCATCGCGGGTGAGGGGCGCATCCTGACGGCAGGTGGCTTTGATTCACATATCCACTTCATCTGCCCACAACAAATCGAAGACGCGCTGCATTCGGGCGTCACCACCATGCTGGGCGGTGGCACAGGGCCTGCACATGGGACGCTTGCCACGACCTGCACACCGGGGCCTTGGCACATTGGACGGATGATGCAGGCGGCGGATGCCTTTCCGATGAACCTCGCCTTTGCGGGCAAGGGTAACGCCTCTGTCCCCGCTGCCATCGAAGAACAGGTTAAGGCCGGGGCCTGCGCGCTGAAATTGCACGAGGATTGGGGCACCACACCGGGCGCGATTGATTGCTGTCTGGATGTCGCAGACCAGATGGACGTGCAAGTCATGATCCACACCGACACGCTCAACGAAAGCGGCTTTGTCGAACACACCGTGGCCGCCATGAAGGGCCGCACGATCCACGCTTTCCACACCGAAGGCGCGGGCGGCGGACATGCCCCGGACATTATCAAAATATGCGGCGATGCCAATGTGTTACCGTCCTCAACTAATCCAACCCGCCCCTTCACCGTCAACACGATTGAAGAACACCTCGATATGCTGATGGTTTGTCACCATCTGGACAAATCGATCCCCGAAGACGTGGCCTTTGCCGAAAGCCGGATCAGGCGCGAAACCATTGCCGCAGAGGACATTCTGCACGACATGGGCGCCTTCTCGATCATCGCCTCTGACAGTCAGGCCATGGGCCGCGTGGGCGAGGTGTTGATCCGCACGTGGCAGACCGCCGACAAGATGAAAAAGCAGCGCGGCGCATTGCCTGAAGAAACCGGCGATAACGACAATATGCGCGTGCGCCGGTATATCGCGAAATATACCATCAACCCCGCCATCGCCCACGGCATCAGCACGGAAGTCGGGTCGATCGCCGAAGGCAAGCGCGCCGATCTTGTGCTTTGGAACCCAGCCTTCTTTGGGGTGAAACCTGAAATGGTGCTGATGGCAGGCACCATTGTCTGCGCCCAAATGGGCGACCCCAACGCCTCGATCCCGACACCGCAACCCGTCTACACACGCCCCATGTTCGGCGCCTATGGCCGGTCCGTGGAACACTCCGCCGTGACATTTGTCTCTGCCGCAGCGCAGGCCGACGGGATTGGTGATAAGCTGGGATTGGCCAAACAAACCGTCGCGGTGCAAGGCACGCGCGGCATCGGCAAAAAGGACCTGATCTTGAACGACGCATTACCCCATGTCGAAGTCGACCCCGAAACCTACGAGGTCCGCGCCGACGGAGAGCTTTTAACCTGCCAGCCCGCGCAAGAATTGCCGATGGCACAGCGGTATTTTCTGTTCTGATGCGGGGGCTTATCGCAATATGCGCCCTGACGGCTGGTGCAGCCTCCGCCTGTCCGACAGCGGACGATCTGGACGGCGGAATTCGCGTCACAGCCGCAGATGGTGCAGTGGATGTCTATCAATCCATGGGTGACGGACAGGTCGCGCAGATCATCGACTTTGGCGGGGGGGAAGTTGCCCGCAATGTTCTCACGCAGGGCGTCTATGTCTCTCGCCTTGCGGTCGAGGTAGACGGCGTGCTGGATTTGCAAAGCGTCTTTGAGACGTCTTACGACCGCCCGCCAACGGCCATGGCACCGCCAGAACCCGGACTGCAAGACCGCTTCCTGACCACTATTGTCAGCGTGGATGGCACGTTCAAGGAAACCCAGACCCATAACTGGGGGCCACTTGCACCGCTGCAAATCGGTGACTGCACCTATGACAGCATCTTTGGCACTGTCACCTATACCGGCGGCGACGCCACGATCCTTGAGGAAATTCAATACGTTCCGGCCCTGGGGTTGGGCCTCTTGGTATCCTACACCTACGGATCAGACGCGCCCGAGATCTTTCGCCTCACGTCGATTGAGGCGGTCGAATGACCGATCTGCCCCGCACGACTAAGCTGCACCCAGTGATCATGGGCGGGCCGCAATCTGCAAGCTGCACGCTTGACTACGACGGTCGCTTTGTGCGTCGCAAGCGCCTGACCACGGACGAGGGCTGGCCCTTTGTCGTGGACCTTGCCCAGACCACATCGCTTGAGAGCGGCAATGTGCTGGAGCTTGACGATGGCCGCACCGTGATGGTCAACGCGGCAGTGGAACCCTTGTTGATGGTCAAGGGCGATCTGGCAAAGCTCGCGTGGCACATCGGCAACCGACACACGCCATGCCAAGTCAATCATGACCACCTCTTGATCCAACGCGATCCCGTCATCGCACATATGCTGGCCCATCTCGACGCAGACGTGACGGAGGTCGACGCGCCCTTCACCCCCATGGGCGGCGCATATGGCCATGGCCGCACCTTGCCTCACGCCCATGGGCACGGCGCACACGATCACGAACATTCCCATGACCACTGATCCCATCCTTACGATGTCACAATGGCTCTCACCGGGCTTTCCCGTCGGGGCGTTCGCCTATTCGCATGGGCTCGAGTCGGCGGTTTCGGACGGCTTGATCCCCGATGCGAACGCGCTGACCGCTTGGTTGCTTGACGTGCTGGAACATGGCACAGGGCGTTGCGATGCGATCCTACTGCGTGTTGGCTATGACGACCCAGAGGCCGCTGATGCGCACGCCCGGGCGTTTGCCGCCAGCGCCGAGCGGCTGCAAGAGCTTGACCTGCAAGGCCGCGCCTTTTGCGACACGCTGCGCGCCACCGAAGGCTTTGAGATGGACGGTCTTGCCTATCCTGTGGCCGTGGGCTTTGCCGCATCACAAAAGGGCGTCCCGGTCGACATCGCCACTGCGCTCTACCTGCAAGCCATGCTGGCCAATCTGGTCTCTGCCGCGCAGCGCTTGATGCCAATGGGGCAAACCGACGGTCAACTCGTTCTCAACGCGCTCCGCCCTGTGGTCGCAGAAGTAACCGCCGCCACAGATGGGGCAGGGCTTGATGACCTGCACAGCAGCGCGTGGATGTCCGACATCGCTGCGATGCGCCACGAAACCCTACAACCTCGGATTTTCCGCACATGAAAAGCGAACATGGCCCCGTGCGTATCGGGATCGGCGGCCCGGTGGGCGCTGGCAAAACGACACTGACCGCCGCTTTGGCCCGTGCCCTGCATCCCAAGATGTCCATTGGTGTCATCACCAACGACATTTACACGCAAGAGGACGCAGAGGCACTGACCCGAATGCAGGTGCTGCCCGCAGACCGCATCATCGGCGTCGAAACCGGTGGCTGTCCCCATACTGCAATCCGCGAGGACGCCTCGATCAACTTGGCGGCAGTTGCGCAAATGCGGTCCCGCCACCCGGACGTCGAAATGGTGCTGATCGAAAGCGGCGGGGATAACCTTTCTGCCACCTTCAGCCCCGAATTGGCCGATATCACCGTCTATGTGATCGACGTGGCGGCAGGCGAGGAAATCCCCCGAAAGGGCGGCCCCGCGATCACAAAATCGGACCTCTTGATCATCAATAAGACTGATCTGGCCCCCTATGTCGGTGCCGATCTTGAGGTCATGCGCCGCGACGCCACCCGGATGCGCAACGGCAAGCCCTTTGTAATGGTCAGCCAGCGCAACGATGACCTTTCGCCTGTCGTTAACCATTTGCTATCACTTGCAGGGTTTGACTGACCAGCCAGATGCAGTAGATACCACGGGGTAGTCGTGGTCATGTAGTTTAAGGCCCTACGGCAAGTTTCGCACGCGTTCACAGTCGACAAGGTTCAATCGGAACGCGACGGGGTAGGGCTGGATGACGGACAAACATTACCTAGAGGCGGAATTGGACGCGCGGCTCAAGCGCGATCCTGAGATTTGGGAGTTCATCCGCAAATCGTCGCTGGATGGTGTTTGGTTCTGGGACCTTGAAGACCCCGAAAACGAATGGATGAGCCCGGAGTTTTGGGAAACCTTCGGCTATGATCCCGCACAAATGCCGCACCGGGCGGATGCTTGGCAAGACATCATCAATCCAGAAGACCTTGAATTAGCGACCGAAAACGTTGGCAAACATATTGCTGACCCCTCGCATCCCTATGATCAGGTGGTGCGCTACACCCACGCGGACGGCAACACCGTCTGGGTCCGTTGCCGCGGTCTGGCGCTGCGCGATGAGACGGGCAAAGCGGTGCGCTTGCTTGGCGCGCATACAGACCTGACACCCATGATCAATGCCGCAAGGTCGCGCGAGGACGTCATCAAGCGCAGCAACAGCCGCCTGAATGCGGTTCTCAACGCGGCGCATAGTGGCATTGTCGGGCTGAACGCCGACGGCCAGATCAGCTTTGTGAACCCCACAGCCCGCCATATGCTGGGCGGTCTTCAGGCCGAACCGCCGATGGATTGGCCGTCTGAATATCTGTTTCTGGATGCGGGCGATCTTCATCCGCTGACCACACAATTGAACCCGGTCAACCGCGCGGTGGCAGGCAAGGACCTGCACGGCGAAATCTACGTGATGCGCCGCCGCGATACCACTGATCTGCGCTACTTGCGGGTCTCCAGCGCCAAGGCAGAGGTTGATGTCGAAACTGATGTTGTCTCTGTTCTGATCCTGGATGACGTGTCGGAACAGGAACGCAACCGCCAACAGATCGAACGCTCAAGCCGGTTGGATGCCTTGGGACAGCTGACAGGCGGCATTGCGCACGATTTCAACAACATGCTGGCGACCATCGAATATGCGGTTCAACTGTCGCAGGACACGCCGGATACGGTCAAATCCAAGGAATACCTGAACACGGCCCTTGGTGCTGTACGCCGCGGCGCGGACCTGACCCGCCGGCTGCTGGCGTTCGCAAAAAGCCAGCCGGGTATGTCCAACTCGTGGTCCGTGGAAGAGGTCTTCAAGACCTTCAAATTGCTCATCACGCCCACCATTGAGGAACACATCATCCTCAAGTTCACCATCGATGATCCGGGCATGTTCGTCTTTTGTGACCGCAGCCAGCTCGAGAACGCGTTGCTCAACCTTGTGCTCAACAGTCGCGACGCGATCATGCGCGGCGGACGCGGTGATACGATCCACATCTCGGCCCGCAATATCAGCCATCCGCTGCAGGACGAACACGAGGTTCCTGACCTCAGCGAAACCCTGGCAGAGAATGAACAATCGCGTTTCGTTGAATTGGCGGTGACCGACAACGGCCCCGGCATGGACGAAGAGGTGAAAGCCCGCGCCGCCGATCCGTTTTTCACCACCAAAGGTGACGCAGCGGGCACTGGCTTGGGCCTGTCGATGGTTTACGGGTTTGCCACCCAGTCAGACGGACAACTGCGGATTTATTCCGAAGTGGAACATGGCACCACCGTGCGCATCATCTTGCCGCGCGGCATGCAGGATGGCGGACGGGAAGCCCCGCAACCTCGCAAACGCGCCGCGACCGGGGCAGGGCAACATGTGCTCTTGGTCGAAAATGAATCCCGTCTCTTGGATATCATGACCGAATTGCTAATGGCGCTGGGCTATAAGGTGACAACGGCCTCTTCAGGTGCCGAGGCGATGGGCATTATTGAAGACGGGTTAGAGTTTGACCTTTTGCTGACAGATGTCGTCATGCCCGGACGGCTCGGCGGGTTTGGCTTGGCGAAAGAGCTGCGTGCGATCAGCCCAGACAAACCCGTGCTTTACATGTCCGGTTATACCGGCTTTTCCTCCGCCGAAATGGGGGACGTCGTCGCCCCGTTGATCCAAAAACCTTGCCCGCCTGACGAATTGGGCCACGCGATACACAGAGTTCTCAACAAGACACCATCATGACCCACATTCTCATTCTAGAAGACGACACCGACTTCGGTACGCTTATGACCGAAGGCCTTGAAAACGCAGGCTACAAGGTCAGCCTCTTTGACCGCGCCTCCAAAGCGCTCGCATTCATGAGCAAGGAAAAAGTGGATCTGGTGATCTCGGACGTCTTCGTCGAAAACAACGGCGAGCTGATCCCAGATGGCGGCATCACTCTCATCGGCGGCATCCGTGCGGTGTCGCAATATAGCAGCTCACCGAACGACCGGAATGTGCCCATCATCGCGATGACGGGGCGGGGTGGTTTGCTGGGCAAGGAATTTGGCCTCGCCAACGCAGCAGGCATTGGTGCGGACGCAGGCTTGCAAAAACCCTTTGCACAGCCAGAGCTTTTGGAAGTTATTGAGCGCCTTCTGAAGCGCTAGTCTCGGCAACATGGGCAGCAATCATATCCCGATAAAGCGCGCGGATGCGCATCATCACCGGGCGGTCGCCTGACCCAATTGGCTTGCCATCAATGCTGGCAACAGGCGTCTGCGCACCAAAGGTGCCGGTCAGAAACGCCTCATCCGCGCCATAGGTGTCCACAAGGCTGAAGTTACGCTCAAACACCGGGATATCATTTGCGCGGGATAGGTCGATCACCTTTTGCCGGGTCACACCGTTCATGCAGTAATCCCCGGTGCTGGTCCAAACCGCACCTTTGCGGACTATGAAGAAATTGCATGCGTTGGTCGTGTTCACAAACCCATGCGGGTCAAGCATCAGCCCTTCGTCCGCGCCCGCTTGTTCAGCCTGCAAACAGGCGATCACACAGTTCAGCTTGGAATGACTGTTGTATTTGGCGTCCTGCGCCATCGGCAAACCCCGCACCTGCGGCACCGTGGCCAGCCGGATGCCGGCCCCAAGCGCGGCTGCGGGCTTTGAATGCTCCATGATGATCACAACCGTCGGCCCCGACTGCGACAGGGACGGGTGCTGAAACGGTTTCACCTTTACACCACGCGTGACCATCAGACGACAATGCACATCACTGGTCATGCCATTCGCCGCCGCCGTCTTGGCCAAGGCGTCGGCAAACCCCGCCCGGTCCATCCCTGGATCAAGCGAGACCGCTTTGCAGGCTTCAAAAAACCGGTCCATGTGCTCGTCGAAAAACGCCCAAAAACCGTTGTAAAGCCGCATCCCTTCCCACATGCCATCGCCCAACATAAAGCCGCTATCGTAAACCGACACCTTGGCCTGATTGCGCGGAACAAGATCACCGTTCACATAAATCAGGATATCCGCATTACGGGCATCTTCTTCGGCGGTATGGGTGGTGGTCATCTGTCGGTCCACAGTGTTGGAAATCACGCCGACTGTGCCGCCGGGGCGCGGCATTTGCAATCACGGGAGTGGCACTTGCCAAACACGAACCCCCAGCACATGCTGTCTGCATTTGAACCCAAAGCGAGTGCCGTCGATGACTCAATGCTCTGCCGTTACCGTCATCGCCGCCCGTTTTGACGCGCCATTGTCCAAAGGCGACGACAATTCTTCCCACCCGGATGGCGCAAGCCTGTCTACAGCAGGGACAGAGATCGGCTGGGACACCCCAGACGGCATGGCCCGCCGTGAGCGTCACGTGCGTAGCTGGTTGTCGATCTGGCCCGACCTTGATGCGGCCATGGCCTTTCACCGCGATCACCGCAACTACCTCCCGGTCTTGGCCCGCGCGACCGAAAGTGTTGCGATGGTTGGCCTGCCTTATGCCTGCCACGGCACGCTCAACTGGTTGCCCAGCGGCGCGGCAGCGGATCTCTATCCGCAGCTGTCAAAACGCCCTGAAAAGGCGGGGCCTGTCCTCGTGATGACCAGCCTTGGCATCGGCAACCCGCAAGAGGGACTTGTCGCCTTTGGTCAGGGTGTCACGGCCGTACGCAAAGCCTTCGCCGAAAACCCGGCCGTCTTGATGGACGTCAACATGCTGCCCGACATGCCGATGATTGACGGACCGACGCTCACGCTCTGGCGATCCGAAAAGGATGTGATGGCAGGTGCCTATCGAAGCGACCCACACAAAACCGCCATGAAAATGCGCAACGGTGCTCTCGCGCGCGCCTCCTTTACCCGCATGGCCGTCGTGGCCGCTGAGGGCATTTGGGACGGCTATGATGTCGGACAGGCTTGACGGCATAGTCCGAAACCATAAGTTCAATGCGAGTTACGCGGTCAAGAAATGACTTCTTCCAGCTCGAACAAGTTCCCCCACGGGTCGGAAAAGAATGCCAACTTGCGTCCAATCGCTTCGACCTCGAACGGTTCAACGGCAATCGCCACGTCGCGTGATCGCAGGTATTCAACAGTCTTTTCAACTGAGGGAACCGCGAAGCAAAAATGGTGAAGACCGGTTGTGGCAAATGAATTGGGAAAATCGGCTGTGGCGCGTTCTGAAATTTTGGGATCGTTTCCACCGACCAGTTCGATCACGCAGCGATCATCATCGGCGGCTGCCAAATATCCCATATCAACGTTGAGCATTGCCTCGTGCCACTCATGAACGACACGAAAATCAAGCTTTTCCATGAACCACTGCTTGGCCTCACCGTAGTCTGGAACACGAAGGCAGAAATGGCTTGCTCGTAAAGTGGCTAATGGCGCTGATGGATCGGTAGGGGGCATTGTAAAATTTGGCATCTGAAATCTCCTCAGTGTTCAGAATACCACATCTCGAAGACGACGGATATGACGCGGGTTTCCGAGCAATGTAAAAGCTTGGGTACCGGTCAAGAACCTCCCAAGCCATCACATCCGGCCTGCGCCCCTTACGTCTCAGGGATCGCGCGGGGTTCGCCGTTCTCGTCCAGTGCCACAAAGACGAAATCAGCGTCTGTGACCTTTTTTGCGTCCTGCGCAAAGCGTGATCGCGCCCAGACATCGATATGAATGCGCATCGATGTGCGCCCCACACTGCGCAACGTGGCATAAAGCGTCACCTCGTCGCCGACCTTCACGGGCCGCAGGAATTGCATGCCTTCGACAGCCACGGTAGCACCACGTCCCTGCGACACGCGGCCCGCCATATTACCCGCGGCTAAATCCATTTGCGACATCAGCCAGCCGCCGAAAATATCGCCTGCCGGGTTGGTATCAGCGGGCATGGCAATCGTGCGAATGACGATGATGCCATCCTTTTGCTGCCGCCCATGCACACCGCGTTCGCGGGCCCGTGTGAGCGCGTCGGAAGGTGTCTCCTCGGCCATCGGCTCTAGCGCCCCAACTTGCGGGCGATATCCTCGCTCAGCTGCAAAATTGCCTGCGATTGAGCCGCCGCAACGGCCCCGGCCTCAACCGAGGCGAGCGGGATTCTGATGTTGAAGGACGACGATGTGTTGCGGAAATCGATCCCATCGCCACCAACAAAGTAGGTGCCAACGAGATGAAAGTTCCCATCCGCCCGCGCGATCATGTCGGACACACGAATATCAATGCCCACATCCGGCAATCCGGGGAAGGGCCATGGATCAGGGCCGACGGTCGCCGTCAGGATATCGTCAAGATGACGCGCGATTTCCAGCGTCACAGCGCGCGCCGGATCATCTGCCCAAAGCAGATCACCGGTTGAGGTGATGACCCCCGGTGCCGTCTCAATCGCCAGCTCTTCGGCCGCCGCATAGGCGGGCAGGGACACCGTTTGCACCAAGGCCGACCCGACAAAGGCGCGCAATTCCAGCGTAGATTGCGCGGTCGGGTAGGCCACCCGCGTCAAGGTGCCCGAACAGGCCGCGAGCGCCACAAGCGCCGCAATTTTTAAAAGGTTCTTCATCATATCAGCGCCCCGTCAGCAGTGAATTGGGATTGCGCTGGATCGCGCGGGCCAGCGATGACACCGCATCAGCCGCCTCTTGAATATCCCGTAAGGTCGACATTGTCTCGGCATTGAATCGCGACCGTTCTCCGTAGGATTGCAGCACAGCGTCGGTCTGTCCGACCAAGGCCGTGGCCCGCGCGGACAGCGCAGGGAGTGACGCCGCAGCCGTCTCAATCGCCTGCGCGGCGTCAGCGGCAGAGGCGAGTGCGGCATTCACGTTTGTGATGGCACCCCCTTCGCGGACCTCAGCCAGGAACATCGCCATCTCGTCCAAGGCGACCGACAAGGACGCGGGCAGATCCTGCGTCGTATCAGCCCCGACAAGCGCGTTGATGCTGTTCAGCGTCTCAGAAGTCGCGTTGACCAAGCCCTCAAGATCAAGCGTATTGGCGCGTGCGGCCAGTGCGTTCAACTCTGCCGTAATCGCGGGCAAGTCGGTCGCTGCCGTGTCGATGCTCGCTGCCGCACTGTTCGCCGCGTTAATGGCAGAGGTCAGCTGTGTGGCGACATCCGCCTCTGCAAGCGTCGTGAGGATACCGTCAATCTGGCCCACAACGCGGCGCAGGTCGGTGGGGATGGCTTGCAGGTCTTCAGACGCGATCAGGACCCGCGCCTCGTCCACCAAACCGACCAAGGCCTCAGGCGCCGCCTGCATGGCTTCTGTCGCGATAAAGCCGTCGATCTGGTTCAAAGTCGCCGTGGCTTCGGTGATCAGCGCCTCAACTTCAAGTGCATTGGCCTTAGCGACCAGCGCTTCGATTTCAGCAGTCAAAGCGGGCAAGTTTTGGGTGGCCGCGTCAATGTTGGCAACCGCCACACCTGCAGTATCCACAACCTCGCCAATGCGCCCAACAAGATCAGCCTCGCCCGCGTCACCCACAATGCCGTTCAGCTCTGTCACGATGGCCCGCAATTCCGCCGGGATCGCCTGCATGTCTTCGGAGGCGACAATCTCGCGCGTGCTTTGCAAGAGCGCCACGATCTCATCCGGGGCCTGGCTCACACCTTCGCTGCGCACCACCTGATCCAGACTGTCCATCAGATCAATGGCAGAGGTCAAAAGCTCTTCGATCGGCAGGTCATTTACCCGATCCAGCACGGTCTGCGCCTCGTCACCTACATCGGCGATCGCATTGTCGGTAGTGGGCAGAACGGGGTAGGGCTCGGCCCCCAAATTGACAAAGGCGCGTTCGGCGTCCGGGTCTTCGTAGAGTTCAACGTGCAGCGCACCCGACAGGATGTTGCCCGTCACCAGACGCGCCCGCAGATTGGCCGTGCGCACCATGTCGGTGATCAGGATCAGCGCATCCTCTGGCGTTGCTTCTTCCGACAGGCCCATGCGCCCCGGCTCAACTGCGATGATCGTGCGCAACTGCACCAACGGCCCGGTCACCCGGTCTTCAACAGCCACCGCACTCAGGTCCGTGACCGTGCCAACACGCACACCACGGAACCGCACTTCTGCGCCGGCAGTCAGGCCGCTGACCGATCCGTCAAACAGGATCGCAAGGTTCAGAACAGGCAGGTCCGGGTCATCAAAGAGGCTGTTGCGTGCCACCTCTTCGCTTTCAAACAGATCAAACAGATCGCCGTCCTCAACCGGCTCACCACCCGACACGATGGTATCAAAGGCGATCCCGCCCTCGATCAACGACGCGATGGAGTTCACATTCAGCGCAATCCCACCGGCACCCAGCGAGATCGAAAAGCCTGATGTGTCCCAAAACCGCGTATTCGTCGTGATCCGGCGGTCATAAGGTGCGTCGACGAAGGCGGAAACAGTCACGCTTTGCCCATCCGCCGACAGGCGTGGCGTCTCAAGATATCCAACCTGAATGCCCTTGTGCAGGATCGGCGCACCCGATGTCAGTGAGCTGCCATCCTTGGTCCGCAGTGTGATCGCCACACCAGCCTGATCAACCCGCGCAATGGGCGGCTCCTCCAGCCCGACAAAAGCATATTGCTGCACATCGGGTTCGTCATTCCAGCTGCCCTCGATGTAGACACCCGACAGCACCGTATCGAGGCCCGAAATCCCGCGCACCGAGACATCCGGGCGCACGACCCAGAAACTCGCATCCTGATCCAGATAGGGCGCAATCGTGGGATCAATCCGCGCATGCACAAGAACCTCGCCCAGACCCTCGGCGAATTCCACGCTTTCGACCCGGCCGATGGTGACGTCCTTGTATTTGACCTCGGTTTCCTCGGCCTTGATGCCAGAGGCATTTTCAAACGCGATCTCGATCAGCGTGCCTTGGTTCGCGTAATTGTCCCACGCCACCCAAAGGCTCGCGGCCAGCGCGATCAGCGGCACCAGCCAGACGAGCGAAAGCCGCTGCAAAAGACCTGGCTTACCGGGCTGAATGTCGAGCGGGGCAGGGGTCGGCGTATCGGTCATGTCGCTGTCCTGTCTGCGTCCCAGATCATGCGCGCGTCAAAGCTTTGGGCCGAGAACATTGTAAAGATGACCGAGAGCGCAAAGCTGACCGCCGCGATCCCCGGATTGATCGACGCTATCGTATTCAACTGCACGAGCGCCGATAGAATTGCAACGACGAAGACATCAATCATCGACCACCTGCCGATGAATTCCACCACGTCATATAGCTTGTGCCGCTGGTGCATGTTGATCACCGACCGCCGCTGCACAGACAGCGCAAGATAGGCGATGGCGAGAAACTTGCCCAATGGGATCAGGATCGACGCCACAAAGACAATCGCCGCAATCCCATAAGCATGATGATGCACAAGATCGACGACCCCGCCCAGAATGGTGCTCTCGGACTTTTCGACCAGCGTATTGGTCAGCAGCATCGGGTAGATATTGGCCGGAATGAACAGGATCACCCCCGCGATCAGCCAGGCCCAGACCTTTTGCAGGCTTTGGGTATCGCGACTTTGCAGCGCGCCATGACAGCGCGCGCAGCGGGCCGTGCCCATGGCGTGAACACGCCCGCAGCGACGACAGGCGACCAGCCGGGCCTCACGCGCGGTGATCAATCCGCTGGCGTGGCTTTGTCCAAGGCTTCCCAAATCGCATACCTATTCATCAGTTGATCTTTAAACACAGTGATCACCACCAGCGCCGCAAACGCCCAAAAGGCGGGGCCAAGGGTGACGGTGGCAAGGTCCGCCACTTTGATCAGCGCGACCGTCACGCCAACCATGAAAATCTCGGCCATCGCCCAGGGACGCAAGGATTCCGCTAATCCAAAGGCCTTACGCGCAAGGGGGCGGGGCGGCGCGCCACGTAGCAGGGGGCTGATCGCATAGATGATGGCAAGCAATCGTGTCACGGGCAAAACGACAATAAAAAGCGCGACGGCCACAGCCAATGGCACTGCCAGCCCAGTATTAAACGCCGCAATCGCGTTGAACACGGACGTGGCATTGTGGTTGCCGGAGACATCCAGATCCATGAACGGAAAGCTCACCGCGACGACCATGAGCACGATGGCGGCCACTGCAAGACTGACCACGCTTATCAAGGCACCTGGCTGCGCCGTTTGCAGCACCGCGTGGCACCGCTGACAGGCCGCCCGCGCGCCATCAGGCAGCTCTGCAGCCACATGCAACGTGTCGCAATGCGGGCAGGCGATCAGGTCTTGATGCGGCGGCAGGGCCATGGGGCGGTGGTCCATCAAATGGGGCGCGAGTCGCGCATGAATTAGTATATAAGGTCCTCAGCAGGCTTACACCATGTGGCGAATTGCGAGATCATGTTTTGATTTTATTTCAGGTGGTTGCGCGGCATACCTCATGTCGTCACGTCAGGTTGATTTCGCAAGGCAGCGCATGTTTCAGCACGCGCTCTGCATTTGGGATGTCATTGCCTTCGGCCCGCCGCGTCGCAACCGCGCGGGTGTAGTTCAGCGACAGCCAGCGTTGGATCAGACGCGCACGCAGTTGCTCCATCGGAACGTCCAGCCGTGCTGTCAGGTCCCATAGCGGGGCAAGAAACTCCCACGGGGCCTCATCAAACATCAGGTAATTGCCTTCAACGATCACCACTTGCGTGGTCGCGGGCACCTCAATCGCGCCTGCAATCGCTTGATCTTGTGCGCGATCAAATGTCGGGGAGAATACTTCAACATTCTCTTTCAGACGATTGATAAGGTTCAGAAAACCGTCCGCGTCAAACGTCTCTGGCGCGCCTTTTCGGGGCCGCATGTCGCGGGCATCCAGCACATCGTTATGCAGATGGAACCCGTCCATCGGCACCACCACCGTCTTGACCTTTTGCAACTGCAAGCGCCGCGCCAATTCACTGGCCAGTGTGGATTTCCCACTCGCAGGAGCGCCGACAATCGCCACCAGCACACGGGTTTTGTCCTGGCAAAGCACATGCACGCGCTCAGCCAGCGTATTGACGTGCATTGTAATGTCCTGCACCGGATCACCTGCTCATTTTTGTGTGTTTCGACCAGATTAGGCAAACCCTCGTTGCGGCGCGAGCGTAAAATGCTGCACCGGCGAAAAACAGCAGCCCTTGGCGCGATGCGTCTTCTGCCCTAGCTATGAAGTATGACGCAGCCCACCCCATCCCCCACAAAGCCACTTGCTTGGTATTGGCGGCTGTGGTCGCTGCTTTATGGCACTTGGAACACCGCCAGCGAACGCCATGTGGGTCTGATTTCCGCAGGCGTTGCCTTCTTTGGCATCTTCGCGATCTTCCCCGCTATTTCCGCTGTGATCGCCATCTTTGGCCTGGTAGCAGACCCCGTCATCGTGCTCGAACAGATCTCCTTGATGAAGGATATCATCCCCAAAGAGGCGTTTGATCTGCTTGCTGGCCAAATGGCGCGTCTCCTCGCTGCAGGCACGGGCACATTGGGGTGGGCCACATTCGTGTCCATCGCCTTGGCGCTCTGGGCGTCGCGGGCAGGGGTGGCGGCGCTCATGGGGGGGCTGAACGCCATCGCTGACCGTCCGCCGCGCAACGGGTTCAAGCAGCTCATCGTCGCGCTGACCCTCACCATTTGCCTCGTTGCACTTGCGATCACCGCGATGATGGCCGTGATTGTGGCCCCCATCGTCATTGCCTTTGCGCCCATCGGCGCTGGCAGCGCCCAATTGCTTGAAATCGTCCGCTGGTTCGTCGCGTTCTTCGTGCTCTACGCCGCACTCGCACTGCTTTATCGCTTTGGCCCAAACCAGCGGGGCGCACGGCTGCGGTGGTTCACCATCGGCGCGCTCACCGCCATCGCCCTCTGGATCGCGGCCTCTGCGGGTCTCAGCTATTACCTGTCCAATTTCGCCAGTTATAATGAGGTCTACGGCTCCCTCGGGGCCGTCATCGGTATGCTGCTTTGGCTCTACATTACCTCATATCTGATCCTGCTTGGCGCTGCCCTCAACCTGCAGGTCCACGGCCGCATCGACGGCGAGGCGACCTGAAACTGGGTCAGATTTTTGGGAATGTGTCACAAATAGGGCGCAAAAATGGCAATTTTCCCCCTAACTTTTCCTAGAAATAGCGAATCGATCAAGATAGTGTGGCTCTAATCAAAATGGACACGACCCCAAAAGAGGGCGTGCAACGAGGCGGAGCAAATATAATGTCAGCGATTGATTTCGTTGTCCGTGGTGACGCGGGCGTAGTAGAGCGCGGCGCAATCGATGCGTCGGGCAACATCGTTGTGGGGGCGGGTCAGGATATCTCGTTGAACCTGCAGCGCAGCCACATCCTATCCTACACCCGGCAGGGGCAGGCCCTCCAGATCACACTGGTCGACGGTCAGGTGATCACGATCGAGGGTTTCTTTGGCGTCGATGGGTCTATCGAAAACCAGCTGTTCATCTCGTCCAGCGGTCAATTGGCCGAGGTGCAATTGTCCGCCTCTGACGGCAACCTCTTTTATGCGCAATACGCGGATGCAGACAGCTTTGGTAAGTGGTCACCCGATGATGACCTTTACTTTGTGCAGGCCGCCGATCTGCCGATTGCGGGTGTCGAACCTGCGTCCGAAGCAGGCATGCTTGGCGTGCCGCTCTTGGCAGGTCTTGGCGGTCTGGGTGCAGCACTGCCTGTCGCGGCTGCGGCCACGGGTGCCGCACTTTTGCTGACGGGAAACGATGATCCCGACGCGGTCGAGGAAGAAGAAGTCGAAGAGGGCGGCGGCGGCGGTGGCGTTGATGCACCTGGTCCTTCGACCCCCGATGACGTTGACGGCGACGACACGGATGACACGGACGACACAGATGACACTGTTGACCCGCCCGAGGTCGCGATCACCGGCGGCACCAAATCGCAGGGCCACGTCGTCAATGACGAAGACCACAGCGATGGCGTTGACCTGTCCGGCACAGGCACCCCCGGCGCCACCGGCACCGTCACCATCGGCGACGTCACCCATGACATCACCGTTGGCGATGACGGCACCTGGGAGGTCACATTTGACCCATCCGAGGTTGATGGCGGCGAATACGAGGTAGACGTCACCGTCACGCTCACCAACGAGGGCGGCACAGCGACATCTTCCGACGTGGTTGTGATCGACACCTTTACAACCGTTAGCTTTGACGCCTCCACGGTTGAGGGCGAAGGCACCGTCAACTTTGTTGAGGAATCCGATGGCGTTGTCCTGAACGGCACCACGCAAGAAGGCTCCACCGTTGTGGTCAGCTTTGGCGGCAACGACTACAACGCTACCGTAACTGGCGGTACATGGTCGCTGGACGTGCCTGCGGGCACCTTCGCGCAGGGCGAATACGACGTTGATATCACGGTCACCGCGACAGATGCCTATGGCAACACCGCATCGACTACTGACACGCTGAACATCGACACGATCACCTCGATCACCATGGACACAAGCGCTGTGGGTGGTGACGGCACGATCAACATGTTCGAACATGATGGCGGCGCGACCGTTGTTGGCACGGCGCAGGCCTTCGCCAGCGTTGAGGTCACGATGAACGGCCACGTTAACACCGTGCAGGCGGACGGCGACGGCAATTGGTCCACGACCTACACCAGCGCACAGGTGCCAACCGGAACGCTGACGCAAGAGGTGACAGCCATTGCAACAGACGCGGCTGGCAACACTGCCAGCACATCGGGCACCTTCCAGATCGACACCGAACTGGCCGTGACCGTTGAAACCGCAACGGTTGAAACCGACGGTATCGTCAACATGGTCGAACGTTCTGATGGTGTGACGCTGACCGGCACATCCGATGCCGGCGCATCGGTGCAGGTTGTGTTTGAAAACGGTGTCCGCACCGTGACCGCAGACGATGATGGCAACTGGTCGGCTGACTTTGCAGCGTCTGAAATCCGCACCGGCGATGTTGAGGTCGGCGCGCCGGTCACAGTCACCGCCACGGATGCGGCGGGCAACGTGGCCACGACATCTGGTACCGTTCAGCTTGATACCTACGTGAACCGCTTGGCCAACGTCGGTGTGGTTGAAGGCGACGATGTTGTCAGCAACGCCGAAGCCGCCGATGGTATCACCTTGCAGGGCGTGGTTGAGCAGGGCTCGACCGTCAACGTCACCTTCGAGGGCGTGACCCATGCCGCCACCGTCAACTCTGATGGCACATGGTCGGTGGACTTTGCCGCCGATGAAATCCCATCCGGCGAATACGTGGCCAACGTGCTGATCGAGGCGACAGATGCCGCAGGCAACACCGCCTCTATCACTGACACCTTCACAGTGGATACCGTCGCACCCGATGCGCCCAACATCCAAGGCTTTGGCAAGGATCACGACGGCGTTGACACCGTCCGTGTGCTGGCCGAAGGCGACACAACCGCAAACCCACGTGAATTCCACGCCACCGAAAACGGCGGTGATGATGCCACGCAGTTGGATGCAACCGGTTTTGCTGGGCCGAGCAGCCAGACATGGTATGAATTCCCCGATGGCCAGTCCGTGCCGGACGGCAGCCACATCGTGGTCACCGACAGCGACGCGGCAGGCAACTCCAACAGTACGCTTTTTGTGCTGGACGATATCAACGGCTCGACCGTTGACGTCACCGGTGCCGGGCTGGACGGATTTAACATCGGCGCGATCGATCTGGAATTTGCCGAAGACAGTGAGCTGACCCTGTCGCTCGCCGATCTCGAAAGCATGAGCCAGAACGACAACACATTGATCGTCCACGGCAATTCCGATGACACAGTGACCCTTGAAGCTGCGGCAACTGCAGCCGGGACCACGACCATCGATAACAAGACCTACGACGTCTACACCGTTGGCGATGACGGCGGTAAGCTGATCATCGGCGAGGATGTGAACTTGATCACGCCAGTGGTCTAAGACAAAAATAACGACCGGGGCCAGCAACGACTGGCCCCGTTTCGCCCAAGCGACAATAATAAATATCCGGGGCACATACGGTGGTACGACAGGCAGTTTTTTACAGGACAGGTGCGTTTTGCGCAGTTCTTTCCCTGAGCGCATGTATGGAAGGGGCAGGGGTCAACCTGCCGTCACTTCCCACCATGGGCGCAGCAAGCCAACCCAGCACGCAGGCGCTCTCGCCGGTGCAGGCCAATGGCGAAAGCTCTGCCATTATCGAGCGCCTGATTGACCGCCGCTCGCTCTTGCCATCCGGCCCCTACACCCAGGTTTCTAACGCCGTCCTCGCTGCAAACGCCCGCGCGGCAGAGGCGGATCTCCGCGCGGCCAAGCTGCGGGCAGAGGCGCGGAATTCAAACTGGCTGCCCACCATCGGTCCGAACGTCTCGCTTACGTCCTTGGGCGACGTGGTGACATCATTGGTTGTTGATGCCGTGCTCTTTGACAACGGTGGCAAAAAGGCAGAGCGTGATTACGCCGCCGCCGACGTCGAAGTCGCCGCCGTGGCCCTTGCCCAAGACACCAACCAGCGCGTTTTGCAGGGGTTGGAGCTTTACCTCGCCGCTGAAAAATCCCGCGCGCAGGCGCAAGTCAACGCCGATGCCATGGCGCAGATGGAACGCTACGCCTACATCATGTCCGAACGGGTCAAGGGCGGCGTGTCCAGCCGCGTAGACCTGAATATCGTGCAGCAAAAGCTCAATCAGATGCAGGCGCAAATGTCCTCTGACCGCGAGGCGACGAATACCGCACTGGCCGAACTTTCTGCCATGTCCGCAGCCCCCGTCGATGGCATCCGTGGCATCTCCCCCATGGGCGCCGAGCACACCGCCAAGCCGCTCAGCGTGCTCAAGGCCGAAGCCGAAGCAAGCCGCGCCATGGCCGAGGCCCGCGCCGCCCGCGCTGGTCTCTTGCCCAGCCTGACCGCATCGGCCAGCCGCTCTGGCGGCGAAACGAACACCGGCTTGAACCTTGGTGGGTCCGGTATCGGATTTGGCACCGGGGCCTCGCTCAAAGCGCTCGAAGAACAGCAAGCCGCCGCCAATGCGCGCGTGGGGCAAGTGCAAGAGGATGCCAACCGCTCCTTGCGCGCGCTCGAGGCTGAACTGGCCTCGCTTCAGCGGCAAGAGGCGCAGGCCCAGACCCTCGCATCCCAAGCCGCCGCCAACTATCAGGTCTACGCCGCACAACAGCGCGAAGGCACGCGGTCCGTCCCTGAAACGGTCGGCCTGTTTGAAACCAAAGTCCGCGCCGAACGCGAAGCCGCCGCCCTGAAATTTGACGTCGCCCGCGTGGCGCTGCAAATCGCCGCCCAAAAGGGTGTGCTGGTTGACGGTGACAAAATATGACCGGGCCGGTGCTCGCCTTTGACATGAACGCCACCCAAGGCGCCAAACTTGGCCGCATTGAACCCAAACAGGTCGAAGTCGCGGTTGCAAACACCGTCGAAGAAGCGCCCATCATCCACGTCGAAACACCCGTTTCGCGCTATAATGAAAAGGCCGTCCACCGCGCCGACATTGCCGCCGTCTACGCGGGCGTCCTTGGGGTTGAGCTGCAAAAGACCGATATCCTCGAACGTCTGACCGCCGACAGCGAGGACTTGTCCAGCGACGCCATTGCTGCAGCGCTTTCAAACGTTGGCCTGATCGCCAATGTCACCCGCGCCCTGCCGCCCAAGTCCAAGATGTGGCCCGCACTGGCCGAAATGACCAGCGGGCAGGTGGTGCTTGTCCTGCGTCAGGACGACAAGATCCTCACCGTCTATGACACCACCCAGCCTGACAATCAGGCCGAGGTTGATCTTGACGATTTCCTCCCCGTTTTCGCCGGTCGCATCATCCGCGCCGACATCGCGCTGACCGAACTCAACCGCCGCCACGCTGACAAAGGCATGAAGGCGCATTGGTTCTGGGGCGAGATCTACAAATTCCGCCGCATCGTGGGCGAGGTCGCACTGGGTTCATTCGTGGCCAACCTTCTGGCCGTCGCCGTGGCGCTGTTCTCCCTGCAAGTCTACGACCGGGTGATCCCGCATCAATCCATCGCCACCCTCTGGGTGCTGGCCATCGGCGCTGGCATGGCCATGCTGCTTGAGGCGTTTTTGCGCATCGCGCGCGCCCGCTTGATGGACGGGGCAGGGCGGCGGATCGAAATGCGCATCCAATCGCTCCTCATGGATCGTCTCTTGGGGATGCAGGCCGGTCAGCCCGGTCAAACCCCCTCTGGCACCTTTGCCGCTGTGCGCGAATTCTCCGCCATCCGCGAGTTTTTTACTGCTTCCACCATCGGCACGCTGACCGACTTGCCATTCATCGTGCTCTTCCTTGCCCTCGTCGCCTCTATTGGTGGTAACGTCGTCTGGGTTCTTTTCATCGGCGGCATCCTCATGGTGCTGCCCAGCTTCTTTATGCAGAAAAAGATGATGGAACTGACGCTCGCCACCCAAGGCGCGTCCACCAAATCCAGCCGTCTGCTGCACGAGGCGATCTACGACGCCGACACGATCAAGGCCCAACGCGGTGAGGAACGTTTTCGCCGCATCTGGGGCGAACTCACCGCGCTGTCCTCCATCGCCACATCCGAGCAGCGCAAACTGGCCACCACGCTGACCTTCTGGTCGCAAGGCGTGCAACAGGCGACCTATGTCGCCGCCGTGGTTGTCGGCACCTTCATGGTGTTTCAAGGCACATTCACCATCGGCACAATCATCGCCGTCGGCATCCTGACCAGCCGCACCCTTGGGCCTCTCACTGGCCTTGCGGCAACACTCGCCCGTTGGGCCAACGTCAAAGCCGCACTTGAGGCGCTGGACGGGATCGCCGAGGCCCCGCAAGACAACGAAGAAGACCGCACCTACCTGCGTCGCGAGGCGCTGCGCGGCGAATATGAAATCCGCGAAATGGGTTATGCCTACGACCAAGACGGCGCGCGCACCCTCGATATTCCCGCCCTGAAAATTCCCGCAGGCCAGCACGTCGCGGTCCTTGGGGCCAACGGGTCTGGCAAATCGACATTGCTCAAGGTCCTCTCTGGCCTGCACCGCCCCACCAATGGCCGCGTGCTGATCGATGGCGTTGATATGGGCCAGGTCATGGCCCGCGATCTGCGCCGCTCTATCGGCTATCTGGGGCAAGAAGTCCGTCTTTTTGCAGGCACCCTGCGCGAGAACCTGAACCTCACCCTGCTGGAACGCGACGACAACCGGCTGATGGCCGCCTTAGACTTTGCAGGCCTCGGCCCCTTTGTCGCCAACCACCCCAAAGGCCTCGACCTTGAAATTCGCGATGGCGGCGAAGGCCTATCCATCGGTCAGCGCCAATCCATCGGCTGGGCGCGGCTCTGGCTGCAAGACCCCAAGGTCTGCCTGTTGGACGAACCCACTGCCGCCCTTGATCAAACGCTGGAACAAACGCTCGTCAGCCGCCTTGCCACATGGCTCGAAGGGCGTACCGCGATCATCGCCACCCACCGCGTGCCGATCCTGCAACTGACCGACCGCGTGACGATCCTGCAAAACGGACGCCTCTCTGTGGATGGCCCCCGCGATGAAGTCCTTGCGCATATGCAAAAGAAGAAAAAGGCAGGCTAATGGCGACAGTCGACGCAGAATTCGAAAGCGGCATGCGCGGGTCCAGCCTGACGATCTGGCTGGTGGGCGCGACCGTGTTGCTGTTCCTGCTCTGGGCCAAATTTGCTTGGATCGATGAAATCGTCCGCGCACCGGGCGAAGTCGTCAGCGCCTCGCGCCCGCAGATCATCCAGAACCTCGAAGGCGGCATTCTGGCGGAACTTCTGGTTGGTGAAGGCCACGTCGTGCAAAAGGGCGACGTACTGGCCCGCCTGCGTGGCACGCAGTTTTCGACCTCGGTGACCGACCTCGAAGACCAGGTGATCGCCGCCGAAATCCGCCGTCTCCGGCTCGAGGCTGAAATCGCAGGTCTCTTTGATTTTTCCGTCCCCGCAGATGTCGCCGCCCGTTCGCCCGAAATCCTCGCCTCTGAACGCGCGCTTTTGGCCGCCCGCCAGTCCGACTATGCCGCTAAAGTCGATGGCGCAAAGCGCGTCATGACCGAAACCGCACGCGAACTGGCCAGCATGGAAGACATGTATGCCCGCGAAATCGTCTCCCTCCTGGAAACGACCCGCGCCCGCAAGGCCCACGCCGATGCGGAAGTGAAATACAACGAAATCGTTACCGGGGCAGAGCTTGAACGCGCAGGGGCCTATTCGGAAACCCTGCAAGAGCTGTCCACGCTGGCACAAGACCTGCGCATGGCCTCTGACCGGCTGCAACGCACCACAATCCGCGCGCCTATGCGGGGCATCGTCAACAACCTTGGCGTTACCACCATCGGCGGCGTTGTTCGTCCGGGCGAGGAGATTTTCCAGATCATCCCGCTCGATGATGAACTGTTCGTTGAGGCCCACGTCAAACCCAAAGACATCGCCAACGTGATCCCCGGCCAGGAGGCCACGATAAAGTTTTCCGCCTATGACTATACCATTTACGGCAGCATGACCGGGCAGGTCACTGTGATCTCGGCAGATACCTTCAAGGACGAACGCCGCGCCGATGATGACGCGCACTACAAAGTCACGCTCAAGGTCGACACAACAAATCTCGATGCGCGCCAGCAGCAAATCCTGATCCGTCCGGGCATGCAGGCAGCGGTCGAATTGCACACGGGTGAAAAGACCGTGCTGCACTATCTTACCAAGCCGCTTTATCGCTCACGCGAGGCGCTGCGCGAACCCTAGGTGGCTGTTGACAGCGGCGCTGCAGTTTCTCACCCTACACCCATTGGTTGAAGTCACTGTCAGGATCGCACAATGCCCAATTGGCACCAGCAAATCATCTGGAACAAACCCGCCTCCATCCACAGCATCATCCACGGTGCCGCAGGCCGGACGGTGATCCCGCAAGATCGCGGCTATTATGCCTTTGTCGAAGGTGCGATGGCCCCGTCGCCCACACGTTGTCTTTATGTGGGTATCGCGGTCGGCAAACGCGGCCTCTATGGGCGGCTCGGTTCCTATCTGCGCACATCCGTGACAACCGCCAAGGCCGCCTCGATGAAGCATACGGGCAAGAAACGCTTGTCCTTCGCGCGGATCAGGGGCGTTGATGCCATGGGCTCCGCACAAAGCAATACGGTCGAGAATGACAAGTTCATCCACGTCTGTTGGGCCAAGGCACCCTTTGATTTTGACAGCGAAAGCAAAGGCCGGAACGAACGCGAAGTCGCCTATATGCTGGAACGCGCGCTCATCGACTACTACCGCCCGCTCTACAACACAGCCGATTGGGACCGGTACAACGACTTTGATCTTGAAGACGAGGCGTTCTAAATCCCTAGCGCCAATGCCCCCAACGCCAGACCCGCTGGGATCGTCTGAGCGTAAAGCGCTGCCTTGACCGCCGTCATCGCCCCAATGATCCCAGCGATGGCAACGCAGAGCAGCAAGAACACCTGCATCGCCGTGTTGCCGGTGGCCAGCGCATAGATAACACCGACACCCAGAAACGCGTTATAAAGCCCCTGATTGGCGGCCATCGCCTTGGTCTGCGCGGCAAGCTCCTCGGTCATGCCAAAAACCTTCCGTGTACGGGGATGTTCCCAGCGAAAGCTCTCAAGCACCATGAAATAGAGGTGAATCCCACCCACCAAAACCGTCAGCACAGACATGATCATCGGCATCTCCTTTCAGGGAGGCAAAATCTGACACAGATTTTGTGTCAGAATTTTTTCAAAAATTCTGGGCCCTCAGACCTGACCGCCCGCAATTTGGATCGTTTGGCCATTGATGCTCCGCGCACCGTCCGAACACAACCACATCGCGGCAGCGGTTGTCTCATCGACTTCCAGCAACTTCTGATGCCGGTTTCCCTTGGCAATTGCCGCCACTGCACCGGCTTCATCGGTGTCAAACCGGCGCATCAATCCCGGAATTTGCCCCTGCACGATGGCCGTATCCACATATCCGGGGCAAATCGCGTTAAAGGTGATGGGACGACGCATGTATTCCTCGCTCAGCCCCCGGATCAGCCCGATCACGCCGTGTTTTGTCACCGTATAGGGGATCGCACCCTTCAAACCGCGCACCCCGGCGATTGAGCTGATCACGATCATCCGCCCCGGGGCCTCTGGTGCTAGCGTGGCCAAAGCCGCCTGAAACGTCAGGAACACACCGTCAAGGTTGATCGCCATCATCCGCCGCCAATCCGCAAGGCTCAGCCCTTCAAACGGTCCGCCCTCGGCAATGCCCGCATTGGCCACACAAATCGTAACCGGACCACGCGCGTCGGCAGCCGCAGCGATACCATCCCGCACCGATGCCTCATCAGCCACATCCATCTGCAAAGGATGCAACCGCGCATCCCCGGCTGCCACCTCTTCCAACACATCCAGCCGCCGCCCGGTAATCGTGACCTCTGCGCCGGCCGCGGCCAAAGCCTCTGCAATGTCGCGCCCAATGCCTGTGCCGCCACCCGTGACCAGCGCGTGTTTGCCGTGATGTTCCATGATGCCCCCTTGGTTGGCCCCACACTACCGGGTGACAGGGGCGGGGCAAGTGGGCATGGTGGCACTCATGAAATGGATCGACCTCCCGCCCATCTGGCTCTTAGTGTTCGCAGTGCTGACATGGTTCAGCAAGACCATCCTCACGCTCCCATTGCCCACATGGCTTGGCACTGGGCTGGTGATCTTTGGCATTGCCTTGATAGTGATGGCCGTGCTGCAAATGACCCGCAAACGGACAACGCCAATCCCGCATATGCAGCCAAGCGCATTGGTCGACGACGGCATCTTTGGGTTCAGCCGCAACCCGATCTATCTGGGCGACGCCATCGTCTTGGCCGGGCTGTCCCTACGTTGGGACGCGCCGCTTGGACTGCTCTTGGTGCCGGTGTTCATGTGGGTGATCCAAACCCGGTTCATCATCGCGGAAGAGGCGCGTCTGAAGGACGCTTTTGGACCCGCGTTTGTCGCTTATCAGGCGCGAACCCGCCGCTGGTGTTAGCGCAATCACTGACGGAACGTCACCGGGTTCTCTTGTGAAATATTGTTGCGCCCTATAATCAACCGCGAAAGCTGACCGCCAATGGGGGATCCTTCGTGAAAATCGGTACGCCAAAAGAGACATTTGAGGGCGAAGCCCGCGTCGCCATGACGCCCGCTTCAGCCAAAGACCTTCAGAAATTGGGCCACGAATGCCTGATTGAAACGGGTGCTGGCGCGCTCGCAGGGTTTTCGGACAAAGACTACAAAGACGCAGGCGTCAAAGTGGTCAAAACCGCCACCGCCCTGTTCAAAGAGGCCGACACCATAGCCAAAGTCCGCGCGCCATCCGACGCTGAGATGAAAAAGCTGCGTGCCGAACAAACCCTGATCTCTTTCTTCTCGCCCGTGGCCGACGAGGCCAAGATGAAGTCTGCCGCCAAGAAGGGCACGACCGTCATCGCGATGGAAATGATCCCGCGCATCAGCCGCGCCCAGAAAATGGACGCGCTGTCGTCCATGGCCAATATCGCGGGCTACCGCGCCGTGATCGAGGCAGGCAACAACTTTGGCCGCTTCTTTACCGGTCAGATTACCGCCGCCGGTAAGGTGCCACCCGCCAAAGTCCTCGTCGTCGGGGCAGGGGTCGCCGGTCTCGCTGCTATCGGCACATCAACCTCGCTTGGTGCCATCACGCTGGCCTTTGACGTGCGCCCCGAAGTGGCAGAGCAAGTTGAAAGCATGGGCGCAGAATTTGTCTACCTCGACTTTGAGGAAGAACAGGCAGACGGCGCATCATCGGGCGGCTATGCCTCTGTGTCTTCACCAGAATTCCGCGAAGCCCAGCTTGCGAAGTTCCGCGAATTGGCCCCAGAGGTCGACATCGTCATCACCACGGCCCTGATCCCAAACCGCGAAGCGCCAGAGCTTTGGACCGAAGATATGGTCAAGGCGATGAAGCCCGGCTCGGTCATCGTTGACCTCGCGGCGGAAAAGGGCGGCAACTGCAAATTGACCGTCGCGGATGAGAAAATCGTCACCGACAACGGCGTGACGATCATCGGCTACACCGACTTCCCAAGCCGGATGGCCACGCAGGCCTCGACGCTTTACGCCACCAACATCCGTCACCTGATGACCGACCTGACCCCGGAAAAAGACGGCGTCGTGGTCCACAACATGGAAGACGACGTGATCCGTGGCGCCACAATTGCCCACGAAAAGGCCGTCACCTTCCCGCCACCACCGCCCAAGGTGCAGGCCATCGCGGCCCAACCCAAGGCAGAGGTCAAGGAACTGACGCCTGAAGAGATCCGCGCAAAAGAGGTCGCAGACTTCAAACAACAGACCCGCAATCAGGTGACCTTGCTAGCCGTCGGCGCGACGCTGCTCCTGGCCGTGGGCCTTGTGGCGCCGGCGAGCTTTATGCAGCACTTCATCGTCTTTGTGCTCTCGGTCTTTGTTGGCTTTCAGGTCATCTGGGGCGTGGCACACAGCCTGCACACCCCGCTGATGGCCGTGACCAACGCGATCTCATCGATCATCATTCTGGGGGCTTTGACCCAGATCGGATCGGGATCGGTGCTGGTCGTCATCCTTGCCGCATTGGCCGTCTTTATGACCGGCATCAACATCTTTGGCGGCTTCCTCGTGACACGGCGCATGCTCGCCATGTTCCAAAAGTCTTAAGGGGTAGGAAATATGGAATTCGGATTTACAACAGCGGCTTACGTCGTCGCAGCGATCCTCTTTATCCTGTCCCTCGGGGGCCTCTCAGGGCAGGAAAGCGCCAAGCGCGCCGTCTGGTATGGCATCGTCGGCATGGCGCTCGCTGTGGCCGCCACGCTCATCGGACCGGGCTCTGGCCTGTGGCTTTTGTCGATCATCCTGATCGCTGGTGGCGGCGTGATCGGCTATCAACTGGCCACCAAGGTCGAAATGACCCAGATGCCAGAACTCGTCGCGGCCATGCACTCCCTCGTGGGTCTGGCAGCGGTCTTTGTCGGCTTCATCGCGCATTTTGAGCTGAACCGCGTCGCCGGTATCTCCGGCGATGAGGCGAAAGACCTCGGCACCTTCGCGGCCCTTCTGGCCAAGAAAACTCCTGTGGAAATCAACATCCTGCGGGTAGAGCTTTTCCTGGGCATCTTCATCGGTGCCGTGACCTTTACGGGATCGGTCATTGCCTACGGCAAACTGGCGGGCAAAGTCTCCTCGGCGGCAGAAAAACTGCCCGGCGGTCACCTGCTGAACATTGCCGCAGCGGTGGTCTCGGTCATCACGCTGATCTGGTACTTCAACACCGGCGGCTTCTTCCCGCTCTTTATCATGACGCTGGCCGCACTCTTTATCGGCTACCACCTGATCATGGGCATCGGCGGCGCGGATATGCCCGTCGTTGTCTCCATGCTCAACAGCTACTCTGGCTGGGCCGCTGCCGCGATTGGCTTCTCGCTGGGCAACGACCTGTTGATCGTCGTGGGCGCGCTTGTGGGCTCTTCCGGTGCGATCCTGTCCTACATCATGTGTAAGGCGATGAACCGCTCGTTCATCAGCGTGATCCTGGGTGGCTTCGGCGGCCCACAGGGCGAACAGATGGCCGTCGAGGGCGAACAGATCGCCATCGACGCCGACGGTGTTGCGACCGCGCTGAACGAAGCTGACAGCGTCATCATCATCCCCGGCTACGGCATGGCGGTGGCACAGGCACAGACCGCCGTTGCCGAACTGGTCCGCAAGCTGCGTGCCAAGGGCAAAACCGTGCGCTTTGCGATCCACCCCGTTGCGGGGCGTTTGCCCGGCCACATGAACGTGCTGCTTGCCGAGGCCAAAGTGCCTTATGACATCGTGATGGAAATGGACGAGATCAACGAAGACTTCCCCGATACGGACGTCGCCATCGTGATCGGCTCCAACGACATCGTGAACCCCGCCGCCCAAGACGACCCCAACAGCCCCATCGCTGGCATGCCAGTGCTGGAATGCTGGAAGGCCAAGCAGGTCTTCGTCTCCAAGCGCGGGCAGGGCACCGGCTATTCGGGCATCGAAAACCCGCTGTTCTTCAAGGACAACACACGCATGTTCTACGGCGACGCCAAGGCGTCATTGGACAGCTTGCTGCCCAAGATCGACTGATCACGCCCAGATCGGAAACAACAAAAAGCCCCGCCCATTCGGCGGGGTTTCTTGTTTTTGAAGACCTGCCCAGAGGTCATTGCGCCAAATTCTGCGGGATGTTGTAGTGACCGCAATCAACGATATCGCGCGACCTGGCAAAGCTGTGCTTTTCGATCCACGCATAACCTCGCCAACAAAAGCAGAGGAAGACATGAAAATTACCGGTGGCTGTCATTGTGGAAAGATTACCTACGCCGGAGAAATCGACCTCGAAAACGTGGTGATCTGTCATTGCACGGATTGCCAAAGCTTGTCCGGCTCCGCATTTCGCACGGTTGCAATGACCGAAAGCGGGGCCTTTGAATTTCTCACAGGTGAACCCAAAACCTACGTCAAAACCGGTGATAGCGGGAATAAGCGCGAGCAAACGTTCTGCCCCGACTGCGGATCTCCAATTTACTCGACCTCTGTCGGCGACGGCCCCAAAATTTATGGCATTAGGCTCGGCACCGTCGATCAACGTATTGAGATCGCGCCGACAAAACAGAAATGGATCGGATCATCTCAGCCTTGGACGCAAGAGATCGGTCAGCTGCCTCACACCGACAAATCGTGAAGATTTCAAACATCTCTGCCATCGGTGCAGCCCCGGCGCAGGGCCGCTGCATCCTTCACGAGCCAGCATCCCGCCACGCCCCCGGCGCGATCCCAGCAACCGACCAATCGCCCACCGACCAGCGCACAAGCCGCAGGGTCGGGAATCCCACATGCGCCGTCATGCGCCGCACCTGCCGGTTGCGGCCTTCCTTCAACACCACCTCGATCCATTGATCCGGCACCGATTTGCGAAACCGTACAGGGGGGTCACGGTCCCACAGGGCAGGGGGTTCAATCAGGCGCACCCGCGCAGGCAGCGTCGGCCCGTCCTTGAGCGTCACACCATCCCGCAAGGGCTGCAAATCCGCTTCCGTCGGCGCGCCCTCGACCTGCACCAGATAGGTCTTTGCCGCCTTGTGCTTGGGGTCCGCGATCCGGGTCTGCAACCGCCCATCATCGGTCAGCACCATCAGCCCCTCACTGTCGCGATCCAGACGCCCCGCCGGATAAACCCCCGGAACATCAACATATTGCGACAATGTCGGACGCGGCGAAGGGCTGCGCGCATCCGTAAACTGCGACAGCACACCAAAGGGCTTATTCAATAAAATCACACGCGCCATAGACGCGTCACTAGCCCGACAAACAGGTCGGCGTCCACGCCAAATCGTACAAGCCGCCCCCCAATGTATACCATTGTGCGCAGCTAACCAATTATAAATGTTGAGTTTTTTCTTGCGCCATCACGAATTCACGCTAGGTTCGGCCCATGAAATTTCGCAAAGGCCGCACCCATGCCACCCATCGCTGATCACCCGCTGCGCTACGCGATGGCGAATGAGCTTCACGCGCGCCCCTTTCCCCGTGTCGCCGCGCCCAGCCGCGCCGCCTATCTGGCGATCAAACCGGCAGAGAACGCCGCAGGCCGTGACCGCGATGCCGACCGCGCCCATTTGATCGCCTTGCTTGACCGCTTCGGGGCACAGCATCCGCAACCCGGCGCCACCCATTACTCGGGCCAGATCGGCAAGCACACCCTGAAATGGGAAAGCCATACGGAATTCGTGACCTACACGATCTTTGGGGAAGGTCTGGCAGAGCGCCCATTTGACGCGGGCACCTTCGCCGTCTTCCCCGAGGATTGGCTCGAAATGGCCCCCGGCACCCGTGTCACCTCTGCCCTGATCCGGGTTGAGGTCGCAAAGGACGACAGCGGCATCGTTGAAAAGGTCAATGATTGGTTCGTGCCCGAAAGCCTCGCCATCAGCCGGATGCTGGATGATGAACTGATCGTGGCCGCTGACTTTCGGATCGATGTCGGCGGGCACATGCGGTTTGCGGTCTTTGCCCGACCAGAGACCGGCAGCCAGCGGATCGGGCGTGTCGTCCAGCGCCTGTGCGAGATTGAGACTTATAAGGCGATGTCGATGCTGGGCCTCAGCCGGGCGCGTGGCCTGTCGCGCACCATGGCCGCCATGGATGACCGGCTGACCTCGCTTCTCAGCCGCATGAGTGACGCGCCCAGTGACCCCGCAGAGGTGTTGCAGGAGCTGTTGGAAGTCTCCTCAGAGCTTGAGAATATCTCGGCCCAATCCAGCTTTCGCTTTGGTGCCACCGCCGCCTATGAGCAAATCGTTAACCAGCGCATTGATGTGCTGCGCGAAGAACGCTTCAAAGGGCGGCAGACCTTTTCGGAATTCATGATGCGCCGCTTTGACCCCGCCATGCGCACCGTCAAGGCGACAGAGGCGCGGCTGCAAACCATGTCCGACAGGGCACTGCGCGCGGGCAATCTGCTGCGGACACGGGTGGACGTCGAACGCTCTGCCCAGAACCAGAACCTCTTGGAAAGCATGGACAAACGCGCCGACCTGCAACTGCGCCTGCAACGCACGGTCGAGGGACTATCGGTCGTGGCCATCAGCTACTACGCGGTCAATCTGGCGCTTTATGTACTGGGTCCGGTTGAAAAGGGGCTGGGCATCTCAAAGACGTTATTGGCCGCTGGTGTGACACCCATCATCCTTGTGCTGGTCTGGCTTTTGGTGCGTCGCATTCGCAAACACATCGACTGACGCGGGCTAGTCAGACCCGGTGTTGAATTCAAACCGCAATATGATGAATTCCGCCGGACGCAGCGGTGCCACGCCAACCTCGCAAACCAATCGCCCGTTGTCCAAGTCACTTTGCGTCATCGTTTCGCCCAGGCCGACACGCACAAAAAACGCCTCTTCCTGCCGCGCGCCCTGCAACGCGCCAGAGCGGAACATCTGGTTCAGAAACGCGCTCACATCCCGGCGAACAGATTTCCATAAGGGCTCGTCGTTGGGTTCAAAAACCACCCATTGCAGGCCCACGGTGATCGACGCTCGCAGCATCAACGCGACGCGGCGCACACTCACATAGCGATAGTCAGTGTCGCCCCCGTCCAGCGTCCGCGCGCCCCAAACCAGATGCCCACGCCCCTCAAATGTCCGCAAGCTATTCACATGAACCGCGCTGCCGGGCGGGTTCAACGCTGTCTCATCTGCGTCCGTCAGGCTCTGCGCGAACCCAGTGATGTTCCGCACCTCGAGCCCGGCAGGGGCCTTCCAGACACCGCGCGTGGCATCGGTCTGCGCCATGACCCCAGCGATGCTCGAACTTGGGGGGAACAGTAGCGAAGGCGTTGGCAGGCTGTCCACAAGGCTGCGGTAAAGATCACTCGTCCCCAGCAAGGTGTCATGGCTCTTCTGCCGCGTCCTATCCGATGCAGCCCCTAACCCGTCTACAGATTTCTCGCCGCCACTCCCCTCGGCCACAACAGCGCGGCGCAGGATGGCGATGCTCGCGTCGTCCAACCGGAACCCCGGCGACCGGACCGGCCCAGATTGCCGCAACTCTATCCAAGGGTAATAGGCCGCACCAAAGCTAATATCGCGCCCCGCAACCATGCTCCGAAACCCGGTTTGCGCCCCTGAAATCACGTCGTGATCCGGGTCGCCATCCATCGCCTTGTGCCCCTGATGGATGTCGATAATGGCAAAGCGGTCGCCATGCTTTTCGCAATGGTTCAGCGTTGTTTTTAGCAATCGAGCATAGTTCTTGCGCGACAAGAGCACCGCATCAGGGATCACCACCAGCTGGACATCGCCCCGTGCATTTAGCGCCTTCAGCCCGCTGCGCAGCACCTTGCGGCGCTTTTTGGTCGGGGCATCCGCCGGGCCATAATCGCCGACCGAGACGATCACGCAGCGCGATCCACCATTGGCAAAAAACTGCGCCACTGCATCATAAAGATAGAATTGGCTGTGCTTGCGCACCTTTGCCTTCAGCCCGCCCACACTTTCCTTGATCTCAATCGCAGGGGCGGCAGGTCCCCCAAAATCACGCACGTATTCTGCAAGTGAGGTGATCGGCGTTGGCGCCAGCAACGCGCCCTTTTCAGTGTAGCCGATCAGCGCAGTCAGGCTCGTATCCACAGCCGCAATCGGCCGCGCCCCGCTGGGAATTTCTTCAATATAGACACCGGGTGATAAATATTCTGGCATCTGGCCCTCCGGGCTTGGGGCGGAATTATTGCCCCCTGATCCGGGGATCAAGCGCATCGCGCAAGCCGTCCCCGATATAATTGACCGACAATACGGTCAGCGAAATCGCCAGCCCCGGCCAGATCACACGCTCGGGGAACGCGGTCATCCGGTCAACGCTATCAAATAGAATTTTGCCCCAGGTGGGGAAATCAGATGGAAAGCCTAAGCCCAGAAAAGACAGCGCGCTTTCGGTGATGATCGCCGTGGCGAGCCCCAGCGTGGCCGACACCATGATCGGCGACATCACGTTGGGCAGCAAATGCCGGGTGATCATCCGCCGGGCAGGGGTGCCAATGGATCGCGCCGCCAGCACAAATTCGCGCTCTTTGATGGCCATCACATCGCCGCGCACGATCCGCGCCGTCTGCATCCAGCTTGTGATCCCGATGCCCGTCACAATCAGAATGAATATCCCCTGTTCCGGCCCAAAGGCCGCCCGCAGCGGATCACGAAACAGCAGCATCATCACCAACAACAGCGGCAGAATGGGCAGCGACAGCACCAGATCGGTAAACCGCATCAGCAACCCGTCGAGCCGCTTGAAATACCCCGCAAAGACGCCGACCAGCGTGCCAATCAGCACGGCGAGGATCATCGCCGTCCAGCCCACCGCCAGCGAAATCCGCCCGCCCTGCATGGTGTTGGCCATGATATCGCGCCCAAGGTGATCAGTGCCCATGGGCCGCGCCCATGACGTCTTGGCGTCACTGTCAAAGATCGCCATGTAGATCGGGCGCACGTCCTTGTTGCGGATGTCCAGCTTGCCAGGATCCACATCCCAAACCAAAGGACCAAAGGCGCAAAACAACGTGATAAAGATCAGGAACCCAAGGCCCATCACAGCGCCCTTGTGGGTCTTGAACTGGTCCCAGACATCCAGCCACTGGTTGCGCGGCTTGGTGAGCTCCTCGACGGCGGTATCCACAGATTGATCAGTCATAGCGGATCCTCGGGTCCAGAACACCGTAAAGAATATCGGCAATCAGGTTCATCATCACGATCAACACCGCCAGCAGGAAAGTGATCGTCATCACCATCGGAATGTCCGAGCCCTGCAGCGCAATGATCAGCAATTGCCCAAGACCGTTCACCTTAAAAATCTGTTCCGTAATGATCGCGCCGCCAAAAATGCTCGGAATACCCAGCGCAATCACCGTGACCACGGGGATCATCGAATTGCGCAGCACATGTTTCATCACCACGACGCTCTCGGTCATGCCTTTGGCGCGGGCCGTGCGCACATAATCCTGCCCAAGGTTATCCAGCATCGACGCCCGCATATAGCGGCTCACCTGCGCCGTGGTCTGCAAAGCCAGCACCATCACCGGCATCACCATCTGGCGCAGCTGAAACACGAAACTGTCCCAATCCATCACCTGATGGGTGGTGTCATATATCGACGGCAGCCAGCCCAGCGAGACCGAGAAGATCACAATCAGCACCACACCAGAAAAGAACGGTGGCACTGAAAAGCCGATCATGCTGACGAAGGTGCCGACATTGTCAAAAACCGAATACTGCCGATAGGCGCTGATAATCCCAATCGGCAGGGCGATCAGCACGCCCACGACATAGGACATGCCGACAACCCACAGGGTCTGCGGCATCCGCTCGGAAATCGTGTCGAACACCGGGCTGCGCGACTGGAAAGAGATGATCCGCTGCGCGCCATCAGCAAAGTTGGTGCCAAAGGTGTTGTCGATCCAATACTGCGGTTCAACGATGAAGAACTGCTTCAGCCACAGCGGAAAGCGCACCCACCACGGCTCTCCAAGGCCAAGGGCCAGCCGCATCTTTTCCTTCACCTCCGGCGGAATGGTCAGCGGCATCTGTGCCATGGGGTCGCCGGGGGCAAGCTCCAGCAGCATGAAAATAACAAACGCAATGAACAAAAGCGTCGGGATCGACAGCAATAGTCTACGGATCGTGTAGGTCAGCATCTAAGGCGCCTTGGTTCAGTGGTTTGGGGGTAGGGTGGGCAATGCTGCCCACCCCTTTTGTCAGACCGATTACTCGGTGCGGTACCAGTCAGCGACGTTCCACAGCTCGGAATCCCAAGTGTTCAGGATCACACCACCAAGGGTGTTGGCGTGGGCCGAAACACGACCACGATCAACCAGCGGCACGATTGTCATGCTGTCTTTGGTCAGCATGTCGTTCATGGCGCGCGCGATCTCACCGCGACGGTCCAGATCGGCTGTCTGTGCCAGCTCATCGATCATCGCGTCATAGGCAGGATCACAGAAGCGGTTGATGTTCTCACCCTGCCACTGGCTGTCTGGCTTTGGCTCATTGCCGCAGCGGTAAGCTGCCAGATAGGCCTGTGGATCAGTGCCATCAAAGTTGTTGGCGTACATTTCCACGTCCGCATAGAACTTCTGGAAGGTATCAGGCGAACCTGGGTCACCACCAAAGAACACGGATGCGTCAATGTTGCGCAGCTCGGTTTCAACACCGATCTCGCTCCACCATTCCTTGATCAACGCCTGGAAATCCTGACGGACAGCGTTGGTCGAGGTCTGGTAAAGGATGCGCAGCTCAACACCGTCTTTTTCACGGATGCCGTCGCCATTGCTGTCGACCCAGCCCGCTGCTTCCAGCATGGCCTTTGCGCCTTCGATGTCCTGCGTCAGGCAGCCATCGTTGTCAGAGGCATAGATCGCAGGTCCGGGAACCAGATTACAGGTCGGACGACCGGCCTGACCATAACCGACTTCCACCAGAAGTGGACGGTCGATGGCCATCGACAATGCGGTGCGCACAGCGATGTCAGACAGGAACGGATGCGGCTCTGCCACGGTTGAACGGACACCTTCGGCCAGATCGGGCGAGGGGTTCGTCAGGTTCATTTCCAGACGTTCCACCAGCGTACCGAATGCCGACACAGGTGTGCCAACGCCAGCTTCTGCCATCGACGCGATCACGTCGGGTGCCAGCTGCAGGTTCCACGCATAGTCAAACTCGCCGGTTTCCAGAACCGCACGGCCAGAGGCTGTGGCGTCGCCACCGCCTTTGAACGTCAGGCTTGCAAAGGCAGGCTTGCCAGCTTCGCGGAAGTTCTCGTTGGCCACGCCGGTCCACACGTCGTTGGTGCGGAATTCGGTGACGACAAACGGACCCGTGCCGATGGGCATAAAGTTGGCGTCGGTGCACTCAGGTGCTTTGGCACCAAGGCAATCCGCAAACTGTGCGGCCTGAATGATGGGCGACTGGCCACCCATGAACGGGCCGTAGGGGTTTGGTGTGGGCTTGTCGAATGTGACCGTCACGGTC
Source organism: uncultured Paracoccaceae bacterium (assembly GCA_947494675.1). Lineage (GTDB taxonomy): Bacteria > Pseudomonadota > Alphaproteobacteria > Rhodobacterales > Rhodobacteraceae > CANMYO01. The sequence goes on from CANLVP010000002.1 coordinate 51,198, forward strand.
AGATCGTCCACCACGGATACGTCTGTCACACCATCAAACTTTGCGCCCTGCGCACAACCGCCTTCGGGGTTCATGCAGTAGTCAGCGGTGAACTTCACGTCAGCCGAGGTCACAGGCGTGCCATCAGACCAGACAAGGCCTTCCTTCAGCTTCCAAGTGATCTGCGTCAGATCCTCCGAAACGCCGCCATTGCCAACCGTCGGGATTTCTTCGGCAAGGTAGGGGATCAACGCGCCAGTTTCGTCGTAGCGGCCAAGCGGCTCAATCACGAGCGATGCCGCTTCGATTTCCTTGGTGCCGCCCGACAGATAGGGGTTCAGGATCGATGGCGCTTGCCAATAGATGATTTTCAGCTCGCCGTCGCGGCCCCGCTCGCCTTCGTGACCGTCGGCATAGGCCATCGGTGCAAGGGCAAGCGACGCGGCGGCGCCAAGCAGTGCTGTTTTGAGTTTCATATTATCCATTCTCCTTGTTGGACGCTCTTAAACCTCAGTGCCTGCGGTTTGCTCCGCAGTGTCATTGTATAAGTGACAGGCGACATAGCGCCCGGGCTGAACCTCATGAGTTTTGGGTTCATCTTGTTTGCAAATATCCATCACCGCCGGGCATCGGGTGCAGAAATTGCAGCCCTTGGGCGGGTTCGACGGGCTGGGCACATCACCTTGCAGAATGATCCGCTCTTTGGTGGTGGCAAGGGCCGGATCAGGTTCCGGCACGGCAGACAGCAGCGCCTTGGTATAGGGATGCAGCGGTTCGGCATAAAGCGCCTCGCGCGGCGACAGCTCCACCACTTTGCCCAGATACATCACCGCCACCCGCGTCGCGATATGACGCACCATCGACAGATCGTGACTGATGAACAGATAGGTCAGGCCGAATTTTTCCTGTAGGTCTTCCAGCAGGTTCACCACCTGCGCCTGAATGGACACATCAAGCGCTGCAATCGGCTCATCACAGACGATGAATTTGGGGTTCAACGCCAGCGCCCGCGCAATCCCGATCCGCTGCCGCTGCCCGCCCGAAAACGCATGTGGATAGCGCTTGGCGAACTTCCGGTTCAGCCCCACCGCATCCATCAGTTCCGCGACTTTCTCACGTTTTTCCGCCTCGGACAGCTTTGTATGCTCATCCAGCGGCTCTTTGATAATTGCCTCGACCGTCATGCGCGGGTTCAGACTTGCTTGCGGGTCTTGAAACACCATCTGCATCGTCGGCCGCATGGTCCGCAACTCAGGCTGCGGCACCGCGCCGATCTCGCGCCCGTCGATCTCAATCTCGCCGCTGGTAATGTCGTAAAGCCGCAGCACCGCGCGGCCACAGGTGGACTTGCCGCAACCGGATTCGCCCACCAGCCCCAGCGTCTCACCTTCCATGACGTCAAAAGAGACACCATCAACAGCCTTCACCTCACCAACACGCCGCCGAAAAAGGCCTGCGTAAATCGGAAAGTGCATCTTCAGGTCACGGACACTGACCAACGGGGCTGGGGTTTGATCCAACATCACAGCCCCTCCGCATGGAAACAGGCCACATCATGGCCCTCGCCGACGTCATAGCGCGCGGGGTTCTCCACTGCGCACCGGTCAAAGGCCGCATCACACCGGTCCCGAAACGGACAGGCCCGTGGCGCGCCCGCCAAAATCGGCGGCTGCCCTTCAATGATCGTCAACCGCTTCTCGCGGCTGCCCGAAATCTTGGGGATCGTGGTCAAAAGCGCCTTGGTATAAGGATGCCCGGGATTGCCAAACAGCTCTTTCACTGGGGCATGTTCCACCACTTGCCCGCCATACATCACCATCACCTGATCCGCGATGCCGGCGATCACACCCAGATCATGGGTGATCCAGATCACCGCCATGCCCAGCTTGTCGCGCAGGTCTTTCATCAATTCCAGAATTTGCGCCTGAATGGTCACATCCAGCGCAGTCGTCGGCTCATCTGCAATCAACACCTTGGGATCACAGGCCAGCGCAATCGCAATCATCACACGTTGCCGCATCCCGCCCGAAAACTGATGCGGATAATCTTGCAATCGCTGATCCGCATCGGGAATCCCGACCAGTTCCAATAGCTCCTTGGACCGCACCGCCGCCTCGCGCTTGCTCATCCCCATATGCTTGCGCAAGGGCTCTGCGATCTGCATGCCAACCGTAAACACGGGGTTGAGAGAGGTCATCGGATCCTGAAACACAAACCCGATCTTGCCGCCGCGCACTGACCGCAAGCCTTCGGGATCAAGCTGCAAAAGGTCCTGACCGTCAAAGGTCACCGTGCCGCCGCGCACATCCGCAGGCGGCGAGGGCAGCAGCCCCAATAGCGACATCATCGTCACCGATTTACCCGACCCGCTTTCGCCAACGACCCCTAGCAATTCGCCGGGGCGCAGATCAAAGGACACGTCATTTACGGCGTGCACTTCGCCGCCACGTGTCTGAAAAACTGTTTTGAGGTCCCGGACATCCAGAACAGGCAGCGCCCCGTCGGGCATGAACGCACCTCCCAAGTGGTTCCAACGGTTATATTTATTCGGACCCGTCTTTGCGCGGATCACCAACACAGAAGACGGTAACACGGAATCAAATGCCCGCAAGTCATTTCCACATTGCGCTTCATTGCCCCAACGGCAACACTGGTGGCGCGCGCAAATCCGCGCCACCTTGCAAGCGATTTCACACCATAAGAAACGGGGCGCTGCCATGCCGATGACTGCCAAAGACCTGATGGATCGCCTCGTGGGATTCCCGACCGTCAGCCGCGACAGCAACCTCGATCTGATTGATTTCGCCGAAGATTACCTGAACGGATTCGGTGTCAAATCCGTCCGCGTCCCAAACGAAGATGGCACCAAGGCCGCACTTTATGCCCACATCGGGCCAGAGGTTGACGGCGGCGTCGTCCTCTCTGGTCATACTGATGTGGTCCCCGTTGACGGCCAGCCATGGGACACCGACCCGTTTACCGTTACCGAAAAAGATGGCCGCTATTACGGGCGCGGGACCTGCGATATGAAAGGCTTTGACGCGCTCGCCCTCTCTGCCGTGCCCTTGGCCATCGAACGTGGCCTGAAACGTCCGCTCCAAATCGCGCTTAGCTACGATGAAGAGGTCGGATGCACAGGCGCGCCGCCTATGATCGACCACATGGTCGCGCATGGCATGCCCCGCGCTGACACTGTCCTTGTAGGTGAGCCCTCCATGATGAAGGTTGTCACAGGCCATAAGGGCGGACTTGGCTTTCACATGCATTTTCAGGGATTTGAAGTGCATTCTTCAATCGCCTACCAAGGGGTGAGCGCGATCATGATGGCCGCCAAACTGATCGACTGGGCCAATCAGGTGAACGTCGAAAACGCGGCCAAAACGCCCAACGAAATCGCTGCCCCCTTTGACCCGCCCTATACCACGCTGCACGTGGGCCAGATCAGCGGCGGCACCGCCCATAACATCACTGCCAAAGACTGCCGCTTCGGCTTTGATTTCCGCGTGGTCCCCGGCGATGATATTGAGGCTTGGAAGACCCGCTTTCACGCTAAACTGGCCGAGATTGAGGCCGAGATGAAAGCCATCCGGCCCGAAGCAGGGATCATGGCCGACCCAAAGTTCTTTGTGCCCGGCCTCGTGCCCGAAACCCAAGGCAGCGCCGAAGAACTCGCGCGTCGCCTCACAGGCGACAACAGCCACAACGTTGTCAGCTACGGGACCGAAGCAGGCCAGTTTCAGGAACGCGGCTATTCTGCCGTGGTCTGCGGCCCCGGCGACATCGCCCAAGCGCACCAGCCCAACGAATTCATCACCGTCGATCAGTTTCGACAGGGTGAGGCATTCATCGCCCGGCTCGTCGACACGCTTGCCGCATGATCACCGCGGCCACGGCCATCGAACACCGCGCAACTTTGCCGCGGCAGGCCGATGTGGTTGTCATCGGTGGAGGCATCATCGGGGTCATGACCGCGTGGGAGGCTGCAAAAGCTGGCCACAAGGTCGTGCTTTTGGAAAAGGGCCGCATCGCTGGCGAACAATCCAGCCGCAACTGGGGCTGGATCAGGGCGCAGGGCCGCGACATCGCCGAACTGCCAATCATGCTCGAGGCGCAAACCATGTGGTCCGGGCTCGAGGCTGTAACAGGCAGCATTGGCCTGCGCGACACCGGCACGCTTTATCTGGCGAAAGATCAGGCCGAGATGGACCGCTATGCCGATTGGCTCACCCAAGCCGCGCCTTATCAAGTCTCCTCCCGCATTCTCGACAGCAATGACGTAGCGACCATGTTGCCGGGGGCAGGGCGCTCCTGGGCAGGTGCGCTGCATACGCCCACTGATATGCGGGCAGAGCCGTGGGTCGCCGTGCCTGCCATGGCCCGGGCCGCCGTCCGCGATGGTGTGACGGTGATCGAAAACTGCGCCGTGCGGCTTTTGGATATCGCCGCCGGAGCCGTCAAAGGCGTGATCACAGAAAAGGGCCGCATCGCCGCCGATGCCGTGGTATTGGCAGGCGGCGCGTGGTCCTCGCTTCTGCTGCGCCGCCACGGTGTCTCAATCCCGCAACTCTCGGTCCGCGCCACAGTCGCCCAAACCGACCCCATGGCGGCCCTCGATTATGCAGGCGGCGGCGTTGATAACCGCCTCGCATGGCGTCGCCGCGAAGATGGTGGATATACGCTGGCCCCCGCAGGCTTCCACGAACTCTTCGTCGGCCCCGATGCCTTCCGCGCCTTCACCAATTTCGCGCCGCAACTGATCAAGGACCCGCTTGGCACGCGGCTTTTGCCCGCTGCCCCGCGCGGATACCCCGACGCATGGCGCACGCCGCGCCGCTGGTCCGGCGACACCCCCAGCCCGTTTGAGGCGATGCGCGTCCTCGACCCATCCCCCAATCGCACCAAAGTCGCCAAACTGGCCCGCGACTTCACCGACACATTCCCATCGCTAGGCCGCACCCGGATCAAGGCGTCATGGGCCGGGCTGATCGATACCATGCCTGACGTGGTGCCCGTTGTGGACACATGCGCAGACTTGCAGGGCCTGACGATCTGCACCGGCATGTGCGGCCACGGCTTTGGCATCGGCCCCGCCATGGGCCGCATCGCCACTCGCCTCGCCACCAACACCCCCACCGGTCACGATCTCTCCCGCTTCCGCCTGTCCCGTTTCACCGATGGCGCGCCCCTCGTCCTTGGACCAAATCTTTAGGCTTTCTTTGGTCCATAAATATCTCGGGGGAGGCCGCTCGCTGCCGGGGGCAGCGCCCCCTGTTCCTTCGCCGCCAAAGCACTATGATCACCGCAAAAGGAGTCTCCCCATGCCCGTCAAAAACCGCTTCGCCGAACTCTTGCCCGATCTCACCGCGATCCGCCGCGATCTGCACGAAAACCCAGAGATCCTGTTCGAAACCCACCGCACGTCGCAAATCGTCGCCGACAAGCTGAAATCATACGGCGTCGATGACATCACCACCGGTATTGGCCGCACGGGTGTAGTGGGCGTGATCAAAGGCAAAACCAATACGTCTGGCCGCACAATCGGCTTGCGCGCTGACATGGACGCCCTGCCAATCCTCGAAGACACAGGCCTGCCCTATGCCTCCAAAACCAAAGGCGCGATGCACGCCTGCGGCCACGACGGCCACACCACGATGCTGCTCGGTGCCGCGCAATATCTTGCCGAAACTCGCAATTTCGACGGCACCGTCGTCGTCATTTTCCAACCCGCCGAAGAGGGTGGCGGCGGTGGCCGTGAAATGTGCGAAGACGGGTTGATGGAACGCTGGTCCATCGACGAGGTTTACGGCATGCACAATTGGCCCGGTAAACCCGTCGGCCATTTCGCGATCCGCCCCGGCGCCTTCTTTGCCGCCGCCGACCAGTTCGAGATCGTGGTCGAGGGCAAGGGCGGCCACGCCGCTAAACCGCAGGAAACCGTCGATACAACCGTCATGGCCAGCCACATGGTCGTCGCCTTCCAGACCATCGCCAGCCGCAACGCCGATCCCGTCGAACAGGTTGTCGTCTCGGTCACCAGCTTTGAAACCTCGTCCAAGGCCCACAACGTGATCCCGCAATCGGTCAAACTGCGGGGTACCGTGCGAACCCTCTCGCCTGAAATCCGGGACCTTGCCGAAAAGCGCCTGACCGAGATCGCCACCGGCATCGCCGCAACTTTTGGCGGCACCGCAGACGTCGACTACGTCCGCGGCTACCCGGTCATGATCAACTCGGACGAGCAAACCGCCTTTGCCGCCGATGTCGCCAAATCCGTCTCGGGCCAATGCGAAACGGCACCCCTTGTCATGGGCGGCGAGGATTTCGCCTTCATGCTCGAAGAGCGCCCCGGCGCTTATATCCTTGTGGGCAACGGCGATGGCGCATCCGTCCACCACCCTAAATACAATTTTAACGATGAAGCGATCCCTGCGGGCTGTTCTTGGTGGGCGGAAGTGGTTGAACAGCGTCTGCCAGCCCGGTAAGTTGCGGTATGCAACCACGAATTGAAAGTTCAACATGTTAAAATACTTGGCGACCGCCACCTGCCTGTTCTTCGCTGCAACGACCGCACAAGCGCAAAGCGTTCCAGTCGATGATAATTTCTTGACATCGACCATCCCTTGGGACCGCAGTGGAAAGATCACTTTGTCCGTTGGGGTTCGGGAAACCGGCGAAGGCCAACTGGTGCTCTGTGGGGCTTGGGCGTCGCATGGCGGGCCGAAATTTACCCGCCTCAACCGACAGCTGTTGGCCAAGTCCCGGCTTGTCGCTGGCCGCGAAGTTTTGTCGCGTGATCTGACTTTCTTTCACCAGGTCACGAATGCATACACCAGCCGCGGCATGATTGGGGCGGAAGCAAAATGCGTGAACACTGGCAAGCCCATCGATACCATCGACTTTTCGCAATTTACCTTCGACATCTACGAAGGTCCGTATCGCGACCGCTAACGCATAGATCATTTTGGCTCACCACCGGCGTTAGGCGTGAAAACCGCCTGACGTCTACCGTTTGCCAAAGTGATCGCTTATCAAGCAGCCATGACCCGTATTGCATGGCTGCCTGAACCGACCAAACACCGCCAGAAGGCCCGGTTCTTTGCCGCCATCACGCAGGCGGCAGGGGGCGGGCAGGCGCTGTCTGCCGTGGCTGTGTCGGGGAAAGGCTTTCCCGAAACCACGGCCCGTGCCGTTGACTGCCTGAACCGCGCCAAACGCAAACCACGCAGTCCCTGGGGCAAGGCCGCCAAGCTCGCCTTTCTCAAGGGCCGCTATAACTTCGCCCGCCGCTGGTTCGCCGCGCACCCTGACCATATCGCCCTGTGCTGGCAGGGCCTGACTGGCACACGGCGCGCGGTGATGTTGGCCGCACAAGACGCCGGGGCCGCCCGGCTTTTTGCCGAACTCAGCCCGCTACCGGGCTACCTCACCCTTGATCCAAAAGGCGTCAACGCCGAAGGGTCAGTCCCGCAACACCCGGCCCATTACGCCGATATCCCCCCCGACGCGGAACTCTTGGACAAGATCAAATCGCAATTCGAATCCCGTACAGCACGGCGTAGTGACGTCGCCCAATCAAATGACGCGGCCCCAGATGAACCCTATATTTTTGTTCCGCTTCAGGTGCCCGACGACAGCCAAATGATCCTCTTTGCAGGCTGGGTCGGCTCTGCGACCGGGTTCATCGCAGCGCTTGCCAAAGCCTCCGCCGCACTGCCCGATGGCTGGCACCTGCGGCTCAAGGAACACCCCAGCGCCAAGGTGAAACTCACCGATCAGATCAACGCGGCCATCGCGTCAGGCGCGCGGATCGTGCTGGATAATCAAACCGATAGCTTTGCCCAGGTGGCGGCCTCCCGCGCTGTGCTCACGGTCAATTCCTCCATGGGGTTGCAAGCGATGTTCTGGGACAAACCTGTCATCACCACCGGCGACAGCTTTTACGCCATCCCCGGTATCGCCGATCACGCAGGCTCTGCCGATGCCCTCGCGCAGGCCCTGCAAAACGCGCCCAACGCCGGTTTTGACGCCGATTTACGCGCGCGTTTCCTGACATGGCTTGCCACCCGCTACTATATCCCGCAGACGGACGCAGGGTTTGACACGGCCCGTATTGCCGCCCGGTTGAAAGGGGATTTGTGACATGTTCTGGCGTCCGCGCACCATCACCAAACTGGCCCTGACACCACCCGTGGCACAGCCCAACCGCGCGGACCTTGGCATCGTGCTGATCGTCAAGAATGAGGCGAGGCATATCGCCGAATGGGCCGCCTTTCATCACGCCGCCGGTGTGCGCCACTTCATCGTCTACGACAACGGCTCGACCGATGGCACGGCTGATGTCCTGCGCGACACGCTGCCTGCCGATGCGTTGACAGTGTTTCCATGGGACCAAAAGCTGAAGGACGGCCGCAGCGGTGCCGAAATTCATAACCAAGTCCTCGCCTACGCCCATGCCCTGCGCAACTTTGGCGCAGGCTTTCGTTGGCTGGCCTTCATCGATGTCGATGAATTTCTGATCCCAGTGACGGCCCCTGATCTGCCCACCGCCTTGGTGGACCTTTCAGATCACGCGCAAGTCTCGCTGCCATGGCATATGTTCGGACGAAATGGCTTTGAGGATGCGCCAGAGGGCGGGATCTTAACCAACTACCTGCAACGGTCCGACCCGACCAAGGCGACCCATAGTCTGAACTGGAAATGTATCGTCGACCCGACCCGCGTCACAGGCGTCCGGGTGCATAGCTTTGACATCGACGGGGCAGGGATCGGCGTGAATGACGTGGGCACCTTGGCCACGCATAAGGACCGCGCCAACCGTGCCTTTTATTCCAACGCGGCGATCCAGTTGAACCATTACTACAGCCGTTCGAACGCGGAACTGCAGGCCAAGATCAACCGCGGCTCGAACAAGATCGTGCAGGCGCAAAAACATGTGGCGCGTGTAATGCGGATCGTGGATGAAATCGAAGCCGAAACGGTGGAAGACACATTAGCCCGCGACGTCGCTGCCCGTCTGCTTGGTTAACGCAGCTTAAGACTTCGATGCATATGGTTTGTGCATCGTTTCTGCACGGTTTCTTGGCAGTTTCTGCATTGGCGAATCTAACCGCCCGTATGGCTCATATGTCTGTTAACCTGACCGTCCACCTTTTGGCGGGAATAGTCGAAGTCATGCCCCTTGGGCTTGTTGGAAATCGCCGCGCGAATGGCCTCTTCCAGCGGTGAATTGCTCTCGGATGACCGCAGCGGCCCACGCAAATCGGCGTGCCCCTCTTGCCCCAGACAGGTATAGATTTCGCCGGTGCAAGTGATCCGCACACGGTTGCAGCTTTCGCAGAAATTGTGGGACAAAGGTGTAATGAAACCAATGCGTTGCCCTGTTTCTTCGATGCGCACGTAACGGGCCGGACCACCGGTGCGGTCGGGCAAATCGGTCAGCGTGAATTGGTTTTCAAGCGTTTTGCGAAGGTCCTTGAGTGACCAAAACTGGCCGATCCGGTCCTCATTGCCCAAATCCCCCATCGGCATGACCTCAATAAAGGTCAGATCCACGTCCCGCGCCGCACACCATGCGGCCATGGTGAACAGCTCATCCTCGTTGAAACCCTTGAGTGCCACGGCATTGATTTTTACTTTCAAACCAACAGCTTGCGCCGCATCAATCCCACGCAAAACTTGCGGCAAGCGCCCCCAGCGGGTGATCTTGGCGAACTTGTCTTCGTCCAACGTATCCAGCGAAACATTAATCCGCCGCACCCCTGCGGCATATAGATCCGCCGCATGTTTTTCCAGCTGGCTGCCATTCGTCGTCAGCGTCAGCTCTTCCAGATCGCCACTGTCCAGATGGCGGGTCATCCCCTTGAAAAACTTGAGGATATCGCGCCGGACCAGCGGTTCCCCGCCAGTGATCCGCAGCTTTTTGACGCCCATCCCGATAAAGGTCGAACACATGCGATCCAGCTCTTCCAGCGTCAACAGGTCCTTCTTGGGCAGGAAGGTCATCGTTTCGGACATGCAATAAACGCAGCGAAAATCGCAGCGATCCGTGACGGAAAGGCGCAAGTAATTGATCGCGCGGGCAAAAGGATCGATCAGGGGAGCATTCATGAGGATAACCTAAGCCCCGGCAAAGCCCTGCGCAAGGTGACACGCGGCGCTTGTCACGCCCTTTGCGGCACCATAACGTCTGCGCCATGAAACGTCTTATCCTGATCCCGCTCTTGGCTGTCACGGCCTGTACCGAATTCCAAGCGGCCTTCGCGCCCGGCGTCGTCGACGCCCCGACCACGGCCCCGCAACCAACGCTTGACCCAACCCCGCCACCGCCGCCGCCACCCACCGCGCGCACGGTTGAACAATTTGACACCACAACGCAGGAAGATCGCGAAGCGGCTCTTGCGGCACCCGAACCCGCCGGCGAACAAAATCTCGGCACGGCCATCGGCACTTTGGGCAATCCAGCAGAGCCCGGAATCTGGGTTGAGACAGCATTGGTGAGCGAGCTCAAACCCGGTCGGATCACGTGGGAGGGCAATTCGGTGAATGTCGAACTGCGCCCCTCTGGCGGAGCAGCGGGGTCGGGGGCAGAAATCTCGCTCGCCGCGATGCGGTTGCTTGAGGCGCCATTGGCCGGTCTGCACGAGATCAGCGTTTTCGCCGAATAGTTCGCCGGGCGCCGCTGTTGCCCGCTCGCGCGGTCAAGGCGCCCCGCCCACCGTCCCGGAAGCCATTGAATTAATGTGGTTATTTTTCTGATGTTGACTGGGGCGCTGCCCCAGACCCCGGGATATTTGTGGACCAAAGAAAGCCTAAGGCAATTTGCGTGCAGCGTCCTTGCGGGCGAAGGGTTTCATGCTTTCGCCGTGATTGTCGAGGAATGTGATGACGCGGGGCGCGTCGTGTTTGGACAATTCGCGCAGCCACCACGCCACGGCCTTTTGGATGAACCATTCGGAATCGGTGACATAGGTCGCAGCCCAGCCGAGGATGCGGTCACGTGCTTCGAGTTCCGCTGGTTTGGGGTTGTTTTGCTTGGTCCATGGCAGCGTCATCACAAGCGCCGCGCGGCGGGTCCACATGTGGTCTGACGTTGTCCAGCTTTCCACCTGATCAAGGCGGCTGGGGTCCATCACCAGCCGTTTTTGACCTGCAATGCTGGCGTGATCGGCCACGGCCCAGGCGTCAAATTCAGGGACCCAGCTTGCGATCAGCTCCCAGGCGGCGGTGTCGTCGGGGCGGATGCGGGCTTGGGTCAAAAGCTTGGCCGCGGCAACCCGGCCTTCGTGGACGTTACTGCGCCATAGATCTGCGGCCAACGCCAGCCGGTCGTCGAGGGTGAGCGCGGCACGCCAGTCTTTCACGTGGGCATCGATCACCGGGTTGGCGACGCCAAGGTAGACACGGTCGACCTTGTGATAGGCCCGCATTTCGGTGGCTTTTTGGACGTCACCGCCCAGTTGCGCGAGGGCGTCATCAGCCGTCATTCGACCGTCACGGATTTGGCCAGATTGCGGGGCTGATCGACATCCGTGCCCTTGGCCACAGCCGTATGATATGCGAGCAACTGCGCGGGCACCGCATAGACGATGGGCGCGAGCAGGTCAGGCGCCTCGGGCATAATCAGAGTGCGCCAGACACCTGATCCTGCTTCCTCTGCGCCCTTGCGGTCGGTGATCAACAGCACTTTGCCGCCGCGGGCCATGACCTCTTGCATGTTTGAGATCGTCTTGTCGAAAAGCGCATCGCGCGGGGCCATCACGATGACCGGCACATGGGCGTCGACCAGTGCGATGGGGCCATGCTTGAGCTCTCCAGAAGCATAAGCTTCGGCGTGTATGTAGCTGATTTCTTTCAGCTTCAACGCGCCTTCGTGGGCGAGCGGATACATCTGGCCCCGGCCCAGAAACAGGATGTCACGAGCCTCTGCCAATTCCTGCGCAATGTCCTGAACGGCCCCTTCGATGGTCAGCGCGACGTTCATGATGCCAGGCAACGCGGCGAGGTCCGCCAGATATGGCGCGAGGTCGGTGATGTGCCCACGATCCTGCGCGGCCTTCAGCACCAGCATCGCCAGAGTGGTCAATTGGCAGGTAAATGCCTTGGTTGAGGCCACGCCGATTTCCGCCCCAGCGAGGATCGGCAGGGCAAGATCGCTTTCCCGCGCAATCGTGCTTTCGGCGACGTTGACTACCGACACGATCTTCTCCGCTTTGCCTTCCATATAGCGCAGCGCGGCAAGGGTATCCGCTGTCTCGCCCGATTGGCTGACGAACAGCGCCACGGTGCCATCCGGCACGGGCGGTTCGCGGTAGCGAAACTCGGACGCCACATCGATTTCGACGGGCAGACGTGCGATTTGTTCGAACCAGTATTTGGCCACCATGCAGGCGTAGTAGGCGGTGCCGCAGGCAACCATGGTCAAGCGGTCGACCTTTGCGAAATCGAGGCCATCGCCAGGCAGGGTGACGGTCTTACCATCCGTGTAATGAGCCAGTGCGCCTTGTAGAACGGTGGGTTGTTCGGCGATTTCCTTGGCCATGAAGTGTTTGAACCCGGCTTTATCGACGCGGGTCGTGTCAATCTGGATGACACGCATGTCGCGGTTGGCCAGCGCGCCATTGGCGTCGCGGATTTCAACCGAGTTGCGGGTGATGATGGCCCAGTCGCCTTCATCCAGATAGGTGATTTTGTCGGTCATCGGCGCCAGCGCAATGGCGTCAGAGCCTACGAACATTTCGCCTTCTCCGTGTCCAATCGCGAGGGGAGAGCCCTTGCGCGCCGCGATCAGCAGATCGTCCTCGCCGTCAAAAAGAAAACACAGCGCGTAAGCCCCTTCGAGGCGGGCAATCGTCTGCTCTGCTGCATCGCGCGGGCTGTTGCCTTGATCGAGGTAGTATTGTGCCAACAAAGCGACCGTTTCTGTGTCGGTCTCGGTGCTGAAACTGATGCCATTGTCGGAGAGAAAACTACGCAACTCGCGGAAGTTTTCGATGATACCGTTATGGACCACGGCCACGCCGCGAGCCGCATGGGGGTGGGCATTGCTGACCGTCGGTGCACCGTGGGTTGCCCAACGGGTATGGCCGATGCCGGACTTGCCCGCGAGTGGGTTGTGCACCAGTTCATCCGAGAGGTTCACAAGCTTGCCAACCGCGCGTCTGCGGTCCAGCCGGTCGTTGTGGACGGTCGCAATTCCGGCGCTGTCATAGCCCCGATATTCGAGCCGCTTCAGAGCTTCAACTAGGATGGGGGCGGCTTCGTGATCGCCGAGAACACCTACAATTCCGCACATTTCTAAGCCCCCTTGGCCTTTTTGGCCTTCATTTTCTTTAACTTTTCGAACATCCGCGTGGCAAAGCCCGCTTTGTTGTCCTGCCGCGCGCGGGCCACGGCGAGATCGCCGGCAGCCACGTCGCGGGTGATGACGGACCCGCTTGCGGTCATTGCGGCATCGCCCAGTGTTACCGGGGCAACAAGCATCGTATTCGACCCGACAAAGACGTTTTCGCCAATCGTTGTCTGGTGCTTAAAGACGCCATCGTAGTTGCAGGTGATCACGCCCGCCCCGACGTTAGTGCCCGCGCCAATGGTCGCGTCGCCGATATAGGACAGGTGGTTGACCTTGGCCCCTTCGGCGATCTGCGCTTTTTTAATTTCCACAAAGTTGCCGACCTTAACGTTCTCGGCCAGTTCAGCGCCGGGGCGCAGACGGGCATAGGGGCCGACGACAGCACCGCGGCTGACGTGGCAGCCTTCTAAGTGGGAAAAGGCGCGGATCGTGGCACCGGTTTCCACTGTGACACCGGGGGCAAAAACTACGTTAGGCTCAATCACCGCGTCGCGTCCGATCACTGTGTCATGCGACAAAAAGACCGTCTCTGGGGCCTGCAATGTGACGCCATCGCCGATCAAGGCGGCGCGTGCGTTTTGCTGAAACAGCGCCTCTGCTGCGCTCAGCTCTGTGCGGGAGTTGATGCCAAGGGTCTCGGCCTCATCGCAGGACACGGCGGTGGCGGTCAGCCCCTTGTCGCGGGCAATCTCAACGATATCAGTCAGGTAGTATTCGCCCGCCGCATTGTCGTTACCGACTGCGTCGACCAGATCAAACAGGGTGGCGGCATCGGCGCAAACCACACCGGAATTGCACAGAGTGATCTCGCGCGTCGCTTCATCGGCGTCCTTGAACTCAACGATCCGGGTCAAGGTCGTGCCATCCATCACCAACCGCCCGTAGCGGCCGGGATCAGCGGCCTCAAACCCCAGCACGACCACGTCGTGGGTTGTGCGGGCTGCGGCCATCGCGGCCAAGGTGGTATCGGTGATAAAGGGGGTGTCGCCGTAAAGGACAAAGGCATCGCCCTTGTGGTCCTTCAGCGCCGGACGGGCCTGCGCCACCGCATGCGCGGTGCCAAGCTGTTCCGATTGCACCACAATCTGTGCGTCGGGGTTCCAGTCTTTGGCCGCAGCCTCAACCAGATCAGCGCCGTGGCCTGCGACGACCACCATAGCGGCGGGATCAAGGGCCGCGCCTGATTTCATGGCGTGGACCAACAAAGGCGCACCAGCGAGCGGGTGCAACACTTTGGGCAGATCCGACTGCATGCGCGTGCCTTTGCCCGCGGCTAGAATGATGAAAGCTGTGGCCATATACCTGTCTCGCCCGTTTTTGGGTCTTGTATCCGCTTTGCACGATATCACAAGACATGGGGGTTCACATCCAATTACGCATCGTTACAACGCTCGCGACAGCAAAGGGGCAGATATGCGCGGCGTGATCTTTGATTTGGACGGCACATTGGCAGATACCAGCGGCGATTTGATTGCCGCCGCGAATGCCTGTTTTCGCGATCTGGGCCTCGGCGATGTGTTGGACCCCACCCAAGACGCGGGCACCGCGCTCAAAGGTGGGCGGGCGATGCTACGGCTGGGGTTTTCGCGCACCGGCACTCATGGCGAAGACGAGGTCGACCGCCAATACCAGCCGCTGCTCGGTTACTATGACGCCGCGATCAATAATCACACGGTGCTTTACCCCGGCGCGATGGAGGCTGTGCGCGATCTGCGCGGTGAAGGCTACAAGGTCGCGATCTGCACCAATAAGCCCGAGGCGCTGGCGATTAAGCTCCTGCGGTCGTTGGACATCTTGGACGACTTTGGCGCGGTTTTGGGCGCCGACAGCCTGCCTGTGCGCAAACCAGACCCCGAACATCTGCACGAAACCTCACGCCGTGCCGGGGCGGACCCCCAGCGCGTCGTGCTGGTGGGCGATACCGATACCGACCGCAACACGGCGCGGAATGCCGGCGTGCCGTCCATCCTGGTCACTTTTGGCCCTGGCGGCGGCGATATGGCGGCGCTGGAACCGGAAGGCTTGATCAGCGACTACAGTCAGCTTGGGGCAGTGGTCACCCGCCTGATCGGATAGCGCGCGGACCCGATTGACGTAAGCGCTTACATTGACGCATTGTAGCGTCATGACAGAGCGATTCACCGGCAGTTTCACCCAGCAAGAACCGATCCCAGATGAAGGGATTGATGCGGCCATCGCGGTGATGCGGGGCGGGCGTTTGCACCGCTACAACACTGTGCCCGGAGAGGTCGCCGAAACGGTCCTGCTGGAACAGGAATTCGCGGCCTCTGTCGGGTCCGCCTATTGTCTGGCTGTCGCGTCTGGCGGCTACGCGATCGGCACCGCGCTGCGGGCCTGTGGCGTCAAGCCGGGCGACAAGGTGCTGACCAATGCCTTTACGCTGGCCCCGGTGCCGGGCGCCGTTGCGGGTGTCGGGGCGGTGCCGGTCTTTGTCGGCGTGACCGAGGACCTCGTGATCGACCTAGATGATCTGGCCGCCAAACTGGATCAGGCAAGCGTGCTGCTTCTCAGCCATATGCGAGGGCATCTGTGCGATATGGATGCGCTGATGGCCATGTGTGATGCCGCAGACGTCGCAGTGGTCGAGGATTGCGCGCATACCATGGGCGCTGCGTGGAATGGCAAACCCTCAGGCACCTTCGGGCGGTTCGGCTGTTTTTCGACGCAGACCTACAAACACATCAACTCGGGCGAGGGCGGCCTGCTGATTTCCGACGACGCGGAGGGGATGGCGCGGGCGACGATGCTGTCAGGTAGCTATATGCTTTATACCTCTCATGCCGCAGGGCCGCCGCCTGAGGCCTTTGCGCAACTCCGCTATGAGACGCCGAATATCTCTGGCCGCATGGACAACCTGCGCGCTGCGATCCTGCGCCCGCAGTTGCGCGATCTGGCGACGCAAGCCTCCCGCTGGAATGCGCGCTATGCCGTGGTTGAGGACGGTTTGCGCGACGTGCCGGGCCTGACTCTCGTGCCGCGGACCGCATCCGAAAGCTATGTGGCGTCGTCTTTCCAGTTCCTGCTGCTGGATTGGTCACCCGAAGCCATCGCCGATGTGCAGGCCCGTTGTGCGGCGCGGGGGGTTGAGCTGAAATGGTTCGGCGGGGCTGAGCCGGTGGGCTTTACCAGCCGCTATGACAGCTGGCGCTATGCCCCCGCAGAGGCCATGCCCGCAAGCGACCGCATCCTGACGGGCATCATGGACATGCGCCTGCCACTGACCTTTTCAGAGGACGACTGCGCCCTGATCGCCCGGATCATCCGCGCCGAGGTCAGCGCCGTCTGGCAAGCCGCCGCCTGACCCACACCTCTTTCCATCGGTCATTCCACCTTTCGGGTGTTGATGACGCTTGACCTGCGGGCCCTTGCCGCCATAAAATGAACAAGCGTTCAATAAATGGAGTCGCCGCATGTTTTTGTCTTCCATGACCTTTGATCTGGGCGAAGATACCAATGCGCTGCGCGACATGGTCCACGCTTGGGCGCAGGAACGGCTTAAGCCGATGGCCGCTGCCATCGACGCAGAAAACGCTTTCCCGTCAGAGCTTTGGACCGAAATGGGTGAGCTGGGGCTTTTGGGCGTCACGGTGGAAGAGGCCTATGGCGGGGCGGGCATGTCCTATCTGGCCCACACCGTTGCGGTTGAGGAAATCGCCCGCGCCAGCGCCTCGGTCAGCCTGTCCTATGGCGCGCATTCCAACCTCTGCGTGAACCAGATCAAGCTGAACGGAACCGAAGACCAGAAACAGAAATACCTGCCGGGCCTTGTCTCGGGGCGCCATGTGGGCGCGCTGGCCATGTCAGAGGCCGGGGCAGGGTCCGACGTTGTGTCGATGTCGCTGCGGGCGGAAAAACGCAACGATCACTACCGGCTGAACGGCAATAAATACTGGATCACCAATGGCCCCGACGCCGACACGCTGGTGGTCTATGCCAAGACCGACCCCGATGCCGGGTCACGCGGGATTACCGCCTTTTTGATCGAAAAGGACATGACCGGCTTTAGCACCTCGCCGCATTTCGACAAGCTGGGGATGCGCGGGTCCAACACCGCCGAACTGGTGTTCGACGACGTAGAAGTGCCGTTTGACAACGTGCTGGGGCAAGAGGGGCGCGGCGTTGCGGTCCTGATGTCTGGGCTGGATTATGAGCGTGTGGTGCTTGCAGGCATTGGCCTTGGCATCATGGCCGCCTGTCTGGATGAGGTGATGCCCTATCTCGCGAGCCGCAAACAATTCGGCCAACCTATTGGGAACTTTCAACTTATGCAGGGCAAGATCGCGGATATGTATACCGCGATGAACTCTGCCCGGGCCTACGTCTATGAAGTCGCAAAGGCCTGCGATGCGGGCACGGTAACCCGTCAGGATGCCGCCGCTTGCTGCCTGTATGCCAGCGAAGAGGCGATGAAACAGGCCCACCAAGCGGTGCAGGCGATGGGCGGTGCGGGGTTCCTTGCAGATGCGCCTGTGGCGCGGTTGTTCCGCGACGCCAAGCTGATGGAGATTGGTGCCGGCACCAGCGAAATCCGCCGGATGCTGGTGGGCCGCGAATTGATGGGGACGATGCTATGAAGTGGCTTGCGATCTTGTCTATGGTACTCGCGACACCTGCGGCTGCCGAACAGCATTTAGCCGAATTATATCAAAGCATTATGTCCTGCGAGAGCACGGAGTGTATCGGGGAAGCGGCCAGTTTCTGCATGGAAAATGAAGAGGGCGGCCAATCCACTGTGGGGATGATGTTCTGCCTTTTGGATGAACGGGACGTTTGGGACGAGCGGTTGAACGTCGCCTATCAAGAGGCCCGCGCCTTCGCCAAGGCGATGGATGAGGCGGATCTAGAATACTTCCCCGAATACGCCGTCCGCGACCAACAGGTGCTAGAGGCGCAGCGCGCCTGGATCGCTTTTCGCGACGCCAATTGCGCGATGGAATATGGGGCCTGGGGATCCGGATCATTCCGCCAAATCGCAGGGGCCGATTGCGTGATGCAGATGACGGCGGAACGCACCTTGGACCTGATCGCCTACACCGGAACGCTGCGATGAACCGGTGGCTCATCGTTTTGCCCATCGCTGGCTTAGTGGTTTTTGCTGGCGTTTTGGGCTTTCGCATCGGTCAACCGGTCACGGAAACGGACATCATCAATCGCTATGCCGCTGAATATGTTGCGGAATTTGGGGCCGGTGCGGCTTTGACAGACTGCCTTGCGACCGCAGGAATGGGTAACGTGCGGCTTGTCGTGCGGTGCCAGCACCCCGATGGGCGAAAGGCGATCTATCCTGCCGGACCGCATGGTGGGCTGTTGGACTTGAACCAGGGGCCAGAGGCATGAGCAGAGACGCACATATGCAAGCCCTTGAAATGGTTCAGAAAGCCGCGCAAGCAGCCGCCTTGGGTGGAGGGGAAAAATCACGCGCCCGGCATGTCGGCCGGGGAAAGATGCTGCCGCGTGACCGGGTCGCCAACTTGCTTGATCCGGGGGCGTCGTTTCTAGAGATTGGGGCAACGGCGGCCCACGACATGTATGACGGTGCCGCCCCCTGTGCTGGCGTCATTGCGGGGATCGGGACGGTCGAAGGTGTGCAGGTCATGGTGGTCTGCAACGACGCCACGGTCAAAGGCGGCACCTATTATCCGATGACCGTCAAGAAGCACCTTCGTGCGCAAGAGATTGCGGAAAAGTGTGAGATTCCATGCGTTTATCTGGTGGACTCAGGCGGGGCAAACCTTCCCAATCAGGACGAGGTTTTCCCCGATCGCGACCATTTTGGCCGCATCTTTTACAATCAGGCTCAGATGTCCGCCAAGGGGATCCCGCAGATCGCGGTGGTCATGGGGTCTTGCACGGCGGGCGGGGCCTATGTGCCTGCAATGGCGGATGTGTCGATCATCGTGCGGGACCAAGGCACGATCTTTCTGGCGGGTCCGCCACTGGTCAAGGCCGCCACGGGAGAGGTCGTCTCGGCCGAGGATTTGGGCGGCGGGGATGTGCACACGAGGCTGTCGGGCGTGGCCGATTATCTGGCCGAGGATGATGCACATGCGCTTGCCTTAGCGCGGCAAGCGGTTGCCTCTTGTAGCCTAAAGAAGGCAAAAGAAAACAGACGGTTGCAATCCGAACCTCCGGCAATTTCTGCGGACACTTTGTTCGACGCGGTACCTGCCGATTTGCGGACGCCCTATGATATCCGGGAGGTGATTTCGCGCATCGTGGATGGGTCAAAGTTCGACGAGTTCAAGGCACGATTTGGCGACACGCTTGTCACCGGATTTGCCCATATCGACGGCTGGCCTTGCGGGATTGTGGCCAACAATGGCGTGCTGTTTTCCGAGGCTGCGCAAAAGGGCGCACACTTTGTAGAGCTTTGTTCACAAAGGAAAATCCCGCTGATCTTCTTGCAAAATATCACCGGGTTCATGGTGGGGCAAAAGTATGAGAACGAAGGCATCGCCCGGCACGGGGCCAAGATGGTCACTGCCGTCGCCACCACGCAGGTGCCCAAAATCACGATGGTCGTCGGCGGGTCTTATGGTGCCGGAAATTATGGCATGGCTGGAAGGGCTTACAGCCCGGACTTCATGTGGTCCTGGCCCACGTCCCGCACCGCTGTGATGGGCGGTGAACAGGCCGCAGGGGTGCTTGCCACGGTGAAACGCGACGCAATGGAACGTGCGGGCAAGGACTGGTCGGCAGAGGATGAAGCGGCGTTCAAACAGCCCACGATTGATATGTTCAACACACAATCGCATCCGCTTTATGCCAGTGCGCGGCTTTGGGATGACGGTGTGATCGACCCGCGCGACAGCCGCGCGGTGCTGGCGTTGTCCTTATCTGCCGCAATGAATCGCGAAATACCTGAGACGCGCTTTGGCGTGTTCCGGATGTAAAATGGCCATGCAGAACCCATACACGACCCGTGCAGAATGTATGCACAACCAATGCGCATCAAAGTCTGAACGCGCCTTAACCCAGCAACGGCGGGGGGCGGACACAGATGTTTAACCGGATCCTGATTGCGAATCGCGGAGAGATTGCCTTCCGGGTCATGCGGACCGCCCGTGCCTTGGGGGTTGAGACGGTGGCGGTCTATTCTGATGCCGACGCAGGTGCCTTGCATGTGGAAATGGCGGATCGGGCTGTGCGCCTCGGCCCGGCACCCGTGGCCGAGAGCTATTTGCGGGGCGACGCGATCATTCAGGCGGCACTTGATACCGGGGCGGAGGCGATCCATCCGGGATATGGGTTCCTGTCCGAGAACCCCGATTTCGTGGCAGCGGTCGAAGCGGCCGGGCTGGTCTTTATCGGACCCTCCGCAGATGCGATCCGCGCGATGGGACTCAAGGACGCAGCGAAGGACCTTATGGTCGCCGCAGGCGTGCCGGTGGTGCCGGGCTATCAGGGCGAGGACCAGACGCCCGCGACCTTGGCCAAGGCGGCGGGCGACATCGGCTATCCGGTGCTGATCAAGGCAGTGGCCGGTGGCGGCGGCAAGGGGATGCGGTTGGTGGAAACGCCCGACGCATTCGACGCCCATCTGGCCAGTGCGAAGGCCGAGGCCAAGACCGCCTTTGGCAATGAACGCGTTCTCATCGAGAAATACATCCAGCAGCCGCGCCATATTGAAGTGCAGGTGTTTGGCGATGGCACCGACGCGGTGCATCTGTTTGAGCGGGATTGCTCGCTGCAGCGGCGCCACCAGAAGGTGATCGAGGAAGCGCCTGCGCCCGGCATGACCGATGCGGTGCGTGACGCGATGGGATCAGCGGCAGTCGCAGCGGCCAAGGCGATTGGCTATGCCGGGGCGGGCACGGTGGAATTCATCGTCGACGGGGCAGGCGGGCTGCGTGCCGACGGCTTTTGGTTCATGGAGATGAATACGCGGTTGCAGGTCGAACACCCGGTGACGGAAGCGATCACGGGGGTCGATCTGGTTTCTTGGCAATTGCAGGTCGCGGCGGGCGGCGGATTGCCGATGCGCCAGGACGATTTGCAGATTACAGGCCATGCGTTTGAGGCGCGGCTTTATGCTGAGGATGTGCCAGCGGGGTTCTTGCCCGCGACCGGGCGGATCGATCATTTGATGTTCCCTGAGGATGCGCGGATCGACAGCGGCGTCCGCGCAGGGGATGAGATTTCGCCGTGGTATGACCCGATGATCGCGAAAGTGACGGTCGCGGGAGTGGATCGGACGGCGGCCTTGGCGGGTTTGCGCCGGGCCTTGGCCGGAACGGAGGTGGCCGGGTTGGTCACCAATATCGGGTTCTTGCAGCGGTTGGCGGCAGATAAGGGCTTCGCTGCGGGTGAAGTAGATACCGGGCTGATTGCGCGTGATCCTGATTTGGTCGCGGCACCTGACGCAGGTGGCTGGCGGCTCGCCTGGGCGGCGATTGTCGCGGCGGGTTTGGATGTGGCGCGGCCTTGGCAGGGGTTTACCCTGTGGCAGCCGTTGACGCGCCGGATTGAGATTGGCGAGACGGCAGTTTCACTGGTCGTTGCGCGTGATGCGATTACGGCAGAGGTGGAGGGCACGGCTTACCACTTCGCGCGGCGCGGAGCGGCGTGGTTCTGCGATGGTGCGGCTTGTCCAAGGGCCTATCGTGGTGCCAATGCTGTTACTGTTTTCGGAGATGATCCCGTGACCTTTGCGCTGCCCGATCCGCTGGATCGCGGGGCAGAGGGGCTGGGCGGTGATGTCGTTTTGGCCCCGATGCCGGGGTTGGTGCAAGCGGTGAAAGTAGCTGTGGGCGACACGGTGACCACAGGCCAGCGCATGGTCGTTTTGGAGGCGATGAAAATGGAACATGTTTTGACCAGCCCCCGCGATGGCGTGGTGGCGGCAGTCACTGCCACAGCAGGCGGACAGGTGGTGGCCGGTGCGCCGCTGGTGACGCTTGAGGCCGCGACATGATCCGGCTGCATCACTGTCCCGGCACCCGATCGATGCGGGTGCTTTGGCTGCTTTATGAGCTGTCTGTGGATTTCGATCTGGAGGAATATCCCTTTGATAAGTCCCTGCGATCAGAGGATTATCTGAAGCTCAACCCCGCAGGGCGGGTGCCCGCGCTGGAGCTGGATGGCCATGTGATCCGCGAAAGCGGCGCAATGATCCAGGTGCTGTGCGAGCGATTTGATCCACGCGGGCTGGGGCGGCCTTTGGGGCATAAGGATCACGCGGCATGGCTGGACTGGATCCACTTTGCCGAGACGGTGAGTTCTCATTGCGCGAACCTGACCCAGCAGCATCTGATGCTGCGCGAGGATCATATGCGGTCACCGATTATCATGAAGCTGGAAGCGGCGAGGCTCGGCAAGACGCTGGAGGCGATTGAGGCGGTGATGGCGGGTGATTACCTGTTGGGGTCGGGGTTTTCGGCGGCTGATATTGCTGTGGGGCAGGCCGTTTATATGGCCAAGCATTTTGTGCATCTGGATGCGACGCCGCAGGTCGCTGCGTGGTTTGCCCGGCTGGAGGCGCGTGAAGGGTTTCAGGCGGCGAAGCCGGAGGGCACAGGGCTGTATCAGCGTAACTTTTATCCGGCGTGGCCGGTGGAATGAGCTTTGTCACCCTGCACGAGGTCGGGCCGCGTGATGGCTTGCAGAATGAGCCGGGGGTGATTTCGGTGGCGCAGCGTGTGGCTTTGGTGCGGGCGCTGGCGGATGCCGGTTTGCGACATATCGAGGTCGGATCATTTGTCAGCCCCAAGTGGGTGCCGCAGATGGCGCAGACCGATGCGGTGATGGCAGAACTGGCGCCGGGGCCGGAATACGCAGTTCTGGTGCCGAACATGCGCGGCTGGGACGGGTTTGCGGCGGCGCAAAAACATGGGGGTTACGCGGTGGCGGTCTTTGTCGCGGCGACCGAAGGGTTTAGCCGCGCGAACCTGAATTGCTCGGTCGCGGAAAGCCTTGAGCGGGCAGCACCGGTGATCGCTGCGGCCAAGGCGGCGGGGGTCTCGGTGCGTGGTTACGTGTCCTGCGTGACGGATTGCCCCTATGAGGGGCAGGTGGCCCCGGCGCAGGTTGCGGATGTGGTGGCGCGGTTGTTTGCATTGGGCGTGGGCGAGGTGTCCTTGGGTGAGACCATCGGCAAGGGCGACCCGGCGCGGGTCAGCGCGATGTTGGATGCGGTGATGCAGGTGGTCCCGGCAGAGGCGCTGGCCGGGCATTTCCATGACACGGGCGGGCGGGCGCTGGACAATATCGCGGTGAGTTTGGAAGCAGGCTTGCGCAGCTTCGACGCCGCGGCGGGCGGTCTGGGCGGTTGTCCCTATGCGCCGGGCGCGCCGGGGAATGTGGCGACAGAGGCGGTTGTCGCGATGCTGCATGAGGCGGGATATGAGACCGGGGTTGATGCAGAAAAACTGGCTCTCGCGGCAGATATGGCGCGCGGATTGCGCGGAAAGGGGCAGTGATGCTGGCAAGGGTTGAGGTCGATGCGCGCGGGGTGGCGGTGCTGACGCTGGCGCGGTCGGACAAGCATAACGCGCTGTCTGCGGCGCTGATCGCCGATTTGCATGCTGCGGCCACGCAGTTGGATCAAGACCCAGCGGTGCGCGTGGTGGTCCTCGCGGCAGAGGGGCCGACGTTTTGCGCAGGGGGCGATTTGGGCTGGATGCGCGAGCAGATCGCCGCGGATGCGGCCACACGGCGAGCGGGGGCGGAGAGCATTGCGGCGATGTTGGGGGCGCTCAATGGCCTGTCCAAACCGTTGATTGGGCGGGTGCAGGGCAATGCCTTTGGCGGCGGGGTCGGGATGTGCTGCGTGTGCGACGTCGTGGTCGCGGTGGACGGCGCGCAGTTTGGCCTGACAGAAACCAAGCTGGGGCTGATCCCGGCGACCATCGGGCCGTATGTGATTGCCCGGATGGGTGAGGCGGCGGCGCGGCGGGTCTTTATGTCGTCGCGGCGGTTTGATGCGGCAGAGGCGCAGACCCTGGGGATTGTGGCCAAAGTGGTGGCACCTGACGATCTGGATATGGCCATCGAGGCAGAAGTCGCCCCCTATCTGGATTGCGCGCCCGGTGCCGTTGCGGCGGCCAAGGCATTGGCGCAGCGCTTAGGCGGCAATATCGATGCCGATGCCGTGGCCCATTCGATTGATGCGTTGATTGCGCAATGGGAAGGGGACGAGGCCCCCGAGGGGATTGCGGCGTTTTTTGAAAAGCGCAAACCGCGCTGGGCGAGTTAACCCACCCAATCGCCATCAATTTCCGCCGCAGAACGCCTGCGGGCCGTTGACCCCCAAAGGGCTGCCTTGTAAGTGTCGGGTCAAATAGGGTGCGGTTTCGCCACCGCGCCGCGTAGGGAAAGGAACACCCCCCGTGCAAGAGCTTGCAACGCAATATCTGCCGATCCTGATTTTTCTGGGCCTCGCCATTGGTCTGGGCGTCATTCTGATCCTTGCAGCGGCGATTGTCGCGGTGCGCAACCCTGACCCCGAAAAGGTCAGCGCCTATGAGTGCGGATTTAACGCTTTTGACGATGCGCGGATGAAGTTCGACGTGCGGTTCTATCTTGTGTCGATCCTGTTCATCATCTTTGACCTTGAGGTGGCATTCCTGTTCCCGTGGGCCGTGGCGTTCCAGGACATAAGCATGGTCGGCTTTTGGTCGATGATGATCTTCCTTGCGGTGCTGACCATTGGCTTTGCCTATGAGTGGAAAAAGGGCGCGCTTGAGTGGGAATGAGCCACGCAAACCGTTTCTTTTCAACTATCTAGCTGGCGATTTCGACGGTTGATCCGAACATGACAGGGGCCGTGCTGCGCGACCGTTTGGCCTGATACATCGCCTCATCCGCGTTATCCATTAGCTTATCCCACGCTGCGCCCGGTTCGGCCAGCGCGATCCCAATAGAAGCGCCGGTGACGATGCTGACATCGCCGTTTCTGATCGGGCGTTCGGATCGCTGGGCAAACCTTTTTGCCACCGCATGGGCCGCAACTGCGGGATCGTCACCGATGACAAGGCAGACGAATTCATCGCCGCCCATCCGGGCCACGTGATCCTGCGCACGCACCGAAGAGATCAGACGCTTGGCCGTCACAACAATGGCCGCATCGCCGACGGCGTGGCCATAGTTATCATTCACTTCCTTAAGCCCGTTCATATCCAGATTGAGCAGTGCAGCGCGCCCTTCGGTCAGGGCAGATTGCACCTCAGGCAATGCGGCCACGTCGGCCAGCCCGTTGCGATTCAGTACGCCAGTCATGGGGTCGGTGCGGGCTGACAGCCGTTCCGTCAGATAGTCACGGGCTTGCTGCGCCGATACGCGACCCGCAATCAAACTCCCTGCCAGCAGCAAAAGTGCGACCATCGCGACAATGGGTGCCACCTGCCTCATCAGGGTGGGTCCGGGACGTGGCGGTTGCCAGACCAACTGACCAAACGCTTGCCCGTTGATGTCAACAAGACGCAGGGCTGATGACGGATCTGTTGTCAGATCAAGTGGCGCAATCGACAGGCCGTCAATCAGCAGGTCATGCGCCAAAAAACCGGGATCGACCCATCGTAGACCGATGAAGAGGGGCATATCGGTGGGCGACAGCGCGGCGACATCGTCAGGTTGTATCCGGCCGACAGAGACGGCGGCCACCTCATCATCCACGTTTATCAGGCCGGAAACCTGAAAATAGGGGCTCAGCGGTTGATCAGTGATGAGGGGCGCGATGGTCGCGACAATCGAGGGTTCGACAAATTCCAAATCCGATTGATACACGTCTGGGCCATAGGCATGGGTGACCTGTTTGTCGGCGTTCAGCAGGTAGATCATATCAAATGATGGGCTATCTGCGGCACCGCTGCCCAGATTGTCATAAAGCGCATCATCATCGGCGGCCAGATACCAATCATAGGCCGATTCCCAATTGGCGTAGTCTGCCGAGATTGTGGCGTTTGCCAAAACCAGTCCATCAACCGCATGCGCCACACGCTTTTGCACCTCTGCCGCTGCGATTTTGTCGGTTTGGGCGGCGATCCAGAATAGCAAGCACACGACCGTTGCGAGCGCGGTCACAGCCGTTAGCAGGCTGGTCAGAAATATCTTTACCGGCACCGACACAATTCACCGCGCGTTTGCATTCAACGGAAGGGCTAGGAAACACCCAAAAAGTTAATGAAATGAAAATTTCCTTCGGCAATCGGCAGGATCGGCAACTTGATGGTTTTGTTGGGCCTTTGGATCGTCATTGCGCGGCCATGTCGCCTTGACCTTTTGAGGCGTGCCGCATAACCAAACCATAGCCAACAGCGGGCGCCTCTTTGCGTCCCTAGCAGACCAGGGAGAGGCGTCCATGGGGATCGCAACCGGATTGAACGACGCAGGCGCGGACAAAGAAGTCGCGACCCAGGTGTTGAACCGCGAATTGCAGGACAAGGGCTTTCTTGTCACGTCGACCGCCGACATCGTGAACTGGGCCCGGACGGGCAGTTTGCACTGGATGACCTTTGGTCTGGCCTGTTGCGCGGTTGAGATGATGCACACCTCGATGCCGCGCTATGATCTGGAACGGTTTGGGACAGCGCCGCGCGCCTCCCCCCGCCAATCGGACCTGATGATCGTCGCAGGCACGCTGACCAACAAAATGGCCCCTGCGCTGCGCAAGGTTTATGATCAGATGCCAGAGCCGCGTTACGTGATCTCAATGGGGTCCTGCGCCAATGGCGGCGGGTATTATCACTACAGCTATTCTGTGGTGCGCGGTTGTGACCGGATCGTGCCTGTGGACGTCTATGTGCCGGGCTGTCCGCCGACGGCAGAGGCGCTGCTCTACGGCATTCTGCAGCTGCAACGCAAAATTCGCCGCACTGGCACCATCAAGCGCTAAGCGCATCTGCGCCAGACGACACGCGGAAAGGACAAGACATGACTGAGGCACTGCAAGAGCTGGGCACCCATCTGGAGCTAAAGCGCAACGATTGTGTGCTGTCGTGGGAGGTGACCCATGATGAGCTGACAGTGACCGTGGCCCCGTCGAACCTTGTGGGCTTTGTCGAATTCCTGCGCGAAGATCAGGCCTGCCAGTTCAGCACCTTGGTCGATATTACTGCCGTCGATTACCCCACGCGGGGCAAGCGGTTTGATGTCGTCTATCATTTCCTGAGCATGTATCAGAACCACCGCATTCGTCTGCGTGTGCAAATCCGGGAAGAGGAGATGCTGCCCTCGATCATCTCTGTGCATCCGTCGGCCAACTGGTTCGAGCGCGAGATTTTCGACATGTTCGGCATTCTGTTTTCGGGCCACCCCGATTTGCGCCGTATCCTGACCGACTATGGTTTCCGCGGATATCCGCTGCGCAAGGATTTCCCGACCACCGGTTACACCGAGGTGCGCTATGATGAGGTGCAAAAGCGGGTGGTCTATGAACCTGTCAGCCTTGTGCAGGAATACCGCCAGTTTGATTTCATGAGCCCTTGGGAAGGTGCCGAATACATCCTGCCCGGTGACGAGAAAAAAGAAGAGGCTTAAGGCCAGATGTCCGACCCCACGATCCTTTATTGTGTTGGTGCGACCAAGGCGGGGACGTCTTGGCTGCATGACGCGTTGAAGGGGCATAGCGCTTGTGCGTTGCGGGACATCAAGGAAGCGCATTACTGGGATACGGTGAATGGCGCCGACCGGCTGGATTACCTGGAAACGCTGGAGGGGCAGTTGCATCGTTTGCGCGTCAGCCGCCACCGGGCGAACCTTGGCAATCGCGGCTGGCAGGCGGCCAATGTGGACCGGCAGATTGCAGCGTTGACCGAGCAGATCGATATGCTCTGCGCCGACCGGCAGGGCAATGCGGCGTATCTGGCGTGGCTGATGGCCGATCGCACGGATCAGGACGTAGTTGCGGATTTCTCGCCCAGTTACGCCCTGCTGGATGGTCCCGCGCTAGATCGGATGGTGCGGGTCAGCCCGCGCACCAAGATCATTTACCTGATGCGTGACCCGCTGTCGCGGCTGTGGAGCCATGTGCGCATGGCGGCCAAGCGCAAGGTGGGCGAGGGCGAGGCGCTGGAAGGCACCGCCAACAATATCCTACGCCGGGTGCTGACCGAACAATCGCACAAGCAGATCGGCTTGCGCAGTGATTACGAGGGTGCCGTGACGCGCCTGACCGCGACGGTGCCGGAAAACCGCCTGTCGCTGATGTTTACCGAGGAATTGCTCGCCCCCGGCGGGTTTGAGCAGGTCTGCGCCTTTCTGGGCATCCGGCAAGAGCCAGCGGATACGACAAAATCCGTGCATGCAGGCACAAAGGCCAAGATGGAACCGGGGCTGCGCGAGATGGCGCTGGCATTCCTCAAAGACCAATACGATTGGGCTGCCCGCACGTTCGGCAGCCTGCCACAGGCGTGGCAGAACAACCTTGAGAGGGTGAGCGCATGATGGACGGCGATATTCGCACCAACACCTATGATGACGGGTCCACGGACGCGCGCACGGGCGAGCAGAAGATCCGCAACTTTAACATTAACTTCGGCCCGCAACACCCTGCGGCACACGGGGTTTTGCGGCTGGTGCTCGAACTCGACGGCGAGATCGTGGAACGCTGCGATCCGCATATCGGCCTGCTGCACCGTGGCACTGAAAAGCTGATGGAAAGCCGCACCTATCTGCAGAACCTGCCGTATTTCGACCGGTTGGATTACGTGGCCCCGATGAACCAGGAACACGCCTGGTGTCTGGCCATTGAAAAGCTGACGGGCACCGAAGTGCCGCGCCGCGCTAGCCTGATCCGCGTGCTGTATTCCGAGATTGGCCGCGTACTGAACCACCTGCTGAACGTCACCACGCAGGCGCTGGATGTGGGCGCGCTGACGCCGCCGCTTTGGGGCTTTGAAGAGCGTGAAAAACTGATGGTGTTTTACGAGCGGGCTTGCGGTGCGCGCTTGCACGCCGCCTATTTCCGCCCCGGTGGGGTGCATCAGGACCTGCCGGACCAGTTGATCGAGGACATTGATCAATGGGCGGTGGAATTCCCGGAATTGCTGAGCGATATCGACGGGCTGCTGACCGAGAACCGGATTTTCAAGCAGCGTAACGCCGATATCGGTGTTGTCACCGAGGAAGACATTCAGAATTACGGCTTTTCGGGCGTGATGGTGCGGGGCTCGGGCTTTGCCTGGGATTTACGGCGGTCCCAACCTTATGAATGCTACGATGAGTTCGACTTCCAAATCCCGGTCGGCAAGAACGGCGATTGCTATGACCGCTATCTGTGCCGCATGGAAGAGATGCGCCAGTCCACATCCATCATCCGTCAGGCCTGTGAAAAGCTCCGCCATGAAAAGGGTGATATCATGGCCCGGGGCAAGATGACGCCACCGACGCGGGCGGCGATGAAGACCGATATGGAAAGCCTGATCCACCACTTTAAGCTTTATACCGAAGGGTTCCACGTGCCCGCCGGTGAGGTTTACTGCGCGGTAGAAGCGCCCAAGGGCGAGTTTGGCGTCTACCTTGTGGCGGATGGGTCCAACAAACCCTACCGCGCCAAGCTGCGCGCGCCCGGTTTCCTGCATTTGCAGGCGATGGATCATGTGGCAACCGGCCACCAACTGGCCGATGTGGCCGCGATTATTGGCACGATGGACGTTGTTTTTGGGGAGATTGACCGATGAAACGCATTTTCGCTTTGACCGCTTTGGTGGGGCTGACGGCCTGTGGCAACGGCTTTGAAATTCCCGATTTTCGCGGGTCGAACCCGGCACCTGCGCCCACGCCTGCGGTGGCCCCAGCAGTGCCCGCACCAACGGTGTTGACGGCCAAGGAACGGCTGGTGGACGCGATTGAAAGCAACGGCTGCCAGTTGAACGCAACCAACGTGGGCGCGATCCTGAGCCAGGCGACCATCGGCACAGAAGAGCTGAAGTCGTTGACCGCAGAGCTGAGCGCCGAGGGCCGCGCAGAGGTGGCCGGTGACGGTGCGATCCGCGTGATCACGAGCACCTGCGCCTGATGATTTTGCTGGGATCGAGCATGGGCGCGGTCCTGCTGTTGACAGGGTTTGGCGCCACTGCCATTCCCACGCTGACTTTTGCGAGCCTCACGGCTGGCATCCTTTTGACCGGAATGAACTGATATGCTGCGCCGTTTGCACCCTGACCAACCTGACAGTTTCGCCTTTACGCCAGAGAACCAGCGCTGGGCTGAAGGGCAGATCACCAAGTTCCCCGAGGGCCGTCAGGCCAGCGCGATCATTCCGCTGTTGTGGCGCGCGCAGGAACAAGAGGGTTGGCTGTCACGCCCTGCGATTGAACATGTCAGCGCGATGTTGGGTTTGGAATATATCCGTGGGCTTGAGGTCGCGACCTTCTATTTCATGTTCCAATTGCAGCCCGTTGGCGCGGTTGCCCACATCCAGATTTGCGGCACGCTGTCTTGCATGATTTGCGGCGCGGAGGATCTGGTCGCGGTCTGCAAGGACAAGATTGCTGACAAGCCGCATGCGCTGTCTGCTGATGGCAAGTTCTCGTGGGAAGAGGTGGAATGCCTTGGGTCCTGCGCCAATGCGCCGATGGCGCAAATCGGCAAGGATTATTACGAAGACCTGACGGCGACACGTCTGGGCCAGATCATTGATGAGCTGGCGGCAGGGCAGGTGCCTGTGCCCGGCCCGCAGAACGGTCGTTTTGCGGCCGAGCCGTTGAAAGGGCTGACCAGCCTGAAGGACTATGACAGCGGTAAGACCAAGTATAACGCCAGCGTGCAACTGGCGACCGACATTGGTGACACTGTCAAGCGCATTGATGGCACGGAAGTGCCGATCCTGACGCCGTGGAATGACGGCGGTGTTGCGACCAAGGCGAAGCCTGCGGCGAAAAAGGCCCCGGCGAAGGCGAAAGCCCCGGCGAAAGCCGCGCCAAAGGCAAAGGCTGCCCCCAAGGCCAAAGCACCTGTCGAAGCGGAAGCGCCCAAGGCGGCCGCACCTGCGGGCGAAAAGAAGCCACGCACCATGACCGCACCGCGCAAATCGGGGGCGGATGATCTGAAACTGATCAGCGGTGTCGGGCCAAAACTGGAAGGCGTGCTGAATGAGCTTGGTTTCTGGCATTTTGATCAGATCGCCAAATGGACCGAGGCCGAGGTTGCCTGGGTCGACAGTCGTTTGAAATTCAAAGGGCGCATTGAGCGTGACAATTGGATGGCGCAAGCGGCAGAGTTGGCCAAAAAGTAATCATCCGGCCACCCGGCAAACCCTGAGGGGAATGGCGGGTGCAAATTCTCTTATATTTTCGGGCAAAACTCCGCTAAGACTGCGGGGCGGGGTGCTTTTCTGTGCAAAATCCCCGGTTTGACGGAATAATACGGCCCGCTTGAACGGTGCCGGAGGGAGAATAATCGATGAAAGATTCTGCACCAATTAGTTTGGGCATCATCGTGGTTGCTGCGTTGTTTGGGCTTATCGCTGCGGGCGTTGCCTGGGTCGTGTGGGAATTCGGCGCGATGGGATCGCTTTTTGTGGGGGCGATTGTCGCGATTATCACAATCATTTGCCTGATGCTGGGCTGGCGTGATCCGGCCCCGAAAATGGGTGAGGTCAAAGCGCCTGCGGCGTCTGCGCCTGTGGCGAAAGCTGCCCCTGCGCCTGCGCCTGCGCCAGCGCCTGCGGCAGCGGCTCCGGTTGCTGCGGCAGTGACGGCCACGCCTGAACCCGCTGCTGCTGCGCGAAAGAAGGCCAAACCGGCGGCCAAACCCAAGGCGAAGCCGGCGGCGGCGAAAGCCAAACCCGCTGCTGCGAAAGCCAAACCCGCTGCTGCGAAATCAAAACCTGCAGTCGCCAAGGCCAAGCCTGTGGCCGCCGATGGCAAGCCCGAAATGCTGTCCGCGCCGCGCGGTGGTGCAGGGGATGATCTGAAACAGATCAAGGGCGTGGGGCCAAAGCTGGAAAAGATGCTGAACACGATGGGTGTCTGGCACTTTGATCAGGTCGCGGGCTGGCGCAAAAAGGAAGTCGAATGGGTGGATGAGAACCTTGAAGGCTTCAAAGGCCGGGTCAGCCGGGACGAATGGGTCAAACAGGCCAAGGTTTTGGCCAAAGGTGGCACCACCGAGTTTTCCAAAAAGGTCAAAAAAGGCGGCGTTTACTAGACCGTCAGCGCTTTGATGATAGAGAGCCCCGTTTGCACCGCAAGCGGGGCTTTTTGCTGTCCCATGCCTCGACACTTCACCGGGTGAGGGATAAATCGGGGCGAGGACAAGTTGGAGACGGCGATGGACGGCCACGACAAAAGCACCGAACGGCAGGGGCGGATCATCGCGATCACCATTGCTGTTGCGGGCGTTTTGGCGATTGCCGCGCCCTGGATCACCTCTGTCTTGGGGCTGGCCCCGAAATTCGAAATTCTGCTTTACCTGATATCCTTGGCTGCGTTCATTTGGTCACTGGTCGTCACGTGGAAGCTGTGGCAAAAGACCCGTAGCTAGCAAGGGAACGTATCTGATGCTCAAAGATCAGGACCGCATTTTCACCAACCTCTACGGGATGCACGACCGCACGCTGAAAGGCGCGCAGGCGCGTGGCCATTGGGATGGCACAGCTGCCATCATCAAAAAGGGCCGCGACTGGATCGTGGAAGAGATGAAGGCCAGCGGCTTGCGCGGGCGTGGTGGTGCGGGTTTCCCGACAGGTCTGAAATGGTCCTTTATGCCCAAGGAAAGCGATGGGCGTCCGGCCTATCTGGTTGTGAATGCCGACGAATCCGAGCCGGGCACATGTAAGGACCGCGAGATCATGCGCCATGATCCGCATACGCTGATCGAAGGCTGCCTGATCGCCAGCTTCGCGATGAATGCCAACGCCTGCTATATCTATATCCGCGGCGAATACATCCGCGAGAAAGAGGCGCTGCAAAACGCCATTGATGAGGCTTATGCCGCAGGGCTGGTGGGCAAGAACGCCGCCAAGTCGGGCTGGGATTTTGACATCTATCTGGCCCACGGGGCAGGTGCCTATATCTGCGGTGAAGAAACCGCGCTGCTCGAAAGCCTTGAAGGCAAAAAGGGCATGCCACGGATGAAGCCGCCGTTCCCGGCGGGCGCGGGTCTTTATGGCTGCCCGACAACCGTGAACAACGTGGAATCGATTGCCGTTGTGCCGACAATCCTGCGCCGTGGTGGGGCATGGTTTGCGGGCATGGGCCGTCCGAACAATGCGGGCACGAAGCTGTTTGCGATCTCGGGCCACGTCAACAACCCTTGTGTGGTTGAAGAAGAGATGTCGATCCCGTTTGAAGAACTGATCGAGAAACACTGTGGCGGTATTCGCGGCGGGTGGGGTAACCTCAAGGCGGTCATCCCCGGTGGGTCCTCGGTCCCTTGTGTGCGCGGTGAGCACATGAAGGACGCGATCATGGATTTCGATTACCTGCGCGGTGAGCTGGGCTCCGGCCTTGGCACGGCAGCCGTGATCGTGATGGATAATTCGGTCGATATGATCAAGGCGATCTGGCGGTTGTCGGCGTTTTACAAGCACGAAAGCTGCGGCCAGTGTACGCCATGCCGTGAAGGCACCGGTTGGATGATGCGGGTGATGAAACGTCTGGTCGAAGGCGACGCGCGCCCCGAAGAGATCGACATGCTGTTTGACGTGACCAAACAGGTTGAGGGCCACACGATCTGCGCCCTCGGCGATGCGGCGGCCTGGCCGATTCAGGGCCTGATCAAGAACTTCCGTGATGAGATCGAAGACCGCATTGCGCACAAACGGGTTGGCGTCGCTGCCGAGTGATGCGGCATTGGGCGATCCCGTTTCTAGCGCTTTGTGCTTGCGATGTGGCGCCCCGACCGGTTGATCTGGAACGGAGTCTTATCGAGACCCCGGAAGAGGGCTATCAGTTCTTTGTCGACACGATCATTGCGAGCAGCACGGCAAGAAGCATTGCCGAAGGTTGCAATGCCTATACGTTTGATCAGACTGCAAGAGATCAACGGATGCGCTTCTTCGAGGCTGAAATGGAACGGTTGGCAGTCGATGATCCAAACACACTTAACGCAATTCACAGACGCCTCGGTGTCACAGTCACTGCGGAGCAGGTGGCGGCGAATGGTTATGAGGGGCTGACGGCGCCAGACGTCAATACCGGGTTTCTTGTTCGGAATGCCGGGCTGACGGTCGATATAGGCACGCGAGCCATCGGAATGGTCGCGCGAAGCGGGCTTGAAGACGATTGCGCCAATGCGGAACGCGAGATTTCGCAAGGGACGCTTGCTGGTACATTTTTGAAAAGCGTGCCCGACGATCAATTGGGCGGCTTTGTTATCCGCTTCCTTGAGGCGCCAGAATTGCGAGAGGGCGCGCAGGAAGGCAGTCTTGCGGCACCGCCCACTCCGGTTGAATAGGATTGCTATGTTGGACGATTTTGATCTGAGCGCGGGCACCGAGGGCACCAACTGGATGCGCATTGTGTCGGGTGCGATTGGGGCGTTGTTGGGCGGGCTGCTTGCATATTTCTATAGCACGGTCAGTGCCTCGGCGGCGGCACCTTCGCTTGTCTACGCCCTTGGCGGGGCGGCAGTTGGTGGGTTTTTCGGGGCGGTCTTCTCGTTCTGGGTCATTTTGGGGTTGTTGATCGTCGTCGCCGTTGCGGGCGTGATTGGTTACCAGTGGCTTTTTGGTAGCGCGTGATGCCCCTCGCTGAATTCAATTTTGGCACGCTGAGGTATCCTTGGGATGATCCGCGGCTGCGCGATTTTCAGGATAATCTGGACCGGGTGAATGGCTTGGCGCAGCGCAGTGACGGGTTTGTCTGGATGCTGGACGAAGACGGGATGGATGCGGTGCAGAATGATCCGGATGGGCCGCTGAGCGCGCGACCCAATACGGCGAGCACCCTGTCGGTTTGGCGCGACGCGGAAAGTCTTTGGCGATTTGTGGAAAAGACGCTGCATGGGCACTTCATGCGGCGCGGGGGTGAGTGGTTTGAGGCGGATGACCGCAGCCATCTGGTGATTTGGGAGGTGCCGGAGGGGCATATCCCGAGCGTGGCCGAGGGGATGGCGCAGTGGACCGCGTTACAGACACATGGCGACACGGCGCAGGTCTTCGGCGGGGTAGAGTTGCGCCGCCGCGCTGAGTCGCGAAAAACATAACAAATCCTTGATTGGTGCGGTGTGGTGCACAGTCTTCTGTTGCGGGCCAAGACTGTCACGATATCCGTGCGCATCGGTCTCAATTTCAGACCCAATCGGATGCCATTCCCCCTTTCTGACGGGGCACCGCCGGACTATATGACAGGTGTAGACAGACAGTAGTTTTGTAAATGCCGGTTGTTCCCCGGTCAGAATAGTGAGTTGGTTGGTGATATGGTTGACGCTAAGGTAAAATCATTCAAACGAAAGAATGATATGCGCAAATGTTTCTATCTGTTCTTACTTTTGGCTGCTGTGCAGCTTGGCTATACGCAGGCGATATTTGTCTGATACGCGCAAAACCGCGCGTCTGTCCGACCTGATATTGAATAGCACACCAAAAACCCCGACATGAGCCTTGAACCGGCACCAAGCTGGATGAAGGAAGAGCATGTTGAAACGAACCCTTTTTGCAATCGCAACACTGTCCACCGTCACCATTGCGGGGGCGACATCCGCCAAGCCTGCATTGAAAGATGTGGCATATGTGCGCGAGGGCATCATCGCCGCAGGCATCGCCTATGAAATCAGTGAAGAATGCGGGCAGATCTCTGCGCGGCTGTTTCGCGGGCTGAGCTTTCTCAATGGGTTGAAAAGCCATGCCAGCGGACTGGGCTATACCAATGCCGAGATCGAGGCCTACATCGATGATAAGGCTGAGAAAAATCGCCTTGAAGGCATTGCGCGCGGGCGGCTGGCCGACATGGGTGCCGTGGTCGGAGACGCTCAAAGCTATTGTACCGTAGGCCGCAGCGAGATGGCCAAGAACAGCACGATCGGACAGCTGTTGCGCTAAGGCTGCGCTAAGTCACGATAAGCCCCTAAAAAATCTACGTTCGCGCTGGCATCGGGCATCCGTTAGCGTTAGAACCCGTTCCAAACGCGCGCGTGCATAGCCGCCCGGCGCGACCAGGGAACGGAAGGCTCGTTTATGTCCGATCTGCGCAAGCTTGTCATTGATGGAACCGAGGTCGAGGTGGATGGGGCGATGACCCTGATCCAAGCCTGCGAAGAAGCGGGCATCGAAATCCCGCGATTCTGCTATCATGAGCGTCTGACGATTGCCGGTAACTGCCGCATGTGTCTGGTTGAGGTTGTGGGCGGTCCGCCCAAGCCCGCCGCCTCTTGCGCGATGCAGGTCAAGGATTTGCGCCCCGGTCCGGAAGGGCAGCCGCCGCAGGTCAAGACGAACTCTCCCATGGTCAAAAAGGCCCGCGAGGGCGTGATGGAGTTTTTGCTGATCAACCACCCGCTGGATTGCCCGATTTGCGACCAAGGCGGTGAGTGTGATCTGCAGGATCAGGCGATGGCTTACGGCGTCGATTTTTCCCGCTTCCGCGAGCCGAAGCGCGCGACCGACGATCTGGATCTTGGACCGCTGGTTGAAACCCATATGACGCGCTGCATTTCCTGCACCCGGTGCGTGCGTTTCACGACCGAGGTCGCGGGCATACACCAGATGGGCCAGACCGGCCGCGGTGAGGATGCAGAGATCACCAGCTATCTCGGCGAGACGCTCAATTCCAACATGCAAGGCAATATCATTGATCTTTGCCCTGTGGGTGCGCTGGTGTCGAAGCCTTATGCCTTTACCGCGCGACCTTGGGAGTTGACCAAGACCGAATCCATTGATGTGATGGATGCGCTTGGGTCGAACATTCGGGTGGATACCAAGGGCCGCGAAGTGATGCGGTTCTTGCCGCGCAACCATGATGGCGTGAACGAGGAATGGATTTCCGACAAGACACGCTTTGTCTGGGATGGGTTGCGCCGCCAACGGTTGGACACACCTTACATCCGCGAGAACGGCAAGCTGCGCAAAGCAAGCTGGCCAGAGGCGTTGCGTGCGGCAGCGACGGCGATGCAGGGCAAGAAGCTGGCCGGTCTGGTCGGTGATCTGGCCCCGGTTGAGGCGGCATTTGCGCTTAAGCAGTTGATCGAAGGGCAGGGCGGTGTCGTGGAATGCCGCACCGATGGTGCGAAACTGCCAGCGGGCAACCGGTCCGGCTATGTCGGCACGGCCAGCATCGAGGATATCGATGAGGCCGAGATGATCATTCTGATCGGCACCAATCCGCGTGAAGAAGCGCCGGTGCTGAACGCGCGCCTGCGCAAGGCCTGGAGCCGGGGCGCACGCATCGCGCGGATTGGCGCGCCGGATGATCTGACATTCCCTGTGATGGAGCTTGGCACAGGTCGCAAGGCACTGGCTGATCTGGCGGCAATGGACCATTCCGACAAGGCGGGCGTCAAAGGCGTGATGATCATCGGGCAGGGTGCCTTGAACGAGGCTGATGGCGCTGCGGTGCTGGGCACCGCGATGGCCACAGCAGAGGCCGGATCGTCGAAGTTCATGGTGCTGCACACGGCAGCGGGCCGTGTCGGCGCGATGGATGTGGATGCCACGACCGAGGGCGGCATGGAGGCGTTGAAAGACGCCGAAGTGATCTACAACCTTGGTGCCGATGAAGTTGAGATCGCGGCGGGCCCCGTGGTGATTTACCAAGGCAGCCACGGCGACCGAGGCGCGCACCGCGCAGACATCATTCTGCCAGCGGCGGCCTACACTGAGGAAAACGCGCTGTTTGTGAACACCGAAGGACGGCCCCAATTGGCAATGCGGGCAGGCTTTGCCCCCGGAGAGGCCAAGGAAAACTGGGCGATCTTGCGGGCGCTGTCGGCTGAGATGGATGCCACATTGGGCTACGATTCACTGGCACAGCTGCGCAACGCGCTTGTGGCGGCACACCCGCATCTGGCGGCGATTGACGAGGTGGCCGAGAACGCTTGGCAGCCGTTGCCCGCCAAAAAGATGGGTGACGCGGATTTCAAAGGGGCAATCAAGGATCACTACCTGACCAACCCGATTGCCCGCGCCAGCCAGTTGATGGCGGAACTGAGCGCCAACGCAAAGGCCCGCAACACCCCAGCGGTGGCGGCGGAATAAGTGAAGGCCTGGCCGTTCATATGTCTGGCCCTTGCGGCCTGCGCTGGCCCGCAGGTCAGCCAAGGCACGGCGCGTCCGTCCTATGACGGTGTGCAGACACGGCTATTGGATGGCGAATTGGTCAGCTTTGACGTGGCTTTGCGCGGGGCAGAGGGGCCAGAGGCCGTGACCCGCTACGCCGAATGCGCCGCCGCGCAGTACGCGCTGATCCGCGGCTATGGATTTGCACGCCATGTGCGCACCAATTTGGACAGCCGGGGTGGCACTTGGCGGGCCGATGCTGTTTACACAATCTCGCCGGACCTGCCAGCCGGGGCCAAAACGATAGACGCTGAAGTGACCGTCGCAAATTGCGGCGCGTCAGGCATACCGACAGCGTAGAGGACAAGACGATGATGGCATTCTTTACAGAGACCACGCTGGGCATGGGGCTTGTGATCTTGGGGCAGTGTTTGCTGGTCCTGATCCCATTGCTGCTGGCGCTGGCGTTCCTGATGTACGCCGACCGCAAGATCTGGGCCGCTGTGATGATGCGCAAGGGCCCCAACGTGGTGGGGGCCTTTGGCCTGCTGCAGTCTTTTGCGGATTTTCTGAAATACATCGTCAAGGAAATCGTGGTGCCTGCTGGGGCCGACAAGGCGGTGTTCTTCCTTGCGCCGATGATTTCCTTTGTGCTGGCCGTGATTGCCTGGGCGGTGATCCCGTTTAACGACGGTTGGGTCGTGTCGGACATCAACGTGGCCATTCTATACGTCTTTGCCGTGTCATCGCTGGAAGTTTACGGCGTGATCATGGGCGGCTGGGCGTCGAACTCAAAATACCCATTCCTCGGCTCGCTGCGCTCTGCCGCGCAAATGATTTCCTATGAAGTCTCGCTGGGTCTGATCATCATCGGTGTAATTATCTCAACCGGTTCGATGAACTTCGGGGATATCGTGGCGGCGCAAGACGGGTCGGCGGGTATCTTTAACTGGTATTGGGTCGCGCATTTCCCGATGCTTTTCCTCTTCTTTATCAGCGCCTTGGCGGAGACAAACCGCCCACCGTTTGACCTTCCCGAAGCGGAATCAGAACTGGTCGCGGGTTATCAGGTGGAATATTCTTCCACGCCGTTCCTGCTCTTTATGATCGGTGAATTGATGGCCGTGGTGCTGATGTGCGCGCTGGTGTCGCTGCTGTTCTTTGGTGGCTGGCTGTCGCCGATCCCCGGCTTGCCGGACGGCGTGCTGTGGATGGTGCTGAAAATGGGTCTGGTGTTCTTTGCCTTCTCCATGGTCAAGGCGATCACCCCGCGCTACCGCTACGACCAATTGATGCGCATTGGCTGGAAGGTCTTCCTGCCGATGTCGCTGGCATGGGTCGTGTTTGTGGCCTTTATGGCGAAATTTGAAGTGTTTGGCGGCCTTTGGGCACGCTACGCAATCGGAGGGTAAGCGATGGACTACAACCGCGCCGCCAAATATTTCCTGCTGATGGACTTCTGGCAGGGGTTCCGACTGGGGTTCAAACACTTCTTTCGGCCCAAGGTCACGCTGAACTATCCGCATGAAAAAGGCCCGCTAAGCCCCCGTTTTCGTGGGGAACATGCGTTGCGCCGCTATCCCAATGGCGAAGAGCGTTGCATCGCGTGCAAACTGTGTGAGGCCGTGTGCCCCGCGCAAGCGATCACCATCGATGCAGAGCCGCGCGATGACGGCAGCCGTCGCACCACGCGCTATGATATCGACATGACCAAGTGCATCTACTGCGGCTTCTGCCAAGAGGCCTGCCCGGTGGATGCGATTGTCGAAGGCCCGAATTTCGAGTTCTCAACCGAGACCCGCGAAGAGCTGTATTACGACAAGGACAAACTGCTGGCCAACGGCGACCGCTGGGAAGCCGAGATTGCACGCAACCTTGAGATGGATGCGCCTTACAGATGAACCAGCCCACCCCAGCATATGAGCAAGGTCAGGCATTGTCGGAACAGGTGAACCCCGGCATGGAGGCGGCATTAGCGGCCCGCTATGACGCGCTTGTGCCCGGCCTGTCCCGCATGGTGGTCGAGGTGCCTTATGGCACGTTCTATGCACGCGGTGTGGTGGACGAAAAGACCCGGTTGCTGGCGACGGTTGCGGCGCTGACGGCGCAGGGCGGGCAGACAAAGCCACAGCTGAAGGTGAATATCGCGAGCGCCCGCAATGTGGGCGCAAGCCGCGAAGAGATTTGCGAAATCATCTATCAGATGACGCTTTACGGTGGCTTTCCGGCAATGATCAACGGGTTGAACGCCGCGATTGAGGTCTTTGAGGCGGAGGACGCGGCATGACCGACCAGAACCCCTTTGAAGCCATGATGAAGATGAGCCAGGACTGGCTCAAGCAGGTGAACCCGGCGATGGAATCCTTCACGCCCAAAGGGTTTGAGAACATGTTCCCCACCATGCCCAAGGACGTCATGGAGACGTTTATGGGCAAGGGCATGAACCCTGAAGGGTTGGACGCCAAGACCCGATTGCTGCTCACCCTGATGGGGCTGACAATCATGGGCGCGCAGGCCGAGGCGCAGGTGCGTCTAACCGTGCGCCATGCGGTCGAGGCAGGGGCCACGAAACAAGAAATTGCCGAAACCATCGCGCAGGCCGCGATGTTTGGCGGGGTGCCTGCCATGACCAAAGCCATGGAATTGGCCACAGACGTCCTAGACCAGGAGAGCGACGCATGACCGTGTTTGCCTTTACCTTTTATCTCTTCGCGATCTCGACCGTTTTGGGCGGGTTGATGACCGTGATCAGCCGCAACCCGGTGCATTCGGTGCTCTGGCTGATCCTTGCGTTCCTGTCCTCTGCCGGGTTGTTCGTGACCTTGGGGGCAGAGTTCGTGGCGATGCTGCTGATCATCGTCTACGTGGGCGCGGTGGCGGTGTTGTTCCTGTTCGTGGTGATGATGCTGGACGTCGATTTTGCCGAGTTGAAAGCGGAGATGTCGAAGTATCTGCCGCTGGGCCTGCTGATCGGGGTTGTGATCCTGATGCAGATGGCAATCGCCTTTGGCACATGGGGCTTTGCCGACGGTGCGGCAGGCCGGATCGGTGCCCCTGCGGGCGAGGCCGAGAATACGGCGGCCCTGGGCCTGCTGATCTATGACAAATACATCATGCTGTTCCAGCTTGCCGGTCTGATCCTGCTGGTCGCGATGATCGGGGCGATTGTCCTGACCCTGCGCCACCGCGTGGACATCAAGCGCCAGAACGTGGTCGCCCAGATGCACCGCGACCCGGCCTTGGCGATGGAGCTGAAAGACGTGAAGCCGGGGCAGGGGTTGTGATGGCAAATTTTTACGAAAAATTTGACCCCAAATCCTCCCCGAGGATTTGTCGCCAAACTCTTTCAAAGAGTTTGCTTTCCAAGATGCAAGGACAAGCGCAATGATCGGACTTGAACACTACCTCACGGTCGCGGCGGCGCTGTTTGTCATTGGCATCTTTGGCCTGTTCCTGAACCGCAAGAACGTGATCA
This sequence comes from uncultured Paracoccaceae bacterium, assembly GCA_947494675.1. Lineage (GTDB taxonomy): Bacteria > Pseudomonadota > Alphaproteobacteria > Rhodobacterales > Rhodobacteraceae > CANMYO01. Next base: position 93,114 of record CANLVP010000002.1, read on the forward strand.
TCCTGCTGATGAGCATCGAATTGATGCTGCTGGCAGTGAATATCAACTTTGTGGCGTTCTCGGCCTATCTGAATGATCTGGTGGGGCAGGTGTTTACGCTGTTCGTGCTGACCGTCGCCGCCGCCGAGGCCGCGATTGGGCTGGCGATCCTTGTGTGTTTCTTCCGCAACCGCGGGACCATCGACGTTGAAGACGTCAACGTGATGAAAGGCTAAGCCATGACCACTGCACTCGCCTACATCTGGTTGCTTCCCGTCGCTATCGGCACCTTGGGCGCCTATTATTTTGCGATGCAAGACTTGGGGCCGCAGCCCTGCAAGGTGCCGTCAAAGGCAAAGACTGAGGACGAATAGACTATGGAAACCATCATCCTCTTTGCACCGCTGGTGGGCGCGCTGATTGCGGGCTTTGGCTGGAAGATCATCGGTGAGACGGCGGCGCAGTGGCTGACGACCTCGCTGCTTTTCCTCAGCGCGTTCCTGTCGTGGATCGTGTTCCTGACGTTTGACGGCGTGACCGAGAGCATTCAGATCCTGCGCTGGATCGAAAGTGGCAGCCTGAGCACGGATTGGGCGATCCGGATGGACCGGTTGACGGCGACGATGTTGATCGTGATCACCACGGTCTCGGCGCTCGTGCATCTTTATTCCTTTGGCTACATGGCCCATGACGAGAACTTTGGCGAAGGCGTCGCCTATAAGGCCCGGTTCTTTGCGTACCTGTCGTTCTTTACCTTTGCGATGTTGATGCTGGTCACAGCCGACAACCTTGTGCAGATGTTCTTTGGCTGGGAAGGGGTGGGCGTCGCGTCTTATCTGCTGATCGGCTTTTACTACAAGAAACCAAGCGCCAATGCCGCCGCGATCAAGGCCTTTGTGGTCAACCGCGTGGGCGACTTTGGCTTTGCCTTGGGTATCTTTGGCCTGTTCTACCTGACCGACAGCATCAAGTTTGATGACGTATTTGCCGCCGCACCTGAGCTGGCGGAAACCACAATTGGATTCATGTGGCGCGAGTGGAATGCGGCGAACCTGCTGGCCTTCCTGCTGTTTGTGGGGGCCATGGGGAAATCGGCGCAGCTCTTCCTGCACACATGGTTGCCGGACGCGATGGAAGGTCCGACACCTGTGTCGGCGCTGATCCACGCCGCGACCATGGTGACGGCGGGTGTGTTCCTTGTCTGCCGCATGTCGCCGCTCATGGAATTCGCGCCAGAGACCAAGACATTCATCGTCTATCTGGGGGCCACAACCGCATTCTTTGCCGCGACCGTAGGCCTTGTGCAGAACGACATCAAACGCGTGATCGCTTATTCGACCTGTAGCCAGCTCGGTTACATGTTCGTGGCCGCAGGCGTTGGCGTCTATTCGGTGGCGATGTTCCACCTGCTGACGCACGCGTTCTTTAAGGCGATGCTGTTCCTTGGGGCCGGTTCCGTGATCCACGGGATGCACCATGAACAAGACATGCGGAACTATGGCGGCTTGCGTCACAAACTGCCCAAGACCTTCTGGGCGATGATGATCGGGACGCTGGCGATTACCGGCGTAGGTATTCCGCTGCTTTATATCGGCTTCCCGGTCGGCTTCGCAGGCTTTGTGTCCAAGGATGCGATCATCGAAAGTGCCTTTGCCGCGCACGCAGGCTATGCTTTCTGGATGCTGGTGGCCGCAGCGGCGATGACCAGTTTCTACAGCTGGCGTCTGATGTTCCTCACGTTCTACGGCACGCCGCGCGGCGACGCGCATACGCATGAGCACGCCCACGAAAGCCCCAATGTGATGTTGGTGCCGCTGGCGGTGCTTGCGGTTGGCGCGATCTTCTCGGGCATGGTGTTTTACAAGCCGTTCTTTGGCAGTGACGCCAGCGTCGGCAAATACTTTGGTGTGCTTGAAGCTAAGGAAGAGGTCGAGGACCACGCTTTGGGCTTTAGCCTTGTGGCACCCGCCTATGCCGCCGGTGAAGAAACCGACGATCATGGTGATGGGCACGGCGACGATCATGGCGCGGCTTGGCCTGCGGAGCCGGGCAAGGGGGCTATCTTCAAGCACCCTGACAACCACGTGTTGCACGAGGCGCATCTGGTGCCCAAGTGGGTCAAGGTCAGCCCCTTCATCGCGATGCTTGCGGGCTTCCTGCTGGCCTATCAGATGTACATCCGGCGGCCTGATTGGCCTGCGAAACTGGCCGAAAACCAGCGCCCACTCTACAATTTCCTGCTCAACAAATGGTACTTTGATGAGCTTTACGACGTGATCTTTGTGCGTCCGGCCTCGGCCCTTGGCAATCTGCTGTGGAAGCGCGGCGATCAGGGCACGATTGACGGCGGGATCAACGGCGTGGCCATGGGGATCATCCCCTTCTTCACCAAGCTCGCGGGCCGTGCGCAGTCGGGCTATTTGTTCACTTACGCCTTTGCGATGGTTCTGGGGATTGCGGTGCTGATTACATGGGTCTCGCTGACCGGAGGGTATGAGTAATGGGCAACCTTCTTTCGCTCACCACATTTATCCCACTGCTAGGTGCGGCCATTCTGGCGCTGTTCCTGCGGGGCGACGATGAAGCCGCACAGCGCAACGCCAAATGGGTTGCGCTAGTGGTGACAAGCGCCACTTTCCTTGTGTCGCTGTTCATCTGGTTCGGGTTTGACCCCAACAACACCGATTTCCAGTTTGTCGAGGAGCGTCCCTGGCTGCTGGGACTGCAATACAAGATGGGTGTCGACGGGATCAGCGTTCTTTTTGTGATGCTGACCACCTTCCTGATGCCGCTGGTGATTGCCGCCTGTTGGGACGTCAAAACCCGCGTGAAGGAATACATGATCGCCTTCTTGCTGTTGGAAACGCTGATGCTCGGCGTGTTCATGGCGCTCGATCTTGTGCTGTTCTATCTGTTCTTTGAAGCAGGCCTGATCCCGATGTTCCTGATTATCGGCATCTGGGGCGGCAAGGACCGCATCTACGCGTCCTTCAAGTTCTTCCTATATACCTTCCTTGGCTCTGTGCTGATGCTGGTGGCCATGGTGGCGATGTTCACGGACGCGGGCACCACGGATATTCCAGCGCTGATGGCGCATGAGTTTGGGTCTGAGGACTTTAGCCTCTTGGGTATTCAGATCATCGGTGGGGCGCAGACCCTGATGTGGATCGCTTTCTTTGCCAGCTTTGCAGTGAAAATGCCGATGTGGCCGGTCCACACATGGTTGCCTGATGCCCACGTGCAGGCCCCGACCGCAGGGTCGGTGGTGCTGGCAGCGATCCTGCTCAAGATGGGTGGCTACGGCTTCTTGCGGTTCTCGCTGCCGATGTTCCCCGTGGGGTCAGAGGTGATGGGGCCGCTGGTGCTGTGGCTGTCGGCGATTGCCATCGTCTACACCTCGCTGGTGGCGCTGGTGCAGCAGGACATGAAAAAGCTGATTGCTTATTCATCCGTCGCGCACATGGGATACGTGACCATGGGTATCTTTGCGGTGAACCAGCAGGGGATCGATGGTGCGATTTTCCAGATGATCAGCCATGGCTTTATCTCTGGCGCGCTCTTCTTGTGTGTTGGTGTGATCTACGACCGCATGCATACGCGCGAGATTGACGCCTACGGTGGCCTTGTGAACCGGATGCCAGCCTATGCGCTGATCTTTATGTTCTTCACCATGGCCAACGTTGGTCTGCCGGGAACATCCGGGTTTATCGGTGAATTCCTGACGCTGATGGGTATCTTCCAGGTCAACACTTGGGTCGCGGTGATCGCGACAACCGGCGTGATCCTGTCGGCGGCCTATGCGCTGTGGCTCTATCGCCGGGTCGTGATGGGTGATTTGATCAAGGAAAGCCTCAAGACGATTTCCGACATGACCACGCGAGAACGCGCGATCTTTGCGCCGCTGGTCTTTATGACCTTGCTGCTGGGCGTCTATCCCGCACCTGTGCTGGACACCATTGGGCCAAGCGTGCAGGCGCTGATCGGACAATATGATATCGCGACGGCCGCCTTTGAGGCCGCCAACCAAGTCGCATCGAACTAAGGACGCCGGGCTATGATCTCTGCTGATATTCAAACCGTTCTGCCGGAAATCCTGCTGTCGCTTTATGCGATGGGGGCCTTGATGGCAGCCGTTTATACGATCAAGGACGGGGCGGCGGCGCTGCTGACATGGGTGACGGCGGGGGTCTTTGTCCTGCTGGCGGTCTGGATCGGGATCAACGGGTCGGGCAGCACATCCGCCTTTGGCGGGATGTTCGTGGACGACAGCTTTGCCCGGTTTTCCAAGATCGTGATCCTGATCTCGGCGGCGATTGTCCTGCTGATGAGCGAGGGCTACATGGCCCGCCGCAATCTGCTGCGGTTCGAATATCCGCTGCTGGTGGCCTTGGCCGTGGTCGGCATGATGGTCATGGTCAGCGCGGGCGACCTGATGGCGCTTTACATGGGCCTCGAACTGCAATCCCTGTCGCTTTACGTGGTGGCATCGCTGCGCCGTGACAGCGCCAAGTCGACAGAGGCGGGGCTGAAGTATTTCGTGCTGGGCGCGCTGTCGTCCGGTTTGCTGCTGTACGGTGCCTCGCTGACCTACGGCTTTGCAGGCACAACGCTGTTTTCTGGGATCATCGATGCGCTGCATCATGAGGTGTCGCTGGGTCTGCTCTTTGGTCTGGTCTTCTTGCTGGCGGGCTTTGCCTTCAAGGTCAGCGCCGCACCGTTCCATATGTGGACGCCCGACGTCTACGAAGGCTCGCCCACACCGGTCACGGCCTTCTTTGCGACAGCCCCCAAGGTTGCCGCGATGGCGCTCTTTGCCCGTGTGGTCCATGACGCCTTTGGCGGGATCGTCGGTGAATGGCAGCAGATCGTGGCATTCCTTGCTGTGGTCTCCATGTTCCTGGGTGCGATTGCCGCGATCGGGCAGCGCGATATCAAGCGCCTGATGGCCTATTCATCGATTGCCCATATGGGCTTTGCCCTGATGGGCTTGGCGGCGGGTACAGCGCTCGGTGTGCAGGCGATGCTGATCTATATGGCGATCTATGTGACGATGAATATCGGCACCTTTGCCCTGATTCTGAGCATGGAAAAGGATGGCCGTCCGGTCACCGATATCCAGGCGCTGCAAAGCTATTCCAAGCGTGACCCGCTGATGGCGCTGGTCATGCTGATCATGATGTTCAGCCTTGCGGGCGTGCCGCCGATGCTGGGCTTCTTTGGCAAGTTCTACGTACTGCGCGCCGCTTATGACGCGGGCCTTGGTTGGTTGGCTGTCGCTGGCGTGATCGCGTCGGTGATTGGTGCGTTCTACTATCTGCGCATCGTCTACTACGTCTACTTTGGCGCGGAGGGCGAGGGCACGGATAGCCGTCCGACGCCGGTTTTGTGGGCCGCTGCCGTGGTCAGCGCGGTGATTGTCGCGGTGGCGTGGTTGCCGGGCATCAACCTGTTCGGGATTGAGCCTGTTGCCGCAGCGGCTGCTGCTACTCTTGTCAACTAACCCCAACAAACACCCCGAATGGCCGCAAGGCTATCGCTGTCTGGCTTATGAGACGTTGGACAGCACCATGGCTGAGGCCGCGCGCCTTGCCCCCACTATTGATGGCCCGACATGGGTGATGGCCCGCGCCCAGACCCATGCGCGTGGACGCCGGGGCCGGGAATGGAAAGCGCCCGCAGGCAACCTCGCTGCAACCTTGGTGTTCAATCCGTTCTGCACCCCGCAGGTGGCGGCGCAACGGTCGTTCGTGGCGGCAAACGCGCTGTTTGAGACGCTGGCGCTCTATGTGGATCGGAGCAAGCTAGCGCTGAAATGGCCTAACGACGTGCTGCTGAATGGTGGCAAGGTCGCGGGCATTTTGCTGGAGACCGCGGGTCGTGGGCCTTTTGTTGACTGGCTGTCGGTAGGCATCGGCGTGAACCTGCGCGAGACACCACAGGGGGTCAAAGACGCCAAGTTCGCGCCAGTCAGCCTGAGCAGTGAAGGCGGTGCGGATGTCAGCGCGTCGGAATTCCTTGTCTACCTCGCCTGCAACTTTGCCACGCAAGAGGGCAAGATGGACCGCTTTGGCTTTGACAAGATCCGGACCGATTGGCTCAAAAACGCGGCCAAGCTGGGCGAGACGATCACGGCGCTGCAGGGCGCCGAGGTCATTCAGGGGATATTTGACACCATTGATGCCGACGGCAATCTGGTGCTGATCACTGCCAAAGGGCCGCGTGCGATCCCGGCGGCAGACGTCTATTTTTAAGGGGGGCAGGGCATGCTTCTGGCGATTGACTGCGGCAACACAAACACGATGTTTTCCATTCTGGATGGCGACACCACGATCGCCACATGGCGTACCAGCACCGAATGGCAGCGCACGGCGGATCAATATTACGTCTGGCTGTCCTCGCTCATGCGGTTCCAGAACCTTGATGTGCATATTGATGAGGTCATCGTCAGTTCCACCGTGCCGCGCGTGGTGTTTAACCTGCGGGTGCTGTCGGATCGCTATTTCAATTGTCGCCCGCTTGTGGTGGGTAAATCCGATTGTGCCTTGCCCAAGGAACCGCGCGTTGATGCGGGCACTGCGGTGGGGCCGGACCGTTTGGTGAACACCGCTGGGGCCTTTGACCGGCATGGCGGCAACCTGATCGTGGTGGATTTCGGCACCGCCACGACCTTTGATGTGGTGGATGACGACGGGGCCTATATCGGCGGCGTCATTGCGCCCGGTGTGAACCTGTCGCTTGAGGCGCTACACAATGCCGCCGCTGCATTGCCCCACGTGGATATCAGCAAACCGCAGGCGGTGATCGGCACCAATACGGTCGCTTGTATGCAGTCTGGTGTCTTTTGGGGTTACATCGGGCTTGTCCGCGAGATATGCGCACGGATCAAAGCCGAACGCGGGCGCGAGATGAAGGTCATCTCAACCGGTGGTTTGGCACCGCTTTTTCAACAGTCCGAGGCGCTTTTTGATGCGTTTGAGGATGATCTGACGATGCACGGTCTGACCGTCATCCACCGTTTTAACAAGGACATCGCATGAGTGCCGCGAAAGCCAACGACCGCCTGATTTACCTGCCGCTGGGTGGCGCCGGAGAGATCGGCATGAACGCCTATGTCTATGGCTACGGCAAACCGGGCAAGGAGCGGCTGATCGTGGTCGATCTTGGCGTGACCTTTCCTGATATGGACGGCACGCCGGGGGTTGATCTGATCCTGCCCGATATTGCTTGGCTGAAGGAACGCAAAGCTCAGATCGAGGGCATCTTTATCACCCACGCCCACGAAGACCATGTGGGTGCCATCGGGCATTATTGGGAAGAGCTGGGCGCGCCGGTTTATGCGCGGAAGTTCACCGCCAATATTGCGCGGCGCAAGCTGTCTGAACATGGGCATCCCGACAGCGTTGTCACCATCGTTGACGTCTGGCCGCAGGTGGTGGATTGCGGGCCGTTCAAGGTGGGATATCTGCCGATCAGCCACTCGATCCCTGAAAGCGCGGGCCTTGTGATCGACAGCTCCGAAGGCCGTGTACTGCATACGGGCGATTTCAAGATTGACGAAACGCCGGTCGTCGGCGACCCCTTTGATCGGACCCTCTGGGAAGAGGTGTCAAAGGACGGCGTCAAGGCACTGGTCTGTGACAGCACCAACATCTTTTCCCCGGCACCTGGCCGGTCAGAAGCCTCGATCTACGCCGAGGTCGAAGGGCTGATGCGCGACGCACCGGGTATGGTCGTCGCGACGACATTTGCGTCGAACATCGCGCGTCTCAAGACGCTGGCGATGGCGGCGGATGCGGCGGGCCGGACCGTGTGCCTCTTGGGCCGTGCGATGCGCCGGATGACAGAGGCGGCGGTGGAGACCGGGTTGCTAACGGGCTTCCCCCCCAGCGTCGGGCCAGAAGACGCGCAAAGCATTCCGCGCGAGAACCTGATGTTGCTGGTCACCGGATCGCAGGGCGAACGCCGCGCGGCATCGGCACAGCTGGCCAATGGGTCATATCTGGGGCTGAAAATGAAGGAAGGGGATACCTTCCTGTTCTCGTCCAAAACCATCCCGGGTAATGAACGCGGCGTTATTCGCATCATGAACCAGTTTTCGGAAATGGGCGTGGATGTGATCGATGATGCGGGCGGCAAATACCATGTGTCGGGCCATGCCAACCGGCCCGATCTGGAAGAGATGCACCGCATCGTCAAACCGCAGATCCTGATCCCGATGCACGGCGAACATCGCCACCTGCGCGAACACGTCAAGGTGGGCGCGGCCAGCGGGCTGTCGGGCATCGTGGCCGTCAACGGCATGATGCTGGACCTGTCGGGCAATCAGCCCACCGTGGCCGAATATATCGACACCGGGCGGACCTATCTGGACGGCTCTGTCCATATCGGCGCGATGGACGGGATTGTGCGCGAGCGGATCAAGATGGCGCTGAACGGGATGATCGTCGTGACACTGATCATCGATGAAAACGATGAGCCACTGGGCGATCCTTGGGTTGAGCTTGCCGGTCTGTCCGAAACGGGGTCGTCAAACGCAGCACTTGTTGAGGTGATCGAGGAAGACCTGAGCCAGTTTGTGAACCGCGCCAATGCCAAGACCCTGCGCGATGATGTGAAGCTGGAAAAAGAGCTGAAGACGATTGCACGGCGCAGCGCCCAGGGCGAGATCGGCAAAAAGCCTGAGGTTACGGTGATTGTCAGCCGTTTGAGCTAAGCTTCGATTATTCGCCGAATAATCGCGGTTCCGTTGCTTAACGGTTGCACATCCACATGGACCCACCGACCGCAACGACGCTGAGCGCCGTGGCGGACAGGCCCATCGGGGTGGTGAGTGCCGCGACCAAGGCGGCTGAACCAAGCTCTTCGGCCTTGTCCTGTATCGCATCGCGGCCCAGCGTCATGATCATCACGCCAGAGGCATGGGCCATGACTTGGCTGTTGGGGTCCGGCTCACCATAAAGCATTAGCGCCATGCGGTTGGTCAGCCCGACGATGTCATCGGCCGCGCCGTTGATCTGCTGGCAGGTTGAGACTGCACAGCGGCCCCGAAAATTGCGGTCCCCCGGGACCAATAGCCAGCCGGTTTGTGCGTCACCTTCGGCAAGACAATAGCCATCGGTGTTGGGCAGGCCTTCGATACCGGCCATGAAATCTAGGGTGATATCGCTGGCGCAGGTTGGCAGCGTCCCTGTCAAAGCATTCAGACTGCGGCGCGGCCATGACAACACATCTTCGCGGAGCGTCGCGCCTTCGCCAAAAAGGTCGGTGTTCACGACAACATCCATCGCGTTGACCCGCACCGTGCATTCATCGGCGAGGGCGGGGGAGCTGGCCAATGCGGCCAGCGCCAAAACGCTAGGTCTTAGCCCGTTCATCAAAGCTTAGCGCGATAAAGGCCGGGGTGTCGTCGCCCATGCCAACAATCTTTTCATGCCGACCGCCACCGTCGCGGTTGTTGTTGCCGCCGCGATTGCGACCGCCGCGGGACCGTTGTTCACGCTTGGGCTTGTCCTGTGGCGCATCCGCCTTGGGCGCGGCTTCGGCCTCAACAGGTTTGGCTTCCGCCTTGGCTTCGACCTCGGGCGTTGCTTCAGCCTCTGGCTTTGCCTCTTCGCGGGGTTTACGCGTCCGGGTGCGGCGCGGTTTTTCCTCGCGTGCGGGCTTCACGTCTTCGGCCTCGGCGCCGCCTGTGCTGCCGGTGGGGTTCTCAAGGCGGGGGATCTCGCGCGCGACCAGACGTTCCACATCTGCGAGGTTCTTCTCATCCCGTGGATTGCAGATCATGATCGCGACGCCAGAGCGCCCGGCGCGACCCGTGCGGCCAATCCGATGCACATAGTCTTCGGCGTGGCTGGGCACGTCAAAGTTAAACACGTGGCTCACGGCTGGAATGTCCAGCCCGCGCGCGGCAACGTCAGAGGCCACAAGGAAGCGCAGTTTGTTGTCCCGGAACCCGTCGAGCGTGCGGGTCCGCACGCTTTGGTCCAGATCGCCATGGATCGCACCGGCATCATAGCCGTATTTTTTCAACGATTTCGCGACGATATCGACATCCGACTTGCGGTTGCAGAAGATGATCGCGTTGGAACATGCGTCGCCCTCGGCATCGATCAAGGCACGCAAAAGCTTGCGCTTTTCGCTGTCGGCCCGATCGCGGCGCGAGCCTTTGAACATGACCACGCCTTGTTTGATGTTCTCATTCGTGGTGGCCGCGCGGGCCACTTCGATCTTGACCGGCGCGGACAGGAAGGTGTTGGTGATCCGCTCAATCTCTGGCGCCATGGTTGCGGAGAAGAACAGGGTTTGCCGGGTGAAGGGCGTCTTTTTGAAGATTTCCTCGATGTCCGGGATAAAGCCCATGTCGAGCATCCGGTCGGCTTCGTCGACGACCATGACTTTCACGTCGGACAGGATCAGCTTGCCGCGTTCAAAGTGGTCAAGCAGGCGGCCCGGTGTCGCGATCAGCACGTCAACGCCTTTATCGATCAGCAGGTCCTGTTCCTTGAACGAGGTGCCGCCAATCAGCAGCGCCTTGGTCAGTTTGGTGTATTTGGCGTAGGTGTCGAAATTCTCGGCCACCTGTGCGGCCAATTCGCGCGTTGGTGCCAACACAAGGCTGCGCGGCATCCGGGCGCGGGCGCGGCCACGGCCCAAAAGTGTGATCATCGGCAGGGTGAAGGCGGCAGTTTTGCCGGTGCCTGTCTGGGCGATACCCAGGACATCCTTACCCTCAAGCGCCGGGGGAATTGCGCCTTCCTGGATAGGGGTAGGCGAATCGTAGCCGGTTTCGGCAATCGCTTTGAGAACCTTTTTGTCGAGGTTCAGGTCGGTGAATAAAGTCATGTAGCCCTTTCAATTTTGCGGCTGTTCTGGCCGCAAAACTGCACGGCCCGGCTGACCGGATTGTCAGCGCGTTCGACTGTGGCTGCGTTACGCGGTTACGCGGGAAAGGTCAAGGAATTCAGGTGGATCAGGGGGTTATTCGGCAGAAGCATGCACAATCGGGCGATATCCGGCGGATAGGACAGCGACCGTCGGGGCAGGGGTCATGACGGTGACGCACCCGCCCTTGGGGCGGGCGATGGGTGGGGCGTAGCCCGCGGGGGTGTAGGGGTGCAAATGACCTGCCGTCACAAGGTGGGGCTGACCGTTTTTCGTGATGAACGTGCCAACCGGCAGGGTGGAAAGGTCGGCCACATGCGTGATCTGTTGCCTGTCGCGCGTGACCCGTTTGCGGTGCAAGGCGGCATCCATCTGTGGGGCGCTGGGGCGGTGACCTGCAGCCTTGGTCCACGCGGCCTGATAGCGGGTGTAAGCGTCGCGGCGGCAATAGGCGCAGGGGCGGTGACCGGCGGCAAAGGCGGTCGCCTCGTCGAGAAAGAAAAGCTCTGTCCAGTTGCGCCCGGTCATGACCTGCCGTTTGCGGCCCTGCCAATCCAGCACGCAACAAATCCATGCCTTGTGCCGCCAGCGGGATGTGCCCAGCACCCGGTCGGGGCCATGCAGGATACCGCGATTGCCCGTCAGCGTGCCGCGGGCAGGGGTGGCGATAATCTGGCCGTCAGGCAGGACACGGTTTTGCAGTGGCATATCGCCAGCTTAGGGCGCGGTCCCGGTTTGTGCCAGTACACGGGCGAAAGCCTCTGCCGGGACAATGCCTTCGTAGCGGCCACGGGTGCCCCAGATCCGCAGGGGCAGGCCAGCGCGGGCGGCGGCGTGAAAGGTGGCTTGTGAAAGGTGGATCGCGCCGACCTCTGCCGCTTGGCAGCCATCAATGCAATGGGTCCACAGGCGGTCGTGCGCAACATAATGCATGTCGTGGCCGAGCGATGTCACCCTTTCAATGTAAGGACTATTGGCATCGCGTCTGCGTAGATTGGTCAGCACCGCATAGTCCGCGCGCCCGTCTTTGACGATGATCGTGGGGCGGGCCACAAATATTGCATCGCCATCGCGATATATTTCGCGTTCCTGCACGGTGATGGATTGATGCCCGGTCCAGGCGTCGCGTGTCACAAGGACCTGATCGCGAATACAGCCCGACAGGCAAAGACAGAAACAAAGGGCGCGCCACATCCCGCTAGCTTGGGTCATTGTTGGTTAACAAACCGCGAAGACCCACGAAAAAGGGCGCCCCAATGGGACGCCCAATGCAAATTTCTGCGTGTAGCGCTTAGGCCTTGCGGCGCTTTGCAGCAGCGAGACCACCGAAGGCCGCGATCAGCAACCAGCCAGCTGCGGGCAGAGGCACGTCGTTGATGTTGGGATCGGGATTGTCGGCGAGGTTCAGGTTGAAATCGCCGCTGCCGCCATTGGCGTAGATGATGTTGCTGTTTGCATCACTGGTCTTTGCCCAGTTGAACCAGAACGACATTCCGTTCTTGTCGTTGTCAGCAAGTGCGTTCGCATCGACGCCGACCTGCGCAGGGTGCGCGCTGTTGGTTTTGTCAGTGATATCATAGCTCAGCCCAGCAAGCGACCCGAGACCGGAAATGGTCGAACCAGTGCCAATGTCAAAGAAGTTCCAGAGATGCTGGTCGATGTCCGCATCCGTGACGGCACCCAATGGGTCCCAGTTGTCACAACCCGGATCATGTGCGCCGTTGAACTGGCAAAACCCGGGGCGAGCGCCAGCAGCCTGTGTCAGCTGGATGTTCACGGCCATTTCGATTGCGGGACTTGCGACGTTCGTGATTGTCCCGACGAGCTGGGCGGCTGTCCCACTATTACCGACGATTAATGCAGCGTCGGCAGCGAATGACCAAAGGTGACCGACACCTGTACCAATATCAAAACCCCAGACTGTCCGATTACCGTCAAAGTCCGACGCGGCATAGAGCCCATCGGTCAATTGTGCGGCTGAAGCGGAAATTGGGGCAGCGGTTGCGAGAATCGCAGACGCTATCAGGGCTTTGATTTTCATAACTTTAATCCTCGTTAACATACAATTAACGAAAGATTAGCGGATTTCCGCCTAGTTTTCAACACAATTGGCAGGTGGGCCTAAACCATCATCTCTTTGGTGTTGGACAATGTGACGTCTGGATAGTCGCGGGCAACGCGGTCGATGTCCCATTGCAGGCGGGTCAGGAACACCGTGTCACCGTCATTATCCAGCGCGATGTGCTGTTTGTTGGCGGCAGCAAAGGCATCCACCGCGTCCTTTGCACCGTGCACCCAACGAGCAGAGGTGAATTGCGAGCCTTCAAAGCGGACAGGCAGGCCGTATTCCATCTCAATCCGGCTGGCGAGCACCTCGAATTGCAAGGCCCCCACGACGCCGACGATGAAGCCAGAGCCGAAGGTGGGCTTGAACACTTTAGCGGCCCCTTCTTCGGCAAATTGCATCAGCGCTTTTTCAAGGTGCTTGGCTTTCATCGGATCGCCCGCGCGGCAGTTCTGCAAAAGCTCTGGCGCGAAAGAGGGGATGCCGGTGACGCGGATCGCTTCGCCTTCGGTCAGGGTGTCGCCGATACGCAGCTGGCCGTGGTTGGGGATGCCGATGATATCGCCAGCCCAGCCTTCCTCGGCCAATTCGCGGTCAGCGGCAAGGAACATCACCGGGTTGGCCACGGCCATCACCTTTTTTGACCGCACATGGGTGAGCTTCATCCCGCGCTGGAAATGCCCGGAGGCGAGCCTGACAAAGGCGACGCGGTCGCGGTGCTTGGGGTCCATGTTGGCCTGCACCTTGAACACAAAGCCCGCCACGTTCTTTTCCTCGGGCGCGATGGCGCGGGGTTCGGCCTTTTGCACCTGTGGCTCGGGGCCATAGGTGCCGATGCCGTCCATCAATTCCTTGACGCCGAAAGAGTTGATCGCAGAGCCGAACCAGATCGGCGTCATTGACCCGTTCAGCACGCTTTCATGGTCAAGCGTTGGCAACAGCTCTTTCGCCATCTCGATCTCTTCGAGGAATTTGTCCAACAGATGCGCGGGGATATGCTCGGCGAGCTTGGGATCATTAAGGCCGTTGATCTCAACGCTTTCGGCGACCTTGTTGCGATCGGCGCGGTCCATCAATTCCAGCCGGTCGCGCAGGATGTCGTAGGTGCCCATAAAGTCGCGGCCCACGCCAATTGGCCAAGCGGCGGGGGTGACGTCGATGGCCAGATTTTCCTGAATTTCATCGATAATCTCGAACGTATCGCGGCTTTCGCGGTCCATCTTGTTACAGAATGTCAGGATCGGAAGATCACGCAGGCGGCAAACCTCAAAAAGCTTTTGCGTTTGGCTTTCGACACCCTTTGCGCCGTCGATCACCATCACAGCCGCATCAACGGCCGTCAGCGTGCGGTAAGTGTCCTCGGAAAAGTCGGAGTGACCGGGCGTATCCACCAGATTGAAGCGAAAGTTGTTGTCTGCATTAGTAAAATCAAACGACATCGCAGAGGCCGAGACAGAGATGCCGCGGTCCTTTTCCATCTGCATAAAGTCGGACCGCGTGCGGCGCGCCTCACCCTTGGCACGGACCTGTCCGGCCATCTGAATGGCACCACCATAAAGCAGGAATTTCTCGGTCAGGGTGGTCTTGCCCGCATCCGGGTGCGAGATGATCGCAAAGGTGCGGCGGCGGGCAATTTCGGCAGGAAGTGCGGGGCGATTTGTCATGCGCATCCTCTAGCGCGGGCTGCGGCAAAGGGCAATCGGGGTTGCGCGGGCCAATCCTTGCCCAAAGGAGGCACGTCCGGTGGCCGAAAGCTGCTTTGCTATGCGATAGCAGGCGGGCATTATTGCTTAGCGTCTGCACCCTGGTGCCTAACCCTTGCAGGTTTTCATCTGAGGGGATCGCTATGATCAACACAACATCATCCAAACTGGCGCTGCTGGCTGTTCTGGGCCTTGCGGCATGTGGCGGCACCGGCGTGCCAGTGGGCACAACGAACCCGGTGCCCGCGACGCCGCTAACCTTTGCTGAGATCGCGGATATTGCCGACGATGTGAATGTCGGCTTTAACGCGGTGCCAATCACGCCGAAGGCGCTTGTTCCAAACGCTGGTGGGGCGACTTACGAGGGCGCCGTTGGCGGCACCATCGCGGTGCAGGGCAATGTCACGGATGTGGCGGGCGTCATGGCCGTTGACGTCGATTTTGGCCGCGATCAGGTCGGCGGTCTGCTGGGCAACTTTGTGACCCGCGCAGGCGACGATATTGATGGGATGCTGAGCCTGCGGAACGGTGTGCTGAACCGCCAAAGCAACAGCCAGCAGGTCGCGATTTTTGCCGATGTGGATGGCAATCTGCGCAGTGCGGCAGGTGAGTTCATCGAGGTGGACGCGCGTCTGCGCAATAGTGGCTTCAAGGGTAACAACGTTGAATTCATCGGCGGCGATATCCAAGGGGACATCTACGTTGACGGCGTGCGCGGCGATCTGGATCTGTCCACGCAGTTGGAACGTTAAACCTGGATTAACCCGTCATTAACCGACCTTATGAAATCCTGACCCCGGAATTTGAACTGGGGACAGGATGCGATCAATCATTGGCATGATATGTGGCGCGGCACTTGCAGGGTGCAGCTCTGGCGGCGGATCGGGCGGCGAAACGCTCAGCCGCAGCGAACAGGCGCAAGAGCTTGAGGCGACGCTGTCGGCCACCAATGTCACGGAACCAGCAAACCTGCCGACGTCCGGTGCGACGACCTATGCCGGTTTCATGACCGCAGGTCTGCCCACCGGGGCCGGGGGAGCGCGGACGGAGTATTTGGGTGATTTGTCCCTGACCGTGGATTTCGAGGCCAACCGCAATCAGGTGCGGGGCAGGGCCAAGAACTTTGCAGATGGCAACAACCGGCTGTCCGGACAGCTCAATATCCGTAACGGCGATCTATTCCGCAATACGGTCATTGACGAAAACTACACCTTTACTGGCAACGTAAAGGGCACGCTGGGCAAAGGGTCGGATGACTATGTTGTAGATGCCGAAATCGCCGGAGAATTCCGTGGCCGCAACCAGGAAGGCGTCAGTGGATTGCTCTTTGGCGATGTGGAAGGCCCCGCAGGCCAAGACATCTTTGACGGCAGCTTTTTCGCCGCCAGCGACTAGCTTTGTGAGGCTTTGCGCAAGAGCGCGACGGCATCGGGCGTCGACAAAAGGCTGCCCTGCACCTCGTAATCCAGATGATGCCGGTGGCTGTGATTGTCGCCCCCTACGCCACCGGGCAGGGCCGCGCGGGTGCGTGGGTCAACCAGCAGCGATTCCGCCGCGATCCCTTCGGCATAGATGATCTGGTGGTTGTCAAAGAGCAGCTGGAAATAGTCCACAAAGCCGCCGTCTTGTTGGTAAACCGTGTCGCCGTTGATCAGGTGGCGGACCTTGACCAGCACCTCGCTCCGCCCCGCGCCAAGGCGGTCCTGACGCTGGTAAACAAAGAGCCGGTGATCGGGGCTGACCACAAGATCGTTCATGTTGTGCAGCGCATCGGCCTTGATCACCACAGGGGCAAATTCGCCCACAGCGCGATAGGTCGTATGGCCAATCCAGCGGATTTGCTGCGGGCCATCGTCGCGGGTGAGGACCTTGTCACCCACGGACAAATCCTCAATCGGGGTCTGCTGACCAGAGGCCATGGTGATATGGGTGCCGCGGGTAAAGGACACGCAGGCGACTTCGGCAAAGCGGGTGATGGCGGATTTGCGGTCAATGCCCACAAGCCGGTAGTCGGTTTTGGGCATTAGCGTCGCCAGCGGCAGGATATAGACCGCCTCAACCCCGTCTTGCTCGATCTCGACCATCACGAGGGCCTCAAACGTGCTGCCGTCGCGTGCCATCAGGGTCAGGCAGCAATCCAATACGACGGCGTTGCCGGGCTTGCCGACCTCTGTGCTGGCGTCGACCTCAAAGAACAGCTGGTCGTCGCCCATGGCGAGGGTCAACCGGGACCGTTTCGCCCCCTTGGCCAATTGGTAGACGTCATCCATCACCAATTCATCGGCAAAGGACATCGCATCGCCCAAGGCCACCCCGTCGGACACCGTGAAATCGGCGGCTTTCAGGACCGGAACAGCCTGTAGGCTGCGGGTGTTGGTGGGGGTCGTCATATGCGGCATTACCGGTGGTGTGAGGGTGCGCGCAACCTATGGTCAACGGCCCCCCGCGTCAACGCGACAGACCCCCTGTCCTTGGCGGGCTGACATGCTAAGTCTGGGGCAAGCAAATGAAAGGAAGATGAAGATGGATCTGGGGATCAAGGGAAAACGCGCGCTGGTCTGCGCAAGCTCCAAGGGTTTGGGCAAGGGATGTGCTGTGGCGTTGGCCGAAGCAGGCGTTGATCTGGTGTTGAACGGGCGCGGTGTCGAGGCGTTGGAGGCGACAGCAGACGAGCTGCGCGCAATCGGCGTCAATGTCACACCCGTAGCGGCGGATGTGACCACCGAAGAGGGGCGCGCGGCGCTGTTGGATGCGGCGCAAGGCGTTGATATTCTTGTCAATAACGCAGGTGGTCCGCCTCCGGGTCTGTGGTCCGACTGGGACCGCGCCGATTTTATCAAGGCGCTCGATGCCAATATGCTGGCGCCAATTGCGCTGATGAAAGCACTGTTGCCCGGCATGATCGATCAGGGCTGGGGCCGCGTGGTGAACATCACATCGGCCTCCGTCAAAGCGCCGATTGCGCAGCTTGGTCTGTCCAACTCTGCCCGTGCCGGTCTGACCGGATATGTCGCTGGAACCTCGCGGCAGGTGGCACCACATGGGGTCACAATCAACAACATGCTGCCCGGTATTCATGCCACGGACCGCGCGGTCAGCCTTGATACCGGCGTCAGCAACGCACAGGGCATCAGCATTGAACAAGCCATCGCGCAGCGCGAAGCGACGATCCCGGCGCGGCGCTACGGTACCGCGCAGGAATTTGGTGCCATGTGTGCGTTCCTGTGTTCGCAGCACGCAGGGTTCCTCGTGGGGCAGAACATCGTTCTTGATGGCGGCGCGCTGAACGCCACGATCTGATGGCGCAGGGGTTCAGCCTGAAGGACGATTTGTTCAACGTCCAGACGGTTGGGCGATTGGCGGGCTATTTCGAAGGGGCAGGTGTTTTTGCGTCTGCTCCGTTCGAGGCGGAGGTCATGGCGCGCATGCCGCCCCTTGAGCTGAAAGAGCGGATCAACATGATCGCGGATGTGCTTGCCACGCATCTGCCCGCTGATTTCGCAGCGGCAGGACAGGCGATCCAAGCGGCCTTGCCGCCGCCGTTGGACCCTACAAAGACCGACGACGACTTTGGGCATTTTATCTTTGCGCCATTGGGCGTTTACGTTGAAAATCATGGGCTTGAGGATCACCTCTCATCTTCGCTTGATCTGCTGGAGGCGCTCACCCAGCGCTTTTCGATGGAGTTTTCGATCCGCGCGTTTCTGAACCACGCGCCCGACGCGGTGCTGGAGCGGATGCAGGGTTGGGTGGGGCATGAGCATTACCATGTGCGCCGTTTGATCAGCGAAGGGACCCGGCCGAAGCTGCCATGGGGGCAAGGAATCGGCATTGGGGCAGACAAGACGTTGCCGCTGTTGGACCAACTGCATGGTGATCCGACGCGCTTTGTCACGCGGTCGGTGGCGAACCATTTGAATGATATCACAAAATCCGAACCCGATCTGGTGCTCGCACGCTTTGACAAGTGGTCCAAATCCGGTCAGCAGCAGGCGAAAGAGCTGGATTGGATGACCCGGCACGCGCTGCGCGGGTTGATCAAGGCCGGGCATCCGGGTGCGATGAAACACCTTGGTTTCGCGCCCGATGTGGCGCTTGAACAGGCCGAGATTTCAATTGCGCCGGGGGCTTTGGAGATCGGCGAGGCTGCGGAAATTGATGTGACGATTACGACCAAGGTTGATGCAGGTCTGATCGTGGATTATGTGATCGACTTTGTGAAGGCGAATGGGTCAAATGCGCCAAAAGTGTTCAAAATGAAGGTTTTGCAGGCCAAAGCCAATGTGCCTCTCACCTTGAAAAAGAAGCATCTGTTCAAGAAAGGTGCGACCACATTCACCCATTATCCCGGCGCGCACCGGGTGCATGTACAGGTGAATGGGCGCAAAGTCGCGGCGGCGGACTTTACCTTGTCCTAGGCTGGTATCGTTGTTAGGTGCTTTCCTGACTGAATTGCTCAAGAGTTGACATCCATGACCACCCCGCGGCTTGAGATCGCCAAGATCAGCAAGGCTTTTGATGACCGCCGGATTGTCGACGAGATTGATCTGACGGTGATGCCGGGGCAGGTGACCTGCCTGTTGGGGCCGTCGGGCTGCGGCAAGTCCACGACCCTGCGAATGATTGCGGGCGTTGAGATGCAGGACAGCGGCACGATCCATGTGGACGGCAAGCTGGTCTGTGATACCGTCAACCGCGTGCCGCCAGAGGGGCGCGGGATTGGCCTGATGTTTCAGGACTTTGCGCTGTTTCCACACCTGAATGTCGCGCAAAACGTAGGGTTTGGCCTGCCCCGGCGCGGCAGTGAGGCGCGGATCAAAGAACTGTTGGGCAAGGTCGGGATGCAGCGTCATATCGACCGCTACCCGCATGAGCTGTCGGGCGGTGAACAACAGCGTGTGGCGCTGGCAAGGGCGCTTGCCCCCAAGCCCGGCATCATGTTGATGGACGAACCGTTTTCGGGACTGGATGACAGGCTGCGCGATGACATCCGGGACGAGACGCTGGATGTGTTGAAGGAAGAAGGCGCAGCAGTGCTGCTGGTCACCCATGAGCCGGCAGAGGCGATGCGCATGGCTGATGAGATCGCGCTGATGCGGGACGGGCGGATCGTGCAGCGCGGCGCGCCTTACAACATTTACAACGCGCCGGTAGACCTCAAAGCCGCATCATTCTTTAGCGATATCAATGTGATCCAAGGCAAAGTTGAAGGGGCGCTGACCGAAACGCCCTTTGGTCAATTCCTGGCCCCTGGCGTGCCGGACGGGACAGAAGTCGACATCTGCATTCGGCCCCAGCACCTCAAGATTGACTTTGATCGTCAAGGCCGTGGCCCCAATCCCACCCCGTCAGAGGGCACGCCCGCCCGCGGGATCGTCCGGCGCGCGCGGTTCATGGGCAACGAAAGCCTTGTGGAATTTACGATGGATTATGACGGGTCGATGTTGCGCGCAGTGGTGCCGTCCGTGTTTTTGCCCAAGCCCGGCACGGCGCTTTGGATCATGATCCGCCGCGACCGTTGCTTCGTCTTTCCCCGCGCGGCTTAGGCCAAACGCCCGGCACGCCCACCGCGGCGGCGGGTCAGTTTCGACCGGCGGCTTTCCAGCTCATCCATCACCGCGCGGCGATCGTCGGGCGACATGGACGACCAGGCGCCAATCTCGTCAATTGACCGCAGACAGCCTGTACACAACCGGGTTTCGGGCTGGATCACACAGATCTTGATGCAGGGGCTTTCCACCTCGGCCCGCTTCCAGATGTCGTCGGTCATGTCGCGTTTCCCAAATGGCTCAGCCGGTCGAGCAGCCCTTGCAGGATATAGGCAGCGGCGACGTGATCGATCAGCTCTCCGCGACGTTTGCGGGACATATCCGCCTCGAGCATGGCGCGTTCGGCAGCAACGGTAGACAGACGCTCATCCCAGAAGGTGATCGGCAGCGGTGTGAGGCGTTCCAGATTGCGGGCAAAGGCGCGGGTCGCCTGACAGCGTGGCCCTTCGGACCCGTCCATGTTCATCGGCAGGCCCAGCACCAGCCCTGCAACTTCGCGCTGTTCACACAGTGTGAGCAGTTTGGCGGCATCGACACCGAATTTCTTGCGTTTGATCGTCTCTACCGGTGTCGCCACGCCGCGCATCCGGTCGGAGATGGCCACGCCCAAGGTCACGGTCCCAAGGTCGAGCCCGGCCAAAGCACCAAAGCCGGGTAGGGTGGCCGCAAAATCGGCGGGATCGTCACAGATCATTCGGACAACCCCGCAGCTGTCGCGGCCTCTTGCAGGGCAGCAATGGCGTCCGCATCGGCGGCAAAGACCTGCTGCGCCTCGGCCCAGATGCGCCCGGCCTGTTCGGTGTCGCCGAGCACACCATAGGCCGTGATCAGCCGCGCCCAGTCGGAGGCTGTGCCGCCCTCGGTCGCCAGACGATCCGACAGGCCTGCGACCATATTGCCGATCATCGCGGCACGATCTTCGGGCGACATGTCCTGCGCATTGGCGATATCGTCTATCGACGGGCCACGCACGGCAGGGGCGGTGTAGGACACGCCCGCGCGTGCTGCCGTGCCTTCGATCTGCAACCGCGCGAGCGAGGTGTGATAACCCTCTGGCTCATCTTCCACCAAGGGACGCCAAAGGCGGAATGCGATGTCCGCACGGTCGGTTTGGTCAAACAGGGCGCCCAAATGGTAGCGGGCCGCGACGTTATCAGAATCACGCTCAAGCAGCTGGCGCAACACGTCCTCCGCCTCTGGTGAGACATAGCCGTCTGTCGCCAGCGTCATCAGGTCCAGCTGGCGACGCAGATCCTCATCCGTGGCAGCGTCGCCTTTCAGCGCATTGACCCGGGCCTGAGCGGCGGCGGCGGCGCTGTAGTTGCGCAGTTCAGCCTCGTGATAGGCCAGCAGCGACCAGCCCTGCAGGTCGTCGGGGCGGTCTGGCATGATGCGGCGCAGCTCTTCGACGCTGGCCAGGTAGGATTCCGGTGGGTTCACCGCTGGTGGCGCAGGCGCAATCGCCTCAAGCGCCGCCTGACTGGGCCGATTGGCGCGCATCTCTTCGGAGGCTGCGTGGCGTTGCGCCAATGGCTGGTCCGGAATGGCGGGAGAGCCCAACTGCCAATAGGTCAGCGCAGCGACGCCGACCACCGCGACGCCGATGACCCCGGCCACAACCGGGCTGCTTTGAAAGACGCCTGCGCTGCGCGGTGAGGCGTTCGCGGCCAGCAATCTGCGTGCGACTTCGGTGCGCGCGCGCTCTGCCTCTTCGGCGGACAGAATGTCGCGGGCCAGATCACGCTCAATCTCGGCCAATTGCCCGGTGTAGATCGCCACATCGCTCGCGCCTTCGGAAGGCGTCGCCGCCGCGCGCAGCAATGGTTTGACCAAGGTCACCAAGACAAAGGCGGCAAGCACCGCTGCGATCACCCAAAACACGTGGATTTCCCCTTTGATTGCAGGTCTTATCTAGGGGCTCTATCCGCCAAGGGAAAGGCAAAGCCGCAGAACCGAGGACACCATGTCGCAAATCTGTGATGGCCTGCCGCTGCGAGTATCCTATCATACGCCACATCAGGCCAAAAAGTGGCAACCGGGACGCCCGGTGATCAGGGGATTCGACACATGAAGCGGTATTCAGCCTTTGCCATCGCCAGAGAGGCGTTCCGCCAGCATAAGGGCTGGGACCGTGCATGGCGTTCCCCGGAACCAAAGAAGAAATACGACGTCATCATTGTCGGTGCTGGCGGGCACGGTCTGGCGACGGCGTATTTTCTGGGCAAGAACTTTGGCATCACCAATGTCGCGGTGATCGAAAAGGGCTGGTTGGGTGGCGGGAATACCGGGCGCAACACGACGATCATCCGGTCGAATTACCTGCAAGACCCTTCTGCTGCGATCTACGAGAAGGCCCGCAGTCTATATGAAACCATGAGCCAGGACCTGAACTACAACGTGATGTTCAGCCCCCGTGGCGTGCTCATGCTGGCGCAGACCGAACACGAGGTGCGCGGCTACAAGCGCACAGCCCATGCCAACAGCCTGCAAGGGGTCACGACCGAATGGGTGGGCCCGAAAAAGGTCAAGGAAATCTGCCCGATCATGAATATCGAGGGGCCGCGTTACCCGGTGCTTGGCGGGCTTTGGCAGGCGCGCGGCGGCACCGCACGGCATGATGCGGTCGCTTGGGGCTATGCGCGGGCCTGTTCGGACATGGGCATGGATATCATCCAGCAATGCGAGGTCACCGGCGTTGTGACCTCTGGCGGCAAAGTGACGGGCGTGAACACCACCAAGGGTGACATCGGTTGCGACAAGCTGGGGATGGTTGTGGCGGGCCACGCAAGTGTTTTGGCTGCAAAGGCCGGGTTCCAACTGCCGATTGAAAGCGTGCCACTGCAAGCGCTTGTGTCAGAGCCGATCAAGCCCTGCATGGACATCGTTGTCATGGCGAACACGGTGCACGGCTATATGTCGCAATCCGATAAAGGCGAGATGGTCATTGGCGGCGGCACCGACGGGCACAACGCCTATACCCAGCGCGGATCGTTCCACCATATCGAAGAAACCGTGCGGGCATTGGTTGAGACCTTCCCGATGATCGCCAACCTCAAGATGCTGCGCCAATGGGGCGGGATTGTGGATGTGACAGGCGACCGGTCCCCGATCCTGTCCAAAACCCCGGTGGAGGGCATCTTTGTGAATTGTGGCTGGGGCACCGGCGGGTTCAAGGCGATCCCGGGGTCTGGTTGGGCCATGGCCGAATTGATGGCCAAGGGGGCATCGCCGCTCACCGAAGAATTCAACATGTTCCGTTTCCGGCAGGGCAAATTCATCGACGAAAGCGTCGCGGCCGGGGTGGCGCACTGATGGCTTGGGCAATCTCCAGCGCACGGGGCGCAGGGATTCCGGCTGCGGCCCGCCCAATTTGTTCGGGGATTTCCGCCGATCTGGCATTGGCCGGGCAGGGCGCGATGATGGGCTCACCTGATAAGGAGAGATACCCATGGTTGACTACACGACAGGAAAATCTGGCGGCAGCGGCATCGGCCTCTATCTGGCCGCAGGCGTTGTTGTCCTTGTGCTGCTTTACGCGCTGTTCGCAGGCGGCAGCGGCACGACCACGCTTGACCCCGCAACACTGGGAGAAGACCCAGGCGCGGCCATCGCGGTCGAACCAGAAGCGGCCCCAGCCGTCACCGAATAACCCCCATCACCACTCACACACCTGGGGCGGGCGCAGCGATGCGTCCGCCTTTGGTCGTGTCCGGACACTGTGCATACAGGTTGTGCATGGTTTCTGCATGGGTCGTGCATGGGTTCTGCATCCTTGTTTTGAGGCCAAACCATGCTGATCCTGCATTGCCCCAACTGCGGTCAAAATGTCGACGAAACCGATCTGCACAGCGGCGGAGAAGCGCATCTCAAACGCTTTGGTCCCGGATCGTCCGATCAGGAGTTCGAGGATTATCTGTTCATGCGCGAAAACCCCAAGGGGGTGCATTTTGAACGTTGGCACCACAGTTTTGGCTGCGGAAAATGGTTCCTTGCGGCGCGTTGCACCAACACGTTGGAGGTGTTTGGCACCTATTCCGCGCAGACATTGGAGCCGCCGAAAGAGATCATTGATCGCATCATCGCGCGGCGACCTGACTGGGTGAAGGGGGCAAAAACATGAGCACCCGTTTGGCCCGGACGGGGCGTTTTATCAATAAATCCAAGCCTGTAGCCTTTTCCTTTAACGGAAGGAACCTGAAGGGGGTCGCAGGCGATACGCTCGCCTCTGCCTTGCTGGCGAACGATCAGATGCTTGTGGGGCGGTCGTTCAAATACCACCGTCCGCGTGGGGTGATTGCGTCGGGTGCCGAAGAACCCAACGGGCTGGTCAATCTCGGCAAGGGCGAGAGCTTTGAGCCCAATGCGCGGGTCACAACGACCGAGCTTTTTGAGGGTCTGACAGCCACCAGCCAGAACCATTTTCCCAGCCTTGAATTCGACGTGGGCGCGATCAACACCCATCTGTCGCGTTTCTTGCCTGCGGGCTTCTACTACAAGATGTTCATGTTCCCGGCGCCATTCTGGAAGCATGTCTATGAACCCTTCATCCGAAAATCAGCGGGCCTTGGGAAGGCACCAAAGCAGCGTGATGAAAACACTTATGAGCACTTTAATATCGAGGCGGATGTCCTTGTTATTGGGGGCGGAATTGCTGGTCTTGCCGCGGCCTTGGCGGCGGGGCAATCCGGTGCGCGCACGGTTGTGATGGAACAGACCGCCCATTGGGGCGGACGCGCGCCAGTGGATGGCGCGGTGATCGATGGCAAACCCGCAGAGGATTGGATCGCGGAGACACTTGCGGCGCTTTCCGAGATGCCTAACGTCACCCTGCGCACGCGCTGCATGGGGGCGGGTGTTTATGATCATGGTTTTGTTTTGGGGTATGAGCGTGTGTCGGATCATGCGCCACAGCCCGGCGGGTTGAAGCACCGTTTGTGGCGGGTGCGGGCCAAGCAGGTTGTGACGGCAACGGGTGCGATTGAGCGGCCTTTGTCTTTTGCAACTAATGACTTGCCCGGCGTTGTTCTTGCAAGTGCAGTGCGGGATTATGTGGTGAATTTTGGTGTCTCGCTCGGCGACCGCACCGTCGTTGTGACCAATAATGACGACGCCTACCGCACGGCGATCACCTTGAAAGAAGCGGGACTAGAGGTGCCGGCGATCATCGATGCGCGCACGGAGGCAAATGGTGAGCTGCCCCAGAAAGCACGGGCCTTGGGCATCCGGGTGGAAACCGGCAAAGGCATCGCATCGGTCAAGGGCGGCAAGCGAGTCACAGGTGTTGCGATCTGCGCGCAAGCGGGTGAAGGCGCTGTTTTGGAAGAGATTTCTTGCGATTGTGTCGCCATGTCCGGTGGCTGGTCACCCATTGTGCACCTGTGGTCGCATTGCGGTGGCAAGCTGAACTGGGACGCGGATCAGGCCATGTTCCGCCCTGATCTGGACCGCGCACCAACTGGGGCAGACGGTTTGCCCTTTGTCACAGCCGCCGGGGTCGCCAATGGGCATTTATTCACCGCCGAAGGCATCGCGGATGGCTTTGCCGCCGGACGTGCGGCGGCCAAAGTTACCGGGCATTCTCAGAAGGCAGGGCAGGCCCCGATGGGTGAGGATGCCGCCGAAGACCCGCTTGAACCGGTGTGGCTGATGCCGCAAGGCGCGTCATACAAGCTGCGGTCGAAGGCATGGTTGGATTTTCAGAACGACGTGAAGGTCAGTGACGTGCAATTGGCGGCGCAAGAAGGCTTTGAAAGTGTTGAGCACGCCAAGCGCTACACCACGCTTGGTATGGCGACGGATCAGGGGAAGATCAGTAACATCAATGGCTTGGCAATCCTCGCCGATCAGCTGGGGGCAGAGATACCCGCCGTGGGCACCACAACATTCCGTCCGCCCTACACGCCGATCTCCATGGCCTCCATTGCCGGTCCGGCGCAGCGCGACTTGTTCCAGCCGGTGCGCAAAACGCCGATGTCGGGCTGGCATACGGCCAATGGGGCGTTCTATGAACCGGTGGGCCAATGGCGCAGGCCCTATGCCTATCTGCGCGGGTCCGAAACGGTGCATGAGGCGGTCAACCGCGAGGTGGTGAATGCCCGGACAAACACCGGGCTGCTTGACGCTTCGACCCTTGGCAAGCTGATCGTGTCCGGCCCGGATGCGGGCAAGTTTCTGGACATGATGTACACTAACATGATGTCGACGCTGCCGGTTGGAAAATGCCGTTATGGCCTGATGTGCACCGAAAACGGGTTCCTGAGTGACGATGGCGTGGTTGCGCGAATCGATGACAACACATGGCTGTGTCACACGACGACCGGCGGGGCAGAGCGTATTCACGCCTGGATGGAAGACTGGCTGCAATGCGAATGGTGGGATTGGCAGGTCTATGTCGCCAATGTGACCGAGCAATTGGCACAGGTCGCGGTTGTCGGACCGAATGCCCGTAAGCTGCTGGAATCATTGGGCGGTATGGACCTGAGCAAAGAGGCGCTGCCGTTCATGCAATGGGCGGATGGCACCTTGGGCAGCTTTGATGCGCGGGTCTACCGGATCAGTTTTTCGGGCGAGCTGTCATACGAAATCGCCGTGCCTGCCTCGCAGGGCCGTGCGTTCTGGGACAAGCTGCTGGAAGCGGGTGAAGCCTTTGGGATCATGCCTTATGGTACCGAAGCCTTGCATATCATGCGGGCCGAGAAGGGCCTTATCATGATCGGGGATGAGACTGATGGCACGATCATTCCGCAGGACTTGAACCTGCAATGGGCCCTGTCCAAGAAAAAGGAAGACTATCTGGGCAAGCGCGCGCATTTGCGCAGCCATATGGCCGACCCGAACCGCTGGAAACTGGTGGGGCTTGAGACGCTGGATGGCTCGGTTTTGCCCGACGGGGCTTATGCGATTGCGGATGGCGTCAATGCAAACGGGCAGGGCAATACGCAGGGGCGCGTAACCTCGACCTATTTCTCGCCCACGCTGAAAAAGGGGATCGCCATGGGGCTGGTCCACAAGGGGCCGGATCGCATGGGTGAGGTGATTTCGTTCACCAATATCGGGGGTGAGCCGATCAAGGCCCGGATCGTTGATCCGGTGTTTTATGACAAGGACGGGGAGAAGCAGAATGTTTAATGCCGTCAGTGCCTTGGATCATCGCACATTTGCCGGTGACGTCACCATCCGCGAAGACGGTCTGCGCGGGATGATCAGCCTGCGGGGGGATATGTCGCTTGCCAAGTTAAAGTCGGTTTGCACCAGCCTGACCGGTGTGGCCTTTCCCGCGCAAGGGCAGGCCAATTCCGACGGCGCACAGGGGCTTGCGTGGATGTCGCCGGATGAAGTTCTGGTGATGGTGGCCCATGACGCGGTGGACGATGCCTTGGCCAAGATCGCCAAGGCCCTCAAAGGTCAGCATCACTTGGCGGTCAACGTGTCTGACGCGCGGGCGGTCTTGATCGTTGAAGGGCCATATGTCCGCGATGTGATTGCCAAACTCGCCCCGGTTGATCTGCATCCCGATGCCTTTGGGCCGGGCAGTTTTCGCCGCTCGCGGCTCGGGCAGGTCGCGGCCGCCTTTTGGATGCGCGATGACCAAAGCGTTGCGGTAATTTGCTTTCGCTCGGTGGCCGATTATGCCTTTGATTTGCTGAAAGCGGCGGCACAAGGCGGGCCAGTGGGGCATTTCCCCGACAGCTGATTGCGGCGTTTCGGGGTTGACGCCCGCGCCAATCGCGCTTTGTTAAGCGGCAACGAAACATCGCATCAAAGGGGTCCTGAAAATGGCTTTTGAACTTCCCGATCTTCCATATGCACACGACGCGCTGGCATCCAAAGGCATGTCCGCCGAGACGCTGGAATTCCACCACGACCTGCACCACAATGCCTATGTCACCAACGGCAACGCGGCGATTGCGGGCACCGAGTGGGAGGGTAAATCCCTCGAAGAGATCATCGTCGGCACCTACAATGCCACCTCCGTCGCGCAGAACGGAATTTTCAACAACATCAGCCAGTTGTGGAACCACAACCAGTTTTGGGAAATGATGGGCCCCGGCGACAACGGCGTGCCCGGCGAGCTGGAGAAAGCCCTGACAGAGAGCTTTGGCTCGGTTGATGAATTCAAAAAGCAGTTCTCAGCCGCAGGTGCCGGGCAGTTCGGCTCTGGCTGGTGCTGGCTGGTCAAAAACGCAGACGGTTCCTTGGCCGTGACCAAGACCGAAAATGGCGTGAACCCGCTGTGCTTTGGCCAAACGGCGCTGCTGGGCTGTGACGTGTGGGAACATTCCTACTACATCGATTTCCGCAACAAGCGCCCCGTCTACCTGACCAACTTCCTGGATAATCTGGTCAACTGGGAAAACGTCGCGGGCCGCATGTAAGCCACTGCGCAATAGACAAAATCGAAGGTCCGTGGGATGAACCTCGCGGGCCTTTTGCGTTGGGGAAGACATGTTTGATTTGGATGAAATTGCGGTCGCTGCGGACAAGCTGCGGGGCGTGGTCATTGAAACGCCAGTTTTGTCCTTGGCGTCAGACCGTTGGCAGGGGCTGCCGGATGCGGATGTGACGGTCAAGCTTGAGTTGTTTCAACAGGCGGGATCGTTCAAGGCGCGTGGGGCCTATCTGGGGATCGCGGGCTTGTCGGCGGCGCAGCGAAAGGCTGGCGTTGTGGTGGCGAGCGGCGGCAATCATGCGCTTGCGGTCAGTTGGGCGGCCAAAGCGGCGGGCGTTTCAGCGCATATTTGCATGCCGCGCGCCACCGATCCGGCGCGGGTAGCGCTGTCCGAGGCGATGGGCGCAGAGGTCAGCCTGCACGACGACATGGCCGCCGCCTTTGCCGAGATGGAGCGGATCGCTGGGGAAGGTGCGACGTTGATGCACCCGTTTGAGGCACCGCACATGGTGCTGGGTGCGGCAGTCTGTGGCGCTGAATTCCTCGCACAGGCCCCTGATCTGGACACGCTGGTTGTGCCGGTTGGCGGCGGTGGCCTGATCGCGGGCATGGCGCTGGCGCTCAAGCTGATCCGGCCCACGGGGCAGGTAATCGGGGTCGAACCTGTGGGGGCAGACAGCACCTCACAGAGCTTGGCACAGGGCAAACCGATCATTCTGGAGCGTGTTGCGACAATTGCCGATAGCCTTGGTGCGCCTAAATCGCTGCCGATGACCTTTAGCTTGGCGCAGGCCCATGTGGACCGGATGGTGCAGATCACCGATGACGAGATGCGGGACGGGATGCGCGACTATGCGGACGTTTTGCGGATCATGGCAGAGCCTGCATGTGCCGCCTCGCTGGCCGCGATCAAGGGGGTCTTGCGCGATGATCTGAAGGGGCGACGCGTCGGGATCATCGCCTGTGGATCGAACATCGGGATGGACCGTTACCGGAGCTTATTGGCCTAGGTCACGCGCAATCTGCGTGGCAAGATCGGGCACGTCTTTTGCGATGCTGACATAGGTCTGGATGTCTTCACCGGCAAAGCCTTGGGCCACAATGTGATCCATCAAACCCAAAAGCGGATCCCAGAACCCGTTGATATTCAGCAGATAAATCGGTTTGGAATGGAGTTTCAGCTGTCGCCATGTCAGGGCCTCAAAGAACTCATCCAGCGACCCCGCGCCACCGGGAAGCACAACTACGGCGTCGGCATTCATGATCATGACCTTCTTACGTTCGTGCATGGTTTCGGTGATGACAAAGCTATCAAGATCGCGTTTGCCGACCTCCCAATCGAGCAGATGGGTGGGGATCACACCGAAGGTCTCGCCACCTTTGGCCTGCGTCGCCCGCGCCACTCGGCCCATCAAGCCTACGTCGCCTGCGCCATAGACCAAACGCCAGTTGCGATTGGCAAGCATCACGCCCACATCCTCGGCCGCTTGGGCATAGGCGGGATCACTGCCGTCGCGGCTGCCGCAGTAGACGCAGATCGAGTGTTGGAACTTGGACATGGTATTCTTCTTTGTGTGATTGCAGACCCTTTGACCCGTGATACCCCTGTTGCTATGGTCGCTCAACCGTGCAGCCACTAGGTCTTGTGCGGGACTGGGGACAAACGATAGCGGGACTTTGAATATGGCGTCGAATGCGGTTCAGCTTGGGCTGGGTGCACTGGCTGCGGCAGCGGTTGGGGTGGCTGTGATTGCCATTGTTCCGGGTCCAGAGCAGGAAGAAGCGGAGCCGCTCAGCGTTGCGGATGCGGGCGCTGTTGCGCCTGCGGTCGAAGAGCCATCGCAAGAGGCTGAAACACCGGAGGTCACACCGCAAGAGGTCGAGGTGACCGAAACGGAGCCCGAAGACCCTGTTGAGGAGTCGCAAGTGGCGGAGGTTGAACCGCCTGCGCCGACAATTCCCAGCATCGATCATTTCAGCATGTCACCTGATGGCTTTGGCACCGTGTCTGGCAAGGCTGATCGCAGGCAGGTCGTGGCGGTCCTGGTGTCCGGAGAAGCGGTGACGCGCACGCGGGCAGATGATCGTGGAAATTTCGCGGCTGTGCTGGTGCTTGATCCCTCGCCACAGCCACGGCGTTTGACGTTACTGGCTGATCCGGATGGCGCGCGCATCGCCTCAGAGGGGCAGTTCTTTGTTCAACCGATCGTGGATGCTGTGGCCGAAGCTGAGGAAGTGCCTGCGGAAGAAGAGGCCGTGGATACGCCCGTGGTGGTAGGGTCCGTGATCCCGGTTGAGGTGGAAGAAGCACCCGAAATTGCAGAGGCCGAGCCGGAACCCGAAGCTGCGGTTGAGGCGGATGAGGTCCCGGTTGAAGTTGTTGTTGCTGAGCCGGAAGCGGAGACAGTGCCAGAGCCTGAGACAGAGCCAGTCGCCGTCGCTGAAGCCACGCAAGACCCTGTGGTCGAGCCTACACCGGAGCCTCTCGCTGAAATCGAACCGACGCCAGAGCCGGTGGCCGAGACACCGACCGTGATCGTCGCGGACGCCGACGGCGTGCGGGTCGTGCAGGATGCACGCGGGCCAGAGGTGATGTCGGCCATCGCGCTGGATACGATCACCTATGATCCGGCGGGCGAGGTTACATTGGCCGGACGTGCGGTGGGTGAGGGCTTTGTCCGGGTGTATGTCGACAACCGGCCCGTCACCACGTCGCGGATTACCGAAGGTGGTTGGCAAACCGACCTGCCTGAGGTCGACACCGGCGTTTACACCTTGCGGATCGATGAGGTGGACGCCGAAGGCACCGTCGTGTCGCGGATCGAAACCCCATTCAAGCGCGAAGAGCCCGAGGCGGTCGCCGCCGTGATGTCGGAAGACACCGAAAAAGAAGGCTTTGACGTGGCCGTGCGCACCGTGCAACCTGGTGCGACCCTTTGGGCTATTGCGCAGGAAGAGATGGGCGAGGGCGTGATGTATGTCGCCGTCTATGAGGCGAACCGCGACCTGATCAAAGACCCTGATTTGATCTTTCCGGGGCAAGTCTTCCGCATTCCGCAGGCCGATCAGTAACTGTGGGGCTGGTTCTTTGGCCGTCGCACCACTAACTCTTGTCGTCTGACAGGAGACGCTGATGCGCGGACTTAGCAAGACAAATGCCAATCTCGATGACACCGCCCGCATTCAGGGGCTGAACGTACTGCGTCGTGTGGTGCCCTATCTGTGGCCAGAGGGGCAGACATGGGTCAAGCGCCGCGTGGTGGCAGCGATTGCAGTGCTGTTGCTGTCCAAGATCATCGCGGTCACAACGCCTGTTCTGTACAAGCAGGCGGTGGACGCGCTGGCGCCGGAAGGTGCGGATGCGGCGACGTTCCTGGCGCTGGGCGCGGTGGGGCTGACGCTCGCCTATGGTATGGCGCGGCTGATGACCGTGGGGTTCCAGCAGCTACGCGACGTGATCTTTACCAAGGTCGGGCAGCGGGCGTTGCGCACCCTCGCGCGTGAGACGTTTACCCATATCCACCGGCTGTCGATGCGCTACCACATCACACGCAAGACGGGCGGTCTGTCGCGGGTGATTGAGCGGGGCGTAAAAGGCGTTGATTTCCTGTTGCGGTTCCTGCTGTTCAGTATGGGGCCGCTTGTGCTCGAGCTTTTGATGATTTCGGTCATCCTCTTTTTCCTCTTTGACGTCTTGTATCTGGCTGCCGTCGTCGTGACCATCGCGCTTTATGTCTGGTTCACATTTGCCGTGACAGAATGGCGGGTGAAGATCCGCAAGATCATGAATGATCAGGATACGGACGCGAACCAGAAGGCGGTCGATAGCCTGCTGAACTTTGAGACGGTCAAATATTTCGGGGCAGAGCGTTGGGAAGCCGACCGCTATGATCGCGCGATGGAGGCCTATGAGACGGCCGCGATCCGCACCAACTATTCGCTGGCTTTCCTGAACTTTGGACAGTCGGTGCTGATCACCGGCGGGCTTGTCGCGGTGATGGTGATGGCTGCGGTTGGCGTGCAGCGGGGCGATTTGACGGTGGGCGATTTTGTCATGGTCAACGCCTATATGATCCAGATCACCATGCCGCTGAACTTTCTGGGGACCGTCTATCGCGAGATTAGGCAGGCCCTGATCGATATGGGCGATATGTTCGATTTGTTAGAGCAACCGCCCGAAGTGCAGGACAAACAGGGCGCCAAGGTTCTAAAAGTGCAAGGCGGTGCAGTGCGTTTGAACGATGTTGTCTTTGGCTATGATGCGGAACGCCCGATCCTGAAAGGTGTGACGATCGCCGCAGAGCCAGGGGAGACCGTCGCCATTGTCGGGTCTTCGGGGTCCGGAAAATCCACCATCGGGCGGCTCTTGTTTCGGTTTTATGACGTGGGCAGTGGTGCGCTGACGGTGGACGGACAGGACGTGCGGGACGTCACGCAAGAGAGCCTGCACGCCCAGATCGGTGTGGTGCCGCAGGACACAGTGCTGTTCAACGACACGGTGCATTACAACATCGCCTACGGACGACCCGGCGCCACAGAAGGCGAGATCAGGGAAGCGGCGCGTGCGGCCAAGATCCACGATTTTATCATGTCACTGCCGGACGGCTATGACACGACCGTGGGTGAACGTGGGCTGAAGCTGTCTGGTGGTGAAAAGCAGCGCGTGGGGATTGCGCGAACGCTGCTTAAGAACCCGCCGATCTTGCTGCTGGATGAGGCGACAAGCGCGCTTGATACCGAGACCGAGATGGAAATTCAGGCCGAGCTGAAGGCGATGGGCGAGGGGCGCACGGTGATCACGATTGCGCACCGGCTTTCAACGATTGCCGACGCGGACAAGATCGTCGTGCTTGAGGATGGCGTGATCGTTGAGCAGGGCAAACATGATGCCTTGCTGGCCGATGATGGGCGCTATGCGCATCTATGGAACCGGCAGGCCAACGAAGAAGAGATCGCTTAGGCGGGCAGCGCGGGCAACGTACCAGCGCTGCCGCAGGTTATTCCGCCGCGCGGAGCGGTGTTGCGACAGGTGCTGGCGCTTCAAACGCGTCTTCGGTCCAGACGAATTCCGGTGTGCGGACCTTTTTCGCCTGGCGCCGCAGCGCCCAGTCTTGTGCTGCACGGCTGGACCGTCCCATTGAGAAACGGGCAAAGACGCGGGCAATCCACAGCGCATAGGTCGTGATCCAGACCCGCAGCGCCAGCATTGCGGGCGTAAACACCAGCGTCAGCACGGTCGCGATGCCGAGGCCAAAGACCACGGCTGTCGCCAACTGCTTCCACCACAGCGCCGTTGGGCTGTCGATGGAATAGCCGCCGGCAAAGAAATCAAGGCTAAGGCCGAACATCATCGGGGCCAGACCCGCCATTGTGGTGATGGTGGTCAACAAAACGGGGCGGATACGGCTTTCTGCTGTGCGCGTTATCGCCTCTGACCGGGGCATGTATTGGCTGTATTCCTGATAGGTATCGATCAGGATGATGTTGTTGTTCACCACGATCCCGGCCAGCGCCACGATCCCGGTGCCGGTCATGATGATCGAGAAGGATTGGTCCATCACCAACATGCCGATCAGCACGCCCGTGGTGGACAGGACGACCGCCATCAAAACGAGCAGAGAGTTATAGAGCGAGTTGAACTGCGCCAGCAGGATGATGAACATCAGCCCCAATGCGGCGATGCCCGCGGTCGCGAGGAAGGCCTGGCTTTCGGCTTGATCCTCTTGGTCGCCGGTCCATTCCCACGCAATGCCAGCAGGGAAGGGGGCGGTATCAAGCCACTCGGTCAATCGTTCGATCCGTTCATTCGCGTTCAGGATCGTCATTTCCATTGTGCCGTCCGCAACCTGCGCCCGCAGATCGGCGTCAGCGTCATATTCTTCCGCCGTGATCACGGTGACATCGCCGCTATCCGGGTCGGTGATCGTCACGAGGCCCTTTTCCTCACCCGCTTTGACGTCAAAGTATCGCTTTTGATCAACGCGGTTGATCTGCGCGAGCTTGGCGACGGGGCTGACGGTGATGAAGTTCGACAGCGGCACTTGCCCGTCACGGGTCAGCACCTTGAGGCTATCAAGAGTGGACAACACGCGGTCCTGTTCAGGGAAACGCGCGCGGATCTCAATCTCTTCGTCAGAGCTGTCGACGCGCATGGTGTCGAGCAGAATGCCGCGTGTCACAAGCTGGATCATACCGCCAACGGTGGCCACGTCCGCGCCATAGCGACCGGCCTTTTCCACGTCCACATCGATTTGCCAATCGATGCCGGGCAGGGGCAGGGTGTCTTCGATCTGGGTCAGACCGCGTGTCGCATCAAACTGCGCGCGGGCGATGCGGGTGGCTTCCAGCAGGTCTTCCCAGTTGTTGCCGCTGATCCGCAAGTGCACTGGCTTGGCCGAGGCCGGGCCGCGTGACAGGTTGAGAATTTCGATCTGGATGCCGGGAATGGTGCGCAGGTCTGCCTCCATCTCGGCGATGACAAGATCACCGTCGAGTTCGGGGCGATCAGCGCGGTCTTCCCATGGGGTCAGTTCCAATTGCACCTGACCAATTGCATCGGCGGGGCCTTCTGCGCCGCCTGTGTTGCTGTTTAAGCCGCCTTCACCCGCAAAGGCAAAAGCATTGTCCACGCCGGGGTGTTGCAGCACGACATCCTCGACCTTTTTGAGCAGCGCGTCTTTTTCATCCAGCGAAAGGTTGCCCCGCGCTTTGACGTAGACGATGGCCTGTTCGGGTTCGGATTCTACAAAGAATTCGACGCCGTTGTTGTTGGCCCCGTAGTAGTTGAACGTGCTGAGGACGAAGACAAAGACGACGCCGATGGTGACCAGCGGGCCAATGGGGTTGCCGACGATGCTGTGGATGAAGAGGCCAAAGGGCGAGCGGCGATAGCCCGACTTGATGCTTTGGCGGCGATTGCGGGTGAAAAGACGCGCGAGCCACGACAGGCCCATGCCAAACCGCGTCAGGATCGCAGCGACGGCCAGCACCAAGGTGACGGCTCCGGCGATGGAAATCAGGATGCAGAATGCCGCACCCAGCAGCATTGTGAAGGCGATGGCGAGGTTCGGCAGCAGGCTGCCAAGGATATCGCTGGAAGTCGCGGCCCCGATGCGTGCGCCTGCGGCTGCGAACAACCCGCCGATGGGGCCAGAGGCGACGGCGGCTGCGGCACCTGCCAACAGGATCAGGCCCACATGCTGATACCAGCGCATCTCGGCAATGCTGCGCGTCGCGCGGGACAAAAGGCCGGTGACGCGGCCCAATGCGCCACCCAGCACGGGCAAGTAGATCAACGCCACGACGAGCGAGGCAGACAGCACAAAGATCAGTGTAAAGGGCAGCATGCCCATGAACTGCCCCGGCACGCCCGGCCAGAACAGCATCGGCAGGAACGCGCAAAGCGTGGTGCCAGTGGAGGAGACAATCGGCCAGAACATGCGTTTGGCGGCCTCGGTATAGGCCTGCATCGGGCCGGAGCCTTCGGAGATGCGTTTGTCCGCGTATTCGACCACCACGATCGCGCCATCCACCAGCATGCCCACGGCAAGGATCAGGCCGAACATGACGATGTTCGACACGGTCACGCCCAGCACGGCAAAGAAAGCAAAGGTCAAAAGGAACGACGTCGGGATCGCAAAGCCCACAAGCAGGGCGGCGCGGGGGCCAAGGGCGGCCAGCACGACGATCATCACCAGCGCAATCGCAGTTAGCACCGAGCCTTCAAGCTGTTTGACCATGCTGTCGACCTGCACCGATTGGTCGTTGCTGGTGCCCACGTCGATGGCCGCGCGCAGCTCTGGCGACCAAGTCTCACGCTCTGCTGCGACCTCTTGTTTCACCAACTCAACCGTGTCGATCAAGTTGAAGCCTTTGCGTTTGACGACCTGCAGGGCGACGGTGTTGACGCCGTTGAAACGCGCTGTGCCCTCGCGATCTTCAAAGGTCAGGCGGATGGTCGCCAGATCACCGATGGTGATGACGCTGTCGCCGTTGATCTTGACCGGTAGGTCATAAACGTCCTGGCTGTCGTTAAAGGATGAGGGGATCTTGACCGCAAATGCGCCTTGTCCGCTGGTCACTTCGCCGGCGGCGATCAGCAGGTTGTTGCTGGTGACTACGTTGATCAGCTCACCCGCTGTGACGTTGTAGGCCTCAAGCCGTAGGGGGTCGATCACGACCTCAAGCATCTCATCGCGCTGGCCAGCAAGGCCCGCCTCAAGCACCGCATCCAGACTCTCGAGCCTGTCTTGCAGGTTCTTGGCGACCTGCACCAAGGTGCGTTCAGGGACGTCACCGGTCAGATTGACGATGATGATCGGGAATTCGGAGAAGTTGATCTCATTGATCGAATAATTGTCGGCGCCATTGGGAAAGGCCCCTTCGGCCTTGTTCATCGCGTCGCGAATGTCGGCCAGAACCTTGGTCTTGTCCCAGCCAAATTCGAATTCCAGCGCCACGCCTGCATAGTTTTCCGCCGCCGTGGAAGACATGGATTTCAGCCCGTCGAGGTCGGCCAGCTCTGTCTCCATCGGTTGGACCAGCAGGGTCTCGCTGTCTTCGGCAGAGATGCCGGGGAAGGGGACAGAGACAAAGATCGCCGGGATTTCGATGTCCGGCTCACCTTCTTTTGGCAATCCGGTATAGGCAAAGGCCCCCGCCATAAGCGAGAGCGCGATAAAGGCCAGCACCATGCGGGCGCGGGAGGCAGCCCAGTCTACAATTCCAGTCATCCTTCAGCCTCGCTGTAGGTTGGGGCGACAGGGACGTCGTCTATGACAAATTCCTGACCCACGGTGATGATGTTCACCTCATCAGGCAGATCGCCGACCCAGACGCCTTCGGCCGTGTCGCGGATCATCGTAACCGGCATAAAGAGAGCAGTGTTTTGGTCCGTCACGGTGCGGACGCCCAGCAGGCCCTCATCATCAAGCGTAAGCGCACTTTGCGGGATCAGGTGTGCGGTGCGGCCATCGGCGGCCACGACGATTTCCACGGTTTGCCCGTCGCGGATGGCAAGATCGGGGTTTGGTACCTCAATCTCCACCCGGAAGGTGCGGGTGGTGTCGTCGGCAGAGCGGGATAGGAAGGTCACGCGCCCGGTAACGACGTCGCCGCTGGTGACGCGGGCCTGCGCAGTGGCGCCGACCTCAACATTATTGACGTTCGTTTCTGGCACAAAGCCCACCAGCTTGATCGGGTCCAGCTGGATGATCGTGGCGCAAGGGCTGCCGGGCTGCATCAGGGACCCCAGTTCCGCGGTGTCCGTTTCCAAAAGACCCGCAAAGGGGGCGGTGATGGTCAAACGCTCAATCTCGCGCTCTGCCGCGGCCACGGCGGCTTCGGCAGATTCGATGCCTGCCTGCGCTGAGGTGAGCGAGGAATTGGCGCGCTGGATGCCTGCGGTTGCAGCCTCGGCCACAGCTTCGGCGCTCACGAGGCGAGTTTCAGAGGCAAAGCCGTCTTCGCTAAGTTTACGGGCGGCGTTGACGTTGATCTCAGCCTCGCGAACACGGGCATTTGCCTCGGCCAAAGCCGCTTCGGCCTCTGGCACGCGGCCTTTCGCTTCGGTCAGACGTGCCTTGGTTTCCGCCAGCGATGCGGCGCGCGTGCCGGGGTCCAACTGGCAAAGCTGGTCATCCAGATTGACGTAAGCGCCTTTGCGCAGCGGTTCAGAAATCACCTGACCAGAGGTTTCAGAGGCGACGGTGACCTGACGCGCAGCCTCTGTCCGGCCGCGCAGGATGACGGCGCTTTCGATGGTGCGGGCTTGCGACGCCAATGCCACGACCCGAACGATGTCATTGGCTGGGTCAGAAGGGGCGGCCTCGGTTTCGGTATCCTCTGCCATTTCAGTCGGGGCCGCATCAGCCTCTGCCGTCGGCGGACCACCGGCAAATTGCATCAGTTGCTCACGTTCGAACACCAACATGTAAAGACCAACCGCTACGAGGATCGCGGCAAGAATAGACACCAATCGCATTATGTCGCCTTTGCTTGGGCAGTGACCCGCCCGTGCGGACCGTTTGTTTCTTAATGTTTTTTACGCACCAACCGCACAACGGATCACCATGAAAGCGCGCTAAACCGTTCGGTTCAGTTTACGGTCCCTACGTCAACACTGCAAGAGGGGAAACGCAGAGCGGGTCTTGGCTTTCCTTAACGCTTCGCGATATGTAACGCCGAACCATCTTGCCGCGTTTGAACGCGACGAAAGGACAAGCCGTTGAGTGATAGTGACAGTTTCATCAATGAAGTGACCGAGGAGGTCCGGCGCGACCAGCTTTACGGCTATCTTAAGCGCTATGGCTGGATCGCAGTTCTGCTGATTGTGGTGCTCGTTGGTGGGGCCGCTTGGAACGAGTGGAACAAGGCGCAAGCGGCAGCCAAGGCGCAGGCCACGGGTGACGCATTGCTGGATGCTTTGGGTCAGAACGACCCGGAATTCCGGATGGCCGCCGTGGCCGAGGTTGAGGCTGAAGGGTCCGCCGCAGCGGTCACCGCGCTGATTACCGCGGCGAGCCAGCAGGAGGGGGGCGATATCCCTGCTGCCGTTGCCACGTTGCAGGCGCTGGCCGTCAACACGGATGTACCAGCGATCTACAATGAACTGGCCGCTTTCAAAGCCGCGATGCTGGACCCTGATCCAACAACGCGCCGCCCCAGCCTTGAAGCGATGGCGCAACCCGGCGCGCCCTTTGCGCTTTTGGCGCAGGAACAACTGGCGCTGGCCGATCTGGCGGCCGGTAATCCGGATGCAGCACTTGAGCGGTTGTCGGCCATCATCGAAGACGCGGGCGTGACGCGGGGCTTGCTTGTGCGGGCGCAAACCTTGATGGTAGCGCTGGGCGTGGAACCACCGGTCGCCGCCCTCGAGCAATAAGACGCCAAAAGGGGCTGATTTCGTGATTGCCAAGACTAAGTTTGCCGCTGGTATCAGCCTTGCCCTATTGGTCGCCTGTGGCGAACCTGATGTGATCCTGCCCGGCGCGCGCGAGGCTGTGCGCCCCGGTGATGGTGTGAACACAAGCGCCCCGATTTCGCTGCCTGCGACGCGACTGAATGCCAGCTGGACCCACCGCAATGGTGAGGCGGACCATACAATCACGCATCCGGCCTTGTCCGGCCTGAACCAAATTTTCGCCGTCAACATCGGTGAGGGCGACAGCCGCAAAGCGCGGATTACGGCTGATCCCGTCGTCGCGGGCGGTGTGATCTACACGTTGGATTCCCGCGCACGGGTCACGGCGACGGCCACATCCGGCGCGCCGGTCTGGGCCGCTGATGTGCAGCCCGGGAATGACAACCGCACCGATGCATCGGGCGGCGGCCTCGCCTATGGCAATGGCCGGGTCTTTGTAACGACCGGCTTTGGTGAAGTCACAGCCCTTGATGCCGCGAGTGGCGGCACCTTGTGGACGCAGGATCTGGATGCGCCGGGCACCTCGGCCCCGACGGTTTCGGGTGATCTGCTTTATGTCGTGGGCCGGGACAGCACGGCCTGGGCGATCGATGTCACAAATGGCCGTGTGCGCTGGCAGCAAAGCGGTACGCCTTCGGTATCTGCCTTTTCTGGCGGGGCGGGTCCGGCAGTTGCAGGTGATCTTGCGATTTTCCCTTTTGACAGTGGCGAGGTTGTTGCGACCTTCCCACAAGGCGGCTTGCGCCGTTGGGACACCGCTGTCACAGGCGCACGTCCCGGTGTTGCGGCGGCGATCCTGTCTGACATCGGTGGCGACCCGGTGATTGACGGCAATCGCGTCTATGTCGGCAATGTCACGGGGCGCACAGCCGCAATTGATGCCTTTACTGGCGACCGGATTTGGACCGCAACCGAAGGGGCTGTCAGCCCTGTCTGGCCTGCGGGCGGCTCTGTCTTCCTCGTGAATGACCTCAACCAGCTGGTGCGCCTTGATGCGGCCACGGGTACCGCGATCTGGCGCACGCAATTGCCTGCATTCGAAGAGGCCGGCACCTTCCGACAGCGGCGCAGCGTCTTTGCCCACTACGGCCCGATCTTGGCGGGGGGACGTCTGATCGTTGCCTCATCGGACGGGCAAGTACGGGCGTTTGATCCACGCTCTGGCGCATTGGTTGGCAACGCAGCGCTTCCCGGTGGCGCGGCATCGCACCCGGCGGTGGCAGGCGGCACGCTTTATGTCGTCACGAAAGCAGGCCAGTTGGTGGCTTTCCGTTAGGCGCTGAATGGTGTATCGCCCCGGCTCTGATATGCCGGAGTCGCACAGATGAGTTTTACCCTTGCCATTGTGGGCCGCCCGAATGTGGGCAAATCCACGCTTTTCAACCGTTTGGTTGGCAAAAAGCTTGCGTTGGTTGATGACCAGCCGGGGGTGACCCGTGACCTGCGTGAAGGGGCGGCGCGCTTGGGCGATTTGCGGTTTACCGTGATCGATTCCGCTGGGCTTGAGGATGCAACCGACGACAGCCTGCAAGGGCGGATGCGGCGGCTGACCGAGCGCGCGGTTGAGATGGCGGACGTCTGTCTGTTCATGATCGACGCGCGGGCAGGGGTCTTGCCGACCGACCAGATTTTCGCGGAAATCCTGCGCAAAAAGAACGCCAACGTGATCCTTGCGGCCAATAAGGCCGAGGGCAAAGCGGGCGAGGCGGGCTTTCTAGAAGCCTATGGCCTTGGCCTGACAGAGCCGATCCGCCTGTCCGCCGAACACGGCGAGGGGCTGGATGAGCTTTATCATATGCTCTTGCCCTTGGCCGATAGCTTTGCCGAACGCGCCGCAGCGGATGCGCCCGAAACGGATGTCGATGTAGGCGAAGAGGACGAAGATGTGGCCCGCGTGCCAACGCAGGAAAAGCCCCTGCAGATCGCCATCGTCGGACGGCCCAATGCGGGCAAATCCACGCTGGTCAATAAGATCCTTGGCGAAGAACGCCTGCTGACCGGGCCGGAGGCCGGAATCACGCGTGATGCGATTTCGGTTCAGACCGACTGGGGCGGCGTCCCGATGCGTATCTTTGACACCGCCGGGATGCGCAAAAAGGCTAAGGTGCAGGAAAAGCTGGAAAAACTTTCCGTCAGCGACGGTCTGCGGGCGGTGAAATTTGCGGAAGTTGTCGTTGTGCTTTTGGACGTGGAAATCCCGTTTGAACAACAAGACCTGCGCATCGCCGATCTGGCAGAGCGTGAGGGGCGTGCCGTCATCATCGCGGTGAACAAATGGGACACCGAGGATGAAAAGCAGGACAAGCTGAAGAAGCTGAAACAGGAATTCGCGCGGATGTTGCCGCAGCTCAAAGGCGCGCCGTTGATCACGGTCTCGGCCAAGACAGGCAAGGGGCTCGACCGGTTGCAACAGGCAATCATGCGCGCACATGACGTCTGGAACCGGCGCGTGACCACCGCCCAGCTGAACCGCTGGCTTACGGGCATGCTGGAACAGCACCCGCCACCTGCGCCAGGCGGCAAGCGGATCAAGATGCGCTATATGACACAGGTGAAAACGCGGCCACCGGGGTTTGTCGTCATGACATCCTTCCCCGATCAGGTCCCTGCATCCTATAGCCGTTATCTGGTCAATGGCCTGCGCGAGGATTTCGACATGCCCGGCACACCGATCCGGTTGGTGCTGCGCGATCAGGGCGACAAAAACCCCTATAAGGGCAAGAAGTCATCCCAGCCTTCACGCCTGTCAAAGCACCTCAAAAAGGGCAGCTAGACAGGTCGGGAAGTCCTGACTTGCGCAAATAGCACGGATTGCGAATGCTACCGGCATTAAAAACCGGGGCATTTGTTATGAAACGTATCGCAATTTTCTGCGATGGAACGTGGAACCGACACGATTCCAAA
Organism: uncultured Paracoccaceae bacterium; assembly: GCA_947494675.1. Classification (GTDB taxonomy): domain Bacteria; phylum Pseudomonadota; class Alphaproteobacteria; order Rhodobacterales; family Rhodobacteraceae; genus CANMYO01. Next base: position 135,505 of record CANLVP010000002.1, read on the forward strand.
TCGCAAACCAATGTTGTTCGCATGGCGCGGGCGGTGAAGCTGACAGCGGATGATCAGACCTCTCAGCAGGTATTTTATTTTATGGGTGTGGGGTCTGGACGCGGCTCAAACGGGTTCGCGCGGTTTACCGATCGGGCCATGGGGGGCGCGCTGGGCTGGGGGTTGATCCAGAATATTGAGGACGCCTATCGCAGCCTCGTCTTTTCCTATGAGCCGGGGGATGAGATCTATATCTTTGGCTTTTCGCGGGGCGCATACACCGCGCGGTCGCTGGCAGGGCTGATCCGCGCCGTGGGCATTTGCCCGCGCGAACATGCCCATCGCATTCCCGAAGCGATTGAGGAATATCGCCGCCCCAAGCACGGGATCCGGGATGCCAATCACCCGTCCAAATACATCTGGCGCGCGGAATATGCGCCCGAAACGGCCACAACACCCGAAGAACTCTCGTGGCGCAAGAAATCACGACCCGGCAATCCGGTATTGTTGGAAATCAAATACTTAGGGGTCTGGGATACGGTCGGTGCCATGGGCGTGCCCGGCTATTGGATGACTGCGCCGCTGCTGAATTCACGGCACCAGTTTCACGACACCGAACTTTCGGAAACGGTGCTCTCGGCGCGTCATGCGGTGGCAATCGATGAAAAACGCAAGACCTTTCCGCCAACGCAATGGAGCAATCTTGAAGCCCTGAATGCCAAGCGGTTGGGCCTGCCGGAAGGCACGCTGCTGGATCACGACACCAAACCACAATGGGATTACCGTGAGGAGTGGTTCCCCGGCGATCATGGTTCCATCGGTGGTGGTGGCGACGAACGCGGGCTTGCGGCCTATAGCTTTGAGTGGGTCGCAGAAGGGGCGCAAGCGGCCGGGCTGGATTTACGGCCAGAGGTGCGCGCGCGGATCGAAAAACAGCGCAAGATCATGGCTCCTCTACATGCGACGCGTAAAAGGGGGATGGCAGGTAAGCTGCTGGCGCTGAGTGTCAAGGATCGGGACGGGCCGCATGATATGTGCTGCGTTGCCGATGCCGCGAAACGTCGATTTGAAAAAAGCGCGGGCGACTATCAGCCGCGCGCGCTTCGTTGGGTGATGGATCGCTTACAAGCGCTGTTGACTTAGACCAGCGCGCCCCCTGCTTTGATCCGCGTTTTGCCGCGCAGATAGCGATGCAGGACGGCGGGTAGTTCAACCGAACCGTCCTCTTGCTGGCCATTTTCAAGCACAGCGATCAACGCGCGCCCAACGGCAAGGCCCGACCCGTTCAGCGTATGCACAAACTGCGGTTTTCCACCCTCGGTGGGCTTGAACCGCGCGTTCATCCGCCGTGCTTGATAGTCACCCGCCACAGAGACAGAGCTGATTTCACGGAACGCGTTTTGCCCGGGTAGCCAAACCTCAATATCGTGGGTTTTGCGCATGCCTGCGCCCAGATCACCGGTGCACAACACCACAGTCCGGTAAGCAAGCCCTAGTTTTTCAAGGATTTTCTCGGCGCAGCCAGTCATCCGCTGGTGTTCTACATCGGAATGATCCGGATGACAGATCGAGACCATTTCGACCTTTTCAAACTGATGCTGTCGCAACATGCCAGAGGTGTCGCGGCCCGCGCTGCCAGCCTCTGACCGGAAGCATTGGGTGTGGGCGACGTAGCGATGCGGCAGGGATTCTTCTTCTACCGTCACGCCGTTCACGATGTTGGTCAGTGTGACTTCTGCCGTCGGGATTAACCACCAGCCGTTTGTGGTTTGATAGCTGTCCTCGCCGAACTTGGGCAGTTGCCCGGTGCCGATCATCATCTCTTCGCGTACCAGCACAGGCGTCATCGTCTCGGTCAGCCCGTGTTCTTCCACATGCACATCCAGCATGAATTGCGCGAGCGCACGGTGAAGACGGGCGACAGAGCCAGACAGCAGCACAAAGCGGCTGCCAGAGAGTTTGGCAGCAGTTTCAAAATCCATTCCGTCTTGGACGGCGGGGATTTCGTAGTGCTCTTTCGGAGTGAAGCTGAAGTTGCGGGGACTACCTTCACGACGGATTTCGACGTTGTCGTCTTCGTCGTCGCCGTCCGGCACGTCGTCATAAGGCAGGTTCGGGATCGCCAGCAGCAGATCGTGCAGCTCTTGATCGTGGCCCTTTGCAGCCTCGTTCAATGCGGCGATCTCACCCTTCTTTTCAGCGACGAGCGCGCGCAAGCGCTCAAACTCTGCCTCATCACCGCGGCCTTTGGCGGCACCAACCTCTTTGGCGGCCTTGTTGGCCTCGGCCTGTGCGTCTTCCGCCTTTTGAATGGCGGCGCGGCGGGCGGTGTCGATGTCGATGATCTTTGACGACATCGCATCCATCCCGCGACGAGAGAGGGCGGCGTCAAATGCGCCGGGGTTCTCACGGATGGTTTTGATGTCATGCATCGGATCATTCCTTTGGTTGATTGAATGCAGCCCATATGCCCGATCCGCACCGTCACGAAAAGGGGGCGCGATCACACCAAGTGGATAAAAGGACGCACGCCGCACCTTTGGGGCTGGTGTGGCGGCTCAGCGTTCATATATGCGAGGACAAAGCAGCACCACAGAACGCCCCAAATCGGGCGCAACTGCGGTTGCCAATCAAGGGTGTGGCACATAATGTGCCGCGACTTTCGCGCGTGCAGCAGGGGCCGCCGCGCCAGACCAGTAAAGGGACGACCATGCAGGGTATTGGCCAAATCATTCCACTTCTTCTGATCTTCGGGATTATGTATTTCCTGTTGATCCGTCCGCAGCAGAAAAAGCTGAAGGAACATCAGGCCATGGTTGCAGCCCTGCGTCGTGGTGATCGCGTCATCACCCAAGGCGGGATCGTCGGCAAAGTGACCAAGGTCAAAGACGACGACAACGAGATCGAAGTTGAAATCGCAAGCGGCGTCAGCGTGCGTGTTGTGCGGTCAACTATTGCCACAGTTCTCAACAAGACTGAGCCTGCAAAATAAACCCTAAAGGGGCTTAGCTGATGCTGAATATCTCTCCTTTCCGGCAGGCCTTGATCTGGTTGACCGTGGCCGTCGGATTGTTCCTGGCACTGCCCAATGGGTTCTATCCGCGGGTTGAGGCGCATAACGACGCAATTGCCAGTGGGGTCGAGGACAGCAGCTGGCCGTCCTTCTTGCCATCGGGGCTGGTTAACCTTGGGCTCGACCTGCGGGGCGGGGCGCATTTGCTGGCCGAGGTCCATGTCACGGACGTGCACGAGGCGATCATGCTGGCCACGTGGCCAGAGGTGCGCGATGCGCTGGCCGCTGAGCGCGACACTGTCGGCTTTGTGCAGCGCGATGAGACCGCGCCAGCCGATGTCCTGCGCATCAGCATCTCGGAAGCTGCAGGCATCGACCGCGCGCTCGAAATCGTGCGCGGGCTGGCCCGTCCGGTGCAATCGCTGACGGGTGTTGGCACGACCGATATCGTTGTCAGCAACGCAGGCACGCTGATCACGGTTGAACTGTCAGAGGCCGAGAAGGCCGCGATTGACCAGCGCACCATGCAGCAATCGCTTGAGATTATTCGCCGCCGGATCGATGAGGCGGGCACGCGAGAGCCGACAATTCAGCGACAGGGTGTCGACCGGGTGTTGGTGCAGGTGCCCGGTGTGGGTTCCGCGCAAGAGGTCAAAGACCTGATCGGACAAACCGCGCAGCTGACGTTTCAACCTGTTGTCAATCGCGCCAGCAGCGCCGATCAGCCTGCCGGTGCCGGAAACGAAGTGCTACCCTCACTGGATGAAGAGGGTGTCTACTATATCCTCGAACAGCAACCGGTTGTGACGGGCGAAGAGCTTGTCGATGCGCAGCCTGCCTTTGACCAAAACGGCCGCCCCGCGGTGAACTTCCGCTTTAATGTCTCTGGTGCCCGCAAGTTTGGCGACTACACGCTGGAAAACATCGGCTCACCCTTTGCCATCGTGTTGGATGATGAGGTGATCAGTGCCCCCGTGATCCAAAGCCATATCTCTGGTGGGTCGGGTATTATCACCGGTGATTTCACGGTCGAGGAATCAACTGAATTGGCGATTTTGCTGCGGGCAGGGGCCTTGCCTGCGGAACTAACCTTCTTGGAAGAACGCACCATCGGGCCGGAACTGGGGCAAGACAGCATCGATGCTGGTAAGGTCGCCTGTATCGTCGCGGGCATCGCTGTGCTGCTTTACATGTTTGCTAGCTACGGACTGTTTGGCGTCTTTGCCAATGTGGCCTTGATCGTCAACGTCGGGCTTATCTTTGGTCTGTTGTCGCTGATCGGGGCCACGTTGACCCTGCCGGGCATCGCCGGGATCGTGCTGACCATCGGTATGGCCGTGGATGCGAACGTGATCGTCTTTGAACGTATCCGCGAAGAGCTGAAGACCGCCAAGGGACCTGCGCGTGCGATTGAGCTTGGCTATGAAAAGGCGCTGTCGTCGATCATCGACGCCAATACCACGACGTTCATCACAGCGCTGATCCTTTATGTCATGGGGTCGGGTCCCGTGCGCGGCTTTGCGATTACGTTAGGGCTGGGCATTATCACGTCGGTCTTTACGGCCATCTTTGTGACCCGTGCGATTGTTGCGATCTGGTTCGCGCGCCGCCGGCCAAAACAGATTGAGGTCTAAGATGCGACTACGACTGATCAAATCCGAAACCTCTTTCGACTTTTTCAAACGCGCACGCCTGTGGCTTGGCATCTCGCTGGTGCTGATTGTGGTGGCCTTGGGGTCCTATGTGATCCAGGGGCTGAACTTTGGGATCGACTTCCAAGGCGGCACGAGCATTCGGACGCAAGCTGTGCAACCGGTTGATACCGCTGCCTATCGCGCTGCAGTGGAACCGATTGTCGGCGATGTCAGCATCACCGAGGTGTTCGACCCCACCTTTGACGACGACCAAAACGTCGCCATGATCCGCATCGCGGCGCAAGAGGGCGAAGAAGCGGTGTCATCCGACACAGTAGAGGCCGTGATGGCCGCGCTGGAAGCCGTTGATCCCACGATCAATGACACGGCTGTGGAATCGGTTGGCCCCAAAGTCTCGGGCGAATTGATCCGGACGGCATTTATCGCTGTCGCCTTGGCCGTTGTGGCGATCCTGTTCTACATCTGGCTACGGTTTGAATGGCAGTTTGCTGTGGGTGCGGTTTTGGCACTTGTCCACGACGTGGCACTGACCATCGGCATCTTCTCTGAGTTCCAGATCCGGTTCGACCTCGCCATCGTCGCGGCCCTGCTGACCATCGTGGGCTATTCGATCAACGATACCGTGATTGTCTTTGACCGGGTCCGCGAGAACTTGCGCAAATACAAGAAACGGGACCTCAAAGAGGTGCTGAACGTCTCGATCAACGAAACGCTCAGCCGCACGCTGATGACCTCTGGCACGACGCTTTTGGCGCTGCTGGCGCTCTTCACCCTTGGTGGTGACGTGATCCGCGGCTTTGTCTTTGCGATGATGTGGGGCGTGATCATCGGCACCTATTCGTCAATCTTTGTGGCTACTGCGATCCTGTTGGTGCTGGGCGTCAAGCGTGACTGGTCCAAGCAGGACCTCAACAAGGGTAACCGCTATGCGGATATCGACGCCTGATGCGCCTGAATGAGGTGACATATACCGACGCCAAGCCGGTTGATGGCTATGGCCCCGGCTTTTTCCGCGTCGGTGGAGAGGTGTTTGAAGGCCCCGTTCTGGTCATGCCAACCGGCGTGCATAGCTGGGGCGGATACGACGACACCTGCCCGATCGCCAAGGCGGACATCGACGTTGTCTTTGTCGGTACCGGGGCAGACGTGGCGCATGTGCCAGCGAAGTTTCGCGAGACATTGGAAGAATCCGGCCTTGGGGTCGAGGCGATGGCATCCCCCGCGGCCTGCCGCACCTATAACGTCTTGCTCAGCGAGGGGCGGCGCGTCGCACTTGCCCTGCTGCCGGTCTGACCGCGATGTTGCAGGTCAAAGGATTGGCCTGCGCGCGGGGCGGTGTCCCGGTTCTGGAAAACCTGTCATTTGACGTTGCTGCCGGTCAGGCGCTGGTGCTGCGTGGCCCCAACGGGGTCGGCAAGACCACGCTGCTGCGGACCTTGGCGGGGCTGCAACCCGCACTTGTGGGAGACGTGACATTTGCCGAAGGCACGGGCGCTTACGCGAGCCATGCTGATGGCATCAAGACGGCCTTGAAGGTTACCGAAAACCTCTCATTCTGGGCGAGCGTCTATGATCGTGCGGTCCCTGATGACGTCTATGCGGCGTTTGACCTGTCTGATCTCCGCGACCGCATGGCGGGCACGCTCAGCGCCGGTCAAAAGCGCCGGTTGGGCCTTGCCCGTCTGGGCGTGATTGGGCGCGACGTGTTGTTTCTGGATGAACCCACGGTGTCGCTGGATGGGTTTTCAGTGAAGATGTTCGCCGATTGGATGCGGGACGTACATCTGGCGCGTGGGGGTTGCGCCGTGATCGCCACTCATATCGATCTTGGGCTGGATGCGCCGGAATTGGAGCTGTCACCCTTTGTCGCAGCCTCCGACGCCCGTGGCGGCACTGATGAGGCGTTCTTATGAAGGCGCTGATCGCGCGCGACCTGCGGCTTGCGGTGCGGGCAGGGGGCGGCTTTGGCCTTGGTCTTGCGTTCTTTCTGATTGTCGTGGTGCTGGTCCCCTTTGGTGTTGGCCCGGAGCGTGAGGTCTTGGCCCGGATCGCACCTGGAATCTTATGGGTCGCCTCCCTTTTGGCGGCGCTTCTTTCGCTGGACCGCATCTTTGCGCTGGATTTTGAGGATGGTTCACTGGCGCTTTTGGCAACAGCTCCGCTGCCCGCCGAAAGCATCGCGCTGGCGAAAGCCTTGGCCCATTGGATCACGACCGGCTTGCCGCTCACGTTGGCGGCCCCTCTGCTGGGATTCTTATTGCACCTCCCGGGGCCTGCTTACGGGTTGTTGCTGGTCACGCTCTTGCTGGGGACGCCCGCCTTGTCGACGATCGGCACCTTTGGCGCGGCCTTGACCGTCGGGCTGCGCCGGGGCGGGCTTTTGCTGTCCTTGCTGGTCCTGCCGCTTTATGTGCCGACGTTGATTTTCGGAGCAGAGGCTGTGCGGCGTGGCGTTGACGGGTTGTCGCCAACCGCACCACTCATGCTGCTCGCCGCCATCACTGCCGCCAGCGTCGCGCTCTTGCCATTTGCCACTGCGACGGTGTTGCGCATCAACCTGCGTTGATGGGGGATTGAGACTGTGGGACCAGAGGACTAGTTAACAGCCATGTCGATGTGGGAACTTGCAAATCCGAAACGGTTCATGGGCTGGACGGCCCCCGTTTTGCCGTGGGCATTTGGCGGGGCGGCGCTGTGTCTGACCGTTGGTTTGGTCTGGGGGTTCTTCTTTACACCGGATGATTTCCGCCAAGGCTCGACCGTCAAGATCATCTACTTGCACGTTCCGTCCGCGCTGATGGCGATCAATACGTGGTTCATGATGCTGGTGGCCTCGCTGATCTGGCTGGTCCGGCGGCACCATGTCTCGGCCCTTGCGGCCAAGGCGGCGGCACCTGTTGGGATCGTGATGACCCTGATAGCGCTTTTTACCGGGGCGATTTGGGGCCAGCCGATGTGGGGGACTTATTGGGCATGGGATCCGCGCCTGACATCCTTCCTGATCCTGTTCCTGTTCTATCTGGGCTACGTCGCCCTCTGGGCTGCGATTGACGATGCAGACACAGCCGCCGACTTGACATCGGTTCTCTGCCTCGTGGGCTCGGTCTTTGCGATCCTGTCGCGCTATGCAGTAAACTTCTGGAACCAGGGCCTGCATCAAGGCGCATCGCTTTCGCTGGACAAAGAAGAAAACGTGGCGGACGTCTTTTGGCTGCCGCTGCTGGTCTGTATCGCAGGATTCGTGTTGTTATTCATCGCCTTAGTGCTGCTGCGGACCCGGACCGAAGTCCGTGCCCGCCGGACCAAGGCCCTGATGGCGAGGGCTGCACGTGCCTGATCTTGGGTCATATGCATTTGAGGTGCTGGCCGCCTATGCCGTGAGCCTTGGCCTGATTGCTGGCATCGTCTGGCTGTCGGTGCGCCGGTCGCGCGCGGTCAAGGCAGCTCTGGAAAGGGTCGAGAATGGCTAAGGTCTCTCCGCTTCTGATCATTCCGCCTGCGATTTTCGCGGCCCTCGCCGGGATCTTTTTTGCGGGTCTGATGCGTGACAACGCAGGCGAAATCCCATCGACATTTGTGGGTCAACAGGCACCAAATGTACCGACAGAGGCGGTGCCGGGCACCACCCAAATGACCGACGCAGACCTGCGCACGGGCGAGGTGACGGTGGTGAATTTCTGGGCCTCTTGGTGCCCGCCGTGCCGCGCGGAACATCCGAATCTGCTGGCGCTTCAGGCGGATGGCGTGCGGATCGCAGGCATAAATTTCCGCGATGCCGACGACGACGCAAGCAACTACCTGATCGAAGACGACAATCCGTTTTTCGCAACCGGCTTTGACCCGCGCGGGCGGATCGCGATTGACTGGGGCGTCACCGCGCCGCCTGAGACCTTTATCGTAGATGGCGACGGCACGGTCCTGTTCCGCTATATCGGGCCGCTGGTCGCGTCTGACTATGAACAGCGGTTCCTGCCGGAACTCAACAAGGCACTGAACCGCTAGATATCCATCCTTTGGCGGATAGCCAGCGCAGGATTGCGGGCTTAATCTTGTCCGTGATGAAGATAAGATGCGACCTCTGCCCGGCTTTGCAGGCCCAATCGATCAAGAATGGCGTGCACGTGATCCTTCACGGTCGCCGGAGAGATCGACAATTCGGCGGCAATGGCCTTATTCGACAAACCGCGTGCCAGACAGGCGCAGACGGTTTGTTGCCGAGGGGTCAGAGCAACCGGCGCAGGCGTCGCCCGACGTTTGGCAATGATGACAGGCGCGCCAAGGGTCTGTTCCGTCGAAAAATCAATACTCACATCCGTGCCTGCCTGCGCCAATTGCGCCAGTGCTGCGATGGCATGGGACGGCGCGTCACCTTGGCCCAGGGCCGCCAACGCTTGCTGCAAATGCGCTTTTTCCTGATCGGTCAACACGAAAGGACCCTTTGATGCTACCCACCCAGATTGCGAATTTCTTTCTTGCCATGCAAGCGGGCAAAGCGGGGGCAGAGGCGCTTGCCGCCTGTTTTGCCGACGATGCCATCTATGACGAACCTTTCACCGGGCAGATGCGCCGCCACACCGGGCGCGACGAGGTGATGCAGGCGATGGCAATGGGCTGGGAAAACCCAATGCCCGACATGCGCATCGCTGTGGATAGGGTTGAGACGGCAGGCGAAGTGATTGAGCTGGACTGGACCTGCTTTTCGCCCGCGATCCCCGGCGGTCAGGGGCGGGGGCATAATCGCTACGTGATGAAAGACGGGTTGATCGCCGAACTGATTACAACATTAGAAGGACAGGATGCATGAACAGGTCAAGTGAGGTCGACGCGTGGTTGGCCAATTATGACAACCCCCAAAAGGAGCTTGTCGCCGCCGTGCGCTTGGCAATTTTGGGGGCCGACGACCGCGTGACAGAGTGCGTCAAGTGGCAGGCCCCGACCTTTGTCTACAAGGGCAATATCGCCAGCTTCTTTCCCAAGGCTAAGAAACACGCCTCTTTGATGTTTCACAAAGGGGCCAGCATTCCGGGCGATTGGCCGTCGCTTGAGGGGGACGCAAAGGACGGGCGCTCAATGAAGTTTGCGGATGCCGCAGACCTCGCCGCGAAGAGCAAAGAATTGGTTGGCGTCGTAAAGGCGTGGTGCGACCAGCAGGACGCCAAATAGCAAAAGGCCCGCGTCACAGCGCGGGCCTTTTACGTTTCTTTTCGGTCGCTTAGGCTGCTGAGGCCAGGTTGCGCAGCACGTAGTGCAGCACACCACCGTGTTCGATGTATTCAATCTCAATCGCAGTATCGATCCGGCATTTGACCTTGATGTCCTTTACGGAGCCATCCGCCATCGTGATATGCGCATCCACGATTTCCAAAGGCGAGACACTGTCGAGGCCATCGATGCTGACGGTTTCGTCGCCGGTCAGACTCAAGGTCTTGCGGGTATCGCCGCCCGTAAACTCGAACGGGATCACACCCATACCAACAAGGTTGGAGCGGTGAATACGCTCAAAGCTTTCGGCGATCACGGCCTTGACGCCCAAAAGGTTCGTGCCTTTTGCCGCCCAGTCGCGTGATGACCCAGCACCATATTGTTCACCACCAAAGATGACCAACGGTGTGCCGTTTTCCTGATGCGCCATCGCCGCCTCAAAGATCGAAGTTTGCGCGCCATCTGGGCCCTTGGTGTAGCCACCTTCGACGCCATCCAGCATCTCGTTCTTGATACGGATGTTGGCAAATGTGCCGCGCATCATGACCTCGTGGTTGCCGCGGCGCGAACCGTAGCTGTTGAACTCACGCACAGGCACCTGACGGTCCATCAGGTATTTGCCCGCGGGGGTGGTGTCCTTGAACGCACCAGCTGGGCTGATGTGGTCGGTAGTGATCATATCGCCCAAAATGGCGAGCACTTTGGCGTCGCGCACGTTGGAAATGGTGCCGGGGTCCTTGGCCATGCCTTGGAAGTAGGGCGGGTTCTGGACGTAGGTGGACGTGGCAGGCCAATCGTAGGTCTCAGAGTCTGTGACTTCGACAGATTGCCACTTTTCGTCGCCCTTAAAGACGTCGGCGTATTTCTTCTGGAATGCCTCACGCGTGACGGTCTGTTCGACCAGCGCGTTGATTTCCGCGGATGTTGGCCAGATGTCCTTGAGGTAGACGTCCTTGCCGTCCTTGTCCTGCGCGATGGGGTCTGTTGCCAGGTTGATATCCATCGTGCCCGCCAGCGCATAAGCGACGACCAGCGGCGGGGAAGCGAGGTAGTTGGCGCGGACGTCAGGTGAAATCCGGCCCTCAAAGTTGCGGTTGCCCGACAGGACCGACGTGGCGACAAGATCGCCGTCCGCGATGGCTTTGGACAGTTCCGGCTGGATCGGGCCAGAGTTCCCGATACAGGTAGTGCAGCCGTAGCCCACGAGGTTGAAGCCGATCTTGTCGAGGTCTTCTTGAAGGCCAGCCGCCTCAAGATATTCCGAAACAACCTGCGACCCGGGGGCGAGCGATGTTTTGACCCACGGCTTGCGGTCCAGACCCAGTGCCGCGGCCTTGCGTGCCACAAGGCCCGCGCCGATCATCACGTATGGGTTGGATGTGTTGGTGCAGGAGGTGATCGAGGCGATCACGACCTTGCCGCTTTCCATCGTGTAATCTTCGCCGTCGACGGCAACTTCTTTGCCCATGGGGCGCTTGAAGGTGTTTTCCATCTCGTTCGCGAAGGCCGATTTGGCGTTGGTAAGGGCCACGTAATCCTGTGGGCGCTTGGGGCCAGAGATCGCAGGCACGATCGTGCCCATGTCGAGCGACAGCGTCGAGGTGTAAACCGGTGCGTAATCCGCGTCGCGCCAGAAACCGTTTTCCTTGGCGTAGGCTTCAACCAATGCAATCCGGTCTTCGTCCCGGCCCGTGTTGCGCAGGTAGCGCAGGGTTTCACCGTCGATGGGGAAGAAGCCGCATGTGGCACCATATTCGGGGGCCATGTTGGCAATAGTCGCGCGGTCGGCCAATGGTAGGCGGTCCAGACCGTCGCCGTAGAATTCCACGAACTTCGACACAACGCCGTGGGCGCGGAGCATTTCGACCACTTTCAGGACGAGGTCGGTGCCGGTTGTGCCTTCCATCATTTCGCCTGTCAGCTCAAAGCCGACAACCTCGGGGATCAGCATGGAGATCGGTTGGCCCAGCATCGCGGCTTCGGCTTCGATCCCGCCGACGCCCCAGCCCAATACGGCAAGGCCGTTGACCATGGTGGTGTGCGAATCTGTGCCAACGAGCGTGTCGGGGTAGGCGACCTCTTCACCGTTTTGATCGGTATCGGTCCAAACCGTTTGGGCCAAATACTCTAGGTTCACCTGGTGGCAGATGCCTGTGCCCGGCGGCACCACGCGGAAGTTGTTAAAGGCCGATTGGCCCCACTTCAGGAACTGGTAGCGTTCCATGTTGCGTTCATATTCGCGGTCCACGTTCATCTGGAACGCGCGGGGGTTGCCAAATTCGTCGATCATGACCGAGTGGTCGATCACGAGGTCCACAGGCGCCAGCGGGTTGATCTGCTGCGCGTCGCCACCCAGCGCCACAATCCCGTCGCGCATCGCGGCAAGATCAACAACGGCAGGCACGCCGGTGAAATCCTGCATCAACACGCGGGCAGGGCGATAAGCAATCTCGCGCGGGTTCTGGCCACCTTTGGTCGCCCACTCCGAAAACGCCTTGATGTCGTCAACGGTGACCGTCTTGTTATCTTCAAACCGCAGCATGTTTTCCAACACGACCTTCAAGGCGGCGGGCAGCTTGGAAAAGTCACCCAAACCCGCAGCTTCCGCGGCGGCGATGGAATAATAGGCAACCGATTGGCTGCCCACGGTCAATGTCTTGCGGGTTTTTGCGGTATCAATGCCGACTGTGACGGTCATGATGGTCCCCTTTTGGCTATGGTTTTTGGCTGTTGAGGCGCTTTTGCCTCAAGGTGCGTTTCGGTTCAAGTGCAATTCGGCATACAATTGCATACAATTTCGTTGTGACCTTGAAACATCCCTCACTCTTATGTCGCAATTGGTTGATTGGTCATTACAGTCTGGGCCAGTTAGACAAATTCTAACACGAGTAAAAACTGGATTCGACATGCGCCGACTAATTGCTGCCCTAGCTTTGACCACTGCCCTGACCGGCGGTGCTGCAACTGCTGACACGGTGATTGAACTCTACACCAGCCAAGGCTGCTCGAGCTGCCCGCCCGCGGATGAGATGTTGGCCGAATTGGCGCAGCGCAATGACGTGATCCCGCTCGCACTGCATGTCGACTATTGGGACTACCTGGGTTGGAAAGACGATCTGGCCAACCCCGCCTTTACCCAGCGCCAAAAAGCCTTTGCGGAGGCCGCAGGCTCTGCCACCGTATACACCCCACAAATGGTCATTGGCGGCGTGGATCACGTGATTGGCTCACGCCCGATGCAGGTCATGGATCAAGTGCAGGCGCACAACGCCAAGGCGGACCCGGTCGAGGTCACGCTGACGCGGTCCGGTAATCAGTTGCAGATCAACGCAACCGGCCGCGGGACTTTGCCGCGCGAAGCTGTGGTGCAAGTGGTGCGTTACGCCCCCGCCGTGACGCGCGATATCCGCCGTGGCGAAAACGCAGGGCGCACGATCACTTACGTGAATACAGTCACGTCATGGCAGGTTGCGGGCCGCTGGAATCCGCAGCGCCCTTTGTCGATGCAGGCCCAAATCTCTGGCGCGGAGCCAGTTGTAGTGATTATTCAGGACGGTACGTCGGGTCCAATCCTCGGGGCCGCGCAACTGCGCTAAATCCGGCCCTGCTTATTCTTCCAGCGGCGATGCACCCAGAACCATTGTGATGGGTCCTTGTGGATGCGTGCCGCGAGCCGCGCGTTCATCTCGGCCATCATCGTGATCGGATCGCTATGGGGAACTGGGGCCTCAACCGCGATGTCAAAGCCCAGGCCATCCGCCTGCCGGGTGCCAAAATAGGGCAGGACCAACGCATCGAACTTCAACGCAATCTCTGCCGCTGATGTGGCCGTCATCGCAGGTTGTCCCATGAAATCAATTGGTTCGCCGCCGTCGCTGTTGACATCAAACAAGAGCGTGCCCATGCCCCCGGTCTTGAGGTGCCGCGCGAAGCCAATGGTGCCTTTCGACCCTTGGGCAAAGACGGGGCCGCCCCAGCTTGTCATTGTCTTGGCGTAATGGTCGTTGAAATAGGCGTTTGCCATGGGGCGATAAAGCCCGCCAATCGCGTAGCCCATGCGGGTCAGGACCTGACGGGGGGCCTCATGATTGCCAAAATGGCCGGTGACAAAAATGACGGGCCGTCCCGCTTGCGCGGCCTCGGCCAAAAGGGCGAGCCCGTCGCCAGTGGGTTGGGTGTCTTTCAGGTGCGTCGCGAAATCCTGATAAGAATAGTTTTCGATCAACGTGCGACCAAAGTTGTCGCACACAGCCGCCGCGATTTGGCGGCGTTCGACCGTTCCAATGTCGGGATAAATCAGCGAGAGGTTCTCGATCGCGCGGCGGCGGTAGCCCGCAAGCGGACCAATCGCACGGCGCAGAGCGCTGCCCATCATCGGCACGCGGCTACGGTATGGCAGACGCATGACGCTGCCGATCAAGCCGCGCAGGGCGCGGTCGGCGAACCAATCGGCGCGGTCGCTCATGGTGTGCGGGCAATCCCGGTGCCGATCATGCTGTCGCGTGTGACCAACGCAGCGAGCGCCTCTGCGTCCCAACCTTCGGTGCCTGCGGGCCGATTTGGGATCACGATATAGCGCATGTCGGCGGTGCTATCGTGCACCCGCACCTCCGTGCCATCCGCCAGTGTAACGCCAAACTCCGCGAGCACTTTACGCGGCTCGCGCACGGTGCGGGACCGATAGGCGCGGGATTTGTACCAATCGGGCGGCAAACCAAGCAGATTGCGCGGATAGCAAGAACACAGGGTGCAAACGACGATATTGTGCAGGTCTGGCGCATTGGGCAGGGCGATCAGCTTCATCGGGCCGATATCAAAGCCCATCTCGCGCGTGGCCTGCGCACCATCTGCCAAAAGGGCCGCGGCAAACGCGGGATCCGTCCAATAGCGGGCCACAACTTGCGCGCCCATTGCCGGATTGCGCGCGTCCATCGCGTCGATCTGCTTGGCAATGTCGCTCGCCGTCGTGACGCCCTTTTCGATCAGTAACTCGCGCACGGCGATTTCCATGGTCTGCCAATAGGTCAGCGGATGGTCATCGTCAGAGCGATAGGGATGCCCTGACGGCGACAGGTGATCGTGATGGTCATGGGGCATCTGCAAGCTCCAACCAATGCGCGTAAATCTCGGCCTCCAGCGTGTCGTCCGGCGTCTCTGCCGCATCGCCCCAAAGATCGCCCATGCGGAAACGGACACGGTGAAGCGGCAATGCCGCGCCCTTGTGGCGATAGGCGAGTTCCTCTGGATTGGGGAAGGGGCCGAGCACCCGTTCGGTCAGCCCCGTTTTCCCGCGCAGGTAGGTCGGTGTGCGCACATGGCCCGGCGGCATATCGGCCCGCACCCTAACGCGCTGCATCCGACGCCTCGCCATAGGTGTCGCCGCGTGCCTTGATCTGGCTCATCTTGGCGGCCAGTTCGGCGGTTGTGTAGGCGCCTGCTTCGATCAGGTTTTGGTTCACCGAAGCGATCCAGCGTTCGTAATAGGTCATGGTCTCAAAGCTGTTTTCGCCCATGTCCTCAAGCACGCGGCGCAGCCCATCGACGGTGAAAAGCCCCTTGCCAGAACAAAGAACCATCAAGGCATCGACCCGTTTTTCCCACAATGCAAAGTCGTGCTGGTCAGTTGGCACCGGGCCTGCAGCATCGCCGCCCATATCGTGCCACCGTCGGCCGTCTGGTTTGGTATCTGTCATGCCCACAAGGTAGGGGAGCGTCGCGACCTGGTCCAGACCTGACGTCTCTTCATATTGTCAGGGCAGGGCCAAGGGCCGCGCCGAAGTCGCGTTAAGCCGCGTCCGCCTCTTCTTCATCGTCGGTGGAGCGTAGCGTGATCGAGCCCGCATCGGCCAAGGCCCTGATCGCGGCGGTCACCTTGTTCATCGCGGCCTCGCCGACTTTGACCGATACTTTGCCCATCTCTGCGGCGTCTTCGCGCATCTGGCCTGCCATCCGTTGCGAGATATTGGCCAGAACATGCTCTGCAGCACTGTTCAAATCGCCATCTTCACCAAGGGCATAGGCAATCGCGGTGTTCAGATCATCCGGTTCAATGCTGCGCAGTGCTGCGGGAATGTCCGTGGGCTGCATCCGCAATGGGATATCGGCAAAGGTAAAGATCGCTTTGCGCACCGATTTGGCAAGGGCCGCGTCGGTCCCTTCCAACCCATCCAGCAGTTCGTCGCGTGTCGAGGCGGGGCTGGAGTTCAGGATCGCGCCAATGCGATCCACCGGCGGCTTTTCAAAGGCTGTGACAGCCTTTTGGCAGTATTCCTTCACGAGCGCGTCGCCGATCCGCGCGATCGCGGCGGGGGTCGCTGTTTCGGTCTGGCTGACCGCGAATGTGATGCGCCGCGCCTGATCGCCGGGCAAACCGCCCAAGACCTCTGCCGCGCGTTCAACCGTCAGTTTCGACAGGATAATCGCCCCCACTTCCACGCTTTCGGCCTGAAAAATCGGAATGAGGTCGTGCAATTCGAGCGCTGCAATGCGCGGCCAGGGATCACTGCCCATTTGTCCATCAAGCTGTGCCTGCAAGCGGTGCGCCAGCGCAGGTGATATATGTTCCGACAATGCGGCAAGTGCGGCCTTGGCGCCGCCGGGGGCGGACAGGCCAATCGATTCAAGGATGCTGGCAAATTCCTCTGCCACCGCATTGACCGTATCGCGATCAACAAGCCGGATCTCACCCAGTTCTTGCGCCAATTCCGCCTGAATATTTTCGGGCATCGCGGAGAGCGCGAGTTTGTTCCCGTCGCTGATCAAAAGCTGCACGACAAGTGCGGCCTTGCGACGGCGGGTCAGATGAGAAAGCGAGGTGGGTGCGGGCAGCACGGGGGTGTTTTGAAAGGACATGCGCCCTCATAGCGCGATCACCCCTAAGGAAGCGTTATCAGCCGTCGCCTGTCGCCACGACAACCGACATTTTTCGCAGTTCCTGCGCCGTTTCCGGAGAGATCGCTTTGATCGTGGCAGTCATCTCATGCAATCGCGTCACCTGCGCGGTCAAATGATCGATCTCTTCTTGCGAAAACTCGCGATCTTCCCGCGCGAAACTGGCAATGGACCGGCTTTCATCAATCTCAATCGCGACGGTTGCCCCAAACTTCAACCCATGCGCGGCCGCCTTTGACATGACTTCTGCGGGGTCATTTTCTGCCAATTCCGACCACAGCTTTGTGCCCGTATTCTCAAACCCCCATGCGACCGTTGGGTCCGACATCACAAGGCCGTTTTGCGAATAGAAATCGGTCCAGGCCTTGGGGTAAGTCTGAAACAGAAAGGTCGGCGTTGTGAATTGAATATGCAGCGCCAAGGCGTATCCAATGGGCGCTGCGTCTTTGAGGTCAGAAAGGGTTTGGCTGATGTCGGTTGGGGTGGTCATCGTTGACAGCTACTCGCTTTGAGGTTGCCAAAGTGTCATGGCAGGAAATAGGGTGTCGGCATTCGTTTCAAGCAAAGTCTATCCCGATTGATCCGGCGACGATAGCCGTGGCGACCCAACAAAAGGGGCGATGATGACAAACACGTTGGGCCTCGACGATGTTGGCCTGCTGGCGCCTGCTGGATACTTCATCGCTTTGCGGATCGGTTTTGCCTTTCCGGTCGAGGAAGTGAATGCCCTGCCGCCCAATTGGGTCGAGCATTATACCCGAAACCGCTACATGCTGTTTGACCCTGCGATTCGCTGGGCCTATGCCCATACCGGAGTGGTGGATTGGAACGCGCTGACGGGCGACGATCCAAAGGGTATTTTGTCCAAAGCGCGCGAACATGGGCTGGAACACAGCATCACGATTTCCGTGTTTGACGGCAACGTCGAAGGGCAGCGATCTTTCGGTTCTTTTTCGCGTGGGGACAGGCCGTTTATTGATCTTGAAATCAAGCTGTTAGAGGCCTTTCTTAAACGTCGCCACCAAGAGATGGCCCCACCAACAAATCTCACAGAGGCGGAACTTTCTGCGCTGCGGATGGTTAAAGAAGGAATGCGCCTGAAACAGATCGCCTTTGAGCTGAAGGTGACGGAAGGCGCAGTCAAGCAACGGCTGAAAAATGCCAAGGACAAGCTGGGTGCGAAAACCAGCACGCAGGCGGCCACCATGGCGGCCCAATACGGCATTATCTGACCCCTTAACGCAATGTTCTCGAATTGATGTCAATTCACCATTTTGGGTGGGATTGTCGCCAAATTCATAAGACAACCTGACGTTGTGGTGATAACTCTTGAGACTCTTAATAGGAGTAGGGTCTATGGAAAATATCACTTTTAATCTCGCGCAATCGCACCTTTACGGCACAGCTTTCTTCGACTTTCTGGCATTGAGAAAGCGATTCTTTGTCGACACACTGGGTTGGGACATTCCACATGATGACGACGTGGAAATGGACCAGTACGACAACCCTAGGGCGTGGTACTCACTTGTCTTGAAAGACGGCGAAGTGATCGGCGGCGCGCGGGCGATGGCGACAACCACACAATGGGGCAGCCACAGCTATATGCTCCGCGATGCGCTGAAGGGGAAATTGATCGATATCCCGCCAAGCGTGATGCCAGACGATGTGTGCACACCTGATATTTGGGAATGCACGCGGTTGGTTATGTCCGATGACGTCAACACCCACGCGGCGCGGGGCACGTGCCTGTCGCTGATCGTGCAGGGGTTGATTGATGTGGCCGCAGACGCGGGAGCACAACGCCTGATGTCGCTGTCACCACTGGCGCTGATGCGCGCGCTGCGCCAGTTGGGCTTCGGGGCAGAGCGCATCGGCGATCCATATCTCAACGAAGGCGACGGCCGCCGCTATGCGGTGCTCGAGATGCCGGTTGAACGCAGCGTGCCAATTCCGCCAGCAGCCACGCATCGGCCACAGCCTGCCGTGGTTCACGCCCCATCTGTTTGATGATGTCCGGGTGAGGGTGGGCAGATTGCCCACCCTACGTTGTCTTAGCCGGTGACAAGCGGCACACAGGTGCCTGTTTCGGGGTCGATCATCGACCCTTCTGCGCAGGACATTGCTGTCGTGTCTTTGTGCAATCCACCACCCTGGCACCCTTGGGCAATCGCGAGCCCGGGCAGTGCCATCAGGAACAGTGCAGCAAACGTGGTCTTGATCGTCATCTTGGCCTCCGTTTGGTTGAGTGCTGCAAAGCTAGCATAACAGGCGTAAAAGTCACGCCTCACGATTGCGTCAGCGCCTTAGCTCTCACCAAAAACCCGTTTGAAAATCGTGTCGACATGCTTGGTGTGATAGTCGAGGTTGAACTTCTCGTTGATTGCATCCTCACCCAGCGCCGCGACCACATCGCTGTCAGCCAGCAATTCTTCGCGGAAATCGGTCCGGTGCTCCCAAACCTTCAACGCGTTGCGCTGCACCATGGAATAGGCGTCCTCACGGCTGACGCCCGCTTGGGTCAATGCCAGCAGAACCCGCTGTGACATCACCAGACCGGGGAACTTATTCATGTTGTCCAGCATGTTGTCGGGGAAGATCAACATCTTGTCGATCACGCCAGTCAAACGGTTCAACGCAAAGTCCAGCGTTACTGTCGCATCAGGCCCAATGCCGCGCTCCACCGAGGAATGCGAGATATCACGTTCGTGCCAGAGTGCGACATTCTCCATCGCCGGAATAACAGTCATGCGTACCAGACGTGCAAGTCCCGTCAGGTTTTCGGTCAGCACAGGGTTCTTCTTGTGCGGCATCGCGGAAGAGCCCTTTTGACCCATCGAGAAGAATTCGGCCCCTTCAAGCACTTCGGTGCGCTGCATATGACGAATTTCGATGGCGACGTTTTCGATCGACGACGCAATCACACCCAGCACAGCAAAGAACATCGCGTGGCGGTCGCGTGGGATCACCTGTGTGCTGATCGGTTCGGGGTTGAGGCCCAGTTTGGCGCAGACATGTTCCTCAACCGCCGGGTCGATATTGGCAAATGTGCCGACGGCGCCAGAAATGGCACCGGTTGCGATTTCTTCGCGGGCGGCAACCATGCGGGCGCGGTTGCGGTCCATCTCGGCGTAGAAGCGGGCAAAGGTCAGACCCATGGTCGTTGGCTCTGCGTGGATGCCGTGGCTGCGGCCAACACGCACGGTCATCTTGTGTTCAACCGCGCGCTTTTTCAGCGCCGCTAGCAGGGCATCCAGATCCGCAATCAAAATATCCGCGGCACGCACCAGCTGCACATTCAGGCAGGTATCTAAAACGTCAGAGCTTGTCATGCCTTGATGCACAAACCGGGCCTCATCGCTGCCCACATGCTCCGCCAGATGGGTGAGAAAGGCGATCACATCGTGCTTGGTCACGGCCTCGATCTCATCAATGCGGGCCACGTCGAACTCAACGTCCTTGGCCTTCCACACCGCCTCCGCGTTTTCGCGCGGGATGACCCCCAGATCGGCCATGGCGTCACAGGCGTGCGCCTCAATCTCGTACCAGATGCGGAATTTGGTCGCGGGTTCCCAAATGGCGGTCATGGCGGGGCGGGCATAGCGTGGGATCATAATGTTGGCCTTTTTGTGAATGGCAGAGCCGTCGCGGGCGTCATAAGGTGTCGGGCAATGGGTCACAAGACAGGAGGGGGCCAGATGCGCGCATTGGCCGTGGTTTTGATGTGTTTACCGGGTGTGGCGGCGGCAGACGATTGGGTTCTGCAGGATAACGCAGGCATTCTGGCGGCCCTGGGCGGCAAGACCGTGCGCTATGATGCCTATACGGTCCAGACCTTTGGCAAAACTGGGGACACGCAATATCTGACAGAACGCGCGGCAGATGGACGTTGGGCGGCGCGGGGTGATCAATATTGTTCTGTCTGGCCACCCTCTGACATCTGGACCTGCTATGATTTTTATCTGGCGGGCGATGCAGTTCGTTTTATCGGGTCAGACCGCAGCGTCAGCGAAGGCGTAATCCTGAAGTGAAGTTGACGGCAGCGGATTTTGTCGGCGCGTGGCGGATCACACGAGAGATCACCGACTTTCGCCTCCACGAAAGTGGGGTGCTGGAAGGCGAGGCGTCGTTTTCGGAAAGTGAAACCGGACTGCTTTATCATGAGCGCGGCACTTTGCGGTTCGCCGGTGGCGCGCCATTGGTGGCCGAGCGGCGCTATCAATGGGTGTTTGGAGCGGAAGAAGTGGCCGTGAACTACGCCGATGGGTCCGCCTTTCACAGCTTTGTGCCCACTGGATCGCCCGTCGCAACGCCGCATCTGTGTGGTGACGATTTTTACAACGGCACCTATTCCTTTGCTGCATTCCCCGCGTGGGAGGTGACGTGGTCCGTGGAAGGGCCGCGCAAGAATTACCGGTCCGTGACCCGCTACAGCCGCGACTGATTGCGCAACCAGACTTGCAGATATGCCGCAGGTGCGTAATGAAGGGGTAAATCAACGATAAATGGGGGAGCGCTCATGGCACTCGCACTAAATGATAAAGTCCTGACAGAGGCCATTGGCCCATCCGAAGGCACCGCATTGCGCATCAAACAGGCCGCGATGGTTGTGCTGGGCATTGCAGCCTTGGCAATTTTCGCAAAGATCAAAGTGCCCATGTGGCCGGTTCCTGTCACGATGGGCACCTTTGCCGTGCTGACCATTGGTGCCGCCTACGGGCCGCGTTTGGGTCTGGCCACGATTCTTGGTTACATGATCATCGGTGCGCTGGGTTTTGACGTTTTTGCAGGGTCATCTGCTGAAGCGGCGGGCCTCACCTATATGATGGGTGGCACTGGCGGCTATCTGCTGGGCTATGTTCTGGCAACGCTGGCGCTTGGTCTTGCTGCGCGTGCGGGCTGGGACCGTTCGATTGTGATGATGGCTGCTGCGATGCTGATCGGCACAGCCTTGATCTATATCCCCGGCGTGGCTTGGCTCGGCGTGCTTTACGGTTGGGATCAGCCGATCCTGCAATGGGGTTTGACACCCTTCCTGATCGGTGACGCTCTGAAGCTGGTGCTGGCAGCGCTGCTGGTGCCCGGTCTGTGGAAGCTGATTGGCAACGCCCGCGCCTAAGTGCAGGGACAGCTTGTTAAATTGCAAGGCGCAGCCATCGGCTGCGCCTTATTCTATTCTGGCTTTGGGTTCTAAGGGCCCGCCCTTTTGACGTCGGTTTGTGCAAGTGGCCGCCGGTGAAGCCTCCGGCGGGGATATTTATGAACCAAAAAAGCCTAAGCCAGCGCGGTTGTGATCTGGGCGCTTTGTTCCAGCGTGCGGTGGACGGGGCATTTGTCCGCAATTTCCAGCAGGCGTTGGCGTTGGTCGTCGTCCAGATCGCCCTTTAAGGTGATCGTGCGGCTGAATGTGTCGATCTTTGTCGGCGTCGCATCGCCTGCGTCGGTCGCATGGGACTTGTTGTGGCTGATATCGACATGCACGCCTGTCAGCGGCCATTTCTTGCGCCGGGCATACATCCGGATGGTCATGCTGGTGCAGGCCCCCAGCCCAGCGGAGACAAGCCCGTAGGGCGTCAGGCCCTTGTTTGTGCCGCCATAGCTTGCCGGTTCATCTGCTGCGATGTGGTGTGGGCCCGATTGGATGTCTTGCAGAAAGCCTGCAGCATCGGCTTCTGTCACGCGCAGGATGCCTTCGGGGAGGTTACTGTCAGATGGGGGCGGGGTGAGGTCGATGTAGCGACCTGCCCAGGTCGCGATGGTGTCAGCGGCGTAGTTGGCGTCCGCGGCATCGCTCATCAGGTGATCTGCGTGGTCGAGGGTGACAAAGCTCTTGGGGTGGCGGGCGGCCGTGAAAATCTCGGCTGCGTTTTCGATGCCGACGGTCGTGTCGCGGGGGGCGTGCATCACCAAAAGCGCTGCCTGCAGCTTGCCCAGCGACTGGGTGAGGTTCGCCATGGCGACGTCTTCGACAAAGTCCTTGCCGATGGTAAAGGGGCGACCGCCGAGCGTGACCTCAGCCTTGCCATCGGCAAGGATCGTCGGCAGCGCGTCGGCAAAGTTGTGGGTCACATGACCGGGGTCAGCGGGCGCGCCGATGGTGACCACTGCCTTGATGTTGGGCATCTCAGAGGCGGCCTTGAGCACAGCCGCACCCCCCAGTGAATGACCGATCAGCAGCGATGGGGTCATGTCCCGGTCGGTGAGCGCGGCGCAGGCCGCGTGCAAGTCACCAACGTTTGAGGTGAATGACGTATTGGCAAACTCGCCCTCGGAATGTCCAAGCCCCGTAAAGTCAAAGCGGAGCACGGCAATGCCCATTGACGACAGCCGCGCGGCGATCCGACGCGCGGCGGTGATGTCTTTGGAGCAGGTAAAGCAGTGGGCAAAAAGGGCGGTGGCCAGATGCGGCCCATCGGGCAGGTCCAGTCTTGCGGCAAGCTGTTCACCGGAATGGCCGGGAAAGGTAAATCGGGTCGTTGGCATCGCATTCTCCTTGGGTTGTGGCCAAGGTGGTCTGCGCAGCTGCCCGGCACAAGGTTTTTGCCCGCGCCTCACGGTCAGGTGACGATCAGTAACCTGCGAGCATGGGGTCAAATGGATATGTGGTCAGGTTCTCAAACCCGTCTTCGGTGATTAGCACCTGATCTTCCAGCTTGATGGAAAAGTCGCCGCCATCGGGTGAAATCAACGCCTCAACACATAAGGTCATGCCTGGCTTGATCTCATGCTCAAACGCGCCGGGCACGTGTTTGTCGGGGTAGGCCATCAGTGGCCACTCATCACAGAGGCCAACACCGTGCATAAAACAGCCGTATTTGAGGTTCTGCATGTTGTCGGGCAGTTGATGGACGCCCGCCACAAGTTCCGGGATCGTCACGCCGGGGCGCAGCATCTCCATGTTGTGGCGGATGTGTTCGATGCCGATCTTCATCGCCTCAACCATGTCAGGACGTGGTTTCTGATCGCCGATCCACCAGGTGCGGCTAATGTCGATACAGATGCCGTAGCTGCCGACCAGATCGGTGTCAAAGGCCACGATTTCATTGTTTTGGACGATCCGGCCACCGCATTCCTGAAACCAGGGGTTGGTGCGCGGGCCGGACGACAGCAGCCGCGTTTCGATCCATTCGCCGCCGCGCCGGATGTTTTCGGCGTGAAGCACGGCCCAGATGTCATCCTCGGACATATTGCCGCCGGGCACACCGTTACGGGCGGCTTCCTCCATGGCGTAAACGGCCGTTTCGCAAGCGTGATTGGCGCAACGCATGGCGAGGATTTCGTCGGGGCCTTTGATGCTGCGGGCGTGTTCGGTCAGCTCTTCGCCCTCTTCGACGGTAAACCCCCAGCGTTCCAGACCGCGCAGGCCCGCCACCATGATCTTATCCACGCCCAGCTGCATATTACCGCCGCTGTGTTCCATGATCAGATCATGCACCTCTGCGGTAAAGCTCTCGGCGGCATCATCGGTCTTATCGCCGGTGGAAAAGTAGAACATTGACGCGCCAGAGCGTTTTTCGGCCACCAGCGGGTTAAAATCCGCAAGAAACGGCGCGTTCTTGTAGTCCCACAGCACCATGTAGCCGTCCGCACAGACCAGACAGGCGCGAAACGGGTTATGGGTGTTCCATAGCTGCATATTCGTGCTGTCGGTGGCGTAGCGGATATTGAGTGGGTCAAACATCAGGATGCCACCCCAGCCGCGTATATTCACCGCATCCACTAAGCGTTGATGCCGATAGGCGCGCATCGCGGGCAGGTCTGGCAGGGTCAGCCCAGCGGCCTTCCACTCCGCAAAGGCCAGCTGCGTCGGGCCAATTTCGACCCGGTCCTGATCGTTGGGCGTGCCATCGCCAAGCGTGGCCCCACGTGTTGGATCAATCTTGCGGGTATCGCGGTAATGGGTGTTCATCTTGGCTGTCCCCTGACACATTTGGGGGCAGCGTGGAACGCCGCCCCCAAGGGTGTCTGGTCAAAAAACGACACCAATTGTCCCGTTCATCGGTCCTAACTTGCGGCAGATTTTGCCTGTTGCTTGCGACGGGCAAAGCCTAAAGCGCCGAGACCGGCTAAAAGCAGCGGCATGCCAGCGGGCAGGGGAACGGCCTCAATCTCAATCGACGCCAGCAAATCACCTGCACCTTGCACGCTTCCTACTGTGCCGCCAGCCGCGCGGCCTTGACCCAGCAGGAACGTCAGATCGCCGCCGTTGAACAGCTGTGAAATTGGATTGGTTTCGTCGTTGGAACTACCGCCCGCAGGGTTGAAGGCTGCGCCCAGATTGTTGTTCTCTTCGGTGCCCGCGTCCCACACGTCAGCGCCGTAGACGTTGATCGGTCCGAGATTTGTAAACAGTCCAGCCGTGTCAAACACCTCATAGGCCAAAGGATCTTCGTTGCCGATGAAAAGGTCGTTCGACGGAATGATCATCGACAGGAACGAAAAGTAACGGTCAGTGGTGGGATCAAGGTTGAACATCAGGCTCGCAGTTTCGCCGGGATCGATCACCGGGGCCGGGCCAAAGCCGCCGGGCGAGGTGATGACGCCTGCATTGGCAGTTGGATTGGCAGCAATGAACGGCGCGGTGCCGCCGCCTTCTGCGAGTTCTTCGATCCCGGTATGGGCGCTGGCGGGATTGCCAAAGTCAAAGCTATCGACGGAGCCATCATGGAAGAACGACAGCAATGGCGTCAGAAACAGACCATCGGTCGTGCTGTGATTTGTGATCGTGACGCGGATGTCCGCCGCACTGGCAGCCCCCGCCATCAGGCTTGTCGCAACGAGACCCGTCGCCACGGTTTGAAGTATTTTTTGTTTCATAGAAGTCTTTCCCTCTTGGTTACGCACCAAATGGTGCATGACCTCTGTGGGACGAAGGCCGATCACACGACACTCAACATCAGGTGAAGCACAGGTCTGTGTCCAAAGATTGATTTGCCGTGAGACTCTGAAACCTTTGCCGCTAGCGGCGCGGCTACAGGTCGATGGCGTTCAATTCAGTTTCAATATCAAACAGCAACCCGCCAAATTCGCGGGTCGCATAGATGTTGGCACCAACAATGATTGCCATGATGGCGAGCCCGATCATCACACGTGAAAAACTGCGGCTACGCCTGCGACGTTTGCGCGCCGTCGGCATTGGCAAGGGCGGTGGCGCAGATGCTGGTGCTGTCGGTGCGCCGCCCCAAGGTCCGCCGCTTGGTGGGGCAGGCGGCGGCGGTGGGGGCGGTGCCTTGGGCACGCGTGCAGGATCACCCAGTTCTGTTGCCTTGACCGCACGGGACTTGCCGGTAAAGGCGGTCGACGGTCCTTTGTAGCGGACATCCAGAGGGTGGTATTGCTTGGCCATAGACCAAAAAGATCAGGTCAATTTGGCAGGGTCAAGGCAAGCCTGCGGCAATGCCCGCCGCACGAAAAAGGGCGCCCCAAAGGGACGCCCTGATCTTGTAGGGTGGGCAATCTGCCCACCAAACCTTAGCAGCTGTAGTAAAGCTTGTATTCCATGGGGTGCGGTGTGTGCTCGTAGGCGTAAACCTCTTCCCACTTCAGCTCCATGTAGCCTTCCAACTGGTCCTTGGTGAACACGTCGCCTGCAGTCAGGAAGTCGTGATCAGCTTCCAGTGCTTCGAGGGCTTCGCGCAAAGATCCACAGACCGTTGGGATCGCGGCCAGCTCTTCTGGTGGCAGATCGTAGAGGTCTTTGTCGGACGAGGGGCCCGGATCGATCTTGTTCTTGATGCCGTCAAGGCCAGCCATCATCAGGGCTGCAAAGCACAGGTATGGGTTGGCTGCGGGATCGGGGAAACGCGCCTCAACACGCTTGGCCTTGGGGCTTTCGGCCCAAGGAATACGGACACAACCCGAACGGTTCCGCGCAGAATAGGCACGCAGCACAGGGGCTTCAAAGCCTGGGATCAGACGCTTGTAGCTGTTTGTGGATGGGTTGGTGATCGCGTTCAGCGCCTTGGCGTGCTTCAGAATGCCGCCGATGAAATACAGCGCTTCCTGAGACAGATCAGCATATTTGTCGCCTGCGAAGAGCGGCTTGCCGTCTTTCCAGATCGACATGTTCACGTGCATACCTGTGCCGTTATCGCCCGCGATAGGCTTTGGCATAAAGGTCGCAGACTTGCCGTAGGATTGTGCCACGTTGTGGATCACATACTTGTACTTCTGAATCTCATCCGCCTGATGCGTCAGTGAACCAAAGATCAGGCCAAGCTCGTGTTGGCAGGACGCCACTTCGTGGTGGTGCTTGTCCACTTTCATGCCCATGCGCTTCATGGTCGACAGCATCTCACCGCGCATGTCCTGTGCGTCGTCGATTGGATTGACGGGGAAATAGCCGCCTTTGACGCCTGGACGGTGGCCTGTGTTGCCCATCTCGTATTCAGTGTCGGTGTTCCATGCGCCGTCGATGGCGTCGACTTCGTAGGACACTTTGTTCATGGACACCTGAAAGCGCACATCGTCAAAGACGAAGAATTCAGCTTCTGGGCCAAAGAACGCCTGATCACCGATGCCAGAAGACTTAAGGTATTCCTCAGCCTTCACAGCCGTGCCGCGTGGGTCGCGGTCATATGGTTCCAGCGTGTCGGGCTCGACGATGTTACAGTGAATGCAAAGCGTCTTTTCCGCATAGAACGGATCAAGATAGGCGCTATCGGCCTGCGGGATCAGTTTCATGTCAGACTGGTCAATCGACTTCCAGCCAGCAATGGATGAGCCGTCAAACATAAAGCCTTCTTCAAGGAAGTCTTCGTCGACCAGATCGGCGACAACAGTCACGTGCTGCAGCTTGCCGCGCGGGTCGGTAAAGCGGATGTCGACATATTCGACTTCCTCGTCTTTCATCAGTTTCAGGACGTCTTTGTTGCTCATCAGGATGATCCTTCTTTGGCAGTAACTTGTGGAATTGTGGTTGTCTTAGAGCGCGTCTTCGCCGGATTCCCCGGTGCGGATGCGAATGGCTTGTTCGATAGTCGAGACAAAGATCTTGCCGTCGCCAATCTTGTCGGTCTTTGCGGCATCCACGATTGCGGACACGGCGGCATCAACCTGATCGTCGGCCAGCACGACCTCGATCTTCACTTTGGGCAGAAAGTCGACGACATATTCCGCGCCGCGATACAGCTCCGTATGGCCTTTCTGGCGGCCAAAACCTTTGACCTCGACCACAGACAGGCCTTGAACGCCGACGTCTTGCAGGGCCTCTTTCACCTCATCAAGCTTAAATGGCTTGATAATCGCCTCGATCTTTTTCATGGGCCGACTCCCCCTTGGTGTTGCTGGTTCGGGTCAGACCATTTCTGTTGCACAGGGACAATTCGTGGCCGACATTGGCATCGGACCTTCGGGGTCTAAGAAAGTAGTTTGCCTAAAAAATAGGCATAATGACTGAAATCTGCCCGGTTTTGAATCTTGAGGGAGGAATGCCATGCCCGAATTGCTGACAGCCGCCCAAATGCGCGACATCGAAAACGCGGCGATCCGCTCTGGCAAAGTCACCGGGTTAGAGCTGATGGAGCGTGCCGGGCAAGGTGTCGTCGATGCGATTCTGCGCGAATGGCCTGCGCTGTCTGAACTCGGACAACGCGCAGTGATACTCTGCGGACCAGGCAATAATGGCGGTGACGGATTTGTGGTGGCGCGTCTCCTCAGGAATGCGGGGTGGAATGTCACGGTCTTTCTGTTTGGTGAAGTTGCTAAGCTCCCGCCAGATGCCAAAGCGAATTTTAATGCATGGCGTCAGCTTGGAGAGGTCAGCTCACCAACGGAGGAGGGCAGCTTTCATTACGATCTGAATGGCGGACTAGTGGTCGATGCGCTGTTTGGTACCGGTCTCGATCGTCCACTTGCGTGTAACGATACGTTCTTTGACGACTTCAACGTACTTAATGATCCAGGAATGACTGGTGGTGCGCACGTAGTCGCAATTGACATCCCCAGCGGTCTATCTGCAGACAACGGCACGCCGCTGGGCAATTCTCTTTTCGCAGACCTCACCGTGACATTTCATCGCAAGAAGGTTGGTCATGTCATGGGTGACGGGCCCAAGATCTGCGGCAAGGTGGTCGTGACGGACATTGGGTTATAGAACTGTACCATGACCGACGCGATCAAGATCACGCCCGGAGTATTTCCGCTCGCCCGGCTGTCGAAAAGCAATACCGGACACAAGTTCAGCCACGGCCACGCGCTGGTTCTGTCGGGCGGTGTCGGGCAGGGCGGTGCGGCACGGCTTGCGGCGCGGGGCGCTTTACGGATCGGGGCAGGAGTCGTGACACTTGGCTGCCCGTCTGCGGCACTCTTGGAAAACGCCATGGCGCTGGATGCGGTGATGACCCGCAAGGTGCCGGACGCCGCAGCGCTCTGCGCCATGCTGGCCGACCCGCGTATCACCGCGCTTTGCCTTGGGCCGGGTCTGGGCCTGAGTGACCAGAAACGCGATCTCATCAAAAGCGCGCTTGCCAGTGATCGGGCCACAGTCTTGGACGCTGACGCCCTAACCCTGCTCAGCCAAAATTCCGACCTCTTTGACCTGCTGCACGCGCGCTGTGTGCTGACCCCGCATGCAGGCGAATTTGCCCGTCTCTTCCCGGATATCGCGGCCCGCCTGTCTGCCGATGCCACGACAGGCCCGGCCTATTCCAAGGTGGATGCCACAAGGGATGCCGCAGCAAAGGCAGGTTGCACGGTTCTTTTTAAAGGTCCCGACACGGTGATTGCGCAACCTGATGGTACGGCTTGCATCAACCACAGCGCCGATACCCCGTGGCTCGCCACTGCTGGGTCTGGCGATGTGCTGGCAGGCTTCATTACTGGATTGCTGGCGCGCGGTTTTGCCCCGCTGGAAGCAGCGCAAACCGGCGCATGGCTCCATACTGAAGCCGCGCGCAGCTTTGGCCCCGGCCTGATTGCGGAGGACTTGCCAGAGGAATTGCCCAAAGTCTTCCGTGAGCTGGGCCTGTAGGGTGGGCAATCTGCCCACCACCCCCAAAGCAAAAGGGTGCGCGAGCAGATCGCGCACCCTTTGGGGCATAGTGTGTGTGTGAGGGTGTGCCCGGTCGTTAGACGGCGGCGGAAGCGATTTCCATACCGTCTGCGTAAAGGATGTGCTGACGATCAAAGGTCAGCGTGTAAGTCGTGACTTCGCGCAAGTTGGTTTCGGCAAGATACTCGCCATCCACCAAACGGCTGGCTTCGACCAATGCGGCCGACTGACCGAAAAGTGCTTCAGCGCGCCAATCGCGGATGTGAAGCTGTGTGCCGGGCATCACGACCATGTCGCGGTCTGGGCGTGTGTGGCCCAACGAACCGGCTTTGATGCGGATGGCATGCGCCTTGACCTTAGTGGCCTTGATCTCGCGGAGGATGGCCATGCCACTGTCTCGCGTAATAATCCGGTCGCCGGGGTTCAGATGCTCAACGGGCATTTCACCGTCCAGCGTCATGATTGTGGTCCCTGCGCAAATCCCTGCCGTGTTGGTCTCGGCTGCGGTGATCGCGACTTCGAATTCTTTCGTTCCCAGATGCATGGCGTATATCCCGCTCTTGCTTAATTGATGAAACATGTCTCGCGGCCAAATGTGGCAAAATGTGGCCCAAGTCGTGCTCATTCAAAGAAACGGCTGTGACCATGTCGCGGCAATCGCCGATTTGCAGGGCACTGCGGCGCGGATGCCACGCCTTGGATGTCGATTGCCGTGTGAAACCCTGCTTTTTCCACTCGCATCCCCCCATAACCTTTGCTATTGAGCGGCCCAAGTCGGGGGGTGGTTACACTGCCCCCTTTTTACATGCGGGTGTGGCGGAATTGGTAGACGCACCAGATTTAGGTTCTGGCGCCGCAAGGCGTGGGGGTTCAAGTCCCTTCACCCGCACCAGATTAGTTGAGAAGAAGGACATCTCATGCAGGTCAAAGAGACCCTGAACGAAGGCCTCAAGCGCGCCTATCAGATCACTGTCACCGCGGCAGAGCTGGACGCCACCGTCGAAGGCAAGCTGAAAGAAGCCCAGCCCGAAGTCGAAATGAAGGGCTTTCGCAAAGGCAAGGTGCCTATGGCCCTTCTGCGCAAGCAATTTGGCCAGCGCCTGATGGGCGAAGCGATGCAGGAAAGCATCGACAACGCCATGAAAGAGCATCTGGAAAAGTCCGGTGATCGCCCCGCAGGTCAGCCTGCCATGAAGATGACCAATGAAGACTGGAAAGAAGGCGACGATGTCGTGGTCGACGTGGACTACGAAAACCTGCCGCCTGTGCCTGAGACTGACTTCAAAAAGATCAAGCTTGAGCGGATGGTTGTCAAAGCCGACGAGGCTGCTGTCAAAGAAGCGCTCGATAACCTTGCCGAAAGCCCGCAGGCTGTGAACTACGAGCCTAAGAAAACCCAAGCCAAAGACGGCGATCAGGTCCTGATCGACTTTCTTGGCAAGATCGACGGCGAACCCTTTGAAGGTGGTGCTGCCGAAGACTACCCCCTTGTGCTGGGGTCAAACTCTTTCATCCCCGGTTTTGAAGACGGCTTGCTGAAGGTCAAAGCGGGTGACGAAAAAGACGTCGCCGTGAACTTCCCCGCCGATTATCAAGCCGAGCATCTGGCTGGCAAAGAGGCCGTGTTCACCGTCAACGTCAAAGAAGTCCGCGCGCCCAAAGCGCCGAAAATCGATGATGAGTTGGCCAAGAAGTTTGGCGCAGAAGATCTTGCCGGTCTGAAGGCCCAGATCACCGAGCGACTGGAAGCCGAATACACAGGCGCATCCCGCGCTGTGGCCAAGCGCACGCTACTTGATGCGTTGGACAAACAGACCAAGTTTGACCTGCCCGAAAGCCTCGTGACAGCCGAAGCCAATCAGATTGCGCATCAGCTGTGGCACGAAGAAAACCCCGACGTCGAAGGCCACGATCACCCCGAGATCGTGCCAACAAAAGAGCACACCAAACTGGCAGAACGCCGGGTAAAGCTTGGCCTCTTGCTGGCTGACATCGGCGAAAAAGCCGAAGTGAAGGTCTCTGACCAGGAAATGACCCAAGCGATCATGAACCAGGCGCGTCAGTATCCGGGCCAAGAGCGTGAGTTCTTTGAGTTCGTGCAGAAGAACGCCCAGTTCCGCCAGCAGCTTCAGGCACCGATGTTTGAAGACAAGGTCGTTGATCACATCTTTGAGCAGGCAACTGTGAAAGACAAAGAAGTCAGCAAAGAAGACCTGCAGAAGGCTGTTGAGGCCCTCGAAGACGAATAAGCAAACCGCAATGGTTTGATCAAAGGGCGCCCCAATCGGGCGCCCTTTTTCGTTCAGACACCGGCCGCGATGTCATATTCGATTTCGTGTTCGTCGCCGGCAGAATGGTCATCCGCCTGCACGGTGTATTTGACGTTGACCTTTTCAAAGGACAGCGCGATGCGTTCCTCGATCAGGTCGTTGTCGGGAATATCGCGGTCCGTCATCTCAACATCAACGACCACCACGTTAGTCATAGTGATGACCAGATAATCCATATGCGCATCACCTGAATCCTTGCGCACCGCCAGCGTCATCTCGGGGTAGGCCCGGCCCTGCATGCAGCCCAACAAAAGGTAGGGGGAGGACGCATCATAGAACTTGCGGACCTCTAATTGATCGACCTGCGCCCTTGCCCGGGTGCGACCCCGGCTGCGACTGGATTGCGTCGGAAGCTCGGCCCCCCAGCGCAGCCCATGCACATCAATTTCGTCCTCATGTTCGGCACGTTGCGACTCACCCGCGATGTCGTCGATTTTCAAAAAGCCTTGGATTGTCATCTGTTTGATCCTGAAAATGGTTTGGTTGAATGCCACAATCAAACGCAAGGCGGGCAGATCGCTCAAGTCAGGGTTTTCCTACCCGTTCAAAACAACAGGTTCTCAGGATCGCCAACATGCTGCTAAGCTGAACTGGTTTAAGACGTGAAGGAGAAGTTTTGTGAAACGCACAATCAGTATTGCCGCTGTCCTTATGGGCTTCGCCGGGGCCGCAGCGGCCTGTCCCGATTTCAACCAAAGCGGTCCGGGGGCCAATCTGAGCGCCTCTCAAATGCGGGGCGGCGTGTCCTATCAGGTGCAGGCGGGGGGTAATAGCCTCGTCTGGAATTGCCCGAATGTGACGCCCGGCACCGACCGCGGCGCGGGCTATTTCACCTCCCGTCCTGACTTTACGTTTCAGCTTTCCGGCATGGGCGGCAGTCGCCTTGCGGTCAGCGTGGTCAGCCAATGTGATGCGGCACTTTTGATCAACACCGCATCGGCCAGCTGGTTTTATGACGATGACGACAACGGCAACTACGATCCCAAGATCACCCTGACGCGGCCCGCTGACGGCTATCTGGATGTCTGGGTCGGCACCTATGACGGCGATGTCTGCGACGCCATCCTGACGCTGCAAACCTATTAGACGGGGCAGGGGCCGCAGATCGCGGCCCCCAACCAGAGATCACCAGGCCATGCGGAACTGGGCAAAGCCCGCGTCATTGGTACCAGCCGGTGCCAGTTTTACACCCGCGACATCATTTGCATAGGCCTCTGCCGCCGGACCGGTTTCAAACAGCACCGTTGTCTCCTCCATCGGCACAAAGGACCAATTGCTATCGGCCTTGGGGCTAACGGTGCCTTGTTCCACGATATAGCGCACGATCACGTCGCGGTTGGTGTCGGGCCCTTCAAATATCACGGTGGACCCATCGGCACCGGGGAAGCTGCCGCCACCGCTCGCACGATAGTTGTTAGTTGCGATGATGAACTCCTGATCGGGATCAATGGGTGCGCCGTTGAACATCAGGTTCACCACCCGGTTGGTATCGGGGTTGATCACCTCACCATCACGGTTGAACTTCATCGGCTGCGTGAGGTCGATCTGATAGGTCACACCGTCGATCACATCGAAGTTGTAGCTGGGGAAATCTGGGTTCAGCAAAACCGCATCCTCGGCCCCGGCCTCCACCTGATTGAACATACCTGCCGAACGTTCCAGCCATTCCTTGACCGTCGCCCCGTTCACCCGCACCGCGCGCACGGTATTGGGGTAAAGGTAAAGGTCCGCCACGTTCTTGATCGCGACATCACCCGCAGGGACATCCGTGAAATACTCGGGCCCACCGCGACCACCGGCTTTGAACGGGGCGGCGGCTGACAGGATTGGCAGCCCCTCATGCTCTGTCCCGACCAACTGGTCTTTGATGTACCAGACCTGCGCATTGGACACGATCTGCACCGAGGGATCATCCGCCACCAGCGCGAAATAGCTGTGCAGCGGCGCATCTGTCTTGCCCACCGCCGTGCGGACATAGGCGAGCGTCGCATCGTGATCGGCCTGCACCGCATCCAGCACGGGTTGGAAGCTTTCCACCAGCGGGGTGATGCTGCGATCCTCTTCGCGCTGCGAAATCGGCCGCGCCTCAGCAGTATGGCTCAGCACGCGCCATCCATTGCCATCCCGTTCCAGCATCAGATCCAGCAGCCCCATGTGGCTGCCCCAGAATCCACCCATCACGCCGGGCTTGCCGCCGATTGTGCCAGCGGCGCTATCCACGCCGTCCCACTCATCATAGGTGGAGGACGGGAACACCAGATGGCTGTGCCCGGTCAGGATCGCGTCAATGCCGTCAACGCCCGCCAGCGGAATCGCAGCATTCTCCATCCCGTCCTCGGCCATGGCCGCGCCAATTCCCGAATGGCAAAGTGCCACGATCAGATCGCAGCCCTGTTCCTTCATCTGCGGCACATAGGCGGTGGCGGCGGCCACGATATCGCGCGCCTGCACATTGCCCTCCAGATGCTTGCGGTCCCAGTTCATGATCTGCGGCGGCACAAAGCCAATCAGCCCGATCTTGATCGGATGTTCTTCGCCATTTCCGTCCGTCAGCATCCGGTCCAGGATCGCATAAGGCGGCACCAGCGTTGTATCTTCGCGCGGCGAGGCACCCATTTCCTTGACCACATTGGCGCTGACAACGGGGAAGGCGGCACCCGACACAGACTTCATCAGAAACGAAATGCCATAGTTGAATTCGTGATTGCCCAGTGTCGAGGCATCAAACCCAAGCGCATTCATCGCGGTGATGACGGGGTGCATGTCGCCCTCTTTCATGCCCCGTTCATAGGCGATGTAGTCGCCCATCGGATTGCCCTGCAGGAAATCCCCATTGTCGAGCAGCAGCGCATTGGTGCTTTCCGCGCGCACCGCTTCGATCAGGCTGGCGGTGCGGGCGAGACCAACGGTGTCGACAGGCCGGTCGCCGTAATAGTCATAGGGAAACACATGCACATGCAGGTCGGTCGTCTCCATCAGTCGCAAATGCGCCTGATTGCCTGCGGCATTGACCGAAAATGGATGCATCGCAATCAACCCGGCAGAGCCTGCAAGGAAATGGCGGCGGTTCATACGTAGTGTCATAGGAAAGTCCCCCTGAAAAATGATGTTTCTGGCAGAGGTCTGGCAGGACCATGTAACAGGGAGATGCAAGAAAACAGGGCCGGACAGTGAAAGCCTAGCGCGCAATCGGTCTTTGGCGCAAATCGTAATTCGAATGCGGGCGGGCTGCGATGGCCGGGCATACGGCTTGGCATAACGCGGACATCCTCAATGTGACGTCCCGGAAATGCCCCCAATCACCCACAAAAAAGGGCCGCCGCAATTCTGCGACGGCCCCTTATCATGTCCTAGGCGAAACGGTTTACGCTTCGTCAGTGGTCTCTTCTTCGGCTTCTTCGGTCGCGACACCAGCAGTTTCTGCCAGCTCTTCGTCCTCGGATGCAGCGGCACCGATATCGTCAAACAGCTCCTGAATTTCGAACTCAGCAGCGGCTTCTTCTTCGGCAGCCAGCTCTTGGATCGACTTACCAGCGGCCTGAAGCTCTGCCTCTTCCGCGGAACGTGCGACGTTCAGCGTGATCGTGGCGGTCACTTCGGGGTGCAGGTTGACGTCCATGTTGTGCAAGCCAAGCTCTTTGATCGGGCCAGTCAGCACAATCTGCTTCTTGTCGATGGTGAAACCTTCGGCATCGGCAGCATCAGCGGCATCACGTGGCGTGACAGAGCCGTAAAGCGACCCTGCGTCGGACGCAGAGCGAATCACGATGAACTGCTGACCGTCCAGCTTCTCAGCAAGGCTTTCAGCTTCTTTCTTGGTCTCAAGGTTCCGCGCTTCCAACTGGGCTTTTTCCGCTTCAAAGCGGGCCATGTTGGCAGCATTCACGCGCAGGGCTTTGCCTTGGGGCAGAAGGAAGTTGCGTGCGTAGCCTTCTTTGACCGACACGACTTCGCCCATCTGGCCAAGCTTGGCGACGCGCTCAAGTAGGATGATTTCCATGGTCTGGGTTCCTTACTTTACAGCGTAGGGCAGCAGGGCCAGGAACCGTGCGCGTTTGATCGCTTGAGCAAGCTTACGCTGGTTTTTGGCACCGACGGCGGTGATACGGGCAGGGACGATCTTGCCGCGCTCAGAGATGTAGCGCTGCAGCAGACGGGTGTCCTTGTAGTCGATCTTCGGGGCGTTCTCGCCCTCAAACGGATCAGACTTACGACGGCGGAAAAATGGTTTAGTTGCCATGATTTATGGTCCTTTCCTAATCAACAATCAGCGACGCTCGCGACGGCCTTCACGCTCGTCACGTTTTTGCATCTGAACGCTGGGGCCTTCTTCGTGTGCATCGACCTTGATGGTCAGAACGCGCATGACGTCCTCGTGCAAACGCATCAGACGCTCCATTTCCTGCACGGCAGGTGCCGGTGCATCGGAACGCAGATAGGCATAGTGGCCCTTGCGGTTCTTGTTGATTTTGTAGGCCATCGTCTTCACGCCCCAGTACTCGTTTTCAACGACTTTGCCGCCGTTGTCCGCAAGGACGGTGCTGAAGTGTTCGATAAGGCTTTCGGCTTGCGTGTTGGACAGATCCTGACGCGCAATCATGACATGCTCATATAGCGGCATGCGTGCTCCATTCATTTCTCGGCGCATTTCATAGAATGGGGCGTTTCTCTTCCGCACCCCACTCACGAGAGACTGCGCAGTTCATACGAGGTCGCGGAAGGTAGGCGGCTTATACATCCGCAGACGCTTTGCGCAAGCCCATAAGGGGTCTGATTGCTTTCCTTAAGGTAAGTTAACAAAACCTTAACGACGACACGGCGCTGCCAACTTCTTGCCCCAGTTTAGGATCACACATTCCCCATAAGAATTGGAGAATGCAGCAATGTCAGATGTGTCAAACGTTGTTCGTCCTATTACGATTGATGCCGAGTTGGCACCCCGGAGACCTACCTTCGCAGTAGACGAAACCTACTGGGGATACATCATCCGCAATACAAACGGCCCAAATATCGGGATGCTCGCCCTTCAGGCGGTGTCGATGTTCTTTGGCGCGGCCTTTGTTGCGGCAGGCCTCGGGCTGCTTTTGCTGCCCGACGTCCTGGCCGGTGCCGTTGATCTGTCGATCCGTGCCGTCGCTGCCGTGCTCTTCTTTGGACTTTCCGCCTACCTGTTGTGGTTCGCCAGCCGTGGCACGGAATCAGAGCTCCAAATCGACACATCCCTCGGCGAAGTCCGCGAGGTTGTGCGCAACCGCGCTGGCAAGTCGTCACTGATTGGCCGCTACGGCTTTGACAGCATCGGCGGTGTATTCCTCGACCGTGCCAACGCCCCACGTGATCAGGCCGTGCTGGTCCTGCGCTACCGTAACACCGCCCAAACGCTGCCCGTCGTTGGCGGCCCGGTGAAAGCACTGGAACCCCTGCGTGACCGCTTGGGTAAGGACATGATGATGGACGCCGTGCCGCGCCGCGCCGAAAAAACGATCGTGCCTACCGCGCTCTGATCCCCAATTTCAGCGACAAACCGCCAAAAGCGCCCCATCTGTGGGCGCTTTTTCGTTGTGAACACAATCTGTTCGGATTTGCGGAATTGCTTCAAGCGGGCCAAATCCGCCATGTCGGCGGCAATCTAATCAACATCGGAGAGCCCAATGAAACTTACATCCACCGCCGCCCTGCTTGCCTTGCTTGCAGCCCCCGCCATCGCCGCACCAGAGGCTTACGTCCTCGACCCCAGCCACAGCCAGATCGTCTTTAGCTACAACCACCTGGGCTATTCCACGACCTACGGCATGTTCTCTGGGTTTGAGGGTGAGATCAGCTTTGACCAAGAAGATCCCGCAGCCTCCTCTGTCTCCGTCAGCTTTCCGGTGAAAACGATGCTCACAGGTTGGGAACAGCGCTTTGGCCACTTTATGTCGCCCGACTTCTTTGATGCCAGCGACGACGAAATGGTCACCTTCACCTCGACAGCGATTGAGGTCACGGGCGAAGACACCGCCATGATCACCGGCGATCTGACCCTGAACGGCGTGACAAAATCCGTTGTGCTGGATGCCAAACTGAACCAGGCCAACACCCACCCGATGGCTGAAAAGCCCTGGGCCGGGTTTAACGCCACGACGACGCTTCTGCGCTCTGACTATGACGTCGGCAACTTCGCGCCCTTCGTTAGCGACGAAGTTGAGGTCATGATCTCTGTTGAGGCCTCTTTGGCCGAATAAGCCATCACGCGTGATGACAGATTGGACCGCAAGCCCATCGCTTGCGGTCCTTTTTTATGGGGAAGGCACCGCCATGAAGTCGATATCGACCGTCACCCCAAACCCCAGTGTGCCCGCGTCGTTTTGCGATGCGCCAATGCCATGGGCCAGCCGGTCAACCTCTGCCGCGCCCTGCATCAAGACTGTGCCATCGCCCTGATCCAGAAGATCAAACAGCAATGTCACGGGGGCGGTGACCCCCTTTAGGTCGAGCATGCCATCCACCCGGTAGGTTGCACCGCCGTCGCTGGTGATCGGTCCGGTAAATGTCGCTGTCGGGAAAGCCTCTGCATCAAAGAAATCGCGCCCCATCGCCTGATCCGTCACAGACCCCAGCGTTAGCGACCCAATCGCGATCTGCGCGGTCACATTGCCGAATTCCGGCCCGGCCTCGGAATCGAAGTCAATCTCAGCGGTCCAATCGGCAAAGGTGCCCGTGACCTCGCTGCCCAATTGGGTGATCGTGATCGCCAGCGTGCCACCGTCCATAACGGTCCAGCCAGATTGCACCTCTTCCAAAGCGACAGCCGCGATGCCCTCATCATGTGACCCCGCATTCATCGCCGCGGCCCCGGCGCTTGCCAGTCCAAAAACCGCCACCGCCGCCAAAGGTGCCGCAATCGGCGCGCGATGGGCAGGGGCGGCGGGCACATCCGCCTTGCCAAACCACATCCGCGCCAATGTCGCGTCGCGGTCGACAATACGGTGCTTCAACGCACCTGCGACATGTAACAGGATCGACGCCGCCATCACCTTGGTCAGCACCCAATGCAGACTGCCAAACAAATGCGCGATCCCTTCATCTTTGGGCACCAGTGGCAGGTCTTGCCCAAACGGCCACCAGATCGGCGCAAATCCTGTCGTGGCCGCATGATGGATCCAACCCGTCAGCGGCGCGATCACCAACGACCCGTAAAGCAGCCAATGCACCGTTTCAGCCAGAAAGGTCTCTGCTTTTCGCTCAGGATGCAGCGGCCCCGGCTTGGCGTGGCTGAGGGCCCACAAAATCCGCCCGAGCGCCACAAAGAAAACCGCGACCCCCAGCGTCTTGTGGATCGAAAACAGTAGCGCCTTTTGCGCCAGCTCCGCGCTGGTGTCATAGGGCAGCTTATTTGCGATCAATCCCAGCGGAATGATCGCGAAAATCAGCAGCGCGGTCACCCAGTGAAAGGCCTTTGCGGTGGTGTCGTAGGTGGCGGGGGCAGCTGACATCGTTTTCTCCGTGTTCTGTGCATCTGCAAACTAACACGACCGCGCGGTGGCGCAATTCTGCATCTCCGCTCAGATTCTGTGCATCGTGCATATCGAAATATGGCAGGTTGTGTATGGGCTGTGCATGTCTTGTGCATTGCCGTTTTCAAGGCTACCCAACGTTAACCACAGCAAGAGGATCGCAAAGATGCGGGCATTCATTTTTCCCGGGCAGGGTGCGCAAACTATCGGCATGGGGCAGGCGCTGGCCGCCGCCTATCCAACTGCAAAGGCCGTTTTTGATGAGGTTGATGAGGCTCTGGGCCAAGACCTGTCAGGCCTGATCTGGGAAGGCGATATTGAGACACTGACACTCACCGCCAATGCCCAACCTGCCTTGATGGCGACGTCACTTGCTGCGATGAAAGCTCTTGAATCAGAAGGGGTTAGCATCACAGATGCCGCTTTCGTGGCGGGCCATTCGCTGGGCGAATACGCAGCACTTGCAGCAGCCGGTGCGTTGACTATCGCCGATACTGCACGGCTCTTGCGCATCCGGGGCGATGCGATGCAGGCCGCTGTGCCAGCGGGTGAAGGCGCGATGGCCGCGATCCTGGGTCTCGATATCGCAGCCGTGGAGCAGGTCGCCAATGACGCGGCGCAAGGTGCTGTTTGCGAAGTTGCAAACGAAAACGACCCGGCGCAAACCGTTGTTTCTGGAGAGAAATCCGCAATTGAGCGTGCCGTTGAAATGGCCAAAGAGGCCGGCGCAAAACGCGCCGTCATGCTGCCCGTTTCGGCACCATTCCATTGCTCTTTGATGGCACCGGCCGCTGAACGGATGCAGGCGGCATTGGCTGAGGTCGAATTGAAAACTCCAGCGGTGCCCGTTGTTGCGAATGTGGTTGCGAGCAGCGTCACAGACCCTAGCGAAATCAAAGACTTGCTGGTCAAGCAGGTCACGGGTCGGGTGCGCTGGCGGGCTTCAGTTGATTGGATGGCGGCACAGGGTGTGACTGAAATGTGGGAAATTGGATCAGGCAAGGCCTTGTCGGGCATGATCCGCCGCATCAACCGCGATGTGACCTGCACCGCAATTGGTACGCCTGATGACGTCAAAGCCGCGACAAGCGGCACTGCATAAACATATAGAAGGAACCACAGATGTTTGATCTGACAGGAAAAAATGCACTTGTAACCGGTGCCTCTGGCGGTATCGGCGGTGAGATCGCAAAGGCGCTTCACGCCGCTGGCGCAACAGTTGGTATTTCGGGAACGCGCGTTGATCCGCTCAATGCGCTGGCTGCTGAGATGGGTGACCGGGTGCATGTGCTGCCTTGTAACCTGTCAGACGCCGAGGCGGTGAATAACCTGCCAAAACAAGCGGTTGAGGCGATGGGCAGCGTTGATATCCTCGTCAATAACGCAGGCATCACACGCGATAACCTCTTTATGCGCATGTCGGACGAAGAATGGGCGAGCGTGCTTGAGGTCAATCTGACCTCGACCATGCGGCTTTGCAAAGGCGTCATTCGCGGCATGATGAAAAGCCGCTGGGGCCGAATTGTGAATATTTCCAGCGTGGTAGGGGCCACAGGCAACCCGGGTCAGGCCAATTATGCGGCGTCCAAGGCGGGCATGGTCGGCATGTCCAAATCCATTGCTTACGAAGTCGCAAGCCGTGGCATCACCGTCAATTGCGTCGCACCCGGCTTTATTGAGACGGCCATGACGGACAAGCTGAACGACGACCAAAAGGCTGGAATCCTTGGACAAATTCCTGCCGGACGTATGGGCAGCGCCGAAGAGATTGCGGGTGCAGTGTTGTATCTGTCCAGCGCCGAGGCCGGCTATGTCACCGGGGCGACCTTGCATGTGAACGGCGGAATGGCCATGTTCTGACGACGCCTTGACGGAGCGGCATGGAAAGCGTTTGCGCTATCTGGAAACTCTGGTATTAGGCCACGAAGATTGAGAGGGGCGTGTCAAAGGCACACCTAAAAACCGGGCAATTGCCCAGCAGAACGTGAGGAATAGCCATGAGCGACGTCGCAGACCGCGTGCGCAAGATTGTTGTTGAGCATCTTGGTGTTGAAGAAGACAAAGTTGTTGAGGGTGCATCTTTTATTGATGATCTCGGCGCAGACAGCCTTGATACAGTCGAGCTGGTCATGGCTTTTGAAGAAGAATTCGGCATCGAAATCCCTGATGACGCTGCTGAAACGATCCAATCGTTTGGCGATGCAGTGAAGTTCATCAGCGAAGCGTCCTAAGACCCTTCCACATCGTTTTGCTTGCGGCGTCCGTTAGGGCGCCGTTTGCGTGACTGGGGTCTCTTCTGCCTCCTCAGTCGATAAAATTTCTGTCTTGCCCAAAACATAGAATACGGTCGCCGTGCGCATCCGTGATGCGAAGGCGAGTCCGGCATAGTGTTCGTTTGACCATTGGCAATGCACGTCACGCCAGCGGCCCGCCAGCCGTACCTGCAATTGATCTTTCTGGGTCGGGGCTTTGTGTAGGAAATGCTTTAATTTCAGGCCGTGGCAGCTGATATCAAGCATGCGCCCAGTCATCGTCCTATCGCCAATTTTGAACTGGATTTCCTGATTGGTCGCATAGCGTCGACGGCGGCGTTGGTGTTTATCTCGACTATGTCGGACGGCAATGATCAGGCCCCCAGCGGACACGAGAAGTACAATGGCGACAATGGTCCAAACGGCCACCTCAAACACGCCGATGCTTGGACGCTGCGATATGTCTTTGGGCCTGTCAGGTATTTCGGTGACGTCCGACGCCTTTACGATGGGATCGACTGTTGACGTGGTCGCGGCGGACGGACCCACGCACCCAATCCTGTCGAGGATTTTACCCGCTTGATCAAAGGTTTGCCGGACATTTGGCGATTGCAACAAGCGCGAGATTTGCGGACCCTGATTTGTGCGGGCCATAATGGCAATCTGTGCCGTGACTGCGGCAAATTCCGTGAGGATCTCGTTCGCCTCTGAATCCAAGATTTGTTCAAATTGCCGGGCGACGTTGTGCTGATCAAATCGTGATAGATCAGAGCGGAGGGCAGAGGTTGGCAGGCCATTGGTACTGAGCACCTGACCCGCTTCGCCCGCCTCGTGGATGCGGGTGAGGGCATTCACGACCTCGCAGTCGATGTCCGCCTGCGCAGATGCGGCAATGAGGGTGAAAGTGGTTGTTAGCCAAAAGCGGCGCATCTTCAAAGACTCGTTCATGGCAGCTTGCTTAAACCCTCAAGGTTAAGCGGCGATAAACCATGCCGCAGGGCAAAAGCGGCCTCTACTCTTGCCCCCGCCTTAAGGGCTGCTGTATCAGGGGCCAAATAACAGAGGTGAGGGCAAAACATGCGCCGCGTAGTTGTAACAGGACTGGGGCTCGTGACACCGTTGGCCGATGGTGTCGAAGCAAGCTGGAGCCGTATTCTGGACGGCCAATCCGGGGCCGGGCCGATCACCAGGTTTGACACCGAAGGGCTGACCACGACCTATGCCTGCGAGGTGCCGTTTGGCGATGGCAGTGACGGCACGTTTGACGCCGCGAAATACATGGATGCCAAGGAACAGCGGAAGGTCGATACCTTTATTTTGTTCGGCATGGCGGCGGCGCAGCAAGCCATTGAGGATGCGGGCTGGACACCTGAGGACACCGAAAGCCTTGAGCGGACGGGGGTTCTGATCGGGTCCGGGATTGGCGGTCTGAACTCTATCGCGAATACGGCCGTGATGATGGAAGAAAAGGGCCCACGCCGGGTCTCGCCCTTCTTTGTGCCGGGTGCGCTGATCAACCTGATCTCTGGTCAGGTCTCGATCCGCTACGGTTTTAAGGGGCCGAACCACTCGGTCGTGACGGCCTGTTCGACCGGTGCCCACGCCATTGGCGATGCCAGCCGCTTGATCCAGCATGGCGACGCGGACGTAATGATCGCGGGCGGCGCAGAAGCAGCAATTTGCCGACTTGGGATTGCAGGCTTTAATGCTTGTAAGGCCTTGAGCACGGCGCACGCCGATGACCCCACCAAGGCCAGCCGTCCATGGGACGAAGACCGCGATGGGTTCGTGATGGGCGAGGGTGCAGGTATCGTCGTGTTGGAAGAATACGAACACGCTAAAGCGCGTGGTGCCAAGATTTACGCTGAGGTTCTGGGATATGGTCTGTCGGGCGATGCCCACCACATTACAGCTCCGCCGCCGGACCACGAAGGTGCGGAACGCGCGATGAAAGCAGCATGTCGGAATGCGGGCGTGGCCCCTGAAAAGATTGACTATGTGAACGCGCATGGCACATCCACTATGGCCGACACGATTGAGCTGGGCGCGGTTGAGCGGCTGGTGGGTGAAGAGGCTGCGGCAAAACTGACGATGTCGTCTACTAAGTCGATGACCGGGCATCTGCTTGGGGCTGCGGGCGCGATTGAAGCGATCTTTACCATGCTTGCCATTCGCGATCAGGTCGCGCCACCGACTATCAATCTTGATACCATTGCGGCTGAGACCAAGGTGGATTTGTGCGCTAATGGCAAACGCGAGCGGCGGATTGATGTGGCATTGTCGAACTCATTCGGATTTGGCGGCACCAATGCGAGCCTTGTTCTGGGGAAAGTCACCTGATGTGGCGACATATTGCGTCTAACGCGCTGACGTTCTTTGTCGTCGCCCTGTTTCTTGTGGGCGGCGTCGTTGCCTGGGGGAGTAGCCAATATAGTGCGCCCGGTCCCTTGTCTGAAGCGATGTGTCTGCGGGTCGAGAGCGGCAGCAACATGCGGCGTGTTTCCGAGACTTTGGAAGCGCAGGGCGCGGTATCATCAAAGGCGATTTTTCGCCTTGGTGTCGACTATTCGGGCAAAGCGGGCGATCTGAAAGCGGGTAGTTTTCGCGTTGGCGAAGGTGCCTCGATGGAAGAGATCGCCGACATCATCACGCGCGGTGGCCAGAATACCTGCGGCACCGAGATCATCTACCGTATCGGTGTGAACAGTAAACAAATTCAGGTACGCGAGCTTGACCCTGCGACAAATCTTTTTGTCGATTTGGCGCGGTTTGACCCGACCGAGGAAGAACCTGCCGCCTATCAGGCGGCACGTGAGGACAGTGACACAACCTACAATGTGGTGATGGCGGAAGGTGTCACAAGCTGGCAGGTCATGGACACGTTGAACGCGATGGATGTGCTGGATGGAACGATTGAGGCCATCCCGGCAGAGGGGACACTTGCCCCCGACAGCTATGAATTTCAGCCGGGTGATGACCCCAATGCCTTGGTTGCGCGGATGACGGCGGCACAAAGCGAATTCCTGGCAGAAGCCTGGGCTGCGCGTGCCGATGGGCTGCCGCTGGAATCCCCTGAAGAGGCGTTGATCCTTGCG
This sequence comes from uncultured Paracoccaceae bacterium, assembly GCA_947494675.1. Lineage (GTDB taxonomy): Bacteria > Pseudomonadota > Alphaproteobacteria > Rhodobacterales > Rhodobacteraceae > CANMYO01. Next base: position 180,406 of record CANLVP010000002.1, read on the forward strand.
AGCATCGTTGAAAAGGAAACCGGTGTTGCCGAAGAGCGGCGTCAGGTGGCGAGCGTTTTTGTGAACCGTTTGAACCTTGGCATGAAGCTTCAGACTGACCCGACGGTCATCTACGGGGTCACGAAGGGTGAGGGCGTTTTGGGGCGTGGATTGCGACAATCTGAGCTGCGGCGCGAAACACCATGGAACACTTATGTGATTCCCGCGTTACCCCCTACGCCAATCGCGAACCCGGGGCGCGAAAGCATCCTTGCGGCACTGAACCCGGACACGACGGAATATATCTTCTTTGTTGCGGATGGCACGGGTGGCCACGCCTTTGCGACCAACCTTGAAGACCATAATCGCAACGTCGCGGAGTGGCGAAAGATTGAAGCGGAACGGGCTGCCAGCGACGGCGGCTGATAAAGACGTGGTAAATGAATTGCAAAGGCGGGTGCACGGTGGTGTGGCCCGCCTTTTTGCTAGGTGGTGCAGAATGCTGTAGTCTGTGATCTGTTATCTCGGCGCGGGGAAGGTGCCGGATAGCGGGCTGTATCGGACGGGAACCAGTACAGGCGCGACCAATGACATCAACAAAAGATCCACCGCAGGCTTTGTCCGAGCAGGTGCAAGACCGCTTTGTCGAATACCGCGAGATGTTCCGCAGTATTCGCCGGATGATGGTGTTTTACGCCGTCACTTTGGGCCCGGGCGAATTTTTGTCGCCTCGGGTCGTGAAACGAAAGTTGAATGAGCTGCAACGGTTGCAGGTTCTTCTGCTCAAAGCTGAAGAGGCCCTTTATGACCAAGCTGAAAACGTCGGCGCTAACGGCACCCTCGACATTGAAACGCTACGGGATCAAATCGGGCGCAAGCTTGATCGCCTCCGCGCCAGCCTGGATGCAGACCAAGTTTCTAAAGGAACTTAGTCCGGCGGAGCTGGATTGGCTGCCCTATATCTTCGCGTTCTGGGCGATGCCACACCAACTGCCGCCAGAAGGCGATTGGCGGACTTGGGTGATCCTTGGTGGTCGCGGCGCGGGCAAGACCCGCGCCGGGGCCGAGTGGGTACGCACAATGGTTGAAGGCCCCTCTGCCGCTTTGCAGGGGGTGGCACAGCGTGTTGCCTTGGTTGGTGAGACGATTGAACAGGCGCGTGAAGTCATGATCTTTGGCGAAAGCGGGATTTTGGCGACGTCCCCGCCTGCCTTGCGGCCCGATTGGGTGGCGGGACGCAAGATGCTGCAATGGGAAAACGGGGCGACCGCACAGCTATTTTCGGCGTTTGACCCCGAAAGCCTGCGCGGTCCGCAGTTTGATGCCGCATGGGTGGATGAGCTGGCAAAGTGGCCGCAGCCAGAGGCGGCGTGGGACATGTTGCAGTTTGGATTGCGCTTGGGCGATGCGCCGCGGGCGACTGTCACGACAACACCGCGCAACGTTCCGCTTTTACGGCGGCTCTTGGAAACAGACGGCACGGCCACGACCTCTGCCACGACGTTTGATAATGCGGCCAACCTTGCGCCCAGTTTCTTGCGGGAGGTCCGGCAACGCTATGGCGGGACCCGTTTGGGGCGGCAAGAATTGGAGGGCGTCTTGCTCACTGATACCAAAGGCGGGCTGTGGGACATGGCGAAGCTGTCGGAAAACACCCTGCGTGAAGCGCCAGAGTTGGACCGAATTGTTGTGGCGGTTGATCCGCCTGTGACAGGCCACGCCGGATCAGACGCCTGCGGCATTGTCGTTGTCGGGGCGGTTATGTCTGGTCCACCGCTGGATTGGCGCGCTTATGTCTTGGAGGACGCCAGTGTCAATGCGGCCAGCCCATTGGTCTGGGCCACGGCAGCAGTGGCAGCCTTCAGGCGTCATGATGCCGACCGGTTGGTGGCTGAGGTCAATCAGGGCGGCGAAATGGTCGAGACGATCATCCGCAGCATTGATCCGCTGGTGCCTGTTACAAGTGTGCGGGCATCCCGTGGCAAGATCGCAAGGGCGGAGCCTGTATCAGCGCTCTATGCGCAGGGGCGCGTGCAGCACCTTCCAGGTCTTGGTGAGCTGGAAGATGAGATGGGGCAGATGACCTTGGCGGGCTACACCGGCAAAGGATCACCGGACCGGGTGGATGCGCTTGTCTGGGCGCTGAACGACTTGATGTTGGTGCCTGCGCAATCCTGGCGGGCCCCGAAAGTCAGGGGCTTATAGGCCGGTCAGAGACCACCGCGCGGTGGTCTTTGAAACTCTCAACACTTTGGCGGCAGATTGTCACAACGAACAAGACGATGCGTCCGGTATGGCGCGATCAAGGAGATGTGGATGTTCCAATTTTTTGGCAAGAGCGACACGACAGCGGCGGCGGTTGCAGAGACGAAAGCCTCGGCCACGGGTCGTGTGATGGCTTGGTCCACGCAGGGACGCGTTGCTTGGTCGGCGCGGGATACGGTCTCGCTCACCAAGTCTGGGTTTACGGGCAACCCGATTGGGTTTCGCGCTGTCAAATTGATCGCTGAGGCGGCTGCCGCGGTGCCGCTGGTGTTGCAAGATGCAGAGCGCCGTTATGAAACGCATCCGGTGATTGCCTTGTTGGCGCGACCCAATGCGGCACAGGGCCGGGCGGAACTGCTGGAAAACCTCGTAGGTCAGATGCTGCTGACGGGCAATGCATATATTGAGGCTGTCGGCCAGGACGGATTGCCCGACGAATTGCATGTGCTGCGGTCGGACCGCATGAGCCTGGTGCCGGGTGCTGATGGCTGGCCAGTCGCGTATGAATACAACGTCAACGGTCGCAAGCATCGGTTTGCAGTGCAGGGCGCGCTGAGCCCGATCTGCCATATCAAGAGCTTTCACCCACAGGACGATCATTATGGTCTGTCAGCGATGCAGGCCGCGGCCAGCGCGATTGATGTCCACAACGCGGCGTCCGGTTGGTCAAAAGCACTGTTGGATAATGCGGCGCGGCCCTCTGGTGCGATTGTTTACAAGGGCGCTGAGGGGCAATCTCAGCTTAGTGCGGATCAATACGACCGGCTGTTGAGCGAGATGGAAACCCATCATCAGGGCGCGCGGAATGCGGGACGTCCGATGTTGCTGGAAGGCGGGCTTGATTGGAAGCCGATGGGCTTTTCGCCCTCGGACATGGAGTTCCAGAAGACCAAAGAAGCCGCCGCGCGCGAGATTGCTGTGGCCTTTGGCGTGCCGCCGATGCTGCTGGGGATCACGGGGGACGCGACCTATGCCAATTACCAAGAAGCAAACCGGGCCTTTTATAGGCTGACGGTCTTGCCACTGGCGTCGCGTGTGGCGGGGGCTTTGGCCGATTGGCTGTCGGATTTCACCGGCGAGGTCTGCGAGCTACGCCCCGATCTGGATCAGATCCCAGCGCTGTCCATCGAACGCGATGCGCAGTGGCGGCGGGTGTCAGAGGCCACATTCCTGACCCAGGCCGAAAAGCGTAATTTGTTAGGTTTGCCAAGCCTGGAGGTGGGTCATGAAGGATAACATCGTTGATATTGCGACCAAGAACCGGCGGTCGGCGGCTTTGCCCGTCACGGATTTTTGGTTTGCGCAGGTCGATGCCCGTCTGACCCGGATCGAGATCATGATCGGGCGGCTGGAATGGCAAATCCTGATGTTGGTGTGCGGCGCAGCGGCGATGCTGCTTTTTGAAGTAATCCAGACGTTTTCACCCCAGAACTGAACGCAAAATAGGAATGAACATGACACTTGAGCATAAGTTCTGCCAATTGGATGCGGCACTGACCGTTACGGACGGGGCCGAGATTTCGGGCTACGCGTCGCTGTTTGGTTTAGCCGATCAAGGCGGTGATACCGTCGACAAAGGGGCCTACACTGCCGCCCTGAAGACCCTGAAGGCCAAAGGGCGCACGGTCAAAATGCTGTGGCAGCATGATCCGGCGCAGCCTATCGGCGTTTGGGACGAGATCAAAGAAGACGGCAAGGGCCTATGGGTGAAAGGCCGCATCCTGCAAGACGTCGCCAAGGGCCGCGAGGCGGCTGCGTTGATCGGGGCAGGAGCTATCGACGGGTTGTCGATTGGCTACCGGACCCTGCGGGCCACAAAGGACGAAAAAGGCGGCAGATTACTGTCAGAACTTGAGCTTTGGGAGGTGTCGCTCGTGACCTTTCCGATGCTTCCAGATGCGCGGGTGGCGGCCAAGGCAGACGATCCTGCCGATGCCACATTGCGCGAATTGGCGGCCGTTTTTGACACCGCCCGATCCGAGCTGTGCAGCCCCGAAGGCTAATCAGCGCCACCCACGACAAGAGGACCACCATGACACAGACCGAGACGACGTCTCGGACTGGGGGAGATTTGCCCCCAGCCGAGGAGCTGCGCGCCGCGATGAGCGGTTTTGTCAGCGAATTCAAGACATTCTCAACCGGCATTGATGCCAAACTGCAAAAACAGGAAGACCGCATGAACAAGCTTGACCGTAAGACGATGATGGCTGGCCGCCCGGCTTTGGCAATGGCCGCCGCTGAGGAAGCACCACACCAAAAGGCATTCGCGGCTTACCTGCGTTCCGGCGATGATGAGGGCCTGCGCGGGCTGACGCTGGAAGGTAAAGCGATGAGCACAGCCGTGGCCGCCGATGGGGGCTATCTGGTTGATCCGCAGACCGCGGAAGCCATCCAAAGCACGCTCAGCAGCACTGCGTCGCTGCGTGCGATTGCCAGCGTCGTGAACGTCGATGCAACGTCTTATGACGTGCTGATCGACCATACCGAGCTGGGTGCAGGCTGGGCCACAGAAACAGGCACGCTGGCCGAGACCGACAGCCCGCAGATTGACCGCATCACCATTCCGCTGCACGAGCTTTCGGCCCTGCCGAAGGCGAGCCAGCGCCTGCTGGATGACAGCGCGTTTGACATCGAAGGCTGGCTGGCCGGGCGCATTGCGGACAAGTTTGCGCGTTCCGAAGCGGATGCCTTTGTGAATGGTGATGGCGTCGACAAGCCGATGGGCATCATGAGCTACCCAAGTGTCGACAATGATGTTTGGGCCTGGGGCAATCTTGGTTATGTGCCAACCGGTGTGGACGGTGGTCTGGGTGATGCGGATACAATCATCGATCTGGTCTATGCGCTGGGTGCTGAATACCGCGCGGGTGCTGCCTTTGTTTTGAACAGCCGAACAGCAGGTTTGGTCCGCAAGCTCAAGGATGCCGATGGTCGCTTCCTTTGGTCCGATGGTCTTGCTGCCGGAGAGCCTGCACGACTGTTGGGCTATCCTGTGCTGATCGCAGAAGACATGCCCGATGCGGGCACGGACACGACACCGATTGCGTTTGGTGACTTTGCTGTTGGCTACACCGTTGCTGAACGCCCTGATTTGCGGGTGCTGCGCGATCCGTTCTCGGCCAAGCCGCACGTCCTGTTCTATGCCACCAAACGTGTTGGCGGGGCGGTCAGCGACTATGCCGCAATCAAGCTTTTGAAGTTTGGCACCAGCTAAACCCAAAGCATAAGGCCCGGCCCAACGGTCGGGACCTTACCCCGAAGGCGTTGTTTGCCCTTGGCGTTGTCCCACTGCTCTGATCCGTCCGAGCAACGTTAGGGGACGCCGCGCCTTCGGGACCATGTCCGATGAACCACCCCCTGCGGAGACGTTGCAATGATGTTAACCGAGCTGACCACTGTGCCACCCACTGTGCTGCCAGTGGCCCAATTCAAAAACCACTTGCGCTTGGGATCGGGGTTCTCTGATGACGGGTTGCAGGACGATATGCTGGACGGGTTCTTGCGTGCCGCATTGGCCGCAATCGAAGCGCGGACTGGCAAGATCCTGATTACGCGCGATTTTAGCTGGACGATTACCGCCTGGCGGGACGAACAGCGCCAGCCACTACCGCTTGCTCCGGTGCATGCGATTATCAGGATGGTGCTGGTGTCGCGAAACGGCGACGAGGTGCTGGTGCCCGATCACCGGTATCAGCTGGAAAAAGATGATCAACGCCCGTCAGTCGTGGCGACGGCGAGTTGCCTGCCAAGCATTGCAAGCGGCGGCAGCCTGAAAGTTGAGGTTGTGGCAGGATATGGGTCTGAGTGGACCGATCTGCCGATTGATCTGCGTCAGGCGGTGATGATGCTGGCCGCGCATTTTTACGAATACCGGCACGAGACGGCGCTGCATGGCGGCACGATGCCCTTTGGTGTCTCTGCCTTGATCGACCGTTACCGCACAGTGCGTCTGTTCATGGGAAGCGGCCAATGAAGCCGCCTGTCCTGAACCGTCAGTTGACGCTGGAAGATAGCTACCGGGTGCCGGATGCGGCAGGGGGGTATTCCTCTGACTGGCAACCGCTTGGTCAAATCTGGGCGCAAGTCATCGCAGGCACTGGCAGTGAGCGTGCGGATAACGCCCTGCCACTGTCGCGGGTGCCTTACCGGATCACGGTGCGCGCGGCACCATTTGGGTCACCTGCGCGGCCACATGCTGGTCAGCGTTTTCGCGAGGTAGAGCGGATTTTCGCGATTACCGCCGTCACCGAACAGGACACAGCTGGCCGCTACCTGTTGTGCCAAGCGGTCGAAGAGGTGGCGGTATGAGTTATGCGCTTTCTTCGTCGCTTCAGGCGGCGGTCTATCAAAGGCTGGCCGCGGACACGGACCTTGCCGCCATTGTCGGCAGTGACATCTTCGATGCAATCCCGACGGGGGCCGTTCCCGCGATCTACGTGGCACTTGGCCCCGAAAAGGTGCGCGATGCTTCTGATGGATTGGGCGGCGGCGCTTGGCATGAGTTCACGATTTCGGTCGTGACAGAAAGTGCAGGGTTTACCCAAGCCAAGGAAGCTGCGGGGCTCGTGTCGGACGCCTTGGTGGATGCGGACCTCACACTGACGCGGGGCAAGCTGGTTGGGTTGCGGTTTCGCCGCGCCAAAGCCGCACGCGTCGGCACCGGTGACACCCGCAGGATTGACCTGACATTTCGCGCACGCGTCTCGGACGAGTAGCGACATTCTCACAAACAAGGAGTGACAGCATGGCTGCGCAAAACGGCAAAGACCTATTGATCAAGATCGACATGACGGGGGATCGTCTTTTTGAAAGCGCTGCTGGGCTGCGCGCCTCGCGGATCAGTTTCAACGCCGAAAGTGTCGACGTGACCAGCCTGGAAAGCGCTGGTGGTTGGCGAGAGCTGCTGGCGGGGGCAGGGGTCAAAACGGCGTCAATCTCGGGCTCTGGCATCTTCAAGGATGCGACAACCGACGAGCGTGTTCGGCAGGTGTTCTTTGATGGTGAGACGCCGTTTTTTCAGGTGATCATTCCTGATTTTGGCACCGTAGAAGGGGCGTTTCAGATTGCGTCTTTGGAATATGCGGGCACCCACGATGGCGAGACGACGTTTGAGATGTCGATGGCGTCTGCGGGTGAGCTGACCTTCGTTGCGTTGGTCTGATGGCAAACCCGCTGGCAGGTGAGGTGACCGTCACGATTGATGGCAAGCCGCATATCGCAAAGCTGACCTTGGGCGCTTTGGCAGAGCTTGAGGCCACGCTGCAAGAGGCGAGCCTAATCGATTTGGTGCAGCGGTTCGAAAAAGGCCAATACGCCAGCCGCGATGTGATGGCCTTGATCGTCGCGGGATTACGTGGCGGTGGTTGGGGCGGTCAGCCCTCTGACTTGCTCACGGCTGAAATCGCTGGTGGTCCGGTTGGGGCTGCACGGGTGGCAGCGCAGCTTTTGGCACGCGCATTCACGCCCCCGGCCTGACCTAATGGATTGGCCCGCCTTGATGAATGCCGGTTTGCATCACCTGCGCCTGACGCCTGACGTGTTCTGGCGTCTGACACCGGCAGAGCTGTCGGTGATGTTGGGATTGGGTGGAAAAAGTCGGTCGCTCAATCGGGATCGGTTGAACGATTTGCTTCGGATTTATCCCGATGCGCCCCGCGAAAAGGATGGACAGAATGGATGATTTTGATCGGTTCGACGATCTGGAGGCCAACGTCAGCGCGCTTGAGCAGACGTTAGGGGATGCGTCCACGCTTGCGGCGAGTTTCGATGCAGAGCTGAAGGGCATGCAAGTCACCTTAGGCGAGACGACGCGCGATCTGGGCAACCTTGAAAGCGGTTTTGCCGGTGGGTTACGCAAGGCTTTTGATGGCTTGATCTTTGATGGGATGAAGCTGTCAGATGCGCTGCATACCGTCGCGCAGTCGATGATTGATACCGCTTATTCGGCCGCGATGAACCCGATCACGGATCACCTGGGCGGCTTGCTGTCCGATGGGATCAACACGGCGGTTTCGGGCATGATGCCCTATGCCAACGGTGCGCCGTTCAGTCAGGGGCGGGTGATGCCTTTTGCGCGCGGCGGGGTCGTCTCTGCCGCGACGACTTTCCCCATGCGCGGTGGCACGGGCCTGATGGGTGAGGCAGGGCCGGAGGCGATTATGCCGCTGGCGCGCGGTTCGGATGGCAAGCTTGGCGTGCGCGGTGGTGGGGGCGGTGCGGTCAACGTGACCATGAACATTTCGACCCCCGATGCGCAGTCCTTCCAAAGGTCACAAGGGCAAATCGCGGCACAAATGGCGCGCGTCCTTGGGCGTGGTCAACGTAATCGCTGAAGGGATCAGATATGTCGTTTCATGAAGTACGCTTTCCCGCGAACCTGAGTTTTGGTGCGATTGGGGGGCCTGAGCGGCGGACCGAGGTGGTCACGTTGGCCAATGGGTTCGAAGAACGCAACACCCCCTGGGCACATTCCCGGCGGCGGTATGATGCGGGTATGGGGCTGCGGTCCTTGGATGAACTGGAGCAGTTGGTGTCGTTCTTTGAAGCGCGGCAAGGACAGCTGTTTGCATTCCGGTGGAAGGACTGGGGGGACTATAAATCGTCATGTCCGTCCGAAGATCTGTCGTCGTCTGACCAGATCATTCTGATCGGGGACGAGACCACCAAAAAGGTGCAGCTGACCAAGGCCTATGTCTCTGGCGATCAGACCTATCAGCGTCCGATCAGCAAGCCGGTTGAGGGAACTGTGCGCGTGTCGGTCGGAGGCGATGAAAAGCAGGACGGCATTGATTACACCGTCGATGTGACATCGGGCATTGTAACGTTCAGCCACCCGCCGGATCTTGGCGCGGTTGTGCGCGCGGGGTTCGAATTTGACGTGCCCGTGCGGTTTGATTCCGACCGGATCGCCACGGCGGTGGCCAGTTTTCAGGCCGGGCAAGCACCCTCGGTGCCGGTGATAGAGGTGCGGATATGAGTGCGGACGCCCTTTTCGAACATCTCAAGACCGGTGAGACGCGCGTTTGCCAATGCTGGGCGATTACGCGCAAAGACGGCACGACCTATGGTTTCACCGATCACGACAATCCGCTCACGTTCGAAGGGATCACGTTTCTCGCCGACAGCGGGATGAGCGCCAAGGCCTTCGCCGCGAGCACGGGGTTGTCCGTCAATAACACCGAAAGCGTGGGTCTGTTGCAGTCAGATGTCATTGACGAAGCGGACATCGTGGCCGGTCGCTATGATGGGGCAACGATCAAGACATGGCTCGTGCAATGGGATGCCGTGCAAAACCGGCAAGTGCGATTTGCCGGCACAATCGGTGAGATCACGCGTAAGGCTGGCCAATTCGAGGCTGAGCTTCGCGGGTTAACCGATGCGCTGAATCAGCCGCTCGGACGGTCGTATCTGCGCAGTTGCTCGGCTGTGCTGGGTGATACGGGATGTCAGTTCGACCTGAATGACCCGGCTTACCGTGTTATCACCGATGTCATCGAGGTCGAGGAAAACCGGAACTTTGTGATAGCTGCTAGTGCGTTTGTTGATCGTTGGTTTGAGCAGGGCAAATTGGCAGTGGTGTCAGGTGACGCGAAAGGCCTGACGGGGGCCATCAAGCATGATAAGAAGGAAGGCAATCGGCACCGCGTGACGCTTTGGCATCCGCTCCGGGCGGATGTGCAGGTGGGGGATACGCTGCGCCTTGATGCGGGTTGCGACAAACGTGCTGAGACCTGCCGCGTAAAGTTCGACAACTTTGTCAATTTCCAAGGTTTCCCGGACATGCCGGGTGAAGACTGGTTGATGTCGGTGCCACGCTCGTCCGACGACAGTGACGGCGGGAGCCTTGTCCGGTGAGTCTCATCGTCGCCGAGGCCCGGCAGTGGATTGGCACGCCCTACATTCATCAGGCGTCAGTGCGTCAGGTGGGCTGCGATTGTCTTGGCCTGATCCGCGGGGTCTGGCGGTCGCTAAACGGAGCGGAACCTGAAGATGTGCCGCACTATACCCAAGACTGGGGTGAGCCGCAGGGCGAAGAGGTCCTGTGGCAAGCGGCTGCACGGCATCTGGTGGAAAAACCTATCGGCGCAGAGGCCGAAGAGGGGGACGTGCTGCTTTTTCGGATGAGGGCAGGCAGCATCGCGAAACACTTAGGCGTGCAGAGCGAAACCGGCATGACCGCGAAATTCATTCATGCCTACGCAAAACACGGCGTCCTGGAAAGCCCGCTGACGGGTCCATGGCAGCGCCGCATCGCGGCACGATTTCAGTATCAAGAAGGATAAACCGACATGGCAACGATTGTCTTATCCGCCGCAGGCATGGCGCTTGGCGGGTCTATCGGTGGGTCCGTGCTTGGGCTGTCGATGGCCACCATTGGACGCGCGGCAGGTGCGGCCCTTGGGCGCACAATTGATCAGCGCATCTTGGGGTCTGGGTCTGAGCCGGTTGAGGTCGGTCGCGTTGATCGCTTCCGCCTGACCGCTGCCAGCGAAGGCATGGCCGTGGGGCAGGTCTTTGGTCGCATGCGCGTGCCCGGACAGGTGATCTGGGCCACGCAATTTGTCGAAACCGAAACGACGACAGGCGGTGGCAAGGGCGCAGGTCCACAACCGACCACAACTGAATTCAGCTACTCCGTCAGCATGGCCATCGCGCTTTGCGAAGGTGAGATCACACGGGTTGGTAGGGTCTGGGCGGACGGCACAGAAATCTCTCCATTGTCGCTCAATATGCGGGTCTACAAGGGGACGGCGGACCAGCAGCCAGATCCCAAAGTGCTTGCGGTAGAAGGCAACGGGAATGCTCCCGCATATCGCGGAATCGCTTATGTGGTCCTAGAGAATTTGCAGCTAGGTCAATTTGGCAATCGTGTCCCACAGCTGACGTTCGAGGTCATGCGCCCGTCTGAACCGGATGCGCCACGAGGCTTGGCCGATATCGCGCGGCAGGTCCGGGCGGTCGCCATGATCCCGGGAACCGGGGAATTTTCGCTGTCCAAAGAACCCGTGTACCTGAGCGGCGAATTTGGTGAGCAGGTTGCGATCAACGAAAACACGCCGTCGGGTCAAAGCGATTTCATGACATCGACAACCGCGTTGAACGAAGAACTGCCCAACTGCGGGTCGGTGTCTTTGGTGGTGTCTTGGTTTGGGTCTGATCTGCGCTGTGGCAATTGCGAGGTGGCCCCGAAGGTCGAACAAACCACCTCAGAAGGTGACCCGACCCCGTGGGTGGTCGCTGGACAGGCCCGCGCCGGGGCAGGGGTCGTGCCCTTGCTGCAAGGACGCCCGGTCTATGGTGGCACGCCGTCGGATGCCTCTGTCATTGATGCGATCAAAGAGCTGCGTGGGCGTGGGCTTCGCCCCATGTTCTATCCGTTTATTCTAATGGAACAATTGGGAAGCAACACGCTACCTGATCCATGGAGCGATGAGGCGTCACAGCCCAAATTGCCATGGCGCGGGCGGATAACGACAAGCAAAGCACCGGGTCAGCCAGGTTCACCTGATGAAACCGCAGCCGCAGCCGCGCAGGTTGACGCGTTCTTTGGCACGGCCCAACCTTCTGACTTTACGGTCAGCGGCGAAGAGGTGCTGTATTCAGGGCCAAGCGCATGGCGCTATCGCCGGTTCATTTTGCATTACGCACACCTTTGCGCGGCTGCAGGAGGCGTTTCCGCCTTCTGCATCGGATCAGAGATGGTGGCGCTGACACAAATCCGTGGGGCTGGTGGGAGCTTTCCTGCCGTTGAGGCCTTGCAGCAGCTGGCGGCAGAATGTCGGGCAATCTTGGGTCCCGATTGCAAGATCAGCTACGCGGCGGATTGGTCTGAGTATCACGGCTATCAGCCTGTTGGTACGGCAGATAAGCTGTTTCATCTTGATCCGCTCTGGGCCGATCCGAACATCGATTTCATCGGTATCGACAACTACATGCCGCTGTCTGATTGGCGGGATGGGCAAGACCACCTCGATGTGGACTGGGGGTCGATTTACAATCTGTCCTACCTCAAATCGAACATCGAAGGTGGGGAGGGATACGATTGGTATTACCATTCCCCCGAGGCACGAGAAGCACAGATCCGCACGCCAATCACCGACGCAGACGGAGAGCCTTGGGTTTGGCGCTACAAGGATTTGCCGGGCTGGTGGTCCAACACCCACCACAATAGGATCAACGGTCAGAGACAGCAGGCCCCAACGGCATGGATTCCAGAATCCAAACCATTCTGGTTCACGGAATTTGGGTGTGCGGCCATCGACAAGGGCACCAACCAACCCAACAAATTTCTTGATCCAAAATCCTCTGAGTCGCTTTTGCCGTATTATTCCAACGGAATGCGCGATGATTTTATGCAGATGCAATATCTTCGGGCGTTTTATGGCTACTACGCGGTTGATGCCAACAATCCGTCCACGAACGTGGAATATGTTGGCCGCATGCTGAACATGTCGCGTGCGCACGTCTGGGCGTGGGACGCGCGGCCATTTCCGTTCTTCCCAAGCAATTCGACACTCTGGTCGGATGGGGACAACTACGCGCGCGGTCACTGGCTGAACGGCCGAACATCCTCGCGGACATTGGCGAGTGTCGTTTCAGAGGTGTGTGAACGGGCGGGGCTGTCTGACTACGATGTCAGCAAGCTCTATGGCTTGGTGCGCGGCTATACGATCTCGGACGTTGGTAGTGGGCGCGCGGCCTTGCAGCCATTGCTTTTGGCGTACGGGATCGAAGCGGTTGAGCGTGAGGGCAAGCTGGTCTTCTTCAATCGCGATGGGCATGCAGATGCCGTGCTGACCCAGGATGATCTGGCGCTGGACCCTGAGAAGGACACCTACGCCGAACATACCCGTGCGCCTGCAGCAGAGATCGCTGGCCGGGTGCAAGTTGGTTATCTGGATGCTGAGGCTGATTATGATGCGGCAGTGACGGAGACGATTCACCCTGACGATCAAACGGTCACGGTGTCGCGCTCTGAGTTTCCGCTTGCGTTGACCCGTGCAGAGGGTGCGCGTATTGCCGCGCGTTGGACACATGAGGCGCGCGTGGCCAAGGACAGCGTGACCTTTGCCCTGCCGCCGTCGCAATCGGCGCTGGGCGCTGGCGACATTGTCGATTTGCAAGACGAGGGTCACGCAGGCCTATATCGGATCGACCGCACAGAAGATGCGGGCATGATCATGGCCGAAGCGACGCGGGTCGATAGCGAGATTTATCTTCCGCAGCCGCAGATCGAAGAAGGCGCACGGCTGAAGCCGTTTGTGGCCCCAACGCCGGTTGAGGCGTTGTTTCTCGACCTGCCTTTGATGACCGGGGACGAGGTGCCGCACGAGCCGCATTTGGCCCTGACCGCCAACCCATGGCCCGGCGGTATCGCGCTTTATTCTTCGCCAACAGATAGCAACTTCATCCTGCAAGACATCATGCGATACCGGAGCGTCGTTGGTGTCACCCGAAATGCGCTGCATGATGGCCCGACGGGGATTTGGGATCGTCGGCAGGTTGAGGTCAAACTTGTGGCTGGCACGTTGGCCTCTGCGACGCCGGAGGCCCTCTTTGCTGGTGCGAACACACTGGCGATCGGCGACGGAACGCCCGACAATTGGGAGGTGCTGCAATTCGCCAGTGCGGAGCTGGTTGATACACGCACCTATGTCCTTACCGGGCTTTTGCGCGGGCAGGCCGGGACCGATGGCATCATGCCGAACGTCTGGCCCGTCGGGTCCAAGGTCGTCTTGCTCAATGGCAGGCCAGAGCAAATCACGATCCCTACAGCGTCACGTGGCAACCCACGTCACTACCGCTATGGTCCCGTCAAACGGGCCGTCACGGATCGTAGTTTCCGCTATGTAGAGCACACGTTCAAAGGCAATGGCTATCGCCCTTACGCCGTCACTCATTTGCGTGCTGCCGCGGACGGAGCAGGGTTTGACATCAGCTGGATCCGGCGGACCCGCATTGATGGTGACCTTTGGTCGGCCAACGATGTACCGTTGGGCGAAACAACAGAAAGCTACATTGTGCAGGTCAAACAGGGGAACAACGTCTTGCGAGAGGTCACACGCAGTTCACCAAGTTGGTCTTATAGCGCCTCCAATGTCGCAGCAGACACCGGCGGAAATGATTTTGTCGTGTCGGTCGCGCAGGTGTCAGATCGTTATGGGCCGGGGCCGTTCCGGGATCTCTTGGTTGCCGTGTCTTGATGCGCCCGATCTACCCATCTGATCTACAGGACGCAGCCCGCGCCTTGCTTGCAGCACCGGCCCGCCGGCGCCCAGAAATCGCGAAAAACTTGCTCTTGCGGGCGCAGGTGGCTGACAAATATCGCAAATGTCACAACCGCCCGCATCCCGAGTTCGGGGTCGGTTCACTGGGGGATGCCGCGCGTAGCTACCCCCGTGGGCCATTGCCGCGCGGTTGTAACGCCGAATACCTCGCATGCATGCAAGTCATGATCGCGGCACAAATCGGCAACGGCGATCATCATTTGGGGTGATCTTGCCCATCAAACCTTTGTTCTTGGTGATTGCTGCTTATTTAGGGTATTCAGCCCCCGAACAAAGGAGTGGCATCATGGCCGAAGCCCGCACAAACCTGCACGAAATGGATCCGGTCTGGCAACGGATCTGCGAGGAAGCTGAAGACAGCGTTGCGCGTGAGCCATTGGTCGGCGCGTTGATGCATGACGGTATCCTCCAGCATGCTGGGTTTGATCATGCGCTTAGCTACCGGCTCGCGATGAAGCTCGCCTCATCCGAAATGTCAGCCCAAACCATCGCAGAGATTGCGCGCACGGCCTATGCCGCAGATGCGCAGATCACGCAGGATGCCCGCGCTGATCTTGTTGCCACGTTTGATCGTGACCCCGCTTGCCATCGGTTCGTGCAGCCGTTGATGTTCTTCAAAGGCTATCAGGCGGTTCAAGCCTACCGCCTGGGCCATCATCTGCTGGTCAACGGCCACCATGATCTGGCCTATTTCGTGCAAATGCGCGTGTCCGAGGTCTTTGGTGTTGATATCCACCCGGCTGCCCGCATTGGTAAAGGCATCATGATTGACCATGCCCATTCCATCGTGATCGGTGAGACGGCTGTAGTGGGTGACAACGTTTCAATGCTGCATTCGGTGACGCTTGGCGGGACCGGCAAAGAAGAAGAGATCAGGCACCCGACAATTTGTAACGGCGTCCTAATCGGTGCCGGGGCTAAGGTGCTTGGCAATATCACCGTCGGTCATTGCAGCCGGATCGCGGCTGGGTCCGTCGTCTTGCAGGACGTGCCGCCGATGAAGACCGTGGCAGGCGTGCCGTCGAAAATCGTGGGCGAAGCGGGCTGCGCGCAGCCATCTGTCACGATGCACCAAGTCTTTGGTGTTGCTGACTAATTCATAAGACTTGCAAATGAAAACGCCGGGCGATGGCCCGGCGTTTTTTGTTTTGTGGCTTAGGCCAACATTGTCATCGGGTTTTCAAGGTTGTCCTTGATCGCCGTCAACAGATTGGCACCCAGTGCCCCGTCGATCACCCGGTGATCAACAGACAATGTCACGGACATGACGATCCCAACGGTCAATTCGCCGTCAGCCCCAACGATGGGCTTCTTCACACCAGCACCGACCGCGAGGATGGCCGCATGGGGCGGATTGATGATCGCATCAAAGTTGTCGATGCCGAACATCCCAAGGTTCGAGATGGCAAAGCTACCGCCCTGATATTCATGCGGCGCAAGCTTGCGATCACGTGCCCGACCGGCGAGGTCCTTCATCTCTGCCGATAGGGCAGAAAGAGACTTCATCTCTGCGTCTTTCAGGACAGGCGTGAACAAGCCACCCTCAATCGCAACAGCGACAGCGACGTCCGACTTCTCAAACTTCAGCGTCCGATCACCGGCCCAGACTGCGTTTGCTTCAGGCTCTTGCTGCAACGCAAGCGCGCAGGCCTTGATGATAAAGTCGTTGACCGACAGCTTGACGCCACGCGGCTCCAACTGCTTGTTCAACTGGCTGCGAAACTTCATCAGCGCGTCCAAATGGATGTCACGACGCAGATAGAAGTGCGGCACCGATTGCTTGGCCTCAGTCAGGCGGGCTGCAATCGTCTTGCGCATCCCGTCCAACTGAACCTCTTCAAAGGGGCGACCCTCGTAGGTTTTGATCACAACATCCGTGGATGGCCCAGAAGCCATTGCGGCAGGTGCAGCACCTGTCTTCGCGGCAGCGGGGGCAGCGGCAGGTTTCGCGCCGGGCTGTGCGTTTTCAACGTCCGCTTTGACAATGCGACCATGCGGGCCAGAGCCTGTCAGTGTTGCAAGATCAATCCCCTTGTCCGCTGCAATGCGCCGCGCCAAGGGTGACGCAAAGACGCGGTTGCCGTCTTTGACAGGCGCTGCCGGGGCAGGGGCTGCAGCGGTTGGTGCTGCTGCCTCAGCCGCAGCTGGGGCCGCCGCTGCGGCCGGTGCGGGCGCAGAGGTATCACCGATATCATCGGCGCTTTCACCATCTTCCAGCAAGACCGCGATGACCGCATTCACCTTCACACCTTCGGTGCCTTCGGGAATGACAATCTTGCCGATCACGCCTTCATCGACGGCTTCAAACTCCATCGTGGCCTTGTCGGTTTCAATCTCGGCCATCACGTCGCCAGATGACACAGTGTCACCCTCTTTGACGAGCCATTTCGCAAGCGTCCCTTCCTCCATGGTGGGGGACAGGGCGGGCATCAGAATTTCTGTAGGCATCGCGCGTTCTCCTTACCGGTAGGTGACGTTTTTGACAGCTTCGATGACCTCATCCGTGGTCAGCAAAGCATGGCGTTCAAGATTGGCAGCATAAGGCATCGGCACATCCTTACCGGTGCAGGTGATGACAGGCGCATCAAGGTAGTCAAACGCCTCTTGCATCACGGTGCTGGCGATGTAGCCACCAACGCTGCCCTGTGGCCAACCCTCTTCGACGGTGACCAGACGATTGGTTTTACGCACAGAGGCGAGGATCGCGGGCATATCCATCGGGCGCAAGGTCCGCAGGTTGATCACCTCGGCGTTGATGCCGTCCTCGGCCAGCTTTTCAGCGGCTTCCAGCGCGTATGTCATGCCGATCCCGAAAGACACGATGGTCACGTCGTCGCCAGCCCGTTCAATCTTGGCCTTGCCGAATGGAATGGTGAAATCATCCATCACCGGCACATCAAAGGACCGGCCATACAGGATTTCGTTCTCGAGGAAGATAACCGGGTTGTCGTCGCGGATCGCGGTCTTCATCAGACCTTTGGCGTCCGCGGCGGAGTAGGGCATCACAACCTTCAGGCCGGGCACTTGCATGTACCATGCCGCGTAGTCCTGAGAGTGCTGCGCGCCTACGCGGGCAGCCGCACCGTTAGGACCACGGAACACCATCGGCGCACCCATTTGACCACCAGACATATAAAGCGTCTTTGCAGCAGAGTTGATAATGTGATCAATGCCTTGCATGGCGAAGTTAAACGTCATGAACTCGACAATCGGGCGCAAACCGCCGAATGCTGCACCGACACCGATCCCGGCAAAGCCGTGCTCTGTGATCGGTGTGTCGATCACGCGCTTGGCGCCGAATTCGTCCAGCAAACCTTGCGAGATTTTGTAGGCACCTTGATATTCGGCGACCTCCTCACCCATCAGGAAAACGTGGTCGTCGCGGCGCATTTCTTCGGCCATGGCGTCGCGCAGGGCTTCACGCACGGTGGTCGATTTGACCTCTGTGCCTTCGGGCCAGTCGGGCGATTGATCCACCGGAGCTGCAACTGGGGCCGCAGCAGCGGGTGCTGTCGCAGGGGCCGCGGCAGGCGCATCAGCCGCCGCAGGGGCAGGGGCTGCACCGGCTTCGGGCACGTCTTCGCCTTCTTCGACAAGGATCGCGATGGCGGTGTTCACTTTCACGCCTTCGGTGCCTTCTGCGATCAGGATTTTACCAACGATGCCTTCATCGACGGCTTCAAATTCCATCGTCGCTTTGTCGGTCTCAATCTCGGCCATGATGTCACCGCTTGATACGGTGTCACCTTCTTTGACCAACCACTTGGCCAGCGTGCCTTCTTCCATCGTGGGCGAGAGAGCGGGCATCAAAATTTCGGTAGCCATTGATTAAGCCTCCTCTGCGTAGATGTCGGTCCAAAGCTCTTCAAGCGCGGGCTCAGGGCATTCTTTTGAGAATTCAGCAGCGTCGTTGACGATGCCTTTGATCTCTTTGTCGATGGCCTTCAGGTCGTCCTCAGAGGCGTGCTTGCCAGTCAGCAGCATGTCACGGACCTGTTCAATCGGGTCACGCTCATCACGCATCTTCTGCACTTCTTCGCGGGTCCGGTATTTCGCGGGGTCCGACATGGAGTGCCCGCGATACCGGTAAGTCTTTACTTCCAGAATGTACGGGCCTTTGCCAGCGCGGCAGTGGGCAACGGCGCGTTCACCGGCCTCTTTGACCGCCAGAACGCTCATCCCGTCCACTTCTTCGCCGGGGATGCCGTAGGCAGCACCACGTTCCCACAAGCTGGGCGACTTGGTCGAACGCTGCACGCTCGTACCCATCGCATATTGGTTGTTTTCGATCACAAAGACGACGGGAAGGTCCCAAAGCTCTGCCATGTTGTAGGTCTCATAGACCTGACCTTGGTTGGCAGCACCGTCACCAAAGTAGGTGAATGTCACGCGGCCATTCTCAAGGTATTTGTCTGCGAACGCGAGGCCCGCACCCAGCGGCACCTGTGCGGCCACAATGCCGTGGCCACCGTAAAAATGCTTCTCCTTCGAGAACATGTGCATTGAGCCGCCTTTCCCCTTGGAAAAGCCACCTTCGCGACCCGTCAGTTCTGCCATGATCCCCTTGGGGTCCATGCCACAGGCCAGCATGTGGCCGTGATCGCGGTAGGACGTGATGCGCTTGTCACCTTCCTCAGCTGCGGCCTCAAGGCCCACAACAACGGCTTCCTGGCCGATATAGAGGTGACAAAATCCACCGATGAGGCCCATGCCGTATAATTGACCGGCTTTTTCCTCGAACCGTCGGATCAGCAACATTTCGCGGTAATGGCCTAGTAGCTCCTCGGCCGAAACATTCGGCTTTTTGGCCGCTTTCTTCGGTGGCATGGTCATCCTCCCTGGTGGTGTCAAAGTAGTTTAGCGTTAAACTATCTCTACAGCATAGCGTCCAGCAAGGCGAGACGCAATGCGCCCCTAGGTCAACCCCTCAGGTCAAACCCGTGTTGCACTCAGCGGATAACAAGCTCATCTGCGCGGATCAGGCCCAGCACGTCGCGGGCTTGCTCATCCAGCAGGTCAAGATCAAGGTAAGTGTCGGACAAACGCGTCGTCAGGTTTTCCATCCGCGCTACGTCTGCTTGCAACGTCACAAGCTCTGCACGCAAGGCGCGCGCCTCGGCGTTCACTTCTGCACGTTTGAACACACCATAGTCGCCCTGCACAGCCGCAAAGGTAAAGTAGAGGCACAGCATCACTGCACCCAGAAAATACAATAGCGGCCCCATTGGGGGTAAACTGCGCCGGTTCATCTGCCTCTCCAACAGCTCTTATGGGCTGTGCTCGGAACAGAATCGCACAAACGATTCGCCTTGGGAATCCCTAAATGGCTGAAATCGCGAAAAATCAGCCCGCGACAGAGGCCGCAAAGATGTCCTCGATTGTCGAACTCAACAGCGTGTTGAATTCCGCGTCGCTTTGCTGCGCGGATAACCCTTCGGTCAGGGCGCGGGAAAAGCTGGCAATGATGCCGGTATTCTTGGATAGCCTTGCTGTGGCTTCGGCCCGCGAATAGCCACCGGACAGGGCCACGACCCGCATGACCTTGGGATGATCGACCAGCGCCTGATAGACATTGGCGTCATCGGGCAGGGTCAGCTTGAGCATGACCTCTTGCCCCTCTGGCATATCATCGAGATGCCGTAAGATCGCATCGCGCAACAGCACCTCGGCATGCGCCTTGTCAGCGATGTTGATATTGATCTCAGGTTCAAGGATCGGAACCAGCCCGTGCGATAGGACCTGCTTTGCCACCGCGAACTGTTGCGCGACGATCGCCTCAATCCCGGTAGGAGAGGCCATGTTGATCACCGACCGTTCTTTCGTCCCAAAGATGCCGAGACCTTTGGCCCTATATAAAAGCGCATCCAGACCGGGCATATCTTTGAGCAGTTGCACCCCATCAGCCTCTGCCTCCAGCCCTTTGTCGATCTTCAAAAACGGCACCACGCGCCGTTCATTCCACAAGTAACTCGCTGCTGGCTGACCGCTGAACTCGCGGTTCATCGTCATTTCAAACAGGATCGCCCCGATGACCTTGGCACCGGTGAAGGCGGGCGCATCCACGATCCGGGCGCGCATGGCATGGATATGGTCAAACATTTCCGCGTCATTGGCGTAGGCGCTGTCGTCAACACCATAAAGCCGCAGCGCCTTTGGCGTTGATCCGCCGCTTTGATCGAGTGCAGCAATGAACCCGTTACCGTTGCGCATTTGCGCTGCCATATCTTGATGCACTGTCAATCTCCGCCTTCATTTTCCAAGGGAACTGCCCCTTGGTCAGGTCCTTAGGACAGGCAGGTAGGCATGACAATTATGGTGGCGCTAACGCTTGCGCTATCAGTCGAAATTAACCTTTGAGTGCGGCAACTCCGGGCAGGTCTTTGCCCTCAAGCCACTCCAAAAACGCACCGCCAGCGGTTGAAATATAGGTGAAATCATCCGCCGCACCCGCCTTGTTCAGGGCCGCAACCGTATCACCACCACCGGCAACAGAGGTCAGGCGACCCGCCTTGGACAGGGCCGCCGCCTTGGCCGCAGCGGCATTTGTGGCCGCGTCAAAGGGTTCAATCTCAAAGGCACCCAGTGGGCCGTTCCAGACCAGCGTCTCGCTCGCTTCCAACGCTGCATTGATTGCCGCCACCGCTGCCGGACCGGCATCAAGGATCATCGCATCAGCCGGGCAGGCGTCTGCACTGACAACCTCATTGGCGGCACCCGCTTTGAATTCACGCGCCACGACAACGTCAGTGGGCAGCAGGATGGTGCAGCCTGCGGCCTCGGCCTTTGTCATGATCTCGCGGGCCGTGTCGGCCAGATCGTGTTCGCACAGCGACTTGCCCACGTCCTTACTTTGCGCGGCCAGGAAGGTGTTGGCCATGCCGCCACCGATGACCAGATTATCGACCTTGGCCACCAGATTGCCCAATAGGTCCAGCTTGGTGGACACCTTGGCCCCGCCCACCACGGCCGTTACCGGACGCTTGGGCGTCTCAAGCGCATTTTCCAGCGCGCTCAACTCTTCCTGCATCAACCGGCCTGCGCAAGCGGGCAGCAGATGGGCTATGGCCTCGGTGCTGGCATGGGCGCGGTGGGCGGCCGAAAACGCATCGTTCACATAGATATCGGCCAAAGACGCAAGGCGCTTGGCAAAGGCAGGGTCATTGGATTCCTCACCGGGATTGAACCGCAGGTTCTCAAGCAAAAGGATTTCATCGCCTTCAAGCTCTTTCACCGCATCACGGTAATCGGAATTGGCCCAAACGACCGGCCAACCCAGCACCTCGGCCACAGTGCCCGCGATATGCTCTAGCGACATCTCTGGCACGACCTTGCCCTTGGGGCGACCGTAGTGTGCCATCAGGATCACCGTGCCGCCCGCGTGCTGGATGTGATCCACCGTCGGCACAATCCGTTCGATCCGCGTGGCATCCGTCACTTCGCCGTTTTCCATCGGGACGTTGATATCGACCCGCACCAGAACCCGCTTTTTATTCAGATCCATGTCATCAAGGGTTTTCCAGGCCATATCACGCTCCTTTAGGTCAATTGCTGTTCAGATGCGGCAAGGATGCGTCAAGGTCAACAGCAGGCGCTTGGCAATTGCGCCTATGCGCCATATGTCTTCCCCCAACACCAAGAAATAGGAGAGCGGCATGGCCGACATCAAAGATCCCGAAAACACTATCATCATGACCTTGAAAGACGGTGATGTGACCATCCAACTGCTGCCCGATGTTGCCCCAAAGCACGTGGAACGGATGAAGGAACTGGCCCGCGCTGGCAAATACGACAACGTGGCCTTCCACCGCGTGATCGACGGCTTCATGGCGCAAACGGGCGATGTCGAAAACGCCAATATGGAAAACAACTACAACCCCGGCCGCGCGGGCACAGGTGGGTCCGATCTGCCCGACCTGCCCGCCGAGTTTTCCAAGGTGCCGCACGCACGGGGATCACTGGGCGCTGCACGCTCTGCCAATCCGAACTCTGCCAACAGCCAGTTCTTCATCAATTTCAAAGACAATGACTTCCTGAATGGCCAATACACCGTCTACGGGCAGGTCATTTCCGGCATGGAACATGTGGACGCCATCGCGAAGGGCGAGCCACCCGCGAACCCCGACCGCATGATCAGCGTCAAGGTGGCTGCCGATGCTTAAGTGGGTCGCAGCATTTGCTTTGATGACCGGTGCGGCCAACGCATCCGGGCTTGAAGTCGACATCGCGGGCGAGGCCAATGGCACCATCGTCATTGACCTGTTTGAAGACGTGGCCCCGCTGCACGTGGCCCAAATCACCGCCATCGCAGCCAAAGGCGCATATGACGGCGTCGTCTTTCATCGCGTAATTGACGGCTTTATGGCGCAAACCGGCGACGTGCAAAACGGCAAGTCCGGCGGCGACCTTAGCCGCGCTGGCACTGGCGGGTCAGACCTGCCTGACATCCCTGCCGAATTCTCTGACCGCAGCTTTGAACGTGGCGTTGTGGGCATGGCCCGGTCGCAGAACCCAAATTCTGCCAACAGCCAGTTTTTCATCATGTTTGAACCGGGGCTCTTCCTGAACGGGCAATACACCGTTGTGGGTGAAGTAACCGAAGGCATGGAAATCGTTGACCAAATCAAGCGCGGCGAAGGCAACAATGGTGCCGTTCTTGGTACGCCTGACATGATGTCAGCCGTCCGCGTCACCGAGTAACAAATTCGCATTGCCCCCTCACTTATCCGAGAGGGGGCTATGCCTAAGCGCATTCTACCGCCACCTTGAACATCAAATGGTTCAGGAGTGACAATAGATGCGTATGATCCCCCTTTTGACCGCGGCCCTGATCTGGGCCGCCCCCGCAAGCGCGAACCCTGACTTCTGGGTGAACGAGTGGCCGAACACGGATTTTGACAAAACCACCGTGGAAAACTGGGTCGAGGTCCTGTCAGGCGGGCCGCCCAAGGACGGCATCCCCTCGGTCGAGGACCCCAGCTTTCTCGCCGTCGCGGAAGAAACCCGCCTGCAACCCCGTGAACCCGTCATCACGCTTGAGATCGCAGGCGAGGTGCCGCGCGCCTACCCGATCCGCTATCTGACCTGGCATGAGATTGTGAACGATGTCGTGGGTGGCGTGCCCGTGGCGGTGACGTTTTGCCCGCTCTGCAATTCCGGCATCACCTTTGATCGTCGGGTGGACGGCCAAGTGCTGGAATTTGGCGTCTCTGGCAAGCTGCGCAACTCCGACATGATCATGTATGACCGCCAAACCGAAAGCTGGTGGCAACAGGCCGTTGGCACGGCAATTGTGGGTGAACTCACAGGCACCGAGCTTGTGACACTGCCCAGCTGGATGGAAGGGTGGGAGACCTTTGCCGCCCGCAATCCCGATGGGATTGTGATGGATCAACCACCAATCTCGCGCCGATACGGGGCGAACCCTTATGTCGGATACGATGGCTCGCGTAAGCCGTTCCTCTTCTCGGGCGAACTGCCACCGCATGACATCCCGGCCTTGGCCCGTGTGGTGCGTGTCGGCGAACGGGCTTGGCCCTTAACCCGTTTGGCGGAAGAGGGCGAAGTGTCCGAGGCCGGGGTCGTCATCAGCTGGCAGGAAGGTCAGGCTTCTGCGCTCGATACGCAAGAGATCGCAGCAGGCAAAGAGGTCGGCAATGTCCGGGTGCGCGATGCGTCGGGTGCCGATCTGCCGCATGACGTAATGTTCGCCTTTGCCTTCCATGCCTTCTGGCCCGACGGCACCTGGATGTTACCAAATTGAGCGGGACAAGCCCCGCACGACAATCTGGCGCGGGCTCGACCTGAGCCCCTTTTGATCCAACGGTCAGGTGCCGCAAAAGGTTTGGGTCACAACCTCTTGGTCCGTCGGCGGAATGGCTAAGGCTTCGCGGTTTTCATCCAAGGGCGCATAGGGCTGGGTTATCACGCTTAGCAACTTGTGGAATGGGCCAAGATCGCCCGTGACCGCTGCCGTGATGACCGCTTCAATCTGGTGGTTGCGCGGAATGATTTGCGGATTTGCTCGCGCCATCGTGCTTAGATGATCGTCTGTGCGCAACGCAACCCAACGCGCCTGCCAAGCGGCAAAACCATCGCGGTCAGTAAACTGATCCACGGCCGCGTCGGTCCCAAGGGTCGCAAAGACATTGGTAAAGTCAGCCCCCCCATCCGCCATCATCACCAGCAGATTATCAATAAGTGCACGGTCCTGCGCGGTCCGGTCCGCCAGTCCCAACTTGGTTGCAAAAACATCCAGGTAAGCCGCCTCATAATGATCGGCAAAGGTGTTCACCGTCTCCGTAAACTGCGTGATCGCGGCGTCCCTGTCCGGCATCAACGGGATCAAACTGGTGGCAAGCTGCGCGCAGTTCCAAGCCGCGATCCCCGGTTGGTTGCCATAGGCATAGCGGCCCATCTGATCGATTGAGCTAAAGACCTTGGCGGGGTGATAGTTGTCCATGAAGGCACAGGGGCCATAGTCAATCGTCTCACCCGCCACACTGCAATTGTCGGTATTCATCACGCCATGGATGAAACCAAGGCCCATCCATTTGGCGACCAGTTCAGCCTGTGCCTGAACCACGGCATGCAGCAGATCGTTGGGCGTTTTCGCATCGGGATAATGCCGTGCGACGGTATGTTCAAAAAGCGCCGTCAGCGCCTCAATATCGCCGCGCGAGGCGTGGACCTGAAAGGTTCCGACACGGATATGGCTTTGGGCCACGCGGGTCAGGATGGCGCCGGGCAAGCGCGCCTCGCGGTAGACATCTTCGCCGGTGCTGACCGCCGCCAATGCGCGGGTCGTGGGCACGCCCATCGCATGCATCGCTTCTGACACGAGATATTCGCGCAGGACGGGCCCCAGCCAGGACCGGCCATCGCCGCTGCGCGAATAGGGGGTGCGCCCCGATCCTTTAAGCTGAATGTCCCGGCGTAGGCCGTCTGTGCCGACAACCTCACCCAACAAGATCGCGCGTCCGTCGCCCAATTGTGGGTTCCAATGGCCAAACTGATGGGCGGCGTAAAGCTGGGCGAGCGGGTGACTGCCCGCAGCCGGCGCATTGCCTGCAAAAACCGCGAGGGCCTCATCCGACCCAAACCATTCCGCATCAATCCCCAAGGTGGCCGCAAGGTCATCGTTACGCGCAATCCACGCAGGCGCTTTCACCGGGGTCGGGGCCAGCGTCGTGAACATCTGCGCAGGCAATTGCGCAAAGGTATTGTCAAACGGGATCGCCGTCACAGCCGATCCGTCAGCAGCAAGACCGTTTCGGCACCAGAGAACCCAACCTTTCGGCAGAACCGCGCGGCGGGATCGTCTGATGTGCCTGCATGGGCGTGCAGCGCCTTCATCCCGGCCTCGCGCAATGACACGGCGACTGCGTGGACCACCTCTGTCCCGATCCCGCGATTGCGCACAGAGGGCCTGATGTAGACCTCTGCCAGCCAACCGATCATACCGCCAAGCGGCACTGACCAGCCAAAGGTCACCATGACATAGCCCAGGGGCGCCCGCTGCGGCCCGATCAGCCAAACAGCGCCAAGCGGCGATCCGGCGACCAGGGGGTCAACAACTGTCGCACGGTGGGCGTCGTCATAGGGCAGGGCGACCTCTTCATGGTAGCTCCCCATCAGATCGATCACGCGCGGCGCGTCGGCTGGAGCAGCAAGCGTCAGGGCCGTGGTCATAACCGCGCCAGACGGTCAGCGAGCAGTTCGAAAAAGCCCGCCGCATCCATGTCACCCATAAAGAGCGCATTGGCCGAGCGATCCGTGACGCGCCACCAATCGGCGACCGTCATGCCAAGGGTCAGCTCTGACTGGGTCTCAATCTCAACGTTGATATGGCGTCCTGAAAACAGCTCTGGCTTGATCAGATAGGCGATCACGCAAGGGTCATGCAGCGGCGCGCCTTCGGATCCGTATTTCTCTTTGTCGAAGCGCTCAAAAAAGTCAGTCCATGCTGCGACCATCGTGCCGACATCGCTGCCCATGTCGCGAAATGCGTCGACGCGGTCCCGTGTGGTTAGCGCCTTGTGGGTGACATCCAACGGCATCACGACGATTGGCACGCCCGAACCAAACACGATCTTGGCCGCCTCGGGGTCCACGTAGATGTTGAATTCAGCCGCCGGTGTGATGTTGCCCACCTCGAAATAGGCCCCGCCCATCAGCACAATTTCCTGCACCTTTTCAACGATGTCAGGGGCGCGTTCAAATGCGACAGCGATGTTGGTCAGTGGACCAAGGGGACACAACGTTACGGTGCCTGCAGGTTCGGCACGCAGCGTTTCGATAATGAAATCAACGGCATGCTGTTCTTGCAACGGCATTGTCGGATCAGCCATCTGCGGGCCATCAAGCCCGGTCTTGCCGTGCACATGTTCAGCCGTCACCAGTTTACGGGCAATCGGCGCATCACAGCCTGCAAACACCTTGGTGTCAGGCTTGCCTGCCAATTCGCACACGATGCGGGCGTTCTTTTGCGTCAGCGACAGAGGCACATTGCCCGCAACTGCGGTCACGCCCAGAACCTCGATTTCTTCCGGTGATGCCAGCGCCAGAAGAATGGCGACCGCGTCATCCTGTCCGGGGTCTGTGTCGATGATGATCTTACGAGGCGCCATGCGTGTTCCTTATTCTCAGGCGCGCACTTTGACCGCTGAGGCGCGTAGGGGCAAGGGGTCAGACTCGCCCCTCGCGCAGAAGCCGGGCGTGTAAGTCACTTTGCCCCGGGTGGTTCTGTTCGAGCGCAAAGATATAGGCGTGGGTTAGGTAAAAACAGGCGGCATCCAGGTCGTTGGCCTGATCCGCGGCCTGTGCGTAAAGATCGACCAATCCCCAATGATCGCCCGCTTCATGTGCGGCCAGCAACTGGGCATCAAGCGGGCTCATCAGGCTGATTTGGCGCGATGGGCTTCGATTTGACTGGCAATCCAATCGTGAAAACAATGGGTGGCATTGTCCATCGCAGGGCTAAAGCGCCCACCATCGAACTCTGTCGCAAAGCGACCGGCCTGAAGTCCTTCAACAGCCCAGATATCTTCGTCAAAGACAACCTTCCATCGGGCGGCATTCTCGGCCCGCAGGGCGGCGTCGGTTTTGTCGCTGGCATAGAACAGATGGATCTGTTCGGTCGTCCAGGAAAGCTCATTAGGTTGCAGCACGATTGAGAAACAATGCTCGCGCTGCGCACCCAAAAGGACATTGGGATAGACGACGATATATTCCGCACCTTCGTTCCAGAATTCATCAAGCCCCGCGAAGTCTGGAAAAACGGTGCCGTCTTCGGCCTTAATTTGCTGATAGGCGGTGACACCCTGACCAGAATAGTGGCCAAGTTCTGCGATGTTGTAATGATCTTCAAGCCGTGAATAGCTGTTCAGGCCGGGGTGGACCCATGGCAGGTGATAGCTTTCGCAAAAATTTTCGACGGCGAGCTTCCAGTTCGATTTGACCCGCAATGTCAGATGGCTTTCCGGGCCGCCGGGGTACATCGGCTTGTCGAAGTCTTTCCATCTCTCCAAAAGCCCGGCGTGAACCTCTTCAAACGGATCGGCCTGACCGTCGATATTGACAAAGACCGTGTTGAACCAGATGTGGCTGCGCACTTCGATCAGGCCCAGATCGTCTTTGACGATGGCCTCATGGGTGTTGTGGCCGGGGCCGCCGACATGGGGGGTGCTGACCAATTTGCCTGCGGTGGAATAACACCACGAATGGTAGGGACAGCGGATCGCACCTTCGATCTTGCGGGGTTCGGAGACGAGGATCATGCCGCGATGACGGCAGATGTTTTGAAAGACGCGCACTTGCCCGGATTTGTCGCGGATCAGCAAGAGCGGGATGCCCAGAAACTCAATCGGTTTGGCATCACCGTTCTCTGGCACGTCAGAGGTCACTGCCAATCCGGTCCAGTTGGCAAAAAGGACGGCGTGCTTTTCTTCTTCGAAAACAACGGGATCAATGTAGTGCGCGTTGGGCAACCCTTGGGCGTTTTCAACGTCGCGCCGGACAGCCGATAGATCGGACAGGGGCAGGTCTTTGGCCATATCACATCTCCTTTGATCCCGGTCGATTGGAATCAAACTAGCAGATCAGCCGTATTCTTGGATGTTTTGTTGGCGACTTGCGCTTCCCTCACAGCGACCTGTTGGCGGTGGATGGCCCATTGAGCCGATCCGCATCGGTCAAGAATTGCCAGTTTTAGGCAACCGCAAAAACCCGGCACTGGGACGCCGAACCAGACGCGGCGTTCTGGCGTCTCGCTGCCGGTTTTGGACGGATTTTCGGGCACCCCTCGTGCTGCGAGGGAAGGGGCCACATGTTCACTGCAGCACCGACAAAACGTCTGGTGTGATGTCCAAAGGAGAAATCCAACATGACGACCAAGACAATCCTGACCATCCCTGCAGCCCTTATTCTTATGGCTGTTCCCGCCATTGCACAGGACGCGGCGATCGATGTGAATGCCGACGGTATGTACAGTTTCCCAGAGCTTCAGGCCGCAATGCCTGAGATGACCGAAGAAGATTTCACCACGATCGACGTCACAGGCGATGGCCTGCTTGATGCGGATGAAATCGCCGCTGCGACAGAAGCAGGCATATTGCCTGCCATGGACGGCTGATCGGGACCTAGTCACTGATCGGCCCAGGCCCTTAGCGTGTCGCCCCAATCGCACGTCAGGGGCCGTCAATCAAAGCAACTGCCCGGAGCCTCCCAGCCGGGCAGTTGTGATTTGGGTTCGGCGCATTTTTGCCACCCTCCGATCACCCCGCGACGGATGTGCGCGAGTGGTGCGTTTCACACTCAGTTCACCAGCTGAACGAGTGCTGTGTTTCCTCCCAACACCGATAAATGGAAAAGGAACAATCATGACTTATCAAGCCATTACGCCACTCTTTGCGACCCTTGCTATCCTCGGACTTTCGGCCTGTGATGGTCCCGGTTATGCGGCTGGCGATGGGCTTTCGTTTGTGGAAGCCCACCGGATCGACAGTGATCTGAGCGCCGTCGAATTCGCTGCCGCTGACACCAACGGCGACTACGCGCTGTCGCAAGAGGAATTCGACGATATTGATAGCGACGACCTGAAGGACTAAGCGTCCTAGCTGGCGCCGCGCGACAATGCTGCGACGCCAGTACGCGCCACCTCTTGCAGACCCAAGGGGCGCATCAGATCGGCGAAGGCGTCGATTTTCTCGGGCGTGCCGGTAATCTCAAACACGAATGATTCCAACGTGCTATCCACCACATTGGCGCGAAAAATATCGGCCAGACGGATCGCTTCGATCCGGTGATCGCCTTTGCCTGCCACCTTGAAAAGCGCCAGTTCCCGCTCGACTGATGCACCCTCAACCGTGAGGTCGTGCACATCGTGAACTGGCACGATCCGGCCCAGCTGTGCCTTGATCTGGTTGATCACCTGCGGCGTGCCAGAGGTGACGATGGTGATGCGCGAAAGATGACCTGTATGATCGATCTCGGCCACGGTCAGGCTTTCGATATTATAGCCACGGCCCGAGAATAACCCGATGACCCTCGCTAGAACCCCCGGTTCGTTTTCGACGATGACGGCCAATGTGTGACGCTCAACCTCGTCCCCGAAGGTCGAGCGGAGGTCATACGCGGAATGGCTGGTAGAGCCTTTTTTGATCTTGAGCGGTGACATTTATTTCGTCCCTTTGTTTTTCGATTTTGGGGATGCAGAACCTGTGCACGCCCCATACAGAACCCATGCACAACCTATATGCATCGAAGTCCTAACCCGCGTTAACCGTGCGGTGCTTGCCCGGATTAACGCAGTCTTCATTTATACCAACGCCCCACCGGCACCCTGAATCGCATTCGCGGTGTCGGCGTTTTCGCCCAAGAGCATTTCGTTGTGTGGTTTACCTGATGGGATCATCGGGAAGCAGTTTTCGTGCTTTTCCACCAGACAGTCGAAGACAACTGGGCCGTCGTGGTTGATCATTTCCATGATCGCGTCGTCCAGATCGGCGGGGTCAGAGCAGATGATGCCCTTGGCCCCGAACGCATCGGCGAGTTTCACAAAGTCGGGCAGGGCTTCGGACCATGATTGGCTGTAGCGCTCGCCGTGCAGCAGCTCTTGCCACTGGCGGACCATGCCAAGGCGTTCGTTGTTGAGGATGAATTGCTTGACCGGCAGTTGATACTGCATCGCGGTGCCAAGCTCCTGCATGTTCATCAGCCAGGACGCTTCACCGGCGACGTTAATGACGAGGCTGTCACGATGCGCCATCTGGACGCCAATGGAGGCCGGGAAGCCGTAACCCATGGTGCCAAGGCCACCGGATGTCATCCAGCGGTTCGGGTCTTCGAACCCCAGGTATTGCGCGGCCCACATCTGGTGCTGGCCCACTTCGGTGGTGATGTAGCGGTCGTGGCCTTTGGTCAGTTCCTCAAGCCGGGTGAGGGCGTGCTGCGGACGGATGGTTTTGCCTTCTTGTTTGAAGGCAAGGCAATCCACTTTGCGCCATTCGTTGATCTGGCCCCACCATTTGGCAAGGTTTTCCTTGTCAGTTTTGCGACCGCGGGATTTCCAAACGTTCAGCAGGTCTTCCAACACATGGGCGCAATCGCCAAGGATCGGCATGTCGACGTGAATGACCTTGTTGATCGAAGAGGCATCAATATCAATATGCGCCTTCTTCGACTTTGGGCTAAAGGCATCAACGCGGCCTGTGATCCGGTCGTCAAAGCGCGCGCCGATGTTGATCATCAGATCGCAATCATGCATCGCCATGTTCGCCTCATAAAGGCCGTGCATTCCGAGCATCCCCAGCCAGTTGTCGCCAGAGGCCGGATAGCAGCCCAGACCCATCAGGGTTGAGGTGATCGGGAAATTCGTGGCGGCTACCAATTCGCGCAAAAGCTGCGTGGCGGCTGGGCCAGAGTTGATGATGCCGCCGCCGGTGTAAAATACCGGGCGCTTGGCCTTTTCCATGGCTTTGGCAAGCTCGGTGATCATCTCGATGTCACCTTTGACCTGCGGGGCGTAATGCGATTTGCGCTTGGCCTTTTCGGTATAGGTGCCGCTGGCAAACTGCACATCCTTGGGGATGTCGATCAGCACCGGACCGGGGCGGCCAGAGGTGGCGACGTGGAACGCCTCGTGCATGACACCGGACAGGGTGTCGGTCTCTTTCACCAGCCAGTTATGCTTGGTGCAGGGGCGGGTAATGCCAACGGTGTCCGCCTCTTGAAAGGCGTCAGAACCGATCATGAAGGTGGGCACCTGACCAGTGAGCACGATGATCGGGATGCTGTCCATCAGCGCGTCCGTCAGGCCGGTCACCGCATTGGTGGCACCGGGGCCAGAAGTCACAAGCGCCACGCCGGGTTTGCCGGTGGAGCGGGCGTAACCTTCGGCGGCATGAACCGCACCCTGTTCGTGGCGCACAAGGATGTGCTGGATGTGGTTTTGCTGAAAGATCTCATCATAGATCGGCAGGACGGCACCGCCGGGGTATCCAAAGACCGTATCGACGCCTTGGTCGATCAGGGCCTGCACCACCATTTTCGCGCCGGTCATTTGCTTGCTCATCTTCTGTGTCCTTTTGAGCGTCAGTCATAAAAAAGCCCCCGAAGTTTCGGGGGCGCATGGGAACCTAAATGGGTCAACCGTTACCGGCCCATGCGCATCTTTCCTACGACTAGTACAATCTGTGTCATGGCGCAGACCCTATGCGGCGGTGCAGCGGGGGTCAACAGCCCGCGTGGAGAAAATGTCGCCAACGGGCGCGTTTTCGCAACTTTCTTTCAGGGGGTGGGGTGTGACAACCGATAGACTTGGGTTGTGCGTGTCCACAAACGGGACTGTGGCCGGTACATTTTGGGTCGTCAAAGAGGGGCCCCGACGCAATGTGCTTGCGTCGGGGCGATTTGCTTAGTGGTTGAACTTTTTGATTTCACCACTGTCCAGACGCGCCGCGTAAGATGCGAGCTCTGTCCGTACCAGCTTCATCAGGAAGTAGAGGCAGAAGATGTTCACCACAGCCATCGCAAAGATCGCAGCATCCGAGAAGTCGATGACAGGACCAAGCGATGCGGCTGCTCCGATCACGATGAAGATGCAGAAGATCACCTTGAACACCAGCTCAGATGTCTTGCCCTCACCAAAGAGGTAAGTCCAAGCCTTGAGGCCGTAATAGCTCCAAGAGATCATCGTCGAGAAGGCAAAGAGCACCACAGCAATGGCCAGAACGTATGGGAACCAGCTGATGCCAGAGGCGAAGGCCGCCGAGGTCAGCGAGACGCCAGAGTTGCCGTCAACGGTTGCAATGGCGGTGCCTGCTTCGTTCAGCATGTAGTTGCCGGTGTCGGGATCAATGATCAACTGCTGCGAGATAACGATCACCAAGGCGGTCATCGTACAGATCACAACGGTATCGATCAGGGGTTCCAGCAAGGACACAAAGCCTTCGGTGATGGGTTCTTTGGTCTTCACCGCAGAGTGTGCAATCGCCGCCGAGCCGACGCCAGCCTCGTTCGAGAAGGCCGCACGTTTGAAGCCCTGGATCAGCGCACCGACCATACCGCCAGCAACACCCAAGCCAGTGAAAGCACCCGCAAAGATCTGGCCAAAGGCCCAGCCAATCATGTCGTAGTTCACGATCAGAATGATCGCAGCGGCACCCACGTAGAGGATCCCCATGAATGGCACGACTTTTTCGGTCACATTGGCAATGGATTTGATCCCGCCGACGATCACCGCAAAGACGACAGCCGCAAAGATGATCCCTGTGATCCAGCCCGGATAGTCGCCGACAATGCCAGAGATCTGCGCATGCGCCTGATTGGCCTGGAACATGTTGCCGCCGCCAAGTGCGCCCAAGATACAAAAGACCGAGAACAAGACCGCAAGGATCTTACCACCGGGCAAGCCCAGTTCGTTGAACCCTTTGGAGATGTAATACATCGGGCCACCAGAGACGGAGCCGTCTTCATATTCGTTGCGGTATTTCACGCCCAAGGTACATTCGGTGAACTTTGACGCCATGCCCAAGAGACCCGCGAGGATCATCCAGAATGTGGCACCCGGCCCACCGATTCCGACGGCCACAGCAACACCGGCGATGTTACCAAGGCCAACGGTGCCAGAAAGCGCTGTCGCAAGCGCCTGAAAGTGACTGACTTCGCCCGCGTCATTGGGGTCGGAATAGTCGCCTTTGACGAGTTGGATGGCATGTTTGAAAAAGCGGAACTGGACGAAACCAAAATAGAGCGTGAAGACGGAGGCGGCGACCACGAGCCACATCACGATCCACGGGAAATTGGTGCCCGGGAACGACATGAAGATGAAGTTCACAAACCAGCCGGTCGAGGCCGCAAAGGCTTCGTTCACTTTTTGATCAAGCGTCATAGCCTCTTGTGCCAGCGACGAAGTGGCCAGGGACGACATCAGTCCGGTAAGGCCAAGGAGTTTGGTTGAGTTTTTCATGATGACTTCCTATCCGACAACTGTGACGGGCACGTCAGCGTGCATCACGAGGTTCTGGGTTGAGCTGCCAAAGATGCGTTTAGCAAATCCGTCCGATGACGCGCGGCCAACGATGATTTGCACAGCACCCAATTCGACGGTCATGCGGTTGAGCGTCTCTGCCACGTCGCCGTGACGGACCATTCCGGTGGCCTTGAACCCGTCCTTTTCCAATTGCGTGACTGCTGGCTGCACGACGCGCGAGGTTGCGAGTGCAATCTCTTCTTCGCGACGCTTGTGGCGCTGCGCGTTCTCTTCGGCTGTCTGGAAGGTGAAGGGTGACCATTCGATCACATAAATTGCCACCAACTCACAATCGCCAATTTTCGACGCCAAATCTTTTGCGAATGTGAGGGCGCGTTCCCCGGTGTCTGTCCCGTCCAGGCCAATGACTATTTTTACTGTCATTTTGTTCTCCGTGTTTGTTGAAATTGCGAAAAAGGAATGCGCGTCCCGCTCCGCAGGGCCACTGAAATCAACGTGACGTTGTGCAGTGGCCTGCGTCAAGTATTAGGGAAAATCACTAGACATAGGGGCTGAACTTGGCGCTTATTCAGGCAATATTCGGCAAAGGAAGCTTAGAAATAGGGATAATTGCCAATGAGCAGGGAATTAGACACAATTGATCGACGGATCCTGCAAGAGCTGGAACGCGATGGCCGGCTTTCGATTGTTGAGCTGTCTGCGCGGGTCAATTTGACCAACACGCCGTGTTCTGAACGGGTCAAACGGTTGGAGCGATCGGGCTATATCAGCGGTTATCGCGCCACGCTGAACATGGACAAACTGGGTCTTGGCCACCTGATGGTGGTTCAGGTTTCGCTTGCCGCGACGGTGGGCGAAAATTCATTGGATGCGTTCAATCTGGCCGTTGGCCGGGTGCCGGAGATCGAAAGCTGCCTAATGCTTGCCGGATCGTTTGACTACCTCATGACCGTGCGCACGCGTGACATCGCGCATTTCCGCGAAGTGCTGGGGGACAAGATCAACAAGCTGCCCGGAATTCTGCAAACCAACTCTTTTGCGGTCATGGAAGTTGTGCGGTAGCCGGTTTTCCAGCGGCCTGCCGCCGTTTCGCCGGTGCCCTTGGCTGTGATGTTTCTGGGGCTGCAGTTCTGATGGGCGTTCATGCACGCTAGGCGTTTGGGGTCTGGCGGGCTATCAATAAGAAAAACACAAATGAGGTGATGCAGATGCGCAGATTGATTGTTCTGGGTGCCGTCTTGTGGCTGAGCGCTTGTGCGGCGGTGACGGGCGACAGGGTTGAGGTGAGCGGGACGGGGGCGGACATGCTGAAGCTGCGGGCGGGGCCGGGCTTGGGATTTCGCGTTGTGCTGGGGCTGCCAGACGGCACCGCCCTGCAGCGCGGCGATTGCGTGACCGAGGAAGGCCAGCGCTGGTGCCGCGTGACGCTGAGCGACGCGCCGGGTCTGTCGGGCTATGTGGCCGCTGACTATTTGATCGCGCGTTAATCCGGCTTTTTGGCCAGCACGGCGTCAATGTCTGCGGCGGAATGACGATTGGGAAGCTGTTCCCAGTCTTCGCCCCAGGACCGGTTCACGATCATCCCGCGTTGATAGGCGGGGCGATTGTAGATCTCATCCATCCAGCGAATGACGTGGGTGTATTCATGCACCGACAAGAAGTCGCCCGCGTCATAGGACATGCCCATCACGGTGCGGCCATACCATGGGGCGGTGGCCATATCGGCGATAGTGTAGCTGTCGCCAGCAAGGAACTTGTGGTCAGCAAGATGGCGGTTCAGCACGTCCAGCTGGCGCTTGGCCTCCATCGCGAAGCGGTTGATGGGATATTCGAATTTCTCGGGCGCATAGGCGTAGAAGTGACCAAAGCCGCCACCCAGATAGGGGGCAGAGCCTTGCAGCCAGAAGAGCCAGTTTAGCGCCTCGGTCCGTTCGGGTCCGTCCGATGGCAGAAAGGCACCGAATTTCTCGGCCAGATACATCAGGATTGCGCCGCTCTCAAACACGCGCTGGCCGTTCGAATGGTCGCGCAGGGCCGGGATTTTTGAGTTTGGGTTCACATCAACAAAGCCTGACCCGAATTGGTCGCCATCGGTGATCTTGATGATCCATGCGTCGTAGTCGGCGGCGTGGCCCGCGGCGAGCAGCTCTTCCAGCATCACGGTGACTTTGACGCCATTGGGGGTCGCCAGCGAATAAAGCTGTAGGGGGTGGTCGCCCACGGGCAGGTCCTTGTCGTGGGTGGCACCTGCAATGGGGCGGTTCAGTTTTGCCCATTCGCCGCCATTCTCAGCGTCCCATGTCCAGACTTTGGGCGGGGTATATGTGGTCATGGCGGCTCTCCTTTTTTGGTCGTGCAAAGAGGTAGCATAAACTCCCCCGGCCACAAGGCGCGGTCGCTGTGCAATTCTGCACGTCGTCCGATTTTGGCCAAGACGCGTTTGATGTTAGGGTGGAGGGATTAGAGACGACATATTTTTAGGGGGCATTTTGATGGACCAGAGCTTTTATCGCTGGCTCAAGGCCAAATGGCGGGCGGAATTTAAGGACCTGCGCGCATATGTGGATAGCAATGAAGACCAGTGGCGCTTTGTGCAGGGGTTGCAGCAGGGTTGGGATTTGTTGGATGGGGACAAGGGTTTGGATGACGCCACCCGCACCGGATACAAGCAACGCCTTGCCCATGCCATGGTCGCCTATGAGCGGGCGCAGCCCAAGGCCAAAGGTGGCGTTGGAGTGAATGCTTTTGGCATCGGGGTTTTCATGTTCATGGCGGCGATCATCGCCATTCTGGCCACAGCCGTTTTTGAGCCGCTGGTCTTTGGGTGGTTTGGGGTGCAATCGACTGGTGTGCCATCGCTCTTGGATCAGTTGGCCGATTTCAACAAGGCGCGCGGATTGATCACCTTTGTCTTTACCATTGGGGTGATTGCGCTGGCGTTGATCATCGTCACGGCCAATGTGACCGGGGCCGATGAAGACGGAAAGCGGTTTGAACGGTCGAAAGAGATTTTGACGGCCATGATTGCGATCTTGGGCACGATCCTTGGGTTTTACTTTGGCAAGGCGGACGCCGCGGTGCCGGATGCGCCGCCACCGCCATTGCCGGTGTGCGAGGCTGGGCAGACAGAGGATTGTATTCCGGCCGAGGATACGCCTGACCCTAATGTTGGGGTGGATCAGCCATAACGACAAAAGCCGCTGTGCGTGGCACAGCGGCTCTCGGTCTCCAACGCAAGCGCCGTGAGTGGTGCCTGGGGCGGGGGCAGGGTGGGTCCCCCGTTTGCGGTGGATGACTTGGCATGCGCGAATGGGGTCGCGCAATGTGGTGTGTGTGTGGTTCGCTGATTGAACGGGTCTGCTGCGAGTTTCCGTCGCTAGTTTTGAGAAAAATGCGGCGCGGTTGCGGCTTTCATATCGCTGTTACCTTGCTGTCATGTCGCGGTCACAGAGCGGGCGCACCGATGCTGCAGCAAACTTGCCAACATCGGAGATGAACATGACGGATATTCAAGACACGCGGCACCTCAGCTGGGATGACTGGGACGAACTGCAACGCCCGGCACCCGAGACGACAGATTTTGAACAGGTCATTGATGCTGCTTTGTCACGTCGTGGGTTTCTGAGCGGTCTGGTGGCGCTTGGGTCAGGGGCGGCTGTCTTTGGTCTGGGTGGTGCGACCTCTGCACAGGCACAAACCGCCAGCCGTTTCCCGTTCACGCCGATCCCGATCCAGACCGATTTCGATATCCATGTGCCCGAAGGCTATAGCTGGCAGGTGCTGGCGCGCTGGGGCGATCCGCTGTTTTCCGATGTGCCCGCCTTTGACCCCGCGACGGGTGGCACAACCGAAAGCCAGCTGCGC
Organism: uncultured Paracoccaceae bacterium; assembly: GCA_947494675.1. Taxonomy (GTDB): domain Bacteria; phylum Pseudomonadota; class Alphaproteobacteria; order Rhodobacterales; family Rhodobacteraceae; genus CANMYO01. The sequence continues at coordinate 218,290 of CANLVP010000002.1, forward strand.
GCCTTTGGTGAAAACACCGATGGGATGGAGCTGTTCAACGTGGATGGCAAAGAGGTCATCGCGATCAACCATGAATACGCCAACACCGATGAGAACCTGCCGCAGAATGCCGAAGGTGCGGTGCTGAGCGCTGATGATGTGGCCAAGCTGCAGGCGCTTCAGGGCGTCACAGTGATGGAGATTGCCCAAGGTGACGGCGGCTGGGCCATCGTGCAGGACAGCCCGTACAACCGCCGCATCACCCACAACACTGAAATGCGGATTGCGGGCCCCGCGGCTGGCCATGATCTGCTGAAGACCGAGGCTGATCCCACCGGCACCGTGGCGCTTGGGACATTCAACAACTGCGGGACCGGGCGGACGCCATGGGGCACCTATCTGACCTGCGAAGAGAACTTTAACGGCTACTTTGGATCGACGGATGCAGACATCACCTTGCCAGAGGGCTTTGACCGCTATGGGATCGGGCTTGAAGGGCGTTATGCCTATGAAAAGTTCGATCCGCGTTTCGATATCGCACAAAACCCCAATGAGCCGCACCGCGCTGGTTATGTGGTTGAGATTGACCCAAGCGACGCCAACTCAGTCCCGGTCAAACGCACCGGGCTAGGGCGCATCAAGCACGAAAACGCGGCCTTTGCCCTGACGGCTGCGGGCAATCCGGTTGTCTATCTGGGCGATGATGAGCGTGGCGAATACCTGTACAAGTTCGTGTCCAACGGCGTCTACGTTGAAGGTGGCGATACAGATACCCTGCTGGACGAAGGTCAGCTTTATGTGGCGCGGTTCGACACCGATGGCGCGGGCGCTTGGTTGGCCTTGGACGAAGAAACCACCGGTATGGATGCAGCGATGGTTTGCATTCACACCCGGATGGCCGCATCCGCCGCTGGCGGCACCACGATGGACCGGCCCGAATGGGTGGCCGTCAGCCCTGTGCGGGCAGAGGCCTATTGCTGCCTGACCAATAACTCGCGTCGGGCGGCGGACTTCACCAATGCAGGCGGTGACCCGGTTGCCCCGGTGGAGGGCTCGCCCAACCCACGGGCCGAGAACCGTTATGGTCAGATCGTGCGCTGGTATCCGGCCGGTGGCGATCACGGTGCGGATCGTTTCACCTGGCACCTTTATGTGATGGCGGGCAATCCGCTGGTGCACGACGACATGAATGCGGGGTCCGCCAATGTGAACGCGGGCAACCTGTTTAACAGCCCCGATGGCATGCAGATCGACCAGAATGGTTTGATCTGGATCCAGACTGATGGCGACGACAGCAATGAAGAAGGCTTTGAAGGCATGGGTAACAACCAGATGCTGGTGGGTGATCCGGTCTCAGGCGAAATCCAGCGGTTCCTGACCGGGCCAAATGGGTCAGAGGTGACAGGGCTGACATGGTCCAGTGACCGCAAGACCGCCTTTGTCGGCATCCAGCATCCCGGTGGGATGTGGCCTGATGGGGACGGCGTGCCACGCTCTTCCGTGATCGCGGTGACCCGCGATGATGGCGAGATGATCGGGTAAGCCTCGATTTTCAAACCGCTCTGGCCCCTCGATGAAAACCGGGGGGTCAATTTCTTTGCAGGCGTTGGCCTCAAATCCTCTCCGAGGATTTGGCGACAGACTTTTTGAAAAAGTCTGGTTCCCTAGATACGGCCCGTGCCCTGCAAGACCCCATGTTCCATCGCGTAGCGGGTCAGGCCCGCCGTCGATGAGATGCCAAGTTTGCGTTTGATGTTCTGGCGATGCGTTTCAACCGTGCGCACAGAGATTTCCAAGGTATGCGCCACCTCCTTGTTGGATTTACCTTGTGCCAATTCCAACAGGATCGTCTGTTCACGGCCCGTTAGCGGTTCGCGTCCGTCTGCCGTATTGGGGGCAAGTGACCCGCGCGCACCGGTGCACAGGTATTGGTTGCCCGCCATAACGGTGGTGATCGCTGTGTGGATCTCCTCGGTCGGGACGTCCTTGAGGACATAGCCGGACGCGCCGTGGCGCAGCGCGGTGGAGATATATTCGGGGCTGTCGTGCATCGACAGGATCAGGATGCGGGTCTGGGGGCGCTTTTCGAGGATCATCTCGGTCGCGTTCAGGCCAGAGACGCCGGGCATGTTGAGATCAAGCAGCATCACGTCGGGGGCCAAGCTGTCGACTTGCGCCACGGCGTCGGTGCCATTGGTCAGCACGCCGACCACATCAATGTCGTCATAGCTTTCAAGGATCGACTGAATGCCTTCGGCGACCATCGGGTGGTCATCGACAATGACAATGCGGGTGGGGGCAGGGGATGCGGCCTGAGCGGTCATGCGGCTTCTTTCTTTGTCTCATTTGGTTTGAGAAGGTGAGTGAGCGGCACTTGTGCGGCGATGGCGGTGCCTTTGTCGTCTGAGGTGATCCGCAAGGTGCCGCCCAATTGTTCGATCCGTTCGGACATATTGCGCAACCCAAGGCCGCGCGCACCTTTGGGGGCGGGCCATTGCATGCCGCGCCCATTGTCAGAGATGCTGAGCAATGCGCCCCGCCGGTTGCCTGTCAGCCCGACGAACACCGATGTGGCCTCGGCGTGGCGTTCGATATTGGTCAGCGCCTCTTGCGCAATCCTATAAAGAGCGATCCGGGCCTCTTGATCCAGACGGTTGCGGAACACCACGGTTTCAAATGTGCAGACGATCCCGGTGCGTGTGGAAAAGTCATCCGTGAGGGCTTGCAGGGCGGGGCCGAGGCCCAGATCGTCGAGGACGCCGGGGCGCAGGTCGCGCGAGATGCGGCGCACCTCTTGGATGGCGCCGACCAGGCCATCAATCCCTTTTTGCAAGGTCGCCCCTGCGGGGTTTTGTTCCAGCTTGAGCTTGCGCTGGGCCAGTTCGAGCGCATAGCGGACCCCAACCAGCATTTGGCTGATCCCGTCATGAAGTTCGCGGGCGACGCGGCCGCGTTCCTCTTCCTGGGTGTCGATGATGCGCTGGGTCAGTTCTTTCAGTTTGGCGTCCGCAAGGCGGCGTTCGCGGATGTTGAGGACAAGACCAGACAAGAACACGCCGACCACGGCGGCGACGGCGATGGCCACGATATATAGCGATGTGCGTTCGATCCGGTCCTGCACATCAGCGCGGGCGGCAGCCACGGTTTGCAGCACATCGTCGATAAAGATGCCGGTGCCAATAGCCCAACGCCAGTCCTGAAAGCCGTTGACGTAAACGACCATGCGGCCAATTTCCCCGGTTGAGGGCTTGGGCCAGTCAAAGCTGTGGTAGCCGCCACCGGTGCGGGCAATGCGGATCAGCTCATCCGTGATAGGGACGCCATTGCGGTCGGTGAGGCCAATCCAATTGCGACCAATCAAGTCGGTCTGGCGGGGGGCGACAAGGTTGTTGCCGTCATAGTCGAAGACAAAGAAATAGCCGTCCTGACCATAGAGCATCGCGGCGAATTCCCGGGTGACCGCCAGTTTGGCGTCTGCGTCATCCGGGGCGGCGCGCCCATAGGTGTTCACAACGGCAGTCCGCGCGATGGACAGGTAGTTTTTCAGCTCATCGCGTTTGGCCTCGATCAGCTGCGCCTCAAGCGCTGCAATCTCGCGTTCGGCCAGCTGACGGGACTGGGCCGTCACAAGCACGGCAATCAGCGACACCGCCAGAATGAGCGGGACCGTCGCCAGAAGAAAGATCTTCTGACCGTAGGAGAAATCAAACGCGTCGCGCAGGCGGGTCCAGATCGGTGGCATGGGTCTCACTTGTGCCGCGAATCGCGGCAGAATCAATGGGCGTTGCACCATTCACAGGCGCAAAAGACCCCCGAAAATGGCAAAACTTGCAAAAATTGGTCCATTTTTTTCACCAATCACCATCCGTCTACGCAGTTTTGCGTATTCAAGTCGTGACCCCACGTCGCTAGGGTTTGCCTACGATCGACCAGACCGGAATCCGGGGCTGGCATACGAAACTTATGGGAGGAATACGAATGGACCGTCGTTCATTTTTGAAGAACACAGCACTTGGTGGGACCGCTGCTGCGGCCACGACGCTGGCTGCACCTGCATATGCGCAGGGCAACCGGACGCTGACGCTTGTGACCACATGGGGCCGCGGCCTTGCTGGTGTGCATGACGCCGCACAGCGCGCAGCTGACACCATCACAGCGATGTCTGATGGCAGCCTGACAATTGACCTGAAAGCCGCTGGCGAACTGGTTGGCGCATTTGAAGTCTTTGACGCTGTGACCTCTGGTCAGGCCGACATGTACCACGGTGCGGACTACTACTTCATCAACCAGCACCCCGGTTATGCGTTCTACACATCTGTTCCCTTCGGCATGACGCCACAGGAACTGGTGAACTGGTACTACCACGACGAAGGCGCTGCCCTGCACGATGAGCTGGGTTCGATCTTTGGCCTCAAGTCGTTCTTGGCTGGTAACACAGGCCCACAGGCCGGTGGCTGGTTCAGCAAAGAGATCGCAGGTCCAGAAGACTTCCAGGGCCTCAAGTTCCGTATGCCCGGTCTGGGCGGCGAAGCGCTGGGCAAAATGGGCGCATCTGTCCAGAACCTGCCAGGTGCAGAAGTGTATCAGGCGCTGGCCTCTGGTGCGATTGACGGCACAGAGTGGATCGGTCCATGGGCCGACGAAAAGGCTGGTTTCCAGGAAATCACCAAGTTCTACTACACCGCTGGTATGCACGAGCCAGGTGCGGGTCTGTCGCTTGCGACAAACCGCGACGTCTTTGACAGCCTGTCGCCTGCGCACCAGAAGATCATCGAGATCGCAGCCGGTGAAGCACACCAGTGGAACCTGGGTCAGTTCATGGGCAACAACGGTGCAGCGCTGCAGCGTCTGCAAGCCGGTGGCGTCAAGGTTCTGGAATTCCCAGACAGCGTTTGGGATGCCATGGGCACGGCCGCGACCGAGACCATGGACCAGTACAACGGCGACGACATCTATGACCGCATCCGCGCGTCCTACAACACGTCGATGGCCGCATCCTCTGGCTGGATCCAGAAGTCCGAAGGCGCATACCGCGCTCAGCGCGACCGCGTAATGGGCTAAATGATTTAAGATCAACGTGTTGAAGTCTTTTCTTCACGTTGATCTTGGTCAAAGTCTGGGCCCGTCATCTTGGCATGATGGGCCCAAACGAAAGCCGCCGCGGGCGGCAAACTGACGACATAAGAGGGGGTGACCATGGGATTGGTCGAAAGCTGGGGCGGCAACGCCTTCGGATGGTTTTTTGCACATCTGATCGAAGCACCATACAACCTGATCTACGCGATCCTTCACCCACAGCTCTGGCTGGCGTGGTTGCCGCATATATCGTTCAACTCAAAAATTTCGGACCTTGAGGCGGCGGAATCGCTGCTTCGGTTCATCTACTACGGCGCCAGTTGGGAGCTGTTTTTCGTGTTTTTGTTCATCTTTCTGGTCGTCACGATCATCGGTTTCGTGCGCAACACCTTCATGTGGGCCTGCGTCAAAGGGCTGGAAGGTTTTGCCAATGTGGTTGGGCGCACGGCGGCCTTTGCAGGCATCTTGATGGTGCTGCAGCAGATCGTGATCATCTTTATGCAGCGGGTCTTTGCGGTCTCGGAAATCTCGCTTGGGCTTGGTGTCGCGTTCAGCAAGGACGTCAGCTGGTGGTCGGAGGAACTGAAGTTCTATAACGCGATCATCGTCTGTCTTTGCGTCAGCTATACCTTTGTGCAGGGCGGCCATGTGCGAGTTGATTTGGTCTATTCCGCCATTGGACACCGCGCCAAGCGGATGATCGATATGATCGGTTCCATGGTCTTTATGGTGCCTGCGGCGATCCTGACCTATTTCTACGGCTGGTTCTTTTTGTGGCGCCATCTGGTGACGCCCAAGATGTCGGCATCGGACGCGTCAAAGACCATCGATCAGCTGCTGCCCAAGGCGCGCGCGCTGAAATTCAACGTCGAAACCATCGGCTTTTCGCCCAACGGCTTTAACGGCTACTTCCTGTTCAAGATCCTTTTGGTGGCCTTCACGCTGTTGGTAATCTTGCAGGCCGTTGCGTTCTTCTACCGCTCCTACCTTGAGTGGAAAGAGGGCGAGGGCAGCATTGGCAAAAACCTCGACAAAGACCAGCTGGGCGATCCCGTCGCCGAAGCTGTCGCAGAAATTCACTAAGGGGCGCGGGTTATGCTTTTCGGATTAGATGGCGTTGAAGTCGGCCTGATTATTGTGTTCCTGACTTTGTTCGGGGCGATCCTGTCGGGCTTTCCGGTCGCATTTGCGATCTCGGGCGCGGCGGTTATTTCCTTTATTATCATCGCCCTGTTGGACGGTGGTGGCCTGTTGATCCACATGGCTGTGGACAAGAGCAGTGCAGAGTTCAAAGCGCTGACCGATGCCGGGATAAGGCCGGATAATATATCGGTGTTCAGTAACCCCGAACTGCCGCGGCTGGCAGAGCCGCTGTTCCCCGGTGGTTGGGAACTGGCGCTGGATCGCAACGTGTCCTTTGTTGTGAACCGGATGAACGAGCGGGTTCTGGCGGGTCAGTCAATCGAAACCCTGTTGGCGGTGTTGATGTTCGTCATGATGGGCATCGTGCTGGAACGTTCGCGTATCGCTGACGAGCTGCTGACAACCATGGCGCGGGTCTTCGGCCCATTGCCCGGCGGTCTGGCCGTGTCGATCGTGATCGTGGGCGCGTTCCTTGCCGCCTCTACCGGGATCGTGGGCGCGACCGTTGTGACCATGGGCCTGCTGGCGCTGCCGACCATGCTCAAGAACGGCTATTCGCCCGAGCTATCGACAGGGGTCATCGCGGCCTCTGGCACATTGGGGCAGATCATTCCGCCATCGATTGTGATCGTCCTTTTGGGCACCTTGGCCGGTGACTTGTATTCCGCCGCACAAGAAGAACGGGCGCGTGATGCGGGCTGTTCGGATGCACTGACGTTCCTAGGCGAGCCTGCGGTGGTCTCGGTCGGGACATTGTTCCAGGCGGCCTTGCTGCCGGGGATCATGCTGGCGCTGCTTTATGCGCTTTATGCCTTTGGTTTTGCGCTGGTGAACCCCAAGAAAGCGCCGCCCGTGCAGATGGACGGGGCTGGCAATGGTGAGATCATCACCCGCAATGAAGCGCTGACCTGGTTCCTTGGCGTGCCGGTTGCACTGATTGTTCTGGTCATTGGTGCCGGGCAGGTGGGCGTAGTGGGCAGCCAGTCCGTGATCGTCGACAGCTTTACCGATGCCGGTCAAACTGCAAGCCTGCGCACAAACGTGAGCGAAGAATGCGCGGCCTCCATGCAAGAGCTGCACGGGGCTGAGGCTTGGGCCGCAGCACTGGCTGAACAGGCGACCATCGATGATGCAGGTGGTGTCGAACAGGCCCGCGCGCTGAGCGACGAAGAACGCGCCACACTGGTGCTGGAGCGTGTCGCTGATGCGCCTTCGCTTGGCACAGGTCTGACGGTTCTGGCACTGCTGATGGGTCTGGTTCTGGCGATTGCGCGCGGTGTTGCGCCTTCGGCTGACACCCGGCCGCTGATCGTGGGGGCCGCGGGGATTCTGCTGATGCTACTGGCGGATGTGGTCCTGATCGGGCCGCTGACGTCACCGGGCATGACGGTGCTGATCATCGCGATCCCGTTGATCATTGCCTTCTACGGGCTGCGCTATGCCAGCCTGCTGGCCTTTAGTAACGACATCCTGCGCGTGGTCTTCCCGCCGCTGGTCCTGATCGTGGCTGTGCTGGGGTCGATCCTTGGCGGGATCACCAACCCGACGCCTGCAGCGGCCCTTGGTGCCGGTGGTGCGATCATGTTGGCCGCCTACCGCAAGCTGCAGGACGAAGGTCGCTCTGGCCGGATGGTCCTGATGACGGCGGGTGCGATTGCCGTGATGCTCTTGATCGGTGTCAACTTTGACATGCGGTTGGGGCAAGAGGTCGTCTTGTTCGAAAACTACGTGGCCTATGCCGTTGCGTTCGGCTGCTTCCTGTTTGCGATGTTCGGGTTGGTCTGGTCCTGCTGGGTGCTGATGAAAGGCGGGGTCTTGTCGCCGGTGGTGCGCGAGACGGCCAAGGTCACCAGCATGGTCTTTACGATCCTGATCGGGTCGCAACTGCTGAACCTTGTACTGATCTCGTTCGGCGGTGAGCATTACATTCAGGAGTTCCTGAAGTCGTTCAGCAATGAATGGACCGTGTTCCTGATCGTGATGCTGGTGCTCTTTGTGCTGGGCTTTGTGTTGGATTTCCTTGAGATCATCTACATCGTGATCCCGATTGTGGGGCCGGTGATTTACGGCGGTACGTTTGATCCAAAATGGGTGACGATCATGATCGCGGTGAATTTGCAGACCTCGTTTCTGACACCGCCCTTTGGCTTTGCGCTGTTCTATCTGCGCGGCGTGGCACCAAAGGAAATCACCACCGGGCAGATCTATCGCGGGGTGATGCCATTCATCGGTATTCAGGTGATTGGTCTGGCGCTCTTGGCGGCCTTCCCTTGGGTGGTGACGATTGTGCCGAACCTGATCAACTAGGCAGGTGGGCAGATTGCCCACCCTACGAATGGGGCGGTCCTGAAAAGGGCCGCCCTTTTGCTTTCGATTTTTTCGAATGTCGGTTTTGATCCTCTGTTTCACACCGCGCAGGCCTTGCGCGGCCAGCGTCTTTGGCGGTCAATTCGGTAAGATCGACAAGGAAGTGACATGACCCAAGACCAAGCCCCAATACGTGCGCGCAGTGGCCGCAAGGCGCGCCTGGCACAGCGTGCTGCACCTCCGCGCGTGAACCCCGCGCCGCCGGGACCCCTTGGTGGGCAATATCGGCCGCTGAGCACGGAAGACTGCGAGGCGATTTACGCCACGGCGCTGCGGCTGCTGGCAGAGCTTGGGATGGGGGAGGTGCCTGATCGGCTTTGGTCCGATCTGATGGCAGCGGGTGCTGTTGATCTGGGGGACGGGCGGATTGGGTTGCCGTCATCGCTGGTCGAACGCTGCATCGGAACCGCGGCCAAAGAATTCACGCTGCATGGCCGTGACCCGGAACGGTCGATCCATGTGGGTGGCGCGCGGGTCTATTTCGGGACGGGTGGCGCGGCCGTCAATACGCTTGATCTGGACAGCGGGCTTTACCGGTCCTCGACGCTGCAGGACCTGCATGATTTCACCTGGTTACAGGACAGTCTGGACAATGTGGCGTGGTTCACCCGCTGCTGCATTGCGACCGATGTGCCGGACCCGTTTGATCTGGATGTAAACACGGCCTACGCGCTGTTGCGGAACACCACCAAGCCTGTCGCCACGGCCTTTACCCTGGCCGGACATGTCGCACCGATTGCCAAAATGCTGGACATCGCGGCGGGCGGTCCGAGGGAGTTTGCCAAGCGCCCGTTTCTGAAGACGCATATCAGCCCGGTGATCTCGCCCATGCGGTTTGGGGAGGACGCGGTGGACGTGGTCTATGCCTGTATCGCACATAATATCCCCATGTCCTGCATCACGGCAGCACAGGCAGGCGCGACGGCACCCGCGACTTTGGCGGGGTTCCTTGCACAGTCGCTGGCCGAAACCTTGGCAAGCCTTGTGATGGTCAATGTAATCGCGCCGGGCTTTCCGATGATCTTTTCCAACTGGCCGCTGGTGATCGATCTGCGCAGCGGTGCCTTCGCGGGCGGCGGTGGAGAAACCGTGCTGATGAACGCGGCCTCTGCCCAGCTGTCCAACTGGCTGGGCCTGCCATCGGGGGTCGCGGCGTCGATGACAGACGCCAAGGCGATTGACGCGCAATACGGGGTGGAAAAAGGCATGACTTCACTCGCGGCGGCGCTGGCGGGCGGCAACCTGATCTACGAAAGCAGCGGCATGATGGCCGCACTCTTGGGCGCAAGTTTTGAAGCCTTTGTGTTGGATGACGAGATGCACAGCGCCACCTACCGTGCGCTGCGCGGGGTCGAGGTTACGCCGGACAATCTGGGATTTGACGCGATCTGTGCCGCGGTGCTGGGCGATGGGCATTTTCTGGGGTCAGATCAGACCTATGCGGCGATGGAGCGTGATTACCATTATCCGGAAATGGCGGACCGCGAGCAGCCGCGCACATGGGAAGAGGCGGGCCGCTTGGACGCCTGGGGCCGCGCCAATGCCAAGGCCCGCGCGTTGTTGGAGACGCACCGGCCCAATTATCTGACGGAGGCGCAGGACCGCGACATTCGGGCCGCGTTCAACATTCTGGACTAGTCGATCAGCCGGTAGCTGTCGCGCAACCAAGGATATTTGGCGACGGCGGGGCCAACGGCCTGTGTGGCGAGTAGGCTGCGCATGGCGCTGGCGATATCGCGGGCAAAATCTTCGGCCTGGGGGAGGGCCACAAAGATCGAAATCGTGCGCGCAAACTCTTTGCCCGGAAATGGCAGCAGTGTGATCTGCGGCTGGAACCGTTTGGCGCGGGTGTAATTGCTGGGCGTGGTGATCGCCCAGCCTTCGCCTTCGGCAATGAGCGCCATGAGCGACGTGGTGCTATCGAGTTCAAACATATGCGGCAATGACAGCCGTAGACGGTTCAGCTGGGCCGCGACCATATGGCCGATGATCTGATTGCGGTTGTAGCGCAGAAACGGCAGATCGGTGCGCCCGTGGATTAGATCGTCAGCGCTATGATCAAGATGGGCAGGCACGGCGAGCACAAAGGGATCCCGCAAGAGTGGCAGTTCCAGCATGTTGGGCGGCGGTGTGATCGGCTGTGTGGCAAGGCCGATGTCCAGGTCCCCGACACGCAGCAGTTCGAGGATTTCGTGGCTCACACGAGTCAGGTGGGTGAATTGGCAGCCTGGCAGGCTGCTGGCGAGCATGCGGGTGATGTCTGGCCCGATCTCATGCTCAAAGTCGTCAATCATCGCGAACCGCAGACGTTGGAGCGTGCCAGGATTGGCGCGGTTCAGCACGGCCTCTGCGCGGTCCAATGCGGTCAGCGCCTGTTCGACAGCCGCCAGATATTGCAGCCCTGCAGGCGTTGGCACCATGGGGCGGCGGTCATGGTCGATGAGCGGCGTGGCCAGATGCGCCTCTAACCGGGACAAGTGGTGCGAGACGGTGCTGATCGACAGACCGGTTTGCTGGGCGGTGGCTTGCAATGATCCGTTGCGCGCGACGGCCCGAAAGACCCGCAAGCCTTTGAGCGTCAGTTCCGTTGATGCCATGCTGCTGCCCCCGCCAAACTGGGCAGAGCTTAGCAGTGCCTTCGATCAGATAGAAAGACACATTCGAAATGTTGAGAAGGGGTTATTCCCCGGCGGGGTGACTGCCGGGCAGGGTGATCTTGGCCACCTGTTCGGCAATTGGATCGGTCGAGAGCGGGTGCAGGTCGCTGTCGTAATCCTCTGGATCGCCGATGTCCTGCCATTTGCCCCCGCGATAGACCTCGATCCCTTTGAACCGGGCCTTGTAGCCCATCTTGCGCGAACCGGGGACCCAGTAGCCAAGGTAGACGTAGGGCAGCTTCAGCTCTTGTGCGATCGCGATGTGATCAAGGATCAGGTAGGTGCCGGGTGAAGCGTTGTCGAGGCTGGGATCAAAGAAGGAATAGACCATCGACAACCCGTCATCGAGGATGTCTGTCAGGCAGGCGGCAAGCGGGCCTGCATCGGGGTCGTCTACATGGGTGTATTCGATCACCCGGCTGCGCACCGGGGTCTCTTCGATCATGGCGGCGAATTCGAACATATCCATATCGGCCATGCCGCCTTGGGCGTGGCGATTATCAAGGTATTGGCGGAATAGCTCGTATTGTTCTTCGGTGGCCCAGGGCGACGTCGCGCGGCGTTTGAGATGCGTGTTGCGTTTGAGCACCCGGCGCTGGCTGCGCGAGGGTTCAAAGTCAGCGACACGGATGCGGGCGGACATACATGCTGAGCATTCGGCGCATGACGGGCGGTAGAGCACGTTTTGACTGCGGCGAAAGCCCTGCTTGGACAGGGTATCATTCAGCGGACCGGCGGTGTCACCTTGCAATGCAGTGAACAGCTTTCTCTCCATCCGGCCATCAAGATAGGGGCAGGGTTGAGGGGCCGTCACATAGAACTGGGGCGCAATTGGTAGGGTATGCCGCATAGGTCCAGATTGCTGGGATTTGCAGCGACTGGCAACCCCGCCATTCTGGGGGGGTGCCAGTTTCTTAATTTTTGGTAAATCAGGCCGGTTTGTTGATGGCTGTTGTGCCCAGCACCATATCCGACAGACCCTGACCGCGTGGGGTCAACACCATGGCCCCCATGGAGATCAATTGCAGCGGTGCGGTGATGACCGAGATCGTATAACCCGCCGTATGCGCAAAGGCGGTGCCGGATGTCAGGCGCAGGCCTTCGACATCGCGCAGCTCAATCGCCATCAGGCGCATGCCCCATGTGGCCGAGTGGTTTGCGATGGTGAACCAACGGTAGAAAAACCCAACAAAGAGCATCAGGAACGGGAAAAAGAAGATGCCGGTGAAGGCGGTAAAGGGCAGCACCAGCAGGCACAGCAGGGCAATCAGGATCACGTCAACAACCCAGGCCAAAAGGCGTTTGATCGGCACGCCAGCATAAAAGGCGGGGGCGGTTTCAGGGTTGGGCAGTGTCATGGCGGATGTCATAATCTCGTTTCCGTTGAAAATACAGGGTGGGGCGGCCCGGTGATGGGCCACCCCGGGGGGGGGGAGGTATTTAGGCGGCGTCGCGGGTGTCGTCGCCATCGTTGCCATTGCCATCATGATCGTCGTGGCCGGTCTTTTTGGCGCGGTCGTCCATGAACTGGTCGAACTCTGCCTTGTCTTTGGCCTCACGCAGACGCTCAAGGAAGGCTTCAAAGTTGTCCTGCTCTTCCTCAAGGCGGCGCAGAGTCTCTGTCTTGTAGGCGTCAAAGGCCATGTTGCCAGAGCTGCCGCCCATGCGGCGCATCCCGTGGCGCATCCGCTTGGCGCGGCGACCGGTCATGCCACCATGCTTTTTGAAGAACAGCATGTAGAACAACAGGGCCAGACCAACGGGCCAGAAGAAGACAAAACCAAGGACGGTGGCACCGATCCATGCGGGCTTACCGCGCTCATCCAGCCAGCCCTCGGTCCGGGCAAACCAGTTTGGGCGATCATAATCGCTATGGTTCGTGGCAGTATTGATATCAGCGGCGGTCATGTGCGTATTTCTCCTATGTGGTGGCCTGTGATCCGGCCGGGGTATGTAAATGCTTTTCACATTACCGATATGGGTCAGTCACATCGCCCCCACAAGAGACTATGTGAATGTTTTTTACATTATTCGGATAAGGCGCTGAAATTGCGCAAATATATCGAAATTTTATAAGGGGGAATTTTCCCTAGTCCGACGTAAAATCCGCCAATTCAGCGCCGGAAACGCGCAATAGGTCCGCAGGCGCGATGGGGAAAACGTGCCGCGGCGTGCCTGCGGCGGCATAGACCACATTGAAATCAGACAGGCGCGGATCATAGAATGCGCGGATCGGATTGAGGTGCCCGACGGGTGACACCCCGCCAATAGCAAAGCCGGTTTGCGCCCGGATTAGCGCGGCATCCGCCTTACCCAAGGGTTCGCCCGCGCAGGCTGCTGCCTTGGCCGCGTCGACACGGTTGCCGCCAGCGGTGACAAACAAGATCGCCTCGCCCGTGGTTTCCCCACCAAAGATGATCGACTTGGCGATTTGGTCCAACGCGCAACCCACCGCGTCGGCGGCCTGTTGGGCGGTGCGGGTCAGGTCGGACATCTCAAGCGGGGTCACGTCGAGCCCGGCCTCTGCCAATGCGCGGGTCACACGTTTCAGGCTCTTGCTCATGGTTCGTCCTTCTGGCTAGCTAGGGGCATGACGCAAGACCATCCCACTTCGCTGAAAGACGCCATAACGCAGCGGGAGTTGCAAGTGTGGAACGCGCTTGTCGTGGGTGATCAGGCGGCGGATGCAGCGGCGCTGGATGCGACGTTTCTGGGCGTTTATGCCGACGGCTTTGCAGGCAAGGCCGATCATGTGGGGCAATTGGCGGATGGCCCCACTGTACGGCACTTTTCCTTGTCCGATTTTACGGTGCGCCCCTTGGGGCAGGACCATGCGTTGATCGCTTATCGCGCTGACTTTGCCCGCGTCAGTAGTGACACCACCGAGGTCATGTTTGTCAGTTCGATCTGGCGACGGGCCGGGGCGGGCTGGGTCAATATCTTTAGTCAGGACACACCGGCATGTCCCTGATTGGTCAGCTGACACGCACACCGCGCATCTATGACGCTGATCAAGCGGCGGAAGCCCCTGATCTGGGTGCTGCGATACAGCCGCTCTTGCAAGGGGCGGCCAGTTGCAGCCCATATCTACGCGATCTGATGCGGCGAGAGACAGACTGGCTCGGCACCGCGTTGGCGGACCCCGACGGTGCTGTGCGTGCAGTGATCGACGGGATTGCCGAGGTGGGCTTGCCCGATCTGCCGGTGCATCTGCGTGTGGCCAAGCGCCGGATTGCGCTGATGACGGCACTTGCGGATTTGGGCGGCGTTTGGCCGCTTGAGACGGTAACGCAGACTTTGACGGATTTCGCCAATGCTTGCGTAGATCGCTGCCTGAAGGCCTTGGTTGCCGCAGAGATTAAGCGGGGTAAGCTGCCCGGCCTGTCTGAGGCTGACGCGGAAACTGCCGGTGGGATCGTCGCGCTTGGGATGGGCAAGATGGGCGCGGGAGAGCTGAACTATTCCTCTGACATCGACCTGATTATGCTTTTTGATGAGACCCGATTTGATCCTGATGATTATCACGACGCGCGCGTCGCATTCATCCGGGTGACGCGGCGGATGACAGCGATCCTGTCAGAAACCAGTGCTGAGGGCTACGTGTTCCGCACCGATCTGCGGCTGCGGCCTGATGCCAGTGTGACGCCTGTCTGCTTGTCGATGGAAGCGGCAGAGCGCTATTATGAAAGCGTGGGCCGCACATGGGAACGCGCCGCCTATATCAAGGCCGCGCCCTCGGGCGGTGATGTGGTGGCGGGCCAGAGGTTTCTAGAAACGCTCCGGCCTTTCGTCTGGCGCAAACATCTGGACTTTGCCGCCATTCAGGACGCCCACGACATGCGGCTGCGCATCCGCGATCATAAGGGGTTGGGCGGGCAGCTTGTGCTGGAAGGTCACAACATGAAGCTGGGGCGCGGTGGTATTCGAGAGATTGAGTTCTTTACACAGACCCGCCAATTGATTGCCGGGGGCCGCGACCCCAGCCTGCGGGTGCGGGGCACGGGGGCGGGGCTGGATGCCTTGGCGGCGGCGGGCTGGGTCGATCAGGACACGGCGACGCGTCTTTATGATCACTACCGCTTCCACCGCGAGATCGAACATCGGGTGCAAATGGTGGCCGACCAGCAGACCCATGACCTGCCAAGCGATGGGCCGGGGTTTGCGCGATTGGCGGCCTTTATGGACCGCGATGAAAGCGATCTGCGGGCGGATCTGAAGGATCGGCTGGAAGACGTGCATACGCTAACCGAAGGGTTCTTTGCCCCCGATGCCGCCCCAGTGGCGGATGCGGATTGGGGGGCAGAGATCACGGCGCGCTGGCCCAATTACCCGGCCTTGCGGTCTGATCGCGCAGTTGAGATTTTCAATAGGCTTTGGCCTGACCTGCAAACGCGGCTCAAGGAATCCGCCCGCCCGGATGAGGCTTTGGCGCAGTTTGATACGTTTTTGGCCGGGCTGCCTGCGGGGGTGCAATTGTTTTCGCTGTTCGAGGCGAACCCGCAGCTGAGCCAGTTGATAGTAGACATCGCCGCCACAGCGCCCGCCTTGGCGTCATATCTGTCGCGGAATGCGGGGGTCTTTGACGCGGTGATCGGCGGCAGCTTTTTCGCCGAATGGCCGGGGGCGGAGGCCCTGACCAAGGCACTTTCACAACGGCTGGCAGAGGCCCCGGATTATGAGGCGCAGTTGAACGCCGCGCGGCTTTGGGCCAAGGAATGGCACTTTGGCGTGGGCGTGCACCACCTGCGCGGGCTGATTGATGCAGAGGTGAGCGGCGGACGCTATGCGGATCTGGCGCAGGCCGCGGTTGCGGCGCTTTGGCCTGTCGTGGTCGCGGAATTCGCGCGCAAACATGGCGACCTGCCGGGCAAAGGTGCGGTCGTGCTGGGGATGGGGTCGCTGGGGGCAGGACAATTGCATGCCCTGTCTGATCTGGACCTCATTATGATCTATGACCCGGATGGCGTTGAAACGTCAGACGGGAAACGCCCCTTGGCGACGCGTCCCTATTACGCCCGCTTAACGCAGGCCTTGGTGACAGCGCTGACGGCCCCCATGGGCGAGGGGCGGCTATACGAGGTTGATATGCGTTTGCGCCCGTCCGGGCGGCAGGGGCCTGTGGCCACGTCGATTGAGGCCTTTGAAAGCTATCAGCGTGATGAGGCTTGGACATGGGAGCATCTGGCGCTGACCCGTGCGCACGCGATTGCTGGGTCTATTGACCTGGGTGACCGGGTGGAGGTGTTTCGCCAAGCGCTTTTGCCCGCCAAGGGGCAAGGCGCTGACGTCGCTGGTGATGTGCTTGAGATGCGCCGGAGGTTGGCAGAGGCCAAGCCTGCATCCTCGCCTTGGGATGCCAAAGACGGGGCCGGGCGCTTGCAGGACATCGCGCTTTTTGCCCAGACAGCGGCCTTGCGGGCGGGCACAGCGGAGCGGGGCACGCAGGCGCAATTGGATGCAGGTGTCGCGAATGGTTGGTTGGACGCCGCTGAGGGGGCCGAACTCGGCCAAGCAGCAGGCCTATTTTGGCAGGTGCAGGCCACGGGGCGCTTGTTGGCGGGCGGGGTTTTTGACCCCGATGCTGTGGGCGAAGGTGGGCGGCGATTTGTGTTGCGCGAAACGGGGTTTGAGACGATGGATGCTTTGGAACAGGCGCTGGCGCAGCACGCGAAATCAGCCGCCGCGATCATCGACACCAAACTGGAGGCCGCCACATGAAGGGTGACGCACGCGACCCAAAGGCGCTGATCCGTGACGCCTATGAGATTTCCGGGATCACCGCATCGGAATGCCGGACAATCTTTCTTGATTGGGCGCTGGGTGTTCCGGTTGGGGCGGATACCAAGGCCGAAGTGCAGGCGCTGCTTTTACAATACGCGCATCAGCCCAGCGATCATCCGATGACGCTGACGCTTTTGGCGGCTTTGAAAGATGCAGGACCCGCCCGGCGGCGCGGTGGCCGCGCGGGTCGCGGGCTTTAGCGGGTCAGCGCAGCGGCTTCGGTGGCAAGCGCTTTGATCTTGTCCCAGTCGCCTGCGGCCACGACATCCTTGGGCGCAACCCAAGAGCCGCCGACGCAGAGCGTGTTGGACAGCGACAGGTAATCATTGGCGTTCTTGAGGCTCACGCCGCCAGTGGGGCAAAAGCTGACCTGTGGGATCGGTGCGCCAATGCCCTTAAGCGCAGGTGCACCGCCGTTCGCCTCTGCCGGGAAGAACTTTTGAACCGTATAGCCGCGTTCCAGCAGACGCATCGCTTCGGTCGCTGTGGCGACGCCAGGCAGTAGCGGCAAATCGTTTGCCTCACAGGCGTCCAGCAGGATGTCCGTGGCACCGGGGGAGACGCCGAATGTCGCGCCCGCAGCTTTGGCATCTTCCACATCTTTGGGGGTCAACAGCGTGCCCGCGCCGACAACGCCGCCTGGAACGGCGGCCATTTCGCGGATGACGTCGAGTGCTGCTGGCGTGCGCAGTGTCACCTCAAGCGCGGGCAAGCCACCGGCCACGAGCGCTTGCGCCAAGGGTGCGGCGTCTTTGGCATCGTCAACGACAAGAACCGGAACAACAGGGGCCAAAAGGCAAATGGCGCGGTTTTTCTCAGAGGCGGTTTGCGGGGTCATGGCATGTCCTTTGTTGTCAGCGGGGCTGCGGTTTTTCGGCGAAAAACCGTTTGCCTCCGGCGGGGATATTTTTGAACCAAAGAAAGACTAGACGCAAACTCCGGCACCGTCAGCGGCAAGGCCGACATTTTGGCGGAAGACCTCGAACAGCTCGCGGCCCACGCCTGTGCCATTACCAGTCAGGTCAGCGACTGCAAGGGGGCGGCTGTCCAGATCGACGCCAAGAACGTCAATCGTGCCTTTCGTAGCATCAAGCCGGACGATGTCGCCATCTTTGATTTTGCCGATCGGGCCGCCATCGGCGGCTTCGGGGCAGAGGTGGATCGCCGATGGAACTTTGCCCGATGCGCCGGACATCCGCCCGTCGGTGACAAGTGCGACGCGCTGGCCACGCCCCTGCATCACCGATAGCACGGGGGTTAGGCTGTGCAATTCGGGCATGCCGTTGGATTTCGGGCCTTGGAAGCGGACCACGACGACCACATCTTCGGTCAGCTCGCCTGCCTTGAAGGCGTCTTTGACGGCCTCTTGCGTGTGGAAGATGCGGGCAGGGGCTTCGATAATGTGACGGTCTTCGGCCACGGCAGAGGACTTCATCACACCGCGCCCCAGATTGCCCGCCAGTTGGGTCAGCCCGCCGTGGTGGCTGAACGGATCAGACACGGGCCGCAGGATTTTGTCGTTGAGCGTGGATGAGGTGCCGGGGGCATAGACCACGCGGTCGCCTTCGAGCTTGGGTTCCTGCGTGTAGCGTTCCAGCCCATCACCGGCGACGGTCTTGGTGTCGTCGTGCAAAAGCCCGGCGTTCAGCAGCTCACCGATCATATAGCCAAGGCCACCGGCGGCATGGAAATGGTTCACGTCGGCCAGACCGTTGGGATAGACCTTGGCCATCAGCGGCACCACGTCCGAGATGTCAGAGAAATCCTGCAGATCAAGGATCACGCCCGCGGCACGCGCCATGGCGGGCAGGTGGATCACAAGGTTGGTGGAGCCGCCCGTGGCCATCAGCCCGACAAGGCCATTCACAAAGGCACGTTCATCCAGCACGTCCGAGGCGGGTGTATATTGATTACCCAAGGCCGTGATCTGGGCCGCGCGTTCGACGCCAGCGACTGTCAAAGCCTCACGCAAGGGCGTGCCGGGGTTCACAAAAGACGCGCCGGGCATGTGCATCCCCATGAATTCCATCAGCATCTGGTTGGTGTTGGCCGTGCCGTAGAACGTGCAGGTGCCGGGGCCGTGGTAACTGGCCATTTCGGCCTTCATCAGTTCTTCGCGCCCGATATTGCCCTTGGCAAATTCCTGCCGCACCGCCTGCTTTTCGTCGTTTGGCAGGCCAGAGACCATGGGCCCCGCGGGCAAGAACACCGATGGGATATAGCCAAAGGTGGCCGCGGCGATGATCAGGCCGGGCACGATCTTATCGCAGACGCCAAGATAAAGCGCTGCGTCAAAGGTGTTGTGCGACAGGCCGACACCGGCGGCCAGCGCAATCACGTCCCGCGAAAAAAGCGACAGCTCCATCCCTGTCTGGCCTTGGGTCACGCCATCGCACATGGCGGGCACACCGCCTGCAACCTGCGCCGTGGCACCAGCGGCCTGTGCTGCTTTGCGGATTTGGGCCGGATAGGTTTCAAACGGCTGATGCGCCGACAACATATCGTTGTAGGATGTGATGATCCCGATGTTTGGGGAGGCTTCTGCAACCAAGGCATCCTTTTGATCACCCATCGCCGCATAGGCATGGGCCTGATTGCCGCAGGTCAGATGCGCACGACGTGGACCGGCTGCTGCTGCGGCGGCCATGTTATCAAGATATTTGCGGCGTGGTCCTTCGGACCGGGCGCGAATACGGTCAGTCACTTCGGCAATCTTGGGATGCAAAGCCATGGGATCCTCGGGTTTGGAGAAATTTGGCCTCGCATAGCACATTCAGTTAGCGCTAACAATCACAGAATGACGCGGTGTCTTGGCCCTTTCGTCGCAGCAGATAGCGGGGTATGGGGCGGTATGACAGATCAAACATATCCCACCGTTCGCCTGACCCCCAAAGCTGATGCCCGCGCTGTGCGCCATGGTTTTCCTTGGGTCTATGCCAATGAGCTTGTGACCGACCGCCGCACGCGCGCGCTGACCGGCGGCGCCTTGGCCATTCTGGAAGACACCAACCGCGTGGCGATGGGCGTGGTGGCGGTGAACCCGGCCAGCAAGATCATCTGCCGGATGCTGGACCGTGACGCGGAGGCGGTGATTGATCAGGCATGGTTTGCAGCAAAATTTGCCGTCGCATTGGCGCACCGCGAAAGGCTTTACGCGGAACCCTTCTACCGGCTGGTCCATGCCGAAAGCGATGGCTTGCCCGGTGTCATTGTCGACCGGTTTGGCGATCTGGCCGTGGTGCAGCCCAATGCCGCGTGGGCCGATGCGCTGATCGAGCCCCTTGTCGCGGCCTTGCAAGAGGTGACCGGCGTCCAGACCGTTGTGCTGAACGGCACGGGGCGGGCGCGCAGCCTTGAAGGGCTGGAGGATGTGACCCGCGTGGCGGCTGGCACGGCCCCTGAGGCCGCGATCCCCGTCCCGATGAATGGGGCGACCTATATGGCCGACGTCATGGGTGGGCAAAAGACCGGTCTTTTCTATGACCAGCGTCCCAATCACGCCTTTGCAGCCTCAATGGCCAAGGGCGCGCGGGTGCTGGATGTTTTTTCCCACGTGGGCGGCTTTGGGCTGGCCTGTCTGGCAGGCGGGGCGGTTTCGGTTCTGGCGGTGGACGGCTCGGCGCCCGCGCTTGCGCTGGCGGAAGAGGGGGCCAAGGCTAGCGGCGTGGCGGGCCGGTTCGCAACCCGTAAAGGCGATGCCTTTGACGTGCTGACTAAGCTGGCAGAAGAAGGCGAGACCTTTGACATCGTGATCTGCGACCCACCCGCCTTTGCGCCCAACCGCAAGGCCTTGGATGCGGGCCTACGGGCCTATGAACGTGTGGCGCGGCTGGCCGCCCCTTTGGTGGCCGAGGGCGGCTATCTGGGCGTGTGTTCCTGCAGCCATGCGGCTGATCTGGCAAAGTTCCGCAATGCCAGCGCGCGCGGCATCGGGCGCGGCGGGCGGCGCGGGCAGATCGTCCACACAGGCTTTGCCGGGCCAGACCACCCGCTGATGCCGCATCTTGCCGAAAGCGGCTACCTCAAGGCGATCTTCTTCCGTCTATGAGGATGATGCTCGACGCCTGCGTGCTCTATCCCACGGTGATGCGCGAAGTACTGATCGGTTGTGCCCGTGCAGGGCTGTTTGAACCCCGCTGGTCGCCGCGCATCCTTGAGGAATGGGCGCGGGCGGCGATCAAGCTGGGGCCGGAAGGTGAGGTGATCGCAAGAGGTGAGATTGCCGCTCTGCGCGCGGGTTTCCCTGCGGCAGAGGTAACGGTGCCCGAGGGCAAGCTGCAGCACTTCTGGCTACCTGACCCCGACGACATCCATGTGCTGGCCGCCGCCGTCGTCGGGTCTTGCGATGGGATTGTGACGGCCAACGCCAAGGATTTTCCTGGCAACCTGCTGGCCGAAGAAGGGCTGTTTCGCGCCGACCCCGATGGCTTTCTGATCCGGCTCTATGACGAAGCGCCCGACAAAGTGACGTCCGTGGGAGAGGCCGTTTTGGCCGAGGCGCGGCGGTTGTCGGGTGACGATTGGACGATACGCGCACTAATGAAAAAGGCCCGACTGCCGCGATTGGGGAAACGATTAATGGCGGCTTAGGGTGGATTGGCGGCGGGACTTTGGTGCCCCTCGAAGTCATTAGGCAAAGGTCCGTTTCCGCCCCTGCATATTTTTCTTGATCTAAAGTGCGCTTGAGGAATTACACCTCTGGTATGATGAAGAAGGAAGATTGACATGGCGTACACTGAAGACGGACTTGGCGCGTTAACGCAGCATTTTGGCATTATCCTTGGAACAGAGCGCTACGAAGAGTGCCTTGAGTTTTATCGGGATAAACTTGGATTGCCTGTCTGGTTCGAGAAAGACGGACTTTGCTGCCTTCGGTTTGGCGCTGGATACTTGATGATTGAGACCGGTGGCTTGGCGCGGAACCAGAGGAAGGCAAACTCTGAAAATCCCACGATGTTACGCTTCAACGTCAGGGACGTTGAAAGTGTTGCAAAACTGCTCCGCGGGTGCGGGGTTGACTTGGAGCTGAAAACCTTTGCCTGGGGTGTCGTAGGAACATTCATCGACCCGGATGGCAACGCCTGCGAGCTCAAAAATTCGGATGATCCCTTTTTTGGGGAATAAGGTAAAAGCTGACGTTCATTCCCAGCGCAGGATCAGTCACTTCGGGCTCAAACCCACCATCCCCCACGTCAGATTAACCCAACCATTTGGCCTCATTCGCCTCAATCGCAGCGATGCGCAGGTCGGTTTTGGGGTGGCTGAGCATCCAGGCGGGGGTCGCGGCGCCGCGTGCGCCGGTCAGGGTGCCAAGCTTGCGGAACAGCGACTTTTGCGGGCCGGTGCCGATGCCTGCTTTGACCAGCAGTGCAGAGGCATAGGCGTCGGCCTCAAACTCGTCTTTGCGCGACAGGCCGGCGGCAAGTAGGGTCATCAGCGCATTGGCGACCAAGGCGCCGATACCGGGCAGAAAGCGGTTGAGCACCATGGCGATGGCCGTCCGTGCAGCATTCTGGCCGGAAAAATCGATCATCCGCCGCCGCGAATGACCAAGCGCTACATGACCCAATTCATGGGCGATGACGCTGGCGAGTTCCTCTGCCGTGACCTTGCCTGCTTTGTAGCGGTCCATAAAGCCACGGGTGATGAAGATGCGGCCATCGGGGGCGGCCAGCCCGTTCACCGGCTCAACCTCGTAGACGTGCACCTTGATGCGCGGCAATTCCAAGGCCTCGGCCATCTGGGTACACATCACCCGCAGCACAGGATCGGTCAGCTCAGTTGATTTCACGTCAAGCTCGCGCCCCAGCCGCCAGACCGAAAAGCGATACATCGCCAAACCATAGAGCACGGCCAACAGGATCGGGGTGAGTTTCAACATGAACGTTATATAGGGGCTACACGGCCGATGTCACCGGGTGAGCAGTGCGGTATCGTGCCGCGACAACCGTTCGCAGCCCGTGGCCGTCACCAAGACCGAATGGCCCAGTGTCATCGCCAGACCTGCGTCGCTGTCCATCAGGATCATATGCAGAAAGAACACCTGATTTTCGCGCATGGGCAGCGGATTGCCCGCGGTGAACATCGGGAAATCAACCCAGATCGGGTTGTAGATCGCCCCCATGCCATAGCCGCAGGCCTGCAACCTTGCATGACCAAACCCTGCCTTGTCGAAGGCCCGGCAATGGGCGGCGTGGACGTCCCCCATCGGCGCGCCGGGTTTGATCGCGGCCTCGCAAGCCAAGAGCGCCTCTTCGGTGACGGCGTGCATGCGGATCTGGGTCTCAGTCGGCGCACCGACGATGATCGTCCGCATCATGGCGGCGTGATAGCGGGCATAAGCGCCTGACCATTCCAGCGTCAGCTGATCGCGTGCATCCAGATGGCGTCGGCCCGAATAATAGCGGCACAGCAATGCGCCGGGGCCGGACCCGATGATGAATTCATTGCCCGCATAATCGCCGCCCCCTTTGAAGACCGCACCCTGCATCGCCGCCAGAATATCGCCCTCGAACGCGCCTGCGCCGGTGGCTTCAAGGCCCGCATCCAGTGCGTCGTCCGACAGGGCCGCGGCCCTGCGGTGCATTGCGACCTCGGCTGTGGATTTGTCGCGCCGCAGATCACGGATCAGATCGGATGACGGTACAAGGCCGGGCAGGGCGGCGCGTAAGAGTTGACCGTTGTGATCGGTCAGCCCCGCTGTGGCGCTTTCATAGCCAACGCGCCCCGCCACACCGAGCTCCGCCAGCAGGCGGGCCAGATCTGTTGCAGGATTGCTGTCATGGCGTTCTTCCCAGATGTGGATTTGGTCATCGGGCAGGGTGCTTGTCAGCTGTGCTTGCCGCAAATCAGGCATCCGGGTCAGCAAATGCAGATCGCCTTGTGACGTCAGCACAAGGCATTGGAACATCGCAAAGCCGAAGGTGTCATAGCCGCAAATCCAGAACTGGCTCTCGGGCGCAAACATCAGAAGTGCGTCAAGGCCTGCGTCTTTCATCGCCGCGTGGGCGCGGGATTGGCGGTCAGCATATTCGGCGGCGTCAAAGTGTAATGTCATTGCGTGACGCTGGGGTGGATTTCCGAAACCGTCAAGCGTGCTTGTGATGTTTGGCGCTGACCTTCCACAACCAAATGCCCAGCCCGATGGTCAACAGGGCCGCCGTCAGAAACCCGCTGACATTACCCAAGAGGTCCGAGAGCGCGCTGATGTTGTCGGCAAAACTATAGCCCAGCCCGACATAAAGGCTGACCCAGACGATTTCGCCCAAAGCCCCCCAGAGCGCAAAGCGTAGCCAAGTCATCCGCGACAGCCCGCTGACGTAGTTGACCGTGGGGCCAAGCGGGGCCACCAGCCAGCAGGAGAAAAAGACAGAGCTGCCGCCCCATTTCGCCATATAGGTTTCAGCCCTTTTGCGCAGCGCGGCCCGCTTGGGTTTGGCATTCAGCCAACCGCTCAACCGGTCGCCCGCAAGGCGCGCGATCAGATAACCGGTGTTGTCGCCGATGACCGCCCCAACGTAGGCCGCACCGGCCACAGCAGCGAGCACCAGATCGCCGGCGGCGGCAAAACCACCTGCGGTCAGCATCACCAAGGACGATGGGATCGGTATTGCCAGACAGCTGAGGAATGTAACCGCAAAGACGATCATGACGCCGTAATCTGTGAGGAGCCCGAAGAGAAAATCGCTCATTTCTTGTCGTCTTTTTCGGCGCGGAACGCGGCGGTGGCGTCATCAATGCGAACCTGTAATTCGTCCAGCGTCAGACCGTTGGCTGCGGCAATATCTGAAAGACGCTGACGGCCAAGGGGGCTGCCCTTTTCAAACATCAGCGCCTCTTCCACGACCGGACGGGGGATGCTGTAGGATTGACCGACGTAGCGCGGGGTCATCCAGCCCTTGATGCGCTGTTCCTGATGTGCGGGGTCCATCCAGTAGATCGTGGCGGCCAGGGACCGGACGCCAAAGAACCCAAGCGCGCCAATGGCAACGACAAAGGCTAAAAGCGCGATCCGGTGATGCGCCCAAAGCTGTGCCAGACGGGCGCGCATCAGGTCAGCACCTTCATGCCACGCTCAATCCCCGAAAGCGTCATCGGGACCATGCGATCCGCGCCAAAGATATCCTGGATCATTTCAATCGATTGGGTGTAGGGCCAGTATTTTTCGGGCAAAGGATTGATCCATAGATGATTGGGCCATTGATCCCGCGCGCGGGCCAGCCAGGTGCTGCCTGCCTCGGGGTTCATATGTTCATTGGCCCCGCCGGGATAGGCGATCTCATAAGGGGACATCGACGCGTCGCCCACAAATATGCATTTGTAATCAGAGCCATAGGTGCGCAGCACCTCCCACGTCGGGGTCTGCGCATTCCAGCGGCGGCGATTGTCGCGCCAGACGCCTTCGTAGAGGCAATTGTGGAAATAGAAATGCTCAAGGTGTTTAAACTCCACCTTGGCCGCGCTGAACAGCTCTTCCACGACTTTGATATGCGGGTCCATCGACCCTCCGACATCCAGAAACAACAACACCTTCACAGCATTGCGCCGCTCTGGTCTTGTTTGAACGTCAAGGTATCCTTTTTCCGCCGTTTTGCGGATGGTGCCGTGCAGATCAAGCTCTTCATCCGCGCCATCCCGTGCCCAACGGCGGAGGCGCTTCAGCGCCACTTTGATATTGCGGGTGCCGAGTTCGACACTGTCATCCAGATTGCGGAACTCGCGCTTGTCCCAGACCTTGACCGCGCGTTGGTGGCGGCTTTCGTTCTGGCCAATGCGCACGCCTTCGGGGTTGTAGCCGTATGCGCCAAACGGCGAGGTGCCTGCGGTCCCGACCCACTTGGATCCGCCCTGGTGGCGACCCTTTTGCTCCTCAAGACGTTTCTTGAGCGTTTCCATAAGCTTATCAAAGCCACCTAATGCGTCGATTTCGGCTTTTTCTTCCGCTGACAGATGCTTTTCCGCCATCTTGGTCAGCCAGTCCGCCGGCACGTCGACGGCATCCATGACGGCACTGTCGGGGATGTGTTCCAGCCCCTCAAAGGTAGCGGCAAAGGCCTGATCAAAGCGATCCAGATGGCGTTCATCCTTGACCATGATGGCGCGGGCAAGAAAATAGAACGCCTCAATATCATAGGTCGCGAGCCCGGCTTTCATGCCTTCCAGAAAGGCCAGAAATTCGCGCAAACTGACCGGGACATTGGCCCGGCGCAGATTGTCGAAAAACGGCAGGAACATCTTAGGTGTAGCTGCGTTCGATGAAGACCAGCGTGAACAGCCCGATCAGGCCAAAGATCATGGCAAAGACAGCGGCCCACTGCAGCATGTCGCGGGTGTTGCCACCACGCGCCTTGGCGCGCATCGCACCGATGGCAGCGCCGATCAGGATGCCGGAAAGCGGAAAGATCATGGGCGTCGGTCCCTTAGAAAGGGCGCAGCGCCGCAATCTCTGCCAGACGGGCCTGCACGTTCAAATCAGAACCAAATCCGTAACGCGCCCACCCCAAACTGTCCAGACGCAGTGCGTCCGCCTCAACCGTGTTGCCGGTCATCGCGAGACCTTCGGCCTTGAACATCATCAGCGTCGCCAAAAGGGCGGCGTTCTGGTGGCGTCTGGCAACGGGGATCGCCTCATCCGCGAGGGCGATTGTCGTTTGCGCATCACCTGAGGCCAGCGCGAATGCAGCCTTTTGCACGGCGATATGGGCGGTGTGAACGGAAGTGACAGCGCTTTTGCGATAGACGGCTTCGGCGGCGTTAAACGACGCGAGTGCGGCGGCGGAATCGTGGCCTACCTGCAAACGCCCATTGGCATAAAGCGCAAAGCCTGCGCGGGTGTCGCGCCAGCCAAAAGCCTCACCCAGTTGGATGGCACGCGCGGCGGCCTGACGTCGGCGACCCGGCGTGCTGCCAGAGGTCAGCGCCGTTTCCATCGCTGTAATCCAGTCGCGCGAGGTATCGGCCTGCGCGGGCGCACCGGCACGTTGGCCGCGCGGGTTCAAACGCGCCAGTAGGGCGGGCAAGCGGGCGGCCACATCGGAACGGGTCATGCCGCTGGACAGCTCTGGCGCGTAGAACGCGCGCAGCACCAGCATGTCAAACCCGGTCAGAACGGTATGGATGTTGTCATCGTTAAAGACGGAATCCGGCAAGCGATAGAGGTCATTGAGCGGCCCAAGCGCCTGCGCCAATTCTTCATGCAGGCAATCGCGGATTTCCTGCGGGGCGGCGTCAGCGGGCACAAAGATCACGGCACGTTCGCGGGTGGTCAGCGTGGTCCAATCGACCTGCCCGGTATGGCGGGTCAGCAGGAACTCTTCCCAGCTGGTGATGCGCGGCACCACAAAGCAAGCGGCACGGGGCACGGCACGCTGCAATTCGGCCTGGGGGATCGCCTCAACCGTGATGTGGGCGTTGGGCCCATTGGTCAGGGAAATATCGATATCAGCTTCATTGCGCAAACGGCCCAGCAGGCGCGTCAGATCGCGGCCCATGCTGTCAGAGGTCGCTCCCGTCATGCGGACAGTAATCGGACCCTCAAAGCGGGACAGCACGGGGATCGTGCGGCCACTTTCCATGCGAAAGCTCAAATCAAGGAAGTCCTGCGCCATCTCGGCATTCGACCGGGTGGCAGGGGCCACGGTTTCGGTCGTAAAGGCCTTCATCGGGGGGAGGGCATTCACCAGCGCGACGGCACGGGTCGGTGGTACATCGGGCACAGGTGCACAGGACGCAAGAACGCCAAGCGCAAAGGCAGCTAGTCTACTCAATTCACGGCCCCCCATGTGGGGCAGTGGGGTTCTGAAACGGTCCGCACACCAGCAATGGCCGCCGAAGCGGCGGGGATCAACTGGCATAGATCGACCGGCATATTTGCCTTGGTCACTCTGCTCTCCTCAATATCGTCAGTCCCATCTGCCTTAGAACTGCGGCCCCTTCTGGGCGCGATTTGGGCATTGCCAAGATCACGCCTGTGGGCCACCCGATTAACTATGGCAGGGTCGGGTTAAGCGACTGATAATTTGAGCAGAGTCCGGGAAAATACCCCGGCGTTGCGCGAAAGACTCAGATTGCTAGTGGCGACGTCAATGGGACGCACAAAATGTGGACATTTTGGGTGCCGTTACGGCAGCTTTAGCGCTGTCCACGGGCCATAAAGGCGAGCCGCTCAAACAGATGCACGTCCTGTTCGTTCTTGAGCAGCGCCCCATGCAGTTTCGGTAGGGCATTGGCCCCGTCACGGCGCAGATCCTCTGGCGTCAGATCCTCGGCCAATAGCAGCTTGAGCCAATCGAGCACCTCGGATGTAGACGGCTTTTTCTTTAACCCCTGCGTCTCGCGCACCTCATAGAATTGCGTGAGGGCCGCGGTCAGCAACCCCTCTTTGATGCCGGGGTGATGCACCTCGACGATCTTGCGCAGGGTCTCGACCTCCGGGAAGCGGATGTAGTGAAAAAAGCAGCGGCGCAAGAAGGCGTCAGGCAACTCTTTTTCGTTGTTGGACGTAATAATGACAATTGGACGCACTTTTGCCGCGACCGTTTCACCGGTCTCATAGACGTGGAATTCCATCTTATCGAGCTCTTGCAAAAGATCGTTCGGGAACTCGATATCCGCTTTGTCGATCTCATCGATCAGCAGCACCACTTTGCCCTCGGCTGCAAAGGCCTGCCAAAGCTTGCCGCGCTTGATGTAATTAGCCACGTCATGGACCTTTTCATCCCCCAACTGGCTGTCGCGCAGGCGGCTGACCGCGTCATATTCGTATAGGCCCTGTTGGGCTTTGGTGGTCGATTTGATGTGCCATTCGATCATCGGCAGGCCCAAGGCCGCGCTCACCTGACGGGCCAATTCAGTCTTGCCTGTGCCGGGTTCGCCCTTGACCAAAAGCGGGCGTTCGAGGGTGACCGCCGCATTGACCGCCATGGTCAGATCATCGGTGGCGACGTAGTCTGCGGTGCCTTCGAATTTCATGTCATTTCCCACTTGTTCGGGCGCAACTTAACAACTTTGCCAATCCCTTCAACACATCGTTTTCACGACATTTTGGGGGTGACATGTTGCCCGCATGGGGCTAAACGAAGCCAAGTTTTGAGGGGAACCGTTGCATGTCAGGACAAGCCGACGAAATGACAGGTAACACATTGAAAGGGGATGCAATGAAAGCTGAGGTTTTCTTGCCTGACGATTACCGTCCTGCTGAGGACGAACCGTTTATGAACGACCGCCAGACAGAGTATTTCCGCCGCAAGCTGATTGACTGGAAATCCGACATTCTGGACGATAGCCGCGATACAGTGGCATCCATGAAAGACCAGACGCGCAATATTCCGGATGTCGCTGACCGCGCCTCCGAAGAAACAGATCGCGCTTTGGAGCTGCGCACCCGTGACCGTGAGCGCAAGCTTGTTGCCAAGATCGACGCCGCCCTGCGCCGCATTGACGAAGGTGAATACGGGTATTGTTCCATCACCGGTGAGCCGATCAGCCTCAAGCGGCTTGATGCACGGCCCATCGCCACCATGAGCCTTGAGGCGCAAGAGCGTCACGAGCGTGGTGAAAAGGTTCATCGCAAAGACTAAGATGACCAAGGTTGCAAACACGGTGGCCGGCGGCGGGATCGCCGGTCTGGCCGTGGCAGCTGCTCTGGCCCAACAGGGCGCCCCCGTCACAGTCCACGAACGCGCCCCGTCTTTGCGGACGGAAGGGGCGGGTTTGCAGATATCGCCCAATGGTGCGCGGGTCTTGATGGCCTTGGGCCTTGGGGCGCAGCTTTCGGAAAAATCCATTCAATCTCAGGCGGTTGTGCCGATGGACGGGCTGACCGGTCGGCCTGTGACACGCTTTGCTTTGTCGCAAGACGCGCCGGGGTTTCGGATGATGCATCGGGGCGATCTGCTGGCGATGCTGGCAGAGGCCTGCGACGCGGCGGGCGTTGAGATTGTGACCGGTAGAACGCTGACCCCTGATACCGCGCCGCAAAGCGGGAACCTCTTGGCGGCCGACGGGTTGCATTCGGAATTTCGCCCACTTTTGAATGGCTTAGGCAAGCCATTCTTTACCGGTCAAGTGGCCTGGCGCGCCGTGATTGAAGGAGAGGCCGCACCTGAGGCTTGCATCTGGATGCTGCCCGGACGGCATGTCGTTAGCTACCCGCTGCCCGGCGGCAAGATCAATATCGTCGCCGTGCAAGAGCGGTCGGAATGGGCGGAAGAAGGCTGGTCACATGCGGATAATCCGGCCCATCTGATGGCGGCGTTTGAAGATGCAGCTTCGCCCTTGAAGTCGTTGTTATCACAGGTGAAGTCGGTGAACCTGTGGGGTCTGTTTCGGCATGAAGTTGCCGAGACATGGGCTGAAGACAACATCTACCTTTTGGGCGATGCCGCCCATCCGACGCTGCCGTTTTTGGCGCAGGGCGCGAATTTGGCGCTAGAGGATGCCTGGGTTTTGTCCCGCTGTCTGACCGGCACCGGCGACTATCAACAGCTCCGGCAGGCGCGGGTCAGGCGGGCGATTGCGGAGGCGAATGCGAATGCGGTGAATTACCATTTGCGGGGCGTGCGGCGAAGCGCGTCTCATGCGGTGTTGAAGGGCATTGGTGCCATTGCGCCGGACGCCTTTTTGTCAAAGTTATCATGGCTTTATGACCACGACGTCACCCGCTCGGCCAGTTAGCTCCGGCCTCTGACGTGGCGCGTTCGAGGACTTCCATCGTTTCAAAATCAACGCGGTAAACGTCGTCTTCGATGCGGAAATAGACCCAGCCGTCTTTGGCGTCCGGCAGGCTATACCAGCGGGCGTTGAGGATCATGGAATATCTGCCGCGTTCGAGTATTTCGCCGATCTCAACCGGGGGTGGGCCGAGGTCGTGAGAGGTCTGTGGAACGCTGATGATCTTGGCGGTGGCGCAGCCCGCGCCGGTGTTCGCCGTGAGGCATTGGGCACTCGCGAGCGTCGGCACAAAGATAAATGATATGAGTGTGATACGCAGCATACTTAAGCCGCCAGATCGACCCAGACGGGCACGTGATCGGAGGGTTTTTCGCGGCCCCTGACGGCGCTTTCGATCCAGCAGCTTTGCAGCAGATCGGCGCATTGTGGAGTCAGCAGAAAATGGTCGATGCGGATGCCGTCGTTGCGGTCCCATGCGCCAGCTTGGTAGTCCCAGAAGGAATAATGGCCGTCGCCAAAGGTCGTGGCGCGAAAAGCTTCTGTAAAACCAAGGTGTTGGATGCGGCGAAACGCTTCGCGCGAGGGCAGGCGGTGTAGGGCGTCTTTGGTCCAGGCGTCGGGGCGTTTGGCGTCTTCGGGCTGGGGAATGATGTTGTAATCACCCGCCATCAGGGCGGGCATCTCATCGGCCATAAGTGTCTGAGCACGTTGATATAATCTGTCCATCCAGCCCATCTTATAGGCGTATTTTCCGCCCTGGACGGGATTGCCGTCGCTGTCCAGTTCGACCGGGTTGCCGTTGGGCAGATAGAGGCCGCAAACACGCACCGGAATATCGCCCATCACGGTCGCTTCGATCCAGCGGGCTTGTTCGTCACTGTCGTCACCGGGGAGGCCACGAGTGACGTCTTCGAGCGGGATCTTGGACAGGATCGCGACGCCGTTGAAGCCTTTTTGTCCATGGGTTTCAACGATATAGCCCATATCCTCAAGGTGCTGACGGGGGAAGTTCCCGTCGACCGATTTGATCTCTTGCAGCAGCGCCACATCCGGTTGGCTTTCGGTCAGCCAGTCGGTCAAAGCGCCGATCCGGGCCTTGATGCCGTTGATGTTGAATGTCGCGATCTTCATGAAGTCTAACCCCTGCGTTCGCCCGAATATCAACGATGCAGAACCTATGCACAACCCGTATGGAAACCATACAGAACCCATGTGCATCGAAGTGTTAAAGTGGGTTAACCCTAAGCGAGATCGTAGACCTGCACGCGCGACCACAAGTCTTTGCACTGCGCGAGAAAGTCGTCGTGGTGCGGGCCGGTTTGATAGGCGTTGTGGGCGTCGAGGCTGTCGAAGGTGGCGACAAGGCCAAAGTCATAGCCATTCTCTACTACATCGCGGGCGGTGTTCGCAGGGCCACCGATGGTCGATTGGGTGACGCGCGGGTCCTTGACCAGATGCGCCAAGCCATCGGCAAAGCGACGGCGGTGATCGGCGTTGTCAGGGTCTTTGAGCCAGAAAAAGACAATATGGGTGTGCAAGGGACACTCCTGTCAGAGCGGGAGGCGATCACGCGGATCGTTTCCCTGTGGTTTAGCCAAAGCTGGCTTCGAGCGCGCGGAAGCCGCCGATGAACACGTCGTCGGACACGAAGGCCTTCCACTTTGGTTCATCGCCATCGCCCGCCTCAAAATCGGCCCACCATTCGGCGAAAGTTTCATTCCTGTCGGTGATCGGCGTGAACTTCATCTTGGCGACGTAGTTGACAAAGGGCAGGGGCCCGCCAGGCAGCATGTCGTAGGTCAGGCTGCGGTCGGGGTTCGAAATGGCCAGCAGGGTTTCGCGGATGCGGCCACTGCCGTCGGTCAGGGCAAAGTTGCGCACGCAGCCAAGTTCGCCATTGTTGCGGCCCGGTTCGATTTTGCTGTCAGTGGCGGCGGGGTGCCAGTTGGGCAGCCCGTTGAAGTCGCGGACGCGGTCCCAGACCTGATCGACGGGGACGGCGATGATGGTGGAGGAATAGGCGTTGATCATGGCGTCTATGCCTTTTGACCGCGGTTGAGATTGCCAAACGCTTTGACCTGCGCGGTGATCGCGCGTTCGGTCGGCAGACGTTCCATCGAGGATGCGCCGTAGAAACCGTGGCAATCGGGGCAAAGGTCCATGAAGGCTTGCGCGTCTTCGGGTTCGGCCAGCGGGCCACCGTGGACAATGAAGAAGAGGTCGTCGCGCACCGCTTTGGCGGCGTCCGTCCATTCGCGATAGAGCCGGGCGCATTCGGGGATGTCAGGTGCAGTGTCATCCGCCCCGATGCTGCCGCCCGTGGTCAGGCCAAAGTGGGCCACGATCACGTCCGCACCAGCGCGGGCCATGTCGGCGGCGTTTTCGGCGCTGAAGACGTAAGGTGTTGTGAGCATGTCCTTTTGATGGGCCATGCCGATCATCGCGACCTCTTGGTCATAGCGCATGCCTGTGGCCTCGCATTCCGCGCGGAAGCGGCCATCGATGAGGCCCATGGTGGGGAAGTTCTGCACCCCGGCGAACCCCATGGTTTTGAGGTCATCAAGGTGTTTGTCCATGATGCAAAAGGGGTCGGTGGCGTTGACGCCTGCCAGTACCGGGGTCTTTTCCACGACTGGCAGCACCTCGTAGCCGAGTTCCTTGGCAACCTCATTGGCGTTGCCGTAGGACATGTAGCCTGCCAGCGATCCGCGCCCGGCCATGCGGTATTTGCCGGAGTTGTAGATCACGATCATATCGGCGCCGCCCGCTTCTTCGCATTTGGCAGAGAGGCCGGTGCCGGCACCGCCGCCCACAAGCGAATGGCCTGCGTCGAGTTTGGCACGAAGATTGGCGAGGATGGTTTGGCGGTTCGTCTCGGGCATAGGCTTCGTTCCTTATGATTTGATGGCTTTGAATGCGGCAACGGCGGCTGCGGCGAATTCGGGGTCATTGATGTGCATGTCCAGCTCAACCAGCTTGCGCTTGTCGGTTTGCTGGACGGTGTCGCGGAGGGCGGAAAAGAGCGCCTCGTTTGCTGCCGGGTCCCAGAAGGGGCCGCCGTCGACATCAAGGGCAGAGACGCCTTTGAGCGGCAGCAAGAAACGGACGTCTCCGTCGCAGGTGTTGAGTTTGTTGCCGATCCACGCGCCGATTTTGGCGCATTCCTCTGGCGTGGTGCGCATGAGGGTGATCTGGGCGTTGTGGACGTAGAGGTTGCGGTCCTCAAACTGGGCGGGGACAGTGTCGCGGGCCCAGAAGTTGACCATATCGAGCGCGCCGCAGGACCCCACGTAGGGGATTTTGCTGCGGGCGATGGCGTCAAAGCGGCCCTCATCCGCCGCCAGCACGCCGCCCACGATCATATCGCAAACCTCGGTCGTGGTGATGTCGAGCGCGCCTGAGATGCTGCCCTGATCGACCAACAGTTCCATTGCACGGCCACCGGTGCCGGTGGCGTGGAAGACGAGGCAGTCGTAATCGGCTTCAAGGTCGGCCACCATGGCCTGCACGGCGGCAGTGGTGACGCCGAACATGGACATCACCAGCGCCTCGCGGTCGTCGGCAGAGCCGGGCACGTTGTAGTTCATCATGCCAGCCAGCGCATGGGCGGCGTTGCCCAAGAGCTGCCGCGACACGCGGTTGAGGCCTTGGACGTCCGTGACAGGGTGGAACATGTTCACATCAGCAGCCCCGACAAAGGCAGAGACGTCGCCGGAGGCGAGGGTCGAGACCAGCACCTTGGGGATGCCGATTTCGAGCGATTGCATGGCAGGCGCCACAAGGCTGGAGCCGCCGGAGCCGCCCATGGAGATGATCCCGCCCACGTCGTCGCGGCCCTGCATGAAGTTCAGCAGCGCGTCGGACATGGCCATGACGGCCTGTCCCCGGTCATTGACGAAGACGGCAGAGGGGCCATTGGGGTGGTTGGCGGCCACTTCGGCGGCGGTCACGTCAACGGGCGTGTCGCTGTCGCGGGTGCCGACGTTGACGAGCACGGTTTCAAGCCCGGTGCTGGCGATCAAGTCGCGGACAAAGACAAGTTCCGGCCCCTTGGTATCAGCAGTGCCGACGATATATGCTTTCTTCATGATTGACCCCTCCCGTTAATGTTTCGCGGCCTCGAGGCCGAGATGTTTCTTTTGCATGGCTGCGTCGTTTTCCAGTGTCGTGGCAGTGACCTGTTCGATGACCTCGCCGCCCACGACGATGGCGACGTCGTCAACGGCTGACAATGCGGCATGTAGGTTCTGTTCGACCAGCAGCACGGCGGTGCCTTCGCTGACCACCTGTTTGATCAGGTCGATCACGTCAGAGACGATGGCCGGGGCGAGCCCTTCGGTCGGTTCATCGAGCACCAGGACCTTTGGGTTGAGCAAGAGGGCGCGCGAGATCGCCAGCATTTGCTGTTCGCCGCCAGAGAGCCGGTCGCCGAGGTTGCGGCGGCGTTCCTTGAGGCGGGGGAAGGTGGCATAGACACGCTCAATGCTCCAGGCCGCCCCTTTGCGTTCAAGGATGCGCAGGTGTTCGTCGACGGTGAGTGAGCGAAAGATGCGGCGGCCTTGTGGCACATAGCCGAGGCCTGCTTGCGCGCGTTTTTCGGGCGGCAGTTTTGATAGGTCCTGATCGCCGAGCATGATCTGGCCCGAGGTGATGGGGGCAAGCCCGAAGATCGCGTTGCAAATGCTGGTTTTGCCCACGCCGTTGCGGCCAAGGATGCCCAGAGGGCGGTCGCCAAGGTCGAGGCTGACATCGTGCAGCACGTGGCTTGAGCCGTAGTGCAGGTTTATGTCGCGCAGGCGCAGAAGCGGTTCAGTGGCCATGCGCGCCCCCGACGTAGATCTGGTGCACGTCCTTGTCGGCCATGACCTCATCCGGTGTGCCTTCGGCCATCAGTTCGCCATTGAAGAGGACCGTGACGCTTTCAGAGGTTTGAAAGGCGATGTCCATGTCGTGTTCGATCAGGATGACGGTGACCTCTTTGGGCAGCGACAACAGCAGCTTGCTGAGTTGCGGGCGTTCGGCGGGCGAGAGGCCAGCGGCGGGTTCATCAAGCAAGAGCACCTTGGGATCTTCGGCCAGCGCGATGCCGATTTCCAGCTGGCGGCGTTGGCCATGGCTGAGATCCGAGACCATGCGGTCAAGGAATTGCGTGATGCCTGCGACCTCGGCCAGACGCTCCGCCTCTGCCCGGCGGGGGTCGCTGAGGCGGACGGGCAGCACCTGCCGCCAGCCGCCGCGGATCCCGGCCACAGCCAGAAACAGCGTGTCGCGGACCGAGAGGCCGTCAAAGAGATAGGCGTGTTGATAGGTGCGGCGCAGGCCACGGTTGATCCGTTTGGGGATGGATTGTTTGGTCACATCCTCGCCAAACAGGCGGATTGATCCGGCAGAGGCTTTGTAGTCGCCGGTCAGAATATTAAACAGGCTGGTTTTCCCGGCACCATTGGGGCCGAGGATGGCGCGCCGTTCTCCGGGTTTGACGGAGAACGTCACGTCCTTGACGGCCCAGAAGCCGCCAAACCGTTTGCCAATGCCCTGTGTCTCAAGGGCATTGGCGGTTGTGTTATGCGCGTCGCTTAGGGGCAAGATGGGTTGTCCCGGCTGACCGGACCTGCGGCGAGGAAGGTCTCAAGGTCCTGACCAAGGGTCTGGTTGACGTCCTTGACCACCTGAATGGCCCGTGTCCCCAAGGACCCGTCGTCAAGTTCGACCACTTCGATCACGAAGTTATCGACGATGCCATTGCGGTTCTCATCCAGACGCATGGTGCCACCGGTTGGTTGGATGAATTCCAGATCATCCAGAACAGCGCGGAACGCAGCGCCGCCGTCTGACAGATCGCCGCCGACAGCTTCAAGCCCCAGCATCGCGGCCTGTGCGCCCATGTAGTAGTGGTGCGCAAAGATCGACGGTGCACCGAGCCCATCTGGATAGGCCTCTGCATAGGCCGCAGCAAAGGCCACCCATTCGGGGCTATCGTAGTCGGACACAGTAGGAGTGCCTGCTGGTGCACCGATCAGCATGTCGCGGAACGATGCGTCGCTGGACAGCACCGTCTGGTCGATGGTGATCGAGCCGCCGATGATTGGCGTGCTGAACCCGGCTTGCTGATACTGTGTCAGGAAGCTAACGGCGTCAGAGCCGCCCAAGGCCACAAAGATCGCGTCAACATCCTGTGGGATCGAATAGACCACGGATGAATAGTCAGCGTTGCCGATGGGGGTCCAGAACTTCTCTGGCACGGTGCCGCCTGCCGCGCAGAATTCAGACATGAAGCCCAGAACCTGCGTGTAGGGGAAGGAATAGTCTTCCGCCACAACGGCGACCTTTTCATAGCCCAGCGTGTCATGGGCATAGGTGCCAACACCGGCCATCCATTGTGCGCCGTCACCGCCAAAGCGATAAAAGTTCGGGGATGGATCACGCAGCGTGGTATCCTGTGCACCCGAAGAGCCGTTGATGATGGTCACATCCGGGTAGGACCGCGACAGATCGCGCAGGGCCAGACCTTCGGAGCCCGAAAGTGGGCCAACGATGATCTTTGCGCCGTCCTGTTCGATCAGGCGACGTGCGGCTGCGACTGCGCTGTCGGGGCTTGCGTCGGATGAGACAACGACAAGGTTGATCTCATTCCCGGCGACAGAGCCGCCGGCGTCGGCCACGGCCATTTCAACGCCGCGGATGCCGTCCTGACCCAGCGCCGCAAACGCGCCTTCCAGGATCGAGATAACGCCGATGGTGATTTCCTCGGATGAGGCGGGCATTGCCGCTGCACTGAGCGCAATTGCAGATACCGCTATTTTGAGATGCTTCATGATTTCCTCCCATTAAAGTCTCAAGTGGTTCTTGATTTTGCTGCGCCTCCACGCAGCTTTTTCGCCCCATCAGTGATCAGTTGCGTCAGCCCGTTGGGGGCGGCCACAATGATCAGCAACAAGACAATTCCGATAAGCAGGTTGAAACGATCGCGATCGATCAGATCGATCGCAAAGATGTCGAGAACGACATAGACGATGGCCCCGACAAAGGCCCCGGTGGGGTGGCGCAGGCCACCGATGACGCTGATGATCAGGATGTCGATGATCGGGCCAAAGCCCACAGAAAAGCTGGAGACCCGTTCCTGAAACCAGACGTTCAGGATGCCACCGCTGCCCGCGATGAGACCCGAAAAGGCAAATGCGGCGACGATGGGCAGGGTGGTCGGGATGCCAAGGGCCAGCAGGCGGCCCGGCGCGTCGCGCACCGCTTGCACCGCAAGGCCAAGGGGCGAGCGCACGAAGCCTTGGACCAGACCCACGCAGATGGCGGCCACGATAAGCGATAAGAAATAAAGCGGCTTGGGATCGCCCCAGTTGCCCTCGCCCAAAGCAGGCGCGATCACGCCGGAAAAGCCGGTAAAGCCGTTGAACAGCACGTAGTTCTGGCGGGTGAAGTAGAAGAACGCCACGCCAATCGCCAAGGTGATCATGATGGCGTAGATCCCGCGCGAGCGGCGGGCGATATAGCCCATCATCGCACCTGCGGCCATGGCGAGGATCAGCGCCAGCGGGATCGTCACGATCAGGGGCAGGGGGACGCCCACACCCACGGTATTTGGCCCGAAGTAGGCGATGGCATAGCCTGCGACCCCGGCAAGGGTCACTTGGGCAAATGAGACAACGCCAAGGTAGGTTGCCAGAAAGCTGAGGCTGAGCGCGATGGTGCCCATGATGAGCGCGCGGGTCAGGACTTGGCTGAGCCAAAAGTCATTGAGCACCAGCGGCAAGAGCGCCATGGGGATGAGGATCAGCAAATACTTCATTTCTCGGACCGTCCCAGCAGGCCTTGCGGACGGACGGCGAGCACGAAGACCATAATCACAAAGGTGACGACGGCGGCATAGGTGGGCGCATAGGCCAGCCCGTATTGCTCGGCCAAGCCAATCAGTAGGGCGCCAAGGGCGGCTCCGCCGACGGACCCCATGCCGCCCACGATCACCACAACGAGGGACGACAACAGGAATTGCAGATCGGTGCCCGGTGCGATGGACAGGGCAGAGCCTGCGATGACGCCCGCCATGCCCGCCAGCATCCCGCCCATGGCGAAGACCAGAATGAAGATTTTGTTGATCGGGTAGCCCAAGGCGCGCAGCATTTGCTGATCGTCTACGCCTGCGCGGATCACCGCCCCGATGCGGGTTTTCTGGATAAAGAGCCAAAGGGCCACGCCCACCACAAGGGCAAAGATCATCAGTGATATGCGGACCTTGGCATAGCCGATCCCCAGCATTTCCAGTCGGACACCACCCGAGAGCCAGTCAGGCGTGCGCACCTGATAGGTGTTGCCGCCCCAGATCCAGAGCATCAGATCAGCCAGAATGATCGAGATCGCGATGGAGGCGAGCGTCTGCCGCAGCTCATCGCCCTGCATCCAGCCCAGCACACCGATTTGCACCATGGCACCTGCAAGGGCCGCCGCAAGACCGCCCGCCAGAACGCCCAAGGCCCAAAGCCCTGTGGCATCGGCCACGGACCAACCGACATAGCCGCCCAGCAGCAGCAAAGCCCCATGCGCCATGTTGACGGTGCGCATCAGGCCAAAGATCAGGCTAAAGCCGCTGGCTGCAAGAAAGTAGAGTGCAGCAAGCGTGAGCCCGTTGAGCGTCACGACGAAGAATAGTGTCATTGGTCCTCCCGTCGGTCACAGTTGCGGCTGCGGCAGAACGGCGCACGTCAAAATGCGGAATGGGGTGGTGGAAAAATATGCAATGAAAACAGGTTGTTGGGAATTTTCCTGTTTCTATGGGTGACATATTTCGGAATATGTTTCCGAAATTTGCCGATTCTTGCTACGCTCGCGGGATGAGTTCTTTGACCCTTGGCGGTGGGATTCCGTCAGCCGACCGGCAGATGCCGCATATCTATTGTCCCAGCCTCCGTGGCCTGTCGGTGCGGGTGGCGGATGCGGCGTTTCTGATGCCGCGGATCGATCACAATCAGACTGTGAAGGATGCCAAAGGGTGCGGGCATTGGGCCTCGACCATTGCGGCAGATCCCTTTGGGTCCAACAGCGCCTATTTCACGGCCCTAGTGGCGGCAGGTTATGTCGGTGTGGTGAATTGGCCGTCGTCGATTTTGCTGGAAGGGCAGACGCGGCAGCAGATGTCGACGATCCCGGCCACGCCGGACACCGAATACCGGTATTTGGCCAATGCGCAGGACTTTGGGTTGTCCACGCTAGGATTCATCCTGACGCCGGATCATGCGGCTGCGGCGCTGAAGTTGGGGCTGCGCAACCTTGTGCTGCATCCGGGGCTGTTGCTGGATGTTGACGCGGCGGGCGTGTCGATGATCCGTGGGGCGCTGTCGTCGATTGTCGCCAATGTCAAAGCGATGGAGCCGACGGCGACCGTGCGGCTTTATACCTCTGATTGGCACGAGAGCATTTTGGGCCTGTCGGATGTGACCTGCGATGGGTTGGTGTGTTTTGAGGCGGCGCGGCCATGATGCCCAAGGCGAACCGTTTTCTATTTGGGGCCGTGGTCGGGTCCGGCATGACCGCGCAGGTCGCGGACCGGTCGGGCGCAGATTACCTATTGGTCTTGAACGCGGGCCGTTTTCGGGTGCAGGGGGCGTCGTCGCTGGCGTGTTTTCTCCCCGTGAGGGACGCCAACAAATGGGTCTTTGAATTCGCAGAGCGGGAGATTTTGGGGCGGGTTAAAGCGCCCCTGTTTGCGGGGCTGAGCGTGTCGGACCCTTGCATTGATCTGGACCGGCTGGTGGGTGAGGTCCGCGATCTGGGGTTTCGCGGCGTATGCAATTTTCCGTCCAACGCGCTGGTTGAGGGGCGTATTCACCGGATGCTGGAGGCCGAGGGGCTGGGCTACGGGCGCGAGATTGAAATGGTGCGGCGGGCCAGGAAGGCGGGGCTTGATGCGCTGGTCTATGTGGCGACGAACGCGCAGGCCCACGCGATGCTGGACGCCGGGGCCACGACAATTTGCGTGAACATGGGCTTTACCAGTGGTCCAACGGGTGTCGATACGGACCTCAGCATGACCTCTGCTGCGCAGATGATCGATCAGGTGCTGGACGGTTTGCCGGAAAAGATGCCGACGCTTTGTGCGGGCGGGCCGATCATCACGCCCGAGGACGCGATGGCGGTGTGGCGGACGTCCAAGGTGCAGGGCTATATAACCGGATCGTCGTTGGACCGGCTGCCGATTGAACAGACGCTGGAAGACGTGGCCAGCGGGTTTCGCGTGATCTCTCGCCTGACGCAGGCGCAGAATTCGGATGATGATCCAAGCCTGCGGCTGGTCGGGTCGTCGGCGCAGATTGCCGCGCTGAACCGCGACATCGAAGAATTGGCGAAGGAACAAGCGCCGGTGCTGATCCTTGGGGAAACGGGAACTGGCAAGACCAAAGCGGCGCGGCTGTTGCACGAGCTTTCGCCACATAAACGCCAGCGGCTGTCGATCATTGATTGCCCAGGGTTGGATTCCGAAACCGGGCGTATTCAGCTGATGGGGGCGACGGGTGGTGCCTTGAAAGCAGGCGTGGCGAGCACGCGCGGCGCGCTTGAGGCGGCCGCACGCGGGACGGTTCTATTTGAGGGGGTCGATGCCTTGGATGCAGAGCATCAGGGAAAGATCCTGCGCTTTGCCGAGGATGGCACGGTCCAGCGGCTTGGCGATCCAGAGGTGCGGCGTATCTCAGCCCATATAGTCGCCACGGCTGGCCCGACTTTGCTGGATGATGTGGCGGCCAAGCGGTTTCGGGCCGATCTTTATTACCGTTTGGCAGTGCATCAGCTATCTATTCCGCCGCTCCGGGACCGGATTGAGGACCTGCCGGAACTTGTGAGCTTTATCGCCAATAGCCTGACCCGGGGGGAGGGCGCGCGGTTCGCAAACTCTGCCCTCAAGACCATGATGGATTATGCTTGGCCGGGAAATGTGCGGGAATTGCAGAACGTAGTGGCGCAGGCGATCCGCAAGGCCGCGGGCAAGACGATCACGCGCAACGATCTGGCGTTTTATCATGTGCCAATGGCGCAGCCCGGCACTGGTCCTGCGCCGGTTCAGGCGCCCGCACCGGATGCACCCAAGACCGAGCGGGAGTGGATATCAGCGGCCCTTGCCCGTCATGGCTGGCGACGGGCGGAGGCCGCAGGCGAATTGGGAATGTCCACGCGGACGCTGTTCAACAAGATCAAGAAATACGGGCTGGACGCCTGATCCTACATCGAGAACGACGTGCCGCAGCCGCAAGATGAGGTGGCGTTGGGGTTGTTGATGACAAAGCGCGCGCCAATCAGCTCTTCGGTAAAGTCAATCTCGGCCTCGGTCAGGAAGGGCAGGGAGACGCTGTCGATCACGACCTTTTCGCCGGCACCTTCAAGCACGAGATCATCGTCCTTCACATCATCAAGGTCGATTTCATACTGAAAGCCCGAACAGCCGCCGCCTTCAACCGCGACGCGCAGGGCCTTGCCTTGGTCGGCGGCACCGATCTCAGACAAACGCTCGAACGCGCGGGCTGTGACTTTGGGGGGAAGGGTCAGCATGATGGAACCTATCGGAGTGGGTATGGTTCAGATATAGAGGCCCCAGGCAAAGACGACAAGACAGGGCAGGGACATGGCAGCCCCATATGCAACCGATCCCGCGCAGGCGCGGGGGCGGCTTTATGCGGAAGAAGAGAGCAACTTTCGCTCTCCGTTTCAGCGTGACCGCGACCGGATCATTCATGCGAGCGCGTTTCGACGGCTGAAGCATAAGACGCAGGTGTTTATTGAGCACGAGGGCGACTATTTTCGCACGCGCCTGACCCATTCGATTGAGGTGGCGCAGGTGGCCCGTACCGTCGCGGCGGCGCTGGACCTCAACGTGGAGCTGACCGAGGCCGTGGCGCTGGCCCATGATCTGGGGCACACGCCCTTTGGTCATACGGGCGAAGAGGCTTTGGATCGGTTGATGCAGCCTTATGGTGGGTTTGATCACAACGCGCAGGCCTTGCGGATCGTGACCGATCTGGAACGGCATTATGCGGAATGGGATGGGCTGAACCTGACGTGGGAGACGCTGGAAGGCATTGCCAAGCATAATGGTCCGGTGACGGGTGATGTGCCTTGGGCGCTGACCGCTTACAATAATCGCCACGATCTGGAGCTGCACACCCATGCCAGCGCCGAGGCGCAGGTGGCGGCCCTGGCCGACGATATCGCCTATAACAATCACGATCTGCATGATGGGTTGCGGGCAGAGCTTTTTAGCACCGATGAATTGGCCGAGATGCCGATCTTGCGGGATTGTTTTGTCGAAGTGGACGCCCGCTATCCGGGGCTGAATTATTACCGGCGGCGGCATGAGGCCTTGCGACGGTTCTTTGGGGTTTTGGTCGAGGATGTGATTGTTGTCAGTCGTCGCAATCTGGCAGAGCTGAACCCTGGTTCTGTGGCGGATATTCGTCATGCGGGGCGAATGGTGGTGCAGTTCACCCCGGCCTTGTGGGAAGACCTCAAGGTGATCCGCAAGTTCCTGTTTGAGCGGATGTATCGCGCCCCCGCCGTGGTGAAAATGCGGGTGGCTGTGACCCATATGGTTGATGAGCTTTTTCCGTTTTTCATCTACAATTCCAATGAGTTGCCCAAGCAGTGGCGCAAGGATGTGGCCGAGGCGCGGGATGAACAGGCGCTGGCGCGGATCGTGGCCGATTACATTGCAGGCATGACCGACAGGTTTGCCATTCAGGAACATGCGCGCCTGATTGGCGGCACCCCCGTCCCGGCAGGAGTAACCGATGGCGATTGAGACAGAAGCAGGGGCGATGGCCCCGGTTGTGGCCTTTGCATTGGTCGGCGCTTTGGGCGTTGGCAGCCAATGGCTGGCTTGGCGGCTGCGGATGCCTGCGATTGTGCTGATGCTGGTGGCGGGCATTCTGGTCGGCCCGGTCTTTGGCATCTTTGATCCGGTGCGCGATATCGGGCCGCTGATGGGGCCGATGATCAGTATCGCCGTGGCGATTATCCTGTTTGAGGGCGGGCTGACCCTGAACTTTCACCAGCTGCGCGATGCGGCGGTGGGGGTCAAACGGCTGGTCTTTATCGGCGCGCCTTTGGGGTGGATCACCTCGACCCTCGCGCTGCATTACGGGGCCGGGCTGTCGTGGCAAGCCTCGACCGTGTTTGGTGGGATCATGATTGTGACCGGTCCCACGGTGATTGCGCCATTGCTGCGCACCGCGCGGCTGTCGCGCAGGCCTGCGGCCTTGTTGCAATGGGAAGCGATTGTGAACGACCCCATTGGTGCGCTGGCGGCGGTGCTGGCATTTGAGGTTGTCGTGGTTGTCCATACCGCCACCACGGTGGGTGCAGCCGTCATGGATTTGATCGTCGGGATCGGCATCGCGACGGCGCTGGGGGCGGCAAGTGGCTATGGGCTGGCCCATGCGTTCAAGCGCGGCTGGGTCCCGGAATACATGAAGGTGCCGGTGCTCTTTGCGCTGCTTTTGGCGGTGTTCGGTGTCTCGGATGCGGTGCTGCACGAAAGCGGATTGTTGGCGGTGACGATCATGGGGATCGTGATCGCGAACGCGGACCTGCCGTCTTATGTGGAGCTGCGCCGGTTCAAGGAACACGCGACTGTTTTGCTGGTGTCGGGGGTGTTTATCTTGCTGGCGGCAGGGCTGGATTTTGCAGCCCTCGGGGCGCTGGATTGGCGGGCGGCGGTCTTTGTGGCGGCTGTGGTGCTGGTCGCGCGGCCTTTGACGGTGTTTGTGTCGCTGGCGGGGTCTGGCTTGCCGTGGCGCGAGCAGGTTCTGGTCGCCTTTACCGGGCCACGGGGCGTGGTTTTGGTGGCGGTTGCGGGGCTCTTTGGCGAGCGCCTTCTGTCGCTGGGGTTTGAGGATGCGGCCCTGATCGCGCCGCTGGCCTTTGTGCTGGTGGCCTTTACGGTGGTGCTGCACGGGTTCACGCTTGCGCCCTTTGCGCGGGCCTTGGGGCTGACCGGGGCTGACACGCCGGGCGTAATCATCATTGGCGGGTCGGATTGGTCGACGGCATTGGCGGAAGCGCTGATGCGGGTTGAAGTGCCGGTGCTGATGACGGACCCCAACTACGGCCATTTGCGCGCGGCGCGTGCGGCGGGGGTGGCGACCTATAGCGGTGACATCCTGTCGGAAGGGGCAGAGCAACGGTTGGAGCTTGTGAGCTATGCCACCTTGATCGCGGCCACGGACAATGATGCCTATAACACGCTTGTCGCCACGGACCTTGCACCCGAATTTGGCCGCGACAACGTGTTTCAGATC
Source organism: uncultured Paracoccaceae bacterium (assembly GCA_947494675.1). Classification (GTDB taxonomy): domain Bacteria; phylum Pseudomonadota; class Alphaproteobacteria; order Rhodobacterales; family Rhodobacteraceae; genus CANMYO01. The sequence goes on from CANLVP010000002.1 coordinate 263,255, forward strand.
GCGCGCGCCAAGTCCGACAATGCGCGCCACCAATTGCCCACGACGCTGGGCGGCAAGGGGTTGGGCGTTGATGCCACATATGCGGAGATGGAACAGATGTTCCGCGCAGGCTGGACCTTTCGGGTGACGCGGCTGACGGATGAATTCACGCTGGCGGATTGGCGGGCAGAGCGGCCTGACGCGCGGCTGATGGCGCGGATATCGCCCAAGGGTGAGATCAAGCTGATCAGCCGGGATGAGGATGTGAAGCCCGCACCAGATGTGCGGCTGCTGTCGTTCCGGCCTGCGGATTCCGCGTCCGATGAACAACCGCCTGCAAGCTAAGTCAGAGCGGGGACATCAACGGCGATGAAGGCTAGGAGCATTCGGAACATACTGGCGGCGCGCCGGATGGATCAGGGCGCGGGGTGTGATCACCTCGCGCCCGAATGTTTCAGGACTTGCGCCGTTTGGCCAAGCCAAGGCCACCAAAGGCCGCAATCAGCAACCAAGCCGAGGCAGGCAGTGGCACCGCAAAGGACCCCGGGTCAGTCGTGAAGGCCGCGTAGTTCACAGTGTCCTGGCTGAAGTTGTAGAACCCCATGCGGCCATTCTCAAACGTGCCCGCAAGGTTGAATTCCTCAACACCGTTCACTTTGATCACCAGATTGTTGGGGCCAAAGTCGAACGAAAAGTTGTAGCTGGTATTGTTGGCCCATCCGGTGGAGCCCAGGTTCTTCGCGCGGGCGAGTTCCTGAACGCCGCCATTGCCATTGCCGGCAAGATCTTCGTGTTGCCACAACTCATCCGCTGTTGGGATACCCGTGACGCGCGACACAGACAGGCCAATTGAACCGAGGCCGCCCGGCGTCAGGTCCGCTGTTCCGCCACTAAAATTGAAGCTTTGATTGGATTGCTTCCAGTCGATCAAAAGGTAATCAGCGCCCAAATTACTGGTGTCACCAGGGTCAAACCCAAGCACAAAACCGATAAAATCGTCGTCGTTGTTGGTTTGCACCGCCAAGTCACCGGACGCATCAAGCCCCTGCGCGTTAAAATCGGAATAGAAGATCGCAGGCTGGCCATTCAGCGTTTGCGTGACCGAAGACCCATCGGGGGCGACGTTCCAATTTGCGCCGTTAAAGCCCGAAACAGGCGGGTAGTTTTCGGCGGTCCAGGTGTTTAGGTCGACTTGTGCGGCACTTGCGCCAGAGGCAAAGCCAACGACGGCCAAAGCCGCCAGATTGCGAAATATGTTCATAATTTTCACCGATCAAAAAAGTTAATGCCCCGATATTAACACATTTTGGCCGGGGAAGCGACATCTTTCCCCCGCTGGCTGATTGACCCTAAGGTCTAGGGTGATAGATCAGGCAGCGACCCAATAGGACCAAACCGATGAACGTCTTTGCCGATATCCGCGCCCTTGTGATGGCCTGTCTTGATACGCTGGAAACGGCGGGCACTTTGCCCGGCGGGTTGAACCGTGCGGCGATCACGGTGGAACCACCGCGCGATGCCGCGCATGGCGACATGGCGACAAACGCGGCGATGGTGCTGGCCAAGCCTGCCAAGATGAACCCGCGGGCCATTGCAGAGGCGCTGGCGGCAGAGCTTGCCAAGGATGATCGTGTGACTGTGGCCGAGGTCGCGGGGCCGGGGTTCTTGAACATGCGGCTGGCGGCAGACGTTTGGGGCGGGGTCATCAAGGCCGCGCTGACCAATGCCGATTATGGCCGGTCCACGCTGGGCCAGAACAAAAAGATGATGGTGGAATATGTCAGCGCCAACCCCACGGGGCCGCTGCACGTGGGCCACACGCGGGGCGCTGTCTTTGGTGACGCGCTGGCCAGTCTGCTGGATTACGCGGGCTATGACGTCACGCGGGAATATTACATCAACGACGGTGGCGCGCAGGTCGATGTGCTCGCCCGGTCGGTCTATCTGCGGTATCTTGAGGCGCATGGCCAAGAGGTTGCGTTTGAGGATGGCACATACCCCGGCGATTATCTGATCCCGGTGGGCGAAGCGCTCAAAGATAAGGTCGGCGATGCCTATGTCGGCAAGGGCGAGCAGTTCTGGCTGGAAGACGTGCGGGAATATGCGACCGAAGCGATGATGAGCCTGATCCGCGATGATCTGGCGAGCCTTGGGATTGAGATGGATAATTTCTATTCCGAAAAGGGGCTTTATGGTTCTGGCCGGATTGAGGATGCGATCCAAACGCTGGACCAAAAGGGCCTGATCTATCGCGGCACACTGGAGCCGCCCAAGGGCAAGCTGCCAGAGGATTGGGAACCGCGCGAGCAGACGCTGTTCAAGTCAACAGAATATGGCGATGACGTGGATCGGCCGGTGCAGAAGTCGGACGGCGCATGGACCTATTTCGCGCCGGACATTGCCTATCATTACGACAAGGTGGAACGGGGCTTTGACGCGCTGATTGATGTCTTTGGCGCGGACCATGGCGGCTACGTCAAGCGGATGAAGGCGGCTGTGGCCGCATTGTCGGACGAAAAGGTGCCGCTGGATATCAAGCTGACGCAGCTGGTGAAGCTCTATAAGAATGGCGAGCCGTTCAAGATGTCCAAGCGGGCAGGGACGTTCGTGACCCTGCGCGATGTTGTGGACCAGGTAGGGTCGGACGTGACCCGGTTCCATATGTTGACGCGTAAGAATGACGCGCCGCTCGACTTTGATTTCGACAAGGTGACAGAGCAATCGAAGGACAATCCGGTGTTCTATGTGCAGTATGCGCATGCGCGGATTAACTCGGTGCTGCGCAAGGCCGAGGTGCCGGTGGATGACGCGACCCTTGCGGGGGCTGATCTGTCGTTGGCAGCACATGAGGCTGAGTTGAAAGTGGCCAAGACCTTGGCTGAGTGGCCGCGGCTGGTTGAGATTGCGGCAAAGGGCCATGAGCCACACCGGATCGCGTTCTATCTGTATGATCTGGCGTCGGATTTTCACGGGCTGTGGAACCGGGGCAATGACGACACCAGCCTGCGGTTCCTGCAAGAGGGTGACAAAGCCACAACACAGGCGAAAATCGCCCTTATCCGTGCGGTTCAGGTTGTTTTGGCCTCTGGGCTTGGTATCTTAGGTGTGACCCCGGCGGAAGAGATGCGCTAAAGCGCACGTGTCCGGGTGAGCTGAGGTAACCAATCGAGGGCGGCAAACGTCCCGTGCAGTGAGGCGGACATGGCAGTTTATGAAGAGGGCGCGGAATACGTGCCCCTGACCCGTAAGGCGGGTGCTTTTGCAAATTATGCGGGTGCGGCAGTATCGCTTGGCCTGATGGCCGGGATCGGCGTCTGGGGCTACCAGTTGATCATGCGCGACGTGACCGGCATCCCCGTGGTGCGGGCGATGGAAGGGGCGATGCGTGTGGCCCCTGAAAACCCCGGTGGCGAAGTGGCCGTGCACACTGGTCTGGCCGTCAATGCGGTCGCCGCCGAAGGCGTGGCCGCAGCCCCTGAGGACCGTTTGGTGTTGGCTCCTGCAACGACCGATCTGGCCGAAGAAGATCTGACCGTGCAACCCACCGCGGAGGCCGGCGAGGTGATCGCGACAGATGCGCCTGCGGTTGAGGTTGAAACCCAGACCGCCCTGACAGACCCGGAAGATGTAGCCCCTGCGGCGCCTTTGGATACCGACGACGTGCTGGCCCTAGCCGATCAGCTTGCCGCCGGTGCCGCACCTATGGTGCCACTGGAAGAGGGCGAAGTTGTTGCACCCACCGTCCTGCTGGACGGCGAGGCGGTTGAGGCACCTGCCGTGACCGTGATTTCCACATCGATCCCCGGCGTGACCACATCCTTGCGCCCCATTTTGCGCCCTGCCGCTGTGGCTGTGACGCAAAGCAGCGCTGTCGAAGCCGCTGTGGAACAGGCCGCGACACCGACCGTTGCCGTGGCCACGCAAGCGCTGCCCACCGGCACTAAATTGGTGCAGCTGGGTGCCTTCCCAACGCCTGAAGCCGCAGCGAACGCCTGGACCGGGTTGCAAGGCAAGTTCAGCGCCTACCTCAATGGCAAGGACCAGTTGATCCAAGAGGCCGAGCGTAATGGCAAGGCGTTTTACCGGCTGCGGGCCAAAGGCTTTGCTGATCTGAGCGAAGCACGTCGGTTCTGCGCTGCGTTAGAGGCAGGCAACGCGGATTGTATCCCCGTGGTTGTCCGCTAAGTGGCCCACGGCGCGGTCATTGTTGGACCTCAGGAACAACGCATAACCGATTGGGAAAAGGCGCATTTTCGGGATGCGGACCCCTGGGGGTTCATCCTATTTGCACGCAATGTCGGTGACCCAGAGCAGTTGCGCCGCCTAACGGGCGAGCTGCGCGAAAGCGTAGGGCGCGCGGCCCCGATCATGATCGATCAAGAGGGTGGCCGCGTGCAGCGGATGCGCAGCCCCCATTGGCGCGAATATCTTCCCGCTTTGGATCAGATGGAACGCGCGAGCGACCCGATGCGGGCCATGTGGCTGCGCAACCGCTTGATCGCACAAGAACTGCATGACGTGGGCATTGATGCCAATTGTGCGCCGCTAGCGGACCTGTTGGAGGATGAGGCGCATCCGGTGATGCGCAACCGTCTCTATGGGCGCGATGTGGACACGGTGGTCAAGGCCGCCCGCACCGCAGCAGAGGCGCATTTGGCCGGTGGCGTTCTGCCGATCCTCAAGCATATTCCGGGGTATGGTCGCGCGACGGTGGACAGCCACAAGGAACTTCCCACTGTAAGAGTGCCGCGTAAGACATTGGAAGGGCGTGATTTTGCCCCCTTCGTGGCGCTGAACGACATGGCGATGGGGATGACGGCGCATATCGTTTTCACCGACATTGATCCGGATCAGCCCGCCACCACCAGCAAGGTCATGATGCAGGTGATCCGCAACGATATTGGCTTTGCCGGGCTGATCATGACCGATGACATCGGAATGGATGCACTGACCGGAACGCCTGCCGAACGGGCGCGGGCGTCGCTTGATGCGGGCTGTGATCTGGTGCTGCATTGCAATGGCGACCGGGCCGAGGTTGAGGCGGTTGCGGCTGCGAGTGGGCAGATGAGTGCCCCGGCCATGGCCCGCGCAGAGCGGGCTTTGGCGCAGCGAAAGCCGCCTATGCCAATTGACATTCCCGGTGCGATTGCCGAACTTGAAGCGCTTTTGGCGTAGGGGTTTACGGGCAGTGCCATCGGAGTTTCAGGAAGACGCGATCAGCGTCAGCGAGCGTGTTGCCGCTGAAGCCTTGATCGTGGACGTCGGCGCTTTTGAGGGCCCGCTGGACCTGTTGCTGACGCTGTCGCGCACCCAAAAGGTCGACCTGCGCGAAATCTCGATCCTTGATCTGGCCGAGCAATATCTGGCTTTCGTCGAACAGGCCAAGCAGTTGCGGCTGGAACTGGCGGCTGACTATCTGGTGATGGCCGCCTGGTTGGCGTTCCTGAAATCGCGCCTGTTGTTGCCGCCTGACCCCACCGAAGAGGGGCCATCGGGCGAGGAACTTGCCGCGCATCTTGCGTTCCAGCTGGAACGGCTTGAGGCGATGCGCGGGGCTGCGGCCAAGCTAATGGCGCGGGACCAGTTGGGCCGCGATTTCTTTGCCCGTGGCATCACCGAAGACGTGCAGCGGGTGCGGCGCGTGACCTATACCGCGACGCTGTTGGACCTGATGCAGGGCTATGCGCGGATCAGGACCAAGGATGAATTCCGTCCCTTCGTTTTGGACCGCAAAGCGGTGATGACGATGGAACAGGCGCTGGACCGGATGCGGCATCTGATCGGCTTTGCGGGCGAGTGGACCGACATTTCCAGCTATTTGCCCGAGGGGTGGGAAATGGACCCGGCCAAGCGTCGGTCATCGACTGCCGCCACCTTTGCCGCGAGCCTTGAGCTGGCCAAGGAAGGCAAGATCGACATCCGCCAATCGGACACTTTTGCCCCCATACAAATTCGAAAAAGAGCGCCGTACGATGACTGACGCCCCTGAAAACGACAGCCTGTTTGAAGCCCCGCCAATGGGCGAACAGGAACGCATGGTCGAGGCGATCCTGTTTGCCACCGCCGACCCCGTGACAGTGACCGAATTGATCGGGCGGATGCCGCATGGGTCGGACCCGGCAGAGGCGCTGGCGCATTTGCGCAAACGCTATGAGGGGCGCGGGGTCAATGTGATCAAAATTGGCGACGCATGGGCCATGCGCACGGCGGCTGATCTTGGGTTTTTGATGCAAAAAGAGACGGTTGAGACCCGCAAGCTGTCACGTGCTGCGATCGAGACCCTGGCGATTGTCGCCTATCACCAGCCTGTCACCCGCGCCGAGATCGAAGAGATTCGCGGCGTCAGTGTCAGCCGCGGTACGATTGACCAGCTGATTGAGCTGGAGTGGATCCGCTTTGGGCGGCGGCGGATGACGCCGGGGCGGCCCGTGACCTTTGTGGTGACGCAAGGCTTCCTTGATCACTTTGGGCTTGAGAACGCGCGCGATTTGCCGGGGCTGAAGGAATTGCGCTCTGCCGGTTTGCTGGAAAATCGTCCTCCGCCCGGCGCGTTGTCTGATCCCGACGAGGTAGTCGAGGACGACACCGATCAGGTGGATATGTTTGAAGACGAATAAGGCTAAAACTTTAGTCAAAGCCCGTCTCTTAACCATTCCTTCGATACTTCCCGGTTAGCAAGTCATCAAAGTTGGGATTTGATGTGCACGGACTTGTAACGCCACTCGACGACTTTCGCAGTCGGAATAAATTTATTCTTTTGTCGCAAAGGTTTCGCAGGCCTTTGGCGGTGCTGACGATCCTCCTTGCTATGCTGGGAATGGTCGAAAACATGTTGGGCGTTGATGCGCTTTTTCGGCCAAATCCGGAGGCGTCGACCCATTTTGCGACGGGTCTGTTTACCCTGTGCCTTGCAGCGGGATTGGCGCATTACCGGCCGCAAAGGCGCACCCCGATGTGGCGCTATGCCATGTCGGGCAGCATCCTGTGCGTCTTGGTCGGCGTGCTAGGATTGCGATTGGCGAGCCATTACGCGGTACCACTGGGCGTGTTTGCCTGGCCGCTGCCGTATTTTGCTGGCATGGGGTCCGACACGGCGCTGGTGCTTGCATTCTTCTTTGCCTCCGTCATCACGCGCCGACATTTTGGCCGCACCGGATTATTCCTGGCGATGGCGGGGATATCGATCTTGATGTGCGGCTTTTTGGCGTTGAGTTTCGGCAATGATCTGTTCGAAGGGCAGATGGCCGTCTCGACCATGCTGGCCCTGTTTCCGGCGGCATTGGCGGTGCTGACGCTTTATGCGCACCGCCCATTTGCAAGAGTGTTGTTGCTGTCGGGGCCGGTTGGATACCGGACCCGGATGACGCTGTTTGTTGGCTTTATTGTGCCGTGGATGGGCGGCGTCATTCTGCATCGTTTTGTCGGCGTCCCGGAACGTGCGTCCCCGATTGAGGCCTTGGTGATTGGTGTCATCATCCTCAGCATGTGCGCGGTGGCGCTGTTTTCGGGCTATGGCCATGAAAAAGCGGACCGGGAGCGGCGCGTGTTGGGCGAAGAATTGCGCCGCTTGGCGACGATGGATGCGCTGACGGGGGTGCTCAGCCGGAATGGTATCCGCATCGACCTTTTGCGCCGTTGGGATACGTTTCAACTGACTGGAACGCCGACTTATGTTTTGCTGTTCGATCTCGACCATTTCAAGCAGGTAAATGACACCTTTGGGCATGACATTGGCGACAAGGTCCTGACGGCGGTTGGTCAAGTGTCGCGGTCGGTGATGCGAGTCGGCGATGCGATTGGCCGGTGGGGGGGGGAAGAGTTTCTTGTGGTGGCGAACGCGAAATCGCCAGAGCAGATGGCGAAACTGGCAGAGCGGTTACGCACAGAAATCTCTGAAAATGTCGCTGACATCGCCAGCGGTGCGGTGCAGGTTCCACAGGTGACGGTTTCCATTGGTGTTGCGGCCTTCGATCCGGGTGATGTCAGCATCAATGCGGTGATCAAGCGTGCTGATCTGGCCCTTTATGCGGCCAAAGGCAAAGGCCGTGATCAGGTCATTGTTGATCCGGTTGCGGTGCCTGAGGCCGCTTAACCCCCCGAAAAGTGCCAAATGGTCAGGGTTTCCTGACCCCAAATCCCACCAAGGTATGGAAAGCCGCACTGTTGTATCAGGCGCGGGCCGTTAGATTAAATCCCAAGAGCCACGCCTCCGACTGAAGCGGTAAGGCACAGAAAAGATTGGGACTTTCACATGGTCAGCACACGCACCCTGCGCGAGCGCATTTTCCAGACCTGCGCGTTTGAAGTGATCGGCATCGCTTGCGTCACGCCGCTTTTCATGGCGGTCTATGGTGGACACGCGAGCGAAAGCCTGACCTTGATGGTCGCGATTTCGGTCGCGGTGATGATCTGGGCGCCGATCTACGGGTTTGTCTTTGACCGGATCGAGGCGCGCAAAACCCAGCGTATCGCGAGTGACCGACCTGCGCGCATCCGGGTGTTGCATGCGGTGCTGTATGAACTCACAAGCGTCAGCGTCACACTGCCCCTAGCCATGGCCGTCGGCGGGCTGACCTTTGGACAGGCCGTGGGGATGAACATCTGGCTGACGCTGTTCTATGTGGGATATGCCTTTGCGTTCTTTCTGGCCTATGACCGGCTGCGCCCGGTGCAGGTGACGTCATGATTGTCACCGCACTTTCAGGCAAAACCCATTGCTGGCAAATCTGGATCAACGTCGCCGTTCCAACGCCGAAACCGGCACGGCCAAAATTATACGTGGTGTCTGGCTGACCTCCCGCAGCGCAGACGCCCATGGGTCAGGGGGATTTGAAGTGCTTTGACAGCTTCAGCCCCTGACCCTGATAATTCGATTTGATATCAACACCATAAAGCGCCTGCGGCAGGGCCGACATCTGTTCGTAGATCAGGCGTCCGACGACTTGGCCGTGCTCTAGCACAAAGGGCGCTTCGTGGCAGCGCACCTCAAGCACGCCGCGTGATCCGGTGCCGCCTGCGCCTGCCCAGCCAAAGCCCGGATCGAAAAAGCCCGCGTAATGCACCCGGAATTCGCCAACCATGGCCAGATAGGGGGCCATCTCTGCGGCCTGCATGGGTGGGATCGCGATACTTTCGCGGCTGACCAGAATGTAGAAGGCACCGGGATCAAGGATGATCCAACCGTCGGTCGCATGAACCGGTTCCCAATAGTCGGCGGGGTCATAGTGGTTGAGCTTGCCCAGATCGACCACGCCGGTATGTGGCTTGGCGCGGTAACCGACCAGCGTGCCGTTGTCCGGCTTCAGATCAACCGAAAAGCCAAGTCCGTCCGAGATGACAGGATCGCCGTCGACAATCGGGGTGTCGGCATGGAGTGAAGACAGATCCGCGTCGGACATCCGCGTGTCGCCATTGCGAAAGATGATCTGGTTCAGCATCTGCCCGGTCTGGGCCACGACGGAAAAGCTACGCGGACAAATCTCAACATAAAGCGGACCGGTATAGCCTGCGGGCACGCGGTCAAATTCGGTGCCGCGATCGGTGATGATGCGGGTCAGCAGATCAAGACGTCCGATGGAGGATTTGGCTGAGGCGGCAGCGGTCATACCGCCGGGCAGGGCAAGCGATTCCAGCAAAGGCACCACATAAACGCAGCCCTTTTCCAGCACAGCGCCGTCGGTCAGCGAAATCTCGTGCATCTGAAAGTCGGCCAGCCGGTCGGTCACAGTCCGGTTGCGACCTGCAAGGAAAGACGCGCGGACGCGGTAGGCGACAGTGCCAAGGCGGAGATCAAGCGAGGCGGGCTGCACCTGACCGTCGGCAATGGGGCTGGTCGCGGAAATTGCGCCACTTGCGATTAAATCAGTGATCTGGTGATCGGCTAAAACGCCCTGATCCATGTCGTCCCCCTGCATAGCAAAACGCCCGCGACGGACGCGGGCGGTTTGATTGGTCGGGCTAGCAGGACTCGAACCTGCGACCTTCCGTCCCCCAGACGGACGCGCTACCAGGCTGCGCTATAGCCCGACTGATGGGCTGTTTACCCGAAAATTCTGGCGGGGCAAGCCCGAAGTGATCAGCCCTGACGCATCCGGTCGCGCACATCTTGCAGACGGGCGACGAGCGGTGCGATTTGCGCAGCTTTTGCGCGCAGACGGTCGTCATTTGCGTCGCAGAGGGCCGCAAAAATACGTGGCTCTGCCGGGGCTTTTGGTTCGCGTGGCAGCACCGGTTCAGCAGCGCGCGCAGGGTCCAATGCGATGGCTGGATCAAGCGCGAGGGCAGGCTCCAAGGCCGCGGCGGGTTCTTCGGCGACGGGCTCGCTCGGCGGCGGCATCGCGGTGATCGGCGTAACGTTCGTCTCAGGCGTTGCAACGGCGGACTTTTGTTCCGGCGCGGGGGCGGGGGCCGGTGCTTCTGGCGCTTTAGCGGGCGGCGGCATCATCGCTTTGGCGGTGGTCGCATTGGGATCAGCGGAAAGGCCCGCCACATGCTTAACGCCTTGTTCGCGCAAGAGTTTTTGCGCGCCTTTGATCGTCATGCCCTGTTCGTGCAGCAGCACCTTGATGCCGCCCAAGAGCTGCATGTCTTCGGGGCGGTAATAGCGCCGCCCACCGGCGCGCTTGACCGGTTTCACCTGCGTGAACTTGCTTTCCCAAAAGCGCAGCACATGCGCGGGCGTATCAAGCCAGTCAGAAACTTCTGAGATGGTGCGGAAGGCGTCGCGGGCTTTGGCCACGTCCGGCTCCTTTGCTTACTTTTTGTTGCCTGCGGCGACCCGGTCTTTCATCAGGTGGCTTGGGCGGAATGTGAGCACCCGGCGGGGGTGGATCGGAACCTCTTCCCCGGTTTTTGGGTTGCGGCCCACGCGAGCGGCTTTTTCACGGACCGAAAAGGTGCCGAAGGACGAGATTTTGACCTGTTCGCCTTTGACGAGCGCGTCGGACACATGGGTCAGCACACGTTCAACAAGATCGGCGCTTTCGTTGCGGGACAAGCCCACCTGGCTATGGACGGCATCTGCGAGATCCATACGTGTCAAAGTCTTATCGGCCATCATTTCCCCCTGCGGTTTCACAAGACCTTAGGCGGAGGGGAAATTCAGAGTCAATAACAAGGGCTTGGCTGACACCGTTAAAGGAGGCTTTTTGCCAAAATTTACCAGCGGAGGACGACTGCGCCCCAGGCCAATCCACCCCCGATTGCCTCGGTGACGACCAAATCGCCCTCTTTGAGCTGCCCATTGGCCTTACCAACGGACAAGGCCAGCGGAATGGAAGCGGCGGATGTATTGCCGTGATCCTGCACAGTGACAACAACGCGGTCCATGCCGACACCCAGTTTCTTGGCGGTGGATTTGATGATGCGGATGTTGGCCTGATGCGGCACGACCCAATCGACATCGTCGGCACCAAGTCCGATTTTGTCCAAAGCGGTGTCGGCGGTTTGGGCCAGTTTTTCAACGGCGTGGCGGAAGACCTCTTTACCTTCCATTTTGAGGACACCGGTGCTTTGCGTGGCAACACCGCCGTCAACATAGAGGATATCGCGGAAGCGCCCGTCTGAGTTCAGGTCGGTGGACAGAACGCCGCGATCAGTGGTGTCGCCATTGCCGGTTGCGGACTCGAGCACCAAGGCGCCCGCGCCATCGCCGAACAGCACGCAGGTGGACCTGTCGGTCCAGTCCATGATCCGGCTGAATGTTTCTGCGCCGATCACCAGCACACGGTCGGCTTGGCCCGAGACGATCAGCGCGTTGGCGTTGGTTAGGGCAAAGACGAAGCCGGCGCAGACGGCTTGCACGTCGAAGGCAAAGCCCTTGGTGTTGCCGATATTGGCCTGCACCATGGTCGCGGCAGAGGGGAAGGTCATGTCAGCTGTGGAAGTGGCCAGCACGATGGCGTCAATGTCGTCGCCGGTGAGCCCTGCATCGGCGAGGGCAGCGTTGGCGGCATGTGTGGCAAGGTCCGACGTCGTCTCACCCTCAGCGGCGAAGTGGCGGCGTTCGATGCCAGAGCGGCTGACGATCCATTCGCTGGTGGTGTCGAGGGAAGCTTCGAATTCGGCGTTCGGCACAACACGGTCTGGCAGGTAGTGCCCGACCCCTTTGACCACAGCGCGTCTTGTCATTTGCCCGTATCCTCTGCGGTGTCTGTCGCACCTGTTTGGATCGTATCTTGGGCGAGGGCGGCGGCGGTGGCAACCCGTGCCGCAAGTTTGTCCGAAAAGCCTGATTGCGCGAGGCGGTATCCAAGGGCCAATGCGGCGGCGACACCAGTCGCATCGGCAGAGCCATGGCTTTTGATGACGGTCTTGTTGAGGCCCAGGAAAACGCCACCATTCACACGGCGGGGATCGATCTTTTTGCGCAGCCAGCCCAGCGATCCGCGCGCCATGACAGCGCCCAGCATCGACAGCGGGTTCCGTTTGAAAGCGGTGCGCAGGGTGTCCGAGATCAGGTTTGCAGTGCCTTCGCCGGTTTTGAGGGCGACATTGCCGGTGAACCCGTCGGTGACGATGACGTCTACACGTTCAGAGGGCAGGTCGCCGCCTTCGACAAAGCCGATATATTCAAACTCGCCCTTTGGTGCCGCAGAGGCGATCATCTCATGCGCGACCTTCAGTTCGGCGCGGCCTTTGTGTTCTTCGACGCCGACATTCAGCAGGCCGATCCGGGGTTTTGCCAGGTCAAAGGCATTGCGGGCGTAGGATGCGCCCATCAGCGCATAGGTCAGCAAGTCGTCCTGGTCGGCGCGGATGTCTGCGCCTGCGTCGAGCATCACGTTGTAGCCTTGGGGATTGCGCGAGGGCCAGAGGCAGGCGATGGCGGGGCGGTTCACGCCCTCGGCCTTGCGCAGGCGCAGCATCGACATGGCCATCAGCGCGCCGGTGTTGCCGCAGGAAATGACCACACCAGCCTCGCCACTGCGGACCGCCTCAATCGCGGACCACATGGAGGTGTTCTTGCCACCGCGCAGGGCCTGACTGGGCTTGTCGGTCATCTTGACCACATCGGTGGTGTTCCGAATGGTCACACGGTCTGCGATTTTGTGTTTGGTGACAAACTTTTGCAGCTTGGTCTCTGACCCGTGCAAGATCGCCTGTGCCTTGGGATTCTTGGACAGAAAACGCGCAAGGCCCGCAACAACCGTTGCAGGCCCAGAATCGCCACCCATGGCATCAACAGAAAGAACGTGGGCAGCTGACGTTGGCGTCGGATTGTCGTCCGTTTGGCCGATGGTCATAAAGTGCCGCCTGTCCCAGCCTTAGGCTGCGTCGTCGTCCAGATCGATGTCGTTTGCCTGTGCAACAACTTCGCGCGTGGCGTAGTGACCGCAAGAGGGGCAAACATGGTGCGGGCGCTTCAGCTCACCGCAGTTGTCGCATTCGTTGGGGTTTGCAGCCACCAATGCATCATGCGCGCGACGGTTGTTGCGGCGTGATTTGGAGACTTTATTCTGCTGGACGGCCATGTCGCCACCTATCGTCTGGGGGGCCAGTTGGCCCGGATTTTCAAGAACTCTTCGGGGTCTTATGCCACGCGGGCGGCCCTGTCGAGTGGGGGTGTTAGAAGTTGGCGGAACATACTGCGATTCCTTGGCAACGCAACCCTTTTTCGGGGCCTATTTTTCGCCGTCCTCATCGGGGGTATCAGTGAGGCTGTCGCGCAGAGCGGCAAGGCCCGCAAATGGCTTTGCATCATCGTCTGTCATGGGCGTGGCACCGGGCTGCGCAAACTGGGCTGACCCCAGGTCTGCACCCTCTGCGCGGGGAAAATCGGGCAGGGCGAGCGACAGCGCCTCTATCATCACGGCGGCGACATCGACGGATGTGGGCAGCGGTTCGATCGTGTCATCCTCTGGCATTTCGACCTCTGCCCCATCGGGATCAACCAGATCAGCGGCATAGGTGCGCGTAACGGGTTCATCGATCCGTGTGGTCACGGGATCAAGCGTCACAACACAATCCTGTGTCACTGTCGCACCCAGCGTTCCGGTCAACGTCCAGTCGGTTTGCCCCAGCGGCGCAATTTCGCCTGCAAAGCGCAGTTTGCGCAGGCCGCGCAGGTCCAGATGGGCCGCAATCGCGCTGTTTTCATCAGCCGAGGGGACAATCGCAAAGGTTGTCGCCCGGCGGCTGGCAAGGTCGGAAAGGCGCAAGATGGTGCTGGGTAAGTCGGCCAAAGTTGGTTCCATTCTTGATAACAGGGCCTGCGATGTTGTAGTGGGAATAAAAGGCCGACATGGCCGAGGCAAGAGGGCAGACCAGATGAAGCTTGGCATGGGTGCGCGTGTGCGGTCTGTTGTGATCTGTGGTGTGCTGGGGTTGGCAGTGGCCTGTTCCCCTGTGATCCGCAACCATGGCTATATCCCCTTTCAAGAAGACCTCGACCGGATTGTCATCGGACAAGACACCCGCGACAGCGTCGCGACCCTTGTGGGCCCGCCAACCGCGGGCGGTGTTTTGGCGGGCGGTGACTATTACTATGTTGCCAATCAATTCCGCCATTATGGGGCGATTGCCCCTGTGGAAATCTCGCGCGAGGTGCTGGCGATCCGTTTTGATAGTGCGGGCGTTGTGCGCAATATCGAACGCTTTGGGTTGGAAGACGGTCGCGTCGTGGTGCTGTCGCGCCGTGTCACGGACGACAATATCGCCGACACCACCTTTATCCGGCAGCTTTTGGGCAACATTGGTCGCGTGAACGCCGCCGACTTTATTGGCGAAAACTAAGCGTCCTCTTCAGGTTCAAACGCCAGTGCCGCGCCGTTGATGCAATAGCGCAGGCCCGTGGGCTGTGGCCCATCAGGAAAGACGTGACCCAGATGCCCGTCGCAACGGTTGCAATGCACCTCTGTGCGGCGCATGAAAAAGCTGCGATCCTCTTTTTCCCCAACCATTTCAGGGTCTAAGGGCGCGTAGAAAGAGGGCCAGCCTGTGCCGCTTTCGAATTTTGTTGCCTGTTCAAAAAGCGGCGCACCGCAGCCCTGACACATGAATGTGCCGGCTTCTTTTGGGAAATCGTCATGGGTGCCAGCGCGTTCGGTGCCGTGTTTGCGCAAGACTTTATAGGCCATATCGGAAAGCTGCGCGCGCCATTCGGCATCTGTCTTGGTGACTTTTTCGACCACTGTCATATTCCTTTTCCAACACTTATGCCTAATCTAGGCGACACAGGCAGACCCGCAAGGTGAGTTGCAATGACAATTGCGTTCCGCATCGGCCCCTATGGGGTCCGACTGGCCGAAACTGACGCGGACCTCGCGCAGTGTCAGGCGTTGCGGCACCAGTGCTTCTTTGGCGTGCCGGGGGTCGATGCCGAAAGCTATGACCAGCGCTGTGATCATCTGATGATCGCGGAAGCGGGGCGTTTGGTGGCCACCTGTCGGTTTCTGCGGTTGGGGTCCGGCGCAGGCCTGTCCCAGACCTATGCGGGTGCGCGGTACGATCTGACGCGGCTTGGCAGTTGGGACACCCCGATGATGGAGCTTGGGCGCTTTTGCATCGCGCCGGATGCACAGGACGCCGATGTGTTGCGGCTGTTGTGGGGTGCGCTGGCGCAGATTGTGGATGCGGATGGGATTGGGTTTCTCTTTGGCTGCACAAGCTTTTCGGGTTTGAATTCAGCGCCCTATGCGGCGGTCTTTGCGTTGCTGGCGCGGAAGTATCAGGCACCACTGGCTCTTGCCCCCGGTATTGGTGTGGGTGAGGTTTTGCCATTGGCGCAATGTGCGCCATCGGATCACGCGGCCCCCATGCCGCCGCTTTTGCGCAGTTATTTGGGGATGGGTGGCTGGGTGAGTGACCACGCGGTGGTCGATCACCAGATGCAGACCCTGCACGTCTTTACCGGGCTTGAAACGGCCAAGGTGCCGCCACGCCGTGCAGCGGCCTTGCGCGCGATGATGGCCTAGGGGCCTTGCGCTAGGGGCGCGGGCGTTCTAGCTGGTCGGCATGGCCAGAACTCCGCTTTTGCAACTCTCTGATATCGCGCTGACCTTTGGCGGCGATCCTGTGTTTGAAGACCTGTCGCTTGTGGTGCAGCCCGGCGACCGGGTGGCGCTGGTGGGGCGCAACGGGTCGGGCAAGTCGACGCTGATGAAAGTCATGGCCGGATTGGTCGAGGCGGACACCGGGACGGTCGTGCCGGCCCCTGGTGTGACTGTCGGCTACATGGAGCAAGACCCTGATATGAAAGGGTTTGCGACGCTGGGCGACTATGCGGTCAGCGGTATGGACCCCGATCAAGCCTATAAGGTTGAGATGGTCGCGGAAGGCCTGAAATTCGACCCTGCAGGCGATGTGGCCACTGCTTCGGGGGGCGAACGGCGACGCGCTGCTTTGGCCAAGCTGATGGCCGAAGCGCCGGAATTGATGCTGCTGGATGAGCCGACAAACCATCTGGATATCGAGGCCGTGCAATGGCTTGAGGATGAGTTGAAGCAGACCAAGGCCGGGTTTGTCCTGATCAGCCACGACCGCGCCTTCCTGAGTGCTTTGACCCGCGCGACGCTTTGGATTGACCGCGGGCAGGTGCGCCGGGCCGAGGAGGGCTTTGACCGGTTCGAAGCCTGGCGCGACAAGATGTGGGACGAAGAAGACCAACAAAGGCATAAGCTTAACCGCAAGATCAAGGCCGAGGCGCGGTGGGCGGTTGAGGGGATATCTGCCCGGCGGAAACGGAACATGGGTCGGGTGCGGGCGTTGCAGGATCTGCGTGCTGAACGCGCGGCGCAGATCAAGCGGCAGGGCACAGCGGCGCTAACGTTTGAAGGCGGGCAGCAGTCGGGCCGTAAGGTGATTGAAGCCAAGGGGCTGAGCAAATCCTTTGACGGCAAGCAGATCGCAAAGGGCTTTGACCTGACTGTCCAGCGCGGCGACCGGATTGCCTTTGTTGGGCCAAACGGCGTGGGAAAGACCACGCTTATCAAGATGTTGTTGGGTGAAGTTGAACCCGATGAAGGTGCGATCAAACACGGGACCAACCTGGAAATTGCTGTCTTTGATCAGGGACGCGCGCAGCTTGATCCTGAGGCGACGCTCTGGGATTCGTTGGTGAATGACCCCGCATTGGGCGGCGCGGGCAAGTCAGATCAGGTGATGGTGCAGGGCAAACCGCGCCATGTCGTGAGCTACCTTAAGGACTTTCTGTTCGATGATGCGCAGGCCCGTGCCAAGGTTAAGTCCTTGTCAGGCGGGGAAAAAGCGCGGCTCTTGCTGGCGCGACTGATGGCGCGATCGACCAACCTGATCGTCTTGGACGAACCGACGAACGATCTGGATATCGAGACGCTGGATTTGCTGCAGGATATTTTGGGCGATTATGACGGCACGGTGCTGCTGGTGAGCCACGACCGCGACTTTCTTGACCGGGTCGCGACAACAACCGTGGCGATGGAAGGTCAGGGGCAGGCCGTGGTCTATGCGGGCGGTTGGTCAGACTATCGTGCGCAGCGTGGCGGTGACTTTACCGAGGCAAAGACCGCCAGCAAGCCCTTGGCAAAGAAGGAAAAAGCGGCAGAGGCGCCGCGCCAGAAACCCAAGATGTCGTTCACCGAAAGGCACCGGTTGGAGGCGCTTCCGGGAGAGATTGATCGCCTGACGGCTGAGATTGCTAAGCTCGAAGAGCTGCTGGCTGACCCCGAACTTTTCACCGCGTCACCCGCCAAATTCCAAAAGGCGACAGAGGCTTTGGTCGCCCGCCAATCTGCGTTGTCAGAGGCTGAGGATGAGTGGCTGATGCTGGAAGAAAAAGCCGGAGAATCGGAAAGTTAACGCCGCAAAAGTGCCGGGTTAACGGATGCAGAACCGATACACATCCCGTACACAGCCCATGCGCATGGGCGTCGGCATCCCCTATGATGAACCCACCGCGCTTAACACTTGCGCCCAAACGCAAAAGCAGGACGCCGAAACGCCCTGCTTTTTTGGTTTCGAAATATCCTGCGGGGGTCTGGGGGTGCAAAACCCCCAGTCCGGGATCAGCCGTCGAAGTTGACCTCTTCCATGATGCGCAACGCAGCAGCACGGTGGCTGGCCAGTTCGGTGAGCGACACGTCGTCCGCGGTAAAGCTGCCCCAGCTTGCCACAAGCTCTGACACTTCAGCCTCGGCGAGGACAGGGTATTCGCTGTTTTCCTCGGCATAGATCGCTTGGGCGGCAGGCGAGACGAGGTATTCCATCAGCTGGATCGCCTCATCTGGGTTGCTGGACGATTGGGTCAGCGCGATGCCAGAGACGTTGATGTGTGTGCCGCCCCCTTCGAATTCAGGGAATTCGATCCGCACGGCGTTGGCCCATTCTGTCTGCTCTTCATCGGCAAGCATTTTGCCCATGTAGTAGGTGTTGCCCAAAGAGATGTCGCATTCGCCAGCCCAGATCGCTTTGACCTGTGCGCGGTCGTTGCCTTGTGGGGTGCGGGCCAGATTGGCCTTGACGCCAGCGGCCCATTCTTTGGCAGCTTCTTCACCGTGTGTTGCGATGGCGGCGGACAGCAGGGCGAGGTTGTAGTTGTGCAGGCCAGAGCGGGTACAGATGCGGCCGGCCCATTTGGGGTCAGCAAGATCTTCGTAGCTTGTGACTTCGCCGTCAGCGACGCGGTCTTTGCTGGCGTAGACGATGCGGGCGCGTTCGGTCAGCGCGAACCAGTCGTTGTTTTCGCCGCGCAGGTTTGCGGGGACGGCTGATGTCAGCACTTCGCTATCGACGGTTTGCACAACACCGGCATCCACAACGCGGGACAGGTTGGCGATGTCGACGGTCATCACGAGATCGGCGGGCGAACGGGCGCCTTCGGTCTTGAGGCGCTCAACCAAGCCGTCTTCGACGAATTGCAGATCAACAGCGATGCCGGTGTCTGCGGTGAACGCATCCATGACGGGCTGGATCAGGTCGGGCTGACGGGTGGTGTAGATTGTGACGTCTGCAAAGGCCGGAGCGGCAAGAACGAGTGCGGTGCTGGCCAAGCAGATGGCGCGGATGGACATGGGAGTGTCTCCATTCAAGGTTTCGATGGGCGCTTTAAGCCTGACTCTTTTAGTCGGGTCAATACCTGAATTTTTTAGTCAGGCTTTTTCAGCGGCTTTCGCCGCGTCCCAAAGCGCGTCCATTTCGGCAAGATCACTGTCGGCGGGTTTACGGCCGTCTTGCGCGAGCGCGTCCTCAATCGCGGCGAACCTTCGGGTGAATTTGGCGTTGGCAGCGCGCAACGCTTCTTCGGGGTCGATTTTGAGGTGCCGGGCGAGGTTGGCCATCACAAAGAGCATATCGCCGTATTCTTCGGCCATCTCGGCGGGGGTGAGGGTATCGCGCGCCTCGACCAATTCGGCGGCTTCTTCTTGCAGCTTGTCGATGACATGGCTGACGTCGGGCCAGTCAAAGCCGACGCGGGCGGCGCGCTTTTGCAATTTGACGGCCCGCATCAGGGCGGGCAGGCCAAGGGCGACACCGTCAAGTGTGCGGGTCTCTTTCTTGCCTGCGCGTTCCTTGGCTTTGATAGCCTCCCAATCGGCGGTTTGCTGGTCCGCGGATTTGTCACGCGATTCGTCACCAAAGACATGCGGGTGGCGGGCGACCATTTTGTCGCTGATGTTTTTGACCACGGAATCGAATGTGAAATGCCCAGCCTCGGCCCCCATTTGCGTGTGATAGACCGATTGCAGCAGCAGATCGCCCAGCTCGCCCTCAAGCTCTGGCCAGTCGCGGCGCTGGATGGCGTCGGCAACCTCATACGCCTCTTCAATCGTGTAGGGGGCGATGCTGTCGAAGTCTTGCTCGATGTCCCAAGGGCAGCCTGTGGCAGGATCGCGCAGGCGGCGCATGATTTCTAACAGGCGCGGCATCCCGCCGTTTGGATCGTGGATAAGCGTGTCGTCGGGCATTGCGGATCGTCCCTTGGTGGTGTTGTCTGAAGCTAACGAGCCAAGGGAGCGAAGGCCATGCCAGTTGTGAACCGGATCGCGGGATATGCCGATGAGATGAAGACGTGGCGGCGGCATCTGCATACGATGCCAGAGCTGATGTTCGACTGTCACAAGACGGCGGCGTTTGTGGCCGAAAAGCTACGGGCCTTTGGGGTGGATGAGATCCACGAGGGGATCGCGGAGAGCGGCATTGTCGCGATCATCAATGGCAAGGGCGATGGGCCGACGATTGGGTTGCGGGCCGATATGGATGCGCTGCCGATGGCGGAACAGACCGGGCTGGAGTACGCCAGTGAGGTGGATGGCATGATGCATGCCTGTGGCCATGACGGGCACACCACGATGCTTCTGGGCGCCGCGCAATATCTGGCGGAGACGCGGAATTTTTCGGGCCGTGTCGCGCTAATTTTTCAGCCTGCCGAGGAAGAGGGCGGCGGCGGGAATGTGATGGTGCAGGAAGGTATCCTTGACCGGTTTGATGTGGGCGAGGTCTATGCGTTGCACAATGCGCCCGGCACGCCGGTGGGGCAGTTTTATACCACGATGGGCCCGATCATGGCGGCGGTGGATACGTTTGAGGTGCATATCAAGGGCAAGGGCGGGCACGGGGCCTATCCGCATGAGTGCATTGACCCGATTGTCGCCGCTGTTGGCATGGTGCAGGCCATTCAGACCATCGTCAGTCGCAACCATGATGGTCGGCAAGAGATCGTGATTTCGGTGACGCAGATCCATGCGGGCACGGTCAACAATGTGATCCCCGAGACGGCCTATATCAACGGCACGGTGCGGACCTTTGACAAGGACGTGCAGGCGCTGGTGCAAAAGCGGCTGCCAGAGGTGATTGCGGGACAGGCGGCCTCTTACGGGGTTGAGGCAGAGTTTTCCTACGAGGTGGGGTATCCCGCGACGATCAACGATCCGGACCGGGCCGCTTTTGCTGCAGCGGTGGCGCGCGAGATCGCGGGTGAGGCTGGCGTCACAACCGATGCGGTGCCTGAGATGGGTGCGGAGGATTTCTCCTATCTGTTGAACGCGCGACCCGGCGCCTATCTGTTTGTCGGCAATGGGGAAACGGCGGGGCTGCATCACCCAGCTTATGATTTTGATGATGAGACGGCGGCCTATGGCGCGTCGTTCTTTGCGCGGCTGGTGGAACGGGCGCAGCCGGTTTCGGGATGAGCAACCTCGCCGCTTTGGATCAGGCGCACGCGCTGCATCCCTGGACCCATTTTGACAGCTTCGCGGCCACGCCACCTATGGTGATGTCGCGGGGGGACGGGTGTTATCTGTGGGATGATCAGGGGCGGCGATATCTGGATGCAGTTGGCGGCTTGTGGTGCACCAACATCGGCCTTGGGCGGCGCGAGATGGCGGATGCGATTGCCGATCAAGTGCTGAAGCTGGGGTTTTCTTCAACCTTTGTGGATATGACGAACGATCCCGCAGCGCTTTTGGCGGCGAAACTGGCCGAGATTGCGCCCGGCGATCTGAACCGCGTGCATTTCACCACGGGCGGGTCGACGGCGATCGATAGCGCCTACCGGATGGCGCAATTTGTGCAGGCCGCACGGGGGTTTAAGGGCCGCACCCATGTGATTGCGCGGCAGCATTCCTATCACGGATCGACCTTCGTGGCGATGTCGGTGGGGATGCGAAATGGCGATCGGGCCGCAGAGTTCACCTATAAGACCGACACCATTCACCACGTCAGCGCGCCCTATGTCTACCGCGAGGGGGCAACGACGGCGGCGCTGGTGGCGGAGTTCGAGGCCAAGATCGCCGAGGTTGGGGCGGACAAGATCGCGGCGTTTTTTGCCGAACCCATTCAAGCCTCAGGCGGTGTGCTGGTGCCGCCAGACAACTATTTGAAGGCGATGTGGGAGGTCTGTCAGCGGCTCGGCATCCTGTTCATCACCGATGAGGTCGTGACCGGGTTTGGGCGTTTGGGGCATTGGTTCGCGTCTTGGGACGTCTACGGCGTGCAGCCGGACATCATTTGTTGTGCAAAGGGGTTGAGCTCTGGCTATCAACCTATTGGTGCTGTTATATTTTCTGACAAGCTTTGGGCGGATATGGCGGGGGACCGCTGGTATACCTCGGGCTTTACCTATGCGGGGCATCCGGTGGCCTGTGCGGCGGCGTTGAAGAATATTGAGATTATCGCACGCGAGGGTTTGCTGGATCATGCGTCTAAGATGGGGGCGCTGTTTCAGGAGGGGCTTGCGACGTTAAGCGAGCTGCCGATTGTAGGGGATGTGCGGGGGCATACACTGATCGGCTGTGTAGAAAACGTGGCCGATAAGGCGACGAAGCGACCCTTGCCAGATGAGATCGACATTGGCAAACGTGTGAGTAATGCCGCAGAGGCAAGAGGTCTGCTTGTACGGCCAATCGGGGCATTGAATGTGATGTCGCCAAGCCTCATCATCACGCCGGAACAGATTGATTTTGTGGTGGAAAACCTGCGAGCGGCGATCATGGACGTGACAGACACGCTGGTGCGTGAAGGAGTGGCAATCGGATGACATTGGACAATGCCAAGAAGGAAATCGATCTGGCGTTTACACGCGATGGGCATCGTGGTTTGGGGTTTGAAAACGCCTTTGGCGGGGCCACGTCGTTCTTGCGGCGTAGCTATACCAAGGACCTGACGGGTGTTGATCTTGCGGTGACAGGCGTGCCGTTTGATCAGGCGGTGACAAACCGTCCGGGCGCGCGCTTTGGCCCCCGTGCGATCCGCGAAGCGAGCACATTGCAGCCCTATGACCCGCCTTATGGCTGGGACGGGTTTGACCCCTTGGGCGAATTCTCCATCATCGACTATGGCGATCTGGCATTTGACTATGCCCATACGCCAAGTTTTCCGCTGCTGCTTGAGGCACATATCGCGGGGATTATTGGGCAGGGTCCGGGGACAGTGACGCTGGGGGGTGATCATTTCATAACTCTCCCGATATTAAGGGCTTACGCGGCGAAGTTCGGGCCGATGTCGGTCATTCAGTTTGATGCCCATAGCGACCTTTGGGCGGACGACGACATGGACCGGATCGACCATGGGACGTTCATGTACAAGGCGGTGAAACTGGGCCTCGTGGATGTGACCCGTTCGGTGCAGGTGGGCATCCGGACGGAGTGCGAGGACTACCTTGGCATGCCTTATATCGATGCGCGGACTTGCCATGAAGAAGGCGCAAGCCATGTCGTGGAGCGCGTGAAAGAGATCGTGGGCGATCATCCGACCTATGTGACCTTTGATATTGACGCGCTTGATCCGGCCTTTGCACCCGGCACCGGGACCCCGGTCTGGGGTGGTCTGGCGTCTTGGCAGGCGGCGGCGATGCTGCGCGATCTGGCGGGGATCAATATGGTCGGAGGCGACGTGGTTGAGGTGTCACCGCAATATGACGTGAGCGGTGCCACGGCGGTCGCGGGCGCACATGTCGCGATGGAGCTTTGCTGTTTAGCGCTATGGAACGAAAGGGAAAAGTAATGCCTGAGATGCCAATTTCCGGGAATGATCTGGCGCGGTTTTCCGGTCCGCAAACCTTCATGCGGTTGCCAGAGGCGGCATCAGCTGAGGGGCTGGATGTGGGGTTCATCGGCGTGCCGATGGATATTGGCACCTCCTGGCGGTCGGGCACGCGGTTTGGGCCAAAACAGCTGCGGCAGGAAAGTGCGATGATCCGGCCCTATAACATTCAGACCGGGGCCGCGCCCTTTGATGCGCTGCATTGTGCGGACCTTGGGGATATTGCGATTAATACGTTTAGCCTTAGCGATACTATTCGTATTATTACAGAGACTTACGATGTGCACCTCAAGCATGATTTCATCCCGATGGGGCTGGGTGGTGACCATACGATGACGCTACCGATCCTGCGGTCGATTGCCAAAAAGCATGGGCCGGTGGCGCTTGTGCATGTGGACGCCCATGCGGATGTGAATGACGAGATGTTTGGGGAGCGTGAGACCCATGGCACCGTGTTCCGCCGCGCCTATGAAGAGGGGATATTGGTGGCCGATAAGGTGCATCAGATCGGCCTGCGCGGCACGGGCTATACGGCAGATGATTTTACCGAAGCGGCGGGCTGGGGCTTTAACCAATATCTGGCGCCAGAGTTGTGGCATAAGTCATTGACACCATTGGCAAAAAACATCCGTGAGCAAATTGGTAACCACCCCACATATATAACCTATGACATAGATTCGCTTGATCCGGCCTATGCGCCGGGGACCGGGACGCCGGAGATTGGCGGCTTGACGACGCCACAGGCGATGGAACTGATCAGAGGTTTGAAAGGATTGAACATTGTGGGCTGCGACTTGGTCGAAGTGTCGCCGCCCTATGATACCAGCGGGAACACCGCGTTGACGGGGGCGAACCTGATGTTTGAGCTCTTGTCGATTTTGCCCGGCGTGCCATATCGATAGTCGTGCAGGGCAGAAGGTGTTGGCATCATGAAACTGGTTGTGGTCTTGGCAGTGCTAGTTTTGGCCGGGCTGGGGGTGATCCGGTTTGTACCGATTGATCCCGCGCGCGTCCATACCCCAAGCCATGCTGACGTACCCGGTGATGTGAGCACCGCCACGCGGTTTGTCGCGACGCGGCAGATCACAACAACGGGCGAAGGGATATTAACCGCAGCGGACCGGATGATCCGGGCCACACCACGCACAAGCCTGTTGGCGGGCGATGTGGCGGAGGGGCGGATTTCCTATGTCACACGCAGTGCCATCATCGGATTTCCCGACTACGTCACGATCGAGGCCTTGGAAGGTGACGAAGGCACGCTGCTTGTTGTGCGCAGTCGGGCGCGCTTTGCCGGTTACGACTGGGGCACCAACAAGGCGCGGGTTGAAGGCTGGCTGGCGCAGCTTGGGCCCTTGGTCGTGAGCCCATCTTGACGAAGCGGCATCGGGGAGGCATCTGCAGGGGATGATACCCACAGACCGTATGCACCAAATCGTTGACCGCTTTCAGTTCCTGGAGGCGAAGATGTCCGGCGGCGTGGACGGCGGCGATATTGCGGCGCTTGCCAAGGAATACAGCGACCTCAAGCCGGTGGTTGAAGTCGTGCAGCATTATCAGGGGCTTGTCAGCCAGATCGCGGATGCAGAGGCGATGCTGGATGATCCTGAAATGAAAGAGCTGGCAGAGATGGAGCTGCCTGATCTGCGCACTGCACTTGCGCAATCGGAAAGCGAAGTGCAGCTGGCGCTTTTGCCCAAGGATGCGGCTGACGGGAGGCCCGCGTTGCTGGAGATCCGGCCCGGGACGGGCGGCGACGAGGCGGGGCTTTTTGCCGGTGATCTTTTGCGGATGTATCAGCGCTATGCCGAAAAGCAGGGCTGGTCGTTTGAGATTTTGGAGCAATCCCTGTCGGAGCTTGGCGGCGTCAAAGAAGTGACAGCGCGGATTGCGGGCGATGGCGTTTTTGCACGGATGAAATACGAATCCGGTGTGCACCGCGTGCAGCGCGTGCCCGAGACGGAAAGCGGCGGGCGCATCCATACCTCTGCCGCGACGGTGGCGGTGCTGCCCGAGGCCGAAGACGTGGATATTGAGATCAACCCATCCGACATTCGCATCGATACCATGCGGGCGTCAGGGTCGGGCGGGCAGCATGTGAACACCACAGATTCGGCGGTGCGTATTCTGCACGAGCCTACGGGAATCATCGTTGTCAGTTCCGAAAAGTCACAGCACCGCAACCGCGAGATCGCGATGCAGGTGCTCAAGACCCGGCTGTTTGATCTGGAACGTCAAAGGGTCGATAGCGAGCGGTCGGCGGACAGGAAGTCTCAGGTCGGGTCTGGTGACCGGTCAGAGCGAATCCGGACCTATAATTTCCCGCAGGGGCGGATGACGGATCACCGGATCAACCTGACGCTTTATTCGTTGGGGCAGGTGATGCAGGGCCATTTGGACGAGATTATTGATGCCTTGCAAGCGGACGCGCAGGCGCAATTGCTGGCCGAGATGGGCGACGGATGACCGCGCAAGAGGCGCTGACAGAGGCGATTGCCGCGCTGAAAGACGCAGGGGTGGAGGATGCCGCACGCGATGCCCGGCGGTTGTTGGCCCATGTTCTGGATATTGATGCGGGCCGTGTGACGCTGATCCTGCCGGACCCGATTGGTGTGGCAGAGCGTGCGGCGTTTCAGCGGATGATCGTAGAGCGGTGCCGCCGTGTGCCGGTTTCGCATTTGACGGGACAGCGGACGTTTTATGGGCGCAGCTTTGAGGTGGGGCCAGACGTGCTTGATCCCCGGCCAGAGACTGAGACGCTGGTGGCTGAGGCATTGTCACAGCCCTTTGTCCGCGTGTTGGACCTTGGCACTGGGTCGGGGTGTATCGTCACCACGCTGTTGGCCGAGGCGGGCGTGACCGCCTTTGGCATCGGTACTGATGTCTCGCCTGCTGCACTTGCCATCGCGGGGCGCAACGCCGCGCGTTTGGGGGTGGCGGACCGGGTGCAGTTTCACGCAGGCGACTGGCTTGATGCGGTGCCAAGCGGTGCCGATTTTGATCTGATCGTCAGCAACCCGCCCTATATCGCCGCCGATGAAATGCCCGGGCTGGCGCCGGAAGTGCGCGATTTTGAACCGCGTGTGGCGCTGACGGATGAGGGTGACGGGCTTGCGTGTTACCGGATCATCACCGCAAAGGCGCAGGCGTATCTGGTGCGGGGCGGTCGCCTTATGGTTGAGATCGGCCCGACACAGGGCCAAGCTGTTGCGAAGATGATGGAAAACGCGGGATTCGCGCAGGTCCGGATAACCACTGATCTGGATGGCCGTGACCGCGTTGTGAGTGGTGAAAAACCGCGCACTGGTTAGGTTTTAGCCATCCGTTAAGGGTTTTAGGCTTGTATTGGCGGCAACTTCGTGCTTTTTGAGAGGCGTCTAAGGTTGAGCACGATGCTCGCCATGACATGTCGCCATACATCGCTTGGGCCTTTGGATCGCACTGCTGCGACTGCCCGAAAAGCGCAACATTTGCCACAGGCTTGACGAAAGCACATCATGAGATCTTCGAAGTCCCGGTCACGGAATAAGAACCGTAATAACCGTCCCTCTGGCGGCAACATTATCAACCGGGTGTTTGATAGCTCTGGCCCCGACGGCAAGGTGCGCGGCACGCCGCAGCAGATCATCGAGAAATATAACCAGATGCACCGTGATGCGGTGTTGGCGGGTGATCGCGTGGACGCGGAAAACTATGCCCAGCACGCAGAGCATTACACACGGATGCTGGCCGAGGCGCAGCGCGAAGTGGATGCCAAGCGCGAAGAGCAGGAGGAACAGAACCGTCAGCGGCAGGCAGAGCGTGACCGTGAACGGAATGAGCGTTTGCGGGCGCAGGAAGAGGCTGCAGGTGGTGGTGACCAGCCCGACAGCGGCCTTGTTGAGACGCCAGAGGCGCGCAGCAATGCCCAGCCTGAACAAGATGCAAAACCGGCCCGCAAGCCGCGCCAGCGCAAGCCGCGCGCGCCCAAAAGCGATGCGCCGCCACAGCCCGATCCGGGCAGCGCGCCGGAAGCCGCAGAATAGCAAAACACCCCGCCCGATGAGGCGGGGTTTTTTGTGACCTGTCTGAAAGTCAGGTTTCCCCCCGGATGACGTCAGGTTAAGCGCAAAAGTGGGACGGGGCTGAGCGATTGGCCTATCGGGAGAATACGAATGACTGACGAGGTTTCTCAGGTCGGTGACCTGCGAATGCAACCTGCCGAGACGGGGTCCGCGTCACGTGATGCGACGTCTGAGCGGATTGTCAGCTATACAAAATCAGATCAGACCGTGTTGGAGCTTGGTGCGGGCGACGGGCGATTGGCGTTTGATATTGCCCCTCATGTCGGCCGCTATATCTGCTCGGATGCCGCCGCTGATCTGGTGTCAGTTGCGGCTTCGCGCACGCGCGGGCTGGGGAACGTGGAATGCGTGAACTTGTCGGCGGAGGATGCCAGTCTGCCACGGCATCTGGATATGGTGATCGCGATTGATCTGTTGCAGCAGCTTGACGATATGCCGCGCGCGTTGCGCCGGGTGCATGGATTGCTGCGACCCGGCGGGCTGTTTGTGTCGCGGACGGTGACTGTTGCGGGGTCAAGTCAGGCGTTGCGGCTGCCGGACCTGTTGCGCCAGATGATCGGCCGCCCGCCGCGCATGTCATTGGTCAGCGCCCCTGCGCTTGAACGGATGGTGCGGACGGCGGGCTTTGACGTGATCAGCTGCGATATGCTGCCGCGCGATAGCCGCAACTGCATGATCGTCGCGAAAGCGCGTTAGCGATCAAGGCTTTGCGCGAGTGCGCAGAACGCCTCTAACCCCACCTGTTCGGCGCGTTCTGTTGGCTTGATGCCAGCGGCGATCAGATGATCCTCAATCTGAGGCGAGACGGATTTCAGTGCGGAGCGGAGCATTTTGCGGCGTTGGTTGAAGGCCGCGGCAACCACACGGTTGAGCGTGGCGGCATTGGCCGGATAGCGCGGTGCGGGCAGGGCGGTCAGATGCACCACGGCAGAGGAGACCTTGGGTGCGGGGCTGAATGCCTCTGGTGGCAGATCAAGCACGATGCGTGGATCGCTGCGCCACTGGGCGAGCAGGGCCAACCGACCGTAAGCCTTGGACCCCGGTTGCGCGACGATGCGCTGCGCGACCTCGCGTTGAAACATCAGCGTAAGCGATGACCATTGTGGTGGCCATGTGGGTGGGGTGAGCCAGCGGACCAAAAGCTCTGTCCCTACGTTGTAGGGCAGGTTCGCTGCGATCTTATAGGGCGGTGTCAGGTGCCGTGTGACATCCACGTCCAGCGCGTCGCCCACGACATAAGACATGCGGTCAGGGTAGCGGGCGGCGATCTGGTCAAGCGCGGGGGCGCAGCGCGGGTCTTTTTCAATGGCCAGCACGCGGCGCGCGCCTTCGGCGAGTAGCCCACGGGTTAGTCCGCCGGGGCCGGGGCCGACCTCAAGCACATCTGTTTCAGACAAATCACCCGCCAGCCGCGCAATCTTGGCCGTCAGATTGAGGTCGAGCAGAAAGTTCTGACCAAGCGACTTTTTGGCGGCGATCCCATGGGCGTCGATCACCTGCCGCAGCGGGGGAAGATCATCAATCATGCATGGGTCTTTCTTTGATCTCTAAATATCCCCGCCGGAGGCATGATTTTTCGCCGAAAAATCGCATCACCTGCTCCGCGCATCGGCCATGGTGGCGGCCATCTTGATCGCGGCGATCATCGATGTGGCGTCGGCAATGCCCTTACCTGCGATATCAAACGCAGTGCCGTGATCGGGAGAGGTGCGGATGAACGGCAAGCCAAGGGTTACGTTCACGCCGCCTGAAAAGTCGAGTGTCTTAATGGGGATCAGGGCCTGATCGTGATACATGCACAGGGCCACGTCATAGCCCGCGCGCGCGCCTGCGTGAAACATCGTATCTGCTGAGAGCGGTCCAAAGATATCAAGCCCCTGCGCCCGCAGGGCGGTGATGACGGGGGCGATCATCTCACCCTCTTCATGGCCCATCTTGCCGTCTTCGCCTGCGTGGGGGTTCAGCCCGGCGACGGCGATGCGTGGTGAGGTGATGCCAAAGTCGCGTTGCAGCGCGCGGGCCGTGATCAACGCGGTGTCGGTCAAGAGCCGTGCGGTCAGTTGGCTTGGCACCTCGGACAGCGGGATATGGATGGTGGCGGGCACGACGCGCAGGGCGTCGCAGGCGAGCATCATCACCACGGGCACATCACCGGCCAGCGCCGAGAGGTATTCGGTATGGCCGGGGTAGGCGAAATCAGCACCGTCTTTCAGCGCGGCTTTGTGGATGGGGGCGGTGCAGATGGCGCGGGCCTTGCCGGAGGTAACCATTTCAACGCCCTCGGCGATGGCGTCGATGACACCCTGGGCATGGGCGGGGTTGGGAACGCCGGGCACGCGGGGTGCGCCAAAGTCGCGCGCAAGCACCGGAAAATCGGACGGTGTATGTGTGGGCAGGTGGCTGGGGTCACCAATCCACACGATCGGCACCTGATCCTTCAGGGCTGCCCAAGCGGTCACGGCAATTTCGGGGCCGATGCCCGCAGGCTCGCCGCAACTGATCACGATGGGGGGCTGGGACATCAGCCGTTGATATTTGCCGAAGAGCGCAGCTCTTCCAGCAGCGCATTTGCGAGACCCGCCAGACGTTGGCTGCGCAGCTGTTCGGCCACGGCTGTGCGGTCGCCGGTGTCTTCGCTGGATTGACGGTTACACAGCATCAGGAAAACGATGTTGTTGCCACGGGTCACGTTGTAGCTGACCTCACCCCGGTCGAGACGGGCCAGCTCAAGCGCGATGTCTTGCGGAATCTCAGAAGGGGCGCGTTCGTTGCGTTCCAGGACTTCGGGGGCTTGGCCCTGCGCGGCACCGTAAAGGTCGTCACAGACATCAACGTCCAGTGCCAGGCGGGCCGCTGCGGCGCGGCCTGCATCGGTGCCCGCGCCGGGGATGTAGTAGGCTGCATATTCAATGGAGGTTGGTGCACTCGGCGCTGAGGCAACCTCGCGCACGCCGCGCATTTGGAAGAGGGCGACGCCGCCCGTGATGCCGATGGGGGCGGTGACTTCACCCGGGGACAGACCCAGCAAGAGGCCCTGCAGTTGGGGCGGGTAGTTTGAGATTGGCAACCAGCCCAAGCGTCCGCCATTGTTGCGTGATGGCAGCGCAGAGTGTTGCCGGGCAAAGCTGGAAAACTGCGCCTCGGACGTGGTTTGCGCAATCTGGCTGGCCAGCGCGTTGGCGCGGGCCGCCTGTGGTGGTGGCGCGGGGATGATGATTTCGGACAAGAGCACCTCAATCCCGTCCGCGCCAGCACCGGACTGGCCCAACGCGCGGTCGATGTCAGCGGCGGTGATGGTGACGGAATTGCCATAGCGGGACCGGATATAGTCGCGCCAGCTGACGCCCATGCGCACGAATTCCTCGAGCGTTTCATAGGCAACGCCATTTTGCGCAAGGATCGTCGTGAATTGCTCAGCCGTCAGATTTGCGCGGCCTGCAAAGGCCTCAACCTCATTGGCGAGCGCTTCTGGCGTGATTGACAGGCCCGCGCGGTCCAGCGCGATCTGCTTGAGCCGGTCGTCGATCAATTGCTCGCGGGCCAGTTCGTCCAGATTGCCCGGCGTGCGGAATAGCTCCAGCAGCTTGCGGCGCTGTTCCAGTTCAAAGACCGTGACCACCTTGTTGTCGACCGTGATCGCGGGCGAAAAGTTCTGGGCAGAAGCGATGGCCGCAGGCAGGGCCAGCAGGATCGAAAGCAAGAGGGGTGCAAGGCGCATCGTCTAGGTCCTTTGGGTCGTCTGGTTATTGCGTGCAACGGGCTGTGGGTCTGCCGGTGACGCTGGCGGCGGAAAAGCCTGCCAAGGACACCGATAACCCGTAATCCGTCGATGGGTCCACCGTAGTGGAAGACGTATAGCGGCGCGAGACCGAAAGATCGACTGTCACGCATTCGTTGCGCCATTCCACGCCAAGGCCTGCGGTGGCGGGCGCGTCGGCGATAATGTCGTAGCGGGCGTCAAAGCTGACGGCCCAGCTGGGTGAGAGGCGCACGCTGCCATCGACCGACCATTCCGACACAGTGTCAGAGCGGCCCACCTCGCCATCGGCGATCTGGTAGATATAGGCGGCCCCAAGGTTCAGCGTTTCGGTTTGCCAATCCACGAGCGCTTGGGCCAGCACCGGCTGGAAGTCATCCGAGAAAAGGCTGCGCCCTTCAACCCGCAGGCCTTGGGGCAACAGGACATGCCCCGCGATCAGCCAGTCAGAGCGTTTGTCGCGCTGGCCCGAGGTGACGGTGAAATCGGTTTGCGCGGTGTCGCGGAAGATGCGCCCGAAGCTAAGCGATGTATGGCTGCCGCCTTTGCCGACGCGGGTGTAGTTCAGCCCTACAGTGCCACGCAGGCCGGTTTCAACGGCGTCATCGCCGGGAAAGCGGGTAAGGGACATCAGGTTCGCGGTGTCGAATTCAGGGCGCGTGCTGTCCTCATTCGGGACGGCATCGCCATAAGCGTCAGACCAGGCCAGCGCCAAGGTGGGTTCCAGCAGGTGGCTGGCGTTGGAGGTTTGTTTGGTCAGCGGGTAGCGCATGGTGACACCAAGGCTGGGCACGGCGCGGGTGAGATCGGTCTTGAACGCGCCGGAATCGTTGACCTGATACCAATCGGCGCGCAGGTCCGCTGTCGCGGTTGTCAGCAGCCCGATGGGGGCCACCCATGTGCGGTCCCAGTTTGCATTCGCACCCACACGGGTCACGTCGCGGCCATCTTCGCCCGTGGCGTCGCCATAGCGGATGATCGCATCGCCCGATGCCCCAAGGGTCAGCGTGCCACCGGCGGCAGCAAGGCGGCGGTCGTAGGTAACCTCTGCCACGATGGGCGGTAGGGAGCGGTTTGATTCGTCGTCGCGCAGGGTCTGGTAGTAGGTAAAGCTTGCGTCCAGCAGGGCGTTGTCGGTGATCCGGGTCAGTGAGACGGCGCTATCGAGGCGGTCTTTCTCGGAATAGCCGTAGTCCAGCAGGTAGGCGTCGTCGCTCGCGGCCTCGGCGTCGAAGTTCAGCGTATAGCCACGGCCCAGATCAAAGCGGCCCATGGCAAAGATGTAACCGCGCGCGCCATCGTCACCCAGCGTGTCGTCGCTGGCGGCGGCTGAGATTGCGATGTCGCCCGTGGCAAAGGCTTGGCGGTAGCGCGCCTCAAGCGTGCGGGTCTCAGGCGAGACATAGGGCGTGAGCAGCACGTCGCGGTGGTCGCCCAGCGTGATGAAATAGGGGAGCTTGAGCCCGATCCCGAGCTGGTCGGTAGAACGGACACGCGGGATCAGCAGGCCGGTGGCGCGGTCAACGCTGGGATCCGGCAGGCGCACACGGGGCAGGTAGACGAGCGGCACGCCTGCGACGCGGAACTGCGCGCCGGTAAAGTAAAGCTGGCCTGCCTCTTCATCATGGACGATCCGCTCGGCGCGGATTTCCCAAAGCGGGGCCTTACCACCGCAGACAGCACAGGAGGTGACGGCGGTTTTGTAGAGCTGGGAATAGCGCCCCTCGGCCCGGTCGATCTGATTGGCGGCCAGTTGCAGCTGTTGGTTCAGCACAAGGCGCGCGCCCAAAAGGACACCGTTTTCAAGACGGGGGTCCAGCGTGGCGCTGTTTGCTGTCAGGATCGTGCCATCAGGGGCGGTGATAAAGATCGGGCCGGTGATGGTCAGTTGGTCACTGGGGCGGTCATAGATGATCTGGGCGGCGGACATACGGGTGCCGTCGGCGAAAACCTCAATATTGCCGGACGCGATCAGGCGTTCACCGCCGGCGACAGTCACGCTGTCGGCCACAAGGGTCGCGGGGGTTTGCGCGGCGGCTGCAAGGGGCAAAAGCAAGAAAAAGATGAGCCAGCGCATCAGCCTTCTTCCCGATGCAGCAAGAGCCCCATGGCGAGGCCGATGGCAATGAGTGGCGGGGCCCAAGCGGCCAATGCTGCGGGCACATCGCCGTTTTCGCCCAGGATTTGCGCGAAGTTGCG
Organism: uncultured Paracoccaceae bacterium; assembly: GCA_947494675.1. Classification (GTDB taxonomy): domain Bacteria; phylum Pseudomonadota; class Alphaproteobacteria; order Rhodobacterales; family Rhodobacteraceae; genus CANMYO01. Next base: position 296,708 of record CANLVP010000002.1, read on the forward strand.
CAGGAAGTAGAGGGTGAAGGACAGTAGGATTGCCAAGAGGACGGCGAGTCCGGTTTTGCCACCGCGTTGGTGGCGCAAGGTAAAGGCGGCACCGATCATCACCATGGCGACCAGAAAGAGCGGCAGGGCGATTTCCATCTGGAACCAGACGGTGTGACGCTGGGCCGAAAAGCCGGAGGTTTGCAGCCGGTCGATAAAGGCGGGCAGGTCCCAGATTGAGATCGACGAGGGCGTGCCAAAGCTGTTGCGAATCTGGTCAGGCGTCAGGGTCGAGGGGATCGAGAGCATGGGATGGGTCGTGGCCTGCGCCTCTGGCGTTGTATCAAGGGCGAGAGGCCAGCGTTTGGCGTCCCTGAGCTGCCAGTTGCCGTCGACAAGCGTGGCGGTGACGGCGTCGATCCGCAGCGTTGGGCCACCTGTTGGGGCAAAGGCGATAAAGCTGACGTCTTGCAACACGGTGCCGCCAAGGTTGGCACCCGCCGCACGGATCACGGTTTGGCCGGTTTCATCCCCTTGCCGCAGCCATAGGCCGGTTTCACCCAGCGACAGGATCGGGCTTTCGCCAGTGAGCAGGTTGGCGCGGATGTCGTATTGCCGCGAAGTGGCTGCAACGATGGGGTTGAAGGCGGCGACCGCGAGCATGCCAATCAGCAGCGCCATCAGGGCGGGGGGCACAAGCGCGCGCAAGGCAGAGCGGCCAGCGGCGCGGGTGACCACCATCTCGGAACTGCGGGCGAGGCCAAGAAAGAGCGAGATGGTAGAGATGATCATGATGAGCGGCAGGATGCGGTAGATCGATTGCGGGATCGCCAAAAGGGACAGGCGGAAGACTTGGCCGAACGTGGCATCTGCGCCAGAGAACCGGCGGAGTTGGTCCACGAGCCCCAGAAAGCCGGAGATCAGCAGAAAGACAAAGAACACACCCGCAAAGATCATCACGAAGCGGCGGGCAAAGTAGCGATCAAGGATCATGCCAGCGCCCCCGGTTTGCGTTTGAAGAGGAACGGTTTGGTCGCGATGTAAAGAAGGGTGACGATGATCACGGCCCCAGCCACGACGGCGAGGTAGCTGGCATACCACATCCCCGGTGTGGTGCGCGCGATGTTGAGGCCTGTGGTCTCAAGCGCTTTGATGACGATGATCAGGAAGATCGCGCCGACGATCTGCCGCCAAACGCCAAAGCGGCTGAACCCGCCGACGATGAGCGCGGCAAAGCCCAGAAGGGCGGCAATCGTTCCAAGTAGGGCTTGGGACACGCGGTCATGGGCGTCGGCCACAAGCTGTGCGGCAGTGCGGCCCGTTTCAGCCTCAAGCGCGGGGGTGGGGTTCAGCAGCTCCCACGTCATCAACTCGCGTGCGGTGCGTTGGTCAGACGGCGTGACGGCGATCAGGTCGCCGATGTTATAGGCAAAATCGCTGAAGGAGGTGGTGAAGAGCCGACCGGTTGCGGTGCGCAGGGTCTGGGCGAGGCCATCGACCATGACCAGTTGCGCGTCATCGGCGGTGCGCACCAGATAGGCTTGCGAGGCGGTATAGGTCACCTCCGCTCCCGGATCACGCAGGTCAGAGAGGAAGACATCGCGCAGCTCACCCGCCGGTGTGATTTCCCGGATATAGACGGTGATGCCGGGGGCGGGCTCGAGGAACTGGCCTTCGGTCAGGATCCGGGCGGTGACGTTTTGTGCGATTTCGCCTTGGCGGTCGTTGAGCTGCGCGGTCGAGAGCGGCACAAGGATGTGCATCAGCACCGACATCAAGAGCGCCACGATCAGGCCAAAGACCAACACGGGCCGCGCCATGCGCCAGGGTGAAAAGCCGGTGGCCTGCACGACGACAAGCTCGGATTCCGTGCTCATCCGGTTGGTGACATAGACAGAGGCGGCAAAGGCCGCGAGGGGCAGGGCGAGGCGGATCACACCGGGGAGGGAGAGCGCGGTGAATTCCAGAAAGACGCCAAAGGATTGGCCGTCAGCGATCAGCTGATCAAAGAGGCGCACCGCCTGATTGATCCAATAGACCAGAACAAGCACAAGGCTGAAGAAGCCAAAGAGCATCATCAGTTGCGCCAGCAGATATCGGTCAAATCGCGGCAAACGCCCGCACCCCATTCTTTTGTCGGAGAAACTAGCGCAAGCGGGGGCCAGACAAAACTGCAAACTGGTCATTGTGGCGGGGGATCGCTAGGCATTGGGGGATGATTTGATCCGCTTTGAAAGGCCGCGCCCATGACCACCCCCGTTGATATCCGTTTTGAAGCTGTTGATCTGGATGCGCTGGGCGCAGTGGAGGGCATGATCGCGGTCTTTGTGACGCCTGATGGCAAGCTTGATGCGGGCGCGCGCAAGGTGAACACGCTGAGCCGCAAGGCGCTGACGCGGTTGGTCGAGAGTGCGGCGTTTGAAAAGGCCAGTGAGGGCGATGTTATGCGCATGGGGTTCCCGGCGGGCATGGCCGCAGAGGCGGTGATCGTGGTGAAGCTGTCCAAGCGGCCCGATGTTGCGCGCGCGCGTAAGGCGGGTGCTGCCTTGGGTAAGGCGCTGGGCAAGGCAGGGCTGTGCGTTGTCGCGGGGGCTTTCGGCCGGGCCGAAGAGGTGGCGCTGGGGATCGCGCTGCGGGCCTATGACTTTGACGTGCACAAGTCGAAGGAAAGCGACCCAAAGGGTAGCGTCACGATGATGGTGTCCAAGCCCGAAGAGGTCGCGGCTGAAGCGCGGTCTGGCATGGCTGTGGCAGAGGGCGTGTTCTTTACCCGTGATCTGACCAATGAGCCTGCCAATGTGCTGACCACCGACGACTTTGCCGCCCGTCTGGCCGCGATGCAGGAGCTGGGGCTGGAGGTTGAAATCCTCGAAGAGCCGGAGCTGGAAAAACTGGGGATGCGGTCGCTTTTGAGTGTGGGGCAGGGGTCAGCAAGCCCGTCCAAAGTGGTTGTCATGCAGTGGAATGGCGGCGGTGATGAGGCCCCCTTTGCCCTTGTCGGCAAGGGGGTGGTCTTTGACACCGGCGGGATCAGCCTGAAACCCGCGGCGGGCATGGAAGACATGACGATGGATATGGGCGGCGCAGGTGTGGTGTCTGGCGTGATGCGGACGCTGGCGCTGCGCAAGGCGAAGGCCAATGTGGTCGGACTTGTGGGGATCGTTGAAAATATGCCGAGCAGCACAGCGACGAGGCCCGGCGACGTGGTGACGGCAATGTCGGGCACCACGATTGAGATCATCAACACCGATGCCGAGGGGCGTTTGGTGCTGGCGGATGTGCTTTGGTACGCGCAGGAACGGTTCAAGCCGCAGGGGATGATCAATCTGGCGACGCTCACAGGCGCGGTGATCATCGCGCTGGGCCATGAGAATGCAGGCGTCTTCAGCAATGATGATGCGTTGGCGGGGCAGTTCCTGAAAGCCGCAGAAGCCGAGGGCGAAGGTGCGTGGCGGATGCCGCTGGGCAAAGGCTACGACAAGCTGATCAAAAGCCGGATTGCGGACATCAAGAACACAGGCGGGCGGCCAGCAGGGTCCATCACGGCGGCACAATTCCTGCAGCGGTTTGTGAAGGATGACATGCCATGGTGCCATCTTGATATCGCGGGCGTGGCCCATATCAAGAGCGGCACAGCACTTGCGCCCGGCGGCGCGACGGGCTGGGGTGTTGCGGCGCTGAACCGGCTGATCGCGGATCAGTTTGAGGGCTAGGGCATGGGCGCTGCGTTCTTTTATCACCTGACCGAAAGCCCGCTGGAGGCGACGCTGCCGATGCTTTTGACCAAGTCGCGGCAGGCGGGGTGGCGGGTGCTGGTGCGTGGGCCTGCACCGCTTTTGCAGCGTCTGGATCAGGTGTTGTGGGAGGGCGACCCCGACGGGTTTCTGCCGCATGGGATGGCCGGTGGCGCGCACGACGCAGACCAGCCCATCTTGTTAGGCGATGTGCCTGCGGATGGGTTTGATTGTGTGATGAGCGTGGGCGGCGCGGCGATCACATCAAGCGAAGTTGGCTTGGCGCAGCGGGTTTGCGTTCTCTTTGACGGGGCGGACGGCGAAGCGCTGCAAACCGCGCGGGACCAGTGGAAAGGTCTGACGGGAGAAGGGTGCCAAGCGCAATACTGGGCGCAGGATGATGGCCGCTGGGTGAAAAAGGCGGAAGCTGGGGGAGGCGAGGCCTAGAAGGCAAAGTCGGAATTGAAATCCTCGGGCAGCGTATTGGTCCCTGCACAGGCGGTCAGGGTCAGGCAAAGCAAGATGGTGCGGAACATGGGCTACCTTTGAAGTGTGAGTTCGCCGTTAGCAAACTGGATCGCGGAAAAGCCGTCAAGGTAGGACATGCCCAAAAGCGAGCCCTCCATCTGGCCTTGGTTCACGGTCGCGCGGAAATCGGTGTCGACGATTGGGCCAAGTGCGACCTTGTCCAGCCAGACATCCGCCGTACGCACCACGCCATTGGCGGTGTTGGCTGAGCCTGTGTACTGCAGCGTGGACGTGTTGTAGCCGATCCGCGCGGCATCACGTTGGGTGAGGACCATCATGGAAGCCCCTGTATCCACAACAAAATTCACCGGCGTGTCATTAATATCAAGGGTCAGGTAATAATGCCCATCGCTCGCCTGCGGCACAGTGATCACGCCAGCATCCGAGACGTTTTGACTGCCCGCCAGATCGCGGCTGACGTCGCCCCAGAGGCCATAAGCGGCGATCACGCCCACAAAGATCAAGGCCCAGATCGCCCCGTATTGCGCCATTTGGCCCATATTCTTGCGGTTTGCGATGAGATAGCTGCCGCCGATCACAAGGCCCAGAAGCCCCAGATAGGTCAGATCAAGAAGTTGGTCACTGTTCATGGGATCGATATAGGCACTAACCGCCCAGACCAAAAGACTGGCGGATCCCGTCTAGGATAAACTGAATTGCCAAAGCCGCGAGCAGCATCCCCAGGACGCGGGTCAGAATGTTGAGGCCGGTTTTGCCCAACAGCCGTTCAATCGCCGAGGACGACAGGAAGGCCAAAAAGACGATCACCAGAACCGACAGCATGACAACCGCGAGTGTGACGATATCAAGCGCGGTTTGGGCTTGGCCCGCAAAGAGGATAATCGTTGTGATCGCACCGGGCCCCACGATCAGCGGCAGAGCGAGGGGGAAGACCGAGGGGTCGTCATGGTCAGCGGCCCCTTCCTCTGCATTGTCGGCGCGGCGGGCCTGGCGGCGTTGGAACAACATCTCAAGCGCTGTGAGGAACAAGAGCACTCCACCTGCGATGCGGAAGGCGGGCATGGAGATGCCGATGAAATTGAGCACAGCTTCACCAACAAAAAGGAACATCAGCATCAGCACGGCAGAAATCACGCAGGCCCGCAGCGCGATAGTGCGCCGCTGGGCGGGGCTGAGGCCTTGGGTCAGCGCCAGAAAAATCGGCGCAAGACCGGGTGGGTCGATGATGATGAAAAGGGTCGAAAAGACGGTGATGAGGGTCGCGATTTCGGTCATTGGCTTTGGCCCGTGGTTGGCGGCGTGAGGGCAAGATGATGGAGCGGACCGCAGAAGGCCAGAGGTGAAAGTGAGGTGTTTCAGGCGGGGTTGGTCAGACTTACTGTTGTTCAGTCGCGCGGCGAAGCCCCGTGTTCAAGAGACTTGCCAGACGCCGCAGGTGCGATGCATAAAGCGGCATGGGTCGGCGATGGCGTCGCCAGCATTCAGATGCATACCCATTTTCCCTTCCTGAACGCCGGGATTTTTCTTTGCTGTGATACAGCCGGGGAAGGTCAGCTTCTTCGGGTCGTGTCGCGGCATGATGGTGAAGGAGCCAGACATGGATCGTCCAGAATTTTACCGTTTTCATCAGGGTGAAAAGACCCTGCCTTTTGCGCCGCGAGAGTATGAGGATCGCCTGACGCGCCTGCGGGCGGACATGCAGGCCAACGGTGTTGAGGCCTGCGTTTTCACGTCGATGCACAATGTCGCTTACTACTCGGGCTTTCTTTATTGTGCGTTCGGGCGGCCTTACGCTTTGGTTGTGACCCAAACCGAAGATGTGACGATCAGCGCGGGGATTGACGCGGCCCAGCCCTGGCGGCGCAGTCATGGCGATAACATCACCTATACCGACTGGCAGCGGAATAACTATTGGCGGGCGGTGCTGTCCGTCACGGGCGCAGGCAAGACCATCGGATATGAAGCGGATCACCTGACGCTCGCGCAGTGTGATTTGATGGACAGCTTCCTGTCGCCAAAGGCAACGGTAGATGTGGCCCCGATGACGATGCGCCAACGCATGCACAAATCCGCCGCTGAAATCGCGCTGATCCGGTCCTGCGCGCAGGTGGCGGATGTCGGGGGCTATGCGATCAAGGACGCCATCAAGGCAGGCACCCGCGAAATTGACGTGGCCATGGCGGGCCGCGACGCGATGGAGCTGGAGATCGCCAAGCGGTTCCCTGACGCGGAATATCGCGATACGTGGGTCTGGTTCCAATCGGGCATCAACACCGACGGCGCGCATAACCCCGTCACCGCGCGCGTGCTACGACCGGGCGATATCCTGAGCCTCAACACCTTCCCGATGATCAGCGGGTATTACACAGCCCTTGAGCGGACATTGTTTGTTGAAACGGTGGACCCGGCCAGCCTGAAAATTTGGGAGGCCAACGTCGCCGCTCATGAATTTGGCATGAGTCTTTTGAAGCCGGGCGCGAGCTGCGCGGAGGTGACGGAACAGATCAACACGTTCTTTACGGAGCGTGATTTGCTGCAATACCGGACGTTTGGATACGGGCATTCCTTTGGCGTTTTGTCTCACTACTACGGTCGCGAGGCGGGTCTGGAGCTGCGCGAGGACATTGATACCGTGCTGACACCCGACATGGTGATCTCAATGGAGCCGATGCTGACAGTTCCAGAGGGCACGCCCGGCGCAGGTGGATATCGCGAACATGACATTCTGGTCATTACAGAGGACGGGAACGAAAACATCACAGGCTATCCCTACGGGCCTGCGTTCAACGTCATCACCTGATTGCGAAACCCGCAGGGGGCGAACGCCCCTTGCGTGCAAGCAGATCCGACCTTGGCCCAAACGGCGCGAAGGTCGGTTCTTGCTCGCAGTGCGGCCATTGGAAAACGATTTCGGCAGGCCTATTTCTGCGCTTTTTCCAGCTTTTCCAGCGCGGCCATCCAGAGGGCTTCGGCGCGCTCTAGCCCGTTCATGACTTCGGCGTATTTCTGGTTCCACGTGGCAAGCTCGCCCTTGCGGGCGTCTTCGTAAAGCACAGGATCGGCGAGCTTCTTGGCGAGTTTGTCGCGCATGTCAGAGATTTTTGTCACGCGCTCTTCGGCTTTGCGGACTTCGGATTTGAGCGCAAGAAGCTCATCGCGTGTCGCCTTGGCCTTGACCGGTTTTGCCTTGTCCTTGGGCGCGGGTTTGTCCGGGGTCAACAGCATCTTGCGATAGGCTTGCAGGTCTTCCTCATAGGGTTTGACATGGCCGTCTTTGACCAGCCAGAGGCGGTCGGCCACCATCGACAGCAGGTGCATATCGTGGCTGACGAGGATCACGGCACCGGTATAGGCGGTTAGCGCCTCGACCAGCGCTTCGCGGCTTTCGATATCAAGGTGGTTTGTCGGCTCATCAAGGATCAGGAGGTGCGGCGCGGGCAGGGTGGCGAGCAAGAGCGACAGGCGCGCCTTTTGACCACCCGAAAGGCGGCCCACTTCGGTATCGGCCTGATCGGGGCCAAGGCCAAAGCCTGCGAGGCGGGCGCGCAGCTTGGACTGGCCCTCTTCCGCGCGTTCACGGATCAGGTGTTCCAGCGGGGTTTCGTCGACGTGCAGTTCGTCCACCTGATGCTGGGCAAAGAAGCCGATGCGCAGCTTGTTGGAGGTGATCATCTGCCCGCGCGCCACATCAAGACGGTTCGATAACATCTTGGACAGGGTGGATTTTCCTTCCCCGTTGCGCCCCAAAAGCGCGATGCGGTCGTCCTGGTCGATGCGTAGGTTCAGATCGTGCAGCACGATGTGATTGCCATAGCCCACGGCAGCACCTTCGGTGGCGATAATGGGGGGCGACAGCTCTTCGGGCTTTGGGAAGGTGAAGACGGTCCGTGCGGCGTCTTCGGGGGTGCGGATGGTTTCCATCTTTTCGAGCATTTTGACGCGGGATTGCGCCTGTTTGGCCTTTGAGGCCTTGGCCTTGAACCGATCCACAAAGCTTTGCAGGTGGGCGCGTTGCAACGCCTGTTTCTTGGCCGCGGCGGCCTGCACGGCGCGTTTGGCCATGCGCTGTTTGACGAAGCTGTCGTAGTTGCCCGTGTAGTAGGTCAGCCCCTTGTCTTCAAGATGCAGGATGCCGCCGACGGAGCGGTTCAGCAATTCGCGGTCGTGCGAGACAATGATGACGGTATGGGGATAGCGGGTGAGGTAGTTTTCCAGCCAGAGCGCGCCTTCGAGGTCGAGGTAGTTTGTGGGTTCGTCCAAAAGCAGTAGGTCAGGTTCGGAAAACAGCACGGCCGCGAGCGCCACGCGCATCCGCCAGCCGCCTGAAAAAGCAGAGCAGGGCTGTTTTTGTTCGTCATTGGTAAAGCCAAGGCCGCGCAGGATGGTGGCGGCGCGCGCCTCTGCAGACCAAGCGTCGATGTCAGTCAGGCGGGTCTGGATGTCGGCGATGCGGTTGGGGTCGGTCGCGGTTTCTGCCTCGGCCAGCAGGGCGGCGCGTTCGGTGTCGGCGGCAAGGACGGTATCGACAAGGCTGACCTCGTTACCCGGCACCTCTTGGCTGACGCCGCCGATCTTCCAGCCGCGCGGCAGGTCGATGTTGCCAGTATCCAGCACCATCTCACCCCGGATCACCCGGAAGAGCGTGGTTTTGCCGGTGCCATTGCGACCGACAAGGCCGACCTTATGACCTGTGGGGATCGTCACGCTGGCGTGTTCGATCAGGTGACGGCCTTCGACGCCGTAGGTGATGTCTGTGAGCTTTAGCATAGGCGCGGTTTGACCCGGTCAAGGGGCAAGGTCAATGACCCTTGACCGGACGCTGCCCTTGCAGGGACAGAAAACCGCGCGCTTGACTAGTGTGTCCGGCGGCGCCTGTGTAGCAAGCCGCCAAGTCCAAGGCCCGACAGCAGTAGCAGACCGCCTGCGGGCAGCGGCACCTGGGACGGGGTTTGTTGGTCGTCATAGGTCAATGAGATGTCATCAAGCCCATAGTCATTGCCGCCAAAACCAACACTTTGTTCCACGAACGAGAGCGCAAAGGTGCCGGTCTGGGTCGCGGTGAACGTGGTACCGAAGGTCAGGAAGCTGGCGCCCGCCGGTGCGGAGGCATTTAGAAGTTCGACCCCGTCAAGTTGCACCGAAAGCTGCCCAACCGGGGTTGGCGCGGCGGAGGTGCCGCCCAGGGCGAGGGAAAGGGTGTAGGATATGCCGGATACAATTGCGACGTCCTGTTCCCAGACGGTGGGGAAGGCGTTCGGGGTGTTGCCACCATTCACCGCGAGGAACGCGTTACCAGAATTCACGGAGAGCCCCAGAAAGTCGACCGTTACGACAGACAGCGTTGCCGGGCCACCGGGAAAACCGCCGTTGGCATTGGCAAAATCGGTCGAGAAGCCGGTACTGCCCGATTCGAACCCGCCATTTGTAATAAGGTCTATTGTGGCCGCTTGCGCAGAGGTGGCCAGCGTAAAGAACGCGGCGGCGGCCGCAAATTTTGTTCGTTTGAAATCAACCATTGTCCCATCCAACTTGTGTTACATAACCTGCGCGAATGCGCGCCATAGACTGTGCATCGGGGGCGAAAGCTGACAACAAAAAAGGGTGGTGGTTTTCAGATTGAAAAACACAAAATCGGCCGGCGCGCAGGCGCATCATCTGTCTTGTTAGCGGCAGCCATGTTTTGCAGTGGCCAGATTTTTCAAACTGAAAAATCGCCGTGCGGCGCGGGGGCGGCAGATTTGGCCTGTTTTTGGCCGCGGTGCGGCAGGTCGCGAATCGATTTTGACCCAAGGGCCGCTTTCCGGCGTGCGCGTTTGTCGTGTCTGTTGGTGTCGATGGTGCATTCGCATTGGCGCTTTGCAGCCAGCCTTGGCGATGGATGGGGCACAGCCGGGTGCTGCGCCGGGTGCGGGCCGCACCCGCAAAGGGTTTTCAAGCTTCTGGACCCGTGCTAATGCGCGGCCAAGCACGGCAGGCAATGGGTCTGCTGCCATTGTTCAAGAGGCATATCATGGCTATCCAACGCACCTTTTCCATCATCAAACCTGACGCAACCAAGCGCAACCTGACCGGCAAGATCGTCGCCAAGTTCGAAGAAGCTGGCCTGCGCGTTGTCGCGTCCAAGCGTATCCAGCTGACACTGGCACAGGCACAGCAGTTTTACGGCGTGCACGCTGAACGTCCGTTCTTTGGCGAGCTTTGCGAATTCATGATCTCTGAGCCAATCGTTGTGCAGGTTCTGGAAGGCGAAGACGCCATCATGAAGAACCGCGAAGTCATGGGTGCCACCAACCCAGCAGACGCCGCAGAAGGCACAATCCGCAAGGAATTCGCGCTGTCGATCGGTGAGAACTCTGTCCACGGGTCGGATGCGCCTGAAACGGCTGCCGAAGAAATCGCGTTCTTCTTTTCCGGTCTTGAGCTGGTCGGCTAAACGCCAAAACCACTGGTGGGCAGATTGCCCACCCTACGAGATGAGGGCCGTTCCGTTGAGGGGCGGCCTTTGTGTTTGTGGCGTAAGGGTCGCGGGATCATAGACCGTCCGGGCACCGGCGGCTTGCAGGTTCAAATTGCGTTCCAGCGCGCGGTAATTGCGGATGTTGGCGTTGTAGAGCATGTCGAAGATATCGCCGAAAATCGGGATCGACCCGACCACCACGTCTAGCATCACGTTAAAGAGCATATAGGCCAGCGCGCCCGGTGTCGCGCCCAGTTGGCGCGCCTTCCACACCATCCAAAGGGCCGGGCCGAGTGCCAGAAGATCGCCCACCACAGGGATCAAACCCAAGATGTTGTCGAACCCGATAGAGATTCGCGTGCGCGGAATATAGAACAATGCGTCCATCCGGCGGGCGGTTTTGCGCAGGCGAGAAAGCTCAGAATCGAGGTGCTGTTCAATGTTCATGGTCTTAACATAACGAATTTGTCAAAAAATGTAAATACTATTCACATTGTTGTGCCGTTCTTCGCCCAACGCCCTGCATAATCCTGCCGTTTGCCTTGAACCCGCCATAATTATTGCCGCGATCTGCCCTGATTTTGTCGGTAAAGCGTCCCAAACCTTTGTTCATGTGTTTCGAGTATTGGGTCCGGCGGCCCCATTTTCTTTGGCGCCACCACTGGCCGGGATGGGTCAGATGCAGGAGCACTAAATGACGACGGAAAAACAGACGTTTGAGATCGAGTTATTGGGCGCAAATGAAAAGGCCCAGGACATGTGGGAGATGCATCGCGAGCGGTCGAATGGCCTCAAAAGCAATATGCACGACCACCATCATGACGACGCCCACGCCCATGATCACAGCGATGATTGCGAGGGGTGCGAAATTTGCTGCGGCGAGAAGGAAGAGGATCATGATCACGATCATTCCACGCATCTGCCACATGCCGATCACGCGATCTTCATCGAGAGCTGGACCGATGATCAGATCATTTTCGTTGATTATCAAACCGCATTAGAAGCAGGTCTGATCGACGCCGAAGGGGTGCCGGTTGAGGCCGCCGATGAAGATGCAGCAGAACCGCTGACGGTTGATGAAACGTCTGAGGCAAAGGGCGGGAACGGCAAAAAGGATATTCCCAAGTGTTTTGATCCCAAGACCGACAAGGGTAAGCCAAAAGACGATCCGGACCCGGAACCTGATCCCGATCCGGTGCCTGATCCCGATCCAGTGCCAGATCCTGATCCCGATCCGGTGCCAGATCCTGATCCAGCGCCAGACCCTGATCCTGATCCGGTACCTGATCCCGATCCCGATCCGGTACCTGATCCCGATCCCGATCCGGTGCCAGATCCCGATCCAGTGCCAGACCCTGATCCCGATCCAGTGCCCGATCCCGATCCGGTACCTGATCCCGATCCTGTCCTGTTGACGAGCTACACCAGTGGTGGGCCTGTGGATTCATCCTTTAACGTGACGGTCAACTTTACCGGGACGTGGACGATTGAACTGCAGCAGGCGTTTGTCAGTGCGGCGGACTTCTTTAGCAGCATCATTCTGGCCGACTTGCCGGATAACTATGGTGTGGACGACATCACCATTTCGGCGTCGCTGGAAGACATCGATGGGGCAGGCGGTGTGCTTGGCTCTGCCGGGCCGCGCGCTGTGCGTTATCCTGGTTATTTGCCAAGCACAGGCGACATGGATTTCGATAGCGCCGATGCGTCGAACTACAATGGTCGCGGACTGTGGGACGATATCGTGCTGCACGAAATGCTGCACGCGATGGGTTTTGGCACATTGTGGAGCTACATGGGCCTGACCGAAGGGTCCGTCAGCGGCGGTGACCTGCGGTTTACTGGTGAGAATGCCAACCGCGTTTATGCCGAAGAGTTCCCTGATCTCGATTCCGCAGATGGCTTTGTCTTTGGTGTGCCGATCGAAACGGATGGCGGCAGCGGCACAGCTGGCGGTCACTGGGACGAAGGTACCTTTGATAAGGAAATCATGACCGGATACATTGATAACTCGAACTTTATCTCGACGCTGACTTTGGCAGCGCTTGAGGACATGGGTTACGATACGATCTATGACGATCCGAACGATCCCAACGATCTGTTTGGGGTGTGGCCGGTGGGTGATCCACTTGGGCTGGTCGCCTAAAAGAACTTGCGCCGCATTCTTTACTGTCTCTTTGACTTGAAGTTTGCGGCGTAACTACTTGATAATTTGACGTTAACGGCTGTCGACTTGCGGCACGCCCGCATCACAGATCGACAACACCGATGCGGTTGAGGAAATCCTCAAGCTCCGAGCGGTCCTGGTCAAAGGATTGGGCCTTGAGGGCGTCAAACTGTTTGCGCAGGGCCTTCTTTTCCTCGCCCTTGCAGTCATTCCATGGACGTCCCTGAAGGGCCATGTGCAGCACGTAATATCCAATAAAATGCGGCTTGGTGCCTGAGGCTAAAAGCTTGGCATAGGCGGCGTCTGCGCCGATTTCACGCAGTTCCTCAGCGCTTGTGATTCCGACCTTCTTGAAGGCGGATTCCATGGCGGGGCCAAGATTGCGGATCGAGGATATGGCGGTCATGGCCCGAGCTTAACAAAGCGGCCGGGGCGGGGCCAGCAGGCAAAGTCTGGCGCGTACATGCAATTGGATTGCATGTTGTAATGATCTTCAGGGCTGGCCGGGCAGTTAGATGCTGGCGAAGTCCTTGAAAACAGGCGGCTTTGGCGCGCTTGTTTCAACCGGCGCGGGCTTGGGCGCGGGTGGATTTTGGGTGGGGGCTTGCGGTGCAGTGGCCATGGCTTTGTCCTTAGGTTGCCTGTTGATGGGGATCATCCCCACGCCTCTTGCTGGGCGATATGATTAAAGAACCATGAAAATCTGCCGCTGGGGCGGCAGGAATGTGGCGGAAATGTGGCGGCTCGCGCGAGTTTTCAGTGCTTTTGACGCTTTGGCGGTGCATTTCCGCCTTTGCCGGGGCCCTTGCGGCCTCCGGGCTTGCCGCCGGGCGGCGTGAACCGCTTGGAAGTGTCAGAGGCACTCGCGCGGGGTTTGCCGCCGGGCTTCCCACCGGGTTTGTCGCCCGGCTTGCCTTTTGAAAACGGCTTGCCGCCTGGTTTTCCGCCGGGCTTTCCCTTGAAGGGTTTGCCGTCGCCGCGTGGACGGTCGTCACCTTTACCCTGATAGGGTTTCTTGTCGCCCTTGGGCTTGTCAAACCCGCGTTTGGCAGTGACGGCACCGGAGTGGTCACGCTTTTCCGCCTTGTTGTGCCGGGGCTTGCGCGGTTTGGGATCGTCGGCGGCACCGGGGATAATTGGGGGCACATCGTCCTGACGCGAGGGCGGTGGTGGCGATGTATCGCGGGGGCGCCGGTCTTCGCGTGGTTTGCGCGGGCCGCGGTCGTCGCGCGGTTTCTGCGGGCCACGGTCGTCGCGCGCTTGGTAGTCGCGTTTGTCGGGCCGGGGGCCACGACGCTCGCTGATTTGCGGCGCACCGTCGAGTGCCTTGAGCGTTGCCTGGTTCTCAAGGCTCATGTCGCTGCCAATGCTCCGCAGGAATCCCGCAACCGCAGGTTCACTAATTTCCACAAAGGTTTCATGGGGTTGGATGCGGATCGCGCCAATCTCGTTCTTGGTGATGCCGCCAGCCTTGCAAATCATCGGCAAAAGCCAACGCGCTTCGGCCTTGCCCTCGCGGCCCACATCAACCGAGAACCATTTGGAGGGGCCAAAGGCGGCTTTCTCACGCTTTGGCTTTTCGTGGCGGTCGGGCATGTCGACGACTTCGGACAGGTGTTCCGGTGCGGACTGGCGGTTTTGGTAAAGCCGCAGATAGGCCGCTGCGATCTGTTTGGCGTCGTGCTTTTCGAGGAGACGCTCGGCAAAGGTGGTTTCGACGTCCGTGAAGTCTTCGGTCCAAACGGGATCGTTCATCAGGCGCTCTTCATCGGCCTTCAGGATATCCTCGGCGTTTGGCGGAAAGGCCCATTCGGCATTCAACTTGCCCCATTTGAGCAGGTTTTGCGCGCGTCGCTTCATCTTGGGCGGCACGATCATCGCAGAGATGCCCTTGCGCCCGGCGCGGCCTGTGCGGCCAGAGCGGTGCAGCAGAATCTCGGCGTTTGTGGGCAGTTCGGCGTGGATCACCAGTTCCAGATTGGGCAGATCGATACCACGGGCGGCCACGTCCGTGGCGACACAGACGCGGGCGCGGCCATCACGCATGGCCTGCAGGGCGTGGCTGCGTTCTTGTTGTGACAGCTCACCCGAGAGCGCCACACAGGCAAAGCCCCGGTTGGACAGACGGGTGGTCAGGCGGGTGACCATGGCGCGGGTGTTGGCAAAGACGATGGCGTTGGGGGCATCATAGAAACGCAGCGCATTGATGATCGCGTTGTCCACGTCGTGGTTTGCCACTTGCAGTGCACGGTAGGTGATATCGGCGTGCTGGCTTTCCTTGGTGACGGTCGTCACGCGGTAGCTGTCGGTTTGGTAGCTTTTGGCGAGCTTGGCGATCATCGGCGGCACAGTGGCCGAAAACATCAGGGTGCGGCGGTCTGCGGGAGCTTCGCCCAGGATGAATTCCAGGTCTTCGCGGAAGCCCAGGTCGAGCATTTCGTCAGCTTCGTCCAGCACGATGGCGCGGATGGCAGAAAGGTCAAGCGAGCCACGCAGGATGTGGTCCTTTAGACGGCCCGGTGTCGCCACAACGATATGTGCGCCGCGATCCAAAGCGCGGCGTTCGTCGCGCATGTCCATGCCACCCACGGTGGAGGCCATGGTGACACCCGCACCGGCATAAAGCCACGACAGCTCTCGCTTCACCTGAAGCGCCAGTTCGCGGGTTGGTGCAATGACCAGCGCTAGCGGCGTGGTCGCAGGGCCAAAACGGCCGTCGTCGCCCAGGATTGTCGGGCCAATCGCCAGACCAAAGCCCACGGTTTTGCCGGAACCGGTTTGCGCGGACACCAGCAGGTCGCGGCCGTCAAGATCGGGATCGGTGACCGCCTCTTGCACGGGGGTCAGGGTATCGTAGCCCTGTTTGGCAAGGGCGTCGGCGAGGGTGGTGATCATGGGTCAGGTCCGGTTTGGCTAAGCGTGCCGCCTATGCCTGTTGCCGCGTGGTGTCTAGGGCAAATCGCGGGAAACGGGCATGGGGGGCGGCTGTCGGCGGTGCCACAGGGTGATAATCCAGACGGCAGAGAGCAGGATCAGGAGCGGCAGGATGTAATTGGCAGGCGTCACGGTCAGGTCGTCGGGTTGCAAATCGTCCAGCGGCACATTGCTGACAGCCAGTTGGCCCGCCATGGCGTAGCTGTTCCAGACTGCGTGCAGCACGATCGCGGGCCACAGGTTGCCCGATTGCAGCAGGATGGCGCAAAAGAAGATGCCAAGGGCAGTGGCATTTACCACCTGAAAGATAGTGATGTCCCAGCCTTGACCGATGGCAAGGTTCACCATGTGGAAGAGCCCAAAGAGCAGTGAACTGGCGAGGATCGCGAACCACAGGCTATGGGCCGTGCGCAGACCATGAAAGACGATGCCGCGAAAGAGTGTCTCTTCAAAAAGGCCCACCAGTAGGTTGAAGCAGACGATCACCAAGAGCATCAGCGCATTTCGCGAGACGTCGCCCTCGGTCAGCAGCAGGATCGCGAGGATGGCAAAAAGCGTCAGCGGTATCGCAGTGATATAGAGCGAGATGCGCAGCCCGCGGCGGTCGAACGGTGTGGTCAGGCGGGTCTGTCGCCACCATCCCAAGGCGGCCACTGCGCCAAGCACGATCACGCAAGTCATGAGCTGGACAGGCAGGTTGGACAGCAGCAGCGGCAGTTCGATCATGCCCCTGCCATCGCTGAGGTCCACGGGGCCGTAGACCAGCACTGGAAAGGCGAAAATCGCTGCAAAAAGTGTGAGCACACACATGGCAGAGAGCCGGGCGTGACGGTTGGCGATGATGCGAAAGCGGGTCATGGGTGGGTTTGGCCGGATGCGGGCGGGGATGTCAATGAACCGCGCGCGGATTGGGTCAGCTATGCGCGGCAAACCACGCGTCAATGCGCGGGGCGACAGCGGCCCAGACGGCGGGTGCGCCGCGCTGGACTTTAACGCCGACACGGGTTTCGACCTGCGCGCGGGTGACGTTGTAGTCGCGCCAAGAGGTGCCGCCAGTTTCCAGATTGCTGATCAGAGGCTGCACCCGGTCGATGGATTTGGCAAAGGTCGCATCGGGGCTTTGTGCCGCTTCGAATTCATCCCAAAGCGCGCGGAAGCTGGCGGCTTGATCGGCGGGCAATAGACCAAAGATGCGGTCGGCGGCGGCTTGTTCGATGCGTGCCTGCGTGGCCTCATCCCGTGCGGCGGCAGAATGGATCGGCACGTCGCCTGCGTCGATTTCCACAAGGTCGTGGATCAAGAGCATCTGCACAACGCGGTCGATCTGGATCGGGTGGGCGGCATGTTCGGCCAGCGTCAGGGCATAAAGGGCGATGTGCCAGCTATGCTCGCCCGAGTTTTCGGGACGCGAATTGTCGCAAAGTCGGGTGGCGCGCAGGGTGGTTTTGAGGCGGTCCGCCTCCGCCAGAAACCGGATGCGATCATCCAGAGGGGCGGGCAGGGGCGTGGGCGTTTTATCCAAGAGACCCATGGCGTGCGCATAGATCGGCGGCCAAGTGTCGGCCAGCGCGGTGGAGCGTCCAGTGGTCAGAATGGCCCGCAGGATGTCATGGTCGGTTTGGTTTTGGTGCGGATTGGCCAGCGCCTGAAACAGCGGCTGGGTCATATCGAGACGGCGGGTGCATTGGGCGGTGGCCGATATACCGGTCTCGAAGTCTTCCCAGATGGCGCGGAATGCTTGGCCCTGGTCAGAGGGTAACAAGCCGTAAAGCCTGTCGGCGGCGGCCTTTTCCTTGGTGGCGATAGCCGATGCGTCTTGTGGCAGGTGGATCGGGTGGTCGCCTGCGTCAACCTCAACCAGATCATGCAGGAGCGCCATTGAAATGGCCGCGTGCAGGTCGACGCCGGGGGCCTGATCGGCCATGACCATCGCCCAGAGTGCGAGGTGCCAGCTGTGCTCAGCGGTGTTTTCGTGCCGCGAGCCGTCCATCAGGACGTTGGCCCGCGTGACGCCCTTGAGCGCATCGGCGGCTGTCAGGAAAGCGATTTGTTGGTCGATGCGAGATTGGGTCATCGGGTGATATATCCGCCCGTAAGGTTGACGACGATAATCGCGCGAGATGGGTCGTGGGTAAGCCCAGCGGACGCGATCATGCGGATGGACGGCGCGTTATCAGGCTTTGCGCCCGCATGAAACCTTGTGCAACCGATCAGCGGCTGACCATCGTGCAGCAGATGCGCAAAGGTCAGCGCCCCCAGGCCCATCCCCCGGTGTGCGGGTGCAACGGAGACACTTCCCGCGAACGCATCGCGCGCCAAGCGACCTTTGGGGTGGTGGCGGTCAACAGCAAAGGCACATGCCGCCAGCGTGCCGGTCGCGTCATGTAGCGTCGTGAGCGCAGAGGCGTAATGCTGGCCGCCCAGATAGTAGCCGGGTGGCGGGGCCACGCCGCAGCGCAGATTGAGCTCTTGGCAATCAGTGATGAGGTCGGGGTCAGGGTTTGCTGTCGTCGTCACGGCCCAGCCTTGTGGCAGGTGATGGCTTGCGATGACGGCAGAGCTGGCCTTGGTTGCAGCATCAGAGGTGGCCACATAGATCGCCCATTGCGGCAGGGCGATGTCAGAACCGAAAGTAGCGCGCGCGCCTGCCTTTGCACGGTCGGGGTCAACCATCAACAGGCCCACCATGCCGTAGCGTTCGGCCTCGGCCTTGATGACATCCCAGCCGGTTCGATCCGGGTCGAGAAACTGCATCAGGCGACCACCGTTGCAGCGCAGGGGATCGGCGTCGATCTCTTTGCGGTTTTGCAGAATCTGCTTTTGCAGCGCCACCATCGCGGGATCACCGACGAAATCTGTCATGAATGACGCGGGCCGGTGCGGTCGACGCCATTGGAGGCGATCTGCGCAAAAAGGTCGCCAAAGGCGTCCCATGGGTAGTGGCCGTGCCAGGCGTTCAGGAACGCCTCAATCACAGCGGGGTCGTGGATAGGGGTGTCAGGGAAGCCAAGCTCGCGCCGTTTTTCAAAGTCGTAGAACAAGTTTACGTCAGGGATCTGGTCGAACCCGGCCAATGGCCATGTTTCATCCGCCAGATGGGCAGGGTCGATCATGCAAAAGGCCACGATATCCAATGGGATAAAGGGGATGATCTTGGATTGAGCGTCGGTGATGCGATTGCTGAGGGCGCAAAAGACGGAGCCTTCGGGCGTGTCTTCGACCTCAAAGACCTGACCTACGGCAAAACGACCGTCGAGCAGCGGCACGCGAAAGTAATCCGCTTGTGCGTAGATCATGTCTCTGTGCGTTTGGAAGCTGACTCCGCCAGCAGGTTGCGCGCCCGTTCTTCGGCCCGCAGGACCCGCACAAAGGTCAGATAGCTTTCCTGCAAGGACTGCGACGATGCGCCGACGATTTCACCGATCTGGTCGATAATCTTTTCGTCGCCTGCGGCAATCGCCTCTGCCATCGCCTTTTGCGCAAGTTCCAATGCGGTGTCGTCAACGTATGACATGGGGCGAGCCTACCTTGTGTTTTCCGTCAGGCGACGGCGCACGTAAGTTTTGACGTGATCGATCATCGGGTCCATGTGCGGGTCTTCAAAGAAGTGCCCGGCGCCTTCCATCTCTGTATGGGTGATGGTGATGCCCTTTTGCTCGTGCAGTTTGTTCACAAGGCTGACGGTATCTGCGGGCGGAGCCACACGGTCATTGTCACCATTGATGATAAGGCCCGAAGACGGGCAGGGCGCGAGGAACGAAAAGTCATACATATTGGCGGGGGGTGAGACGCTGATAAAGCCGGTAATCTCTGGCCGCCGCATCAAAAGCTGCATCCCGATCCAGGCGCCAAAGCTGAAGCCTGCGACCCAGCAGTGCTTGGCGTTGTTGTTCATCGATTGCAGATAGTCGAGGGCTGAGGCCGCGTCCGACAGCTCACCCACGCCCTGATCATATTCGCCCTGTGACCGGCCCACGCCGCGAAAGTTGAAGCGCAACACGGTGAACCCCATGTTCAGAAAGGCGTAGTGCAGGTTATAGACCACGCGGTTATTCATGGTGCCGCCAAACTGCGGATGCGGGTGCAGCACGATGGCAATCGGTGCGTCGCGGTCTTTTTGCGGGTGGTAGCGCCCTTCAAGGCGGCCTTCGGGTCCGGGGAAGATGACTTCGGGCATTGCATTCCGTCTTTGGTTGCGGGCCAGAGGAATTCTTGACGAAAACGCTCGGACACCTTAGAAACATTCTAAATCGGACGCAGAGCACCGCGCCGGAGTTAATCCGACCTAATCAGAGCGGGGCCAATCGTCAATGAGAATGGGGGGATAGCGCCATGAAACTGAGCACGAAAGGGCGTTATGCCATGGTTGCGCTTGCGGATTTGGCGCTGCAACCGGATGGCGGCCTGGTGAATCTGACGGAGATTTCCAAGCGGCAGGACATTTCGCTGCCCTATCTG
The DNA here is from genome assembly GCA_947494675.1 of uncultured Paracoccaceae bacterium. Lineage (GTDB taxonomy): Bacteria > Pseudomonadota > Alphaproteobacteria > Rhodobacterales > Rhodobacteraceae > CANMYO01. The sequence continues at coordinate 316,926 of CANLVP010000002.1, forward strand.
GAGCAGCTTTTCGTGAAATTGCGCCGGGCAAAGCTAGTGGATTCGGTGCGTGGGCCGGGCGGCGGCTACCGATTGGCGCGGCCAGCGTCGGATATTCGTGTGTCGGATATTCTGGGGGCCGTCGATGAAACCGTCTCGGCCATGCACAAGGGGGCAGGTGCCTCTGGCGCGGCCTCGGGCAGTCGCGCGCAGTCGCTGACCAACCGTTTGTGGGAGGGGCTGAGCGCCAATGTCTACGTCTTCCTGCATCAGACGCGGTTGTCGGATGTGGTGAGCAATGACATGGCCCCATGTCCCGCAGTGCCCGCCTTGTTTGAGGTCGTCGATGACTGATCCAAAGGCGCGGCTGCGCCGCACGACTTTTCTGGGTAAGGATGGGGGCGCTGCCCCCAAACCCCCGAGATATTTCTATTCCAAAGAAAGCGATTGGCTGTGAGCCGCGTCTATCTGGATCATAATGCGACGACGCCTTTGCGGGCAGAGGCGCGTGCCGCCATGTCGGCTGCGATGGATGTCGTGGGCAACCCTTCGTCGGTGCACGCCGAGGGGCGGCGCGCGAAGGGGATTGTTGAGGACGCGCGACGCGCTGTGTCCGAGGCCGTGGGTGCGGGTGAAGCGGATGTGGTGTTCGTCTCTGGCGCGACCGAGGCCGCTGCATTGGCCTTGGCGGGACGTGGGTTAGCGGCGAGTGCCTTGGAGCATGCGGCGGTTGCTGCGTGGTGTGATCCGGTTTTGGGCGTCGTGGATGGTGCGGTGCAGGTGAAAGACCCTGCGCAATCGGTCGTGCAACTGGCCAATTCAGAGGCCGGCGTGGTGCAGGAGCTACCGGCAGGCTTGGCGGTGAGCGACATCACCCAAGGCTTTGGCCGGGTACCGTTTTCCTATGCCTGGGCCGGGGTGGAGATGGTGTTTTTGTCGGCGCATAAGTTCGGCGGGCCCAAGGGCGTGGGCGCTTTGGTCATCCCGCGCGGGTTTGATCTGGCCGCGCAGATCAAAGGGGGCGGGCAGGAAATGAACCGCCGTTCTGGCACGGAAAACATCATCGGCATTGCCGGAATGGCTGCCGCTGCAACCGCTGCACAGCGCGATTTGGCAGATGGACGCTGGGACCGGGTTGCAGAACTTAGAAATATTCTAGAAAAGGCCATTGAGGCTGCGCCATTTAGGACTATTTTTGTCGGGAAAGACCTGCAAAGGTTGCCGAACACCAGCTGCATGATCGCCCCCGGTTGGAAGGGCGAGACGCAGGTGATGGCCATGGACCTTGCGGGGTTTGCGGTGTCAGCAGGCTCTGCCTGTTCATCAGGCAAAGTGAAGGCCAGCGGTGTATTGCCAGCCTTGGGAATATCGGCGGACGACGCGGGCTGCGCCCTGCGGGTGTCGTTGGGGGTTGAGACGACCCAAGAAGATGTCGAGCGGTTCGCGCAAGCGTGGATCGCCAAACGAATGAAGGCGCGGGTTGCTGCGTGAGAGAGGTGAGATGATGGCTGCTTTGGAAGACGTCGAAGTCAAGGATGGCGTGGATCAGGACACCGTGGATGCGGTGGCGGAGCTTTCGGGCAACTACAAATACGGCTGGGAAACCGAGATCGAGATGGACTACGCCCCAAAGGGTGTGAACACCGATATCGTGAAGCTGATTTCCAGCAAGAACAACGAACCTGAGTGGATGACCGAATGGCGTCTGTCTGCCTTTGCGCGCTGGGAAAACATCGAAGAGCCCACATGGGCGATGGTCAATTACCCCGACATCGATTTCCAGGACATCTATTACTATGCGCGTCCCAAGAGCATGGAAGTGAAGCCCAAGTCGCTGGATGAGGTCGATCCGAAGCTCTTGGCGACTTACGACAAGCTGGGCATTCCGCTGAAGGAACAGTTGATCCTAGCCGGTGTCGAAGGGGCAGAAGACATGCCCGCCGAGGGCCGCAAGGTTGCGGTGGATGCGGTATTTGATTCCGTATCTGTCGGCACGACGTTCCAGAAAGAGCTTGAGAAAGCGGGCGTGATTTTCTGCTCGATCTCTGAGGCGATTGAGAAGCATCCGGAGCTGGTGAAAAAATATCTGGGCACCGTGGTGCCGCCGTCTGACAACTTTTACGCGACGCTGAATTCGGCTGTGTTTTCGGATGGGTCGTTCGTGTACGTCCCACCCGGCGTGCGCTGCCCGATGGAATTGAGCACCTATTTCCGGATCAACGCTGAAAACACCGGCCAGTTTGAGCGGACGCTGATCATTGCCGACAAGGGGTCCTATGTGTCCTATCTGGAGGGCTGCACGGCACCGAAGCGGGATGTGGCGCAACTTCATGCGGCGGTTGTTGAGATTATCATCGAAGAAGATGCCGAGGTGAAATATTCCACTGTGCAGAACTGGTATCCGGGCGATGCCGAGGGGAATGGCGGGATCTACAACTTTGTGACCAAGCGCGCCGATTGTCGTGGTGATCGGTCCAAGGTGATGTGGACGCAGGTCGAAACCGGTTCTGCCGTGACGTGGAAATACCCAAGCTGCATCCTGCGTGGCGATGACAGTCAGGGCGAGTTCTATTCCATCGCAATTGCCAACAACATGCAGCAGGCCGATACCGGCACGAAGATGGTGCATCTGGGCAAGAACACCAAGAGCCGGATCGTGTCCAAGGGCATTTCGGCGGGTAAGGCGCAGAACACCTATCGCGGGTTGGTGTCGATGCACCCTAAAGCGAAGGAATCGCGCAATTATACGCAGTGCGACAGCCTGCTGATCGGCGACAAATGCGGTGCGCATACGGTGCCTTATATCGAAGTGAAGAATAACTCCTCCCGTGTCGAGCATGAGGCGACGACCTCCAAAGTGGACGACGACCAGCTGTTCTATTGCCGCAGCCGTGGCATGGACGAGGAAGAGGCCGTTGCACTTGTGGTGAACGGGTTCTGTAAGGAAGTGCTGCAGGCGCTGCCGATGGAATTTGCGATGGAAGCGCAGGCGCTTGTGGCGATTTCGCTTGAAGGGTCTGTGGGCTAAGATGAGCAACCGCGATCATCATCATGTGGACGGATCGGTCAGAGTGGTCACCCTAAACGGGGTGCCAAATATGCCGATGACCGCCGACCAACAAGAGTTGGCGCGTGTGTGCTTGATGGCGTGGATTTTGGGCGTCGCGATCTCAGTCTGCAATCTGGTTTTCGTCTCATTGCCCGAGGCCTTGCCGACGTTTGCTGTGATTGGAGGAATCTCATTGGTGTGCCAAATGGTCGGACTGGTGATTTGGAGCGTGTCGCGACTGCGTTGCCAATCAAAGTTGACTGACGGATCAGACTAATGCGCCAAGTTCTTCTGACCTCTCTCCTTACGGGCTGCTTCTGTGCGGGCTTTGCAGGTGTGATCGATGCGATCACCGATGCGTTGACCATGTGGCAGGTGATCGGGCTTGGTGCGGTGTCGGGGCTTTGCGGGTCGCTGTTGTCGCAACTGGTTCTGGGGCGGCACAAATGACCGCTCAAATTGCCCTTATTCGTCGTGATGCGGTCGCAAGGTCGTCGCATTCCTGCCGTGATCTCGCGTTAACCTTTTCCAGATTAGGGTTTCTAAGCGAGGGTTGGACGTATGACCGACCAAATGGCAGGCTTCAATTCGCGTATCAAACGGATCAAGGATCCGAAGAATACGTATTACGTGGACGGCGAGACCGGCACGTTCATTCCCAAGCGTGTCAACAAGCAGCAAATCAAGCAAGCGGTGAAGAAACGCACGGAAAAGGCAACCTTTGGTGGTCTGGTGATGTGCGTGCTTTTGGGCGCCGTGATGCTGATGGCCGCCCGCTACGTGCGGTGGACCTATCTGGGCATCGACGAGGCCGGATCGGCGGCGGACACGCTGATGATGATCGACTTTGGCATGGCCGCGATGGCGATGTTCCTGCTGGGCGGTGTGATCGGGCAGAAGACGCTCAAGCATATGGTCGCACAGGTCGCGGGCATCGGGATCATGATGGTCTTGATGCACAACCTGATCTGGCTGGCCCCGGCGGAGTTCGCACAGGTCTATGGACAAGACTACGTCAATCAGGTGCAGGCCACGACCGCACCCACTTCAATCTACTTGCGCGGCGAGACGATACTGATCCCGCTGGCGTAAGCCACACGCACATCACAGAATTCAAGGCTTCGTCTGGCATCCGCCACGGCGGGGTCTTTGCCGTTTAAGGAGCGAAAATCATGTTAGAAATCAAGAACCTCGCCGTCGATCTTGAAGAAGAGGACAAGTCCATCCTGAAGGGTGTGGACCTGACGATTGAACCCGGCATGGTCCATGCGATTATGGGGCCAAACGGGTCAGGCAAATCCACGCTGTCTTATGTGCTGTCGGGCAAGGACGGCTATGAGGTTACGGGTGGTTCGGCAACGCTGGACGGTGCGGACCTGCTCGAAATGGAGCCTGAGGAGCGCGCTGCGGCTGGTCTGTTCCTTGCGTTTCAGTACCCGGTTGAAATCCCCGGTGTCGGCAACATGACCTTCCTGCGCACGGCTGTGAACGCACAGCGCAAGGCGCGCGGCGAAGAAGAGCTGTCGGCAGGTGATTTCCTGAAGGTGGTGCGCGAAAAGGCGAAGGCGCTGAAGATCGATTCCGATATGCTGAAGCGCCCCGTGAACGTTGGCTTCTCGGGCGGTGAGAAGAAGCGCAACGAAATCCTGCAGATGGCGATGCTGGAACCCAAGATGTGCGTCTTGGACGAGACGGATTCAGGTCTGGACGTCGATGCGATGAAGCTGGTGGCCGAGGGTGTGAACGCGCTGCGGTCCGAAGGGCGGTCGTTTCTGGTGATCACGCATTATCAGCGTCTGCTTGATCACATCAAACCTGATGTCGTGCACATCATGGCCAATGGCCGCATCGTCAAATCCGGTGGGCCAGAGCTGGCGCTGGAAGTTGAAAACAACGGCTATGCTGACATTCTGGCGGAGGTCGCCTGATGGCTTTGCCGCAACCAAAAGTAGACGCAACAACCGCCTATCTTGAGGGGCGCGCACTGCCAAAGGGTGGTTTCACCAAGGCCGCACGTGCTGATGCCTTGTCACGGCTTTCTGCCATGGGCTTGCCTGTGCGGCGCGACGAATACTGGCGTTTCACTAATCCGGCGCTGCTAACTGCACCGCTGCCCGAAGCATCAGAACCGCTGCGGGTCGATCAGCCGATCTTTACCGGCATGGATAAGCTGCGCTTGGTCTTTACCGACGGTGTTTTCGACGCTGAGGCATCGGATGACGGTGCGATTGACGGGGTAGAGATCACCCGCCTTGCCGAGGCGGATGCCGCAGAAATCCATTGGGCGCAGGGGCTTTACGGCACGCTTGAAGCGGCCGGGCAAAAGCCTGTTGACCGGCCTTTGGCGGCGTTCAACACGGCAGCAGCGACCGATGGTATCTTGATCAGAGTGACCGGCAAGGCCGCGAAACCTGTGCACATCGCCTATCGCCAATCGGGCGATGATGCGGACGTTGTTTTGCACCATATTATCAAAGTTGAAGCGGGCGCAGAGCTGACATTGCTTGAAACCGGCACGCCCGGCGCGCGCACCAACATCGTGCTTGAGATGGACATCGCCGATGGCGCAACCCTGCATCATGTACGGCCGCAAGGCCGGGCCCATGGCCGTCAAGTTGCAACGCATCTCTTTGCACGGTTGGGCGCGGAATCACAGTTGAAGTCCTTCACACTGTCAATGAACGGGCGCTTGACCCGCAATGAGGCGGTGATTGAGATGAACGGCGACGACGCCAGCGCCCATGTGGCGGGCGCATGTGTTGGCGATGGTGAGGATTTTCACCATGACGATACGGTCTTTGTCACGCATGACGCGCTGAATGGCGAAAGCCGTCAGGTGTTCAAGAAGGTGCTGCGCAATGGCGCTGTAGGCGTTTTTCAGGGCAAAATCCTAGTGAAAGCAGGCGCGCAAAAGACGGACGGCTATCAGATCAGCCAATCGCTGTTGCTCGATGGCGATAGCCAGTTCCTCGCCAAGCCAGAGCTTGAGATTTACGCCGATGACGTGGCTTGTTCGCATGGGTCGACGAGTGGCGCGATCAGTGAGGAGGCGTTGTTTTATCTGCGCTCGCGCGGGGTCGATGAAAAGACCGCGACCAATTTGCTGACGCTTGCCTTTCTGGCCGAAGCTTTGGAAGAGATTGCAGATGATGCGCTGGCAGATGCCTTGCGGGACCGGCTGGAAGGCTGGCTCAACCGTCATAGCTGATGGCCGTCACGACTGATATCGTGCGCACGTGGCGCGGGCCGCGTGTGGTGATGCGCGAGCTTTTGGCGCATGGCCGGCGCGAGGACCGCGCGGTGGCCTACGTGATCGCAGCCTGCTTGCTGATCTTCGTGGCCCAAGGGCCGCGCCTGTCCCGGCAGGCGGCGGGCTTTGATCTCGCGCCGGGTGCAGAGACCCGCGATATCACGGAGCTGCTGTCCTACGAGCTTTTTGCTTGGCTGATGATTTGGCCGTTACTGCTTTATGGGATTGCGGCGATCACGCATGTCTTGGCAAAGATCGTGGGCGGGAAGGGCACATTCTATTCCGCGCGCCTTGCGCTGTTCTGGGCCTTGCTCGCCTCAACCCCGGTTCTGCTGCTTTACGGATTGATGGCGGGTTTTGTCGGACCGGGATTGCAAACCCAGGTCGTCGGCGGCATCTGGGTCCTGAGCTTTGGCTGGATGTGGCTGCAGTGCCTGCGGGAGGCAGAAAGTTGAAAGACGTGATGCAATTCGTCGTGCGGTCTTTTGTGGACCCCAAAGGAACCGCGCGGTTCCTGAATGAATTGCGTTTGAACCGCGGGATTCTGTGGTCGATGATGGTTGTTGTGGTCTGTCTATCCGTCTTGATGATGGTAGGGACCGTGTCGCTTTTGTCGACGCCAGAGCAAAGTCAGTTGATGGTGCTGTCGCCCTTTGGGCTTGCGATCCTGTTGGGATCGATCCTGATCGCGATGGTCTTTGCCTTTTACTTTACGGGGCAAATGCTGGGCGGCACGGGCCGCTTCCCTGGTGCCTTGCTGATGCTCACGTGGTGGCAAGCGATGGGCGTCGCGGTACAGGTCCTGCAACTGATTATGGTGATGATCCTGCCCGCCTTGGCCGGGGTGGTGACCATCGCGGGGTTTGCCTATCTGACGGTCGCCCTAGTGCTTGCGATGGACGTGTTGCACGGCTTTCACAACATCGGCAAAGCCATTGGCACCGTGTTGATCGCCTTTCTGGGGACCGTCTTTGGACTGGCCCTGATCCTTTCACTTGTGGGCATCACGACCCAAGGATTCCTGTCATGAGCTTTGACGTCAACGCGATCCGTGCCGAATTTCCGATCCTTTCTCGCGAGGTGAACGGCAAGCCGCTCGTTTATCTTGACAACGGGGCCAGCGCGCAAAAGCCGCAGGTGGTGATCGATGCGATCACCCGCGCCTATGCGGAAGAATACGCCAATGTGCACCGTGGTCTGCATTACCTTAGCAACCTCGCGACCGAGAAATACGAGGGCGTGCGCGGGATCATCGCGAAGTTCCTGAACGCCAAGAGCGAGGACAGCATCATCCTCAATTCCGGCACGACCGAAGGCATCAATATGGTGGCCTACGGCTGGGCGGTCCCTCGGTTTGAGGCCGGGGATGAGATCGTGCTGTCTATCATGGAACACCACGCCAATATCGTGCCATGGCATTTCCTGCGCGAACGGCAGGGTGTGGCGATCAAATGGGTGGATATTGAACCTGACGGTTCGCTTGATCCGCAAAAGGTGATCGATGCCATTGGCCCCAAGACCAAGCTGGTGGCCGTTACCCATATGTCCAACGTGTTGGGCACATATGTGGACATCAAGACCATCACCCAAGGGGCCCATGCCAAGGGTGTGCCGGTTTTGGTCGATGGCAGCCAAGCGGCGGTGCATAGCCCTGTGGACGTCGATGATCTGGGTTGCGATTTCTACGCGATTACCGGTCATAAGCTGTATGGTCCGTCCGGATCTGGCGCGATTTACGTGACCCCAGATCGGATGGCCGAGATGCGCCCCTTTATCGGCGGTGGCGACATGATCCGTGATGTGACGCGCGATGGCGTTGTCTACAACGACGCGCCGATGAAGTTTGAGGCGGGCACGCCGGGGATCGTTCAGACAATCGGGCTGGGTGTGGCGCTGGACTGGATGATGGGTGTCGGAATGGAAGCGATTGCCGCATATGAGGCCGATCTGCGCGACTACGCCGAAATGCGCTTTGCCGGGTTGAACTGGCTGCAGGTGCAAGGCAATGCCGCAGGCAAGGGGGCGATCTTTTCGCTGTCGCTTGAGGGCGCTGCACATGCGCATGACATCTCAACCGTGTTGGACAAGCGCGGCGTTGCGGTGCGGGCTGGCACCCATTGTGCCATGCCATTGATGGAACATATGGGCGTGAACGCCACCTGCCGCGCGTCCTTTGGCGTCTATAATACCACGCAAGAGGTCGACACGCTCGTCGAAGCGCTAGAGCTGTGTCACGAGCTGTTTAGCTAGGGCGAACGCCGGACCCTCTGGCCCGGCGTCCCTGATTTAGCCGTTCTGAAGCTGATCGGCATGTGGGATATGGGCGCGGTGGGTTTCCGCATACTTCATCATCCCAGCCATCACGCCGCCTTTGTTTTCAAAGTGGTCTGAGGGCTTGAACCCATGGGCGTGCCAATAGGTGGTACCGTCCAGCCGCAACAGCCGCGCAAAGACCGAAGCGACAATCGCACCTCCCACGCCGGTCAAGCAGCCATTGCCGTGCTGTTCAGCTTCTTGCAGACAATAGAGCCACAGCGGCGTCTTGGTGATCCCGTGCTTCTTGAGGTGCGGATGAATTTTCACTTCTGGCGCATGGAGGCCAAGTTCATCCCGCAGCCAATGGGCCATCTTTTCGCCGTTTGTCAGCTGATAGGTATAGCGATCCCGGATCATGTTGCGCAGGGGCAGGTTCTGACTTTGTGGCAGCGTCAAGGTGTGGTCGATATCATGAAGTTCGACCTGATCCTGAATGAAGTGCAGCGCGGTAAGCGCTTTGCCCAAAGTCGGCCCCACGGGGCGCGCGCGTTGGGCCGCCTTACCGTCGATGTCAAAGAAGTGCGCCATATCGACGACGTCATCACGTTGGCCGAAACCAAGGATTGTCATCATGTCGACCTGCGCCTTGTCCGACGTCCGCAAGCGATAGTCCGGCTGCGTTGTGGCATGGCCAAACCGGTAGGCGGCACCGCTGAACTCCACCGGCATGATGGGGGCGTCTTTGCCAAACGTATCTTTTTGGCGGGCTTCATCCAGACAGGCCTGATCGACAAAGGCTGGCAAAAGCTCATTCCAGACCACCCATTGGTAATGCATCCGCATAAAGCGGCGCACCTCTTCAAAGACCATGTTCCGGTCCGGCACATTTTCCGCCCAAGCGTTGCTGGACATGCCCATATGGGCGCAGCCCTTAAGCTCGGCATAGAAAGCCGGGTCTTCGAGGCATTTGGCCATCAGAATGTTGTGCAGCGCGATCATGTTGGCCTGAATTTGGCTGACCACCATGTTTTCATCGTTGCGCGGATCACCGATCAGGGCCGTGCCGTTCTTGGTGCGCGCCAGATCAAAGGCGCAGATGGCGTTCCCATAGACCAGGAAATGCTTGGCATCGCCCGCGCCATAAAGATGCGGGCTGGCCTCTGGTCCCGCACCATAGACGCAATCAAGGTCCAGTGCAGGTGTGCGCACATTGGGAATGGTGGCTGGTTCGATCCGCGATCCAAGGGCAGAGGTGGCATCAAGCGTAATGTCATGATCCACGAACTGACCAAAGAAAGTCATTCCGGCCGGGGCAGGCCCGGACAGGTCAGTCTCTTTGCCCATGTCGAGGGCGATCTTTTCCAGCACCGCGATCAGCTTTTCATGGGTCAGCACTTGCAGCTGAACCGGATTGGCGGGCTTTTTCAGCCGTCCAAACGTCGCGGGCAGGGGGATGGTGGGCGCATGTGCGTCCGACTTGCATTTCAGTAAGAGGTCGAGACGGGACAACCCGTGTGGTAGTCGAGACATAATGATCTCCATTGCTGTAAATGTGTATCTAAAATGGTCGTGCCCCTAGGCTGCCGGGCGATGCGGCGCGGGCAAAGTCGGGGAATCCTGACCAGCAGAAATCCGCGCGGATGGGTGTTGCAGGGGCAAGAACCTGCCGCTATAGCGGGGTGAACGGTCCGTTAGCTCAGCTGGATAGAGCGCTGCCCTCCGAAGGCAGAGGCCAGAGGTTCGAATCCTCTACGGACCGCCAATTTCTCAAAGACAACTTATGATCTGCGCCCGGTCAGGGACTTGCCAATGCAGCCCCAAGGTTGCAATCTGTGCGTGTATCTTTTCCAGTTTGGTTTTTTGATTTTGGAACGGAGGACATCTTATTGGGACAATGTATTGATTGGTCAACGGGGGCGCAATGTGCAAGTCAGGCCGTCAGTGGCGGGCTGTGTCAGGCACATCTTGATGCAATCGCAGAGGCCCGCGCCGAAGCGGCGGCGGCGGCTTTGCCGGAACCTCAGGCGGTCAGGTGGACCCCACAGGACATCAAAGCAACATTTGGCGCGATCACCAACGGTGGGCGTGACAAGGACGGCGGGCGCTATGTCGGCGGCAACGTCGATGAGTTGCATGTTCATCTTTATAACGACGGCGGTGCGCATGTGAAAGTTGGCGGCAAGGAGCACCGGTTTCTGAACAAGCCGGATTTTCGGTTTGCGCGTGACGTTTGGGACGACGGTGTCGCGGCCGTAAAGGGGCTTGGCGACGCAGCTCAGATCAACAAACTGCTGGGTGCGATGGCTATCGTTTTGGCAAAATATGGTGGCTTAAGTGAAGCCGGTTTTGCCGAACTCATGGAAGAATTGGCCTAGTTCCAGATCCGTCATTGCGACAATGCGTTGATCAGCGCGGCCTCATAGGATCGCACAGCGTAACGTGCGGCGGGGCCAAAGCTGTCGAGGTCGGCTGCCAATTGTGGAAAGAGCGAGAGCAGTTCCGCGCGGGTTGCGTCCGGCATGGCAGAGATGCCTTGGCGTCCGGGATGAAAGCTTTCTGATGGGATGCCGTCTGCAAAGACGATCTGGTGGTCATCAAACATCAGGTGGATGTAATCCACGGTGCCACCCGTGCGGCGCGTAATAGTGGAATCGTTTAGCAGGTGCAGGGCAGGGGCCAGCACTTCGTCCGTGCCGCAGACCAAGTCGCAGCGCCAGTCAGACAGCATCATGCGGTGTTGGGGCGAGACCTCCATCGCCCGGGAATTGCCCAAGGCGCCCGATTTGATGCGCACCGGCGCGTGGCGACCCTCTGCCAGAACCGTGGTGCGCCCAATCCAGCGCAGGGGTTGCAGACCGTGGTCCAAGGTGTAGACCTGATCGCCCACCGACAACTCTTCGATAGCGATGGCCCCGTTTGCGGTGATGATCCGCGTGCCGGGGGTAAAGCAGGTCACCGTTTCGATGTTCACAAAATCTGTGCCTTCGCCGATCTCTGATCCGTCATCATTTAGATAGACCACCCGACCTGCTCCTGTGCGCGGGTCGTCGTCTTGCCAGTCAATCCGGTAGCGGCCACCCGTGATCGAAAGGCTGTCGGTGGCCGTGCCGCCGTCAATGAACCCGACATCGGCACCATTTCCCAAGGTGATGTGGTCCTGGCCTGCGCCAGTCTTCACGACGTCCGCGCCCGCGCGGCCCGCGATGCTGACCGTATCGCTGTCGTTGCCTGTCACGACCTCTCCGGCAAAGGCATTTTGATCGATGACGACATGATCTGCGCCGCGTCCGGTATCGATGGAATCAACGCGGGCGTCACCCGATAGCGCGATTTGATCGTTGCCCATGCCTGCGTGGATGCAGCCATTAACCTGACCGGACGACATGGCAAAAGCGTCGTCGCCTTCTCCCAGGTCCACGCCATCACCTACGCGACTGCCGCCCACGAGGCTGACGGTGTCATTGCCTGCACCGGTGGTCAGCGCCCCGAGAATGTTCTGGGAATAGACGTTCAGCGCATCGGCGTTGTCCGTGCCCTCAAGCGTATCCACATCCGTCAGGCCAAGCGGGGCCGCGACAAAGGGATCGTCCTGCATCATGTCAATCTGGGTGTTGCGCAGGATGATGTCGGACAGGGTGCTGTTTTGCACATCCGCAATAATCTCGGCCCCAAGGGCCGGATCAAGCTGGCCAAAGGTCTCGTCTGCGGCACGGATACGGATGAACTGGTCCGAGATCACAAAGGTGAAAAGCGGCCCCATCTGGGTGCCTTCTACCGCATCCTCGGCCAAGCCACCGACCCATAGATCAACGTCAAAGACGGTGTCATAGACCGCGGCCAGATCGGCCTGCAGGGCTGGGTCGCTGGTGATGATGGAAAAGTCCGTTGGATCAAGCATCGCAGGATCGATGTCGCCCAGCAAAGCCGCGCGGGTGTCGACATAGCTTTGCAGGCCATGATCCTGACCGCGCAAAAGGTTGAATGCCACAAGGCTTTGGCCGTTCTCGCCACCGTCATTGAAAAGCGCAAAATTCAAGTCGTCGACCACCTTGGTATCAACTTCTTGCGCGGTGCTGGCCGCTTGGCCGCGCAGAATATCGTCAAGCCCGCCTGATCGCAGGGGATCGGTGTTAAAGAACACATCCTGGATCGCCATATCGCCGATCTCACCCGTTGTGCCATCGGCATTCATCGCAGGGATCGTGCTGGACACCATGGTGTGGCCAAACCGAAAGGCGGCAGTGGAAAACTCGACCGAGATTTGGCCGTCCACATTGGGGTCATAGTCCGTATCATCGCCCACGGCATCGCCGACCAGATGCGGCAGCCATTCGTTGTAGGTGATCTGCTGCAGCTCATATTCGACGATTTGCCGTGCGCCATCGAAAATCTGATCGTCGGTCCAGTCGGGGTGTTCCTCTGCCAGACGGTCAGCCCAGTAATTATGTTCGCGCGCCATCATCGTGTGCATCGCGTTCAGGGCCGGGTTTTCATTGGCGCGCACGTCGCCTGCCATAAACGGGCATTTGCCGCCGCCGGCCATGAGGTTCGCGTGATCCTCGGGCAAAAGTCCCAAGTCGGACCATTGATCCTCACCCATACGCAAATGACCGTCGTCGCCACGCAAAAGCTGGGTCATGTCGTCGTTTGAGCCGTAGATTTGGCTGCCATCGATCTGCCAAGTGATCGCGTTCAGCGGGTTGCCGTCGGCATCGGTTTCGGATCGGTGGATCGATGTGTTGCCTACCGTCAGCGTGTCGTCTTCGCTTTCGGGTGACAGCGTGATGTCGTGGTCAAGGAATTGTCCCCAAGCCACAAAGAGGTTCGACAGCCCTGCGCTATTGGGCATGTCGCCGTCTTGGTCAAAGAGTTCGGCAGAAACGGTGTTGGGGTCGGCGCTGCTCACGCTGTCCGTCGCCGTCGTCAGACGGATTTGGGAAACAGGCTCTTCCAGATTTGGCATTTAGGTCACCGCTTAATCACACAACTGTGATCTAAGCGATGGCTGCGGTGGCTGGCCAGCAGAATCTCATCCGGTCGTTTCAGATGCAAAAACGGCGAGCCATGGCCCGCCGGATTGTTCTAGATCATTGGACAATAAAGCCCTAGCGGCCCCATGTGCGGACCTGACCGCAATCCATATGCACGAAGTTAGAGCCGGAGTAGCGGCCAACACCACCTGCACGGCAGGATGCTGCGGCCTTGGCGATCTGGCTGACAGAGCGGCCCGAAAGTCGCAGATCAGCGGCTTGCCCACGCATATGCAGTGAATTGCGCGCCACGCCAGAAGACTGGCTGCGCAACATGGCATTGGTCTGTGGCGACCGGTAGCCTGACAGCAGCATGTAAGGTTCAGAGGCACCCGTCAGACGATGCGCCGCGGCCATAATATCGATGGTGCGCGTATCAATCTTGATCGCTTGGCCGGTGCGCCAATCGCGCATAAATTTGTTCACTTCGTTGATTGCTTCGCCGATATACTCGCCCTCGATCCAGTAGATCGTGTCCAGACGTTCGCCCGTTCGACCCGAGAACATGCGAATGCGGCGGATGTCGCCACCACCGCGCAAGAAACCAGCTGCGTTTGAGAATGTAGGGGCTGCTGTGATCGCTGTGGCTGCAAATGCACCCAAAAGCCCACGCCGAGTGATACCCGTAGAGTTCGTTTTTGCCATCTGTAAAGCGCCTGTCCCGTCGCCCAATTGTCGCGCGTTTGCTGACGCGCTGTTGCCATCTCATCCCCAGATGCACCTGTCTTATGCCATGTAGAGATTCACCGAACAACGGTTTCTTAGGAAAACTTTGTTAACCAAGTAAGAATAGGCGAAACTTTGCGCAAAATTTGTGCAGTTACAAACTGTGGCGGAAATGCCATCGCAGGGCTGCAACAGGCCGCTGTCCAATGGCGACCCCGCGGTTTTGTGACTAGACAATGCGCGCGTTTGCCATGTCAGATGACGCCAGTCGCGCTGCTGCGGTGTTGCCAAGTTTTGATCGGGGAAAAGAAGTGTTTTTGCATGTGAGACTGCCGTCACTGACCATTGTTTTTGCCATTCTTCTGACGGGCTTGATGACCTTTGCCGCGCCCGTGTCTGCCCAGGTCACGGCCTTTCGCCAAGCGGTCGCCGAAACTGCAGCGCGCGATGATGAGTTGGCCGCATTTTACCGCGCTCGGGAATTTGCAGGGATTTGGACTGGCGCCGATGCCACGTCGCAGGCCCGCCGCAACGCCTTGCTGGCGGCATTTTCAGATGCGCAGGCACATGGACTGCCCGGCAATCGCTATAATGTTGATGCGCTCATGGCGCAGCTGCGCGCTGCACGCACGCCCGCCGATCAAGGCGTGATGGAAGTCACGCTGAGCCAGCTTTTCCTGCAATATGCGCGCGATGTGCAAACCGGCATTCTGACACCGTCCAAGGTCGTGTCCGCGATCAAGCGTGACGTCCCATACCGTGACCGGATTGAGACGTTAGAGACTTTCGTTCGGTCCAACCCGGATGGGTTTCTGCGCAGCCTGCCGCCCAGCAGCCCCGAATACACCCGGTTGATGCGTGAAAAGCTGCGTCTGGAAGGCGCGCTGGCCAATGGCGGTTGGGGCCCCGGCGTCTCTGCTGGTAGCCTTGAGCGTGGTGACAGCGGTGCGGCAGTTGTTGAATTGCGTAACCGTTTGATTGCGATGGGGTTTTTGGATCGTACGGCAACGCCCAACTATGACCAAACCATTGTTGACGCCGTCAGTCGTTTTCAGGCCGCACATGGTCTGGAAGTTGATGGTGAGGCGGGACAAGGCACCATGCGGCAGATCAATATAGGCATGGAAGAGCGCATCCATGCGGTGATCGTCGCAATGGAGCGCGAGCGCTGGACCAACATGCAGCGCGGCGACCGGCATATCTGGGTAAACCTGACGGATTTTACGGCCAAGGTCGTTGACCATGATCGGGTCACATTCTCGACCCGTTCTGTCATTGGGGCCAATGACGCGGACCGCCAAAGCCCCGAATTTTCGGACGTGATGGAGTTCATGGTCATCAACCCAAGTTGGTATGTCCCACGCTCGATCGTGACCAAGGAATATCTGCCGCAATTGCAGCGCAACCCCGGTGCAGTCAGCCATCTGAAGATCACCGACCGCAATGGCCGCGAGGTGAACCGTGGGGCTGTGAACTTTAACGCCTACAACGCGCGGAACTTCCCCTTCTCGATGCGCCAGCCGCCAAGCCCGCGCAACGCATTGGGCTTGGTCAAGTTCATGTTCCCCAACAAATACAACATCTATTTGCATGACACCCCGGCCAAAAGCCTGTTTGGCCGCGAGGTCCGCGCCTTTAGCCATGGGTGCATCCGCCTGAATGACCCGTTCGACTTTGCCTATGCGCTGTTGGCCAAGCAGGAAAGCAACCCACAGGACTTTTTCCAGCGGCGCCTGAACACTGGGTCGGAAAGCCGCGTGACTTTGGATGAGCCGGTGCCGGTGCATCTGGTCTACCGCACGGCCTTTACCAATGTTACGGGTCAGGTGCAGTTCCGCCGTGATATCTATGGACGCGACGCGCAGATCTGGAACGCGCTGGCACGCGAAGGGGTGGCGGTGCAGGCCGTTCGCGGCTAAGTCTGTCCCCAACTGGGGACTGGCCATGGCAATGACAATCAACGACATCGCAGCCGCTTTGGGGGCGCAGGTGCAGGGCGACGGCGACCTAGAGGTTGACCGCCCAGCAGAGCCTGCGGCAGCCCGGCGCGGCGATCTGGCACTGGCAATGACCCCCGCCTGGGGCGAAGCGCTTGGCCTGACAGAGGCGCGTGCCGCCTTGGTTTGGCCCGGGGCCGACTGGCGCGCCTTTGGTCTGGAGGCCGTGATCGAAGTGCCGCGCGCAAGGCTGGCCATGGCGCAGCTCACGCAGGCCTTTGACACGGTACCAGCCGTGACAGGCGTGCATCCCACAGCACAGATCGACCCGACGGCCAGCATCGGCGAAAACGTCAGCATTGGCGCGTTTTGTGTGATCGGACCCGCGGCAGTGATTGGCGCGGGCACGTGGATTGACGCACATGTGACGCTGGCCGAAAACGTAAATCTGGGCGCGGATTGTCAGGTCTTTGCCGGGGTGCGCATCGGCCGCAATGTGGTCGTCGGCAACCGCTGCATTCTGCAACCTAATGCGGTGATCGGTGCAGATGGCTTCTCCTTTGTGACAGAAACGGCATCAAACGAGGAACGTGCGTTCCAAGGTATGGGACGCGCGCCGCTGTCTCCGCCAGATGATGCGCGGCGGCACCGCATTCACTCGCTCGGCAGTGTCGTGCTGGGCGATGACGTGGAACTTGGCGGAGGCAGCACCATTGACGCGGGCACCATCAGGCCCACGAAAGTTGGACGCGGCACCAAGATCGATAATCTTGTGCAGGTCGGCCACAACGTGGTGCTTGGTGAGGATTGCGTGCTTTGCGCGCAAGCGGCTGTCGCAGGGTCGGCGCAGATCGGCGACCGCGTGGTCATGGGCGGCAAATCAGGCATCAAGGATAACATCACCATCGGCGCGGACGTCGTGCTCGGCGGTGCGGCCATTGTACTCAGCAATGTCGAAGACGGGGCCTTTATGATGGGATACCCCGCGCAAACCATGCCGTCCTATCGCGCCCAGCTGAAATCGATCCGCCATGGGACGATGCGTCAGAAAGGTGTTTCAAACCCTGGGCAGAGTGACTAAATCACTCCCAACACCCCGGAGGCATTCATGAGCGTTAAAGAACAAGTCATCGCTATCCTTGCCGAACAAGCATTGCTGACGCCCGCAGACGTCAGCCTCGACAACAGCCTGGGCGATCTTGGGATCGACAGTCTGGGGCTGGTCGAAAGCATCTTTGCCATAGAAGAGGCGTTCGATATTTCGGTGCCGTTCAACGCCAATGCCCCTGAGGAAAGCGCTTTTGACATTTCATCAGTGTCGGCGATTATTGCGGCGGTTGAGGCGCTGATCGCGGAGCAGGGCAAGCGCTGATGCGCCGCGTGGTCATCACCGGGGCGGGCACGATCAACCCGCTGGGTGGCGACGTGCCCACGACCTTTGAGGCGATGCGCGAAGGCCGTTGTGGCATTGGCCCCTTGGACATTCGCGACGTGGATCGCCTGTCGATCCAGATCGGCGGGCAGGTGCGTGACTATGACGAACATGCGCATTTCAACCGCCAGCAGATCGCGCTTTATGATCGGTTCACGCAGTTTACCTTGCTTGCTGCACGGCAGGCGATTGAGGCGGCGGGGCTGACGTTCACGGGCTCATTGGCGGATCGGTCCGGTGTGATCCTTGGGACCTCTGGCGGGGGGCTGAACACGCAGGACGAAAACTACCGCGCGGTCTATGAAGAGGGTAAGAACCGGGTCCACCCCTTTATCGTGCCCAAGCTGATGAACAACGCCGCCGTTAGTCAGGTGTCGATGGAATGGAACCTGCGGGGCGCGTCCTTCACGGTGGCTACGGCCTGTGCCTCCAGCAATCACGCCATGGGGCAGGCGTTTAACATGATCCGCTGCGGCATGGCGGACGTGATGATCACAGGCGGGTCCGAAAGCATGTTGTGCTTTGGTGGAATCAAGGCCTGGGAAGGGTTGCGGGTGATGTCCAAGGACGCCTGTCGTCCCTTCAGCGCCACCCGCAACGGTATGGTGCAAGGCGAAGGCGCGGGCGTCTTTGTGTTCGAAGACCGCGATCACGCGATCAAACGCGGCGCGGACATCCTGTGCGAAGTGGCGGGTTTCGCGATGTCATCGGATGCCTCCGACATTGTGATGCCGTCCAAACAGGGCGCAGCGCGCGCCATCGCGGGCGCGGTGTCCGATGCTAAAATCCCGCGTGATGCGGTCGGCTATATCAATGCCCATGGCACCGGCACGGCGGCGAATGACAAGACGGAATGCGCGGCTGTCGCGGATGTCTTTGGGGCCCATGCGGACCAATTGATGATCTCATCCACCAAGTCGATGCACGGTCACTTGATCGGTGGCACCGGCGCGGTGGAACTTTTTGCCTGCATCATGGCACTGCGAGATGGCGTGATTGCCCCGACAATTGGGTATGAGGAACCGGACCCCGAATGCGCGCTGGATGTGGTGCCGAATGAGGCGCGCGAGGCGAGTGTCGATGTGGCGCTGTCCAATGCCTTTGCCTTTGGCGGGCTGAACGCCGTCTTGGCCCTGCGCCGCGCTTAGGTCGTAGCCCAACGAAAAAGGCCGCCCCGGAATGGAACGGCCTTTGATCAGATTTGATGTCGCTTATTCTTCGACGTTCACCACGCCTTCAAAGCCCGCTGTGAAGCCCGAAAGGGACACGTCCAACAGCACCTCTTGATCAGGAGCGGCGGCTGGAACAAGGCGCAGCTGCGCAGCATTGCCACGCTTGAACTGTGCCACTTCTTCAGCGGTAAAGCCGACGCGCGATACGCAGCCTGCAGCATTGCAGAAGGTGAACGGATAGCGCCGCGCCTGACCGCCATCAACCGACAGGGTCAGCTGCTGGGTCAGCAGGGTTTCAAGCGGGACCACGATGGTGGCACCAGCCGCGGCCTGACCACCGGGGGGCAGTGGGAACATGCTCATCTCTGCGACAGCATTGCCGTCACCGTCCAGCAGCAATTGGTAAAGCTGGCAGGGGTCTTTTTGACCCTCGGGTTGTTTCAGGCAGCGCAGTGCCCAATCGCCAAACTCTTCCAGAATGTAAGGCGCGCCGGGCGCAAGTGACGCAAGCGTTTCGGCGTTCACCGGCTCACCAAGGCTGAGGTCGTCTGGTGTGGACCCTGCGGGCGGCGTCGCCTCTTCGGTGGTGGTTTCCTGTGCGTATGCTGTTGTGGCGGCCAATAACGACAGGCCAAGAACAAACGGTTTCAAGATGCTTTGCATCACATGCTCCATATTGATTTGGGCTCAGGATTAGCATGGCTGATAGGTGGTGTCAGGTCCGAAATCATCATATCGGTGCGAGGTCGCCAACGGCCCCGAAAACGGAAAAAAGGGCCCGCTGGCGGACCCTTTTTCCATTCTCCCTGTCGGACTTGGCCGACTAATTGCAGGCAAGCTAGCCGCGTGGTTTCGCGGCGTCAACAGGATTTCGATCACAATTTGGGGTTGACGTTAAGCGGGGCAAAGACAGACAAAAAAAGGCCGCACCCAAGGGCGCGGCCAGTCTAACAGGGAGAATGGTGCCAGCGACCCCGGGGGACATATGGGGCAACTGACGCGATTACTCTGGCATGGAATGGTTAAGAATGTATTTTAGCCAAAAATGGGGAGGGGCAGCACATGTCTGACAGTATCTTTATCGGCGGCGGCGGCCCAGACTATGCGCAAGCTCAGCAACTTTTGCTGGATAAGGCGAACCGGCACGGGCTGATCGCGGGGGCCACGGGCACCGGCAAAACGGTGACGTTGCAAATCCTGGCCGAGGGCTTTTCGGCGGCGGGCGTGCCGGTGTTTTTGTCGGACGTCAAAGGCGACCTTTCGGGGCTTGCCGCCAGCGGCACAGAGACCTTCAAGCTGCATGACGCTTTCATGAAGCGCGCAAACACCATCGGGCTTGATCTGCAATACGACGCTTTCCCTGTCACCTTTTGGGATCTCTTTGGCGAACAAGGCCACCCCATCCGCGCCACCGTGGCCGAGATGGGGCCGCTGTTGCTCAGCCGCTTGCTGGAACTGACGGACGTGCAAGAGGGCGTGATGAACGTGGCTTTCCGTGTGGCCGATGAAGAGGGCCTGCCGCTCTTGGACCTTAAGGACTTGCAGGCACTGCTGGTCTGGGTCGGGCAGAACGCCAAAGAACTCTCGTTGCGCTACGGCAATGTTGCTGCCTCCTCGGTAGGGGCGATCCAGCGTCAATTGCTGGTGATCGAAAATCAGGGCGGCAATGAGCTCTTTGGCGAACCCGCCCTTGATCTGGCTGACATCATCCGCACGGATACGGACGGGCGTGGTGCGATCAACATTCTGGCGGCCGACAAGCTGATGGCCAGCCCCAAGCTTTATGCCACTTTCCTGCTGTGGCTGCTGTCGGAGCTGTTTGAAGAGCTTCCCGAAGTTGGCAACCCCGATAAGCCCAAGCTGGTCTTCTTCTTCGACGAGGCGCATCTGCTGTTTGATGACGCGCCCAAGGCGCTCGTCGACAAAGTAGAACAGGTGGCACGCCTGATCCGCTCAAAAGGGGTCGGCGTCTACTTTATCACCCAAAACCCAGCCGATGTGCCGGATGACGTGTTGGGCCAGCTGGGCAACCGGGTGCAGCATGCGCTGCGCGCCTTTACCGCCAAGGATCGCAAGGACCTTACCAAAGCGGCAGAGACGTATCGCGAAAACCCCGCGTTTGACACCGCCGAGGCCATTCAAGAGGTCGGCACAGGCGAGGCTGTGACCTCTATGCTGGACGCCAAAGGATCGCCGATGATCGTGGAGCGGACGTTGATCCGCCCGCCATCATCACAGCTTGGCCCGCTTGATCCGGCGCTACGTGCCGGGATGCTCAAGGCCTCGCCCATGGCGGCGAAATACGACGCGAAGCTTGATCGTGAAAGCGCGTTTGAGATGTTGCGTGGGCGGGCCGACAAGGCCGCCGCCGAGGCCGAAAAGGCCGAAGCCGAGGAAGAGGCCGCGGAGGCAGAATTGCGCGAGTTCAAAAAGGCCCGCCGCTATGATGGCGGTGGCACCGGGCGCAGCACGTCGCGCAAGACCAGCAATACGGTCGAAGGCTGGGGCGGTGCGATTGCGGATGTCGTCGTGAAAGAGCTCAAAGGCACAACCGGCAAGCGGATCGTGCGCGGCATTCTGGGCGGGCTCTTCAAGGGGCGCTAGGGCAGGGGTGTAAAACGTCCGTCTTCAAATTCAGCCCGCGACCGCACCCACACCGTGCCGTCCGCATCGTCATAGATCACTACATCGCTGCGGTCCGCCTCAAGCACCGCATCGGTGATGCGGCGGTAAAGCCCGCCTTTCTTATGCCGGTGCGTCGCGGTCCATGGCAGATCGCTGCGGGGCCAGTTTGCCCCGGTGCGTCCGAAAACGCGCCGGGACAAGGTCTTAAGAAGCGTCATACCGATAGAACCGATCCTGTCACTGCATTGGGTCGGTATGTTGTGCAGCCTTTGCAGCCCGATGCATAGGCCTCAAGATAGACATTCTTGAAGGTGTCAAATGGGATGTCTTCCGGGCAGTTCACGGTCTTTGAGATGCCGCTGTCGACCCAGCGTTGCGCCGCCGCCTGCATGCGCACGTGATCGCGCGGGTCAAGATCGGCCACGGTAACAAAGGCCTCTGTCAGGGGCGCATCAGGGCCATAGATTTGACGGAACAACCAAACCGCATAATCCATGACCTTTTCGTTCTCTTTGCGGCCACCGGGACGGGTGATCGTCCGGGTGTATTCCGTCGCAAAAATCGGCTCGATCCCCGAAGAGGTATTGCCTGCAAACATTGACGTGGTGCCTGTGGGCGCAATGGTGGTCAGCGTGCCGTTACGCAGCCCATATTTGCCCACCGCCTCTCTGACTTCCGGATCAAGTGCTTGAACGGCGGGCTGCGCCATGTGCTTTTCCGCATCATACAGCGGGAAGGTCCCGCGTTCTGCCGCCAGTTCTGCCGAGGCAAGGTAGGCGGTGTTCTGAATGGCCTGCATCCAGCTTCCGACCAGAAAGATGGCTTTGGGTGAGCCATAGACTGCGCCCAGCATGGTGATGGCGTTTGCAACACCCGTTACCCCAATGCCGATGCGCCGCTTTGACTGCGCCTCTTGCCGTTGGGCGTCATTGGCAAAGTCCGAGACGTCCAAAGTATTGTCCAACATCCGCACAGCCGTCTTGACCAAGCGCCGCAGGGTCACAAGGTCAATCCGCGCATGCGGCGTGAAGGGCGACAGCACAAGTTGCGCCAGATTGATCGAGGCAAGCGGGCAAGTGCCATTGGGCGGCAGCGGCTGTTCCGCGCAGGAATTGGTGGCTGCGATCGTCTCAAGGTAATTCAACGGATTGCCCTGATTGATCCGGTCGATGAACAGCACACCCGGCTCTGCGGTGTCGTAGGTCTGCTGCATGATCTTGTCCCACAGATCCATCGCCTTGACCGTCCGAACGATCTGCCCGTCCCACATCAGGTCCCATTCGTCGTCAAGGCTCACCGCCTCGATAAAGGCATCGGTGATCATGACAGAGACGTTAAAGTTACGCAGCCGTGCACGGTCAGACTTGGCGGTGATAAAGTCTTCGATATCGGGGTGGTCACAGCGCATCGTGGCCATCATCGCGCCGCGACCCATGCCTGTCACCAGCATCTTACAGACGGTGTCACAGATATCCATCGCCGCGAGCGGCCCCGCAGCCGGACAATCCAGCCCTTTGACGACCCATCCCTTTGGCCGCAACGTGGAAAAGTCGAACCCAAGCCCGCCGCCCATTTGCATGGTCTTTGCGGCGTCTTTGACCGTGTCCATGATGCCATCAACGGAATCTGGGATCGTGCGCATCACAAATGTATTGGACAGCGTCACATCGCGCGCCGTGCCGCAACCGGCCAAGATCCGGCCCGCAGGCAGCAGGCGAAAGTCCTGCATCGCACCATAGAATTCCTGCGCAATGACGGCTTGGCGGTCAGGCTCTTCTTTCGCCACCAGACCGTTCGCGACCCGGTGAAATGTCAGTGCAAGGGTGTGATCGACAGGACCTTGATTCGTCTTGTATTGGTATTTTTCTTTCCAAATTTGCTCAGCCAGAGGTTGTGGGAAAATATAGTTGTCTAAAGCAACATCGTGTCGGTCGTACATGTCATCCACCCAAGTATTGTTAACTATTATTAACGAATTATTAACTAATAACCTTAAAGAATTATTAACCTTGGTGAGAAAATGGAGGCAAATCGCAATTTTTCAACGTGGAACTTCATGAAGTAGTAATTCTTGTATTGGCGCTGCTACTTTTAAGAGCGATTAGGTCAAAACGTCGCAGAATATTCAGTCAGTTCGGAATTTTGGGGCGTGCCCGCGTTAACCTTTGGCGGGTGAAAAGAAAAGTTCTCACGGATTAGGGCTGTCTTAAGAGTGGCGGCTTATCGACACATTTGGCTGAGTCTAAATGAGGATGTGGCGATGAATGAACTTTTTGCGTGTTTGGGCTCTGGCAATTGCATGAAGCCTTGGCTGTGTATGCAGCAATTGGGAATCGACCATAAGTTGACGTTGATCGACGTCTTAAAGGGAGAACAGAAGTCGCCTGAATTTCTTGCCATCAATCCCTTGGGCGTTGTGCCGTTTTTGGTCACCGAAAGCGGTGCCGCCATTGGCGAAAGTAATGCCATGTTATGGTATCTGGCCGAAGGGTCGGAATTGGAGCCTCAAACACCTTCGGCGCGTGCAGAGGCGTTACAGTGGATGTTCTTTGAACAATCGAAACTGGAACCAAATATCTCGCCCGCGCGTTTCCTTACAACAATACTTCCACAAGAGCGGGAAAATAGGGCGGATGACATAGCGGGCTGGCAAGCCGCAGCCAAACCGGGTTTGGCGCGGTTGGACGCCCATCTTTCAGACAGGACATTTATATTACGTGACGGGTATTCCATCGCGGACATTGCCGTTTTCGGCTACGTCCACGTCATAGAAGAGGCAGGGATTGCCCTTGTCGACTATCCGGCAATTGCGGCGTGGATTGATGCAGTTGCGCATACGCCAAATTTCCGACCGTTGGGTGAATTGGGGCGTGAACAAGCCCGCGCCGCATGAAGATTTCAGGGGGGTTTTCTTGCCCCTTAATAAACAGGCCAAGATGAGAATAGCTTCGATTCAGCCTTTGCACGCAAGTGCCGCCGATCCGAATTCATCGGACGATGCCCTGCGCGCCGTCCGGCGGACGCGTGTGCCGATCTGGGTCTACGACATTGATCACTCTCGGGTTGTGTTGGCGAATAGTTCTGCCTGCAGGCTCTGGCAGGCCGAAGATGAAGCCGCGTTGCGCGAACGCGATATGGCCAAAGGCATGTCAGCGACAGTGGCCAAGCGTCTACGTCAGTATCAGAAAGACTTCATCGAAGAAGACGCGACATTCACAGAGATGTGGACGCTCTACCCCAACGGCGAACCCGAAAACGTCATGGTTGTCTTTTCGGGTCACGTGCTGCCCGACGGTCGCATGGCGATGCTGTGCGAGGCGGTCGGTCAAGCAGAGGATGAACCCCAAAACCTGCGCAGCGCCGAGGCCCTGCTGCATACGGACGTGATGATCATGTTGGTTGGGGAAAACGGCGCGCCGCTTTATACCAACCCCGCCGCTCGTAATATGCTCCCCGAAGACGGTAAAGATTTTCAGCAGCTGTTCGTTAATCCGGCAGACCATACCGATCTGGCGATCGCGCTCTCCGCGACGGGCGAGCACCGGCTTGTGTCGCAGGTCAACACCGCCAGCGGTCTGCGTTGGTTCGACGTCTCTGCCAAGGCCTGTTCTGACGCCGTCACCGGCCAACCGGCCATCCTTGTGACGGCCATCGATGTCAGCGAACTGAAAGTCGCGCGCGACAAGGCACGTTATCTTGCCGACCGCGATTTGCTGACTGGGTGTTACAACCGGTCGTTCTTGCAAGGCCACTTCAACAACCTCGCAAATCTCAAGAAGCCGCCGCCTTGTGCTTTGGTCTTCTTCGACGTCGACCGCTTCAAGCAAATCAATGACCGCCACGGGCATGAAGCGGGGGATACCATCCTGCGGCAAATCTCAAGCTGCGTGCAGGCCTTCTTGGGTCCGAATGACCTGATCTCGCGTTTGGGCGGCGATGAATTCGTGGTCTTTCTTGAAGGGATCAACAGTGAGGTTGAGGTCGCGGAGCGGATCAAATTGATGCAAAGCGAAATTGCAAAACCGATCTTTCAAGATGCGACCCGGATCAACGCAACGGTCAGCATCGGTGTGGTCCTGTTCACCCCCGCCGACGACGCGTTTGCCGATGTCATGCGCCGTGCAGATATCGCGCTTTATGCTGCAAAAGAGGCGGGGCGCGACCGCGCCATCCACTTTAACGATGACATGGGGCGGGCGGCGCAAGAACGCGACCAGATCGAGGACGAGCTGAAAACGGCGCTCGAGTTGCGTCAGTTTGAGCTTCATTACCAACCCCGCATTGACCTGCGGACGGGTCGGGTCGTTTCTGTCGAGGGGCTCGTACGTTGGAACCACCCTATTCGCGGCCTCGTGATGCCCGATGCCTTTATTCCGATCTGCGAAGAAACCGGCATGATTGAGGATTTGGGCCGCCAAGTGCTGGAAATCGGCTGTGCCCAAGCCATCGCATGGCACCAGGCGGGACATGATTTTGATGTGTCGCTGAATGTCTCCCCCCGGCAATTCAACGACAAACATCTGTTGCAGACCCTGTCTGATCTTGCGCAATCCCCCAATTTCCCCAGCGGCCGGATTGAGCTTGAGATCACGGAGAACGTGCTGTTTGGTGACCATAAATCAATCGCCAAGAAGCTAAAAAAGATCACCCATATGGGCTACCGCATCGCGATTGATGACTTTGGCACTGGCTATTCCAACCTGTCCTATATCTCTCGTTTCCCGCTCAAGTGCCTCAAGATTGACCGCAGCTTTGTCGATCAACTGCCAGAGGCTGGACCTATCGTCAGCTTGATCCTGACGCTTGCCCGCCAGATCGGAGCCACCGCGGTGGCAGAAGGTGTCGAAACGGAAGAGCAATACGCTTGGCTCGCCGCACAAAACTGCGAGCAGGCGCAGGGCTATTACATGTCACGACCGCTCCCGCTCGATAAATTCCTCGAAACGGCTAACAGGCTCAACGCGCAAGCAAGCGAATAACTAGAGCGGGCGCACTTTAAGCACCGAAATGCGGTTTTCATCCTTTTCGACAACCTCAAACCGGAAGCCGTGAAAAGAAAACACCTGGCCCTCAAGCGGGATGATTTCCGCCTCGTGAATCACAAGACCTGCTACGGTGTTTGCTTCCTCATCAGGTAGCTGCCAATCACGCGCGCGGTTTAGATCGCGGATCGTCATGCCACCATCGACAAGGAACGCACCGTCGTCGGTTTGAGCGACCTGAATTTCTTCGTCGATGTCGAATTCATCGGTAATCTCACCAACGATTTCTTCGAGAATATCCTCAAGCGTGATCAGACCTTGCAAGGTGCCGTATTCATCAACCACCAGCGCAAAGTGCGATTTGCGCCGCAAGAACTGCCGCATCTGATCGCCCAAGGTCGTGGTCTCGGGCACAAAATAGGGCTCCATCGCGATATCGAGGATGTCAAAGGCATCCATCTCAACCGCCGTCATGACGCCATCCGTCATCATCCGCTGGGTCGCGCGCAACAGTTCTTTGGCATGCAGAATGCCGACGATGTTTTCAGGCTCGTCCCGGAACAGCGGCAGACGGGTATGGTTGCTTTCCAAACAAAGGCGCAAGATCTCAGCCGTGGGCAGCGATACGTCGATCATCTCAATCCCAGAACGATGAAGCATGATCTCTTCCACCGCGCGCTCGTTCAGATCAAGCGCACCCAAAATGCGGTCACGATCTTCTTTTTCGACGATCCCTTCGGAATGGCCCAATTGCAGCGCGCCTGCGATTTCCTCGCGCACGGCAAGGATATGGCTATCGGGATCGGTGCGCACGCCAAACAGATAAAGCACACCGCGCACCAGCCAACGGACCACGCCGACGATGGGCGCAAACAGGAACACGACCATCCCGATGGGGCGGGCCACGCGCGAGGCGACGCTTTCGGGATTGGTGATGGCATAGGTTTTGGGCAGCACTTCCGCAAAGATCAGCACCAGCAAGGTCATGATCAGCGTCGCCGCCGCCACGCCGTTTTGCCCAAACACCTTGGTCAGCAACGCCGTCGCCAATGAGGTCGCGAGGATGTTCACCACGTTATTGCCCAACAGAACCGACCCGATCAGGCGTTCGCTGTCTTCGGTGATCTTCAGCGCGCGTTCCGCCCGGCTGTCGCCTTTGTCGGCGTTGGCCCGCAATTTCCCGCGCGAGGCGGCCGTCAGCGCCGTTTCAGAGCCTGAAAAGAAGCCCGACATGACGAGCAGCACAGCAATGGCGCCTGCGGTGATCCAAAAGGCGGCATCAAAAAGGGAGGGTTCCATCGTGGTCCTTGTTATCGCGGTCGCCCCTTGTATGGGGTTTCACGGCGTTTGCTTCAAGATGTGCGATCCGCTTTCGCCAGCGGGTGATGCTGCATCACAAGGTCCGTCAAACGTTCATCCAGCACATGGGTGTAGATTTCGGTCGTTGCGACATCGGCGTGGCCCAGCATGGTTTGAATGGCCCGCAGGTCCGCCCCATGAGCCAAAAGATGCGTGGCAAAGGCGTGGCGCAGGGTATGTGGCGTGACCTTAGCCGGATCGACATTGGCCCGCAGCGCAATGGATTTTATCAGGGTAAAGAACCGCTGCCGCGTCAGGTGACCCGATTTCCCGCGCGAGGCAAAAAGGTAGATCGACGCCCGTTTGCCAGCCTGCCGCGCGGCGTCTTCTTCTTCGTCGCGGATCGCCAGATAATCCGCCATGGCCGCACGCGCGGGCGGCGAGAGCGGGACCATACGTTCCTTGCCACCTTTGCCGCGGATCAACAGCATCTGCGGATCGCCGCGCACGGCCGACAAGGGCAGCGTGACCAATTCGGTGACGCGCATGCCCGTGGCATAGAGCAATTCCATCAAACAGGTGTCCCGCGCAGCCCCTTTGCCGGGCGCGCGGGCAGCCCGCAAAAGGCTTGCCACCTCTTCCTCTGACAGGATTTTGGGCAGAGCTTTTGACTTGCCCGGCCCCTTGATTTGGATTGCGGGGTTGTCGTCGCGCCAGCCTTCCTCAAAGGCGAACCGAAAGAGCTGCTTGATCGCTGACAGGCGCCGCGCTCGCGTGGCGGGCGACAGCCCCTCGGCCTCGGACGCGATCAGGAACCCCTCGACATCGTCCTGTGTCAGTGTCGCAAAGTGCAGGCCCTTGGGCGTCAGCCAATCGGCAAAAATGGACAGATCGCGAGCATAAGCCAGTTGCGTGTTGGTTGCCGCATCCAGTTCCGCCGCTTGCGCCTCCAAAAAGGCTTGCACCCAATTGGGCATTGTGCGCTCAGCGGCGGTCATGTAGCGCGATCCAGGATCAACAGCTGAAGGGCGGCGCGGCGCGCCATATCCTCAAGCCCAACCGACCGAAAGAACGCCAGTGCGTCCGTAACGGCCGGATAATCACCGGCCACACCCGCATCAAACATCGCAATCGCCCGCAAAAGCGCTTCGCCAAGTTGCCCGCCATTCGCAAGCTCCGACAGACGCGCAGGCACGTCACCACCGGCAAATCCGGCTTGGACCGCGCGCGCCTTTTCACCACGCGCCGTGGCCTCGGACGGGCGGCCTTGCGCCAGTGCCAAAAGGAAAGGATCGCCCTGCGTTGCTGCCTGCGCGATGCTTTCATAGTCCGGCGACAACAGGCCAATCGTGACTGCCAGCGCTCCGATCTCGCCAGTCAACGACAAGCGCGCAAGGTCAGTGGCGTAAAGCTGGGCGAACGGGACCTCTGCCTTGATCTCGCGCATGGCGGCCCATGCGGCGGGCAGGGTTTCTGCCACCGCGTCAGCATCGCCCGCACTGATGGCCGAATCAAAGTCCTGCACCGCATCGACCCGGTCCCAGATGCCGCCAGAGGC
This sequence comes from uncultured Paracoccaceae bacterium, assembly GCA_947494675.1. GTDB lineage: Bacteria > Pseudomonadota > Alphaproteobacteria > Rhodobacterales > Rhodobacteraceae > CANMYO01. The sequence continues at coordinate 346,161 of CANLVP010000002.1, forward strand.
AGAGGGCGTGCGCGAGGTGTAGAGCGCTTGCAGCGTGTTGGCGGGCAGTGCCCCGGCGCGTGCAAGACGCTCTGCCGCTTCCAATTGCGCTTTCCAGCCCGTGGTGCTGCGCAGGTCGGCATGGGCAAAGGCAAGTGGCAGGTTTGGCGTTGTCAGGGCCTGGCCGACCGCCTCGCGCATGCGGAAAACAAGCGGACTGACCCGGCTCGGCGGCCCCAAAAGCGGTTCGTCCTCGTAGAGGTCGGGGTCCAGAAACCGCGACAGCAGCGCCTCTTCTTCGTCTGAGATATCGCCCAAGACGCGGTTGGTGTTCAGCGTCAGCGCCGCTGCATTCCAATCGCCAGACCGCGCAAGGCAAAAGATGCGCGCGGCGGCGGTGGGGGCGACCGTTGGCCGATCTTCCATGACGCGGCAGGCGGGGCTTTCGGTGCCGGTCAAAAGCGCCACATCAAACCAGCGGCGGAACATTTGCGGCGTGTCGGCCCCGGCTTCTTCCAGCAGGGCTTGCGCCTGATCGAGTGCGCCAAGATCAAGCAACTTATCGACGCGCGCCAAAAACAGCATCCCATCCGGGCCAGCCCCCAAAGGCGGATCGGCTTCGGCCAGCATCAACACCGTCATGAAATCCTTGAGCGCGGGCAGGCTTGGCATGGATTCAGCCCGCACCAGTGTCACCAACGTTGCTTCGAGCGATCCGGACCACAGCGCGCGGGGCAATCCGGTCGTTGCACTTGAAAGCAGTCCAACCGGGTCGGGTGAGGGGCTGTCGAGTGGTGTGACGGTCACATCCGGCGACGCTGCACTTTGTGCTACGGGCGGTTCATCGCGGATACGGGGGTTTTGGCTGACGGGCGCTGCCGCCTCAACCGATTGCGATAGCCAGTCAATCGCAGACAGCGGGCTGCTGTCTTGTGCATATGCAGGCCCCGCCAACAGGCAAGCCGCGATGAAGGTCCCCTTCAGGGCCATCGTTAATCCGTTTCCAATACAACCGGCACGCGGTTCTCCACACTTGGGGCCGCGAAGTCCGCGGGGAAAAACACAGGCCCCACGTAAGCATAGGCCACCAGTGCCACTGCCGCCAGTAGCCCCAAAAAGAAGATCGCCTTGATCAGACGCCACATCATGATTGCCCCAAAAGTCTGCCTGTGAACCGGATCGTTGCCGTTTGTCAGAGGTTATATATGGCCTTTTGCCCAAGATCACGCCATTGAAGGGCAGAAAATGAAACTAAGCGGCGCGCGGCCTACGATTTGATGCGATGGCCCTGTGTTTCAAGGGGACATGGCGTGGGAAAGGGCCATTAATATGCGGCTGAAACGCACGATTGTGCTGGTGGGGATGATGGGATCGGGCAAGTCTGCCATCGGTCGCGCCTTGTCGGCACGGTTGAACGTGCCGTTTCAGGACAGCGATCATGCCATCGAAGAAGCCGCGCAAGAGACGATCGCAGAGATTTTTGCCCGCGACGGCGAGGCGTTTTTTCGCCGCCGCGAAAGCGAAGTGATCCAGCGCTTGCTTGATGGCCCGCCCGCGGTGCTTTCAACCGGTGGCGGCGCGTTTCTGGCCCCACGTAACCGCGATATCATTGCCCATTCGGGTGCCGCCGTGTGGCTGGACGCCCCGCTCAAGCTGCTGTGGGAACGTGTGCGGCACAAAGACACGCGGCCCTTGCTGCGCACGGCAGACCCTTTCGCCACTTTAAGCGCGCTGTTTGAAGAACGCACGCCGGTCTACGCGCTGGCGGCACTCCGGTTGCCCGTCAAACCGCGCTATTCCATCGATGAAACCACGCAGTCGCTGATCGATATGCTGCTGGACCACCCTGACTTGCTAGAGGCCTGAATATGACCATCAACACAGTCACCGTTGACCTGCCGGGCCGCTCCTACGACATTCGCATCGGCGCAGGCGTGCTGGCAGAGGCCGGGCCTCGCATTGCCAAAATGGGCGGGCGGAAACATGTGGCGATTGTCACGGATGAAAACGTAGCAGCACTTCATATCAAGACCTTACAGGACAATCTTCATGCGGCGGGCCTGACGTCAGAAGCGCTGATCCTGCCACCGGGGGAAGCCACAAAAAGCTGGCCCCATCTGGAACGCACCGTTGAATGGCTTTTGGATCAAAAGGTCGAACGCGGCGATGTCGTCGTGGCCTTTGGCGGCGGCGTCATTGGCGATCTGGCGGGCTTTGCTGCGTCCATTTTGCGGCGCGGTGTACGGTTCGTGCAAATCCCGACCTCGCTTTTGGCGCAAGTCGATAGTTCTGTCGGTGGTAAAACCGGGATCAACGCGCCGCATGGCAAGAACCTGATCGGCGCATTCCATCAGCCGTCGTTGGTGCTGTGTGATACCGCGCTCTTGGACACGCTGACTTCGCGCGACTTTCTTGCCGGCTATGGCGAGGTGTTCAAATACGGGCTTTTGGGGGATGCGGCGTTCTTTGAGTGGCTCGAGGTCAACGCCCCCAGGATGCCCACAAATATGGACGCACGGGTCCATGCGGTCACACGGTCCTGCCAGATGAAGGCTGATATCGTCGCCCGGGATGAGACGGAGCAGGGCGACCGCGCTTTGCTGAACCTCGGCCATACGTTCTGTCACGCGCTTGAGGCTGCGACCGGTTATTCCGACCGGCTTTTGCATGGTGAAGGCGTCGCCATTGGTTGCGCGCTGGCGTTTGAAACCTCGGCCCGGATGGGGCTCTGCAGTCAAGAGGATCCAAGCCGCGTGCGCGCGCATTTGGCCGACATGGGAATGAAGAAAGACCTTGTCGATATTCCCGGCGATCTGCCCGATGCCGCTGCGCTGCTTGATCTGATGGGGCAGGACAAAAAGGTCGTGGACGGCACGCTGCGCTTTATCATGGCGCGCGGCATCGGAGATGCCTTTGTGACGTCTGACGTGCCCGGCGATGTGGTGCGCGGCGTGCTGGATGACGCGCTGGCGCACAAGAACGGCTAAAGCAAAAGCCCCGGCGCGATGACCGGAGCTTATTAATCTTAGAACGGGATTTCGTCGTCCAGATCGCGACTACCGCCGCCACCGCCGCCGGATGACGAACCACCGCCACCGCTGCCGCCGCCATCATATCCGCCACCGCTGTCGTAACCGCCGCCGCCACCGCCGGAATAGCCGCCGCTGTCGCCACCACCGTAGCCGCCACCGCCACCACCGCCGCCATCGCGACCGTCAAGCATGGTGAGCTCTGACCGGTAGGGGCGCAACACGACCTCGGTGCTATAGCGGTCCTGACCGTTTTGGTCTTGCCACTTGCGGGTCTCAAGCTGGCCTTCGATGTAAACCTTTGACCCCTTGCGCAGATATTGCTCTGCCACGCGGGCGAGGGGCTCGCTGAAGATCGCAACAGAATGCCACTCGGTGCGTTCCTTGCGCTCGCCTGTGTTGCGGTCTTTCCAGTTCTCAGACGTGGCAATGCGCAGGTTGCACACCTTGCCGCCGTTCTGGAATGTGCGGACCTCGGGGTCGCGACCCAGATTGCCGATAATTATGACTTTGTTCACTGATCCGGCCATCGGAGACCCCCTTCGATTCTTGATTTTCGCGATCTTACGTTTGCCGCGCCATACTTAACAGAGGGTGAACGCCCCCAAGCTCTGGTTTCTTGGGAAAAATAGTCTAAGTTCCATCCAGTGCGACGGTGAGGGAAGAGTTCATGCGACGTTTGACCGGTTTGACATTGAGTGCAGTCATCGTGACTGCGGGCATTGCAGAGGCGCAAGAGCGCACCTCGACCCGGTCGCGCACAGCGCTTTTTGCCAGCCAGCTTTCCGTGCTCGATAACCGTGCAGCACAGCAATACAGCAATTCGGTGCGCTTGCAGCCACCCACCGTCGTCGTGCCCGGTGCGCCGGGGTCAGTGCCGGCCTTTACCGGGCGCTACAATGGGCCTTACCTGAACATGGCCCGGACGGCGGCGCGGCAACATGGCGTGCCAGAGGACTTGTTCTTGCGGCTTGTGCAGCAGGAAAGCGGCTGGAACCCCAATGCCCGGTCCCACAAGGGCGCGCTGGGATTGGCGCAACTGATGCCGCAGACCGCGCGGGCCCTCGGGGTTGATCCCTATGATGTGCAGCAAAACCTCGAAGGCGGCGCGCGTTATCTGGCGACCCAATACCGCAAGTTTGGCAATTGGCCGCATGCGCTGGCCGCCTATAACGCAGGTCCCGGCGCGGTTGAACAATACGGCGGTATTCCCCCGTACAAAGAAACGCAGAACTACGTGCGGATCATCTGGGGCGGCTGATTGGCTTCCCCATTGGGGAAACCAGCCTCCGACGAAGACACTTAAAAGATCAAAGAAAGCAGCAGGTTATTCTGCTGCAATCTCGATCACCGGTTCCATCTCAGCCATTTGCGCGTCGGTCAGGTGACATTTGACCTGATGGCCCTCGGCCAGGGTGCGGGTGACCGGCACCTCTTTTTCACAAAGGCCCCCGGCAACCTGATCCTTCCAGCGGCAACGCGTTTGGAACGGGCAACCGGTGGGTGGGTTCATCGCAGATGGGATGTCGCCTTCGAGGACGATGTGCTTCTTTTTCACACTCGTGTCGGCAATAGGCACGGCGGACAAAAGCGCTTCGGTATAGGGGTGATAAGGCGGGGCAAAGACCTGATCCGTCGTGCCCAGTTCGACCACATGACCCAGATACATAACCATGACGCGGTCTGACAGATAGCGGACGATGGAAAGGTCATGAGAGATGAAAAGCAGCGTGGTTTTATGCTCGCGCTGGATTTCCATCAGCAAGTCCGTGACGGCCGCCTGCACAGAGACGTCAAGCGCTGAGACCGGTTCGTCGGCCACCACGATGCGGGCGTCACCGGCAAAAGCCCGTGCAATACCAACACGTTGCTTCTGACCACCCGAAAGTTGGCGCGGCATCCGGTCGGCAAAGGCGCGGGGCAGTTTCACCAGATCAAGCAGTTCCAGCATCCGCTGGCGGCGTTCGGCGTCGTTGTTGCCGACCTTGAAAATTTCCAAGGCGCGCATGATTTGGCGGCCCACCGTCATGGACGGGTTCAACGTGTCGAACGGGTTTTGGAACACCATTTGCACGTCCGCGACGGTCTTGGTGTCGCGCTGTTCAATTGGAATGTTGCCGATGGACTTGTTGTCGAGGAGGATCTCGCCTTCGGTGGCGGTTTCCAGACCCATCAGCACTTTGGCAAAGGTGGATTTGCCGCAACCGGATTCGCCGACGATGGCCAGTGTTTCGCTTTCGCGCGCCTCGAACGACAGGGTTTCGTTGGCCTTGACGACCTTCTTTTCGCCGCCGCCGCCAAAGAGCGCATTGGCCGCAACCTCGTAGTATTTCTTGAGGTTGTCCATCTTGAGGACGACCTGACCGGGGGGGGCTTTCTCTTTGGTTTCAGCGACTTGCGGCGGTGCGTTCCAGTCGATTTCGGAAAAGCGCAGGCAGCGAGATTCGTGCCGGTCGTTGCCTGTGACCTTCTCCATCGGGATGACTTGGGCATCGCAGCGGCCCGCCTCAAAATAGTCGCAGCGCGGGCCAAAGTTGCAGCCGCTTGGGCGTTCATGGGGCAGGGGGAAGTTGCCGGGAATGGCGATCAGGGGGCGAGCGTTCTTGTCTGCACCGGGCAACGGGATGGAGCGGAACAAGGCCTGCGTATAGGGGTGCTGCATCTCGTCAAAGACGTCTTCGATTGAGCCGCGTTCGACCGCTTCGCCGGAATACATCACGCAAATCCGGTCGCAGGTTTCGAGGACTAAGCCCAGGTTATGACTGATAAAAAGCATGGAGGTCCCATACTTTTTGCCCAAATCCTTCACCAGTTCCACAACCGCCGCCTCGACGGTCACGTCCAAAGCCGTGGTGGGCTCATCGAGGATCAGCAAAGAGGGTTTGGACATCAGTGCCATCGCGATCACGATGCGCTGTTGCTGACCACCCGAAAGCTGGTGCGGGAAGGATTTCAGGATGCGCGCGGGGTCGGGGAGTTTGACGTCTGTGACGACTTCCAATGCGCGTTTCATCGCTTCGGATTCTGAGATGCCTTCGTGGATCATCGGCACCTCGGCGAGCTGTTTTCCGATCCGCATGGCGGGGTTCAGGGAGGCCATAGGCTCTTGATAAATCATGGCAATTTGGCTGCCGCGAATGTCGCGCAGCTCTTCGGGCGTCATCGTGTTCATCTCACGCCCTTTGAACTTGATCGACCCGCCAACGATGCGGCCGTTCACGCCCAAATCCTGCATGACACCAAGGGCCACGGTTGATTTCCCGCAGCCGGATTCGCCAACAACTCCAAGGGCTTCGCCCGGCATGATCTTGGCCGAGAAATCCATCACAGCGGGAATTTCCCGCAGGCGTGTGAAGAAGGAAATCGACAGTTTGTCGATCTCAAGGATGGGGCCATCGTAGCTTGTGTCTGTTGTCATCTCGGTGCCTCCGAACGGTCGAAATCAATGATGCACACCCCATGAAGAATCTATGCACAACCTATGCACAAAGTGGGCGTATGCGTTCCTTAATGCGCGGTAACCTTTGTCACCGCGCATCGGGTTAGTCTTTCAGGCTTTCCTCACGCAGGCCGTCGGCCAGCAGGTTCAAGCCCAGCACAAGCGACAACAGAGCGATCGCAGGCGGCAGCGGTGGGTGGACGTAGATCAGCAAGAGCTTGCGGCCCTCGTTGATGGTCGATCCCCAGTCGGGTGATTCAGGTGGCAGGCCCAGCCCGAAGAAGCCCAAGGTGCCCAAAAGGATCGTGGTGTAGCCGATGCGCAGACAGAAATCGACGATCAGCGGGCCACGGGCATTGGGCAGGATTTCCCACAACATGATGTACCACGCGCCCTCTCCACGGGTCTGTGCGGCGGCGACGTAATCGCGGGTGCGCAGATCAAGGGCCAGACCACGCACGATCCGGAACACGGTAGGTGAGTTCACGAAGACCACCGAGACGAAGACCACGAGGATACCGCCGTCGACGTCAAAGAGATCGGCAGCAGGTGGCAGGAAGTTCAGCACCGTGCCTGATTGCGAGATCATCGACAGATAGAGCCAGGTCAGCGCACCCAGGATCACAATCAGCATCGGATTGCGTTTGGACGGCTGGGTGTAGAACCGCGAGTTCAGCGAGACCGCAAAGAACACGATGGGGAACACAAAGAGGAACGCCGCCATGTAGGATGGGATGCCCGTCGCCACGATCTCTGGCGTGACCAGAAGATAAAAGAGCAGGATCACAGGGAAGGCGAGGATCAGGTTCGCAAGGAACGACAGGATCGTGTCCAAGCGGCCGCCATAGAAGCCTGCAGGCAGGCCCAGCGTGATCCCCACCATAAAGGCAAAGATCGTGGCCAGCGGTGCAATCGCGATCACGATGGTCGAACCATAGACCATGCGGCTGAAGATATCGCGCGCAAGGTTGTCGCCGCCCAGCAGGTAATGCGGGAACCTCTCATCCCCTTCGGGCATTGGCACACCGGGCAATTTGTTCTTGAGGCCCGAGATTTGTTGCACCGGATCATGGGTGGCGATCATGTCAAAGAGACCGGCAAAGATCGCCGTAAAGATCCAGAACATCACAAGGCCAAAGCCGATCATGCCGATGATGCTGTCAAAGAGTTTGCCGTAAAGACCCAAGCGCCGCTTGAATGTGATCGACGTCACAAAGGTCAAGATGAGTGCGATCCACACAGGCGTAAACTGTTTGGCCATGGCACCGACGATGCCCGTGCTGCCATAGGGCATGACAACGCCGCAGACCAAGTAGAGGACGCAGATGGCCAGTGTTGCGAAGAAGAACACTTTGGTCATGGTTTCAAACATGCCAAGTGCGCCGCCGCGCTTCATCAGTGTGCCGTCCGCGTTGGATTGCAGCGTCATTGCCGGGGCAAAGAAGCTAAGCACGATTTGGATAATGACGGAGACCGCAAAAACGGCGGCACCGATTGAGAGCATCGGGTTAAGGATATTGCCGAGCGATCCGGTCCAGGTAAGGGCTTCCATGATACTTCTCCCTTATGAAATGCGGATGCGCGGGTTGAGGAACACATATCCGATGTCGGATATGAGCTGCGTCACCAGCACCACGAAGACGGAAACGATTGAGACACCCAGCAAAAGCTCGATGTCGTTGTTGCGGGCCGCTTCGACCAGCGTCCAACCAAAGCCTTTGTAGTTGAACAGGGTCTCAACGATCACAACGCCGTTCAAGAGCCACGGGAATTGCAACATGATCACTGTAAAGGGTGCGATCAAAGCGTTCCGCAAGGCGTGGCGGATGACGATCTTGGGAAAGCTGACGCCCTTGAGGCGGGCGGTGCGGATGTACTGCGCGGTCATCACCTCGGTCATCGAGGCGCGGGTCATGCGCGCGATATAGCCCATGCCGTAAAGCGCGATGGTGATGACAGGCAGAAAGAAGTTTTCAAAGTTCGCGTCATCGATGGCCGACGTGGCCGAGCCTTTGAACGGGATCGTGTCCCAGTCGATGATCACCTTGGTCCCGAGCACGGCAATCAGGATCACGCCCGACACATATTCGGGCGTTGCGGTTGAGACGATGGAGGCCGTGGACAGGGTGCGATCGGTGCCAGAGCCTTCGCGCATCCCGGCCAGCACGCCGATCAGCAGGGCGCCGGGGACCATTACCATCATCACCCAGAACATCAGCTTACCCGTCGCGCCAAGCCGGGTGCTGACGATGGTGCTGACGTTATCCTTGAAGACGGTTGAAAAGCCCCAGTCGCCTTGGATGACGCCACAAAAGGTTTTGCCTTCTTCGCAGCGGCTGCGGACCTCGCCGTCAGACCCCTCGATCACGTATCCCGGCAAGACGCCAAGCCATTGTCCGTATTTGACCGGCAGCGCCTGTTGGTAGCCACGGTTGGTCAGATAGCTGGTCACAGCCTCATCCGACATGCGAAAGTTGCCTTGGGTTTTGGCGAGCTTTTCAAGGTTCGGATAAAGGTTGGTCAGCCAGAAGACGATGAATGTCAGGCAGAGCGCCGTCAGGAGCATGACCCCAACCCGGCGAAGAATAAACAGTCCCATAAAGACCCCTGTTGGTCTGCGGCGGGGGCATTGCCCTGCCTGTCAGCTGTGCCCGCAGGTTGATCCTGTGTGGCGTGGCTACGGTAGTAAAAAGGGCCGCACCATGTTTGGCGCGGCCCTGATCGTTGGATTAAGCGGCGATGCCGATCTTATAGATCTGCGGCAGGTATGCGATGTGCATATCCCAGCCGACAAAGCCCGGCTTGGCGTGGCGATAAACCGTCCGCCAGTAGGGCTGGATGGTCACGCCTTCGTCGGTCATGATCCCCTGCAGCTTGGCCATCACCTCGCGGCGCGCATCGGCGTCGGCAAGGCTGTTGGCTTCGGCCAGAAGGGCGTCAAACTCAGCATTGGCAAAGCCAGCTTCGTTCCATGCCTCGCCAGAGCGATAAGCCAGACCCAGGATCTGGGTGTCGATGGGACGGTGGTTCCAGTTCGTGGAAGAGAACGGGTACTTGGTCCAGTCGTTCCAGAAGGTCGAGCCGGGGATCGTTGTCCGCTTGACGTTGAAACCAGCGTCGCGCAGCTGTGCGGCTACGGCGTCGGTGGTGTTCTTGCGCCAGTCATCATCGATGGAAGTAATTTCCATCTCAAAGTCGGCCATGCCTGCTTCGGTCAGCAGGGCAAGTGCGCCCTCTGGATCGTATGGCAGGGCAGGGACGTCAGCCCAGGCAGGGTGCATCGGACCGACGTGCTGGTTGCGTGCAACCTCACCCCGGTTTGCATAGCCCAGCTCAAGACAGACAGAGTTGTCGACGGCCATTGCGATGGCCTGACGGACGCGCTTGTCTGCGTAGGGCTTCACGCCATCGACTTCGGCCAATTGGTTTGGACGGATGACGATAGTCGCGGCAGACGCGATAGAGCTTTCGACCCAGCCGATGCCGTTGAAGACGTCGACAAAATCACCAACGGTTTCCCATGTCATATCAACTTCGTCGGCAGCAGCAGCGGCCACCCAAGCGGATGGGTCGGTGCCGTAGTCGATGAACTCAACACGGTCGAGATAAGCGCCTTTGCCAGCGGCATAGCCCCACCAGTCGTGGTCTTCGTTGCGCACGAGCACAGCCTTGACGCCGACCTCGTTGGATTCGGGCAGGTAAGGGCCGGTGCCAACAGGGTTGCCGGTGATGTTTTCAGCATCATAGCTTGCTGGAACAATCGCCGCAGGATAGTCGGCCATGCCAGCGATCAGCGTGATGTCGGATGCAGGCAGCATCAGTTTCACGGTGTGGCTGTCGGTGGCGACAATCGCGCCGTCGATGGCTTTTTCGGTTTCAGGATCAATCAGGATCGCGAAACGACCGGCCATTGAGTTGCCTTCAAGTGATTTGTCGCACCAACCAACGATGTTGCGTGCAACATCTTCTGCGGTGAAATCGCTTCCGTCGTTCCACTTGACGCCCTGACGGACGTTCAGCGTGTATTCGGTGGCGTCTTCGTTGACTTCCCAGCTTTCCAGCAACATCGGCTGGAACGAACCGTCGTTTTGGTATTCCACGAGATATTCCAGCCAGCCGCCGGTCACGAAGGCCATTTGCGACCAGTCATACGTCCGTGGGTCTTTCAGCGCGCGGACTTCCATCTGCATGCGCATCGTGCCGCCCTGTTGGGCGTGGGCTGCGGCCTGTGCAGGCGCGTTCAGACCAAGAAGGCCGTATGCAGCAGCCGAGGTCAGCCCAAGCGCCGTCGTGCGGGACAGGAATTCGCGGCGGCTCAGTTTGCCGGCCTTCTCATCCTGTGCGTATTGAAGTGCTGCCGGATGGACCGACATGTTGGTGTGGTGCGTCATACTTTTCTCCCTGTGACACATTTTATTGTTGAGACCCCGCACGACTCCCACCGTGCGAAGCGAAAACAGCAAACGCGAGGCGCGGTGCTGCAAAAATTCCCAATACCGCATTCAGTCACCCTTTCCCCCGTGCGTCAATGCACACATTGGGGAAATCGGATCACGTTTGCGACGGGTTGATGCGCCAAAAGCGACATTTGTCCGACATTTTGCCAAGCGGTCAAAAACGACATTCATAAGCTGCTAGCGTCGCTGCGCTGCGGCACCATGTTTGCGAAAATCAGACGGTGTGCGGCCTGCGCGGGCCAGAAACGCCCGGCTGAAATAGGCGGGGGAGTGGAACCCAAGTTCCGCCGCAATCTGTTGCACCGGTGTCCGCGTCTCACGCAGAAGGATGCAAGCCTCGTAGTGCACCCGGTCGGACAGAAGCGCCAGCGCCGACTTGCCGCAGGTCTGTTTGCAGCAGCGCGTCAGGTGGGTCGGTGTGACGCCAAGTTCGGCGGCAAAGTCGCCGACACGGCGATCGGTGCGATAATCACGCTCAATCAGATCGGTATAGGCCGCGACAAGGCGCGCCGAACTTGTGTCGCTGCGGGCCTCCTGCCCATCATCGTGCTGACCCAGCTGACGTTCAAAGAACACTGCGAGCAGTCCAAGGTGGTAGTGCGCGGCGCGGTTATGGGCGTTGCGGTCTGATTTCAGTTCACGCTCCAACCCGTCGAGCAGGCCCAACAGTTCCTTTTGCGCGGTCACGTCCCGCAGGCGCAGATGCATATGCTCATCCGGCCATTCAGAGGCCATGGCGCCGGGGATCGTCACCATCTGGCCAAACACGGTCGGCCCAAGATCAAAGCCATACATGGTGTGCGCGGGAATGAAGATCAGGTTGTTGGGACCATAGCCACTGGTCAGCCCTGCCACCGTGATCCGGCCATGGCCCTTGCCGACAAAAAGCAGGCGCGGGGAGGCATGGCTGCGCATGGCTTCGGTCCGCCAACGGCCCGCTTGCGGGTTCTGGGCAATCGGCGTCAGCGCGAGCGCTGTCGCGGTCTTCTCGGTCGGATTCAGCATGTGCCCCCGCAGGTTGTATTTGTGCAAATTTGGCCCGAGTGCCGCGAAAAAACAATCATCAATTCAAGAAACAAACCGTATTGATGTGGATAACTCTGTGGATGGCATGTGGACGTGGTGCCAGTCTCGCATGCGCTTGTTGAACCATGTCCGCTGGCGTTTGGCGTATTGCCGGGTGCTGATTGTCGCGGCCTCGCGCGCCTGAACAAGGGTCATAGCGGCTTGCAGGTAAGCCACGAGTTCTGGAGCGCCAATGGCCTTGGCGGCGGGTGGCGCGGCGTTCCAATGGGGCAGGATGGCGCGGACCTCTTCCAAAGCGCCACCATCGAGCATCAGATCAAAGCGCTGGTTGATGCGCGGGGTGAGCCAGTCCTTGGGCGCGTCGAGAACGATGGGTGTGGCGTTTGAGAGCGGCAGCAGTGGCGGCGGCGTGTCGTCTTGCCATGACGCGAGGCTACGGCCGGTTTGAAACTGCACCTCCCAAGCGCGTTGCACCCGCATAGGGTTTTGGGTGTCGATCCGCGTGGCGGTTTCTGGGTCGAGGTCGGCCAGCATCGCAGCGCGGTCGCGCGCATCGCCCATCATCCGGGTCTGGCTGTCGATGGGGGGGATTTCCGCCAAGCCTTCGGTCAGGGCACTGAAATAAAGCCCGGTGCCGCCGACGATAATTGGGCGCGCACCGTTCAGCAGGGGTGTAATGTCGCGCAGCCAGTGGCCAACAGAATAGCTTTGATCAAATGGCACATGGCCATAAAGCGCATGGGGCGCGCGTGCCAGATCGGCGTCGTCAGGCCGTGCGGTCAGCACGCGAAAGGCGTCAAACACCTGCAGCGCATCCGCGTTCACCACAACCCCACCTTGCATCTGCGCGATGTGCAGCGCCAATGCGGACTTTCCAGAGGCTGTTGGTCCCGCAATCAGGACAGGTCTATCAGGATAAATATCGATCATGATCAGGGGCTTGTCTGGCGATCCTCAGGCGGGGCGTGCACGAAATGGCGCATGGCGTTGATGCACCATTGAACTTGTCCCCTTGTTGCGACATTTTGCGCGGGATCGCAAATAACTCGTCCCGGGGGCCACCATGACAGACGCAACGCAGACCACTTATCGCCGGGTCATGTTGAAGATTTCAGGTGAGGCGCTGATGGGCGACACCGGATTTGGCCTGCATCCCCCGACCGTGCAACGCATCGCCCAAGAGGTGAAAATCGTGCACGACATGGGGGTCGAGATTTGCATGGTCATCGGCGGCGGCAACATCTTTCGCGGCTTGCAAGGCAGCGCGCAGGGGATGGAGCGGACGACCGCCGATTATATGGGGATGCTGGCCACGGTGATGAACGCGCTGGCGATGCAATCCGCTTTGGAAGAGCTCAACATCCACACCCGCGTGATTTCGGCCATCACCATGAACGAAGTGGCAGAGCCCTATATCCGCCGCCGCGCCGTGCGCCACCTTGAGAAAAAGCGCGTTTGCATTTTTGCGGCGGGCACCGGCAACCCGTATTTCACCACAGACACCGCCGCGACGCTTCGCGCCAATGAGATGGCCTGTCAGGCGATCCTCAAAGGCACCAAGGTTGATGGTGTCTACGACAAAGACCCTGCCAAGAACGATGATGCGGTGCGGTTCGACAAGGTGACCTATGACGAGGTGCTGGCCAAGCATCTGGGCGTGATGGACGCCAGCGCCATTGCGCTGGCCCGCGACAACCATCTGCCAATCATCGTCTTTAGTCTTGATGAACCGGGCGGCTTCCGTGGCATCCTTGCCGGTGAAGGCACCTATACCATCGTCAGCGATTAACCGCGTGACCCCTGTCAGGGGGCATTTGTCGGGTTATTCCCCTTGCGCGATGCTGCGCTGCGGCACAAATTAGAGCCTAAGCTGTTCGCAACAAGGGGATCCAGATGTTCAAGTTTCTTTTCGGCAAAAAAGGCACGGTAGAAACGGTCAAGGAGACGCAGCGCCAGACGGCAGAGCGGGCCTTGGGCGAGTTGAATGAGGTTTTGGCGACCCTGCCAGATCAGCCACGCATCGCGATTGCCCCCGGCGAGGCCACGATCACCATTGATTGGCCCGAGCATATGCCAGACGAGGCCAAAGCGCTGCCTGCGCCCACGCCAGAAGAGCTGACACCCGACGCGCCAGCCGTTGAAGAGGCACCGGTTGAGGGTGAAGATGCCGCAAAGGCGGCGTAATTCCGCCCGTCTTTAACGAAAAACTGCCGAACTTCTGCGGTTTTCCTGACCTATACAAGTCACGGATTTTCAACTAGAACCTGCGAAAGCAGGGCGAATGCCCCATGAAGTGAGCAGACACATGGCAGACGATTTTATTCTTGATACCGACGATCTTGAGCGTCGGATGGACGGCGCAATTGCAAACTTGCGCACCGAACTGGCGTCATTGCGCACGGGCCGCGCATCGGGTTCGATGCTGGAACCGGTAATGGTTGACGCCTATGGCTCCATGACGCCGATCAACCAGGTGGGCACGGTGAATGTGCCAGAACCGCGGATGGTAACGATCAATGTCTGGGACAAGGCGCTGGTCGGTAAGGTCGAAAAAGCGATCCGCGAAAGCGGGCTGGGGATCAATCCGCAGCTGAATGGCACGATCATCATGTTGCCGATCCCGGAGCTGAACGAAGAGCGCCGTCGTGACCTGACCAAAGTGGCGGGCGGCTATGCCGAAAGCGCGCGGGTCTCGATCCGCAATCTGCGCCGCGACGGCATGGACCAGATCAAGAAAGCCAAGGCTGACGGCATGTCGGAAGACGACCAGAAGTTCTGGGAAGCGGCCGTTCAGGAATTGACGGATACATATATTAAGAATGTTGATGATACGCTTGAGAACAAGCAGGCGGAGATCATGCAAGTCTAAGACGGCAGGTGTGATGCGGCCCCAAGAGGGGCGCGTCGTCCTTTCATAAAGCGCTGCCAACCGGAAGGAGAGCCGGGACGTTGCGCGAAACCGGATAGGAAAGGGGCCTTTGATGCCCAAGGATACAAACGACAAGACCGGGCCAAACCATGTGGCGATCATCATGGATGGCAATGGACGCTGGGCGACCCAACGGGGACGGCCACGCTTGTTTGGTCACCATGCTGGTGCCCGCCGGGTTCGTGAAATTGTCGCGGCCTGTCCGGCGGAGGGTGTCAAATACCTGACGATCTTTGCCTTCTCTACCGAGAACTGGAAGCGCACACAGACCGAAGTTGCAGGCCTGATGGCGCTGTTCCGTCGCTATATCGAACGCGAAGCCAAGGCGCTTTTGGATGAAGGCGTGCGGGTGCGGTTTATCGGCGACCGGATGAAGCTGGACGATAAGCTTGTGTCACTGATGGATAATCTGGAACTGCTGACCAGCCACAATGATGAGGTCCACCTCACCATCGCGTTGAACTACGGTGGCCGCGATGAAGTGACACGTGCCGCGCAACGTCTTGCCTTTGAGGTGGAGCAGGGCCGTTTGACCCACAAGGACGTGGATGCCGAAACGCTTTCGAAGTTCCTTGATACCCACGTGCTGCCCGATCCCGATCTGGTGATCCGCACCAGTGGTGAGGCCCGCATCAGCAACTTCTTGCTGTGGCAGTCGGCCTATGCGGAATATGAATTTGTCGACACGCTCTGGCCCGACTTTACGGCGGCAGAGTTCAGCTCTGTCCTGTCAGGATACGGCGGGCGCGAGCGTCGCTATGGGGCCGTTTTGGCCTAACGATGACAGACAACACCGAATCCGTCGCACCCGAACCGGTGCTGCCAAAGAACCCCGCCAAATGGGAAGACCTTAAGACGCGCGTGATTTCGTCCATTGCGATGATCGCGGTGGGGGCTGTGGGCGTGATTTTGGGCGGTGTCTGGTTCCAGATGTTGGTGGTCTTTGTGACCGCCGTGATGGTCTGGGAATTGTGGATGATGATCGACCCCGACAAGCCCAATCAGGGCGCTGTCCTGGCGGCGGGCGTGGCGTCGGTGCAATCGGGCCTGCTGCTTGGCACACCCATTGGGCTGTTGCTGATCTTTCTCGTACCGATCTTGGGCGCATGGCGGGTCAAACATGAACGTATTGCGTTCTTTGTCTTTGCCCTGGGCATCCAAGTCGCCGGTTGGGGCCTTGTGCAGTTCCGCGAAGACTATGGGTTTACGTGGATTTTATGGCTGATGCTGGTCGTCGTGGCCACGGACGTCTTCGGATATCTGGCCGGTCGCACGTTCGGCGGGCCAAAGTTCTGGCCCAAGATCAGCCCCAAAAAGACCTGGAGCGGGACGGGCGCCGGTTGGATCGCCGCTGGCGTTGTCGGGCTTTGTTTCACATTTTTCACCAACGCGGGCCTTGTGATCGTGCTGATTTCCATGGTCGTGAGCTTTGCCAGCCAGATGGGCGATATTGCGGAAAGCGCGCTGAAACGGCGGATGGGGGTCAAGGATAGCTCTGCCCTGATCCCAGGCCACGGAGGTCTGTTTGACCGGTTTGACGCGCTTTTGGGTGCGGCTCTGTTCATGCTGCTGGTGGCCTTTGTGTTTGACGTGCCCGGGGTCGCCTTTTGAGGCGGATCAGCATACTGGGGGCCACCGGATCGATTGGTCAAAACACAATAGACCTGATCCGCCGCGACCGGGATGCCTATGACGTTGTGGCGCTCACAGGCGCGCGCAATGTCGCGCAATTGGCGCATGATGCCAAAGACTTAAAAGCCGATGTTGCGGTGACCTGCCATCCTGAATTGCTGGACGATCTACGCGACGCTTTGGCCGGATCGGGGGTTGAGGCCGCCGCAGGTGACGCCGCGATCTGCGAAGCCGCGGCACGTCCCGCCGATTGGATCATGTCGGCGATTGTGGGGGCTGCGGGACTGCCACCTGGGCTTGAGGCGCTCAAACACGGGACGACGCTGGCGCTCGCCAATAAGGAATCGCTCGTGACGGCGGGGCCTTTGTTGCTGGCAACCGCAGCGGCCCATGGGGCGACGATTATGCCGGTGGACAGCGAACATTCGGCTGTATTTCAGGGATTGATCGGTGAAGATATTAACGCGGTTGAACGGATCATCATTACCGCAAGCGGCGGCGCTTTTCGCAACTGGCCCTTGGACAAGCTGAAGACAGCGACGCTGACAGAGGCGTCAACCCATCCCAATTGGGACATGGGCCAACGGATCACCATCGATAGCGCGTCGATGTTTAACAAAGCGCTGGAGCTGATTGAAACCAAAGAGTTTTTCGGCGTCCGCCCGGATCAGATTGAGGCGGTCGTGCATCCCGAAAGCATGATCCACGCGCTTGTGGGCTTCAACGATGGGGCGCTGATGGCGCATGTGGGGCCGCCCGATATGCGCCATGCAATTGGTTTTGCCTTGCACTGGCCCGAGCGAAAGCCGCTGCCGGTGGAACGCTTGGATCTGGCCAAGATCGGCCAGTTTACGTTTCGCGCGCCTGACCTTGCCCGCTATCCCGCGCTGGGGTTGGCGGCTGAGGTGATGGAAATGGGCGGGCTGTCGGGGGCTGCGTTTAATGCGGCCAAGGAACAGGCACTGGATGGCTTCATCGCGGGCCAGATTGGATTTCTGGACATGGCAGAAGTGGTTGAGCGTGTTCTCGCCAAAATGTCAGCAGATCAAGGGCTGCAAAATGCCCAAATTACACTAGATAACGTCGCAGACACGGACAAGGCCGCGCGCAGGCTGGCGTCTGATCTTATGCAGGAAATGGGCTGAACCTTTGGACATGACATCGCTGATCCCGTCGCTGGGCGGACCGGTTTTTACCATCGTGGCGTTTATCGTCGCCCTTTTGGTGATCGTCGCCGTGCACGAATATGGCCACTACATTGTGGGTCGCTGGTCGGGCATTCATGCGGATGTGTTCAGCGTCGGCATGGGCAAAGTGCTGTGGAGCCGGGTGGATAAGCGCGGCACTAAATGGCAACTCGCGGCCATTCCAGCGGGCGGATACGTCAAGTTCAGGGGCGATGCGAATGCCGCCAGTGTCGGCGGCGAAGACGAGGTTGCGGGCCATGATCCGCGCAGCACAATGTTGGGCGCGCCCTTGTGGGCAAGGGCTTTGACCGTATTGGCGGGGCCTGTGGCGAACTTCATCCTCGCGGTGCTGATCTTTTCGGGCTACCTGATGTATGAGGGCAAGCCGAGCGAGGAATTGGTGCTGGAGAGCGCCTATGAGGTACCCGCCGCGTTCCAGTCAGAGTTGTTGCCGGGCGACCGGATCTTGGCCGTGGGCGACGTGGTCTTTGGTGAAGAGGGGGCGGATATCGACACGCTGCCCGACACGCTTTTGCAGGATTACACGATTATTCGAGACGGTGCCGAGATGGTCGTCAAAGGCCCGCATCCGATCATCAGCCGGGTTGATAGCCTTGTGCCGCGCTCTGCCGCTGATGACGCAAAACTGCGGGTGGGTGATTTCATCACTGCGATTGATGGTGAGCCGATCAATGCCTTCCGCGATATCGTGGCCGCCGTTGGTGCCGCCGAAGGCACGCCGCTGACCCTGCAGATTTGGCGGGCGGGCGAGACCTTTGATGTAGAGCTTGCCGCGCGCTACCAGGACGAACCGCAGGCTGATGGCAGCTACGCACAATTCTGGCGGATTGGCATTGGAGGCACGTTCTTTTTTGATCCTGCGACCGACCCGATTGGCGTCTGGGAGGCGACGAAGCTGGGTGTTGATCGCCTGTGGTTTTCAATCACAACATCGCTGACAGGGCTTTGGCAGATCATCACCGGCGGTATTTCCACCTGTAACCTGTCGGGGCCCGTGGGAATCGCGCAGGCCAGCGGGTCGATGGCCGCACAGGGCGCGCAAAGTTATGTGCTGTTCCTGGGGATGTTGTCGGCGGCAGTTGGACTTTTGAACCTCTTCCCGATCCCGATTTTGGACGGCGGGCACCTTGTGTTCCACGCCTATGAGGCGGTTACACGCCGCAAGCCAAGCGACCGTGCTTTGCAGTTCCTGATGGTCGGCGGTTTGGCGATTATCGCGGCACTGATGATCTTTGCGCTGCTGAACGATCTGGTGCTTTGCCCCTGAAGCTGCCCAAATCTGCCACAATCGCGCCTCAATTGACGCTTAGGTTGGTGTCATCTGAGGAGATTGATCATGCAGACTTTGGCACAAGGTTATCGCGGCGTAAGCGTATTGCTGACCCTGAATTGGGACCGCATCATCTATACCGGTGCTTTGGTCGGGGCACTATATGCAGGGGCCTACGTCGGAATGATGTAACGGCCAATGCAGCCCTGAAATGATCAAGCGCGCCCCCGCCGGGCGCGTTTCTTCGTTTTGACAACCCGCCTGAGACCCGGTAATTCTGATGCAACGGGGATCAATAATAACAGGCGCTGCACATGACACCGACAACCAAAGCCGCTGCGGCGCGAGGGCCACGTGCCTTGGTCCGTAGCTTTGTTGTTCTATTTCTGACACTTGGCGCCTTTTTGGCCCTGCCTGCACAGGCCCAAAACTTTGCTTTCAGCAACGTTGTGATCGAAGGCAATGACCGGGTTTCCGACCAGGCGATCCTGACTTTTGCGGGAATCAGTCGCGGGGAGGCCGTGTCAGCCGGTGAATTGAACGCCGCAGGCCAGCGTATTCGCGAAAGCGGGCTCTTTGAGGCGGTGAATATTACCCCCCAAGGCGGCACGCTGCGCATCGACGTGGTAGAGTTCCCGACGATCAACCGCATCAACATCGAAGGCAACAGCCGCATCCGCGATGCAGAGCTTTTGTCCGTGGTGACCAGCACGCCGCGCCGGGTCTATTCGCCGGCGCAAGCCGAGCGTGACGTGGCCGCGATTGCCAATGTCTACGCCCAAGAGGGCCGGATCAACGCCAGCGTCGTGCCCAAGATCATCCGTCAGTCCGACAACCGCGTCGATCTGGTGTTTGAGGTCAGCGAGACCGGCATCACCGAGATTGAGCGCATCAGCTTTATTGGCAACCGCAACTATTCCGAACGCCGCTTGCGTGGTGTGCTTGAGACGAAACAAGCCGGGCTTTTGCGGTCTGTGATCAGCCGCGATACGTTCTCGTCCGAGCGGATCAACTTTGACCGTCAGGTCCTGACCGATTTCTACCAGTCGCGCGGCTATGCTGACTTTCAGGTGCTGAACGTCGATGTGGCCCTGACCCGCGAACGGGACGCCTATCTGGTGACGTTCAATGTGCAGGAGGGCCAGCAATTCCGCTTTGGCAATGTGACTGTCGTCTCCGAAATCCCAGAGCCTGTGGTCGCTGAATTTCAGGCCGCAGTCGCGACAAAGCCTGGATCGGTCTACAGCCCCGCGCGGGTTGAGAATGACATCGCACGGCTGGAACGCCTTGCGATCCAAAGAGGTCTGAACTTTGTCGCCGTTGATCCACGCATCACCCGCAACGACCGGTCGCTGACGCTGGATGTGACCTATGCCCTGACACGGGGGCCGCGTATCTTTGTCGAACGGATCGATATTGAGGGTAACAACACCACGCTTGACCGTGTTGTGCGCAACCAGTTCCGCACCGTTGAGGGCGACCCCTTTAACCCACGTGAAGTACGGCAGGCCGCAGAACGCATCCGCGCGCTTGGCTTCTTTTCGAACGCCAATGTCGAGGCCCGCGAAGGCAGCACGCCACAGCAGGTCATCGTGGATGTGGACGTGGCCGAACAGCCAACCGGGTCGCTGTCCTTTGGGGCCAACTATAACTCGGATACCGGCGTGAGCTTGCTGGCGAGTTTCCGCGAGCAAAACTTTCTGGGTCGTGGGCAGCTGTTGAACTTTGAAATCTCAACTGCTGAGACGAACCGCGTCTTTGCCTTTGACTTTGTTGAGCCACAGTTCCTGGGCCGCGATCTGCGGTTTGGTTTGGCGATTGATTACCGCACAACAGAGGCCGAGAACGCGGTATATGACACGGAATCCTTCCGGTTTAGCCCGTCACTGACTTTCCCGATTAGTGAAAACGGTCGGTTGTCGGTCTTCTATGCGGTCGATTACACCAACCTGTCCGGCATTGACGCGACGGATACCAGCGTCAGCCAGATCATCCGGGAAGAGGTGGCCTTGGGTGCCATCACTACGCAATCGGTTGGGTATGGCTATAGCTTTGACAGCCGCCGCACCGGGCTGAACCCCAATGCCGGTTTTGTCCTGCGCTTTGGTCAGGAGTTTGGCGTAGGCGACACGCAGTTCATCAAGACGACGGCGCTTGCAGCCGCTGAAACCAAGGTCTGGAACGAAGAGCTGACGCTGCGGGCCACAATCGAAGGTGGCTATCTGCAATACAACGAAGGCGACAGCCGCGTGACCGACCGCTATTTCCTTGGCAGTCGTTTGATGCGCGGGTTTGAGGCGGGCGGCATTGGCCCACGGGATGCGCTGACCGATGACGCACTGGGTGGTAACGCCTTTGCAGTGGCCCGGCTTGAGGCGGAATTCCCCATTGGTCTGCCCGAAGAATACGGCATTTCCGGCGGTGTGTTCCTTGATCACGGCTCTGTCTGGGATGTGGGTAACCTGCGCGGCCTGTCCGAGGCTGACGTGCTTTACAACGACTATACGTCGCGCACGGTTGCGGGTGTTTCGATCTTCTGGGACACGCCGATTGGCCCCTTGCGGTTCAACTTCACAGAGCCGCTTGACGTGCAGGACGGTGATGAGACGAAGAACTTTGACGTGACCATTTCGACCACGTTCTGATGGGCTGGCGGGGGCTGTTTCTGGCGTTGGGGCTGGCAATGGCCCAGCCTGTCGCGGCGCAGGACAGCTCCACCGTTTTGGTGATCGATCTGGAACGGCTTTATGCAACCTCGGCCTATGCCGACAGTTTGCGTGCCGCGGTTGAGGTTGATGCAGAGGCGCTCGCCGTTGAAAACGAACGGATCGTCGCGGACCTGACCGAGGAAGAGCGTAGCCTGACAGAGCGTCGCCCGACGATGGACCCAGAGGTCTTTCGCGAAGAGGCGGCGGCGTTTGATGCCAAGGTCAACGATATCCGCCGTGCCCGAGATGCCAAAGAGGCCGAGATCAATCAGGCCCGTGCCGAGGTGCGGCAGAATTTCCTCGAAGATACGCGCCCGTTGATCGGCCAGATCATGGTGGAGATGGGGGCGACCGCGGTGATCGACAGCCGCTCCGTTGTGGTGGTGGTGCGCACAGCCGATATCACGTCAGAGGCCATCAGCCGTATCGACCGCGAATTGCTGACAGAGACGACAGAAGACTAGCCCCGGCAGCGTTGCAGCCACCAAGGGCACGAAAAGGAGACGACCATGACCACCCCCGTCACGCAGGCTGATATTCAGCTTATTCAGGCGATCTTGCCGCATCGCTATCCGTTCCTGCTGGTGGACCGTGTGGTTGATATCAACGGCACCTCCTCGGCCACGGGGATCAAGAACGTCACGATGAACGAGCCGCATTTTCAGGGGCATTTCCCCGGCACGCCGATCATGCCCGGCGTGACGATTGTCGAGGCTTTGGCGCAGACAGCTGCGGTGATGGTTGGTGCCACGATGGGGCTGACCGAGGGCAATATGTTGATTTACTTCATGTCGATCGACGGCTGTAAATTCCGCCGCAAGGTGATCCCCGGTGACGTGCTCACGCTGAAGGTCGAAACCCTGCGCGGCAAGCCCGGCGGCAAGGTTTGGAAGTTCAAAGGCCTTGCCGAAGTCGAGGGCGAGATGGCGGCAGAGGCTGAGTTCATGGCGATGATGGATCTGCAGGGGTGAGCGGGGTTCATCCCTCTGCGGTGATCGAAGAGGGGGCCGTCATTGGTGACGGCTGTGTGATTGGCCCGTTCTGCGTTGTCGGGCCAGAGGTGGTGCTGGCCGCGGGCGTGACGCTGAAATCCCATGTGGTGGTCACCGGCGATACGCATATCGGCGCGGGCACAACGGTCTTTGCCTTTGCGGTGTTGGGCGAGGTGCCGCAGGACCTGAAATTCAGCGGCGAAAAGACGACGTTACGCATTGGCGCGCGCAACCGCATTCGCGAGCATGTGACGGTCAACACCGGTACGGCAGCGGGCGGCGGCGTGACCCAGATTGGCGATGATTGCCTGCTGATGGCGGGCTGCCATGTGGCCCATGATGCCCAGATTGGCGACCGGGTAATTGTGGTCAACAACTCTGCCGTGGCGGGCCATTGCGTGGTTGAGGATGACGTGATCATCGGGGGCCTTTGCGGCATTCATCAATGGGTGCGGATCGGGCAGGGCGCGATCATTGGCGCGCTGTCGATGGTGACGGCGGATGTGGTGCCCCATGGCCTTGTGATGGGGCAACGCGGCGAGCTGGAGGGGCTGAATCTTGTGGGCCTCAAACGGCGCGGCGTGGCGCGGGGTGATATCACAGCGCTGCGGGCGGCCTTCATGACCCTCAAAGAGGGCGAAGGCACGATCCACGACCGGGCCGAGCGGCTGCAGTCGGAAACCGACAGCGAATACGTGCGCCAGATGGTCAGCTTTATCCTTGGGGACAGCGACCGTGGTCTGCTGACGCCACGCTAATGCTGGCGTTGATCGCGGGCCTTGGTGATCTGCCACAAGCGCTGTTGTCGCGCCTGGAAACGCCGCCCTATGTCTGCGCGCTTTATAGCAATACGCCAAAGATCCGCGCGGATGTGACCTTTCGGATTGAGCATTTGGGCGAGCTGTTGGAAGGCTTGCGCGCGCGGGGCATTACCGAGATTTGCATGGCAGGCGCGATCAAACGGCCCGAGATTGATGTGACAGCGATCAGTGAGGCGACATTGCCTTATGTCGAACGCATGGTCCGAGCGCTGAAGTCAGGCGACGATGACGCGTTACGCGCGGTGATCAGCATTTTTGAGGGCGAAGGTTTCACGATCAAAGCGGCGCATGAGATTGCGCCAGACCTTCTGCCGCCCGAAGGCGTGCCAACAATGGTGACGCCTGCGGAATGGCATGCCGCCGATGCCGTCGCCGGAGAAGCCGCCGTGGTGCAGATGGGCGCGCGGGACGTGGGGCAGGCCTGCGTGGTGCGTATCGGCCAAGTGCGAGCGACAGAAGGACAAGACGGCACGGCGGCGATGCTGGAAAAATTCCACGAAACCTCAACCGAAGACCCAAACGATCACGGGCCAATCATTGCCGTGGCGGACGCAGTCGGAGACGTGCTGGGCGATGTGGCGGATTGGCTGTCGGGGATCGACGGCCCGCCGCCGGTGACGGCGGATGATGGCATCCTGTTCAAAGCGCCCAAGCCCAATCAGGACCGCCGCGCCGATCTGCCCGTTATCGGGACTGACACCGCGATGCAGGCGGCAGAGGCGGGGCTTGCGGGCATCGTGATCGAGGCGGGCGGCGTCATGGTGCTGGACCTGCCCGGCGTCATCAGCATCTTGGACGCGCAAAAGATGTTCCTTTGGGTGCGGCCCAAGGGGGGCGAATGAAGGTCTTTGTCATCGCGGGCGAGGCATCGGGCGACCGCTTGGGGGCGGCCCTGATGGCAGGCCTCGCGTCGCTGACCGATGTGACGTTTGACGGTGTTGGCGGCCAGCAGATGCAGGCGCAGGGGCTGACCAGTCGGTTCCCGATGGAAGAGCTCAGCGTGATGGGGCTGGCGGAAATTCTGCCAAAATACCGACAGCTTAAGGCGCGGGTGAACCAGATGGCGCAGGCCGTGTTGGACACCAAGCCCGATGTGCTGATCACCATCGATAGCCCGGATTTCAGCTTGCGCGTCGCCAAACAGGTGAAGGCCGCAAGCGATATTCGCACCGTGCATTACGTGGCCCCCACCGTCTGGGCCTGGCGCGCGGGGCGTGCGGCGAAGATGGCGCATCATGTGGATCAGGTGCTGGCGCTTTTCCCGTTTGAGCCGCCATTGATGGAAGCCGCCGGGATGCGCTGTGATTTCGTGGGCCACCCGGTTGTGACGAACAAGGTGGCGAGCGACGCCGAGGCGCAAGCCTTTCGGGATCACTTGGGCATTTCTGGCCCGCTTGTGCTGGCCTTGCCCGGTTCCCGCAGGGGAGAGATCGCGCGACTGGCCGACACTTTCGGCGGGGCCTTGGAGCAGTTCAAAACACAGGTGCCAGAGGCGACAATCGTGCTGCCCGCAGCCCCTTCGGTGGAGGCACTTGTGCGCGAAAAGACTGCGCATTGGCCCGACACCCACATCATTCCCGCGGCCGATGCGGCCAGTAAGGCGGCGGCCTTCAAGGCGGCGGACGTGGCGCTCGCAGCCTCCGGCACGGTGTCACTGGAGCTTGCGGCCAATGCCACGCCGATGGTCGTGGCCTATGACATGGCATGGCTGAGCCGGGTGATCATCAGCCGCATGTTGCTGGTCGATACGGTGACACTGGTCAACTTAGTCAGTGAAACCCGCGTGGTGCCAGAGTTCATCGGTAATGCCTGCCAGCCGGGGCCGATTGCGGCGGCCCTGCGCGATGTTTTGGCAAAACCCGACATCCAAAAGGACGCGATGGCGGTCACGATGCAGCGCTTGGGGCAGGGCGGTGACGCGCCGGGGCTACGCGCCGCCCGGGCTGTCCTTGACGGGCTTGCGGCCAAACCAGCCGTTTAGGATGAGCAGCCCCAAAGCGAGGATCGCAAAGCCGACATAGGCCTGCCAATGCAGCGCTTCGCCCAAGACAATCGCGCCCAGCACGATCGCAACCGGTGCAATCGTCAAGGTGCACAACGCCACGTTACCCACGCCCGCCGTCTTGAGCACATGGTAATAGACCAGATAAGCCACTGCCGTCGCAAATATCGCATAGTAGCCGATGGCGATCCAAGTGGCCGGTGCCAGGTCAAAACGGATCGGCCCCTCGATCACCCAGGCCGCCGGGATCATCACAATGCTCGACCCGGTCAGCATACCTGCCGCGGCCAGTTGTGGCTTGAGATCAGACAACATTTTGCGGGCCCAGACACCGGCCAGCGCGTAAGATATGGTGCCACCGATGACGGCCAGTTGTCCCAGTGAGCGCAGGTCAAGCTGCAGTAACGACGACAGACCGATTGCGGTCGCCACACCCAGGAAGCCCAGACCCACGCCGATGAACCGGCGTGTTGTCAGCCGTTCGTCGGCAAAAAAGATCGCAGCCGCCAGCACGCCAAAAATGGCCGTGGCGGCGTTGAGGATAGAGGTGAGCCCGGTTTCAATATGCAATTGCCCCCAGGCCATCAGGCAGAACGGGATGGCATTCGCCAGCATTCCCATGACGAAACACGCCACCCAGATCTTTGGGTCCTTGGGGACCGCCATCCCGCGGATCAGCACATAGCCCCAAAGGATCAGCGCAGCCCAGCCCACACGATGGGCGACAGACGTGAGAAACCCGATTTCATTCAAGGCGATCCGCACGGAAAGGAACGACCCGCCCCAAAGGAACGACAATAGGGCCAGTTCGGCCCATGCGCGGGGGGAGATGCTTTTTTGGACGGTGCTCATGCCGGCACTTGACCCGGCAGTGGGCGTAACCTCAACCCGGAAAATGCGAAAAGGCCCCGGCGTTTCCGCCGAGGCCTATTTTGGTTGTCCCAACCGAATTGGTTTAGAAGCTGACGCCGACCGAAAGGCCAACACCAAGTGCCGTATTGTCGGCAAAGACGGTGTTCGACGCATCTGTCGCATCACCCAACATCACGTATTCGATGCCACCGGTGAATTTGACGTTGTCCATGGTGTAAGTGCCACCGATACCGATAGCCGTTGAGCCATCTGTTGGCGCCAGACGGCTGGCTTCGCCACCGTTGGACTTTTCATAGGTGACACGGCCAAAGACCGACAGGCTGTCGTTCAGACGGCGGCCCACGCCAAGGCGATAGGTTGTCACATCGTTATCAAGGCCGGTAACGCGGTCGCCAGAAAAGCCTTCGTAACCTGCGGGGCGGACTTCCCAAACGGACCATTCCGACCAGCGGATCGAACCAAAAACCAGTGTGTCAGCGGCAACACCGGACTGGAAGTCCAATGTGATCGCCTGCGGCATTTCGATATCGAATTCGGTCTCAAGACCAACAACGCCTGCGCCTGCCAAAGTCTCGGTCGTGGCGAAGGTGTGGGTAAAGCCAGTCTCATAGGTCAATGCGACCCGCAACGCGATGTCGGGACGCTCATAAGCGGCACCAACGATATAGCTGGTCTGGCGATCCGCTTCGGTTGTGCCGGAATAGTCGAACGAACCCGCAGGTGCGCCAGCGACGGCTGCCAATTGCTGACCAAGTGCGGTTGCGGTTGCAACGTCACCTGCGGCGGTCGCGGCTGCGATGCCTGCCTGCAAGGTTGCTGCGGCACCGCCGCGGTTCAACGCGTCAGGGATCGTGATGTCGGCCTTAGACTGAACGCTGCGCGCACCACCATAGACAGAGATGTTCGGGTTCAGCTGGTATTTTAGAACCACGGCGACCTGTTTGCTGTCCCAATCTGCGCCAAGGCCAGTGTAGACGCCGCCGGTGTAATCAGCGTTCGCGCCGTATGGCTGGTTCAGGAACAGACCCACGTCGAGCTTGTCGCTCAGCGCATATTTCAGCGCAAAGCCAGCGCTGCGATAGGATTCGGCCATATTGCCGGTCGAACCGCCGCCGAGCGTGGCGTCGTAGTCACCGGAAATGTCGGGTGTCACGGACGAAAACGACAGCTCAACATAGTTGCCGGACTCAAAAAGTGCCGAATATGCGTTGCCTGTGCGATCAAGGCCGCCCGCAGATGCAGCTGTCGTGGTCAGCAGCAGCGCGGCGGTTGTGGTGAAAATTTTCTTCATGTCTCCATCCCTGTCATGAAAGATTGTTGCTGAACCGACCCTATGGACGATCAAGTGATTCCGTCAAATCGTGACGCCGCGTCAGAAAGTATTGATCTGGTTCTGTGACCGGAAATCCCCGCGAAATTAGCGATTTACGCGTTGTCCTAGGGTCAAGTTTACATAGTTCCCGGCGAAAATCAAAACCGCACCGAGGACGAGCCATGGGTCAAACGGCTCTGCGTAGACCATGACGCCAACCACCACGATGACCGGCAGGCGGACAAAGTCGATGGGCATCACGACATTTGCAGGGGCCAGGGACAGCGCCGTGGTCAGGCAAAAATGCGCAAGCAATCCCGCACATCCGATCAGCACCAGCAACGGTATGGATTGCGTCGAAGGCAAGGCAATGTCGCCATCATACCCGGCTGCGATCAGGCCAAAGACGGCTTGCATGGTGGTGAGGTAGAACAGGATACAGGTGATCGTTTCCGTGCGAGTCAGCTTGCGGGTGAAAAGCGCGCTGAACGCGAATCCAATCGCTGCCCCGGCTGCGGCAAGGATGCCGGGCGACAGGGGAACGGCGCCGGGGCGGGTCACCACAAGGATGCCAAGGAAAGCAATCAGGGCACCAAACATCCCAACCTTGGTGATCCGTTCGCCCAGAATAAGTGGGGCCAGCAGGATCGCCCAAATTGGTGTTGTGAATTCCAACGCAAAGACCTGCGCAAGAGGTAGGACCGTGAGGGCATAGAACCACAGGTTTTGACCCGTGAAATGCGCCAGATTGCGGGTCGCATGCAGCCCAAGATTGCGAGTGTTGATCTGCCCCCAAGTGCCTGCGTAACGCGCGACGGCCACGACGATCACAATGCCCAAAAGGCTGCGAAACAGCATGATTTCAAAGGTATCAAGTTCAAAACTGACGGCGCGCCCGGCGACGGCCATTGAGGTGAAGGACGCGATCGCGCCAATCATCCACAGACAGGCGCGGGCCAGATCGCTCATGCAGGGGTGCGGCAGGTACCTGCCAGTAAGATCGGTGTCTCGCCGCGTTGTGTGAGGACCCGCACCGGATAGGTCTCATCAACGGGTTGTTCGATGATGATGATCGCGCTGTCCCGCGGGCCAACCACTGTCATGGCGACGGGCCAGTTCAGGCCCTCTGCGATGCTTCGCTGCATGATTTGCATATCAGAGGTGCGATCTACATAGGCAAAGGATGCTGTCTGACTATCTAGCGATAGCGACCATGTGGCGGCTGCATCGTGGCATAATAGGTCCGGAACCTCAGCCGATGCGAGGTGAGGAATGAGTGACAAGCCTATGATAAGGCGCGTTATTCCCACTCAATCGTTCCGGGCGGTTTGCTGGTGATGTCATAGGTCACGCGGTTGATGCCCTGCACCTCGTTGATGATCCGGGTCGCGGTTTCGCCAAGGAATTCGTGGCTAAACGGATAGTAATCCGCGGTCATGCCATCGACCGACGTCACCGCCCGCAAAGCGCAGGCAAAGTCATAAGTGCGACCGTCACCCATGACGCCAACTGTGCGCACCGGCAGGATAGCCACAAAGGCCTGCCAAATGTCATCATAAAGCCCGTGCTTGCGGATTTGATCGATATAGACCGCGTCCGCCTTGCGCAGGATGTCCAGCTTTTCGCGGGTAATCTCACCGGGGCAACGAATGGCAAGGCCGGGTCCGGGGAAGGGGTGCCGCCCGATAAAGCTTGCGGGCAGGCCCAACTCGGTGCCCAAGGCGCGGACTTCATCTTTGAAAAGTTCGCGCAGGGGTTCGACCAGCTTTAGCCCCATCTTTTCAGGCAGGCCACCGACGTTGTGGTGGCTTTTGATCGTCACAGAGGGGCCACCGGAAAAGCTCACCGATTCAATGACATCGGGATAGAGCGTGCCTTGGGCCAGAAATTCTGCGCCTTCGATTTCATTGGCGTATTTCTGGAAGACATCGATGAAAAGACGCCCGATGATCTTGCGCTTGGTTTCGGGGTCTGACTGGCCATCAAGCTCGCCCAGGAACAACTCCTGCTCATCCGCATGGATCAGCGGCATGTTGTAGTGGTCGCGGAACATGGTCACGACCTCTTCGGCCTCGCCTTGCCGCAGCAACCCATGGTCAACAAAGACGCAGGTCAGCTGATCTCCGATGGCCTCATGGATCAGCACAGCGGCGACGGACGAATCGACACCGCCAGAAAGGCCGCAGATCACCTTTTTGTCGCCAACCTGCGCGCGGATCGCGGCAATGGCCTGTTCGCGGTAAGCGCCCATCGTCCAGTCGCCGGAAAAGCCCGCAAGCCGGACGAAGTTTTCGTAAAGCTTCGCACCGTTCGGGGTGTGGTGCACCTCTGGGTGGAATTGCACCGCATAGAAGTTTCGGGCCGTATCACCGGTGATCGCATAAGGCGCGTTGGGGGATGTGCCGTACACCTCAAAACCCGGAGCCAGCTTGGCGACGTGGTCACCATGGCTCATCCAGACTTGTTCTTTTTCGTCTGCAAACCAACCGCTTAGCAGCGAAAGCTCACCCTGCGGCGTCACAAAGGCGCGGCCAAATTCAGCCGTGCCGCCGCCGCCGGAAATCTTGCCGCCGTGCACTTCACCGCCCAGATCCTGCATCATGACTTGCTGGCCATAACAAATGCCAAGGATCGGCACGCCCAAGGTATAGGCCGACTGCGGCGGACGGGGTGAGCCGTCGCGCGTCACGCTGTCGGGACCACCTGAAAAGATGATGGCCTTGGGGGCGAAATCGGCCAGAAACGCGTCTGTGACGTTCTGGTAGGGGTGAATTTCGCAGTAGACGTTCAGCTCGCGCAGGCGGCGGGCGATCAGCTGCGTGACTTGCGACCCAAAGTCGACAATCAGCAGGCGTTCATGTGTCGTGTTATCCATGCCGCTTCGTATGTCGGAAGCTGCCGTTTCGCAAGATGTCGCTTTTCCACCGCAGATGGCGTTTGCTGCGCACACGCGGGTCGAGCGGGCAGGTAAGACATGCCCAAAGCACGCAAAAAGGGTTTGATATGACCGAAGCTGTCAAAACGGGACGCCGCGGACGCGGTGGTGGTGGTGCGGCACGCCGCGCGGAACGGACCGCGGTGAGCGTTGAAACGGCCAAATATATCGAACGGAATGTGCCCAACTACGAGGTGCTGACCGAAGAAGCGCTGACCGTGATTGAGGCGAATGCTGAAACGGTGCTGGCTGAGATCGGCGTGAATTTCGTCGAAAACCCGGCAGCGCTGGAACGTTGGAAGGGCGCTGGCGCCGAGGTGGAAGGCGAGCGCGTGCGCATCCCGCGTGGGCTGGCCCGTAAGCTCTGCAGCACAGCGCCCGCGCAATTCACCCAATGCGCCCGCAATCCAGAGCGGAACGTGGAAATCGGCGGCAAAAACCTTGTGCTGGCACCGGTCTACGGACCGCCATTTGTGCGTGATGCCGAAGGCGGCCGCCGCTACGCGACCATGGCCGATTTCGAAAAATTCGTGAAGCTGGGCTATATGTCCAAGTGGCTGCACCATTCCGGCGGCACCGTTTGCGAACCAACCGATGTGCCTGTGAACAAGCGCCATCTGGACATGCTGCTGGCGCATATGACGCTGTCGGACAAACCTTTCATGGGGGCCGTGACGGAACCAAGCCGCGCGCAGGACTCGGTTGATATGTGCAATATCCTCTTTGGTGAGGAGTTTGTGCAGAACAACACGGTGATGACCTCGCTCATCAATATCAACAGCCCGCTGACGTTTGATTCTGTGATGATGGGCGCGCTGGAAGTGTTCGCCACCAACAACCAGGCCAGCATCATCAGCCCGTTTATTGTCGGCGGCGCGATGGCCCCGGTATCGATTGCGGGCACGTTGACGCAGGTCTTGGCCGAGGTCATGGCCGGAATCGCCTATAGTCAAATCCTGCGGCCCGGTGCGCCGGTGATCATGGGCACATTCGTGACCTCGATCGATATGAACTCTGGCGCGCCGACATTTGGCACGCCCGAGGCCGCGCATATCACCTATGGGGCAGGGCAGTTAGCCCGCCGTTTGGGTGTGCCGTATCGTTCGGCCGGATCGTTTTGTGGGTCAAAGCTGCCGGACGCGCAGGCGGCTTATGAGACGGCGAATTCCCTGCAAATGGGGTTGCTATCTGGCGTGAACTTTATGCTGCACGCTTGCGGTTGGTTGGAAGGCGGGCTTGTCTCAAGCTTTGAGAAATTCGTGATGGATGCCGATCAGCTTGGCACGCTGCATCACTTTGCGCGGGGCGTGGATATTTCCGAGAACGGGCAAGCCATGGATGCGATTGCCGAAGTGGGGCCCGGTGGGCACTACCTTGGATGCGCGCATACGCAGGCCAATTTCAAGACCGCGTTCTGGCGGTCCGATTTGCTTGACTACAAACCGTTCGAGACGTGGGATGAGGAAGGCGCGCGGGACACCCAAACCTTGGCGTCCGCACGCGTTCAAAAGCTCATCGATACCTATCAACAGCCGCCGCTCGATCCCGACATCGAAGCACGGCTGCGGACCTATGTGGCCGAAAAGAAGGCCTCGATGCCCGACAGCTTTATGTGACCAATTGTGGGCGATAGGCGGCTTGCAAAATACGCGCTTCGCCCATGATCGCCGTTAACAAAGTAATGTGCGCGGCCGGGCTGTATTCAGCGGACTTTTGTTTGCGGCGGTCATTCGCCACCTCTTCAAGATCCATCAATTGCAGCAAAGCGGCACCAGTTGACGGAAGGTCATCTGTTTTCAGGATTCGGCGCAACACGCGGTCGCGACGATAGTCATCAAGGCCAAAACGCGCAGCCCGCACCAGTAACGAAGGACGCTTGAGCGTCCGCACCATGCTGTTGAGATCAAGCATGAATAGTCCCCTTTGGTATTCCAGCAAACGTAAGACCATCACAATTGCACACCTTTAACGTGTGTTGCGCAGAGCCGCGCACTTGCGTTCGGACCCCCCCAAAAACGGTTAACTGTTTTTTGGCATACCGGGGTCGTTGGCCATTTATCGTTAACTAACCCTTAACAATGCACCCATAGGTTGTATAGGAAGTGCAAGAGTGAAAACGGTTTTTATGGTCAATCTTGGATCGGAACGCTTTCAATGTCCGAAAAGTTACAGACGGCGGTGCAGCTGCAGTTACCAGATTGGGTGCCCCATTCGGTGCATCTTTATTTGGCGCACACGGTTGCAGGTTCGTCGATAAGGGCTTTGGCGCGGGACAGTGAATTGCACCCTTCGACCGTCTTGCGGCAAGTTCGCAGGTTCGAGATGCGGCGCGACGATCCATTGGTTGATGATGCACTGAAGGCACTGGTCGCCAATGATTTTGGGCCGGGGTCTCGAAATGGGGACATCCATAAGATGCCTAAGAATATGACTTCCTCCAAAGCGAATATTGCGGACACCGCAGAGCCCCTCACACTTGCCCAGATCGAAGCCGAAGCGCTGCCGATCCTGCGACGGCTCTGTGAGCCCGGTGCATTGCTTGCGGTCGCGCGTGACATGGAAACAGCCGTCATCGTGCGCGAAGACGACCATGGTGAATCTTTTCGCACCGCCGTGACCGATCGCCGGATCGCGCAGGCTATGGCCTTGAAATCATGGATCAACACCGCTGATCCGTCCCTGCGGATCGTGCGTTACTTTATCACGGCCGCTGGCCGCGCCGCGTTGCGCGGTCTGACGGCAGAAACCGAAAACCGCGCGCAGGGTTTTCGTGAAGTCAGCCCACGCAGGCGCGATGGCAGCAATGTCTGGGACCTACCAGAGGCAGATGGCGGCAATTCACGCTATATGGTGACGGAAAGCCCGCTCGTTGGCCTCGCGCGTCGTCGGGATAAGGACGGCAAACACTTCCTCTCGCCGGAATTGGTGCAGGCGGGCGAACGCCTGCGTGAGGATTATGAGCTATGTTACGTCGGGCCAACTGTCGCCGAAAATTGGCAGGCTGCTTTGCAGGCCGAGGTCAGCGAAAACACCGCCCAAGCCACAATTGATGCGCGGGCCCGTGTTGTCGCGGCACTGACCGATCTGGGTCCAGGGCTCGCCGATATCGCGTTACGCTGTTGTTGTTTTTTGGAAGGTCTGGAAGTGACCGAGAAAAGCATGGGCTGGTCTGCGCGATCCGGCAAGATCGTCTTGCGCATCGCGCTGCAACGGCTGGTGCGTCACTACGAAAGTCAGGGTAAGTTCAGACCGATGATCGGTTAGATATGCACGCAAGAGTTGTGTGGCGACATATTCATGTGCCGCCCGCAACCCCGCCATGCAAAGGGCCTGCAGGGTTGGACAGGCCACGGGCGACGGGTTACATAAGGACAACCTGAACCCGGAGGCATCATGGCCACGCGCGACCTGAAAATTCCCGCCCAGCGTCATCCCGAAAAGCAAAAGCGTGCCGATAGCGCGCAGCCGAAAAAGCCCAATTGGATCCGCGTCAAAGCCCCAACATCCGACGGCTACAAGCAGACCCGCGACATCATGCGCGAGCATAAGCTGGTGACGGTCTGCGAAGAGGCGGGCTGCCCGAATGTCGGGGAATGCTGGTCACAAGGCCACGCCACAATGATGATCATGGGTGAGGTTTGCACACGCGCCTGCACCTTCTGCAACATCGCAACCGGTAAACCGCCAGAGGCGCTGGATGTGTTTGAACCGGGCCGCGTTGCGGATGCGGTGAAAAAGCTGGGTCTTAACCATGTGGTCATTACGTCCGTGGACCGCGACGATGTGGAAGACGGCGGCGCGGAACACTTTGCCCAGACCATCCGTGCGGTGCGCAAACAATCGCCCGGCACGACAATCGAAATTCTGACGCCCGACTTTATCCGTTGCGATCCCGACGTGTTACGGATTGTCGTTGAGGCGAAGCCAGACGTCTTTAACCACAACCTTGAAACCGTGCCGGGCCTTTACCCAGAGGTGCGCCCCGGTGCGCGGTATTTCCACTCCTTACGTCTGTTGCAGAGGGTCAAGGAACTCGACCCGACAATGTTCACCAAATCCGGCATCATGGTGGGGCTGGGCGAGGATCGTCAGGCGGTCATTCAGGTCATGGAAGACATGCGTGCCGCCGACATCGATTTTCTGACGATTGGGCAATACCTGCAGCCGACCC
Source organism: uncultured Paracoccaceae bacterium (assembly GCA_947494675.1). GTDB lineage: Bacteria > Pseudomonadota > Alphaproteobacteria > Rhodobacterales > Rhodobacteraceae > CANMYO01. Next base: position 380,944 of record CANLVP010000002.1, read on the forward strand.
CGAAACACCACGCGGTTGACCGTTTTGTGACGCCGGAAGAATTCGCAGCCTATGAAAAGGCAGCATTCGGCAAGGGTTTCCTGATGGTGTCGGCCACGCCGCTGACCCGCTCATCCTATCACGCAGGTGATGATTTTGCGCGGCTGCGTGAAGCGCGGCTCAAAAAAATGGGTCAGGTTTAGGGGGCCACCGCCGGTATTGCCTTTAAGTAGGCGACAATTGCGGCGCGGTCTGCGTCGGTCAGCTGGGCTGTGTTTTCAACCACATCGACCATCTCACCGCCTGCGGTGTCGAATTCCGGCGTAAATCCGCTTTTGAGGTATTCGGCGATGTCACCTTCCGACCAATCCAGAGCACCCGGTGTGATGTTCGGCACCCGGCCTTCGCCTGATGGGTCAGGTGCCCCGCCAAGCCACCGCGCGGTTTGGGGTCCGCCAAGCGCGTTGCGCGATGTGTGGCAGGCCCCACAATGGCCCAATGCCTCTACCAGATAGCGCCCGCGTTCAATCTCAGGCGTAGGGGCCTCGTTCAGGACCCAGCCAGGGCGCGCAAAAAGCAGTTTCCAGCTGCCAAGGCTGGCCCGGATGTTGAATGGAAAGCCCACATCGTGGGGCCGATTGGCCGCGTCGCTGTCTGGCAAGCTGCGCAGATAGGCGATCAGATGCACGATATCGCCGGGCTCGGCCTGCTGATAGCTGTCGTATGGAAAGGCCGGGTAGTAATGCGCGCCACCGGGCGAAACACCCCGCATCACGGCGCTGGCAATCTCGATATCGGTCCAGCCGCCGATGCCAGCGGTGGAATGAGGTGAGATATTGGGGGCGTAGAAGGTGCCAAAGGGGCTGGGGAATTCCCGCCCGCCTGCCAATGGCCCGTCCGAAGCATCCGGTGCGCGGTGGCACGATCCGCAGCCTGCGGCCGCGTAGATCACGGCACCCGCGTCTGCGTCGCCGGTCAGGCCGGCCAGTGCGTCATTTGGCAGAGCCACCGGGCGCGTCCACCAAAGCCCTGCCGCGATCAGCAGCAGGGCATAAAGGAACCAGCGACGCCAGCGCATCGGTTATGGACGGGGTCCGCGATAGGCCTTGTGACAGGACCCGCAACTTGCCCCAACAGGGCCGAACCCGGCTTTCATCGCATCAAGACCGTCGCCTGCAACGGCGGCAAGATTGATGGTGGCCGCGGCAAGTTTCTCGACCTCGGCATCAAAACCGGCGCGGTCGGACCAGATCTCGGCCTTGGCGCGACCACCGGCCGCGGCAATGTCAGACCCTTCAACCCAATAATTGCTTTGATCCATGTTTGCCAAAGCCGCGAGGTTTGCAGCAGCGGCGCTGGCCACGGCGGCATCATAGGGCATCTTGTCCTGCGCCATGGCGCCCAGTGGGCCCAGATTATAGCCATAAAGCCCCATATGGGCTTTGCGCGCGTTGATCGCGCCGGACACTTCCGGGCTCAGGTGGCTGGCAGCAAAGGCGGACCCGGCGAGGGTCACACAAACGAGGGCAATGGCGCGAGAATTCGGAAAGGACGGCATCAGATTGTTCCTTTTTTATGAATGTGTCACCAGTCTTGCACGATAAGAGGGCCGCGCGTCAGTGCAATTCTGAACGAATTCTGTGCAATGGCGCACGCTTTCTCATCATAATCCGATGCGTGGGCGGCGGGTGCCATTCGGGGTCAGCGCCTCGGGCCAGCCAAAGACCTGCTCGATACCAAACAGGATCAGGCAAAGCGCGAGCACCACCAGAAATAGTTTGACCCTGCCTGCCGAGGGCGGGTTCTGCGCCAGCCGTTTGGCGCGAAAGAGCCAGCGGATGTCCATCAGTCGGTAAACCGGACCTTGCCGATAAACGGCAGGTTGCGGTCGCGTTGCCCGTAGTCGATTCCGTAGCCCACGACAAATTCGTCAGGAATATCAAAGCCGTTCCAATCGGCCTGCACGTCAACCTCTCGCCGGGTTTGTTTGTTCAGCAGCGCGATTGAGCGGAGTTTGTGCGGCTTGCGCGCGCCCAAAAGGCCCAGCACGTGTTTCATCGTGTGGCCGGTGTCGACGATATCTTCGACCACTAGCACATCGCGGCCTTCAATCCCTGACCGCAGGTCTTTGAGGATGCGCACCTCGCGGCTGCTCTCCATGCCGTCGCCGTAGCTTGACGCTTCCAGAAAATCGACCTCAACCGGCAAGTCCAATTCACGCACCAGATCGGCGATGAAAACAAATGATCCGCGCAGCAGCCCCACGACGACCAGCTTGTCGGTGTCGGTGAACTCTGCCTCGATCTCATCGGACAGCGCTTCGATCCGGGCGGCGATGGATTTGGCGCTGATCATTTGATCAATCACGTAACTGGGGTACGACATGGCGGCTCCGGGGTTGATTTTCACCGGCACTTTACGACATGGAGAGGTGAAGTCACCCGTGAAAGACCCTTTATGCCTGCCCATTCAGAGACCCGGGTGCTGCCCTATACCGCCGATCAGATGTATGCGCTTGTTGCTGACGTGGCCAATTATCCGAAATTCCTGCCGTGGACAGCCGCCGCGCGGATCAGATCAACGACAGACCAAGGCGATCACCAGATCATGCTGGCGGACCTTGTTGTCAGTTTTAAGGTCTTTCGCGAGACTTTTGGCAGTCAGGTGACGCTTTGGCCGGACGCCCAAAAGATCGACACCAGCTATATTGATGGGCCGTTTAAGCACCTCAACAGCACATGGAAATTTCGCGATACCGATGCAGGGTGCGAAGTTGCGTTTGACGTGGACTTTGAATTCAAGAACAAATTGCTTCAGGGGGCGGCTGGGATGTTTTTCAACCAAGCGATGCAGACGATCGTGCGGGCCTTTGAGGGCCGCGCAAAAGAGCTTTACGGATGAGCGTTGAAGATCAGCTGATCCGCCTTGCGCACGGGCCCGTCGATGGGCCGATTGATCTGATCCGGCTGTGTCTGTTCGACTGGGCCGCCGTAGCGCTTGCGGGGCAAAACGAACCGGTGGCGCAAATTCTGGCGATGCAGGCGGGGATCGAGGGTGATGCCTCTGTCATTGGCGGGGGGGAAACCTCTGCCCCTGATGCCGCCCTGATCAATGGCGCGACGGGTCACGCGCTAGATTATGACGACACGCATTTTGATCACATCGGTCATACCTCGGCCGTCATTATGCCCTGCGTTTTGGCGCTGGCCGAGGACCAGATGGTCGATGACATGACCACCGTGGCAGAGGCCGCACTGATCGGGTCAGAGGCGGCGGTGCGCACTGGCATTTGGCTGGGGCGCGCACATTATCAGATCGGTTTTCACCAAACGGCGACCGCCGGGGCGATTGGCGGCGCAGTTGCGGGCGCGCGGCTTTTGGGGCTGAGCAAGGCACAGACTCGCCATGCGATCGGCTTGGCGGCAACGGGTGCCTCTGGGCTGAAGGGGCAGTTCGGCACGATGGGCAAACCGCTGAACGCGGGTCTTGCGGCGCGCTGCGGTGTGGAATCGGTGCTTTGGGCGCAGGCCGGTCTGACCGGTGATCCACATGGCGTGACCCAATTTGGCGCGACGCATCATGGCGTTTCAGACCCAGGCGCATGGGACGGTAATGATTGGAAAATCGACCGGGTGAGCCACAAATTCCACGCCTGTTGTCACGGGTTACACGCGATGCTTGAGGCATTGCGCGATGTGGATGGCCCGGTCGATGCTTTGCAGGTGCACACTCACCCGCGCTGGATCGGGGTCTGCGACAAACCCGCACCGGCCACGGGGCTTGAGATCAAGTTTTCCTATGCGATGACAGCAGCGCTCGCGTTGTCAGGTGTGGATACGGGGGCAACCAGCAGCTATTCCGACGCCAATGCCAAGGCCCCAAAACTGGTTGCTATGCGCGACAAGGTCACTGTGGCGACCGATGACAGCCTGTCAGAAATGCAGGCCCGTGTGGATGTCGCTTATGCGGATGGCAGCAGCGCGACACTGACACATGACCTGAACACACCGCTTGATCTGGCCACACGCGAAATGCGTTTGCAGAATAAGGCTGTTTCCTTGCTGGGCGGCGCGGCAGAGGCGCTTTGGGCGGCCTGTCAGGGTGATGACGTGGCCGCATTGACCGAAATCCTGCGCGGCTAACAAAAAAGGGGCGCCCGAAGGCGCTCCAAGTCTCAGGGAAAATCCCGAAATTTAGCTTGTGATGTCGTAGGCGCGTTCGCCGTGGACGGTCAGATCAAGACCTGTGGTCTCTGTCTCGGCATCCACACGCAAGTGCGTGACGGCCTTACACAACACGATCAGCACGACCGTGACGACGGTGGTAAAGACACCAACGATCACAAGGCTGCCCAGCTGTGCGGCCCAAGAGCCGATACCAAAGACTGCGATCATGATTGTGCCAAAGATGCCGCCAACACCGTGGACCGCGAAAACGTCGAGCGTGTCGTCGATCTTGAACACGTTGCGGATCAGCACGACGGCCTCTTGGCACAGCACACCAGCCACCGCTCCGATGACAAGTGCATGCCATGGCTCAATAAAGCCGGACGCAGGTGTGACCGATGCAAGGCCAGCAATCGTGCCGGTTACAAGACCCACAAGCGAGGCTTTGCCAAACTTGATGCGCTCCCATAGCGCCCAGGTGAGCGATGCGGCAGCAGCCGAAAGATGTGTCACGGCAATCGCCATGGCGGCACCACCATCAGCGGCCAGCTGCGAGCCACCGTTAAAGCCAAACCATCCAACCCAGAGCAGGGCCGCACCGATCATCACCATGCCGGGGTTATGTGGCGGCTTAGATGGATCTTTGCGTGTGCCCAGAAAGATCGCGAGGATCAGGGCCGCGATACCAGCGGTTTCGTGCACAACGATGCCGCCTGCAAAGTCCATCACGGCAGCTTCAAAGAACATGCCATTGGCGAGCATCCCGCCGCCCCAGACCCAGTGGACCACAGGTGCGTAGCACAGCAGCATCCACAGCGATGAGAAGAGGAGCACAAAGCCAAAGCCGATGCGTTCCACATAGGCACCGACGATCAGTGCGGGCGTAATGATGGCGAATGTCATCTGGAAGGCAAAGAACAGGATTTCAGGCAGGGTGCCCGACAAGCTGTCCGTGGTCACACCGGCCAAGAAGGCCTTGTCCAGACCACCCCAAAACCCGGATGTGCCGCCGCCAAAGGCAATCGAATAGCCCGCCACGTACCACAGCACGCTCATCAAACAGGCGATGGCATAGCAATGCATAAAGACGCTCAAAACATTGCGCGCGCGCACCAGCCCGCCATAGAAAAGCGCGAGCCCTGGCAATGTCATCAACAGCACAAGCGCCGTGGCCACCATGATCCACGCGGTATCTGCTCCGTTCATCTGGAATTCCCCCTTGGTCTTATTCCTTAGCGCGGCGTGAGACCGGATTCGCGTCGCGTAGAAAAGCGGCAAGCTGTTCGGGCCATGCTGTTTGCTTGGGCGATTTGCGAACTGCCTAGGGGTTGGGCGGCAAAATCGGGAATTGCCTAATTTTTGACCGGAAAATGATCGAGCGAGAAGAGGATCAGATCAAGCGCATGGGCGACGGTTGCCGCACGGACTTGCGGGCGTCCAATAGCACCAAACTCATGGGATTGGGTGCGCACACGGTCCTTGGTGGCGACGCCGAAACACACTAAACCCTCGGGCTTATGCTCTGATCCGCCTGGTCCCGCGATGCCGGTGACAGAAACCGCGATATCGGCCTGCGAGGCGGCCAGTGCGCCTGCGGCCATTTCGGCGGCCACATCCTCTGACACCGCACCGTAAGCGTCGAGCGTAGCAGGTTTCACGCCCAGCATCTTGATCTTGGCGTCATTGGTGTAAGTGACAAAGCCGCGATCAAAAATGGCGGAGCTGCCCGGCACGTCGGTGATCGCAGCCGATATCAACCCGCCTGTGCAGCTTTCGGCCGTGGCAATCATCACGCCGCGCGCTTTGGCGCGGATCAAAAGGGACGTGGCCTGCACTACATCACCACCTGATGGTAGATCCCGCCCAGCACCACGACCCCAATGGCTGCAAAGATACCGGCGATCACATCATCCAGCATCACGCCCACCGCATCATCGCGCCGGTCCGCCCAGCCAACCAGCCAGGGCTTGGTGATGTCAAAAGCGCGGAACAGCACAAAAGCAGCAATCCAACCGGGCCAAAGCGCCACGACCGGTACGCCCATCATCTCGGCGCCGTAAGCCACGGGCAAGAGCGCGATCCATTGGCCAGCGACCTCATCAATCACAATCTCTGATGGGTCGTGGTTGTCCTTGCCGGCCGTCTCGATCCGCGTCGCCCACAGGCCTGCGTAATAGGCGATGATGGACAGGCTGAGCAAAAGCGGCCAGCCGCCGAACTTGATGATGACATAGGCCACGGGCAGGGCGGCGAGCGATCCCCAAGTGCCGGGGGCGGGGCGCATGTGGCCAACGTAAAAGAAGGTGGCGATCAGGGTGCTCATGATTTCACCAATGTGGCTGTTGCGATGCTTGCGATACCTTCGCCGCGCCCGGTAAAGCCAAGGCGCTCGGACGTGGTGGCCTTGACGCTGATGCGGTCGGCGGACAGCCCCATGATCTGGGCCATCGCCGCTTTCATTGCGGCCTGATGCGGTCCGATCTTTGGAAATTCACAGATCAGCGTGCAGTCGACGTTGCTGATTGCGAACCCGTGTTCCGCGGCCAAAGCGACGGCATGTTCCAAAAAGATGTGGCTGGCGGCACCCTTCCACTGCGGATTAGACGGGGGGAAATGCTGACCGATGTCGCCCATACCAAGTGCGCCATAGATCGCATCCGTCACCGCATGCATGCCCACATCTGCATCCGAATGCCCCTGCAGCGCGCGGTCATGCGGGACCTGCACGCCGCACAGCCAGACATGATCGCCGGGCCCAAACCGGTGCACGTCATACCCATTGCCAAGCCTGATATCCATCTGCGTCCCCATCAACTGCGTTGCGCGCGCCAGATCGTCTGGCCCGGTGATCTTGAGGTTGTCTTCTGCCCCGGCAACGATGGCCACGTCCAGCCCTGCGGCGCGGGCCACCGCCACATCATCAGCAAAGGGGCCGGCGTTTGCGCGGTGCGCGTCCAAAATCGCTTTGAAATGAAAGCCTTGCGGGGTCTGCGCCCGGAATAGTCCATCGCGGTTTTGGGTGCCGGTCACACGGTCATCCGCGCCGGTCCAAAGCGCATCTGTCACGGCAAGGGCGGGGGCAGCGCCCGCGTGATCGCCAAGCGCGTCAATCACGTCTTGGATCACCCGCGCCGGAACTAACGGCCGGGCTGCGTCATGGATCAGAACCAGATCAACGCCTTTGTCGGCCAGGGCCTCTAATCCCGCGCGCACAGATGCATCGCGGGTGGCACCGCCATCGACCAAGGCATCGGCATTTAAACCTGCTGCATCCCAGCGTGTGCGGTCATCGGGGTGCAGCACAACGGCTGTCGTCTGCACATGCGGCGCAAAGGCGGACAGGGTCCGGGCCAGCACAGGTTGCCCCGCAAGGTCCCGCCATTGCTTTGGCATGTCGCCGCCCGCGCGGGTGCCACGGCCAGCGGCAACGATTAGTGCAGCGATATGCATCAGCGGTCTTGTCCCTTGTTTCGCTTTCATAGGTGACGCTTTGTCATGCAATCGGCAAGAGATCGCGGTGAATGTGCCTAAAAAAGAGGCGAAAAATGAAGGCCGCCCAGATTGGCGGCACGTCACGTTGTTCTTATCGGTGGCACGGGGTAAACACCGCATAATCGCACAGCAAATGGGCAAAAGATTAATTTCATGGCGGATCTGATTGAGATTGCAGCGGTCAAACTAGCGCCTCCGGTAGCGCTGGCCCCGCTTGCGGGTATCACGGATTTGCCGTTCCGACAGCTTGTGGCGTCTTTTGGTGCAGGCTGGGTGGTCAGCGAAATGGTCGCCTCGCAGGATATGGTCAATGCCAAACCGGATGCGCGTGCGCGGGCCGAACTTGGTTATGATCAAGACGGCACTGCAGTGCAGATCGCAGGGCGCGACGCCTATTGGATGGCCGAGGCCGCCAAGGTCGCCGCTGGTAATGGTGCGGCAATCATCGATATCAACATGGGCTGTCCAGCCAAAAAGGTCGTGGGCGGCTATTCCGGATCAGCGCTCTTGCGCACGCCAGATCATGCGCTGACCCTGATCGAGGCGGTGGTGAATGCCGTGGATGTGCCAGTGACGCTGAAAACGCGACTCGGTTGGGACGATCAGACATTGAATGCCGCCGGGGTTTGCGCCCGGGCGGAGCAGGCAGGGGTGCGGTTGGTGACGATCCATGGCCGCACCCGCTGTCAATTCTACAAAGGAGCCGCCGATTGGGACGCGATCCGTGCCGTCAAAGACGCGGTGACAATTCCGTTGGTGGCAAATGGCGATATCGTCGACGCCAGCACGGCGCGCACAGCGCTGAAACGTTCCGGCGCGGATGGTGTGATGATCGGGCGCGGCGCACAGGGTCGCCCTTGGTTGTTGGCGCAGGTCGCGCATGATCTGCACGGCACACCTGCACCCGTGATCCCGCAGGGCACAGATTTGATCACATTGGTCTGCGATCACTATGAGGCGATGTTGTCGTTCTACGGCGTCGAACTTGGCCGCCGCGTGGCGCGCAAACACCTTGGCTGGTATATGGACGACGCCGGAACCCCGCCCGCCTTGCGCAAGGAACTGCTGGTCGAACCTGACCCTGCCAACGTCGCCAACCGCATCCCCGATGCCCTGAGCTTTGAACAGGTGGCCGCATGATTCAGGGTGATGTGCTTTGGTCGTCCTTACCGGTGCCCGCGCTGCTTGTGGGGCCTGACGATACGATTTTGCAGTCGAATCCAGCGGCCGAAAGCTTTCTGAACCTGTCATCCAAGGCGCTTGAGGGTGCCGCCCTTTGGGAAAAGGTGATGATCGATGCCGAGATCGAAGGCCCCTTTGCCACGGCCCACCTTGAGCGACGCTCGATCTTTCTCAACGACGTTTTCGTAGGCTCTGGCATGCGCGCGCCAAGCCATTGCAACGTGCTGTTCTCCCCCTTGGGCAATGTCGATGACACGATGATCCTGATGATCAGCCCGCGTGAGATGGCGACGCGCATCGTCCAAAACGGCCAGACCCATAAGGCCGCGCGCTCTGCCATCGGCATGGCGGAAATGCTGGCGCATGAGATCAAGAACCCGCTGGCAGGGATCACCGGGGCGGCGCAGCTGTTGTCGATGGAACTGTCGCCCGAGGACCAGGAACTCACCGACCTCATCGTCGCGGAATCGCGCCGCATCGTGAAGCTGCTGGAACAGGTTGAGCAATTCGGTAATCTGCGCCCGCCGCTGCGCAAGTCGGTCAATATCCACGATGTGCTTGACCGTGCCCGGCAATCGGCGGCGGTGGGCTTTGGCGCGCATATGTATTTCATCGTGGACTATGATCCGTCGCTGCCCCGCGCGCTGGCCGACAGTGACCAGCTGCAACAGGTTTTCCTGAACCTGCTCAAGAACGCATCCGAAGCAGGGAAAGAAGGCGGCACCATCCGCCTGCACACCTTCTACGATGCCTCGCTGCGGGTCCGTCAGCATGACGGCACACAAGCACGGCTGCCCTTGCAGGTCGAGATTATCGACGACGGCCCCGGACTGCCGCCCGACATCGCGGCAGACATTTTCGAACCCTTTGTCTCGGGCCGCGAAAACGGCACCGGCCTTGGGCTCGCGCTGGTCAGCAAGCTGATCCACGACGGCGGCGGCTGGATCAGCGTCGACAGCGTGCCGGGCAAAACAGTCTTTCGGGTCAGCCTGCCGCTGGCCCCCAAATCAGATGACGACGACGGAGAAGAATAATGGACGGAACCATCCTAGTTGCCGATGACGACCGCACCATTCGCACGGTGTTGACGCAGGCCCTGACCCGCGCGGGGTGTAAGGTGCATGCGACGTCCTCGCTGGTGACGCTGATGCGCTGGGTGGAAGAGGGCAAGGGCGATCTTGTGATCTCTGACGTGGTGATGCCGGACGGAAATGGGCTGGAACAACTGCCCAAAATCGCCGACGCGCGCCCCGGTCTGCCGGTCATCGTGATTTCTGCGCAGAACACCATCATGACGGCGATTCAGGCGGCAGAGGCGGATGCCTATGACTATCTGCCCAAGCCCTTTGACCTGCCTGATCTGATGAAACGCGCAGGCCGCGCGCTTGAAGTGAAACGCCGCGTGGCGCCGAAACGCGAAGTGGTGGAGGAGGACGACGCAGGCGATCTGCCACTCGTCGGGCGCACCGCGGCGATGCAGTCGCTTTATCGGCTCGTGGCGCGGGTGATGAACACCGCGCTGCCCGTGCTGATCGTCGGCGAAAGCGGCACAGGCAAATCCCTGATTGGCCGTGCGATCCATGACTTTTCCGACCGCCGCAGCCTGCCATTTGTGACCGTCACCAGCGCCGAGCTTGATAGCATTGAGGGCCCGAGCACCGTTCTGGCTCGCGCCAAAGGTGGGTCGATCCTGTTTGATGAGGTCGGCGATCTGGACGATCAGGCGCAAGCACGCATCGTGCGAATGCTGGACAGTCTGGGCGAAAACGCGCCACGGATCATGGCGACGTCACAGGCCAATCTGAATGGGCTGATGGAGCAGGGCGCATTCCGCGAGGATCTGTTCTACCGCCTCGGCGGCGTGACTGTTTCGGTGCCGTCCCTGCGCGAACGGGTGGACGACATCCCGCTGCTGGCGGATCACTTTCTGGCCCGCGCCGAACGCGATGGCGCGCCGTTGCGCCGTCTGGGCGGAGCTGCCCTTGATCTGGTGCGCGCCTATAGCTGGCCGGGAAACGTGCGCCAGCTTGAAAACGCCGTGCGGCGTCTGGTCTTTACCGCCGCCGAAGAAGACATCAGCCGGTCAGAGGTTGAAATGGTGCTGGGCAACCAGCCGGCGATGGAAACGCTCCGGTCGGGGGGAGAGGGCGAAAAGCTCTCTGCCTCTGTCGCCAAGCACCTCCAGCGGTATTTCGATCTGCATGGGGGCGTTTTGCCGCCGCCGGGCCTCTACAACCGCATTTTGAAAGAGGTCGAGGCCCCGTTGATCGAAATCGCCCTCGATGCGACGGGTGGAAATCAGGCCAAATGTGCCGATCTTCTTGGGATCAACCGCAATACCTTGCGTAAAAAGATTACAGACCTCGATATTCGCGTGACACGCCGCCGCAAGCTGATGTAAAACCGCAACATAACAGTGGCCCCAAGGGGACAGCCTTTGGCAGGACCACATAATATGGCGGTAACGCGCGGCTTGGCCGCGCCAAAAACAGGGCAAAGCGCGTGCAGCGTTCCCTTTTGGGTATTGATATCAGGCGGTTTTCCCGCTGGCGCAGACGGCGTGAGGTCCAGAATGGCCTGACGCTGGCCATTATCGTGCTGGGGCCGGTGCTGACGGCGCTGACCTTTGTGGTGCTAGGCCAACCGCTCGAATCGCAGGCCAATGACCTCTGGCTGCGACTGATCCTGCTGGCCGACCTTGTCTATATCATCGTGGTGGCCGCGCTGGTGATGCTGCGCGTGATGCGCATGATCGTGGCGCGGCGCAACAAGTCAGCGGGGTCGCGATTGCACCTTCGGCTAACCGGCGTCTTTGCACTGCTGGCGCTCATCCCGACCATTCTGGTGGCGGTCTTTGCGCTCTTGTCGATCAATCTGGGCTTTGAGGGTTGGTTTTCGGAACGGGTGCAAACGGTGCTCGGCACCTCACTCTCGACCGCGCAAGCCTATGAAAACGAAGAACGAAATGAGCTTTTGCGCGATGGAAACGCGCTGGCGGCATTCCTGAATACCGAGCGGCAAACGAATTTCTTCATGGAAGACGGCGATGTCCGTCAGGCGATTGCACGGGTCCAGAACCAGATCGACCGCGGCCTGACAGAGGTGTTCTTTCTCGACAGTTCCGGCACCATTCGCACTCGCGGCGCGCGGTCCTATGACTTCAACTACGAACAACCCACGCCGGAACAATTCGCAACCGCCGACCTCAACGGTTATGCCATCATCGAAGACGCCGCGATCAACGAATTCCGCGTGTTGATCCCGTTAGAGACCTTTTTGGACCGCTACATCCTTGTGACCCGCGCGGTGGACGGGGAGATCCTGTCGCTTTTGGATGAAACGCAGGAAACCTTTGCCCTTTATGAGCAATTGGAACGCGACCGGGGCCGTTTGCTGTTTGGCTTCGGCTTCCTTTACCTGGGCTTCGCGGTCATCATGATCCTCGCCGCCACGTGGTTGGGGCTCTCTTTTGCAGAACGGCTGTCAGCCCCCGTTGGCCGCCTTGTCAGCGCGTCGCAACGCGTGGGTAAGGGCGATCTTGACGTGCAGGTCATCGCCGATGAGGGCGATGATGAGATCAGCCAGCTGGGCAATTACTTTAATCAGATGACAAAGCAGCTCAAAGGCCAACGCGAAGAGCTTTTGGATGCAAACCGCCGGTCAGAGCGGCGCAGGCGGCTCTTTGATAGTGTGCTGTCCTCTGTCACTTCGGGCGTTGTTGGGGTGGATGCGGATGGACGTATCACCTTTGTAAACCCTTCTGCGACAAGGCTTTTAGCTGTGGATGACGGACAAGCTGACGTCGCCCTCACCACCGCGGTGCCTGAATTTGCAGCCACCTTTGACCGCTTGCGCCAAGAAAAGCGAAATGTGGTGCAGGAACAGGTCAATCTGATCCGTCAAGGCCAACAAGAAAGCCTGCTGGTCCGCATGGCGCCGCGTCTGAATACCGATGGCACGCTGGAAGGCTACGTTGTGGCGTTTGACGATGTCACTGATCTGGTCAGTGCCCAACGGATGGCCGCTTGGGGCGATGTGGCCCGCCGGATCGCGCATGAGATCAAGAACCCGCTGACCCCGATCCAATTGTCCGCCGAACGGATCAAGCGCAAGTTTCGGACCGAGGTCGCAGACGACGCCGCACTGGAACAGATGACCGACGTGATTGTGCGCCAAACCAATGACTTACGGCGCATTGTTGATGAGTTTTCAAAGTTTGCACGGATGCCTGAACCCGAATTGAAAGCCACTGACCTCGTGGCCATCGTGCGGGACGCCGTGACACTGCAAGAGGCTGGGCAACCCGATGTGAAGATCGTGGCACACTTGCCGGATCAAACCGCCTTGGCGGAACTGGACAGCACCATGATCTCTCAGGCGCTGACAAATTTGATTAAGAACGCAGGCGAAGCCATTGATACGCTGAAAGAAAAACAGCCAGATACGGAGGTCACGCCAGAGGTGCGCGTGGCCCTGACTCTCGCGGATGAGGTCGCGACGATCACGGTGCAGGACAACGGTATTGGCCTGCCAGAGGACCGTGCGCGGCTGTTTGAACCCTACGTGACCACCCGCGACAAGGGCACCGGCCTTGGCCTGCCCATCGTGAAGAAGATCATCGAAGAGCACGGCGGCACCCTGACGCTGACCGATGCCGAACCATTTGGCGACGGGGCCCGTGTGGGGGCCCGCGCCATTATTGAACTGCCGATCAACCCCGCCGGGGCATCGGCCAAGAAAATTCCAGCATGAGGACCGACATGGGCGACATTCTGATCACCGACGATGAACGCGATATCCGGGAATTGATCTCGGACATTCTCAAGGACGAAGGCTACACCACCCGATTGGCTGCAAATTCCGACCAATGCATGAAGGAAATTGCCAACGAACCGCCTGCGCTGATGATCCTGGATATCTGGCTGAAAGACAGCGGCATGGACGGGATCGACATCCTCAAAACCGTCAAGCGCGACCACCCCGACATCCCGATTGTCATTATTTCGGGCCACGGCAATATCGAAATCGCCGTCGCTGCGATTAAGCAGGGGGCGTATGATTTCATCGAAAAACCCTTTAATATCGACCAGCTGATGGTGGTGATCCGTCGCGCGATGGAAACCTCGCGGCTGCGGCGCGAAAATGTTGAACTCAAGCGTGGTGAAACAGCCTCGGCTGAAATGCTGGGCGACAGCGCCGCGTTCCGCGCGCTCAAATCGCAACTGGATAAAGTCACAAAATCCAATGGCCGGGTCATGCTGACCGGTCCTGCGGGGGCCGGTAAGGAAATCGCGGCGCGCTACATTCACGCGCAATCCAACCGCTCTGGCGCGCCCTTTGTCACTGTTTCCTCGGCAAGCATCGAACCCGACCGCATGGAAGAGGTGCTGTTTGGCCGCCAAGCGGCGGGTGGTATCGAAAAAGGCCTGCTGGAACAGGCCAATGGTGGCGTGATCTACTTTGACGAAATCGCCGACATGCCTTTGGGAACACAGTCGAAAATCCTGCGGGTGCTGGTCGATCAAACCTTTAATCGCGTTGGCGGTAGCGACAAAGTGCAGGTCGATCTGCGTGTGATCTCCTCCACCAACCGCGATTTGCCCAATGAAATCGCGGCAGGCAACTTCCGCGAAGAGCTGTATCACCGTCTGAATGTCGTACCGATCCAGGTGCCCAGCCTTGAGGAACGGCGCGAGGATATCCCGCTTTTGGCCGAATACTTCATCGGCATGTTCAACAAGGGCCAAGGCCTGCCGTTGCGTGCGCTGGCCGAAGACGCCCGCGCCTTGCTGCAAACCATGCTCTGGCCCGGCAATGTCCGCCAGTTGAAGAACGTCGTAGAACGCGTTCTTATCCTTGGGGAAAATACCGGTGACATCTCGGCCAAGGAGCTGCCCGCCGGGGATGAGGCCAGCGCCGAAGAAGGCCGCATCGTGCTCTCGGGTGGCCTTGCCACGCTGCCGCTGCGCGAGGCGCGCGAGCTGTTTGAACGCGAATATCTGCTAACCCAAATCAATCGGTTTGGCGGTAATATCAGCCGCACCGCGTCCTTTGTCGGCATGGAACGCAGCGCCTTGCACCGCAAGCTGAAGTCGCTTGGCGTGGCGACCACAAACAAGGCGGGCGCCCGCGTGGCCTATGTGGAAGGTGATTGACACCGGCGCGCTGTGAGGGTTTGACATCAACACCGCAACGGGAGTTTTGCGATGAAGGTGATTATCTGTGGCGCAGGTCAGGTAGGCTGGCAAATCGCGCGGCATCTGTCGGGCGAGAAAAACGACGTCACGGTTGTCGACAACAACCCCGAGTTGGTGCGCCGCGCCACCGATAGCCTTGATGTGCAAGGCATCGCGGGCCACGCCAGCTACCCCGATATCCTTGATCGGGCAGGGGCACGGGACGCCGATATGATCATCGCCGCGACCCATTCGGACGAGGTGAATATGGTCACCTGTCAGGTGGCCCATTCGATCTTTGCCGTGCGACGCAAGATTGCGCGGCTACGGTCGCAAAGCTATCTTGATGCGATTTACTCCGATCTTTATCGCCGTGACCACCTGCCAATCGACGTGGTGATCAGCCCCGAAAAAGAAGTGGCAGAGGCCGCGCTGCAACGGCTTGCGGCGCCGGCAGCCTTTGATACTGAAAGCTTTCTGGGCGGCAAGGCACAGCTTTTGGGCATCACGATTGAGGATGATTGCCCCGTCATCAACACGCCGCTGCGCCAGTTGACCGACCTCTTTTCCACCCTCCGCGCGCTGGTTGTCGGCATCCGCCGCGAGGGCGCTTTGTTCGTGCCATCCTCAAATGATCAAATCTTCGCCGGGGATGAGGTGTATCTCTTCACCGAAACCGAAGACATGAACCGCAGCTTGGAAATCTTTGGCAAAACCCAACGGAAACAGGAACGCATCGTCATTATCGGCGGCGGCAACGTGGGCCTCGCCGTGGCGCAAGCGCTTGAGGCGCGGACCGATCGGCTCCGCGTGCGGGTCATCGAAAAGGGCCGGCAATGCGCCGAGGATGCTGCAGATGCCCTGGACCGCACCATCGTGCTGAACGGCGATGGGCTCGACTCCGCGCTCTTGGAAGAGGCGGGTGTGGCCAACGCTGACGCGGTGCTGGCGCTGACCAACGACGATAAGACCAATTTGCTGGCCTCCGTGCGGGCCAAGGGCATGGGCTGCCCGATGGCCATTACGTTGATCAATGACCCCACACTGGTGCCGCTAATGGGCCCCTTGGACATTGACGCCTATATCAACCCACGCTCGACCACCGTGTCGTCAATCCTGCGCCACGTGCGCCATGGCCGCGTGCGCGGTGTCTATTCCATCGGCGACGCCGAGGCCGAGCTGATCGAGGCACAGGTCCTTGGCACATCGCCCATCGCGGGCCAGAAAATCCGCGACATCAGGTTCCCCGAAGGCACGCTGATCGGCGGGATCATGAAGCCATCGGGCCTTGTGAAACCCAAGGGCGATACCCGCATCAACGAAGGCGATGTGATCGCCATCTTCGCCATGGCAGACGACGTGCCAGAGGTTGAACGGCTTTTGCAGGTCAGCATCGACTTCTTCTGATGATGGCGCGCCTCACAGCCTTGCCATTCTTTGTGCTTCTGATGGGGCTCAGCGCGCTCGCGATGCTGGTGCCTGCGGTGCATGGATTGGTGATGCAGGACTTTAACACCATGCGGGTGTTCTTTTACGGCACGATCCTGTTTGGGTTTCTGACCCTCGTGCTGGCGCTGGCCACGGCAGGTTACGACCCGCGATCCGTCGCGCGCAGCCAGTTGATCACACTGATCGCGTCCTTTGCGGGCCTGCCGATCCTCTTTGCAATCCCGTTTTACGAGGCTGTGGGCAACACCAGTTTCCTGCACGCATGGTTCGAAATGGTGTCCAGCTTTACCACCACCGGGGCGACCGTTTTTGATGGGGCCGACCGGCTGACGCCATCGCTTCACCTTTGGCGCGCGACGGTGGGTTGGCTGGGCGGCTTGCTCGTCTGGATCACGGCCGTGGCGATCTTTGCCCCGATGAACCTAGGCGGGTTTGAGGTGCGCGCAAAGGGCGGCGTGGGCCGTGGCGTCGCCGCGATGTTCAGTCAGATCGGCCATGCGGTGGACCCGTCAGAGCGGCTCACCCGCTTTGCCGTACAGCTGACCCCGATCTACATCGCCCTGACAGCAGTGCTGTGGCTCGGCCTCGTGATACTGGGAGAGGTCCCCTACATCGCCCTGTGCCACGCCATGGCGGTGCTGTCGACATCCGGGATTTCGCCCATCGGTGGCTTTTACTTTGCGGCCTCTGGTGTCTGGGGGGAGGTGCTGATCTTTGCCTTTTTCATCTTTGCCATCTCGCGCCTGACCTTTTCGCCCGCCAATGGCCTTGACCGCGACGGCAAGCTAATCCGTGACCCCGAAGTGCAGGTGGCCATCGCCTTGATCCTGGGTGCGACCGTCCTGCTTTACGGGCGGCATTTCCTGGGCTCCATCGATGAAGAAAGCACCATCGCCCAAGCGGGCGCGTTTGAGGCGCTCTGGGGTACGGTCTTTACTGTGACCTCCTTCCTGACGACCACCGGTTTTGAATCGCGCCACTGGATTGGGGCGGCAGAATGGTCGGGCCTCGAAACGCCGGGGCTATTCTTGGTCGGCATGGCCCTGATCGGCGGCGGTGTGGCGACGACGGCAGGCGGGGTCAAACTTTTGCGGGTTTACGCGCTTTATCGCCATAGCGAACGAGAGCTTGAACGCCTCTTGCACCCAACATCCGTCGGCGGCGGCGGGGCAGAGGCGCGGCGCATTCGCAAGCAGGGTGCCTACGTGTCTTGGATCTTCTTCATGCTTTTCGCGATCAGCATCGCGGCGGTGATGCTGCTTTTGTCACTGACAGGCGTGCAGTTTGAAACGACGATGGTGCTGGCGGTTGCTGCCCTGTCCACGACCGGTCCGCTGGCCTCAATCGCTGCAGAAAACCCCATTGCCTATTCCGGCATTCCCGATATGGCCAAGGCGATCTTGGCGGGTGCCATGGTGCTGGGTCGGTTGGAGACGCTTGCCATCATCGCGCTTTTCAACCCCGAAATCTGGCGCAAATAGCGCCGCATATTTGGGCTTTCACATCCCCGCGCGGCGCGACATACTACCCCCAATTGAAAAAGCGGGTCGGCTGCTGACCAGCCGCAAGAACAAAAAGCCGCTCCCAAGGGGCGCAAAAACAAGAAAAGGACGATCGATATGGCCTCGGACAAAGCCAATCTGCAGGACGCATTTCTTAATCATGTGCGCAAAACCAAAGTGCCGGTCACCATATTTCTGGTCAACGGCGTGAAATTGCAGGGCGTCATCACATGGTTTGACAGCTTCTGCGTGCTGTTGCGCCGCGATGGTCAGTCGCAGCTGGTCTATAAATCAGCGATCTCGACGATCATGCCATCCCAGCCCATCAGCCTTTATGAAGGCGAAGAATAGCATTGCTTGAACACGACAAGCTCGTCACGCGGGCTTGGGTGCTGCACCCGACTGTAAAATCCGACCAAAGCGCCCGTGATCCTGACGCGGCCCTTGCCGAAGGCGTGTCATTGGCCGCCGCACTCCCAGACCTTGAGGTGCTGGGGCAAGAGGTCGTGCGCCTGCCGCGCATCCACCCCGGCAAGCTGTTTGGTAAGGGCAAAATCGAAGAGCTGCGCGCGCGGTTCAAGGCCGCTGATGTGGAACTTGTCCTGATCGATGGTCCTGTCAGCCCGGTCCAGCAACGCAATCTGGAAAAGGAATGGGACCTCAAGATCCTTGATCGGACCTCCTTGATCTTGGAAATCTTCAGCGACCGTGCCCGCACCGCGGAAGGGGTGTTGCAGGTCGAAATGGCGGCACTCACCTACCAGCGTACTCGTCTTGTCCGGGCCTGGACCCACCTTGAACGCCAACGCGGCGGGCTTGGGTTTGTCGGTGGTCCCGGTGAAACCCAGATCGAAGCGGATCGCCGCGCCATTGATATGCAGCTGAACGCGCTGAAGAAACAGCTCGACAAGGTCGTCAAAACCCGGACCCTGCACCGCGCGGGCCGGGCCAAGGTGCCGTTCCCCATCGTGGCGCTGGTTGGCTATACCAACGCGGGCAAATCCACGCTCTTTAACCGGCTGACCGGGGCAGAGGTCTTTGCCAAGGACATGCTTTTTGCCACCCTTGATCCGACGATGCGCAAGATCCTGCTTGAGACGGGGGATGAGGTGATCATGTCCGATACGGTGGGTTTCATCTCTGACCTGCCGACGGAACTGGTCGCGGCCTTCCGCGCCACTTTGGAAGAGGTCCTTGATGCCGATCTGATCGTGCATGTGCGTGACATCAGCCATCCCCAGTCGGACGAACAGGCCGAAGATGTGCAGACCATTCTGACGACCTTGGGCGTTGCTGAAACCGCGCCGGTGTTTGAAGTGTGGAACAAGATCGACCGGCTGTCTGACGAAGATCGCGCGGGTGTTCTAGAAACGGCGGAGCGGCGCGAGAACCTTTTTGCGCTGTCGGCCATCACCGGTGAAGGGCAGGCGACCCTTGTCGCCGCGATCGCCGATGCGACGCGCGAAGTGACCAACAAAACCACTTTGCATCTGGGCTTTGATCAGGGGCGCGAACGGGCATGGCTCTTTGACCAAGGTGTCGTAACGGCGGAACGCGCCTCTGACACCGGTTATGACCTCGACGTGGAATGGTCCGTCACGCAAGAGGGCCGTTTCGGTCAACTATGAGTGGGTTCGCTTCGGCACTGTGACTATGGTTTCACAGAGGGGTCCGGCCCCCGCCGCCCTATGAACTAGGCCACGGCCTTTTCAGGCTCATCATCACAAATGACCATCTGCGCGCGACCGGCAAGTTTGGCGTCGTAAAGCGCGCGATCCGCGCGGACAAAAGCGGCCTCAATCGTGTCTGAAGACCGCAATGGCGTCGCCCCCACGGAGACCGACAGCGACAGGCTGTTGTTGTTGTCCGGAACGTTAAAACTGAACGGCTTTGTCAACGTCTCACCAAGCGCTTCGATTTCAGCGCCCACCCGATCACGGACCAGCATGCCAAACTCTTCCCCGCCAAGTCGTCCGATCTTGTCGTCCATGCGGGCATGTTGGCGCAGGTGCGATGCCACACGGATCAGGGCCTGATCCCCAACAGCATGGCCAAATTTGTCGTTCACCCGCTTAAAGTGGTCAACGTCGATGATCAGCATGTGCCAATCTTCCTTGGCATCAATGGCCGTCCGAAAGGCCGCCATAAAGGCACGCCGGTTCGGCAAATCCGTCAACATATCCGTCGCCGCCAAATCCGCCAATTGGGAATGCAGCTTTTCCATATGCGTCACGATCGCCATGCCGACCACCAGAAATGGCGATGCGACGATGGCGGTGATGATGATCTCATCCGTCAAACGGGACACATCGAACCCGGACACCAATGTTTCCGTGGCAAAGCGGATCGCATAAACAACAGCAAAGACGGCGACCGGCTTGTAGAACAAGTCGCGTTGATTGCGGATCGCAAGAAGTGCCAGCAAGGCGTTAAACACCAATCGGTAGATCATGCACCTGCCATAGCGCAACCTTCCTGCGAATTTGTTAATCGCTAAGCGGCATCTGCGGGTTGGACGAATAGTACCATTCGTGCACGTCCCGCGGACTTTGCGTCGTAAAGTGCGGCATCGGCCCGCTCAAATGCGTTCTGAGACGTGTCTTGTGGCAATAGCGTTGTGGCCCCAATCGACAGCGTCAGTGTCACATCCGCTGCATGTTCCGGCAGGTGAAAGGCCACGCCCGCCGCAATTTTCGCCCCCAATAAATCCGTCGCAGCACTGGGTTGGGATCGGATCAAGAGCCCAAACTCTTCACCCCCAAGACGCGCGATTTTATCATGCGGACCAATGACGTGGCGCAAATGTTCGGCCACGCAAACTAGCGCGAGATCACCGGCGGCATGGCCAAAGGTGTCGTTCACCCGTTTGAAATGATCGGCGTCGACAATCATCAGCGCATCAGGTTGCCCGGTACTGATCGCGGCCTCGACATGGCCCATAAAGCTGCGCCGATTGGGCAGGTTGGTCAGCATGTCAGTGCCCGCAATCCGCGCCATCTGCCGTTGCAGCTTTTCCATATGCGTGACCATCGCCATGCAGGTCGCAATCAGGGGCGCGGCGACAACGGCGGTGACCAAAAGCTCTGTGGCGATGCGATCAGAATCCAGGCCCAAAAGCAGGGCACCGACCAGCAGCCGCACCACAAGTATGATGCCAAACACCAAGAGGGGTTTGTAAATCAGATGCCGCGGTTTGCGGATCGCGAGCAGGCCCAACAGCCGGAAAAACATGAAACGTTTGAACATGACCTCAGATAGGTGCCGATTTCTTTCCAAAGTCTTAATGTGCGCGGTCGGGCGCGGGTGCCCTTGAGCGTAAGAAATAAAACCACAATCGATTGGCGTAAGCGTCACGCGTTGTCATGCTCGCATTGGAACTGTCGTCGCCAATGTCGTCCGGCCAGCATTGTTGTGGATGGAGGCACGTCATTCAGTGAGGCTTGTTCGCGGGCTGAACGAAGTCGTGTTGCTCTGCCCGCTGATATCCCGGGAAAGAACAGTGAAGCGCATGGTTAAATTATATAATACAAAGACATACAGACCAAAGTGTATGTCGTTTTGGCTAGAGGGCGCGCTCGTTTCGAAGGCAATTGACCTCCGGTTTAGAAACAGGAAATCGATGAAACCTCCGGTAAATCGTGACGTAAAACCTCACGAAGGATGGCATGACAAAGCAGAAAATCGGATAAATCACTTCACCAGACAGCGGAACCCTAGACCCAATAGCTGGCCGAAATCACGCGCATGGCCACCGCCAAGGCCCCCAGATTTAGGCGGCATTTTAACGAACATTTCACAGATTGACGCCCCGTCGCGCCGGGCATTGGCGCACCTAAGGGGCCGCTGGCTGCAAGACCGTGACACCAAGTGCTGCGGCGCGTGCAAGCTCTGGATCAAGCGACATTGGGATATACTCACCGCGCCGCCAAAGCTCTCCCAGATTGTCATAATAGCGCGACAGGAAATGCCCTGATTGGCCCGTCGCAGTAACAAAGACGCTGCTGTCAGGATCGGCAAAATCATAGACCCCGCGATAGCCCGCGGCGTGCACGTTCTGAAACGGCTCTGGTCCAGTGCCTGACGTCCGGCCCCGTTGCAGGGTATTGTCGCCGCCGCTGGTGGATTGGCGAATGTTCACGAACCAGTTCAGCACCGGTACTTCGCCCAGCACGGGATGGTCCTGAATGGCCTGATGCGCCTGACCCCAACGCAGAGCC
The DNA here is from genome assembly GCA_947494675.1 of uncultured Paracoccaceae bacterium. GTDB lineage: Bacteria > Pseudomonadota > Alphaproteobacteria > Rhodobacterales > Rhodobacteraceae > CANMYO01. Next base: position 403,107 of record CANLVP010000002.1, read on the forward strand.
TCGACGGTGCCGCCATAGGTCTCATCAATCCAGACGAGCGCATCGTCCAGCGCCAGCCGCGCGATGTCTGTGCAGGTTTCTTGCGGGGCCGATTGCAGCACGTCACACCAGATCGCCGCACCGTCCACATCGCGGAACACGCGTTCGATAAAGATCGGCTCAACATGCGTGAATTCAGCCGCCAATGGCCCCATTTCATCCCGGATCAAACGCGCCTGCAATTGCCGCACCCATGCGGCATAGATCAGCGGCTCTGGCAGATGCTCGTTCATCTCACCGTTCCAATTGGCGAGCAGTTCCAGCGCGATCTGGCGGCGACGTTCGGGCGTGCCGTCGGGGGCGGCCTCTCCGGTAAACCACAGATCCGCGCCAATCAGCGGCAATAGCGCGCGTGCGGTAAAGCTGACCGTGTCCAACTGCGCCTCGATAAAGCTCTCGCGGGTATGCACTTCGCGCGCCTGCATCAAACGCCGCCAGCGATTGATCCGCTGGGTGTCGCCATAGTTGAACGACACATGCTCGGGGAAGGGCCGGTCGACCACCTTGTTATTGGTATTGCCGATGATCCCGCCAATCGGGTCAATGAGGTGCGGATTGCTGTCAAAGGGCAGCATCCCTTGCCAGCGATTTTCGCGCAAATAGCCGTAGGCGGGCAGGCGGCCCTGACTTTGGTGCTGGGCGTCGCGTTTCGGCATGGCACCGATCGTCATCATCGCGATGCTGTTGCGATCGGCCATGATCATGTTCTGGCTCGGTGCGATATAGGCCTGCACCGCGTCGCGCCCTGCTTCGACGGTGCGGGCAGACATCAGGCCAAGCGTTGCGCTCATCGAGGTGTCCCGCGCGGACAGGGCCGTCCAACCGATGCTGGCCACATGTCCTGGCGGTGTCACCGTGCCTAGGTCATAGCTGTCGCCGGGCATCACCGGGCCATTGTCGGTCCAGCGCAGGCGTAGCGTCACGGCAGCGCCGTCTTTGACCACCACGATGCTGTCGCGCGCCTCAAACGGCTTCCAGCCGGTGGGGGTGCGGTATTCTTCGGGGTTGTCGGGGTTCAGCTCTTCGATGAACACATCCTGATCGTCGAGATAGCTAGAGGTGATCCCCCAACCCAGATCGGCACTGCGTCCGGTCAGCACAGCGGGAATACCGGGGATGGTGCCGCCGATCACACCGCCCGAGGACAGCTCCAACCGGGCCAGATACCAGACCGTGGGTGCGGTCAGACCCAGATGCGGGTCGTTGGCCAAGAGCGTGGACCCAGCGGCAGAGCGTGTCACCCCAGCCGTCCAGGCGTTAGATGCCCCTGCAAGGGCCCGCGGCTTGATCGGAGACAGCGGATCAAACGGCGCGCGGCCGTTGGCTGCATAGCGCGGCACGCCGTCGATCAGCTGCGCATATTCGGGCAGGGCGGCGATGCCCGTGCTGGGATCATCGGGGAGGATATCGGCCAAACGCTCTGACGGCAGCATCAGCGAGACGCGCGCGCGGATCACTTCTTCTTCCAGATGGCTCGAGAGCTGCAACGCCATCAGCTTGAGGATCGCGATACTGTCGGCAGGCTGCCAGGGGGCCACGGGATGATTGAAAAGCCACATCTCAGGCGCGCCGCGGCCCAGGGCCCCCTTGTTCACTTCGGCCAGCCAACCGTTGACGCCCGCGGCATAAGCCTCAAGCGCGGCTGTGGTGGTCGCATCTTGCGCGGGCACCGACTTTACAGCTGCGCCATAGATATCAAACCGCCGTACGACCGCATCAACCGGGAAGGTGCGCTGGCCGAAGAGTTCCGACAAACGGCCCTGCGCGGTGCGGCGCAGCATGGTCATCTGCCACATACGATCCTGCGCATGGGCATAGCCAAGGGCGTAGAACACATCCGTGTCCGTGCTGCCAAAGATATGCGGCACATTGGCATTGTCGCGCACGATCTCAACCGGGGCGGCGATGCCTGCAACTTCAAACGTCGCATCATAGTCGGGCAGGGACCGGCTGGCGAAATACCACGCAAGGATGACGGCTGCGACGCCCAGCAAGATCAACCCCGACGTGATCCGCAACAACCACCGTAAAATGAACGCCATTGCGGCCCCCGTCACCAAACCTTTGGCCCTTTTAGCGGGTCACAGGTTGACCCACAACGCGCCAATCGCCACCGCAGCCTCGACGACGAAATAGACCCACTTTTTGCGGCTCTGCCCATCCAGAATAAGCGATGTGCCGCGCCCAATAGCGGCCCCGCCCCATGCAAAGCCGATCATCGCATATGCGGTCGGCGTCCCAAGGATCAGCGCGCCGATCCCAAGCCCCACGAAGAGCGCACCAACGCTGGCCCGCACCTCTGATGCGCCCATACTGGTCGTGCCGGGCGCAAGGTCCAGCGCACCCATGGTATAGGCCGGAGCCAGCCAGCCAAAACAGCCCAGCCCAATGCTGAGCGCTGCAAAGATCAGGTTGAGGATATCCATCGATCAGGCCTTTCAAACGCAAATGCGCGGCGCCACCGGGGCACCGCGCACTTGGATCATTGCACCATGTGGTGCCGAAAGAACAGCGGCGCTTTAGGCGCGCAGCCCGGTGTCTTTGTCAAAGAAGTGGGCCAGCTCTGGCTTGATACCAAAGTTGATCGTCTCACCCTTGGCCTGCTGCGGTGGTTTTTCGGTCTTCGCGATAAACTCAACGCCGCTGGCTGTGACAAGGTGCACCAAAGCGTATTCGCCAAGGTTTTCAACCAGTTCCAGCTTGCCCTGCAACAGGGCATCGGCACCGTCCGTTGGCTCAAGATGCTCAGGGCGCAGGCCAACCTGCAGCTTGGCCGTTACTTCACGGCCAAGTGCCTTGGATGCGGTGTCCAGCAGATCAGAGGCATCAAAGAAGTTCATCTTTGGGCTACCGATGAACTGCGCAACAAAGGCGTTCGCCGGCGTGTCATAAAGCGTAATCGGCGAACCAACCTGCTCAATCCGACCATCACGCAACACGACGATCTTATCGGCCAGTGTCATGGCTTCAACCTGATCGTGCGTCACGTAGATCATTGTGGTCTTCAGACGCTCGTGCAGACGGGCGATTTCCAGACGAGTCTGGACGCGCAGCGCCGCATCAAGGTTGGACAGTGGTTCGTCAAACAAGAAGACTTCGGGGTCACGCACAATCGCGCGGCCAATCGCAACACGCTGACGCTGACCACCCGACAGGTTCCGCGGGCTGCGTTCCAGATAGTCGGTGATCTGAAGGATCTCGGCGGCGGCTTTCACGCGGCGGTCAATCTCGGCCGGATCGGTCTTGGCCTGTTTCAGACCAAAGGCCATGTTCTTGTAGACCGTCATATGCGGGTAAAGCGCGTATGTCTGGAACACCATGGCCACGCCACGCTTGGACGCTGCCACTTCGTTGACCCGCGTTTCGCCGATGGCCACGGACCCGTCAGAAATTTCTTCCAACCCCGCGATCATGCGCAGCAATGTTGACTTGCCGCAGCCCGATGGGCCGACAAACACAACAAACTCGCCATCTTCGATATCTAGATCAACGCCATGCATGACTTGAACGTCGCCATAGGATTTGCGCACATCGCGCAGTGTCAAACCGGCCATTTCAGCTCCATTTCGTTAATTTCTTTGCGCAGAGTGTCTGCGAAGTTGGGGTAGGTTTCGGGAAGATCGCCCCAAAGCTGGCGCGAGGTGATAAAAGCGTCTGTGCCGAGCATAGCACGCAACTGGTCCCAGCTGGGCTCGACATATTTAAATGGGATTTTGCCTGCATCGACGTGGCGGGTAAATTGGTGCCAGCTGGCGACGCTGCGCAGGCTGTGCACGGGCGTGATGCCTTGTGCCAAACACCCTTCCAGGGTGGGGCGAATGAAGATCGGGAACTTCACCATGCCGTCCGCACAAATGCGCGCGATGGTGTCGCCAATGTCGCGATTGCCAAAGCGGCTGGTGATCGCGGCCAGATAGTCTTCCTTGGAAAACGGCAGATCAATCGTGATCGCGGGCAGAACCTCTTGCGTTTCAAAGGCGTTGAAATGCGCCAGCAGATGCGGCACCCGCATCGCAGCGTCAAAGGTCTCGATCCCTTCCAAAGCGGCAAGGTAGGTCAGGCCGGTGTGCCCACCGTTCAGCACGCGGATCTTTGTTTCCTCATAAGGATCAACATCCGGCGTGACGGTCACACCGCTTTGCGCAAGGTCCGGCATCTTGGCCGCGGCCTTGTCTTGTAGAACCCATTGGGAAAAGTCTTCGGCCATGATCGGCGCGGTGATGTCTGCACCCAAGGCTGCACTCAGCTCTGCTGCCAATTCCGGCGAGGGACGCGGCGTGATCCGGTCCACCATGGAGCAGGGGAAAGCCACGTTTTGGCCAACCCAGCCCGCCAATTCATTGTCACCGCAAGCCGCCAGATAAGCGTTAAAGTTGCGATCCAACATCTTGCCGTTTTGCCGGATATTGTCGCAGCAGGCGATGGTTAGCGGTGCGCCGGTGCCGTTCATCCGAACCCGCAGGGCGGCGCGCAGATAACCGTAGACGCTTTGCACGGTTCCGCCCGCAACCTCAACAGCGATCAGCGGATCAGCCGTGTTCAGATTGCCGTCGGGGTCGGTGTAGTAGCCGCTCTCGGTGACTGTGATTGTCACCAGATGCACGCTGGATTGCCCCAGCATCGCCTCAGCCGCTTGGGCGTCGGCACTCCAATCGACAAACTTCACATGCGACCGCACGCGACGCAGCTCAACATCGCCGTTCGAAGAAACGGACTTCAGAAAATAGCCGTCATTGCGGGCGACATCGTCGGCGACGTCCTGGAACTGCGCAGCTTCGGCACCGCGCAGATTGACAGCGGCAATGCCCCAGCCCAAGTCACCGGACTTTTCCATATAGTCGTCGATATAGACCGACTGGTGGGCGCGGTGAAACGCACCAAAGCCCAGATGGACAACACCGACGTCGCAGGCGCTGCGGTCATAGGTCGTTGCGTGGACATTGGCTTGGCTTGCAATGCTCATGACACGGCCTCTACTGGTTTAGACAGGTCTTTGCGCGCGGTTCCGCGGTAAACCGATGGGGTCATTCCCTTCACTTTGAGGAACTGCCGATTAAAGTTGGCCAGATTGTTGAAACCGGCCCGCTGCGCGATCTTCAAGATCGGATCGTCTGAAGCATAAAGCAGCCCACAAGCCTGACCGATCCGGACACGGTTCACAAAGTCGATAAAGCTGTGACCGGTTACCGATTGAAAGTTCCGGCTGAAAGTCGCCTGGGTCATATTGGCAAGCTCCGCCGCCTGCGCGACTGAAAGCTCTTCTTTGAAGTTCTCAACGACATGATCCACAACCGCGCTGATCCGCGCCTGTTTGGAATTACCCTCGGCATGGACCAGTTTGGTTGCCGACAGCGTATGCTTTTCCGCGTGCTCGTTCAGGCGCACCAAAAAGCGAATGAACGCAAGGATACGCTCTATCCCCTTGTTGTCCCGGATGCTTTCCATATGGCCCCGCGCAAAGGTCGCGTTGAACCCTTCGAACTTCACGCCCGATTGCGCAAGGCGCAGCAGCTTGAGGACCTCTGAGAATTCAGGAAACCCCTCAGCAAGCTTTTCAACACTCTCATGGCTGAACTGCACAAGCATATCGCGCACCTCAACCGGCTCTGAGAATATCTCATCCGTGACCCAGTTGTGGGGCAGGTTGGGGCCCGTCAGAAACAGATCACCGGGTTGATAGTCACCGATGTAATCCCCGACAAATGCCTTGCCGCGTGTCTCAAGCACAAGGTGAAGCTCATACTCTTCATGTGCATGCCAACGGCACAGGTCCGTAGGCCATCCATGCTCCAAGAACCGGATGGACCGCGAAGAGCGATCAACCATCTCGATTTCAGGTTGCATGATTGACATCGGACTAGCCCAGCTTCTTGGCCCCAGCGACGCAGAGCGCCGCAGGGATCAAGCCATAGAAAGGTGTTGCACTGCGCAGGATCATTTGACCGCACCGAATGTCAGACCCTGCACCAGCTGCTTCTGACAGAACCAGCCCAGCACGATGATCGGACCAACAGCGGCCGTCGACACAGCCGACAGGCGGCCAAAGAACAGACCCTCCGGCGCACGGTTACCTTCGATCAGCTTCGACAGGGTCGCCGCATCAATCGTGGTCAATCGCACGGTCCAATAAGCCTCGTTCCAGCAGAAGATGAATGTGAGAAGCGCGGTTGACGCCACACCACCCCATGCCAGCGGCACCAGGATATCCTTGATCTCACCCCATGTGGTCACACCGTCCATTTTCGACGCTTCGATGATCTCTTTCGGGATCTCTTTGAAGTAGGTGAACAACATCCAGATCGCGATGGGCAGGTTGATCAGGCACAACACCAGGATCACCAGGAAATGCGTGTCAAAGATGCCAAGGAAGTTCTTGGTCAAGAACGTCATTGGATAAAGCACCGCCGCGGCAGGCAACATCTTGGTCGACAGCATCCACATCAGGATGTCTTTGGTGTGACGGCTTGGGTTAAACGCCATCGCATAGGCACAGGGCACACCAACCGCCAGCGCGAACAATGTCGCAAAGGACGATGTGATGACCGAGTTAATGGCGAAGCGCCAGTAATCGTAGTTCTCGGTCATATTGGTGTAGTTCTCGAGCGTCGGCGTGAACCGAAACAGGAATTCGGGTTTCACCGCATCCGCGTCAGTCTTGAAGCTGGTCAAGACCATCCAGAAGATCGGAAAGAAGAAGATGATGGCGACAATCCAGGCCACGGTGGGCCAAACGATATTGCCAAATTTTGAACGTTCAGTAACGGCTGCCATTGATCTGCTCCTTAATCCATCAAGCTCTTGCCAACCATGCGCAACAAGAAGATTGCGATGATGTTGGCGAGGATGACGGCGAAAATGCCTGTCGCACTAGCTGCACCGATGTTGTTCGATGAGAACTCACCGATCAGATAGGGCAGGTTCTTGTTGCCGTTGCCGCGGCTGACGATCTCGATCTCAGCATAAAGCGACAAGTGAAAGATCGATTGGATCATCACCACGATGGCAATCGGACGGGCCAGGTGCGGCACGGTGAGGTTGATGAACTGCGACCAAGGGCCTGCACCATCAAGCGTTGCCGCTTCCTTCTGGCTTTCGTCCTCGGACTGTAGCGACGTCATAAAGATCAGGACGGCAAACGGGGTCCACTGCCAGGCCACCATCATGATGACCGCATAGGATGACGTCTGCGTGGCCCGGAAGGAGATCGGCTGCAATTCCGGCCAAAGCGAGAAGAACCAACCAAGCACCGGGAAGTCCCGAAGCCCATCGACCATATTGTTGATGCCGCCGACGGCCACACCATTCAGGCCCAGCACCGGATCAAGGATCATGTTGATCCAAAGCACCGCGTTCACCGCGGGCATCACGAAGAAGGGCGAGATCAAAAGCACGCGCACGATACCGCGTCCGGGGAAACTGCGGTTGACCAGAACCGCGATAGCGAGCCCCAGAATAACCGTGATCACCAAGATGCTGCTGACGATGACGACAGAGTTTTTGATCGCAAACAGAAAGTCTTTGCTGTTGAGAACAAATTCGTAGTTCCCGAAGCCGCGCCAGTTACTCAGGCTTGGCGTTGTCCACTCTGGACGCCGCAAGTTGTTCAGCACATAGCGGATGAACGAAAAGTACAGGGTCATGCTCAGCGGAACCAGCATCCAGACCAGCAAGAGGATCACGGCGGGTGTCTGAAGAAGGCGGGGGATCGATCGATCGGACATATTCAAGCTACCTTTGTGAAGCAGAATGGACTTCAGCTTGTATCGTGGCTGACGTTAAAATGACAGAGCTTAGCCGCAGCGCGGGCGCACGGGTAGGGTCGTCTAACGAAATACGGTGTAACTGTTTGATGAAAGGCCCGGCGGTCTTACCGGGCCTTTCGAACTTTTATGGCGAGGGCTTAGTAGCCAGCTTCGTCCATGATTGCGACAGCAGCAGCCTGAGCAGCGGCCAGCGCGTCTTCGACAGACTTCGCACCGGAAAGGGCAGCAGCCATTTCCTGAGCAACAGCGGAACCAACCTCTGGGAACTCAGGGATAGCAGCGAACTGAACGCCTACGTATGGCTTGATGTCAGTTGCTTCTGGTGCGGCAGAGTCAATCGCTGCTTTCTCGGCGGCGGCGAATGCAGCAGCAGCCTGGAACTCAGGGATTTCATATGTGGACGCACGTGTACCAGTTGGAACAGAGCCCCAGCCGAAGTCAGGGTGGTTACCCACGGCCTGGATGTACTCTTTGGATGTGGCCCACTCGATGAAGTCTGCAGCAGCTTCAGCGTTTGGCGAACCGGCCGGAATTGCCATCGCCCAAGCCCACAGCCAGTTCGCACCAACTGGGTTACCAGCGTTTGGCGACTGAGCGTATGCAACACCGTCTACTTCAAGGAAAGAAGCAGCGATTGTCGCGTCGATCCACATGCCGCACTTGCCTTCGTTGTAAAGCGCGAGGATCTCGTTGAAGGAGTTACCTTCGGAGCCTGGAGGACCGTAGTTGCCCAGCAGATCAACGTAGAAGTTGATTGCAGCGTTCCACTCGTCAGAGTCGAGTGTTGGTGTGTAGTCAGCATCAAACCATGCGCCACCAAAGGAGTTCACAACAGTTGTGATGAACGCCATGTTGTCGCCCCAGCCTGGCTTACCGCGCAAACATGCACCGTAGACGCCATTGTCTGGATCGTGGATTGCAGCAGCAGCTGCCTTGATGTTGTCCCAGCTGTCGTTGTCAGTGATTGACACGCCAGCAGCATCCATCAGGTCCTTGCGGTACATGACCATCGAGGACTCACCGTAGAATGGTGCAGCATAGAGTGTGCCTTCATGCGACAGACCGTTGCGCATTGCTGGCAGCATGTCGTCGACGTCGTACTCAGCGCTGAAGTTCAGCGGCTCGATCCAGCCAGCAGCGCCCCAGATGGGTGCTTCCTGCATGCCGATGTTGATGATGTCGTACTGACCACCACCGGTTGCTGTGTCGGAAGTGACCTGCTCGCGCAGAACGCCTTCTTCCAGCGACACCCAGTTCAGCTCAACACCGGTTTCTTCGGTGTATGCTTCTGCAACAGTCTGCATGTTGATCATGTGACCGTTGTTCACGATCGCAATGGTCAAGCTGGTGTGACCGTCGGCAGCTGCAAAAGGAGCAGTGGCGACAACAAGTGAAAGCCCGAGGGCTGTATTACGTAGATTTTTCATGTTTCCTCCCAAGGAATACAAGGTTCGATTCTTGTAAAGTAAGATGAGCATGAACGACGGGCGTTTGCGAGTCTCATACGATTTCCACAATAGACCATACAGAATCTACAAAAACTTGCAAAAAGTATCGAAAAGCACGTTTTTTGCGACTTGCCGTCACTGACGCGCCCAGCCCAAGCATCCACCATAGGCGGGTGATTCATAGCTATGGTGGCATTTGCTGTCCGAACGGCATCAAAATGCGTCCGATACAAATCTGCGGAATTGGGACTGGCACCAGACAATAAGGGGCATCGTTCGGTTAAAGGAGGCACCGTACGGTTAACGCGCCTTAAGACTCGCGTGCATACGGATTGTGCATAGGTTCTGCATCATCCGGGTATGGTTTCTGCATCCTCGTTTCACGCAAAAGGGCGGGGTCATGCCCCGCCCTTTGTCTCGTATATAGTCGGTGATCAGAAACCGGATTTGATCAGCTCAAATGTCTCGGCCTGACGCTCGCGCATTTCGTTGCTCATGGGCATCTGCGCCAAAAGCGGGACGTCCAGCGGCTCAAGCCCGGCAATCGCCAGATCCTCTGGGCCGACCTGTGCATTCAGCGCCACCGCATTAGAAGAGCCGTAGCCCGCATCAAGCAATGGCAACACAGACGACGGGGCCAACATGGCATTGATATAGTCATAGGCCTTGTCTTCAACGCCCTGACCATCCGCCAGGTTCACATAGCCACACAGCCACAGCGAAGACCCTTCGGCAGCAGCACGTTGGAACGCGATTGGGCGGCCTTCGTCCAGCATCGTGGGATAGGTTTCATTCCACGCCCAGCTGACCAAAACCTCGCCCGAGGACAAAAGCTGCGCCAGTTCCGCAGGATCAACCCAATAGGTCCGCAGGTTCGGATGCACCGCCCGCAGCCAATCGCTTGCCGCCTCAAACTGTTCGTCTGTTGCGTTGCTCCAATCGTCCACGCCGGTTGCCAGATAGGCCAACGCATAGGCGTCATCGACGTTGTCAGGCAGCGTCAGACGGCCAGCATATTTGGGGTCTTGAAAGACATTCAGGCTGGCCACGTCCTCGGCTGGAACCTCTTCAGGATTATAAGCAATCGCAGTTGAACCAAAGTCGGTGGGGATCCAGTAAACCGGACCATCGCTGCCCACATCGGTGCCTTTGAGGTTTGCATCAACATCCGCGTAAGCCGGGATTTTGCTGACATCCCATTCGTCCAGGATGCCGCTTTCGGCCCACTTGGTCACAGACCCCGCACAGATATGCGCGACATCCGCCTGAAAGCCGGACCGGATTTTCTGGAACGCTTCGTCTTCGTCACCAAAGAACGAAAAGGACGGGCTATCGCCATGTTTCTTGACATAGTCGGCGTGGTAAGCCGCGTCTTCAAAGCCGGGGTAGTCGAACACCACCAGATCAGTGTCTTGGGCCGTAACGGCGGTGGCGAGTGCGGTCAGGCTGACGGCACCAATGAGGGTCTTGAGGTTCATGTCACATCTCCCGTTTGACAAGTTGCGCGGATGCTATTGCCGGTGAAAGGCCCCCGCAAGCGGATTTCGCAGGCTAACCCTTTTGGCGGGCGGCAAAAACGCTCTGCGCGAGGTCATTGGTGTAACTTGCCAATGCGACAAGCTTTTCGTCAGTTTTTTCCGCATCTCGCGCCTCAAGCGCATCGGCGATGTCGCTATGTAACGCCACGATGGTTTCACGGGATCGCGCGGTGAAGGTAATCATGTTCATCAAGGGCTCAATCGCCTCAACCGCGCCGGCGAGTTGATAGGACAAAACCGGGTTATCGGCGGCGTCTACAAGGGCACGGTGAAAAGCGACGTCACTGGCGCAAAACGCCTCATCCGTGAGGCCAGGTTGCGCCTGACGATGTGCTTCGGCCCGCATGGTGGCAAGGTGATCCGCGGTCCTCCGTTGTGCCGAGAGCGGCGCGCAGGCCCGTTCCAGTGCATAGCGCGCCTCGCAGGCGGTGGCGAAGCTGACGGCGTTCATCGAAAGCAATAGCGTCGATGTGGTGATCTGCTGGCCGTAAGCCTCTTGATAGGTCAGCTTGTTGACAAAGGCCCCACCTGTGGCCCCGCGCTGGGTTCGGATCAGGCTTTGCGCGCCAAGACGTTTGAGCGCCTCGCGTACGGTCGAGCGGCTGACGTCGAATTGTTCCGAAAGCTCTGTCTCTGACGGCAGGCGTTCATCCACACGCAACGTTCCCGACACAATTGCGTCGCGGATGGACTTTGCGATCTGTGCGGACAGGTCAGCAGGGCTATCAGGGTCAATTTTCATTTGTCAGACATTTAAAAGTCTGACATTTGATTTGGCAAGCACTGAGTCGCTTTGGGAGGAGCTGTCGATGCCCCACATGATCCGGTCCACGCTCTGGCTCGCCTTTTTTGGCGTGATCCTGCTGGCGTGGTGGATGATGTATGTGATGGCTATCGATATGGACCTTGATCTGCTGGGGCGTCCCGGGGCGATGGGGCAGGCGATGGCCGCGATGGACCCGCGGATGCCGATGGATATGCCGATGGCGCGGTTTGGTCCCGTCTTTATGATGTGGGCAATCATGATGGCGGCGATGATGCTGCCGACCATGGTGCCGACGCTGACGACCTACGAAGGCCTCATGATGAGCGCTGACGGGACCCGCGCCGGTTGGTTGGGTGTGTTGCTGGGATATTTCGTCATCTGGATCGCCGCTGCTGGTGTAATTGCTGCGGCTCAGATTGCCCTTTTGTTTGGTGGCATTGTCGACATGCTGGGCCGCGCCCAGTCGGTCTGGTTGCAAGCGGGCCTGTTGGTCGCCGTTGGCGCGTTCCAATTTTCCCGCACCAAAGAGGTTTGCCACGGCGTTTGCCACGCGCCGATCAGCTATTTTCTGGGCCATTGGCGCACCGGCTTTGTCGGTGGTGCGCGGATGGGGCTTGGGCTTGGCGTCTATTGCTTCTTTTGCTGCTGGGGATTTATGGCGCTTGGCTTTGTTGGCGGGGTAATGAACTTGGCCTGGATGGGTCTGGCGACGCTCTTTATGGTTCTCGAAAAACTGCCCCAGATCGGGCACCGCGTGACACGCCCCATGGGGTATCTGTTGATTGCATCTGGCGTGGCGCTGGCCGCTACGTCACTTTAGGAAAGGCTGATAAATGGCTGATAAGAAAAGAGCTCCTGCCGACCGTATCGCGATTTCGCAGCGGATCGATCAACGGATGGACAACCCCAAGCGCCGCAAGATGCAGCCCACCGAATGGGCCATCAAGGGTGAGCTTTTCCTCAATTGTTCCTGCACCACATTCTGCCCATGTGTGGTGTCCCTGGGCGCGCATCCGCCAACCGAAGGCCACTGCCATGCGTGGATGGCCATTGCGATTGATGAGGGGCATTTTGAGGGCGAAGACCTTGCCGGGCTGAACATCGGCCTGCTGGTCGACATTCCGGGTCGCATGGCGGAAGGCAACTGGAAGGTCGCGGCCTATGTGGATGAACGGTCCAGCCAAAAGGCCTATAACGGTATCCTCAAGATCTTCTCAGGCCAAGCAGGCGGCACCACGGGGCTGTTCACCATGCTGGTGTCCGAGATCATTGGCGCAGAGCGTGAAAAGGTCGAAATCGTGCGCGATGGCACCAAGCGTGGCATCTATATTGGTCGCAAAATCCAGGGCGAGATTGAGATGATGACCGGCAAGGATAAGGATCATCCGGTCATGGTCAGCAATTCCAAATACTGGATGGGACCGGACATCATCGCCGCGCAAGGCGTGAAATCGAAAGTGCGCGACTACGGTCGTGTCTGGGACTTTGGCGGCAAATCCGCCGAAATCTGCCCAATTGATTGGAAAGGCCCCAAACCATGATCACGCCGGAGTATTGCCGTGTCATGGCACGCTATAATGCGTGGCAAAACAATGCGATATGGCAACTTGTTGATACGATGGAGCCTGAAGCGCTTGACCTTGATCGTGGTGCTTTCTTTGGGTCGATCCGGGCGACGTTGAACCACATTCTTTGGGGCGATCAACTGTGGATGAGCCGATTTGACGACGGCGACGGGCCTGCTTGCGAACCAAGGGATCATGTGAACCTAACTGCGAATATCAGCGATTGGTGGGCAAGTCGTTTTCGCACAGATGGCCGAATCAAGATGTGGGCCGCAGAGGTTTCAGCGCTGGATTTGGTGGGTGAGCTATCGTGGTATTCCGTGACCGAAGGCCGCGAAATTCACAAGCCGGTTGCGCAATGTGTGGCGGGTTTCTTCAACCACCAGACACATCATCGGGGGCAGGTGCACGCCATGCTGACAGCAGCGGGGATGAAGCCTGAAGACACTGATCTTGTTTTGATGCCGGTGGACTAGATGATGGCGCAGCTTTCAACCTCTCGGCGCGTGCGCCCAACCCCCTTTACCCCCGGCGTCGAGGCTGCGGGGGTCAAGGGCTATACCGTCTATAACCGGATGCGGCTGCCAACGGTCTTTCGGACAGTTGTTGAAGATTATCACCACCTCAAAAACGCGGTGCAGGTTTGGGACGTCTCAGTTGAGCGTCAGATTGAGTTGCGTGGGCCGGATGCGGCGAAGCTGATGCAGATGCTGACGCCACGCGACTTGCGCGGGATGCTGCCCGGACAATGCTATTATGTGCCAATTGTTGATGAAACGGGTGGCATGCTGAACGACCCGGTTGCGTTGAAGTTGGCGGAGGATCGTTGGTGGATATCGATTGCAGACAGCGATTTGTTATTGTGGGTCAAAGGCTTGGCGTATGGTTTTCGTCTGGATGTGCTCGTTGATGAACCCGATGTCTCACCACTCGCGGTGCAGGGGCCACTCGCGGACGATCTGATGGCGCGTGTCTTTGGCGAGGCCGTGCGCAGCATCAAGTTCTTCCGCTTTGGGTGGTTCGACTTTCAGGGCACGTCGATGGCCGTGGCGCGGTCAGGCTATTCCAAGCAGGGTGGGTTCGAGATTTATTGCGATGGCAGCCACAACGGCATGCCGCTTTGGAACGCGCTCTTTGAAGCGGGCAAGGATCTGGATGTCCATGCAGGCTGCCCCAATCTGATCGAACGGATCGAGGGTGGTTTGCTGTCTTATGGCAATGATATGACACGTCACAATACCCCCCATGAGGCCGGGTTGGGGCGGTTCTGTTCCACCCAGACCGCAATTGGCTGCGTCGGACGTGATGCCTTGTTGCGGGTCGCAAAGGAAGGGCCGACCCAGCAGGTGCGAGCGATCAGCATCGATGGCGACATTCCGGCCCTTGATGAGGTTTGGCCGCTGATGGCCGGTGAGAAACGCGTGGGGCAGGTGACCTCTGCCGCGGCCTCGCCCGATTTCAAGACCGGTGTGGCGATTGGCATGGTGCGGATGACCCACTGGGATGAGGGCACGACCTTGCGGGTTGAGACCGAAGATGGGCCGCGTGATGCGGTCGTGCATGAGAACTTTTGGATTTAGCGCAAGCTAGCCTGTCGGAGCCTCCGGCAGGGATATTTGGATCAAAGAAAGCCGGGGGCGTGTTGCCCCGTAGGAAGGAAATGAGATGTTTAACGCATTGGTTGTGACCAAGGACGATGAGGGCAAGACGGCGGCTGCCGTGCAGCAGATTGATGTGGATCAACTGCCCGCAGGTGACGTGACCGTGGCCGTCGATTATTCCACCGTGAACTACAAGGATGGCCTCTGCATTGGTCCCGGCGGCGGGCTTGTGCGGAACTATCCGCATGTGCCGGGCATCGACTTTGCGGGCACCGTCGAGGCATCGGATGACAGCCGTTACAAGCCCGGTGACAAGGTTGTTCTGACCGGGTGGCGCGTGGGTGAGGCGCATTGGGGCGGCTATGCGCAGAAAGCACGGGTAAAGGCCGATTGGCTCGTGCCGCTGCCAGATGGGATCACCGCGCGGCAGGCGATGGCCGTGGGCACGGCTGGATTTACGGCCATGCTCGCTGTGATGGCGCTTGAGGATCACGGCATCAAGGATGGGCCAGTATTGGTCACGGGTGCGGCCGGTGGCGTCGGATCGGTCGCGACGGCGATCCTTGCCAACCTTGGCCATGAGGTTGCTGCGGTTACGGGCCGCCCTGAAACAGCAGACTATTTGAGCGGGTTGGGTGCCACGCAGATTGTGGCACGCGAAGAGATCAACGAAACCACCAAACGCCCGCTTGAGGCTGAAACTTGGGGTGGATGTGTGGACGCTGTTGGCGGCGACATGCTGGCCCGCGTGCTGGGGCAGATGAAATACGGGGCGAGCGTTTCTGCAGTAGGCTTGGCTGGCGGTGCGGGATTGCCCGCAACAGTGATCCCCTTTTTGCTGCGCGGTGTGAACCTGCTGGGCATCGACAGCGTCATGCAGCCTTATGACAACCGTCTGCGGGCTTGGGACCGTATTGCCAAGGACCTGCCGATGGACAAGCTGGAGGCAATGGTCCAACCCGCTGTGCTTTCGGATCTGCCGGGCCTGGGGCGCGATATCCTGAAAGGCCAGGTCAAAGGCCGCGTCGTCGTTGACGTGAACGGCTAAGCCGCGTTAACGTTTTCCAACGGATCGCGCCTGTCATTTGACGGGGCGCGATCCCTTTTCCTTAAGGCATTGAATTTGCTTGTATTTGTTGCCTATTTTTGGCGCAGATATTGATTTCTTGCTTTGTGAAAAGGCAGTGACCGCTTAGCATCTTTGTCACATAGCTGAGAGGGAGCTTAATATGTCAATCAAACCGCCTTTATCGGATTTGCCGATCAAGACCGCGAACAGCGGCTTTTATCGCGGCTTTAGTGTTGATGTGACCGTGGTGAGTAAGATCATTATCAGCTTGCTGGTGGTGTGGTGTATCTTTTGGCCGACCCAAGCGGGTAATGTCTTGGGGGCATGGAATTCTGTGATCCTCGCGAATTTTGCAGCCTGGTATATTTGGGTTGTTGCGGCCTTTGTCATCGTCTGCATTGGCTTGGCGATCTGGCCGACGGCAGGCCGGATGAACCTTGGGGCTGATGGCGAAAAGCCGGAGTTTTCCAATTTCTCGTGGTTCTCGATGATGTTTGGCGCGGGTATTGGTGTCGGCATGCTGACATGGGCCGTGGCCGAACCGGTGGCGCACTTTGGGTCGAACCCAGAGACCATTCAGGGGCTGACGACGGGCGGAGCCGAAGACAACATCCGCATGGCCTACAAGTGGTCGTTCCTGCATTGGGGGCTAGGCGCTTGGGCCTGTTACGCGGTCTGCGGCTTGTCGCTGGCGTTCTTTAGCTATCGCCGCGGTCTGCCGTTGACCATTCGGTCTGGGCTGACACCGCTCTTTGGGAAATCCCTGTCGGGCCCTGTTGGTCACCTGATTGATATTGTGGCTGTGGTCGCGACGATCCTTGGTGTGGCGCAGACGCTTGGCTTTGGGGTGGAGCAATTCGTTGCAGGCCTGACCCGGATCGGCATTGGCGGCTTGATGGAAGCTGATGGCGGTGCAACCACGGCTGGGATCGTGATCGCGCTTCTTGTGATCATGGGGGCCTCGACCCTGTCGGCGCTGTCAGGCGTGGGCAAGGGCATCAAGTGGTTGTCCAACATCAACATGGTGCTGTCGATTGTCCTGCTGGGGTTCTTCATCATCTTCGGCGCGACCTTCTTTGGTGCATCGGCGATGATCCTTGGCTTGTGGGACTATCTGATCGCCTTGCCAGAGCTAAGCTTTAACGTCTTCCGTTCGGATGGTGTTGAAGGTTCGGAATCCTTCCTGCTGGCACAATGGCAGGGCTGGTGGCCGGTGTTCTACTGGGCTTGGTGGATCGCCTTTGCACCATTTGTGGGTCTGTTCCTTGCGCGCATCTCGCGCGGTCGGTCGATCCGCGAATTCGTGCTGGGCGCGATGATCGTGCCTGCGTTGATGTGCTTTGTCTGGTTCGCATGGGCCGGTGGCACCGCGATCGATCTTGAACTCAACGGTGGCGCCAATGGCGTGATCTTTGATGCCGCAAATGGCGACAAGATCTTTGCAATGACAGAGTTCATGCTGGCACCTATTGCCGAGGCTTTGGCCTGGGGCATGGCGCTGCTCATCGTGGTCCTGCTGATGACCTTCTTGGTGACATCCGCCGACTCTGCGGTGCTGATCGTGAACACGATCAATGCCGCCGGTGACGAAGGTCCAAAGGCACGTCCCCACATCCTGTTCTGGGGTGCTGCCCTGGCGCTTGTGGTGGGCGGTTTGCTGATCTCGGGCGGCACGGGGGCCATTCAGACCGCGATGGTGATTGGCGCGCTGCCATTCTCGATCGTGATGGCGCTGATGTGTGTGGCGCTGATCAAGGCGATCTGGAACGATGGTCGCCGCGAGGCGGCCGGCGTTGACGCCGTGACCGTTGATCCGGTTGGCACACCTGCCGAATAAGACCGGCACAAACGCAAATCAAAGGCCCCGGTGCTTGCGCATCGGGGCCTTTGTCGTAAGGTCCAGCCATGACACTTGATACCGCATGGGTGCGCGCCCAATTTCCCGCCTTTTCCGAAGCCAGCCTGCAAGGCCAAGCGTTCTTTGAGAATGCGGGCGGGTCCTATACCTGTCGCCCGGTCATTGACCGGCTGACCCGCTACTACACGCAGCGCAAGGTGCAGCCTTATGCGCCCTATGGTGCCTCTGAATTGGCAGGGGCCGAAATGGATGAGGCGCGGGTGCGTTTGGCGGCGATGTTGGGGGTCGCCACAGATGAGCTGTCGTTTGGGCCCTCCACTACGCAGAACACCTATGTCTTGGCGCAGGCCGTGCGGGAATGGCTTTCGCCCGGTGATGCGATTGTTGTGACCAACCAGGATCACGAGGCGAATACCGGGCCCTGGCGGCGCTTGGCCGATGCGGGGATCACGGTGCGTGAGTGGCAGATCGATCCAGAGACCGGAGAGCTTGATCCGGCCGATCTGCCTGCGCTTTTAGACGGGGCCAAGCTGTTGTGTTTTCCGCATTGTTCCAATGTGGTGGGGGCGATCAATGATGTCGCGGCGGTCTGTGCCGTGGCGCGCACGCACGACGTGCGGACCTGTGTGGATGGCGTGTCTTATGCCCCGCACGGCTTTGCAGATGTGGGGGCCTTGGGCTGCGATGTCTATTTGTTTAGCGCCTACAAAACTTATGGTCCGCATCAGGGGATCATGGCGATCCGCGAAGGCTTTGGCCGCGAGCTGCCAAACCAAGGGCATTTCTTCAACGCGGACAGCCTTTACAAGCGGTTCACCCCCGCAGGCCCCGATCACGCGCAGGTGGCCGCAAGTGCGGGCATGGCCGACTATATGGAGGCGTTGTCAGCGCATCATGGCGGGCCAACTGGCGCGGCAGCAGCGGGTCAAGCGCATCAGCTTATGCGTGACGCCGAAGTCGCGCTGTTGCAGCCGCTTTTGGATTATGTCGCCGCAAAGAACTCTGTCCGGGTGATTGGCCCCACAGTTGCCACGCGCCGCGCGCCGACGGTCGCCTTGGCCGTGCAAGAAAACGCCGAAGAACTTGCAGCGCGGCTCGCCCCGCATGGGATCATGGCCGGGGGTGGGGATTTCTATGCGATCCGCCCGCTGACGGCGATGGGGGTGGATATGGACAAGGGCGTGTTGCGCCTGTCGTTCACGCATTACACCACGAAGGATGAAGTCGATCATCTGACCACGGCACTGGATGGCGTGCTGTAAGGTTTCGCTGTGCAATTGACTTTGCCCTGTTGGGGCTAGGTTGCCGAAGGCAAGACGAAAGAGGCCGCGATGACCAGTCAATCCCCCATCATCCTTTGGTTCCGCCGTGACCTGCGGTTGGCCGATCACGCGGCCCTGACGGCGGCTTGTGCGACGGGCAGGCCGGTGATCCCGGTGTTTATTCACGATGAAGTGGTCGAAACCCACGGTGCCGCGCCGCTGTTCCGCTTGGGGCTGTCGGCCGAAGCGCTCGCCGCTGATCTGGCCACCAAAGGCAGCCGGTTGATCCTGCGTCGGGGCGACGCGCTGACCACCTTGCAAGACCTGATCGCCGAGACCGGGGCGGGGGCGGTCTATTGGTCGCGGCTTTATGATCCCGCGTCCAAGGCGCGCGATTCGAAAGCGAAGGCGGCGCTGAAAGAGGCAGGCATCGACGCCCAAAGCTTTGCCGGGCATGTGCTGTTTGAGCCGTGGAAAGTGGCGACCAAGACGGGCGGGTTCTACAAGGTTTTCACGCCGATGTGGAAATCGGTGCGGGGCACGCAGCTTTCTGATGCGCTGCCCGTTCCGGGCAAGATTGCAGCGCCGGTGGCTTGGCCCGCCAGCGACAACATCGAAGATTGGCAGATGGCCGCGCCGATGCGGCGCGGTGCAGAGGTCTTGCGCGGTCATTGCACGGTGGGCGAGGCCGCTGCCCTGACGCGGCTCCACGATTTCATCGCCACCAAGGTGCATGGTTATCAGGCGAACCGGGACCTCCCGGCTGTTGAAGGTACCTCTCGCCTGTCCGAGAACCTGACCTACGGTGAGATCAGCCCGCTGACCTGTTGGCACGCGGGTTGGGCCGCGCTTCATGCGGGGCACGCGGATGCGGAAGTGTTCCTAAAAGAGCTGGTCTGGCGCGAATTTGCCTATCACCTGGCCCATCACACGCCGCATATCACGACCGGGAATTGGAAGCCGGAATGGGATGCCTTCCCTTGGAACACCGACGACACAGCGCATGTTACGGCATGGAAGCGTGGCCGGACCGGCATCCGCTTTGTCGATGCGGCGATGCGCGAGATGTATGTGACTGGCACCATGCACAATCGCGGGCGGATGATTGTGGCGTCTTATCTCACCAAACATCTGATGTCGCATTGGAAGATTGGTCTGGATTGGTTCGCGGATTGCCTGATCGATTGGGACCCCTGTTCCAACGCGATGGGCTGGCAGTGGTCAGCCGGGTCCGGGCCTGACGCCACGCCTTATTTCCGGGTGTTCAATCCGGTCACGCAGCTTGATAAATTCGACAAGAACCGCGCCTATGTGGATCGCTGGATCGCAGAGGGCTATCGCAACCCGTCCGATACGGCGCTTTCTTATTTCGATGCTTTCCCGCGCAGTTGGGGCATGTCGGCAACCGACAGCTACCCAAGCCCGATTGTCACGCCCGAAGACGGACGTGCACGCGCACTGGACGCATACAGCAGTCGCGAAAAGGCTTAGCTTGCGGGGGCGGGCGCCATTGTGTCCATGAACACCCAGCCACGACGCAGGGGGGAGCCAAAGGCGACAGAGCACATGTTCACCTCAACCGCGCAGGCGTCGATGCCGCCGCCGTTGCCGGGCGACAGCCGTGCCACAACGTCGAGCCCATCAGGGCCGCTGTAGACGGGGATGGGCAAGGCACCGGTGTTGACGTAGGCGACGTTTGGTTGGAACCGGTTTTTCCAGTTCAGGTCAAGCGCGGGGCCGGTGGATACGGCTTGCGGGAGGTTCTCTGGCGTCACACCGGTGATCACCGTTGGGGCCTGAAAAGTGGGGGCGTCGGCAACAATCTGGTCAGCAGGCGCATTTGCCACCGCGATCCCGTCACATCCCGCCAAGCCAAGCGCAATTACACCAGCGCCCATCATCCGCATCATACCCATCGTGTCTTTCCCCAGTCTTGATCACCCGGCAGCGGGCAGTTCGCGCTTCTACACCACGCGGCGCAGAAAAAAGCTAGTCTTTGGCCCGGTTTGCAAAACTATTCTCATCCGCAACCGTGACTTTGGCGTAACAAAGGTTAATGATAACGGTCAGGGGGAATAAACCCCGCGTCTGACCACATAAGACGACAGGGAACAGGATGATCTTAACTTCGACCGAGGGGCAAAAGGACCTCCCGCGTTACTTTGCGGCTGTGTTTAACCGGCTGGATGGGCTGAAACGCGGGCGGCTTGATATCAAGCTGGCCGATGGCCGCATCTTCCGCATGGAAGGGCCAGAACCGGGTTACGTCGCGGAAATCGAAGTGCATAATCCTGATCTTTTTACCCGCACGATCCGCGAGGGCGATCTGGGATTTTCTGACGCCTATCTGGACGGCTGGTGGACGACGCCGGATTTGCAGGCCTTCATGGACCTTGTGCATGACGAAGCCGAAGAGATGTATGATGGCTTTCCGGGCCAGGGGCTGGTGCGGATATACGAAAAGCTGCGGTTTTGGTGGCAGTCAAATTCCAAGCGGCAAGCCAAGAAGAACATCAGCTATCACTATGATTTGGGTAATGATTTCTATGGGTTATGGCTTGATGATACGATGACCTATTCCTCGGCCAAGTTTGAAACAGGGCAGGAAAGCTTGGAAAAGGCGCAGATCCAGAAATACGCCAGCATGGTCGATCAAATGGGCGCGCAGCCCGGTGATCACGTGCTGGAAATCGGCTGTGGCTGGGGTGGTTTTGCGGAATATGCTGCGAAAGAGCGTGGTTTGAAGGTGACTTGCCTGACGATCAGCAAGGAACAGTTTAAGTATGCCGTTGAACGCATTGAAAAGGCAGGGCTTTCCGACCGGGTGACATTCAAGCTGCAAGACTACCGCGATGAGACAGGCACCTATGACGGGATCGCCAGCATTGAGATGTTTGAGGCCGTGGGTGAGCAATACTGGCCGGTCTATTTTGACACGGTGCGTGACCGTCTGAAGCCGGGCAAGAACGCCACGTTGCAGATTATCACGGTCGCCGACCACCGCTGGGACGTCTACAAGCGCGGGCCCGATTTCATTCAGAAATACATCTTTCCGGGGGGCATGCTGCCCAGCCCAACCAGGCTACGCGAAGCGGTGGAAACTGCCGGCCTAAAGGTCGCGAAGTCTATCGAGTTTGGCCAATCCTACGACGTCACGCTGCGCCGCTGGCACGAGGTGTTTAACGCCAAATGGGATCAGGTGGCTGCCATGGGCTTTGATGATCGGTTTCGCAAAATGTGGAACTTTTACCTGACCTCTTGCGCGAGCACCTTTAAAAGCGGAAACTGCGACGTAACGCAGATCACCGTCACAAAGGCCCACTAAACGCGGTCTTCGGACGGTTCGCACGAGGGAGCAGACCGATGCCGACAGCCGGACGTTTGACCGCCGCCTTAGCCTTAGCTGTGCTTGGCGCGTATTTGGCATATCTTACCGCACCGCTTTTTGACGAAGGGGCCTTGCCCAGTTTCTGGTGGCCACTTTGCATCGCGGCGGGCATCTGGGCAGGCTGGGTTGTGATGGGCAAACGGGCAGGGCGGGGCTACTCCGCCGCTGTGGGCAATGGGTTTACCGGTGTCGCGGCGCAGGTGTTCTGGATCCTGTTCCTGACAGCAGGTGCGGCCATGCTCGAAAAATCGATGCGACGCAGCTATGACGGACCGATTGAGGCGGTGATCGATGTGTTCCAACTGATGTGGGAACAGGTGCAAGACCTCGCGACGCAGCAAGTTGGCGTTGGTCTTGTCGTCGGAGCCATCGCGGCGGCCTTCTTTTCTGAATTCTACGCGAAACGCTTTCCTTGAACTTGTTTGTCTACGGCACGCTGCGGGCCTTGCCGCTTTTGCGGGCGGTCGGCGGTGACTATTTCCGTCATGCGCCAGCGGTTCTGCCGGGATATCGGGTGACGGGCGTTCACGGCGACGTGGTGCCAACGATTTTTGCAGATCAGGACAACAAGGCCGAAGGTCTGGTGCTGTTTGATGTGACACCAGAGGCGATGGCGCGGTTTGACCTTTTTGAATTGGCTTGGGACTACACCCGGCAGTCCGTAACGGTGCAAACCGATGACGTGCTGCAAGAGGCAGAGGTCTACTTGCCGCCCCAATCGCAGCAATCAAACGGGCAGGAATGGTCCTTGGCGGCGTGGGAGGACACGCATGGTGTGCCAACCACCGATGCCGCGTTTGAGATGTTTGATCGTGATCCGTTGCCTGACGCTGCCGGATTCCGCGCGCGCTGGCCGATGGCGCGGTCGCGGGCTTGGGCCAAGGCGCGAGCAGAACAGCGCGAGACCCCGGCCACTTTGCGGTCTGATCACAACCGCCAAGACAATCACAAGGTGGCGCAAATCTGTGCGCCCGGGCCGCCGGTTGGTAGCTTTTTTGCGATGCGATCCTTTACCGCGACACATCAGCGGTTTGACGGCTCCGACAGTGGTGAGCTGCCGCGCGAGGTGTTTCTGGGTGTCGATGCGGCACTTGTTTTGCCCTACGACCCGGTGACCGATCGGGTCCTGCTCGTCGAACAAATCCGCATGGGGCCACTGATGCTGGGCGAGCCGAACCCGTGGGTGTTGGAACCCGTCGCGGGCATCGTGGATGCGGGCGAAACACCAGAAGAGGCCGCCCACCGCGAGGCGGTGGAAGAGGCGGGGTTAACCAATCTCACCTTGGAGAAAATCAACGATTTCTATCCTAGTCCGGGTGCTAGCACCGACCACTTCTATTGTTATCTGGGGCTGACCGCCTTGCCCGAACAAGGCAGCTATCACGGCGGGCTGGAAAGCGAAAATGAGGACCTGCGCCTGCACACGATCCCTTTTGACCGCGCGATGGAGCTTGCCCAAACGGGGGAGATCAATGCCGGTCCGCTTTTGACCATGCTTTATTGGCTGGCACTCAACCGCGACCGCTTGCGCGCTTGAGTTCGCCCGACGCGACGCCTAGACATAGATCAACACCATAAAAGGCCCCGCTGATGCACATCAAATCTGACCTCGCCGATGCTGTTGGCAACACCCCACTGATCAAACTACGCGCCGCGTCCGAGGCGACGGGCTGCACCATTCTGGGCAAAGCTGAATTTCTCAACCCTGGCCAATCGGTCAAGGACCGCGCCGCGCTCTTCATGATCCGCGATGCGGTGGCACGGGGCGATCTGAAACCCGGCGGCACGATTGTTGAAGGCACCGCTGGGAACACTGGCATCGGGCTGTCGCTGGTTGGGGCGTCTATGGGCTTTAAGACGGTGATCGTGATCCCGCAAAGCCAGTCGGAAGAAAAGAAAGAGATGATCCGCCTGACGGGCGCGGAGTTGGTGCAGGTGCCTGCGGTGCCTTATGCCAACCCCAACAACTACGTGAAGTATTCGCAACGTCTGGCAGAGGCGCTCGCCAAGACCGAACCCAACGGCGCGATTTGGGCCAACCAGTTTGACAATGTCGCAAACCGTCAGGCCCATGTTGAGACAACAGCACCAGAACTTTGGGAACAAACCGACGGCAAACTGGACGGATTCACCTGTGCCTGTGGCTCTGGTGGGACGCTGGCTGGTGTGGCACAGGTCTTGCAGCCCAAGGGCGTGAAGGTCGCGCTGTCTGATCCGGGTGGTTCCGGGCTTTACAAGCTCTTCAACGGGGACAGCCCCGACGTGGGTGACAGTATCTCTGAAGGGATCGGGCAGGGACGGATCACCGCGAACCTTGAAGGGTTTACGCCCGATTTCAGCTACAAGATTTCGGACAAAGAAGCGCTGCCGCTGATCTACGATCTGCTGGCGGAAGAGGGGCTGTGCATGGGCGGGTCGACTGCGATCAATATCGCTGGTGCCATCCGGCTCGCGCGTGAATTGGGGCCGGGACACACGATTGCGACGATCCTGTGTGACTATGGTACGCGCTATCAATCCAAGGTCTGGAATCCAGAATTCCTCCGGTCCAAGGACCTACCTGTGCCCACATGGCTGGAACGTGCACCTGCTGACATCCCGTCTGTCGCACAGGACGTCTGATCTTGGCCGCGGCCATACGTCTTGTTTGCTTCTTGCTGGTTCTGATCAGCACGCCTGTCTTTGCCCAAACGAATGAACCCGCTGAACTGGTGGTGGCAGAGGACACAGGTGCGCTTGCCTCCATGTTCGATGACATTGATGGGTGGGAAGACGTTGCACAGCGCACCGAGACAAGCCTGAGCACCGGGGTCGCGACGTCCTTTGCATTGAGCCGTTTGCGCGATGAGCTGTTCGACTGGCGCGAGTTGTTCGCCGCACGTCTGGCCGAAAACCAAGGCCGCATTGCCACGATTGACAGCCAGCTGGCGGCCCTTGGTACACCTGCGGAAGGCACTGAAGAGCCTGCACAAGTGGCAGAACGGCGCGCTGCCTTGTCAGAACAACGGGACGCGCTGGTCACGCCTGACGCCTTGGTGGCAGAGGCGCATGCGCGCGCAAATGGTCTTTTGGCCGAAATCGATGCGCAAAGCCGCGCAAGGTTTACGGCGCAAATGTTGGAACGCGGAGCATCGCCCCTGAACCCAGCCCATTGGGGCGCGGCGGTCGCGGCACTTGCCGCCAGCGCCGAAGTGATCAGCGCCGACTTGTTAGGGGGCGTTTCTGGCAAATTCGCCAGTGGTGCGATTTGGTCGGTGGCCCCTTTGGCGCTGCTGGGGATCGTGGCGGGGCTGATCCTATTGCTGCGGTCGCGGCGATGGATCATCGGACTGCAAGCTGGGCTGTCAGGGCGGTCGGCCCGCAGCCTTGCCATCGCATCTTTCCTGCTGTCATTGGGTCAGATCGTCTTGCCGTTGGTCGGGTTGGTTCTGCTCATCGCCTCTTTGCAAAGCCTTGATGTCCTGACGTGGCGCGCTGAGACGATGTTCAACGCGATGTATACGGCCGGTGCGGTGATCATCATTGCCCAATGGCTCAACGACAAATTGTTCCCGCCCGGTGCCGCCTATGGCGCGCTGAGCTACGGGGCTGAGACGAACACGCTCATCCGACGGCTTGGGATGACCCTCGCTTACGGCGTCGCTGTCATCGTGCTGTTGGCTGCAGCCATGCGATTGGTTGAGGCGTCAGCCGCGGCGATCACGGTGATCATTTTCCCGCTTCAAATTTTCCTCAGCTACGTGCTTTATCGTTTGGGTGCGGCACTTGGCACGCCGCCGGTTGATAACCCGGCCTATCACGGCTCCGGTGGGCGCATGCGGTCGCTGATCGGGCGGCTTACGATGTTTGTGGCCATCGCGTCGCCGGTTTTGGCAGCGATTGGTTATGTCAACGCGTCGATTGGTTTGTTCCGTCCGGCGGTGTTCACACTTGCCATTCTGGGCGTCGTCGTGGTGCTGCAACGGCTCGCCTCAGACATCTATGACCCACCTGACGTGCGCGAGGCCGATACGGCCGGCCCCTTGATGCCCGTGCTGATTGGCCTGGCAATCGGCATTTTGGCTCTGCCGTTCCTCGCGCTAGCATGGGGTGCCCAGGTCACCGACCTATGGGAGATTTGGGCCCGAATTTCCGCAGGCTTTGCAGTGGGAGAGACACGGATATCCCCCGGTGATTTCATGACCTTCTTGCTGGTGTTTGTGTTGGGCGTCATCTTCACCCGCTTCGTTCAGGCAACGCTGCGCACTTCCGTTTTGCCCCGCACCCGCCTTGATATCGGCGGTCAGAATGCGGTGGTCGCGGGCACCGGATATGTCGGGATTTTTCTGGCTGGGCTGGTCGCGATCACCAGCGCAGGCATTGATCTAAGCAGTATCGCTTTTGTCGCAGGCGCGCTGTCTCTTGGTATCGGATTCGGCCTGCAGAATATCGTGCAGAACTTTGTCTCGGGCATCATCCTGTTGATCGAACGCCCCATCGCCGAGGGCGATATGATCGAGGTGGGTGGCCAGATGGGATACGTCCGCGATATCTCTGTCCGGTCCACGCGGATTGAGACGTTTGACCGGACCGATGTGATCATCCCGAACGCGGACCTTGTCAGCGGGCAGGTCATCAACTGGACCCAAGGCAACCCCGTGGGCCGTTTAGTGCTGCCTGTGGGTGTGGCCTATGGATCAGACGTAGAAGAGGTGCGCGCGATCCTCAAGGACATCGCCGAGAGCCATCCCATGGCGCTGATGGACCCGCCACCACAGGTCTTTTTCATCGGCTTCGGCGCATCCTCGCTTGATTTCGAAATCCGCGCGCATCTGCGCGATGTGAACTGGAAAATCGTGACCCTGTCTGAGATGAACTTTGAGATTTACGCCCGCTTTGCGGCCGCTGGCATCGAAATTCCGTTCCCGCAACAGGACCTTTGGTTGCGCAACCCCGAAACGCTCACAAGACCTGCGGAGGAGACATGAGCAAACCGCTTTTCCGAAACGATGCCTATCTGCGCGATGCGACGGGGCAAGTGACCGCAATTACGGATGAAGGCGGGATCGTGCTGGATCAGACGAATTTCTATCCCAAGTCCGGCGGGCAACCGGGTGATGCGGGGCATCTGGCATGGGACGGCGGCGAGATTGAGATTGCAACGACGGTCAAGGGCGAGGGCGAGGATATCGTGCTTGTCCCGGCAGAGCCTGCCGCACTGCCAGAGCCGGGGACAAGGGTGCAGCAGACGATTTTGTGGGACCGCAGGCATCGCCTGATGCGAATGCACACGGCATTGCATCTGCTGTCGGTTGTTATCCCGTTTCCCGTCACAGGCGGGTCGATTGGTACGGACAAATCGCGGCTCGACTTCGATATGGAGAATGCGCCAGAGGACAAAGAGGCGTTGAATGAGACGCTCAATAAACTGATCGCCTGCCACTTTGCCGTATCGGACGAATGGATCACCGACGCGGAGTTGGACGAAAATCCCGGTCTTGTAAAAACCATGTCCGTGCAACCACCGCGCGGGTCGGGACAGATCAGATTGGTACGGATCGGGCAGGGCGACAATACCGCCGATTTGCAGCCATGCGGCGGGACACATGTGGCCAATACCGATGAGATCGGCCGCGTGTGGATCGGCAAGATCGAAAAGAAGGGGCGGCAGAACCGTCGCGTCTATTTACACCTCGAGGACGTCTGACGCCGCTTGATGTCGCCGTGCGGCCTTAGTCGCGGCGCTGATCGAAGAGGTCGCGTGTGGCCGATTCCTGCAGGCTTTGTTCACTTTCCGGCAGACCTTCACGTGACAACAAGATCGCGAGCGGGCGCAGCGCTGGCACATGCGAACAGACCACCAGCATCATCACCATGATCGGCACCGACAGGAACATGCCGGGAACCCCCCAGACGGCCCCCCAGAACGCGAGGCTGATCAGGATGCCAAAGGATGACAGCCGAAGGGCGCGGCCCATCAACATCGGATCAATGATCGACCCGGCAACAAACTGGACCATGCCCGCAAGGAAAAAGACCGCAGCTGTTAGTGTTGCATCGCCAAACTGGACGTGCATCGCCAATGCGATGAGTCCCGTGGCGACGATGGACCCAATGTTGGGAATGAAGTTCAGCACAAAGGTGACGACGCCAATCGCCACGGCCACTTCCAATCCAAAGATACTGGCGATCCCAAAGACAACCAGCCCGGTGATGGCACTGATGAATGTCTTGACCAGCAGGTAATAGTTCACCCGGTGAATGATTGAGGCGATGATCTGCCCGACACGCTGCGCCTGCACCGGGTCGCCGACGAAATTATGTAGCTTGGTGGAAAACCAGATGCGTTCCGCGAAAAGGAACCCAACGAACAAGATGACCAGCACCGTGCCTTGTGTCAGGTTGCCCGCTGACCCCGCAGCTTGCCGCAGGTAACTTGAAAAATCGACCGAACGCATGGAGTTCAGAACCGCCGCCTCCGTATCATCGCCGAGCCATGCGAAAAGCGACGCAACGGCACTTGGGACCCGTTCAGCGTAGGACAGGGTAACCACCAGCACCGTGTTGACCTGCGCTAAAACCACAGAGGTCGCCGTGAGCAAGGCACCGGCGATCAGGCAAACAGCCGCCAGGCTGGCGATCCAGTTAGGAATGTGGACCGGGCCAATCCTTTGGCGTGCGATAAAGTTGATCACATCGCTGGTGAGCGAAAACAGGATGATCGCCGTTGCGAGCGAGATCAGCATGAATCGCGCCTGCACGAGCAGGAACAGCACAACCGCAAAAGCGATAATGATCAAAGCACCCGTCTGCACCCGCGCCAGTTCAAACCGGGCGTCTTTGGGGGGCGTGGATGGGGGATCATGCTTCATAGGGCAGGGACCGCGGCAACGAGAGGTGGGCTGATTATGGGCTGAACCCCAGCGGGTTACAACGTGATTGCCTTCACTTCGCCGTAAGGTCTTGCAAGGACCGGGAGGCCTTGCTAAATGCCCCCTCACGGACAGGTGGCCGAGTGGTCGAAGGCGCACGCCTGGAAAGTGTGTAGGCGGGAGACCGTCTCCAGGGTTCGAATCCCTGTCTGTCCGCCACCTCCACCTTTGTTGCCAGATTGAAGTCGGACCTTCGTCTTGAACGTCTTTGCGCGTTGGCCACAATCGCTTAGGGTTCATGCATCTTTGAAAGGTGAACCATGGCTGCCAGCACGCCCCCCGTATGTGATTTCGATTGGCCCGCGCCGGATTTCCGGCTGATGGGCACCGACGGCGAGAGTTATGCCTTGTCAGATGTGGCGGGACCTCAAGGCACCCTCATCATGTTCATCTGCAACCATTGCCCCTTTGTGCTGGCGATCCTTGATCGATTACTTGTGGATGCGCGCGCGTTGCAAGCGGATGGCATCGGTATTGCCGCGATCTGTTCCAATGACGTGCAGGCCTATCCCGCTGATGGCTTTGATAATATGGCCACGCTTGCCCGCGATCATGATATTCCGTTCCCCTATCTGCACGACGCGGACCAATCCGTCGCCCGTGCCTATGGGGCCGTGTGCACGCCCGACTTCTTTGGCTTCAACACCGCAGGTCGTCTGCAATACCGCGGTCAACTGGATGCCGGGCGCATGGGGCCGGTGCCCGACGACACCCCAAGGGACCTGCGTAACGCGATGCGCCAGATCGCCAAAACCGGGCGCGGACCCACGCATCAAATCCCGTCGATGGGCTGTTCGATCAAATGGGCCAGTTGACCGCGGGGATGGCTGCGAAAAAATCGTAAAATCAGTCTGGACGCCCCGGAATCGCGTTGCTATAGACGCCCGAGTGTTCCGACGTAGCTCAGCGGTAGAGCAGTTGACTGTTAATCAATTGGTCGTAGGTTCGATCCCTACCGTCGGAGCCAATTCCCACCCACTAGATCAGCGCAAACTGTGCATCTTGTGCAAGTGGGCCAATTGGCGCAACGCGCTCACGTCCCACTAAATCCACGAGATGCGCAAAGACATTGCGGGCCGCGGCCGTGTGCATGGCCTTTGGCACGTCGGTGTAGATTTGGGCCGTAAGTGCGTCGGCGGTGAGCGGCCCCTTTTGAAGCGCCTCGATAATCTGATCTGACCGCGCGTTGCGATGATCCATCAGCCATTGCAGCCGACCCTTGGGGTCGGTGATCGGGTCACCGTGGCCTGCGTGAAAAATGCCCTCTGGCCGTGCCGCCAAACGGGCGCAAGACGCCATGAAATCGGTCAGGTCGCCATCGGGCGGCGAGACGAGCGAGCTTGCCCAACCCATGACCAGATCGCCGCTGAACATGACGCCGTTCCACGCCAAACTGATGTGATTGCCCATGTGTCCGGGCGTATGCAGCACCTCAAACCCGCCGGGAAGGGTGGTGCCGTCCGGCGTGATGATATCGGGGGCAAAGCCTGCATCAACGCCTTCGCCGCCACCGGCCAAGCCACTTTGGGCAATGCCCTGCATCACGGTGCTGCGGCCCGCCGCACTGTTGCCAAAGGCAACGACAGGGCAATCAAGTTGGGCGGCCAGACCGCGCGCCATGGGGGAGTGATCGGAATGGCTGTGAGTTACAATGATCTGCGCAACAGACCGCCCAGCGATGGCCGCAAGCAACGCCGCGCAGTGGTCATCCATGTCGGGACCGGGGTCGATCACAGTCAACCGATCCGCGCCGACCACATAGGAATTCGTGCCGGTGTAGGTCATGGGCGAAGGGTTGCCGCACCGCACCCGCATCACCTGCGGCGAAACCTCAACCGCTATCCCAATCTCATCGCTCATATCGCGCTTTCCGATCCCGCAGCACACCGCTAGGTTTGGTCTATGTTTTTTGGCTGGCTCAAACAATACATGCCGCGCGGGCTTTATGGGCGGGCACTGTTGATTCTGGTGTTGCCGGTGGTGACGCTGCAATTGCTGGTTTCGGTCGTCTTTATCCAGCGCCACTTTGAGGGCGTGACCCGCCAGATGACCCGGGCCGTGGCGATTGACCTGAGCTTTGTGATCGACACCGCAGCCCAAGCCGACAGCGCTGACACCGCGCGCACAGCAGTTGCCGCGATTGCTGAACCGCTCGAAATTGCTGCCGACTGGCCCAGCCAAGTCCCATCTGTCGGCGACGATCACCAATTCACCGATTTTACGGCCCCCGGCGTGCGGAGGTATTTGACAGAGCTGGTGCCGGACATCGCTGAAGTATCATTGGCTGACCGCCGCCAAGTGAGGGTCTATGTCGATACCCCACATGGGCCACTGTCGCTAGAGTTCAATCGGCAAAGGGTGTCGGCGTCCAACCCGCACCAACTGCTTGTGATCATGGTGGTTCTGGGTGCGTTGATGACTACGATTGCCTATTTCTTTTTGCGTAACCAATTGCGTCCGATCAAACGTATGGCGGCAGCTGCAGCTGCCTACGGTAAAGGGCGGATCGCCAACTACAGCCCCTCTGGCGCGGTTGAGGTGCGGGCCGCTGGCATGGCGTTTCTGGATATGCGCAACCGGCTGGAAAAGCAGACGCAGTCGCGGACGATGATGCTGTCGGGCGTCAGTCACGATCTGCGGACTCCTTTGACCCGGCTCAGGCTCGGACTATCGCTGCTGGACCAGGACGACGCGGCCCCCCTGATCAAGGATGTGGACGAGATGCAGCACCTGCTGGATGCCTTCCTCGATTTTGCTCGCGCTGATGCCGGGGATGATTTGGTGCCAACTGTCCCGCGTTCCTTTGTTGACGACCTGTTGAAAGATGCCGCCCGGATGGGGCAGGCCATCACGTTGTCGCAGGCTAGCGGCCCGGATGACCCCGTGCCGCTGCGGCCACTCGCGATCCGTCGTGCTTTGGTAAACCTGACCAGCAATGCGCTGCGCTACGGCGACTCTGCACAAATCGGCGTGCATGTTACCGATCGGGCTGTGCGCTTTGTCGTTGAAGACGACGGCCCCGGCATCCCTCAAAACCGCCGGGAAGAGGCGATTGCGCCCTTCACCCGTCTTGATAAGGCCCGCAACCAAGATGCGGGTTCCGGCGTGGGGCTTGGCCTTGCGATCGTGGCCGACATTGCCCGCAGCCATGGCGGTGTTCTGAGGCTGGGGGAAAGCGAGACGATGGGCGGCTTAAAGGCCGAACTGGTCCTGGCGCGGTAAATCATTGGCGCGGTTGAACATACGTTTTCGTGAGGCCGTGATCACGCCAACTTTACATCTTGAAAACACTCCCTAAGCTGACCTGTGTTGCGACGCGGTGGGGGAACCTGCCAAAGCCGCTATCAATTGCATCTTTAGGCCGGATCAACCTGCTGGTGACCGCAGGCGCAGGGCTCGGATGAGTTTAGGGAGACACCTTCATGACCTATGACATCGCCAAAACCTTCGTCCTTGGCGGCGCGCTTTCGATGGCCGCGCTTTCCGTTCAGGCGGAAAGCTTTAACTGGGCTTCGACGACAGACCCGCAAACGATGGACCCACATGCGGTGAACTCTGCACCCGTGCTGTCGTTCCTGAACAACATCTACGAAGGCCTTGTGCGCCGTGGCCAAGACATGTCGATTGAGCCATCGCTCGCCACGTCTTGGGAGCCACTTGAGGGTGAAAACGGCTGGCGTTTCAACCTGCGCGAAGGCGTGACGTTTCAAGACGGCGCTGCATTTACCTCGGCGGACGTAATGTTTTCTTATGAGCGCGCTTCGAACGAGGCCGCAGATGTGCGGTCGTGGTTTGCACCCGTGACAGAGGTGCGCGTCGTCGATGATTACACTATTGATTTCGCGACCAATGCGCCGAACCCACTGTTTCCAAGTTCCATCGCGAACTTCATGATCCTCGACAGCGATTGGGCCACGGCAAATGACGCCGCATTGCCTGCGCGCGACGCCGAAAACTATGCCACGCTTAACGTCAATGGCACCGGTCCGTTTATGGTGGCGAGCCGTGATCCGGGCGTGAAAACAGTGCTGACACCGCATGCAGGTTGGTGGGACGCGGCGACACATAACGTGACCGAGGCCACATTTGCGCCCATCGGCAACGCGGCGACTGGTCTTGCGGCGCTGCTGTCGGGTGACATCGACTTCATCCAACCCATTCCGCTGCAAGACGTCGATCAGGTGGAATCGCGTGATGGCTTCAACGTGCTGGAAGGCGAAGAGACCCGCGTCATCATGTTTGGTTTTGGCCATGAACACGACACGCTGCTCTATTCGACCGACGTAACAGACGTGAACCCGTTTCAGGACCCACGTGTGCGTCTTGCTGCAGCCCATGCCATTGATCTCGCGTCCATCGACCGTGTGCTTTTCCGCGGCAAGATTGAGGGTGCAAGCCAGTTGGTGCCTGCCGGGATCTCTGGCTTTTCAGAAGCCAACAGCGACCGCCCGGCCTATGACCCCGACCGCGCCAAAGAGCTTTTGGCTGAGGCGGGCTATCCCGATGGGTTCAGCTTTGGCCTGAAATGCACGAATGACCGTTACATCAATGATGAGGCGTTATGCCGCGCGGCCGCATCGATGTTTGCAGCCGTTGGCCTGAACGCCGAGCTTAGCACAGGGCCGGTACGCGATTACTGGACGCAGCTGCGCGAGGACGATTTTGACATGTATCTGCTGGGCTGGTCGCCAGGCACCTTTGACATGGAACATCCAATCCGCTTCTTGCTGCATAGCCAGGATGATGAGGCCAAGCTGGGGTCGTGGAACTTTGGCAACTATTCCAATGCTCGCGTGGATGAATTGCTGCCGCTTGTGCAGCAGGAAATCGACCCGGCGGCACGTCAGGCGATGATTGACGAAATTGTGGCGATCACGCAGGAAGAGGTCGCCTATATCCCGCTTTATACGCAGCCACTAATCTGGGCCGCCAAGGAGAACATCGACCTGACGCAACGGGCCGATAACTTCTTTATGCTGCGCTGGGTGACCGTGAACTAAGCCAGACAGAAAAGCAGAAAGGCAGTGGCATATTTCATCGCAAAACGGCTGTTTCAGTCGGTATTCGTGATGCTGGCCGTTGCCTTTCTGGCATTCTCACTCTTTCGGTTTGTAGGCGATCCGATCACGCAGATGACCGGGGTTGAGACCTCGGTCGAAGATCAGGAGCGTTTGCGCGAAGAGCTGGGGTTGAACGACCCATTTGCCTTCCAGTTTGCCCGCTTCACCGGTGACATGCTGAACGGTGATTTCGGGTTTTCCTATCGCACGCGTCAGCCGGTGGCCGAGATGATCGCGACCCGTATCCCGGCCACGCTGGAATTGGGGTTTGTGGCGCTACTGATTTCGCTTTTTGTGGGCATCCCGACCGGCGTTTACACCGCACTTAGGCCGCGTGGCGTTGCGACGCAGGCGATGTTGATGCTGACGCTGATCGGCGTGTCTATCCCGACCTTTGTCATCGGCATCATGCTGATTTTTTTCTTTGGCGTGCAACTGGGCTGGCTGCCGACGTTCGGACGCGGCGGCACCGTGAACGCTTGGGGGTGGGAGACGTCGTTTTTGACCGTCGATGGCTGGCGCGCGCTGATTTTGCCCGCGATCACACTTGGGGTTTATCAACTGACACTGACCATGCGGTTGGTGCGGGCCGAGATGATGGAGGTCATGCAATCCGACTACATCCGCTTTGCTACGGCGCGCGGCGTGCCGATGCGCCGCATCTATTTCAAACATGCGCTGGCCAATACGATGGTGCCGGTGATCACCATCATTGGCCTGCAATTCGGCGGCGTGATCGCGTTCTCCATCGTGACCGAAAGCGTGTTTCAATGGCCCGGCATGGGGCTGCTGTTTTTGGAATCCATCCGCTTTGTCGACATCCCCGTGATGGGCGTCTACCTCGTGGTGATCGCGTTCTTCTTTGTGCTGGTGAACCTGATCGTTGACCTGCTTTATGTGGTGATCGACCCGCGTTTGCGCATACGGGACGTGTCGTGATGCGGGACTTTATCAATCGCCACGAAGGGCTTTGGCTTTTTACTCGCTCACCCGCTGTCATCATCGCCGCAATCGTTGCAATTGCGATCCTGTTCGGCGCGCTTTTTGCGCCATGGATCGCAAGCGTGAACCCTTACGATCTGGCGTCATTTTCCCTGATGGACGGGTTACTGCCCCCGGTCTGGCAAGAGTTCGGGACCGAAAGGTTCCTGCTTGGCACTGATGATCAGGGTAGGGACATGATTTCCTCCATCCTCTATGGCGCGCGTCTGTCGTTGATGATCGGTGTCTCGGCGATGATCATTGCCACGACGCTTGGCGTCGGCCTTGGGCTGGCGGCGGGGTATTTTGGTGGCCGTTTTGACGCCGTGGTGATGCGGATTGCGGACATCCAATTGGCGTTGCCTGCAATCCTGACAGCGCTTTTGATTGATGGCATCGCGCGTGGCATTTTGCCCACCGAAATGCAGCAAGACCTACGTGTCGTTGTCCTGACCCTCGCCATCGCGCTGTCGCTTTGGGTGAATTTCGCCCGGACCGCGCGCGCCTCAACCTTTGTTGAGATGAACAAGGAATATGTGCAGGCCGCCGTCATGCAGGGCCAGCACCCGCTCCGTGTCATGTTCGTTCATATCCTGCCCAATATCCTTGGGCCATTGCTGGTGATCATGACCGTCGATCTGGCCTCGGCGATCTTGCTGGAGGCCACGCTATCTTTCCTCGGGATCGGCTTGCCTGCTGATAGCCCAAGCCTTGGCACCTTGATCCGCATCGGGATGCAATTTCTGTTATCCGGCGAATGGTGGATTTTGTGGATCCCAACCCTGTTCCTCGTGGCGCTTGTGGTGTCGATTAACGTGCTTGGGGATTTCCTGCGCGACGTCTTTAACCCGAGGTTGCGCTGATGCTGCGGGTTGAGAAATTGACAGTGAAGTTCGCGTCGCGGTTCGGTGACTTCACCGCCGTGGAAGATATGGACATGGCCATAGCACCCGGAGAAATCCACGGGCTGGTCGGCGAAAGCGGGGCAGGCAAATCGACGGTGGGTGCCGCAATTATCGGGCTGCTGCAAAAGCCGGGCTATGTGGCGGGCGGCACGATGACCTTGGGGGAAACCGACTTGCGCAGCCTTGACCGGTTTGAGGCTCACGTGTTGCGCGGCAAGCGGATTTCGATGATCTTTCAGGACCCGCAAACCAGCCTCAACCCGCTCATGCGGATCGAAGACCAGCTAATTGAAACCATCCTCGCGCATGAGGATATGCCGGTAGAAGACGCCAAACAGCGGGCTGTTGATCTGCTGGAGGAGATGGGGATCAACAATGCCGCGGACCGGATGCAATCCTATCCGCATCAGTTTTCCGGCGGCATGCGCCAACGGGTCGTGATCGCGCTCGCGCTTTGCACGAACCCGGAATTGATCATCGCAGATGAACCGACCACAGCGTTGGATGTGGCTGTGCAATCGCAGGTTCTGGACCTGATCCGGCGGCTGGCGGATGTGCACAAGGTTGGCTTTATGCTGATCACCCATGACATCGGGGTCATCGCGCAGATCGCCGATACCGTCACCGTGATGCGCCGCGGTAAGCTGATCGAGAACGGCCCCACGGCAGAGGTGCTTGGCAAGCCAAAACACGACTACACCAAGCAATTGATGAACGCGGTCCCGCCGCTGGATCGGAAAATCGACCGCTTCATGGTCCCCAATTCCGAGGATACGGAAGAGAGCACAACAAACACCGGTGAGGCCGCAAAGGACTGGTTGCTCGAAGGCGAAAAAAGCGCGCCTGTGGGGCTGACGCTGAAAGACGTGAGCGTCGCCTTTCCTGGTGTGCGGACCTCGATCTGGAAACGTCCAACGCCTTTTGTCGCCCTTGAGGACATCAGCTTTGACGTGGCCCCCGGTTCGGTCATGGGCGTCGTCGGCGAGAGCGGTTCGGGGAAATCGACATTGGCCAAGGCCCTGACCGGGCTTGTTAAACCTGTCAGCGGCACGATGACCTTGGGCGGCACGCCGTTGCCGGGCGGCAAGGACCGGTCGCGCCACCATCCGTCTCGGCAGCTTATTCAGATGGTGTTCCAGGACCCATTTTCATCGCTCAATTCCCGCCACCGGATCGGCGCGATCCTTGCAGAGCCGCTATGGCTTTATGGGCTGGTCGATGACGAAGACGCACGGCGCAAACTCTGCGCCGATATGCTGGCCCTTGTGGGCATGGCGCCGGGGGCCATCGACAAATACCCCCACCAATTCTCTGGCGGGCAGCGTCAACGCATCGCCGTGGCACGCGCGCTCTTGGCGCGGCCCAAGGTGTTGATCTGTGATGAGCCGACCTCCGCCCTTGATGTGTCTATCCAAGCCCAACTTTTGAACCTGCTCAAAGACCTGCAAACCGCCTTTGGCCTGACCGTCGTTTTCATCAGCCACAACCTGTCCGTGGTGCGTCAAATGTCCGATGATGTTGTCGTGCTGCGCAATGGTCGCATCCAGGAACAAGGCGGATCCGAACAGGTTTATGGCGCACCGCAAGCCGACTACACCCAACGCCTGCTGGAATTGACGCCCGCGATGCCCAAGGAATGGCTGGCCCCGTCTTGACGATAGTTCTTGATGATCGAACGGCTGCTTAACTGCGGATGAACGGGGCTCCAATGCCGAATTCGCCGGACCGGCATGAGCCGAAATCGTCCCAACCGTTGCTATCCTGATCGATGAGCTTGTCGCAGTCAGCGACGATCAAAACGCTTCAATCAATTTCAGAAACGCCTTCGTGAATGCATCAGGGTCCTCGACGAAAGGTGCGTGGCCTGCACCGTTGATCAAAATCGGTGTTTGCGCATAATCAGTGCCAAATTCCGGGCGGGCGCAGTAGGTGTGATTGATGAAGGGGTCCTTGGGTCCGTTGATCATCGCAAACGGAATTTTCCCACCTTGAATGACACTCATTTGGCGCTGCCAGTCTGTCGTTTTCAACTTTGCGAAGGCCTGCTCGCGCGCTTGCCCGTCGGTGCGCCAAACCGCCTGCCACAGGACAGGTTCCGAGTGTTTTTGCATGCCAATGGTATGGGTGGCATATTGGCCCTTTTCATAGGGAGAGTGAAAGCGTTTGCCAGCAAGCTCCATATGTGGCGAGGGGATATATCCTTTGGGCATGTCGTCGGGATAGGTGCGGATTGGAGATGTGCCGCACATCACCAGACCGGATATCGGGTTGCCAGCGGCCGCATATTCAAGGGCGACATAGCCACCCAGCGACCAGCCAAAGATGATGGGATTGCCGAGTTTCAGGCGGTCCACAAGGTCGCGCACGATTTGGGCATAGGCGGCGACGTTATAATCCTTTTCGGGGTCAGCATTCGGCGAAACACCGTGGCCCGGCAGATCAAAGGCGACCAGACGATACTGATCGCGCAACGCATCGAACTGGTGCCGGAAAACCTCTTTGCACGACGAATTTCCGTGAATGAAGATGATCGCCTGTGCGCCACTATGGGTGTCGCAGACTGAGACCTTGCCGTGGCGCGTTTCCAGTAGTTGGTCGGATGTGCCCATCGCGCGGGCCCGCGCTGCGGCCCCTGTTTTGCGGCGGTAGGCCGCGATGAGGTTGGTCTTTGCGCGGTCAAAACCGCTCCAGATTTCCTGCAAGGCGGCAAAAAGGCCACCGGGGTAGACCACGACAACGCCGATGATCACCAATGCGATGACGATGTTGCGCCATGCGCCATAGTCGGCAAGCAGTTGCGACAGTCCAACGACGACGATCGCCGCAATCAGTGGCCCCCAGATCGTGGCAATGCCCCCCAGCAACAGGACCGAGAGGGTGATGGTCAGGAAGCCAAGGCCAAAGACATCTGGCGACGCAACCCGCAGGTAGGCCCCGTAAAAGCCACCGGCAAAGGCCGGGAAGATCGCAGATAGGCCAAGCGTCCATAGTCGCGTGCGGGCCTCTGACACGCCGCGCGAGATTGCGTAGTATTTGTTGTCACGCAGGGCCTTCATGGCGCGGCCGGTGGCGGACCGCTCGATCTTATAAAGGAAAAACGTGGAGGCGGTGAGCAGCGCCAGCGCGAGGTAGTAATATCCCAGCCGGTTGTCGGACGAGAGTTTGTAGTCGCCGATGGTGAGCCTCGGCAACAAGACCATGCCGCTTGTCCCGCCGGTATAGGTCGATTGGCTGACGACGATTTGCAGCAAAAGCTGGGTGGCCGCGATGGTCACGAGGATGACGTAAATCCCTTCCAATCGCAGTATGGGGATTGCCAGAAGCACTGCAAACGCAACCGCGAACACAGGGGTGACCAGCAAGGCCAGCCACGGATCGACCCCGATGACCTTCGCAAAGATGGCATAGCCGTAAAGCCCGATTGCAAAGAACCCCAGATGCGCGAAATTGACGATGCCGCCATAGCCCAGCGACAAATCCCAGTTGGAGGCCAGAACCGCATAGACAAAGACAAGGATCAACGTGTGGCGGGCGTAGGTTTCTGTTACGACCACGGGCAGCAACAACAAAACCGCAAACACCAGCAAGACAGGCAAAAACCCGTTGGTGCGCTGGAATGGGGGGGCGTATTTCATCGGGTTACAACGTCTTTGATCGATGGCCAAACAGGCCTTCGGGTTTGATCAGCAGCACCGCGATCATCATCGCAAACAACAAAGCGGGGCTCCAGTAGAGCCCAAGGAAATAAGCCGAGAAGCTTTCGGCGATCCCCACCACAAAAGCCGCATAAATCGGGCTGGTAAAGCGGGCAACGCCACCAAGGATCACGACGATCAACGACTTCATCAGTGGGTCCGCACCGAATGTCGGGCTGATGAACCGCAACGAGCCTACAAATATTCCTGCTAATGCGGCAGTTGCCGCCGAAATCCCCAGCGTGATCGCGAAGAGTTTGGGCACATTCAGCCCCATCAGTTCCGCGGCCTCGCGGTTTTGTGCAGCGGCCCGCAGGGTCCGGCCCATGGTCGTCCGCCGCAGAAAGACGGCCAGCGCAAAAAGCGTCAACAATGCCACGCCAAGGATGACGAAATCGAACGTGTTGATGCTGGCCCCGAAGAAGTCGATCTTGGACCCGATGGGCGGTGCGATCTGTTTGTCGCGCGGCCCCCAGCCCAGAAGCACGCTGTTTTCGATGATCGAAGCCGCAGCCAGCGTCGAAATCACAGCCAGCAACACCACGTTCTGGTTGCGCTCAAATGGTTTGATCAGCGCAAAGTGTAGGACAAATCCAAGGCAGAACATCACGAGGATCGACAAGACCACGGCAATCATAAATCCGAACCCACCCGCGACGCTTTGGGTCACTTGCCAGGCGATATAAGCGCCCAGCATGACAAAGGTGCCGTGGGCAAAGTTGAAGACGCCCAATGTTGTCCAGACCACGGCAAGCCCCGTGGCCATCAGCGCGTAAAGCCCGCCCAGCAAAATGCCCGACATCAGGATAAACATGAATGTATCAAAGGCCATTAATGTGCGCCCCCGAACATCATGTCCATCAACTGATCATGATCCGGCATATCACCAGCGCGGATTTCGCGGGTGATGGTGCCGTGGTCGAACAGGATCAGGCGGTCCACCAGACTGGTCAGAAATTCGACATTCTGATCGACGATAATCAGCGGCACGCCGGTTTCGCGGATCTTGCGCACGGCATTCGACAGCTCAATGCGCAGCTTAGGCGATAGCCCCAGCGTCGGCTCGTCCAGCATCAGCAGGCGCGGCATGGCCAAAAGACCTGCCGCGATGCTGACCATCTGACGTTCGCCCCCCGATAGGTAGCGGATCTTGGAGCTCCAACGCTCGCGCAGGCGCGGAAACAACTCGTGGATTTGTTCGCGCATCTCGGCCACGCCGGGGCGTGATCGGGCAGCGCGCGGCGCGATATCAAGGATTTCCTCGACCGTCATTTCGGGAAACAGCAGATTGCCCTGCATCACGTAGATCAGCCCGGCGTCCACCACATCGCGCGTGTTGATCCGCCGTTTGCGGAACAGATCATAGTTGAAATTATGCGACACCCGCGCACGCATGGTGCCTTCGGCGTTCAGCCGTTTGCCCGCGAAATAGATGCCACCATCCCACGGGTCGATCAGACCGGCGATGGTTTTCAGAAGCGTGGTCTTGCCATGCCCGTTTGGACCGAAAAACCCAACATATTCGTCTGCATTAACCGACAGGTCCACGTCGCGGAACACCGACACCGGGGGGTAGCCGCCGGACAGGCCGCGCAGTTCCAGAAGGGGCTCAGTCATGTGGCGTTCCTAGATAGGCTTCGATCACACGGGGATTTCGGGTGACGGTTTGCGGATCGCCCTCGGCGATGATCTCTCCCTGTTCCATCACCAAAAGGCGGGTGGAGACGGACATCAGCAAGGGCAGGACGTGTTCGATCAGCAGGATGGTCATGCCATCTGCGTTCAGCGATTGAATGGTGTCGCGCACCCAGTCGATCTCGTGTTCCACAAGCGAGGAGGCAGGTTCGTCCAGCATCAAGAGCTTCGGCTTTTGCGCGACGGCCGTCACCATCATCAGTTGTTTTTGGTAGAAAACCGGCATCGCGGCGGCGGGCATGTTGTGAAAGTTGCGCGGAAATCCGACCCGTTCCGATGCTTCATCGGCCAGCCGCTCGGCCTCTCGCCCCCGCACCCCCAACGTCTGTTCAAGTGCGACCAGGATATTGTCCACGCAGGACATGGAGGCAAACACCGCCTCGCGCTGAAATGTGCGAATGATGCCCATCCGGGCAATGGCCGTATCCGTAAGAGTGTGGATGGGTTTGCCCTGAAACCGCACCGTGCCGCTGGTGGCACCAAAGGGGATACGGCTGATCAGGTTAAACAACGTCGATTTACCGGACCCGTTTGGCCCGGCAATCCCGAGGATTTCCCCCTCGGCGACACTGAATGACATGTAGTTGACGGCCTTCAGGGCTCCGAATGCCTTGGTCAGGCCGTCAACTTCCAACAGTGCTGGCATGCGTGATTACTTAGTCATCCATGGCGGCGTGACGAATTCACCAGCGGCGAACTTGTCAGGGCTGATCATCACCCCTTGGCCGTCCTGGATCTGAAAGAAAGTCACCGGCACAAAGTCATCGCCATAGCGCGCCACGTGGGTTTCGGGATCGAATTCCAGATTGCCTGAAACGATGGCGCGCTTGGTCTCGCCGATGGCTTTGCCGATGGCGTCATGGTCTGTCGGATCGCCGACCTTTTCGAGCGCGTCAAAATAGATGCTGGCCTGCTCATAAAGGCCGGTCCCGTAAGCACCCGATGGCATGTTGTATTCCGCCATGTATTTCTCGGACACTTCTTTGCCGCGCGGATGCGCATCGACGTTCAGCGTTGCACCAATGGCATTATAGAGGACACCGTTTGAATTCGCGCCCGTCAGCTCAACAAACTCTGGCACCAGCGGTGCGTATTGCAGGAAGAGGACCGAATTGGTCGGGTTTTCCTGAAACTGATTGGTAAAGAGGGCTGCGTTTGACGGAATATAGTCAGTGTTGACGATCACATCAGGGGCATTTTCACGCACTTTGGCCAGGATTGGACGCCAATCAGATACAGGGCCAAAGGGGACCAGTTCATCTGTCGTGATGGTCCAGCCTGCCTCGGTAAAGGCGACTTTCATGCCCTCAGAGATGGTTTTGGAATATGGGTTGTCGGATGAGATGATGGCGACCGTCTTGTTGTCGAGGGCAAAGTGACCCTCCGCTGAAAGCGCCTCAATCGTCGGGGTGACGTCCGTTTCATATCCTTTGAAGTCTGCGGTGAACGACCAGCAGCAGTTATAGGCGTCAGGGTCATCTGCAACGATGGCCGCAAACTGCGGCGAGGGGCCTGAAGGGATGTAGGGCATGTT
This sequence comes from uncultured Paracoccaceae bacterium, assembly GCA_947494675.1. Classification (GTDB taxonomy): domain Bacteria; phylum Pseudomonadota; class Alphaproteobacteria; order Rhodobacterales; family Rhodobacteraceae; genus CANMYO01. The sequence goes on from CANLVP010000002.1 coordinate 446,185, forward strand.
TGCCTCACCCATCAGTTCAACCTCAAACATGGACAGGCTGGCATAACCCGTCAGAATGACATGCACACCGTCGGTCCCAATCAACCGCTCTGCGGCGGCGGACACGTTGGCGGCTGAGTGATCAACGACGTCAGCGGTCACAACCTCGAACGTGTGCCCGGACACACCGCCGTTCTCATTGGCCTCTTTCACGGCCAGTTCCACGCCGCGCACGAATTCTTCGCCATCAGAGGCGGTTGGCCCCGTGAGCGGTGCCAGGACGCCAATCTTGACCAGATCAGCATAGGCCGTTGTGGCGCAAAGCATCGCAGCGGTGGAAAGTAACGTCGTTGTTTTCAGTAGTTTCATGATGTGGCCCTCCTCGGACGATTGGTCTTAGCCTTTGAAAACAGGCTAGGGCGCGGCGCCGAGACCCGACAATAGCAAGGGTTTGCTAGTTTTGGGCTGTTCCGACTACACTTTGGGTCGCGAACCGGCAGCATGCCGATTCTCATGGGGCGCTATTTTTAGAATGGACTTGTGGGCGACACCTTCGGAATACGATGCCACAGACGGGAGCGATGCAATCGTCCCCCGGATGACCGCGATGGTGCAGGCCATGGGGTTGGAACATTTTTCATTCATGTTCCTGCGGCGCTCCAGCGCGTGCATGGCATCGCTTGAGACAACGCTGCACACGAGTTATCCCACCGAATGGATAGATCGCTACACCCGTCACAAATACTGGGAAGTTGACCCGGTTGCCGATCTGGGTCACCGCACGATCCGACCGTTTTTCTGGGGGCAGGGGCCGTTTCTGCGCCGTTTTGCGAAACGGCAGAGATTGGTTTTTGAAGAAGCGGATGCCTTTGACATCAAATACGGCCTGACAATCCCGATCCGCGGAACACTAGGTGAGCTGTCGGTCTTCAACGTCGTGTCGTCAAACAAGGCCCACCTTGAAGAGGTGGTGCATGACACCCAAGGACAGCTTTTTGCGGCGGCGGCCGATACGCACGAGCTTGTGACGCAAGAGGTGGAACAGGCCGATCAAAGACCGCAGGCAGAGCTGTCGCGCCGAGAGAAAGAGTGTCTGTCCTGGACGCTCGAGGGCAAAACAGCAGGCGAAATTGCCACGATCTTGGGCATTTCGGTTTCCACTGTGAATCAACATGCCTCCAGCGCGTCCAACAAGCTCGGCAGTCTCAATAAGCATCACGCAGCCGTGCAAGCTCTGCGCTTGAACCTGATCCATTAGGCGGTCCAGGCGGCGAAAGTGCACCGGATTAAGACTGCGCCAAACATGGGGCCGGGTGCTGCTATTCCCTTGTCGTTGCTCTCCGCCAAATGCAACTCATTGGCCAACAATTTTTTTTGGCCGCGTCTAACGTGCCTCAAAAAGAGGGTAATCCATGCGAAACGAAACGGCCTTCACGTTGCAAAAAATCCGTGCATTCGCGATTGATCTTACTCAACCGAAAACAAGTCACTGAAGAAACTCAGCTGCGTGCCCTTGCCCCTTCCGCATCAAATGCACATTGCAAAGAAACCGTCGCATCCACCTGAACCCCAAGCACAGGGATCGAAAGAACGGTGCCCTCAACACAATTGGCCGGATCGATAAAGGCCAGCGCAATGGTTTGCCCGACGCGATACCCATAGCTGGCGCTGGAGACATAGCCGACCTTCTGACCATTGAGCATCACCGGCTCACCGCCGACCGGGTCGATGTCGGTGGTCGAAAGGTGCAAGGTGACCAGCTGATAACGGAGCGGCTGGTCCCGCAGGGCAAGCAAGGCCTCTTTGCCGATATAGTCATCGTTGCGCTCAAGCTTGAGCATCCAATCCATGCCAAGTTCAAACGGGGTGGCTTCGATCGTCAACTCGTCACCGGTGCGCGGCAATTGCTTTTCGATGCGCATTGCATTCATGGCCCGTCCCCCGAAGGGTACAAATTCGATCCCTTCAGCTTTGGCGACGGCGATCAGCGCGTCGTGCAGTTGCGGCTGATCATCGATGGCACAGTGAATTTCGTAAGAAAGCTCACCCACATAAGACAGGCGCAGCACGACGCACTCGACACCGCCAATGGTTGTCGTCACGCAGCCGAAAAAGGACGGAACATCGGTATCACCCATCGTGGCAGCCAGGATGGCACGGCATTTTGGTCCCGCGATGGAAAAGCCTGACCAGGTGTCGGTGCGGTTGGTGAAGCCCATGTCGAGGCCCTCGGCATGGGGCATAAGCGCGCGTAAGTGGATGCGGCTCAACCCACCCGAGGCGATCATCATGAACCTGTCTTGCCCCAGCCGCAGAACCGTGGCGTCGCCAAGAACGCCGCCGTGTTCATTGACGATGGGCGACAGTGCAAGGCGTCCCGTTTTCGCAGGCACGCGTCCGGGCAGAACACGCTTCAGGAACGTCTCTGCGTCGGGGCCTTCAAACAGGTAGTTGGCAAAGGAAATGAGATCGGTGTACCCGGCGGAGGTGTTCACCGCCGCGCATTCCCGCTGCATGGCGGTATGGGCTTCGTTGCGCCGGAAGGATGGAGTCTCAGCCGGGCTTTGGCCCTCACCGGCGAACCAGTTTGGCCGCTCCCACCCATCAGCAAATCCGAAATTGGCACCCATTTCAGCGTATCGGTCATACATTTTTGTCCGACGCACGGGACGACCAGCTTCGATTTCTTCTTGCGGGTAGTGCATTTTGTAGCGGGTAGAATAGGTGTCATGGGCGCGCGCATGTGCGTACCCGTTCAGCGCCCAATCGCCAAAGCGCAGGACATCGCAGGAGGACACATCACGATGCGGCGCACCATCCACGATCCATTCCGCAATGAGCTGTCCAAACCCGCCAGACATCGAAATCCCGGCCAAGAAGCCCGCGGCAGAGAAGTGGTTCTTCTGACCGGGCATCCAACCGATCAAAGGACGCCCATCGGGGGTGAACACAAACGGGCCATGCACGGTTGAGCGGATGCCCGTTTCGCCAATGCAGGGAATGGCGTTGAACACATGCTCGAGCTCGGGCGCGATCCGGTCAAAATCCGGGTCGAACAGCTTAGAAATAAAGCTCTCGGGCATGCCCTCATAGCCAAAGTCACGGCTGTCCTGTTCGTAAATCCCGAACAGAATGCCGCCCCCTTCGCGACGCCCATAGACACCGGCATCCACATCGCGGAACACGGGCGGTTCTTTAGGCATATCGCGCACTTCGGGAATTTGTTCCGTCAGCAGGTAGTGGTGCCGCATATTGACCATCGGCAATTGCGCCCCGGTCATTTTTGCAACCTCGTTGGCATAAAGGCCTGCGGCGTTGATGATGATATCCGCCTTGATCGTCCCCTTGGGGCCATTGACGATCCAACCGCCCTCAGGCGTTTGGGTCAGGTCGCTGACCTTCCAGTCCTGATGGATCACGGCCCCTTTCATGCGCGCCGCTTTGGCATAGGCCTGTGTCAGTCCGTAGGGGTCAACATGCCCGCCCACGGGGTCAAACATCCCGCCCAGAACGGTATCGGTGTTTAGGAACGGCAAAATCTCTTTCAACTCGCTGGGTGACAGGTGATCATAGTCAACGCCGATGCGTTTGCCGACGCCACGCAGCCGGTGCAACTCGTCCATGCGGTCCTGGGTGCGCGCAATCATCAGGCCACCGACAAGATGTGCACCAACCGCTTGGCCACTTTCCTTTTCGATTTCATCCCAAAGCTCAAAGGTGCGCTTCATGCTCCACGCGATCAGGGGCGAGCCGTTGAACGTGTTCCCGTTGGCGGCTGCGTGCCAAGTGGAGCCGGAGGTGAGCTGGGCTTCTTCAACCAGCACCAAATCTTTCCATCCGGCTGTGGCCAGATGATACAGAATGCTACACCCAATGATGCCGCCGCCGATGATAACGACGCGGGCATGATCAGGCGTTGTGGAAGTTTGAGACGTCATTGGTTCATCGCTTTCTGAGGCAGCTCACGTCGCTGCATGAATGGTTTGGGGGGACATGATTTCATACCCAAGCGGCATCGCGTTTTGGCACAAGATGTCCAGGATTGTCTGGGCCCATGTTGTTGGCACGAAGATTTCGATGCCATTTTGTGAACGTGCCTGAAGAAGCACGCCAACTCCATGAAGACCGGTTTGAATGAAACTGCCAACGGGCAAGGTGGCGGCCGACACGTCGACCGAGACGACTTGCGACAACAGTGTCCGGGCTTCGGCCCCGTTCAGTGTGATAACCGTCCGCGCGTGGGACAGGTCCAACACCACAAGGCTGTCTGAGGCAAAATCTGTCAGATCGGGTGGTCCTTCCAACAGGATTTTGTCCGGTGCGATCCGCCATGCGGTGACGTCCGGACCTTGCTGGGTTTCATCATATTGACCGGGCCCGGCGAGACCGCAGGCGACAAGTAACGGCTGCGCCGCATGTTCAAAATCGCTCCATCCTGCGATCTGCCAAAGACTGCTGATGCGTCGCGTACCGATCTGAACAGCGGTGTCGCCATCCGCACCATATCGACCGGGTACGAGATTGGCATGAAGCGGGATCACGGGATCAACCATTCTGGCGTTCTCCTTCGGGGTCAAAGAAGTGGTGCGAGGTGACTTTGGCTTGCAGTGTTTCATTGCCGACAAAATTGACGACACGAATGGTTTCGCCCAACCGCTGCTTGCCGTTGTTCAACAAACCAAGGGCGATGTATTTGCCAAGCGCCGGGGAATAGGTGGTTGAGGAGACCCACCCATCCCCGTGCCCTTGTGTTTCCCCCTGCAGCGGGAACAGCAGCGATCCGGCTTTGGCGCCGACCTGTCCTTCAATCTCCAGCCCGACAAGCGTAGGCCGCGTTGGATCATCCAGAACCGGGCGCTGGCGCAGGACCGATCCGACAAAGGGCTTTTTGGACGCTGCGAAGCCCTCTAGCCCTAAGTCTTTCAACGTTGTGCGCCCTTCGATTTCGGGGCCGGCCACATGGCCCTTTTCGATCCGCAGCGCGCCCATGGCTTCGGTGCCGTAGGGGGACAGGTCAAATTCTGTCCCGGCGTCGATCAGGCGTTCCCAGACCCGGGTCGCAAATCCTGCAGGGATATAGACCTCGTAAGCCAGTTCGCCGGAGTAGGACATCCGGTGGATTCGCACGGGGCTGTCTGCGATCGTTGCGGTGACGAAGTGGTTGTTGGGCACAGCCTCCCGGTTCAGGTCCGCATCTGACACTTTCGACAGCAAGGTCCGCGCCTTCGGACCTGCCACCGCAATCGTGCCCCATTGATCCGTGACGGTCGTGACATGCACGCGCAGGTCCTTCCATGCGGTCTGCAACAGATGTTCGGCAAATCCCAGAACCTTGGCCGCATTGGCCGTGGTGGTTGTCATAAAATAATCATTCTCGCCCAGACGCGCGGTCGCGCCGTCATCCATCACGAACCCGTCTTCGCGCAGCATCACGCCATAGCGCAGGCGACCAACCTGAAGCGTCTTCCAGCCATTCACATAGATGCGGTTCAGGAATTCCGCGGCGTCCGGGCCCTGCACGGCGATTTTGCCCAGCGTTGAGACGTCGATAATCCCGACGTGTTCGCGCGCATGGGCCGCCTCGCGGATATAGGCGGCGGTCAGGGTTTCGCCGCTTTGCGGATAATACCATGGCCGCATCCAGGCCCCGGCTTGTGTCAGCTTGGCACCATGTTCGACGTGCCATTGATGCATCGGCGACAGACGGGTCGGGCGGAAGTGCTGCCCGTGTTCGTGACCCACCAAAGCGCCAATCGCCGTCGGAATGAACGGGGGGCGGAACGTCGTCGTGCCGACCTCCGGGACACGAAGGCCACGCTGTTCAGCCATCCGCGACAGGGCGTTCATATTGGACAATTTACCCTGATCTGTCGCCATGCCTGTTGTTGTGTAGCGCTTCAGATGTTCGACGGAGACGTATCCTTCCTGGTGCGCCTGATCGATATCGCTGACCTTCACGTCGTGTTGCAGATCGACAAAGGCCTTGCCCTTGGTCTTGCCATCCCGGGTGAACACGCCCCAGATCACATCTGGATCATGGGGCCAGTCACGGGCCGCGAAGGCAGCCGGGCATATCCCTGCTGCGCCATCCGCGCCTGCCTGTTTGGCAGCCTCTGCCCCTTGGGCAAAGCCCTGCGTGATCACCTCTTCCAGTGTTTCAACAGCATTCACGCTGCCGGCGGTTTGCAGCGCGTCCGTTTCCTTAGGTGCCGCAAGAAAGAGTGCCGAGGCGTCATCAAAGCCTGGTTTCCCATGGCGCTGTGTCCACAGATGCACCGATGGGGTCCATCCCGCAGAGATCGCCAGCGTATCGCATGGTACACGGCTGATAGGCCCGGTGGCCCGCCCGCCCGCGTCAATGGGCGCTATCTCGACCGCGCTGACCCGCCCGCGTCCATGGGCCGCCAAGACGCCATGCCCGGTTTTGACCGTGACACCCGCGCCCTTCGCCTCTGCTAAGAGCGCCGCATCGACACTCTGACGTGCATCAAGCAGGGTAACATTTGCGCCCGCGGTCCCTAGATCAAACGCGGCCTGATAGGCCGTATCGTTATTGGTTGCGACAATGATCGTATCGCCCACCAGAACAGCATAGCGGTTGAGGTAGCTGCGCGCGGCATGGGCCAGCATGACGCCGGGTTTATCATTGCCACCGAATATCAAGGGCCGCTCAATCGCGCCGCTTGCCAGAACCGCGCGCTTTGCATGCACTTGCCAAAAACGTTGGCGTGGTTGGTGGTTCTCGGGGGCTTTCAGATGGTCTGAGACCCGCTCGATCAGTACGAATGTATCGCTGTCATAGGCACCCACAGCGGTCGTGCGGGTCAGGATCTGCACGTTGTCCATGCCACCCAATTCCTTGGTAACAGAGATGCGCCAATTGTCCGCGTCAGACCCCACCGGGTCCGACAGGATCGCGCCGCCAAGCTCGCTATCCTGCTCAACCAGAATGACCCGCGCCCCGGCGCGTCCAGCCGCAAGGGCCGCCGTCAGACCAGCCGCCCCGCCGCCAATGACCAGCACGTCGCAATGCACGTGGCGCTTTTCGTAGCTGTCGGGGTCTTCAAGATAAGTCCCGCGCCCCATGCCGGCCGCCTTGCGGATAAAGGTCTCGCACATCATCCAGAACCGGGTGGAGTTCCGGAACGGGCCGATGAAGGTCTTGTAGTAAAACCCCGCACTCAGAAAGCGGCTGAACAGATTGTTCACAGCGCCAATATCATAGCGCAGGTTCGGCCAGGCGTTCTGACTGGTGCAGGTCAGCCCGTCAAAAACTTCGGTTGTGGTCGCACGCACATTTGGTTCGTGGCGCGCGCCATCGCGCAGATGCACCAGGGCGTTGGGCTCTTCCACACCCGCCGCATAGACACCGCGCGGGCGGTGATATTTAAAGCTGCGCCCCACCACCGTCACGCCGCTGGCCAGCATCGCAGCGCTTAGCGTGTCGCCTTGAAAGGCGGACAGGGCTGTCCCGTCAAATGACACAGAAAGAGGGGCTTCGCGGTCAATCCGCCCGCCGGTTTCAAGACGCTTCATGATCAACCTCCCGGGCCAGACGGCAGGAGCCAACTTCGTGCGTCAGTGTATTGCGCTCAAGCACCAGCCATTGGCGGCAGCCCTGCACATGGTGCCAGTATTCAAGGTGCCAGCCGCGCGGGTTGTCACGATTGAACACATAGTCCACCCAGGGCTGGGTCGCAGTCTCATCCATTGCCGGGCGCGTCACTGTTGCATCCGCCCCATAGGTAAATTCAGTTTCAGTGCGAAGCCCGCAGATCGGGCAGTCAATCCGGATCATGTCTCGGCCTCAATGCGCATTTGGTTGCGGGCCAACGCCCTTTTCATCGATCTGGTAACCCCGGTTGAAACGGTCCAGCGTGAACTCCGCGTTGTCTTCATGGGGCGCGTCCTTGGCAATCGTATGGGCAAAGCACCAGCCCGAGGCAGGCGTTGCCTTAAACCCGCCGTAGCACCAGCCACCATTGAGATAGAGCCCATCCACAGGCGTCTTGGTGATGAAAGGCGAACCATCCATCGACATGTCCATCACGCCGGCCCAATGGCGCAGCAATTTCAGCCGGGACAAGGATGGGATCAAAGCCTTGGCACTTGCCAGCGTATGTTCCACCATCGGCAGCCCGCCCCGTTGGGCATAGCTGTTATACATGTCCAGATCACCACCCAGAACCAACCCGCCCTTGTCGGACTGGCTGACGTAGAAATGTGCGGCCCCAAAGCTGATCACCGTATCGATGAGCGGTTTGTAGGGTTCGGTGACAAAAGCCTGCAGGGCGTGGGTTTCAATCGGCAGCCGCAGCCCTGCCATCTGCGCCAAATGGCCCGAATGACCTGCCACACACAGCGCCACCTTGCCTGCCTTGATATCCCCCTTGTTGGTCTGGACGCCAACCACCTTGCCACCCTCGTAAAGATAGCCCGTGACCTCGCGCTGCTGCAGAATATCAACGCCGTATTGATCGGCCCCGCGCGCAAAACCCCAGGCCACCGCATCATGACGCGCCGTGCCCGCGCGGCTTTGGTAGATGGCCCCGTGAATGGGGAACCGCGCGTGTTCCGAATAATCCAGATAGGGCAGGCGCTGCTGCACCTCAGCGCGATCAAACAGCTCCGCATCGATACCGTTCGCACGCATGACGTTTCCACGCCGCCGCGCCGCATCCATCTGCCCAGGTGAGTGGCAAAGGTTATACTGTCCACGCTGCGAAATCATGACATTGAAGTTGAGATCCTGACTGAGATTTTCCCAAAGCTTCATCGAGCGCTCGTAAAACAGCGTATTGCCCGGCATCATGTAATTCGACCGAACAATGGTTGTATTGCGACCCGTGTTGCCGCCCCCAAGCCAGCCTTTTTCGACCACCGCCACATTGGTGATCCCGTGCTCTTTCGCCAAATAATATGCCGTGGCCAACCCATGCCCGCCACCGCCGACAATGACCACGTCATACTCCGCTTTCGGCTCAGGATCGCGCCAAGCCCTGGACCAGCTCTTGTTGCCGCGCAGCCCCTCAAGGAAAACAGATAGTGCGGAGTATTTAGTCATGTCTTGTGTGCTCTGCGGGTTGTGCGAATGCTTGCTTTTGCGCGCCCAAGTGACGATCCCCTTGCGAGATCAACCGTTCAAATGTTGACGACTTCTGGTGCGGTGAAATGCCGAATTCTTTGCGGAACTGTTTGGAAAAATGCGCGGTGTTAAGAAAACCGCATTTCTCGGCGATCTTTTTCGCCGTCTGCTCCGTCGTTATGAGCATCTGCAAGGCGGCCTCAAGACGGACCTTCATGATGCAATTCCCTGGCGATATGCCGACGTGTGCTTTGAACAAACGCTCAAGCTGCCTTTGTGACACGCCGATGTTTTCCGCAATTTCACTGACGGATTGCTTGTTGGCCAAGTTCTGAGACATCGCCACACCCGCCATCGAAATCGTTTTGTTTTCATGACCGATCAGCATTTCCAAAGTGCTCCGCTGCGGCTGTGCTGCGACGCGCGGTATGTGGTTTACAAGCCGGTCAATCCGCTTGTTTGCCTGTGACTTCGACAAGGTCTGTTTCGCCAGATTGGCGAAGGCATCAATACATGCGCTTCCCGTCGCGAATGTCAGAATATTGTTGTCGAGTTCAAAGACGGTCTCGCTGAACGAAACCGCGGGAAATTGTTGTCGCGAACGCGGCAACTCATCGCGATGCACGGCGACGTTTCGACCGTCCAAAACACCAATCTGGGCCAAGGCCTCTGTGCCGCTTCCGCAGGCGTAGATCAGGCGGTCCCGTCTGGCGTGATCGAAAATCCATCTGCTGAACCTCGCGTCCGGCATGGTGAAAAGCCGCCGACCACCAAGCAGAACAATCGCATCAACGCTTGGCAGCCCGTCGAGGTTCTGCGTTGGCAGGTCAATCTCAATCCCAAGGGAGTTTTGCGGCCGTTCCGCATCTTGTGAAAACCACGTGGTCGTCAATAAGGTCTCCGGATCCGACTGCTTGAAAGGCAACAGGAAATCCACGAAAGCCGAGTAACTGAGAAAGCAGAACTCCTCAAACAAGTAGACGGCAATCCTCACCTCATTACCCTTGGACGAGGACCGTTCACATAGTTTGGGGAAATGGCTGCCATCCATGTCGGGACCCTACGCTGCGTGCTCTTGCAGAACCGGGTTGCGATCAAGCTCCAGACCGCGCCAGATCACCATGGCAAGCAACGGGCTATCCGTCATGAACATGGAGTGCTGCGCATTACTGGCGTGGTATTTGGTATTCCCGGGGCGCAGGACGACCGGTGGCTCGTCGTCGCTCATGAAGTGGGCCTCGCCCGCAAGGACGCAATAGACTTCTTCGGGGGCGTGCGAATGGCTGGGGTATTCCAAACCGCGGTCCCAAAATCCAATGCTGATGCGCAAGTTGTCCGACTGAAATGCCCCGGCAGGACCAACCAGATTAAACCAGCCATAGCCGGACATGAACGCGGGACTGGTTGTTTCAGCGTCGTAGCTTTGATGCCAGTCAACCAGCAACGCGCTTTCAATCACCGCTTCGGTAATGGCCTGTGTTTGGAGGCCTGCCAGATTGCGCATATGGCCAAGCGCTTGCAGGCAAGGGACGGAACGGAAACCGGCATCCTGAAGCTGCAGGGGTTCGTCCAGCGCAGGCCCCACGAAAGCCGCCAACCCCTTATTCGCAGAAATCTTATCTTTGACGGCGCTCATAAGAGCATCCAATCGATCTTGTCTCATCGCGCGCTTTGATGACAGCCTGTGCTGTCACATCTCCTTGGTTAGGTTTTCACGGCCACGCCGCTCTACGAATGCAGCCAATTGTTCGGTGGTTGTAGGGTCGATTGCGGGGGGGACATAAGCCTCAAGCAATTCCTTCCAGCGGGTGTTTGCGCGCTGCGATGCATCAGGAGAGCCTGACTGTTGCCAGAATTCGAAAGGCCGCCAGTCCGAGATCACAGGCGAATGGAACGCCGTCTCATAGCGCGCAATCGTATGCGGATCGCCAAGGAAGTGACCGCCGTGCCCGACATTTGCGATCGCGGCTATGGCCTCATCGGCGTCGTTCAGATCCAATGACCCACGCAGCGCGCCCATCATGCCGATCATCTCGGAATCCAGAACCGTCTTTTCGAAACCGGTTGTCAGTCCGGCCTCCATCCAGCCATGGGCGTGGAAGACCCAATGCGCGCCACAAAGCTGTGCTGCCCAAAGTGAAAACATCGTCTCATACGCACCTTGAGCATCCGGCGCATTGGACGTCGATCCGAGCATGATCCGCTGTGGTATGCCGTAGCGGCGCGCCATCTGCCCGTTGGACAAAGTGCCGGTCAGCGCCTCTGGCACACCCATGGCAGGTGCGCCAGACTTCATGTCGATTGGCGTGGTAAGGACGCCATAAAAGCAGGGGCATCCAGCCTGCACCATTTGCAAAAATGCGATAACCCCGATGCATTCCGCGTTACACTGGATCAGGCTGCCGGACAGCGTGATCGGTGACATCGCACCCGCGAATGCCACGGGCGAGATGATGTTGGCTTGCCCAGCTCTTGCCAGCAGCATCGCGCCTTCAATCAGCGGCTCATCAACCACCAAGGGCGAATTCACGTTGATGCTGGCGTGAACCCGCGGCGCACGCGCCATTTCATCAGGGTCAATGCCATGGGCGATGCGCACCATCTCAAGGCTGTCATTCACGCGCTGCTCACCAATGGCGTAAATGCGCGGAACCTTGTCCGACAGCGTCTGCCAGCTGAACATACTGCTCAGATGCCGGGTGTTTTCATGCGTGTCGATTGGCTCAACCGGATGGCCCGAATGAAACGCGCAAGTGCCCAGCATCTGGTTAAGACGTACGAGGTCTTCAAAATCCTTCTGCGTGCCTGACCGTCGCCCCCGATCCATATCGATGACATTGGGGGCAGAGGCCGCACTACCATAGTGGATGTTCCGGCCACCAACCTTCAGCGAATTGGCCGGGTTGCGCGCCACCATTTCAAATTCAGATGGGGCCAAAGACAGATAATGATCTACGACCTCTGCCGGGAATTTGACAACGCCAGTGCTGCGATCCACGTCGCACCCTGCCGCTTCAAGAATTGGCCAGGTTTTCGTGGACAAAAACTTCAACCCAACATCGCTCAGAACCTGAAGCGACAGGGCGTGCACCCGATCTTCGTCCTCGGGCGACATCACATTGATTGGCTGATACGCGTGCTGGAAGGCCTGCACCGCCGTCGCTTGGGCCCTAGTCACTTTTTCGCGTCGTTTACGTCGCACAGTCATCTGTCACCTCGATTCACGCAAATCATAGGCCTTTGCGAAACCGGGCGCGCCTGATAAGGCATAATAACTGAAATACCAAAAGTGTTATACCGAAGAAGCTGAACGACCTCGAACTGTTTGTCGATATTTGCGAATTTGGCGGGCTGACCCAGACGGCAGTCGCGCGGGGGACGTCCCAGCCAGGGATCAGTCGCCGATTGCGCGATATCGAAACGACCATGCGCGCCAACCTCGTGCGCAGAACCGGGCGGGGGGTCGAGCTGACGGACGCAGGGGAACATTTTCTGTCGTTTTGCAAAACGACGATCAAAGGGTTTCGAGAAACCCAAAAGCAAATCGACTACGTCGCACGCACGGATCCAGAAGAGCTTTCTATCGCCATCCCATTGCAACTCAGCCGACTTGTCGTGCCCAGCCTGCAACGCGAACTGGAACGGGCTTTTCCTGAGACAAATGTGATTATCCGGGAGGAAAGCAGCGAAGCCACCGCGCATTTACTGCACAATGGAACGGTTGAAGCGGCCATATGCTATGTCCCAGAAGCTTATGCACCCGCACCGGCACATCCCACCTATCGCGAAGGGATGTATCTGGTCGGTGGCGCATCGGTGACCCCACCGGAAAAGGATGTCGTTTCAATCGCAGAAATCTCAGGGTTTCCGCTCATGTTGCCTCATAGCAGTTGGTACCGGAAACACTTGGAAAGCGCCTTTGAAGCCGCCGGCGAAAGGCTCACCACCGTCAGAGATCTGGAAACAGCCTCTGCCATGTTGGCCTTCGCGATGGAGGCGGAAGGGATGACCATCCTGCCTTACAGTAACATCTACGAAGAGGTCGAAAGAGGCGAGGTTTGGTGCCGCGAGATCGCGGATATCTCTGTTTCGCGCAATATCTACATCCGGTTCTCCAACACCATCAGCAAATGGGCCATGTCACGCCTTAACGCGGCCTCCAAACAGGGGCTGGCCCTGACCGCATCAAAGGCACGCTGGAAAAAAGTTGCGGATACAGCACCGGGTTAAGAGGCGTCGACAATTTCAGTGCAAATGTCGGTGTCGTGACGGACCTCCGGTCGCAGTTTCAATAGGGTCACGAGGCATGGATGAGCCGATCTAGACCCTTCAACGTCATACGCAGGAAACCATCGCGATGAATAACCCTATGGACCAATTGAGCACGTTTATCGCGCAGGCGACCCTTGAACCAAAGCTTGTTCCATTGGCCCAATCTGCGATTGCGGACACGTTCGGATGCATGCTGCGTGGATCAAAAAGCGATGTTGTGGCGCAGTTGATCCAATCGTTTGCGGGCGAGAAAGGTGACGCGCCGATTTATGGCCTGCCTGACACGGCTTCACCGGGCACAAGTGCCCTGATCAATGCGGCTGCCGCCCATGTCTGGGATTTGGACGATTGGGAAGAGCCGGGAAACACCCATGTCACCGCCGTCTTGTTTCCGGCCCTTTTGGCCGCCGCACAGTCCAGATCAGTGACGGGGCAAGAGCTTGCGCTGGCCTATACCGTCGGCTTTGAGGTGATCGCGCGGCTTGGCGAGTGCGTCACGCTTGATCATTACACGCGCGGCTTCCATTCGACCGCGACGCTCGGCGCGATCGCGGCTGCGGCCGCCGTATCAAAGCTTCTTGGGTTAATGCAGACACAAATCGCACAGGCACTGGCGCTGTCTGCGTCACAAGCGACAGGCTACACGCTGCAGTTCGGGACAAGTGCCAAACCAATGCAGGCGGGGTTTGCGGCACGCGCCGGGCTAGAATCCGCGTTCTTCGCGCGCGCTGGTCTGACAGGTAACCCAAATGTCCTATTCGACCCACGTGGGTTTGCGGGATTGATGGGCATCGCTGGAAATCCGCTTAAACCCCTTGGTGCACCTTGGGCGCTTGAAGAATATGGCGTGATCCAGAAACTCTGGCCCTCTTGCGGCTACATTCATCGTCTGATGACATCCGCCCGGGAATTGGCGCCGAGATATCAGGGTAAACACGCTGACATCACTGCTATCCGCGCCTATATTCCCGATTTCTATCGCCAAATCTTACCCTTTGATCGGCCGATCATCCGCCGCGAAGCCCTCTTTTCCATTCACGCTTGTTTAGCGCATATGATCGTGCAGGGTGACCTGACCTTGGAAGACAGCGAGCAGAACTTTTGGGAACATCCCGAAACGGCTGCAGTGATGCAAAAAATTTCTGTCTTCACACATCCCGCCGAACGTCCCGAGTTGAACATTGACCCGCACCAGCCTGACCGGCTGGAAATCGATTTGGGCACAGAAACGCTCAAATCGACCTGTGCCTATCCTTTGGGCGCATCAAAGAACCCAATGGGCGCGCATGACCTTCAGGCAAAATTCTGTGCTTTGACGGGGCGGGACGAGGCGGCCTTCGTACAGACAATGGCCTGGCCCGAAGCAACCAACGTCGCGGCGCATTTTCGCGACCTGTGATTGGCTTATGACCAAACTTGGGCTGTGCCATCGTGCGGGTCGGGCTATTGTGAGAAAGTAGTGCTCAGGGTCTTGGCCTAACGCTCTTTGACCTCAGATCCTCTGCGCCTTTTGCTTGGTTCCGCAAAAACGCACATCATCCTGCCAATGGCCTGACGTTTCCATTGATCAACTTGGTTTGGTGGAAACAGCAAGGAATTGGCGCAATTCAAAGTCGTACGCGCAGAGATGTTCTAAGCCAACGGAATGCTCTGGCGGAGAGACAGGGATTCGAACCCTGGGTAGGCTTGCACCCACAACGGTTTTCGAGACCGCCCCGTTCGACCACTCCGGCACCTCTCCGCGCTGGGGTCTTGCGCCGCCGTTTAATCGCGCCCGCGCGCCATCGCAAGCCCGATCTGGCGATTTGCTGACATTCCCGTGGGGCGACCTTGGAAAACGGCGCGGGGACACATATCAATAGAACAGCAACCAAAGGATACCGCCCGATGATCCCACTTCGTATGCTCGCCCCCCTTGTTCTGGCCGCCTCTGTCAGCGCCGCCGCGGCGCAGACCAGCAACGCCGACAAGGTCGAGGACCTGTTTGCAGCACTTGGCTTGCCCGAGATGATGCAGATCATGCGCGAAGAGGGCGTCGTCTATGGTGCTGAGATCGGTGGCGATCTGTTTGGCGACCGGGGCACCGTGGATTGGACCAATACCGTGTCACAAATCTACGACGTCGATGCCATGCGCAGCGAAGTGCTGACCGAGCTGACGGCGGAATTGGCCGACGATGACGTCGACGCCATGCTTGCGTTCTTCACCGGCGAGCCGGGCAAGACCATCATCTCGCTGGAGCTGTCCGCACGTCGTGCGCTGTTGGATGACGCCGTCGAAGAAGCCGCCAAAGAGGTCGCGACAGAGGCTATGCTGGACAACACCGACCGCTACCAGCAGGTCCAAACCTTTGTTGAGGTCAATGATCTGGTTGAGACCAATGTGGTTGGTGCCATGAATTCCAACTACGCGTTCTACACCGGGCTGATGGACGGCGGCGCGATGCCGCAAGAGCTGACCGAAGAACAAGTGCTTCAAGATGTGTGGAGCCAAGAGCCCGAAATCCGCGTGAACACCACAGAATGGGTCTATTCCTTCTTGATGCTGGCCTATCAACCGCTGACGGACAATGATCTGGACGCCTATATCGCGTTTTCAGAGACGGAAGCGGGCCAAGACCTGAACGACGCGATGTTCGCGGCATTTGACGGCATGTTCGAAGATATCAGCCGGGCGCTTGGCCTAGGCTCTGCCCAGTTCATGACCGGTCAGGATATCTAGCGCGTCAAATCACCCCTTTGGTTTGCGCCAAACCGACACATGGCTGCGGCTGGTGTTGGTGAATGGTGCGCGGTTCCAATCCGCCCAGCGGGCCTCACAGGTGAACCCTGCCATCTTGGCCATCACGTCGAGTTCGGCGGGCCAGCAATAGCGAAACGGGATCGACAGGCGGCGGGTCTGGCCATCGATCTGGTGCATGTGATGTGAGGCATAGGTTTGCGTGACCACGTCGAACTCATCGACGCCCCAGTGCGTATCGGTGAGATCGTTTGCCAAGAGCGTCGCGCCATGTGGCAACCGCTGGATCGGCGGGACAAGTGTTTCCACAACAAAACAACCGCCCGGTTTCAGGTGGTCATAGGCATTCTGGAAACAAGCGATCTGCGCATCCTGGCTGGTCAGATTGTCGATGGTGTTAAAAACCAGAAAGACGAGTGAGAATTCACCGGCCACGCGCGCCTTGGTCATGTCGCCGATGACAACATCCATCGGTGGCTCGGTTTCCTTGCGGCGGAGCTCATCCACCATGGCTTGCGACATCTCAATGCCCGCGACTGGCGTGCCGGCGGCTTGCAAGGGCAGGGCGACGCGCCCGGTGCCAATCGCGTATTCCAGTGCCGCACCACCCGCCGCAAGATCATGCAGGCATGCCACGATGGCTTGCGGGTCTTCACCCCGGTGCACCGCATCATAGGTCGCTGCGACCTCTGCGTCGAAAAATCCATCGTCTTGCATCGAAATTGCCCCCGCTTTGGGCAATGGCTAGCCACCATAGACCATCAAGGCAACCACAAGCGCACCGGGGTTCGCCTCATATAACCCAAGATCGCGCTGCATTTGCAGCACGCGGGCAGGGCGGTCGGCATCGGGGATCCGCGCGGTATCCATTGCTTCGGTCAGCACATCACCGCCACCTGCGGTGATATCGTCAATGATCTGGTCAAAGTTCGTCTTCACGATCACCTCGACCCGCCCGCGTCTTTCGGTGTAGGCGACATTCTCGGCTGCGGTGGCAAGCCCTGTCACGGGCCAGGCAAGTGGATTGCCAAGGTGGTTTGCCTCAGACCCACAGCCAGCTAAAAGAACCAGCGCCAAAAGCGGCAATCGCATGTGTTTTCCCTTTCAAACGGGGTTGACTTGAAACCGATACGGTCACATAAGCCGCCATCCGGGCAAGTCACTTGCCTTGGACTATGCTGATATTCGCCTACGGGCGCGCAGTTGCCAGGCACCAAACGGTCCCAGCGGGGCGGCCTCGGACCGACGCGGAAAACAAAGGAAGACGATTATGTTTGCGGTTCTCAAAACCGGCGGCAAGCAGTACAAAGTGGCCTCTGGCGACGTTCTGCGTGTCGAAAAGCTCGCTGCTGAAGCAGGTGAGCAAATCCAATTCAACGACATTCTGATGGTTGGCGACACCGTGGGCACCCCCACAGTGGATGGCGCTGGCGTTCAGGCGACCGTGATCGACCAGATCAAAGGTCCAAAGACGATCAACTTCGTCAAGCGCCGTCGTAAGCACTCGTCTGCCCGTAAGAAGGGTCACCGGCAGCAGCTCACACTCGTGCGTATTGGCGACATCCTGACAAAGGGCGCTGATAAGTCCGGCGTGAAAGCTGCTGTATCCGGCAAGGGCATGGCTGTTTCTGCCGCTGCCGTTGCTGTGGCCACGAAAGCTGCACCAAAGAAAGCTGCCAAGAAAGCCGAAGCGCCAAAGGCAGAGGCCCCGAAGGCCGAAAAGCCAAAGGCTGCACCAAAGGCGAAAGCCGCGCCCAAGGCCAAGGCGGCTGATGCAGGTGCTGACGATCTGTCCAAGATCTCTGGTGTTGGTCCGGTCATCGTCAAGAAGCTGCACGCTGAAGGCGTGACCACATTCGCTCAGATCGCGGCATGGACGCCAGCGGACGTTGCTGATATGGACGAGAAACTGAATTTCAAAGGCCGCATCGATCGCGACGAGTGGCTCAAGCAAGCCGCTGAGCTCGCTAAAGGCTAAGGAGAGACCAAATGGCACATAAAAAAGCAGGCGGTTCATCCCGTAACGGGCGCGACTCAGCTGGTCGTCGCCTTGGCGTCAAGAAGTTCGGCGGCGAAGCCGTTATTCCTGGCAACATCATCATGCGTCAGCGCGGCACCAAGATGTGGCCGGGCGCAGGCGTTGGCATGGGCAAAGATCACACCATCTTTGCAACTGCCGAAGGCGCTGTGAAATTTCACAAGGGCCTGAAAGGCCGCACCTTTATTTCGGTCCTGCCAGTGGCGGAGGCCGCAGAGTAAACCGAAAACCTGGTATGAAAATTAAAGGGGGATCGGTGCAAACCGGTCCCCTTATCTTTTTGGTGACCCATTCCCATCTAGGAATGGGAGGAGGCGCCAAAAGGCCACTCGGAGGATAAGACATGATGCATGAAACCGTGACAAGCCAGCCAAGCTATGTTGCTGACCGCTTTGTGCTGCGTCCACTGCGTCTGTCGGACACCGGCCTTGTGACCATGTATGCCTCGGACGAAAAGCTCGCCCGCGCCACTGCCACAATCCCGCATCCGCTGCCACCCGGCACGATTGAGACCATGATCAAGCGGGCGCAATCCCCGGATCGGGTCGAGGACATTTGGGTGCTGGACGGTTCCGCCTCTGGTCATGCCGAAGTGCTGGGCCTGATTTCCTTGCGCAAGATGGACCGCGCCCAGTCCGAAGTCTTCTACTGGATCGCGCCTGCGTTCTGGAATGTCGGCTTCGCGTCAGAGGCCGTGCGCACCTTGCTGACGGCCAACCCGCATCACGCCGCGCAATATTTTGCAGAAGCGTTTCAGGACAACCCGGGATCAGCCCGCGTCCTGACGAATTCCGGCTTTGATTACCTTGGCGATGCAGAAGCGTTCAGTATCGCCCGCAATGCGGTGGTGCCCACATGGACTTACATGCTCAAAACTGGCCAGTAATCCCGTTCCTTGCCACGAAGCGGTTCACGCTGCGCCCATACGCGCCCAGCGACCGCGATGCGGTTGTGCGCGTTCTGAATGACTATGACGTCACGAAATGGCTGACACAGGTGCCGTGGCCTTATCAGCCGCATGATTTCGACTGGTTCCTCAACAGCTTTATACCAGAGCAACAACATGTGGTCTGGGTGATCGATGGTGGCGAGGGCCTGCTGGGGGCCGTCAGCGTGGACCCCGAATTGGGCTATTGGCTTGATCCTGCGCACCACGGCAAGGGCATCATGACGGAAGCTGCAGCGGCCACGATCGACTGGCATTTCGCCCAGACAGATGCGGTCCTGACCTCTGGCTATCACCTCGGCAACGGCCCCTCTGCCGCTGTGCTGGGCAAGCTTGGATTCCGCGAGACCCACGTTACCCATGGCGTCGAAACTGCGCGGGGCGACAAGGTCGACATCCAACGGGTCGCGTTGTCCCGCTCAGATTGGCAGGCCCGCCATGGCTGAGACTTACCGCAGTATCCAGCCCCACGACTATGATGCGCTTTATGATGTCGCATCCCGGTGGGAGGTTGTGCGCCAGCTGGGCGGCTGGAAATGGCCGCCCGATCCGGTGCAAATCCGTGAGCGCTCGAACCCTTACAAGGGCGACGGTTTCGTCTGGGCGATCTGCCGCGATGACCGCTTGATCGGCTCAATCGGCGTCACCGGCGGCGATCTTGGTTATATGTTGCATCCTGACTATCACGGTCAGGGTGTCATGGGCCGCGCCACCCGCAAGGCCGTGGCAGAGGCCTTTGCCACCACAGACCGTGACCACCTGACCGGGTCAACCTGGTACGACAATCCGGCATCTGCGCGTGTGTTGGAACGTCTTGGCTTTGTCCATTGGCAGACCTGCTACATCCACGCCCGTGCGCGGGGCTTTCCCACGCTTGTGCATCACCGCCGCCTGAACCGCACCGACTGGGACCGCTTGAGCAACCAGCCCCAATAGCTTAAGCGGCACCTAACCAACCGAAAGCCCAGCCTGATGAAATTCCTCGATCTTGCCAAAGTCTACATCCGCTCCGGCGGTGGGGGTGCGGGCTGTATCTCTTTCCGGCGCGAAAAATTCATCGAATATGGCGGCCCCAATGGCGGTGACGGCGGTAACGGTGGCTCCGTCTGGGTTGAGGGCGTCGAAAGCTTGAACACGCTGATCGATTTCCGCTATCAGCAACACTTCTTTGCCAAGGCCGGCCAGCACGGCATGGGCTCTGGCATGACCGGCAAGACCGGCGATGACGTGGTGCTGCGTGTGCCTGTGGGCACGGAAATCCTTGATGAGGACGAAGAAACCCTGATTGCCGATATCACCGAGGTCGGCCAACGCATCCTGATCGCCAAAGGCGGCAACGGCGGCTGGGGCAACTTGCACTTCAAATCCGCCACGAACCAAGCGCCGCGTCGCGCCAATCCGGGGCAAGAAGGCGTTGAGCGAACGATCTGGCTGCGCCTGAAACTGATCGCCGATGTTGGTCTGCTGGGCATGCCCAACGCAGGAAAATCCACCTTCCTCGCCGCCACCTCAAACGCGCGGCCCAAGATCGCCGATTACCCCTTTACCACGCTGGTGCCGAACCTTGGCGTCGTCGGCGTCGATAACGTTGAATTCGTCGTGGCCGACATCCCCGGACTGATCGAAGGCGCGTCGGAGGGCAGGGGATTGGGCGACATGTTCCTGGGCCACGTGGAACGCTGCGCGGTGCTTTTGCACCTTGTAGACGGCACCTCTGGCGACCCAATGGCCGACTACAAAACCATTATTGAAGAGCTTGAAAACTACGGCGGCGATCTGGCGGACAAGCCACGTGTGACCGTGCTGAACAAGATCGACGCATTGGATGCCGAAGAACGCGCGTTCCTGCTGGACGAGATGAAAGCTGTGGTTGATGGCCCCGTCATGCTCATGTCTGGTGCAACCACCGAAGGCACGGTTGATGTGCTCCGCGCCCTGCGTGGTCATATTGACGACACCCGCGTCCGCGCCAAAGCGGCGGAGGCAGAGGAGCCCGCGCCGTGGCAACCTTAACCGACGCCAAGCGCCTTGTGGTCAAGATCGGCTCGGCCCTCTTGGTCGACCGTGACAGCGGAGAATTGCGTGCAGATTGGTTGCGCAGTCTTGCCGATGACATTGCTGCGATCCGCGCGCGGGGCACCGATGTGATCCTTGTCTCATCAGGCTCCATTGCGCTGGGACGGGGTGTGTTGAACCTTGTTGTCGCCGATCTTCCGTTGGAACAATCACAGGCCGCCGCCGCCGTCGGACAAATCCGGCTGGCCCGCGCCTATGAAGAGGCGCTTGAACCCCATGGTATCGTCACCGGCCAAGTCCTTGTCACGCTTGAGGATTCCGAAAACCGCCGCCGCTACCTTAACTCGCGGGCGACGCTCGAGACGCTCTTGTCTCTTGGTGTCACGCCCATCGTCAACGAGAACGACACGATTGCGACCGACGAAATCCGCTACGGCGACAACGACCGCCTTGCCGCGCAGGTTGCCGTGACCGTCGGGGCCGATCAACTCGTGCTCTTGTCTGACGTTGATGGCCTCTACACGGCCAACCCTGCCGATGATCCAAGTGCTACCCGCCTTGCGGTCATCGATTCAATCACACCCGAGATCATGGCCATGGCAGGCGACGCGGGCTCTGGCCTGTCCAAAGGCGGGATGAAGACGAAGGTCATGGCCGCTCGCATCGCGACCGAAGCTGGCTGCGCCATGGCGATTACATTAGGGTCGCCGCAGAACCCACTGGCACAGCTCGAAAAAGATGCCAGTAGCACTTGGTTCACCGCACAAGTCACACCCCAAGCCGCACGAAAACGCTGGATCGCCGCTATGAAACCACGCGGCAGTGTCACCATCGATGCAGGTGCCATCACGGCGCTGCAGTCTGGCCGCAGCTTGCTGCCTGCTGGTGTGCGCGCCTCCAATGGCGATTTTGAACGCGGCGAGGCAATTGCGATCCAGGGCCCGGATGGTGCGACCATCGGGCAGGGGCTGACCCGCTACACCGGGGTAGAGACCACACAGATTGCGGGCAAACGCTCCGCTGACATTGCTGATATCCTCGGCTATACCGGGCGCGCGGCGCTCATCCACCGCGACGACATGGTGCTACAAGACAGGAGCGGGCAATGAACGACATGACCCCTGATATGATGGAAACGCTGGGTGCTGCTGCGAAATCCGCCAGCACAGTCTTGGCCAGCGCCACAGCCGCGCAAAAAACAGACGCACTGAACGCCGCCGCTGATGCCGTTTGGGCCGCGCGCGCAGAGATCATTGCAGCCAACGCCAAGGACATGGACTTTGGCCGCGAAAAGGGCCTGTCGCCCGCCATGTTGGACCGTTTGATGCTGGACGAAGACCGTATCAGGGGCATCTGTGACGGGTTGCGCAGCGTCGCGGCCCAAGATGACCCAATTGGTGCCATCACCGAAGAATGGACGCGGTCTACTGGCCTGCACATCCAGCGCGTGCGCACGCCCATTGGCGTGATCGGTGTCATCTACGAAAGCCGCCCCAATGTGACAGCAGACGCAGGCGCGCTCTGTCTGAAGTCCGGCAACGCGGTGATCCTGCGCGGCGGATCAGAGAGCTTTCATTCCTCCACCGCCATCCATGCCTGCCTCGTCGCGGGCCTGAAATCGGCAGGCTTGCCAGAGGCTGCAATCCAGCTTGTCCCGACCCGTGACCGGGCTGCCGTGACAGCAATGTTGCAAGCAACTGATTACATTGACGTTATCGTGCCCCGTGGCGGCAAGGGCCTTGTCGGTTTGGTCCAGCGCGAGGCCCGCGTGCCCGTCTTTTCCCATCTGGAAGGCATCTGCCATATCTACGTCGATGCCAGCGCCGACCTGGCAAAGACCCGCGCCGTTGTCCTTAACGCCAAGACCCGGCGCACCGGTATCTGCGGCTCTGCCGAATGCTTGCTGATCGATCAGGCTTTTTGGGACGCGCATGGTGACATCCTCATCCGCGATCTGCTGGACGCAGGCGTCGAAGTGCGCGCAGCGGGTGATGCGGCCATCACTGGCACAAAGCCTGCGCAAGCAGACGATTTCGGACACGAATTTCTGGACATGATCATCGCCGCCAAGATCGTTGACGGTGTGGACGCTGCCGTGGCGCATATTCGCGATTTCGGTTCCAACCACACCGACGCCATCATGGCCGAAGATGATGCGAACGCGGCCACCTTCTTTAACAGCCTCGATAGCGCGATCCTGATGCGCAACGCCTCAACCCAGTTTGCGGATGGGGCAGAGTTTGGCATGGGCGCAGAGATCGGTATTGCCACTGGCAAGCTTCATGCGCGCGGCCCGGTGGGCGCCGTGCAACTGACCAGCTTCAAGTATTTGGTGACCGGAGACGGAACGATCCGCGCTTAGATCTTCACAAGGATCTTGTCGTCAAAGACCTCGGCCTGGATCGTGCGGTTCGCTTCCTTGAGCGCATCGGGCAGCAGTGCAAAATGAACTTGCGCAGGGCTCACCGCCGAACTGGCCCGTGCCATGCCGATATTGGACCAAAGCGCAGGATCGGCATTCACTTTGCGACCCGTTGCTTCAAACTGCCAGCCAGAACCGACGCTGCTGACAGCAATGTCGCCACCAAAGGGCAGCGCCGTTTCAAAGCACTGAAACAGCAAAAACGCGATCCGCACCTCAAGCCGCCGCGGCTCTTCGGTCACTTCCCAGGCGTAGGTAAAGCGCCCGCCACGGGCCATCGCGCTGAGGATGGCGGCAATTTCGCCTTGGCTGACCATCTGGTCGACCGCCGTCGATCCAAAAGCGATCCGGAAGAACCGGATACGCGCGCTGGCGTTGTCGACACTATCGCTGATCAGCTGCATCTCAGCGCTGGGGGCATTGTCGGTCATCGCCAAAAGCTCGACCCCATTGCTGATTGCCCCAATAGGGCTGATAAGGTCATGGCAAATGCGAGAGCCCACAAGGGCGGCAAGATCAGGGCGCATCAAAATAACCTTTCAAAGGATGGGGATATGTCAGATTTGAATGCGATACTGGAACCAGGCATGCTGGTGACGCACCCTGATAAGCCCGACTGGGGCGTCGGGCAGGTGCAATCCAATATCGGCGGTCGGATCACGGTCAACTTCCGTGAATCCGGCAAGGTGGTCATCGATGGATCGCGAGTCATTTTAATCCCCTATCACGCGTGACGCACAACCTATGGTAGCATTACGGGCCAGTTCGTCAACACGTCCCAGTCGATCTTGCCCCAGTTTTGGTTGCCAAAAGGTAAACACGGCCCTAGACCGCCCCTTGCCTCAACAAAGATGAGCCGCCTGACCGCATGACAACTTCGCCACAGTTCGATCTGCAATTCGCGTGCTCTGCCGATGATATCAAGGCCGCCCAAAGGCTGCGCTATCAGGTGTTCGTGGCAGAGCTTGGCGGTAGCGTTGATGGGTTAGACCACGGAGCAGGGTTGGAGCACGACCAATACGATGCCCATGCTGATCATCTCCTTTTGCGCGATCTCAGCCGCCCAAAGACCGATCAGGTGGTCGGCGTCTACCGGATGATGACACATGAACAGGCGCAAAAGGCAGGTGGCTTTTCGTCAAGCGCCGAATACGATCTGACGCCACTGTGCAGTGCAGGCGCGCCGGTGATGGAGCTTGGCAGGTCCTGTCTACACAAGGACTACCGTGGCGGTGCTGGGATGTATGCGCTGTGGCAGGGCCTCGCGGACCACGTCCGGGCGACCGGCACGAAATTCCTTTTCGGTGTGGCCTCTTTCCACGGCACAGATCCGCAGCCAGTAGCGCAGGCCTTAGGGCATCTACATTACCGTTACCGCGCTCTGGCGGACATTCGGCCCATCGCACGCAGTACCGGCTTTGTCGCCATGGATGCATTGCCCGAGGATGCGATCGACCACAAAGCGGCCATCGTGCAGATGCCCGCGCTGATCAAGGCCTACCTGCGTCTGGGTGGCCGTGTGGGCGAGGGCGCATTTCGCGACACGGCCTTCAACACCATCGACGTCTGTATGGTTGTTGACGTCGATAACATCCCTGCCGCGCAACGCGCCCGCTACAGCGATTCCTCGCAATGACCACGTGGCGGTCCGACAATGAACAGCCGCATCTGGCCGTTTCACCGGGTGGCATCTGGCGTGCTGTGCGACGCGGTTTGCCATTGGGTTTACTGGTCTTCGGCGGGCTCATCCTTCTTTTACTTGTCCGCCTCATCGAACGCCCGCTTTGCGGCATCAGGCGTCCAGTCACGCCGCACATCACCCAATTTGTCTGCCGCAACGCCTTTCGCATCTTGGGGATCAGATACACCGCCAAAGGCACGCCAATGGCCGGGCCGGGGGCGGTCGTGGCCAATCACTCCAGCTGGCTCGACATTTTTGCGCTCAACGCGGCCAAGCGCATTTATTTTGTCTCAAAAGCAGAAGTGGCCGCATGGCCCGGCATCGGCTGGCTGGCCCGCGCGACGGGCACGGTTTTCATCCAACGAAACCGGTCAGAGGCACGCGCCCAAATCCACGTTTTTCGAAACAGGTTGGCAGCCGGGCACAAACTGCTGTTCTTCCCCGAAGGCACGTCAACCGATGGCCTGCAAGTCCTGCCGTTCAAGCCCACGCTCTTTGCGGCCTTCTTTGATGATGCGCTGCGCGGCAACCTGTCGATCCAACCGGTGACAGTCAATTACACCGCGCCCGAAGGGCAAGACCCGCGCTTCTATGGCTGGTGGGGCGACATGGACTTTGGCCCGCACCTGTTGTCCACCTTGGCCGCAAAACGCCAAGGCGCGGTCGAGGTTGTCTATCACCCCGCCGTCCAAGTCCATGACTATGAAGACCGCAAGATGCTCGCCAAGGCGATGGAAACAGCGGTGCGCGGCGGTCTATCCGCCCATCAACACCCGTAGCTCTGACAGTTTTGCAGCGGCATCTTCTGCCGCCCAAATCTCATCGCCGATGCCAAAGAAATCCGTGGTCCCCGCCAGCAATTTGACCAGCTCTGGCGTCAACGCGCCCTCTGCGACAACAGGCACTTCAATCATCTGCGACCACCACTCAAAAAGCTCAGGTTCAGCCTGCTGGACACCGCCCAGATCAGTGGTGCCGACTGGGCCAAAAGCGACATAATCCGCACTCAACTCTCCGGCAGTCATGCCGTCATGGCGTGAATTTCCGCAATGGGTGCCAACGATGGCATCCTCACCCAATTCCTTGCGCACAGCCCGCACAGACCGCGCACCATCTGTCAGATGCACACCGTCCAGACCAAAGCGTTCCACCAGCTTGAAATGGCTGTCGATCACCAGCGCCACATCACGGGCATGGGTCACCTCGCGCAGCGCATCTGCGGCGCGCCCGATCCGGTCTTCGTCATGGCTGGCCAGCGCCAGCCGCACGCAGCCCACAGGCACCGCATCAAGGCAGGCGGCCAAGCGGTCGGGAAAACTCAACAAGTCAAATTCAGGAGGAGAGATCAGGTAGATCTGCGGCAGTTCGGCATCAGACATCGGGTAGGGGCCTTTTTCACGTTTGGCCGCTTCTAGCCCGGTTTTTTGCGCTTGGCTACTTTGGTGGCAAACTGCTGGCATAGGCCAACGCCATCGTGACAATCTGGTGCCGTAACGCATCATCGGCGAAGGTCTCTTCGGCAACGTCGACCATGCCGCCCATCTTGCGGCCCGTAAACGACAGCGGGGCCACACCTGCGATCTTCAGCGCTTCGGGCTCCGCGGCCTTGCCGACCCGCGCCATGCCGCCGCCCTGATGAACGCCGCAGACCATATGCCCGTTTTTCATGAAGCATAAGCCCCCGAACATCTTGCGTTCAGTGATGCCGGGTTCATCCGCGAAATCGCTGCGTAAAATCTCTGCTAACCCTGCATCATAGGCCATCGCGTCTCATCCTTGTGTCACACTGCGCACAAGCGTATCACGCGCCAAACCAACCGGATATCCCTGATGCCTACTGACAAACCGCAACCGGCCTTTGTGCTGATCCGCCCGCAAATGGGTGAAAACATCGGGGCCGCAGCCCGTGCGATGTGGAACTTTGGCCTTGATCGGATGCGTATCGCCGCACCGCGCGATGGCTGGCCAAACCAAAGCGCGGTTGCCATGGCCTCCGGTGCGGGACGCTTGCTGGACGAGGCGCTGTTGACCGCGGACACGGCAGAGGCCGTGGCCGATTGCGATTACGTCTACGCCACCACGGCCCGGCCACGTGAGCTGACAAAGCCGGTCTTCACGCCGCAAGCCGCTTTGGCAGACGCCCACGACCGCATTGCTGCAGGCCAAAAGGTAGCGGTGATGTTTGGCCCTGAACGCGCGGGCATGGAAAACGACGATATCGCGCGGGCCAATGCGATCATCTCGGTCCCCGTGAACCCCGATTTCCCGTCACTCAACCTTGCGCAGTGTGTGCTTCTCTGCGGTTACGAGTGGCAACGCGCCAGCGTCGAGACGCCCCCGTTGCGGACGCAATTGCAGGGCGATTGGGCCACGCAGGTCGAGATCGAAAAGCTCGCCGAAAACTACGAGGCGACGCTGGACCGCGCCGGGTTCTTCTTTCCCGAACACAAAGCGGCGAACATGAAGATGAACCTGCGCAACCTGTGGTCACGCATGTCCCTGACCCGCGCCGACGTGCAGATGTTGCATGGCGTCATGCGCCAGATGGTCCGTTGGAAAGAAAAGGGCGACTGACCCTTACCGTTCCGGCACCAACCCACGCGGGCTGAACCGCAAGACCAGTAGCAAGATCAGGCCCATCGTCAGCAACCGCATATGAGCCACGCTATCCAGCAAATGCGCTTTCAGCGCAGAACCATCAGCCATGCCTGCGGTAACGCCGTTCATCAGCATCTGCCCCAAAGGTTCCACCTGAACCCACAGCCACCAAATCAGGAAGCCACCCAGCACGGCCCCAAAGTTGTTGCCAGATCCGCCCACGATCACCATCACCCAAATTAGGAAGGTAAAGCGCAGCGGCTGATAAGACGTCGGCGTCAACGTGCTGTCGAGCGTTGTGATCATCGCGCCTGCGATGCCGCAAATGGCGGAGCCAAGGATAAACACCTGCAAGTGCCGCGCGGTGACGTGCTTGCCCATGGCCTCTGCCGCAACCTCATTGTCGCGGATCGCGCGCATCATCCGGCCCCAGGGTGATTTCAGCGCCATCTGCGCCATCCACAGGATCACCAGCAGAAAAATGCTGAAGAGCCCCGCATAAAGCAGCTTGGTAAAGAGCGTTGAGGCTTCGACAGCCTCATATCCAAGGCCCGCAGCCCGCTCTACAAAGGCGGGGTCGTTCTGCAAATCGGTTTCGTAGGGAACCGGGCGCGGCAGGCCAACGACATTCTTGACGCCACGCGACAGCCAGTCTTCGTTCTTGAGGATCGCCAGAATGATCTCCGCAATGCCCAGCGTCGCGATGGCAAGGTAGTCGGACCGCAAACCAAGTGCTGTTTTGCCGATCAACCACGCCGCCCCAGCCGCCAACACACCGCCAAAGATCCAGCCCAGGATAGAAAACCAGCCTTGGTCGAAGGCATTCAAGCCACCCAGGTAACCGGTTGAGGCAGGGTTCACCGCCTCAACGGCCACAACGCCCGCGTCAAACACGGTTCGAAAGGCAAAGAAGCCGACGATCAGAACCGCAAGCGTCACAAGCGTCTTGCCACGGCCTGACATCCGGGTTTGCGCCAACACAGCCGCGATGATCGTCGCGGCACCGATGGCCAGACCGCCGAGGATGTTCACGCCACCCGCAACCCACGCCTCTTTCACCGGCGGCATCGACATCAAGACCGAGGCCAGCCCACCAAGGGCCACAAACCCCATGATGCCAACATTAAACAGCCCGGCAAAGCCCCATTGCAGGTTCACCCCAAGCGCCATGATCGCAGAGATCAGCCCATAGTTCACAATCGTCAGGGCGGTGTTTGGTCCCTGCACATAACCGGTGCCGATGATCAGGACGACCACAAGGGCAAAAAGGGCGGGGGCACGCATCGAATGGGTCATACCGATTGTCCTTTGAAAAGTCCGGTGGGTTTGAACAAAAGCACGATGATCAAGATCACAAACGACACCGCGAATTTGTAATCGGTTGAGATCAGTTGAACGAGTGCATCGGGCGCGAGGTTGTCAGGCAGCAGATAGCCCAACACTTTTTTCAGCGGATAAGTGATCGCCACCTCGGCAAAGGCCACGACAAAACCGCCCGCGATTGCACCGACAGGGCTGCCGAGGCCGCCGACAATGGCCGCCGCAAAGATCGGCAGCAGCAGCTGGAAATAGGTGAAGGCCTTGAAGGACTTATCGAGCCCGTAAAGCACACCCGCCGTCGTCGCCAAGGCCGCGACGATCAACCATGTGACCATCACCACCCGCTCTGGGTTGATGCCTGACAAAAGGGCCAGGTCTTCATTATCGGAAAACGCCCGCATCGATTTGCCGGTGCGCGTCTTGTTGAGGAACCAAAACAGCACAGCCATCACCACAAGGGCCGTCACAATCGTGATGCCCTGCGTGGTCTTGATCGCAAGCCCTTCATCCAGCCCGGTCATTTCCTTGAAGTTCCGCGCGGTGATGATGAATCGCTCTCCATCGGAAAAATTGATATCGCGCACGCCAATGATAAAGCGCGTCAGCCCGTTCATGATGAACATCACACCCAACGACACGATCACAAGGATCACGGGCTTTGCCTTTTGCTGCCGGTAGAACCGATACACCACTCGGTCGGTGCCCAGCAAAAACAGCCCCGTGACCGCGATCCCAAGGGGCAGGGCCAGCAACGCTGTTGGCAGCGGGCCGAAGCTGATGCCAGCCGCCTGAAACGCCCATGTAAACAGGATCGTCGCCATCGTGCCAAAGGCCATGGTGTCGCCATGGGCAAAGTTCGAAAACCGCAGGATACCGTAGATCAGCGTGACCCCCAGCGCCCCAATCGCCAGCTGCGCGCCATAGGCAAGCCCAGGCACAATCACAAAGTTGGTCAGCACCACCAGTGCGTTCAGGATATCCATCTAACGGTCCTCACAAGTGCCGGTGAGCGTCTCACCAGAGCGGGTATTGGCATAAGTCGCAGTGCCATCGGCAGCCACGGAAAACATGACGGATGATCCACCCAAGCCGTCAGCGTGAAAGCCGCGCACCGGACCGATCAGGAAGGGTTCCGCCGGAAAGTGCATGTCACCAAACGTGACCTGGCTGATCTTCCGGCGCGGTGGATCATTGGGGTCTTGGGGGGCGACAAACTGATTGCGGTCAATGGCAAAGGCCAACGTCTCGCCAGTCTCCATCATGCAAGTGATGTCATCCGCATGAGCGGTGGTTGCCAGACAGGTGAGGGCTGCACGGATCATCCGAAAAAATCCTCACATTGTCCTTGCACGCTCCGCGCAATCATTTGACCTTCGTCGTCAAACACCGTTTGGCTCAGCATCGCTTCGCCGACACGCTCAGGCACCACGGTATCGCCGTACCAGCCCAGAAAAACATCAATCCGTTCAGGGTCGGCCGTTGGCAGCAAAAATGTCATAATCGGGTCATCGCCGGCGCGTGGGCTTTCGGGTACGATGCTCGCCGCAAACGCGCCTTCACGCCAAGCAAAGCCGTCACCGTCTTCTGCCAACACGACAACACGCCCATCCTCAAACGCGCACCGCATGAACGGATCATTCCGGCCCTCTGCCACCGCACCCGTGGCCAGGCACAACAGAACCGCCGCCGCTCTCTTTGGTCCAAAAATATCCCCCGCGGAGCGCCCGCCATATGCAGCCCAGGCCATCATCCGCCAAGAAAGCTCCGCCGGACCTCATCATCGGCCAACAGTTCTTTGCCGGTGCCCGTATGCGCATTGCGCCCTTGAACAAGCACATAGCCTTTGTCCGCGATTTCAAGCGCTTGCCGGGCGTTTTGCTCCACCATCAAGATCGGGATGCCGGTGCGGGCGACTTCGATAATCCGGTCGAACAACTCATCCATCACGATGGGGCTCACACCAGCGGTCGGCTCATCCAGCATCAAGACCTTAGGCTGCGTCATCAGCGCACGCCCTACGGCAACCTGCTGGCGCTGACCGCCTGACAATTCGCCCGCCGCTTGAAGCCGCTTTTCCTTCAGGATCGGGAACAGGTCATAAATCTGCGCCATCGTATCGCGGAAATCGTCACGGCGAATAAACGCCCCCATCTCCAAATTCTCTTCCACCGTCATGGAGGTAAAGATGTTTGAGGTTTGCGGCACAAACCCCATGCCCTTCACCACCCGTGCCTGTGGCGTCAACGCGGTGATATCCTCGCCATCCAGAACCACGCGGCCGGTGTGGATATTCAGCATCCCAAATACGGCCTTCATACCCGTCGATTTGCCCGCACCATTGGGGCCAACGATCACGGCAATCTCGCCGAGGTTCACCGCAATCGTACAGTCATGCAGGATATCGGGGCCCTTGCCATAGCCGCCGGTCATGTTTTCGCCAATCAGAAACGGTGTATCGGCGGCGGGCTTTGCGGCACCGGATTTGCGCACCGGATCTGCGGTGCTTGTGCTGTCTTTTCCAAGGCTCGCGTCCTTGTTGCCGCGCCCGTCTTGATAGGGGTTGTCACTCATACGGTTGCCACCTGATCTTTGTTCTTCAAGCCGGTGCCGAGGTAGGCCTCGATCACCTGTTCGTTGGCCTTGATCTCGGCCAATGTGCCCTCGGCGAGCACTTTGCCTTCGGCCATGCAAATCACCGGATCGCAAAGACGGCCAATGAAATCCATGTCGTGTTCGATCACCACAAAAGTATAGCCGCGTTCCTTGTTCAGCCGGATAATCGCGTCACCAATCGTGTTCAGCAGCGTGCGGTTCACACCAGCACCCACCTCATCCAGAAATACGATCCGGGCATCGACCATCATCGTGCGGCCCAATTCCAATAACTTCTTTTGCCCGCCTGAAATCTGCCCGGCCTTTTGTTCCGCCAGATGCTCCACGGTCAAAAACTCAAGCACCTCATCGGCTTTCGCACGCAAGGCGCGTTCTTCGTCTGCGATCCGCTTGCGGCCAAACCAGGTGTTCCACAGTGTCTCACCTGATTGCGCACCGGGCACCATCATCAGGTTCTCGCGACACGACATTGACGAAAACTCATGCGCGATCTGGAAGGTGCGTAGTAGCCCCTTATGGAAAAGCTCATGCGGCGGCAGGCCGGTGATATCCTCACCCGCCATCGTCACGCGACCGGAAGTTGGTTGAAGAACGCCCGCGATCACATTGAAAAGTGTGGTTTTTCCCGCGCCATTTGGCCCAATAAGTCCGGTGATCGATCCTTCTTGGATCGTCAGGGTTGCCCCATCCACGGCATGAAATCCCCCAAAGGTTTTCACCAGATTTTCAACAACGATCATGCGACCCCCGATACATGAAGAATACGCCGTAAGGCGCAGAAACGGCGCGAGGAAACCCTCGCGCCGTTCCCGATTGCCCGCGCGATTTAGCGGAACGCAACCGTGTCGATTGTGCCGTCACCGATTTCAATCTCGCGGTAGTTACCAGCGGATTCACCGGGGCCGATCAGCTCAACAGCCGTTGCACCAACATAGTCGATGTCTTCGCCTGCCTTGAGCAGTTCAATCGCCTTTGCCAACTCACCTGGGAAGATTTCGGTACCCGGTGCGTTTGCGACGTCCATGACGTGGTCTTTGAAGTCAGCCGACTGGTTGGACCCAGCCGCTTCCATCGCCAGCATGATCAGTGCTGCCGCGTCATAGCTTTCTGGGGCGAATGCGCCGGTGCCGTCAAAGTCGGTTGCCAGCTCTAGGAACATCTCAGCGCCAGCGCTGTCTGTGCCGGGGAACTGACCGAACGAACCTGTCAGGGCAGAGCCGATATCGTCAACCAGCTGCTGACCCACCATGCCGTCTGGCAGCACGAATGTGTCAAATGCACCGGTGTCGAGCGAGGACTGAATAATGCCCTTACCACCTTGGTCGGTATAACCGGCCACAACCAGAACTTCGCCGCCAGCGGCGTCAAGTTCCGCAACTTCCGACGAATAGTCGGCTTTGCCATCTTCGTGTGCGGTCGAGATGGTGACAGTGCCGCCAGCCGCTTCAAACGCAGCTTGGAAGCTGTCAGCCAGACCCTTGCCGTAGTCGTTGTTGGTATAGGTCAGCGCAACTTCGTTGATGCCGCGGTCCATGATCACTTCGGTCATCACAACACCCTGACGCGCATCAGATGGTGCTGTCCGGAAGAACAGGCCATCGTCTTCGGCGGTCGACAGACCGGGGGATGTCGCAGAAGGCGAGATCATCACGACGCCATTGGGGCGTGCAACGTTCTGCAGGATTGCGCCGGTCACGCCGGAACAATCCGCACCCATGATCGCGTTGACGCCATCAGAAGTCACAAGACGTTCAGCGGCTGTTTGTGCAGCACCAGCGTCAATACAGGTCGAATCCGCGCGGATCGCCTCGACGGATGCACCGTCCAGCAATGTGCCAGCTGCGTTCACTTCGGCAATCGCAAGCTCTGCGCCTGCGCCCATGGCAGGCGTGATTGATTCAAGTGGACCGGTAAAACCAAGGATAATCCCGATTTTTACGTCGCCAGTGTGACCGTCGGCAAAGGCGCCCGTGGTCATCAGTGCAGTGGCCGCAGTGGCCATCATTAGTTTTTTCATTTCTTGTCTCCCTAGTGGATTTCTTCATCCTGCGAGAGAGACTAGCAGCCAATTTGGGGAAGGAAAGCAACATCCTAAGGAAAACGGACCGTTTCGCAGCGGAATTGACGCCAAAAGGGCGGTTTTGACCGCATTAACCCGCAAGCGCGCCCGCTCAAACGCGGCAAAAGCGCCAACAAAAACCCCTCAGAATCACCGCACTATGGGTTGATCCGCAAAAAGTGGATCGCTGTGCGCGTGGCCGCAAAGGTCGAGTTGGGGTTGCGTCCGCGCGGCTCTCCCGGTGCGGCGTAGTTCAGCTCATCGTTCATGATCCGGTGCCCGTCAAAGAAATCGATGTGATCGCCACCCGCGGTGGCTGTCGAAGTTGAGATATCGTCGAAAAAGACGATCCCCGGCTGCCCTGCAAGCTGATTATAGATGGCGGCCCCGCTCATCTCACGCGTAATCCGATGCCGCGTGAAATTCCAAAAAGAGCTGATGTGGTCAAAAACCCGCTGGGCCCGCGCGTCATGCGGTACTTCGATATGACCACCACAGGCCCGATGATTTGCCCGGTGGACGATCAGGTTCACACCCGGTGCCGCGCGCATGTGAAACCCAATGTCCGCACGCCCCAATGCGATCGACAGCCGAATAGCGCATTGGTTTGAAATCCCGCTCCCGTCATGACCACCTTGCTGACAAGGCTTTCCGCCACTGTCGACAAAGCGACCATATTCACGTCGCAACCGCGCGGCACTAGGAATGCGGGGGGCGGTGACGGGCAGGGTGCTTGGTGTCTCGGTTGGTGGTGGGGCAGCGGCGGCAACGGCGGCCGTGCGTGGGGCCAGATGGCGCCGTTCTGCCAAACTATCCAGCAACCCCAGCGTTTCGCGCCCCGCAATCCCGTCTCCGGGGCGGCCCCCGGCAGTCAACCCGTTGTCTTCTTGAAACTTCTGTACCGCGTGAAAGGTCTCACCTCCATAGTCCCCATCCAACTGACCATCGGCCCCTTGCGACCTGCGCATGGTCGCAATCTCAAGGTCTTGCAGCGCCTGCTGCAACAGCCGCACGGCTGCGGTGTCATTCTCGCCCCGGCGCATCGCAGGCGCATTGTCCGCAGCACGGTTCAGCCGGGCATTGCCCGCAAAAAGACGGCTGGTCAGCATCGAAAATCCCCCAAAATCAACAAGTCTTCATAATAACTTGGGATCAGACCACGCGGGGGCGGCTTGTGTCCAGTCTGGGGATGCAGACCCGCCGCGGTGCCTTAGATCGAAAGCCGGGTCGCCTGACTGCCACGCTCGCGATAGGGGGTCGTTTTGTAGTGCGATCTGTAGCACTTGGAAAAATGCGACGGCGATGCAAAACCGCAAGCCAATGCCACGTTGATCACCGTCATATCCGTCTGCATCAACAGGTTGCGTGCCTTCTGTAGCCGCAATTCCATGTAATAGCGCTTGGGGCTGCGCGACAGGTACCGCCGGAACAACCGCTCAAGCTGCCGCGTCGACATGCCGACCTCTTGGGCCAATGTCGCGGGGCTGATGGGTTCTTCGAGGTTCTGTTCCATCATCTGAATAACGCGGCTCAACTTCGGATGCCGCACGCCAATCCGCGTGGGGATCGACAAACGCTGCGTATCCTGATCGGTGCGAATGGACGAATAGATCAGGATATCGGCCACCGCATTGGCCAGATCCTCGCCATGATCATCGGCCACGATTTTGAGCATCAGATCAATCGACGCTGTGCCACCCGCCGTGGTGATCCGGTTGCCATCAATGACAAAGATCGACTTGGTCAGCGTCACATCTTCAAACTCTTCGACAAAGCTGTCCTGATTTTCCCAATGGATCGTCGCCTTGCGCCCGTCCAACAGGCCCGCGCGCGCCATGGTGTAGCCCGCAGTGCAAAGCCCCGCCATGGTCACACCGCGCCGCGCCTCGCGCCGGATCCAATTGAGAATTTTCTTGTTGCTGGCCTGCTGAATGTCCAACCCGCCGCACAGCATCACGATGTCGTCGCGGTCCAACTCGTCCAGGCCGCCGTCGACCTTGAACGTCGACCCATTTGAACAGGTCGCAAAGTCACCGGCCTCGCTCAGGATTTTCCAATCATACAGCTGTTTGCCCGCCGTCCGGTTTGAAATCCGCAGGCTTTCAACCGCTGCTGCAAAACACAGCATCGTAAAGTTGTCGAGCAACACAAAGACGAACCGCTTGGGCTTGCCGAAATGCTCCACATCAACTGTTTGGGGTTCGTTCAACATAAGCAGTACCGGCCCGGCAAAAGTAGTCAGAGGAGGGGAACACCTTTTCGCGCAGCCGATCAAGAGCAAAAGAGCGCGATTTCCCATTGGCCCCGCTGTTATCGCTGTCTATAAGGCCAATCTGACGAAGCGGAATGCAACCCTTAGGAGCACGACAATGACGGACTGGCAGAAAACGGACTGGCGCAAAAAGCCACGGGTCCAAATGCCCGACTATACTGACCCGCAAAAGCTTGCGGAAGTTGAGGCCCGTCTTGCCAGCTATCCGCCCTTGGTCTTCGCCGGTGAGGCGCGCAGGCTGAAAGACCATCTTGCCAAGGTCAGCCGCGGCGAGGCGTTTCTTTTGCAAGGCGGCGACTGCGCCGAAAGCTTCTCGGAATTCAGCGCTGATGGCATCCGTGACACCTTCAAGGTGATGCTGCAGATGGCGATGGTTCTGACCTATGGCGCGAAAGTGCCCGTGGTCAAAGTGGGCCGCATGGCAGGTCAAATGGCCAAGCCACGTTCCGCCCCGACCGAAGTTGTCGATGGCGTGGAACTGCCCAGCTACCGTGGCGACATCATCAACGGCTTTGACTTCACCTCTGATAGCCGCGTCCCCGACCCAGAGCGGATGGCGCAAGCCTACCTGCAGGCGGCGGCGACGCTGAACCTGCTGCGCGCGTTCTCGACCGGTGGCTATGCCGACGTCCATCAGGTTCACGCCTGGACACTGGGCTTCACGGCAGCGAACGAAGTGCTGAAATACGCCGATATCGCAGAACGGATCAGCGACACGCTCGATTTCATGGAAGCCGCAGGGTTAACCGGCGAAAGCAACCATGAGCTCAAGACCGTCGAATTCTTTACCAGCCATGAAGCTTTGTTGCTGGAATATGAAGAAGCGCTGACGCGGATCGACAGTACCAGTGGCAAATGGCTCGCTGGTTCCGGTCACATGATCTGGATCGGTGATCGTACACGCCAGCCTGACGGCGCACATGTGGAATTCTGTAAAGGCGTGCAAAACCCCATCGGTCTCAAGTGCGGTCCAAGCATGACATCGGGGCACCTCAAGTCCCTGATGGCGAGCCTGAACCCTGACAACGAGGCGGGTCGCCTGACCCTGATCGCGCGCTTCGGTGCAGGTCAGGTGGGCGATCACTTGCCGCGTCTGATCAAAGCCGTCGAAGAAGAAGGCGCGAACGTCGTCTGGACCTGTGACGCGATGCACGGCAACACGATCAAGTCCTCGACAGGCTACAAGACACGGCCTTTTGAAAGCGTGTTGCGCGAAGTGCGTGAGTTCTTTGGCGTCCACAAGGCCGAGGGCACTATCCCCGGCGGCGTGCACTTTGAAATGACCGGCAAAGACGTCACCGAATGCACCGGCGGTGTCCGTGCTGTGACCGACGAAGATCTGTCCAGCCGCTACCACACGGCCTGCGACCCGCGCCTGAATGCCAGCCAATCGCTTGAGCTCGCGTTCCTCGTCGCAGAAGAGCTCTCGGACCGTCGCCAGACATTGGCAGAAGCCAAAGCAAGCTAAAGAAAATGGCGCGGCTTTCTTGGAAAACCGCGCCTCTTCAAGGTCTTAGCTGTTATCAATCACCAGTCTCAGGCCGGGTTTTTCCACCCGTGCCGGTGGCTTGACAGCGCCCCGTCGCGCCCGGCGATCGGGGTAGGGCGTATCCATCACATCGCAGCGGACCGTCTGATCTGTCGCCAAATCAAACCGCAATCCGCGTGTTCCGATATGACCCGACACCACCAGTGCGCCCATCACGCGGGTCAATTGTCCCTGGGCATCCCGCAGCGGCAAAAGTAGCGTTTCAGCGCGCAAGGCGCGTCGCCCAAATGACCGGTTTGCGATCAATGGAATGCCGACGACAGCAGGTGCGGTAAAGGCTTTTTCCGCCAAACGCAGGACCGTCTCGCTCGCCTCTTCGGTAAAGAAGCTGGTGAAGGGCATCCCGCGTGGGTCCATCCGCAACATCTCGTGCAGCCGCTGGCCTGCAACGCGGGTCCGCAACGCTCCGGGTGCCGTGCGCTCCAGCATGAACGCATAGGGCAGGGCCGCATCCAACAGCGACGGATCAAAGCGGGTCACGGCCTCGGGCCGGACGCTGATCGTGCGCCAATCCTGCTCCAGCGTGTGCAAAATCTGCGCCTCCGCCGGGGCGAGTTTCGTGGTGGCAATATGGCTTGCGTCAAAGGCGCGTATAAATTTCATCGTCCATTCCCGTTTCCGGATCAACATCCTGAACAAATGTTTAATTCAACTTTGCACCAATGACATTTAACAAAGTCTTAATAGGTTAACGCCAAAGCAGCCTTTCATCCTCTTGCCCCGAGGCCGCATTTGGCCTTAGGTGCGGCCAAACAATGCAAGGACCTCGCCCCATGATGCGCTCCATGACCGCCTATGCCAGCCGCACCGGACGCCATGGCGACACCAGTTGGGTTTGGGATATGCGCAGCGTGAATGCCCGTGGTCTGGACGTCCGTTTGCGCCTGCCTGACAGCCTTGACGGGCTCGAGGCTGCAATTCGGACCGCCCTCAAAGGTGCCGTCACACGCGGCAACATCAACCTGAGTTTGCGCCTGCACCGCGATGAAACCTCGCAAGCCTTAGCGATGGATGCCGCCCAGCTTGATCGCGTTCTGGCCGCGCTCGACCAGGTGCAGGAACGCGCCTTTGCCATGGGTGTGACCTTGGGCCAGCCGACCGCCGCCGACGTTCTCAACACCCGTGGTGTCGTGCAAACTGGACCGCAGGACGATGACAACAACGACCTCGTTGCGGCTCTCAAAGCCGATTTTGCTCCTCTCTTGACCGATTTTCTTGCCATGCGCGACCACGAAGGGGCCGCCTTGCAAAAGGTGCTCACCGGCCAGATGACCCAGATCGCCGACCTCATCCAGGACGCACAAACCACGGCAGAGGCCCGCCGCCCGCAGGCCGCACAAGCGCTCAAGGATTCGCTGGCTCGTGTGATGGCAGACATCGGTGAGGCGGACGAACAGCGCGTGTCGCAGGAACTCGCGCTCATCGCTGCCAAACACGACGTCACCGAAGAACTCGACCGTTTGCGCGCCCATGTGGCGGCCGCCGGCGACATGATCGCCGCCGACGCCCCAACCGGTCGCAAGCTCGACTTCCTCGCGCAGGAATTCAACCGAGAGGCCAACACCCTGTGTTCAAAATCGCAGAACACAGCCCTCACCAAGATCGGTCTGGACCTCAAGGTGGTCATTGATCAGATGCGCGAACAAGTGCAGAATGTGGAGTAATTGATGTCTCGTCGCGGCCTATTGATCATCCTATCCTCTCCCTCTGGCGCCGGGAAATCCACGCTGGCCCGCCGCCTGATGGAATGGGACGACACCCTGCGTTTCTCAGTGTCCGCCACGACCCGCCCCCCACGTGAAGGCGAGGTTGACGGCCAGCACTATTACTTCACCAGCACCGACGACTTTCAGGAACAGGTCAAAAACGGCGAGATGCTCGAACACGCCCGCGTTTTTGGCAACTACTACGGCTCACCGCTCAAGCCCGTGCAAGAGGCGATTGAAGCAGGCCGCGACGTGCTTTTCGACATCGACTGGCAGGGCGCGCAGCAAATCGGTCGCTCCGCCCTGCAAGACAACGTACTGTCGATCTTCATCCTGCCGCCCTCAATCACCGAACTGCGCCGCCGTCTCGAAGGCCGCGGTCAGGACAGCGCCGAAGTGATCGACGCCCGTATGCAGAAGAGCTGGGATGAGATCAGCCATTGGGACGGCTACGACTACGTCTTGGTTAACGACGATCTTGACCAGACAGAGGCGCGCCTGAAAACCATCATCGAAGCTGAACGCATGAAATCGGCCCAACAGCCCATGCTCTTGGACATCGTGCGTAAGCTGCAAAACGAATTTGAGGATCCCGCATGACCCTTTACGCCCTCGGCGATGATCGCCCCGATTTGGCCGCTGACGCATGGGTGGCCCCTGGCTGCCACATCGTAGGCAAAGTGACCCTGTCCGCCAAATCCAGCGTCTGGTTCGGCAGCACCCTGCGCGGCGACAATGAGATGATCACCGTGGGCACCGGGTCAAACGTGCAGGAAAACTGCGTGCTGCACACCGACATGGGCTTTCCACTGACTATCGGCTCCGATTGCACCATCGGCCACAAGGCGATGCTGCACGGCTGCACCATCGGCAACTACAGCCTGATCGGCATGGGCGCGACTGTGCTGAACGGCGCTGTTATCGGCAACAATTGCCTGATCGGGGCAGGGGCCTTGATCCCTGAAGGCAAGATCATCCCGGACGGCAGCCTGGTCATGGGGATGCCGGGCAAGGTCGTCCGCGCGCTCGACGATCAAGCCATCGCAGGGCTGCGCGCCTCAGCCTTGGCCTACCAACACAACGCCGCCCGGTTCGCGGGCACCCTGTCGGAGCTCTAGATGAAACCGCCCAAATCGCTCGTCCGTCGGACAGGTTGGCCGACCTCCACGTCGCGCCCCGTGGTCACGCCGCTGCAGCCCTCCGTCGTCTATGCCTCACCCGATCCAGACGCGCTGGATACGCAATATGAGGATGGTTCCGGCTATACCTACGCCCGCGAAGGGCACCCCAACGCAGAAGTTCTTGCGGCCAAGATCGACATGCTCGAAGGCGCGACGGGCGGCAACATCACAGGCTCCGGCATGTCCGCCATCGGCGCGGTGTTCCTTGGAGTGCTCAAGGCGGGCGACCACGTTTTGGGCGCAGATCAGCTTTATGGCCGCAGCCTGCGCCTGATGACGCAAGACCTGCCGAAACTGGGCATCGAAACATCGCTCGCTGATCCAACCGATGCTGCCGCCATCGCCGCGGCGATCCGGCCAAATACCAAGATGATCTTGGTCGAAGTGGTCAGCAATCCCACCATCCGCGTAGCCGACATGGACGGCATTGCCGCCCTCGCTAAGGACCGTGGCATCCTGCTCGCCGTCGACAATACCTTCACCACCCCACGCAGCTATCGCCCGTTTGATCACGGCGCGGATATCGTCATCCATTCGGTCACAAAGCTGCTGTCCGGCCACTCAGACGCGACACTTGGCTACGTGGCGGCCCGTGACCCCGCGCTGCGGACCGCGATCAACGACGCCAACGTCACCTGGGGGCTTACGCCAAGCCCGTTTGATTGCTGGCTAGCGGAGCGTGGATTGCATTCGTTTGACCTGCGCTTTGACCGCGCACAGCAAAACGCAACAGCTTTGGCCGATGCACTGGTCGAGATGCCGGGCGTGGCGCGCGTCATCTATCCCACCCGCCGCGATCATCCCGACCACAACCGCGCGATGGGGCTTTTGGACGGGCAGGGCGGGCATATGCTGTCGTTTGAACTCACAGGTGGCCGTGCTGCGGCCAATGCGCTGACCCGCGCGGCCCCCGACATCGCCTTTGCGCCAACGCTTGGAGACATCGGCACGACCCTGTCGCATCCGGCCTCGTCATCGCATCGTGGCCTGACGCCAGAGGGGCGCGCCGCCTTGGGCATCAGCGAAGGCTTCTTCCGCGTCTCTGTTGGTGTCGAAGATATTGATATGTTGGTGTCTGAACTCGACCACGCGATCTGTCAGGCGCAAAACGCAAGCTAGGTCCCGAACAGGCCCTCAGGCACAGCCACCACGGCAAAATCCAAACCGGGTGCGATGGCGGCAACCTCGGCCGTGATCATATTGTCGTTGGGGATGTCATCCGCCACGACCCGGTAGCGCCCGGCATAGCCCAAATCACCCAAGATGCGGGCCACCTCAATCGCATCCGTATCCCGCACGACCAGCGGCGACATGATGATGTCTGGGCCAATACGCACCAATAGATCAGCGCTCAGATCCGCGACATCCGCGAAGCTGAGGCCGTCCAGAACCGGCAAGGAGTGGTCGCGGGCCAACCAGCGCTGCATATCACCGATAATGAGCGTGACGGGTTCGGGACCATCCCTATTTGCCGAAGAAGGCGCAAAGGGCTTTTCCATCATTTCCTTATCGCGGAGCGTTTCGAATTGCGTTGAGGTTATGATTGTTTCTGGCCGTGGCACAACATAAAGCTTTGGGAAATTGTTACATGCGCTCATTAGGTTGCGCACGTATTGGTTGCATTGAAAAGGCCGGACCTGTGACAGAAACCGAGATCGTAGCGCTGCTGGAGGCCGTGCCTTTACCGATGATGGCGGTGGACCTTGATGGACGTGTCACAGGCACCAATCGCGCTTGTGTGAACTTGCTGGGCGACGGGCTGGTGGGGCGGCATTTCATCACCGCCTTGCGCCAGCCCACACTGCTTGATGCGATTGAGGCGGCGCTGCGCAGCGGCCTTGCGGGCAAGGGGCGGTATTTGGGTCGCGAGGGCGCGCGTGACACCACCTATCTTGTCCATATCGCCCCTGTCGGCCGCCAAATCGTGTTGACGTTTGAGGACCGCACCGCCGCCGAAGACGTCAGTGCCCTCCGGCGCGACTTTGTGGCCAACGTCAGCCACGAATTGCGCACGCCGCTGACCGCCCTCAACGGCTTTATCGAAACTCTGCGCGGCCCGGCCAAGGACGACCCCGCCGCCCGTGACCGGTTTCTCGCGATCATGGGTCGCGAAACCGGGCGCATGACCCAGCTTGTGGGCGACCTTTTGTCGCTCAGCCGGGTGGAAGAAAACGAACGCATCCGTCCTGATGAACCTGTGGTGATTGCCGATTTGGTGCGCACGGCCTTGGCAGAGCTTGATCCCGTGATCACCGCCGCAGGGTGCCGCGCGGATTTTGTCGATGACAGCGGCGGCATACCGGTGCCCGCCGACCCCGGACAGATCAGACAGGTCATCGGGAACCTGCTGGAAAACGCCACGAAATACGGGGCCGAGGGCGGCACGATTGCGGTGCGGCTCACGGCGATTACATACCTCACCAACCTGCGTCAAAACGGTCTGGAACTCTCTGTTCATGACGACGGTGATGGCATTCCCGCGCACCATATCCCGCGTTTGACCGAACGGTTCTACCGTGTGGACAGCCACCGCAATCGCGATGTGGGCGGGACGGGGCTGGGGCTCGCCATCGTGAAACACATCGTCAACCGCCACCGCGGGCGGCTCCGGATCGACAGCGGCAAGGACAGCGGGACGACGATTACGGTGACGCTGCCGGCCTTTCCAGATGCTGATGATCCGGCCAGTAGCGCCTGACCAGATCACTCGCCAAATGGCCCCACTCCGCGTAGACGGCGGGGCCGGGATGAAACCCATCCTCGGCCATATCTGCAGGGTTCAGTTTTGGCGGCCCCTTCAGGTAGCGGCAATGCGGACGCGTCGCGATGAGCTCTTGATGGGCAACATCAAAGACCTGCGCGCGCCGGTGTAGCGCCCAGCGCAACGGATGCGGCAGCAGCGGAAAATCCTGCACGGGCGGCATGCCGGATGCGCAGATCAACCGCACACCAAAATCCAACGTCAGCCGATCATAAAGCCGCGCGGTATTGTGCAGGTAGCGGGCCAGCCCGTGCCCGTTCTTGACGTCATTCACCCCCAGCCCGGTCAGGGCCACGTCATAGGTGCCATCAGGGACGTCCGACAGCATAGCCGTCGCACTCGCTGTGGTTGCTCCGCACTGGGCGATTAGTCTCCAAGTTACCCTGTAGTCAGCGGCCAATCCTGCGACAAACTGTCCTGCAAGCGCTTGATCTTGGGTGGCCACACCAACCCCTGCAGCGGACGAATCGCCCAGGATCAAAACCCGCAGCGGCGGTCCGACACCGTCTTGCCCCGCGCGGGGGCCAGCAGCCTCTTGCATCTGGGCCGCACGAAATTTGACATAAAGACCTTGCGGCACAATCAACGGCATCAGGGTCAATGCAGTCAGGCGGCGAAGCGGAGTATCAGGCATGCCCCAAATATAGCAGATGATCGCCGCCAGTTCAGCGCGTTGACGCCACGGCAGCGACCAAGTGGCGACTTTTTGCAAGTTTTGCGGGGCATTTCCGCGCCCCAGCAGGCCTCTGTCACATAACATTTACAAAACCGTCACAAAAGCTTTGTCAGCGAATCCTATGCCCGACGCAACGGGCCCGCATCCGGCGCGGCGCGATAAGTTTGACAAACAGGAGACACCCATGTCGATCTTTAAAATGACCGCCTCGACCCTGGCGATCACAGCAATTTCCGCGACAGCTGCCGTCGCACGCGACAACGTTCAGGTGGCCGGTTCTTCCACCGTTCTGCCTTACGCCTCAATCGTGGCAGAGGCCTTTGGCGAAAACTTCGACTTCCCAACACCCGTTGTTGAATCCGGTGGCTCTTCTGCTGGTCTCAAGCGTTTCTGCGAAGGTGTCGGTGAAAACACCATCGACGTTGCAAACGCCTCCCGCGCGATCCGCGAAAGCGAACTGGCGGTATGTGCTGAAAACGGCGTCACCGACGTGATCGAAGTCCGCATCGGCTATGACGGCATCGTCTTCGCCAGCCAGTTGGACGGCCCTGACTACGTTGCGTTCGAGCCTGCTGACATTTTCAACGCGCTCGCACCCAAGGTGCTCGTTGACGGTGAACTCGTTGATAACCCCTACACCATGTGGAGCGATTTCAATGCCGATCTGCCTGCCGAAGAAATCCTGGCCTTCATCCCCGGCACCAAGCACGGCACACGTGAAGTGTTCGAAGAAAAGGTAATCGCAGCAGGTTGTGAAGCAACCGGCGCACATGACGCGATGATCGCTGCTGGCATGTCCGAAGACGA
Organism: uncultured Paracoccaceae bacterium; assembly: GCA_947494675.1. GTDB lineage: Bacteria > Pseudomonadota > Alphaproteobacteria > Rhodobacterales > Rhodobacteraceae > CANMYO01. The sequence continues at coordinate 490,905 of CANLVP010000002.1, forward strand.
CGCAGAAGACGCCTGCCTCGCAGTGCGCACCGATGGCCTCTCTGTCGACATCGACGGTGACTACACCGAAACACTGGCCCGCATCGACGCCAACGCAAACGGCATCGGCGTCTTTGGTCTGGCGTTCTACGAAAACAACACCGACAAGCTCAAAGTCGCGACCATGTCGGGTGTTGAGCCGTCGACCGAAACCATCTCGACCGGTGAATACCCCGTGTCACGCCCTCTGTATTTCTACGTCAAAGCCGCGCACATCGGTGTGATCCCCGGCCTGAAGGAATATGCAGAATTCTTCGTGGCTGACGAGATTGCTGGCCCCGATGGCCCGCTGTCCGCTTACGGTCTGGTGTCCGACCCTGCGCTGGCAGACGTCCAAACCACCGTGATGGACGAAGTCACAATGGGCAACTAAGCCCTGCATATCGGGTGATCCGGCTGGTCCGGGTCACCCATTTTTGTTTTTGAATGATTGCCGACCGACTTTTGCCTGAACACGCCTTATAAAGGCACAAACTGAATGCTGGGGACACAATGTCAAACCTCATGTTAGTGCTGATCGTGCTGGGCCTTGGTGCGGTCGGTTTTGTGCTCGGGCGATCCCGCGCCATGTCCGTGGCAGGCGGGGACCGGCGCAAGCTGCACTCTCTCCCCGTTTATTATGCCGCACATGTGGGCCTAAATACGATCGTGCCTGCGCTGCTGCTGCTCTTTGGCTGGATGATTGTGCAGCCGATGATCATCAACAGCTCCGTTTCCGGCATGATCCCGGCCTCCGCCATAGAAGAGGGCGGTAACCTCAGCCTTTTGATGTCCGACGTGCGCCGCGTCGCCGAAGGCTTGGACATTGCCGTGACTCAAGGGGCCATGACCGTTTCAGAGGCTACAAACCTCAGCGCTGACGCCGACAATGTCCGCGACAAGCTCGCCGCCGTAGGTGTGGCCTTGGGCTCTGACGTGACGACAGACACGCTGCACGCCGCCCAGCGCTACCGCGCCATGGCTGCCACTGGCAATCTATGGAAGTCCATCGTGGCCATCGGTGCAGCCCTGATCGGCATGGCCGTGGCACTGCGCCTCACCGCTGTAGCTTTCCGCGCCCGCAACGTCGTTGAACGCGGCATTCTTATGGTGCTGATCGCCGCCGCCTCAATCGCGGTGCTCACCACCCTTGGCATCGTGCTGTCACTGATCTTCAACACCGTTGAATTCTTCCAGCTCTACCCTGCATCCGATTTCTTCTTCTCGCTGAGCTGGAACCCCAGCTTCTCGGGCCGTGGTGGCGGGTCAGAGCTTGGCATCCTGCCGCTCCTCTGGGGCACGCTCTATATCTCCTTCATCGCGCTGCTTGTCGCTGTGCCCATTGGCCTGTTCGCCGCGATCTACCTCAGCGAATATGCCTCCAACCCGGTGCGATCCTTTGCCAAACCGCTGTTGGAACTTCTCGCCGGTATCCCCACCATCGTCTACGGCCTTTTTGCGCTGCTGACCGTTGGCCCCATGCTGGTCAGCGTCTTTGGCGACAACGGTGCCTTGGGCGTCGGTTGGATGCAGGGTGGCACCGCCGTCATGACGGCAGGGCTGGTTATGGGCATCATGCTGATCCCGTTTGTGTCATCCCTCTCGGACGACATCATCAACGCGGTGCCGCAATCCATGCGCGACGGTTCACTGGGCCTTGGTGCCACGCACTCTGAGACTGTCCGCCAAGTGATCCTGCCCGCAGCCTTGCCCGGCATCGTCGGCGCGATCCTGCTGGCCGCGTCCCGCGCCATCGGTGAGACGATGATCGTTGTGCTTGGGGCAGGGGCCGCGGCCCGTCTGTCGATGAACCCCTTTGACGCCATGACCACCGTAACTGCCAAGATCGTCAGCCAGCTCACCGGCGACAGCGACTTTGCCTCGCCAGAGGCGCTTGTGGCCTTCGCCCTTGGTATCACCCTTTTCGTCATCACCCTTGGTTTGAATGTGATCGCGCTCTTCATTGTGCGAAAATATCGGGAGCAATACGAATGACCGACGCAACACAAGGCGGCCCGATCCGCACCAAGGGCAAATCGATCCTCGAACTCGATACCCGCACCAAAAAGCGCAACGCCGCAGAGGCCCGTTTCAAGGGCTATGGCATCGCGGCGATCTGCGTCAGCCTATTCTTTCTGGTCTCGCTTCTGGTCACAATCGTGAGCAACGGCGTGCCCGCCTTCACCCAGACCTTTGTGAACCTCTCGGTCACGCTGGATGAGGCGAAGCTCGACAAGAACGGCAACCGAAACATCGACGAAATCAAGAAGGTCTCGACCTTTGGCTACAAGCCCTTGATCAACGCGGCCCTCGTATCGGCCACCGATGGCATTGAAACCGAATTGACCGATAAGGACCTCGACAAGATCCTGTCCGCCTCCGCTGGCGCCGTTGTCCGCGACCACGTTATCGCCAACCCAGACATGATCGGCGAAACCGTCGAATTCCGCCTGCTCACGTCGTCCCGCGTTGACGGCTATATGAAAGGCCGCGTGGTCCGCGAGGACTTGGCCCGCGACAAAAACCTTGATGCCGCCCACCTCGACCTGATCGACGTCATGGCGGAACGTGGCGCTGTGCAACGTACCTTCAACTGGGACTTCATCTTTGGCTCCGACGCCTCTGAAAGCCGGCCAGAGCAGGCAGGTATTGGTGTGTCGATGCTCGGCTCGTTCTTCATGATGCTGGTCGTGCTGGCACTTGCCTTGCCCATTGGTGTCGCGGCGTCCATCTATCTTGAGGAATTCGCCCCCCAAAATCGCTTTACCGATCTGATTGAGGTGAACATCAGCAACCTCGCCGCCGTGCCCTCTATCGTCTTTGGTATCCTTGGTCTCGCGGTCTTCATCCAGTTCGCGCATCTGCCGCAATCGGCCCCCATCGTCGGTGGCCTGACGCTGACCCTCATGACACTGCCCACCATCGTGATCTCGACCCGCGCCTCGCTCAAGGCGGTGCCCCCGTCGATCCGTGACGCGGCCTTGGGCGTTGGAGCTTCCAAAATGCAGGCAGTGTTCCACCACGTGCTGCCACTCGCCATGCCCGGCATCCTAACTGGCACGATCATTGGTCTGGCCCAGGCTTTGGGTGAAACCGCGCCGCTCTTGCTGATCGGCATGGTCGGCTATATCGCCACCAACTACCCAGAGGGCGTGACCTCTGGTTTCCTCGACCCGAACTCTGCCATGCCCGCCCAAATCTACGAATGGGCCAAGCGCGCAGACCCCGCATTCTACGAAAGGGCCTGGGGCGGCATCATCGTGCTCTTGCTGTTCCTTTTGACCATGAACCTGATTGCGATCATTCTACGTCGCAGGTTCGAGCGCCGTTGGTAGGAGCCCGACAATGGAAGATATGATACAAATGGACCGCGCCATGAGCACCGAACAAGACATCAAAATCAGCGCCAACGGCGTGCAGGTCTATTACGGCGAGAACCACGCCATCAAAGACGTCAATGTCGAGATCCAAGACAAGATGGTCACCGCTTTTATCGGCCCATCAGGCTGCGGCAAGTCCACGTTTCTACGCTGCATCAACCGGATGAACGACACCATCGATATCTGCCGGGTTGAAGGCGACATCCGCATCGATGGCGAAGACATCTATGACGCGCGCGTTGACCCAGTGCAGCTGCGCGCCAAGGTCGGCATGGTGTTCCAAAAACCGAACCCATTCCCCAAATCGATCTACGACAACGTGGCTTACGGTCCAAAAATCCACGGACTGGCCCGCAACAAGGCGGAACTGGACGAAATCGTGGAAAAGGCCCTGCGCCGCGGCGCGATCTGGGACGAGGTTAAGGACCGCCTCCATGCACCGGGCACGGGCCTCTCTGGCGGCCAGCAGCAGCGCCTGTGTATAGCCCGCGCTGTGGCCACCGAACCCGAAGTGCTGTTGATGGATGAACCATGCTCTGCCCTTGACCCCATTGCCACCGCACAGGTCGAGGAATTGATTGATGAGTTGCGTCAGAACTACTCCGTGGTGATCGTCACCCACTCCATGCAGCAGGCGGCCCGCGTCAGCCAACGCACGGCGTTCTTCCACCTCGGCAACCTCGTGGAATTTGGCGACACCGACAAGATTTTCACAAACCCCGAAGACCCCCGCACCGAGAGCTACATCTCGGGCCGGATCGGGTAGGAGAACAGGCAGATGAACGAACATATTTCAAGCGCCTATGACCGTGACCTCGAAGGCATCACCACGCTGGTGATGCGCATGGGTGGCCTCGTTGAGGACGCCATCATCAACGCCGCCAAATCGCTGGTCGACCGCGACGTGGAACTGGCCGAGGCCGTGCGCGCCGGCGACAAAGTAATCGACGCCCTCGAGATGCAGATCAACGAAGAGGCCGCGCGCACTATCGCCCTGCGCGCCCCTGTGTCCAAAGACCTACGCTCCATCCTCTCGGTGCTGCGCCTTGCCGCCTCTCTGGAACGGATCGGTGACTACGCCAAGAACATGGCCAAACGCACCGGCACACTGGTTGAAATGAGCCCGGTGAACGGCTCTGACTCTGCTCTGCGCCGCATGGCGCGCGAGGTGCAGGCGATGCTCAAGGACACGCTCGACGCCTATATTCGCGGCGACGCCGAACTGGCGGAGGACGTGCGTCAGCGCGATCAGGAAGTCGACCAGATGTACAACGCGCTTTTCCGCGAATTTCTGACCTTCATGATGGAAGACCCACGCAACATCACACCCTGTATGCACCTGCATTTCATGGCCAAAAACATCGAGCGGATGGGCGATTTGACCACCAATATGGCCGAACAGGTCATCTATCTGGTGACCGGCGAAATGCCTGAAGAGGCGCGCCCCAAGAGCGACAAAACCTCATTCGTGAGCGAAGCGAGCTAACTCATGTCCGCCCAACAACCGCATGTCTTGATTGTGGAAGATGAGCCCGCCCAGCGCGAGGTGCTGGCCTATAACCTTGAGGCCGAAGGCTTTCGTGTCAGCCAAGCCGAAGACGGGGAAGAAGGGCTCTTGCTCCTCTCCGAAGATCCGCCCGACGTCGTGGTCCTTGACTGGATGCTGCCCTCTGTTTCGGGGATTGAGGTCTGCCGCCGCGTCAAGATCGACCCGGCCACACGCGCCATCGCGGTCATCATGCTCTCGGCCAAATCCGAAGATACCGACAAGGTGCGTGGCTTGGAAACCGGGGCCGATGACTATGTGGCCAAACCCTATTCCATGTCCGAACTCATGGCCCGCGTCCGGTCGCAACTGCGCCGCGTGCGTCCCGCGACCGTGGGTCAGATCCTGACCTTTGACGACATCGTGCTGGATGCCGAAACCCACCGTGTGACCCGCGGCGATGACCCACTGAAGCTAGGGCCAACTGAATTTCGCCTGCTTAGCACCTTCATGGAAAAGCCAGGCCGCGTCTGGTCGCGCGATCAATTGCTCGACCGGGTCTGGGGTCGCGACATCTATGTCGATACCCGCACCGTTGACGTCCACGTGGGGCGCCTGCGCAAAGTGCTGACCCAAGGCGGCGGCGATGATCCCGTCCGCACCGTACGCGGCGCGGGATACGCTTTGGGCTAATTTCCGCTAGGTCGGCTGGAAAACGGGTGCAATAGTCGGGCAGGGAGACCTGTCATGGCACATCCAAATCCAGCTTTCACTACGGCGGAATACAACGACCGCCTGACCCGCGTGCGCACCGCTATGGACCGCGCAGGCGTCGAGGTTTTGTTTGTCGCCGACCCCTCCAACATGTCATGGCTCACCGGCTATGACGGCTGGTCCTTCTATGTGCACCAAGGCGTGCTGATCGGCCCCGACGGCCCGCCGCTGTGGTGGGGTCGTGCCATGGACGGCGCGGGCGCGCGGCGCACGGTCTGGATGGATGACGACTGCATACATCACTATGATGACACCTACGTCCAAAACCCCGACAAACACCCTATGGCGACCCTATCGGCCTTGATTGCCGATTACGGCTGGGGCGGTCTTAACCTCGCCGTTGAAATGGACAATTACTATTTCAGTGCAGCCTGTTACGTCGAACTCCTCAAGCATCACGTGAAGATTTCCGACGCCACTGGCCTCGTGAACTGGCAACGCCTGGTCAAATCCACGCAAGAAATCACCTATATGCGGCGCGCCGGGGCCATCGTCACCAAGATGCACCGCATGATCGCCGAAACGGCCCATGTCGGGTTGCGTAAAAACGACCTCATCGCCGAGATCTACCGCACCGGCATCCAAGGGGCTGATGGCCACTGGGGAGATTATCCCGCCATTGTGCCTATGGCTCCTTCTGGCGCTGACGCTACGGCGCCGCACCTGACGTGGGATGACACGCCTTTGCAGGCGGGTGAGGCGACGTTCTTTGAAATCGCCGGGGCCTATCGCCGCTACCAATGTCCGCAAAGTCGCACGCTATTATTTGGCGAGGTGCCCGCCACCTACCGCAAGGCAGAGGACGCCGTGATCGCTGCCACCGACGCCGTGCTGGACATAGCCGCCCCAGGTGCCACCTGCGAGGACATCGCGCAGACATTCAACACAACGCTCGCCCGCCATGGCTTTCACAAAGACAGCCGCTGCGGCTACGCCATCGGTCTGTCCTACCCACCCGATTGGGGCGAGCGCACGATCTCGCTCCGGGCAGGGGACACAACCCAGCTCGCCGCAGGCATGACCCTGCATTTCATGCCCGCGCTTTGGCTGGACGACGGCGGGATCGAGATGACCGAACCCTTGGTCATCACAGACACCGGTTGCGAAAAACTGTGCCAAACCCCCAGCGGTCTTGTGGTCAAACCGGACACCGGCACATTTTAATTTGACTGCAAAATTAAAAAGAGGCTACCAACCCCCATGACTGAAAAAACCTACCTTGGCTTCGATCTGGGGACCTCCGGCCTGCGCGGATTGCTTGTTACCGCCGATGATACGCCCATTGCATCGTTCGAAGCGCATTACGACACCGCACAGCCCCACAAGGGGTGGAGCGAGCAGAACCCAACCGACTGGATCATCGCCTGTCAAGCCGTCGCCCGTGGCCTGCGCGACGCGGCCCCACAGGCCTGGGCCAATATCGCTGGCATCGGTGTCTCGGGTCACATGCACGGCGCCGTCTTGATGGACAACGCAGGGCAGGTGGTCCGCCCCTGCATCTTGTGGAACGACACCCGCAGCCACGCCGAGGCCGCAGCCCTTGATGCCGCTGATCAAGTCCGCGCGCTGTCCGGCAACATCGTCTTTCCCGGCTTCACAGCGCCAAAACTGATGTGGGTCGCCAAACATGAACCCGACAACTTCGCGAAAGTGGCCAAGGTCGTCCTGCCCGCCGCCTTCCTCAACCACTGGCTCACCGGGGATTACGTCGCGGATATGTCCGATTCCGCGGGCACTTCTTGGCTGGACGTCGGTGCACGCGATTGGTCGGACAAGCTGCTGGACGCGGGCGGTATGCGACAAGACCAGATGCCGCGCCTCGTGGAAGGGTCGCAATCCGCAGGCACGCTACGGACGGACCTTGCTAGGGACTGGGCGCTGACCGACACGGTGCACATCGCAGGCGGTGCCGGTGACAACGCCGCTGCTGCCTGTGGCGCAGGCGTGATGAAAGAGGGGCAGGGCTTTATCTCGCTCGGCACCTCGGGTGTGCTCTTGGCGGCCCGCGATCGATACAAACCCGACCCCGCAACAGCTGTGCACACCTTCTGCCACGCGGTCCCCAACCGCTGGTATCAGATGGGCGTGATCCTTGCCGCCACCGATTGCCTCAACTGGCTGTCCGCGGTCACGCAAACCGCACCGGCAGAGCTGACAGCAGAGCTTGGCGATACGCTCGCAGCACCCGGCACGTTGCAATTCCTGCCTTATTTGTCAGGCGAACGCACGCCCCACAATGACAGCCAAATCCGTGGCAGCTTCATCGGCCTCCACGCCAGCACAACCCGCGCCGACATGACCCGCGCCGTGCTCGAAGGGGTGGCCTACGCATTGCGGGATTGCTTTGAGGCGCTGAAATCCACCGGCGTCGACCTCACCCATGTCCTCGCCCTTGGCGGTGGCACGAAATCCCGGCTTTGGGTGGAAATGGTCGCAACGACCCTCAATCTGCCGCTGATCCTGCCGAAATCCGGCGACTTTGGCGCGGCCCTGGGTGCCGCCCGCCTTGCAAGATGCGCCGCCACCGGCTGCGATCCAGAGGCGGCTATGACTGCCCCCGCGGCAGAGGAGACGATCCGTCCCAACGCCGATCTCGTCCCGGCGTTTGATGCCGCTTACCACCGCTACACCCGCCTGTATCCAGCTATGAAAGCCCTGCTATGACCGACTTCTTCAAAGACATCGCACCCGTCACCTATGCGGGCCCCGACAGCACCGATCCAATGGCGTTCCACCACTACAACCCCGATGAAATGCTCGGCGGCAAGGCGCTCAAGGACCACCTGCGCTTTGCCATCGCCTATTGGCACAGCTTCGCATGGGAAGGCGGCGACCCCTTTGGCGGCCAGACCTTTGAACGCCCCTGGTATCCCCAAGACGACATGGGCCGCGCCAAGCAAAAGGCCGACACGGCGTTCGAGATGTTTCGCATCCTCGGCGTGCCGTATTTCTGTTTCCACGACGCCGATGTGCGCCCCGAGGGCGGCAGCTTTGCCGAGAACACCAGCCGCCTCGATGAGATGACCGATTACTTCGCGGGCAAAATGGAAACCACAGGCACCAAGCTCCTCTGGGGCACCGCGAACATGTTCAGCCACCGCCGCTACATGTCCGGCGCCTCCACCAACCCCGACCCGGACGTCTTTGCCTTTGCTGCCGCGACGGTCAAAAGCTGCATGGACGCCACCCAAAAACTGGGCGGCGAAAACTACGTCCTCTGGGGCGGTCGCGAAGGTTATGAGACCCTGATCAACACCGACATGGGGCGCGAACTTGACCACATGGGCCGCTTCCTCAACATGGTCGTCGATTACAAACATAAGATCGGCTTCAAAGGCACGATCCTTGTGGAACCCAAGCCGCAAGAGCCGTCCAAGCACCAATACGACTACGACGCCGCCACCTGCTTTGGATTCTTGCAGAAATACGGGCTGGAGAATGAGGTGAAGCTGAACCTCGAACAGGGCCACGCGATCCTTGCGGGCCACAGCTTTGAACATGAAATCGCGACCGCCGCCGCCTTGGGCGTACTCGGCTCCATCGATATGAACCGCAACGACTACCAATCGGGCTGGGACACCGACCAATTCCCCAACAATGTGCCAGAGGTGGCGCTAGCCTACTACCACATCCTCAAGGCAGGCGGTTTCGACACCGGTGGCACCAATTTCGACGCCAAACTGCGCCGTCAATCGCTCGACGCCGAAGACCTGATCGCAAGCCACATCGGTGGGATGGATGTCTGCGCACGCGGGCTGAAAGCGGCCCATGCGATGCTGGCCGATGGCGGGCTCGAGGAGGCATTGGAAGACCGCTACGCAGGCTGGGACACGCCCGCCGCCAAGGCGATGCTCAACAGTGATCTAGGCAGCATCGCGGCCCGTGTTGCTAAGGACAACATCAACCCGACACCGCGCTCTGGTCGGCAAGAAATCCTGGAAAACTACATCAACCGCTTCGTCTAGGGCAGGGGCCGCGTGCCCGCTCAGGCCACGCGGTCAATCCCGTCGCGCAACGACATCTCGGCCACGCCCAAAAGCGCAAAGGCGGCAGCACCCCGCGCCCACATAAAGTCGCCCCACTTGTGCACGACGATCTTCGGCGGCGGCGCATCCACCTGCACGATGGACGCCTTGATCGCGGTGATCACATCTTCGGCGTAAAGGTGGTCAAACGACATGCGTTCGCCTGACAGAATGATCAGCTCCGGGTCAAACAGGTTCACCAGATTGGACAGCCCCATCGCGAAAATCCGGCTCGACCGGTTTACGATGCTCTGTGCGGTTGCATCCCCGTCGCGCGCAGCCGCCAGCAAGTCCTGCACACCGCTTTCGGGCGAATGGCCCTGCGCATCAAACGAGGCCTCCCGCAGCAACGCATAGTCGGCCACATAGGCCTCCAGACAGCCGCGCTGGCCGCAGCGACACAGCGCGCCATCCAGCTGCACCTTGGTATGCCCAAACTCCGCCCCACAGCCCCGCGTGCCACGATAGACCTGATTGTCGATGACAATCCCCATGCCGACCCCGGCCTCAATCGTGACCACGATAAAATTCGCCGTGTCGCGCGCATCGCCCAGATATTGCTCGGCCATTGCAACCAGATTGGCGTCATTGTCCAAAAAGACGCGTAACTTCAGCGCCTTATATAGCGCTGTCGCCAATTCAACATTGCGCTCTTCCAAAAACGGCGACCAATGCACAAATCCGCGCGTCGCGTCCACGATCCCTGCAATGCCCACGCCCACGGCAGAGAGGTCGTCAAACCCATAGGCGGCATCTTCAAGCGTCGCATCAAGCGCCTGCCGGGTCTGCGAAATCAGCCCGTCCAACGCCACCCGCGTCTGATCGCGGGGCATGGTATGTTGATGCACAACCGTCCCCGCAAAATCGACCAGAACGACCGAAATTGTCGTCTCACCAACCTTGAGACCCGCCACCAAAAACGCATCGGCACGCAGCGCGAGGTCAACCCTTGGACGACCGCGCCCGGATCCGGACTTAGCCGAGGACCGGGCCACTTCGGCGATCAGCCCATCGCGGATCATCTCTGCCGTGATGGTTGTGACGGTCGCAGGTGACGTATCGGTGGCCTGCGCAAGATCAATCCGCGCAATGCGGCCCGCGCGCCGAATGGCATCCAGGATCGCCGACCGCGTCGTGTCCTTTGAATTCTCCATCACCACCGCCCCACACTGCCAATGCGTCGTTTTACTTTGCTTGCCAAAGTAAATTCAATCCGTTTCCGTGACGGCCCGCGCCACAAGCTCTGTCACTTCGCCGCCGCCCTGTGTAAGACTGCGCATCTGACGGGCAGGGGAGTGATCCGACATGCAAACCAAACGTGCCATCTTGCTAATGGCAGTCGTGGCCTGCGGCCTCAGCGGCTGCGCACGCAATCCTGCGCCCGAGGCAGGCGTCGCTTCTGCCACGGACATAAACTGCATGGCGCGTGCGATGTATTTTGAATCAAACCGCTCCAGCCGCGACGGCATGATCGCCGTTGGCAGCGTCGTAATGAACCGCGTGCAATCTGACGACTTCCCCAACTCCGTCTGCGCCGTCGTCAGCCAAAGGCGTCAATTCGCCCCCGGCGTGATGTCCAAATCCATGAGCGGTGAGGCGCGTGCCCTGGCAGAGGCCTCCGCTGCGGCAGTGCTCACGGGCGAGCGGCACCCCAATGTCGGCGGCGCGCGGTTCTTCCATGCCGCGTGGTACAACGCGACCTTCAACAACATCCACTACGTGCTGACCGCTGGCGGCAATGCTTTCTATGAAAAACGGCGCCCCGAAAACGTGACCCGACCAAACCCGCTCCCGCAGGTTGAGGGGATCACCGGCTAAGCCCTCACGCGGCCAGAAACTCGTTGACAGAAGCGGTCCCTGCCAAATACCATTTGTATACAAACGGTTTGGTGCCTCGCTTTGACTTTCATTCAATCAACTGAACTCGCCGAAACGCTGGAATACCTGAGGTCCCACAAAGCCGTGGTTTTGGCCGGTGGGACAGACGTGTTTCCGGCCATGAAACAGGGCCAAAGACCCGGTTCCATCGTCAGCTTGGCGCGGGTCGCGGGTCTGCGCGGAATTTCCCAAGATGACCACGGATTCCGCATTGGTGCCGCGACCACATGGTCCGACATCGTGGCGAGCGATTTGCCCCCTGCGTTCGACGCGCTCAAGGCGGCAGCCCGCGAGGTCGGCGGCCAGCAAATTCAGAACGTCGGGACCATTGCGGGAAACCTTTGCAACGCATCCCCCGCCGCCGACGGCGTGCCGCCCTTGCTGGCCTTGGGGGCACAAGTCGAACTGGCCAGCGCCGCCCGTGGCACCCGTGTCGTTGACCTCTCCAATTTCATCACCGGGGTCCGTCAAACCGACCTGGCCGAAGACGAAATCGTCACGGCGGTCCTCATTCCCAATCCGCCAGACGGCATGGCATCGGCCTTTGAAAAGCTGGGAAGCCGCCGATATCTGGTGATCTCGATCTGTATGACAGCTGCAAATGTCCTGCTTGATGATCAGGGCCGGATTGCAAAGGCTCACATCGCGGTCGGGGCCTGCTCCGCTGTCGCGCAGCGCTTGCCCACGCTCGAGGCCGCAATCATCGGCGCGCGCCCTACAGACGCCCCGGTCGACCCCTCTCATCTGGCCGATCTGTCCCCCATCGATGACGTCCGGGGAAGTGCTGCGTTTCGAATGGACGCTGTGCAAGAACAAATCCGGCGCGCGATCATCCGGGCAGGTGGCGCATGAACCACGCGAATCCCAATCCAATCCTGACCTTTGCCCTGAACGGCGAAACCGTCAGCGTGCCCGCGCATCCCGGCCAACGCATCTCAGAGGTCTTGCGCGAAAAACTGGGCGCGCGCGACGTCAAAATCGGCTGCAACGCGGGGGACTGCGGTGCTTGCACGATCCTTGTCGACGGCGCGCCCGTATGCGCTTGCCTTATGGCCGCACATCAGGCGGAAGGCCGCAGCGTTGAGACGCTTGCAGGTTTGCAAAAGACCGACGGGGACGCCCAATCGCTCAAGCAACGCTTCCAGGATCACGGGGCCGCCCAATGCGGCATCTGCACGCCGGGGATGATGGTCACGGCAGTTGCCTTGTTGCGCAAGAACCCGACGCCGTCGGTGCAAGACACCCAAGACGCCTTGGGCGGTGTTCTCTGCCGTTGCACCGGCTATCGCAAAATTCTGGACGCCGTGACAGATGTCCCCGCACTTGCAAAACAGGGGGATGGGGAAACCGGCACCTCCATCCCGCGCCTTGATGGCGACGCCAAGGTGACGGGGCGCGAACGCTTCGGCGATGACGTCGCCCCAGCCGGTTGTCTGGAAATTCTGGTGATCCGCTCGCCCTTCCCACGCGCCACATTTGCCCTTGGTGACCTCGACGCGTTCGTCGCATCGACCGGTCTTGAGACGGTGCTCACAGCCACAGACGTCCCCGGCGACAACCTCTTTGGCGTGATCCCTGACTTCATCGATCAACCCGTCTTTGCCGAGAAGGAGGTCAGGTTCCGCGGCGAAGCCATCGCTGCCGTGATCGGAACCCCGGACCGCATCGCAGCCTTCGACCCCGCAACCTTCCCGGTAAGCTGGACCGAAGGCACCGCCGTCCAAAACCCGACCGAAGCATGCGCCACTGGCGCGGATGAAGTGCACCAAGGTCGCCGCGACAACGTCATGTGCGGCGGATTGGTGACCTGCGGCAACCCGGACGACGCGCTGGCAACTGCGGCGATCACCGTCACAGGACGCTTCCAAACCGGCTTTGTCGAGCACGCCTACATCGAACCCGAAGCCGGGTTTGCCCAGATGAACGGCGACCGGATCGAGCTTCACACATGCACCCAAGCGCCCGGCATGAACCTTGAAAGCCTTGAACGCATTCTGGGCGTCCCGCGCGCGAAAATTCGGATCGTGCCCACTTCCGTCGGCGGCGGCTTTGGCTCAAAACTCGATCTCACAGTGCAGCCGTTTCTCGCACTCGGCACGATGAAAACAGGCCAACCCGTGCGGCTTTGCTACACTCGCACGGAATCCATGCAAAGTTCCACCAAACGGCACCCCGCCGACATCACGCTCAAGATTGGTGCCGACGAAAATGGCAAGCTGCAGGGCTTCGACTTCAGGGGCGATTTCGACACCGGTGCCTACGCCAGTTGGGGCCCAACCGTCGCCAACCGCGTCCCGGTCCACGCCTCTGGCCCCTATGCCGTGGCCGACTATCGCGCGGTCTCGCGCGGCATTCATACCAACAACCCGCCGTCCGGTGCCTTCCGGGGCTTCGGTGTGCCACAATCGGCTATCGCACAGGAAAGCCTATTCGATGAGCTGGCCGCGAAACTCCACATGGACCCGCTGGAGTTCCGCATTCTGAACGCATTGGACAACGGCGAACCGACTGTCTGCGGGCAGGTCTTTGAACAGGGCGTCGGGATCAAGGCCTGCCTGGAGGCACTGCGCCCCGCCTGGACGACCGAACGCGCGGCGGCCGATACCTTCAACGCCCAGAATGCCACGCTGAAGCGCGGCGTTGGCCTCGCTGCGGGCTGGTATGGCTGCGGCAATACCTCGCTCCCCAACCCCTCCACAATCAAATGCGGACTTGGCCCCGATGGCCGGATCACCCTGCACCAAGGTGCGATGGATATCGGCCAAGGGTCCAACACCGTCATCACTCAAATCTTTGCCACCGAACTGGGCGTGCCCGTCGCGGATATCACACTTCTCGGTGCCGACACGGACATCACGCCCGACGCGGGCAAGACATCTGCCTCGCGCCAGACCTTTGTCTCTGGCAATGCCGCACAGCTCTCTGCCGCCGCGCTCCGCGCGCAAATCTTGGCCAAGATCAACGTCAGCCCAGATGCAGCTTTGTCCTTTGAAGACGGCAAGATTATTGCCCGCGACAATGCCGGCGAACACGCGCTTGATGTAGCGGCCTTACCGGTCGATAAGGACGGCTACGTCCTGCAAGCGACCAGCACCTATGACCCGCCGATCAAGCCGCTTGATGCCAACGGCCAAGGCAGCCCCTATGCGCAATTCGGCTATGCCGCGCACCTTGCCGTGGTTGAGGTTGATACAGCTCTCGGCACCGTCAAACCACTCAAATTCGTGGCCGCCCACGACGTCGGACATGCGATCAACCCGATGCTGGTCGAGGGTCAGGTCCACGGCGGCATCGCGCAGGGCCTTGGGATGGCCTTGATGGAAGAATACCTGCCCGGGCGCACCGAAAACCTGCACGACTACCTGATCCCCACCTTCGGGGACATCCCGCCCATCGAGACCATCATCATCGAAGAAGAAGACGCGCATGGCCCCTTCGGCGCAAAGGGCCTTGGCGAACATGTCCTGATCCCGACCGCGCCCGCACTTCTCAACGCCATCAAACACGCGACGGGGCGGCGCATCACACAGGTCCCCGCCACGCCATACCGTGTCCGGTCTGCAATTCTTGGAGGCGAGGCATGAACAAGGCCGAGAAACCGGAAAAAATCCGCTGCGATGCCTGTCCGGTGATGTGCTATATCGCCGATCAAAAAACCGGTGCCTGTGACCGCTATGCCAACCATGGTGGCGAACTGGTGCGCCTTGACCCGCTGACCATCATCCAAGGCACCGATCAGAAACTCGTGCCCTTTATCAGCGGGGTCGAGGACGAAGACTGGAACGGCGACATCATCAAGGGGGACCGGCCCTTTGTCACGGCTGTCGGCGCAGGCACCACCTATCCCGACTACAAACCGGCCCCCTTCATCGTCAGCCAGGACGTCGAAGGCGTCGATATGGTCACCGTCGTGACCGAGGGGATCTTTAGCTACTGCGGCGTGAAGGTCAAAATCGACACAGATCGCCACATCGGCCACGAATGCGATGTGGTCCGGGTTGATGGCGAACCCATCGGCCATGTCACCACCTCCGAATACGGCTCCAAGATGCTGTCCCTCGGCGGCGTCGAGCACTTGACCGGCGGCACCAAGAAAGAGGGTCGCGTGACCTGTGACGCGCTCTTGCGGCTATGCAACCGCGAGGCCGTGACGATGACCATCGGCGACGGTGCACACCAAACCGAACTCGTCGTGGCCGCAGGCAAGCCGCCGATCGTGAATGGTGTAACCGAGAACCTGATGCGCGTCGGTTGTGGCTCCGCCACGATTGGCATGTTCCCGATGCAGTGGATCGGCCATGTGGATGACGTGGTCGTTGTGGACGATCACATCACCGGCGTCTTGTCCGAACATGAAACCGGCAAACAGCTCAACGTGCCTGCCACGGGCATCAAGATACTGGGCCGCCGCTCAACCCCGGGCCGTTACTTTCAGGTCGCGAACCCCGGCACCGGCTGGGGCGGCACCGATATCGAAGACCCGTTGAAAATCCTCGGTCCTTTCAACCCCAAGATCGCATGGGAAGGCCTGCGGCTTCTGATGGTCTCCACCACCGGCGAACAGGTGGCGTATTTCGAACTCGACGCCGATCTCGTGCCGCGACCCCAGCCCATTCCCGATGTGCTGCGCGCCTCTGCCGAACTGATCGCCGAGAATTGCGAGCCTTCCGTCTGCTCGGTTCTGTTTATGGGCGGGGCAGGGGGCAGCCTGCGGGCTGGCGTCACCCAAAACCCGGTGCGGCTGACCCGCTCCGTCAAAGAAGCTTTGACCCATGTGTCCTGCGGCGGCGCTGACGTCTACGTCTGGCCGGGTGGCGGCATCACGGTCATGGTCGATGTGCTGGACATGCCCACACAGTCCTTTGGCTATGTCCCGACGCCCGCCTTGGTCGCCCCAATCGAATTCACCTTGCGCGTGTCTGACTACCAGGTCCTCGGCGGCCATATGGAGCATCTCAAACAGGTCTCTGACATCAACCGCGACGCGGCCCGCCACGTGACCCAAAACGCCAAGACACGCAATCCGATGGCCCATGAAAACTACCGCTGGTCAAAGGATTGACCTGATGTTGCCGGTTGCATCACTTCTGCCCGACGGCACGCGGCTGCACCTGCAACACGGGCCGATTGACTTGATTATCGGTGCGGACGGCCAACGCCAAATCGCGTTTGAAGCAGCGCATGCGCGCTTCGCGACCATTCTGGACGAACTCGTCGCCGAGCTTGATCTCTTGCGCGCGCCCATGACCGCCACATGGCCGACGCCGACCTCTGCCGTGGCGCGACGCATGGCCACGGCTGCGCGCCCTTTCGCAAAGCACAATGACCTCACCGCGATGATCTGCGTCGCGGGGGCCGTCGCGGACGAAATCCTCTCCGCCATGACACAATACGCCGATCTGACCCGCGCCTATGTGAACAACGGCGGCGATATCGCGCTCCACCTCGACGCCGACGCCACCTTCACCACAGCCATGGCAGGGGCGGATGGCACCGACCTTGGCCGCATCGTGATCAGCGGCCGCGACAAGGTCCGCGGCATCGCAACAAGCGGTTGTCACGGTCGCAGCCATAGCCTCGGCATCGCCGACAGCGTCACCGTGCTGGCCCGCTCTGCCGCCTCCGCTGATGTCGCTGCGACCCTGATTGCCAATGCGGTTGATCTGCCCGGCGATCCCGCCATCACCCGCACGCCTGCCTCGCACATCGACCCCGACAGCGATCTTGGCGACCGCCTCGTGGTCACAGGTTGCGGGTGTCTGACTACTCCTCAGATCGACAAAGCCTTGCGCGCAGGCACCGCTTTTGCACAATCCATCCAGACCCAAGACCTCATCATCGACGCCGGGCTTTTCTTGCAAGGCCACGCGCGCACGACCAGCACCAGCCGCCTCATGCCAAACACACCGGAGCACCTACATGCCTGACCTCTCCATCCGCAAAACGGCTTTCTCGGTCGAAGAGATTTTCCACGAAGGCGGCCCCGTTCCCGCCAAAAGCCTCCGCCGGGCCGCAGGCATCGCCGTGATCGCAAACCCCTTTGCGGGCCGTTATGAGCCCGACATCCAATGGTTCATGGAAGACCTCAAACCGCTGGGCCTCAAGATGGCCGCGCGACTGGTTGAGATGCTGGGCGGCGCCGATCAGATCGAAGGCTACGGCAAGGCCGCAATGATTGGAGAAGCTGGTGAGATTGAACACGGCGCGCTTTGGCATGCGCCCGGCGGCTACGCGATGCGCCAGCTTCTGGACAATTCCAACGCCATCGTGCCCTCCACCAAAAAGGTCACCGGCGTCGGCGGGCGGCTTGATGTGCCCGTGACCCATATCAACGCCTCATACGTGCGCAGCCACTTCGATTCGATGGAGGTTGGCTTGAACGACGCACCCCGCGCCAATGAAATGGCCCTGGTCCTTGTGATGAGCACGGGCGCACGGATCCACAACCGGGCAGGGGGCCTGGATGCCAAAGACATCGTCGGGGAGGACGGATTAAGATGACCGCCAAGATCAGAAAAATTGCCGTAAACATCGAAGAAACCCACCAAGAGGCGGGTCAAACAATCTCACCGGCGACACGCAAAGCGGTGGCCGTGGCCGTGATCGAAAACCCCTTCGCAGGCACCTACCAAGAAGACCTGAGCCTATTGATGGACATCGGGGCCGAACTCGGAACCCTGCTAGGCCGCAAATGCGTCGAAGCGCTGGGGATTTCGCCTGATCAAGCAGAAAGCTACGGCAAATCCGCGATGGTCGGCGAAAACGGTGAGCTTGAACATGCCGCCGCGATCCTACACCCAAAACTGGGCGCACCGCTCCGGGCCGAGGTCGAAAAGGGCGCGGCCCTCGTGCCGTCGTCCAAAAAAATGGGCAGTCCGGGCCAGGTCCTCGACGTGCCGCTTGGCCACAAGGATGCGGCATACGTGCGCAGCCACTTTGACGGGATTGAGGTCTCCCTCAACGATGCACCGCGTCGTAATGAAATCATGGTCGCCGTGGCCGTCACCGACAGCGGCCGACCCCTACCGCGGGTCGGCGGCTTGACCCATGAAGACGCGCAGGGACAAGACGGGTTGCGCTAAAGACGCACAACGATACACACTGGCCCATCGCAACAGGTTAGGATCAGACGCGCACCATGAGTGAGGGACCATTGGAAGACACGCAGAAATACGCCTTGGACGAACAGGTCGGCTATTTGCTGCGGCTGGCCAACCAACGCCATGTCGTGATCTTTCAGGAAACCGTGTCTGAAAACCTGACCCCCACCCAGTTTTCGACCCTGATGCGTATCGCAGAACACGGCGCACTGTCGCAAAACCATTTGGGCCGTTTGGCCGCGATGGACACCGCCACGATCAAAGGCGTGGTCGACCGGCTTAAGGAAAAGGGCCTGCTGGTGACCAACCCCGATCCCAACGACAAACGCCGGTTCGTCATTTCACTCACCCCGCAAGGCCGTGACATGACGGAAAACCTCCGCGCCGATGGGTTGCGCATCAGTGAACGCACCCTGTCGCCACTCAAACCAAATGAGCAAAAGAAGCTCTTGGAGCTACTGAAAAAGATCGCCTAGGGCGCTAGCCCGTGACCCGCTCCGGAAGGTTGTTGGCGGGCGGCGTATTGCGCGACCGCTCCGACCGAATTTCACCATCAATGATCGTCATGCCAACGCCCGGCAGATTGCCCAACTGAACGGACTCCAGCATCGTTTTTCCGGGCGCGTGCTGCGCCTGATCCAGCAGTACAAAATCGGCGCAATATCCCTTTTCGATCAACCCGGTGTCCAACGCGCGTTGCCGCGACGTATTGCCAGTCCCAAAGCAAAACGCTTCCGCCGCCGGCACATTGCCGAAGGCCGACAGCATCGCGATCATCCGCAGAATCCCCAAGGGCTGAACCCCAGATCCCGCAGGTCCATCGGTGCCAAGGATCACCTGATCCAACTTCCCCAACTCCCGCGCGGTATTCACCGTCAGAACCGCCGCGCGTTCATTGCCGTTGTGCACAATTTCAAACGCGGCCTTGCAGCTTTCGCACAGGCAAATGATCTGATCGTCGGGCAGGGCGGAATGCCCTCCGTTGATATGCCCAATCACATCCGTGCCGGTTTCCATCACCATATCCGCATCGATCAGACCAGAGCCGGGGATCGACGGGCCACCCGTGTGGATCGTGCTTTGCATCCCGTATTTGCGCGCCCAGCTGACCATCTGCTGCGCCGTCTTGCCGTCCTTCACGGTGCCAAGACCAACCTCGCCCAACAGCTTCACACCAGCGTCGGCCATCTCTTTGAAGTCTTCCTCGACCATGCCTTTTTCAATGACCGGCGCGCCCGCATGCACCTTCATGCCAGAGGGGCGGAAATTTTCGTACCAACGCTGCGATGCAATCGCCATGGCCTTCAACCCGACGATGTCCTTGGGCCGTCCGGGCATATGCACCTCACCGGCAGAAATCAGCGTCGTGACGCCACCATGCAGCGTGGAATCGATCCAGTGCAGCTGTTGCTGCCGTGGTGTGTAATCGCCAACAACCGGATGGATATGGCTATCGATCAGCCCCGGCGCCAGCGTCACACCATTGGCGTTCACCTCCGTCGTGGCGCCTTCGCAATCAAGGTCTTTTGCGTAGCCCCAAGCGCTGATCTTGCCGTCAATCGCGATCATGCAGTCGCCATCAAACATCGGCTCCTCCAATTTCCCCGACAGAATTTGACCGATATTTCGTATGACCAGCTTTTGCATGGAACCCTCCATCTCGCGCGCAGCATCTCATTTGTATGCAAACATTATTGGTTTTGCGCGGTCAAGTGTCGCAAATCCGGACGGTGCTTGACAGACAGGCGCAGGGCATGAATATTCGCTTGTATACAAATGAAAAGGCGCGCAAGAAATGTCGACTAATGTCATGCAGAAACCCCCCGCATTTCCGATCCCCGCAGGGGTCTTCGCGCAGACGGTGACCTCCGTTGAACACTTCACCGACCGCCTCTTCAAGTTCAGGGTCACACGCCCGGCTTCTTTCCGGTTTCGGTCCGGCGAATTTGTGATGATCGGCCTGCCCAATGCCGAAAAGCCGGTGTTCCGCGCCTATTCCATCGCCTCGCCCAACTGGGACGAAGAGATTGAATTCTATTCGATCAAGGTGCCCGGCGGTCCGCTCACAGAGCATCTGCAAAAGATCGCGGTGGGGGATACCGTCCTGATGCGCAAGAAGCCAACCGGAACACTGGTGAACGATGCGCTGCTGCCCGGCAAACGCCTTTGGATGTTTTCAACCGGCACCGGCATCGCCCCCTTCGCCAGCCTGATCCGCGACCCCGACACTTACGAAAAGTTCGATGAGGTCATTCTGACCCACACCTGCCGCGACTTGGCAGAGCTGACATATGGCCAGCAATTGGTCGCCGCCACAAAACAAGACCCCCTGGTGGGGGAGGTGGCCCGAGGCCTGCGCCTTTACAGCACGACCACACGCGAAACCTCTCCCCAGATGGGCCGGATCACCGACCTCATGGCCTCCGGCAAGGTCTTTGCCGATCTGGATGTCACGCCCATCACGCCCGAGGTTGATCGCGCCATGATCTGTGGCTCGATGGACATGTTGCGCGACACCAGAGCCATGCTCGAAGGGTTCGGCCTGACTGAAGGCGCCAACAACCGCCCCGATACCTTTGTCGTCGAACGCGCCTTTGTCGATTAGAACACCCCGCACGCCATTGGGTCGCTGAAGAAACAAGCAAATCCAAGCTAAGTTCACTCGCATACCAACGAATTTATTTGACAGGGGTTTTGTTTTGGTCCTGACTATCGATAGCGAAAGGGGATCGTGTTTTGGATTTTGTCCGCAACAGTTGGTATGTCGTCGGGTGGTCAAATGATCTGACCGATCAGATCGCGCCGCACGAAATTCTGGGCCAGCGCATCGCCGTGTTTCGCAACGCAAAAGGGCAGGCGAGCGCACTCGAAGATCGCTGCCCGCACCGCTTGTTGCCCTTATCCAAAGGCAAGCTTGTCGGCGGCAATATCCAATGCGGCTACCACGGCATGACATTCAACGCGGCAGGGACCTGCGTGCGTGTGCCGGGGCAAGACAACACACCTGACCGCGCCTTTGTGCGCGCCTTTCCGGTGGTTGAACGGCACGGCGTCATCTGGATCTGGATGGGCGACGAGGCGCTGGCGGATGAAAGCGATATCTTTGATATCCCTGAACTTTCTGACCCCAAATGGCACATCCACCACGGCGGCCACCTGCATATCAAGGCGCATTACCTCAATGTGGCCGAAAACCTTGTTGACCCGGCCCACGTCAGCTTTGTCCACCCCACGACCCTCGGAAACGCGGCATCCGAGGATGTGCCGGTGCATGTCTCCACCTCTGGCGATGTCATCCGCGCATGGCGCTGGATCAGGGATGGCGCGCCCATCGGCTTTTTTCAGGAATTTGGCGGTTTCACCGGCAACGTCGATCGCTGGCACTACTACGATCTGCATCTGCCATCGACCGCCGTAATCGACTTTGGCAGCGTCGATACCAAGATGAATTGCCCCGAAGACGAACGCGACAGAGGCGTGCGCATCTTTGCCATCCACTTTGTCACACCGGTGAACGAAAACTATACCATCGATCACTGGATGCACCTGCGTAACACAGCCGTGGGCGAGGACGCCGCATCGACAAAAATCGACGCGATGTTCGAAATCGCTTTCGCTGAAGATAAGGCAATCCTAGAAGCTGTTCATGAAGAGGAACAAAGGCCGCAACCGCGCAAGCCGGTGCGCATTGCAATCGACAAAGGGCCAACCGTCTACCGCAAAAGAATCCGAGAACGGGTCGCCGCGGAAGCAATCGAAGATTTGGGCGACCCCGTGAACCCCAGTTTTCACCAAGAATAAACCGGCATACCGACAACAGAGAGGATACGAAGACTATGAAACGGAAATCGTTCTTAAAAGGGCTGTTGGGGTTTGCGACACTTGCTGCAATGCCGATTGCAACCATCGCCAACGCCCAAGAGGCCATCGTTATTGGTGAGATCAACCACTACAAGCGCATGGCGGCCTTTACCGCCCCCTACAAGCAGGGCATCGAACTGGCGCTTGAAGAAATCAACGGCGACGGTGGCGTCATGGGCCGCCCGCTGGAATTCATCTTCCGCGATGACCAGGGTGAGCCCGGCGAGGCAATCAAAATCGCCGAAGAGCTGATGTCCAACGAAGGGGCCGTCATGCTGACCGGGACGATCCTGTCCAACGTCGGCTTGGCGATCTCGTCCTATGCAGCCGAAAAAGAATACGTCTATCTCGCGTCCGAGCCGTTGGCAGATGCCTTGGTCTGGAGCGCGGGCAACCCCTACACGTTCCGTCTGCGCGCTTCCACCTACATGCAGGCTGCGATGCTGGCCGAAGAGGCCGCGAAGACCGACGCCGTGACCTATGCCACCATCGCGCCGAACTATGCCTACGGCAAAGACGCCGTGGCCGCGTTCAAAGACGCGCTGACCCGTCTGCGCCCTGACGTTGAATTCGTGGCAGAGCAATGGCCCGGCGTCTTCAAGATCGATGCCGGCGCAGAAGTGCAGGCGCTCGAGCGGTCAAAGCCCGACGCGATCTACAATGTGACCTTTGGCACCGACCTCGCCAAGTTTGTGCGCGAAGGCACCGACCGGGGCCTCTTTGACGGCCGCAACGTCTACGGTCTGCTCTCGGGAGAGCCTGAATACATGGACCCCTTGGGTGATGAAGCGCCCGAAGGCTGGACCGTCACAGGCTACCCTTGGCAAGACATGACAGACGGCCCAGAGGGCGAATTCGTGGCAGCCTATCAGGCCCGCTACGATGACTATCCGCGGATCGGCTCACTCGTCGGCTACATGACGGTGCAATCCATCGCAGCGGCCCTCGAAAAAGCAGGCTCAACCGAAGGCGAAGCCATTCGCGCCGCCTTTGAAGACCTGACAGTGGCAACACCCATGGGTGATATCCTGTTCCGCTCCATCGACAACCAGTCCACAGCAGGCGCCTACGTCGGCACGACAACGGTCCGCGATGGCAAGGGCATCATGGTCGATTGGGTCTACAAGGACGGCGCGGATTACCTGCTGTCTGACGAAGAGGTGATGGCCCTGCGTCCCGCAGAATAAGCCATAGAACCAACGGGCGGGCATCATCCGTGATGACCCGCCCATTTTCTTGACTTTGCGCTCTACAAAAAGGTGACGCCGGTGGAATTCTTCGTCGCTCAAATCCTGACCGGCTTGGCCAATGCGAGTTCGCTGTTTCTGGTGGCCTGCGGGCTCTCGCTGATCTTTGGCGTCACACGGATCGTCAACTTCGCCCATGGCTCGCTCTATATGATCGGCGCCTACGTGGGCTATTCCCTGATACAGGTCCTGCCGGGCGTTGTCGGCTTCTGGGGCGCGATCCTGCTCGCAGGCATTGTCGTCGGCATTATCGGCGTATTGATCGAAATGCTGGTCCTGCGCCCGGTCTACAAAGCGCCAGAGCTGTTCCAACTCGTCGCCACCTTCGGCGTGATCCTCGTGATCCAAGACCTTGCCCTGATCATCTGGGGGCCAGAGGATCTGCTGGGCCCACGCTCACCGGGTCTGCGCGGCGTCGTCCGGATCATGGGCGAACCCATCCCCAAATATGATCTGGCGCTCTTGGTGATCACACCCTTTGTCGCCCTATCCCTGTGGTATCTTATGACAAAAACGCGCCTCGGCGTCCTCGTCCGCGCCGCAACCCAAGACCGCGAGATGGTTGGCGCACTTGGCGTCAATCAGGCGTGGCTCTTTACTGGCGTCTTCGGGCTGGGTGCTGCGCTCGCGGGCCTTGGCGGTGCGTTGCAACTGCCCAAAGGTGGTGCCGATTTGCTAATGGATTTCAACATCCTGACGCCCGTTTTTGTTGTGGTCGTCATCGGCGGCATGGGGTCGCTGCCGGGCGCATATCTGGCCGCCATCATCATCTCGGTCCTCAACGTCTTTGGCGTCACCTACGTCCCGCAATCCACCTTGGTCCTGATGTTCATTGTGATGATCGTGGTGCTCATGGTCCGACCCTACGGCCTCTTTGGCCGTGAAGAGGTCGCAGGCGAACACGGTCAGGTTGGTGAACCGGAACGCCCGATCAAACCCGCCTCAAACAAGGCCCGCATGATCGTCGGGGCAGGGCTCTTTCTCTTGGCGCTCTTGCCGATCTTTGGCTCCTCCTTTTCGCTGGTCCTGGCCACGGACGTCCTCATCTTCTGCCTCTTTGCCGCTTCCTTGCATTTTCTGCTCGGCACCGGCGGTTTGGTCAGCTTTGGCCACGCGGCCTATTACGGGGGCGGGGCCTATGTCGCCGCCCTCCTTGTGACCCACGCAAATACCCCGATGGAGCTTGCTTTCCTCCTTGCACCCCTCGGGGCGGGTCTGGCCGCACTTGCCATCGGCTGGGTCTGTCTGCGGCTCACCGGCGTCTACTTTGCCATGCTCACACTGGCCTTCGCGCAATTGATCTGGAGCTTGGTTTTCCAATGGGGTGACGTCACCGGCGGCGACGATGGCCTCCTGAACATCTGGCCCGCCGAATGGCTGAAATCGACAAGCACATACTTCTATTTCACGCTGATACTCGCTGTCTCAGGCATCATCCTGCTACGCCACATCGCGCATTCACCTTTCGGCTATGCCCTGCGCGCCGCCCGCGACAGCAAACGACAAGCAGAGGCGATGGGCATCGACACCGCCCGCGTCCAACTTTTCGCATTTGGCTTTGCCGGGCTGATGGGCGGGCTGGCAGGCGCGCTCTTTGTCTTTGCCAAAGGCAGCGTTTTTCCCAATGAACTGGAAATCGCCCGCAGCTTTGACGCGCTGATCGTCGTGTTCCTCGGCGGCGTCAAAACGCTGGCCGGTGGCGTCGTCGGGGCAGGGTTCTTCAAAGGCATCGAAGAAACGCTGTTGCGGTTCGAATACTGGCGTCTCCTCATGGGTCTCTTGATCATCTTCGTCGTCATCGCGGCCCCCAACGGCGTCGTCGGCTCCCTGCGCAAGGGGCTTGAACGCTCCGGCCTGATCAAAGCGGGGGATCAGTGATGACCGTAGTTCTCGAAACCCAGAACCTGACCAAACGGTTTGAGGCAATCGTCGCCGTCGATGATGTCTCGCTCCAGCTGCACAAGGGCGAGCTTTTGGCGCTGATCGGCCCCAACGGCGCGGGCAAAAGCACCTGTTTCAACATGCTGATGGGGCAGCTGAAACCCACCAGCGGTTCCGTCCTGCTCGAAGGGCAGAACATCACCGGCCTCAAACCGCGCGAGGTTTGGCGCCAAGGGGTAGGGCGCACGTTCCAAATCACGGCCACCTACACATCCATGACGGTGATCGAAAACGTGCAGATGGCCCTCCTATCGCACCACCGGCAGGTCTTCTCAATCCTGCCATACGCCACCCGCAAATACCGCACGGAAGCGCTCAATTTGCTGGAGATGGTCAATATGGCCGACCAGGCCGATCGCCATTGTGCCACCTTGGCCTACGGTGATCTCAAACGGATGGAGCTTGCGATTGCGCTCGCCCATGACCCCAAAGTGCTCTTGATGGATGAACCCACCGCAGGCATGGCACCGAAAGAACGGGTCGCGCTCATGCAACTGACCGCCGACATCGTCCGCGACAGGGGCGTCAGCGTTCTGTTCACCGAACACGACATGGACGTGGTCTTTGCCCATTCGCATCGGATCATCGTCCTGAACCGCGGCGAACTGATCACCGAAGGCACAGCCGAAGAAATCCGCAACAATCCGACAGTGCAAGAGGTCTACCTTGGCGGCGGCACGGTCTTTGGGTCGGAGGAGGGTGCCGAACATGCTTGAAGTAAGCAAAATCAATAGCTTCTACGGCAAAGCTCATGTGCTGCGTGACCTTAGTATTTCTGTTCCCAAAGGGCAAGTGGTCGCACTTCTGGGCCGTAATGGTGCGGGCAAATCGACAACGCTGAAATCCGTGATGCAAATTGTGCAGACCATGTCGGGCGAAATCACTTTCGCGGGAACCAAAATCTCCGGCCTGATGCCCCATAAGATCGCCAAACTGGGATTGGGCTATGTGCCTGAAGACAGACGCATTTTCACCGATCTCACCGTGCTGGAAAACCTCATCGTCGGCATGCAGCCGCCACGCGAAGGCGCTGCGACATGGACCCAGGACATGCTGTTTGATCTGTTTCCCAACCTTGCTGAACGCCGCAACAACCGCGGCAAGGCTTTGTCGGGGGGAGAGCAGCAAATGCTGACCATCGCGCGCACCTTGATGGGGAATCCGTCCTTTGTTTTGTTCGACGAACCCAGCGAAGGCGTCGCACCCGTGATCGTCGAGCAGATGGCGCAGGTCATCACACAGCTCAAATCTGAGGGGCTCACGATCCTGTTGTCCGAACAAAACCTGCACTTTGCCAAAGTCGTCGCAGACCGCGCCGTGATCATCGAAAGCGGTGAGCAAAAGTTCGACGGGACGCTGGCCGAACTCGAAGCGCACCCAGAGGTCCGTGATGCATATCTGGCCGCATAACAGGCTAAATGGGGGGGCTGCTGCTAAGCGGTCCAATAAACGTATAATCAGTATTATGTAATTAATGGATTGGTGCCCGATACCCATTTGTCCCTTTAACTCTGCACTTTCATGCGGCTGGACAACAAACCGTAACACCCGCAACATGCTCCAACTCAGCTGTAACGCCCAACTACCAAAGGTCCCCATGAAAGCCATCGTCGCCCACGCCGCCAAAGATCTTCGCCTTGAAGACCGCGACACGCCAACCGCAGGTCCGGGCCAGGTTTTGATCAAGATGCAAGCCGGCGGCATCTGCGGCTCGGATTTGCACTATTACAATCACGGTGGCTTTGGCGCGGTCCGGTTAAGGGAACCGATGATCTTGGGCCACGAAGTCTCTGGGATCATTGAAGCTTTGGGCGATGGCGTCACCGGGCTGCGCGCGGGACAGCTTGTCGCCGTTTCGCCATCGCGTCCCTGTCAGGACTGCACCTATTGCCACGACGGCAAACAGAACCACTGCCTGAACATGCGTTTCTACGGCTCTGCGATGCCATTTCCTCACATCCAAGGTGCGTTCCAAGAATGGCTAGTCGCTGACGCAACACAATGCGCAGTGGCCGACGGGCTGACCGCCGCAGAAGCCGCCATGGCAGAGCCGCTTTCCGTCGTTCTTCACGCCGCCAAACAAGCCGGTGCATTGACAGGCAAACGCGTGCTGGTCACCGGATGTGGCCCAATTGGCCTGCTGGCCGTTCTGGTCGCGCGCGTTGCCGGAGCCGCCCAGATCGTCGCCACCGACATCACCGCATTCACCCTTCACATGGCGGAAAAAGTCGGCGCTGACATCACCCACAACGTCGCCGAAACGCCCGAAGCGCTCGACAATTACACCGCAAACAAAGGCCATTTCGACGTGCTCTTCGAATGTACCGGCGTCGCCCCCGTGGTCGCCTCAACCATTCCGGCCCTACGACCGGGTGCGATCATGGTACAGCTTGGTCTCGGCGGCGACATGATGTTGCCCGTGCAAGCCATGACCGCCAAAGAGCTACAATTCAAAGGCTCTTTCCGCTTCCATGCCGAGTTTTTTGAGGCCGTCGATCTGATGCGCAATGGCCGTCTGGACGTCAAACCGCTGATCACTGACACACTTCCATTAGACGAAATGCACGCCGCGTTTGAACTGGCCTCCGACCGCACAAAGGCCCTCAAGATCCAACTTAGCTTCGCCTAAACCGGCGGGCCCTGCCCTGTATCCAACCAGCACAAAGCCTCAACTCGGAAAAATCTGCGCCATCGCCGCATCAAACCGCGCCCAGGTGATCGTCGCCTTATTGCCTGCATACCCCTCGTAATGCGACTTGCCCGATGGCGTCGGCAATCCTGCCCAGATCTTTGCCAAATTGCCCATGAATTTATGTCGTGAAATCTCGCCCGCTTGCATGGCGTTCAACCCAGCCTCAACCAGCAGAGCATCGGCCAGTTTGTTCTGCACCTCTGCATCAAACACCGCATTTGGGCTCACACCAACCTTGACCACCAGCCGCCGCAACGTGGCGGGAATGAACTGGTAACGGCCAATGGCATGCGGCTGTCCGGGGGTCGCATCAATCCAATGGTAAATCTGGGCAATGGTCATCTGCGTCGGCCGTCGCGGTGGCTTCACGCGCGCACCATATTGCACCGCATCATAGCCCGCCGCCCCAGCCTCTGCCGTGGCAATCAGATTGCGCAGCCGTGCAGCCGCATCCTCTCCAACACCCAGATAAACACGCCCGGTCTCAGGGGCCACACGCACCGGATAGGGTCGGAAAAAGCTGGTGCCGTCACGCCCGATAAACAGGCTCGCACCGCCCTGATCCTCGCCCCCTTGCCCCAGATTGACCAAGGCCCCCTGCCCGCCAGCCAGCCCTGCGCCAAACAGCGACGCCGCCTCAGCCGCCAGGACCCCGGGCCAGATCAGCCACAGCACCAGGATTTGTCGCAATACCACAGTTTTCATCGCGGACAATCTGACCGATCAAGGTTGAAAAACCGTTCACGCCCTAGTCGTCTGTGTGGCGCTGCCGCACCGGTCCCTTGTAGCGTGCCACCAAGGGCTCCGGCGCCTCTGATCCATCGACCAAGAACGGCAAAACGCCCTTGCGCGCCGATGAACCACGGCTTGCAATGATCTGCGCCTCGGACCGGGTCACGCGTTGCGACATCCGTCGCCCCCAATCAGCTAAGTATCCGTAAAGCCGATCAATTTCGGCCCCATGTCCATCCCCCTTGGCCAGGTCATGGAACTCTTCCGGGTCACTTTGCAGATCAAACAGCATGGGCCGGAACCCACCTTCGGCATGCACCATCTTCCACCGTCCATCAAAGACCATGAAAAGCCGCGCATCCCGTGGCTCCAACCCCAGAGCGGCACATTGAGGGGTCGACGAATAATCATATTCGCTGATCACATAGTCGCGCCAATCCGGGGTCTCACCGTGCAACCAAGGTGCCAAAGACCGCCCCTCAATGATGTGATCCGGCACCTCACCGCCCGCCGCCTCAACAAAGGTCGCGGCCAGATCGATGCTTTCGACCAAAGCATCGCACACCGTGCCGCGTGTGGCATCCGCCTCGGTCCGCGGATCATAGACGATCATCGGCACCCGCACCGATGGCGCGTGAAACAGATCCTTTTCGCCCAGCCAATGATCGCCCAGATAATCCCCATGGTCCGAGGTCAGCACGATCATCGTGTCATCCATCCGCCCCGTCGCCTCAAGATGATCCAGCAAGCGACCCAACTGGTCGTCACACTGCTTGATCAACCCCATATAGGCCGGGATCACCTTGTTGCGGACCTCATCTTGCTGAAACGCCGCCGCGATCTTGTTGCCAATATAGGCGCCGTAAACCGGATGCGGATCGTCCTTCTCAACAGGGTCACGCACCGCTGGCGGCACATGCTGCGGCCCGAACATGTTGTGATAGGGTGCGGGCACAATATAGGGCCAATGCGGCTTGATATAGCTCAGGTGCGCGCACCACGGCCCCTCTGCCTGATCGACAAAGCGGATCGCCTCTGACGTCAGCCACGGCGTCTCACTATCTTCTTCGCGGATATTGGCGGGCTTGTCGGCATTGCGGAACATCCAGCCGCTGGCGATCTGATCGTCATCCACCCCGGCATTGGCATAATCCGCCCAAGGGTTTTCGCCGTCATATCCCTTGGACTTGAGGTAGGCGTTATAGGGCGACTGGCCTTTGTCATAGTAACCATCCGGCCCATAGGCCCAAAGCCCATCATCGCGCTGCCACACGTCAAACCCGCATTCCGCCTGCCGCGCCCCAATGACGCTATCCGCAGACAGCCCAAGCCGTTCCATCCCTTCCGCATCGACCGCCATATGGGTCTTGCCGATCAGATGACAGGACATGCCCAGCTTGCGCAGATGATCGCCCAGCGTCACCTCGCCCACGCGCAAGGGAAAGCCATTCCACTGCGCCCCGTGGCTGCTGGCATAGCGCCCGGTGTAATAGCACATCCGGCTGGCACCACAGATCGGCGATTGCACATAGGCCTGATCAAACCGCACACCCATGGCGGCGACCCGATCAAAGTTTGGCGTCTTCAGATGCGGATGCCCCGCACAGCTCAGGTAATCAAACCGGAGCTGGTCATACATGATAAAGAGAATGTTCATGAAGATGACTGTCGTGTGAATTGCCCGTGCAGGCAATCAGATTCATAACCCGTTCATCCGCGCGCTGCGTTCAGAGATTGGTCATCACATTTTCACTGAAAATGACGTGATTTCTGACCCCTGCTCCCACAACCAGCCCTGCACGCAGCCTTACTTAACGCATCTTAAGACCCTGATGCATATGGATTCTGCACGGGTCGTGCATGGGGTGTGCATTGGTTCTGCATCCCGTTTTCACCGATTTCGCCCCGTTAACCATCCCCCGCACGCTTCCCCTTGCCCAAAGACATTTTGCTGCCTACATATGAGATGTCCTTCGGGACTATGGACATAAACGCGCTCGTAATAAGCGGATCGGACCCGGGGGCGGTACCCGGCGTCTCCACCAATCAACCTTCATTTGGGGTCGGATGGGGACGAAATAGGATCGACGAACGTCTAAAGGGGTTAGCTTTGTCTCGGCGATATACCACCGTTATCGGTTCAAATTGTATAGTTGCAAATGACAACCATGCTCCAGTGGCAGTCGCAGCGTAAGCTGTGCCTAATACTGAAATCTTAACTCCTACGGTTTAGCGACCATAGGCGGGGTTCGCAGGTACCTGGCAACAGAAACCTGCACTTAACCCCCTCAAATCTGTGCATTTTTTGACCCACGTCGCCGTGAACGCCCGCCTCTTGCCTTTCGCGCGGGGCTTGCGCACCATAGTTGCATGGGGCGTTTACCTTTTCTGTCTATGATCTGCGCAATCTGGCCAGCGATCACCTCGGCTTGTGACACGGCGTTGCTTTTGACCATCGATGTCTCGAACTCCGTTGATCCGGGCGAATACAGGGTCCAGACCGATGGCCTCGCCGATGCGCTTCAGGACGCGGAAGTGATTGAGGCGATCATACAAAACCAGGCCGCAATTGCCGTGGTGCAATGGTCCGGTTTCGACCGGCAAGAGGTGTCGATCCCCTGGACCCGCGTGTCTACCGCCGCTGATGTCGCCGCATTGTCCCAGCGGGCCCGCTTGATGCCGCGTGCTTTTGTTCTCTCTGATACCGCCCCGGCAGAGGCGATCTACTTTTCCTTGAAGTTGTTTTCCCAAGTCCCTGACTGCAAACGCAAAATCATTGATGTCTCTGGGGACGGCACGCCCAATGGCGGCTCTGAGGTGCGCAATGCAAGACGCGCCGCAGAACAGCAAGGGGTGACCATCAACGGCATCGCTATTGAATCGATGGGCCTTGCGATCACAAATTTCTTTCGGGGGGCCGTCATTACCCGCGACGGCTTCGTCATGACCGCCCGCACCCACCGCGAATACGCTCAGACCCTGCGCCGCAAGATCATCCGCGAACTGAGCCGCGTCGTGGGTTAGCTTTCGCAGGTCGAAGCATTGGCCTGCACCGACCCGATCAACCGCTGATCGCTGCTGATGTAGTTGTAGACATATTCAAACCCATAGTCTTCCATCAGGGTCTTGATCGCATCGCCCTGACACAGCGTCGCCGTCACCAAGTTCGCTTGCGACGACATGATGCTTTCTACATTCAGCGCATCGTAAGTCCCTGGAACTGTGTAATAATACCGGACCATCAGGTTTGAAACGGCCATGTTTGAAAACCGCACAGCATCGCCATCGCGGTCCCGGTCAGCTTCGTTCATCGCGCGCGCTGTGTCCTCGAAAAACGCAATGACTTCGCGTTGCTCATCGGTCAATTCCTGATCCTGCGTCAGGCCCTGCTCTGACAATGCAACGATGGCCTCAATCTGGTTCACGGGGCTGACGGTCGTCAAATCATTGGTGGTGCGCGTCACCTGCGGCGTAGCTGCCGTTTGCACTGGCGCGGGCGCGACTTGGGCCGTTTGATTGGGTTCGTCAAACGCGCCCAGGAAATAGGCCACGCCCAGCGTGATCAATGCGCCGGTCGACATCATCCCGATGGATTCCGTGATGTTCATTTTCTTCCCCCAATATACAGCCCGTCTGGCAGGACGGTTTAGACGCCGCAGCAATATCTCGCGGATCATGTCAAGCGCGATACCATATCATGCGCAATTTGAGCAAGGTTTGACCAGCGCAAAAGCGCCAAAAACTGGGGATAAAGTAAGAATTGCTGCTTTTTCGGTCAGTTGACCCGCAGCAAATTCTTGCTTACCAAACGTGCTATGGGGTCCACGTGCGACCACCCCGTGAGGCTTCGGCCCAAGGTTCGCATCCGCTGAAAAGATCAGAAAGGGTGCCCCATGTCCGGCTTTCAAACCATAAACCCCAAAGCGCTGATGCGCCTCATTGGCACGCCTAACGCGCCTGTCATCATCGATCTGCGCATCCCCGAAGATGTCGCCACCGATGCGCGGCTGATCCCCGGCGCGATCCAACATGACTACAAAGATTTTCCAAATCTTCTCAATCGGTTGAATGGCGCGCCTTCTGTGGCTGTCTGTCACGGGGGCCGTAAGATCAGCCACGGCATCGCAGCCCAATTGCGGGCCAATGGCCTGAAATCCGAAGTGCTTGAAGGCGGGATGCTGGCATGGGCCGAAGCCGCCCTGCCCGCCGTGCCCATCCCCGCCATTCCTGCCCCCCACAACGGCAGGACCCTCTGGGTCACACGTCACCGGCCTAAAGTCGATCGTATCGCCTGCCCCTGGCTGATCCGCAGGTTCGTGGACCCAAACGCCAGCTTTATGTTCGTGCCACCGTCAGAGGTCGCGGATGTCGCCAGCCGCTTTGATGCGACCCCGTTTGACGTCCCCGATGTCCCGCTGACCCATAAGGGCGAAAACTGTACCTTTGATGCGATGATTGCCACCTTCAACCTCTCGCACCCCGCGCTTGATCTTTTGGCGGGCGTCGTCCGTGCTGCTGACACAGACCAACACAAGAACGCCCCGCAAGCCGCTGGTTTACTTGCGTTTTCGGTTGGCCTGTCACGGCAATACAAGGACGACATCGCGCAGCTCGACGCCGCCATGCCGCTGTATGATGCACTTTATCGCTGGGCCCGTGACGGCGCGGATGAACGCCACAACACCGCCGCCAAGGTGCTATCATGACACCCAGCTGGCACCAGATGTTGCGTGTCTTTGGCCGCATCGGATTGCTGTCGTTCGGCGGACCCGCGGCCCAAATCGCCGTGATGCATCGCGCGCTGGTCGAGGACCGCACATGGCTCACCGAACAACAATTCCTGCGCGCGCTGTCCTTTTGCATGCTGCTTCCAGGACCGGAGGCGATGCAATTGGCGACCTATGCCGGATGGCGGCAACGCGGCATCGCGGGCGGGCTTTTGGCCGGTGGCCTCTTTGTCATTCCCGGTGCCATCGTCATCGGCATTCTCGCTCTGATTTACGGCACTTACGGCCAATTGCCGCTCGTCCAGGCGCTCTTTGTCGGGGTGCAAGCAACCGTCGTGGTGATCGTCTTAGGCGCCATGCGCAAGCTCATCGGCAAGGCCCTGCACGGCCCGGTCGCCTACATCCTCGCAGCCCTCTCCTTTGTCGCGCTCTTTGCCTTCGCCCTGCCCTTTCCACTGGTTATCCTGCTCGCTGCGATTATCGGCGCGATCTGGATGGCAAAAACCACGGCAGAGCCTGCAGCACCGCCCAACCTCACCGGCACAGCACGGGTGATCCTGATCGGCGCCGCGATCTGGATCGCCCCACTCACGCTGGCCTATCTTGTTGGAAACACGTTCCTTTTTGACCTCGGCCTCTATTTCTCCAAGCTCGCTGTCGTGACCTTTGGCGGGGCCTATGCGGTGCTGGCCTATATGGCGCAAACCGTCGTGCAGGATTATGGCTGGATCACCACGACCCAAATGATGGACGGCCTCGGATTGGCCGAAACCACCCCCGGCCCACTGATCCTCGTGACGCAAATGGTGGCCATGGTGGCGGGCCTGACGGCCAGCGGACCGATGCTGGCGCTTCTGGCGGGCGGCATGGCGCTTTGGGTAACCTTTGTGCCTTGTTTTATCTGGATTTTCGCAGGCGCGCCGCTCATCGATTGGCTCGCAAGCCAACCCCGCTTGCAAGCCGCCCTCGCCGGGATCACAGCTGCCGTAGTCGGGGTCATGGCAAACCTCTCGCTTTGGTTTGCGCTGCATGTCTTCTTCGCAGCACTCATCACCGTGGAACTTGGTCTCATGGCCTTCATCGCGCCGGTCTTCTCCAGCTTGCAGGCCATTCCGCTCCTGCTGGCGCTCCTTGCTGCGGCCCTCTTGTGGTGGCGCGGTTGGGGGCTGATCCCAGTGCTGTGCATCAATGCGGCACTTGGCCTGATCTTTCACCTCTCGGGCCTGCTTTAGGCCCCTTTCATCCCCCCAAGAATCTTCTATGCTGCCCCCATAGCGCCCGGAGGATCACGCCTTGTCCCGCAGCATTGATTACGGAAACCTGATGCACCGTGCCATGCGGGGCTTGATCCAAGAAGTGCTGAACCGGATTGCCAAAGAAGGGCTGCCCGGCGCGCATCATTTCTTCATCACTTTTGACACCATGCACCCCGATGTCGAGATCGCGGATTGGCTGTCAGACCGCTATCCAGGTGAGATGACCGTGGTGATCCAGCATTGGTTCGACAACCTTGATGTCACCGACGAAGGCTTTGCAATCACGCTGAATTTCGGCAACAGCCCCGAGACGCTTTACATCCCCTACGACGCGATCAAGACCTTTGTGGATCCGTCCGTTGAGTTCGGCTTGCGGTTTGAAACCCAAGAAGACGATGAGGATGAAGACGACACGTCCGAAGAGGTCGAAGAGGCCCCGATGGAAGAAATGGCGGAGCCCGACACAACCGACGACGATGCCCCGAAAGAGGCCGAAGTCGTCAGCCTCGATCAGTTCCGCAAGACCTAGTCATCCGGGCGGATCAGTGACAGTGCGTCGCGCACGACAGCGTCAAATTCCTGATCAATATCAATCACATGACCTCGCTCATCGGACCCAAGCGGTTCCAGTGCAGCGTATTGGCTATCGAGCAGCGCGGGCGGCATAAAATGGCCCGCACGCTCTTTCACCCGGGCCGCAAGCACCTCGCGCGAGGCCGCAAGATGAAAGAACTGCACCGGATGGCCCGCATGTTGCCGGATGATGTCGCGGTAGGTCCTTTTGAGGGCGGAACACCCAATGATGATCCCGTCTGCGATCAGGACTTTACCGACCTCCGCCAGCCATGGCGCGCGGTCCGCATCATCAAGCGGGATACCTTGCGACATCTTGGCGATATTGGCGGCCGGATGCAGGTCATCTCCATCCACAAACCGCAGCCCGGTCTGTTCCGCGACCGCCGCCCCGACCGAGGATTTTCCGCAGCCCGACACACCCATAATGACGAACCGACCGATCACAGCGACGCGGTGATCCCGCCATCGACGTAAAGGCAGTGGCCATTGACGAAACTCGACGCCGCCGACGACAGAAAGACGCAAGCGCCCACCAGCTCTCCTACATTGCCCCAACGCCCCGCTGGCGTGCGCTTTTCCAGCCAAGCGCTGAACTCCGGGTCCGCCACCAAGGCTGCGTTTAACGGCGTGTCAAAATAGCCCGGCGCGATGGCGTTGCATTGCAGCCCATGCTTGGCCCAATCGGTTGCCATGCCCTTGGTCAGGTTCGCAACCGCGCCTTTGGTCGCCGTATATGGCGCGATGCCGGGCCGGGCCAAGGCGGTCTGAACGCTGGCGATATTGATGATCTTGCCTGCACCGCGCCCGATCATATGGCGGGCAACTGCCTGGCCCACGTGAAAGACGCTTGCGACATTGGTTTGCAGTAGTTTTTCAAAGGCATCCGCCGGAAAATTCTCAAGCTCTGTGCGGTGCTGCATCCCGGCATTGTTCACCAGAATGTCGATAGCACCATGGTCCGCCTCAAACCCATCCACCGCTGCACGCACCGCGTCATGGTCGGTGGCGTCAAAGGCCAGCGTCTCAGCTCCGCCAAGCGCCTCAGCGGCTGCTGCCAGCTTGGCCTTATCGCGCCCGTTCAGCACCACCTGTGCGCCAGCGTCGATCAACCCCTGCGCCAAGGCATAGCCGATCCCCTGCGACGATCCGGTGATCAGCGCGCGCTTGCCGTGCAGTGAAAATAGCTCTGACATCATGTCCCCTTGGTCGTGAAATGCCCGCGGTTTACGCGGGTCCTGTTACCGTTAACAGGTTCCCGATGGGCCCGATTGTCAAGCAGGGAGTTTGCACGCCATGACCGCCGACCGACCTGCGCCTAGATCTTGTCCTGCGTATGTTTGCGCAGTTCCGCCCGCGCGACCTGCCTGCGATGTACCGCGTCTGGCCCATCAGCCATGCGCAACGTGCGCGTCGCCGTCCAGGCAGCGGCGAGCGGCGTGTCCTGCGATATCCCCATGGCACCGTGCATCTGGATCGCCTCGTCGATCACTTCCAGCGCGATCCGCGGGGCCACAACCTTGATCTGGCTGATCCAAGGTGCTGCGGCGCGGGCATCCCCTTGATCCATCATCCAAGCCGCTTTCAGGCACAAGAGCCGCGCCTGTTCAATCTTCATCCGCGCCTCAGCGATGATGTCGAAATTGGCACCCAGCGCGGCAATCGGCTTGCCAAAGGCCTCGCGCGCCAGCGACCGCTGGCAAAGCGACGCAAGGGCCGCCTCTGCCTGTCCAATGGCCCGCATACAATGGTGGATGCGCCCGGGCCCAAGTCGGCCCTGCGCAATCTCAAACCCGCGCCCTTCACCCAGCAAGAGGTCCTCGACAGGCACCCGCACATCCGAAAACCGGATATGCATATGCCCATGCGGCGCATCGTCATGACCGTAGACATGCATCGGGCGCAGTACGTCGATCCCCGGCAGGGCCGCATCCACCACAATCATCGAATGGCGCTTGTGCTTGGGGGCGTCATCCCCGCCGGTGCGAACCATAACGATGTAGACAGCCGTGCGTGGGTCGCCCGCCCCGCTGGCCCACCACTTTTCACCGTTCAACACATAATGATCCCCGTCCCGCACGCAGGACAGCGCTATGTTTGTCGCATCGGATGAGGCGACGTCAGGTTCCGTCATCAAATAGGCAGAGCGGATCTCGCCATTCAGCAAGGGTTTCAGCCATCTGTCCTTCATCGCCGGGGTGCCGTAGCGTTCAAACACCTCCATGTTTCCGGTGTCGGGTGCGTTGCAGTTGAACACCTCTGCCGCGATACTGACCTTGCCCATTTCCTCGGCCAGATAAGCGTATTCGACCGTTGTTAGGCCAAAACCCTTGTCGCTATCGGTCAGCCAAAAGTTCCACAGACCGGCGGCTTTAGCCTTGGCCTTTAGCCCTTCCAAAATCTCCGTCTGGCGCGAAGTGAATGTCCAGCGATCGCCCACGGCCACCTCGGCGTGGTATTCATCGGCCAGCGGCGCGATGTCATCGCGGATCATCGCCGCCACCCGGTCACGTAACTCGACCACCCGTGCACTGACCCCAAGGTTCATATCCATCTGTCGTCCCCCGGTAGGTCTTTGCAATTGCCGCCAACTGGACCAAACTGCGGTCATGTTTGTCAACGCCAAGCCTTGCCCATGACGACGGATGATCTGCGCCACAGCTTTGATCATGCCACGTTGGAACGCTATCTGGCGGATCATGTCGCGGGGTTTTCCACGCTTGATGCGATCACCCGCTTTACCGGCGGCCAGTCGAATCCGACCTATCTGCTGCGCAGCGGCGCAGGCTCCTTTGTGTTGCGCGCCAAGCCGCCCGGTCAGCTGCTGAAGTCAGCCCATCAGGTCGCGCGGGAATACCGGGTCATGAAGGCCTTGCGTGACAGCGCCGTGCCGGTCCCGCAGATGTTTCACCTGTCAGACGATGACAGCCCGCTTGGCACCCAGTTCTTTGTGATGGAGGCCTTGCAGGGCCGCACCTTCTGGAACCCCGCCCTGCCCGACCTCAACACGGCGGATCGCGGCGCGATCTATCACAACATGGTCTGTGTGATGGCCGATTTGCATGGCGTCGATGTCGGGACCGCAGGGCTTTCGGACTACGGCGCGCCCGGCAACTATTTTGATCGGCAAGTGGGACGCTGGACCAAACAATACCGCGCCGCAGAGATTGCCCCGCAAAAAGACGTGGACTGGCTCATCGACTGGCTGGCAGAGCGGATCCCGCCAGACGACGGCCAGATCAGCATCGTACACGGCGATTTCAGGCTCGATAACCTGATGTTTGCCCCGGACCGTCCCCACGTGCTGGCGCTTCTGGATTGGGAGCTGTCGACGCTTGGGCACCCCATGGCCGATCTGGCTTATCAAATCATGGGGATGCAGCTCCCCAACCAAGGTGTCGCGCGCGGCCTTGGCATGGCGGACCGCGCCGCCTTGGGCATCCCGACAGAGGAGGCCTATATCGCCGCCTATTGCGAAAGGCGCGGCATCACCAAGCCCGAAAACTGGGCGTTTTTCCTGACATTCAGCTATTTCCGCTTTATCGCCATCATCCAAGGCGTGATCCGACGCGCGGTCGATGGTAATGCCTCCAACCCCGGCGATCTGGGGCAAATGCAGGCGGCAATCCCGGCCCTCGCCGGTGCGGCGCGGCAAATTGCTGCAAAATCACACGATTCCAAGGCCTAAAAAGCACATCCACTGCCCTCAAATGAGGCAAAAACCCGAAATCCTGTTTCGCGCCTAAACACTTTGTGCCAAAGATAACGGCATGACGACCTCGCTGCTTATCCTGAATGGCCCGAACCTGAACCTGCTGGGGACACGCCAGCCAGAGGTTTATGGCACGACGACCTTGCCCATGATCGAAACACTCTGCGCCGATCACGCCAAAGCCCTTGGGATCAAAGCGACGTTCATGCAGTCCAATCACGAGGGCGCGCTGATTGACGCGATCCACGCGGCCAAGGGTGTGCACCAAGGCGTGATCCTGAACGCAGGGGCTTATACGCATACGTCGATTGCCCTGATGGACGCGATCTTTTCGACCGAATTGCCTGTAATCGAACTACATCTGTCGAACGTCCACGCCCGCGAAGATTTCCGCCACACCTCTTACATCGCGAAGGCCGCGATTGGGGTGATCTGCGGCTTTGGCGCGGCGGGCTACCCGATGGCGATGACGGCCCTGCGGGATTACCTGGGGGACGCACCATGAGCGACCTCCTCCAGCATATGACGGCGATCACCAACGCCAGGACCGACAATGAGCTCTGGACCTATCAGGTGGAGCTGATGAAGTCCTATGGCTTTGACCGCGTGCTTTATGGCTACACCCGTTACCGCACCAGCTATGGTCTGGGCGATCCGCAGGATTGGGTCATTCTGACCAACCACTCCCGTGAGTTCATGGAAAGCTTTTTCACCGACACCCATTATGACCACGCACCGATGTTGCGTTGGGCGCTTAACAACAATGGCGCCTGTAGCTGGACATGGATGGAAGAGCTTGCGCGCACCGGCAACCTGACACCGGGTGAGCTGAACGTGCTGCAGATCAACCAAAAGCATGACGTTACTGCGGGCTACACGATCAGTTTCCGCTCGGTCTCTGAACGCAGCAAAGGCGCAATTGGCCTCGTGGGCAGCCCGCGCATGAATCAGGATCAGGTCGAAGAAGTTTGGGCGAAACACGGTGAAGAGATCATCGCGCTTAACAATATCTTCCACCTCAAGCTGCTGACCCTGCCCTATTCCGGCTCGCGCCCGCTGACCAAGCGCCAGCGCGAAGTGCTGCAATGGGTTGGTGACGGAAAAACCACGCAGGATATCGCTATTTTGCTGGAACTGACGCCTGCCACGGTCGAAAAGCACTTGCGCCTCGCGCGCGAGGCTTTGGACGTGGAAACAACGGCACAAGCTGTGCTGAAGGCTGCGTTCTACAACCAGATGTTCGTTCTGGAAGACGTCGACAACTAATTTCTGACCAAGAGGTCAGGTTTCCCATACTTTCGTGACCCCGCGTCAAATGGCAAGTTTACCTTGTTCCGTGAGTGGTGGCCTTAGGCCAGGGAACAGCGGGCCGGAACCCTTGCGATTTCAAGGCAAGCCGGTCCGCATCTACACCAGCGACAGGGCTTTTACCCTCCTGAAGCTGGTCCTGCATAGCGCGCTTGTCCCATCCCAATGACTGCGCGTGGGGGTAACGAGTATGGCGCTGCAATTCTCCCGATTGCAGCGCCTTTTTCTTTTTTGAATGTCTTAGAATGGTTAGATCGAGACCAGCCCAAGGTAGTCAAAGTAGGGATCAGGCAACTCGGCGGACGAATCGTAGTAAGTCACAACCGCCGGGCCCCCATCGGGGTCAAAGTCGACAACCTTGAACGCCCAGGTTTCTGATCCATCGCGGTCCTGTTCCATCCGGAAATCAACCGTGCTTTCGCCATCGTCAAAGACGACAAAGCGTCGGTCATTGTTGTCAAAGCGTGTCTCGATCACGTCGCGCGATCCGTCAGGATTGTAACTGGTGCCACGCTCTTGCCAGACAAACTGATCTGTTGTGTCTTCTTGATGAACAAGCGTCTTCACCCCGTCTTCAAAGACCGTCAGGACATTCAAGCCATTGTCGTTCTCTTTGAACTTGAGCGTCGCGACACCGTTGGCATCGTATTGCGTCGCCTGTGTGGCCCAGGTTTTGACGTCATAGGCATCCGTCTCGGTCAGCATTGTGCGCTGACCGTTTTCAAAGTCTTCCTGACGCTCAATCCCGTTGTCCAGGATGGTTGTGCGCTGCAACTTGTCACCGTTTGCGTCGAAAAGGGTTGTGACGGTTTCATAGCTGGCTTGGTCGTACTGATCGGTCTGCGTGATTGTGGTAATGACGCCATTTTCAAAGGTTTCTTCCTTTTGAATGCCGGTATCAAACACCGTCACGCGGCCCAAAATTTGCCCATTAAGATCATAGTAGGTATCGACCGTCTCATAAGTCTTGGCGTCATATTGGTCGGTCTGGGACTTCTGGGTCATGACCCCGTTTTCAAAGGTCATCTCAAACACGGTGCCATCGTCGTAAGTGTTGATCTTGCCGAGGATATCACCGTTCTGATCGAAATAGCTGACGATGGTTTCATAAGTCTTGGCATCGTATTGGTCGGAGAGCGTGGTCTGTGACCGAACGCCGTTTTCAAACTGCTCTTCGGTCTGAACACCATCGTCCGCAACGGTAACGCGACCCGCAATCACGCCGTCGATGTGATAGTAGGTGGTGATGCTCTCGTAAGTCTTGGCGTCATATGGATCCGTTTGCGTCA
Organism: uncultured Paracoccaceae bacterium; assembly: GCA_947494675.1. Taxonomy (GTDB): domain Bacteria; phylum Pseudomonadota; class Alphaproteobacteria; order Rhodobacterales; family Rhodobacteraceae; genus CANMYO01. The sequence goes on from CANLVP010000002.1 coordinate 532,904, forward strand.
ATTGCGTGCGGATGCCGTTTTCATACTGCGTCTCGGTCACAGTGCCGTCGTCATAGGTGTTCACCTGCCCGGCAATCACACCGTCCAAATGATAGTAGCTGACCAGCGTCTCAAAATTCTCCGCGTCGTATTGATCAGAGATCGTGGTTTGCGACCGGATGCCGTTTTCAAACTGCTCTTCGGTCTGCACGCCATCATCATCAACCGTCACACGCCCCGCAAGAACACCATTGCTGTGGTAATAGGTGTTGATCGTTTCCCAGCTGACGGCGTCATAGGGGTCTTCCTGCGTGATTTGCGTCACCACGCCAGCGGTATAGGTCACGCTTTTGACCGTGCCATTGTCATAGGTGGTGACACGCGCGCCGATTGTGCCGTCGGGATTGTAGTAGGTCGCGATGCCCTGCCAGTTGTTCAGATCGGGATTGGCCGTGGAATCAACCTCAAGGATTTCCGAGATTACGCCTGCATCATAGGTTTCCAACCGCATGGTCCCGTCATCAAATTCCCAGTCGCGCTGGGTTTTCAGACCCTCGTCTGACAAATAGGTGGTGATGGTGGACCAGGTGAACTGATTTTCGGTGTCGGTCTGCACAATGGTGCTGGGCATGATGGAATCCTAAACAAGTTAATTCAATCAATTGCCTAGGATGCGATTGCGCCGGGATTGCGGCACAACAAGGCGCAAAAAATGAAAAGGCCCGCCGCAGGACGCGATGGGCCTAAACTGGTTTTGCAAAGTGGCGGTTAGCCGTTCAGCTTGGCCACTTCAGCGGCGAAATCTTCAGCAACCACTTCGATGCCTTCACCTTTTTCAAGGCGGACAAAACCGGTGATCTCAACACCAGCCTCGGCAGCAGCCGCACCAACGGTCAGGTCAGGGTTCACCACGAACTGCTGGTTCACCAATGTGACCTCGGCCATGTATTTCTTCATGCGGCCAATGATCATCTTTTCAATGACCTGCTCGGGTTTGCCGGATTCGCGGGCGATATCCATCTGAATTTGCTTTTCTTTTTCGACAATCGCCGGGTCCAGATCAGCTTCGTTCAGGGCAGCAGGGTTGGTGGCAGCAATGTGCATCGCAACCTGACGGCCAAAACCTTCGTTGTCGCCGGTCATGGCGACCAGCACACCGATGTTGCCCATGTCTGTGGCAGCAGCGTTGTGCACATAAGTCACGACGTTTGCCCCTTCGAGGGCCGCCATCCGGCGCACGGACATGTTTTCACCGATCACGGCAACCGCGTCAGTCACGGTTTGCTCAACCGATTTGCCATCGATCTCGGCGGCCTTCAGACCGTCGATGTCGTTCACACCCAAAGCGGCGTTTGCGATTTTGGCAACCATTGCCTGAAAGTCAGCGTTCTTGCCGACAAAGTCGGTTTCAGAGTTCACTTCAACAGCGACACCCTTACCGCCGGACACTGCGACAGCCACAAGGCCCTCGGCTGCGGTGCGGCCAGATTTCTTGGCGGCTTTAGCAAGACCTTTGGTGCGCAGCCAGTCGGTTGCGGCTTCCATGTCGCCATCATTTTCGGTCAGCGCCTTCTTGGCGTCCATCATGCCTGCGCCGGTTGCTTCGCGCAGTTCTTTCACCATTGCTGCGGTGATAGCCATGTCATCTCTCCTTGAGAAAAATCATATGTGCCGGGCGGGGACGCATGCCCCCTGCCCGGTCGATGTGACAAGCGTGTGACGCTTAGTCTGCGGCCGCTTCGACAGCTTCTTCGGCGACAACTTCTTCTGCCAGCTCTTCCATGGCACCCATGTCGACACCTGCCGCACCCAGCTGGGCGGACATGCCGTCAAGGGCAGCACGGGCTGCCAGATCGCAGTAAAGCGCAATGGCGCGTGCCGCGTCGTCGTTGCCGGGGATCGGGTAATCCACACCCTCGGGCGAGCAGTTGGTGTCGACCACAGCCACAACCGGGATACCCAGCTTCTTGGCTTCCGCGATGGCGAGGTCTTCTTTGTTGACGTCGATGACGAACAACAGATCAGGCGTGCCGCCCATCTCGGCGATGCCACCAAGCGAGGCTTGCAGTTTGCCCTGCTCACGTTCCATGCCCAGACGCTCTTTCTTGGTCAGGCCGGAAAAACCGGTGGAGGACGCTTCGTCAATCGCCTTCAGACGGTTGATCGACTGTGACACGGTCTGCCAGTTGGTCAGCGTGCCACCCAGCCAGCGGTGGTTCATGTAGAACTGCGCGGATTTCTCAGCAGCTTCAGCGATTGGCTTTGCGGCCTGACGCTTGGTGCCGACGAACAGGATCCGGCCGCCCTTGGCGACGGTGTCACGGATGGCTTGCAGCGCCTGATCCAGCATTGGAACAGTCTGCGTCAGGTCCATGATGTGGATGCCGTTGCGGGAACCGTAGATATACTGGCCCATCTTGGGGTTCCAGCGTGCGGTCTGGTGACCAAAGTGTACGCCTGCTTCAAGCAGTTGGCGCATGGAGAACTCGGGTAAGCCCATGTCTTTTCCTTTTCCGGTTTCAGCCTCAGCGGGGAATTAGACCATGTGGCCCAACCGGTGGATCATCAGGGATGTCTCCCCCTCTGACCCGCCCCCGCCTGTGGGATTAAGTGCGCGCGATATAGACCGGGTGCGCGGCCTTGGCAAGCCCTCGTTCCAACACCCTGATCTGTGCCGCGATAGCCGTGGTCCTGCGCCTAAAGTGCAGACACTGTCATGTTGGTAAAGACCGCCCCGCTGATGCTTTCCGTGCCGCCTTCGACAAGCACGGTGCTGGCCCCATTGCGAAAGGTCAAACCTGCCCGGCCCGCGCTGGCTGCGGGCTGATAACCAAGCGTCGCCATCTCTGCAACAATGTGATCGCGAAGTGCAAAGACGTTGCCAAAGTAACGTGTCGTTCGAATTTTACACGGCGTGTCCAAATCAACGTTGATCCAGTTTTGGCTGAACAAGCCCACCTCCGCACCGTCAAAGCTGCGTTGGTAATCCTTCCCGTTACTTGAAGCGTATCCATCTGCGGCAAGTGTCGCGGCTGCATTGCCACGTCCTGTTGCATGTTGGATGCAGGCTGTCAGCGCGGGTGTTCCTTGGGTTTGAAAATCGGCGCGCGCTGCTTCGCGGGCCTCGGCGTTCCGGATTTCTCTTTCCTCTTCACTAATGCTCGAGCAGGCCACAGTGGCTGCAAGTGTTGCGGCGATAAGTCCAAAACGAAAGATATGCATGCAAATAGCCCTTTTAAGTCACCGCGATGTCTAGGTGGCGATGGAAAAGGAGTCTACCGCTTTTCCTCAGGGGGCTTTGCGCATCAAGACCCAAGCATTGCTGGGCGTTTCCCAATCCGCATGGACCAAAGGAAGGTCAGCTGCATGCACATAGCCGTTCTTGGCCAGAAAGGCGGAACCGGCGGCGTTGAGGTCCGTCACGATGGCCGACATGCCCTCGGGTCCGGTGCCCATTTCCGCCCGCTGTAACAGCGCCGTCGCCACCCCTTTGCGGCGGTGGGGCTCAAAGACCGCCAAAGCCGCCAACGTCCGTGTGCTGCGGGCCATGTTTTCAAGACGGATCAGGGGGCGCACGATGGGATGCGTGTCGCTGCTCATCTCTGCGGGCGTCGCAGCAAGCTCATCAGTGATCAAAAGCCCCGCGATCTCATCATCGATGGTGGCAATCGTTGCGTGCCGCCAGGACAAGGCCCCTTCATCGCCCGCAATGCGTTGCGCGCCGAAATCCAATGGGTCCTGCCCATGATCGGCCTGACGCGCCCAAAGCGCGCGCGGCAACCCCTCGCCTGACATATCGACAAGCGCGGCCATTTGGCTAACATCATCACGCGTGGCTGCGCGCAAACTCATGGACATTCACAGGGTCCCCTATTTCGTACCTCACGATATCGGGGTCCCCTGCGTCGTCACAAGGTATGGAATACCTGCCTTTTGCGGCCCGCGCGGCGGCGAATGTTACAAAAACACCCGCTCAATGCACCAATAGGCCGCGATCACGGCGATCAGGATCGACCCCGGCATCGCCACCATCTCGCGGTAGCTGTCAAAGCGTCCCACGACAACGGATGCCGCACAGAGCCCCAGCAAGACAGCGACCATGGCGATCAGCGGCACCACCGCTTCGGCCAGATCAGGCGCCATGCCGGACACCGGAATGATCAGCGCCATCACCAGCAGCATCACCGCCAGATAGATTGCCGCCGTCGTCCGGCTTTCGGTGCCCTTCTCGCTGTATTCAATCGCCTTCATCACACAGACATAAGCCACGCCGATGACGGCCAGCTGGCCCACCTCGACGCCGATGTTAAAGCCGATCAACGCCGGTACGAACGTGCCTTCGGGCAATCCGAACTCTGCCAGGACAGAGGCAAAGCCAAGCCCGTGCAGCAGGCCAAACCCAAAGATGATGAACGGCCGCCAGCGCGACAGCCCATCGGTAAAGAGGTTTTCAACCGCCACATAGACAATCGACAGCGCGATCAACGGCTCAACAATGCTGCCCGGCACGGTGACATATCCAAGTGCGGCTAGCGCCAAGGTGATCGTATGCGCCAACGTAAAGGCGCTGACCTGCCACAACAGCGGCCCCATGCGCGTGGACAAAAAGAACAGGCCCAGCACAAACAGAATGTGATCCAACCCCAAGGGCACAATGTGGTCAAAGCCCACGGGGACATAGTTGATAAAGGTCTGCAATGGACCCGCCTGATCGCCACCCGCAAGGCTGATTGGCCCTGTGCCCTCACCCGACTGCAAATAGCCGTCATAAGGTGCTGGGACATCCATTTGCCGCAGCACAAGCGTGCCAAAGCTGCGATCCCATGCAAATGATACCGTCTCGGCCCCTGCGGGCAAGTCCGCCGCGATCCGAATGGCAGAGGCGCGCGCGGTCTCGATATCGCCGATTTCACCACCCAAGGCTTCCACCAGCGTCAGCTCCAGCGGCACATCGTCCGCCGTCACGCTGATTTGCGCTGCCATCTGCGGCCAATATTCTTCGAACGCCGCCTGCAATGCGGCAGGTTCCAGCGCGCGCAACTCATCATAGGTTGCGGCTTGCGGTGCGTCATTGGTATCCAGCACTATGTCCTGATCGATCCCGGCGATAAAGCTTTCCATCGACAGACGCATGTCAAAGACCAACGTGTCGCCCTCTTGCCGCATATCGGCGATCGTCGGCAAAACTTCATGCGCCTGTGCCGTTGACGCGAGCGTGATCCAAACCACCATCGCGCTTGACAATATCCAAGCCAATGCCACCCTTGTTGTCGTTATGAAGGATTTGCCCATGCGTTTGCTCGCTCTTTTATTTGTCTTGCTGACTGCGCCTGTCACGGCGCATGAATTGTGGATCGAACCACGCGACTATCAGATTCCCGCAGACGGTAAAATGATTGCTGACCTTGTCAATGGGCAGGAGTTCGCAGGCACCAAACTTCCTTACCTGACCCAGCGCTTTGCCCATTTCGTGGACGTGGCGGGCGGCAAAGTTGCGCCTGTGACGGGCCGCAACGGTGACACGCCTGCGGTTGACCTCGCCGCGACGCCAGACGGGCTGCATGTGATCGCCTATCAGGCGCGCAATGCCACGGTGACCTATGAGAACTGGGAGAAGTTTCAAAAGTTTGTCGATCACAAAGACCTTGGTGACGCGCTGAGCAATCATCGCGCCCGCGGCATGCCAGAGGTCGACTTTATCGAAGTTTATTCCCGCTATTCCAAATCTCTGATCGGCGTCGGCGGCAGCGCGGGGTCCGACCTGCGCACGGGGCTGGAGACCGAAATCGTGGCCCTCACCAACCCCTATACCGATGATCTGTCGGGCGGCATGCAACTGCAGCTTTTCTACCGCCAGGACGTCCGCGCCAATGAACAGATTGAGATCTTTGAAAAGTCCCCCAGCGGCGCTGTGACGATCTTTATGGTCCGCACCAATGGCCAAGGCATCGCAACCGTGCCGGTCAAACCGGGCCACAGCTATATGGCCGATGCCGTCGTGCTGCGTGAACCCTCTGACGCGGTGGTGATCGACACCGGCGCGGCTTGGGAAACGCTCTGGGCCAACTTGACGTGGGGCGTGCCGGGCTGATCACCCCTTGCAGGGGCTGCGCGGCTGCGGCACACCAACGAGATGACGCAACAACCTGATATCTTGTGCATTGGCTCTGTCCTGTGGGACGTGATTGGCCGTGCCGCCAGCCACATGCGCGTCGGCTCTGACGTGCCGGGGCGGATCACCCGCCTGCCCGGCGGCGTTGCGATGAACATCGCGATGACCCTGCGCCGTTTTGGTATGACGCCCGCCCTTCTGACGGCCATCGGCCGCGACGCCGAGGGCGACGAACTTGTCGCTGAGGCGCAGCGCATGGGGCTGATCTGCGATCACATTTACCGGTCCGAGGATTTGCCGACGGACGTCTATATGGCGATCGAAGGGGCCAATGGCCTGATCGCTGCCATCGCTGACGCCCATTCGCTCGAAGCGGCTGGCCTGCGTATCCTGCAACCGATGCGCAATGGCGCCATCGCCCGCGAAGGCGCACCCTTCCCCGGCCCCATCGCATTGGACGGCAACCTCACAGTGGACGTGCTGCAGACCATTGCCACCTCGCCGCTCTTTGACGGCTGCGACCTGCGTGTGGCCCCCGCCTCCCCCGGAAAGGCCGAGCGCCTTCTCACCTTGATGAACCGCCCCGCCACAACGCTTTACGTGAACCTCGAAGAGGCGGGGCTTTTGTGCCAAACCACCTTTGACAGCTCTGCTGCAGGGGCCGCGGGCCTGATCAAACGCGGCGCGCACCGGGTGCTGGTCACTGACGGCGGCAATTCCGCTTCTGAAGGTCTGGCAGGCGACATCATCACCCAAACCCCGCCCGACGTGCTTGTCACCCGCGTGACCGGCGCGGGTGACACCTTTATGGCCGCCCACATCGCGTCAGAGGTGCAAGGCATGGACCGCGCCGCCGCCCTGACCCGTGCCCTGCAAGCCGCCGCCACCTATGTATCCGGAGAGACCCCGCTGTGATCCCCATCCACGACAGCCCCGCCGTCGCCGCCGCCCGCGCCGCTGGCACACCGATTGTCGCCCTTGAAAGCACGATCATCACCCACGGCATGCCCTACCCGCAAAACGTCGAAACGGCGCGTCTGGTTGAGGCTGAGGTCCGCGCCCATGGCGCCACCCCCGCCACCATCGCGGTGCTGGACGGTAAGCTCTGCATTGGGCTGGACGATGTGCAGTTGGAAGCACTCGCGCAGGCCAAAGACGTCGCCAAGCTCAGCCGCGCCGATATCGCCGCCTGCATCGCCCTGGGCGGCACCGGGGCCACAACTGTCGCGGCAACCATGATTGCGGCGAACCTCGCGGGCATTTCGGTCTTTGCCACCGGCGGCATCGGTGGCGTGCATCGCGGGGCCGAAGACAGCTTTGACATCTCGGCCGACCTGCAGGAACTGGCCCAAACACCTGTGACCGTCGTGGCTGCCGGGGCCAAGGCGATCCTCGATCTTCCCAAAACCTTCGAAGTGCTCGAAACCCTCGGCGTCCCGGTCATTGCCTACGGCCAGGACATGCTGCCCGCCTTTTGGTCGCGCACATCCGATATGACCGCCCCCCTGCGCATGGACACCGCCGCGCAAATCGCCGCGGCACAAATCATCCGCAGCGCCATGGGTCTGTCGGGCGGCCAATTGATCTGCAACCCGATCCCGGCGGACGCACAAATCCCCGCCGCCGATCTGGCCCCGATCATCGCCCAAGCCTTGTCAGAGGCCGCAGCCCAGAACATCAGCGCCAAGGCGGTCACACCTTTCTTGCTGGACCGAATTTTTCACCTGACCGAAGGCCGCTCGCTGGAGGCTAATATTGCCCTTGTTCTGAACAATGCGCGTCTTGCGGCGGCAATTGCGGCTGAAATCGCCGACAAATCGGGCCAATAGCCATCCGGCCTTGTGGCCTGCGCCCGCGCCGCCTACATCAGCGTTAAGAATTCGCGACGAAAGAAATGATGCAAGACGACCCGCAACTGACCGAAAGCCAGCGCCTGCGCAAGCCGGGTCTCTTGTCGCGCCTGCGCAGCAACTTTCTCGCCGGTCTGATCATCGTCGCACCCATCGGCATGACCTTCTGGCTGATCTACACCGTCGTTGGTTGGATCGACAGCTGGGTCTGGCCCTTTGTCCCGAACTACTACCAGCCCGAGGCCTTGGTGAACCGCTATCTGGTGCCCGAAGGCGCGGACCCGGTGACCATCAACGTGCGCGGCGTCGGCGTGGTGATCTTTCTGCTGTTCACCGTCTTTGTCGGCTGGCTTGGCAAGGGTCTGATTGGCCGGTCGTTCCTGCGATGGGCCGAGCGGATCGTCGACCGGATGCCCGTCGTGCGGTCGATCTACAATGGCGTCAAACAAATCGCCGAAACGGTATTTTCCCAGCGCGACACCTCTTTCGACAAGGCCTGCCTGATCGAATATCCGCGCAAGGGCATCTGGGCCATCGCCTTTATCTCGACCAATGCCAAAGGCGAGGTGAAGGCCAAACTCCCTGGTGAAGACGACATCGCCACGGTCTTCCTGCCGACCACGCCAAACCCCACTTCGGGCTTTTTGCTGTTCCTGCCGCGCAGCGACGTGATCGAGCTTGATATGACCGTAGAAGACGCCGCGAAACTGGTGATCTCAGCCGGGCTTGTCTATCCCAACGGCAAAGACCCAACGACCCCGCCGGATGCTTAGCGCCGCTGCGACGGGGTTTGCCACCGCCTTTGCCCTGATCCTCGCCATTGGTGCCCAAAACGCGTTTGTCCTGCGCCAGGGTCTCGCGCGGCAGCACGTCTTTTGGCTTTGCCTGCTTTGCGCCGTCTCTGATGCGATTCTCATCACCGCCGGGGTTTTGGGCTTTGGCGTGCTGGTCACACAATACCCCGCCCTGCCGCAGATCATGGCATGGGGTGGCGCAGCTTTCCTGATCGTCTATGGCGCGATGCGGTTCTGGGCCGCTTGGCAAGGCCAATACGACATGCAAGTCAGCGGCCAGTCCAAGGGGTTGTGGGCCACGCTCGCAACCGGTGCCGCCTTCACCTGGCTCAACCCGCATGTCTATCTGGACACGCTGGCGCTGATCGGCGCAATCTCGACCGCTTACCTAGGGGCTGCGAAACTGGCCTTTGGCGTCGGTGCTGTCACCTCATCCTTCGTATTCTTCTTTGGGCTGGGCTATGGCGCGCGCCTGCTGACGCCCATCATGCAATCGGCGCGCTCATGGCGCGTGCTGGACGTGCTGATCGGGCTGGTCATGTGGGCGCTGGCGATCAAGCTTTTGGCCTAGGCAAACATCGTCTCAAGATCGACGCTGCTACGCTTGCCGATATCGGCCTTGTGACCGGTTAAGAACTGATCCGCCGCCGCCTGCCCCGCCGCCTTTAGGCGCGCCAGAACAACGGCATTCGGGATCGTCTTGGTCGCCACATTCAAATCATTCATCAACGCATCATCAGCAATCATATGCACCAGCACGTTCTTCATCGTGCCCTTTTCGACCGTGCCATCCGCAATCAACCGCCGCACAAAATCAATCGCCCGCAACTCGCGCAACAGCGAGGTGTTAAAGCTGATCTCATTGATCCGGTTGGCAATCGCCTGTGGGTCGGTCGGTAACGCCTCGCGGTGCAGCGGGTTGATATTCACCACCACAATATCGTCGGGCAAATCGCGCGCGAACAGCGGAAAAAGCGCGGGGTTCCCGGTATAGCCCCCATCCCAAAACGCCTCTTTATTGCCGGTGGCGGGATCAACAAACTCCACCGCTTGAAAGAGCGTGGGCAAACAGGCCGAGGCCATGATCGCCTCTGGCGAAATCTCATCTCCGCTGAACACCCGGATCTTGCCGGTGCGCACGTTGGTGGCGCAAATATTGATCTGCGGCCCATCGTCCGCGCAGACCTTGTCATAGCTGAATTGTTCCACAATCCGCCGCAACGGGTTCTGCAGCATTGGCCCATAGACATAGGGCGACATCATCCGCGTGGTCAGGTCAAGCGTTTGATAAGGTAGCGAATATTCCATCGCCTTGGCCCAGAACGGGGCCGTCGCGCCCAAGGCACTGACCCATTCCGACAACCCCTCATCCGTGATCGCACCGACCTGCCCCCAGAGCCAATCCAGATTGGCCCGCGCACCGGCGCGCCCATCCAAGATCATGCCAGCCTTGAGGGCGGCGGCATTCAGCGCCCCGGCAGAGGTGCCGGAAATCGCGGCAATCTCAACCTCTTCATCTTGCAGAATGCGGTCCAACACGCCCCAGGTGAACGCCCCATGCGCGCCACCGCCTTGCAAGGCCAGATTGATCCGTTTGACTGCCATGAGAGGTCCCTATTGCGCGGTCCAGCCGCCATCGGCTGCAATTGATGTGCCCGTGATCTGTGACGCGGCATCCGAGCACAGGAAGGTCACAATGCCACCAAGCTGTTCCACGGTCATGAATTCCTTCGAAGGTTGCTTGGCCAGGATCACCTTCTCAATCGCCTCGTCTTCCGAAATTCCGTACTCCTTTGCTGTCGCAGGAATTTGCGATTCAACCAGCGGCGTTAGGACGTAACCGGGGCAAATTGCATTGGCCGTGATCGGTTCCTTGGCCGTCTCAAGTCCCACGACCTTGGTCATGCCGACGACGCCATGTTTGGCGGTGACATAGGCAGATTTGAACGGGCTTGCCCGCAATCCATGTGCCGATGAAATGTTGATGACCCGGCCCCAGCCCGCAGCCCTCATCATCGGCAAAGCGGCCGCCGTGGTATGAAACGCCGACGACATGTTGATCGCAATGATTGCGTCCCACTTGCTGATCGGAAAATCCTCGATCGCGGCGACATGCTGGATGCCCGCGTTGTTGATCAGGATATCGCAAGCGCCTGCATCACTGATCAGGCGGCGGCAATCCTCGGCCTTGGACATATCGGCAGCGACATATTTCGCCTCTACGCCGTGTTCCTTGGCAATCTCCGCGGCCAGCGCATGGTCTTCGTCGCGGTCGGTAAAGGAATTCAGCACCACATTGGCCCCGGCCTTGGCCATCGCGTGAGCCACGCCCAAACCGATGCCAGAGTTTGATCCGGTGATCACTGCGGTCTTGTTCGTCAATGTCATAAGGTCGCTCCTTCGTGTTTGCGGATACTATAATGCTGCAACTGCGAAAGAACATGCCCATTCGGCGCGATCTGCCGTGGGGGAAAGGCGGGGCCGGCCTGCAGCCCCGCATGGTCTTAGGTCAATGTGATGTCTGGGACAGCGATGAAGTTGGCGATGTCCAATTCAACAAGATCGACGTCTTTGATAATGACCCGCTGACCCGTCGTGGCATCGGTAAAGCGGATGTCATCACCGACCTCAACCGATTGCGCCAAGAATGACATATAGTCCGCGAGCGCATCATTCCCGCCAAAAAAGCTCCCGAAACTCAGGCCAAGGACATCTTCGGTGACGTCAAAATCGCGGATGGTTGAAATGTGGCTCGCCCGCGATGGCCCGCTGCTTGCAGGATCAAAGATATCAACACCAACGAAAAGGAACGTATCGCTATCGTCCCCGCCATAAAGCTGGTTCCGACCCGGCCCCATCGCGATCAGGTCTTCACCCTCACCGCCACGGACAATATCGTTGCCTTCGCCCGTATAGATCGTGTCGTTGTTCGCGCCGCCAAAGATGCGGTCGTTCCCTTCGGACATAATGATAAAGTCGTCCCCGCTGCCGCCAAAGACGACATCGTCGCCCGTGGTGCCCGTCGCGGAGCTGCCCGATTGCGTCGCTTGAAGAAGATCGTTCCCTGCGCCGAGACGGACGATATTGTCACCTTCCAAACCAAAAACGGTGTCGTTGCCGCTGCCTGCATTGATCATATCATTGCCGTCGCCACCCACGATAAAATCGCCATCGCCGCCGCCAAAGATGTCGTCGTTGCCGTCACCGCCAAAAATATCATCCCGGCCAGCACCACCGACCAACATATCATCGCCGCCCAGCCCGCTTAGCCCGGTGCCTGTCGCACTCGCATGCAGCACATCGTCCGACAATGGCGACCCTTCCAGCCCGCCGCCCATCAGGTCGACAAACGTGGCCCCCTCAAAGGCCTCAAAAACGGCCTGATAGCTGGCGCTTGGGTCCGTTGACGTTGCTGTTGCCAATAAACCGGGCAACACGCTGGAAAGTGCAGCGACATCCGACACCGGCAAATCGCGCAGCAAGGTTACAGCGACCCCATCAACGAACAACTTCACACTGCTGATTGTGCCCGTCACCGGAACATCAAAGCCGCCGTTCGGGCCATAGGTAAAACCAGTCCCAAAGATATGGACCCCGGAAAATCCGTCGATGATTTCACCCAAGCGGTAAAAGGTTGGTGTTGTTGCAAAACTGGTCACTGCCATTCGATCTCTCCAATTATCATTATCGGCAAATTGACCAGCACTTGACCCATGGTCAACGGCGCAAGATGGCCGTGGAGATTTTATTTGTCTGTGTGTTGAATGGGTTGGAACACCTCAACCCGCGACCCGACCCCACCACCGATCAGACCAAAAAAAAACGCCAGCACGAAGCTGGCGTTAAGTTATTGAGGCAGGTTTCATACAGGCAAGAAACCTATCGAGCAGTGATGCCTTTATAAGCAATGACTTGCGCGCCGCCAAGCTAAAAGTTTGAAAAGCCTTGCAACCCTCTTTACGCTCAAAGTCCAAGCACACAGGGACCAGAGGGATTGTCGCCAAAATGCGAATAAACATTTTCCATAAACTTCGCCAGCTTTCAGCCGCTTCCGCGCTCACACTTGCGGCCACGGCTTTGGGGGCTGAACCGCAACATGGCATAGCTATGTATGGCGACCCCGCCCTGCCACCCGATTTTGTGTCCCTGCCCTATGCAAACGCGGATGCCCCTAAGGGCGGGCGGATCGTCACAGCCGCCGTGGGCAGCTTTGACAGCATGAACCCCTATATCCAAAAAGGCTCTGTCCATTGGCAGCTGCGCTTCCTGATCGGCGAAAGCCTGATGGGCCGCACATTGGATGAACCCTTCTCTCTCTACGGAGTTCTGGCCGAGGGGGTCGAGACCGGACCGAATCGCGAATGGGTCGAATTCACCCTCAACTCCGCGGCCCGATTCTCTGATGGCTCACCTGTCACCGCAGAAGACGTGATTTGGTCGTTTGAGACGTTGGGCACCCAAGGCCACGGACGCTACCGCGGCTTCTGGGGCAAAGTCGAAAGCCTGACAGAGGTGCGCCCCGGCGTTGTCCGCTTTGAATTCAACACCGAAGACCGTGAATTGGCGCTTCTCGCAGGCCTGCGCCCGATCCTGAAAAAGGCGCAATGGGACGGCGTGGATTTTGCCGAAAGCGGGTTGGACATCGTGCCCATCACCTCTTCGCCTTATGTGATCGACGACTTTGAGGCTGGGCGCTTTATCTCGCTCACCCGCAACCCCGACTATTGGGGCGCCGAGATTCCGTTCCGCAAAGGCACCGCCAACCTTGATGAGATCCGGCTGGAATTCTTCGGCGATGAAACCGCCGCCTTTGAGGCGTTCAAAACCGGCATCGTCAACTCCAACCGCGAATTCAACGTGGCCAAATGGGAAAGCCAATACAACTTCCCCGCCACCGAATCCGGTGAGGTGGTCAAATTCGTCCTGCCGCACCAGCGCCCATCAGGCATGACCGGCTTTGTGATGAACACCCGCCGCGACCAGTTCGCCGACTGGCAGGTGCGCGACGCGATGATCCAGGCTTTCAACTTTGAGTTCATCAATGAGGCGATGACCGGCAGCCAACAGCCGCGCATCACCTCCTACTGGTCCAACTCACCGCTTGGCATGTCCCATGATGCGGCCTCAGGTCGCGTGCTGGAATTCCTTGAACCCTTCGCCGCCGACCTGACCCCCGGCGCGATCGAAGGCTATTCGCTGCCCGTCAGCGACGGCTCAGAGCGTAACCGCGCCGGCACCGCCAAAGCGCTGGAGATGATGGAGGCCGCAGGCTATACCATTCAGGACGGCGTGATGGCGGATGCCGATGGCACCCCCTTCACCTTCCAGATATTGCTGCAATCGGGCGCGTCCGAGAACACAGCTATCGTCGATATGTTCGCCCAAAGCCTTGAGCGGATCGGCGTCACCGTCGACATTCAATCGGTCGACAGCGCCCAGTTCAAGGAACGCACCGACGCCTTTGACTTCGACATGACCTACTATCGCCGCGGCGTCTCGCTCTCACCGGGCAATGAACAATACGCCTATTACGGCATCGATTCCGCCGACACGCCCGGCTCACGCAACCTTATGGGTGTGCAATCCCCCGCCGTGGACGCAATGATCGGCCGCTTGCTGACGTCTGAAAGTCAGGATGACTTCGTGGCCGCTGTCAAAGCACTCGACCGGGTACTGACCTCGGGTCGCTATGTGATCCCGATCTACCAATGGAACATCAGCCGTCTGGCCCACGTCAAAGAGCTGAAGTTCCCCGAGCCTCTGCCGATCTTTGGCGATTGGCCCGGCTGGCAGCCTGACGTCTGGTGGTGGGAAGAGTGATCCGCTTTCTTTTGCTGGCGGCGGTCCTCGCCGCCAGCGCCTGCACACCCGCCCGTGTGGTCGGCAACGCTGCGATCACCAGCGGCCAGGTCGTCCTCGGTGCCGCAGACATGGTCATCTGACCCGCTTTTTGGTTCGCAAATATCCTCGGGGGAGTTTGAGGGGGCAGACAGCCCCCTCATGAAAGGATCGCGGGCGGCGTAGCCGCTCCTTTTGGTTAACCGCTGTCACAATTCCCTTACATTACCGTCATATCCGGACGCCATGAATATACTCGTCCTTTGTACCGGCAACTCTGCCCGCTCCATCCTTCTTGAGGCTATCCTGACCCAACACAGCAACGCCAAAATCACCGCCTTCTCGGCTGGCTCCAAACCCGCAGGTCAGGTCCACCCGGAATCACTGGCACTCCTGCAGTCCCGCGGCTTTGACACCACGTCTTTCCGCTCCAAAAGCTGGGATGAATTTGGCGCACCCGATGCGCCACAAATGGACGCCGTGATCACCGTCTGTGGCTCTGCCGCCGCCGAAGAATGCCCTTACTGGCCCGGCGCCCCGGTCCGCGTCCACTGGGGCGTTGATGATCCCGCCGCCGCCCCGCCAGAGGAACAACCCCTCTCCTTTCAAATCGCTTACGATCTGCTAAATGCAAAAGCGCAGCAGTTCTTGGCGATAGATGCCACCGATCTGCGTGGCCCCGCATTGCAAGCGGCACTGACAAAGGCAGGAGAAATCTGATGCAAAAGCTCTTGGCGGAATGGCTGGGCACCGCGCTCTTGCTGATCGGCGTCGTCGGCTCTGGCATCATGGGTGAGGCGCTGGCAGGCGGCAACACCGCCATCGCGCTCTTGGCCAATGCTATCGCAACGGGCTGCATTCTCTACGTGATCATCACGACGCTTGGCCCCATCTCTGGCGCGCATTTCAACCCTGTGGTCACCCTCGCCTTTCTGATCCGCAAGGAAATTGACGCGCCGACTGCGGCCAGCTTTATCACCGTCCAGATCGCCGGGGGCATCATGGGCGTCTGGCTCACCCACCTGATGTTTGACCTCTCGATCCTGCAATTCTCAACCACGGACCGCACCGGCCTTGGCCAATGGTCGTCAGAGATTTTCGCGACCTTCGGTCTGCTTTTTGTGATCTTCGGCGGGATCGCCTCCAAGCCCGACGCCGTGCCAACGCTCGTGGCGCTCTATATCACCGGGGCCTATTGGTTCACCTCGTCCACCAGCTTTGCCAATCCGGCGGTGACGATCTCGCGAACCTTCTCGGATACTTTCGCAGGCATCAACCCCACGCACGCGCCGCTCTTCATTGTGATGCAACTGATCGGCCTCGCCATCGCGGCGGTCATCCTGCCAAAGCTCTTCGCAAAACCGTAGGCCGGGCTTCAAACCAGCGCCGTCACCCACAGGATCGTCGCGTCCTCTGGGCTGACCGACACGACGTTATGGCCCATGGTCCCATCGTAATAGGCGCTGTCACCACGGCTCATCTCAACCGGTTCATAGAACTCGGTATAAAGCCGCACGGTCCCGGTGAGCACATACAAGAACTCTTCGCCGTCATGGCGGACCCAACCGTCAAAGTCCTCCATCCGCCGCGCCCGAATCCGCGCCCGATAGGGCAGCATTTTCTTTTGCGTCAGCGTCTCTGCCAGCAGGTCATGCTCATAGGTCGCCGTCACATGGCGCACCGGCTCATCCCGCCGTGTCATCACCATGCGCCCGGTCACTTGCCCCTTGCTAGGCGGCGTAAAGAGCTGCGGGATCGAAATCGACAACCCCTCCGCCAGCTTTTTCAGCGCATCATAGGTGGGTGACATCTGCCCGTTTTCGATCTTGGACAGGGTTGATCGCGCAAGCCCCGCCTTTTGGGCCGCCTGTTCCAACGTCCAGTCGCGATCCTTGCGCAGCGCCCGCACGCGCGCGCCCAGATCAACGGGCGCGGCGGTGGCGTTCTCACCATTGTCACGCGCGACGCGGATCAGGGATTTGGGGTCAGTCTCAGCCATGGGGGTGAATACCCGGCTTTCGTGCTCTCTTGCAACCGTCCCGCCACCGCACTAGCGAAGGGGCATGACCACCCCGTTTAATATGGCCGCCCATGTGCTGCGTCAGGCCAAGGCCCGCGCCGACCACCCGGCGCTGGTGCTGTTAGCGGACACGCCCCGAAGCTACAGCTACGCCGACCTGAGTGCCGCCGTCTTGGGCACAGCGACCGGCTTCTTGCAAATGGGCCTGCACCCCGGCGACCGGGTGCTGATGCGCCTTGGTAATACGCCAGACTTCCCGATCTGCTATCTGGCCTGCATCGCCGTCGGGCTGATCCCCGTGCCAACCTCCGCCCAGCTCACAGGGCCCGAAGTCACCAAGATTGCGGCGCAAATCAACCCGGCCTGCATCATCCACGCAGACCCCCTTGCTCTGCCCGACCATGCCTGCCCCGTGATCCCCGCCGCAACTGTCCACAACTGGCAAAGTCTGCCACCCGCCGCCTTCGCCATGGGCGATCCCAACCGCCCCGCCTACATCATTTTCACCTCTGGCACCTCCGGCCAGCCCCGCGCCGTGGTCCACGCCCACCGCGCCATCCTCGCTCGGCAAATGATGTGGGACGGCTGGTATGGGCTGCGCGAGGATGACCGCCTGCTGCACGCCGGGGCCTTCAACTGGACCTATACACTTGGCACCGGGCTGATGGACCCTTGGGCTATGGGGGCGACGGCCCTTATCCCCGGACCAGACCAAACCGACCTGCCCGCACTCCTCGCGGAACACAAAGCCACGATCTTTGCGGCCGCCCCCGGCGTTTACCGCCGTCTTTTGCGCCACGATCTGCCCGCCATGCCCCACCTACGCCATGGGCTTTCTGCCGGTGAAAAACTCCCCGAGACCCTGCGCGAGGTCTGGACCGCCAAAACCGGCACCCCGGTGCACGAGGCCTACGGCATGTCGGAATGTTCGACCTTCATCTCTGGCAGCCCCGTCCACCCGGCACCGCCGCAAACGCTGGGCTACCCGCAACCCGGTCGCCGCGTGCAACTGATGCCGGGTACCGGCGTGATCGCCGTGCACAAATCCGACCCCGGCCTGATGCTCGGCTACCTTGACCAACCAAAGGCGACGGCCGCGAAATTCGACGGCGATTGGTTCCTCACCGGTGACATCGGCACCCAAACCCCAGACGGCGCCATCGCCTATGCAGGCCGCGCTGACGATATGATGAACGCGGGCGGCACCCGTGTCAGCCCCATCGAAGTGGAAGAGGCGCTCAGCCCCCACACCGACATCAAGGACATCGCCGCCGCCGAAGTCCGCCTGAACCCCAGTCTTTCTCTCATTGCGGCCTTTTATGTCGCGGACAAAGTGATAGATGAGGATCAACTGACCGCTTTTGCCGCCGCCCGACTGGCGACCTATAAAGTGCCGCGACTATGGGTGCGCGTTGATGCCCTGCCACGCGGAACCAACAACAAATTGCTGCGCAAGGTGCTGCGCCAGAACTGGGAAGCCGACTATGGTCAAACTTGACATCATTTCTGATCCGATCTGCCCGTGGTGCTACATCGGCAAGACCAATCTGGATAAGGCGCTGGCACAGGTCCCCGACCACCCCTTTGTGATCGAATGGCACCCGTTCCAGCTGAACCCCGACATGCCCGCCGGTGGCATGGACCGCCGCGCCTATCTGGAAGGCAAGTTTGGCGGCAAAGAAGGCGCCGTCAAAGCCTATGCGCCCGTGGTCGAACACGCCGCCAACTCTGGCGCGCTGATCAACTTTGAGGCCATCAAGAAAACGCCCAACACCCTCGACGCACACCGCCTGATCCACTGGGCCGGGATTGAGCAGCGCCAGATCTATGTCGTCGACCTGCTCTTCAAAGCCTACTTTGTCGAAGGTCGCGACATTGGCGATCACGAGGTGCTGGCCGATATCGCCGACACCGCTGAGATGGACGCGGCCACCGTCACGCGCCTGCTCTCGACAGATTCTGACCTTGAGGATATCCGCAAACGCGACGCTCATAGCCGCGAAATGGGTGTGAATTCCGTCCCCACATTTGTGGTGGCGCAGCAGCACGCCGTCCCCGGTGCGCAACCGCCAGAGATGTGGGTGCAAGTCATCGCAGACATCCAAAAACAACTGGACGCGGCGGAGTGACACCACCCACCGCACGCCTGCACCAGACCGAATTTATCGCGCTGATGGCGATGCTGGCGGCCACAATCGCATTTTCCATCGATGCGATGCTGCCCGCCCTGCCCGAGATCGCGGCAGAGCTTTCGCCGCTGGATCGCAACCGCGCGCAGCTCATCATCACCAGCTTTGTGTTGGGCATGGGGCTGGGCACCTTTGTCACCGGGCCGCTGGCGGATGCCTATGGGCGCAAACCCATCATTGTCGGCGGCGCGGCGCTTTATTGCCTCGCGTCACTGGTGGCTTGGGCCGCCCAAAGTCTTGAGGTGATGCTGGCCGCCCGCGTGATCCAGGGCCTTGGGGCCGCAGGCCCCCGCGTGGCGACCATGGCGATGATCCGCGACCTCTATTCCGGCCCAAACATGGCGCGCATCCTGTCCTTTGTGATGGTGGTCTTTTCGCTCGTGCCCGCACTTGCGCCCACTATGGGCCACTACATCATCCTCGGCTTCGGCTGGCGGGCGATCTTTTTGACCTTCGTGGTCTTTTCACTGGCAACCGTGACGTGGCTCTTGCTGCGCCAGCCGGAAACACTCGCCCCCGAACACCGCCGCCCGATGAATGTCAAAGCGCTGCTCTCGGCTGCGAAAGAAGTGCTGACCCACCCGACAACACGGCTGACAATCCTGATCCAGACCCTGACATTCGCGATGCTCTTTACCGCGCTATCGTCCACGCAACAGGTGTTTGACACCACATTCGGCCAAGGCCACGTCTTTCACTTCTGGTTCGGCGGCATCGCCATCTTTGCGACCACGGGCAGCCTTTTGAACGCGCGTCTCGTCGGACGTCTCGGCATGCGCGCCATCATCCGCGCGATGTTCCTTGCGCAAATCGGGATTAGCTGCCTGATGATCTTGATCACGCTGGTTGGCGGCCCCTACTGGCTCACCTTTGGCATTTACGTGATCTGGACCACAGCGGGTTTCTACCAAGCCGGTCTGACCATCGGCAACCTCAACGCCCTCGGCATGGAACCCATGCCGCATATCGCGGGCATGGCCGCCTCCCTCATGGCCGCCGTCGCAACAGTCGGAGCCGTCATCATCGCCGTGCCCATCGGCCTCGCGTTCAACGGCACCCCCATCCCCATCGGCATCGGCGTACTGGTCTGCGCCGTCCTGGCGTTCTGGTTCACGACAAAAATCAAACGACCGGGTGAGACCTAGGACACCTGCCGCCTTAGACTGGATCGGCCAACACTTAGATTGAGCCCAAACCAAATCTCAGGTCGAAACGCAGCGTCTGTCGAGAATGGCGGAAACCGGAAATTGGCGACGCCTGCCCCTTGATGAAGGCTGAACGAAACAACCCGTCACTACCTTTCGTCCTTTTCGAAAAGCCTGAAGAAAGTTCAGGAGACTTCCTATTTGGACATGCTGAAACGTTGCAGTATTGTTTACCGAGGTGAAACCCTTTGAGTGATGTGGGACCTTATGGTGCTAAGAAAGTTATGTTTACCGCTTTTGCTTGGTCCCTTGCCTGCGCTTGCTGACATCTCTGACGAGGCAAATGCTTGTATCGATGAACTGAATTCCCGCTTCGGGAATTTGGGTGGAGAGGTTCTAGACCAGGAGTTCAGCGAAGCCGCAATCATGGTGCGCCTGCGCGATGGCAACGGCATCGAGTATGAGTGCATTGTCTGGTCGGGACCAGAGGTGGCTGATCTAAGGCCCGTCGGCAGCAAAGGCGAAACAGCGGACGATGGTGGTGGCGCGATGGACGAGGCTGCAGCCTTTACAGATACCGTGTCCGGCGAGCGGCGGGTAGAGTTCGCCGCAGGGACAAGCGGCACAGCCATAAGCGGTACGCTTCGACCCGGAACATCAGTACGTTACATCCTTGGTGCCAGTGATGGGCAGTTTCTGAATGTGGATGTCGGATCACGCGGCGGAGCGCTTGACTACGAGATATTCAATCCTGACGGTACGTTACTTTTAGAACTGATCTCCTCTGACAGGCCGTTCAGGGGACAACTCTGGCAATCAGGCGATCACGTGGTCGAGGTTGCCAACGCTGGAGCGCAGCCGGTGACTTTCGATATTGGTATTGGTATCGAATAGCCCAGCCAATCTAAGGACACGAAACAAACATGAAGTATTTTGCACAGTTGCCAGCCGTCCTTGCAGCCCTAAGCCTCGCTGCATGTGATGCTGCCAGCCCATCGACCGAACCCGGTCAACCTACTGTTGGCAGCTCAGCGGACCTGTCTGCGTTTGAGGGTGCACGTGCTGGCCAAGCGGAGATGGGCATTCAGAACCTTGGCTTTGAACTAATCCGTTCCGAGGGTCTTACCTCATTCTGGTTCAACCGAGAAACTGGAGCATGTGCACGGATAACGACAGGGAATGGTCGCTACTCCGACGTCACTATGTTGCCAGCGCAGGAGTGCTGAGAGAATAGGTTCATGCAATTGCGTCAGGTTTTTTGATTGGTGGTCGTAGTGCGTCTTGCGCAGCTTGTGATGGTTAGAGAACCGTTCGAAAGGTCAAAGGTCCCTGACCTTCCAGCCAGTTGTCTTTGTCATTATGCTGATACGGCCATCTGCCTGCACGCTGAAATCCAAAGGCCGACCGGATTGAAGCGCGAAGGCGGACTTTGCCGCATCTGGATCAGGCAGCGTTGTCCGCAAAGCCCTAAGGCTTTGCCGCCTCCTTCAATTTCGCCGCCAAATCCCGCGCGATGTTGAATGCGCCTTGGATCTTGTCGCGTTCCTTCGTCCAGTCCCGGCGTACCACGATCTTGTTGTCCTTCACCTTCGCCAAACCACGCTGGTCGTTGATGAAATCGACCAACCCTTTGGGGGACGCGAATTTGTCATTGTGGAAACGGATCGTCGCCCCCTTTGGCCCTGCGTCCAAATGCGAAATCCCTGCGCGTTTGCACATCGCCTTGATCCGCACCACCAGCATCAGCGTATTGACCTCGCGCGGCAGCTTGCCAAAGCGGTCGATCAGCTCTGCGGCAAAGCCTTCCAGTTCGACCTTGGTCGTCAGATCCGACAAGCGCCGATACAGCCCCAGCCGCACATCCAGATCGGGCACATAGTCTTCGGGGATCAGTACCGGCACGCCCAGATTGATCTGCGGTGCCCATTGCCCATCATCCACGATGCCTTCAGCCGCCCCCGACTTGATCGCGGAAATCTGGTCTTCCAGCATCTGCTGATAAAGCTCATAGCCCACCTCACGCATCTGCCCTGATTGTTCCTCGCCCAGCAGATTCCCCGCCCCGCGAATATCCAAATCCTGGCTCGCCAGCGTGAACCCGGCCCCAAGGCTGTCCAACGACCCAAGAACCCGCAATCGCTTCTGCGCGGTGTCGGTCAGCTTCTGCCGCGGCTTCGTCGTCAGATAGGCATAGGCTCGCGTCTTGGACCGCCCCACGCGCCCCCTGATCTGGTAGAGCTGGCTCAGCCCAAACATATCCGACCGATGCACAATCATCGTATTGGCAGTCGGAATATCAAGGCCCGATTCCACAATCGTCGTCGCCAGCAGCACGTCAAATTTGCCGTCGTAAAACGCGTTCATCCGGTCATCCAGCTCGCCCGCCGCCATCTGGCCGGTAGCGGTCACATAAGTCACCTCTGGCACCTCGCGTTTCAGCCAGTCTTCCATCTCGGGCATATCGGCGATGCGCGGCACTACAAAGAACGACTGCCCACCACGATAATGCTCGCGCAGCAGCGCCTCACGGATCGTGACCGTATCAAACTCACTGACGTAAGTGCGGATCGCCAAGCGGTCGACGGGCGGCGTGCCAATGATCGACAGATCGCGCACACCCGACAAAGAAAGCTGTAATGTCCGTGGGATAGGCGTCGCTGTTAATGTCAAAACATGCACATCCGTCCGCAGCGACTTCAGCCGTTCCTTGTGCTGCACCCCGAACTTCTGTTCCTCATCAATGACCAGCAACCCAAGGTTCTTGAAGCGCACCGATTTCGCCAGCAAGGCATGGGTGCCCACCACGATATCCACGGTGCCCCGCGACAACCCATCGCGCGTGAGTGCCGCATCCTTAGCACTCACGAACCGTGACAAAGGCCGGACATTGACCGGGAATCCCCGGAACCGCTCCGCAAAGCTCTGATAGTGCTGCCGCGCCAACAAGGTCGTGGGCGCGATCACCGCCACCTGCACACCCGACAAGGCCGCGACAAAGGCCGCGCGGATCGCGACTTCGGTCTTGCCAAAGCCCACGTCACCGCACACCAGTCGGTCCATCGGGAGGCCCGATTCCAGATCCTCCAGCACGTCCTCGATCGCCTGCAACTGATCGTCCGTTTCCGCATAGGGGAAGCGCGCCAGGAACTGATCCCACAGCCCATCTGACGGCGTCAGCACCGGTGCGGTGCGTAAGGCCCGCTCTGCTGCAACCCGGATCAGACGCTCTGCAATCTGCCGGATGCGCTCTTTCAGACGCGCCTTCTTGGCCTGCCACGCACCACCGCCCAGTTTGTCCAGCAACCCTTCGTCATGGCCGTATTTCGACAACAGTTCGATGTTGTAGACCGGCAGGTAAAGTTTTGATTGTTCGGCATATTCCAGCAGCAAACACTCATGTGCCGCACCCAAGGCGGTGACAACTTCCAGCCCCTTGAACCGCCCGACACCGTGATCCACATGGACCACCAGATCACCGGGCGTCAGACTGCCCGCTTCGGTCAGGAAATTCTCCGCCCGCTTCTTGCGCTTGGTCTGCCGGATCAACCGGTCGCCCAGCACATCTTGTTCAGAGATCACGGTGATCCCCGGCGCCTCAAACCCCGCATCCAGCGCCCAAACCGCCAGATGCACGCCCGTTTTGCCGACACGCGACCAATCGCTGACCGGGATCACCTCAGCGATGCCCTCATCCTCGATCAACCCGGTCAAACGCTCCCGCGCGCCTTCGGAATAGGACGCGATTAGCACCGGGCCATCGGCCATTTTTGCCTTCACATGATCTGCCAAGGCCCCGAAAAGGCTCAATTCTTCGCGCTGACGCTCAACCGAGAAATTGCGCCCCACGCGCCCGCCCGCATCAATGACACCAAGCCCCGTGGCCTGCGGGTTCGGCGCAAACTGCATGACCCGCGTGCCCGCAACCGCCGCATCCCAGGCTGCATCATCGAGATAAAGCAGCTCCGGCGGCGCAGGCTTATAGACTGTGTCCATCCGCCCCTTCTGACCAAGCGCATGCATCCGCGTGCCATACTGATCGGCAATCGAGTCCCAGCGCGCAACACGCATCGGCCCCACCTGATCATCTAGCGTCACGGTCACGCCGGGCAGATAGTCAAACAGGGTCTCCAACCGCTCGGCAAAGAAGCCCAGCCAATGTTCCACGCCCGCATGTTTGCGGCCCGCACTCACGGCTTCATAGAGCGGATCATCTGTGCCCGCCGCGCCAAATTCGATCCGGTAGTTCTGCCGGAACCGCGTAATTGCCGCCTCGTCCAGAATGACCTCAGACACCGGGGCCAGCTCAATCTCGCTCAGCTTTTCAGTGGTGCGCTGTGTTGCCGGATCAAACCGCCGCGCCCCGTCCAGCACATCGCCAAACAGGTCCAGCCGGATCGGTCCGTCCTGCCCGGGCGGAAAAATGTCGATGATCCCGCCGCGAATGGCGTAGTCACCCGCTTCCATCACCGTGGGGCTTTGGGTAAAGCCCATCCGCACCAGAAAGGCGCGCAGCCCCTCCTCATCGATCCGGTCACCAACCCGCGCCTTGAACGCCGCTTCGCGCAGCAGATCACGCGGCGGCACCCGTTGGGTTGCGGCATTCAGCGTGGTCAGCAGCACATATTGCGCGGGCATCCCATGGACCAACCCAGCAAGCGTCGCCATCCGCGCCGCTGAGACATCGGCATTGGGCGACACCCGGTCATAGGGCAGACAATCCCAGCCTGGAAAGACGATCACCGGCATCTCCGGCGCAAAGAACGCCAGTGCCGCCTGCATCGCCGCCAACCGCTTATCATCCCGCGCCACATGAACGACAGGACCACCGGCACGGGCAATCTCGGCAAGGATCAGCTGGGCGTCATGCCCTTCGGGGGCGCCAGCAACGGTGATATGATCGGGTTGGGACATGCCGCTCACCTACTCTGCGCGCCGATGGTGTCAAGTCAGAGCGACCGCACCGCATCAAGGTTCTGATACATGCCGTACATCGCGGTGACGAAAATCGCGATCATGCCAATGATCTGGGTCCAGAGCCGGTGCCGGTTCAGCACCGCATATAGCGCCTCGCCCAGTGGTTCCGTGGCGCGGATCAACCGGCTGGTCGACAGGCTCACCGCCCCTACGACAGACAGCGGCAATGCCAACAGGAAAACCGCCTGCGCCAGCTCTACCCCGTACCAGAACCCCAGAATCGCCAGCGATGTCAGTGCAAAGGACACGAAAGCAATCAGGATCAGCCCCGCCGATTGCGCGATCCCCAACATGCGATTGACGTTGATCCGAACGAGGTCAACCAGATCCGTTTCCGCCTGCCCGCCATGGCGCTTGGCCCGCGCGATCAGATCATAAGGCACGCCCAGCACCCAATGGCTGACCGAAGACCAGACCACCGCAAGCATGATCCAATACCACAGCGATGAGAACGACGAGACGTCGATCAATTGGAAAAGGGCTTGGCTCCAGTCCACGGTTTTCTCTTTGGGCAGCTAGCAGTTGGCCGGAACCTAGACCTCGCACCATCAAATGCCCAGACTTGTGAAGCGCTGTCTGACATGCAACCTATCGGGTGTGACCAGAAAGGCCCGCATCATGAAACCGACCGTTGCCCCCTTCCCCACAACGCGCCTGCGCCGCATGCGTCAATCGCCTGCGTTGCGCCGTCTGGCGCGGCAAAACACGCTGACGGTGGATGACCTGATCTGGCCGGTTTTCGTGATGGACGGCAAAGACGAAGAGACCCCCGTGGCCTCCATGCCCGGCGTGACGCGCAAGACCGTGGACCGCGTGGTGAAGGCCGCGAAGGAGGCGCGCGATCTGGGCATCCCCGCGATCTGTATCTTTCCCTACACCGGCATGGCAGAACGGACCGAAGATTGCGCCCTCGCCTGGTCGCCCGACAACATCAGCAACCAGGCCATCCGCGCCATCAAAGACGCCGTGCCCGAGATTGCCGTGATGACCGACATCGCGCTTGATCCCTATAACATCAACGGCCACGACGGCTTTGTTGAAAACGGCGAGATCGTGAATGACCGCACTGTGGATGCGCTTGTGAAAATGGCTATCGCACAGGCTGAGGCTGGGGCCGACATCCTTGGCCCCTCTGACATGATGGACGGTCGCATCGGCGCGATCCGTGCAGCCCTTGAATCCCACGGCCACCAGCGCGTCACGATCCTGTCCTACACCGCCAAATACGCCTCCAGCTTTTATGGCCCCTTCCGCGATGCCGTCGGCGCATCCTCCGCGCTGACGGGCGACAAGAACACCTACCAAATGGACCCCGGGAATTCCGACGAAGCGCTCCGCCTTGTAGAACGCGACCTGAACGAAGGCGCCGACATGGTCATGGTTAAACCCGGCATGCCCTACCTTGATATCTGCCGCCGCGTGAAAGACAGCTTTGGCGTGCCCACCTACGCCTACCAAGTCAGCGGCGAATACGCGATGGTGCAAGCCGCAGCCCAGAACGGCTGGCTCGATCATGACAAGGTGATGCTGGAAAGCCTGCTCTGTTTCAAGCGCGCGGGCTGCGACGGCGTGCTGACCTACTTTGCCCCCGCCGCTGCGAAAATCCTCAACGGCTAAGACCCCAACGAAAAAGCGGGCCCCGCAGGACCCGCTTTTCATTCGTCATTTGGTTTGGCTTAGGCGGCCTTGCGGCGACGCATCAGGCCAAAGGCTCCAAGACCAGCAAGAACCATGGGCAGCGACGCAGGCACAGGCACGGCGGCAACTGTGATGCTTTGGATCGCGACACCGGGGTTGCTGCCTGAGGCACTCAACACGGTGAATTCAAAGCTGGAACCAATGTTGTTGAACCCTTGACCAAGGCTGGTCAGATCGAATGCAAACAGCTTTGGATTGCCGTTGCCGTTCAGATCGACAATGTCAAAGACAGCCGTTGAACCGTCAGCAAGGTTCTTGATCTGAACCGTGTCAGTCCCGGTTCTGGATTCGAAAATCACAGATTGCACCAGCTCCACAATGGGGTTGAACACGAACGTCAGCGTCTCACCGACAGACATCAGGTCACCGCCATCTGTGCCGGACCCATCTGGGTTCGAACCCAGTTTACCATCACCGACGCCAAGGGCACCGTTTGAAAACAGCGTCAGGAGGCCTTCGCCGCCAGCGGCTGTCACGGACATGTCGATCCCGCCAGAGCTGACGCTGTCAGCAGCAGAGCCTTCGGTCACATCGGACATGTTGAACGTTACGGTGGATGCCTGCGCGGCCCCAACAGACGCGATGGTCAATGCTGCGGCGGCCAGAAGTGTTTTTGCAGTCGTCATTTTCATTAGGCTACTCGTTAATTTGTTTCTCATTTCCTGCTTCCAGCTTCGGGGTATAACTTCAAGGGTGCACAAGCGAAAAAGTGGCGAGACGATGGCAAAAATGAGGTGACCTGACGTTAACATTGGGCGGTCTGATCAATAATTAGGCAATGACCCGCACCTTCATTTGCCCCAAAATCTTCATGGGTGACAGGATTCACCCAAACACGTATAGTGCTGTCCAAAGGGGCACCATAAGCCCCGCAAACGGCAGTATATAGGGCAGACCCATGACAGATTTCACGCGGCGCAGCTTTGCGCTTGGTGCAGCGGCACTGACACTTTCGGCATGTAACAACGGTATTGGCGGCAACGGGGCGGCGACCATCGACGCCCGTGTCAGCAGCACGCTGAACTTCATGTATTCCAAATACCCCGGCACCCGCGATCTGGCCGCGAAATCGGCAGGCATCCTCGCCATGCCGCTGGTCACCGAAGTAGGCCTTGGCCTCGGCGGTTCGTTCGGCACCGGTGCCCTGCAAATCGGCGGCTCAACGGTGGATTACTATTCTGCCGCCTCAGGCTCTGCCGGACTGCAGATCGGTGCACAGCAATACAGCCACGTGCTGTTCTTCATGACCCAAGAAAGCCTTGCTGATTTCCGAGCTGGCCCCGGCTGGGCCGTGGGCGCAGACGTCACCTACGCGATCAATGATCAAGGTGAGATGCTGCGCGCTGACACCACAACATCACTCGCGCCTGTGATCGCCGTGGTCTTTGCGCAAACCGGGTTGCAACTGGGTGCCACGCTCGAAGGCACCAAATACACCCGCATCATCCCCTAAGGATTGTACCCTTAGGATCAAACGGCGGTTCGGCCAGCACCACACCCCGGTGTGGTGCGCCCAGGATCATCACGTCCACCGCATCGCCCGGCTGCACATCTTTCAGATAGCCAAGCGCCAGCGACATCCCAACGCTATAGCCATACGCGCCCGATGTGACGCGCCCCAACGGCGTGCCGTCCGGCAAGAACACAGGCTCACCCCCCGTGGCATCCGCTGTCGTCACATCCTGCACACGGATCAGCGATAGGACCTCCCGCGGCACATTATCTTTGACCTTCAAGTAACTGTCTTTATGCAGGAATTCCTTTTCCAGTTTGACCAACCGATCCAGCCCCACCTCCTGCGGCCAATACTCCGGTGAATACTCGCGCCCCCACGACCCGTATCCTTTTTCCACCCGCAACGACATCAAGGCACGGCTGCCCACAGCCCCACCACCCTGCGCCTCTGCGGCCTTCAACAGCGCCGTGTAGACAACCTTCTGGTCCGCTTCGGCACAGTGAATTTCCCAGCCCAGATCACCCGTGAACGACACCCGCAACGCCAGACATGTGGCCCCTGCAATCTCAATCCAGGCGGAGCGCATGAAGCCAAAATCCGCCGTCGCCAGCGACGTATTCGTCAGCGTTTGCAGCGCCTTACGCGACAAAGGTCCAGCAATGTTGAACCCGCACATGGCCTCAGTCTGACTTTCAAACGTCGTGCCCTGTGGCAAAGGCACCATCTGCCAGAACCGCTGATGATAGCGCTCCGCCATGCCCGACCCAATGACCCAGAACTCATCCTCGCCCATCCGTGTCACGGTGAAATCACCGGCGATCCCGCCGTTCACACCAATCAACGGTGTCAGACACGACCGCCCCACCGCTTTGGGCATATTGTTGGAAAACACAGCGTTAAGCCAGTCTTCGGCACCCGGCCCCTTGCACCTGTATTTGGCAAAGTTCGAGATATCGATCACGCCGACACTATCACGCAGCATCCGCGCCTCGCGCCCGACGCTATCAAACCACGGCTGCCGGTCAAAGCCAGCGCTGTCCGGCACATTCGCATCGAAATAGGCCGCATGCTCCCAACCGTAGTTCAGGCCAAAGACCGCACCCATCTCCTTTTGCATCTCATAGATCGGCCGCACCCGCACAGGCCGCCCCGCGCTGCGTTCTTCACCGGGGAAATGGATCGCAAAACGATGCGCGTATTGGTCGCCCACCCGCGCCTTGGTGAAGGCCGCATCGGCCCATGTGCCAAATCGCGCCACGTCCCAGGCGAACATATCAAACCGGCTTTCCCCACTGGTGATCCAATCCGCCGCCATCAGCCCCATGCCGCCCGACTGGCTAAAGCCCGGAATGATCCCGTTGCAGCAAAAGTAATTGCGCAAATCCGGATGCGGCCCAAACAGCACATTGCTATCGGGCGACCAGATCATCGGCCCGTTGATCACCCGCTTGATCCCCGCCTCACCCACGGCAGGCACCCGGTCAATGGCGCGCATCATATTGTCCTCAATCCGCTCCAGATCGTCGGGAAACAGATCATGGGCAAAATCCAGCGGCGTGCCACCCTCCGCCCAGAACTTCAGGTCCTTCTCATAGGCCCCGATCAACAAACCCTGCCCCTCTTGCCGCAGATAATACTCGCCATCGCGATCCGCGACCGAGGGCAAGCGCCGGTCCATCGCGGCAATCTGGGGAATTGTCTCCGTCACGAAATACTGGTGCTCTGTCGGCTGCAACGGCAGTGCGATCCCCGCCAAAGCCGCCACCTCGCGCCCCCACAGCCCTGCCGCATTCACCACCCATTCCGCCGCAATATCGCCCTTGGGCGTGCGCACGATCCAGCTGCCATCGGGCTGCTGCTCCGTCCCCGTGACGGGGCAAAACCGGATGATCTCTGCCCCCATCTGCCGCGCGCCGGCCGCATAGGCGTTGGTCACGCCACTGGGGTCCACATTGCCGCCATCGGGTTCGT
This sequence comes from uncultured Paracoccaceae bacterium, assembly GCA_947494675.1. Classification (GTDB taxonomy): domain Bacteria; phylum Pseudomonadota; class Alphaproteobacteria; order Rhodobacterales; family Rhodobacteraceae; genus CANMYO01. Next base: position 562,930 of record CANLVP010000002.1, read on the forward strand.
ACATGATGCAACGGATGCCATCGAAATTGACCATCGGATGCAGCCGCTCGGCCTCATCCCGGCTGACCTCATGGAAATTCATCCCGTAGAATTTCGCCTTGGCCGCCTGCAACCGCAGCTGATGCTCGCGCGCGTCCGTCTGCGCCAGATAGAGGCTACCGGGCTGAAACACCCCACAGCTTTGCCCGGTTTCGGCCTCCAAGGCATTGTAAAGGTTCATGGTATAATGCTGGATGCGGCTGATATTGGTGCTGTCATGCAGCCCGTGAATATTCGCCGCTGCGTGCCAAGTGGACCCTGACGTCAGCTCATCACGCTCCAGCAGCACCACATCGGTCCAACCCGCCTTGGCCAGATGATACAGGATCGAACAGCCAATAACGCCGCCCCCAATGACAACGGCCTGAGCATGGGTTCGCATGGGGTTCTTCCTTCGCAGCCTTTGACGGTCGCTTTGACTGTGCCCCTATCGCGGACCCAACCGATAGCCCTTGCGCGACATTTAGTGTCGCAGCGGGGCTACCTACTCTGCTGCCCGGATCGCCGCGATAATCTCAAGGTCCACCCGGTCCGCCACCACACGCGGAAACCCCAAAGCACCAAAATCACCACGACTGACCGCCCCGGTAAAGATCAGCACCAGATTGCTCAGATCCCCCGGATCACTGCCCCGCTTGCGAAAGATCTGCCCGTCCAGCACCACGGGCCGCGTCACACCGCGTAGCGTCAGGTCCCCCTCCAACCGTGCGCCCGCCCCCTGCGCCACCACACGCCGCGACTTGAACGCGGCTACGGGATGGTTGCTGGCATCCAGCACCGACGACGACAGCATCGCCTCGGTCATGAACACATTGCCCGCATCTGCCCGCGCGATATTGAACTGCGCACTGACCTGACTGGCCCCAAGGTTATCAAAATCCACCACCACATGCGCCGCTGTCACCGGCACCGACCCGGTGATCGCATTGCCCTCAAGGCTGAACGAAAACCCGATGGTCGACCCGGTTGCATCCAGCACATAGCGCTGTGGTTCGGCCCAGGCCCCCATGGCCCAGACGATATAACAGACGGCGATAACCCATTTCATCCCACAACTGTGGCACGGGCTTGGCCTATGGCCAAATCCCAATTTGCATTGCCCCTTGCACGGTCGCGCAATCCGGCAAATGATTGCGCAATGACAAATGCAAACTACGCCGACATGATCGCAGGGCGCCCCCACAGCGGCGGCGACCCTTACCTGTTTGAACTCAAGGCCACGGCCGCCGCAGCCAAAGCCCGGCTCGACGCCACCTCAAACGAAGACATCCCGGCCCGGATCGAGGCATCAAAAGATCTCTTTGCCGAGGGCAGCGGCCCCTGTCTGGTGCTGTCGCCCTTCAACATCCAATACGGCCGCCACGTCAAAATCGGCAATTGGTGCTTTGTAAATTTCGGGGCCACGTTCCTCGATTCCAACCACATCACGCTGGGCGACTTTGTGGCCGTCGGCCCCAACGTGCAATTCATCACTGACACCCATCCGATCCGGCCAGAAGACCGCTTTCAACCTGCCGGACGGGGTGACGAACTGCCCTTCAAGGTGGTCAACCTCGCCCATCCCATCACCGTGGGCGACCGCGCATGGATCGGCGCGGGCGCGATCATCCTGCCGGGTGTGAACATCGGCGAAGGCGCCATGGTCGCCGCCGGGTCCGTTGTCACCCGCGACGTGCCTGCTCGCATGGTTGTCGCAGGCAACCCTGCCCGCGTGATCAAGTCCGTCGACGACCCGCCATCCGCGACATAACCTGTCGCATTCGGGCAGTTGCCTTGCGGTGCCGGGGGTAATCTGACCCCACCCAACATGAAGGCGACGAAATGAAAACCACCAGTAGAGTTGTTGTGATCGGCGGCGGCGTCGTCGGCTGTTCTGTCCTCTACCACCTGACAAAACTCGGCTGGTCGGACGTCATGCTGCTGGAACGGTCAGAGCTGACATCGGGCTCCACCTGGCACGCCGCTGGCGGCTTTCACACGCTCAACGGCGACACCAATATGGCCGCCTTGCAGGGCTACACGATCAAGCTTTACCGCGAACTGGAAGAGATCACCGGCATGTCCTGCGGCCTGCACCACGTGGGCGGCGTGACGCTGGCTGACAACAAGGACCGTTTTGACATGCTGGTCGCCGAACGGGCCAAGCACCGCTACATGGGGCTGGAAACCGAAATCGTCGGCCCCGAAGAGATCGCCAAAATCGCCCCCATCACCAACCTCGACGGCATTATCGGCGCGCTTTATGACCCGCTTGATGGCCACCTTGACCCCTCCGGCACCACCCACGCATACGCCAAAGCCGCCCGCATGGGCGGCGCTGTGATCGAAACCCATTGCAAGGTGCTGGAAACCAATCCGCGCGCCGATGACACATGGGATGTGGTCACGGACAAGGGCACGATCCACGCGGAACATGTGGTCAACGCTGCAGGCCTCTGGGCCCGCGAAGTCGCGGCGATGGCAGGCACATACGCCCCGCTCCATCCGATGGAACACCAGTATATCGTGACCGAGGATGTGCCCGAAATCTACGACCGTGACGCAGAGCACCCGCATGTCATGGACCCCGCAGGCGAAAGCTACCTCCGGCAAGAAGGCCGCGGCCTCTGCATCGGGTTTTATGAACAAAACTGCCGCCCCTGGGCCGTGAACGGCACCTCCTGGGACTTCGGCCACGAACTGCTGCCGGATGATTTCGACAAGATCGAGGACAGCATCAATTTCGCCTACAAACGCTTCCCCGTCCTTGAACGCGCAGGCGTCAAAACCGTCGTCCACGGCCCTTTCACCTTTGCCCCCGATGGCAACCCGCTTGTGGGACCGGTGCCCGGACTTCTCAACTACTGGTCGGCCTGCGGCGTCATGGCGGGCTTTTCCCAAGGCGGCGGCGTTGGCCTGATGCTGGCGCAATGGATGGTCGAGGGCGAATGCGAACGCGACGTGACCGCCATGGACGTGGGCCGCTTTGGCCCATGGATCAACGCAGGCTACACCCGCCCCAAGGTCATCGAAAACTACCAGCGCCGCTTTTCGGTCAGCTACCCGAACGAAGAGCTTCCCGCCGCGCGCCCGCATCGCACCACACCGATGTATGACATCTTCACCAACCACGGCGCGGTCTGGGGCCACCAGTTCGGCCTCGAAGTGCCCAATTACTTCGCCACAGGCGACGAACCCACGTTTGAGGTCCCGTCCTTCCGCCGCTCCAACGCCTTTGCCGCCACCGCGCGAGAGGTCCGCGCCGTCCGCACATCCGTCGGCATCAATGAGGTGCAGAATTTCGGCAAGTTCGAGGTCACTGGCCCCAACGCGCGCGGCTGGCTCGACCACATCATGGCAGGCCGCGTGCCGCAGCCCGGTCGTATGACCCTCACCCCGATGCTCTCGCCAAAGGGCAAGCTTTTGGGCGATTTCACCATCTCCTGCCTCAGCGAAAACTGGTTTCAGCTCACCGCTTCCTACGGCTACCAAACCATCCACCAACGCTGGTTTGACCAACACACCACCGATGGCGTCCACGCCCGCAATGTCTCTGACCAATTGACCGGCTTTCAGATCGCAGGCCCCCGCGCAGGCGACGTGCTCAAGGCCGCAGACCCCAACGTGCCCGACCTCAATTTTCTCGACGTGATCCAGACCACACTCAACAGCACCACCTGCATCATCCAGCGCGTCAGCTACACAGGCGATCTGGGGTATGAGATTTACTGCGACCCCATGGATCATCGCCGCCTCTGGGCCACCCTGGTGGCCGCTGGCGCGCCGCATGACATTACGCCCTTTGGCATGCGCGCGATGATGTCCCTGCGCCTCGACCGGTTCTTTGGCTCATGGCTCAACGAGTTTTCCCCTGACTACACCGCCGCCGAAACCGGCATGGATCGCTTTATCCAATGGTCAAAGAACACCGACTTCATCGGTCGTGCGGCAGCAGAGGCAGAACGCGCAACGCCTCCTACCCGCACCCTCGCGACCTTCGAGGTCGACGCCACAGACGCCGACGTCACGGGCTACGAACCGGTCTTCATCGACGGCAAGGTGCAGGGCTTCTGCACCTCAGGCGGTTATTCACATCACGCAGGCAAATCCATCGCCTTCGCCCTGATCCCGCGCTCCCACGCCACGCCCGGCGCGCAGGTCACCATCGAAATCCTCGGCGACCAACGCCCGGCAACCCTGATCACGACCCCACTCATCGACGCACCCTAGGCTTTCTTTGATCCCTAAATATCCCCGCCGGAGGCACCAATTTTTCGGCGAAAAATTGCGCCCCTCAAAGGTCCGTGCAAAGCTGTCGCCATGATCCCGATCCTGATCCTCGCCGCCGGGCAATCCTCCCGGATGATGGGCAAAGACAAGCTCTTGGAAATGGCCCACGGCCAACCGCTCTTGCGGCGCGTGGTGTCGCAAGCCTGCGCACTCAGTGACGCCGTCTATGTCGCCTTGCCCGAGGATGCCGCCGCGCGTCTCGCCGTGCTCGACGGCCTGCCCTTCACGCCGTTGATCACGCCAGAGGCGGCAGAGGGCATGTCCGGCACCATGCGCAGCGCCGTGGCGCGCCTGCCCGATTGCCCCGCCTTCATGATGTTGCTGTCGGACCTGCCGGACATCACGATGGACGATCTTGCACGCATCCATGACGCCTTTAAAAACAACCCCGGCCACCTGATCTGGCGCGGGGCAACGACGGCAGGCAAATCCGGTCATCCGATCATCTTTGATGCAAGCTTGCGTCCCGACTTCGCTAAGCTGCAAGGCGATGGCGGCGGTGAAACGCTGGTCAAACCCCTGCGCGATCGCACACACCTCACGGTGATCGGTGACCGCGCGAGGCGTGACCTCGACGCGCCCGCCGATTGGGACGCGTGGCGCTCAGTTCAGCAGTAGCTTGGCCTCATGCCGCCGCAGCGCCCGCCGCGCGCCGCCAAAGCTGGACGCGCTTTCTGTCGCAAGCTCAGGAAACAGTTCAAAAATTTCCGCACGCTGCTGATCACCCATGCCCTTCAGGCTATAGTCCCCGGGCTGAAAGCTTTCGGTCCACGCACCATTGGACAGGATCACCTCATGCCGCTCACACAATAGATGCACGTAAGTCAGCTCTGATGGCTTCACCCGATCCACACCATCCAAATCCGTCAGATGCTTGGCCGCGGCCAGCACTTCGCTTTCTTCAAAATAGAGCGCCGCGCGCGCCTCGGTCACCAGCACCCGGTGATTGGGCGAAACCAGCAAATCCTTCTCGGGCACATTCGGCCCCAAGGCCCCGGCCCGGATCAAAACGGGCCGCCACTCCGGGTGCCGCGCCAGCTCAAATTCCGACAACTGCCGTTGCCCGACCCAGGCCAGTTCCTGAATGCCATTGTCGCGGGTCAGCACACGGTCGCCCGCTTGCAGGTTCTCAACCGCGACCTCGCCCTTGGGCGTCGCAATCGCGGTGCCGGGGGTGAAGCAAATCACGACCTGTTCAATCCCGGTGTAGGTGATCCGCCCCAATTCCTGTCCATTCGGGGCGGTCTTGATCAGGATGCGCGCGTCTTCATCGCCCTCAGCACCCTGCTCATAGATGATCTCAAGATCGGGATAATCCGCCTTCAGCTGGCTCAGGTCCAACTCATCCGTGTCGCTATCATCATCATCCTCACCGCCACGAACGGTCAGGTTGTTGAAATTCGACCCGTCCGAGACCACGATAAACCGGTCACTGTCGTCCTGCCCGTTCAGCACATCCTGATTGCCAGAGCTCAGAATGGTGTCATCACCATCCCCGCCAAAGACCGTGTCCACGCTATTGTTATTGGCCGTATCGCCGGTGTCGATAATGTCATCACCGTCACCGCCATAAAGACGGTCCTGACCAAGCCCACCGTCAAGGCTGTCATCGCCATCGCCACCATAAAGCCGGTCATCGCCCTGCCCGCCATCAAGACTGTCATTACCACTGCCGCCATAAAGTCGGTCCTGACCGTTGCCACCAAACAGCGTGTCATCGCCATCCAGACCCGCAAGCGTGTCCTCGTTCTGACCGCCGGTCAGCGTGTCATTGCCTGATGTTCCAAATGTCGTCGCCATGGTGTCCTCGCAGAAAGGCACTGCCGCTTGCAGCAACCCCTACATAAGCCGATCCGCCCCTAATTTGCGGGGAAGTTTCGCAGATGCAAATCAACTTTGGCACGAATGACAAGTCTCGGCGGAAATACGTCGCGACAGCCTAAAAACATGCAAACAATCCGCGCAAAACGTCTGTTTTGTCGCCAAAACAGAAACGGGGGGCGCCATTCCAGCGCCCCCCATAACCGTGTTCAGTGAATAAATTGCACCAGAACAAGCTGCATGTCGTTACTTCATCAGCAAGCGCGCTTCATGCTTTTTCAGCGCCTTACGTGCGGCCTGATAACCTTCAAGACCGGTGGTCGTCGCCAGTTCCGGGAAGAGTTCAAAGATTTCGTTCCGCTGGCTGTTGCCAATGCCCTTCAGGCTGTAATCGCCGGGTTGGAAGCTTTCGGTCCACGCGCCGTTCGACAGCACCACTTCGTGGCGTTCGAACATAAAGTGCACGTAGGTCGTCTGCATCACATTGACCGCATGGATACCATCCGCACCGGTCATATGCTTTGCCGCCGCCAGCACTTCGCGCTCTTCAAAGTAAAGCTGCGTTTTCTCGGATGCGACAAGCACGCGGTGGTTCGGGGATACCAGCATGTCACGCTCTGGCAGACCGCCACCCAGCGCACCGGCTTTGATTAAGATCGGCTTAAGGTGCGGGTTCGCCGCCAACTGCTTGCCGTTCATCGCCTTGTGACCGACCCAGGCAATCTCTTGGATGCCGTTGTCGCGGGTGATGATCTTGTCGCCAACTTTCAGTTCCTCGACCAGACGCTCACCGCGTGGCGTGGCGATTGTCGTGCCGGGGGTAAAGCAAGGGATCACGTTCTCAATCTCAGAGAATGTCATCGTGGTGCCGTCCATAAAGAACACGGTGCCCGCTTCGGGGTCGCCCGGCACATATTCGATGCGCTCCACATTGCTGCCAGTCAGGTCCAGAACGTCGATGTCTGCGCCATCCGGGAAGGTCCCGCTTGGTGCATCTTCGCCGCCGACCACGACGTCGCCGCCGTTGCCACCAAGGAAGGTATCGCTGCCTTGGCCACCAAACAGCTGGTCTTCACCTTCGCCGCCGGTGATCACATCGTTGTCGATCCCGCCGTCGATGACGTCGTTGCCAGTGCCACCAAAGAGCACGTCCGCATCGTCGCGACCAAAGATCGTGTCGTTGCCAGCCCCACCAAAGACGGTGTCGATGTTGTTGCCGGGCAGCAGATCAACCGGGTTCCCGTCAGGGTCCGTGTCCACGATGTCAAAGGTATCGTTATCAAGGCCGCCATAGAGGACGTCATCGCCCTCGCCGCCTTCGATCACGTCAACACCTTCGCCGCCGATGACGGTGTCATTACCGGTGCCTGCATCGACGATATCGTTGTCGATACCTGCGTCGATAAAGTCACGGCCACCGCCACCGTCGATGCTGTCTGCATCGTCGCCGGTTGTGATCGTGTCGTCACCCAAGCCGCCAAAGACCGTGTCCTTGTCGTTGTTCGGATCAGCATCAGGCGCGCCCAGACCGGGGTATGGGTTGTCAAACGCCGGATCCGCATGGTTGCCGGTGTCGATGATGTCGTTGCCGTTGCCGCCATCGACCACATCGCTGCCTTCGCCGCCGACAATGCTGTCGTGGCCAAAGTCGCCGTCGATGCTGTCATCGCCTTCACCGCCGCGGATCGTGTCGTCACCGCTTGCACCGTCAAGCGTATCGTTGCCCGCGTTGCCAAGGATCACGTCGTTGCCGCTACCGCCATTGGCCACATCGTCACCGTCACCACCGACCACACGGTCATTGCCCGCACCGGCCCAAAGGTCGTCATTGCCGTCGCCGCCTTCCAGCAGATCGTCGCCTGTGCCGCCTTCCAGCTTGTCCATGCCCTCGCCGCCGAACAGCTCATCGTTGCCGGCATTGCCAAAGATCATGTCGTCGCCGTCATTGCCTTCGATGATGTCATCACCATCGTTGCCAACCAGACCGTCGTTGCCAACACCACCGTCGATGGTGTCATTGCCGTCACCACCAAACACGCGGTCATCTCCGTCGCCTGCGTCGATGCTGTCATCGCCGCCAAAGCCAAGGATCAGATCGTCGTTGCCGGTATCACCGTCCAGAATGGCATCGTTGTTGTCGACCACATCACCGTCCGCATCCACATACGGGATGTCGGGGTTGATGATGTCGTCGCCATCGGTGCCTTGCACGGTGCCGTCGTTGATACCGCCCACGGTAAAGGATGCGATGGCTGTGCTTGTGCCGCCGTTCCCATCCGAGATGGTGTATTCGACCGTCGTGGTCCGGGTGTCGTTCAGACCCAGATCATCAAACTCGCCATTGGCGTCGAAATCGACGGTGCCATCGGCCAGAATGGTGAACAGACCACCAGCCGTACCAGCAACGGCCACACCAACGCCAGAGTTTGGCGCACCCACACCAACAACCGTCAGCGGGTCGTTTTCGGGATCACTGTCCACACCGTTGCCAGTGTCATCGGTCAGCACATTGCCGTCCACGTCGCCTGTGGTCTCGTCAAATTTGACGGAATAGTCGTTGCGGATCGCAACCGGCGCATCGTTTGTGCCAGTGACCGTAATCACGACTTCAGCCGTATCAGTCGCACCATCTGGATCGACAACCGTGTAGACGACCGTTGTCGTGGTCTCTTCACCATCGGCCAAGCCGTCGAATTCGCCATTTGGATCAAAGCTGACGCTGCCGTCTTCGTTAATCGTCACCAGGCCACCGTTGTCACCCGCAACCGGGGTGCCAACATCAGCTGGGTTGCCATTGACCTCAGACACGCTGAGCGGATCGTTCTCGGGATCGGTGTCGTTGCCTAACACGTTGCCCAGATCGGTCACGGTGTCTTCGTCCGTGGTGTAGCTGTCCATCACGGCAGTCGGCGCGTCGTTTGTGCCGGTCACTGTGACGGTGACGGTGGCTGTCGACATCTCACCCGATGGGTCCTGCACCATATAGGTGATGGTTGTCTCAGCTGTTTCGCCGTCGCCCAGGGCTTCAAAGTCGCCAATAGGGTCAAACGTCACGGTGCCGTCTGCGTCGATGGTGATCAGACCACCATTATCGCCCGCCGTTGGCTGGCCAAGGTTGGCCTCTTCGCCGCCGACCTTAAAGACTTCCAGCGCATCGCCTTCGGGATCGCTGTCGTTGTCCAGCACATTGCCGATCACGCCTTCTGCGTCATCCTCATCTGCCGCCAGATCATCATCAAGCGCCACTGGCCCGTCGTTCACACCATCAATGCGGATCGTAAGCGTTGTGGTCGCCGTGCCGCCGTTGCCGTCTGACACCGTGTAGGTGACCGAAGTTTCAGCAGATTCACCCGGCGCCAGCGCTTCAAACTCGCCATTGGCAGAGAAATCGAACGACCCATCGGGGTTGATCACAAAGATCCCACCGTTGTCGCCAACGATATTCTCACCCACGCCGCTGTCTGGCGCATTTACACCCACAACGGTCAGCGTGTCGCCATCAGGATCGATGTCGAGGCCCGCGTTGTTGTCGCTTGGGTTGGTGATGACATTGCCATCCACATCGCCGCCGGTTTCGTCTTCGGTGACGATATAAAGGTCAGGACAAGCAATCGGATCGTCGTTTGTACCGTTGATGGTAAAGTTGACGGTCGCCGTATCCTCGGCCCCGTCCTCATCCGCGATGGTATAGGTGACAGAGGTCTGCGCCGTCTCACCCGCGCCCAAGCCGTCAAACTCGCCATTGGCGTCAAAGTCGATGGTGCCATCAGCATTGATCGTGAAGAGACCGCCATTGCTGCCTGCAACCACATTGCCGACATTGCCCGCGTTGCCATTGACGGCCACAACGTCCAGCGCATCGTTCTCAGGATCACTATCCGCGCCCGCGCCAGTGTCGTCGTCGATCGCATTGCCATCCACGTCGCCAGCCGCTTCGTCCTGATCCACAACATAGCTGTTGTCTTCAGCATTCGGGCCGTCGTTCACACCGTTCACAGTGATGGTCACCGTCTCGGTGTCCATGCCGCCGTTTCCGTCGCTGACCATATAGGTGATCGTGGTCTCAGCTGTCTCGCCAACACCGAGGTGTTCAAAGTCGCCGTTTGGATCAAAGGTGACCGTGCCGTCTGCCGCGATGGTGATCAGGCCACCGTTGCTGCCCGCCGTTGGCTGACCAAGGTTGGCCTCTTCGCCGCCGACCTTAAAGACTTCCAATGCATCGCCATCAGGGTCGCTGTCGTTGTCCAGCACATTGCCGATCACACCAGCCGGATCATCCTCGCCCGCGTCAAAGTCATCAGCGTCGGCATCGGGACCACGGTTGATCTCTTCACCAAGGATCTTCTCAATCTCAACGAAATCAAGCACTTCGCCCGTTGGGTTGCCATCGGCGTCAACAAAGACGATCTGACCGTCAATGCCATTGCCATTGCTGTCAGGGATCGGGTCGCCCACACCACCGGGACCGGTGATGTAGAACGGGCCTTCGCCTGTCAGATCAAGCACATCGTAGTCATGACCACCGGCACCGCCGTCGACGGTATCGCCTGCGCCGCCCTTGATCGTGTCGGCATCGTCGCCGCCGTAAATCTCATCCGCGCCTTCACCGCCAATCAGCAGATCGTCGCCCGCCTGACCTTCGATGTAGTCGTCGCCATCGCCACCATCGATGGTGTCGCCCGCGTCATGCGCGCTGCCATCAACCGAATAGCACAGGTTATCAATCGCGCCAGAGCCCTTGATGATCACTTCCATCCGCGACACGCCATCCACATTGATCGCTTGTGTCAGCTGGCCGCCATCTGCGGTTGTTGCGGTATCAATCTGCGCGATCTGGTTGCCATCGGCGTCATACATCTTGATCCAGGCACCGCCTTCGATGTCCAGAAAGCCAAGGCTTCCCACATGCGCAGGGTTGTCGAATTCAAAGATGAATTTGCCGCCGCGGCCATTGTCATCAGGATCGCTGCTGTCGCCATCTTCCGAGATGATCAGCACATTGCCCAGACTGTCAGATGCCAGATCATGATCACCACCCGTTGGGTTGGCGGTGTCAAAGATCATGACAGGATGGTCAGCAGAGCCGCTGGAAATGGTCACGCCATTGCCCGCATACTGGCCACCAACAATGTCGCCTGCGTTCAGATCGTTGAAATCCAGCTTGCCGTCAAAGGTTGGGCCGCCACCGATCAACATGTCGTTGCCGTCGCCGCCGTTGATCACGTCGCTGTCCGCGCCGCCAAAGATCATGTCGTCGCCCGCGTCACCGTCGAGCTCATCATCACCTTCGCCGCCATAAATCTTGTCGTTGCCTTCGCCGCCAGAGACGTCGTCTTCGCCCTCGCCCGCAACAACGGTGTCGTTGCCGTCACCCGCCACAACGATATCGTCCTGCGGCGCTTCGCCCGCGACGATGGCGTCGTTGTTGTCGATCTTGTCGCCATCGGGGTCTTGGTCGTAGTTCAGATCAATCAGATCATCGCCCGCGGTGCCTTCGACCGTGCCGTCCAAACCGCTGGGCAGATCAAATGTGATGTCACTCACGGCAACCGTGCCGGAATAATCCCGCTCTGGGCCATCGTCCAAAACGATCCAGAAGGAAATGAGCGGACCTTCAATGCAAACCTCAATGTCCTGGCCGTCATTGGACGCGCCGGGCCCGGGGGAATTTGTCTGTGTGCCGGTCACTGTGTTGCCGTTGACGTCGTGCACGCCAGTCACCTCGAACGAAACGGGGACAGGATTCCCGTCTGCGTCCTTGGTCATGATCGTGATCTCGTCCAGACGGTCCACATCCAAGAGCGTGAACTTCACGTTCTCGACTTCTTCGCTGAACCGGATGTCGGCGGAACTGTCGCGCGTGACGTCCCAATTCTTCAACATGCCGTTCTCAACGAACCATTCTTTGCCTTCCCCGTTTTTGGGGGTGGAGACTGTCACATCAACGGATTGACCGTTTTCGCTGAGTGTCTGGCTACCGTCGGATCCAATGTGATCCCAATCAATCGTTAACGTCATTTCCTGTCTCCTCGTCGCTCACACGGTGCCGCGCGAACTTTTACTGTCGTGCAACCGGGATCGGTCCAAAAACTGGACACAGATCATCAGTCGCTGGTGCACACACACCAACTTGAATTTTAGACTGCAGGAGATATGGACCCCATTCGCAGACACACACATTCGTCAGACCATAAGGTCCGACCCGATCGCCCCAATCGATCGGAATGCCCCCCAGTTGGGCCTGTCCGACATACCTAACCATACGTTACCCACAAAGAGAAAAATGACCCCCTGGGGATCAATTTTGATACATTTTCGCCAAATTCCCGCGATTGTATCGCTGCCCAAAACAACCAAGCCATGAATCTGGTTTCCTCGGCGGAAACGATGACACTGACGTCGTTTGGGTTTTCGCGCGATTTTAGCTAAAAAACGCACCAAATCGCCGACAGTATGCAACCATTAGTTTAGTCGCAGCCGAAATATGGCGCGATTAACCCTGCTGCCCATTTTTCGTCATGTTCAGCAACTGAAGCGGGCAATTTGTTGACGTATCCGGGCGAAACCCCGGTTTCCCGCAGGATCGTTGCGCATTTGCGGACAATCATGCGCGACAAAACGCCGAAACACCCGCGATTCGGACAAGACTATGGCAACATTTCTCAAGGGTAAGTTGGTGCCGATGGAGAGACTCGAACTCTCACGATGTTACCATCGGGGGATTTTGAATCCCCTGCGTCTACCATTCCGCCACATCGGCCAACGCGCCCCTCCTAAGACCTCAAACGGGGCACGTCAACGGCTCAATCCATGCTTACAGCTGGTTCGTTGAAAACGTATCGCACTGGCTCATATCGGCGCTGTCATAGCCCCGCGCGAACCACCGCTGCCGCTGCTCGGATGTGCCATGGGTAAAGGTATGCGGCTGCACCGTGCGGCCCGCATTGCGTTGCAACGTATCGTCGCCGATCTGTTTGGCGGCATTCAGCGCCTCTTCCAGATCACCCCGCTCCAGCGATGCAAACTTCTCTTGCGCCTTGCGTGCCCAGATCCCCGAAAAGCAATCGGCCTGCAGCTCTGTGCGCACCGACAGCTCATTCGATTGCGCCTCACTCACCTGCGCCCGCAGCTGATTGACCTGCCCCAAAATCCCCAATTCGTTTTGCACATGATGCGCGATCTCATGCGCCACCACATAGGCCGCCGCAAAATCCCCGCGCGCGCCCAAACGGTTGGCCATCGTGGTAAAGAACTCGGTGTCCAGATAGGCGATGTTATCCGCCGGACAGTAAAACGGACCAGAGGCCGCCGTCGCCCCACCACAGCCCGACTGCACCGATCCCTTAAAGATCACCAGCGTCGGCTCAGTATAAGGAATGCCCGCCTGCTGCGGCAACAACTCGGCCCAGACCTCTTCTGTATCCGCCAAAACGACCGAAACGAATTGCTCCGCCTCCAGATCGGCCTGCGTCACCTCAGCGCTCTGGCTGCCGCCCTGCCCGTCCAGATCGACAAAACTGCTGGTATCAAAGCCAAAGTACCACCCTGCGAGCAAGATCAGCACGCCCGCAAGCCCGCCAATACCACCCACCGATTTCGCCCCGCCGCCACGTCGTTGCACGTTGCGACTGCCCCTGCGTCCTTGCCACTTCATAATCAGAACTCCCACACATTTGTGACAGGTTGCGCCAAATTGAGGGGCGCGACAACCTTGACGCCAATGCAACCTCATGGCCTAAGGCCCAGAACCAAAAAGACAGGCCCACATCCATGATCCGCCGCCTTTATGACTGGACCCTCTCGCTGGCCGCATCGCCCCATGCGCTGTGGTTTCTGGCGATTGTCTCTTTTGTGGAATCCTCGTTCTTTCCGATCCCGCCCGACGTGTTGATGATCCCGATGATCATCGCCCGCCCGTCCCGCGCCTTCTTGATCGCCACCGTCTGCCTCGTGGCCTCGGTCCTTGGGGCGCTTTTGGGCTATTACATCGGCTATGGCCTGTTTGAATCCGTTGGCCGCCCGATCCTCGAACTTTATGGCAAGGATGACAGCTTTGCCGAGATGTCCGCGACCTTTAACCAATATGGCGCATGGGCTGTGATCGTGGCGGGTGTCACCATGCTGCCCTTCAAGGTCATCACAATCGCCTCAGGCGTCACAGGCCTGTCACTTCCGGTCTTTATTGGCTCGTCCATCATTGCCCGCGCGATCCGGTTCTACCTCGTCGCCCTGCTCTTGTGGAAATTCGGAGAGCCGATCCGCGACTTCATCGAAAAGCGCCTGACCCTTATGTTCACCCTCTTTTGCGTGATCCTCGTGGCTGGCTTTCTGGCGATTGGATTCCTATGACCCGCAATAGCCTCGTCTTCTTTGCGACCGCCGGATCCGCCGCGTTGATCGCAGGCGCATTCCTGTTCCAATACATGGGCTACCTGCCCTGCCAGATGTGCCATTGGCAGCGTTGGCCGCATTACGCCGCGATAGTGATCGGCCTCGCCGCCCTCCAAATTCAGGGCCGTCTGTTCCCTGCCCTCGGCGCGCTCGCCACAGCAACCACCAGCGCACTTGGCGTCTTTCACACAGGGGTTGAGCGTGGCTTCTGGGAAGGCCCCTCCTCCTGCACCGGCGCAGGCGGCGCATTGGAGGGCGACCTGCTGTCGCTCGACGGCCCACAGCTGATCATGTGCGACCAGGTCTCGTGGGAGCTTTTCACCCTCTCCATGCCCAGCTGGAACGCGCTCTTCTCCGCCCTGCTCTGCATCATGTGGATCATGGCCTACCGCCGGTCTTAGGCGATCCATCACCAGTCCGCGGGGTGGTGATCCAAACGCCAATTCCAAGGCACTTTATCGATAAGGTTATCGCGACGCCCGGATGTCGCACCAAGCTTCGCCAAATCACCAGCCCGGTCGGGCGGACTGGTGATGGATCGGCGCGCTTCGCGCTTGTCCCGATCCGGGTCTATCGCCGCGTCGACAACAACAAATTCGTCTCCGACCGCGCAATCGCATCCATCCTCCGAATCGCAAACAGAACCTCGTCAAACGCCTCAAGCGTGTCGGTCCCGATCTCCGCAATCAAATCCCAGGTCCCATTCGTCGAATGCACCGCCAGAACCTCTGGCATCACCCCAAGCGCCTTTTGCACCCGCTCGGTCCCGCGCCCGGTGATCGCCAGCATCATCAGCCCGCGCACTGGCTGCGGCGCCACATCCGCGCGGGTCAACACGGTAAAGCCCGCGATCTCACCGCCCGCCTGCAACCGATCCAGCCGCGCCTTGACCGTGGCGCGGGTAATCCCCAGCCCCTCAGCCAGCGCTGACAAAGACGCCCGTCCGTCCCGGCGTAGCATCGCAATCAACCGACCATCCATTTCGTCCATTCCGACTATCCACTTTGCGCAAACCACCCCCATTTCGCACAATTTGCGGGCTTCGCACACCCCCAATTCTGCGCAATCATCGTGCCATGACACACAATTGCATCCTTATTGGCGCACCCATGGACGACGGCAAGAAACGCCGTGGCTGTCTCATGGGCCCCGACGCCTACCGCACCGCTGGTCTGGCCGAGGCGATCACCGCCCTTGGCCACACCGTCACCGATATCGGCAACGTCATCCCCGCTGACGTGCAAGTCGATCCGCCCAAAAACCCGGTGGTCCACAAACTGGCCGAAAACGTCGGCTGGACCATCGCCTTGGCCGAAGCGGCAGAAGCGCACGCGCCAAATGGCTTGCCGATCTTCATGGGCGGCGACCACGCGCTGGCCCTTGGCACGGTCGCGGGCATGGCCGCACATCACGCGAAATCCGACCGGCCCTTCTTCGTGCTCTGGCTCGACGCCCACTCCGACATCAACACACCTGACACCACCGAAAGCGGCAACCTGCACGGCACCCCCATCGGCTATGTCACCGGCGCGCCCGGCTTTGACGCCTTTCCCGCGCTCAAGGCCCCCGTAGACCCGGCCAAAATCTGCATGATCGGCCTGCGCTCTATTGATCCGCCCGAACATAAACTGTTGCTCGACATGAACATCGACGTGGTCGACATGCGCATGATCGACGAACACGGCATCGCCAAACCGCTGCAAGCTTTCCTCGACCGGGTCAAAGCCGCAAACGGCGTCCTGCATGTCTCGCTCGACGTGGATTTCCTCGACCCCACCGTCGCCCCCGCTGTTGGCACAACCGTCCCCGGCGGTGCCACCGTCCGCGAAGGCCACCTGGTCATGGAAATGCTCTCGGATTCCGGCGTCGTCGGCTCGCTCGACCTCGTCGAACTCAACCCTTTCCTTGATGAACGCGGCAAAACCGCCTCGCTGATGGTCGACCTCACCGCGTCCCTCTTGGGCCGCCGCGTCTTTGACCGCCCAACCCGGAGCCACGGATGAACAAGATGACAAACCTCGCCCCATCGAAACTCGCCTATGTGCCCTTTGTCTCTGTCGACAACATGATGAAGCTGATCCACCACATCGGCATCAAGCCCATGCTGCGCGATCTGGCCGAAGCCATCACCGAGGATTTCGCCCGCTGGGACTCCTTTGACAAAACGCCGCGCATCGGCAGCCACTCCGACGTTGGCGTGATTGAGCTGATGCCCACCTCCGACGGGGAGCTCTACGGCTTCAAATACGTCAACGGTCACCCCAAGAACATGGCCGAGGGGCTGCAAACAGTCACCGCCTTTGGCCTGCTGGCAGACGTCGACTCAGGTTATCCGGTGCTGCTGTCAGAAATGACCATGCTCACCGCCATGCGCACCGCAGCCATGTCCGCCGTCGCGACCAAGGCGCTGGCCCGCCCTGATGCCCGCATGATGGCGATGATCGGCAATGGCGCACAATCCGAATTCCAGTCCCTCGCGCTGCAAGCCGTCTGCGGCATCGACACAGTGCGGCTTTACGACATCGACCCCGCCGCCACGGCCAAGGCAATGGCGAACCTCGCAGGCTCTGGCCTGACCCTGATCCCCTGCAAAACCATCGAAGAGGTGATTGAGGGCGCAGACATCATCACCACCGCCACCGCCGACAAGGACATGCAGACGATCCTGACCGACAACCTCGTTGGTGCCGGCGTCCACATCAACGCCATCGGCGGCGACTGCCCCGGCAAGACAGAGCTTCACCGCGACATCGTCGCCCGGTCCTCTGTCTTTGTGGAATATCCGCCGCAAACCCGGATCGAGGGCGAGATCCAGCAGATGGATCCCGACCACCCCGTGACCGAGTTGTGGAAAGTCTTAACGGGCAAGGCCACCGGACGGTCCTCCGTGGCCGAGGTCACGCTCTTTGATGGTGTCGGCTTCGCGATCGAGGATTTTTCCGCCCTGCGCTATATTCATAGCAAAATCAAAGGGACAGACTTCTATCTTGATCTTGATTTTGTCGCCGACCCCGACGATCCGCGCGATCTGTTCGGGATGCTGCAACGCGCGGGTTAACGCGTGTTAGGACTTTGATGCGCATGGGTTGTGCATGGGATGTGTATGGTTTTCATACCACCTGTGCACAGCCGTTTTCGCGTTAACCTTTCCCGCGCGGTGCCCTTGCCGTCGATTTCTGCCCCTTCCGCCATATGGTGGGACATCTGCCATTGCACCCCATATCCGGTGTCTGGTAAGGTTTCTTGAACAAAAACGAGCAGACAGGCGGCCCACGTGAACGACACCCCGGACACCCCTGAAAACGAAGAAGAAATTCCGCCTCAGCGCCCTGCGTATGACGGCCCTACCGTGTCGATCATCGACGAAATGCGCACGTCCTATCTGGACTACGCCATGTCGGTCATCGTGTCTCGTGCCATTCCCGACCTCCGCGACGGTCTGAAACCGGTCCACCGCCGCATCCTATACGCGATGCACGAAACCGGAAATTCTCATGATAAATCATACCGTAAGTCGGCCCGACCCGTCGGTGACGTCATGGGGAAATACCACCCGCACGGTGACAGCGCGATCTATGAGGCGTTGGTCCGTATGGCGCAGGACTTCTCCATGTCACTGCCGCTTCTGGACGGTCAGGGCAACTTCGGCTCCATGGACGGCGACAATGCCGCCGCCATGCGCTACACCGAAGTCCGCATGGACAAACCGGCCGCGTATCTGCTGGCTGACATCGACAAAGACACCGTTGATTTCCAAGACAACTACGACGGCAAAGACCGCGAACCCACTGTTTTGCCAGCACGTTTTCCAAACATGCTGGTCAATGGCGCGGGCGGCATTGCGGTCGGTATGGCGACGAATATTCCGCCCCATAACCTTGGCGAAGTTGTCGACGCGACCCTCGCCCTGATCGACGAACCGGACCTGTCGGTTGAGCAATTGATCGAAATCGTGCCCGGCCCCGACTTTCCCACGGGCGGCATCATGCTGGGCCGCTCCGGCGCGCGCAAAGCCTATCTGGAAGGCCGCGGCAGCGTCATCATGCGCGCCAAAACGCACACGGAAGAAATTCGTAAGGATCGCTATGCTATTGTGATCTCTGAGGTGCCGTATCAGGTTAACAAGGCCGCGATGATCGACAAAATCGCAGAGGCCGCCCGCGAAAAACGGATCGAAGGCATTAGCCACGTGCAGGACGAATCCGACCGCAACGGTGTCCGGGTCGTCATTGAGCTAAAACGCGACGCCACTGCAGAGGTTGTTTTGAACCAATTGTTTAGGTTCACACCGATGCAAACCAACTTTGCCTGCAACATGCTGGCGCTCAACGGTGGTCGCCCCGAAACCCTCACTTTGCGTGGTTTCCTAACAGCCTTCGTCGACTTCCGCGAAGACGTCGTCGCCCGCCGCACCGCGTTCGAATTGCGTAAAGCGCGCGAACGTTCGCATGTCTTGTGTGGCCTGGCGGTTGCCGTCAGCAATATCGACGAAGTGGTCGCCACTATCCGGCAGTCCGCCGATGGCGCAGAGGCGCGTGAAAAGCTGATGACGCGCCGTTGGCCCGCCCACGAAATCCTTGAATACATCGCTCTGATCGATGATCCGACCCACACCGCCAACGACGACGGCACCTATAACCTGTCCGAAACACAGGCCCGCGCGATCCTTGATCTGCGCTTGCAACGCCTGACCCAGATCGGCGTCAAAGAAGTCACCGACGAACTTCAAGAACTTGCCGGAAAGATCAGAGAATACTTGGAAATTCTCGGATCCCGCGATCGGATCATGCAGATCATCCGCGACGAATTGCACGAAGTCAAAGACCTCTTTGCCGTGCCGCGCCGCACCGAAATCGTCGACTGGTCGGGCGACATGGAAGACGAAGACCTGATCGAGAAAGAGGACATGGTCGTCACGGTGACCTCTGGCGGCTACATCAAACGCACCGCCCTCGCCGACTTCCGCCAGCAACGCCGCGGCGGCAAGGGCCTGTCGTCCATGGCCACCAAGGAAGAGGACGTCGTCACGACCCTTTTCGTGGCCAACACCCACACCCAGCTGTTGTTTTTCACGACCGACGGGATGGTCTACAAGCTCAAGACATGGCGCTTGCCGCTGGGTAACCGGACCGCCAAGGGCAAGGCGATTGTGAACATCCTGCCGATCCCAACTGGCGTGACGATTGCTGCCATCATGCCCGTTGACCGACCCGAAGATGAATGGGACGACCTGCAAGTGGTATTTGCCACCTCCGCAGGAACTGTGCGCCGTAACGCCTTGTCAGACTTCACAAATGTGAAATCAAACGGCAAAATCGCGATGAAGTTTGAGGGTGAGCATGAAGGCACCACGCTGATCAATGCCCGCATCGCCAGCAACGACGACGATGTGATGTTGGTTACTAATTCCGGCCGCGCGATCCGCTTCCCGGCCACGGATGTGCGGGTCTTCAACAGCCGCGCCTCTGTCGGTGTGCGTGGGATCAAATTGAACGGCAAAGACGAAGTTGTCTCCATGTCGATCATCCGCCACTTCAAGGCCGAAGCCGATGAACGTGCCGCCTACCTCAAGATGCGCCGCGCCATGGCCGGTCTGACTGACGAGGCCGAGAACGAGGATGACGAAGGCGTGCCCGCCGGTGAAATGACGCAGGAACGCTATGCGGAGATGTCGGCGGCAGAAAACCTGATCCTCACGATCACATCAAAAGGCTCCGGTAAGCTCTCGTCCTCACACGATTATCCGATCCGAGGACGCGGCGGCATGGGCGTCGCTGCGATGGACAAGGCGATGCGCGGCGGGCCTTTGGTCACGTCCTTCCCGGTTGAGCTCTCAGATCAGATCATGCTTGTCACCTCCACCGGCCAATCGATCCGCGTCCCGATTGAGGGCATCAGCTTCCGCAGCCGTGGCGCAGGCGGCGTGAAGGTCTTTGACACGGCCAAGGGCGAAGAGGTTGTCAGCGTTGCCTGGATCGCCGATCAGGGTGACGAAGAAGCCACAGGGGATGCGCCAGAGGCATAATGCCGCGCGCATCCTGATGATTTGCTTGTCAGATTCCCGGTGAGCGCCTAAATTGACCGCAAGGGACGCCAAAAGTCCCATGGAAAATTGAGGCGAGCAAATGTTCTACAAAGCAGCAATCGCTGCCGCTGCAATTGCAGTGGCCAGCACACCCGTTTTTGCCCAAGGATTTACCGGTGGCGAATTAGGTATTGAATACAATACCTTCGTTGATGATTTCGACATTGATGGCGTGTCATACAATGGCGCGGTCGAATTTGGGATTAACCGCAATATCGGCTTTGGTCTCGACGTCGACAAATTTGATATCGGCGAAGGCGGCTCTGACCCCCGTGTGACGCTACATGGCATCTATCACTTGAGCAATCAGGCCTCGGTCGGCGCGTTCTATTCGGAGTCTCCCGGCGTTGACGTCAACAATGCGTCCTTCGGGATCGAAGGCGGAACCGCTCTTTTTGGTGGTGATGTTGGCGGTTACATCGGATCGCAAGAGGTTGGTGACGAGGATGTTCTGATCTTCGGTCTCGATTCCAAAACGCCGGTCTTTAGCCAATTTTCGGTGTTCACGGATTTCGACCTTGTCGGCAACAATGATATCGCCGCAGCCACAAGTGAGTTGGGCGTCAGCTATCAAATGCAGAACGGGCCAGAGTTCTACGGCCAATACGGTCGGTTGTCCGCTGCCACCGGTGGTGGGTCCGCCAGCACCGACTACATCGGCATCGGCGCGCGCATTACCTTTGGCGCTCACCGCGGCACAACATTTGAGGGGCGTTGACCCTTTGCAAGATCGCTCATGCCCGCTAGATCACGGGCATGAGTAAAACATTGAACATCATCGGCGGCGGTATGGCCGGATCAGAAGCCGCTTGGCAGGCCGCAAATGCGGGCCTCAACGTCATCATCCATGAGATGCGCCCAAAGGTCGGCACCTTTGCCCACCGCACCGGCAATCTGGGTGAGATGGTGTGTTCCAACTCCTTCCGGTCGGACGATCACGAACAAAACGCTGTGGGCCTGCTCCATTGGGAAATGCGGCAGGCCAACGGGCTCATCATGGAAATGGCCACCAAACACCGCTTGCCAGCCGGTGGCGCGCTCGCCGTAGATCGTGACCCCTTTGCCCAAAGCGTGACGGCTGCGTTGAATGCGCATCCAAAAATTACCGTGTCGTATGAAGAGATTACGACCCTGCCCGATGACGGCCATTGGATCGTAGCCACCGGGCCGCTCACCTCTGGCGCTCTGGCCGAGGCTGTTGCGCAGGAAACCGGTACGGAGCAGCTGGCGTTCTTTGATGCCATCGCCCCCATCGTCTATTTCGACAGCGTGAACATGGATGTGGCCTGGATGCAGTCGCGCTATGACAAGGGCGAGACGGAAGCCGAGCGGACCGCCTACCTCAATTGCCCAATGACCAAGGACCAGTATGAGGCGTTCATTGACGCGCTTCTGGCTGCTGAAAAGACGGAGTTCAAAGAAGGCGAAACCGCCGGCTATTTTGACGGCTGTTTGCCGATTGAGGTCATGGCCGAACGCGGTCGCGAAACGCTGCGCTTTGGTCCGATGAAGCCCATCGGTCTGACCAACGCCCATGATCCGGCGAACAAGGCCTATGCCGTCGTGCAGCTCCGCCGCGATAACGCATTGGGCACGCTCTACAATATCGTTGGCTTTCAGACCAAGATGAAATACGGCGCGCAAAAGGCTGTTTTCAATATGGTTCCCGGTCTTGAGAACGCAGAGTTTGCGCGCCTCGGCGGCATTCATCGCAACACATTCATCAACTCGCCGACGCTGCTCGATGACCAGATGCGCCTGCGGTCAAAGCCGCATATCCGCTTTGCGGGCCAGATCACCGGTGTCGAAGGCTACGTCGAAAGTGCTGCCATGGGCTTGCTCGCGGGTCGCATGGCCGTGGCGGAGCTGGCAGGCCACGACTTGCCTGCCGTGCCGAACACAACCGCGATGGGCGCGCTTGTCACCCACATCACAGGTGGAGCCGACGCCAAGACGTTCCAACCGATGAACGTGAACTTTGGCCTTTTCCCGCCGCTTGAGGGCATGAAGGGCGGACGCAAGGGCCGCAAGGAACGCTACAAAGGCTACACCGACCGCGCCAAGGCTGATTGGTCAGCGTGGTTGGGAAACATGGCACTGGACCCGGCCTAAGCCGTCGGACTAGGCTTGGCGTATGAGCAAAGAGAGCGACGTTCTTAAGCCACATTTGTGGACCCCACGGCCCGTGGAAGAGACCATGCAGGTCTATGCTGATTGGGCCGCAACCTATGACGCGGATGTGCAGGCGCGCGGCTATCACACCCCTGACCGAATTGCCGATGCGCTGCGCGGCATGGTGCCGCCTGACACCCTCATGCTCGATTTCGGATGTGGCACCGGGCTGGGTGGCCTTGCGATGCGCGCGGCCGGTTTTACCAATTTGCATGGCACCGATATCTCGGCCGAAATGCTGGCACAGGCCACGGATCGCGGTGTTTATGCCAAGACCTGGCTGTCAGAGCCCGGCGCGCTGACCTTCGGGCGTGGCACCTATCCGGTGATCCTTGCCGTGGGTGTGATCAGCCTTGGCGCCGCCCCTTCGGATTTGCTCGCACCCTTGATCGACAAACTGGAAACCGGCGGGCTGCTGGCCTTTTCCTACAATGACCCGACGCTTGCAGATGCCAGCTATATCAAGGCTTTGGACGACGCAGTTGCCGCGGGACTGGTCGAGGTCGCATTCCGCGAACACGGGCCCCATTTGGATGACGTGGACATGAAATCCGACGTCATCATCCTGCGCCGCCGGTGATTACACGCTTTGCGCCGTCGCCCACCGGGCCTTTGCATCTTGGCCACGCCTATTCGGCACTGCTGGCCCATGACATGGCGCGGGCCGCTGGCGGGACGTTTCTACTTCGGATCGAGGATATTGACCAAAGCCGATCACGCACCGCATGGGAGGATCAGATTTACGACGATCTGCGCTGGCTTGGGGTGACTTGGGATGGGCCGGTGATGCGCCAAAGCGACCGGTTGGACATCTATCGCCGCACGCTAAACCAGATGTGGTGGGACGGGCTGCTCTATGCCTGTCGGTGCAACCGCAAAGACATTCAGGAAGCGGCCTCTGCCCCGCAAGAAGGTGCGCCCATGGGCCCGGACGGGATCGTCTATCCCGGCACCTGTCGCAATTCCCCTGAGGACCGCGATCACTACCCCGCGTTGCCCCCGGCAGATGCGGCCCTGAGGTTGGATATGTCCACTCTGCCGATGGGATTGTTTGACGATGGCGCTGCCGGTTTCACTGAAACAGGCCTCAATCCCCGGCGCATTGTCGTGACACCTGACGCCTTGATGCGCGACGTCGGTGATGTCGTTGTGTCACGCCGCGACATGGGCACATCGTATCACCTTTCTGTCGTCTTGGATGACGCCGACCAAGGGGTGACACATGTGGTGCGGGGCGCTGACCTCTTTGACGCCACGCAAATTCACGTCTGTCTCCAACGGGTTCTGGGCCTTCCGACGCCGACCTACCATCACCACGACCTGATCCGTGACGACGCGGGCAAGCGCCTTGCCAAGCGCGACGATGCCCGCGCGATTGCGACTTACCGGGCGGAGGGGGCGACGCCACACGACATCAGGCAGATGGTCGGGCTTCCTCTGGCAGAATAGCCTCTGCCCCATCCATGATCTCAGTGAAAAAGCACGTCCGCCGTCCGGTATGGCAGGCGGCCCCGACTTGCACGACCTCCATCAGGATGCAGTCCCGGTCGCAATCGATGCGAAAATCAACAAGCGTTTGGGTGTGGCCAGAGGTCGCCCCCTTGACCCAGAACTCCTGCCGGGACCGCGACCAATAGGTGACCTTCATCGTCTCAAGCGTCCGCTTCACGGCTTCAGCGTTCATCCAAGCCATCATCAGAACCTCGCCCGAATTCGCGTCCTGTGCGATGGCCGGGATCAAGCCGTTGGCGTCAAATTTGAGTGTGGAGGGATCGAAGGACATGGCAAAACCTTTGCATCGGGCGGCGTTGGCCCTATCTAGGGGGAGAGTTGGAAAAGGGCTACCCCCCGTGTCAAACGATGCTGATTTGATGAAGCTGTATTCGCAGCGGATCCTGGCCCTTGCGGCAGAGCTGCCCCATGCGACGCGGCTTGATGCACCCGACGTCAGTTGCAAGAAACGATCGCCGCTTTGCGGGTCCACCGTCACGGTTGATCTGATGCTGGATGGTGACCGCGTGACCGGTTTTGGTCAGGACGTGAAGGCCTGCGCCTTGGGCCAAGCGGCAGCTTCGGTGGTTGGCGCGCAGGTCATCGGTCTGGACCACGCGTCTATCGCCAAGGGCCGCGACCAATTGCATGCGATGCTCACGTCAGGCGGTCCAGTGCCCGATGCGCCTTTTGACGGGTTAGAAGTCCTGGCCCCAGCGCGGGACTACAAGAACCGCCATGCCTCAATCATGTTGGCGTTCGACGCCACGCTTGGCGCCTTTAATGACGTAAAGATCACCAGCTAAGCCCCTCCCTCGAAAGAAAAAACCGCCGCGCATCCGGGACAGGATGGCGGCGGTAGGAAGTGCATCCGGCAGGATGATCATCTGACATTGGGCAGGCAAACCCGGGGTCAGATATGGGACAGGCAGGTCATTCGTTCATTGCGGTGTGGGACAGTGCAAAGACGACACCCAGGCCGGATGCGAGGCAGGTCAGAAAGTCCCGGGCAAGGACAGACCGACAAACAACATGACGATCAAAGCAACAGCACCCAATGCGTCGGCGATCAGCGTGTCATGTGCATTCACGATGACGTTCTTGATATCCTTGGCCATTTCGGTGTCTCCTGCTTCGCATCGTTTTGTTGCCCCTTTGTTCTCATATGGTTAATGATCTGTAAAGAACTTTTTAAGAACATTTGTGAACAAAATGTTCCGCCTGCATCTAACCTATTGATAACAAACGGATCGCTTTGTCTTGCTCCATCAGCCAAAGGAGGGTCCGTGCCGCCTGTCCACGATCGCTTTCCAAGCCTGGATCATCATGTAGAAGCTTGCGGGCGTCAGATTGGGCCAGCTGCATCAGAGATGTCTGCCGTTCGAGGTCAGCGATGCGGAAACGCGGCAAACCGGATTGCGCGGTGCCAATGACATCGCCCGCGCCGCGCATAGCGAGGTCTTCCTCCGATATCCGAAAGCCATCCTCAGTTTCGCGCAAGATCTCCAACCGGCGCCGACCCGTTTCGGTCAACGGCGCTTGATACATCAACAAACAGGTGGAGGCCGCCGCCCCGCGCCCGACCCGCCCACGCAACTGATGCAACTGTGCCAAGCCAAAGGATTCGGCCCGCTCGATCAACATGATCGAGGCGTTGGGCACGTTCACCCCGACTTCAATCACCGTCGTCGCCACAAGGACCTTTGTGTCGCCCGCCACGAAACGCGCCATGGCCGCGTCCTTGTCTGCGGGCGGCATTTGCCCGTGGACCAGCCCGACCACGTCGTCCCCGAACGCCGCGCGCAACCGCTTGAATCGCTCTTCCGCGGCAGTCATATCGCTGACCTCGCTTTCTTCGACCAAGGGACAGACCCAATAGGCTTGCCGCCCCTCCTCAACCGCGTGGCGCAGTTTCGCGATCACCTCGTCCATGCGATCGGTCGAGACAAGCGCGGTTTGCACCGGCGTTCTGCCGGGTGGCTTTTCGTCCAAGACACTCACGTCCATGTCGCCATACTGCGCCAGCGACAGCGACCTTGGGATCGGGGTCGCGGTCATGACCAACACGTCCACCGCCTGCCCCTTCGCCCCCAGTTCCATGCGTTGGGCGACACCAAAGCGGTGCTGCTCATCGATCACGGCAAGGCGCAAATCGGCGAAAACGACATCCTTTTGGAACACCGCAT
Source organism: uncultured Paracoccaceae bacterium (assembly GCA_947494675.1). GTDB lineage: Bacteria > Pseudomonadota > Alphaproteobacteria > Rhodobacterales > Rhodobacteraceae > CANMYO01. The sequence continues at coordinate 589,384 of CANLVP010000002.1, forward strand.
GGGTGCCCGCAAGGATCTGGATATCGCCCTGCGCAAGGGCCTGCAGTTTTGCCTGACGTTCGGCCCCCTTGTCGCGCCCGGTCAAAAGCTCCAACACGACGCCCGCAGCTTCCGCCAAGGGGCGCAACCCTTCCAGATGTTGCCGCGCGAGGATTTCGGTCGGGGCCATCATGACGCCCTGCCCGCCTGCCTCCACCACCGTCAAAAGCGCCATGAGCGCTACAAAAGTCTTGCCCGATCCCACGTCCCCTTGCAGGAGACGGTTCATCCGGTGCGGTGATCCAAGGTCTTGCGCGATCTCCTCAACCGACCGGGTTTGCGCGCCCGTGGGTGCGTAAGGCAATGCTTTCAATACCTTTTCCCGCAACGTCCCATCACCCTGTGACGGTCGTCCCGGCTTGCGCCGCACCTGCGCACGGGCCAGTGCGAGGGTCATTTGATGGGCAAAAAGCTCATCATAGGCCAGCCGTGCACGCGCGGGATCATGCGGTGCAAGCGCCGTTGAGGCGGGTGGCGTATGGGCGGCAACCAAAGCATCGCGCCAATCGGGCCAGCCTTCTTGCGTCTTGAGGGATGGGTCAATCCACTCTGGCAAATCCGCCGCATGGGTCAGCGCATCGCGCGTTGCTTTCCACATCAGCCGTTGGGTGACACCAGCGGTCAGCGGGTAAATCGGCTCATAGGCTGGGATGTCGTCCGCTTCCGCCACAGGCACCATGTAGTCGGGATGCACCATCTGGGCGATGCCGTCAAAAAGCTCCAACTTGCCCGACACGATCCGCTTTTGCCCAGTGGGAAGTTGCCGTTGCAGGTAATCGCCGCGCGCGTGAAAGAACACCAGTTGAAACGCGGTATCGACATCGGTGACGTTGACCCGATACGGGCGGCCACGTTGTTTCGGCGGGATATGGTCCTGCACCGTGACTTCGATGGTCAGCGTCGCGGGTGCCACGACCTCACGAATAGAGCCGCGCAAATGCCGATCCACCCCAGAAAGCGGCAGGGTCATTAGCAGATCACGCGGCTTGGTGATGCCGATATGTTCGAGGTTCTGCGCGGTCTTTGGCCCCACGCCGTCAAGCGTCGTGATGTCCGCAAACAGCGGGAACAGAACCTCTGGCCGGCCTGTCATGCGTCACCGATCAGGGTCAGCCAGGCGTCTTCGTCAATCGTCTCAACCCCTAGGTCGGCGGCTTTCTTGGCCTTGGACCCAGCCCCCGGCCCGGCAATCAAAATGTCGGTCTTTGCGCTGACCGAACCAGAGACTTTGGCCCCAAGACTTTCCGCGCGGGCCTTGGCCTCTGCCCGGGTCATCTTTTCAAGGGTGCCGGTGAAGACCACGGTTTTGCCTGCTACGGGGCTGCTATCGGTGGCGGGTGCGGCCACATCCTGCACGTCCAATTCGGCGATCAACGCGTCGATGCTGGCGCGTTCGGCGGGTTGTTGCAGCGTGGTGATCACAGAGGCCGCCATCACCGCCCCGACCCCATCAATGCTGATCAGGTCATCCCATGCTGCCCCTTCGCCAATGGACGCCGCGTCCATTGCGGCGGCAAATGCGGCCCAAGAGCCGTAGTGGCGCGCCAGGATCGCAGCACCGCTTTCACCCACATGCCGAATCCCAAGCGAAAAGAGCACGCGGTTCAGCGGAATGCGACGGCGATCATCAATCGCGTCAAAGAGGTTCTTGGCAGAGGTCTCGCCCCATCCATCGCGGTTCTTGAGCTTGGCAAGGTTATCCGCGTCGCGCGCGCGCAAAGTGAAGATATCGGCGGGTTGTTTCACCGACAAATCCGGGTCGTGATAGAAGGCCTCAACCTGTTTCGCGCCCAGCCCTTCAATATCGAAAGCGGCGCGACCAACAAAATGCTTGAGTTTTTCAACGGCTTGCGCGGGGCATATCAGACCACCCGTGCAGCGGCGCACCGCATCACCGTCCTCACGGATCGCCGCCGACCCACATTCGGGGCAGACATCGGGAAAGACAAATGGCACCGCGTCATCGGGGCGTTTGGTGGGGTCCACATCCTTGATTTTCGGGATCACATCGCCTGCGCGATAAACTTGCACCCAATCGCCGACACACAGGTCGCGCCCCTCGCGGATCACCTCGCCATTGCCGCCGATCCCCTTGATGTAATCCTCATTGTGCAGCGTCGCATTGCTGACAACGACGCCGCCAACGGTGACGGGCTGCAATCGCGCCACGGGTGAGAGCGCGCCGGTGCGACCGACTTGAATGTCGATGCTCTCAAGCCGGGTCCAGGCGAGCTCTGCCGGGAATTTATGGGCGATCGCCCAACGCGGCGTCGTCGACCGGAACCCAAGCCGACGTTGTAGGGCGAGATCATCGACCTTGTAGACAACACCGTCGATATCATAGCCCAATTCCGCCCGAAGCTGTTCGATCTTGCGGTAATGCGTCAGCAGATCATCGGGGCCTTCGCAGACTTGCGTCAGATCATTGGTGCTGAACCCCCAAGCGGCCAATTTGTCGATGGCCGCCGATTGCTGATCCGCAATGGGGGTCGAAACTTCGCCCCAGGCATAGGCAAAGAATTTCAAAGGGCGCGCAGCGGTGATTGTCGGGTCCAACTGCCGCAGCGATCCCGCCGCGGCGTTGCGCGGATTGGCAAAGGTCTTGCCGCCCGCTTCGGTTTGGCGGGCGTTCAAGGCATCGAAATCAGCGTGGGACATGTAAACCTCGCCCCGCACCTCAAGCACATCGGGGGCATCGGTGAGGGTCTGTGGAATATCGCTTATCGTGCGGGCATTGTCGGTGACGTTTTCGCCGGTTTCACCGTCGCCACGGGTGGCTGCCTGGATCAATACGCTATTTTCATAGCGCAGCGACAAGGACAACCCGTCGATCTTGGGCTCGGCGGTATAGGCCAGCGGCGCATCCGCACCTAACCCTAGAAACTTGCGAATCTGATCGTCAAAATCCTGGACGTCTTCGTCATCAAATGCGTTGGAAAGCGACAGCATCCGGACTGCATGTTTGACCTTACCAAACCCGTCAGCCACAGGCGCGCCGACTTGGTCTGACGGGCTATCGATCCGCTTCAGGGCGGGGAATTGCGCCTCGAGCGCGGCGTTATACCGTTTGAGAACATCATAATCCGCATCTGAAAGCGCGGGAGAATCGGCGGTGTGATAGTCCTGATTGGCTTGTCCCAAGGCGGTGGCCAGACGTTCCAAGAGGTCTTGTGCGGCAGCATCCGTCAGCGTTGAGGGCGCGACACCGGGATCAATTCCGGCAATGACACGGTCTTTGGCTGCCACGTTTTGTCCCCCTGATCTGGTCTGAACCGGCATATGCCGACCCAAATTGTTTTAGGCGGGGTGTGATGCAGGGTCCAGAGACAACAATGGCGGCCCATTGCGGAGCCGCCATTTTGTCAGTTCAAAGCGTATTGTCTTAGGCGCCCAAAGCGATCTTTTCTTCCACAACGACCGGGTCAGGATCACGCAGCACATAGCCCCGGCCCCAGACGGTTTCGATAAAGCTTTCGCCGCCCGTCGCCTCGTTCAGCTTTTTGCGCAGCTTGCAGATAAAGACGTCGATGATTTTCAGCTCAGGCTCGTCCATGCCGCCGTAGAGGTGGTTGAGGAACATTTCCTTGGTCAGGGTGGTGCCCTTACGCAGGCTGAGAAGCTCCAGCATCTGGTATTCTTTGCCCGTCAGATGCACGGTCTGGCCTTCAACCTCGACCGTTTTGGCATCAAGGTTCACAGCGACAGAGCCGGTCTTGATGATCGACTGCGCATGTCCCTTGGACCGGCGAATGATCGCATGGATACGTGCAACCAGTTCTTCGCGGTGGAACGGTTTTGTCAGGTAGTCGTCGGCACCAAATCCGAAGCCTTTCAGCTTGCTTTCGGTGTCATCGGCCCCGGACAGGATCAGAATGGGGGTATCAATCCGGGCCAAACGCAGCTGGCGCAGCACCTCATGCCCGGTCATATCGGGCAGATTGATATCAAGAAGAATCAAATCGTAATCATAGAGCTTTGCCAGATCGATGCCTTCTTCCCCCAGGTCGGTGGAATATACATTCAGGTTGGCGTGGCTCAGCATCAATTCAATGCTTTTTGCAGTTGTGGGATCGTCTTCGACCAGCAATACGCGCATTTAGCTTTCTCCGCATGAAATCGTCAGAACAACCTAGACGCCGAATGGTTAATCACCGGTTACCGTCATGCGAATTTATGACAACTCATCTTAAGGTTGTCTATAGCGTTGTATCGCTGTCGTCTTTAATGCGTCCGGACCGTGTGTGCGAATTGCACCTTCCCACTCATCATATTCGTCATCTGAGAGCGCATACATCTCAACCGCGGCAGCCCGCGTGATCAGTCCAGACATCACCGCCAATACAACCGCTTCTTTGCGCGATGCAACCCAACGGCGTGTTTTTGGCGAGGGTAAATCCGCCCGCGTCAGTATTCGTCCATCCGGCAGCGTCACCGAACGCGGCCCATCAATCTTGCGCAGATACATTTTTTCGCGCCTTTCTTGCCTACTTTGGCCCTACATGACGCAAATCGCTTAATGACTGGTGTAGGCCACGGGTTGGAAGTATGTGGCATTTTCCTATATTTACCGCTCAATCCGCTGAAAGTTGCTACGATGCCCCTTGATCCTGCCCTGAATTCGCTTGGTTTTGCCAAGCCGCCGTCAGAGACACGCGTTGTCGTGGCGATGTCTGGCGGCGTCGATAGCTCCGTTGTGGCGGCGATGTTGGCCGAAGAAGGCTATGACGTCGTGGGCGTGACCTTGCAGCTTTATGATCATGGCGCGGCCCTGGCCAAGAAGGGTGCCTGCTGTGCGGGACGCGATATTCACGACGCCCGGCGTGTGGCTGAGGACATGGGGTTCCCGCACTACGTTCTGGACTATGAGAACACGTTCAAAGAAGCGGTGATTGACGAATTTGCCGATAGCTATCTGGCAGGCGCCACACCTGTGCCGTGTATTCGCTGTAACGAGCGGGTGAAGTTCAAGGACCTTTTGGAGACCGCCCGCGATCTGGACGCGGACTGTATGGCGACGGGGCACTACATCCAAAGGTTGATGGGCGACCAAGGGGCAGAGCTGCATAGCGCCGCCGACCCGGCCAAGGACCAAAGCTATTTCCTGTTCTCGACCACGCAAGAGCAGCTGGACTACCTACGCTTTCCGCTGGGGCATCACCCCTCCAAGGAAGAAACGCGGAAACTGGCCGCCAAATACGGACTGAGCGTCGCGGATAAGCCTGATAGCCAGGACATCTGCTTTGTTCCTAATGGCGATTACGCCGCGGTGATCGAAAAACTGCGGCCTGGCGCTGCCGAAGCGGGCGAGATTGTGGATATCGATGGCAATGTCTTGGGCAAGCATAACGGTGTGATCCACTATACCATCGGGCAACGCCGCGGGTTGGGGATCGGCGGCTTGGTCGATCCGCTTTATGTGGTGCGCCTTGATGTGGACGCCAAACAAGTCATCGTCGGGCCGAAATCCATGCTTGCGACGCGTCGCGTGCCCTTGCGAGAGATCAACTGGATCGGTGATGGCGAACTGCTTGCAGGCGGTGAACGACAGATTGCCGTCAAAGTCCGCTCAACCCGTCCGCCGACCGATGCCGTGCTGCGCCCGATCTCGGACACAGAGGCCGAGGTTGAATTGCTCGTTGCCGAAGAAGGTGTCAGCCCCGGACAGGCCTGCGTGTTCTACGACCCCGAGAGCACCCGCGTTCTGGGCGGTGGCTGGATCTGGCGCGGCTACTGAGGCGCGTAAAGGTCGAGTTGATCGATCCGGCGCTCAATCATATCGGCCATCCGGAGGTATGCGGGGCTGTCCAGCCCGCCATACTCGGCCTGAAAAGCGTCTTCTTCCATCAAACCTGGGATGTCGTCAAAGCTGATGACGACGTCCGCTTCGGATTGCAGCCGGGCCACAAGAGCGGGCCATTGATCAAACGGCGTGCGCATCAAAACATCTGACAGTCGGATGCCGGAGCTATTGGCCGCCAGATCGGTAAAATCAAACCCGCCCGCGCCAGAGATGGTGTCGTGCAGCTCTTTGAATTCCCCGATGGAGACGGAAAACCCCCGATTGCTCGCCGCTTGCAAGGCCGCTGCGGTGGTAAAGTGGCGGCGCGTATCGATGCGGTCGTTGAACGTCACCTGCGTGCAGTCGCGTTGCCAGCCATCATCGGCAACCGTGTCGCCAAAGGCCAGCCCGCCAATCACCAATGAAAAGTCGCGCGCACCGCAGGCCCGTGCCAGCGCCATGATCGCGGCGGTATAGTCGTTCTGATAGGCCTCGGGCCCGCTTTGATCGATCACAAGCTGCAAGGTGAAGGTGAGATAGGGCAAGTAAGACCCTTCAACCGGCAAGCGACCATCCTCAATCGCTTCGCGGATCGCCAGATAGTAGCTGTCAGCCTCAACCGCTTCCGGCATCTCTTGCCCGCGGAGCTGGCCAAAGACGCCCCGCATGATGCCGTTGCTGCCAATGTCATCGAGCGACACAGCGAGCGCCAGCGTGTCCCCCGTGATCTCCATGCTGTTGGCGGCGGTCAGCACGGTTTGCCCAAAGCCGTCACCGATCACCAGATCACCGCCAAGGCGCACGCCCCAATAGGCCACGGACGCGGGAATGGGCAGCTGTCCAAGGCGCACATCCTCAAAATGCACCTGATCGCTAAACGCAGGCACATTCCCCGACAGGTTCACCCATTTGCGGCCCGTCACCCACGGCACAGGCAGCGAGACCCGCCCTGCCAGCACATCACCCTGTACTGTCATTTCCCCGCGAAAACCCGGCAAGAACCGCGCTCCCATCCGTGCGAGGCTGTTAAGCTGATCGATCTGCGTCAGCACAATCGCGTCTTCGGCCGTTTCCGCATTGGTCGCATCGCGGACATTGCGCACAAGCTCCCGCACCGACCGCACGTCTTCCGCCACCGGCGGCGTCGCCGCAGCCACAAGCGGGTCATCTTCCAGAACGGCCACATGGAAGACCGCCAGCGCAATGACGACAACTACGCCAAAAAGGATCATCAAACGAGAAAGAAAGCGCAACATCACACGTCCTGAGGAAAACCGGGCCGGGCAAAGGCTGGCACGCTACGGCCACACTGGCAAGTCTTGCACGACCAGCTGACAGGGGTTTTGGCAATCTTCGCTGGCACTTAGCGGCGGCAGGCAGTAATCCTTGCGCCATGATCTACGCATCCGCATCAGACTGGCGCAACGCCGCGCAAAAACGTGTGCTCTTGTTCGCGATGTCGGGGCTTGGGAAAACGCATCTGTCCAACATGCTCAGGTCGACGGGCGATTGGTTCCACTATTCCATCGATTACCGCATCGGCACGCGCTACATGGGCGAACATATCGCCGATAACGCCAAGCGTGAGGCGATGAAGGTCCCATTCCTGCGGGATCTTCTGCGTTCGGACAGCATCTATATCGGGTCAAATATCTCGTTCAACGATCTGCGGCCCATGTCGTCTTATCTGGGCAAACCGGGTGATCCTGCCAAGGGCGGGCTGCCGTGGGACGAATATACCCGCCGTCAGGACCAGTTTCAGCATTCAGAAGTGGCCGCGCTGATGGACACCAGCCACTTTATCGACCGCTCCCACGACCTCTATCAATACCCGCACTTTGTCTGTGACACTGGCGGATCGATTTGCGAATGGGTCGATGCGGATGACCCAAATGATCCGATCCTGACAGAACTCAGCCAAAAGACCCTGATGGTCTGGATCAAGGGCACGGATGCCCATACCGCCGAACTCATCCGGCGCTTTGATCGCGAACCCAAGCCGATGTCTTATGACCCCGTGTTCCTGCTGGCCACATGGCAGGCCTATCTGGCTGAATTCAATGTGGCCCCAGATGCGGTGGACCCCGACGACTTTATCCGCTGGGCCTTTGCCAAGGCGCTGGCCCACCGCCAGCCACGCTATGAGGCGATGGCCGAAAAATGGGGCCTGACGGTGCCACAACACGTTGTTGAAGGTGTCCATGATACGGAGGGCTTTGTTGGCATGATCGCTGACGCCCTTGAGATGCGCAGCTAAGCCGCATATCTCTTTTCCCTTATCAGGACCAAACCGATGCCGATTAAATTGCCCTCTGCCCTGCCCGCCTATGACGTGTTGAACCGCGAAGGCGTGATGGTGCTTGATGAAGACACCGCTGGCCGTCAGGACATCCGCCCGCTGCGGATTGCGCTGCTCAACCTGATGCCCAAAAAGATCCAGACCGAGAACCAGTTTGCCCGGCTGATCGGGGCGACCCCCTTGCAGATTGAGCTGTCGCTGATCCGCATGTCCGAACACCAGACCCGCAATACCGCCGCTGAACATATGGAAGAATTCTATCGCCCGTTCAGCGATGTCAAAGACGAGAAGTTCGACGGGCTGATCATCACCGGCGCCCCGATTGAGCATCTGCCCTTTGAAGAGGTCAGCTATTGGGACGAATTGCGCGCCGTCTTTGACTGGACCCAGACCCATGTGCATTCCACCCTTGGCGTCTGCTGGGGCGGCATGGCGATGATCAAGTACTTCCACGGTGTCAAAAAGCACATCCTGGATCACAAGCTTTTTGGCTGCTACAGGCACACCAATACCGCGCTTGCCTCGCCCTATCTGCGCGGCTTTTCCGACGATTGCGTGATTCCCGTCAGCCGCTGGACCGAAATGCGCCAGGACGAGATTGACGCCGCCGGACTGCAGACGCTGATCACCTCAGAGGATGCCGGCCCCTGTCTGGTGGAAGACCCGCAGCGCCGCGCGCTCTATATCTTCAACCACTTTGAATACGACAGCGGCACGCTGAAACAGGAATACGACCGCGACGTGGCTAATGGCACGCCGATCAACGTGCCGATGAACTACTATCCCGATGACGATCCCGCGAGAGAGCCGCAGAACCGCTGGAGAAGTCACGCGCACCTCCTATATGGAAACTGGATCAACGAGATTTATCAGTCGACGCCTTATGAGATGGACAAAATTGGTACGTAGCATTCTGACCATCAGCGCGGTGCTTGCGGGCGTCGGCGCTTTGGCGACCGGTCTGGCCGTGAACCGTCAGGCAAAAGCGGCAGAGGCCGCCTATCCGCCGATTGGGAATTTTGTCGAGGTCACAGGCGGTCGCGTGCATTACGTGCAAGACGGCAGCGGCCCCCATGTGGTGCTGCTGCATGCTGCCGGTGGGAACCTGCGCGATTTCACCTTTGATCTGATGGACCGGTTGACGGACACCTATACCGTTACCGCATTTGATCGCCCCGGTTTAGGCTATACTGACCGCGTTCCGGGCGTTGACGATGGTGCCTTTGCCACTGAAGGTGATCCCCCTGCGGCGCAGGCCACGATGCTGCGCGAGGCTGCAGCCGCAATTGGCATCACGGACCCGATTGTTGTGGGCCACAGCTTTGGTGGGATCGTGGCACTTGCTTGGGCGCTGCAGGGCCTCGACGCGCAAAGCCCGCAGGATGCGACGGCTATCGTGTCACTGGCCGGTGTCGCAATGCCATGGCCCGGTGATCTGGGGTGGTATTACACCTACAACGGCTCCGCGTTGGGCGGGGCCGTGATGGTGCCGCTGATCTCCGGCTTTGTGCCAAAATCGACCATAGATGCCGCAATCGTCGAAACCTTTGCCCCGAACCCACCGCCCGCAGGCTACGCTGACCATATCGGCCCACCGCTGACCCTGCGCACCGACAGCTTTCGTGCCAATGTCCGGCAGGTGAACACGCTTTATCCGCATGTGGTTGAGATGTCCCAGCGATACCCGGCCCTGACCTTACCGATTGAGATCGTGCACGGTAGCGAAGACACCACCGTGCCGGCCCATATCCACAGTCAGGAACTCATCAAGATCGTGCCATCGGTGAACCTGACCATGCTGGAGGGCATCGGCCATATGCCCCACCAAAGCGACCCAGAGGCCGCAGTCGCCGCGATTGACCGCGCTGCAGCCCGCGCCGGATTGCGCTAAGCGGGCCACGACCCCATAGTGCTGCGGAACGCGAAGGATACGACCATGACCAAGCCATTCGATGGGGGCATCAGCCGCTACTACGCCGAAGACGCGCCAAAGGACGTTCGGGACCAGATCGACAGCGCCAAAAAGGGCCGGATCATCAACCCCGATTACCCCTATGACAAACGCATGGACCGTGACGATTATGAGGCGGCACTTGAGGCGCTCCAGATCGAACTGGTCAAGCTGCAAGCGGCGGCGCAAGAAGACGGCCAACGGATTGTGGTGGTCTTTGAGGGCCGGGACGCGGCTGGCAAAGGCGGCACCATTGCGCGGTTCCGCGAGCACCTGAACCCCCGCCAGGCCCGCGTCGTGGCCCTGTCGAAACCGACCGAAGACGAAAGCACCCAGTGGTATTTCCAGCGCTATATCAAGCATATGCCTGCCGCCGGTGAAATCGTGTTTTTTGACCGCTCGTGGTACAATCGCGGCGTGGTGGAGCACGTCTTTGGCTTTTGCACCCCCGCACAACGCGAAGCCTGGTTCGATCAAGTTGCCGATTTTGAGAAACTGCTGGTGGACGAAGGCATCAAGCTCTTCAAGGTCTGGCTCAACGTCGGGCGCGCCACGCAGTTAAAGCGGTTCATGGACCGCGAGGATGATCCGCTCAAACAATGGAAGCTCAGCTGGATCGACGTGGAAGGTCTGGGCAAATGGGACGCCTATTCCGAGGCCATTGAAGAGACACTCACGCGGACCAATAGCGACCACGCACCTTGGCTTGTTGTGCGCTCTGACGACAAGCGCCGCGCCCGGATCAACACCATTCGTGCAGTGCTGTCCCAGCTCGACTATGCCCGCAAGGATGCAGCGGCCATTGGGGACGTAGACGACCAAATCGCCGGAGGCATCGACATCTGGAATGTCTAAGCGCGGGTATCATCACGGCAATCTGCGTCAGGCACTGGTCGACGGCTGTCTCAAGCTGATCGAAACCAAAGGCCCCACCGGTTTCACCTTGTCCGAAGCCGCGCGCGAGGCGGGCGTGACCCCCGCCGCGGTCTACCGCCATTTTGAAGGCCGCGAAGACCTGATCGCCGAAGCCGCCTTGCAAGGCTATGGCATATTCGGCGAGCTAATGGAGTTTGCCTATTACGAGGGCCAGCCCTCTGCTCTCGCGGCATTTGAGTCCACGGGCCGTGCCTATCTGGCCTTTGCCCGCAAATACCCCGGCCATTATGTGGCAATGTTTGAAAGCGGTATCTCGATCAACCGCAACCCCAACCTGAACGCCGCCGCGACCAAGGCCCTTGGCGTGCTGGAAAAGGCTGCCGTTGAGCTATCCCAACACATTCCGGCCGAAAAACGCCCGCCGCCTGCGATGTTTTCGGCCCATATCTGGGCGCTGAGCCACGGCGTGGTGGAGCTTTTCGCCCGCGGTTCCCCCGGCACCAAAAGCCCCTACCCGCCCGAAGACTTGCTCGAATCCGGGATCGGTGTTTATTTGCGCGGACTGGGCCTGATTGCGCCTGACGATTAGGACGACCCCATGGACGGCACACTCGCGGCGATCTTTTTCATCGCCAGCCTCACCGATATGACCGTGACCGATTGCCCGACCGGCTGTTTGCAGGTTCAGGACGCGTCTGGCGCGTTCTTTGTCCAAGCCGCCTCCGTGGAATTCGACCGCGAGATCATCGGCGAAGAACTCAGCCTTGGTTATGCTTTTGCCCGCACCTACGGCCCGTTCCAGCCCATCGTCATGGCCAGCATCACCGACAAGGACCGCACATGGATTGGGGTCGGTGCGCGCTGGGAAAAGACCATCGCCGGTCCGATCTTTGCCGAGGCCACATTTATGCCGGGCTATGATAACGGCGGCAGCGGGCCAGATATCGGCGGCGCCTTGCAGTTCCGGTCGTCGCTGGGTCTGGGCTACGCTTTTGACAACGGCGCGACCTTGGCCTTGGCCTATGATCACCGTTCCAACGCGGACCGGCTCGCCACCAATCCGGGGCTTGAAACGATATCGCTCCGCCTCAGCTGGCCGTTCAACTAGGCTTGTAATCGGCGGATCCCGCTCCGATATCTCAATCATGGGTTGGAAACGCCGCATCCCTTTGATTTTGATCATGCTTCCGGTCTTGACGCTGGTCGCAATCATCTTGTTCTACAAGCCCCTGCGCATTGTCGTGCCCACATGGTTTGGCCTGACCTGCCCCTCGTCTGTGATTTGCATCGATGACCTTGCCCGACTGGACGAAGCGACAGCGATCCGGGCAGAAGCAGAAACCTTCGTCACCACCCGCGTAGGACCGTTCGAGACCCCACCCCGCGTCCTGTTTTGCAGCACCGCCGATTGCTTTGCGCGCTTTGGCAACCCGGATGTGCGCGGGCTGAACCTTGGCACCTACGGCATGATCGTTGGGCCCACCGGTTGGGACAACTACATCGTCCGACACGAAATGATTCACCATTGGCAAAACGAAGCGCTGGGCGTGCATGCGGCCTCTGTCGGCCTGCCGCGCTGGTATATCGAAGGCATGGCCTATGATTTTAGCGAAGACCCGCGCCAGCCCATCGGCCACGCCCCGTCCGAGGCAAACCGCAGCGCGTTTCAGGACTGGATCGCTGCAGGCAACGACTGGCGCAGACCGCCCCGCTAAAAGACTACCAGCGCCCGGTCATCCCAGGCGATACGGGCCTTGTCACCAACTTCCAGCACCGGGCGACCAATCAAGTTCTTCATCGCAATCGTCAAAGGTGCCGCCACATCATCGACCCGCACATCGTAATAGGTCATGTCCCCGTAATAGACGACCTCATCCACAACGGCATCGGCGGCGTGTCGCGGTGCTGTGTCACCCTCAAACAAGATCGCCAGCGTCTCGGGCCGGATGCCAATGGCGACATCGCCAGTCCGCACACCTTGTGGGCATTGCTCGGCCGGAACGGTGCATTTGCCGAGCCCCGGCACAAGCAATTTCGCCCCATCATCCGTGGCAGAGGCTGTGCCATTGATGAAGTTCATCTTACCAATAAACTCGGCCACCCGGCGCGAATTTGGCCGCCGGTAGAGCGTTTCGGGGTCGGCCAACTGCCCAATCTCACCCTCAAACATCACGGCGATGCGGTCCGACATCACCAGCGCCTCTTCCTGATCATGGGTCACAAGGATAAACGTGATCCCCACCGCGCGCTGCAGGCGGATCAGCTCTACCTGCATATGCTCGCGCATCTTTTTATCCAGCGCTGACAGCGGCTCATCCAACAGCAGCACCTTGGGCTTCAGGATCAGCGCCCGCGCCAATGCAACCCGCTGCCGCTGCCCGCCAGACAGCGCATGGGCGGCCCGCGCGCCATAGCCATCTAGCCCCACCATGGCGAGCGCCTCTTTCACCGCCTCGGCCTTGTCCGCCTTGCTCATCTGGCGTTTGCGCAGGCCAAAGGCCACGTTTTCGGCCACACTCAAATGCGGAAAGATCGCATAGGATTGGAACACCATATTCGTAGGCCGCAGGTTCGGCGGCACATCCGCCATATCCTTGCCCGAGATCATGACCGTGCCACCTGACACGCCCTCAAACCCCGCAATCGTGCGCAAGAGCGTGGTCTTCCCGCAGCCCGACGGGCCCAGAAGCGAAAAGAACTCACCCTCATCAATCGTCAGGTTGATGTCGCGCAGGGCATGATAGTCGCCATAGTATTTTTCGACGCCGGTCAGTGTAATGAGTGCGCTCACAAAAAGCCCCCCTTGTCCGTACCGCCCGCGCGTTTGATGCCGCGCCTGCGCAGGATTTCTGCGAGTGTTAACAAGATGATGGACAGCGCCACCAAAAGCGTCCCCAGCGCCATTACGACCGGCAGGCTGGCGGGAAACCGCAGCAGACCCCAGATATAAACCGGCATCGTCGGGTTTGTGCCGGTGAGGAAGAACGCGATGATGAATTCGTCCAGCGAAATCGTGAAGGCGATCAACATCGACGAGATGATCCCCGGCATCACCAAGGGCAGCGTGACCAGACGAAACGCCGACCACCGGCTTTCGCCAAGGTCGAGTGCGGCCTCTTCCATTGAGGGATCAAGGTTCTGAAATGCGCCATTCAGGATCGCGATGCAGAACGGCGTGCAGATCAACACATGCGCCGCGATGATCGTCCAGTTTGACAGGTTCACGCCAAGCACTTGCCGCAGGATCACCAGAAGAGACACGGCCACGATAATTTCTGGCAGGACCAGCGGCAGCATCACAAATCCAATGATCCCGCGTTTGCCGGGAAAGTTCGCCATGGCACCCGCGCGGGCCGCGCAAATCCCCAAAAGGGTCGAGAAAATCGCTGTCATTAAAGCGATGAAAAGCGAGTTCTTGACGGCCTCATGCAGCGCCTTGTTCTGCGTGAGCTCTGAAAACCATTCAGTGGTGAAGCCTGCCAAAGGAAAGGCAATGATCGTGGCGTCGTTGAACGCAAAGAGCGGCAGCAGAATGATCGGCGCATAAAGAAACAGCAGATAGGCCAGCGCATAGATCCGAAGCTTCATGATCGCCCCCGCAGCCATCGGCGGTTGAGGAACACAAAGAGCAGGGAAATCGCCGTCACGCTCAGCATCGCGACAATCGCAATCGCAGCCCCCAAGGGTGCGTTATTGAGCTGTAGGAACTGCACCTGAATCATATTGGCAATCAGCTTACCACCCGCACCGCCCATCAGTTCCGGCGTCACATAATCACCGATGGTGGGGATAAAGACGATCAAAACGGCCGCCACCAACCCCGGCATCGACAAGGGCAAGGTCACCCGCAGAAACGTCATCAACTTGCTTTCGCCAAGGTCTTGCGACGCCTCAAGCAGGGATCGGTCAATCTTTTCCAGCGCTACAAAGATCGGCAGGATCGCAAAGGGCGCAAAGGCATGGGCCAACGTGATGATCACCGCGTTCACGTTATAGAGGATAAAGGTCAGCGGCTCTTCGATGATGCCAAGATTGATCAGCCCCGAATTGATCACGCCATTGTAGCCAAGGATCACCTTCCACAGAAAAACCCGGATCAGATAGCTGGTCCAAAACGGAATGGTGATCAGAAACAGCCACAACGATTTGCGGCTTGGATGCACCTTGAAACTGACGAAGTAAGCGACTGGAAACGCAAGGACGACCGTCACGATCGTTACGCAGATCGACACATAAAGAGAGCGCTGTAGAAGGCTGAAATAAATCGGTTTTTCAGCAATCTCTCGGTAGTTATCCATGGTGAATGTGGTGTTCACATCCATAAAGTCCTGTGTCCAGAAGCTGAACAACACAATCGCCAGCAAAGGCACGGCCAGCAGCAAGATCGCATAGGTGAATGGCGCTGAGAGCAGCCCCATCGCCCGTTTCTGATCTGCTGAAATGCGTCCTGCCATTGCCCGTTTGCCCAACCCCGTGCTGCAGTTTCAACGAAGCCGCGCAAAGATCAATGGCAAATCAGGTAGCAGATGGCGGATGTGCCAATATCCAGTCCTCGCACATGGCATAAAGCGCGGCATCACGGTCATACCACTGGTTCAGATTGGCCACTGCCTTGTCGGACAGCGCTGGAATATCGCCATAATCGGTGACCCGTGCCGCCGATTTATCGCCCGGTGTCATGACATCAGATGGCAGGTTCACTTTGCGGGCAAGGTCGCTGAAATCATTGACGAAATGCTCTGTCCGCAAGATATGCACCGGCGGATGCGTCTCAAGGAATGCACCACGCTGCAGGAACCAATCCGACTGGTGCTGACCCGCATGTCGCAGGCTCGCCATCGCGGCCCATGCCTGCGCACCCAACGCACCATCCGCGAACAACGCCTCTGCCAGATCGTTGGCATGATCAAACGCGGCAAAGGCCCGCGCCTCGTCTGTCGACCAATCGACCAAACGTACCGGAAGCCCCTTGTTCTTGCGGTTATAGAACCCGGACTTGAACCGTGTCACCGGATTGCGGATCGAAAAAAAATAGGCGGCCCTTTTTGGCAGATGACGCAATTGCACATCATGACCGTGGGTGACAATGCGCGCCTTGGGATGGTCCGCCCCCAGCGCCTGCGCGGTCAACTTCACCTGGGTGCCCGCATTCTTGCCGATGTGTAGAAAGTGCAGGACCTGCTGCCCCGACTTCGGCCGGGGATTGCGCACCCGGATGGTCTGCACGCCCGCCGCTGCGGCCCATTGCGCGATACGTTGTTTCATCCTGCCACCCGATCAAACGAAAAAGGGCCAGCCACTGGCCAGCCCTTTGACATATAACACAAGATCTTAACGCTTGGAGAACTGGAAGCTCTTACGCGCCTTGGCCTTACCGTATTTCTTACGCTCAACAACACGGCTGTCGCGTGTCAGGAAGCCAGCGGCTTTCAGCGCAGGACGCAGGGTCGGATCATAAAGCTGCAGCGCCTTTGAGACACCGTGCTTGACCGCACCAGCCTGACCAGACAGGCCACCACCGGTGACTGTCGCCATCACGTCGAACTGATCGACAACACCGGCAACCTGAAACGGCTGGCGCAGGATCATCTGCAGCACGGGACGGGCAAAGTATGTGTCCATGTCCTTGCCGTTCACAGTGACCTTGCCGGAACCCGGCTTGATCCAGACGCGGGCAACCGCATCTTTCCGCTTACCAGTGGCATAAGACCGGCCCAGCTCGTCACGGACGGGCTCGCGCGTGATAACAGGCTCTGCCACTGGGGCGTCAACTGTTTCGATGCCTTCGGCCACAGCGCCCAGCTCTTCGAGGGAATTCACTTGATCAGCCATTATGCAGTCCTCGTGTTCTTTTTGTTCATGGCTTTGACGTCCAGAACTTCGGGCTTTTGCGCGTCCATGCCATGCTCTGTGCCTGCGAATACGCGCAGGTGAGTCATTTGCTGACGGCTCAGCTTACCACCGGGCAGCATGCGCTGAACGGCTTTCATGACAACGCGCTCAGGGTGCGCGCCTTCCAGGATTTCACCCTTTGTGCGGGACTTGATGCCGCCGGGGTGGCCTGTGTGCCAGTAATATTTCTCATCACGCTTGTTGCCAGTCATCTGGATCTTTTCAGCGTTGATCACGATCACGTTGTCGCCCATGTCCATGTGCGGTGTGAACGAAGGCTTGTGCTTGCCGCGCAAGCGCATGGCGATGATCGAAGCAAGACGGCCCAGAACAACGCCTTCAGCGTCGATCAGGATCCATTTCTTGTCGATATCCGCCGGGGTAGCGGTAAAGGTTTTCATAACTCACCTAAGTGGTTGGGGGATGTTTGCCACATCCATCATTCGGATGGGTGGCTTATAAAGGGCTGCAAGGGCCAGTCAAGCGGCGCGCAGCCGAAAGAATGACGCTAAATCAATGGGTTGCAAAATAGGTATTATTTTACCCCATCACCCATCGATCAAATCCCGCGGATACTGCAACAAGTCGTTCATATCGTCCAATGCCCGCAAATACCGCGCCTCGTCAACGCAAGTGTTCACGCCCAACCGCACCGCATTCGGTGACCGTCCATCTGCCAGCACGAACTCATCCACGCCCCGGATGGTGATCCCCTTGCGTTCGCAGGCAATGACGAAGGACGACGCCCGCCAGCCTTTGGGCATCGACACCCAGACAAAGGGCGCATCTTCGCGCCAACGAATGTCCCATGACCCAAGCGCATTCACCGCCAGACGGACCCGATGGGCTGTCTTGGCAATGACCAGTTCGCGCACATTGGCCGCATCGCCGCGCGTGATCAGATCGGTGCAGACATCGAGGATTGGCTGAGCAACCCCGTAGAAAGAGCTTTGGGCGATCTGCCGCACCGCGCGCCCCTGATCAACGGGCGCCACGATAAACCCAAAACGCAGCGCACCACTGACACCCTTCGTCAGGGATGACACGAAATAGGATTGCTTGGGCAGGATCGCCCGGTAGCACGGCACCTCGCTGGGGGCGACGGTGTGGCAATCATCCTCAATAATGGTCAGGCCATAGCTTTCGGCCAGCGCTGCAATCTCTTGCTTGCGGGCAAGGCTGGTCTTGATGGTCGTGGGGCTATGCACCTCTGCCGCCGTCAAAAGAACCTGCCCGCCGTGTTTGCGATAGGCGGCGGCAAGCGCATCCGGGATGATCCCCTCATCGTCCATCGGCAGGCCCACAACCTCTGCCCGCAGCATCCGCGCGGCATGGCGGACGCCGGGATAGGCCAGCTCTTCGGTCAGGATCACGGGATGCGCGCCGTGCAACACCGATTGCAGCGCAAGGATGCAGCAGTTCTGCGCCCCATTCCCAAGCACCACGTCGCTCGCATCAAACTGCCCCAACCGGTCGTGACCAAGCCAGCCGACGACAGCCTCGCGCGCCTCCAGATCCGTCTCGGCCGTAGGATAGTTGATATGCCGTCTGCGATGTCGCTGGCCCAAACGAACAAAGGCCGCGTCAATCAACACCCCCTGCCCGACGTCTGGCACGCGCGAGCTTCGAAAATCTGCCGTTTGCTCATCCACCTGAAAAATCAGCGGCGTCTCAACTGGTTGGTCCTTGCGCAACGTCCCTGCCACAAACGTCCCGCGCCCGACAGCGGCGGTCAAACGCCCCTCGTCCGTCAGCAGCGCATAGGCCCTTGCGACAGTCCCCGGCGTGACGCCAACCTGATAGGCCAACTCCCGCACCGGAGGCAGTTTCGTCCCTGCCAAAAGTGCGCCACTGGCGATGCCGTCCCGAATGGCCTGCGCGAGCGCCTTGTACTTGGATCGCCCCGCACCAGACAGATCAGGACGCCAATTTGTATCCGATACAATCATTTTCTCGACCCATGCCACCGCGCTTTGTATCGTTATACCTGTAGCAATTCGCTACATTGTGTCAATACAATCGAAAGGGTTTGACCATGTCACAGATCGTTCATGCGGCGTTTGAAGACGCCCTCCCGCATCACCGCAACCTGCCTTCCCTGGCGCGCGTCCTGATTGCAATGGCGGTTGTCGTGACCAAATGGGACACCCTGCGGCGCACCCGACGCACTCTTTCTCAGCTTGAACCGCACGAGCTGAAAGATGTCGGCATCACCCCCGACATGGCCCGCAAAGAGGTGCAAAAATCCTTCTGGGAACGGTGAAAACAGGCAGGTCGGTGATCCCGGCCTGCTACTTTGGCGGAATGGCGTAGGTCAGCGTCGCACGGGCCACGACATCATTGCTGTCCTCGCTTGATATCAACACATCACCGACGGCCAAGACCTTGCCCAGCTTCAACAGCTTCACCGTGCCGATCAGATCGCGGTCAGCGACGGGTTTGCGCATGAAATCAATGCTGCAATTCGTGGTTACGGCCAAAGCCACCGGCCCAATTCGAGATAGCACCGCCAGATAGACCCCAACATCTGCCAGCCCGAACATCGACGGGCCAGAGACTGTGCCACCGGGGCGCAAATGCTGTGGCCCAACCATCCGCCTGACAATCACGCCGTCATCCGTCACCGCCTCGACCTTGAACTCGCCGCGCACCTCGGGAAAGGCCTCATCCAGAAACCGGTTCAGTGCCGCCACATCCATCTTTGGTTCCATCACGATCCATCCTGCCTTACGCTTGATCAAACCTGACCATGCAGAGGCCACAATGACAATCCTGACCCGCACAGATCGCAATCATATCGCGACACTGACACTGACCGCGCCGGAGCGGTTAAACGCGCTGTCCGATGCAATGATCGCGACCTTGCACGACACGCTCGATACAATCGCGGCGGACCCGGACATCCGGGTGGTGATCATTGCGGGCACAGGCAAAGCCTTTTGCGCGGGTCATGACCTGAAAGAAATGCAAGCGAAACGCGACGCGCCGGATCAGGGTGCCGCTGCGATCAAAGACCTCTTTGACCGCTGTGCCACACTGATGTTGCGGATCCAGTCCCTACCCCAACCCGTCATCGCGCAAGTCCATGGCATTGCCACCGCTGCGGGATGCCAGCTCGTCGCCACCTGCGACTTGGCTGTCGCGACGGATGATTGCCGCTTTGGCGTGAATGGTGTGAATATCGGGTTGTTTTGCTCAACCCCTATGGTGGCACTGACCCGCAATATCGGCCGCAAAGCCGCGTTTGAGATGCTGACCACGGGCCGGTTTATCGATGCGGCAGAGGCAAAATCGCTTGGCCTCATCAACCAGGCCGTCCCAGCAGTAGAATTGAAAAACGCCACTTTTGCGCTGGCTGAAACCATCGCCAGCAAACTCACCACCGCCGTGCGGATCGGCAAAGGCGCATTCTACGCGCAAGCTGCTTTGAACACCGACGCCGCATACACACTGGCGGGTGATGTCATGCTTGAAAACATGCTGAACCCGGACACCGATGAAGGCATCAACGCCTTTCTCGAAAAGCGTAAACCGGATTGGCCCTCCTAAGGGCGTCCTCCGCTACAGGCCGTAGATACCGCTGAACTTCTGCTCCAAATAGCCCAACAAAGGTGCCACATCCGGTGCTTTCCCGGCGGCTCGAGAAATCACATCCTGCGGCTCATAAAGCCCGCCGTGGCGCTGCACATTTTCACGCAACCACGCGGTCGCTGAGGACGTATCCCCCTTGGCCAAATCATCATCCAATGTCGGCACGGCGGCCTGCAATGCCTCAAACAAGCAACCCGCATAGACGTTGCCCAGCGAATAGGTCGGGAAGTAGCCAAACAAGCCTTCGGACCAATGCACATCCTGCAAAACCCCGTTTGACGGGCGGTCCACAGCATAGCCGAAATCCGTTGCAAACCGGTCATTCCACGCCGCTTCCAAGTCATCGGGCTGCAGATCACCCGCCATCAAAGCGCGCTCAAGATCAAACCGCAGCATCACGTGCAAATTGTATTGCACCTCGTCCGCTTCGGTGCGGATGAAACCGTCGCTTACGCGGTTCACGCAGGCATAAAACGCCTCTTCATCCGCGATGCCAAAGTCCCCAAAGGTGTCGCGCATCTGGCCATAAAGCCAGCCAGTAAATGCGCGACTGCGACCAAGCTGGTTTTCGTAGATCCGGCTTTGACTTTCGTGCACGCCCATCGACACCCCACGGCCTAAGGGCGTTAAAAGATAAGCGCGATCAATGCCTTGCTCATAAGCGGCGTGGCCGACCTCGTGAATTGTCGAAAAGAAACAGTTGAACGGATCGCGCGGATTGGTGCGGGTGGTGATGCGCACATCAAGGCCGGACCCGCTGGAAAACGGATGCACGGCCTTGTCGATACGGCCCGTCTCCAAGTCATATCCAAAGGCCAGCGCGAGCTTCGTCGACAGCGCCATTTGTCCAGCCTCATCAAAGGTTTGATCCAAAGCTGGCGGCGCTGGCTTGTCCAAAATAGCCGCCCGCAAAGCGACCAAACGGGGTCGCATGGCGTCGAACATTGCGGCAATTTCAGCCTCTGTTGTGCCGAGTTCGTAGTCGGCCAAAATTGCGTCATAGGGGCGCGCATCACCGGCGATGGCGGCAGCCTCTTCCTGGCGCAGGGCAATGACCTCTTTCAGGATGGGCAAGAAGGCCGCGACATCCTCTGCTTCCCGGGCATCCGCCCAGATGCGATGGGCCTTGGATGTGGTGCTGGCAAGGGCCACGGCGAGGCGCTCTGGCACCTTGGTATTGCGGGCGTAATCCCTTGAAATATGGCGCAGATTTGCGGCGGCAACTTCGCCGTCGGCTTCTGCCTTTGCGAGCCAGTCGCCGATGCGTGGATCAGTGCGGCGGGCATGGAGGATCGATGCCATCGCGCCGTGCTCTTCCGCCCGTTGATCGACCGCACCGGCGGGCATAACAGTTTCCTGATCCCAGCCAAGACGCCCCGCCACCTGCCCAAGCGCTCGCGTGGTTTTGTCGAATGCCATCAAGTCGTTATAGGCCGTCATGCAGGTGTTCCCCGGACAGATTGTGGATGCGGATAGCGGGTCAGGAACCGGGCCCGCAGGACCAGAACCCAAAGCGCCACCGCGCCCAATTGATGCACAATCGCGATGTGTGCGGGAGCCGAATAGATGACCGTGACGATGCCCAATACGATCTGCAAGAACATGACTGCAAACATCATGTTAAAGGCGAATTTCGTGCGGCTATTTGCGATGCTGCGCGCCCGCCACCACAAGAATGCGCCATAGAGGAACAGCAGGTATCCGACCATGCGGTGGATGAATTGAACAAGGCCCGCATCCTCAAAGAAGTTGCGCCAGATCGGGGTCAATCCGAAGGGTTCCGGGGGGAAGAATCCGCCCGCCATTAACGGCCAATCTGGGTAGGCGCGACCGGCGTCAATGCCGGCAACAAGCGCGCCAAGCACGATTTGTAGGAATGTCAGCGCCATTAACCACGTTACAAGGGTCCAAAAGCCGTTGTCGCCGGACCTGCGGGCCTGCAAAAGATCAGCAGAGCGGCGCGAGAGGGCCAGGATATACCATGCGATGAAACCCAGGATTACAAAGGCCAGTCCGAGGTGGATCGCCAGCCGGTAGGACGCCACATCAAGCATCCCCGCCTGCAGGCCAGAACTGACCATCCACCAGCCAATGGCCCCCTGCAGACCACCAAGGGCACCGATGAACACAAGTCGTCCGGTCCAGCCCGAGGGCACCTGTTTACGCAGCAGAAAATACCCGAACCCAAGCGCCCAGACGAGGCCAATGACCCGGCCCAGCTGACGGTGACCCCATTCCCACCAATAGATGACTTTGAATTCTGAAAGCGTCATCCCCTTGTTTTGCAACTGATATTCCGGGATCGCGCGGTATTTATCGAACTCAACCTCCCATGCCTCGGCGGACATCGGCGGCATGGCACCGGTCACGGGTTTCCATTCGGTGATCGACAGACCGCTATCAGTCAGACGGGTCAGACCACCCACCGCGATCATGATGACCACAAGGGTAAAGAGCACCATCAACCATGCACGGATCGCGCCGCGCGCGCCCTCACCACCCTTGTCGATCCCGCCGGGTGTGGCGGTCTGTTTTTGGGTGGTGTCAACGTCTTCAAAGATGCTGCGGGGTTTGGTTGCCATGGGTCTTCTCCTGCACTTGAGGCGCAACCTAGGTCCCGTGCCGCCAAGGGGCAAGCGGTGCGGTGTCGCGGGGGCCGCGAATCGTGGCGTTAACCGCAATATTAACCAAGATGAACGAGGTCACAGATGATGCAGAACCCATGCACAACCGATGCACGGAAATTTCGCAAATCCGTTTTTTGGGGGGCATTAACGCAGCGTGCTTAACCATCTTCGCCAAAATGTTTCGCGCGAAACATATTATGTCAATTTATCGGAGGGCTGACCGCCCCCCTCGCCTATGCCCCCATGAAGCCCGCGTTGAAGAACCGGCCCTTGACCAGCCACGCCAGACCAAATGCCATCAGCCCAATCGCCTCGCACCAGAAGGTCAGGTTGAGGCGGTTCCAAAACGGCACCTCCACAATCAGCCCCACGACGAAATAGAGCGCCATCGCGAACGAGATCACGCCGATGATCAAAGCGCAGAGCCGATAGATCGCGTTGCGCAAGGATTTGATGAAGGTGATCTGCCCTGTCGCCGGATTGATGTCGGCTGCACTCACCAGCGGGAACACCTGCCAACAGAAATGGATCATCATGCCAAAGAGCAGGCTGGCGGCGGCGTAGTGGATGAATTCCACGAAAGCAAAGGCGCGGAACCCGGGGCCTGTGCCGGTGATGGTCTCGGCGGTCGTCGTAACGGTCGAGAACACCCGCGCATCAAAGGTGCCAGCTTCACAGCCCGGCAGCACGGTGGGAAAGAATGCAACGGCGAAAGCGGCGCAGCCCGCCACCGTGGCGCGGCGGTTGATCTTGGCCGTCTCGCCCCGATAGGCCACCAACATCGCGCCCGCGATGGCCAGCAGGATCACAAAGACCTCGCCGGACAATCGGGCGTAGTAATAGTGGCTGAGGCTGTCGCGAAAGCACGCTTGGTTGAAGGTCGTGTCCAGAAAGACCGCCAAGGCTGGCAAGGCCACCCCGATCAGTCCGACGATGGAAATGCGGCGGCGCTGGATGCGCAGGGCCTCGGCCTCCGTCTGTTGTAGCCAAAGCGGGTCGACGGGCTTGTTAATCTCTGCGGTCATCAATGTCCCTTTCAAATGGAGGATCCTATGCATGGAATTGGGTGGCTGTCATGAATTGCCTTCACCGGGGGAGCGGGCTATCCCTGCGCTGACACTTCAGCAAAAGGGCCATGCCACATGACCGATACCCGCACCGAGACCGACAGCTTTGGCCCATTGGAGGTCCAGGCGGACCGTTATTGGGGGGCGCAAACACAGCGCAGCCTGATGAATTTTCCCATTGGTTGGGAAAAGCAGCCCGTCGCGATTGTGCGGGCGCTTGGCGTGATCAAACAGGCCTGTGCGATGGCCAACAAGGAACGCGGCAAGCTAGATGCGGAGCGGGCCGATGCGATCATCGCAGCCGCCGCCGAAGTGGTGGCAGGCAAGTTGGACGATCACTTCCCTTTGGTCGTGTGGCAGACCGGATCGGGCACACAATCGAACATGAATGCCAACGAAGTCATATCGAACCGCGCGATTGAAATGCTCGGCGGCACGATTGGGTCAAAAGACCCGGTGCATCCCAATGATCACTGCAACATGGGGCAATCGTCCAACGACACCTTCCCCACTGCGATGCATATTGCTGTGGCGCGCACGGCGCATGACGTGCTGATCCCCGGTCTGGAAAAGCTGCATGATGCGCTGCTGGCCAAGCAGGATGAGTTTTCGGATATCATCAAAATCGGTCGCACCCATACGATGGACGCCACACCGCTGACGCTGGGACAGGAATTTTCCGGATATGTGCATCAGATTTCGCAAGGGCTGCGCCGGATCAAGGCTGCCCTGCCCGCGATCTATGAGCTGGCCCAGGGCGGCACCGCTGTCGGCACCGGGTTGAACAGCCCCAAGGGCTGGGGTGAGACGGTGGCGGACCATATGGCTGATATCACCGGCCTGCCCTTTGTCACCGCGCCCAACAAGTTTGAGGCGCTGGCCGCCCATGACGCGCTGGTTGAGATGTCAGGCGCGCTCAAGACGGTTGCGGCCTCAATCTACAAAATTGCTTGCGACATTCGGTTTTTGGGGTCCGGCCCGCGGTGCGGTTTGGGCGAGCTGATGTTGCCCGAGAATGAGCCGGGGTCGTCGATCATGCCGGGCAAGGTGAACCCGACGCAAGTGGAGGCGATCACGCAGGTCTGTGCGCATGTCATGGGCAATGACGCGGCGGTGGGCTTTGCCGGGTCGCAGGGGCATTTTGAGCTGAACGTGATGAAGCCGATGATGGCCTATAACGTATTGCAATCCATGCAGCTTTTGGGTGATGCCTCTGTCGCGTTTACCGACAATTGCGTGGTGGGCATTCAGGCCGACCGGGTGCGGATTGAAAAGCTGATGCGCGAAAGCCTGATGCTGGTGACGGCGCTGGCGCCGACCATTGGCTATGACAATGCGACGACGGTGGCCAAGACCGCGCACAAGAACGGCACGACGCTGAAGGAAGAAGCGATCAACCTTGGGTTTGTCGATGAGGCAACGTTTGAAGCTGTGGTGCGGCCTGAGGATATGATCGGGCCGAAATGACCCAGCCGATCAATCTCAACAAGGTGCGCAAGGCGCGCGACCGCGCGGAGGAGAAGACCCGCGCGGATGCCAATGCAGCCAAACACGGGCGCACCAAGGCGCAGCGCGTGCTGGAGGCAGCGCGCGAGGCAAAGGCCGCTGAGCGGCTGGATCAGCTGAAGTTTGAAGATGAATAGCGGGCGGCCGGTAAAACGGTCGCTGACGCTGAAAGGACACCGAACGAGCGTGTCTTTGGAGGATGCGTTTTGGCAGGCCTTCCGCGATCTGGCGGCGCAAAGAGGTCAGACAATCAATGGCTTAGCGGCTGAGATTGATGCTGCGCGCGGCGATGTTGGCCTTGCCTCTGCCATGCGGGTGGCGGTTCTGAAGGCCTTGCAGGATCAGTCCGACTGATACAGCGCGGAGCGGATAAGCATCATGGATTCATGTTCCAGTCGCTCTGATTTGAGCAGCTCTTCTTTCTTGTCCATGGGTGCGCCGGCGGGAAGTTCGAACAGCTGGCTCAGCTCTTCACGCTTGAGGGGGACAGGTTCGTACCGATCAAAGGCGTCGTCGGGGCGCGAGGCCGCGCCAAAATTTCGCATCGTCCGCCCCAGCGCACCCGCGACATTTGAAAAGGTCGTTCCATAAATAGACATCAGCGAGTCCCTAAAGTTGCTGATGCCCCCACGCTGGAACGCTAACACATTGTTAAGGTTCACCGCCCAAAACTTGCCTCAATTTCCGCATAAATCCATTGGACGATAGATAAGCCGTTGTTCTATATAAATTATATTGAGGCATTGGCATCCTTGGGCGGGACCGTTGTGATTTCCGACTGAGCGACAACCTTTTCAAGGGCGTCCCACCGTTCACAGAAGCGAAACAATCAATCGTCGCGCGGGACGAATCGCAGCCACATGCCCTGAGCGGTGCGAACCGTGAGGTGGGCCACAGGCTGAGGCACCTTGTCGGCGACAGGTTCAAAGCGGAAGGCGCGCGCAAGTTGGGCCAAAAGCACCACCCCTTCGATCATCGCAAAGCCAGCACCGGTGCAGACGCGCGGGCCGGCGGAAAATGGGATATAGGCGTCGCGCTGGCAGGTCTTGCCGTTCTCGGTGGCCCAGCGGGTCGGGTCAAAGCCGTCGGGGTTGTCCCACAAGCGGTTTTGGCGGTGCAGGTGCCAGGGTGACAGAACGACTTGCGCGCCGGGTTTGACCGGGCGGTCGCGGAACGTCTCAGGGCATGTGGTTTCGCGCACCATCATCGGCACGGGCGGATAAAGGCGCAGGGTTTCGCGGAAGACGTCGCGGGTGATCTTCAACTTGCTGACGCTGCCAAAGTCGTCTGTCAGCGATGCAGCCTCGTTCGCGATCTTGTCTTGCCAGTCGGGGTGCGTGGCCAGCAGATAGAGCGCCCACGACAGCGCTGCGGCAGAGGTTTCATGGCCCGCCAGAAAAAAGATCGCCACCTGATCCACCATTTCATCAACAGTAAATTTTTGTCCGGTCTGCGGATCGCGTGTGGTCATGATTTTGGTAGCCAGATCATCCGGTGCCCAACCATGCTCAATCTCGTGCAGGCGATTGCGGGTGATTTTGGTAATCAGGCGCCGGATGGTCTGGGCTGTCGCCTTCGTCTCTGACTTGAAAAACCGCGGCATCCATGACGGCCCCGGCACAAAGGCCGCGAGGTTCAGGATCGGTTGGCTGCGCTGAAAGGCCTTGAAGGCGTCAAAGACCTGTGTGGCGATTTGGTCGTCGATGGGCATTGAAAACAGCGTGCGAAAGATCACGTCAGCGGCGGCGTGACTTGTCTCGCCCTCAATTTCCTGCGGGGTGCCATCGGCCCGCTGCGCCATTCGGGCAACTGCGGCCTCGCTCGCGGCATAGATCGCGGGGTATGTGTCGCGCAAACGGCCACCCTCAAACGCGGGGTCGATGATGCGGCGCTGGCGTTTCCAAACCTCACCATTGGTCAGAAAGACCGAGTTGCCCAAAAGCGGACGCAACCCTGCGCCAATGCGGTCGGATTTGGGGAAATCGTCGGGCCGTTCGTTTAGCACGCGTTTCACAAGGCTGGGATCGTTGATCAGGTAGCTGCGAAAGAACGGCGTGCGAAATTCGGCCATCCACGCGCGGTAGAGTTTGGCCGGTTGTGCCGAGAGGATGTCGGCGCGGAACAGTTTCATATACCGCCAGAGCGAGACCTTTTCGGGGCGTGCTGCGGGTTTGGGCGGCAGCGTCATGGATGGAGCGAGGTGTATTTCGACGCGGGCACATCGATCCGGGATTTCGAGGAGGACCGGTCACGGTAGCGGTCGGCCAGCGTGATCGGCCCTGCAGTGATTTTGAAGTAATCGTAGTCCTTGGGTTGGTCAAAGGCGCAGAGATATTGGAAATGTAGCCGGAAGAAGCGCCAGCGCAGTTCCTTCCATTTCTCGGGCGACAGGGTCTGGGTAAAGGACGCGGACATTACCATGGGCCAATGGGCGCCCGGTGGGGCGACGCCAGTGACCGCGACCGGATCACAAAGCGCAAAGGAACAGCCGTCACCGGGCGCTGTCACGTCGATCCAGGCCACACGTTCCTGCACGGCCATAAAGGCCAAATCGTTACGCAGGCGGTGGGCGTCGGGCAGGAAAGACACCATTGGCACCACCTGCCCCAGTGACAGGAAGGACAGCGTGGGGCCGTTTTCAGGCACCCTGCCCGCACGCAGCAGATCGGCGATGATCGACACGGCCAGATGCGCGCCAGAGGAATGGCCGACGACCAGCACCTCATCCACGTTGTCGGACAGGGCGGCGACGATTTGGTCGCCGAATTGCGCCATGCGTTCCTCTAACGGTTTGGGATTGGCACCGTTGTAGCGGGCGGAATAGGCGTAGTCGTGCATCAGGTAATAGGCGTAGAGCTTATTATCCTTGGATTTGAACCAGCGCAGAATCCAGATCGCACCAAAGATCCAGACGAACCATGACACAAAGCTAAGGATCAGCCCGACGCCCCGTGCCACGTTGATGATGCCGTCAGGGCCAAGGCCCGCGAGGCCGCCGAGCTGCACAAAGGGAAGCGCGGCGAGCGGGGTCAGCATCTCGATGATTTTCGCGGGAATCCACGCCACGAAGATGGCCACCAGCAATTGCAGCAGCAACATGCCAACGGGGTAAAGGGCAGCGATCACCGGGCCTTTGCGCATCCACATCAGACGGCGCAGCGTGCCGCTGGCGATATAGGTCCATGCGGTGCGGGCGAGTTGCCAATAGGTCGCGGGGATGGAGTTCGACATGCTGTCGCGCACGATGTCGGACCAGATCAGCACGTCCACCTCGGACAACGTAGCCCCGCCGTCGATCTTTGAGGCGACTTTCCAGCCGTAGGTTTCGCCGCCTTCGCGGGGGGCGATGCCGATCTCATAGCCGCTGATTTCGGCCTGTACGGCAGATTCCTTGCGGTAGAGTTCCCGGTAGCGGCGCGGATGAATCGGGTCATAGCCGGGGATATAGAACACCCGTCGGCGGCGCACCGGTGTGGGGGGCATTTCGTCGGACATGGGCTTGCCTGTTTGCGGTTTTGCCGCAGCCTAGCGCAGGAATGGGACGAAAATAAGCCTTTATCCCAATGTGGCGAGTGCGGGGAACCGTTCCAGCAGCCACCAGCTAAAGGCGGTGAACTGACCGGTGAGCATCATCAGCCCCACGGTCCAGAGCAAGAGGCCAGAGGTGCGTTCAATCCGGGTCATGTGACGCTTCATCCAGTTCATTGCCCCTTTGAGGCGTGGAAAGAAGGCCGCGACCAGCAGGAATGGGATGCCAAGGCCAAGGGCGTAGACCGCCAAGAGCGTTGTGCCACGCCAGACGTCCGCCTCTGACGCGGCAAGGCCCAGGATCGCGCCGAGGATCGGGCCAAGGCAGGGTGTCCAGCCAAAGGCAAAGGCCAGACCAAGGACATAGGCCCCAAGGGCTGATCCCCCCCGGTCGCCTGCGTCCATGCGCGCCTCGCGGTCCAGAAACGGGATGCGGAAGACACCGACGAAATGCGCGCCAAAGATCATCACGACGACGCCCGCGATGACGACGAACCAGTCCTGAAAGGACAGGAACATGCGCCCCATGGCTGAAAAGGCAAAGCCAAGCAGCAGGAAGACGGTTGAGAGGCCCAGCACAAAGAAGGCGGCGGCCAGCAGGACGCGGCGGCGGCTTGTGCCGGTTTCCTCCATCTCGGTGACAGAGACACCGCCCATGAACGCCAGATAGGGCGGCACGATGGGCAGCACGCAGGGCGACAGGAAGGACAACAGGCCTGCCAGCAGCGCGATGAACATCGCGGGCAGCAGGGTCGCGTCGAGAATCTGGGCGGCTTCTAACATACATTCCACCTAACCCTTTGGATCGGCTGCGTCACCTGCCCGTCACGCAGTTGTTTACAAGCTGAAACATCGGGCCTAATCGGGGCGGTATGGATTATGACGCTGAACTTGATGCGCGGGGGCTGCTGTGCCCCCTGCCCGTACTGAAGGCCCGCAAACGGCTGGAGCCTTTGGCAAGCGGTCAGGTGTTGCGTGTGGTGGCGGATGATCCGGCGGCGATTGTGGATGTGCCGCACTTTTGCGCGGAGGCCGGGCATGAGCTGGTGGGTCAAGCCGATGAGGGTGACGCGCAGATCTATCTGATCCGCAAAGCCTGAGCCCAAACGCGAAACGCCGCCCCGGGGTGAGGGCGGCGTTTGTTGTTTCTATCACCTGCGGCTTAGCGGCCCAGCGACCACCAGCCTTTGCGTTTTGGCTTGTCATCCTGTGAGGCCTCTTCGGCGGCAGGAGCCGGTGCTGGCGCGGGTTCTGGTGCAGGTGCCGGGGCTTCCGCGACCTCGGCCACATCCATCGCCTTGGTTTCGGGGGCCGCTTCTGCGACAGGCTCTGCCGCAGCAGGCTCTGCCTTTTTGCGGGCGCGTGGTTTGCGCTTGGGCTTTGGCTTTTCCTCGGCTTCGGCGTCTGGCGCGGCCTCTGGTGTTGCTTCGGCCTCTGCAGGTGCCGCCTCTTCAGGCGTCTCTGCCTTTTTGCGCCGTGTGCGCGTGCGCTTGGGCTTTTCGGCTGGCGCGTCTTCGGCTGCGGGTGCTTCGGCCTCTGCCGTTGCAACGTCAGCGTCGGCACTTACCTCTGCGGCGACCTCAGGCTCTGCCTTTTTGCGGCGGGTCCGGGTGCGCTTGGGCTTTTCAGCGGGCGCGTCCTCTGGCTTGGCGTCCGCTTCGGCTGGGGCGTCTTCTGCTGCGGCTGGCGCGTCAGATGTAGCTTCTGCGTCCGCAGGCGCGGCCTGTTGGCCCTCGCCCTGCGGCTGGTCGCCCTGGTTCTCACCACCGCCGCCACCGCGACGCCGACGACGCCGACGACGGCGCTTTTTGGGCCGATCTTCACCATCCGCATGGATGGTTGTGGTCTCTTCCTCGTCATCCTCAGGCGTTTCGACCACGACATCATCATCGTCGTCGTCCATCATCACGGCGGAGGAGACAACAACCGGAGCGGCATCAGGGACGACGCGTGTTGCGGTTTTAAACTTCTCAATCGCGAAGTCGGGCGAGACCATGGAGGGATCACATTCGATCCGCACGGACATGCCGTAACGCGCCTCAATCTCGGCGATATGTTCGCGTTTGCCGTTCATCAGGAAGTTGGCAATCGACACAGGTGCCTTGATCAGCACCTCTTTGGAGCGACCGCGCACGCCCTCTTCTTCCAGCTGACGCAGGATGTTGAGCGCGACGTTGTCGTCAGAGCGCAAGAGGCCGGTGCCGTGGCAATGGCTACACATCTGGGTCGTCGCCTCGAGCATGCCGGGGCGCAGACGCTGACGCGACATTTCCATCAGGCCAAAGCCCGAAATCCGGCCCACCTGAATGCGGGCGCGATCTGTCTTGAGCTTGTCCTTGAAGCGCTTTTCGACGGCCGTGTTGTTGCGGCGTTCATCCATGTCGATGTAGTCGATCACGATCAGACCGGCGAGGTCGCGCAGACGCAATTGGCGGGCGACTTCATCTGCCGCTTCAAGGTTGGTCTTGAGCGCAGTTTGCTCGATCGAGCCCTCTTTGGTGGCGCGACCGGAGTTCACGTCGATGGCCACAAGCGCCTCTGTCACGCCGATCACGATGTAGCCGCCGGAGGGCAGCTGCACGGTCGGGTTGAACATGCCGGCAAGGTAGCCTTCAACCTGATAGCGGGCGTAAAGCGGCAGTTGTTCGGCGTAATGTTTCACGTTTTTGGCGTGGGACGGCATGATCATTTTCATGAAGTCCTTGGCCTCGCGGTAGCCGGTGTCGCCTGCCACGATGACCTCGTCGATCTCTTTGGAATACAGATCGCGGATCGAGCGTTTGATCAGGTTGCCTTCTTCGTAGATCCCCGCAGGTGCAGTGGATTTCAGCGTGAGCTCGCGAATTTGTTCCCACATCCGTTGCAGGTATTCATAGTCGCGCTTGATCTCTGTTTTGGTGCGCTGCG
Organism: uncultured Paracoccaceae bacterium; assembly: GCA_947494675.1. Taxonomy (GTDB): domain Bacteria; phylum Pseudomonadota; class Alphaproteobacteria; order Rhodobacterales; family Rhodobacteraceae; genus CANMYO01. The sequence goes on from CANLVP010000002.1 coordinate 621,446, forward strand.
ACCCGGCGGTGCGGATGATTAGCCCTGCGCCCTCGGGCACAGACATTGAATTGGCGATTTCCTTGAGCTTTTTGCGGTCGGGTGCGTTGGTGATCTTGCGGCTGATGCCACCACCGCGCGCGGTGTTGGGCATAAGCACGCAGTAACGGCCCGCGAGCGACAGATAGGTCGTCAGGGCAGCACCCTTGTTGCCGCGTTCTTCTTTGACCACCTGCACCAGCAGAATCTGGCGGACCTTGACGACTTCCTGAATTTTGTACCGCTTGGGGCGCGGCTTGCGCACGGGGCGGACCTCATCCGTGTCGTCTTCCTTGGCGACGCTTTCGATGGTTTCGTCCTTGGACGTGGCATCGGCGGCCTTGTCGTCGTCGGTGTCGTCATCGTCGTCGCTGGTGTTGGTGTCGTCATCGCTGTCGCTGTCGACGTCTTCGTCAGCGGCAGGCGTTTCAACGGGCGTTTCGCCGACCAGTTCCATCGGGCTGGAGCCTTCTTCGGCATCGTCGATGTCGATGGTTTCCATGCCCTTGATATCGCCAGAGGTTTCATCCTCTTCGGTCTCGACCTCTTGTGTCGCGACGGCATCATCAGTCTGGGCCTCAGCGGCCTTGGACCGGCTGCGGCGGCGACGCTTTGGCTTGGGCTTTTCGTCTTCGTCTTCCGCTGCTTTGAGGCTTTCGGCATAGGCCTTTTCCTCGGCCAGCAGAGCCTCGCGGTCAGCGACAGGGATTTGGTAGTAGTCGGGGTGGATTTCCGAGAACGCAAGGAACCCGTGGCGATTGCCGCCGTAGTCCACAAACGCCGCCTGCAACGAGGGTTCGACCCGCGTGACCTTGGCTAGATAGATGTTCCCAGCAAGCTGACGCTTGAACTGGCTTTCGAAATCAAATTCCTCGACTTTGTTTCCGTCGACCACAACAACGCGGGTTTCTTCCGCGTGTGTGGCATCGATAAGCATTTTCTTTGGCATTTTGTCCATTCGCACGCACAACCGGCCTGCCCCCTGGGGGAGCTTCGGTTCGGTTGACATGTCTGATTTGGGCGATCACGGCGCGGGCAGCGACCCGGCCCCTTGGGGCGTGGTTCTGGCTGCCTGTATGTTGCGCGCTTTGCATCGCGTTTCTTCTCCGACCACCGCATCGGGTGGCCCATTCATGGCCCGGCTCTGCACAAACACACATGCGACCAGGGCGTTCTTCTGGCCCGCTGGGGCCAAATCAGCTGCAGATACCGGTTGTCCGCGCATCTGTCAGAGAATCTCCCGGATGGCACCAAGCATCGTCGCAAGGACATCCGTATCTCCTACATAAGTCACAGCGCTGTCATAAAACAAGATGCGATCGCATCAATCGTGCATTCAACTGTCAGAGATTGATTTGAATTAGGTGCCTGCGGCAGGATCCGCGCAGCCATCAAGCCAGACATCGCTGTTGCCCAGGGGCGTGCATTCGCCTGCAACGAGCCGCTTGATCCGGGCGATCCGGGTTTGCAGCACTTTGTCCGCCTCGCCAAGGGCCAGATCACGCGGGGCGATCAGGACGGCGACCAGCGCGATGAACTGATCTTCGGTGATTTGATCTGGGGGCGCGTCAAAATGCGCCTCACTCGCGGCAAAGAAGCCGGTGACCCAATTGCCATCGGGGTCACGCCCCATCGAGGCGCTATTCAGAAAGAGGGCGAGGATTTGCGGCTTGGTCAGGCCGCGTTCCAGCCCCACCGCATAGGCGGTCTGGCGCAGTTTGCGGTAGCCCGGGATAAATTCATCAAAGCCCGAGCGCTTGGACAGGGATTGCGTGATCGTGGTAATCCCCGCCCCCGGTGTGGTCAGATCAAAGCCCACATGGGCAAAGAAAGCGGGGTCTTCCACGGCGAGCAGGATGGCTTGTCTGTCGGGGCCAAGCGCCCCCGCCCCGTAGCCAGCCGCGATCAGTGCGTCGGCCTCGGCGCTCAGCTGCGCCGTGGCTTTGACGCCGTCGCGGTAGCCTATCCAGCCATAGATGCCGCAGGCGAGAACCGCCAGCAGCAGCACCCAAGCCACCAATCGAATAATCCTGCGCATGCCTTAGTGTAGGTAATCAGATCGCGTCAGGCCATACTTGGCCATCTTTTCGTTCAGCGTCCGGCGCGGCAGGCACAATTCTTCCATCACCGCGACGATGCTGCCTTTGTGGCGGCGCATGGTGTTGTCGATCAGCATCCGTTCAAAGGCCTCAACGAATTCCTTGAGCGGTTTGCCCTCGGTCGTCATGGCGGGCCGGGTGTCTTCGGTATCGGCCATCAGAAGCGAGGCGATGGACCCCGTGCCACGGCGGTTTTGCAGCACGGCGCGTTCGGCCACGTTGATCAGCTGGCGCACGTTGCCGGGCCATGGGGCTTGCAGCAGTTGCGCGGCCTCTTGCGCTGAGACTTCGGGCGCGTCGCAGCCGTATTCGTCAGCGAATTGCTCTGACAGGCGGGTAAAGAGCGACAGGATGTCCTCGCCGCGTTGGCGCAGCGGTGGCACGATGATCTTGAGCGCGGCAAGCCGGTAAAAGAGATCGGGGCGCAGCACGCTTTCGCAGGTCTTGTCTTGTTCCTGGAGGTTGCAGATCGCCACGATCCGCGTCTCAGCAGGGTTGCCCTGTTCGTTGATCGCGGTCAGCAGGCGGGCCTGCAGCGCGTGGGAAAGCGATTCGATGTCCTCAAGCACCAGCGTGCCGCCGCGCGCCTCTTCCATGGCGGGGATCGGTTCATCCTCTTGGGCGGGGCCAAAAAGACGACGCGAGAGCGCTTCTTCCTCATAGGCCGAACAGGCGATGAGCGTGAATTTCTTCGACGCGCGTGCGCCAACGGCGTGCAGCGCATGGGCGACAAGGGTTTTGCCGGTGCCGGTTTCGCCTTCGATCAGCACATGGCCGTCGGCCTGGCCCAGATCGAGGATGTCTTCCTTTAGCCGCTCCATGGGGGCGGACAGGCCGATCAGCTTTTTCATGATCGCAGTGCCGTCGGACAGTTCCTTGCGCAGGGCACGGTTGTCGAGCGTCAGACGCCGCGCGGAGGTGGCGCGTTTGGCCAGTTCCGTCATGCGGTCGGGGTTAAACGGCTTTTCTAGAAAGTCGAAAGCACCGATGCGCATCGCCTCAACCGCCATGGGCACGTCGCCGTGGCCGGTGATCATGATGACGGGCAACGCGCTGTCGACGCCTTTGATCTTTTTGAGAAACTGCATCCCGTCCATGCCGGGCATCTTGATATCGCTGACGATGATACCGGGGAAATCGTTCCCAACCCCGCGCAGCGCGTCTTCAGCGCTGGCATAGGTTTCGGTGTCAAATCCCGACAGGGCCAGCCACTGGCTGATCGACTGCCGCATATCTTTTTCATCGTCCACAATGGCGATCTTCATGGCCTTGCTCATGTGTCGCTCCTTTTATTCTGCCGCCGCGAGGTCTTCGCGGAAAATCGGCAACCTGACCTCGAACACCGCACCGCCGTTCGCGCCATTGCGCGCCGTCAGTCGGCCCCCTAAGTCGTTTACAATGCCCGACGAGATGGCAAGGCCTAACCCAACGCCATCACCGGGCTGCTTGGTGGTGTAGAACGGCTCGAACAGGTTATCGAGGTCTTCGATCCCCTTGCCGTTGTCGCGCACCGTCAGTGTCATTTCATCCCCCGCAGCGAGGATCACATCGATCCTTGGGTCCCGTTCTGATTTGGTAGCGTCGAGGGCGTTTCGCAAGAGGTTGATGATCACCTGTTCGAGACGCAGCCGATCCCCCATGATGAGCGGCACATCGGACGGCAGTGTGCGGCTGATTTCCACATGCCGGGTCTTGAGCTGCGGTTCCATCATCGCCAGCGCAGAGCTGACCGCAGCCCTTGTATCAACGGGTTCAAAGGCATCGGCACCTTTGCGGGCATAGGATTTGAGCTGCCGGGTGATCGCGCCCATGCGTTCAATCAGATCATCGATGCGCTGGAACGAGGATAGCGCCTCTTCGGGGCGTTTGCGTTGCAGCAAGAGCCGGGCCCCGGCGAGGTAGGTTTTCATCGCCGCCAGCGGTTGGTTGAGCTCGTGACTGACGGCGGCCGACATCTCGCCAAGGGCCGCGAGTTTTGAGGTCTGCGCCACGGTCTGTTCGGCCACTTCGAGGTTCTTTTCCACCTTTTCGCGTTCGGCGATTTCCCGCTGGAGGGCCACGTTCAATGCGCGCAACTCTGCCGATTCACGCTGGAACAGCACCAGCCGCGACGCGGTCTTGCGCGATGCGGCCCAAAACAAGAGCGCCAGCAGGATCGCGAATCCCATGACTTCGATCGCCAGCACCGAGTTCACACGTTCACGAACCGAGGAATAGGCGGTGTAGCTGACCATGCGCCAGCCCTGGAACGGCACGCGGGCTTCGCGGCGCAACACCGCCTCACCAGCCACATAGGCGTCAACCGGGAGCGCGGCCCAATCGGTCGTTGCACGGATTGCGCGCTGGATGGCTGAGGGCGCAGAGGCGCGTTCAAGGGCCGCATCCTCGACCAAGCCACGCCAGCGCGGTTCGGTGGACAGAATGATCGTGCCCTCGCTATCGGTGACAAAGACGGCGTCCGTGACCCCGGCCCAGCCGCGTTCCAGCTTGCGCAGATCAACCTCAACCGCGATGACGCCCAAGGTCGCCGCACCACTTGTCATCTTGCGCGAATAGACAGAGACATTACCGCCCTCTTCGGTCTGTTCGCTGGTGAAAACCGTGTCATTGCTGCGCAAAGCGTCCAGAAAATAGGCCTGCGCCCGGTGGCTTTCGCCCAGCCGATTGCGGTCGGTGGCGGCCACGATGCGCCCGTCCTTGTCAAAGAGCACAAGCGAGGCGGCACCAATTTCATCGACAAAGGATAAGAGCCGCGCGGTGGAGAGCGAAAAGTCAGAGCTATCGAGCGCGCGGATGAGTTCGGGGTCCCGTGCCAGAAGCTGCGGCACGATGGAATTGCGCTGCAGCTCGCTCATCAAGTTGGCGACATAGAGCGTCAGGCGGACTTCGGCGCGGTTGCGGGTGTTTTCGGTAAAGCGCTGGGTCAAAAGCTGGTTGGTGACCGAGATCACGAGCACGCCAAATGCGGCCAGCAGCAAGACGGCGACGCGCAGCCGCCAACCGCCGCGGCGCAGTCCAAAACGTGATGATTTAGCCCCTGACATGGTGCAAAACTACGCGGCCCGTTCAGGCCCGGCAAGCGGTGCCCGGCTAGGCTTGCACAAATTGGCCGATCAGCCCGCGGAACAGGGCTTGGCCATCGGTGCCGCCATGGCCTGCATCCACGGCCCGCTCGGGGTGTGGCATCATGCCCAGAACCCGGCGATTTTCGGACAACACACCCGCGATGTCGTCAACTGAGCCGTTGGGATTGTCGCCATAGGTAAAGGCGATGCGGTCCTCGCCCTTGAGCGCATCAAGCGTTGCGGCGTCGGCGGTGTAGTTGCCGTCATGGTGCGCGATGGGGAAATGTACGATGTCGCCCGCGTTGTAGCCTTCGGTAAAGGCGCTTTGCGAGGTCTCGACCGTCAGAGGCGAGGTCTTGCAGACGAATTTGAGGGCGGCATTGCGCATCAAGGCACCGGGCAGCAATCCTGTTTCGGTCAGCACCTGAAAGCCGTTGCAAACGCCAAGCGCGTACCCGCCGCGTTCCACGTGTGAAATCAGGGCCTTACAGATCGGGCTTTGCGCGGCGATCGCGCCACAGCGCAGGTAGTCGCCAAAGGAAAAGCCCCCCGGAACAGCGACCAAGTCGACGTCGGGCAGCGCGCTGTCCTTGTGCCAGACCATGGTGACGTCAGCGCCCGCGGCCTTAAGTGCGACAGCCATGTCCCGGTCACAGTTGGAGCCGGGAAAGACGATCACTGCGGCCTTCATAGCACTTCGACCCGGTAGCTTTCGATCACGGTATTGGCGAGCAGTTTGTCGCACATCTGGTTGATCGTCGCCTCATCGGTGCCATCGGCCAGATCAAGTTCGATCACCTTGCCCTGGCGCACGCCGTTCACACCGTCAAAGCCCAGACTTCCCAGTGCGTGGCGGATCGCCTCGCCCTGTGGGTCCAGAACACCGTTTTTGAGCATGACGTGAACTTTGGCTTTCATCGCATTGATTTCCCTAGTTAATCAGTGTGGGCTTGGTGGGGGCATGGGTGACATTGCTGGGCAGGACGCCCAAGCGGCGCGCCACTTCGGTATAGGCATCCGAGAGCGAGCCGAGGTCCTTGCGGAACACGTCCTTGTCCAGTTTCTGGCCGGTTTCGATGTCCCAGAGGCGGCAGCTGTCGGGGCTGATTTCATCCGCGACGATCAGACGCTGGAAGTCGTTGTCCCAGACGCGGCCGACTTCGATCTTGAAGTCGATGAGTTTGATACCAACGCCGTGCATAACGCCGGACATGAAGTCATTCACCCGCAGGGCGATGCTGACGATATCGTCGAGGTCCTGCTGGCTCGCCCAGCCAAAGGCGATGATGTATTCTTCGGGCACCAAAGGATCGCCCAGAGCGTCATCCTTGTAGGAAAACTCCACAATAGGACGGGGCAGCGGCGCGCCCTCTTCCATGCCCATACGTTTGGCCATGGAGCCTGCAGCGACGTTGCGCACAATCACTTCGAGTGGAATAATCTCAACCTGACGGATCAATTGCTCGCGCATATTGAGGCGCTTGATGAAATGCGTGGGGATGCCGATGCTGGCCAAACCGTTCATGAAAAACTCGGACAGGCGGTTGTTCAACACGCCCTTGCCTTCGATCACGGCCTTCTTTTCCGCGTTGTAGGCGGTGGCGTCATCCTTGAAATATTGCACGAATGTGCCCGGTTCGGGGCCTTCATACAGGATTTTCGCTTTGCCTTCGTAGATCAATTTGCGGCGTGCCATGGGGGTGCCTCGCGTCAGGGGCCGCCCGGCGCGGGCCGCCATTTGCCAGCCTCTTACGCCAAGCCCCCCTTGCGGGCAAGCGGTTGCGGGGGCATATCAGGTGTAACTCTCAAATTCTGTCGAAAGGATGCCCCAATGAGCAGTATGAAAGACCGCGAGAACGCGTTCGAGAACAAATTCGCCCACGATGCCGAGATGCAATTCAAGGCCGAGGCGCGCCGCAACAAGCTGTTGGGCCTTTGGGCGGCGGACTTGTTGGGCAAAACCGGTGAGGCGGCGGCGGATTATGCCCGTGAAGTCATCAAATCCGATTTCGAAGAGGCCGGGGATGAGGATGTTTACCGCAAAGTCAGCGGCGATCTGGGCGACAAGGCGGACGAAGCGACGATCCGCGCCAAGATGAAAGAGCTGATGGTTGAGGCCAAGGCACAACTGGTCGACGAGGCCTGAGGCCCGCGCGACTTTTCAGAAAGTCTTAGACGAATTCAGGCGACCGGACCGGCATAGCTGGGGCCGGTCGCTTGTGTTTTAACGCTTCGTTCAGACCCGAAAGATACCCAGAAGGCGGGGTTTCGTGGCGAGGGTTTGATGTTCAGTGACAAGGTGATGCGCCCCAAGGGGCGGTTTGGGCCCCGCGCCTCTGCCTGGTTTGGCGGTCTTGTGCTGTTGGTCTGTGCGCCCTTCGTTTGGCAGACGCTCCGGGATTTGGATTTTGACCGTGTGGCGCATTGTTTTGCCTCTCTTGCCGCCTGGCAATGGCTGGCCGCTGGGATCGCGACGGCCTGTAGTTTCGCAGCCCTCGGGCGCTATGACGCCATCTGGCATCGCGTGACCCGTTCAGGCGTCGCGCCGCAGCGTGCGCGACGTGCGGGGATGGCCGCGATTGCGATCAGCCAGTCGCTGGGGCTGACGGCGCTAACCTCTGGCATGGTGCGGTGGCGCTGTTTGCCAGAGCTGAAATTGACCAAGGTTGCGACGATCAGTGCCGCTGTGGGCCTATCGTTTTTGACCGGCTGGGCGGTCTGCGCCCTTGGGGCTGCGGTGATGCTGGGGTTGTTGCCCGCGTTGCCTTGGCCCGTTTGGGTGAGCGGTTTTGTCGTTGTCGTCGCGGCGATTCCTGTAATAGCGCGGCATTTGCCCATGGGCGTCGCGGGCGCGGCAATGCCGCTTTTGGGGTGGATCATGCTGGACCTCGCCTTTGCGGGCACAGCGCTTTGGGTCTTGATGCCTGCGGGCGCGGATTTGCCCTGGGCCACATTGGTTGCGGCCTATGTGCTGGCCTTGGGCGCGGGGCTGATCGGCAATTCCCCCGGCGGGGTTGGGCCGTTTGAACTGACGCTGCTGGCGCTTTTGCCGATGCTGCCGCAAGAGGAGGTCTTGGCCAGCCTGCTGGCGTTTCGTGTGGTCTATTACCTGATCCCCTTTGTACTGGGGGCGATCTATGTGATGCGGCCTGCGCCTGCCCCTGCCTCTGTCCCGCCGATTGGCCCGGCGGACTGGGGTTTGGCGCGGCAATCTGGGCAGATCACGGCATTGGGGCGTAGCTGGGGGCACGTCTTGCCGTTGGCCACGGGGCCCTGCCTGCTTGGCGATGCGATAGGCGCGGATGAACCGTCTTTGCACCCGATGCCCTCCTATAAGGTCGGTGCCGAGACCGCGATTCTGGCCCGTCGCCAAGGCTGGCCCGTATCGCGTATCTGCGATGAGGCCGTGATTGATCCGCGCGCGTGGTCGCTGGAGGGCCGGTCGAAGCGGCGCTTGCGGCAGGCTGTTAGCCGTGCCGCTGCCCGTGATGTTGTGATCAAAAGGGCCACGGGACCCCTGCCCCTGCATGATCTGACGGCGATTGCGCAGGACTGGGCTCGCGCTCATGGGGGCGAGCTTGGCCTGACCGTCGGGCGCTATTGTCCGGATGCGGTCACGAAACAAGCGGTCTATCTGATTTTCGCAGCGGAAAAGCTTTGCGGGTTTGTCACCTTCAACACGGCGCGCAGCGATTGGTCGCTCGATCTGATCCGTTATTCGGGCGCATTGCCCGAAGGGGCCGTGCACAGCGCCATCACCGCCGCGCTGTCGGATGCGCAAGCGGCGGGCGTCGCGCGGTTCAGCCTTGGCGCGGTGCCGTCATTGGAGGGTGCGCTGGCTCGCTGGGCCGGGCAAAAGGCGGGGCTGCGCCAGTTCAAATCGCTTTATGCGCCGCGCTGGATTCCGCGCTATTTCATCGCCCCAAACCGGGTCCAATATGCGGCCACGGCGCTGACCCTCCTCTGGGGTGTTCACCGGCCCCTTCCCCGTTTGATGAGCCGGGTTCATCATCATCTTGCATGCTTTGGTGTTGCGTCTTGGTCGCCTGCGCGCGACATACGCGCAACTCCCAAGGACAAAACATCCCATGACACAGACCGACAACGCGCTGACGCGCATGCTGACCTCTCGCGAATGGCTTCTGGCTGACGGGGCGACGGGCACGAACCTGTTCAACATGGGACTGTCGTCGGGCGATGCGCCTGAGATGTGGAATGTGGATGAGCCTGCCAAGATCACCGCGCTTTACAAAGGTTCGGTGGATGCGGGCAGCGATCTGTTTCTGACCAATACGTTCGGCGGCAATGCCTCGCGGCTGAAACTGCATGACGCGCAGTCGCGGGTGTTTGAGCTGAACAAAGTAGGTGCGGAGATTGGTCGCGAAGTGGCGGATGCCTCTGGCCGCTCGGTTGTCGTTGCGGGGTCCGTCGGGCCAACGGGCGACATCATGGCCCCCATGGGCAGCCTGACCCATGAGATCGCGGTTGAGATGTTCCATGAACAGGCCGAGGGGCTGAAAGCGGGCGGCGCAGATGTGCTTTGGGTTGAGACAATCTCTGCCTTTGAAGAATATGCCGCCGCGGCTGAGGCGTTCAAAATGGCGGGCATGCCGTGGTGCGGCACCATGAGTTTTGACACCGCCGGGCGCACCATGATGGGTGTCACCTCCAAGGATATGGTGCGCAAGGTGGGTAAGCTCGACTATGCGCCGCTGGGCTTCGGCGCCAACTGCGGCACGGGTGCTTCTGACCTGCTGCGCACGATCCTGGGCATGGCAGAGGCCGGGCCGACCGCACCGCTGATTTCAAAAGGCAACGCGGGCATTCCGAAATATCACGACGGGCATATCCATTATGATGGCACGCCCGCGCTGATGGCCGATTATGCGCAACTGGCGCGGGATTGTGGCGCGGTGATCGTTGGCGGATGCTGCGGCACGACGCCGGACCACCTGCGGGCGATGCGCGAGGCGCTGGAAACGCGGCCCAAGGGCGATGCCCCGAGCCTTGAGGCGATTGTTGCGGCGCTGGGCGGGTTCAGTTCGGAATCCGATGGCACCGATGGCGCGGGACCAAAGCGGGCGGCGCGGCGCGGGCGCAGACGCGGCTAAAACAGCGCCATTTGGTCGCCCGTGCGCGGTGGCGGCGCAAAGAGATCGTTGCGCAGTGATGGCAATGAATGATCAAGGCCAAGCCGGTTGGCACAGACCTCAAACCGTTTGCGCATGAGCGCGGCCCATTGGCCCTGCCCCCGCATCCGTGTGCCAAAGGCGGGGTCATAATCCTTACCGCCGTGCAATTCGCGCACCCGCGCCATGATCCGGGCGGCGCGGTCGGGATAGGCTTCTGCGACCCAATCACGGAACAGGACAGAGACCTCGCGCGGCAGACGCAGCACGATGGAGGATGCGGCAATGGCCCCCGCCTCTTTCCCGGCGACAAGGATCGCCTCAAGCTCATGATCGGTCAGCGCGGGCACGACGGGTGAGACCATGATGCGCACAGGGATGCCCGCGTCCGTCAGCCGCCGGATCGTGCGCAGCCGCGCGGCAGGTGGTGGCACGCGGGGTTCCATCGCGCGGGATGTGTCGCGGTCCAGCGTGGTGACAGAGATGCCGACGCGCACCAGCCCCTTGGCGGCCATCGGGGCCAGAATGTCGATGTCGCGTTCGATCAGGGTGCCCTTGGTGACGATGCCAACGGGATGGTTGAAATCGCGCAGAACACCCAGGATGTCGCGCATGATCTTATGGGTCTTTTCAATCGGCTGGTATGCGTCGGTGTTGGTGCCAATCGCGATCATGCGGGGCACGTAGGACTTGGCCCGCAATTCCTTTTCCAGCTGCGCGGCGGCATTAGGGCGGGCGATCAGTTGCGTTTCAAAATCGAGGCCTGGGGACAGGCCAAGATAGGCGTGGCTGGGACGGGCAAAACAATAGATGCAGCCGTGTTCGCAACCGCGATAGGGATTGATCGAGCGGTCAAAGGACAGATCCGGCGAGGTGTTGCGGCTGATGACGCTGCGCGCCACTTCCTCTCGCACAGTGGTGCGCAAAATGGGCAAGTCATCGTCTTGTCTTTGCCAGCCGTCATCCACCCCCTCTGCGCGCAACCGATCAAAGCGGTTGTCGGGGTTACTGCGCGCCGCGCGCCCGGCGGCGCGATGCAAAGGTCGGGGGGAATTTTGTGTCATTCATCAAAAATAGAACATTACGTGAACATACACAAGGAATTGTCGGTGCATGCTGCGCGAATGTCGCAATTTGCCGCGTGACCTCTGCGACAAAATAGCATTAAATTGGTGAATGGGATCAGCGCCTTGCGCCTTGGAGAAATATCATGTCGGACGAAGACGAAATCATCCTGTCGGAACTGAATGACGAAGACCTCGTCGCGCAAATGTTCGACGACCTTTACGACGGAATGAAGGAAGAGATTGAGGAAGGTGTGAACATCTTGCTTGAACGCAAGTGGGAACCCTACCGCATCCTGACCGAGGCTTTGGTGGGCGGCATGACCATCGTTGGTCAGGACTTCCGCGACGGCATTCTGTTTGTGCCAGAGGTGCTGCTGGCGGCCAACGCGATGAAGGGTGGCATGGCCATTCTCAAGCCGCTTTTGGCCGAAACCGGCGCGCCCCGGGTCGGCAAGATGGTGATTGGCACGGTCAAGGGCGACATCCACGACATCGGCAAGAACCTTGTATCGATGATGATGGAAGGCGCGGGTTTTGAGGTGGTCGATCTTGGGATCAACAATGCCGTTGAGAGCTATCTTGAGGCGCTGGAAACCGAAGGGCCTGAGATCCTTGGTATGTCGGCGCTGCTGACCACGACGATGCCCTATATGAAGGTCGTCATCGACACGCTGGTCGAAAAAGGCATCCGCGAGGATTACATCGTGCTTGTCGGTGGTGCGCCCCTGAACGAAGAGTTCGGCAAGGCCATTGGTGCCGACGCCTATTGCCGCGACGCCGCTGTTGCGGTGGAAACCGCCAAGACGCTGGTGGGTCGTAAGCATAATCAGGGCGCATCCGCCTAATTCAAAGCGACGGGCTGGTGTGATCCAGCCCGCCCCCCTATCTTGATAGGGGAAAGAGGGCGCATGTCACAAAACCAGTTCATCGCGATCATCCTGGGCGTCATTTTGGCCGCCGGTTTGACGATTTGGGCGCTGACCTCCCTTGGTGTGCCGCCGGTCTACATTCTGATTGGGGCGATGGTGGGCTCCGTCGCGGTCAGGTTCTGGTCGAAACGGCCATGAATGATCTGGATGATCGCCTGACGGAAACCGGCCTGTGTGCCGAGGGCGATAAGCCGGTGCTTTTGCTGGCCTGCGGGGCCTTGGCGCATGAAATCCTCGCCCTGCGCGCCCTTAACGGCTGGACCCATCTGGACCTGCAATGCCTGCCCGCGATCTACCACAATCATCCTGAGAAGATCGTGCCGGGTATTCGGGCGGCGGTGGCCGCACATCGCAAGACCTATGACAAAATCTTTGTGGTCTACGCCGATTGCGGCACCGGCGGGCAGTTGCAGAAGGCCTGCGCAGAGCTGGGTGTCAGCATGATCGCCGGGCCGCATTGCTATAGCTTTTTCGAAGGAAACGCTGCCTTTGAGGCCCGCGACGAGATGACGGCGTTCTATCTGACGGACTTTCTGGTGCGACAGTTTGATGCCTTTGTCTGGCGGCCGCTTGGCCTCGACCGGCATCCGGAGTTGCGGGACATGTATTTCGGCAATTACGAAAAGCTGGTCTATCAGGCGCAAACCGATGATGCGAAACTATCCGCCAAGGCTGAAGAGATCGCCGCGCGCATGGGGCTGGCATTTGAGCGGCGGTTTACTGGCTACGGTGATCTGACCGAGGCGCTGCGCCAGCTTTAGGCCTTTGCGGCGGTCTGCTGGATGCGTTCGACCATGGCGCGCAAGCCATTGGACCGCTGCGCCGAGAGGTGATCATTTAACCCTAAACGACCCAATTCTGCAGGCGCATCCACTGCGGCGACCTCTGCCACGGGTACCTCATTGTAAAGCGCGCCAAGCACGGCAATCAGGCCGCGCACGATCATCGCGTCGCTGTCACCGCGAAACCGGAACACGCCGTCTTCGGTATTGGGCACCAGCCAGACCTGCGAAGCGCAGCCGTCCACCTTGGTGGCGGGCACCTTGAACGCGTCTTCCAGCGGGTCCATCGCCTTGCCCAGATCGATGACATGGCGATAGCGGTCTTCCCAGTCGTCCAGGAATTCGAAATCTTCGACAATCTCTTCGAATGCGGGGGTCGCCATGGGTCATGCTCCTGTCGCTCTGTGACCGATCTAGGACGCATCATGGCAAAGGTCCAGTCCAGTGCTTTTCAAGCCGGGCCATCTGGGCTAGCTATTTGTCCAGACGACCCAAAAAGGTGACCCATGCGTCCAGCTTTACCCATCGCTTTGATCGCCGTTTTGGCAGTAACCGGCTGTGCCCGCATCGCGGATTCGCGGATTAACCCTTTGAATTGGTTCGGAAGCTCGACGGCCGTGGCCAATGTCGATGCTGCAGGTAACCTCCGCCCGCTGGTGACTGCTGAGATGATCCAGCGCGAGGTCGATGGCCGCGTGCTTGTCGACAGCGTGGATCAGTTGGAAATATCGCGCAACGCTGGCGGAGCGATCTTGCGGGCGACCGGGACGATGGCGACGCAGGGCGGGTTCAACGCGCAGCTGGTGCCTGTGGCCTTTGAAGGCGGCACGCTGACGTTTGCATTCCGGGTTGAGATGCCGCAGGGCTTCCAACCGCAGGGGTCTGCAAATACGCGCCGGATTACTGTCGCGCGGGTGTTGGATGAGGGCATGTTGGCAGGTGTCCGCACGATCCGTGTCCAAGGGGCACGCAATGCACGGACCAGCAGCCGCTAACGATCAACGCAGACCACTTTTGCGCCTTTGACGGCAAGTGCCACCTCACCATCGCAGAGGCGGATGGCGTCTTTGCCGAATACTTCCGCCCGCCAGCCTTTAAGGGCGGCGATATCGCGTTTGCCAGCGGCCAGTTGATCCAGATCGTTGGCATTGGCGATGAGCTTTTGCGCCACACCTTCCTGATCAGCTTTGGCTTTGAGCAAGACGCGCAGCATGTCGGCAATCGCGGGGTTCACCTGTAGCTTTTCGCGGCTGTTGTCGGGCTTGGGCAGTTGATCGTTCGGCAGGTCCAGCCCCGCTTTGACGGCCGCAAGAATGCCCGCAGCGATGTCTCCTTTGCGCGCTTCGCGCAGCAAAAGCCGGGACCGGTTCAGGTCCTGTTCGCTTTGCGGTTTGGTCGAGGCAAGTTCGACCAATGCGTCGTCCTTGAACACCCGGTTGCGCGGCACGTTCCGCTCTTGCGCATAAGCCTCGCGGAAGCGGGCGAGTTCGCGCACGATGCCAAGGAAACGGCCCGAATTGGTGCGGGTTTTGACGCGGGTCCATGCGGTGTCGGGATCGGCTTGGTAGGTTTCTGCCGCGTTGAGGACGGCCATCTCCTCGGTCACCCACTTTTTGCGGCCTGATTTGTCCAAACGGTCGGATAGGTATTCATATATGTCGCGCAAATGGGTCACATCGGCCAGCGCATAGGTCTTTTGCGCGTCCGTCAGCGGGCGTCGGGACCAGTCGGTAAAGCGGCTGGATTTATCCAGATTGGCCTGCGCGATCTTGCGCACGAGGGTTTCGTAACCGACCTGATCGCCAAAGCCGCAGACCATCGCCGCGACTTGCGTGTCAAATAGCGGTGCCGGGATCAGCCCAGCATCGACATAGAAAATCTCAAGGTCTTGGCGGGCGGCGTGGAACACTTTGACCACGCCTGCGTCACGGAAGAGGTCATAAAGCGGCTCCAGCGACAAATCCCCGGCCAGCGGATCAACCAGAACGGCGTCGCTGCCTGCCTCATCCTGATAGGCCAATTGCACCAGACACAGCTTGGAATAATAGGTGCGTTCTCGCAAAAACTCTGTATCGACAGTGACATAGGGGCGTTTTGCGGCCTCTGCACAAAAGGCTGCAAGGGCGTCGGTCGTCGTAATGGTCTGCATTCTGGCCTGTCATTTTCTGGCGCGTGTTCGTCACGCGTCCCATTGTGATAGGCGATTGCGGGTGAGTTGGGAAGCCTAGCCCGTGGCGTCGATCATCAGCGGGGTCAGATCGCCCGCAGCAAAGCGGCGCAGGACCGCCGGGTAAAGCTGATGTTCCAACGGCAGAACGCGGGCGGCCAAGCTCTCTCCCGTGTCGCCCGGTTGGATCTGTATCTTGGCCTGTCCCAGCACCGGGCCGCCGTCGAGCTCTGCCGTGACGCTATGGACAGAGCAGCCGTGCAACGTGTCCCCGGCCTCAATGGCGCGGGCATGGGTGTGCAGGCCCTTGTGCTTGGGCAAAAGCGAGGGGTGGATGTTGAGCATCCGGCCCGCCCAGTGTTCGGTGAATGCGGGCGTAAAGATGCGCATGAAACCGGCCAGACAGACGATATCGGCCTGCGCCGCTGCCAGTCGTGCCGTGAGCGCTGCGTCAAAATCCCCGCGTTCGGCGAAGTCTTTGTGACTGATCGCGTCGGTGGGCACACCAAGGTCTGCGGCCTTTTGTAGGCCACCCGCGTCTGCCTTGTTGGACAGCACCAGAACAGGCCGCGCCGGGTGGTCGCCGGTCATGGATTTCACCAGCGAGACCATGTTTGACCCGCCGCCTGAAATCAGGATCGCGACCCGCTTGGTCACACCAGCGTGCCTGTGTAGCGGACGCCTTCGCCCTTGGTCACTGTGCCCAGTGACACAACGGTCTCGCCTGCTGCGGCAAGCTGTTCGGTCAGTGCCGTGGCGCGGTCGGCGGAGACCACCAGCACCATGCCGATGCCCGCGTTGAAGGTCTTGAGCATCTCAGCCTCGGCCATGCCGCCCTGATCGGCGAGCCAGCGGAAGACCGGTGGCAAGGTCCAGCTATTCAGGTCGATATCCGCGCCCAGACCCTCAGGCAGGACACGCGGCAGGTTCTCGGTCAGCCCGCCGCCGGTGATATGGGCAAGGCCGTGCACGCCCCCTGCCCGCACCGCATCAAGCGCCTGTTTGACGTAAAGCCGCGTGGGCGCCAGCAAGGCCGCCCCCAGCGTGCCATCGGCAAAGGGCGCATCGTCGGCCCAGCCAAGGCCCGAGACATCAACAATCCGGCGCACCAGCGAATAGCCGTTGGAATGCACACCGTCCGAGGCCAGCCCCAGCAGCACATCGCCCTCGCCCACGTCGCGTGGTAGATCGGCACCGCGTTCCATCGCGCCTACGGCAAAGCCCGCGAGGTCGAAATCACCGTCATGATACATGCCCGGCATCTCGGCCGTTTCACCGCCGATCAGCGCGCAACCGGATGCTTCGCAGCCAGCGGCGATGCCGTTGATGATCCGGGTGGCGGCATCAAGTTCGAGCTTGCCTGTGGCGAAATAATCGAGGAAAAACAAAGGCTCCGCGCCTTGGCAGACCAGATCGTTGACGCACATGGCGACCAGATCGATGCCGATGGTGTCGACGTTGCCGGTATCAATGGCGATCCGCAGCTTGGTGCCAACACCATCCGTGGCCGCAACGAGGATCGGATCCTCATAACCCGCGCCCTTGAGGTCAAAAAGCGCGCCAAAGCCGCCCAGGCCGGCCATCACGCCCGGTCGCGCGGTGCGTTTGGCGGCGGGTTTGATCCGCTCAACCAGCGTATTGCCTGCGTCAATATCAACGCCGGCCTCGGCGTAGGTTAGCCCGTTTTTGATCGTCATCTTGGCCCCCGTGTCACGATTGACGTGGCCTTACCGCAAGCGGCCCGGTCTGACCAGAGGGCAATGGCTGCAACATCGCATCACCCCATTGTCAGCGGCCCGTGATTGACAGAATGCCGCACCCCGTTCCTTCTGCGTCCACTCAACAGGAGAACACGAGAATGACACGTAAATTGATTTTGACCGCTTTCATGATTGCCGGGCTTGCCGCCTGCGAAGAACACGGGGGCATGATGAAGGACGGCGATGCCGCCATGATGAAGGATGGCGGCGCTGCGATGATGAAAGACGGGGACGCCATGATGAAAGATGGCGCAGCGATGATGAAGGACGGCGACGCCATGATGGCCGATTCCTGAACCCTTCGTGTTGCGGGGGCATGACCCTCGCAACACCCACTTGAATGCGCCACCTGTTCTGATAGCAATGTCCCAAATTGGGGCCTGTAGCTCAATTGGTTAGAGCAGAGCGCTCATAACGCTTTGGTTGCGGGTTCAAGTCCTGCCGGGCCTACCACATTCCTTATGGGGAAAACGCGGCATTTTTCCCATGTAAATAAGGCCGTTAAGACAAAATTAACACCTTTCCGTCCAATTTTTGACGTCTCTTCGCGCGACAAAACGGCATGTTACGCAAGGGTCTGCTCTTCTTGGGATTCCTGACTGCCGCACAACCCGTGCAGGCAAACCCAATGTCGATTGCGGATATCACCACCACGGATGACCTTGGTTACAGCTGCATTGATGCCAAATATCTGGAGGCCAACGTGGATGGCGCGGCGGCCATTGCCTTTACCCTTGCAGGCAAGGTCCGCATGCCTCGCACCTGCCTGCCAGAGCCCTGTGCCCGCGCCCTGACCCGAGAAGAGCTGTCGAACCTCACAGGCACCCAGATGTCGCTGCCCCGGTTTGAAAAAGAATGGGATGACTACTACGCCCGCTATGCCGATGCCTGCCGCAAAGAGGTCGTGCCGTTTGGCCGCCCCACGTTCAAGGCACCCCCATGGCCCACGACGCCCAACCTGTTCTGGACGCCGCTGTTGACGCCGCCCATTGTGACGGATGATCTGATCACGAACCTGGCCCCGCCATTCGGGTCAGACCGCCCACCGTTTGAGCAGCCAAACCGCACGTTCACGCCGATTGTGCGGATCCCAAGCATCATTCTGTCGAACCCGCCAATTGCGCCCGCATCAGATTCGGGCAACACGACCTGTTATGCCTCACCTGATGGCACGTCCTTCTGGGTGTTCGAATCCGATCCCACGGGCCGGACCTGTCAGGCAGGCGGCGGCACGGCGGCGGGCAGTTCCAACAGCGGGACCACGCCAACGACGCCTCCGGTGGCAGCGGTGCCCGGCCCCGGCGCATTGGGTATGATGGGCACGGCTTTGGTGGCATTTGGCCTTGCGGCGCGCCGCCGTCGCAAGACGGATTGCCACGCCTAAGCGTAAACCGGCAAACCTTCACGAAAAATTAGTATACAAAGGTATACCGCCTTTCCGTTGGGCTTTGTTTCCGCTATGGCGAAACCAAGCCATCACAGCCGTAAAGGGAACAACATGTCAAAGATCAAGGTCGCAAACCCCATCGTCGAAATGGACGGCGATGAAATGACGCGGATCATGTGGGACTTTATCAAGCAAAAGCTGATCCTGCCCTATCTGGATATCGATCTGCTTTACTATGACCTCGGCATGGAAGAGCGCGACCGCACCGAAGATCAGATCACCATCGATGCGGCGGAAAAGACCAAAGAGATTGGCGTTGCTGTTAAATGCGCGACCATCACCCCTGATGAAGCACGGGTTGAGGAGTTTGGCCTTAAGAAGATGTGGAAAAGCCCCAATGGCACGATCCGCAACATTCTGGGCGGTGTGGTCTTTCGCGCGCCGATCATCTGCAAGAACGTGCCGCGCCTTGTGCCCGGCTGGACCCAGCCCATCGTGATCGGTCGCCATGCCTTTGGTGACCAATACAAGGCCACCGACATGAAGTTCCCCGGCCCCGGCAAACTGTCGATGAAGTTTGTCGGCGAAGACGGCACCGTGATCGAACATGAGGTCTACGATGCGCCTTCGTCCGGCGTTTATATGGGCATGTATAACCTTGATAAATCGATTGAGGACTTTGCCCGTGCGTCGTTCAACTATGGCCTGAACCTTGGCTGGCCGGTCTATCTGTCGACCAAGAACACCATCCTCAAGGAATATGACGGCCAGTTCATGCTGATCTTCCAGCGAGTGTTTGAGGAGGAATTCAAAGACCGCTTTGACGAAGCCGGGATCGAATACCAGCACCGTTTGATCGACGATATGGTCGCGAGCGCGATGAAATGGTCCGGCGGCTTTGTTTGGGCCTGCAAGAACTATGATGGCGATGTTCAGTCGGATACGGTGGCGCAAGGGTTTGGGTCATTGGGCCTGATGACCAGCCAGTTGATGACCCCCGATGGCAAGATCGTCGAGGCGGAGGCCGCACACGGCACCGTCACGCGTCACTATCGCCAGCACCAAAAGGGCGAGGCGACGTCGACCAATTCGATCGCCTCGATCTTTGCATGGACCGGCGGGCTGCGTCACCGCGCGAAACTGGATGACAATGCGCAGCTGATGCAATTTGCCGATACGCTGGAAAAGGTCATCGTGGATACGGTTGAAAGCGGGCATATGACCAAGGATCTGGCGCTATTGGTGGGGCCGGATCAAAGCTGGCTGACGACTGAAGGCTTCCTTGAAAAGATCGATCAGAACCTGAACGCCGCGATGTAGGCGAGCTGAATTAGGAACGTAAGGCCGTCCCTTTGCCGGGGCGGCCTTTTTCATATCCGCTGCCCGATATGCCGTGCTAGGACGGGGCAGACCCCAGCAAAGGAACCGCCATGCCCGTGCATTATGTTTACCTGATCCTTGCCGTGATCTGCGAAGTGATGGGCACTTCGGCCATTCAGGCCAGCCAGCAGTTCACGCGGCTTTGGCCGTCACTGGCCGTGGCGGTGTGTTTTGCGGCGGCGTTCTGGTTTTTGTCGCTGACGTTACGCACCATGCCCGTGGGCATCATGTATGCGATGTGGTCGGGCCTGGGCATCGTGCTGATCGCTTGCATTGGCTATGCGGTCTTTGGTCAAAAGCTGGACCTGCCTGCCGTGCTTGGCATCGCGCTGATCCTTGCGGGGATCGTCGTCATCAACCTCTTTTCCACAACCACGCGGCACTAACGAAATCAGGGGTGGCCTTTGGCGGCGTTGCGCGTTATCCGCGCGGCAACTCCGCATAAGGGCAGAACTCATGGATATTCGCAATATCGCGATCATCGCACACGTTGACCACGGCAAGACCACTTTGGTGGATGAACTCCTCAAGCAATCGGGTGTTTACCGCGAGAATGAGGCGACGACCGAACGCGCGATGGACAGCAATGACATCGAACGCGAGCGCGGGATCACGATCCTTGCCAAATGTACCTCTGTCGAGTGGAAGGGCACCCGGATCAACATCGTGGACACCCCCGGTCATGCCGACTTTGGTGGCGAGGTTGAGCGGATCCTGTCGATGGTGGATGGCGTTGTGTTGCTGGTGGATGCGGCTGAGGGCCCGATGCCACAGACCAAATTCGTGACATCAAAGGCGCTGGCGCTTGGCCTGCGGCCTATCGTGGTGGTCAACAAGGTCGATAAGCCCGATGGCGAACCTGATCGCGCTGTGGATGAGGTCTTTGACCTCTTTGCCGCTTTGGAAGCTGACGATGATCAGCTTGATTTCCCGGTCATGTATGCTTCTGGCCGGTCGGGCTGGTGTGACGCTGAGTTGGATGGCCCGCGCGCGCATCTTGACGCGCTGTTTGATCTAATCGTGGATCACGTGCCCACGCCGAAGCAGGTGGAACGCAAGGAAGAGCCGTTCCAGATGCTGGCGACAACGCTGTCGGCGGACCCCTTTATCGGACGTATTCTGACGGGCCGGGTTGAGGCAGGCACATGCCGCGCCGGTGATACGGTCAAGGCGCTGTCACGCGATGGCAGCAAGATTGAACAATTCCGGGTGTCGAAAATCCTCGCATTCCGGGGCCTGTCCCAGACCGCCATTGAAGTGGCCGAGGCTGGTGACATCGTGACCCTCGCGGGCATGACCAAGGCGACCGTGGCCGACACGCTCTGTGATCCGGCAATCGACATCCCGATCCCGGCGCAGCCCATCGATCCGCCCACCATCACCGTGACATTCGGCATCAACGACAGCCCGCTGGCGGGCAAGGACGGCAAAAAGGTGCAGTCCCGCGTGATCCGCGACCGCCTGATGAAAGAGGCCGAAGTCAACGTCGCGATCAAGATCGCCGACACCCCCGGCGGCGATGCCTTTGAAGTATCGGGCCGTGGCGAATTGCAGATGGGCGTTCTGATCGAGAACATGCGCCGGGAGGGTTTTGAGCTGTCAATCTCCCGCCCGCAGGTGATTTTCCGCGAGGAAAACGGCCAGCGCATGGAACCCGTTGAAGAAGTCACCATCGACGTGGATGACGAATACACCGGCTCGGTCGTGGAAAAGCTGACCGGCCCGCGCAAGGGCGAGCTGACCGAGATGAAGCCCGCAGGCGCTGGCAAGACCCGGATCATCGCCCATGTGCCGTCCCGTGGGTTGATCGGCTATCACGGCGAATTCCTGACCGATACGCGCGGCTCTGGCGTGCTGAACCGCATCTTCCACGGCTGGACCGCCTATAAGGGCGCGATCCAGGGCCGTCGTCAGGGTGTGCTGATCTCGATGGAAAACGGGTCTTCGGTGGCCTTTGCGCTGTGGAACCTTGAGGACCGCGGCAAGATGTTCATCGGCGCGCAAGAGGCGGTGTACACCGGTATGATTATTGGTGAACACAGCCGCGAAAACGATCTGGAAGTGAACCCGCTGAAGGGCAAAAAGCTGACCAACGTCCGGGCCTCTGGCACGGATGAGGCGGTGCGCCTGACAACGCCGGTGATCATGACGCTGGAGCAGGCCATCGCCTATATCGATGATGATGAACTGGTTGAGGTCACGCCAAACGCGATCCGTTTGCGCAAGCGCTACCTTGATCCGCATGAGCGCAAGCGTCAGGCCCGCGCCGCTAGCTAAATTCCAGGCATGTTGAAGGGGCAAACTGCCCCTTCCGACCGCTACTCAGCTTCTTCGACGATGCTTAGCTCGCGTTCGGCGGCGCCTTTGGCGTGGGTCAGTGCCTCTTGGTATTTGGCGGAATAGTAGCAATCATGCGCGGCTTGCAGCGATGGGAACCGGGCCACGACATTGCGGGGGCGGTCCGGACCTTCGAGCGTTTCATAGGCCCCGCCGCGCGCCAGAAACACGCCGCCATGATCCGCGATGGCTACGGTGGCGAGTTCGGCGTAACGGCCATAGGCCTCCGCGTCCGAGACTTTCACATGTGCGATCCAAAGTGCTGTTGGCATCAGAGCCCCTCCAAATAGGTTTTTGCGGCTGCGATGGCTGCGTCCGCGTTGTCTGCCGAGGCGCCACCGCCCTGCGCCATATCGGGACGGCCACCGCCGCCCTTGCCGCCCAAAAGCGGCACCGCGGCGCGGAGCACATCCACGGCAGAGACTTTGCCTGTCAGATCTGCCGTGACGCCCGCCGCGACGGCGGCCTTGCCACCCGCATCAGCGATCAACAGGACCACGCCGCTGCCAACCCGTTCCTTGAATTGGTCGACGAGCGCGGGCAGGTCCTTACCGGTGACGCCCTGCATCACCTGTCCCATGAAGCAGATGCCGTTGACGTCCTCTTGCGCGGGGCCAGCATCACCGCCGCCGCCCATAGCAACCTCACGACGCAATTGCGCGACCTCATTGGTCAGCGCCTTGCGTTCGTCCATCAGTGCCTTCACCCGGTCGGCCACTTCGGCCGCGGGGGCCTTAAGTATTGCTGCCGCATCGGCGAGCCGCTGATCCTGCTGGCGCAGATGATCGAGCGCCGCCTGCCCGGTCAGCGCCTCAAACCGGCGGACACCAGCGCTAGAGGCGCTGTCGCCCAGCGACACAAACGCGCCAATCTCACCGAGCCGTTTGACATGGGTGCCGCCGCAAAGTTCTACCGAATAGGTCTGGCCATCGGTGCCCTTGCCGGAGTCCTGCGCGGTCCCCATCGACACCACGCGCACTTCGTCGCCGTATTTTTCGCCAAAGAGCGCCTGCGCACCAAGCGCGCGGGCATCGTCGGGGGCCATGATCCGCGTTTCAACCGCGCCGTTTTGGCGGATCAGCGCGTTGACCTCGCGTTCGACCTGATCAATCTCTTCCGCCGACAGCGCCTTTTGATGGCTGAAATCAAACCGCAAACGGTCGGGCGCATTCAGCGACCCGCGCTGCACCACGTGATCGCCCAGCGTGCTGCGCAGCGCCTCGTTTAGAAGGTGCGTGGCGGAGTGGTTCGCCTCAATACTGCTGCGGCGGGTTGGATCGACACGGAGTTCCGCGCCCTGCCCCGTCTTGATCTCGCCTTGCGTCACCTGCGCGATGTGCACAAAGACGCCCGCGACCTTGCGGGTGTCAGTGACGGTGGCGTGGCCGGTTTCGGTCACGATTTCACCGGCGTCGCCAACCTGGCCACCGCTTTCGGCATAGAATGGCGTCTGGTTCAGCGCGATCTGCACCTCACCCTTTGCGGTGTCGGCAAGCGCGCCGTCCACCAAAAGTGCGGCCACCTGACCCTCGGCCGTGGTGGTCTCATAGCCAAGGAAATCTGTCAGACCCTTGGTATCAGCGACCTCAAACCAGACGGCGGCATCAGCCTCGCCCCCGGCACCGGACCATGCGGCGCGAGCCTTGGCTTTTTGCGCATCCATCGCAGCGTCAAAGCCGGGAGTGTCAACGCCACGGCCCTTTTCGCGCAGGGCGTCCTGCGTCAGATCAAGCGGGAAACCATAGGTGTCGTAGAGTTTAAACGCCGTCTCGCCCGGCAGGTCAGCACCTTCAGGCACGTCCACAAGCGCGTCATCCAGCAGCTTCAGACCCCGGTCAAGGGTCTGTTTGAAGCGCACTTCTTCATTCAGCAGCGTCTCTTCGATCAAGCGCTGGCCCTGCCCCAATTCCGGGTAGGCCGCGCCCATCTGTTGCACCAGCGCTGGCACCAGTTTGTGCATCACCGGGTCCTTTGCGCCCAGCAAATGCGCGTGCCGCATCGCGCGGCGCATGATCCGGCGCAGCACGTAACCGCGGCCTTCATTTGACGGCAAGACACCTTCGGCGATCAGGAATGAGGTGGACCGCAGGTGATCCGAAATCACCCGGTGGTGCACGTTTTTATCGCCAAAAGGATCGGTATTGGTGGCATGGGCCGAGGCCTCGATCAGTGCTTTGAAGAGGTCGGTGTCATAGTTGTCATGGCTGCCCTGCAAGAGTGCAGCAACCCGTTCCAGTCCCATGCCGGTGTCGATGGACTGCATGTCCAGCGCCTTCATGGAGCCATCTTCGAACTGTTCGTTCTGCATGAAAACGACGTTCCAGATTTCGATGAACCGGTCGCCGTCTTCCTCTGGGCTGCCGGGAGGGCCGCCCCAGATGTGATCGCCGTGGTCATAGAAGATTTCGGTGCAAGGCCCGCAGGGGCCGGTCGGGCCCATCTGCCAGAAGTTGTCTGACGTGGCGATGCGGATGATCCGATCCTCGGGCACGCCCAACTTTTTCCAGATCTCGAACGCCTCGTCATCGGTGTGATAGACGGTCGTCAGCAGACGGCTTTTGTCGATCCCGAACTCTTTGGTGATCAGTTCCCAGGCAAAGGGAATGGCTTCATTCTTGAAGTAATCCCCAAAGGAGAAATTGCCCAACATCTCAAAGAATGTGTGGTGCCGCGCGGTGTAGCCGACGTTGTCGAGATCGTTGTGCTTGCCGCCTGCGCGCACGCATTTCTGCGAGGATGTCGCGCGATCATAGCTGCCCACTTCAACCCCGGTGAAGCGGTTCTTGAACTGCACCATGCCCGAGTTGGTGAACATCAGGGTCGGGTCATTACGCGGCACAAGCGGGCTTGAGGCGACGACTTCGTGGCCCTGACGTGCAAAGTAATCAAGAAAGGTCGAGCGGATATCGGCAAGGCTGGTCATGGGGCGATCCATTAGGTGGAATTGCGGTCTGTTCCAGATAGCCCTCCGCCCCCGGCCTGTCCACAGCCCGCGGGCCAGACGTGAAAAAAGGGTGCACGCTTTGCGGCACCCTTTTCCCGATCATGCAGTTGGCGCATTCGACACCAACAGGCCTTTTTCAGATGTGGCCCAACACCATCAAGTCATGTATGCCCCGCGCCGTTCTGGCAGGGCGCACAAATTCTTAGAGATCGACCAAAGCGTCGTCGTCATCGTCCATGGGCTTGTCGTCGTCCATCAGATCGAAGTCCAAACCATGGGCGGCGCGGATCTTGTCCTCAATCTCCAGCGCGACGGATGGGTTTTCCTTCAGGAAGAGCTTGGAGTTTTCACGCCCCTGCCCGATCCGCTCGTCGCCATAGCTGAACCATGCGCCCGACTTTTCGACCACGCCAGCCTTGACGCCAAGGTCCAGTAGCTCGCCCATCTTGGAGATGCCTTCGCCATACATGATGTCGAATTCCACCTGTTTGAAGGGCGGTGCCACCTTGTTCTTGACGACCTTCACGCGGGTTGCGTTGCCGACAACCTCATCCCGGTCCTTGATCGCGCCAATGCGGCGGATATCCAGACGCACAGAAGCGTAGAATTTCAGGGCATTGCCGCCTGTCGTCGTTTCGGGCGAGCCGAACATCACACCGATCTTCATCCGGATCTGGTTGATAAAGATCACCATACAGCCAGAGCGGTTGATCGAACCGGTCAGCTTGCGCATCGCCTGGGACATCAGACGGGCATGCACGCCCACGCTGCTGTCGCCCATGTCGCCTTCAAGTTCTGACTTGGGTGTCAGGGCCGCAACCGAATCGACGATGACCATGTTGACCGCGCCAGAGCGCACTAGGGTATCCACAATCTCAAGCGCTTGTTCACCGGTGTCGGGCTGCGAAATCAGCAGCTCATCAAGGTTCACGCCGAGCTTTTTGGCATAGGTCGGGTCCAGCGCGTGTTCTGCATCCACAAAGGCGCAAACACCGCCCTTTTTCTGCTCTTCCGCGATGGCGTGCAGGGTCAGCGTGGTTTTACCCGAGGATTCCGGCCCGTAAATTTCAATGATCCGCCCCTTGGGCAGGCCGCCAATGCCAAGCGCGATGTCCAGCCCGAGGCTGCCAGTGCTTGTCGCTTCGATATCGGGCATCTGATTCTGGCCGCCAAGGGTCATGATTGACCCTTTGCCGAACTGGCGTTCGATCTGCGCCAGCGCTGAATCCAGTGCCTTTTGCTTATCAGCGGTTTTCTTGTCAGTCATTTTGAGGAGTTCTGCCGTTGCCATTCTGGTCCTGTCCTTATGTCACGCCCCATTCAGGGCGGCAATCATGCTCATGTTCTTTTTCTGTTCTCATTTCTACATGAGACCAAAAAGAGAACATTGCAACTAAAATCGACAAGAGTGAGCCTAGAGAGAAGGTGGTTAAAAAAGGATTGATGGCCTAAGGTATTGCCACGATACGTCCAAAGGAATCTGCGAAGTGCTTGTTTTCAGGAAACAAAAATTGGTCTTTCTGGCGATGCCCAAGACCGGAACAACGGCGATTGAGGGGGCCTTGGCGCCCTATGCGTCGATTGTTGTGCGCGAACCTGCGGACCTGAAACATTCGCCTTGCTATCGTTACCAACGATTCATCCGCCCCTTCCTACGCACTGCCGAAGTTAACGATCTTGAGACGATGACGATGGTGCGGCACCCGGTTGATTGGCTGAGCTCTTGGTTTCGCTATCGCTGCCGTGACAATCTGATCGGGCATGTCAATTCGACCCGCGAGGTCAGCTTTGATGATTTTGTGTTGGAATATTGCAAGGGCAAGCCCGCGCCCTTTGCCAATGTGGGCTCGCAGGCGAAGTTCCTGCGCGACGTGGACGGGAATATGGGGGTCACGCATCTGTTTCGCTACGAGGCGCAGGATAAGGTCATGACCTTCCTGCGCGCACGTTTTGGCGATTTCCCAGAGCCGAAGCGGCTGAATGTGTCACCCGATTTCAAGGTGAACTTGTCGCCGCAAACGCTTGAAAAATTTAAACGAAAGCGCCCTGAGGAGTTCGTCGTCTGGGAGGCCGCTCAGGCCTAGCTCGCTGACAGGGTCCGCCCAATCGCGTCTTTCCAGCCGCCATAGCGTCGTTCGCGCGTCTCAGCGTCCATCTTGGCGGTGAAGCGTTGATCGAGCGCCCATTCCTGCGCAAAGCCTGCTTGGTCCGGATAGAGCCCCGCACGCATCCCCGCGAGCCACGCTGCCCCAAGTGCTGTGGTTTCCAATACGGTCGGGCGGTCCACCGGCGCGCCAAGGATGTCAGACAGAAACTGCATCGCCCAATCGCTGGCGCTCATCCCACCATCAACCCGCAAAACAGGCGCGTTATCAGCGCCTTGCCAGTCGCTCTTCATCGCTTCCAGCAGGTCTCGGGTTTGAAACCCGACGCTTTCCAATGCGGCCCGCGCAAACTCTGCCGGGCCGGAATTACGGGTCAAACCGTAGATGGCACCGCGCGCATTGGCGTCCCAATAGGGCGCGCCAAGTCCGGTGAAGGCGGGCACGAGGTAAAGCTCTTGCTCCGGGTCGGCTTTTTCGGCGAGCGGATGGGTGTCGGCGGCCTTGGCGATGATGCCCAAACCGTCGCGCAGCCATTGCACGACGGCACCGGCAATAAAGATCGACCCTTCCAGCGCATAGGTCGGTTTGCCGTCGAACTGATAGGCAATGGTTCCGAGCAAACGCTTTTGGCTTTCGACCAGCGTATCGCCGGTATTGAGCAGCGCAAAACACCCGGTGCCATAGGTTGATTTGAGCATCCCCGGCGCAAAGCAGGCCTGCCCGATGGTGGCGGCTTGCTGGTCACCTGCGACACCCAGGATCGGTAGCTCTGCACCAAAATGTTCCGCGTCCGTGACGCCAAAATCAGCAGCACAATCAAGCACTTCTGGCAGCATCTTCATGGGGATGCCGTATTTGGCGCATATCTCTGCGTCCCACGCGCCTTCGCGGATATTGTAGAGCATCGTGCGCGCCGCATTGGTGGCATCGGTGACATGCCGCGCGCCGCCGGTGAACCGCCAGATCAGATAGCTGTCGACGGTGCCAAAGAGCAGATCGCCCGCCTCGGCACCGGCCTGCGCACCCTCAACATTTTCAAGCAGCCATTTCAGTTTTGTCCCCGAAAAATAGGGATCAAGCAGCAGCCCGGTCTTGTGCGTGATCGCAGCCTCAAACCCGTCGGCTTTCAGCGCCTCACACACCTCGGCGGTGCGGCGGTCCTGCCAGACGATGGCTTTATGCACGGCTTTGCCGGTGTGACGGTCCCAAACGATCGTGGTTTCGCGCTGGTTGGTGATGCCAATGGCGCTGATATCCGTGGCAGTCAGCCCCGCCTTTTTGATCGCCGCGCGGGATGTGGCCAGCGTGGTTTCCCACAGATCCTCAACCTCATGTTCGACCCAGCCGGACCGCGGGAAATGCTGTTCGAACTCTTCCTGCGCGGTCGCCACGATCTTCATCGCGCCATCAAAGATGATGCCCCGGCTGGATGTGGTGCCCTGATCGATGGCTAGGATATGTGTCATGGTGGATCTTTCTGTTTAACCGAAGCGATTTGGCCCCAAGGTGCCGCGCGTGCAAAAGAAGACAAGCATGAGGATGGTGTAGACAATGACCCCCAGCCCCAAAATACCTGCGAAAATCATGGTTGCGCCACCGTCGCCCATCATCGCGGTCTCTCCCGCATAGAGGCCTGCGCCCAGGAAAACCACCGCGATTATCGCAAGGTAGAAGCCACCGATCCACCAGCCCGATCTGTCAACATCGTGCAACCGCCGCCAAGACGCGGCCATCGTCGGCAGGAAAAAGACCAGCGATGCGATGGAGTTCAGCGGTGAAAAATCACCCGTGGCCCCGAGAAAGAACGCATCCACAAATCCCGTCGCGAACCCGACGATGAGTTGCCAGAGCATGAAATACCAATACTCAGACCGGCTGGCCCGACCGGAAAAGGTGATGTATTTGGAAAAGCAGACCTTAAAGGCCTCAACAAATCCACGCGACGGCGCACCGACATAAAGGCCGTCAGGGCCGATCATGCCGCCAGCGTGAGGCACCGCAGGCGCGCCCGCGCCGACAAAATCGAAATGCTGGGCAGCGGGTTCCCACGCAGGCAGCGTTTCGTTCCACACAAGCGCTTGAGGCCCCAGCGTGCCCTGCCCGATCAAGGCTTCCATCTCTGCGGTTGATATCGGCCCCACACTAGAGCTGCCCTTTACGTAGTGCCATTGATCATTGTTCATGCGCTTGTCCTGTGTTCTTTGACGCCGATGCTGTCAAAGCCGCGTCCGCCTCGCAACACCTAAGGCAAAGGCAGATGGGAAGTGTCACCCTCCGGTCATGTCCTTTGGTTGCGTCATAAAGCGATCAAGCGCTGCGATCTGTTCGTTGGTCATCCGCAGGCCCAGCTTGCTGCGCCGCCAGACGACATCGGCGGCAGCAACCGCATATTCGTGGCTCATCAGCCAGCGCACCTCAGCCTCTGACAGGGTCGCGCCAAAGTCCTGACCCAGATCTTCTGCCGTTGTGGCCGCCCCAAGGATCAGGCGCGCATCGGTGCCGTAGGCGCGCACGAGGCGGCGCGCCCAGCGGTCATCAAGGAACGCGTAATCGGACCGAAGCCTTGCGATCAGATTTTCCACGTCGCCCACAGGGAAATCCCCGCCGGGCAAGGCCACGCCTGCGGTCCACGGCCCGGTTCCGCCCACCAAGGGCGTGAGCTTGGCCAAGACATTCTCGGCCAGTTTGCGGTAGGTCGTGATCTTGCCGCCAAAGATGCTGAGGATCGGCGCACCGCTGTCGTCGAGTGAGAGCACGTAATCGCGGGTCGCCGCCGTCGCCGATTTCGCACCGTCATCGTAAAGCGGGCGGACACCGGAATAGGTCCAGACGATGTCGTCGCGCGTGACGGGTGTTTCAAAATACTGGCTGGCAAAAGCGCAAAGGTAATCCTGCTCTGCCTCTGTTGCGATGGGTGTGCGGTGCAGGTCGTCGTGTTCGGCGTCCGTGGTGCCGATCAGGGTGAAATCCGTCTCATAGGGAATGGCAAAGATGATCCGGCCATCCTCCCCCTGAAAGAAGTAGCATTTGTCGTGATCAAAGAGCGCCTTGGTGACGATATGGCTGCCGCGCACGAGGCGAATGCCCTCTGACGTGTTCAGCCGCGCGGTGTTGCGGACGATGTTTTCGACCCATGGGCCGCCCGCGTTGACCAGCGCCTTGGCGGTGAAATTCTGGACGCCGTCCGGACCGTCCACGGTGATCACCCAATGCCCATCGGCGCGGCGCGCCTCTGTCACCTTGGTGCGCACCATGATTTTGGCCCCGCGCAGTTCCGCATCGCGGGCGTTAAGCGCCACAAGGCGCGAATCCTCGATCCAGCAGTCGGAATATTCATAGGCCTGCGTGAATTTTTGTTTCAGCGGCTTGCCCAGCGGATCGCTGGTCAGGTTCACGGTTCGTGTACCGGGGAGGATCTTGCGCCCGCCCAGATTGTCATACAGGAACAACCCCAGCCGGATCAGCCACTTCGGCCTGCGCCCCCTCATCCAGGGCATCACAAAGGACAAAAGCCGGGAGGTCGGCGTTTCATTCTCGAACCGCATGTCCTTGTGGTAGGGCAGCACAAAGCGCATCGGCCAAGAGATATGCGGCATGGCGGACAGCAGAACCTCGCGTTCAATCAGCGCCTTGCGCACCAGACCGAATTCAAAGAACTCCAGATAGCGCAAGCCGCCGTGAAAAAGCTTGGTAGAGGCCGAGGATGTGGCGGAGGCCAGATCATTCATCTCGGCCAAGGCGACCCGCAGCCCGCGCCCCTGCGCATCCCGCGCCACGCCAACGCCGTTGATACCACCGCCGATCACAAACAGGTCATAGTCCGTCTTCATCGCCATCCCTCTTCTTCACCGCCGCTCTATGCTTTGGGTGAAGGACCGCAAGCACAATGGTATATGATGTTCGCTTGAGTGCGACCGAACCTTAAATTATTGTGCATCAGGCTCGTAATATGTTCGCTTTTGCCCTAAAGCGAACATATGGACACCGCAAGCCGTCACACCGCCATCCTGAACGCCGCCCGCCAGAACGGCAAGGTGCTGGCCACGCCGCTGGCCGCCACGCTCGGCGTCGCCGTGCAAACCCTGCGCCGCGACCTGCGCACGCTTTGCGCGGCGGGGTTTCTGGAACGCATTCACGGCGGCGCGGTCTTGCCGTCAGGGGTGCATAACATCGGTTATGAGGACCGCCGGTCGGTGAACCGCGATGCCAAGGCCCGCATCGCTGCGAAAACTGCCGCGCTGATCCCTGACAATGCCTCACTTTTCCTCAACATCGGCACCACGACAGAGGCTGTGGCCCGCGCCCTGCGGCTCCACAAGAACCTGATGGTGGTGACCAACAACCTGAATGTTGCGAACATTCTGGCCCAAGCGCCCAATTGCGATGTGATCGTGGCCGGCGGCCGGTTGCGCCGCACCGATGGCGGGTTGGTGGGTGACCTCGCCGCCCTCGCCATCGCGCGATTTCAGGTTGATTTTGCGATCATCGGCGCCTCGGCCATCGACAAGGCGGGGCATCTGCTCGATTTTGATCCCGAAGAGGTGCGGGTCAGCGAACAAATCCTTGCCGCCGCGCGCGCATCAATCGTGGTGGCTGATGCCAGCAAGTTCAGCCGAAAGGCCCCGGTGCGGTTTGGGATGCTGTCAGCGGTGGATCACTTTGTCACCGACCGCCTGCCGTCAGAGCAACTGACCCGCGACTTACTGGACGCGGGCACGAAATTGCACCGCGCCTAGCCTTTGAACCCACGGGCCACGACGAATTTCTCGGAACTATCCGACCGCGATGACGGCGGCTTGACGTTGGCGACAGAGGTGAAGCGCGTCTTCAAGAGCTTCTGCAACTCGCCTTCGGCGCCGCCTGCAAGGACTTTGGCCACAAAGGTCCCACCTTCGACCAGCACGTCAAAGGCAAAGTAGGCTGCCGCCTCACACAGCGCGATGATCCGCAAATGGTCGGTTTGTTTGTGGCCAGAGGCGCTGGCCGCCATGTCCGACATCACCACATCGGCCTGACCATCCAGCCAAGCCATCACTTGTTTGTCGGCGTCGTCTTCCATGAAATCCAACTGGTAGACCTCGGCACCTGCAATCGGCTCCACCTCTTGCAGATCAATGCCAAGGACATGACCCACCGCTTTGCTGGGCTTTTCAGCCAACGCATTCACACGCCGCACCGCGACCTGACACCAGCCACCGGGGGCACAGCCCAAATCCACGACACGCGCGCCGGGGACCAGAAACCGGTATTTATCGTCCAGTTCCAATATCTTGAACGCCGCACGCCCGCGATAGCCCTCGGCCTTGGCGCGTTTGACATATGGGTCATTCAACTGCCGCTGCAGCCACCGGGTGGAGGACGTGGTGCGCCCGCGCGCTGACTTGACCTTCACCGTCAAATCCCGCTGGCCGCGTCCCGAAGTGTTCTTACCTGGTTTCTTCATGGTCTTTCTTTGGTCTCTAAATATCCCCGCCGGAGGCATCCGATTATGCGTCGCATCATCGCCGCCTTAGTACGGTACGTCTTCCAGGACCCCGTCTGCCGACATCTGCGCATAAAGCAACCCCTCACGTAGACCGCGGTCCGCAACGGAAAGCCGGTCCGTGGGCCACAGCCGCATCAGCGCCTGCAAGATCGCGGCCCCCGACATGATCAGCGCCTGCCGGTCCTTGCCAATGCGCGGATCACTGCGACGCCCTTGCGGGCCAAGGGTGAGGTAGTTGCGAATAACTGCGTCAATCTGATCGCTGGTCATGCGCAGCCCGTCCACCTTGGTCCGGTCATAGCGTTTCAGGCCCAAATGGCTCGCCGCCACGGTGGTCACCGTCCCGCTAGTGCCGACGATCTGGAACCCTTCGCGCACCTGTTGCGCGGCAGAGGGGGCGAATTCGGTCAGGTTCTCTTCAAAGAACCATGACATCAGCGCAAAGCGCGCGGCGTCGTCTTCCACATCTGAAAACTGATCGCGCAAGGTCGCCACGCCCAAGGGGACAGAGATCCAATCCACGACCTTGGCGGCAGCAAAGGGCCCGGGATCAGAGCGAAAGCCGGCGTGCAGCCGCATGATCGCACGGGGACGTTCGCGTGCGGGCACATGGGCCAGATCGATCCACACAAGTTCCGTTGATCCGCCGCCAATATCCACCACCAGCAGCTGCTCGGTCTTGGTACTGACCAAAGGCGCGCAGGAAATCACCGCCAAACGCGCTTCTTCCTCTGGCTTGATGATCTCAAGCTTCATGCCGGTTTCGCGCCGCACCTGATGGACAAAGGCATCGCCGTTCTTGGCCCGGCGGCAAGCCTCAGTCGCCACAAGCCGCATCCGCGTCACGCCGTGGCGATCCAGCTTTTGGCGGCAAATCCGCATCGCCGAAATCGTGCGGTTCATCGAGGCGCGGGACAATTTGCCCGTGCCTTCAAGGCCTTGGCCCAGCTGCACCGATTTTGAGAAGGAATCCAATACGTGGAACTGACTGCCCTTTGGCTGGGCAATCAGCATCCGACAAGAATTTGTGCCCAGATCAAGCGCTGCATAAAGCGAGGCCGGATCAGGCGGTTGTGGCGCGGGGGTATCGACCGCTTTGGGGAACGCGCCCGCACCAAAGGGACGCTTGGGCGCCATCGTCACGCCCTCCATTTTCGAGTTACCTTTAACGTAGGGCTTTGCACCCATCCGCGCAAGCGCTGTGACGCGGCACTGATGAATGAAGCTCAGATTCTCTATGAACGGAATGACCCTGCCGCGCACTGGCGGGATCATCGCTGGCCCGGCATAAGGACGGCGTCGCCCCTGTATTCTGGCATGTCGAAATTCGGCATTTGGACGCACGCGGGGGTGCTACACCGGACACAAGATGCGTCGGAGGAAAAGATGGCAGACGTCACAATCGTTTACTGGCGCGACATGCCAGCACAGGTCATCGTCGGCAAAGGCCGCCGGGGCACCAAGCTGCCGCTGCCGGAACGGTTTGAGCAAGCCATCGACCGCGCGGCGATGAAATCGGGCGCTGCGGAATCGGATGCCTATCTGGAAGGTTTTCGCAAGGCCGACCCCTACCCCGTTGATGGCGCAGACGCTGATGTGGCCGCCGCCGAAGTGGCGCGGATTGACGCCGAATACGACCTTGAAAAGATCAAACAACTGATTGCCAACGATGGCTGGGCCTAGCGCCTTTTCCCACCGCCTGAAGGAGACTGTCATGTCGCTGATGCCGTTCCTCAAGAAAAAAGACCAAGGCCCCACTGACGCGGTGAACCCGGTTGTGGCGGATTTCCTGAAGGATTACTCGATCGAGGTGATGCCGCGGACAGCCGAAAAGATTGAGAATTTTCAATCGCTTCTGCCTGCTTCTACACGCGTGTACATTGCCCATATCGAAGGCACTCCCATTGAAGAGATGGTCGCCACAGCCAAGCGTCTGAACGCGGATGGCTACAACGTCATGCCGCATTTCCCCGCGCGTATCATCAAGGACAAGGCGACGCTGGCCGATTGGATCGCCCGCTATCAGGGTGAGGCGGACGTCAAACAGGCGCTTTTGCTGGCGGGCGGCGTGGCAGAACCGCATGGCGATTTCCACAGCTCCATGCAATTGCTGGAAACGGGTTTGTTTGGCGATGCGGGCTTTACCAATCTGCATGTGGCAGGCCACCCAGAGGGCAACAAAGACATCGATCCCGACGGGTCCATGACCAACGTCGACGCGGCGTTGCGCTGGAAACAGGCGTTTAACGACACCTCTGACGCGGATATGGCGCTGGCGACTCAGTTCGCGTTCGAGGCGCAGCCGATCATCGATTGGGCCGATAACCTGACGGCCAATGGCATCACCCTGCCCATCCATATTGGCATCGCGGGTCCGGCCAAGCTGCAGACATTGATCAAATTCGCGATTGCTTGCGGCGTCGGCCCATCCCTGAAAGTGCTGCAAAAGCGTGCGATGGATGTGACAAAGCTGCTGCTGCCTTATGAGCCGACTGAGGTCATCACCGCACTGGCCGCCCACAAGGCCGCCAACCCGGATTTCAACATCACCAACGTCCATTTCTTCCCCTTGGGCGGGATCAAGACCAACGCAAAATGGGCCATCGCCCAAGGCGGCGCCAACACTGTGCCCGCCAACCCCAACAAGGAACCCGCATGACCCGCACGATTGTCGAATCCAAAACAAAAACCGCCATCATCGGCTTTGATCAGCCGTTCTGCGTGATCGGTGAGCGGATCAACCCCACGGGCCGCAAGATCCTGGCCGAAGAGCTTGAACGCGGTGATTTCAGCCGGGTTGAGGCGGATGCGCTGGCGCAAACTGCCGCCGGGGCCACGATTTTGGACGTCAATTCCGGCGCGGTTTTCTCCAACAAGATGGCCGAAGACCCCCGTTACGCCGACAACAACTTTGTCGAACCGCCCTTGATGAAGGAAATGATCGAACGGGTGCAGGCCATCGTCGATACGCCGCTGTGCATCGACAGCTCCGTGCCCGGTGCGCTGGAAAACGGCCTTGAAGCGGCAGAGGGTCGCCCGCTTTTGAACTCTGTGACGGGTGAGGAAGAGCGTCTGGAACTCGTCCTGCCGCTGGTCAAGAAATACAACGTGCCTGTGGTCGCGATCTCGAACGATGACACCGGCATTTCAGAGGACCCCGACGTGCGCTTTGCGGTTGCCAAAAAGATCGTGGAACGCGCCGCTGACTTTGGCATCCCCGCCCATGACATTGTCGTGGACCCGCTAGTCATGCCAATCGGCGCGATGGGCACCGCGGGCTTGCAGGTCTTTACGCTCGTGCGGCGCCTGCGCGAGGAATTGGGGGTGAACACCACCTGCGGGGCCTCGAACATTTCCTTTGGCCTGCCCAACCGCCACGGCATCAACAACGCGTTTTTGCCGATGGCCATGACCGCAGGCATGACCTCGGCCATCATGAACCCCATCGCCCTGCCCGTCGGCCCCAAGAAGCTGGCCGAGAAAAAGGCCGAAGTTGAAGCCGCTGGCATCATTCTGCCTGAGGGCATGGATGATGAGGCCTTCGTCCAGATGTTTGGTATGGGATCGACCAAGCCACGCGCGGGCAAGGAGATGGAAGCCATTCGCGCTGCCAACTTCCTCACCGACAATGACCCATCGGGCGGTGAGTGGATCAAGTTCAACCGCGTGCCCGCCAAAGCTGGTGAAGGCCGCGCCCGCACGGGCCGTCGCAGACGCGGCTAAGGGCCTAGGCCGGGTGGGCTTGCCCCTGCCCGGCGCTGCGCACGGCCAAGAGCATCAGCGCCAGGAACGACAGGTTCAGCACGACGTTGAACGGCGCGCCTGTCAGGACCGAGCCGGTGCTGTCGGTGCAAAACCAGCACCACGCCATGACGCGCGTAACCTTGGCCGCGGCATCGGGGGCCACAGGTGCCACATAGGTGCCAAGCGCCCACATCGCCCCGCCAATCCCCGCTGTTAGCCCGCCCGAAATGGCGATGGCCAGCCCAAGCGGCACCGCAATCTCTTGCGGAACCGTGGCCATCGGCCAATAGGCGATCTGCAAGAACACCCGCGCGATCACATGCAGCGGCGATAGGACGGTGAGCATGAAGAGCACGCCAATCGCGCCAATGATCATGCCGTTGCGCCGGAGGTTTATCGTCATCTGTGACATCTGAATTCTCCCTATGTCAGGTGGTGATGCCCCGATGTGCCCCGGCGGCTGACGCAAAACAATTACCTCGCAGGTAAGTGCCAAACGGCAGAACAGGCGCTAGGCTGATATCATGACCGCATTCCCTGACCTCTTGCGCACATGGCGCAAACACCGCCGCCTCAGCCAGCTTGATCTGGCGCTAGAGGCCGATGTCTCCGCCCGCCATATCTCATTCCTGGAGACCGGGCGGGCGCGTCCCAGCCGCGATATGATCGCCCATCTGGGCGAGGTGCTGACCCTGCCGCTGGATGCGGTGAACCAGATGATGATCGCCATGGGCTTTACCCCGCGATTTCCATCCACGCCGCTGGATGATGCGGCGATGGCCCCGGTGCGGGAGGCCGTGCGATGGATGCTGGACCGCCACGCGCCCTACCCCGGTATCGCGCTGGATCGGTTGTGGACGATCAAGATGTTGAACGCCCCTGCGGCACGGCTTTTCGCGCCCTTGGGTGTGGCCGAGGGCGGCAGTCTGCTGGACCTTACGACCAGTGACCTGATGCCGCAGATCATCGAAAACTGGCCCGTTGTCGCCCATCACAGCGCGATGCGCCTGCGCGCGGAAAGTGCGGCAGCGGGCGGGTTGCCAGCTTTGGACGCCGCAGCCGCAAAGCTGTCACAGGATGCCGGCCAGGACATGCCAAACCCCGGCCCGACGATCCCCACGATCTACCGTATGGGGGATCAGCGGTTGTCACTCTTTGGCACGATCGCGCAGTTCAGCACCGTCGCGGATGAGACGCTGGAAGATTTCAAGATTGAGCTGTTCTTTCCCGCAGACAGCGCGACCGAGGCCGCGCTGCAGCAGATGGCGGAAACGACCTAGCGGTAGTAAAGCGACTGACCGTTATGGAAAATCTGCACCTTTTCAGGGGCGGCAGACATGCGCACCTTATTGCCGCGCAGATCGGCGTGGATGCCCGGCAGTTTGCCGATCACCGCGTCGTTTTCGCCGACCTTTTCAAAGTAAAGCAGCGTCACCTCGCCCAGAGCTTCGGTGATGTGAACCTTGCCTTCAAAGGCGTAATCGTCGCCGGTGCTTTCGATCATATCCTCGGGCCGGATACCGACGTTGACGCGCAGGCCCTTGTCGGCCTCTTGCGTGGGCACAGCCGAGACGATGTTGCTGCCGCCGTCGAGTTTTACGGTGGTTTGCGTGCCGGTCGCGACGATCTCTCCTGCAAGCAGGTTCATCGCGGGTGAGCCGATGAATTGCGCCACAAATTCGTTCTCTGGCCGCTCATAAAGTTCGAGCGGCGTGCCAACCTGCGCGATGCCCTTGTTGGCCAGCACAACGATACGCGTGGCCAGCGTCATGGCTTCGACCTGATCGTGGGTCACGTAAATCATGGTGCTGTCAGGCATGGATTCCTTGAGCTGCGCAATCTCGATCCGGGTTGCGACCCGCAGGGCCGCATCGAGGTTCGAAAGCGGTTCATCAAAGAGATAGACCTTGGGATCGCGCACAATCGAACGGCCAATGGCAACCCGCTGCCGCTGCCCGCCGGACAGGGCCTTGGGCAGACGATCAAGGTATTCATCCAGCTGCAAAATCTTTGCCGCACGGTTCACCGCCTCATCGATTTCGGCGGGCGTCTTCTTGGCCAGTTTCAGCGCAAAACTCATGTTGTCGCGCACGGTCATATGCGGATAAAGCGCGTAGGACTGGAACACCATGGCAATGCCACGCTGCGCGGGCGGCACGTCATTGACCACTGTGCCGTCGATTTGCAGCTCACCCCCGGTGATCTCTTCAAGACCCGCGATCATCCGCAAAAGCGTGGACTTGCCACAGCCGGACGGGCCGACAAAGACGATCAGCTCGCCCTTTTTGATATCCAGATTGATGTTCTTGAGCACATCAACCGTGCCGCCATAGGTCTTGGCAACATCCGTCAGTTTAAGATCAGCCATCGGTCCCTCCCTTGAATTCTGTGCGGCCTCAGCCGCGCTTGACCGCGAGGCATACTTGCCACGGGCCTAAATGAAGCTTGCCGTCCGCCGACACATGCGCGCTGCCCAACTCTTCGCCGATGGGGTCCCAGACGCCTGCCGGAAAAGCAAAGTCGCTGGGGCTATCGCTCAGGTTAAAGGCGCAGAACAGCGTCTCTTGGCCAGTGCTGCGCGTGAAGTAGACCACATCGCCCTTGGCCTTGATGCCGTCCTGTTCGCCATAGCGCAGCGCGGGATGCGCGCGGCGGAATGCGATGGCCTTGCGGTAATGATGCACCAGCGCGCCGGGGTCGCCCTCTTGCACGGCGGCCGACAGATGCAGATGCTCTGACGCGACCGGCAACCACGTCCGCGCGGCGGATGAAAATCCGCCGTTGAGGTTGCTTTGCTCCCAGACCATCGGTGTGCGACAGCCATCGCGGCCCTTGAACTTGGGCCAGAATTCGATGCCGTAAGGGTCTTGCAGGTCTTCAAAGGCGACGTCCGCCTCGGCCAACCCCAGCTCTTCCCCTTGATAGATGCAGGCCGATCCGCGCCAGCACATCATTAACGTGGTCATGAGACGCAGCCCGGCGATGTCGTAGCCCCAGCGCGTTGCATGGCGTTGCACATCGTGGTTGGAAAAGGCCCAGCAAGGCCAGCCTTCGCCCGCGACCTGATCGACGCGGTCCATCACCGCGACCACCTGATCAGCGGTTGGGGCGTCATTGGCCAGAAACTCAAACGCATAGCACATGTGCATCAGATCATCGCCGGCGGTGTATTCGCCCATGATCTCAAGCCCCTTTTGGGCATCGCCCACCTCACCCACGGCAGCGGCACCAAAGGGCTGCATCACCGCCCGCAAGCGGCGCAGAAAGTCGAGGTTTTCGGGCTGGTTCTTATCGTAGAGATGCTCTTGGTGGTTATAGGGGTTCACCTGCGGCGCAATCGTAGCGTTCCGCTTTTCCGGTGCCAGCGGCGGGTTGTCCCGCAACTGTGCGTCATGGGTGTAAAAGTTGATGGTGTCCAGCCGGAAGCCGTCCACACCCCGGTTCAGCCAGAACCGCGCCACGTCCAGCAGCGCGTTCTGTACCGCATCATTGTGAAAGTTCAGGTCAGGTTGGCTGGCCAGAAAGTTGTGCAGATAATATTGCTGGCGCTCACCGCTCCATTGCCAGGCAGAGCCGCCAAAGATGGACAGCCAGTTATTGGGCGGCGTGCCGTCGGGCTTGGGATCGGCCCAGACATACCAATCGGCCTTGGCATTGGTCTGATCCGCGCGACTTTCGCTGAACCACGGATGCTGGTCCGAGGTATGGCTGAGCACCAGATCGATCATCACCCGCACGCCCAGACCATGTGCGGTTTCCACCACCGCATCAAAGTCAGCCAGATTGCCAAACATCGGATCAACGTCGCAATAATCGCTGACGTCGTAGCCAAAGTCCTTCATCGGCGAGGTGAAGAACGGGCTGATCCAGATCGCGTCAACACCGAGCGAGGCAATATAAGGCAGTCGCTGC
The DNA here is from genome assembly GCA_947494675.1 of uncultured Paracoccaceae bacterium. Classification (GTDB taxonomy): domain Bacteria; phylum Pseudomonadota; class Alphaproteobacteria; order Rhodobacterales; family Rhodobacteraceae; genus CANMYO01. The sequence continues at coordinate 661,756 of CANLVP010000002.1, forward strand.
ACGATCCCGGCAAGGTCGCCGATGCCGTCGGCATTACTGTCTTGAAAGCTGCGCGGATAGATCTGATAGATCACCGCGCCACGCCACCAATCGGGATTGGCCTTGTTGTCGATCTTCATCGCTGTGCCGGTTTGCACGTTCATCGGTCTTGGTCCTTACTTCACTGACCCGGCCAAGAGGCCGCGGACCAGATAGCGTTGCATCGAAAAGAAAACCACCAGCGGCACGGCAATTGAGACAAAGGCAGAGGTCGCGAGGATTTCCCAGTCGCCGCCGCGTGTGCCAAGCAGTTCCACAAGTTGTTTTGTCATCACCGTGGTCTGGCCTGAGCTGTCGATCAGGAACACCAGCGCCACCAGTAGATCGTTCCATGTCCACAGGAACTGGAAGATCGCAAAGGACGCGAGTGCCGGGAAAGACAGCGGCAAGATGATCTTGGTGAAAATCTGAAAATCCGTGGCCCCGTCGACCTTGGCGTTTTCAATGATGTCACGCGGCAATCCGACCATGTAGTTTCGCAATAGGTAGATCGCGAGCGGCAGCCCAAAGCCGGTATGCGCGAGCCATACCCCCAGATAGCCCTTACCGATCCCCACCGCATTGTGTAGCGACAACAGCGGTATCAGCGCCAGTTGCAGCGGGACCACCAAAAGCCCCACAACAGCGGCAATCAGCAGCGCGCGCCCCGGAAAATCCATCCAGGCCAGCGCATAGGCGGCAAAGGCCGCAATCAGGATTGGGATGATCGTGGCCGGGATCACAACCGTCAGCGTGTTGAAAAACGCCTTGGCCATGCCTTCGGCATTTTCGGGATTGAACAGCACAAAGCCATAGTTATCGAGCGTGAAATTAGGTGGCACGGTCGCGGTGATAAACATCCGCTGCGCCCGGCCAGAGATTTGCTCGTCATTGCCCTGCCAGATGTATGACCCATCCTCGGCCAGCGTCATGGTCTCGCCGTCGCCCAGGTCAGCCGTGTCACCGGCCTGATTTGCATCCAACGCGCGTGAGGATGTGCCCCAGCTATCGATGGGGAGTGGTTCGCCCAGACCTTCGGCAAAGACGTTGCCTTCGACCACAAAGACGCCATTGCCGCGATCTACGCGAAACTCATCAGGGTCTTGCACGCGGACCTGCAAAATCTGTTCTGCCGGGAAAAGGGATGCCCACCAGCCCGAGGATGTGATCTGATCACCGGTGCGGAACGAGGATACAAACAGTCCCAGCGTTGGGAAAATCCACAGGAACACCAGCAGCACAACCGACAGGTTCAGCGCGATGACGACAGCGGGTTTTTGTCCAGCCATATTTTCCATTAGCGCATCTCCTTGCGTGCGTTTTGCACGTTCCACCACAGGATCGGTGTCACCATCAGCATGATGATCATCGCCGCAGCTGACCCCATGCCCCAATCATTGGCGCGGAACAGCTTGTCGTACATGTAATTGGCCAAGACCTGCGTTTCCCACTGGCCGTTGGTCATCGCGAACACGATGTCAAAGACCTTGAGCGTGGCAATCGTGATCGTGGTCCAGACCACGACAATCGTGGACATGATCTGCGGTATCTTGATCTTGAAAAAGATCTGAACCGGGTTGGCGCCATCGACGATGGCCGCTTCAACCGTTTCTTCGGGGATGCCGCGCAAGGCGGCCGACAGGATCACCATGGCGAAACCCGTCTGGATCCACACCAGCACGATCATCAGGAACAGGTTGTTCCAGAACGGGATTTGCAGCCATTGCTGCGGCTCAACCCCGCCAAAGTAATTCAGGTAAAGGTGGTTCAGCACACCGATCTGCGCCACGTCCTCGGGACGGGCCTCATAGACCAGTTTGAAGATCACGGCGGCACCTACGAGGCTGATCGCCATGGGCATAAAGATGATCGACTTGGCGATGCTGCCCCAGCGCAACCGGTCGGTCAGCTGTGCGGCCAAAAGGCCAAAGGCCGTGGAGGCGGCGGGCACAAAGATCAGCCACATCACGTTGTTGCGCATCGCTTCCCAGAACTTGGGCTCGGCGAACATCTTGGTGTAGTTTTCCATGCCGACAAAGGCGTATTCGTTGCCGGGCAAACGCTCAAGAAAGCTCAGCCGCAGGGTCGCGAACACGGGATAGGCGAGGTAAAGGCCAAGCGCGCATAGGGCCGGAAACAGGAACACCCAAGGGCGGATCATGTTGGCGCGGTTGATGTTGCGCCCGGCGTTCGGCCCCTTGGCCGGATAAAGAACCTTATCCAGGAAAAGGTTCGCGCCGTAAAAGTAGCCGATACAGCCGCTGACACCGATTGCAACGGTCACGAGTCCTAATAATGCAGGATGCATGTCAAACCCTCCCCCCAAAGTGTTTTGGTCGTGCTAACCGTGGTTAGCGAAGGCGGCGCGATATGGACCGCGCCGCCGATTGGTCGCGCTTACTTCAGCGCGTCCCAGCTGTCTTGGATCGCAGTTGCTGCGTCTTCGGCGGATGCGCCACCGACATAGTCAACCATACCGGTCCAGAACGTGCCCGCACCAATCGCGCCGGGCATCAGGTCAGATGCGTCGAAACGGAAGGTGGTTGCGTTCAGCAGGATTTCACCCTGACCGCGCAATGCGGCGTCTTTGTAGGTGTCCAGGTTCACACCGGAGTGTGGTGTCAGGAAGCCTGTCTGCGCCATCATGATCTCATGCGCGATGGGCTGCTGCATGAAGTTCATCAGCTCCATTGTTGCATCAGATGCATCGGTGACCGCCAGCAATGTGCCGCCGCCCAGAACCGGGTTACCCAGATCTTTTTCAGCAAAGGATGGGAAGTAGAAGAAGTCTGCATCTTCACCGATCACAACATCCTCGGGCATGAAGGCCGGGATGAAGGACGCCTGACGGTGCATGAAGCACTGTGGTGGCGAAGAGAACAGACCAGCAGGGCTGTCGCGGAAGTCGGTGGACCCAACTGCTGCGGCACCACCGGCAACCATGTCGTCATTCTTGGCAAACATGCCGAATGTTTCGATGGCTTCCAGCACCTTCGGATCATTGAACGGGATTTCGTTGCTGACCCACATGTCATAGGTTTCGGGTGTCTGCGTGCGCAGCATAATGTCCTCAACCCAGTCGGTCGCAGGCCAGCCAGTTGCCGGACCAGAACCCAGACCGATGCACCAAGGTGTGTCGCCGTTGGCGATCATTTCCTCGGACAGGGCGATCAGGCCTTCCATGGTGTCAGGGATTTCATAACCCGCATCTTCAAAGTTCTCAGGCACATACCACACCAACGACTTCACGTTGACGTTGTAGAAAAAGCCGTAGAACTCATCGTTGCCTTCGGCATTGGCATAAGTGCCCAGATCAACCCAGGACGAACCCGCCGCATAGTTGTCTGCAACCCAGGATGCCGCATCCGGACCCAGTGGCGACAACAGCCCCTGCTCTGCCAGGTTGGCGGCAAGACCGGGCTGTGGGAACACAGCGATATTGGGCGGGGAACCCGCCTGTGCGTCGATCACGATCTGCTGCTCAAAACCGTCAGAGCCGGTGTAGGTCACGTCAGCGCCGGTGGCTTCTTCGAAGTAAGCCAACATGCTGGAAAAGATTTCGTCCTCAGGGCTCAGCCATGGGCCAAACACCGTAACCGACTGACCGCTCAGGTCGGGCGCGTTGGCCGCATATTCGTTGTAGCTGTCCCAGCTAAAGTCACCCTCGCCCGGCGCAAAGACCAGGTGGCCATCGGCCAGCGCTGGACCTGCCAGCAATGCCGCAGCGGCAACGCCTGCATACAGTTTCGTTTTCATAAGTATCCTCCCATTTGCGCGTTCGCCGCGCGACGTAGATGTCTTCAACGCTGGGGAATCGATCCAAAGCGCTTTGAAGTATCTGCAATTTCGGCGAAGTTGGACCACAAGTCAACAGAATTAAACGCCGCAGCACCTAATCTTCACACCACAAAAACCCTATACAAATTTGACAAATTGCCCAATTTTACAATCTAAATCGATATTGCCCCTTGAGATTGATAGCGCTTTGAGGGACTTTCCCGCCATGAACTTGAAAGAGCTGTCATCCCAACTCGGGCTTAGCCAGACAACGGTCAGCCGCGCCCTGAACGGATACCCCGAGGTGTCCGAAAGCACGCGCCTGCGGGTCATGGCAGCGGCAGAGCAATTCAACTACGCCCCCTCCACCCGTGCAAAAGGTCTGGCGACCGGCAAGGCGTTGGCCATCGGCCACGTGATCCCCACCAGCAAGACCCACGAGATGGTGAACCCGATCTTTGGCGACTTCATCGCAGGCGCGGGCGAGGAATATGCCCGTCAAGGCTATGAGATGATCCTGTCGGTCCTGAATAACGACGATGACGAAGCGCAGGTTTACACCAGCCTCAAGTCCCGCCGCGCTGTTGATGGCGTCATCGTGCACGCCCCCAAGATGGACGACAGCCGGATCAAGCTTTTGATCGATCTCGACCTGCCCTTTGTGGTCCATGGCCGCGCGAGCGGGGTCAGCCTGCCCTACTCGTGGCTCGACGTGAACAACCGCTCTGCTTTTCACCGTGCCACACGGTTCCTTTACGATCTTGGCCACCGCCGCATTGCCCTGCTCAACGGGATGGAGCAGATGGATTTTGCCATGCGCCGCCGGCGCGGGTTCGAAGACGCCCTGCGCGAAAGCGGGCTGACCCCCGACCCCGCCCTGATGTTCGCCGAGGAAATGACCGAAGATTACGGCTATGCCCGCACCTCTGAACTGTTGAAACTGGATGCACGGCCCACGGCCATCCTTGCGTCATCGCTGATCACTGCGCTGGGCGCGCGGCGCGCGATTGAGGACGCAGGCCTCAAGATGGGCCGCGATGTGTCGATTATCACCCATGACGACCGCTTGTCCTATTTGCGCAATGGCGGCGACGTGCCAATTTTTACGGCCACACGTTCCTCCGTGCGCGACGCGGGCCGCGATCTTGCGGCAATGCTCTTGCAGATCATCGCGCAACCGGACAAAAGCCCCATGCACACGCTCTTTGAGGCAGAGCTGACCGTGGGGCAATCCACCGGTCCTGCACCAACCTAAGGAATACCCATGCTCAAGCGGTCCGACTTTCCCCAAGGCTTTCTCTTTGGGGCTGCCACGGCGGCCTATCAAATCGAAGGTCACAGCTTTGGCGGCGCAGGCCCGACCCATTGGGATACCTTTGCCGCAGGCCCCGGAAACGTGGTCCGCGCCGAAGATGGCGCCGTCGCCTGCGACCACTACCACCGCTATGAAAGCGATCTTGATCTACTAAAAGACGCTGGTATGGACGCCTATCGCTTTTCCACCAGCTGGGCGCGCGTAATGCCCGACGGTGTGACGGTGAACCCCGAAGGCCTTGATTTCTACGACCGGTTGACCGACGCCATTCTGGAACGCGGGCTGAAGCCGTTCCAGACCCTGTACCACTGGGAAATGCCCTCTGCCCTTGCGGATCTGGGCGGCTGGACCAACCCCGATATTGCGCATCGGTTTGGCGATTACGTCGATGTCATCACCGACAAGATCGGCGACCGCATGCACAGTATCGCCACGCTGAATGAACCGTGGTGCGTCGCCTATCTGTCGCATTTCCTTGGCCATCATGCGCCGGGCCTGCGCGACATCCGCGCCGCCTCGCGTGCGATGCACAACGTCATGAAGGCCCATGGTGTTGGCATGACCCGCCTGCGTGCCAAGGGCAAGAAGAACTGCGGCATCGTGTTGAATTTCGAATATCCGCAAGCCGCCGATGATACACCCGCGGCGCTTGCCGCCACAAAACGGCAAGAGGCGATCTATAACCGCTGGTTCATCCAGGCCGCGACCAAGGGCACCTACCCCGAAGAAGCGCTCGAAGGGTTTGGCCCCCATATGCCCGCCAATTGGCAAGACGACATGGCCGAGATCAGCCAGCCGATGGATTTTCTGGGCGTCAATTACTACACGCGTTCCATCATCACTGCCGCACCCGACGCCCCATGGCCGCACGTCGGCGCGGTCAGTGGACCATTGGACAAGACCCAGATGGGCTGGGAAGTTTACCCTGACGGCCTGCGCGATGTGCTCTTGATGCTGAAGTCCGACTATGTTGGTGACCTGCCGGTCTTTATCACCGAAAACGGGATGGCCTGGGATGATACCGTTGAGAACGGCGCGGTCTTTGACCCCCAGCGCAGCAGCTATATCGCGGGTCACCTTGAGGCCATGCTCGAGGCCGTCGCCGCTGGTGTAAACCTGCAGGGGTTCTTCTATTGGTCGCTTCTCGATAATTACGAATGGGCCTTTGGCTATGAAAAGCGGTTCGGTTTAATCCACGTCGACTTTGAGACGCAAAAACGGACGCCCAAGGCCTCATACTACGATTTCAAAGCGGCCATCGCCCGCTAAGGACAAAGCTTATGCCGAAACACCCAGCTGACACCTATTGCCTTGTTGCCGATATCGGCGGCACCAACACCCGCGTGGCGCTTTCACAAGGGCGCAAGGTGCTGACCGACACGATCCGCCGCTACCGCAACAGCGAATTTCCGGGCCTCGAAAGCGTGATCACCCGCTATGTCGCGGACGAAGACGGGGTTGATACCCGCGCAGCCTGCGTTGCCGTGGCGGGCCCGGTGCGGGACGGTCGCGCATCTATGACCAATCTGGATTGGACCATCGACAAGACGACGCTGGCGCGGGCGACAGGTTCCGAGACCGTGGCAATCCTGAATGATCTTCAGGCGCAGGGGCACGCCTTGGGCTATCTCGCGCCCGAAAATGTGCGGCAGATTCTGACCGGCGCAGAGGCAAACGCAAACGCCGCCAAACTGGTGATCGGCGTCGGCACCGGCTTTAACGCGGCACCGGTCTTTGACACTGACCATGGGCGCTTGGTGACCCCATCTGAGAGCGGCCACGCAAATTTGCCTATTCGCACCGAACAAGAGCTGCGCCTCTGCCAATATGTCTCCAGCGCCCATGGCTTCCCCGCCATCGAAGACGTGCTGTCGGGCCGCGGTCTGGAGCGCGTCTACGGCTTTCTGGGGGCCGAGGTGGATGACCCGGTTGAGGCATCCGCCGCCGCCATCATGGCCGCCTGTGCGAAGGGCGACGACGCACGCAGCGTTGAAGCCGCCCGGATTTTCACCCGCATCCTCGGCACGGTCGCCGGAAACCTGTCCTTGGTGCAGCTCCCCTTTGGGGGCGTCTTCCTCGCCGGTGGCGTCGCCCGCGCCTTTGCGCCGCATTTGCAGACCTTTGGATTTGGCGAGGCCTTCCGCGACAAGGGCAGGTTTGCCGGGTTCATGGGCAACTTCGCAGTCAGCGTCATCGAAGACGACTACGCGGCTCTTATTGGCTCCGCCGCACATCTGACCGCGATTCTGGGAGAGGCCTAGGCAGGGCCTGTCCGAGGGGTCGTTTGCGAGCTTGTCATACGGGGCTAGAGTTGCGTTGTTGCGTTGTTGCGGCTCTAGGCGGTAGCAATTCGCCTCATCCCACCCTCTGATTGAAAGGCCCGTCGCACTAACACACTTGATTGACCAATCCAGCACCCAATTGCCCGGTGCATCTACCAACAAGTTGCGGCATCATTTTAGTCGGCCCCGCACCGCAAGCACCGAGCTTCGGCGCTAATGCAGCTGGCCTTGTACCGTCGACGTGAGTTCCGTTAACGAGAACGGCTTTGGCAAGAACACAGAATTCGGAATGCGGTCGTCGGTGTCCGCAAAGGCGTCTTCGGCGTAGCCGGACACAAACACTACTTTGGTGTCCGGGCGGTCTTCCAGCGCCTCTCGCACCCATGTCGGGCCATCTTTGCCGGGCATGATCACGTCTGTCACAAAGATATCCACGCTCAGGTCGCGGTCGGACAAAAGCTCCAACGCCGCTTCGGCGCTGTCGGCTTCCAGCACCGTGTACCCGCGCAATTGCAGCGCCCGGCTGGCAAAGGCCCGCACCGGTGCCTCGTCTTCCACCAAGAGAACCACGCCTTCGCCCGCCTCTGAGCGCACGCGTGGTTGCTCCACCACAACGGGCAGGCTTTCGGCGACAGGCAAGGTATAGGCCGGGAACAAAAGCTGGAATTCCGTGCCAGAGGTCAGATCGCTGGTCGCGAAGATAAAGCCGCCGGTCTGTTTGACGATCCCATAGACTGTTGAGAGCCCAAGCCCGGTGCCTTCGCCCGTTCGCTTGGTCGTATAAAACGGCTCAAAAATCTTCGGCAGCCGCTCTGGCGGTATCCCATGTCCTTCATCGATGACCTTCACGACGACATATTCACCCGGCGGAATCGTCGCACGATCACGCTCCATCACGCGCTCGACCACGAGGTTTTCGGTCTTCACCTTAATCTCACCACCCTTGGGCATCGCGTCGCGCGCGTTGACCACAAGGTTCATCATCACTTGCTCAAGCTGACGTTTGTCCGCCTTGATCGACGCAAGCTCCAGATCGTGGTCCAGCGTCAGCCGCACCTTCTCCCCCACCAACCGGTTCAGCAAATGGGTGAGGTCCGCTAGCGTATCACGCAGGTCGATCCGCTCCGGCTGCAGGTTTTGCTTGCGCGAGAACGCCAGCAGTTGGCCAACCAAACTGGCCGCGCGGTTCGCATTCTGGTGGATCTGGATCAGATCGCCATAGTCCTGATCACCTTGATCATGCCGCAACAAAAGCAAGTCGCAATGCCCGGAAATCGCCGTGAGCAAGTTGTTGAAGTCATGCGCCACACCGCCCGCAAGCTGGCCAATCGCCTGCATCTTCTGGCTTTGCACAAATTGCGCCTCAAGCGTCTTCAGCTCGGTTACATCGTTGAGTACGGCAATCAATTGCGGCCCATCATGGCCCTGCGCCTGATTCAATGTCACTTGAACGAAGGTCTCATGAAAATCGCCCCGGCCACGCAAGAATTGCGAGACGTTGCCGCCCTGCCCGTTCACCGCCTCGCGCAGCCAATCCTGGATCGGTCGGCCAAGACCATCCAAAACTTCCTGGACCATTTGATCCTTGGCACCGTTGATCCCCAAAAGCGCGCGCGCCTCGCGGTTCGAGGCCAGGATTTGCCCGGTCTCGGCGATCTTCAGCAATGGCACCGGCAAATCCTCAATCGCGTCCCAGCCGCCGGGCAAGGGCCGTGCCAACGGCACGACACCTTCCTGCGTGGGCAAAGCGTAGACCTCCCGCCGGCCAGCCGCGCCAGCGACGATCGCTACAAGCACGTCGTGTGACCCTTCTTCCGCCTGCACAGACAGCACCTGCCCATTGGTCAGCTCTGTCGTGCCAAACACATCGACCAAGGATTTTGGCCGCCGTCCAAGAAGTTTGCGAAAGGCGTCGTTCAGATAAAGGATCGCGTTTGACGGCCCGACCGTCATCATCGGCAAGGTCAGCGTGTCAGCTGCGCGCCCCACGGCGCGTGCGCCTTTGCCGGTATCATCCAGCCGCCATAGCTGTGCGTCTTCAGATACTTGCACCACAGAGAGGCGGAATTGTCCGTTTCGCGTTGAAAGGTCCTCTTTCGCCGATCCGACCGTGAAGGCGCGGTTTTGCAGCCGGTAAAGCGCTACCTCTGGGTTTGCCAAAATCTTACCAAACGCCGTTGTCAGATGTTCTTTGCTGGCGTCGCCGAAACGTTCTTCTGCAGCGGCATTGGAGAACCTGATCTCGCCCTCCGCATCGGTCAGGAACGCAGGATCCGTGTCATGGCTGATCAAGGCCTGCACGGCCTCGTCCAATGCTGCCTTTTCACGCACTGCCTTTTTGCGCGCGGGGCTCAGCGCATCGGGCCAGCGTGCCATCGCAACGGCAATGCCCGCAAGGGCGACGCCAAAGACGCCCAAACCGATCTGCACAAGCGGCACAGCCACAACGACCGCAGCAACAAGTGCCACAGCCGCACATGCAACAAATACCCATACGGGCGGGCCCCGTCGCCCGTCTTCCGCGACCAGTGTCCGTAGTTGCCGTTGATCTGCGTCCAAATTGATGCCCCTTAAAGTTGGGCGTTTTGCTAGCGCAAAGAGCTTAAAGAATTCTTAAAAAGCGCCTAAATCCTGACGCTAGGCAATCAGACATGCCGCATCATCGCAAGGAAAAATCCGTCGTGCTCTGCACACGGCAAAAGTTGTTCCTGTGAGACCAACGTAAACCCGTGGTGACGCGCGAGGAAATCGGCAACGATCGCGTCATTTTCACAGCGCAAAACCGAACAGGTCGCATAGGCGAGCATGCCGCCCGTCGCCACGCTTTCTGCACCGCTTTCGATCACATCGCGCTGCATCTCGCCAAGTTCCTTCAGCCGCGCCTCGGTCAGCTGCCATTTGGCATGCGGCGTGCGCCGCCATGTGCCGCTGCCCGAACAAGGCGCATCGCACAGAACAAGGTCAAAGGCCTGTTTTTGCGGGGCTTCTGTGACCGTGATATTCACGCCCGCCCGCGCCGCACGGGTCGGAATATCCGCCATACGTTGCGGCGCGATGTCATGGGCCACGACCTGCGCGTCGGTCAGATCGGCGAGCGCGAGGGCTTTGCCGCCGCCACCCGCGCAATAGTCCAACACGCTTTCGCCAACGTAAGGGGCAACGGTCAACATCGCCCGTTGCGAGGCAATATCCTGAAGCTCTACCAAGCCTGTCTGGAATGCATGACCTTGCGCCACACGTCTTGGGTTTTCAACGACTTCCAGCGCGGTCTTCACGTCGTCAATCACGCGAGTCCCGATGTCATCTTGTGCCAGCACTGCCTGTGCCGCGGCCACAGTGCCGCGCCGCAGATTCACCCGCAAACCAATCGGAGCGCGGTCTTGCAAAACCTTGGCGACCGGGCCTGCTTCATCTCCAAGATCGGCTGACCACATCGGCCAGAGCCAATCGGGGATGTCCGCAGCCCCGGATGGCGACATTTCGACGTTTGGGAGGGCCTCTTCTTCGGCACTCAGTGCTTCTGGGCCATAGCCACCAGCCCCAAAAACCGTATTTGGATCAAGGCCTTGCTTGCGCAGCAGGCCCAACACCCATGCTCGGCCGTTGTTGCCACCACCTAAACCCGCGACGCTATGCCATTGGCGCAGAACGTCATAGACATGATCCCGAATGGCCGCGCGATCCTTGGACCCCGCAAAGCGATTTTGCCGTGCCCAGGTCGTGAGGACTTGTTCGGCAGAGCCTCCGTCATGGATCAGATCCAGCACCTCAATCGCGGCGGCATAACGGGCAGCAGGTGTCATTTTTCAACCTTCACTTTGCCGCACAAGCCGCTGACAATCCTAGCCAATCCGATAATTCGGGCTTTCGCGGGTGATCTGCACATCATGCACATGGCTTTCCTTCAGGCCCGCGCCAGTGATCTTCACGAAGGAGGAATTCTTGCGCATCTCAGCCACGGTGGCATTCCCGGTATAGCCCATCGCGGCACGCAGACCGCCCACCAATTGGTGCACCACGGCAGAAGCGGACCCCTTGTAAGGCACCTGACCTTCGATCCCCTCAGGCACCAGTTTGTCGCTGGCTGCATCCTTTTGGAAATAGCGATCCGCAGAGCCACGTGCCATGGCCCCAAGCGAGCCCATGCCACGGTAGCTTTTGAAGCTACGGCCTTGATACAAAATGACTTCTCCAGGGCTTTCATCTGTGCCCGCAATCATTGAGCCGACCATTGCGCAGGATGCACCCGCCGCGATCGCCTTGGCAAAATCGCCCGAGAATTTGATGCCACCATCGGCAATCACCGGCACATCGCCAGCGGCACCGGCGCAATCCATAATCGCGGTCAGTTGCGGCACGCCGACACCGGCCACCATGCGTGTGGTGCAAATTGAGCCCGGCCCGATGCCCACCTTGACCGCATCGGCACCTGCGCCAATCAGCGCCTCTGTCGCGGCACCAGTGGCGACGTTGCCCGCCACAACCTGCACCGCGTTCGACAGCTTTTTGATCCGCTCCACCGCCATCGCGACGCCTTCGGAATGACCATGGGCCGTGTCCACAACGATCATATCGACGCCCGCCTCGATCAGTGCCTCGGACCGTTCATAACCGCTGTCGCCGACACCGGTGGCGGCCCCGACACGCAAGCGACCAAGCTCATCCTTACAGGCCATCGGGTTCAGCACAGCCTGTTCGCTGTCTTTGAGCGTCAAAAGCCCCGTGAGCTTACCATCCCCGTCCGTAATCAGCAGCTTTTCGATCCGCCGGGACTGCATCAGGCTGCGCGCCTCGTCGAGATCAGCGGGCTCTTGCAGCACCGCGAGGTTGTCGCTGGTCATCATCACGTGGATCGGTGTGTTGTCATCCGTCGCAAACCGCATGTCGCGGTTGGTCACGATACCCACAACGCGCCCCTCGGGTCCCACGACGGGGAAGCCGGTCACGCGGTAGCGGTCCATCAGCGCCTTGGCGTCCGCCAGTGTTTGGTCCGGGGTCAAGGTCACAGGGTTATAGACCGTGCCCGACACGAACCGCTTAACCCGCCGGATTTCCTTGGCCTGATCGTCAACATTCAGGTTCTTGTGCACAACCCCCATGCCGCCCGCCTGCGCCATGGCAATCGCCATGCGGCCTTCGGTCACTGTGTCCATCGCGCTGGACAACAGCGGGATGTTCATCGTGATTCCCCGCGTCGCCCGCGTGGCGGTATCAGCGGTTGATGGCAGGACGGCAGAGGCCCCCGGCACCAACAAAACATCATCAAAGGTGAGTGCCTCACGAATCTGCATGGACCTATCTCCTGGCTCAATCCCGTTGGCACGTCGCTATCGCATGCTTGCCGCGTCTGCGAAAGGCCAAAACGCCGCAATCCGCACCCTGATCATGACGCTCTGCATAATGATTATGCCGGGAATTGGCCTTCTCTTGCGGGTCCAATCGGCTAAGTTCCGCAGAACACGTCAAAAAGGCCGGTCATGAGCAACGATCCCCTCGTCATTTTTACCCCCTCTGGCAAGCGCGGGCACTTTCCCGTGGGCACCCCGATTTTGACTGCCGCACGGCAATTGGGCGTCGACCTTGATAGCGTCTGCGGCGGGCGCGGGATTTGTTCGAAATGCCAGATCACACCGGGCGTGGGCGAGTTTCCCAAACACGGGCTGACCGTGGCCCCTGATGCCCTGTCGGAATGGAACAGCACCGAACAGCGCTATGACGACATTCGCGGGTTGATCAAGGGCCGTCGGTTGGGCTGTCAGGCCACGGTGCAAAAGGACGTGGTCATCGACGTGCCCGCCGAAAGCCAGGTCCACAAACAGGTGGTCCGCAAACGGGCAGAGGCGCGGGATATCACGCTCAACCCCTCGACCCGGCTTTACTATGTCGAGGTGGATGAACCCGACATGCACGACCCCTCGGGCGATCTGGAACGACTGATCGCCGCCCTGCGCCGCGACTGGGACCTGCCCACGCTCGAGGCTGACTTGGGCGTCCTGAAATCCCTGCAACCGGCCTTGCGCAAGGGCGAATGGAAGGTTACCTGCGCCGTCCACCTTGGCGATGCGACCTTTAGCCCGCGTATCATGCAGGTCTGGCCGGGTTTCTACGAAGGGTCGATCTACGGCCTTGCGGTTGACCTTGGCTCAACCACCATCGCGGCCCACCTTTGTGACCTGCACACCGGCGATGTTGTCGCCTCTTCCGGTGTGATGAACCCGCAGATCCGCTTTGGCGAGGATCTGATGAGCCGCGTCAGCTATGGCATGATGAACCCTACCGGCGCGGAAGACATGACCCAAGCGGTGCGCGAAGGGATGAACAGCCTCTTCGTGCAGATTGCCGCCGAGGCTGGCATCGACCGCGACCTGATCGTGGACGCGGTGTTTGTCTGCAACCCGGTCATGCACCACCTCTTCCTTGGGATCGACCCGTTTGAGCTGGGTCAGGCCCCCTTTGCGCTGGCAACGTCGGAATCGCTGTCGCTGCGCGCGATTGAGCTGGGGTTGAACCTGCACCCCGCCGCCCGCGTCTATATGCTGCCGTGCATCGCAGGCCATGTGGGGGCTGACGCCGCTGCCGTGGCCCTGTCAGAGGCGCCTGACAAGTCCGAAGACCTCGTGCTGGTCGTGGACGTTGGCACCAACGCCGAAATCCTTTTGGGCAACAAGGACAAGGTGCTGGCTTGTTCCTCGCCCACCGGGCCCGCCTTTGAAGGCGCGCAGATCAGCAGCGGTCAGCGCGCCGCGCCCGGTGCCATTGAACGGGTTGAAATTGATCCCGTGACCAAGACACCCCGGTTCAAGGTTATCGGCTCTGACCTTTGGTCCGATGATCCAAAATTCCCGTCAGAGACCGCCGCCACGGGCGTCACCGGCATCTGTGGCTCTGGCATTATCGAGATGGTGGCCGAGATGCGCATCGCGGGCATTGTCGATGGCCCCGGCCTGATCGGATCGGCGGAACAGACCGGCAGCCCGAATTGTTTTCAGGATGGCCGCACCAACAGCTACCTCGTCTATGACGGCACCGCGGATGGCGGGCCCAAGATCACCGTGACCAACCGCGACATCCGCGAAATCCAGATGGCTAAGGCCGCGCTTTATTCCGGAGCGCGCCTGCTGATGGACAAATTTGAGGTGGATAAGGTGGACCGCGTCGTGCTCGCCGGGGCCTTTGGCGCGCATATCTCGCCCAAACACGCGATGGTGCTGGGCATGATCCCTGATGCACCGCTGGACAAGGTGACGTCGGCAGGTAACGCCGCGGGCACCGGGGCGCGCATCGCGCTTTTGAACACCTCTGCCCGGACAGAGATTGAAGCGACCGTGCACAACATCCACAAGATCGAAACCGCGATTGAGCCGCGCTTTCAGGAACACTTTGTGAATGCCTCAAACATCCCCAACGCGGTGGAGCCGTTTCCGATTTTGGGTAGTATCGTCACTCTGCCGGATGTGAATCACAACCAAGGCGGCGGCGGTGATGGTGGCGGGCGGCGGCGCAGACGGCGCGGTTAAGCGGCTTTCACCAAAGGCGCCGGCGGATAGGCAGGTGGCGGCATGACGTAGGTCTGCTGCGCCCTGCGCGAGCGCCAGACAAAGGTCTCGCGATATGGTGTCTGGCCGGTCGCCCGTCCGATGGCAATCGCCGCCACGATCCCGGTGTAAAGCACTAGCAGATAGAGCGGATAGGCGAGCATCCACCAGTTCAGCGATCCAACGGAGAGAACCGCGAACCATGATGCGGCAAGTGCCACCAGCCATGTGATCAGCGTCTCGCTGTCGGGATCGCGAAACGCCTTCCAGATCGTCACACTGCCCGCCAAAAGGCTGATGCTGATGCTCACCGTCAGCGCGATAATCGGCGTATCCGTCAGATACCAAAGCACCAGCCCTGCCGCCGCAAATGGCAGGATGATGCGGTTGCGTTTGCACATGTATGCCCCATGCCCGCGTTTGATCGACAGCAGGAAAACAATCACTGTGCCGCTGACTTGAACCACCGCAAACCACAGCGATGCGCCCGCGCCTTCGGCGATTTGGCTGGCCAAGGCGATGGACCCCAGCACCGACCAGATCAGCCAGCTCGCCCGCTCAGGCCGCGTCCGGCGCGCAATTGTGTCAGCGATATAGGGAACAAAGGCATAGACGCTCAACACGCCCGAGATCACACCAAACAGCAGTAAAGGATCCGCAAAAAGGCGGTTCACAAATGCAAACAACATCAAAATCGTGCCCGATCAAAAAACTGCGGGGAAAATAGGTTCCCAACTCCCCGCGACCCTAGGTGCGCACCCCGTTGACGTATAGTCAGGTATTCCTGACCCGGTGACCGTAAGGCTGGTTAACGGGTCTTCAGACTTTCATGCATATGGTTTGTGCATCGTTTCTGCATGGTTTCTTGGCAGGTTGTGCATATGCGGAATTGACAGTTCGGTGCCTGCCGCATACCTCATGCAGCGAGCGCGCGGGTATGGTGAAAAGGTATCACGAAAGCTTCCCAAGCTTCAGTTACGGGTTCGATTCCCGTTACCCGCTCCAATACTCCCACAAAACCCCATATTTTTATGACAATTATTTGCCTTGGCTCGCATTTTCAGGCCAATTTTCAGGCCAATCATTTTCAGGCCAAATCGGGACACCAATGACGTCACGTCAACAAACAGCCACGCCCGCCAAAACCCTGATGGAAAAGTGACGTGGCGGGCGGGACCGTTCTTTATGGAAGTGCGTCCAGAAGGAACAACAGATGAACCCGCCTGCCAACCTTTGCAGGTGCGTTGTGGCAGACAGGTCCGGCCACGAAATTTTTGGAATTCGCTAAAGCGGTCCTGAACTACGCTCTGAACATGCCAGCCCACCACCCCCGCGTCATTCAATTTCAGACTGGAACAAAAAACGAACACGTGGCTATGATGCGGGATGCCATACGAACCCATGACCAGAGGTTTGAAGTTCCAGATCAGGGTGGAAGACCTGACCGGGCGGGACGTTGTGGTGGTCACATGCCCCGTCTGCCACTGGTCCTGCAACGTGGCCTCACATGTGTTTTATGCCCGCTACCATGAACTGCGAAAGTTGATTGATGTGGCCAAAGATATGAAGTGCAAGCGCTGCCAGAACCGCAAGGATATGGTATGGCGGATTGAACGCGCTGTCGGGCCACAGGGGCCGCGTTTGGCGTAGGGGTTGCGATCTGATCCAGTTCGGCCCTCTATGGCGCTAAATAATAGGATAGGGACAGCGCAACGATGACAAGACTTGGATCAATCATCGCATGGTTAATGGTGATCGTTGCCGGGTTGCGGATCGGGATTGGCTACTACATCGCCTTCACGACCACGACACTTGAAGAAGCTGAAGCGTTGTCGCGGCGCTACCTTGCGACCCCTGACACAGTTGGCGCGATCAATCAGGGCTTCTATGTCTTGGTCGCGGGTGTTGTAATCGGCCTACTTGTGCGAATTGCCCGCCGCTGATGCCCGGATGGCGAATTCCACCAGCTTGGCGGCTGTGTCGGGATCATTTGCAATTATAGCCCGCGCGGTGCTGGGGATGTCTGTGGCTTCAGCAAGTTCTGCAAGCGCTTCAGTGACCTTGGGGTCCTGTTCATAGTCCATGTGCGTTGATCCTGTGCAGTTTTGACCCCTTCAGGATACTGCCCCAGCCGAAAACCCTGCAAGATCGGGGCAAAAGGTTCATGAAACGGAAGCGCCAAAAACTTCCGGAACTGTAATTTTTTGGGGGTATGGGCTGACCTGAATTCAACAACAGGCCAGCCCTTTGTGAGGTCTTCGGCCACGGGCAACGGGACAGCACAACGGGCGATCATTCACGGGATCGGAAAAGCACAAACCCGACGCATAGTCAAAAACGACATCCAAATGTCGCAAACAGACCAAAAGTTGAATTTTTGAATTAATGCGTGTGAAGGAGTGGGGCCGGTCCGGAACGAAAATCGTTTCAGGTTCTTTACACCCCCGGCCATCCCTAGGTCAGTTACCGCTTACTTCTCCTCAACAGTCAGCCGCTATTGCCAGACTCACTTAGAACGGCATAGTAGTCCGTATGGGGGAACATGCGACATCATGAGACAAACCGGGACAGCGATCTACGCTTCATTGGGACGATGAACAAGCTTGCATTGAACAGGGATGAGTTTTCCTTAGACGCTATTTCACCTATGCGGGAAATGGGCGCTTATGAATGGCTCTGGCGTCAGCCAGGTGAAACATTCAAGCGCATGGCTGATCGTTTCCGTGCTGATGAAACTGCCCGACCTTCTGACTACGTTGAACCCGACAAGGCGGACGCAACCGCGCGTGAAGTGATGGCACGCCTAAAGGATCAGGGTGTTAATCAGTTTGGCGTTCGGATCAATCAATCCGCCGACTACCCCGATAAGTTGCGTGATGCCAAACACCCGATTGAACTTCTTTACTTTCAGGGGACGTGGGAATTATCTGAAATGCCGGGGCTGTGTATCGTTGGTAGTCGCAAGGCATCTGATGACGGGAAGAAGCGGGCAGCCCGCTTGGCCAAGGAATTGGTCAAAATGAAGTACGCTGTCGTTTCTGGTTTAGCCACTGGTATTGACGGTGCAGCCCATAGGGCCGCTCTAGAAGAAAACGGCCACACAATTGCGGTGATCGGGACGCCCATTGGTCAATTTTACCCCAAAGAAAACAGAAGCCTTCAACAGCATATCGCTAGGGAACACCTTGTGGTTTCACAAGTCCCGATCATTCGGCATTCGGAAGAACCCTTCCAAGCCAAGCGCAACTATTTCCCCGCCCGAAACGCAACAATGTCTGCCCTTACTAAAGGGACCATCATAGTGGAAGCTGGAGATACTTCAGGAACGCTGACGCAGGCCCGCGCGGCTATGCATCAAGGCCGGAAGTTGTTCATTCTTGAAAGTTGTTTCCAACGCAAAGACATCAGTTGGCCAGCCCACTATGAAAACCTAGGGGCTATCCGTGTGCGTGATCCAGAAGATATTTGGGAAGCACTTGGCCAAGAAGTTTAGCAAAATTGATGACCTAACTAGGCCACTTCACAGTCACATAACGGCTGATGATCAATGCTTGTATTTGTTTGAGCGCACATCTGGAAAGGGTGACAGCTTTGACCAAGCCAGTAGTGTTGTAGCAAATTTAAAGAAGAAACCCGGAATAGCAAGCGCTGCTGAAATGCGATATAAGGAACAGACGATAAATCGCTGTTCAAATACGTTCAAAGCATCGCTCAATGACTATTGGGTGGAGAACGCCACGTTTGTCCCCGTTCCACCTTCTAAGGCGGCGGACCATCCCCAATATGATGACAGGATGGAAAGGGTTTGCCGGGGTATGGGGCCTGAAGTCGATGTTCGGAACCTGATTTGTCAGGACGTTTCAATGCAGGCAAGTCATGAACGTCCAGCAGGTGAAAGGATCACGATAGCAGAGCTTCTGGAACACTACTGCCTTGATGAAGCCCTAACTGATCCCGAACCGTCCCATATTGCGATTGTGGATGACATGTTGACCGCTGGAACACACTACCGCGCCATGCATACAATTCTATCTCAGCGCTTTCCGAACGCGGTTATTGCAGGTGTCTTTGTGGCCCGCAGGATATTCGCTGATGAAGATCAAACGGACCAATAGAGGATTACGTCACTAAAACAGACTAGCCTGACCTGATGATTTGAGTTGTATCAACCCGTTAATCAGCCAAGTTTCTGGATATTGAGAGTGCGTTCCCATTGCAAAGTAGAGACCGCTTTGCGGCAGAGTTTCGCCGTATACCACCCTCATTTCCTCAAGTGCTCTTTCTTCACCGTAAAGGTTCCTCCACTTAAAAAAGGTGGCTTCAGTTTCCCAGTCTTGGCACGTTCCTTCACGATCACCATCATCGGTCTTATAGATGTATTTAAAGTCATAAGGACAAGCTGTTACTGGGACCTCAGGGCGCGGAACGAACATGTCCTCTTGACTGTGAAAGGCGTCAATTTTTGCCTGTTGCTTCTTCAGCTTTTCGTTGCTTTTCGGGACAATTCTAAACGCACCAATTTCCGGCCTCAAGAGTGCTAGGCTTCTACCTTCTTCAAATTCGCGATCCAGACTTGTGACGATATGACGGTTTAAAAAATTTTCGCGTTCCCGTGCCTTCATAGTCCCTGTGATTTCCAATGTCTGTGAATTTATGTGCCTGCTTTCAATTCGGGCATCATCGGTTGGTCGTCGCCAATCAAACCTGACATGATCCCATCTTTTGAAGCGCTTCCCATCATCCAACACACGAAACGAAACAGGATACATCCGCAACCAGTTGCCATGAAGGTCCATGCCCGCACAGCAAACTGTTTCACCGTTCTTGTTCCCAATTACTGGCGCTGCCTTAATGAGAATAATAGCTTCTGCGCTGCCAGACTGGGAGTTATGCCCGTTGTTCAACTTTCTTATTTACCCCGATATGTGCCAACTCAATTTTGGCAAGCTTGGTAAGTTCTTCTCCCACAATGGACCGATGGCAATCCTGATGGCAACGTTCAAAACAAAGAAGACATGCACCGCCTTCTAGAATTGTTGGGATGACATCGCGCAACGCAGCCTTTGTAAGTTCTTGTTCCATGTGTTCACCAAAGATGCGGCGGAAAGCGTCCATATCACCAGATTTGGCCGCGTCACGACCCGGCTTTGGGTCGCCCAACTGCTTGATGTGGCGATATTCGATCCCAGAAGCGTCTAGCGCTTCTGCCAAAGAACGTTTTGAAAATCCCTTCTTACGGGACAAAGGCAACTCACGAACGTCCAATAGAGTTCTGACCCCGGATGACTTCAAAGTGGCAATGAAGGTTGCAATATCTGATCCTTCATAGCCAATCGTCATGAGTTTTGTGGGTTGATCTGAATTCAGTTCATCAAACATGTTTTCCGCCTCTACAATGATGGGGTATATCCCATTCCTTTTGAATTAACCTAAGCCAATCGGCTTCCCGATAGCGATACATTGTTTGCCAATGCCAGCCTTACCAAGCGTTATAGTGTCCCACGTGCATCATGGTCCATTTCTTGCATTTCCACCCACGCCATCAGTGTGGTCTTCCGTGCGCAGATCGTGGCCCCTTCCATGAAGAACGGGAAGGCTTGCTGGGCTTTCAGGGCATAGACGCGCTTGGGGGTGGTGCTCATGAACGCAGCAATGGCCCCAGCGCCCCGTAGGACGTCCACAGACGCTGGCATGTCTGAAGGCGGGGTGGAATCATTACCGGACCCCAAACGGCGGCTTAACGGCCCGTGCGGCGTCACAGAATGAGTTCAGCGGGCGCATGTCCAAGCTGACTGTGTGATGGACCATAGCGTCCCCGGCAAAGACTTTCCCGAACTGCATTAGAACCGTGTTGGAAGCCACCAGAAGGCCAAAGGGCGTTCCTTGGGTGGTGAGGGTCAGCCGCATGTCCACACCCACGTCAGGATTGTCTGACAGTCCCTTGATGGTGGTGGCAAGGACGTCGGCCAATGTGACCCGACCGGCAATGTCACCGGACGCTTCAATAAAGCGGCGCAAGTCTGCCAGTTCGGCAATCCGTTCAGGATCAGACAAGCCAAGGCCCATAAACAAAAGCGCTGTCCGTTCTGGTGTGGCGTTAGGGATGTCCCGGCCTGTTGCGGCGGGAAGTTGTCTCTTTGGTACAAAGGCTTCCCTGATTTTGGTCATACGGTTTTCATTTTGACCAAAACAAGTGGTCATTAGCTTTGTGGCTTGTATCAATGTTGGCATCTGAACCCCACGTAGACCGAAGGTTTATGATACCAATTTATTCATACAAATCAGATTATTAGGAGCAAGATTCGACCTCTGGATGACCAATCCCAATTATCGTAGAGACAGAGGGCATCTATAACCGCATCGATGATCGCCTTATCCTGATTGCAAGCATCAAAGGTCTGTTTTGAGCCCAAACTTACCGAATGCCGCGACAAAAATAGATGTCCACTTTCAAGCCTTATAGACCGACAAACCCTTGACAGACCGCTATGAACAGCGGTGAACTAACCAGAATTGGTATTTCTGCACCGGCCAAAGGTTTGTTGTTCGATGCCGAACGTTCAATACGCGCTATAGGTCATGGTCGGTAGCCACAAGACGACAATAGCACGTTTGTCGAATAGTTTTTTGGAATAGGCAAGAGATAGCTTTGAGTTCAATCGATCAACTAAACCGCCTGATTTCCAAAAGCAAGGCTGCGTGGCTTCTATCGCTTGGCGCATGTATTCCCACCGCGTTAGTTGCAGTGCAGACCGTTAGTTCAGACTTCTACATTTCGGACACTGAATTTGAGTTGCCCTACTTTAGCACTAGTGTCCCCACGCGGTTTTTCTTTGTCTTCATGCCCTTGTTGGTTTTCTCGTGCCATTTTTACTCAATGTATGCGCACTTCCGCATCAGTCGTGCGATTTCTGGCGTGTTGGCTAAAGGCGCAATTCTCACTGAAGAGATCATTCCATGGATCGTATCGGATACAGAAGTGTCCAGAAGAATGGATGAAGGAAATCCAACCGTCTCCATCCTGTTGTTGTTTCTGACCTATTTTGTTGCTCCGCTGACAATTGCAATTTGCTGGTGGCAGTCTATGCCCGGGCGATCGCCTGCTACAACAGTCTTCTGCTTCATACTGTTTCTGGCGTCCGTCTACCTTTCGATCAGAAGGGATCGATTTTTTGGATCAATTCCTCGAGCAAAATGCAACAGGGGATATATGGACCTCATAGCGACCACTGTTCTCGTCGGGCTTGTGACTTATCTGTTGCTTCTGTCATTAGAGCGAACTCGTGGTATTGTTCGAATCTTTCATGACTTTCGACCACTTTATGTCTCGCCGGACGGTGAATATGAAACCGACTGGGAAATGGTACAAAATAGGCGATGGTACGAAACGATTGCGAGGTGGCCTGACGACTTCAGAGTTGAGAATTCTGTGGTATGTAAATCAATATCTCTTACCGAAGATTTCTCTCTAGAAGGTTTCCTGCCGCTTTGTGGACTTTGGGGCTTGGCGAAAATTGACCTATCAAATCTATCGATCATACCAACTGAATCAAAACCTGCTGACTACTCTAGAGAATACGAAGCGTCCCTCAGAGATTGGTGTAGCATAAACGATAACAAAGAGTGCGCAGACAATGTAGAATTCTGGGAGGATTGGCAGGAGACCAGAAGCCAAGCCCTCGATGAATTGCCGATTGTCAATTGGTCAAATCTGGATTTGCGCGAAGTGGACCTTTCGGGCTCAAATCTTAGTGGTGTTGTGTTTGATGGATCACTTTTGAGCGGAGCTAGGTTCATCAACTCAACTGCAGAAGGTACTAGTTTTAGGCATAGTGATATGAGAGGCGCAAAATTCTCTGATTCAAGTCTACAATTCGCTGATTTTGATGGTGCAAATGTATCAGGGAGCGAATTTTCGAATTCTAGAATGGAGGGAACAAATCTTCTAAGCGTTTTGGATGATGTAGAATTCATTGACACAAACCTCAGTCACTCTCGGTTTGCACCGCCTGACGGTAGAATCAACGGAGCAAGCTTCGTGCGCTCCTTGTTTCACTTTGTCGAGTTGAGTTTCATACGGTTCGAAGGATCACATTTTTCGGGAAACTCCATTAAGGGTTGGGACGTCTTTTCGATAGGACTGACCGACACTAACTTTAGCTGCACGGAAATCCTGCAATCTCGAATTACGGGTATTACAGTACACAATTCCACGCTGTCTTTTGTCTCAGATAAAGATTGGTGTCATGGCGTTTATGCCTCTAAATTGACCGACACCGAGCTCCAGTTTGATTCGATCACAAGTTCTGCCGTTCTTGGCGGAGTCGAAGATTACTATTTATTACCTGCAAGCATCAAAATTTCCGCGGCATGGGGCTCGGCATTTCGAAATATCGATCTATCGTTGATCGATGTTGAACCGGATCTTTTTTATGATAATTTTGGGGACGGTAGCGTCGGAATTCCCGCTGACGTTACTAGGCCGTGTCATTGGCACGCTGGTTCCTATACGCAGTATTGGGCATTCGTGCGAGCATGGGACGCGTGGTCAAGCAATAGTGAATTTGGTTCTCTTCCAGCAGAAATTACAGACTTTATCGGTGACCTTCATTTGTCCGAAGCCTACCGACAAGTTTGCTAAAATGGTCATGATTTTCGATGCGAACAAGCGGATATACTTCGAGTTTTTGCTGAACATCGCCAAATTGCACCTTGTTCTGCGCGAAAACCGGCTTTGAAGAGCAAATCGAACCTACAACTTCAACGGCGGCTTTGTCCGCAGACAACCAGTTCGCGCTCGGCTCGATTTTGCACCTGCAGCGAGAGTCCGGATTGACGGACCGCACGACCGCCGTGGAATGGTACGGTGAATGGCCGGTAGTGCCGTCCCTGCAGGAGGCTGCTGCATATATTGGTCAAAATGCTGCAAATGATCTGGATGCGACCCGTCCTGTTGCCATGATTGCATCAAGAAACCTCCACGAACGATCGGACTTTTGAACGACGTTTTTGGCAGGGGCATTTGATTGTTATCAGAATCGAAGCCTTCTGGCGCACCAAAAAGCTGTTACGCCCCCCAGCCAGTTACTTCCTTTTCGTTATACCAAGCTTTTTTTGCCAATTTTCTAGAGACTGATCTTTTTGAACCTTGAACGACTTTAAGAGCTCATACACCTTTTGCGATTTTTCGGCGTCGACCTCAGC
This sequence comes from uncultured Paracoccaceae bacterium, assembly GCA_947494675.1. Lineage (GTDB taxonomy): Bacteria > Pseudomonadota > Alphaproteobacteria > Rhodobacterales > Rhodobacteraceae > CANMYO01. The sequence goes on from CANLVP010000002.1 coordinate 685,887, forward strand.
AAGCTCGTCAACCGCGGCGCGCCACTTCCTAATTGGTACTAATTCGAATTGACCTTCTACCCTCGACTTATGAAATCCACGTGCAGCCGTATTGAAAAAGTTAGAAGAACGATACGCCGTAATCTTGTCCATCCCGCTGTCACGCATTTTTGCCCGGATTTTGTTTGTAAAGTCAGTCATAGCATCGAGAATTAGAGGGCCCGCTATCCTGTCGGTATCTCCCTTTGGCACCGCGGAGCCGTTTTCCCAAACAAAGGTGCTTAACGGATACCAAAGACCGTTGGGCATCTCATATAGTGAAACATCTCTTAGCTGAAACTCATCAGGATGGCCCCTTATTTCTACATCGAACCATTCTTCCTCACCGTCGCTGCTGACCCAGTAAATGCCGAGGCTTTGTATCTGACAGTCATCTATCAATATGCCGCCTTGGCCTTTTAGACTGTCGAGGATACCTTTTGCATAATTATCGACATCAGCCGTGCTGTCCGTCTCACGAACCCGTTGTTCGTCCAGATAAAGTGTGATCTGCACTTTTACTTCGTCAGTAAAATAGTAGCTGCAACCGACGTCTTTCTGTACCTTCAAACGAAATTCTTCTCGTCGCTTCAGCTTTGCCGTGTGTGACACGGGTGGAAACTTAAACACGCCTCTCCATTCCCCGAAGAAAGGATTTGCACCGGCTGAAGCACCACGGCTTTCCGTGTGGAATGGCTCATCGGGTTCTTCCATTTGGATTTTCCTATCCAATCAACAAGATTAGTGGACCGAAGCTGTAACAAACGAAAACAACACTCCAACGAGGCTGAATCAATTTTGCAGAACTGGATGTCCATCGTTTGCAAAAAAAATCGGCCATTCAATTCTCAGTTACCATGGCACGTTGTTTCCTGTTTTGGGCCCAAACTCTTTACCAACTGTTGGACCTCAGTGAGACCTATTAAGTGCAGTCGAGCATCGGGAGGATCGGCCTTAAAAGACGCAACAACATTTCCGCCCAGCACCGTTGCGCTTGGCGCGTTATCGTCTCCCTTATGCGCCTTTTTCCAACCTTGCAAAGTAAACCTTTGACCTACATCAAATTGGTCTGTCCAGTTTTTGACGTACCTTATCTCGTCTTCGGTCACTTTAGCTCCCCTCATATAGTTGTTGTAGCTAAAGCAATAGCACTATTTGCATTAAATGAACTCACTAGTGATAATAAACTACGAGCTAGTTTCAAAAATCGATACAACGCTAAATCTACTGCTCAAAGAAGCTGCCATTGCAGCAGCCACAGCCAATGCACACTCCGGCCGCACAGACGACGGTCTGGCAATGGTGTTTTGCCTAAAGCAGGAAGGCGGCATGGATCAAAGCTGCCGCCCTCACTTCTCAATCGATGGCTCTTTGGCCAGTTGGATCACACGGGCCGCTGCAGGCTGGATCACGTCACCACCAACACGCTAACGCGCGTGGAACTTGACAGCGGACTTGGTTGCCAGCGTGTAAGGGTCACGCAAGACAGAAAGATCAACGCGGCTAACAATCCGGTAAGCGCGGGACATGTCGCCAATGCGGTCTTCCAGTTTCGTCATTTTAGCGTCCAGTTCGGGCGCGGTATCAAGTGCCATGTCATTGGCCCCTTAGTTGCGGCCTTCTGGGCCTTTGGTTGCGAGGCATCTGCCCCCTTCACATCCGTCACCACCGCCCCAGCGTTTGCCGGGAAGGTCACAACGGAAATTTCCACAATTTCGATTTCGGTTAGCGTCCGGCCCCCACCGGGGCGCGGTTCCGCTGACAATGTGCGGTAGCCAATGGACAGGGCGTCCAGCGTCCCATCCTTTAGCTTGGCGTAGGCGTTGCGGGCGTCATCAGCGTCCAGTGACAGCTTGCCTTCCACCTGAAGCCCGTCACGGGTTTCCTTCAGGCTGACCCACAGCCCAATGGCTTGGCCGGGATCATGCTGAAGAAGCATCTTCAGGCGTTTCCCAGACGCCTTGATGTTGTTCAGGGATGAGGTCATGGCACCGGGCGCGATCACGTCACCCTCAGCGTCCGGCTGGCCACCGTATGTGGCCGCAAGGCCCTTGATGAAACCGCTGTCCGGGTTCTGGAACTTCACTTCAACAGCAAGCTGTTCATAGGCGTCTTTAGTCAGGTCCTTGGGCATTTGCCGCGCCTTCCATGTTCAAGGGCCGCAAGAAGTCATTCCCGCCCTGTTAGGGGCGCGGCTTTCCATCTGGCGGACTTCATTGCGGTTCAGAATTCCGGTGGTGACAGCCTTGGCAAAAGCTTCCATGCGGGCCGCAAGATCAGCGCGGGCAAGGTCATCTGTTAGGAATTCGGTGTATTTGCTGCCATCATCGGGCATCAGCTTCAGCGCGATTTCTTGCTGCCACATGACCAGATGGGGCAACATGGTGAACTGAAGGAACTGACGCCCAAGCTGTTCAGCGTTCTGGTGTGTCACCTGTTCCAGTTCCTGAAGCATGTGCAGCCGAACGCGGAACGCGCGGGCAATTTCTGCAATCTGGTGACGCCGCATTTCCAAGAACTGGGCGTCAATGTTGGACATCTGGACCGGAACATAAGACGCCCCGCTGTCCAGAATGGCGGTTCCCTTCTGTTCGCCAATGGCCCGCATTTGCGCGGCTGTCCGGCTCAAGGCTTCATCTGTCAGACCGTTCTGGAAGATCAGGATGCCACTGGGGCGTTGGCCCTTGGACGCAATCGCGGTCAGTTCCGCTTCCTGTGCCAAGGCCAAGGCGATGGCTTCACGGATTTGACTGATGACAGACAGCCCATGAAGGGCTTTCAAGTGCAGGACGTCGCGGTTGCCATAGTCCTTGTTTCCGCCACCGTTCAGCGTGACCCGGTAAGTGAGTTCGCCTGTGATGACGTCTTCATCCACGGACACAGACCGGGCTGTCAGCTTGCGCAAGTAGCGTGGCTGTTTGATCCCGTCCCGCTGGATCAGCGCATAGGCGTTCCCGTGCAACAAGACGTCAGATTGCATGTGGACTTTGAAGCCATAAGCCGTGGTCCAGTCATTGGGACGCTTTGCCAACATGCGGTGAAGCGGTGACACGCGGTCGCGTTCCACAGACCCATCAGCCGCGCGGACGTTGACGTGAAGCGGAAGCTGGCCCACGGTTTCCGTGATGATCCGGGTGCAAGCCAAGACGGTAGACTGGCGTAGCGCGGTTTCAGCCGCGACGCTGATCCCATTGGATGCGGCCCCTTGTGGGACAAGCATTTCCCAAAGACCGCGCGTGGCGTCCTTCTGTTCAACATCGAGGGCTTTGCGGGTGAAGGGCCAGACCATCAGATCAGACCCCCATCCACAAGGACATTCCCGTCACTGTCCACAAGGAACAGTTCGGACGCGCTGATCTGGACAAGGTTGAAAGTCACAGGACCATCCACGGGGTTGATCCAGACGCCTTCTTGTCCGCTATAGGTCGGGGACTTGGGCTGGCCCTGTGCGGCCATCAGAAGCGATGTCTGGGCATCCGCTGGAGCAGTGTTGCCAAAGGCCACACGGACGCGCCCATTGGCCCAGAAAACGACATGGGGACCCGCGCCAACTTGCGTCCATTTCTGGGCTGGAAGATCGGTCTTCACGATCATGACGCAGCCGCCCAGAATTCAGCCATCTGACCGGGATGAGCGCCAAGCGACACGTGAATCCCGTTCTGGCTGTCAATCGGGTCATGGGTTACTTTGGCGATGGTCCCAACCACTTGCGTGGTGGGGTCTGGGACGTCCGCATAACGGGCAAAGACCAGCGTGGGTGTTTGCGGAGTTGATGCGCCCAGTGTGCGGCTGACAAGGATGACCGGGACTTCAGCTTCATCCACGGCCCGCGCCCAGACTTTGGTGGCCAGTGACACGCTGACAAGGCGCTGTTGACCTTGGGCGCTGTGCAAATATCCAGCCCGGTCTTCCGTGAGCTGGGTGTCATCTGCAAAAATGAACATCCGTCCCCGGTTCAGGCCAATGGCCATGGGTCCAGTCCCAAGTTCGGTCCAAGTGTTCTGAACTGTTGCGGTAGTGGTGGGCAAAGCGGGCGTCCAAACTATGTTGGACACCCATTCGTCACAAGGAATTCAGCCCTTCAAAAGCCCGATTGCCTGAATGTCCCTGTTCTTCCCTATCCTTGCCGATATTTCCCCAAATTTCCCGTCAGTTTGCGCGGCCTTGGGCGTTCACAGCGGCCATCAGTTCGCCAAAACGCTGGCGCCGGGGGTGGGCTTTGAAGTGGGTTTCCAGATCATTCATGGCGGTCACAGCCCGCTTCCTGACACCGCCTTGCCCCTTGTCCCTGATCAGCGCGAAGACCTCAAGCGCTTCACGGATGAACAGGGTTGGGTAAAGTTCGTGCATCAAGTCCAGCCCCGGCATCCGCGAATAGCGCACATTGTGGCCCAAAGCCTGTGCTGTGATAGCGATGTGGCTAGGCAACGCCGTCACCCCCTTCATTTTCGTCAGGGACCCGCTTTTCCGGGCCATCTGGGGCGTCTTCCATCATTTTGGTGGTGCAGCATGTGAAGCGCTGTGCGGGCCTTTTTGCGGCGTTCAGCGGTTTCAGCATCCAGAAGCGCAAACAGTTCATCCAGTTCCATCAGTCAGTTCCTTCCATGATTGTGTCTGGGACCCAGCACGGGGACCCGTTGATAATTTCGCGGCGCAAGATCGGGGCGCTGATCCGCCCCTTGCGCGTCCGGTGGTGCATCACGTTGGCGTTGCGTTCTGCCATGAACCGGATCAGGGCCACACGCTTGTCAGGGACCCACATGTCATCCATCAGCGCCAGCCAATCCCGTTCAGGCGTCACACGCTTGGTCAGGGGCCAGCCCCGATGTTGAAGGCGGCGGAAGTGTTCAGGGGTCATCAGTGCAATTTTCCCCGTGGACCGGAATTGGTCCACCAATCTGTAATAAGACCCTCTCCCCGTGGGACAGGCGGAACTGACAAACGATATTCGCGGGCCTTTCCTTCGCTGAACCGATATTCAGCCGTGATCTTCAGAAGCCCCACATTCAGCAGATGGTCACGTGCGTCACGGAACTTCTGTCTGGAAAGCGATGTCAGGCCAGCCCGCTTCATAGCTTCACCGTTCAACAGAAAGCTTCCACCGTTGATCCCATGCGAAGACATCAAACGAACATACAATGAAAGCGCGTTATCGTCGGGACCGATAAGGGTCAAAGCGCGGCGGCTGATTTGAAAGCCCGGATCATGTGGCGGATTGATTTTGCCAGCCAACATCATGTCCCAAGCCCATTCCACAATCTTTGCGATTTCTGATGTTGTCACTTCCAACCCGTCTTCACAGCGCAAGGCGGCTTCCATGCGCAGATTGTCAAACAGTTCTTGCGACGTTTCGCATGTGTGGATGATGTTAACGCAACGGGAAGTCAGCCATTTGTGACGCTGACCCTTGGGGACTTTCCCACGCTCGCCCAATTGGTCTGGGTTGATTTCGCTGATGACGCGGATGTCAGACAGCCCAGACAGTTCAAGCTGGCCCTTGATCGGGTGATAATTCACGCCATCCATCCGGCACGATTTCGGACCAATGACATACTGGTCCCCACCCCACTTTACGTCAGCTTTGATGTTGGCATCTTTCAGGACTTGCGCGGCCCCGCGATGGTCCCAGCCCAAAGGCATCCGATAATAGGCATGAAGGCCGCGTCCGGTTCCCACCGTCACTTCAGGTTTGCCAAACTTGAATGACGCAAAGTCCACGTGGTCAGGGTTCATTTCGTCAAAATCCACAACCACGATCCCGTCACAGCGGACGCCATAGGCCCCTGACTTGTTTTTTTTGCAGACAGCCAAGGTCTGGCGTGGGTCAATTTTTTTCCCGGCAAATGGAATTGCAGCGGCTTTGGGATCATCGGGGCGACCCACTGGAAGGACGTTAAAACCAGCCCGCGATAAACCAAAAAGAATGGCTGTGGGTGGTTCGGTGAAGACGTGGTGGCCTTGTGGTTTTTGGGCGGTGTTGATAGTGTTTTTTTGCATGATGATCCTTGGCGGATTGAATGTGGTTCCCATGCTGGCCAGCTTGGGTTGAGATAAGCCCCGGTGTTGGTAGCACCGGGGTTTTGCTTTAGAGGCGTCCGGCGTAGTCGGGGACAGCTTCCCCGCGCGGCAACGACAACATGAAGCTGTCAATTTCTTCTTCCAGCCATACGCGCCGACCCTGCAAAATGCGGGGTGTTGGGAATGTCGGATTGTCGCGGATCATCTTGTAAAACGTGTTGCGGCTGATCCCCCCAAGCTTGGCCATACAGCCAGAAGTTCCAACCAGCCGCTTGGTGGCAATTTCAGGCTTTTTTTGCGGTGCGGTCATGCGTGAGTCCTCTTCAGCAAACTTTAGACTGATTGAACTAACCGCATTGCCACCGATGCTTAAAACCGCCTTGGGCAAGTTTGGGCAAGTTTGGGCAAAAAAAAAGCCCCGGACCACAAATGCGCGTCCGGGGCTGTCTCAATATGTCAGCGCTTTATCCAGCGCGGCGAAATTGAAGGATTTCAGCTTCACGGCGGAAGGCACGGTTGGCTTCCTTCAGGTCCGCCAAATCAACTTTGCCTTCCGCATAGTCGGCCCAAAGGTTCAGGACGTCGCGCCGTGCATCGAGTGCATAACGCGCCCTGTCCCCTTTGTGGTAGGCGCTTTCCGTTTCGGAACCCCAGAACTTGTGATGTAAGGACCATTCAAGTTCAGCGTGGGTCCCAACCCGAACTTCATCAGCCCAAGTGCGAAACGATCCACGGAAGCCATGGGTGTGGGCGTCATCACCGTCTTCATCGGAAATGCCAACGCTTTCCAGTCGATCCAGCAAGGTTTGCGATGAAACAAGCCCGGTCTTGCAAGCGTGGGCGCTGTGCATGACATAGCGCTGGTCCCCGTTCACCTTTCGCAGTTCCGTCAGTGATGCCATCGCTGCATCAGACAGCGGGACAACCAAGTCCCCGAATTCCGGCCACTTCAGTTGATCATAGGGGATGCGCCATTCCTTGGCGTCCCAGTCAAATTCATCCCACTTGGCCAAAGTCAGCGAACCAACGCGCTGAACAGTCAGGATCAGGAAACGGACAGCGTGGAACACAAAGTCATCACCCAACCGGGCATAGGCGTCAGGTAGCCTTGTGGGTTCCACGGAAACCATCCCCACCTTGTTGGCCTTGGATTTGCGTTTGGCCTTGTGCTGTTTTTCCAGTTCTTCATAGCCAATCAAGTTCAGTGCATCGCGGACAATCTGCCTGTTCAGGCGGTGGGGGTTGCCCCGCTCCAACGTAGCCGCCCGATCATAAACCAACATCAGCCGTTGCGCGGTCTTTTCACCCATTGAAAAGCTTTCCCTGAAGTATGGCCCAAAGACATCCCTAGCCAACTGTTCAGCGGTCACGTCATAAATCGGGAATTCGCCAAGTGGCTTCACAACCTTGTTCCGCAAGCCGCTGAAGTAGGTGTGGACGTTCTTTTCATTCTTCATGATCTTGGCCACTTCACCGGATGAACGGTCAGCATTGCCCCAACGGACTTGGAAGAAGTCTTCCACAAGCGTCTTGATCCGATAGTCAGCTTTTGGCGTGGGGTTTTTGAATTCAGCCCAGACCACCCTTGGGTCCTTCCCTTCCAACACAGCCGCGTTCAGCATTTCCGCATGTTCGCGAGCCACAGCCAATGGCATCTTCTTAGCCGAACCAATTTGAACTGGGACGCGGCTTCCTTTGTATGTGCCGCGCCATTTCCAAGACTTGCTTGTGGACTTGCTGTTCCCGCGCGGGGGTAGGTTTTCCAGTTCCAGTCCGGCCCCGTCGCTGTGGGTTCCATGCCCCAGCCTGTGCCACTGTGAATTCAGCAGATGCTTTCCCATGCCACATTTCCTTCCATTTTTTTTCAGGCCAATTTTCAGGCCAATAGTCACATTTTCAGGCCAATTTTCAGGCCAAACGGGCTTCATTCAACTTCAGCCTGTTTCAGCAACTTAGAAAGGTTGTGTGTCGGGAATAGTCAAACAATTTCTGAACCTTAGCGGTGTGCAAAAGCTCTCAAAATGGGTCAATATCTGTCAAAAAAAGGTGTGAATGTGCAGCGCGTTACCCGCTCCAACCTCCTATAAGACGAACATTCCCAAGATGCCGGTGGCTGCAATCGGCACGGCCAGTGGGATGACCCGCTTGGTCAGCACTTTCCAGCCGCTGTCTTCCGAACCAAACAGTGACCGCAGGAAGCCGAACAAAAACAATGAGATAATGATGCCCGCCAAGAGGATAAGCCCCAAAGTCCCCAAACGATCCAGCGGCATAAAGAGTGCGGTCACGGCCATCAGCTTCACCGCGCCGGCCCCAAATCCACCCATCGCAAAGAGGCCAAATCCGGCGAGCAAGACGCAGACCGCGAAGACCAATTGCCACAGGATATCAACGGCTTGCGGGAACAAGATCACCTTCGCGATAAACAGCAACACAAAGACACCCACCAGCCAATTAGGGATCTTGGCGGTCTTACAGTCCAAAATAGCGGCCACCACCAAAAGTGCGGCCACACAATAGGAAATCAACTCAATCGACATTTGCTCTGCCCTCATTTTTTCCGGGCAGATTAACGACTTAGGTCGTTTCAGACACCATGCTTTTGCAGAAAATCGACCAGTGCGGCAGTTGAGCCATCCTTGCCTTCTGCGGATTGCTTGCCCTCGATCACAGGCTGCAATGCGGTCGCCAGTTCCTTACCCAATTCAACGCCCCATTGGTCGTAGGAATTGATCCCCAAAACCGCCCCTTCGACGAAAACGCGATGCTCGTACAGCGCGATGATCTGGCCGAGGACATGCGGCGTCAGCTGCGGGTAAGAGATTGTAATGCTTGGACGGTTTCCGGGGAACACGCGATGCGCCGCTTGTCGTTCAAGCTCTGCCCCTTCGAATTTGCCCGCGACTTTGCCGCGCGCTTCGTCGAGGTCGCGGCCCTTCATCAAAGCCTCGGACTGCGCCAGACAATTGGCGACGAGCAGCTGGTGCTGATGGTGCAACGCATCTTCATGCCCACGGGCTGCGACCAGGAATTCACAAGGCACAACGCGGGTGCCTTGGTGGATCAACTGGTAGAACGCATGCTGACCATTCGTTCCCGGCTCCCCCCAGACGACGGGACCGGAGTTCACAGCGAGCGCCTTGCCATCCATCGACACGCCCTTGCCGTTACTTTCCATCTCAAGTTGTTGAAGATAGGCCGGTAACCGCATGAGAAGATTATCATAAGGCAGAACTGCGCGGGTCGCGTGACCGCAAACCTGATTGTGCCAGATGCCCACCAAGGCGAGCATTGCGGGTAGGTTTTCCTGCCAAGGCGCGGCCCGGAAATGCCGATCCATGTCCTGCCCGCCGCGCAGAAACGCGGTAAAGGCATCGGCCCCGATCGCCAGCATCAGCGACAGCCCGATGGGCCCCCACATCGAATAACGCCCGCCGACCCAATCCTCGAACCCAAAGACGCGGTTCGACGCAATGCCGAATTCTGCCGTCTTGTCATCGGCGGTCGACAGGGCCACGAATTGGCTCGCCGGGTCGCTGACCGCCTCGGACATCCATGCCTTTGCGGTGCGCGCATTGGTCATGGTTTCAATCGTGGTAAAGGTCTTGGAGGCGACGATCACCAGCGTGCGTTCGGGATCGCAGCCGCGCAAAACCTCTGCAATATCAGCAGGATCGACGTTAGACACGAAATGACAGCGCGGCCCGTTGTGATAGGGTGCCATGGCTTTGACGGCCATCGCTGGACCCAGATCAGACCCGCCAATCCCGATGTTCACCACATCCGTATAGGGGCCGCCCTGCCCTTCGATTGTGCCGTTTCGCACCGCTTTGGAAAACGTCACCATCCGCTGCAAGGTCGCTTTGACCTCTGGCATCACGTCCACGCCATCGACCAGAACCGGGTCACCGTCGAGATTGCGCAGGGCCGTATGTAGGACTTCGCGCCCTTCGGTGTCATTGATCGCGGCACCTGCGAACATCGCATCGCGTTTTGCGGCAACGCCCGTCTGATCCAGCAGATCAATCAAGAGCTGACGGCCATCCGCGTCGATATTGGTCTTGGCGTAATCCAACCGCATGTCACCGGTCTGGGCCACGAAATCTGCCGCGCGGACCGCGTCCAGCATCGTTTCAATACGGCGGTCTTTGACCGTTTCATGGTGTGCCTTCAGCGCGTCCCACATGGCTTAACTCTCCGACCAATGCACAACGGACCCGGCCAGAACGGCGGCAATCGGGGCCTCTTGTGGTGACAAATGACGCGCCTTTTCAAGCGCTTCGCGCTTTTCAGCGCCTTTGATGACAATATGACGGCTCATTGCACCTTGCAGCACTTTTGCAGACAAGGTGATCCGCGGCTCTGGCGCGCCGGGTGCACGCATAGCCACAAGCGTGGCATCGCCGGTCAATGCAGCGTCAAGCTGATCAGCGCCCGGAAAGATACTGGCCGTGTGCATGTCAGCGCCCATGCCCAGAAGCATGACAGAGACCGGCAAATGAGGCTCCAACGCCGCTTGCAGGCTTTCAAGCTTGTCTTCTGGCGTGGGCGCATCCGCGTACAGCGGGACATAACGTGCCCCAGACGCGCGACCTACCAGCAGGCGCTGGCGCAAAAGGCGGGTGTTGGACCGCTCAGAGGTTTCCGGCACCCAGCGTTCATCTGTCAGCATCACATGCACGCGGCTCCAATCCAGACGGGTGTCGCACATGCTGTCGAAAATCGGGCCCGGCGTTGTGCCGCCGGGCACGGCAAACGACACGCTGTCATGGGTCAAAAGCGCATTCTCAAGCTCACCGGCCAGCGTGTCAGCGAGATCGATCATCATCATTTCGCTGTCGGGATATTCCTTGAATTCCATGCGATTATCCTTTGATTTCACGCCACTTTCGCCCGTCGCGATGCATCAGTGCCATCGCATCTTCGGGACCGGAGGAGCCTTGTTCATAGGTCTTGGGCACATCATTGCGCGCCTCCCACCCTTCGATCAAGGGGTCGGTCCAGGCCCAAGCGGCCTCAACCTCGTCACCGCGCATAAAGAGCGTCTGGTTGCCGCGGATCACATCCATGATCAGCCGCTCATAGGCGTCTGCAGAATCCTCGGCGTCTTCGCCCAAGGCATCCGCAAAAGTCATATCAAGCGGCACGTCGATCAGGCGCATGCCGCCCGGACCGGGTTCCTTGATCGTCACCTGCAGGTCCATGCCTTCGTTGGGTTGCAGCCGGATCGACAAGATGTTGCGGTGGCGCGAATGGTCGCCCTCAAAGATCGTGTGGCCCAGATCCTTGAACACCACATCAATAGAACTCACGCGCGCCTTCATCTTTTTGCCCGTGCGCAGGTAGAACGGCACCCCGGCCCAACGCCAGTTGGAGATTCCGCACTTCAACGCGATGAAGCTCTCGGTAAAGCTTTTGGGGTTTTCGGCGTCATCACGATAGCCGGGCTCGTCCCCGTCGGGGTCGTATTGGCCCCGGACGATGTGGTGCGGTTCCACCGGGTCGAGGGCACGGATTACTTTCAGCTTTTCGTCGCGCACCTCATCGGCGCCAAAGCGGCTGGGCGGTTCCATCGCGATCAGGCACAAGAGCTGCATCAGGTGGTTTTGCACCATGTCACGCATCGCGCCGGACTTGTCATAATAAGCACCGCGCCCACCAACACCGACGGTTTCGGCCACGGTAATCTCGATATGATCGACGTAGTGGTTGTTCCACAGCGGCTCGAACAGCACATTGCCAAAGCGCACGGCCATCAGGTTCTGCACGGTTTCTTTGCCCAGATAATGGTCGATCCGGTAGATCTGGGTTTCCTTGAAATGCGCGGCCAGCGTGGCGTTGAGGTCCTCGGCCGATGCGAGATCGCGGCCAAAGGGTTTTTCCACCACGATCCGGCTTTTGCGGTCAGCAATCTTGTGTTTGTGCAAACGCTCAGCCAGCGCACCAAACAGGCTTGGCCCGACAGAGAAGTAGAACGCACGCACCACATCCTTGCGCACCAGCTTGGCAAGGTCGGCCCAGCCACCCTCGCCCATTGCGTCGATGGCAACGTAGTGCAGCTGCGCGATGAAAGCCTCCAGCGTTTTGGTTTCTTCCTTCTCGGGGCCGCCAAATTCGGCAATGGCATCGCGGATCATGTCGCGGTAGCCTGCATCATCAAGGTCAGACCGGGCCGCGCCGATGATACGGCTTTTGGCTGGCATTTGCCCGGCCAGGAACCGGCGGAACAACCCCGGCAGGATTTTCCGGCGGGCCAGATCGCCCGTGCCGCCAAAAATCACCAGATCAAATTCATCAACAGGAATGACGCGCGAGACCATGAGGCACCTCTTCGTTGTATGCGTTAGCGCTAACGCCCTGATAGCAGACCGTGGCACCATGTCTAGCGCTGCAACGCCCGAAATTACGATCCTTTGCGGCAGGATCGACCTTATTTCACGGGCTGCAGGAAAAATGCGCAGATTGCTGAAACTTTTACGCAACCCGTCCGTGGCTTTGTCAGAACCAGCGCAACTGCAAGGGGCACCTGCGTTGGGTTTCTGGGTCACAGGGGCGCCGTCGGCCCCAAACTGCGACGCCTTTTGCACGGGCCGTCTTTGGACGGTCCGTGCGGCCTAGGCCTCAAGCTCTGCGTCCCAGTAAAGGTAATCCATCCAGCTGTCGTGCATGTGATTGGGCGGGAATTTCCGGCCCATATTGCGGAGCTCTTCAGCCTCTGGTTGGCGTGGTTTTCGGTTCAGACTGAGGCCGGAATGTTTCAGCAGCCGCGAGCCCTTGCGCAGATTGCAGGGGCTACAGGCCGCGACGACGTTCTGCCATGACGTGATCCCGCCACGGGCCCGCGGCAGGACATGATCAAAGGTCAGATCACCGCGCGCACCACAATACTGACAGCTGAATTCGTCCCGCAGAAATAAATTAAAGCGCGTGAAGGCCACGCGCTTTTGAGGTTTCACATAGTCCTTGAGGACGACCACCGAGGGGATTGCGATCTCTGTCGAGGGGGACCTGACCACCTCATCGTATTCGCTGACGATATCGACCCGATCGAGCCAGGCCGCCTTCACCGCTTCTTGCCAGGGCCAAAGGCTAAGCGGGTAATAAGACAGCGGCCGATAATCCGCGTTCAACACAAGTGCGGGAAAGTGTTTCAGCGCCCCCGGTTCGCGCACAAAGTCTGATCTGAAATCGCCGTCCATCGACAAAAGAACCCCTGCTCTGTCACCTGTGTCTGGCATCAGAGCGGGAGCCCCGCTCCGGCCGCTTGGTTTGACTATATCTTGCGTCCATCAAAGGGCAATCGCTAAATCTGCCCAATATGTCGCAGCATTAATCACCCAAGATGACAGCCGTGCGACAGTGCGTTCAACTGGCAAGCTTAGTGGCGACAGGCGCGATTGTTTCTTGCTGATCACCGGCCATCACCAGACGCGCGCGGCCATTATCCTTGGCCTGATAAAGCGCGCGATCTGCACAGCTCATGACGTCAGACAGATGATCTCCGGGTTCTGCATGGCAGCCGCCCAGCGAACAGGTGATGCGGATCGGTGTTCTTTGGCCCGGCGGCTGGATCGAAATGCCCGCCGCGATGATCTGACTGACATTCTTTACCTTTTCGGGAGTTGTATCAAACAGCATCACCGCGAATTCCTCTCCTCCCAGCCGGGCGCAGTCAAAGCTCGCCGAGATCACAGGGCGAATGTTGATCGCGATCCGTTGCAGACAGATGTCGCCAAAGCCATGACCCCAAGTATCATTGACGGCTTTGAAATGATCCACGTCGATCATCAAAAGCGTTCCGCCTTCCTCTGTCAGGCGCGCCGAGACGCTGTCGATAAAGGCGCGGCGATTGGGCATGCGGGTCAAAAGATCAGTGCGCGCCGAGAGAAAGAGCCGGCCTTGAAGTCGCAGGTGCAGGCGCAACATCATCATCGCCGCCGTCAGGAATGGCGCACAGGTGATCGCGCCAATCGCCAATTTCTGCCAGAACGACATGACATCAGCCTGACCAAACACCCAAAGCACCAACAAAAAGAAGGCGTTAAACAACGATGTCCATGCGGCGAACCACAAAAACCACTGGCCGGGTGACCGTGGCGTCATCAGGCGAAGCACGGTTTTCACGGCGATCCTTAGGTGACTGCCATGTTACCCTGTCACGGAATGATTACGGTTCAGTTAGGACGCTTAGCCGATCCCAAGGCGGTCACGCATGAAGGCCAGCGCCACGGACAACCCATCGGGGGCAATCCCGTGCCCTGTGCCCTTCATGACGTGGCCAAACACTTCTTTCCAGCCCGCACCTTCCAGCGCTTCGGCGGCCTGCTGCATCGATTGCGGCGGCACCACGTCGTCCTGATCGCCGTGGATCAACAAGACCGGGGGTTTGCACACCACCTCGTCGGCCAGAACCTCTGGCTGCAACAGTCGGCCCGAGAAGGCCGCGATGCCTGCCACTGGGTCTTCGCGACGGGGCAGAACGTGCAGCGCCATCATCGTGCCTTGGCTAAAGCCCAAGACCATGACCTGTTCGGGCAGCAGGTCTTCGTCGACCATTACGCCGTCGAGAAATGCGTTGAGGTCTTCGGCGGCCCGCAAAAGCCCTGCGTTGGCTTCTTCCTCGCTTGATCCGTCGATCCAAGGGATCGGGAACCACTGAAACCCCATGGGACTGCCTGCGCAGTCTTCTGGCGCATCGGGCGAGATGAACAGCGTATCAGGCATATGTTCGCCCAAGGGATCAGCCAGCCCCAAAAGATCGGCACCATTCGCGCCGTAGCCATGCAGGAAAACCACGGCAGAGCGCGTCTCCCCCGAAAGTGGTTCCTTGCGGCCTGCTTGCAATGCGCGTGTCATCTGATCCCCTCGCGTGTTTTGTGATGAGCGTAGTAGGCCCACAAGAGCCGGGCTGCAACCGACCGCCACGGCGACCAGGCCTGCGCCATCTCGCGCAGAGCCTTGTCTTTGGGGCGGTCGGGCAGATCAAACAGGATGCGCGCCCCTTCCTGCAGGGCCAGATCGCCGGGCGCAAAGACGTCAGCGCGGCCAAGGCTGAACATCGCATAGACCTCTGCCGTCCAGACACCGATCCCCGTGACAGCGGTGAGCGTCTGGATCACCTCATCCGTGGGCGCATCGCAGAGCGCCGCGAAATCGATGCCAGCATTGGCCAGCGCTTTGGCATAGCGCGCCTTTTGCTGGCTCAACCCCAAGGCCCGTAACTCTTCGGCAGAGGTCGCCGCGACCCGGCCTGCATCATCCATGCCTGCGGCCACCAAACGACCCCAGATCGCATTGGCAGAGGCCACGCTGACCTGTTGGCCTACGATGGCGTTCAACAGCTGGTCAAATCCATCCGATTTGCGCCGCAACGGCAGCGGCCCGACCAGCGACAAGGCCTCAGCCATCCGCACATCTTGAGTGGCCAGCCACGCGGCCCCTTCGGCGACGCAAGCATCGCTGTAGATGATCCGCTCTACGCCAGCGCCCATGCCAAAGCCTCTTGCACGTTATCCACCACGTTCTCACTGGCGGGCGCGGGTCGTTTCATCATCAGGACGGGGATGCCCAAGGCGCGTGCGGCGTCCAGTTTTGAGCGGCTCGCCGCGCCGCCTGCGTTCTTGACCACCAGCACATCGACAGCGAGGCGTTCGAACAAGGCCACCTCGTCTGCGATAGAAAACGGCGGGCGTCCAATCAGGAATTCGCCACCTTCGAACGGAAACGGCCCGGTCGGCGGATCGATTTGCCGACAAATCAGGCGGCGGCCCGGCAGGTTGTCGAAGCGGTCCAGCGTTTGCCGCCCTGTGGCCAGAAAAACGGTGGCCTTGGCGGGGATGTGATCTGCCACCTCACGCTCGGTCGCGATCTCCGTCCAGTTGTCGCCCTTTTGCGGTGTCCAACCGGGCCGCAGAAATTGCAGATAAGGCAGCCCCCTGCCCGCGCAAATCCGCGCCGTTCTCTCCGAGATACGCGCCGCAAAGGGATGCGTCGCGTCCAGCACACGGGTGATCCCCTGCTGGTCAAGGTAAGCCTCAAACCCGGCCGCGCCGCCAAAGCCGCCCATGCGCGTCAGCAGGTCCAGCCCATCCGGCGCACGGGTCGCCCCGGCGAGCGAGGCGACGGCATCAGCCCCGGCCTGCGCAAGTTCCGCTGCAATCCCTTTGGCGTCCCCGGTGCCTGCGAGCAGCAAGAGCGTCATGTTGCCCGCTCAACCTGTGCAAGGATTTGACCTGCGCGGTCGATCACGACGATCTCAATCACCTTGGGCAGCCCGCCATCCGCAAAGAGCGCCATGGCTTGCGCGGCAGCGCGGGTCGCGACGGCATTTGCCATGGCAGGACCAACAATTTCAAAAGCTTCCAACGCGGTGTTTGCGTCCCGCAAACGTGTGTCCCCGGTCCACATCGCCAGCGCCCCAAAATCCACCTGAGAGCGCCCGGAATGCAAGTCACTGGCCCCCTGAGCGAGCTTCGTCAGCTTGCCGATCCCGCCGCCAATGGTGAGCCGGTCGACGGGGTGACGGCGCAAATACTTGATCATTCCGCCGACAAAATCGCCCATATCCAGCATCGCGTGGTCCGGCAGCCCGTGCAGCGCTTGCACGACGCGTTCGCTGGTGGCCCCTGTGCAGCCCGCCACATGGGTCAGGCCATCGGCGCGGGCCACATCAATGCCGCGGTGGATCGAAGCGATCCAAGCGGCACATGAGAATGGCCGCACCACGCCGGTTGTTCCCAGAATGGACAGCCCGCCCGTAATTCCCAGCCTTGGATTCCACGTCTTCTTGGCGATCTCCGCGCCGCCCGGCACAGAAACAGTGATCTCAATATCGGGGGTCGCGCCCATTTCGCCCGCCACTTCTGCCACGACCTCATCCATCATCGCGCGCGGCACAGGGTTGATCGCGGGTTCGCCCACGGCAATGGGCAGCCCCGCCTTGGTGACGGTGCCCACGCCTTCCCCGGCCTTGAAAACAACACCCCCGGCGGAGGCCTGCACGCGCACCTTAATCATCGCGCCGTGGGTCACGTCAGGGTCATCGCCCGCGTCCTTGATGATCCCCACCTCGGCCCAGCCCGCGCCCACGTCCTTTTGCGCCAAGGCAAAGACCGGCGTTTCGCCTTTGGGCAGGGTGATGCTGACCTCTGCCGGAAAAGCCCCACCCCACAAACGCAACAACGCCGCCTTGGTGGCGGCGGTCGCACAAGTGCCCGTGGTCCAGCCCCGGCGCAGCTCTCCTGATGGTTTGCGGCTCATGGCGCGACTATAACGTCGCCCGCCATGCCGCCAAGCGCCAATAGCGCGTCGCTTGGTGGCTTTTCGCGCCCGGCAAACCGGTGCATAACGGGGGCATGACAACGACGCTGACACTTCCCGGCCAAGGATGGCCCACATTGGAACCCGGTTGGGTCTGGCTTTGCGGGGCTGGCCCCGGCGATCCCGGCCTGCTGACGCTGCATGCGCTGAACGCGCTGCAGCAGGCTGATGTGGTGATCTATGATGCGCTGGTGCAAGAGGATATCCTGACTTGGGCGCCGCAGGCCGAGCACATCTACGCGGGCAAACGCGGCGGCAAACCATCGGCCAAGCAGCGCGACATCTCGCTGCGGCTGGTTGATCTGGCGCGCGAGGGCAAACGGGTGCTGCGGCTCAAAGGCGGCGATCCGTTTGTGTTTGGTCGTGGCGGTGAAGAGGCGCAGACGCTGGTGCAACACGGCGTGCCCATCCGGATCATCCCGGGCATCAGCGCGGGTATCGGCGGGCTGGCCTATGCGGGCATCCCCGTCACCCACCGCGACGTGAACCAATCGGTGACATTCGTCACAGGCCACGATCAATCCGGGAACACGCCAGGATCTTTGGATTGGCAAGCGATTTCAAAGGGATCGCAGGTGATTGTGATCTACATGGGGATGAAACATATCGCCCAGATCGCAGGCGCGCTGATCGACGCAGGCCGCGCCCTGGGCGAGCCTGTGGCCGTCGTCACCACAGCCACCACAGCCGAACAGCAGGTGCTCGAAACCACCCTTGGCACGGTGGTTGCGGACATTGAAACCGCTGGACTGGAACCGCCCGCAATCATCTGCGTGGGCCGCTCAGTGCTGATGCGTCAAGTGCTCGACTGGCAAGGCATGGCCGCAGGTGACGCGCCGCGCGACCTTGATCCCTTGGGTCGTGGCCGCCCTGCCGAATCCGCCTGATGCCACGCCTCAGATGAGCCTCCTCCTCGCAGCCCCGGCCTCTGGTTCTGGCAAGACAACCATCACGCTGGGCATCCTGCGCGCACTTTCGCGGCGCGGTATCGCGGTGCGTGGGGCCAAGTCAGGACCGGATTATATCGACCCGCAGTTCCACGCCGCCGCTTGTGGAAAGCCCTGCTTTAACCTTGACGCATGGGCCATGACACCGACCCGCATCAAGGAGGCCGCCGCAGGCACAGGCCCGCTTTTGATCGAAGGCGCGATGGGGCTTTTTGACGGCGCGCCGCCAGATGGCAAAGGCGCCTGCGCTGATCTTGCGCGACTGCTGAATGTGCCGGTTGTCCTGATCGTCGATGCGGCGTCCATGGCGCAATCCATCGCACCGCTCGTGACCGGGTTCGCCAAACACGACCCGGACGTCAAAGTAGCGGGCGTCATCCTCAACCGTGTCGGATCGGACCGTCACGCGACCATGCTGAAAACAGCGCTAGCGCCCACCGGCATTCCCGTCTTGGGCACCGTCATGCGCGACGCCGACCTTGCGCGCCCGTCGCGCCACCTTGGATTGGTGCAAGCGGGCGAATTGCCGGACCTTGAGGCGTTTCTGAACAAGGCCGCTGATGTCATGGAAGCCGCGATTGATCTGGACGCCTTGCTGGCTTTGGGTCGCCCGATTGACGCGCGCAGCCCACTGCGCAGCAACAAGATCCGCGACTTGCTCAAAGGCCGCTCCATCGCCGTCGCCCGCGATGCGGCGTTTTCGTTCAGCTACAGCTATGAACTGGCGCTTTATGCCCATATGGGCGTCGACATCCGGTATTTTTCGCCCCTTGCCAATGATCCCGTGCCAGAGGCTGACAAGGTCATCCTGCCGGGCGGCTACCCAGAGCTTTATGCAGGCCAACTTGCCCAAGCAGATGTCTTTCTGGACAGCCTCAGGAACGCCGCAGAAGTCACTGATATCTATGGTGAATGTGGGGGCTACATGACCCTTGGCGAAACGCTCACGGATGCTGATGGCGTGACCCACAAGATGGCGGGCCTTTTGCCGCTGGAGACGAGTTTCGCCAGTCGCAAATTGAACCTGGGCTATCGAACGCTTTATGCCCATGGCAGCAAAACCAAGCCAATCAAGGCGCATGAATTCCACTACGCTACGACACTCCGCGCTGAAGGCACCCCGCTGTTTGACGCCTTTGATGCCGAAGGCAACGCGCTTGGCCCGATGGGGCTGGTGAAAGGTCGCGTCAAAGGATCGTTTGCGCATATTATTTCAAGCGATTGATCCCCATTGCACCCGCATCGCGACAGGCTTACCGATAGCGGCATGGATACAGTGAACGACAGTCTTGCCCGCCGCAACGTCGCGGTTCTGGTTGCCGCCCAAGCGCTTTTGGGCAGCCAGATCACGATGATCTTTGTGGTTGGCGGGCTGGCGGGCCAGCAGCTTTCGCCGATTGCCTGCTTTGCGACACTGCCGATATCGCTGATCGTGTTTGGCTCAATGACCACGGCCCCATGGCTGAGCCCGTTCATGCAGCGCTATGGCCGTCAGGCGGGGTTCTATGTCGGGGCCATTGGCGGGCTGATCGGTGGGGCCATCTCGGCCTATGCGATCACCGTATCGAGCTTTGTGCTGTTCCTTGTCGGCTCATACCTGACTGGCATCTACATGTCGGCACAGGGTTTTTTCAGGTTCGCCGCCGCTGATACCGCGTCAGAGTCTTTCCGCCCCAAGGCAATTTCCTATGTGCTGGCAGGCGGCTTGATCTCGGCCATTATCGGGCCGCAACTGGTCAGCCTGCTAACCTACACCAACCCCGACGCCACCGTGATGCGCTATTTGCCGGTTTATTACGCCGCGATTGCGATCAACATCATTGGCATGGCGCTATTCATCTTTTTGCGCATCCCGACGCCGCCCAAAGCGGAACCCGGCGACGACAGGGGCCGCAGCATCAAAGAGCTTTTGATGACACCGCGCATCGCCGTTGCCGTGATCTGCGCCATGGTCAGCTATGCCCTGATGAACCTTGTGATGACGTCGACCCCCTTGGCTGTCGTGGCCTGCGGTTACGCGGTGTCAGATGCGTCGAACGTGGTCACAGGCCACGTGCTGGCGATGTTTGCCCCGTCCTTCTTTACCGGCCACCTGATTGCCCGCTTTGGCGTTGAACGCATCATGGGGCTTGGCCTTGCGATCCTGGCCATCGCGGGCGTCGTTGCCTTGCAAGGCGTTGAATTGACGAATTTTTACATCGCGCTCATCCTCTTGGGGCTCGGCTGGAACTTTGGCTTTATCGGTGCCACCACCATGCTCGCCAATGCCCACGCCCCATCGGAACGGGGCCGTGTCCAAGGCGTGAATGACATGATCGTCTTTGGCATGGTCACCGTCGCCAGCCTTGCCTCTGGCGGTTTGATGAACTGCGCGGGCGGCACAGCGGTTGAGGGTTGGACAGCCGTCAATCTGGCGATGGTGCCGTTTCTGGTGCTGGCAGGCGGATCGTTGATCTGGCTGATGATGCGCCCGCGCGTCGCGGCCTAGTCTTCGCAGGTAGGCATCTCAACGCCTTAGCTTGCCACGGCTGACCGAGGCCAGAACCGCCTCTCACAACGCGATCGGATTGGAGATTTGCGCCCCCATCCAATCACTCACTTTACTTGGCCCATCCTCGGATCGCGACACTGGTGAACCGAAAGCTACCCGGTTCAAGGGCTGCGTCAATGACCCGTTGGGGGGATGCAATCGCCTGCTGCAAAACCGGGCGCGCGGCCCAACCGCTAAGCATGGCCGGGGCTGCGGCGCGCGACACCCCTGCCCGCGCCTTGGACGCGCGGTTCAGGCGGTCTAGCCCAGCCTGCGCGAGGTTTCGCACCCCTTGCGGCGTGCCATCCAAAAGCGGAATACGCCCGCGCTCTTCCAGTTCGGGCACCGCACGCAGCAGGTTCGCGACACCAACGCCATAAGCGAAATCCCGCACGACCGCTTCGTCGGCGTCGCCCAAAAGCCGCGCCGCGGTCCAGATCAACCCGCCCGAAGTGGCGTTGAGGTAATCGTCTAGATGC
Source organism: uncultured Paracoccaceae bacterium (assembly GCA_947494675.1). Lineage (GTDB taxonomy): Bacteria > Pseudomonadota > Alphaproteobacteria > Rhodobacterales > Rhodobacteraceae > CANMYO01. The sequence continues at coordinate 707,198 of CANLVP010000002.1, forward strand.
CCTGCATCCTCGAACGCGTCTTTGTAGATGTCCCAGCGCCGTGCTGCGACCAGATCGTCAAGGCATGCCGCACCATCTGCATCAAGCACCGCGGCCAGCGCATCCACAATCTCGTGCTTGCGCACGGGGCCGCCTTTGCCGATCTCTTCCAGCGCGTCGCGCCACCACTGCAGGCGCATCTCGGCGATCATTGGCTCTTGCGTGACCCAGGGTGCGCGGCTGACTTCGATGTTAAAGGCAAAGATCGGGAACAGCAGCTGCCGCGCAGGCACCGGGGACGCCATCACCGCGCGAAAGCGTTCGGGATCGGCGCGTTCAACCAAAGCGGCGCAGGCGGCCACGCTCATATCGGGCGCACCACGCACAGCAGATAGCCTGTCTCAGCCCAGACGGCGCGCCATTGCTTCGCCTCTTCACGCGCCTCTGTAAGCACGTGGCGCAGGGCGTCATCCGCGTCGGGCCAAAGCTGATCAATCCGGGCATCTTGTGGCTGATAGTACGCCTCCCACGCCGCACCTGACAGGCGGCGCGTACCCAGCAACGCGTAACCCGCCAAACCAATTTGCGTCGCGAGGGCGGGCTGGCCAAGGACCTCATCCCCACCCCAGAACGCCACGGCGGCCTCTGACGGGTTCGAGGTAAAATAACAGGGCTGGGAAAAGGCGATAGCGCCACCGGGGCACAGCGATTTGCGCCAGCCGCGTAGCCCCTTTTGCAGGCCGAGAATATAGAGCGCACCGGCACACCAAATCAGATCAAACTGACCATCCGGTTGCGCCATATCACCTTGTTTCGCGGTCACGCGTGGGTCATCGCCAAAACGGGCGTTCACCGCATCCACAAAGTGCTGCTGCTTGTCGATCCCGGTGACATGGCCCTCAGGGGCCGCCGCGAGCAGCGCAGCGATATCGGCACCGGGGCCGCAGGCCAGATCAGCAATCGCGGCATTGCTCGGCGTTTTGGCAAGTGCTGTGGCCCAAGCCACATCTGCTGCCTCACCCGGTCCTTCACGTGGCAAGTCACGGTGCAGGGTGAAAAAGGCGCTCATGCGGGTTTGGCCCCGTCACGAATGAGCTTCCAATTGATCGAATCCACCAGCGCGTCAAAAGAGGCGTCGACTATGTTGGCACTCACACCGACCGTTGACCAACGCCGCCCCTGCCCGTCTTCGCTGTCGATGATGACGCGGGTCACGGCCTCTGTCCCGCCATCGGTGATGCGCACCTTGAAATCCACCAGCTTCATGTCTTCGATCATATGCTGGTAGCGGCCCAGATCCTTGGCCAGCGCCCGGCTGAGCGCATTCACAGGCCCCTGATCCGACCCATCGGGTCCAAGGCTTTCGCTGACGTTGAGGTATTTTTGACCGTCCACCTTGGTGACCACCACGGCCTCAGAGATGCTGACCATCTGGTTGTGCTTGTTGCGGCGACGTTCCACCGTCACGCGGTAACGCTTAATCTCAAAGAAGGTCGGCAGCGTGCCAAGTTCCGCCCGCGCCAGCAGCTCAAAAGAGGCCTGCGCGGTGTCGTAGGAATAGCCCCGCGCCTCTTGTTCCTTGATCCGCTCAAGGATGCGCGGCAGGGCCGGATTGTCTTTTTCGACCTCAAGCCCAGCCTCGGCCAGCCGCTGTCGCAGGTTCGATTGGCCCGCCTGATTGGACATCGGCACGATCCGGGTATTGCCGACAAGGCCCGGCTCAACATGTTCATAGGTCGTGGGGTCTTTGGCGATGGCGCTGGCATGCAGGCCCGCCTTATGGGCAAAGGCACTCGCACCGACATAGGGCGATTGCTTGGCCGGAACCCGGTTCAGGATATCGTCCAAGGTCCGGCTGGCCCGCCGCAACCCGGCCAGAGCCTCCATCGTCACACCGGTCTCAAACTGGCTGGCAAAGGGCTCTTTCAACAGCAGTGTTGGGATGATGCTCGTGAGGTTCGCGTTGCCGCAGCGTTCGCCCAAGCCATTGAGCGTCCCTTGGATCTGCCGTGCACCCGCCAGCACAGCGGCCAGCGAATTGGCGACAGCGTTTTCGGTGTCATTGTGGGTATGGATGCCGATGTGATCGCCGGGAATGCCGCTGGCGATGACGTCCTTGACGATGGCAGAGACCTCTTCCGGCAGCGTTCCACCATTGGTGTCACAGAGCACGATCCAGCGCGCGCGCGCGTCAAAGGCGGCATGAATAGCCTCCAACGCATAGTCGCGGTTCGCCTTGTAGCCATCAAAGAAATGTTCCGCGTCAAACAACGCCTCGCGCCCGTTCTTGACCAGATGCGCAAAGGAGGCAGCAAGGTTTTCGGTGTTCTCGGCCAAGGTGATCCCAAGGGCGGTTTCCACGTGGAACGGATGGCTTTTGCCAACCAGACAGACCGCAGGCGTGTCGGCGTTCATCACCGCCGCCAGCACATCGTCGTTTTCTGCCGACCGACCCGTGCGTTTGGTCATGCCAAAGGCGGTCATGGTGGCGCGGGTTGTAATGCCCGCCTCAAAGAAGTCACTGTCTGTGGGGTTCGCACCGGGCCAGCCCCCTTCAATATAGTCGATCCCCAAAGCATCCAGCGTCTGTGCGATCTGCATCTTTTCGGTGGTCGAAAACTGCACGCCCTGGGTCTGTTGGCCGTCACGCAGAGTGGTGTCAAAGAGGTAAAGCCGTTCCTTCCCCATCACAGATCCCCCAGCTTGGCCGCGTCAAAGTCTGGGCCGGGCGACCATGTGGCCTGACCGCCGACATCGGTGACCTGCACGCCCGCGGCATTCAGCACATCGCGCACCTCATCGGCTGTCGCCCAATCCTTGTCCGCCCGCGCCTTGGCCCGGGTGGCAAGCAGCGCGTCCACCTTGGCGGCAACAGCCGGAGAGACATCGGCCCCACCTTCGCCGCCATCAAACATCGGGAGCGCCGCCCAATCATTGACCAGACCCAACATGGCAAGCCCATGGGCAAACCCGGCCAGCGCTTCTGGTGTGCGGCCCTTGGACAGCACGTGCAGCCGGGCGATGGCACCGGGTGTATTCATGTCATTGGCCAGCACGCCGAGGAACTCAGCGTCCGCGTCCCATTTGCCCTCAGCCTCCAGCGCTGCAATCAGCGCAGGCCCAAAGCCGTGGCCATGCAGGATGCCATACCACTTGCGCAGCGTCGCCTCGGCCTCGGCCCGCTTCACCTCGGTCCAGTCCATCGGCTTGCCGTAGTGCGTGGTCAGATAGACCATGCGAATGACCTCACCCGGCACGCCCTGATCCAGCAGATCGCGCACGGTAAAGAAGTTGCCCAAAGACTTGGACATCTTCTTACCCTCGACCTGCAACATCTCGTTGTGCAGCCAGATGCGGGCGAATTCGCCATTCGGATGCGCGCAACGCGATTGCGCCATTTCGTTTTCATGGTGCGGGAATTGCAGGTCGTTGCCACCGCCATGGATGTCAAAGCTTTCGCCCAGCAGCGCCGCCGCCATGGCCGAGCATTCGATGTGCCAACCGGGTCGCCCATAACCCCAAGGGCTATCCCATCCGGGCACCCCATCGGGCGAGGGTTTCCACAGCACAAAATCCATCGGATCGCGCTTATACGGGGCCACCTCCACCCGTGCCCCTGCGATCATGTCATCGACCGAGCGGCCCGACAGGCTGCCGTAGTCCGGGTCGCTTTGCACCGAAAAGAGCACATGGCCTTCCGCCTCATAAGCATGGCCCTTGGCGATCAGATCGGCAGACATGTCGATCATCTCTTGGATGTAGCCCGTCGCGCGCGGCTCCGCGCTGGGGCGCATCGCACCCAGCGCATCCATATCCGCATGATACCAGCCGATCGTCTCAGCCGTGATATCGCCAATCGCACGCCCACTGGCAGCGGCTCGCGCATTGATCTTGTCATCCACGTCGGTGAAATTGCGCACGTAAGTCACGTTCTCTGCGCCGTAGACGTGGCGCATCAGCCGGAACAACACATCAAACAGCAGCACATTGCGTGCATTGCCCAGATGCGCGCGGTCATAGACCGTCGGTCCGCACAAATACATGCTGACTTTGCCGGGGATGACAGGTTCAAAATCCACCTTGCGGCGGGTCTTGGTGTTGTGGAAACGGATCGGTGTCATAGCGCCTCACGCACGGGTTTTGCCGGCGGGCTTAGCGAAATCAGGATCAATGTGAAACGTGAAAAAGCAGCCCGCCGGATTTCAGCAGGTAATAATGCAGCAAACGATGATGCAGGTCTTTTTCATGGCGCTGACCTAGCACGCCCCGGCCTATCCGTCCAGCATTTCCGCCAGCTTGTGGATGGTGTTGAGGTTGCGGGCGGTGAAACTGCACCCGGTGATCACCTTGTCCACCTTGGCCGCCAGTTTGGAGCGGCCAAAGCCATCGGGGGCAAACATCCACACCACCCGGCCCCGCACTTCGATCTGTTCAGAGGGTGCGATCAAACCGTCCAAGGCTTGCGCGTCAATGCTCGGATCATCGTCACAAAAGAACCCATGCACCGTCTTGCCCGTGTCTTTGGGGAACGGACAGTCGTCCAGCGTCGCTGTGATCTGGTCCCGCGACCAAACCTGCACGGGCACATCAACGCCCATCCCGTCGCGCAGTGCCTTTGCCAAGGTCGCCGCCAAGTCATCGCCCTCGGACGTAAACACCAGATTGCCCGAGGCGATGTAGCTTTGCACCTCTGTCCAGCCCAGCCCTGTGGCCAGCGCGCGCAGCTCTGCCATCGGGACCTTGTTGCCGCCGCCCACGTTCACGCCCCGCAAAAGTGCTGCATACCGCATGCGCGATCCTTTCATTGACAGCCTCACCGACATGAACAAAAATAGAACAAACACGGCAAACCAACAAGACCCGCACCAAGGACCTCAAGATGACCCGCGAAACTGTCAACGCCATCTGCGCCAGCCATAAAGGGGCGACTGTCGACAACAATCTGGGCGAATGCCACGACAGCTGGAAGATTGGCGGCAAGCTTTTTGCCATCATCGGCGCAATGGGCGATGTTGTCTCGGTCAAGACCGACAGTGTTGAGACCGCGCAGATGCTGATCGATGCGGGCGCTGGCACCAAGGCGCGTTACCTGCACCGGTCATGGGTGTCCGTCCCGCTTGACGCTGACACCGAGGAGCTCAAGCACCGCATCGCGGTGTCTTACGACATCATCCTTGGCAGCCTGTCGAAGAAGGCACAGGCCGCGATCAAGGACGGCTGATGCCTGCGACCTGAGAATTACCATCCTGCGACGGCCTGACGAATCGTAGCGTTCACTGGTCGTGACCATGACGACGACGGCGTCCAGACGTTAAGCATGCGTCCCAAAACCGCGACCCTGTTTCTCATGATCAAACCCGCATGTGCCTGAAATTCGGGCTTTTATTGCATGTCAGCGGTGAAAATTTGCCGACGCGCCAATGGTCCGGCGCAACAAATTGCCGACCACCGGAAATAACCCGACGGAAACAACCCTTCCTTACGTTCAACACCTTATCGCCATTGGGACGCGGATCACGTTTTCGCGAGGTCGATGGCTTTGAAACCCAAAAGGAACGGAAAACAACATGACGGCACGGATCACACACACCCTTGCCCTTACGCTCTTGCCCCTCGCGGCAAGTGCCGAGGACGCACTCCCCCCAGTTGACCAAAACGCATTGAACCAAATGGTGCAAAGCGGCCAAACGGATGAGGCCTTCTTGGAGGCGTTTGAGGCGGGCGATGAGCTGACAGAGTTCAGCTTTACCGCCGCGCAGGGTGTGGGTGCCAATATCGGTGAAGGCCGTCTGTTCACCCGTTTCCCCCGCGCCGATCTGGATGGCCCCGAAGAATGGGCCAACCACCTGCCCAAACGTGAAGGCGGCGCCAATGCCACGTCCTGCATCGCCTGCCACAACGCGCCTTTTGCCAATGGCGCCGGTGATATCGCCCTGAACGTGGTCGTTGATCCGGGCCATACGGGCGACCCATCGCTTTATCTGGAGCGCAACACGCTGCCGCTTTTTGCGCTTGGCATTCCCCAGCGACTGGCCGAAGAGATGAGCCTGGAGCTTTATCTTCAGCGCACCAATGCCGAGGCGGAGGCCTGCCAATCCGGCCAGTCTGTCACCAGCCTTTCGGCCAAGGGCGTGCGCTTTGGCACATTGGCCATGACGCGGACGGCAACCGAACCTTGCATGGTTGAGACGGACACCAGCAACCTCGACGGCGTCGATCCGGATCTTGTGATCAAGGCCTTCGGCTGGAAGGGCAATGAACCCACGATCCGGTCCTTTACCCGCGGTGCCGCCCACAACGAATTGGGGCTGCAAGCGGTGGAACTGATTGGCGATGTCGATGGCGACTACGACGGTGTGATCAATGAGCTGACCGTCGGCGACATGACCGCGCTCAGCATCTATATGGCCGGGCTTGAACGCCCCGTCAGCACGCTTGAACTGGCCGAACTTGGCTTGGTCGAACTTGCCGAGGAAGACCGCACCGACATTCTTGCGGGTGAGGCGCTCTTTACCCAGACCGGCTGTGCCAGCTGCCACGTGCCGTCCATGGAAATGAACGACACCAATTTCCGCGAACCCAGTCAGATTGCCGGCTTCTACGACATCATATTCCCGGATGGCTCCGCGCCTGCGGCACACGGTCTGACGGACGCTTCGGCCATCGTCTTTGACCTGGCTGCCGATCAGCCCAACAACCAGATTACGCTGGAAAATGGTGAAATGCAGCATCTGGGCGCTGTGGCCCGGAATGAAAATGGCGTGGCCGTGGCCGAATGGTTCACCGACTTCAAACGCCATGACATGGGCGAAGCCCTGGCCGACCCTGACGACCCACTTGGCATCCCGGCATCACACTTCCTCACGCGGTCGCTCGCAGGTGTCGCGGTCACGGGGCCGTGGCTGCATGACGGACGCGCCACGACCCTGGCCGAGGCGATTGAGCTGCACGGCGGCGACGCCGCATTCAGCGCCACACGGTTCGAAGCACTTGAGGAAGACGCCCAAGACCAATTGATCGCCTTCCTGGAAAATCTGGTCATGTATCAAGCGGAAGAAGAAGATCACTGAACCACGCGGAACCAAGGTTTCGTCAGATGATCATTTGGAAGGGGGCAACCTGCCCCCTTCATTTCTAAATATGGTGCGCAGCGCAGCCGCACCTTTGGGTCAATCGTACTCAACGACCTCAATCTCGACGCCATTGTCCTCATGGAAATAGAACCGCCGCCCGGGTTCATAATCCGCGTGGGAATGGGTTTCGTACCCGCGCGCCTCGATCAGGGCCTGCGTGGCGTCCAGATCATCAACCACAACCGCGATATGGTTCAACGCGCCGCGCGTGGCGTAACTGGCATCCGCCTTGGGCACCGTCTGGTCCGGCGCATGGCCTGAATAGACAGCGACATAGCTGGTGTCGGTGCCCACATGCACAGTGTAGCCCGCGCCATTCATGCTCGCCCCTTCCCAGCGTGTGTGCCAGCCAAAGAGGTCATGAAAAAGCGCCGCCGTCGCCTTTGGGTCCGCCACGGTGATATTCACATGTTCAAGATAAGCCATCAGACAATCCCCTTTCTCATCCAGTTGCGAAACCGGGCCACCGGCCCCTCAGGCAAGGTGGACCTTTCCACATGAAAGCACCCGCAATCAAGGTCATGGCCCCAGCCGATCCCTTCACGCTGCAATGCTCTGATACTGTGTTGGTCCACGCAGACCCTTTGCGTCTTTGATGTCCGCATCTCACTTCTCCTCTATTCAAGTCGTTGCGAATCTGTTTGTAATTTCTCAAGTGCACTTGAGATCAAGAGGTTTTTTGATGTCCCAGGGTCTGACCATTGGCGATTTGTCCAACCGCACCGGTCTCGCCGTGTCGGCGATCCGGTTTTATGAAACCCACGGCATCGTTCATCCGGTGCGCAACGCAGGCGGTCACCGTCGCTATGCCCGCGCCGATATCCGGCGGTTGTCGTTCGTGATGGCCGCACAAAAGCTGGGCTTTGCCCTTTCGGACATCGCCGCTCACATGGCGCATCTCCCTGATCACAAGGCCCCGACCAAGGCCGATTGGACCCGGATCAGCCGGTTGATGCGGGCAGAGATCGACGCCCGCATCACCGCATTGGAAACCCTCCGCGACACGCTGGATGGCTGCATCGGCTGTGGCTGCCTGAGCCTGAAGACCTGCGCGCTCTATAACCCCGCCGACGTGCAAGGCCGCGACGGCCCCGGCCCGCGCAAACTCATGGCTTGACCACCGCAACGCCCCGTGATGCAGATGCGCCTATGAAACTCGCAAATCGCATCTCGCATATCACCGGCGGCGGCTCTGACGGCTGGGACGTCTTCTACCGCGCTAAACAGATGATCGCTGACGGCATCCCGGTGCTGGAACTGACCCAAGGCGAACATGACATTCGCACTGATCCGGTGATCCTTGACGCGATGCACGCCGCCGCCAAGGCGGGCGCGACGGGCTATTCCCCCGTGCAAGGTGATCCCGCCCTGCGCGCTGCTGTTGCGGCGCGGATTGAGGCGGCGACCGGCGTGCCGACAACGCCTGCCAACATCCAGATCACGCCGGGCGGTCAGGCAGGCCTGTTTGCTGCCCACCATGCGGTCTGCGACGAAGGTGACACCGCGCTTTATGTCGATCCCTACTACGCGACCTATCCCGGCACCTTGCGCGCGGTTGGTGCGATCCCGCGCCCCATCATGACCCGATCCGCCGATGATTTTCGCCCGCAGGCCGCCGATTTGAACACAGCCGCTGCCGGTGCAAAATCCCTGCTGATCAATACCCCCAACAACCCCACCGGCGTGATCTATGACGCCACCACTTTGGACAGGATCGCCCAAACCTGCGTCGATCACGACCTCTGGCTGATCTCGGATGAGGTTTATGACACCCAAGTTTGGCAAGGCACCCATATCAGCCCGCGCAGCCTGCCCGGCATGGCTGAGCGCACGTTGGTCGTTGGCTCCATGTCCAAAAGTCACGCCATGACCGGCAGCCGCGTCGGTTGGATTTGCGGCCCGGAAGAGGCGATTTCAAAGATCTTTGATCTGGCGAATACGACCACCTACGGCGTCGCGAGCTTTGTGCAAGAGGCGGCCCTTTTTGCCCTCAATCAGGGCAAACCGCTCGAAGAACAGGTCGCCGCTCCCTTCCGCCGCCGCCGCCAGATCACCCTTGATGCGATGGAAGGGCAAAACGTCGTTCGCCCGATCCCAGCAGAGGGCGCGATGTATGTGATGCTTGATATCCGCGCGACGGGTCTGACGGGCGAAGGTTTTGCCAATGCCCTGCTCGATGCCCACCACATCGCGGTCATGCCCGGCGAAAGCTTTGGCGAAGCCGCCGCAGGCCACATCCGCGTGGCGATGACCGTCGATGATGACGCCTATGCGGAAGCCTTGGAAACGCTTGTGGAATTCGCGCAAACGCTCGCGACGGGCTAGAATTTTCAATAAACGCCCGATTTCAGGCAGCACGGCCAGGTCAAATCGCCTAGGCTTTGTCTCATGTTGTTGACCTTGCCTGATACCGACACGCTTTATGATGCGCTGATCCGCCGGGATGCTGCCTTTGACGGGCGCGCATGGGTTGCGGTGTCATCGACCGGCATCTTTTGCCGTCTCACCTGCCCCGCGCGCAAACCCAAACGCGAGAATTGCAGCTTTCACGACAATATCGCCGCCTGCATCGACGCAGGTTTTCGGCCCTGCAAACGCTGCAACCCGCTGGGCGTAGCTGACGGCGCCGTGGCACAACTGCTTGCGGCACTCGAGGCGCGACCCGAATACCGCTGGTCCGCTGCTGATATTTCGGCGATGGGGCACGACCCCTCAACCATCCGCCGCGCGTTCAAACGGCATTTTGGCATGACTTTCCTCGACATGGCGCGGCAACGTCGTCTGGCGTCCGGCTTTACCGCGCTCGCATCCGGCGCACGGGTGATTGACGCGCAACTGGACGCAGGTTTCGACAGCCCCCAAGCCTTTCGCACGGCATTCGCCCGTCAGGTCGGCCTGAGGCCCAGCGACTTTCGCGCGGATGCCCGCATCCTGATCGACCAGATCATCACGCCCTTGGGCACCATGGTTGCCGCCGCGGACACCACCCATCTGCATCTGTTGGAGTTCTTTGACCGCAAGGCCCTGTCCACTGAGATCAAGCGCCTGCACGGTCTGGTGAAAGGCGACATTGGCTTTGGCTGCACCGCCCTGATCGACGAAACCGCCCACCAGCTTGCCGACTATTTCGACGGGACCAAGCCGACCTTTGACATCCCCCTCGCCCTCCACGGCACGCCTTTCACCCGCGACGTCTGGCGCGGTTTGCAGACCATTCCCGCCGGGCAAAACCGCAGCTACGCGCAACTGGCGCAAGAGATCGGCAAGCCATCGGCCACCCGCGCCGTCGCCCGCGCCAACGGAGCCAATCAGATCGCCATCCTCATCCCCTGCCACCGCATCATCGGCGCAGACGGCAGCCTGACGGGCTACGGCGGCGGGCTCTGGCGCAAGGACCGCCTTATCAACATTGAACGCCAATACCAAAGGACATCCCCATGACATTTCGCGACCTACACCAACCCGGCAACCCGCTGGTGATGATCAACGTCTGGGACGCGGGCAGCGCCAAACTCATGCACCGCTTGGGCGCGCAGGCGCTGGCCACATCCTCCGCCGCTCTGGCCTATACGCTGGGCCGCCCCGATGGCGGCACTGTCACCCGTGATGAAAGCCTCGCCCATGCCGCCGAGATTGCCGCCGCCACGCCACTGCCCGTGCAAGGCGATTTTGAGAACGGCTTTGGCGAAGCGCCAGAGACCTGCGCCGAAACCGTGCGCCTCGCCTATGAGGCAGGGCTTGCGGGCATCTGTATCGAAGACACGATGTTCCCCTCTGGCGACGCCTATCCGTTTGATCTGGCGGTCGAACGGATGCGCGCCGCAGCCTCAGCCGCCCGCGCTCTGCCCGGTGACTTCGTCTTTACCGCCCGCGCAGACGGTATCCTCACCGGAGCCTATGACACCGATGAGGCGATCCGGCGGGTGACTGCCTTTGCCGAAGCGGGTGCCGACTGCCTTTATGCGCCACTTCCGCCTGACATGGACGCGCTCGCCCGCATCGTGGCCGCGACTGACAAACCGGTGAACGCGCTGGTGGCGGGACCATTCAACACCCAAAGCCGCGCTGATTTTGCCGCGATCGGCGTGGCGCGTCTGTCGATTGGATCATCCTTGGCCCGCGTCACCCACCGCGCGATCCACGATGCCGGACAGGCGATGATCGCCGGTGATTTTACGGCGCTGCAAAACGGAATCAGCAGCGCGAAAATTGACGCGCTGCTGACTGATGAAGCCTAGAACGTAAACCCAACCCGCAAGCTGGCTGTGGTGGCCTCAATATCGGTGCCACCACCGTCAAAGTCATCAAACTGGTGCTGCAAAACCTCAGCCCCCACACGGATGCTGTTGGTGACCTGATAGTCCACGCCAAGCCCTGCGAAATAGCCCGTATCATCGGCATCAAGCCCGCCAGAGGTATAGGCCTGCGCCGCACCGGCGGTCACATAGGGCAACCATGCGCCCGCGTCATAACCTGCACGCACCTTGGCCCGCGCGACGCCATCCAGGTTGATGCCCGTTGCATCATCCGTGATATCGGTGGCGTCGTATTCCAACTCGGCACCGACAACAAAGCTGCCCAGATCATAAAGATAACCGCCGTGCACACCGTAGGTGTAATCCTCGGTGTCATCCGAGAAATCGTCAGCCTCAAGCTGGCCGTAGCCGACCCCGACACCTGCGTAGAACCCGGTCCAGTCGTTGCCCGTATAGACCGGCGCGGGCGCAGGCGCGACCGTCACTGGTGTCGGGGCCTCCGCCACGACGGGTTCGGTGATCCCGCCCGCAAACACCGGGGCGGCTGCAATACTCAGCACCATTGACGAAGCCAAAACGCGATATGTCATCCCATGTCTCCAATTTGGATTGTTGTGTGCCCCTGACATCGGTGCCCAAGGGCGGCACCGCAACAGCCTCACGGGTCCGTGAATTTTGATCAGCCAAAACCCGCGAGTTTCCCATTTTCTCAGGCGGCGAATGGCCCATCGCGCCGCCTGTCTGCGATGTTTCGCCATGCGTGATCGCGCTTTGGCAAGACCCCGCCAAGACCCACGCTGCGGCTTGAAACCCGCATGTCGCAAACAGGTGGACATGTCGCAGACAGGACAGACCGGCTGCGGCGGTTGTCCAAACTGATCGCACGTCAAAGGAACACATGATGCGCGCTGACTTTGTGCAATTTGTAGCGATCACCCGCACCATCGGTGCGCGGCGGGGTCGTGCGGCCCGGGGCCGCCCCCAAGGGTAATCCGCACCCTTCCCCCTCTCTTTGACGAAAGATCCACAAAATGACCGAAACTAAACCCGCAGGCAGACCCACCCGTTCCGGGGGCCGCGCTGCACGCACCGCCGCCCGCGCCGCACCACTGGCCGAAGCACTCCGCCCGATCCGCGCTGGCATGTCCGGCGGCCGCTTTAACCCGCTGACAGAGGCTGACGTGGCCGCAATCCACAATGCCGCCCTGACCGCGCTGGAAGAGATCGGGCTTTGCGACGCGCCGCAATCCGGCATCGACTATATGACGGCCGCTGGCGCTACCTTGGGCGACGATGGCCGCATCCGGTTCCCCCGCGCATTGGTCGAGGATATGCTCGCCGTGGCCTGCACCGACTTGACCCTTTGCGCCCGTGATCCGCGCCACGACCTGCATCTGTCAGGCACGCGCGTCCATTACGGCACCGCCGGGGCCGCTGTGCATATGGTGGACGTGGCGGGCCGCAACTACCGCGAAAGCACCGTGCAAGACCTGCATGACGCCGCCCGCATCGTTGATCAGCTCGACAATATCCACTTTTTGCAACGCCCTATGGTCGCGCGCGACATCGTCGATAACCGCGAGATGGACCTCAACACCATCTACGCCACCACCTCGGGCACCACGAAACACGTCGGAACATCCTTCACAGAGCCTGACTTTGTCGCCGACGCCTTTGAGATGCTGCACATGATCGCCGGGGATGAGACGACATGGCGCGCGCGGCCTTTCGTGTCGAACTCCAACTGCTTCGTCGTGCCGCCGATGAAATTCGCCACCGAAAGCTGTCAGGTGATGGAGGCTTGTATCGCAGGTGGCATGCCGGTGCTGTTGCTCTCTGCCGGGCAAGCCGGTGCTACGGCGCCCGCCCCAATTGCCGGGGCCATCGTGCAGGCCGTCGCGGAATGTCTGGCGGGCGTGGTCTACGTCAACAGCATCGCGCCGGGCCATCCGGCGATCTTTGGCACTTGGCCCTTCGTGTCGGACCTGCGCACAGGGGCAATGTCCGGCGGATCGGGCGAACAGGCGCTTCTGACGGCAGGTTGCGCCCAGATGCACCGGTTCTACGGGCTGCCCGGCGGGGCGGCGGCAGGCATCGCCGACGCAAAACTACCCGATATGCAGGCCGGGTGGGAGCAGATGTGCTCCAACGTTCTGGCCGGGCTGTCTGGCCTGAACATGGTCTACGAATCCGCTGGCATGCACGCCTCGCTCCTTGGGTTCTGCCACGAATCCCTGATCCTTGGTGATGATCTTTTGGGGCAGGCGCAGCGCTGTGTGCGCGGCATCGAGGTGAATGAACAGACCCTGAGCCTTGAGACGATGCGCGAGGTTTGTCAGGTCGGCCCCGGCCACTACCTTGGCTCTGACCAGACACTGGCCTTGATGCAGACCGAATACGTCTACCCCGCGACGGCGGATCGGTCCTCCCCAAAGGAGTGGGAAGAACGCGACAAACCTGACCTGATTGCAAACGCCATCGCCCGTAAGGAAAAGATACTGGCCGAACGCTCAGCCGCGCGGTTTGATCCGGTCACAGATCTAGCGATCCGTGAACGGTTCAACATTCACTTACCCAGCTAACGCGCTGATATAAATCAAGAACGTGGATAACTCAGCGTGCCGCCGGAGACGGCGGCGCGCACTCCGGTGGTGCCGGGGCACGATGTTGGCAAGCCGCGCGCCACGCGGACAGCCAAATAGGCAAAGGCCTGCGCCTCCAGCATATCGCCATCCAGCCCCGCATCCTCAACCGAGCGCACGGGGCAATCCAGCGAGGCCGCCAGCATCTGCATCATCACATCATTATGCCGCCCGCCGCCTGTGACCCAGAGCGTTTCCGGCGGGCTCGGGCAATGGCGCAACCCTTCGCTGACCGCCAAAGCCGCCGCTGCCGTCAGCGTGGCCACCGCGTCTGCATCGGACAGATCAGCGCAAGCCGCAACAAGGCCCGCAAAGGCATCGCGGTCCAGCGATTTGGGCGGGATTTTGTAGAAATAAGCGTTTGCCAGAAATTCGGTGATGACGGCTTCATCAACCTGGCCCTTGGCCGCGAGCGCGCCGCCCGCGTCATAGGGCTGTCCCCGCCGGGTTTGCATCACATCATTGATCGGCGCATTGGCGGGCCCCGTATCAAAGGCCAACAAGGCCCCCGGCGCCTCGGGCGCGTCGGCCAATTGGTCAACCCATGTCACATTGCCGACGCCGCCAAGGTTCAGGAAGGCGCAGGGCGCGGTCGCCCCGATCCACCGCGCCAGCGCCCAGTGATAGAACGGGGCCAGCGGCGCACCCTGCCCGCCAAGCTCAACGTCGCTTGACCGAAAGTCCCAGACCACCGGCAGACCCAAAGCCCCCGCCAAACCAGCGCCATCGCCCAGCTGATGCGTGCCGCGCCCGCCGGGATCATGGGCCAGCGTCTGGCCATGAAACCCCACCAGCGCTACATCCTCAAAGCCGCACAAGACCGCGGCATGGGCCCCTGCCACGACCTTTTCCGCAGCCGCCAGATCATCCCCCGGCCAGCGGCCCAAAGCGGCGTGCAGCACGGCGCGCTCATCCTCTTCATAGGCGCGATAATCCGTCTCGCCAAAATCAGAGATCACCACCCCATCGGTCACCAAAACAGCGGCATCGACACCGTCCAGCGACGTCCCCGACATCGCCCCCAGCGCCCGGATCGGCCCGTTGATCTTCATACTCTTTCCCTCGCCCCATTCGGCGCTTATAGAGTGCGCCAAGCAACGCGCGGGAACAAGCATGACCTACCACCCCAAGTCCGAATTCATGGCCGTCATGATGCAACGTGGCTTTCTGGCCGATTGCACCGATTATCAAGGCCTCGACGAGGCGCTGTCCAAAGGCCCTGTGCCCGCCTATATCGGATTTGACGCAACCGCCTCTTCGCTGCATGTGGGCTCGCTTATCCAGATCATGATGCTGCGCTGGCTGCAAAAGACCGGCCACAAACCGATCACCCTGATGGGCGGCGGCACCACAAAGGTGGGCGATCCGTCCTTCCGCGCCGATGAACGCCCGCTGCTGGGTCCAGAGCAGATCGACGCCAATATCGCAGGCATCAAGCAGGTCTTTGCGGCCTACCTGAGCTATGACGACACCGCCACCGGCGCGATGATGATCAACAACGCCGAATGGCTGGATGGGCTGAACTACCTGGATTTCCTGCGCGACATCGGACGGCATTTTTCGATCAACCGCATGCTGGCGTTTGAAAGCGTCAAATCGCGGCTCGACCGGGAACAATCGCTGTCCTTCCTCGAATTCAACTACATGATCCTGCAGGCCTACGACTTTATGGAACTCAACCGCCGCTACGGCTGTTTGCTTCAGCTTGGCGGCTCGGATCAATGGGGCAATATCGTCAACGGCATCGACCTGACGCGCCGTGTTCTGGACAAAGAAATCTACGGCCTCACCTCGCCGCTCTTGACCACGTCGGACGGCAAGAAGATGGGCAAATCCCAGTCCGGCGCTGTCTGGCTGAACGCGGATCTGTGCCCGGCCTATGAATTTTGGCAATTCTGGCGCAACACCACGGACGCCGACACCGGCCGGTTCCTCAAGCTCTATACAGAGCTGCCGCTTGACGAATGCGAACGCCTTGGCGCGCTCGAAGGGTCAGAGATCAACGCCGCCAAAATCATCCTCGCCAACGAAGTCACGACGCTGCTGCACGGGGCCGAGGCTGCTGCCGCCGCCGAGGCCACCGCGCGAGAGGTTTTTGAAAAGGGCGGCGTGGGCGATGATCTGCCCACACTGACGCTGACGGCTGATGATCTGGGCGACGGCATGTCGATCGTACAGGCGCTGGTCAAATCAGGGCTGGCGGGATCAGGCAAAGAGGCCAAGCGCCTGATTGCCGAAAACGGCGCGCGGCTGAATGACGAACCGCTGACCAATGCGGGCCTAATGCTTGATGCCGCAGCACTGGCATCCCCGATCAAGCTCTCAGCAGGGAAAAAGCGCCACGCGCTGGTGCAACTGGGCTAGGTCGTCAAGGTCAGCACCAGCCAGACGGGCAGCGACAACAGCGAGGCGATCACCGTCAGCGCGGTGATCGTCAGGCGCGGTGGCGGCAAATCATAGTCGGATATGCGGGGTCTTTGGCGATTCATCGCCCCTATTAACGACGTTTTAGGTTTCCGCTGTCTTAACATAGGTGATGTTAGACAACGCCCTGCCCCATTTTGCCGAAGTCTTGCCGCTGCAGCAAAGCCCGGCCTACGCGCGCACCCTGCGCGGCTTGGGCCAAGGCACCGAATTGCTGCGCCGAGATGGCGTGGGTCAGATGACCACCGTGTCGCGCCTCACACCCTTTGGCATTCTGAACGCCGCCATGCGCGGCCCGCTTTGGGACAGTGATGACCCCAAGGCGCAGATCGCGTTCCTGCGCGAGAACCCTGTCCAGGTGCTGAGCCCCGAACACACCGCCACAAACGTGTTGCGCCGCGCGGGATACTGGCGGGCCATGACCCCCGCCCATGTCGGGATCCTCAATCTGGTGCAGGACCACTCCTCGCAGATGCGCCAAAAGTGGCGCAATAGCTGGCGCAAGGGGCTACGGTCCGGCCTGCGGGTTGAGGCGAAGGGCTTTGACGCCGCGCGCGACGACTGGATCCTGATCCTTGATCGCGCGCAGCAACGGGCCGCAGGTTTTCGCGGCTACCCGCGCGCGTTCACTCAGACCTTTGCGCAGAACAACCGTGATGCTGCTGTCACCTATGTCGCCTACCTTGGCGCGATCCGTGTGGCCGCCATGGTCTTTCTGCTTCATGCGCCCACGGCCACCTATCACATCGGCTGGTCGGGCGAGGATGGGCGCCGCACCAATGCGCATCACGTCCTCTTGGCCCGCGCGGCAGCAGACTTTGCCGCCCGTGGCATCACCGCCCTTGATCTGGGGTTCATCGACACCCGCCGCGCGCCGGGCCTAGCACGGTTCAAACTTGGCGCAGGCGCACAGCCAACAGCCCTTGGCGGCACATGGCTCCGCCTGCCGTGGCGCCGTTGAACAGGCCATGATAGGGGGGGCCAACACGACCAAATTGGACGCCCCATGAATATCCTCCAAATCACGTCGCTGCTGATCGTCCTTGCTGGGGCTTTTGGGGCCATCAACTACCTCTACCTGCGCCTGCCCCCCGCCATCGGCATCCTTGTCGTGGCGCTGCTGGCCTCTTTTGCGGTCATGGGGCTCGACCTGATCCTGCCCGCGCTTGGCGTCGCCGACATCGTGCGCGCCACCGTGCTCGAGATCGAATTCTCCGATGCCCTTTTGGAAGGCATGTTGGGCCTGCTGCTCTTTGCCGGGGCCCTACACGTCAAACTGGGTGATCTGCGCCGCGAATGGTTGCCCGTGGTCCTGATGGCCACGATTGGCATCGCGCTGTCGACCACCCTCGTGGGCTATGCGTTTTCCTGGGTCACCGGCATGCCGCTGCTGATCGCGCTGGTCTTTGGATCACTGATTAGCCCCACGGACCCGGTCGCCGTTTTGGGCGTGCTGCGCGCGGCGAACCTGCCCAAATCGCTGGAAACCAAGATCGCGGGTGAGAGCCTGTTTAACGACGGCGTCGGCTATGTGGTCTTTCTGGTGCTCGTCGGCCTCGCCTTTCCCCATGGCGACGACCACGGCTCTGGCCTTGCGGGGGCCGCGCAGCTGTTTTTGCAAGAGGCATTGGGCGGCGCAATCCTTGGCATCGTGCTGGGCTGGCTCACCTTCCGGGTCATGCGCCGAATTGACGACTACAGCCTTGAGGTGCTGATCACCCTCGGCCTTGCATTCGGCGGCTACGAACTGGCCGTGTGGCTGCATGTCTCGGCCCCGATCATGGCCGTTTGCGCCGGGCTTTTGATCGGCGATGTCGGCACCAAATACGGCATGTCAGAGGTGACGCGCCAATACGTCGACGGCTTTTGGAAGCTCATTGATGAAATCCTCAACGCCGTGCTGTTCCTGATGATCGGGGTCGAGGTTTTCGCCATCGCCTTCAACTTTGACACCCTCAGTGCAGGCATTGCTGCCATCTTCATTGCCCTTCTGGGCCGTCTTGCGGCCGTGGCTGTCCCGATCACCCTGCTGCGCCCCTTCCGCAGTTTCAGCACAGGTGTCACGCCGATTATGACATGGGGCGGGCTCAAGGGCGGGATCTCTGTCGCACTTGCCCTGTCGCTGCCGGACAGCGAATGGAAACCACTGATCTTGACCGCGACCTATGTCGTGGTGATCTTTTCGATCATCGTCCAAGGCCTAACCGTCGCCCCCCTCGCCGCCCGGCTGACCCGCAATAAGGATACTGCGTCGTGACCAAATACTACGTCTATGATGTCTTCACCGACCGCCCGTTTTCCGGCAACCAGCTTGCCATTTTCCCCGACGCGGCGGGCCTGCAAGAGGATCAGCTTCAGGCGATCACCAAAGAGTTCAACTTCTCTGAGACCACGTTCGTCTATCCGCCAAGTGACCCCGCAAACACTGCCCGCGTGCGCATCTTTACCCCTACGCATGAAGTTCCCTTTGCGGGCCATCCCACCATCGGCACCGCCATCGCGCTGTTCGATCTGGGGCGCGGTGCAGATCAGGTGTTGGAACTTGGCGTCGGTAACCTGCCCTGCAAGGTCACGCCACAGGGTGCCAGCTTTGTCACCTCCGCCCCGTTGGAGCGTTTGTCCCACCCCGACCCCGCGCTTGTGGCTCGCGCGCTTGGCCTTGCGGTCGAGGCGATTGATCTGTCGGTGCATGTGCCGGTGCAAGCCTCGCTTGGCCTCCCATTTGTCATTGTGCAACTGACCGACCGCGCAACATTGGCCCGGTGCCAATCCGACATCGCCGCCTGCCGTGAAGGCGCGCAGCGCCACCCCGCAGGCATGGATTTTTCGATCTTTGCCTATGTGCGCGACGGATCACAGGTCGACGCCCGCATGTTCGCCCCGCTTGACGACATGCCAGAAGACCCCGCCACGGGCAGCGCCTCGGCCACCCTCGCCGCACTCTTGCAATCGGACCTTCGCCAGCACCAGACCCTGCACATCACACAGGGCGAGGATATGGGCCGCCCGTCCCGGATCACCGCGGAAACCTTTGGCGATCCGGCACAGGTCCGCATCAGCGGTCAGGCCGTCATGGTGATGGAAGGCGATTTGCGCATCTAGCGATAGATGCGCGGCACACCCAATTTATCATGCACCGCATTGACAGCAGCGGGTTGAATCCGCAGTTCTGACGCCAAATCGTGGAGATATTTCGCCTCTTCCTGGCTATCCAGATCGATGCCCAGCACCGACATCATATATACCTGCCGTTCCATCCCCTGCGGGACGGCATTGGCCAGACCTTGCACGTCAATCGGCTTTTGCAGCTCACGATTGACGAAATTCCGCTCTGCGTCGCTCACATCGCCCAGCTTGTCCATGATCTTGGCCTGCTCGCCCTGATCGAACGTTCCGTCGGATTTCGCGGCCTGCAGCATCGCCGACAGCATCAGGGCCGCAGCGGCCTCTTGATCCTGCGTTGGGGTCTTGGCCTTTTGTGGTGTGCTGTCGAATTGCGATCCCAGCACTTCGCCCAAACCACCGGACCCGCCACCGCCCAAAGCACCGGCCAAGCCACCCAAGAGTCCGCCCAAGCCGCCGCCAGCGGCCCCGCCGGTCAAACCACCCAGCAAATCCTCAAGCCCCGCAGGCGCCTGACGCGCGTCACTATCGACGCCGTCGCTGCCTGCAAATTGATCCAGCAAACCGCCCAGACCGCCCTGCGCCGATCCACCGCCCAGCACGCTGTCCATCATCCCTTCCAACGGATTGCCCGCTTGCGCGTCCGCCGTCTGGCTGGGCGAATGGGTGCCGCGAAACAGCCCATCCTCGGCCACGCTGCCACTTTGGGTCTGTGACCCGCCCTGCATCATCTTTTGCGCACCCTTGGCCACAGCTACGCCGATGGCCACCTTGGCCAGTGTTTTCATCAAGCTCATCACAATCCCCTTTGGTTTTCGCCCCTCAGCCTGACAGCCGGCCCCGGCCCACCAAAGGGGAAAATCGGCACAGCAGCACCAATTCGCCGTCCACCCCATCTGGAAACCGCGTCAATTGCGCTGTATGCCAGCCGCAAGATCGCAAAGAACCGAGGCCCCACATGCCCACTTCCATTTTGTCCCGTTGCGAAGCCGCGGGCCTGCGCATGACCGACCAGCGCCGCACCATCGCGGCCGTGCTGGAAGCGGCAGATGATCACCCCGATGTGGAAGAGCTGTACAAACGGGCCGCCGACGCGGACCCACGGATTTCGCTCGCCACGGTCTACCGGACCGTCAAGCTTTTGGAAGAAACCGGCATTCTGGAAAAGCACGAGTTTGGCGATGGCCGCGCACGCTATGAAACCGCAGAGCGCGACCATCACGACCACCTGATCGACATGCAATCAGGCGAAGTGATCGAATTTCTGGACCCCGAAATCGAGGCCCTTCAGGAAAAGATCGCAGCCAAGCTTGGCTACAAACTGATTGGTCACCGGTTAGAGCTTTACGGCACCAAAACCGGCAAATAGCGCGTTAACCGGCGATCAGGGTGGCAAAACCCGTTGCTGTCGCCCAACCACACATCAAAACTACAAATTTCATTTTCGACATCCCCATGTCTGTACAATGCAAGGATCGTCGCAAGCTCTTACGATTCCATCAATGGTGGAAAACCTGACTTCTTTTCATTTTGTACAACTTTCTGTATCTCGGCCCCGAACACACACAAGATCGGACACACATTGGATAACCTGCGCGGTAGCGTTTTGATGGTTTTGGCGATGCTGCTCTTCGCGATCGAGGATATGTTCATCAAGCAAATGTCTGGCGCGATCCCCATTGGTCAGATCACGGTGATCCTTGCGATGGGTGGCGTCATCGTCTTTGGCACTGCCGCCAGGATCAAGGAACCCGGCGCGCTTTTTGAGCATTTCTTTCACCCCGCCGTCGTGGGCCGCAACCTGTGTGACGCCATCGGCAGCATCGGATTTCTGACCGCCCTTGCGCTGACCCCGATTTCAACCGCCTCGGCGATCCTGCAAGCCACGCCGCTTTGGGTGACGGTTGGTGCTGCAATCCTCTTTGGCGAAACCATCGGCTGGCGGCGCTGGACGGCGACACTTGTCGGCCTTTTCGGTGTCCTGCTGATCATCCGCCCCGGCATGGAAGGGTTTGATGCAAATGCACTTTTCGCCGTTGTCGCGGTGATTGGGTTGGGCAGCCGGGACCTTTTCACGCGCCGATTGCCGCCAAACATCTCGACGATCAAGGTTTCGGTCTATGCCTTCGTCAGCCTGATCCCTGCGGGCATTGTGATGCATCTGGTGCAAGGCGATCCCATCGCGATGCCCAATGCCCCCAACACCCTGCGCATGATCGCAGCCATCCTCATTGGCATTGCCGCCTACTACACCATCGTCGCGGCCACGCGGATTGGCGATGTCTCCCTCATCTCGCCGTTCCGCTACAGTCGCATCGTCTTTGCGCTGTTCATCGGTGTCTTCGCCTTTGGCGAACGCCCCGATGTGCTGACCCTCTTGGGCGCATTCATCATCGTCACCTCAGGCCTTTATACCCTTTGGCGCGAATCCCGTTTAAACCGCAACAAACCCGCGCTATAGAGGCGCCGAGATCGCTAACATCCCTCAAAAGGAGCCCTCCATGAGCACTATCATCGACATCCACGCCCGCGAAATCCTTGATAGCCGGGGCAACCCCACGGTTGAAGTCGACGTGACGCTCGAAGACGGCACCATGGGCCGCGCCGCCGTGCCTTCGGGCGCATCAACCGGCGCGCACGAGGCCGTGGAAAAACGCGATGGCGACAAATCCCGCTACATGGGCAAAGGCGTGTTGGAAGCCGTCGCCGCCGTGAACGGCGAAATCGCAGAGACATTGCTGGGCTATGAGGCGACCGAGCAGGTCAGCATCGACATGGCGATGATCGAACTCGACGGCACCCCAAACAAGGGCCGCTTGGGCGCAAACGCGATTTTGGGCGTCTCCATGGCCGTGGCCAAGGCGGCGGCAGAATACACCGCGCAACCGCTTTACCGTTACATCGGTGGCACTTCTGCCCGCACTCTGCCGGTACCGATGATGAACATCATCAACGGCGGCGAACATGCTGATAACCCTATCGATATTCAGGAATTCATGATCATGCCCGTGGCTGCGGAAAACATCCGCGAGGCTGTGCGCATGGGCTCTGAGGTGTTCCACACGCTGAAGAAGGAACTCTCTGCTGCGGGCCACAACACCGGTATCGGCGACGAAGGTGGCTTTGCCCCCAACCTCGCCTCCACCCGTGATGCGCTTGATTTCATCATGACCTCAATCAAGAAGGCCGGATATGAGCCGGGCAAAGACATCTACCTCGCGCTCGATTGTGCGGCGACGGAATACTACAAGGACGGCAAATACGAGATGACAGGCGAAGGCAAATCGCTGACATCCGCAGAAAACGCCGACTATCTGGCGCAGCTGGCCAGCGACTACCCGATCATCAGCATCGAAGACGGCATGTCCGAGGATGACTGGGACGGCTGGAAGATGCTGACCGACAAGATCGGCGACAAGGTGCAGCTGGTAGGTGACGATCTGTTCGTGACCAACCCCGCACGTCTGGCCGACGGGATTGCCAAGGGCTCGGCCAACTCCATGCTGGTAAAAGTCAACCAAATCGGCACCTTAACGGAAACACTTCAAGCGGTTGATATGGCGCACCGGGCGCAATTCACCAACGTGATGTCGCACCGGTCCGGCGAGACCGAGGATGCGACCATCGCAGATCTCGCCGTGGCGACAAACTGCGGCCAGATCAAAACCGGGTCGTTGTCACGCTCCGACCGTCTGGCGAAATACAACCAGCTGATCCGTATCGAAGAGCTCTTGGGCGAAACTGCACAATACGCGGGCCGTTCGATCCTGAAATAAGCGCAGTTGGGGGCGATGGCTTTACGATTATTCGTCGAATAATCGCCCCCGCGCTAAAACCGTCCCGGACGATATGGGCCCAATGTGTTGACCAACTGCCCTGCAAGCACCTCTTGCGCGGCGTATTGCGCCGCAATCGCCGCCAAGGTCACGCCAGAGTGCATGACGCAGGCATAGACCCCCGGTTCCACGGCCCCGATCACAGGCAAGCCATCCTGCGGCACGGGCCGATAGGCCAGCGCAACCTCTGTCCATTGTAGGTCGTGATGCGGAAACACCCGCTGCAACCGGATCAACGCCGCATCGGCAATTCTATCCGGTGCCTCGGTGAGGCCCTCTGCCTTATCAGCTTGGTGTCCCACCGTGGTTGGCATCACCAATCGCCCGTCAGCGTCTTGTTTGATCTCGCCTTCTGGCGTCACCAGGACATGCGCAAGAACGGGTGGCAAAGCTTTGGTTTTCATCAACAAACCCGGCCGGCGCAGCATCGGCAGACCAATCAAATCCGCAGCCCCAACGCCTGCGGCAATCACCACCTCATCGGCGGCAATCGCCCCCTGATCAGTCTCAACGCCGCTCACCTGACCACCTGCCCGGATCAAACCCGTCACGGCACAGCCCAGAACAGCCCGCGCGCCCAATCCCAAGGCCGCGTGAAACAGCGTATGGTTCAGTGTGCTGGCATCGGCCACCCCTTCGGCGGCAAAACAAAGGGCGGCATCCGGTGCCGCGACATCAGGTTCCAGCGCAGCAAAGGCGTCCCGATCAATCCGCAGCACCGGATAATCCAAGGCCGCAAGATCACCCGCCATCTGATCCAGCGCATCATCCTGCGCCTCATACCACAACGTCCGCTGCCAAGTGATCCCGCAGCCCGGCAGTTCAGCGTGCAAGGCCCGATGCGCCGCGATCCCTGCCGCGCGTAACCGGTGGTGGGCTGCATCTGCGTAAAAGCTTGCGTTGATCCAGCCAAAGGACGTGCCGGATGCCCCCGCTGCAGGGCCTGCCCGGTCCACAATCGTCACGCGCGCGCCCGCATGCACCAACCGATACGCCACCGCCGACCCAATCAGCCCGGCCCCTACAATCACCACATGTTTCATGACCCCACACTCACCCCATTGCAGCGCCCGCGCAATCCCGTAACCTGCCCCCATGACAGCCGACGACATCATCGCGCAGCTTGACCTGCAACCGCACCCCGAAGGCGGCCACTACCGCCAGACATGGCTCGCCGAAAACGCAGGCCGCCCAACCGGCACCTGTATCTACTTCCTGCTCAAAGCAGGCGAGAGCAGCCATTGGCACAAGGTCGATGCCACCGAAATCTGGCTCTACCACGCGGGCGCACCGCTGACTCTGTCGCGCAGCGCCACCGATGCGGGCCCTGCCACGGACGCGCTGCTTGGCCCTGATCTGGCGAATGGCCAGCACCCGCAGCTGATCGTGCCCGCCAACCACTGGCAAGCTGCCAGCACCACCGGGGACTTCACCCTTGTCAGCTGCACCGTCTCACCAGGTTTCCTATTTGATACATTCGTCTTGGCCGATGCCGGTTTTGACATTCCGCGTGTCGGCTAGACGGCTGGACAAGGGCGCAACCCCCTCCTAGTCAGACGCCATGACAGCGCGGCCCTTCATATGAACGATATCCTTGATGGATTGATCGCGGCCTTTTGGCTGGTGGTGACGTTGGACGCCGATCTGCTGGATATCAGCCTGCGGTCGCTGCACGTCAGCCTGTCCGCCCTGCTGATCGCCAGTGTCATCGCCATCCCGCTTGGCACCGCCCTGGCCGTGCAACGGTTCCGCTTTCGCCGCTTTGTGATCGCGGTTTTGAACGCGCTCATGGGCCTGCCGCCCGTCGTAGTGGGGCTGATCGTCTATATCCTGCTGTCGCGGTCTGGCCCCTTTGGCGTGCTGGGCCTGCTCTTTACCCCCACCGCCATGATCATCGCGCAGGTAATCATCATCACGCCGCTCATCGCCTCGATCACCCACCAAGCGATGCGAGAGCTTTGGGCCGAGTACCATGACCTGCTGATCTCGCTGAACACCACGAAACGTCAACGGATCATGACCCTGATCGTCGATGGCAGGCGGGCGCTGCTGACCGCGGCCCTCGCCGGGTTTGGCCGCGCAATTGGTGAGGTCGGCGCGATCATGATCGTCGGCGGCAATATCGACAACGCCACCCGCGTGCTTACCACCGCCATCGCGCTGGAAACCGGCAAAGGCGATTTTGCCCTGGCCCTCGCCCTTGGCTTTGTGCTGATCGGTCTGGCGCTGGCCGTAAACCTCGCGATCCACTGGCTTTCGGGTACCGAACGCAGGGGGCGCTGGTGATGCTCCCACTTCGCACCAAAGGCCTGACCGTGCGCCGCAAGAGCCAGCACCTGCTTGGTCCAATTGACCTGACGCTGGATGGCGCGGGCATCACTGTTGTGATGGGGCCAAATGGGTCGGGCAAGACCACGCTCTTGCGCGCGCTGCATGGCATTGAACGGCTGTCAGGCGGCACAATCGACTGGGCCTGCCCGGCCGCAGAGGCGCATCGCCACCAGTCCTTTGTCTTTCAAACACCGATCCTGCTGCGCCGCACAGTGGCGGGCAACCTGCGCTACCCGCTTGACCTCATCCGCGCGCCCGACCGCACCGCCCTTGTGGCAGACTGGGCCGCGCGCGCCGGGCTGTCGGACAAACTGCAACTGCAAGCCGCGCGCCTGTCGGGGGGCGAACGGCAAAAACTCGCCCTCGCCCGCGCCCTGATCACCGCGCCAAAGGTACTGTTCCTTGATGAACCCTGCGCCAGCCTCGATGGTGCCGCCACCCGCGCGATTGAGGCGCTGCTGCACGACGCCGCCCAATCGGGCACCCGCATCGTGATCGCCACCCACGACATGGGACAGGCCCGCCGCCTTGCCAGCGACGCGATCTTCCTTGTGGGCGGGAAAATCGCCGAGATTGGCCCCGGCATCCTCAGCAAACCCGAAACCCCGGCCCTGCAGGCCTTTTTGCGGGGGGACATCTTATGAAAACGATCCTCGCCTTGCTCACGCTCTTTTGGGCCACGACAAGCGCCGCCGAAACCCTCAGGCTCGCTGTCACCACCTCCTTTGAAAATTCCGGTCTGGCCGATATGCTCTTGCCCGCGTTCAAGGCCGACACCGGGATCACCGTGCAACTGCTGGTCGTGGGCACCGGCCAAGCCCTGCGTCTTGGTCAGGCTGGCGACGTGGACGCGGTGCTGGTCCATGCCAAAACGGCAGAGGAGGCCTTTGTCGCCGCAGGCCACGCCACTCACCGGCGCGAAGTCATGTACAACGATTTTGTCCTGATCGGTCCGGCCACTGATCCTGCGAACATCCGGTCCGCCCCATCGGCCACCGACGCGATGACACGCATCGCCCAGACCCAAGCCCCCTTCGTCAGCCGTGGCGACGACAGCGGCACCCATAAAGCAGAGCTGGCGCTTTGGCCCGAGCCGCCCGCAGGCGATTGGTATCTCGAATCTGGGTCCGGCATGGGCGCGGCGCTGAACACCGCCGCTGGTCTGAACGCCTATATCCTATCGGATCGCGCAAGCTGGCTCACCTTTGGCAATCCGGGAACGCTCGCGCTGCTGTTTGAGGGCGATCCGGTTTTACACAATCAATACAGTCTCTTACCGATCAATCCTGATCGCCACCCGCATGTGCGCGCCGATCTTGTGACGACGCTGGAGGCCTGGCTGACCAGCCCAAGCGCCGCCGCGCTGATCGACGGCTACACCCTCAACGGCGCGCAACTTTTCACGTTCAATGCGCGCTAAACCGCCCTAGCGGTCCCCAAACATATCGCCCAGACCACCCAGCACGGACCCTTCGCCTTTGCCACCACCAGCGGCCTGCAAGACCCGGTTGGCCAACCGCGAGAACGGCAGCGATTGCAGATAGACGGTCCCCGGCCCGTGCAGCGTGGCGATAAAGATCCCCTCACCGCCAAAGACCATGGATTTGAGGTTCCCGGCCCGCTCAATATTGTAATCCACCGTGCTGGAACAGGCCGCAAAACAGCCCGTATCGACGCGCAGGGTCTCGCCCGCCGCAAGCTCGCGCTTGATCACCGTGCCGCCCACATGGATGAAGGCCATGCCATCGCCGCGCAACCGCTGCATGATAAAGCCTTCGCCGCCAAAGAACCCCGCCCCGAGTTTGCGCTGAAACGCGATGTCGGTGGTGGTGCCAAAGGCCGCACAGAGAAACGCATCTTTCTGGCAAATCAGCTCTTCACCTACCGTCGCCATATCCACCGGGATGATCTTGCCGGGGTAAGGTGCTGCAAAGGCCACCCGACGCTTGCCTTGGCCTGCATTGCTGAAGTGCGTGAGGAAAATCGATTCCCCCGTCAGCACCCGCTTGCCCACATTCATCAGCGCCCCCATGACGCCCGATGACGGCGTGGTGCCATCGCCCATCTTGGTGTCAAAAGCGATGCCGTCTTCCATGTAGTTCATCGCCCCCGCTTCCGCGATCAGCTTTTCGCCGGGGTCCAGTTCCACCTCAACGATCTGCATATCATCGCCGAAAATCTCATAATCTACTTCGTGGCACCGCATGGAATGTTTCCTTTTCAAATGACCTGCCTTCAACCTAGGAAGCCGGCCTGTTGATTACAAAAGAAAAAGGGGGGACCCCCGCGGGCGCAGCGCGCCTGCGGTCCAAGGACAGAGCGATTTGCGCAGCAAATGGCGGAGTCCGCCTTTCAACCCGAACCGACATAAAAAAGGGGGCGACCAAATGGCCGCCCCTTAATTTCGTTGATCTCCCGCGGGCGCACCGCGCCTGCGGTCCAAGGACAGAGTGATTTGCGCAGCAAATGGCGGAGTCCGCCTTACAACCCAAACCGACATAAAAAAGGGGGAACCGAAGTTCCCCCTGAGTTTCGCTGATCAGGCTCGTGTTTATGTACCGCCCGGTTTATTGCCTGCGGCCCGATCCGCGCCGAAGGTGACCTCAGCCACCTTGGGTTCCCGGTGTCCCCAACGGGGGCACCGCGGCGGGGTAAGCGGTTTTCGCAGAAAACTGCGGCCCGCCACCTCGCCGTATCTCTCTAGCTACACCCACTCGTTCCGCCGCAGGTGTTGCACTTCATGCATGTCCCGTTGCGCACCAGCGTGTAGTTGCCGCATTCGCCGCAAGGGTCGCCTTCGTAGCCCTGCATCTTTGCCTTATCGCGCAGGGTCAGCCCGGTGGTTGAGGTCACGGCCTCGGCCACGGCGGCGTCGGCCACCTCAGGCACCAGCGTGTTCAGGGCGGCGACCGGGTTCATGCCGCCATCCAGCACCATCAGTTCCTGTGGCGCGCGGTTGCGCAGATAACCCGTGGACACCACCTTTTTCAGCACATCCACCTGAGACGACGCGCGTGTCCCCTCCAGTTCGGTGAAGTTGCTCACACCTTCCTCTTCGCCCCGGCCAAGCTCGTCAAAGCTGACGCCTTCGGGCTTCACATGGGCCAGATCGGTGCGGTCCAGATAGGACACGGCCAATTCGCGGAAGATGTAGTCAAGGATCGACGTCGCCGTCTTGATGCTGTCGTTGCCCTGCACCATGCCCGCAGGCTCAAACTTGGTGAAGGTAAAGGCGTCGACGAATTCCTCCAGCGGCACACCGTATTGCAGGCCCACGGACACCGCGATGGCGAAGTTGTTCATCATCGCTCGGAAGCCCGCACCCTCTTTGTGCATGTCGATGAAGATCTCACCCAGCTTGCCGGTCTCATATTCGCCAGTGCGCAGGTAAACCTTGTGCCCGCCCACAATGGCCTTTTGCGTATACCCGCGACGGCGCTGTGGCATCTTGTTGCGCTCGTGATCCTTAAGCACTTCCTTGATGATGATCTTCTCAACGATCTTTTCGGCCAGCACGGCAGATTTCTCATGCGGCGTGCCGCTTTCAAGGATCTCTTGCGCTTCCTCATCGTCCTCGACCAAAGCCGCGGCCAGTGGCTGGCTCAGCTTGGACCCATCGCGATAAAGCGCGTTGGCCTTGATGCCCAGCGACCACGACAGCTCATAGGCCTTCTGGCAGTCCTCAATCGTCGCATCGTTTGGCATGTTGATCGTCTTGGAGATCGCGCCAGAGATGAACGATTGCGCAGCGGCCATCATGTAGATGTGGCTGTCGACCGACAGGAAACGTTTGCCCTTCTTGCCGCAGGGGTTGGCGCAGTCAAAGACGCTCAGATGCTCGTCTTTCAGGAACGGCGCGCCTTCCAGTGTCATGGTGCCGCAAACATGGTCGTTGGCCGCATCGATGTCCTGCTTGCTGAACCCAAGGTGGCGCAGCAGATCAAAGGTCGGATCGTTCAGCTTGGCGGCTGGAATGCCCAGCGTCTGCGTGCAGAATTCTTCGCCCAACGTCCACTGGTTGAACACGAACCGGATGTCGAACGCGGACTTCAGCGCGCCTTCGACCTTTTCCAGCTCGGCCTGACCAAAGCCATGACCGATCAGGCTGGTGTGGTTGATCGCAGGTGCTTGACCCAGCGACCCGTGGCCTACGGCATAAGCGATGATCTCTTCGATCTGGGCTGAACCATAGCCCAAAGTCTCAAGCGCGGCTGGCACCGATTGGTTGATGATCTTGAAGTAACCGCCACCGGCGAGCTTTTTGAACTTCACCAGCGCAAAGTCAGGCTCGATCCCTGTGGTGTCGCAATCCATGACCAGACCGATGGTCCCGGTCGGCGCGATCACAGAGACCTGCGCATTGCGGTAGCCGTGCTTCTTACCCAGCTTCAGCGCCTCATCCCATGCACCAACCGCAATGTCGCACAGGCGATCATCGGGGCAGTTGGCGTGGTCGAGTGCCACGGGCTTGATGTCCAGGTTGTCATAGCCATCCGTCTTGCCCAAAGCGGCCTGACGGTGGTTCTTGATGACGCGCAGCATGTGCTTGCTGTTTTTCTTGTATCCGGGGAAGGCCCCCAGCTCACCGGCCATCTCGGCAGAGGTCGCGTAAGACACACCGGTCAGGATCGCGGTCAGCGCGGCGCCCATGCTGCGGCCCTCGGCGCTGTCGTATCCGTAGCCCATGTTCATCAGCAGACCGCCGATGTTGGCATAGCCCAGACCCAGCGTGCGGAAGTCATAGGACCGCTGCGCGATTTCCTTGGATGGGAACTGCGCCATCATCACCGAGATTTCCAGCGTCACGGTCCAAAGACGTGTGGCGTGGATATAATCTTCAACCTGGAATGCGCCGTCTTTGTAGAAGGTCAGCAGGTTCATCGATGCCAGGTTACAGGCCGTGTCATCCAGGAACATGTATTCAGAACAAGGGTTTGAGCCGCGAATCTCACCGTCTGCGGGGCATGTGTGCCAGGCGTTGACCGTGTCGTGGTACTGAATGCCCGGATCGGCACAGGCCCAAGCGGCGTGACCCACTTTTTCCCACAACTCACGCGCATCGATGATCTTGGCGACTTCGCCGTTCTTGCGGTTGCGCAGCTTCCACTGCTCGCCATTTTCCACAGCCCGCAGGAAATCATCGGTCACGCGGATCGAGTTGTTGGAGTTCTGGCCAGAGACGCTGGAATACGCCTCGCTATCCCAATCGGTGTCATATGTCGGGAACTCAATGCTGGTGTGGCCCTGCTTGGCATAATCTAGCACGCGCTTGATATAAGTCTCGGGGATCATCACCTTTTTTGCATCGCGAACAGCGGCTTGCAGGGTGTTGTTCACTTTGGGATCATAGGCATCGGCCTCAGCGCCGTCCCAAGCTTTGATCGCCGCAAAGATCGCGTTGAGCTTTTGCTCGTGCATCTTGGAGCCCGCGACGATGGACGCCACTTTCTGTTCTTCGATGACCTTCCAGTTGATGAATTCCTCGATATCGGGGTGGTCGGCATCGACAATCACCATCTTCGCCGCACGGCGCGTCGTGCCGCCCGACTTGATCGCACCAGCCGCGCGGTCACCAATCTTCAGGAACCCCATCAGGCCCGATGATTTCCCTCCACCGGACAGTGGCTCACCCTCGCCGCGCAGCGACGAGAAGTTCGTGCCAGTGCCAGAGCCATATTTGAATAGACGCGCTTCACGCACCCAAAGGTCCATAATCCCGCCGTCATTCACCAGATCGTCGGAGACGGACTGGATAAAGCAAGCGTGCGGTTGCGGATGCTCATAAGAGGACGCAGATTTGGTCAACTCTTTGGTCTGGTAATCGACATAGTAGTGGCCCTGCGCTGGCCCATCGATGCCGTAGGCCCAGTGCAGACCGGTGTTGAACCACTGCGGGCTGTTTGGCGCGGCACGCTGTGTCGCCAGCATGTGGCGCATTTCGTCGTAGTAGGCACGGGCGTCTTCTTCGGTTGTGAAATAGCCACCTTTCCAGCCCCAATAGGCCCAAGCCCCGGCCAAACGGTCAAACACCTGCTTGGCAGAGGTCTCACCGCCCATGGTGGCCCCTTTTGCGGGCTCTGAGCGCCACAGGAACTCTGGCACGCCCTTTTCCTTCACCCGCTTCAGTTCCGACGGCACGCCAGCCTTGCGGAAATACTTCTGCGCGATGACATCGCTGGCCACCTGGCTCCACGCTTCGGGGATTTCGCAATTTTCCAGCTGAAAGACGATTGTCCCATCGGGGTTGCGGATTTCAGAGGTCGCGCTCCGGAAACCGATCCCTGCATATGCGTCTGCGCCTGCTGTGGTGAAATTGCGTTCGATTTTCATCGCGTCGTGCCCCGTTTCTAGACCGTCGTTGCGGTCGCTTCATGTAAACCTGCCCCGAACCGTGCCGGGGTATCCTCTGAAACGGGAATTTTGGCCGCAGAGATGCGCACGCTGGCTCCAGCCGTCAACGCATCAATCATCATCTTGTTATGCGGAACACTCCCCGTCCCTGCCAACCCCACATCTAGTGGTCTGTCCGTCGGCCTGCACAACTTGACCCAACTACACCTAGTGGGTCAAACGCTTTATTCACTAAATGTTGGGATTTTGGTGTTGACCGTTGCGCCCTCATTTGGGCTGCCCCTCGGGTTCCGATTCCCCTACATTTCTATCCACAAACAAAACCGAATAAACCCGCATGTTTAGCCGATCTCGTTAAGAAACTGGGTGAAGATTAATCTGCTGTTTACTTGTCTTAACGGTCGAAAATAAATGTGACGTCGAAGGCACGCCGGACACACCTGATAGTATGCCCGCCACCTCGCACCCCCCATATATAGCGGGCTGTGTCTGGAAAACGCGCCCTAACGTGGGCCGAGATCACCACAAGCCCCTCCATCACCTGTTCCAGAGATTCGGATCGACACGCCCTGCCCGCGCCGCTCTTTTGTTGCTTTGGCCGATCACCGCGGCCGCCGAAACCGCACTGGTCGGCAAATACAATCCCACCCGGGACCTTGCCGCCTTTCAACAGATCGGCAGCGCCACCCTCACCACAGATGAAACCGGCACCGTTCCCATGATCAAGTGCAGCATCACCGCCCCTGACGGCACCGCGATCCCTTATGAGGTCATGTTTATGGTCTGCGACGACGCGGATGCCGCATGTAGCAACCTGCATCTCCGCCACGAATACTTTGCCGACAAAGATCGCCTGTTTGAGGTGATCAACATGTGGAAGGCCACAGGCCGCACCCCATGGGCGGGCTACGCCTTCGACAAAATTCGCCTGATCGAGGAACACTTTGGCAACGTCGGCTCCGACGCGCCCAATGCATTTGTCGTCGCACTTTACTGGCGCGAAAACCTGATCGCGTTCCACGACCTAACAAAATGATGGTGAAGTGGTCGGGGCGGAGAGATTCGAACTCCCGACCCTCTGTTCCCAAAACAGATGCGCTACCAGGCTGCGCTACGCCCCGACTGCGCGTTCTCTAAACCGCAATTATTCGCAGGGCAAGACCGCAATCGCACCAAATGCAGGATGTTGTAACGCATCGCCCACTTCGATCCCCAATCGCGCGCTCAAACCGCCATTAATTTCCAAAACAGCCAGCACATCGTCGCCACCGTTGATGGTGGTTTCGTCCAAAGGAATCGCATTTTCGTGGATATGAGTGATCACACCGGTCTGATCGGTGAAAATCATGTCGAGGGGAATCAGTGTGTTGCGCATCCAGAAGGTCGCATTGCGCGGCGCCTCATAGATAAACAGCATGCCCTTGAGCGTCGGCATCTCTTCGACAAACATCAGACCTTGCGCGCGGCTGTCTGCGTCATCGGCCAGATCAACGGTGAAATGCGCCTGCCCAAAATCGCCGCGTACGGTGACTTTGTCATCGGCACAGGCAGCAAAACCCGCCTGCCCCGCCAAACACAGCGCAACCGCAAGACGCATCATGCGTCAGAGGCTTCCCAGCCGCTGACCTCAATCGCCATCAGGCCCCGGTTGCCTTCCATCACCCGCAGGCCTACGGCCTCGCCGGTGGCCAGATCGGCAAGGCCCGACCGGCGCACGACTTCGATGTGAACAAACACATCACGGCTGTCGCCAAACACATTGGCAAAGCCAAATCCTTTACCTTTATCAAACCACTTCACCCGTGCAGGCTGCACGGTATAGCTCGCGATCTCTTCGGGCGACACAGCCTCCATGTCGGCCAGATGAATGTTCTCATCGGGCGGCGGCGGCGTGATCCCCAAAACCTCAGAGGCCTGAAGCCCCCGCGGCGTTCTTTGTACAATGATCTCGACCTCGGACCCGTCGGCTACGGACCCTTGACCAAAGTTGCGCAGGACATTGGCATGCAGCAAGACATCCGGGCCCTCAGGTTCTGTGGTGACAAAGCCAAAGCCCTTGACCGGATCGAACCACTTGATTCGTCCTGTGACCTTGGTGCCTTCTTGTTGTGTGCTCTCTTGCATCGTCGTCCATGACCGGATCTGGCCGGCCCCCGTTTCACTTCGTTCTGACGTCTCACTAACTACTGAACTGACGCAAACAGCGTCGTCCTTCCCCACACACCTTAATGCAGATCAGGGTGAGAGCCGATTAACAACCCATTTTTCACCGACTGTTGCACGCGACCACCGAAACCTGTCGTGCAGGCGGAACGCACCATCAGCCCAAAACTCTATCTCCAAGGGGGTTATCCTGTATCCGCCCCAATAAGACGGCCGCGCCGGGTCTGTGCCATGCTTGGCCGTCATTTTCGCCACATCAGCCATCAGGGCTGCGCGGCTGGCAAGCGGTTGCGACTGACGCGAGGCCCAGGCCCCCAGTCTGCTTTTTAACGACCGCGAGGCGTAATACGCATCCGCCTGTGGGCCGTCTTCTTTGGTGACGAGCCCCCGCACCCGGATTTGCCGCGCGATCGACTTCCAGTGTAGCACAAAAGCACAGCGTCCGGCGCTATCTATTTCACGCGCCTTTTGGCTTTCGTAATTGGTATAGAAAACAAACGCTTCCGGTTCGATCTCTTTCAAAAGAACCATCCGCGCATTGGGCATGCCATCGACATCAACGGTCGCCAGCGCAATTGCATTGGGGTCATTTACTTCCGTGACGGTCGCCTCGGCAAGCCAAGCCCTTGCAATCGCAAAAGGATCTTCTCCTGCAAATATGCCGTCGCGCGCGTCCATGATGATGCAATCGTCCCAAACCCTTGAGGGCACTGCTTAATCCAGCGCACCAATTGTCGCAACCCGCCGCGCTGCTTGACCATGCGCCACGGGACCTGTGGGCGGAATATGGCTGAGCGGTGGCAAAGTCCAGTTGACACGCGCGCCCACCCGCGACCGCTTGCCGCCTTTGCCCACATGTCCTACACCAACGCCAACCGGAACACCGGAGCAGGAGAAAACAGATGTCCGCACAGCTGATGACAGGAAAACGCGGCCTCATAATGGGGCTGGCCAATGATAAATCAATCGCATGGGGAATCGCCAAGGCCTGCGCTGACGCAGGGGCCGAACTGGCGTTTTCATACCAGGGTGAAGCGCTGAAAAAGCGTGTGGGGCCGC
This sequence comes from uncultured Paracoccaceae bacterium, assembly GCA_947494675.1. Taxonomy (GTDB): domain Bacteria; phylum Pseudomonadota; class Alphaproteobacteria; order Rhodobacterales; family Rhodobacteraceae; genus CANMYO01. The sequence continues at coordinate 742,495 of CANLVP010000002.1, forward strand.
TGGCCGAAAGCGTAGGCTCTGACATTGTCCTGCCCTGTGACGTGTCTGACATGGACAGCGTGGACGCGATGTTTGCGGCGCTCGAAGAAAAATGGGGCAAGCTTGACTTCATCGTGCATGCCATTGGTTTTTCAGACAAATCCGAATTGCGTGGCCGCTACGTTGATACCTCGCGCCAGAACTTCCTCACCTCGATGGATATCTCGGTCTATTCTTTCACGGCCGTGGTGAACCGCGCCGAGAAGATGATGAACGAAGGCGGCTCTTGCTTAACGTTGACCTATTACGGCGCAGAACGCGTGATGCCGCATTATAATGTCATGGGCGTGTGTAAGGCGGCACTTGAGGCCTCGGTGCGCTATCTCGCCGAAGACCTCGGCAAAGATGGCATCCGGGTGAACGCCATTTCTGCAGGCCCCATCAAAACCCTCGCCGCCTCTGGCATCGGCGATTTCCGCTACATTCTGAAGTGGAACGAATACAACTCGCCCCTGCGCCGCACCGTCACCATCGAAGACGTCGGCAAATCGGCTCTCTATATGCTGTCCGACCTCGGCTCTGGCACCACAGGTGAGGTGCTGCACGTCGACGCCGGCTACCACGTGGTCGGGATGAAGGCCGTGGACGCCCCCGACATCACCAAAGACTAAGCCGCGCCCGCCGCGCACCGATCTGAAAGGCCCGCCATGACCGACCGCTTGCCCCACGAAAAAGGCTTCCACATCAGCTGGGACCAAATCCACCGCGACAGCCGCGCCTTGGCTTGGCGTCTTGACGGGCGTGGCCCAGATGATGGTGCGTGGAAGGCCGTGGTTGCCATCACCCGCGGCGGCATGGCCCCCGCGATGATCGTGGCGCGCGAACTCGACATCCGCACCGTCGATACGATCTCGGTTGTTTCTTACCATTCCGGTGGCGGCAAAGCTGACCAACGGCGTGAGGCGAAGGTGCTGAAATCCCCTGATGAAGAAATCATGGGCGACGGCACCGGCATCCTGATCATCGACGATCTGGTCGACAGCGGCAAAACGCTGGAACTGGTGCGCCAACTCTACCCAAAGGCGCATTTCGCCACCGTCTACGCCAAACCCGAAGGCGAACCACAGGTGGACACTTTCATCACCGGCGTCAGCCAGGACACATGGATTTTCTTCCCCTGGGATATGGCGCTGCAATACGTCGAACCCTACCGTGGCAAGGATTGAACCTACGGGAGCCTCCGGCGGGGATATTTAGAAACCAAAAAGCCATTCGCACACCTAGCTTTTTGGTTCGGAAATATCCCAGGGAGTTTGAGGGACAGCGTCCCTCATCCCCAAAATAGATCGCGTGCGGCAAAGCCGCGCCTTTTGGAAAGACATGCCATGACCACACGCACCGCCGCCACCTTCCCCCCACCCGTGATGGAGGCGCGGCGCTGGCTTGATGGGGTCACGCATCCCGCAAATCGTCCACTGTTGAACGTCAGCCAAGCCGCCCCGGTTGATCCGCCACCCGCACCGATGTTGCAGGCCATGGCAGAGATTGTGCTGAATGAACCCGAAGCGCATCTTTACGGCCCCGTCCTCGGTCTGCCTGAACTCCGCGCCGAAGTCGCCGCGCAATTCTCGACGGCCTATCAGGGCGACATCGCATCCGATCAGGTCGCGATCACATCGGGCTGCAACCAAGCCTTCGCCGCCACGATTGCGGCCATTTGTGGTGAGGGCGACGCGGTGATCCTTCCCACACCTTATTACTTCAACCACGCCATGTGGCTGGATCAGATGGGTGTTGAAACCATCCCCCTGCCCGCCGGTCCGGGCCTGATCCCCAGCGCCGACGACGCGGCGGCCCTGATCACCGACCGCACCCGCGCCATCGCCCTTGTCACCCCCAACAACCCCGGCGGCGTGGAATATCCGGCCGCCACCCTTACTGCCTTTCGCGACCTCTGCCGCGCGCGCGGCATCAAGCTGATCGTGGATGAAACCTACCGCGATTTTGACAGCCGCACCGGCGCGCCGCACCAGCTGTTCCAGGACGCCGCGTGGGACGACACGCTGATCCAGCTCTATTCCTTTTCAAAGGCTTACCGCCTCACCGGCCACCGCGTCGGTGCTGTGACGGCGAGCATCGCGCTCGTGGCGGAGATCGAGAAATTCCTCGACACCGTCGCCATCTGCCCCAACCAACTGGGTCAACGCGCGGCCCTTTGGGGGATGCAAAACCTTGAGACATGGCTCGCGGGTGAACGGCGCGAAATCCTCGACCGCCGCGCCGCGATCTCGGACCACTTCCCGACACTCGCTGCCAAAGGCTGGGAATTGATGGGCGTCGGCGCCTATTTTGCCTATGTCCGCCACCCGTTTGATCTGGCTTCCGATCAACTGGCGCAACGGCTAGTACAAGACGCCTCTGTCCTATGTCTGCCCGGCACCATGTTCCGCCCCGCCACCGACCCCTCTGGCCAAGCCGAACTCCGCATCGCCTTCGCCAATATCGACCGCGCCGGTATCGCAGATTTGTTCGACCGTCTGGCGGCATTTCAGCCCTAAGGCTTGCACCTTTCCAAGGGCTTCCATACACATCTGCGAAACCCGACCCACAGGTGCAAAGGACCCACCGCAATGGCCGAGAAAAAAGGCAGAAACCCCTTTGTCTGGATCATCATGATCCTGCTCTTCGTCGGCCTTCTGGGCTTTGGCACCGGGGGCTTGGGCGGCAACATCCGCAGCCTTGGCACTGTGGGCGACAAGGACGTCAGCATCGCCGCCTACCAAAACGGGTTGAACCAGCAGCTCCGCGCGTTTGAGGCACAGACAGGCCAGCGCGTCACCTTTGGCCAGGCCCGCGAAATCGGCCTTGATGCCGCCGTGCTGCAACAGCTCATTGCCGAACGCACCCTTGACAACGAAGTGGCCGAACTGGGCATTTCCGTCGGCGACGCCCGCGTCCGCGAAGAGGTGCTGCGCGTTCCGGCCTTCCAAAACCTCTCGGGCGAGTTCGACCGGGAGGCTTACCGCCTGACGCTGCAACGCTCCGGCATGTCCGAGGCGGATTTTGAGGCATCGATCCGTGACGAAATCGCCCGCACCCTGCTGCAGGGCGCGGTTGTCGGTGGCGTGCCGACCCCTGAGCCCTTTGCGGCCGCCGTGATCGATTTTGCCTCCAAGACCCGCGACATCACCTATGCCAACGTCACCGCAGACATGCTGACCGAACCGCTGCCCGGCCCGACAGAGGCTGACCTACAGGCGTTCTATGACGCAAACCCCGACCTTTTCACCGCCCCTGAATCCCGCGCCATCACATATGCTTGGATGACGCCCGAGATGATCCAGGACAGCATCACCGTGGACGAGCAAGAGCTGCGCGACCTTTATGAGACCCGCATCGCCGATTTCGTCCGCCCCGAACGCCGCCTTGTGGAACGCCTTGTTTACGCAGGCGAAACCCCAGCGGCAGAGGCGCTGGCCCGCTTGACTGCGGGTGAGGCTGACTTTGACACGCTGGTCGCAGATCGCGGGCTGGAACTCTCGGACGTTGATATGGGCGACGTCGCACAAGACGACCTTGGTGCCGCTGGAGAAGCCGTCTTTGCCGCTGCTCCCGGTGATGTTGTCGGCCCATTCAACACCTCGCTCGGCCCCGCGCTCTTCCGCATGAACGCCGTCTTGGCGGCAGAGGAAATCAGCTTTGAAGAGGCCCGCGATGACCTTAACGCTGAACTTTCCGCCCAACGCGCAATCCGCCAGATCGATGCAGCCTCCGAAGGCATCAACGATCTGATGGCGGGCGGTGCGACGCTGGAAGACCTTGCAGAGCAGACCGATATGGTCTTGGGCAGCATCGACTGGACACCTGACACCCAAGACGGCATCGCCGCCTATGACAACTTCCGCGCCGCAGCCGCCGCCGCGACCGAAGGCGCGTTCCTGTCCCTTGAACCTCTGGCCGATGGCGGCATCTTTACCCTGCGCCTCGACGGCGTGACACCACCGACCGTGCGCCCATTGGATGACGTGCGCGAAGACGTGACCGCCGCCTGGACCACACAAACTACGCATGAGGCCGTGCTGGCACAGGCGCAATCAATGGCCGACCAGATCAGCCCGCTCACCGGGTTTGAAACCCTTGGCCTGACACCAATTGAGGCCGCCAACGTCACCCGCACCACCTTTGTCGAAGGCACGCCACCGGGTTTTGGCGACATTCTGGCCGAGATGGAAATCGGTGAGGTCCGGATGATCGACAACACCGCCGCCGTTGGTGCCTTGATCGTGCGTCTTGATAACGTCGCAGCCCCCGATCCCGCCAACCCGCAGGTGGCCGCACAATTGGAACAGGCGGGCGCGCAGGCCGCTCAAGGCATCGCCCAAGACATCTTTGATGCCTTCAATTCCGCCGTCCAAACCCGCACGGATGTGTCGATCAACCAAGCCGCTGTTGATGCGGTGAACGCACAACTGCAATAATGGCGCTGTATCCCGATATCGACGATTTTACCCGTGGCTATGACGCGGGCGAAAATCAGGTGGTCTATACCCGCGTCGCGGCTGACCTTGATACGCCTGTCTCGCTGATGCTCAAGCTGGGCGATGCGGGCCAGAACACCTTTATCCTCGAATCGGTCACAGGTGGTGAGGTCCGTGGCCGCTATTCGATGATCGGCCTCAACCCCGATCTCATCTGGGAATGTCGCGGCACCACCAGCCGCACCAATCGCAACGCCCGCTTTGACGCGGACGCATGGACTGACAATGACGATGATCCGCTGACGGCCCTGCGCGGGCTGATCGCGGAATCGCGCATCGACCTGCCTGCCGATCTGCCCGGTGCTGCCGCCGGTCTTTACGGGTTTCTGGGCTATGACATGATCCGGCTGGTCGAACACCTGCCTGACGTGAACCCTGACCCCTTGGGCCTGCCCGACGCGATGATGCTGCGCCCCTCTGTGGTGGCCGTGCTCGATGGCGTGAAAGGCGACGTGATCCTTGTGGCCCCGGCCTGGACCGGTGGCGGTCTCTCGGCCAAGGCCGCCTATGCCCAAGCGGCGGAACGGGTGATGGATGCTGAACGCGCGCTGTCCCGCGCCGTGTCGGACCCACGCACCCTGTCGGACCCTGATCCGGTGGCCCCGCCGCAGTCGAACTTTACCCATCAGGGCTATCTCGACGCGGTGGAGACGGCCAAGGACTACATCAAAGCCGGTGACATCTTTCAGGTTGTGCCGTCGCAGCGCTGGACGCAGGACTTCCGCGAGCCACCTTTCGCGCTCTATCGGTCGCTACGGCGCACCAACCCCTCGCCGTTTATGTTCTACTTCAACTTTGGCGGTTTTCAGGTCATCGGCGCATCGCCCGAAATCCTTGTGCGCGTCTTCGGATCAGAGGTGACGATCCGCCCCATCGCAGGTACCCGCCCACGCGGCGCGACACCCGCCGAGGATAAGGCAAACGAAGAAGACCTGCTCGCCGACAAAAAGGAACTGGCAGAGCATTTGATGCTGCTTGATCTGGGCCGTAACGACACTGCCAAGGTCACCAAGGTCGGCACAATGCGCCCGACCGAACAATTCATCATCGAACGCTACAGCCACGTGATGCACATCGTCTCCAACGTGGTCGGCGAACTCGCTGACGACCAAGACGCGCTCTCTGCCTTCTTTGCGGGCATGCCCGCGGGCACCGTGTCCGGCGCGCCCAAGGTCCGGGCGATGGAAATCATTGACGAACTTGAGCCCGAAAAGCGCGGCGTCTACGGCGGCGGCTGCGGTTACTTTTCGGCCAACGGCGACATGGACATGTGTATCGCCCTGCGCACCGCCGTTTTGCAGGATCAGAAACTCTACATTCAGGCCGGTGGCGGGGTCGTCTACGACAGCGACCCAGAGGCCGAGTATCAAGAGACCGTGCACAAATCCAACGCCATCCGCAAAGCGGCTGCCGATGCCGCGATGTTCTCGGGCCGCGGCAACAGTTAACGCAGGTTCAGACTTTCATGCGCATGGGTTGTGCATGGTCTGTGTATCGATTCTTCATAGGTTCTGTATGGTCGATTTCGACCGCACGGTGGGTCGCTATTCTTCCGTCATCAGCGCAGAGACCGGTGCCACCGCAATCTGTCCCGCCCGGTTGGCCGCGCCCCACAGAATGAGCGCTGACAGCGTATCCGCCCGCATCCGCCCAACGACGACAACGCCGCTGTTTTGGCGCGCACGGAACGCTGCTTGGTCAAGAAACCGGCGGATCACACGGGCGTCTTGCCCATCCGCATCAAGATCACGAAACACTTCCACCGCTGGCACACCAGCCGTCTGCGCAGCGCGAAGACCGCTGTTTAAGCCACTGGAAGCACTGATAAATCCGCGTCCGTCTGCAGCAAGTGCCGCCAACATTTGCCCCGTCGCCGCGCGGTTCGTGCCATCCAGATCGGCCAGTGCAACCGTCTGCGGCAGGCTGGCAAATGTCGCTTCAAGTGCCACTTCCACGTCCGCAGGCTGCGCCCCTTCCGGCAAGCTAAGCGCGACGCCCACCTCAATCCCCGCCGCACGATAGGCCGCCATCCGTTCCGCCGCCGCGTCGGACGTCGCATCAAGCAAAACCGTCACTGCAAAGGGAACTTCGGCCAAAGCGCGCGGCCCTTCGGCAAAGCTTGGATCATCCAATAAAATGATTGACATCAATGGCTTATCGTCCGGATTATCGAACTCAGCGGCATAGACCTCCAACGCCGGACCATCCGGATCGACCACTTCGGGCGCTGGTTCTGGCGCGGGGTCTTCGGTCGTTTGCGTCACCCCAACTCTGTTGATCTTGACTCCTCCGGAACCTGACGGGAGCGCATTGCTCGGCCGATCCGTCAACGTCACCACCTGCGGCGCCTCAACCTCTTCGGGCGCCTCCGAAACCGGTGCTTCCTCAACCTCTGGCAAAGCCGTGATGACCTCAGGCTCAGCGGGTTCATCAGGCACGGTCACCTCTTCCGGCGAGGCCTCAACAACCTCTGGCTCTGCAGGCTCTGCAACCTCCTCTGGCAAGGCCTCAACCACCTCGGGTTTTGCAAGTTCGGGCGCATCGCTAGGGGCCTCAGGCGCGGTTTCAGGTAGCGGCACTTCAGCAACCTCTGTCGCATCCGCCATCGCGATTTCTTCAGCGACTTCAGCTTCTTGCGCAATCTCGGCTGGGACGTCCTCAGGGGTCACATCGGCCGTCTCAAGCGCTGCATCCGATGTTGTGTCGATGATCTCGGCAGGCGTGGCCTCTTCCACTTCGGCCACTTCCTCTGCCACGTCGGGGACCACGGCATCCGGTGTTTCCACGACCAAAACGTCTTCCGGATCAGGCTCCACCACAGTGGGTTCCGGCGGCGTCGTTTCGATCACCACGCTGCCCTCGTTTGTCGGCACTTGCGGCGCCAAGGACTGCGGGTTCGGCAAAACCGGTTCCTCATCCGCAAGGGCAAGCTCTGGCACGTCGGGGGCATCGGGCAGATCAAGCGTGACGCCGATATCAGGTGTCTCTGGCAGTTCAAGCGGCGCGGTGTCAGCGATGGGGGCAGCCACCTCTTGCGTTGGAACGGCGACCTGCGGGGCGCTCGCGACTTCGGTTTCTTCAACGGGAACAACGGGTTCCGGCGTCGTCAGGCTCGGCGTTTCGACCTCTGCCGTTGTCGGCACCTCGGTCAATGGCCGTTCGGGCGGCGTATTTCCAGCCGGTTGCGGGGCCACAAGTGAGGCCGACACAACGCCCGCACCACCCAATACCAAACCCCAAACCGTCCCGCGAATGACACCTTTTGCCACGATGACTGCCCTCTGACCCAAAAACACTGCCTGCCTCGGCCTTGACGCTTACCCGCCCCTTGGCCATGAATAGCCCAACTATACCGCCTCTCTGACCCGAAGCGGTAGCCCCCATTTTACCAACCGGCGGTGGCCCCCCATGCTTCTTCTGATCGATAACTACGACAGCTTTACCTACAACCTCGTGCACTACCTCGGAGAGCTTGGCGCAGAGGTTGTGGTCCGCCGCAACGACGCGTTGGATGTGCAAGAGGCGATGGCAATGAACCCCGCCGCAATTCTGCTGTCGCCCGGCCCTTGTGACCCGTCACAGGCGGGCATCTGTCTGGCGATGACGGCGGCAGCGGCCGAGACCAAGACACCGCTGATGGGGGTCTGTTTGGGGCACCAAACCATAGGTGAGGCCTTTGGCGGCAAGGTGACGCGCTGTCATGAAATCGTGCATGGCAAGATGGGCATGATGAAACACACGGGCAAAGGGCTGTTTAAAGGGCTTCCGAGCCCGTTTGAGGCGACGCGCTATCATTCGCTGATCGTGGAACGCGAAAGCCTTCCTGACTGCCTTGAGATCACCGCAGAGCTTGAGGATGGCACGATCATGGGCCTGCAACACAAGGAATTGCCGATCCATGGGGTGCAGTTTCACCCCGAGAGCATTTCGTCGCAGCACGGGCATAAGCTGCTGCAAAACTTCCTCAATATCGTACCGGTGGCCGCATGAGTGACGCAATGAAACCCATGATCTTTGCGGCAAGCGAAGGTCCCCTGTCCCGCACCCAGGCCGAGGAAGCCTTTGGCATCTTGTTCCGCGGTGAAGCGACACCTGCCCAGATCGGCGGCTTGCTGATGGCCATGCGGGCACGCGGCGAATCTGTGGCCGAATATGCCGCTGCGGCCCATGTGATGCGCGAACATTGCGTCCCGGTGAAGGCCCCGGCGGATGCGATGGATATCGTCGGCACCGGCGGCGACGGCAAACACACGTTGAACATTTCGACGGCGACGGCTTTCGTCGTGGCCGGGGCCGGTGTTCCGGTGGCGAAACACGGCAACAAGAACCTGTCGTCGAAATCCGGCACAGCAGATGTGCAGGGTGCCATGGGCATCAACGTAATGGTCGGGCCAGAGGTCGTGGAACGCGCCATCGCAGAGGCTGGTATCGGCTTTATGATGGCCCCGATGCACCACCCTGCGATGCGCCACGTCGGCCCGATCCGGGTGGAGCTTGGGACAAAAACGATCTTTAACATCCTGGGACCACTCACAAATCCCGCAGGCGTGAAGCGTCAGTTGACCGGGGCTTTTGCGCCTGACCTGATCTTTCCGATGGCCGAGACGCTGCGCGATCTGGGGTCAGAGGCGGCATGGCTCGTCCACGGATCTGATGGCACCGATGAGCTGACAATCTGCGGCACCACGGCTGTCGCAGCCTTGTCCCAAGGCAAGATCACCTCGCTTGAGGTTCATCCCGAAGACGCGGGCCTGCCGATGCATCCGTTCAAGGACATTATAGGTGGCACGCCTGAAGACAATGCCGCGGCATTCCGAGCGCTTTTGGATGGTGAGCCCGGTGCGTATCGGGACGCTGTTTTGCTGAACGCAGCCGCCGCTTTGGTGGTGGCAGGCGGGGTGAACAGCCTGACGGAAGGTGCTGAAATCGCAAAGGAAAGCATCGATTCCGGACGCGCGAAAGCCGCCCTCGCCAAGATGGCGCAAATCACAACTGCCGCCTGATGTTTGATCTTGCGCGGCTGGGTGATTGGGCAAGCTTGCCGTTCTTTCGCGACGATTTGCCAAAGATTGCCGAAGCGTTGGAATCGGAAGAAGAGCCGATCTTTCCGCCCTTTGATATGACATTTCATGCGCTGGAACGGACCCAACCCGCTGCCACCCGCGTCGTGATATTGGGCCAGGACCCCTATCACACACCCGGAAAAGCAGACGGCCTCGCGTTTTCCATCCCGCAAGGGTTTCCGGGGCGGTTGGACAGTTTGGGCAATATCTTCAAAGAGATAGAAGATGATATTGGTGCGGCGCGGACGCAAACCAACCTGCACGATTGGGCTGATCAAGGGGTGCTGCTGCTCAACACTGCGCTGACTGTGCCGCAGGGTCGCGCCAAGGCGCATAGCAAACTGGGTTGGGCGGGCCTGACACGGCAGGTGATTGCGCATCTGTCTGACCGCCCTCGGGCCTTTGTTCTTTGGGGGAAACCGGCGCAGGTCTTTACGCCAAAGAGCGGCGACCATCTGGTGCTGCAATCGGCGCATCCCTCGCCCTTGTCCGTCTATCGCGGGTTTTTCGGGTCGCGCCCGTTTTCAACCGTCAATCAATGGCTTATTGAACGCGGTGACACTCCTATACATTGGGCAGACCCATGAGCGCGACGATCCTTGAGAAAATCAAAGCCTATAAGCTGGAAGAGGTTGCCGTCGCCAAAGCCGCGACCCCACTGGCCGAGGTTGAGGCGATGGCCAAGGACGCCAGCCCCGTGCGCGGTTTTGCCTATGCTTTGTCTGTCGCGTCCCGCGAAGGCTACGGCTTGATCGCAGAAATCAAAAAAGCGAGCCCGTCCAAAGGGTTGATCCGTGCGAATTTTGACCCGCCTGCCTTGGCAGAGGCCTATGCGGCAGGCGGCGCGACATGCTTGTCGGTTCTAACCGATGGGCCGTCCTTTCAGGGCGATGACAGCTATTTGGCCGCCGCGCGCGCCGCCTGCGATCTGCCCGCGCTGCGCAAGGATTTCATGTATGACACCTATCAGGTCGCGCAGGCCCGCGCGTTGCAGGCCGATTGCATCCTCATCATCATGGCCAGCGTCTCTGACGCGCAAGCAGCAGAGCTTGAGGATGCCGCGTTTGGTTGGGGCATGGATGTGCTGCTTGAGGTGCATGACGCGGCGGAATTGGAACGCGCCAGCCATCTCAAGAGCCCTTTGATGGGGATCAACAACCGCAATCTGCACACGTTTGAAACGACGTTGGACACCACGCGCAAGCTGTCCAAGCAGGTGCCGTCCGACCGGATGATCGTTTGCGAAAGTGGGCTGAACACTCCGGCAGAGCTGGCCGATATGGCGCGTTATGGGGCGCGAACATTCCTGATCGGCGAAAGCCTGATGCGGCAGGATGATGTGGCCAAAGCGACGCGCGAATTGCTGGCCAATCCGTTGACGGGTGGAGGCCTTTAGATGCCGTTGAGCCATTTTGACGACAGCGGCAAGGCGCATATGGTCGATGTCTCGGATAAGGACGTGACCGCGCGTATTGCGGTCGCGCAGGGGCATATCACCATGACTGCGCAGACGCTGGCGCTGATCAAGGATGGCTCTGCCGCCAAGGGCGATGTGCTGGGGACTGCACGGCTAGCGGGCATCATGGCTGCCAAGAAGACCGCTGATCTGATCCCGCTTTGCCATCCCCTGCCCATCACCAAGGTCAGTGTGGAATTGACGCCCGATGATGCGCTTCCTGGTGTGCAGATCACCGCAACAGTCAAGACCACCGGCCAAACCGGTGTCGAGATGGAGGCGCTAACGGCTGTTTCTGTCGCCGCGCTCACCGTGCATGACATGGTCAAGGCTGTGCAAAAAGACATGGTCATCGGCGGCGTGCGGGTGACGCTCAAGGACGGCGGCAAGTCGGGCCGGTTCGAGGCATGATATCAGTCAGCGCGGCGCTTGAGGCGCTCTTTGCGCTGGCCAAACCACTGGGCGTTGAGACGGTGCCGTTGACCGATGCGGCGGGCCGGTATCTGGCCCAAAACGTGGCCGCCCAACGCACCCAGCCCCCCTTTGCCGCCTCTGCCATGGATGGCTATGCGGTCCCAGTCACAGAGGTCGCTGCAGGCCAAAGTTTTGAAGTTATTGGCGAAGCTGCCGCAGGGCATGGTTTTGACGGTCAGGTCGGCCCCGGTCAGGCGACGCGCATCTTTACCGGCGCACCGATGCCAAGGGGCACCGAACGGGTTGTGATCCAAGAGGATGTGATCAGCTCAGGCGATACCATCACGGTGCAGGAAGGCTTTGACACCAAGGGATATGTCAGGCCTGCCGGTGCGGATTTCACGGCGGGCGATGTGATGACGCCGCGACGTCTGTCGCCCGCCGATATCGCACTCTTGGCCGCAATGAACGCCGCCACAGTGCCCGTCGCACGCAAGCCAGTAGTCGCCATCATCGCCACGGGGGATGAGCTGGTGCAACCCGGTGAGACCCCCGGCCCCGACCAGATTATTGCATCGAATAGCTATGGGCTGGCCGCGCTGATCGCGCAGTACGGCGGCAGCCCACGTCTGCTGCCCATTGCGCGGGACAATGACGCTGCGCTGAACCTTGCGTTTGAGCTAGCACAGGGGGCGGATCTGATCATCACGATTGGCGGTGCCTCTGTCGGTGATCATGACCTTGTGGGCGACGTGGCTCAGGCGCGCGGCATGGAGCGTGCGTTCTACAAGATCGCCATGCGGCCCGGCAAACCGCTGATGGCCGGGCGGATTGGGGATGCAATGATGATCGGACTGCCGGGCAATCCGGTCTCTGCCATGGTCTGCGGGCATATCTTTGTGTTGCCGGTCATGCGCAAGATGTTGGGGCTGGGTGAGACTGCGGCCCCCCGCCGCCGCCTGCCGCTTGCCCACGCAATTGGTCTCAATGGCCCACGCGAGCATTACATGCGGGCTCGTGTCGCGGATGGGAGGATCACCGTCTTTGAACGTCAGGATTCCGCCCTGCTGACCGTGTTGGCCGATGCCAATGCCCTGGTCGTGCGCCCGCCCAAAGACGGGCCACATGCGGCGGGCGCGGAAATGGACGTTATCGACATCTGAAGCAATTTGTTGACACAAAACGGGAACATGCGTAGAACATACGCAAAACGTACCGCCATACGTGACCTGAAATGTGAGGCTTCAGATGCTGACGAAGAAACAACTCGATCTGTTGGAATTCATCCACAAGCGCGTGCAGAGGGAGGGTGTTCCGCCGAGCTTTGACGAAATGAAAGAAGCGTTGGACCTGCGGTCCAAATCAGGCATTCACCGGCTGATTACGGCGCTGGAAGAACGCGGGTTCATTCGGCGCTTGGCCCACCGGGCGCGTGCACTTGAGATTGTGAAACTGCCCGATGCGATGGTCGATAAACCGGGCTTTTCGCCGCGCGTGATTGATGGCGATCGCCCCGATCAGATCCCGGCCAAATCCAAGCAGATTGAGGTTGCCGCGGTTGAGCTGAATGTCATGGGCCGGATTGCTGCCGGTGTGCCGATTGCCGCCATTTCAGAGGTGTCGCATTCCGTCGCAGTCCCCCAGACGATGCTGGGCAAAGGCGAGCATTACGCGCTTGAGGTCAAAGGCGATTCAATGATCGACGCGGGCATCAATGACGGCGATGTGGTGGTGATCCGCGAGACGTCGACGGCCGACAATGGTGATATTGTCGTGGCCTTGGTCGAAGATCAGGAGGCGACGCTGAAACGGTTCCGCAAGAACGGCAGCACCATCGCGCTGGAAGCCGCGAACCCCGCTTATGAGACACGGATTTTCAGCGATGATCAGGTGAAGGTTCAAGGCCGTTTGGTAGGTCTCATTCGTACATATTAAGGCCCACCCAGTGCGACGATCGGATCAGGGGACGCGGTCTGCGTCCCCTTTTTCATGAGCCGCGCAAAGGTCTGCCCTTCGCGTGGTGCGCCGTGGATGTTCCAAGGCCGTGTGCCGGTGACATCGCGGGCCGTTGTGAGACGCAGATCGCCCTGCGCGTCCAGATCAAGCGCCACAGCGCCATGGTGTCGCAAGAGGCTGACATCCAGCACCAGACAGGGGCGCGGATCTTCGACCTGCTGATTGCTCACGAGGACATCCGCACCGCCACAACCCGATAGTGCGGCAAGCGCGGTTTTGCCCGAGACCTGCACGATATCCCAGTCCCCCAATTGCGTGCGAGCCACGCGGTCTTGCACAGAGATGCCGGGGCGTGCGGCGGCATCCGCTTGCGGTACCGGACCACCGTCATTTTCCAACCAGATGCCCGCGACGAACCCGGCACCTTTGGCCTTAGACAACGCCCTGCCCTGATCTGTCATCACGCCAATCAGCGCGCCGCTGTCGGCCACCAGAACCTGCGGTCGCTCTGTCTGCACCCACATGACAAAGGCCAGCGCCGTTGCTCCCAATCCGCCCCAACGGGCCGCACCGCGCCACAGGATCAGCCAAAGCAGGCCCAGCGTCAGCACGCCCAAGACCAATCCATCGGGCGAAGGCACATGGCTAAGCGCACCGTTTTGGGCAGAGACGGTCTTGGCCACCCATAGAATCCACCGCAGCCCCTGCTCCATGATCCAAAGCCCGATCCCCCACAGGCCCAATGGTGCAAGGCAAACCGCCAGCACAGCCGCAGGCATGACCAAGGCCCCCATCAACGGCACGCTGAGCAGGTTAGCGATCAGCCCGTAGTGGGCAATTTGGTTGAAATGTGCAGCGGCAATCGGGGCCGTCGCCAGCCCCGCCACGAAGGATGAGATCACAACCGAGAGCACGGGGCGGGTCCATTTGGGCAGGCGTGACAGGTCAACGTGGCGCATCTGACCAAAGACCACCACCAGCGCCGTGGTCGCGGCAAAGGACATCTGGAAACCGGGGCCAAGCAAGGCTTCTGGGTGCAGGAACAACACAAGGATTGCCGCCATCGCCACCGCCCGCAGGGTCAGTGCCCGTCTGTCCAGCAGGATCGCCACAAACATCACACTGACCATGATAAAGGCGCGCTCTGTTGCGACATTCCCGCCCGACAGCGCAAGATAGAACGCGCCCACGATAATCGCGCAGATCGCGGCGAGCTTTTTTGTGGCAAAGCGCAAGGCCACGGCCGGGATCAGCGCCAACCCGTAGCGGATCAGCGCAAAGACAAAGCCCGTCAGAAGCCCCATATGCAGGCCCGAAATCGCCAAAAGGTGCGCAAGGTTCGAGGCGCGCAGCGCTTGCAGGGTGTCCTGCCCCATGCCCGACCTGTCACCTGTCATGATCGCGGCGGCAAAGGCGCCGGTTTCGCCAGGCATCGCCTCTTGCACAGCTTGCGACAGCGTCATGCGTTGGGTGAAAATCCAGTGTCGCCAATCCCCACGCTCAGCCGCTTGGGCGCGCAGCACCGGCGTTCGGGTGTAGCCCACCGCGCCAAGCTGATCGAAATAGGCGTGGCGCTGGAAATCAAAACCGCCGGGCTCTGCCGGACCAGAGGGTGGCGACAGGTGCCCGGTTGTCATCAGGATGTCGCCGGGTTGGTAGCTGCCCATGACCTGATCGCCATGGATCGAGATGCGGACCCGTTCAGGCATCCGCGCAGGTGAGATGCGGTCAAGACGCACACGATCGAGCGTCAGGCGCGGCGCGTCACTGGCCGAGCGGTCGATGCCCACCACACGCCCCTCAATCGGGCCATAGTAGCGAAAGGACAGAACCGGCGCGCCCACCGCCTCTGCCTGCCATTTGGCGAGCATGGCGCCGCACAGGATCAGCATCAGGCCGACCACCACGGGCTGCGCGGCCAGCGAAACCACGCGGACCGTCACCAAAAGTGCCAGCGCTAGAACCGCGACCCAGATCCAGATCATCATGTCGGGCTCAAATCGCAGCCTGAAGTAGCCCGCGATCCCGATCCCAAGGCAGACCGGCACCCAGCCGATCAAACTGCCCCGCTGGGCCAGCGCGGCATCCTGCAGCCGTGTCAGTGCCTGCACTTGTCACCGCCCTTTCAAATGCTTATCCCGCGCCTCAGACTGCAACATTTTCGGTAAACCAAAGGTTAATGCCCATGACCGTCGTTACGCGTTTCGCGCCTTCCCCGACCGGGGCATTGCATATCGGCAGCGCCCGAACGGCCCTGTTTAACTGGCTATACGCCCGTGGCCGCGGTGGCAAATTCCTGTTGCGGATTGAAGATACGGACAAGGCCCGGTCAACAGATGCAAACCGTCAGGCCATTCTGGACGGGCTGACGTGGTTGGGCCTTGATTGGGACGGCGAGCCAATTGGACAAGCCGCGCGGGCCGACCGGCATGTGGAAGTGGCACAGCAGATGTTGGCCGATGGCACCGCCTATAAGTGCTTTTCGACGCCGGAAGAGATTGAGGCGTTCCGCGAAACCGCGCGCGCCAACAAGACATCCACCCTCTTCCGTTCGCCCTGGCGCGATGTGGCCCCGGCGGACCACCCGGACGCGCCTTATGTGATCCGTGTGAAGGCCCCGCGTGACGGGCAGACAACGCTGCATGATGAGGTGCAGGGCGATGTCACATGGTCGAACGATCAGCTTGACGATATGATCCTGCTCCGCTCGGACGGGTCGCCTGTCTATATGCTGGCCGTTGTGGTTGATGACCACGATATGGGCGTGACACATGTGGTGCGCGGGGACGATCACCTCGCGAACGCCTTCCGGCAGAATATGATTTACGACGCGATGGGCTGGGACAAACCCGTGCTGGCGCATATCCCACTGATCTTTGGCCCCGATGGCAAGAAACTGTCCAAGCGCCACGGCGCCACGGGGGCGGCTGAATACCAAGCCATGGGTTATCCGGCGGCAGGCATGCGCAACTACCTTGCGCGTCTGGGGTGGAGCCATGGTGACGATGAGTTTTTCACCGATGAACAGGCGAAAGACTGGTTTGATCTGGACGGTATTGGCAAATCGCCGGCACGTTTTGACTTCAAAAAGCTCGAAAATATCTGTGGCCAGCATATTGCGATTACTGACGATGCTGCACTGCTGCATGAAATCGCTGATTTTCTCGCGGCAACTGGCGCGGACCCGCTGACCGAAAGTCAATCTGACGGGTTTTTGAAGGCGATGTATTGCCTCAAAGAACGCGCGAAGATCATGCCTGATCTTATTGAAAAGGCTGAGTTTGTTCTGGCATCACGCCCCATCACGCCAGATGAAAAGGCCGCGAAGAACCTTGATCCGGTATCCCGTGGTATACTCTCTGAATTGACGCCGCACCTGCAAAATGCTAGCTGGGACCGTGATACGCTGAACGAGACTTGCGTTGCCTTTGCCGAGAGCAAAGAAACAAAATTTGGCAAACTTGCAGGGCCGCTTCGCGCAGCACTTGCTGGGCGCGCTGTCTCACCGAGTGTTTTTGACATGATGTTGGTCCTAGGGCGGGACGAAACCCTCGCCCGGCTTCAGGATGCATCGGCCTGAAACCTTTTCGTTACCTTTCTAGGGTTAACGGGGGCATATCACGCGACACTAATGCGGGGCAAAGCCCACGCCGACATGGGGAATTGACATGGCCGACACCACCAAAACCGCGACGCTGACCATTGATGGACAAAACTACGAGCTGCCCATGCACTCGCCCACCGCAGGTCCAGACGTCATCGATATCCGCAAGCTTTATGCGCAGGCAGGTGTCTTCACCTATGATCCGGGCTTTACCTCGACCGCGTCGACTGACAGCACGATCACTTTCATTGACGGCGGCAAGGGTGAGCTTTTGCACCGCGGCTATCCGATTGACCAACTGGCGGCCAAATCCCACTACCTCGAAGTGTGCTATCTGCTGCTTTATGGTGAGCTGCCGACAGCCGCCAAGCTGGAAGATTTCGAAGCGCGCGTGACCAATCACACCATGCTGCATGAGCAGATGATGAACTTCTTCCGTGGGTTCCGGCGCGATGCGCACCCCATGGCGATTATGGTCGGTGTCGTTGGGGCGATGTCGGCGTTTTACCACGACAGTACCGACATCAACGACCCGTGGCAGCGTGAGGTCGCATCGATCCGCCTGATCGCCAAAATGCCGACGATTGCGGCGATGGCCTATAAATATCACATCGGCCAGCCCTTCGTGTATCCGCGCAACAACCTCGACTATGCGTCGAACTTTTTGAACATGTGTTTCAGCGTTCCTGCCGAGGACTATCAGCCGAGCCCCATTCTGGCCCGCGCGATGGACCGGATCTTTACGCTGCACGCCGATCACGAACAGAACGCATCAACCTCGACCGTGCGGCTCGCGTCGTCGTCAGGTGCGAACCCGTTCGCCTGTATCGCTGCTGGCATCGCCTGTCTTTGGGGCCCGGCCCACGGTGGTGCGAACCAAGCCTGCCTCGAGATGCTGCGCGAGATTGGCACCGTCGACCGCATTCCTGAGTTCATTGCCCGCGCAAAAGACAAGGATGATCCGTTCCGCCTGATGGGCTTTGGCCACCGCGTTTACAAGAATTTCGACCCGCGCGCGACTGTGATGAAGGAAAGTGCTGACGAAGTGCTCGACCTCCTCGGCGTTGAAAACAACCCCGTGCTACAGGTCGCCAAAGAACTGGAAAAAGCGGCACTTGCCGATCCGTATTTCGCCGAAAAGAAACTGTTCCCGAACGTCGATTTCTATTCCGGTATCATCCTCGAAGCGATGGGTTTCCCCACATCGATGTTCACGCCGATCTTTGCGCTGTCGCGCACGGTGGGCTGGATTTCGCAGTGGAAAGAACAGTTGAGCGATCCGCAGTTAAAGATCGGCCGGCCCCGGCAGCTATATCTCGGCAGCACGCCGCGCGACTATATCGACATCGAAAACCGCTAGGATCGGGGGCCGCCAATGGGCGGCCCTTTTGCCATGCTGAAGACAAAACGCCTTATCCTGCGGGCGGCCAGGCCCGACGATCTTGACGATCTATTCGCGATCTACAGTGACCCACGCGCCATGCGCTATTGGTCCACAGCACCGCATCCCGACAAGGCCACCACCCAAGGCAATCTTGATCGCTTGATCGCCTCGGCCCGGGACCGCTTGGTCTATTTCGTGTTTGAACAACAGGGCCGCGTGATTGGCCTTGGCGGCATGCACAAGGATGATGAAGTCGGGTTTTTGCTACATCCTGATTTCTGGCGACAGGGCTTTGTGCGCGAGGCAATGGAGACGATCATCCCCTACCTCTTTGAGACGACCGATGTGGCGCAACTGACCGCGGACGCTGATCCCAACAATGCGGCCTCTGTTGGCCTGCTGAAAGCGCTCGGGTTTACTGAAACCCACCGCGCCAAGAACACGTTTTGCATTGATGGGGTTTGGTCCGATAGCGTGTATTTCCGACTGAAACGTGGTTAATCCGCGCAATTTCCGCACATTCTCTCATTTTTAGAAACAAGTCGCGATGAGGTGCCGAATAGACCTGTTTTCGGCCTCATTTCCGCCGCGTCAGCCATTCACCTCTCCGTGAGCAAATCTGGAGATACACACATGGCAACCGATTCATTCATCATTTATGGCGACGTCAACGTTGAAGTGACGATCACCGAAAACGCAGACGGCACACTGACATTCACCACATCGGTGATCACCGAGGGCGAAAACGCGACCGGCCTGATCGGCGACATCAACGCGATTTTCTTTGACGTCGCAGATAATGTCGACGTCAACCTGCTTGAGACCAGCGAAGGCACCGACCTTAATACGTCTGAGATTGTCGCGCTTGAGGATGTTTTCAAAGAAGAAAGCGTGACCAAGGTCGACAGCTACACCAACATGAATGGTGAAGTGGTCAAGGAATCCGGCAAGTTCGACGGCGGCGTGCAGTTCGGCACCCAGGGAATTGGCGAAGATGACTATCAGTCGGTGTCATTTACGCTGTCCACTTCGGACGGGTCCCCGCTAAGCCTCGCTGACTTTAGCTTGCAGGACTTTGGCGTGCGTCTGACCTCTGTCGGCGTCGAAGGCGGAAGCCGCGATGGTTCTTTGAAGCTGGGTGATACCGCGCCGGAATTCCCCGAAGATCCACCTGTCATGGGCTGCGACGACATCTACATCACGACAGAGGCGGATATTTCTGCCCCATTGCTGCCCGGCTTTCCGCCCCTGCCCGGCGACCAGATCGTCGACCCAGACACGCAGGACGCGTTCTTTAGCCTTCTGTACAACAACGACATCGGCAGCTCGGTCACATCCGTTGGTGGCGACGCGGCCAATGTGGGACAGGTGATCACTGGCAGCAACGGCGGCACGATTGTGATCTATGCCGATGGCACATTCGACTTCTCTGCGCTGAACACCAATTTCGAAAACGACTTTGCCGATCTGAACGATGGCGACGTGGAAACAACGACATTCGTTTACGAAGTTGACGGTTTGGAACAAACCCTTTGCGTTGAGGTGAGTGGCATCACCGATGACGGCGGCCCCGGCGGCCCGAACGGCTAATCACCTTCGACATTGACCAAATGAAACGCCTTGCTTTTGCAAGGCGTTTTGCGTTACCCGGCCCTTAGGGCTGACAGGAGGCCCAGTCGCCGCCAGCCCATTTGGGCCACGCTAAACCTGTTATCTGATCCTAAAGGACCGTTCAGCCAGTGACGCTGCGGTTGACAAGGGCGGCTCTCGACCACTTCTCGCGTCTGAACTGGAGGAACCCAATGTCACGGTCCCCACTCCCCCTCGTGATCGAGGATGTGTCAGCCTTTGCCACGCAATTGCGCAAAAGCTGGCCCGAAGACCCGCCTGGACAATCGCAGGCGCTGACCCTGATTGCCCGCGCGGCGGGCTATCGCAATCATCAACACGTCAAAGCCAGTGTCGAAGCGGAGACCCAGCCCGACAAAGCCGCGCTCAAGCGCATTCAGGACGCGCTGCGTGTGTTTGATGATCAAGGCATCATGACCCGATGGCCCAAGAAGACCAGCGTGCAACGGTTGTGTTTGCTGTGGTTCTGGTCACGCCTGCCCGCCAAACGCGACTTATCAGAGGCTGAAGTCAACGACGTGCTGCAAGCGGGTGAAGCCTTTGGCGACCATGTGCTGCTGCGTCGGTCGCTGATTGATGGTCGCCTCGTGCAACGCACTGCAGACGGACGCACCTATCGGCGGCTGGAGGCGGAACCAACGCCGGAAGAACGGCAGGTCATCCGCGCATTGTCAGAGCGTCGCATCGCGGCGTTGAGCTAAGACTAGCGCCCCTCGAACTTCGCGGGGCGCTTTTCAAGAAAGGCCACGACGCCTTCCTGGAAGTCACGTGTCTGGCCGCATTTGCCTTGCAGCTTTGCCTCAAGCGCCAGTTGTTCGGCCATGTCATTGTCAAAAGAACTGCGGATCGCTTCTTTGACATATTCGAAGGTCTGCGTCGGACCAGCGGCCAATTGCGCCGCACGGGCCTGCCAATGGGCTGTGAATTCTTCGGCCGGGGCGGTTTCATAGATCATGCCCCAGTCCGCGGCCTGAATGGCGGTCACCTTGTCGGCAAAAAGCGATGCGCCCATGGCGCGCGCCATCCCAACCTGACGCGGCAAAAGCCATGTGCCGCCAGCGTCCGGGATCAGGCCGATCCGCGTGAAAGCCTGCACGAAATATGCATCGTAGGAGGCCATCACCACGTCAGCCGCCAGCGCGAGGTTGGCCCCTGCCCCTGCGGCTGGCCCGTTCACCGCGCTGATGGTGGGGATTTTGCAATCTGTGATCGCCCGCAACATCGGCACATATTCGTCCCGCAATGTGCGTTCCAGATCAAGGCTCGCCGCTGATCCACCATCGCCAAGGTCTTGGCCGGAACAAAATGCCTTTCCCGCGCCGGTCAGCACCAGCACGCGCGCCTCTGCTTGGGCCGCCTTTACCGCATGGGTGATCTCTGCCCGCATTTGCGTGTTGAGCGCGTTCATCACCTCTGGGCGGTTCAGGGTCACGACCGCAACGTCGTTGCGGTTCACATAGGTAATGGCGGAATAATCCATGGGCGGCGTCCTTTGGCTGTTGCCCACAACTTAGTGAACAGATCAGTTTAGGAAAGCGCGTCTTTACGTTACGAGCCGATTATTTTGTCGAGCGCCGCTTTTTCTTCGTCAGACAGGGGTGCGGGTGCCGCCACATTGCGACGGCGGATCGTGGTCCAGCCAATCGCCAGACCTAGCAGAAGAAGTGTCGGCGCGGCCAACCAAAGCACAAGGTTCGCGCCATCCGCATTGGGGCGCATCAGGACGAACTCACCAAAGCGCGCGACCATATAGTCCAGCACCTCGGCATCGGTATCGCCTGCAACCAGCCGTTCGCGCAGCACCAAGCGAAGCTCTTTCGCGACGATGGCATTGGATTCGTCGATGCTTTCGTTTTGGCAAACAGGGCAGCGCAGCAAGGTGGATATCTCGCGGGCGCGCTGTTCCAACGCGGGATCGTCAAGCACTTCATCCGGTTGCACCGCCCAAAGCGGTGCCGCCAAAAACATCAGGATGAGGATCAGTCGTTTCATTCTGCGGGCACCGGCCGCGCGGCGCCGGCTGCGACACGCAGACGCCGATCTGTCAGCGACAGCAAACCGCCCAAGGCCATCAGGATTGACCCGCCCCAAATCCAATTGGCGAGCGGCTTGATGTAGACCCGCACCGCGTGGCCCCCTTGTGCCTGTGGGTCACCAATCACGGCGTAAATGTCACGCAGGACCCCATTGGCGATGCCGGCCTCTGTCGTGGGCATTTGCGCCACGGGGTAGAACCGCTTTTCCGGAGTCAGCACCGCAATCTCGCGGCCATTCCGCTGCACCAAGATGTCCGCAATCGTGGTCTGGTAGTTAGGCCCCTGATCACGGCGCACCTCTTGCAGGGTGATCTGATAGCTGCCGACGTCATAGGTTTCGCCCGGATTGGCGACGCGGATGTCTTCAACCTGCCACGCAAGGATGCCCGACACCCCCAAAATCGTGATCCCCATGCCCGCATGGGCCACGGCCTTGCCCCAATGGGCGCGGGGCAACCGGCTGATACGGCCAAGCCGGTCAAGCACACTGCCCCGTCCGCTGTTCAGCCACAGATCAAGTCCGGCACCGCCAATCACCCAGATGCCCAATGCAAGTCCCACAGGCCCTAGTGCCGACCGCCCGCTTTGAATTGCAAACGCCAGCGCCGCAACGGCCACCGCAAGAAACGCCAATGCGCCTAGCAACCCCTTGGCCTTGTTCAAACGCCCACGTTTCCAGGCGAGCAACGACCCAAGCGGCATGATCACCGCAAGGGCCACCATGAAGGGCGTGAAAGCGGCATCAAAGAATGGCGGTCCAACGGAGAGCGTGCGGTCAAACACAAGCTCTGCCACCAAGGGCCAAATCGTACCGATGAAGACGACAAAGCAGCTGACCGCCAGCAGGATGTTGTTGAGGATCAGCGCGCTTTCCCGGCTGACCGTGCCAAAAACGCCTTGCGCCTGCATCGCGGACGCACGGACCGCAAACAGCACGAGCGAGCCCCCAAGGAATATTCCCAGGATCAGCAGAATAAAGACGCCACGTTCGGGATCATTGGCAAAGGCGTGCACGCTTGTCAGCACGCCAGAGCGCACGATGAACGTCCCCAAGAGCGAAAAGCCAAACGCGAGGATCGCCAGCAGAATGGTCCAGCTTTTGAGCGTTTCCCGCTTTTCGACGACGATGGCAGAGTGCAGCAACGCCGCAGAGATCAGCCAGGGCATAAAGCTCGCGTTCTCGACCGGGTCCCAGAACCAGAACCCGCCCCAGCCAAGCTCGTAATAGGCCCACCACGACCCCAAGGCGATCCCGACGGTCAAGAACATCCATGCGGCCAGCGTCCATGGCCGCACCCACCGCCCCCAAGCGGCGTCAACGCGGCCTTCGATCAATGCGGCGACGGCAAAGCTGAACGTCATGCTCAGCCCGACATAGCCGAGGTACAAAAACGGTGGATGAAATGCGAGGCCGGGATCTTGCAGCAGCGGGTTCAGATCGCGACCGTTCAGCGGCGCGAATTCCAACCGGTTGAACGGATTGGATGTGAAAAGGATGAAGGCATAAAAGGCAACGGATACAGCGGCTTGCACCGCCAAAACCCGCGCCCGCAGGCTTTGTGGCAGGTTGTCGCCGAACCATGCGGCGCAAGCCCCAAAGATCGTGAGGATCAGAACCCACAGCAGCAATGACCCTTCGTGGTTTCCCCAGACCCCCGAGATTTTGTAAAGCATCGGCTTGTCGGTGTGGGAGTTGAGATAAACAAGCTCCACCGAGAAATCCGACACCACGAACGCCCAGGTCAAGACGGCGAAACTGAAGCCAACCAGCACCACTTGCAGCGATGCCGCAGGCTCTGCAACGGCCATCCAGGCGCGCCAGCCTTTGTGCGCGCCCACAAGCGGCAGAACCATCTGAACAAGGCCCACACCAAAGGCCAGAATCAGGGCGAAGTGTCCGATCTCAATTAACATGCGCAACATATAGCGCGATGAAGTCAGAGAGGACAGCAGCGCTCCCATCACATGGATGCGACAAATCAGAGCGTGTCAGATGGCGGTCAGAAAAACGATGTCCGCGTGAGCCAAAACGGGTGACAACGGTGGTAAACAACGGCAAACGACGTCTCCGCCATTTGTCTTGGCGTCAGATGCAAGAGCCATGGCCCAAACGCCATCTCACCATTAGGACGGACATGAGACCCTTCCTCAAATACCACATCCACAAGCACGTTGGCGTCACGATTGCCGACATACCATTCCAACCGCACAAAGGTGCAATCACGACGCTTGTAGCTCCGGCCATGAATGCGGGTGGCCGTCAGATCGACGGCCTGCGTGGATGTGATGGTTGCACGATCGACAACCGGAAAGAAAAGTCCTTCAACGCCACCGGCGAAAGCGTTGATAAACATCAGAAATGCGGCTGTTAGGAACGCAGCCAGAACCTTGGTCATCGCATCAGACCCCCTTGCAGAATGTAGGTAATCATCCCCAAAAGCAGCCCGCCAATGACCAACCGCACCAACCATTTCAGGGTATCTTCGATATTGCCCAGCCGGTTCGCGACGTTGGTCTGATGCACGGCAGTTACCGCGTTATGCGTTTCGAGCGCAGTGATGCGTGTTTCAATCGATTGCGCCCATTCATCCGCCATGACGGGCCCACCATTCGGCGAGTGCTGCGTTGTCTTGCGGTGCCTCTTCAGATGAAGGTGCGGTTGGCGTCGTGATCGCCTGTGTCATCGCAACGGATTTCACCACGTCTCTCTGGAATTCCTGGCCTTTGGCTTGATGCCGGGCCCCGAAATAAAAGCTCACAATCGCGCCCATCAACCACCAAAGCGGTTCCGGGATCAGCGCAACCCCGACCATGCGGTCAGCAAACCAAACAGGCTCTGTCATGGCAGCGACGAAAAGCGCGATGGTCCCCAGCGCCAAGGCCGGGCGCGGCAGGCGATTGATCGCATCGACGAAGCGGTCAAAAAGCCCCTGCCGTGGTTGCACGAATTCGGTCGCATATTGGGCCAGCGCTGCGGCCTTCCCATCGGCTTCGCGCACCGCAGCTTTTTCGACATTCTCGCGAAACACCTCGACCGTTTGGGTCACCGCGTTCCGGCCATCCCCAAAGATCAAAGACATCATTCCCGTGATCAACCCCATGACGCGATCCTTTGCTGATGTTGTGCAGATGTCAGATGAAACCGGGCCGAGATGAACTCTTCCGCGCGCGTGATCCACCCGCCTTTGCCACCATCGCGGCGGCGCGCGTATTTGCGGCTGGCTGGGCGTCTGTCAGCCAAGGCGTAATAGTAATTGCGGCGGGCAATCCCATAGGCATCGACAAAATGATCCGGAGCGGACGCAAATGCCTTCGCAGTGGCCGCTGCTGTCTGTGGGCCGATGACACCATCCACAGACACGTCAATGCGCATTTGGTTCAACAGGCGTTGCAGGATTTTGACCGCATTGCTGCCGGCGTTGACATACATGTCAAAAACGCTGGCCTGCACCGGCTCGGGCAGCAGATGAATGCGCGGCCCTTCAAAGTAATGCTTCACAAAGATGTCTTCGGCCTGATCCCGTGTCAGCCGCCGCACATCTGCTGTCGTAATCTGGCCATCCCCGTCCAGATCAAGTCCCAATCTCCGCATCGTATGGATCGTGACGCCAAAGTTGGTCGCCCCACCGGGGTCCGACGGATCATTCACATATCCGCCTTCCCGCGCCACGATTTCAGACGCGATCTGTCTGACTGTTTGCATGATAATCCCCTTCATTCAGGGGACAAAAATGCTGTGCTTTGGTTAATTCGTGACTGTGGCACCGTCCGGTGCCACGTAGGTGCCCTGTTCCTTCAGCGCATCGATGACTTCTTTTGGCATGTAGGTTTCATCATGCTTTGCAAGGATTTCAACGGCTTCAAAGGTTCCGTTAATGTAACGCCCTTGCCCGACCATGCCTTCACCCTCGTTAAAGAGATCGGGCAATATCCCGTCATAGGTCACCGGCACAGTCGCACCACCATCCGTCACGGCAAAGGACACTTGCGTACCTTCACCGCGCACAATGGACCCTTCGGCCACAAGCCCGCCAATTCGGAATAGCTCTGTCGGGCCGGGTGGATTTTCGGCCACTTCACTTGGCGAGCGGAAGAATTGGAACGAGTCGTCGGGCAACATCGCCAGGATCACCAGCACAACCGCAATACAGACACCCGACAACGCGAGTATCTGTATGCGCCGCTTTTTCTTCAGGCTCTTCATGGGAACATCGCTGGCTGCATCAATCCTGTGGTTTCACCAAGGCCCAGCATGAGGTTTGCGTTCTGCAGAGCTTGGCCGCTTGACCCTTTACATAGGTTATCAAGCGTTGATGTCACCAAGGTGCGCCCCGAAATCCGGTCTGCCGTCACGCCGATGTGACAAAAGTTCGACCCCGCAATATGCCCTGTCCCCGGTGTCTGACCAAACGGCAGGACAATGATAAACGGCTCATCCGCGTATTGGGCCGTCAATGCAGCATGCACCGCCTGCCCATCCCCTTTGAGGTAGCAGGAGGCCAGAATTCCACGGCTCATCGGAACAAGATGCGGTGTGAACTGGATCTCGACCTTCCGCCCTGCCAAAGTACTGAATTCCTGATCAAATTCACCAAGGTGCCGGTGCTTTCCGCCTTGGCTATAGCCCATGACGTCTGTTGCGCGCTCGGTAAAGAGCATCGGCTCTTTCAAGGCCCGCCCCGCACCGGAAACACCGCATTTGAGGTCACAGATGATGTCATCAAGATCGATCAACCCACCGGTCATCAAGGGCCGCAGCGCAAACTGAACCGTAGCCGCATTACAGCCTGTGCCCGCCACCAACCGCGCATTCTTGATGTCTTCCCGGTAGAACTCGGTCAGGCCGTAAACCGCGGTCTTTTGCAGATCGGCCGCAACATGCGCCACGCCATACCATTTTTCATAGGCCGCCGGATCGCGCAGCCGGAAGTCGGCACCAAGATCAACGACCTTGACGTGGGCAGGCAGATCACGGACGAGCGCTTGGCTGAGCCCATGCGGCAAAGCGGCAAACACCAGATCAATCGCGGAAAAGTCGATATCCTCGACCTTCACCAGCGTCGGCAGATCAAGGTGGCGCAGTTGCGGGAACACCTCCGACATCGGCAGGCCCGCTTTGCGTTCGGCGGCAAGCGCGGTGATCCGCAGATCAGGATGGGTGGCGATAAGCCGGACAAGTTCTGCGCCGGTGTAGCCAGAAGCGCCCAGAATGGCGACGTTATGGGTCATGACATAAACCCCTTTCAATTCAAGTATATAGGTAGGCCCCGCAGGGCATCAATCACGCAGCTTGGAATGTGATCTGTCGTCGCAAAAACTGCGTCGCACGATCAGACACCTTGCGTGGATCGCCCGTGGTCAGGAACATGCTTTCTTGCCCCGGCCCGATCATTTCGGGACGCCGTTCAAGATAATCTGCAAGGCTTTCTGCGACCAGATTGGCCTGACTAAAGACTTTCACATCCGCTCCCAGCGCATCCTGAAAGATCTGCGCCATCAGCGGATAATGGGTGCAACCAAGCACGGCAGCATCGGGCTTTGGCATCTTGCGGGTCAGCGCATCAACGTGGCTGCGCACAAGCGCCTCGGCTAGGATCATATCGCCGTCTTCAATGGCATCCACGACCCCGCCGCAGGCCTGCGCCTCAACATCCACGCCGATTGCGCGGAACGCCAACTCGCGCTGAAACGCACGGCTGCTGACGGTCGCTGGCGTGGCAAAAAGTGCCACGTGTTTCACAGCCACTTCGCGCGGTGGGGAATTGTCGCCCCACTGCCGTTCGGTCAGCGCCTCGATCAAGGGCACAAAAACACCCAGCACGCGCTTATCCGTCGGAATCCAGCCCTCTTGCATCCGCCGCAGAGCAGCCGCGGACGCCGTGTTACAAGCCAGGATCACGAGATCGCAGCCCGCATCAAACAGCCGCTGTGTCGCTGCCGTGGTCAGATCATAGATGTTTTCAGGGTCACGCACGCCATAAGGGGTATGCGCACTGTCGCCAAGATAGACCAAGGGCACATCAGGCAAACGCGCCTGAACAGCGTCCAGAACCGTCAGCCCACCTAGCCCACTGTCAAATATGCCGACTGCCATCTGCCTTGCCCTTGTATTTGGCCTCAAACTCATGGCCCAAAATGCCAGAAGCAAGGGGCCTTGGTGAAAGGTCATACGTGGCTTTGCGCAGGAAATCCATGCAGTCTTTGGGATTGGGATGCGACTGCCGCAAACGCGCTGCTTCAATCGGTTTTCCGACGCAAATCCGCACATCGGTTCCGATCCGCGTTTTGAATTCCCGGATCAAAAGCCCCATCCGAAGCGTCGTATGCAAATGGCTCGCGATCTGAAAAATGCGGCTGGTTGATCCCTCAAAGAAAATCGGCACGACCATCGCATCGCTTTTCTGGATCATCTTGGCGGTAAAGTTGCGCCACGCGGGATCCATCGGGGTCGCAAACGGTCTTGGCGCAGTTGACACCGTACCACCAGGAAACACCCCAATTGCCCCGCCCTGGTCCAGATAGGACAAGGCGGTTTTCCGCGTGCGAATATTGGTCGCAAGCGCCTCCTTGGTGTCATCAAAGCTGACAGGTAGGATCACCCGTTCCAGATCGGGGGAATTACGAAACACGCTGTTGGCAAGAATGCGAAAATCCGCCTCGCGCCGGTCAGACATGATCCGCCCAAGCATCAACCCATCCAGAATGCCGTAAGGGTGGTTTGACACGATGATCAGCGGGCCAGTCTGTGGAATGTCGTCAAGCGATCCACGCACCACGTCCAAGCCAATGCCGTAGCGTTCGGTGATGACCCGCCAAAAGTCAGAACCGCCTGCCACCTCTTTGCCGTAACCACGCGCGCGGCGGATCAGTTTGCCCCGCCCTGTTGCGGCCTCCATTGCGCGGATCATGATGCGGCCGGGACGGGTTTCTGCGGAATGCGCATAGCTAATGTCACGGGCGATCCGGCGTTCTGAAGGCATAACGGTCTCTTTTTGTTGTGCAATTACGCTATCGATCAATCATGAACGAAATGCGACAGGCGACTATTCCGCCGCCTGTTTTACCGGTGAAGGGTTGCGCAAATGTGCCAATAGCTCTTCGCGTCGCTTTTCTGCCTTGGCGGCATTCGTCTCTTTCACCGGACCAAATCCACGAATTTCAAGCGGTAGCCGCGCCAGCGCCACTGCCGCGTCATGGTTTTCCGGCGTGATCAGCTGCAAGACCTCTTTCATGTCGGCCTCGTATTGCGTGATCAACGCGCGTTCCATGCGCCGTTCCGCCGTGCGCCCAAAGGGATCGAACGGCGTGCCGCGCAGGACCTTCAGCCTTGCCAGCCATGGGAACATGCGCGCCATGCCTGCGCCATAAGCCTTTTTGCGGGGCCGCCCATCCGCACCGATCCTGGACAACATCGGCGGCGCCAGGTGGTAGGTCAGCTTGAGGTCGCCATCAAAGGTTTCAGCCGCCTTGGCTTGTGTCTCTTTCAGCAAGCGCGCGACCTCATATTCATCCTTATAAGACAAGAGCTTATGATAGCCCTCTGCCACCGCCGCTTGCATCGGCCCCTCAAAATTTTCGACCAACTTGCGATAGCGCTTGGCCAATCGCTTGCCCTGATATTGCACCAGGTGATCCGCGCGAAAGGCGATCTTTTCAGCCGTCGTTTTCGGTTTTTGCGTGATCTTGGGGGACACGGCCAACTGCGCCTCATCTGGGTGCAAGACAGCCCAACGCCCCAATTCAAGCGCCCGCTTATTCCGCTCAACTGCCGTCCCATTGAGGGTGATCGCCTGAACGATACTATCATGTGACAGCGGCACGGCGCCTTGCTGCCAAGCGGCACCAAAAATCATCATGTTGGAATAGATGCTATCGCCCATGACCGCCTTTGCCAGCGCGCTCGCGTCAAACATCGCAAGCCCATCGCGCAACCGCGCCTCAAGCGAAAGCGCCAATTGCTCTGCGGGCAGCCGGAATTCGGTGTCACGGGTAAAGTCGCCGGTGATGATTTCATGGCTATTGACCACGCCAACTGTCCGACCAGTGCGCATCAGGCCGAGTGTCTTGGCCCCGGCACTCACCACCAGATCGCCACCGATCAGCGTGTCACACTCGCCCGTGCTCACCCGGATCGCGGCGATATCTTCGGGCGTGTTCGCCAGCCTGCAATGAATATGCACAGCACCACCCTTTTGGGCCAGGCCGGCCATCTCCATCATGCCAGCGCCTTTGCCATCTAGATGTGCGGCCATCGCCATCACGGCCCCGATTGTGACAACACCGGTGCCACCGACGCCGGTAATCACGACGTTATGGGTGCCTGCAATCTTGGGTAGCTGCGGCATGGGTAGATCGCCGACATTCACTTCTGCAGTGGCCTGCTTCTTGATCTCAGCCCCTTCGATGGTCACGAAAGACGGGCAAAACCCATTCACACAGGAAAAATCCTTGTTGCAGCTGGATTGATCAATCGCCCGTTTGCGTCCTAGCTCTGTCTCAACCGGGGTAATCGAGACGCAATTCGACTGCACACCGCAATCGCCGCAGCCTTCGCAGACATCAGTATTGATAAAGACGCGCTTGTCAGGATCGGGAAACAGACCGCGCTTTCGGCGACGCCGCTTTTCGGCCGCACAGGTCTGGATATAGACCAGCACGCTCACGCCCTTCACCTCGGCCAATTCGGCTTGCACACGCGGTAGTTCGGCACGTTCCGACAACCGCACCCCTTTGGGGAATAGGTCAGGCTGCACATCTTCCTTGTCGTCATAGACGACCTCGACCCGGCCAACGCCCATCGCGACCATCTCGCGGCAAATCTGATCAGCCGTCAGCCCACCATCGTTTCCCTGCCCGCCCGTCATCGCGACAGCATCATTGTAGAGGATTTTGTAGGTGATCGTGGTGCCCGCCATCAGCGCAAATCGGATCGCCTGCACGCCAGAGTGGTTGTAGGTGCCGTCGCCAAGGTTCTGGAACACATGCGCCGTCTTGCTAAACGGCGCCTCCCCAACCCAATTGGCGCCTTCACCACCCATCTGCGTGAAACCGACGGTCTCGCGGTCCATCCACTGCACCATGTAGTGGCAGCCGATCCCGGCATAGGCGCGGCTACCTTCCGGGACCTTGGTGGATGAATTATGCGGGCAACCCGAACAGAAGTAGGGCAAGCGCGCAGCCAATTCGGGTGCGTTGTCAGCCTTTTTTGCCGCTGCAATCGCATCCAGCCCTGCCGTGATCCCGCCCGACCCGCAGCCTTCTTCAATCAAAATGCCACCGATCTTTTCGGCGATCCAAATCGGGTTCAAATCTGCTTTTGTCGGAAACACCTCTTCCCGGCGACCCGCCGAATGTTCATCACCCTTGTGCCAGCCATAGACCCGGCGACCATTACGGTCGTCAAACAGTGCCTCTTTCACCTGCACTTCGATCAGCTTGCGCTTTTCTTCCACCACGATGATCAGGTCGAGCCCGTCAGCCCAATCATGAAAGCCGACCATATCCAGCGGCCAAACCTGACCGACCTTATAAGTGGTCAGCCCCATCTCCTCTGCGGTGTCGGCTTCGATGCCTAGCAAACTCAGCGCATGCACCAGATCGAGGTAGTTCTTCCCCGCCGCGACAAACCCAATCTTTGCGCCCGCCTTGCCCCATTTGCGCTGGTCCATCTTATTGGCGCGCGAAAATGCCTCTGCCGCGAAACGCTTGTGGTCGATCATCCGTGCTTCTTGCAGTTGCGGTGTGTCCACCAGCCGGATGTTCAGCCCGCCATCGGGCAAGTCCAGATCGGGCGTCTCAAACGTCAATCGATGCGGATCGCCATCGACAACGGATGTCACTTCAACCGTGTCCTTCATCGTCTTCAGGCCGACCCAAACACCGGCATAGCGGCTCAGCGCCCAAGCATAGAGGCCGTAGTCCATGATTTCCTGCACGCCTGCCGGGCTGACAATCGGCATATAGGCGTCCAGCATGGCCCAGTCTGACTGGTGCAGCGTCGTCGAACTTTCGCCTGTATGGTCATCCCCCATCGCCATGATGACACCGCCCGCAGGGCTGGTCCCGGCCATATTCGCATGCCGCATCACATCACCAGAGCGGTCAACACCCGGGCCCTTGCCATACCAAAGGCCAAACACGCCGTCATATTTGCCTTCGCCCCGCAGCTCTGCCTGTTGGCTGCCCCAAAGCGCTGTCGCTGCAAGGTCCTCATTCAATCCCGGTTGAAAGGTGACTTGGTTCTGCACCAGAACTTCTGACGCGCGGGACATCTGCATATCGACCGCACCCAAGGGCGACCCACGATAACCTGTCACATAGCCCGCCGTATCAAGACCCGCTCGCTCATCCCTTGCTCGCTGCATCAGCATCAGCCGCACAAGCGCCTGTGTGCCGTTCAGCAGCACATGCCGTTTGGACAGATCATAGCGATCATTCAGCGAAATCTCTTCACGGCCCATGATGCACCTCCCAATGCCTCTGTCGCGCCCGCAGGATAGGTCAAACTTTCTGACCTATAAAGCAAAATCGACCAAATCACGCGATTTGCATTGAACCATAGAAACAGCGTAATGAACCTTCAGTGAGAGCGTTAACATTATTTCGGCGGGCATGTGATGGACTGGGACAAGCTAAGAATATTTCACGCCGTTGCTGACGCAGGGTCGCTGACACACGCTGGTGACACGCTGCATCTGTCCCAATCCGCGGTCAGCCGCCAAGTTCGCGCGCTCGAAGAATCACTCAACACCACCCTGTTTCACCGCCATGCGCGTGGCCTGATCCTGACCGAACAAGGTGAGTTGCTGTTCGACGCGACTAAGTCGATGAACAAGCGGCTCGAGGCTGCTTCGGCCCGCATCCGCGATAGCGAAGAAGAAGTGTTCGGCGACCTGCGCGTGACAACCACAACGGGGTTCGGCACGCTCTGGCTCGCCCCGCGCCTGCCAAAGCTCTATGAGCTCTACCCCGACCTCAAGATCGACCTGATGCTTGAGGAACGCGTGCTTGACCTGCCCATGCGCGAAGCAGACGTCGCGATCCGCATGAAAGAACCCAGCCAAGCCGATTTGATCCGCAAACGTCTAATGTCCGTACGGATGCGGCTTTATGCGTCGCGCACATACCTGGAAGAGGTCGGCGGCATCGACGATATCGAAGACATCGCCGACCACCGCTTGATTTGCCAAAGCCCCGCGTCGACGCAAGTTGCCGCTGGTGCGGCCATGGTCCAGCACCTCTTGACCTATGACGTCCAATCACTTTTCACCGTGAACAACTACTTTGGCGTGCTGCAAGGTGTCCTGAACAAATTGGGCGTCGGCGTCCTGCCCGACTATGTCACCGAAGACTTTCCCGATCTGGTCCGCATCCTGCCTGATGTCGAATCCGGTGAGGTTCCCGTCTTCCTCGCCTACCCAGAAGAGTTACGGCAATCTAAACGGATCAGCGCCTTCCGCGATTTTGTGCAGGATGAGATTATCGCCCATCGTCGCAAAATACGTGAGACTTCCGCGACTTAGGTCACACACACCTGAGCTATGCGCCAGACGCATATCGGCAATGCGGAACCGGCAGGCCGGTTTTTCTTGAATGGTCAAATATGCGCCCCTATGTCCAGTAGCGAGGCGATTGATGCTTTTGCGCTCATTGCCTCACCTCCCTGTTGGACTTTGCCGGGCCTTGTGCCCGGCATTTTTTTTGGCCGCAACACGCTTAAACCGCGCCAAAGACCGCGCGCAATGATTGGTTATCTGTCCAATGATGGGCCACCCAGCCACAAGCCCTTGCCGCTTCAACATTTGGCAATCTGTCATCAACAAAAACGTAGGTCGCTCCGGGCAGCCCTACACGCGCCTCTGCCGCAGCAAAGAACGCTGGGTCCGGCTTTTTCGCGCCAACTGCCGCCGACCAGATCGCCCCATCAACCATGTCGCCAAGGCCAAGATGGTCCAGCAGATAGGCCGCACGCAGATGTTCCTGATTGGTGGCAAGCCAGACCGACACGCCCGCTGCCCTGATCTCGGCAACCTCGCGCAACATGTCCGTGTTGAGCGTTGCGTCCTGCGCAAACCAATAGTCGCGCAACGAGGTCGCGCTGACCTCCGTTCCAATCTCGTCCAAGGCAATCTCAAGCAGTGGCATCATCTCAGCCTTACCGATGATGATCTCAGCCCAGTATTTGGAAAAAACGCATCCAGAAAGTCGCGTTTCGGAATGCCCAAATCGGCCTCAAGCTGGTCCGACCAGCTGCCACCATTTGGCCCTGCTGTGACCAACACGCCGTCCACATCCAACATCAGTACATATTCGGTCATCAAACCCGCCTTTCACTTCGCGTCACCCTGCCCTAAAAGCATGCCGAGTCGAGGGGAAAGCCATGTCCGATCCAGAAATCACCGAAGATGTCATCGCCGCACACGGCTTCACACCGGAAGAATATGCCGAGGTGAAGAAAATCCTGAACCGCGATCCCAATTTCACCGAAATGGGCATCTTTTCGGCGATGTGGAACGAACATTGTTCCTACAAATCGTCCAAGAAATGGCTGCGGACCCTTCCAACAACCGGCCCACAGGTCATCTGCGGCCCCGGTGAAAACGCAGGCGTCGTGGACATCGGTGACGGTCAGGCCGTGATCTTCAAAATGGAAAGCCACAACCACCCCAGCTACATTGAGCCCTATCAGGGCGCGGCCACCGGTGTCGGCGGCATCCTCCGCGACGTCTTTACCATGGGCGCACGGCCCATTGCGGCGATGAACTCTCTTAGCTTCGGTGAACCCGATCACCCCAAGACCCGGCAGCTTGTGAACGGTGTCGTCGCTGGCGTTGGCGGTTACGGCAATTGCTTTGGCGTGCCCACCATCGGCGGTGAGGTCCGTTTTGACCCCGCCTACAACGGCAACTGCCTCGTGAACGCCTTTGCCGCAGGCCTCGCGGATACAGACAAGATCTTCTATTCCGCCGCCTCTGGCGTCGGCATGCCGGTCGTCTATCTGGGTGCCAAAACGGGCCGTGACGGCGTTGGCGGGGCCACTATGGCCAGCGCCGAATTTGACGACACGATTGAGGAAAAGCGCCCCACTGTGCAAGTGGGCGACCCCTTCACCGAAAAACGCCTGATGGAAGCCACGCTTGAACTGATGGCCACCGGTGCGGTCATCTCAATTCAGGACATGGGGGCCGCGGGCCTCACTTGTTCTGCCGTTGAAATGGGTGACAAAGGCGGGCTTGGCGTACGCCTAAACCTCGAAGACGTCCCGCAGCGCGAAGACAACATGACCGCCTATGAGATGATGCTGTCCGAAAGCCAGGAGCGTATGTTGATGGTCCTCAAGCCAGAGCTTGAGGCCGAAGCCCGCGCCGTGTTCGAAAAATGGGACCTCGACTTTGCCATCGTGGGTGAGACCCTGCCCGAAGATCGGTTCCTGATCATGCACAACGGAGAAGTCAAAGCCGATTTGCCGCTGTCCAAACTGTCCTCGACCGCACCAGAATACGACCGCCCATGGGTGCCGACCCCCGCAGCGGAACCGCTTGGCGATGTCGTCGGCGTTGATCCAATCGATGGGCTCAAAGCGCTGATTGGCAGCCCGAACTACGCGGCCAAACAATGGGTCTATGAACAATACGACAGCCAGGTCATGGGCGACACCGCACGCATTCCCGGCCTTGGCGCAGGCATCATCCGGGTGCACGGGACGCCGAAATCGCTCGCCTTCACCTCAGACGTCACCCCCCGCTACGTGAAAGCCAACCCTGTCGAGGGCGGCAAACAAGCCGTTGCCGAGGCCTTTCGCAACCTGACCTCCGTTGGCGCCACGCCGCTGGCGACCACCGACAACATGAACTTCGGCAACCCCGAAAAGCCCGCGATCATGGGCCAATTTGTCGGTGCGATCCAAGGCATTGGCGAAGCCGTCAGCGCGCTGGATATGCCTATCGTGTCGGGCAACGTGTCACTTTACAACGAAACCGACGGCACCGGCATCTTGCCCACTCCGACAATCGGCGCGGTAGGTCTGATTGCCGACCCTGACCTGATGATCGCCGGTGAAATTCGCGAAGGTCACGTCTTGCTTGTGGTTGGTGAAACCCACGGCCACCTTGGTCAATCCGCGCTTCTGGCCGAGGTCTATGGCCGCGCCGAAGGTGACGCGCCTGCCGTGGACCTTGCCGCCGAAAAGCGCAACGGCGACTTCATCCGCAACAATCACGCATTGATCCGCGCTTGCACCGATCTATCCGACGGTGGCCTCGCCCTTGCTGCGTTTGAAATGGCAGAGGCGGCAGGCGTTGGCATCACCCTGGACGCATCCGACACCCCCACCCTCTTTGGTGAGGATCAGGCCCGCTACCTGATCGCTTGCAACTTTGATCAGGCCGAGGCTTTGATGATTGCAGCAGGTCAGGCAGGTGTGCCGCTTGCAACTGTTGGTAAGGTCGGGGGCGACACCGTGACCTTTGGCGCCGCATCCGCACCACTTGCAGAACTGGCACAGGTCTACCGGACATCCTTTGCCGCGGCTGTCGCCTGATCACTTGCGGCACGCGCCCCTTGCCGCGCCCAGCATCGGCCCCTAGATTGGATACAAGCAAACGAGAGCCGACATGATCACAGCCCACGACATCGAAACCCTGCTCCGTGAGAGCTTTCCAGATGCCAAAATCGCCGTGCAAGGCGACGACGGTGCGCATTTTGCGGCAGAAGTGATCGACGAAAGCTTTCGCGGCAAGAACCGCGTGCAGCAACAACGCGCAGTCTATGCCGCGCTTAAGGGCAAGATGGACGGCGCGAATGGCGAACTCCACGCCCTTGCCCTGACCACCAAGGCACCGGACTGATGACGGGCACGCAACTTGGTCTGGCAGGCATTGCCATCTGCGTTGTTTGCCTTGTCTTCTTCCAAATCCGCGCCCGCAAGAAAACCCATCGTCCGCTCGCCTCGTTTCGGCCAGACATCCCACAAGAGGCACGCGAAACGGCCCTTGGTTTGGAAGCGATCGACATGGACGCCATCGACGACGTCAACCGCCGCAACGATGCCCTTTCTTCCATGACCGGGTCCCGACATTCACAAAGCAGCTATACCAGCATCCTTGGACAGGTCTGGAAACCCAAGCCAACCAAGCATAAATGACACCGCAACGGGCGGCAAAGCCACCAAAGCGCAAAGGACCAAAGAATGACCGCTGAGACCCAGATCAAAGAAACCGTCACCGCAAACGACGTTGTGCTGTTCATGAAAGGCACCAAATCCATGCCACAATGTGGGTTTTCGTCCCGCGTCGCTGGTGTGCTGAACTTCATGGGCGTCGATTTTGCCGATGTGAACGTGCTGGCAGACGATGAAATCCGCCAAGGCATCAAGGATTACTCCGACTGGCCCACGATCCCCCAGCTTTACGTCAAAGGTGAGTTCATCGGCGGCTGCGACATCATCACAGAGATGACGTTGTCGGGTGAACTCGACACGCTTTTCGCCGACCAAGGCGTGAATTTCGACAAGGAAGCCGCCGACAAGATCCGCGAAGCCAACGCTTAACCCGCGTTGTCATTAGAAGAACTGATCGTCAAAACCATTGTGGTGCTCATTTTCGCCCGGATCATTTACCGGGTGATCAGGGCACCTGTCGGCCGACACGCGCGGTTTGGGTCAAACTATGATGCCCCCGACCTCAATCAACGGCTCGAGGGTTCGCTACAACGCATGGCGCAACCTGCGCCACATCATGTGCAACAATCCGACGATGATGACGCGCGGGCGTTTCTCAATGCACTCATCACGCATTACCCCGTCGTGTTGTTTCATGACGGTGAGATCAGCGATGAAGCGGACGATCATACGCGGATCATGTTCGACACGCTGACAGCGTTAGGCATTACGCCCAAAACCGTTGATATCAAAACCGATATTACGCTGTCCCGAGCGTTCGATGACCCCTTGAACGCTCCACAGGTCTACGTTCAAGCCAAACAGATCGGCGGCTTTGATGCTGTGATGGAGACCATCAAGGATGGTTCATTCGCCCGCACAGCGCGCGCACTAAAGCCACCGATGGATGAAACGGCCTACGCCGCGCTCCGCCAATCACTGAGCTAGCGTCAGACGGGTGTGATCACCCCGCCTTTTGCTCAACCTGATCTGCCAGCGCCTCGGCCCGGGCTGCGATTTCAGCCAGCGTATCTGTGATCTCGGACGGCACGACCGGCACTTCAACCTTTTCGGGTTGACGCGATTGCAGTTGGTCAATCTGCGCCTGTAGCCCGGCCATGCGGGTTTCAGCCTCTTTCAGCTTTTCTTCCAGGCCGGCGGTTTTGTCAGCAAGCATTAGCCCCGACATCAACAGCATCCGCGCTTCTGGCATCCGGCCAATCTGGCCCGAAAGATGCGCCGCTTCGCTGTCCAGCATCTGCGCGGCGGAATACAGGAAATGCTCCTCACCTTCCTGACAAGCGACCTCGAAGGTGCGGCCACCAATGGCAATCTCAACCTGTGGCATCAGGACGCCTCCTCGATCAGTGGTTTCAGCTCTGCCAGGATGGCATCAACCTCTGCCGCATCGGCAGAGCGTTGCGCATTCAGCGCGTCGATTTCTGCAATCAGCGCACGGTTGATCAGCTCAGGATCGGCGGCCCCTTCAGCGGCCACGCTGCGCAGCTGCGCATTCATGTCACGCAGATCCGCCTGCGACGCCCGCAAGCGCTGCAATTCGCCGTCCAACGTCGCCATCTGCGCCGACTGCGCGGAAACCCGCGCCTCAAGCTCTGCAATTTTGGTGTCCTGACGATCCTTCAACACTTTGACGCGCTCAACCAGTTGCGCATTGGCCGTGCGTTCCTCGTCCAATTGCGTCTGAAGCGCTGCTGCGTCATCTGACACGGGCGCGCTTGAAACCTGCGACATCCCGGCGCTGATCCGTTCAAGTGCTGCCGTAATCCGGCCCTCTAATGCATTGATTTCGCTCATTTGCCTGTCCTTTCTTGCGGGTCTCTCACCCACCCGCATCCCCCGCGGCAGCGACATGCCTTGGGTTTTCGTCCTCTCGGCCATCCAAGGTTGGTCCCATCCCTTGTTTTCAGCCGAATCGCGCCTCTTGATCCTTAGCCTAAGCGATAGACCCGCGCGCCGCAAACCGCACGAAGCGCTTTGTTCTGAACCGCTTATCAGACACCCTTCATCCATTGTGGCGCGGCGCTTGAACTATGGTGCGGCCCTGATATGACGTCCCCTAACAAACGCCTCAAAACAGGAATAAAGCCTTGGATATTGCGACACTCCGCGCCCAGTACCCCGACCATTGGATGAAAGCCGCAGCGATCCGCACGCTGACGCTGGACGCCGTTGCCGCCGCAAACTCTGGCCATTCCGGTATGCCGATGGGCATGGCTGACGTGGCGACAGTGCTTTATGAAAAGCACCTGAACTTTGACCCAGCCGCCCCCAACTGGCCCGACCGGGATCGGTTCATCTTGTCGGCGGGCCATGGTTCCATGTTGCTCTATTCCCTGCTGCACCTGACGGGCTATGCCGATATGACGCTGCAACAGCTCAAGGACTTCCGCCAATGGGGCGCGAAAACCGCAGGCCACCCAGAATACGGTCACGCCACCGGCATCGAGACGACAACCGGTCCCTTGGGCCAAGGCATCGCCAATTCCGTCGGCTTTGCCATCGCCGAGGAAATCCAGCGCGCGCGCTACGGCAAGAACATCGTCGACCACTATACTTACGTGATCGCGGGCGACGGCTGCCTGATGGAAGGCGTGAGCCAAGAGGCAATTGGCCTTGCGGGCATGCAAAAGCTGTCGCACCTCGTTGTCTTCTTTGACGACAACAACATCACCATTGATGGCACCGTCGATCTGGCGGACATCACCGACCAGCCTGCCCGCTTTGCCGCGTCCGGCTGGCATGTACAGTCGATCGATGGCCACGACCCCGAAGCCATCGATGCCGCCATTATTGCCGCCAAGAAAGACCCCCGCCCATCGATGATCGCCTGCAAGACCCACATCGCTCTGGGCCACGCAGCGCAGGACACATCCAAGGGCCACGGCGCCCTGACCGATGCGGACCAGCTGATCGCCGCCAAAAAGGCCTACGGCTGGGACAACGGCCCCTTCGACATTCCAGCCGACATCAAATCTCAGTGGGAAGCGACCGCCACACGCGGGAAAGAGGCGCGCGCGGCGTGGGAGGCACGCTTTGCCAAGCTCTCCGCCAGTAAACAGGCCGAGTTCAACCGCGCCTATGCCGGTGAAGCACCCAAGAAGCTCTCATCCGCTATTCGCGCCTTCAAAAAGCAGATGTCTGAGGACGCGCCAAAACTGGCGACCCGCGCATCATCTGAAAAGGCGCTCCAGGTCATCAACCCGGTGATGCAGGAAACCATCGGCGGCTCTGCCGATCTAACCGGCTCGAACAACACCAAGACGCCCGATATGGGCATCTTTAACCCCGGCAACCGCAAGGGCCGCTACATCCACTTTGGCGTCCGCGAACACGGTATGGCCGCGGCGATGAACGGCATGGCCCTGCATGGCGGTGCCCGCGCCTATGGCGGCACGTTCATGTGCTTTACCGATTATGCTCGCGGCGCGATGCGCTTGTCAGCCCTGATGGGCGTGCCCACGACCTACGTGATGACCCACGACAGCATCGGTCTTGGTGAAGATGGCCCGACCCACCAGCCGGTCGAACATTTGGCCCTGCTGCGTGCCACACCCAACACCAACGTCTTCCGCCCCGCCGACGCGGTAGAGGTGGCCGAAGCTTGGGAACTTGCTCTGACCTCACAATCCACACCCCACGTGCTGTGCCTGTCCCGCCAGGGCCTGCCCACCGTCCGGACAGAGCACAAGACCAAGAACCTTTCGGCGCAAGGGGCCTATGTGTTGGCCGAGGCAGAAGGCAAACGTCAGGCGATCCTGATGGCGACCGGATCCGAGGTTTCCGTGGCCCTCGCCGCCCGTGACATCCTTCAGGCAGAAGGC
Source organism: uncultured Paracoccaceae bacterium (assembly GCA_947494675.1). Classification (GTDB taxonomy): domain Bacteria; phylum Pseudomonadota; class Alphaproteobacteria; order Rhodobacterales; family Rhodobacteraceae; genus CANMYO01. The sequence continues at coordinate 783,553 of CANLVP010000002.1, forward strand.
ATTGGAACCCGTGTCGTCTCCATGCCCTGCTGGGAGCTGTTTGACGCGCAAGAGGAAAAGATCCGCAAGCGCGTTCTGCCCGCAGGCCCCGTGCGTGTCGCGATTGAGGCTGGCGTGAACATGGGCTGGGATAAGTATCTGCTGGGCGAACGCGGCAACGCCAAGAAAGCGGGTTTTGTCGGCATGGACAGCTTTGGCGCGTCAGCCCCGGCTGGCACGCTCTTTGAAAAGTTCGGCATTACCGCAGAAGACACCGCGCAAAAAGTCCGCGACCTTCTGGCTTAAGGCCATGCACTAACCCTGCGCTGACCGCTCCAACGCGGTCAGTGCACCACAGGCCATAGCTGCTGATTCTCCAGCCCGGCCAAACATCCCCACATGTTCGCGCAAACGGTTAGCGGTAACGTATCCGCCGCCTCAGATGTTATCGTTAACATACTGATCATACTCATATTTTTCCTTTCCGCATTCATCCCGACCCCCTAAGACTCCCCGCAAGAGCAATACCTTGGGGAAGACCATGACAGTTACTTTGGGCATCAACGGTTTCGGCCGCATCGGGCGCTGCACTTTGGCGCATATCGCAGAGGCCGCGCGCAACGACGTGCAGGTCGTCAAGATCAACGCCATTGGCCCGATAGAGACCAACGCACATCTTCTCAAATATGACAGCATCCATGGCCGCTTTGGCCGCGAGATCAAAGTCGCGGGCGATACACTCGACCTCGGCAACGGCCCAATTCACGTGCAATCGACCTACGACCCGCAAGAGCTGGATTGGTCCGGCTGCGACGTCGTGCTGGAATGCACCGGTAAGTTTAACGACGGCGAAAAATCCGCCGTCCACCTGTCACGCGGTGCCAAAAAGGTGCTGATCTCTGCCCCCGCCAAGAACGTGGACCGCACCGTGGTCTACGGCGTCAATCACCGCGACCTGCTGGCCCAAGAACGCATGGTATCCAACGGGTCCTGCACAACAAACTGCCTGGCGCCCTTGGCAAAGGTGCTAAATGACGCAATTGGCATTGAACGCGGGATCATGACCACGATCCACAGCTACACGGGCGACCAACCCACCCTCGACCGTCGCCATGCCGATCTCTACCGCGCTCGCGCAGCGGCCATGGCGATGATCCCCACATCAACGGGTGCGGCCAAGGCCTTGGGCGAAGTACTCCCCGAACTCAGCGGCAAGCTCGACGGCACTGCTATGCGCGTGCCAACACCCAATGTCTCGGCTGTGGACCTCACGTTCGAGGCGTCAAAATCCGTCACCGTCGATGACGTCAACGCAGTGGTCGCAGAGGCCGCGCAAGGCTATATGGGCATGGTCATGGCTTACGACGCCGAGGCCAAGGTTTCGATTGATTTCAACCACACAACGCAGTCCTCTATCTTTGCCCCTGATCAGACCAAAGTGGTTGGCGGCAAAACCGTGCGTGTCCTTGCGTGGTATGACAATGAATGGGGTTTCTCAGCCCGTATGGCCGACGTTGCAGGTGCAATGGGGCGACTGCACTAAGGCTTCACGCGCCCCCACATCACTTTTGACCATGCCAATTCATGCAGGAAAAAGGACACGAATCCCGTCGCCATGCCACCCGCTGCAATGCTCAGGCTGGCGGTAAACGAACCGCTCACCAGATAGCTGATCAGCCCCATGGCGACAAAGCCCATGGCCTGCCACGTGAGCGATTTTACGAGCAGTCGGCGTTTGGTTTCCATTGTGTGATCCTTCAAGCAATTTCACCTTCCCTAACCCGCGCCACACCGCCTGAAAATTCTGAACCTTAGCTGCATTATCTTTACTTTGGTGACTTTTATCACCACCATGTACACTTATGGACAAACGAGACCGCGCCGCGCTTTTCCGCGACAGACTTCTGACCGCGATGGCAGACAAAGATGTGACCCGCAGCGCCTTGGCGCGGCAAACGGGCACGGATCGCTCAACCATCGGCCAGCTCCTGAACTCCGACAGCCCGCGCTTGCCAAATGCCCAGCTGGCAGCGGACATCGCGGCGAGTCTTGGCACCAGCACCGATTGGCTGCTTGGGCTGACCGACCGGCCAGAGCGCCCCGGCGACCTTGTGGCCTCCGCCCTGTCGCTCAGCCCAGCAAAGCGCTCCTCTGCCGACAGCCAGCTGATGGGCTGGCATCACGACGCGCGCGGCCACAAAGTGCGCCATGTGCCCGCCACCTTGCCTGACATGCTCAAGACAGAAGACTTTATCGATTGGGAATACGTCACGCACCGGCCCGATGGATCGGATACAGCCTTGCAAGCCTTGCGAGATCAGCGCGAATGGCTGCTCCGCGGCGATTCCGACCTCGAAATCGCATTGCCTCTGCATGAAATCGCAAGTTGCGCCGTTGGAACGGGCTACTACGCGGGCCTCTCGCGGGAAATGCGTGCGGCCCAACTGGACGCCATCGCCCAAGACGCCGAAACGCACTACCCCCGTCTGCGGCTCTTTCTCTTTGACGCTCATAACGTCTTTAGCGCGCCAATCACCGTCTTCGGCCCTGCCCTTGCCGTGATCTACGTCGGAAAGTTCTACCTGACCTTCCGCGAAACCGAACGAATTCGCGCCATCGCATCGCAATTTGACTGGTTGGTGCGTGAGGCCGTAATCGATGGCCGCGCCATCCCCGATCATATTCGCAGCCTGCCCGTCCTCTGACGCTCGCAATTTGCCACGTCTCAGGCTACACAGCGCCTCATGACCAACACCATCGCCATCTGGCTCTTTCTGTTCATCGTAGCCGCTTTTGCCATCGACTACGCTGTCTTTGGCTGGGATGGCCTTTATGCAATCATGCGCGTCCTGATCGATCTGATCAGATGGCTGGCATTTTGGCGCTAATTTGGGCGCCACCGCTTGACCTTTTGGCTCAAATCGCAATGTTAGCGCCAACATCAGCCTTCACTCCCAAAGGAGACCTCCCATGGCCGTCAAAGTAGCAATTAATGGATTTGGACGTATCGGACGCAACGTGTTGCGCGCCATCATTGAATCCGGTCGCACAGATATCGAAGTTGTGGCGATCAACGATCTTGGTCCTGTTGAAACAAACGCGCACCTGCTGCGCTTTGATTCCGTTCACGGCCGCTTTCCGGCAACCGTAACAACAACCGAAGACACCATCGACGTGGGTCGCGGCCCGATGAAGGTCACCGCCATCCGCAACCCTGCCGACCTGCCATGGTCTGACGTGGATGTTGTTCTGGAATGCACAGGTATCTTCACCAGCAAAGAGGCCTGCCAGGCACACCTTGATAACGGCTCCAGCCGTGTGCTGATCTCTGCCCCCGGCAAAGACGCGGACAAGACGATTGTCTTTGGCGTCAACGACGGCACGCTAACGGCAGACGACATCATCGTGTCGAACGCGTCTTGCACCACCAACTGCCTGTCCCCTGTGGCTAAAGTGCTCAACGACACCGTCGGCATCACCAAAGGCTTTATGACCACCATCCACAGCTACACCGGCGACCAGCCAACGCTGGATACGATGCACAAGGACCTCTACCGCGCGCGTGCCGCAGCGCTGTCGATGATCCCGACATCAACTGGTGCCGCCAAGGCTGTGGGTCTGGTGCTGCCTGAATTGAACGGCAAGCTGGACGGCGTCGCGATCCGCGTGCCAACCCCCAATGTCTCGGTCGTTGACCTGACGTTTGAGGCATCCCGCGCCACAACCGTGGAAGAGATCAACGCCGCCATCGTCGCCGCAGCAGACGGCCCGCTGAAAGGCGTGCTGGGCTACACCGAACTGCCGATGGTCAGCTGTGACTTCAACCATGACCCGCATTCGTCGATCTTCCACCTTGACCAGACCAAAGTGCTCGACGGCAACATGGTGCGTATCCTGTCGTGGTATGACAACGAATGGGGCTTCTCCAACCGGATGTCGGACACCGCAGTTGCGATGGGCAAATTGATCTAAATCCGCCCAAGAAATAGACGAAAAAGGCGCCCATTGCGGCGCCTTTTTTGTGCGCTTCAAAGGGACGCCTCTTTCAACGCCACATGACATGCCCCTACGTAACCTGCTGAAAATATGACCAAATTATGAAGACTGCCTTGCAAATACTGCAACGCAGCCTTTCGTTTTACACGGCTTGCGCTGCGCTGCAGCATGGCTAAGTCTGCAAACAAGAGGAGCAGAACCCAAAGTGAACCTTGAAAAGGAGCACAATAATGAACGTCTTGAAAACCGTCCGCACCGCGATGCACAAGCGTGCGCTCTATGTCCGCACAAAGCGCGAGATTGAAATGATGCCGCTGGATGTGGCACTCGACCTTGGAATTTTCCGCGAAGATGCGACCAAAATCGCATCGCGCGCCGTCTACGGCTAAATCGCCCGTCAGACCAAATCGACACAAGCCGCCCCTCGGGGCGGCTTTCTTGCTTTAGCGGCCCATGAATGCCGCCACGCGGTCCCAATAGCCTTCTGTGCGAAAGATGTTGTTATGGGTGCCACCCGGGACAAGATGAAAGGTTACATCAATCCCCTCAGCCTCCATCGCCCGGGCAAGGCACTGCCCATCAGAGGCCGGGATCAATTGGTCGGCATCCCCGTGCTGAATGTGCACATCCGCTGTGATGCCTTCCAGATCATGCAGGGTGTCCCACCGCTGCACCCCCGGCAGAAAGCACGCAGGCAGGGCCGACTGTCGCGCCATCACGTCACACATCCGCGCAAACGGCGCATCCAGCATCAGGCCCGCGATCTCGCGCCGGGCGGCCACATGCACGGCAAGTCCCGTGCCCAGCGAATACCCGTGAACATAGATGGGCCGGTCCGTATTGGCCGCCACCCAATCAAACCCTGCCAGTGCCAGATCTTTCAGCCCGCCCTCGCTCGGCGCGCCATCGACTCCACCGCCACCGGGGTATTGCATCGCCACAACCATGCGGCCCGCCGCCTGGTGCTGCGTCATGGATGTCGGAAAGCGCGCCAGTGACCCGGTATTGCCCATAAAAAACAACACCGCAGGCTGACCCGCCTCACCTTCAGAAACCGAAACAGTCAGCGGCCCTGCATCGCTTTGGGTCGTGACGGTGCTGTAGCCTTCCATCTCAAACGGCCTAGGGTCAAACGGATAGATCAGCCCCGGATGCATCCAGATCGCGACGGCCGCATATAGGGCATAAAGTCCAAGCATCCCGCCAGCGATCCGTTTCAAGTTACTTCAGACGTTCCAGCAAGGCCGCCTGAACAGCGGGGCTGACGAATTTGCTGACGTCACCACCCAGCCGCGCAATTTCCTTGACCAGCTTGCTCGCAATCGCCTGATGCTGGGCTTCCGCCATCAGGAACACCGTCTCAACACTGTCGTTCAACGCCCGGTTCATCCCCACCATCTGATATTCGTACTCGAAGTCAGCCACAGCCCGCAGCCCGCGAATGATAACACTCGCGCCCACATCTTGCGCGCAATCGATCAGCAGATTTTCAAAGGGATGCACGACGATCTCGCACCCCGCCTTTTCACCAAGCGGGAGCGCTTCGGCCTTCACCATGCCAACCCGTTCCTCAAGCGTGAACATCGGTCCCTTGTCGCGATTGATGGCAACGCCGATAACCAGCTTGTCGACCAGCGAACAAGCACGGCGAATGATGTCGCTATGCCCATAGGTCAGCGGATCAAACGTGCCGGGGTAAAGTCCAATGCGCATCGGGCACCTCTTGTCGGTATTCTGGTCGGCACGCAACATGATCGCGTGCCCCAAATCAACCCCGATTGTGCCTAGTGGCCCATGATCATGCCTTGAAGCGCGTCCTTTTCCATCGACAATTCAGCCAGACGCGCTTTGACCACGTCTCCGATTGAGATCAGACCAATCAGCTTGCCATCATCCATGACGGGCAAATGGCGGAATCGCCCATCAGTCATCATCTTCAGGACCGCATCCGCCGAATCCTGCGGCGTGCAGGTCACGATCTTGGACGTCATCATCCCGGCGACGGTTTCACTCAGGCAGCCAGCGCCGCGCTTGCCCAGCTCACGCACGATATCGCGCTCTGACAGAATGCCATCCAAACTGCCTTCAGCGGCTGAGACAACCACCGTGCCGATACGCTTTGATGACAAAAGCTGGGCGGCGTCCGCGACCTTGGCATCGGGTGTGACGGATATCACGCCGCCCTCGCCCCCTTTGGATGTCAGAATCTGTTGAACCAGCATGGCGTGACCTCCTTGAAATATTCTTCAAGGGTCAACCACACCGCCCCCTTCTGTCAAGACAACCTCTTGTTCCAACCGCAAAACTTCGGCCCGCAACCCGCCCACCAGCGCATCGGCAATCCGCCCAAGCCGTTCTGACGACCGGTCTGCTGCATGGCGAACAAGATAGAATGACCGCGTCAGCGATACCGCCTCCGTCAACACACGCCGCAGTTCTGGGGCAAAGGGCAAGGCAAAATCATGCACAATCCCAACCCCCTGACCCGCCCGCAACATCTGCAATTGGACAGCGACAGAATTACTGGCCAATTGCACCCCATCCGCGGCGAGTGTCCCCAGATAATCAAGCTCCCGATCAAAGATCATATCCGGAATATACCCCACGACGGGCCGCCCGGTCAGATCGCCCAAGGTCTGAGGCATAGGCCCGCCTTGGCGCATCGCAAGGTGCAGCTGGTAATCCACGACCTTCTGCACCATCAGCCGTCCTGCCTCGGGCCGACTGACCGTGATCGCCATGTCCGCCTCGCGCTGGGACAGGTTCACAACCCGGGGCAACGCAAGGATCTGCAGCTCTAGCGCCGGGTGTTGTTTCTGCAAGGCCGCGCAAACCTGCGGCAACAAATAGTTCGCACAGCCATCCGGCGCGCCGATCCGCACTTGCCCCGACAGGCCCGGCCCCGATGCCTCACCCTGTTCGATGGCACGCAAAAGCGGCCCCTCAGCGGCCTCAGCCTCTGCCAGGACCCGCTGGCCGGTGTCCGTCAGTTGATAACCCTGTGGTGACTTCAAAAACAACGCCGCACCAAGGGCCGCCTCGAACCGCGCGACCCTGCGGCTGACTGTGGCGGGGTCCATACGCAACACCGGTGCCGCTCCGGTCAGCCCCCGCGCCCGCGCCACCGCTAGGAACACCCGCACATCATCCCAATTGCGCATCACTTACCCTTTCAGGACGCGATCAAACGCCCATGCAAAAATGCAAATTACATTTGCCAACTTGCCCCTTTTCCAAACATTTCCGCAAGACTATCCTGCTCTCAAATCTCAGGAGACTGCCATGCAAGAGCTTACCCACTACATCAACGGCGCCCACGTCAAAGGCACATCGGGCCGCTTTGCCGACGTCTACAACCCCGCCATCGGCGAGGTGCAGGCCAAGGTGCCACTGGCCACAACCGCCGAAATGGATCAGGCCGTGCAAGCCGCTGCCGCCGCACAACCCGCTTGGGCCGCTGTGAACCCGCAGCGCCGCGCACGTGTGATGATGAAATTCGTCGATCTGCTGAACCAGAACATGGACAAGCTGGCAGAGGCGCTGTCACGCGAACACGGCAAGACCCTGCCCGACGCCGCTGGCGACGTGCAACGCGGGCTTGAGGTGGTGGAATACTGCATCGCCGCACCGCAAATGCTCAAAGGTGAATACACCGATAGCGCTGGCCCCGGCATCGACATGTATTCGATGAAACAACCGCTTGGTGTCACCGCCGGCATCACGCCTTTCAACTTTCCTGCCATGATCCCGATGTGGATGTTTGCCCCCGCCATCGCCTGCGGCAACGCCTTTATCCTAAAGCCATCTGAGCGTGACCCGTCCGTCCCTCTGATGCTGGCCGAGCTGATGGAAGAGGCAGGCCTGCCCAAAGGCATCCTGCAGGTCGTCAACGGCGACAAAGAAGCTGTGGACGCGATCCTCGATCATCCCGTGATCCAATCCGTGGGCTTCGTCGGCTCCACCCCCATCGCTGAATACATCTATGGTAAGGGCTGCTCGAACGGCAAACGGGTCCAGTGTTTTGGCGGTGCCAAGAACCACATGATCATCATGCCCGACGCGGACATGGATCAGGCCGCAGACGCGCTCGTCGGCGCAGGCTACGGTGCTGCAGGCGAACGCTGCATGGCGATCTCTGTCGCGGTTCCCGTGGGCGACGACACCGCCGACCGCCTGATTGAAAAGCTTGTCCCCCGGGTTGAGGCGCTCAAGGTCGGCCCCTACACCGCTGGCAATGACGTGGACTACGGCCCCGTTGTCACCGCAGCAGCCAAGGCCAACATCGAACGTCTTGTGCAAACCGGGATCGACCAAGGTGCAAAACTCGTGGTCGATGGCCGCGACTTCAAACTGCAAGGCTACGAAGACGGCTTTTTCGTGGGCGCGCATCTCTTTGACCACGCGACCAAAGACATGGACATCTACAAAACCGAAATCTTCGGCCCCGTCCTGACCACCGTGCGCGCCCAAACCTATGAAGAGGCAATCGGCCTCGCCATGGACCATGAATACGGCAACGGCACCGCGATCTTTACCCGCGACGGCGACACCGCCCGCGACTTTGCCAACCGCATCAACATCGGCATGGTCGGGATCAACGTGCCGATCCCCGTGCCGCTGGCCTATCACACCTTTGGCGGCTGGAAAAAATCTGCCTTTGGCGATCTCAATCAACACGGCCCCGATGCGTTCAAGTTCTATACCCGGACCAAGACCGTCACGTCCCGTTGGCCCTCTGGTATCAAAGAAGGTGGCGAATTCTCCATTCCTGTGATGGAATAGCACAATACGGGGCGGGTCGCAGGGCCCGCCCCGGCAAGCGAGGGGCGCGCATGCCAGTTAAGTTAGAAGTTCTCAGCGACCGTGGGCTCGTTTACCTGCGCTACGATGGCTATGTGAAAGTGCAAGAAGCACTGGATTCTCTGGAAGAATACAAAGCCCACCCCAACTTTCACCCAGGCCACAAACATTTCGTGGATTTCACACGTATCACTGGATTTGAACACGACTACGTCAAGGTTTTTGCCCTTCAGGCAGAAGTGGCAGCCGCATTGGTCAAAGACGGGTTTGAGATTCTGCTGGTCATGTTGGCAAGCAACGATCCCAGCAAAGAAATGGCCCATCTGGTGCGCAAATCATGGGAAGGCGTCACCACAGTCGTTCCTGTCACCGTCGAGACAGAAGCAGAAGCTTTGGAGCTTTTGGGTCAACCCGAACGCTCAACATCAGACCTTTTGCGGGCCCTGCGTGAAAAAAGTTAACTTTGTTGAAACTCTTTTCCCAGCGTATCCGTGACTGACACATTACCATATCAAACAAAGGAAAAGACTATGTCCAACATCACCCGCCGCGCCGCTCTGCGCCTTGCCGTTTCAACCGCAGCCCTGCCGCTTTTGGCAACTGCCGCCAAGGCCGCCAGCCACGCCGCACACAAGACGCATACCGTCACAATTTCCAACTTTGCATTTTCACCGGCCAACCTGACAATCGCCGCAGGTGACAGCGTCGTCTTTGTCAACGAAGACGGCGCACCACACACCGCAACCGCAGACAATGGCGGCTTTGACACCGGCAACCTGTCCCGCGGCCAATCCGCGACGCTGACGTTCAATGCGGCCGGGTCATTCAGCTACTTCTGCGCAATTCATCCAAACATGAAGGGCAGCATCACCATCAGCTAACCCCACTCGCGCAACGAAAAAGGGCGGTGCCAAGCACCGCCCTTTTTTTATTCTGTGTCGAGGGATTTAGCCCTTGCGACGCTTCATGGCACCAATGCCACCAAGCGCTGCAATCAGCATCCAACCTGCCGCGGGCAGTGGAACCTCACCAACGACTGAAGAGTCACGAAAAACAAATGGATTCGCTATCTTATCGCTTCCTGCTCCTGCATTGACTTGTTGAAAACGCAACCCAGCGCCCGGATCAGTCGCAGGGTACAGGTTATTGATAAGGCCATCAAGAATGCTGCCCTCCAAATCAAATGCTGACAGCGACGAAACCAATTCAATCGAGAATGTGTCGGAAAGGCCCTCTGACAAAGCACCATTTGCATTTCCGCCATTGTAGTTTGTGTTGTCGGCAATCCCGAGGTCAAAGTCGCCAAAAGGATCTGCGTCTGCCGGCGCTATCAATGAGCTGAGGTAAGTCCCCCCGGTGAACGTGCTTGCATCGATCGTAGCGGCGCCAAACAAATCGAGTCCGAAGCCGGTCAACTGGCTTTCTGTGGCCCCAGCGCCAAAAATCGGAAAGCCAGTAGTATTCTCGACAACCCCACTCAGCAAGACGTTGCCTGATCCAAGGTCAGAGAATGATAGACTAACAACCCCTGAAGCGCCCGTCGCTGGCGAATTCGTTGAGACCGTGGTTGGTCCGAAGGTCAGTATCAAAGCGGCTGAAGCGCTTGTTGCGGCCCCGACGAACCCCGCAGCCGCCACTGCCAAAACCGAAAGGGACTTCACAAACATACCGAATCTCCATGCAAATCGTTAACGAAAATTAAACCTTATTTTGTCTATTACGCCAAAATTGCGCCACATTCAAGCCGTAGTCGCGGCGCTGAATCCTTTTTACGGCAGCAAATCCGGCGATTCCGTCAAACCTCAGCCACAGAATACCCCATTCCGCGCCACGATTGCTGCTCCCAACCCAGCAAATCCAGTGGCGTTTGCATCAGCTGACACAAAATCAACCCCTATCCTCCAGATATGGTGGACATTTGGGCAAGATTGCGACATGCGGTCCGAAAAATGATGAGGCGCGCCGCAATTGCGCCCGCAAGAGGCCCAAATCGTTACGTAACAGTAAAAAACAATCGAGCACGCACGGAGCATAAAAATGCCAACCAAGTCACTCGCGACTGGCCCCAAATCGAAGTTTGGCGGCAACCCCACCCTACCGGAAGAGTTCGACGCCGATGCCGTGGCAGCCTTCTTCGGCAATACCCCACAAGCTGACGATCATCCCGCCATTGGTGTGCTGACTGATCTCGCAGCCCGCCGCGCCACGGAATATGATGCCGATGATTACTCCGGCGACGCCGAGGCGCGACCAGATGGGAAAGGCGGCGGCAAATCAGACGACGACGGCAGCACCAAAGGCGGCGGCAAGGGTCGTGACAAGACCAAGGATGAGGTCGAGCCCACGCCTGATCCGGAACCGACGCCCGACCCCACCCCTGATCCGGATCCGACACCCGATCCGATTCCAGAGCCAACACCAGTCTACAATGCTGACTATGTCAGCGGCCTCGATACGCCTGATGGCTTTAATATCGAAGTGACTTACGACGGAACTTGGACCGATAGCCAAAAAGCCGCTCTGGAAGCAGCCCTTGAAATCATCAGCGACATTATCACCGGTGACATGCCGGCGGCTGGCGACATTGATGATTTCCGTTTGACGGCATCCATGACCACGATTGACGGCGCGGGCGGCGCCTGGGCGAAGGGTGGCATTCGCAGCCTCCGTCCGGAGGACTACACCGCGACGACAGGTCAAATACGCATCGACACCGCCGATGTTGCCACTGTCGAAGGCTATGGCATGCTGCAGGACGTCATGCTGCACGAGGTGCTTCATGCACTAGGATTTGGCACGACCTGGGCCTACACAGGCCTCGTCTCAGTCGTTGACGGCACTTCGCGCTTTACAGGTGCAGCCGCGACGGAAATGTATCAACAGCTTTATGGCCACCTCGACCCGGACGCTGCAGACGGTGTGCCCCTTGATGCGACTGGCGCACATTGGGACGAAGGGATCCTCGATCTCGAGGTGATGACCCCTCGCCTTGATCGTTCGGCCAACTTGTCTGACGTGACGGTCGCGGCCCTGCAAGATATGGGATACGAGACGACCTTTGTGGACGAATTTACCTTCGCATAAGCGCACATCAGAAATTCGATACGACAGGCGGTCCTGACGGGCCGCCTTTTGCGTTGTGGGAACCGCAAGCTTGCAATCTGTTTCTTGCTGCCGCACGATGAACTAAACAATCGTTCAATTAATGGCGCACCGGATGGATTTCTCACTCAGCGAAGAGCAAACAGCGATCTTCGACATGGCCAAAGACTTTGGTGCAGAACACATCGCACCTTTCGCCCAATCTTGGGAAAATGACGGCACGATCCCCAAAGACCTGTGGCGACAACTCGCAGACCTCGGATTTGGCGGCCTTTGCGTCAGCGAAGACAGCGGCGGATCAGGCCTCACCCGCCTCGACGCAACCCTTGTGTTTGAAGCGCTCAGCCGATCCTGCGCCTCCGTCGCTGCTTTCCTGTCGATCCACAACATGTGCGCCAAGATGATCGACACATACGGCTCTGACGCGCTGAAGTCCGAGGTCCTGCCCAAAGCCCTGACCATGGAAATCGTGCTCAGCTATTGCCTGACCGAACCAGGCTCTGGCTCGGACGCCGCCGCCCTGAAAACCCGCGCGGATCGTACGAACGATGGCTACCAACTCACTGGCACTAAAGCGTTTATCTCCGGCGGTGGCTACTCTGACGCCTATGTCGTGATGGCCCGTACCGGCGACGCCGGCCCCAAAGGCGTGTCGGCGATGTTGGTCGAAGACGGCGCACCGGGCCTGAGTTTCGGCGCGCTCGAGGACAAGATGGGCTGGCGTAGTCAGCCGACCCGTCAGGTCCAGTTGGACAGCTGCGCGATCCCCGCGGGCAACCTGCTAGGCGAGGAAGGCAAAGGCTTTACATATGCCATGCAGGGCCTTGATGGTGGCCGCTTGAACATCGCCGCCTGCTCGCTCGGTGCCGCGCAATCGGCCTTGGATCAAACCCTAATCTACATGTCCGAACGCAAAGCCTTTGGGCAGACCATCGACAATTTTCAGGGGCTACAATTCCGCCTCGCCGACATGGAAATCGCGCTGCAATCCGCACGCACATTCCTGCGTCAAGCCGCGTGGAAACTCGACACCGCGGCCCCTGACGCCACACAATTCTGCGCCATGGCCAAAAAGCTTTGCACTGAAACCGGCAGCGAGGTCGCCGACCAATGCCTGCAATTGCACGGCGGCTACGGCTACCTTGCTGACTATGGGATTGAGAAAATCGTCCGCGATCTACGTGTGCATCAAATCCTTGAAGGCACCAATGAAATCATGCGCCTGATCACTGCCCGACACATGATCGCGAAATGACAGACGAAATCCACATCCGCCGTGAGGGCCGCGCCGGGCGCATTACGCTGAACCGCCCCAAGGCGCTGAATGCGCTGACATGGGATATGGTCAACCAAATCTCGAAGGCGTTGGACGATTGGAAAAACGACACGAAGATCGATCTCTTAATCATTGATGCCATTGGGGAAAAGGCGTTCTGCGCCGGTGGCGACATTGCCGACATGTATACCTCTGGCCAGCGGGGCGACCTCAGCTACGGACGCAGGTTCTGGACCGATGAATACCGGATGAACGCCAAGCTGTTCCGCTTTCCCAAGCCTGTCGTCACCTTCTTGCAAGGTTTCACCATGGGCGGCGGCGTTGGCGTGGGCTGTCATGGATCGCACCGGATTGTCGACGACAGCAGCCGCATTGCGATGCCCGAATGCACCATCGGCCTTGTGCCTGATGTCGGCGGCTCGCTCCTTCTCGCGCAAGCACCGGGACGTCTTGGCGAATACCTCGGCCTGACCAGCGACCGCATGGATGCAGGCGACGCGATCCATTGCGGATTTGCCGACTACTACGTGCCCACCGACTGGGAACCGCTTAAACAAGAACTGATCGCGACCGGCGACCACACCCTTGTTGATCAAGCCGCTGCCCCCGCTCCGACTAGCCGCCTGTCAGAGGCGCAACCAGACGTCGACGCGCATTTCGCGGGCGAAACTCATGGTGACATCATGCGCGGCCTCCCGGTTACCCCATCTCCGATCATCGCAAGGGCCGCCGAAAAGATGGCCCAAAACGCACCGCTTGCCATGGCTGTGGCCACACAGATCATCCACCGCGTCCGTCAGCGCCCAACAATCGAAAACGCACTCGACCAAGAATACCGCTATACCTTCCGGGCCGTGGCCCAAGGTGACTTTATCGAAGGCATCCGCGCAGCGATCATCGACAAAGATCGGCAACCCAAATGGGTCCACAAGGATTGGACAGACGTCACCGGCGGCGACGTCCTCAAAATGACACTTCCGCTTGGACAAGACGCGCTTCAGCTAGAGGAAACACCATGAACATCGGCTTTATCGGACTTGGCAACATGGGCGCCCCCATGGCCCGCAACCTGATTGCAGCGGGTCACCACGTCACAGGCTTTGACACAGCCGCGAACCCCGATGGCATCCCCTGTGCCGCATCCGTCCAAGAGGCTGCAAGAGACGCGGACGTCGTCATCACGATGCTGCCCAACGGCGACATCCTGCGCGCCGTGGCCGCCGACATCCACCCCGCGATGCGCAACGGCTCTGTGCACCTCGATTGCTCAACCGTTGACGTTGCATCCGCACGCGATGTCGCCCAAGCCGCTGAAACCGCAGGGCTTTCAGCCGTTGACGCCCCCGTCTCTGGCGGCATCGGCGGGGCCACAAACGGCACACTGACATTCATGGCGGGCGGCGACGCGCGCGCCTTTGAAACGGTCTCACCTCTCTTCGACATCATGGGCCAAAAGGCCGTGCATTGCGGCGATGCGGGCAACGGTCAGGCGGCAAAGATCTGCAACAACATGATCCTTGGCGTCACCATGATCGCCACCTGCGAGGCTTTCGTGCTGGCTGATAAACTTGGCCTCGACCGCCAAGCCATGTTCGACGTGGTCAGCACCTCTTCCGGCTACAGCTGGTCGATGAACGCCTATTGCCCGGCCCCCGGCATCGGCCCGCAATCACCTGCAGATAACGACTACCAACCGGGCTTTGCCGCAGCGCTGATGCTCAAAGACCTCAACCTGTCGCAAATGGCCGCGCAAGCCGCCGACGCTGACACGCCCATGGGGCAAGCCGCACGCGATCTTTACGCGCAATTCGTCGAAGAGGACGGCATGGGTGACAAGGATTTCTCCGCAATGTTGCCACGCTTTGCAGCGCGGTCCCGCCCGTAGCGCGCCCTATTCGGCAGCGACGCGCCCCGCTGCTTTCAGCATCGATTTCAGATAGTGGCCGGTATGTGATCCTGCGACCTCTGCCACCTCTTCCGGCGCGCCTTGGGCCACGATCTGCCCCCCGCCATCGCCGCCCTCAGGGCCAATATCGATGATATGATCCGCGGTTTTGACGACATCCAGGTTGTGCTCAATCACAATGACAGAATTTCCTTGATCCACCAATTCGTGCAGCACTTCCAACAGCTTACGCACATCTTCAAAGTGCAGACCGGTGGTCGGCTCGTCCAGAATATAAAGTGTGCGCCCGGTTGACCGCTTCGCCAATTCCTTGGACAGCTTCACCCGTTGCGCCTCACCTCCTGACAGCGTCGTCGCTTGCTGACCCACCTTGATATAGCCAAGACCAACCCGCACAAGCGCGTCCATCTTCTCACGAATGCTCGGCACCGCCTTAAAGAATTCCTGCGCGTCCTCGACCGTCATATCCAGAACATCGGCAATCGACTTGCCCTTGAACTTGATCTCAAGTGTCTCGCGATTGTACCGCGCGCCCTTGCAGGTCTCACAGGTCACATAGACGTCCGGCAAAAAATGCATCTCGATCTTGATGACACCATCGCCCTGACAAGCCTCGCACCGCCCACCTTTGACGTTGAAGGAAAAGCGCCCCGGCTTGTAGCCGCGCGTTTTGGCCTCTGGCAGGCCCGCAAACCAGTCGCGGATTGGGGTGAAGGCCCCGGTATAAGTCGCAGGGTTCGACCGGGGCGTGCGCCCAATTGGCCGCTGATCAATGTCGATCACCTTATCCAGATGCTCCAACCCTTTGATCGTTTCACAGGGCGCGGGCGTCTGGCGTGCGCCATTCAGCTTCATACTGGCGGTCTTGAACAAGGTCTCAATCGTCAGCGTCGATTTTCCGCCACCCGACACGCCGGTCACGCAGACAAATTTGCCCAGCGGAAAGTCGGCCGTCACCTCTTGCAGGTTGTTGCCCGTCGCTTTCACAACTTGCAGCTTTTTCTTGTTACCCTTGCGCCGTTCGGCGGGCACCGCGATCTCTCGACTGCCGACAAGATACTGGCCGGTAATGGATTTCTTGTTCTTCATGATCTGCGCAGGCGTGCCCTTGGCCACCACCTGCCCACCATGCACACCGGCCCCCGGGCCAATATCAAAGACATAATCCGCCTCGCGGATCGCCTCTTCATCGTGCTCGACCACGATCACCGTATTGCCCTGATCGCGCAGGTTCTTCAGCGTTGTCAGCAACCGATCATTATCGCGCTGGTGCAGACCAATCGACGGTTCATCCAGCACGTAAAGCACCCCCTGCAAGCCCGAGCCGATCTGACTGGCAAGCCTAATCCGCTGGCTTTCGCCACCCGACAAAGTGCCCGCATTCCGGCTTAGCGTCAGGTATTCCAGCCCGACATTGTTCAAGAACCCCAAACGCTCGCGAATCTCCTTCAGGATCGCATTGGCAATTTCGTTCTTCTGCTTGGTCAGATGCCCCGGCACCCGTTCTGTCCACTCATGCGCCTCGCGGATCGACATCTGAACGATCTCGCCGACGTGCTTTTTGCCGATTTTCACGGCGAGGGCTTCTTCACGCAGGCGATACCCTCCACAGGCCGCGCAATGGCGGTTGTTCTGGAACTGCTCAAACTCTTCGCGGATCCAGTTGCTATCCGTCTCGCGATAACGGCGCTCCATGTTAGGGATCACCCCTTCAAACGGACGCTTCACCTGATAAACGCGGCCACCCTCGTCATAGCGGAATTGGATTTCCTCCTTGCCGGACCCGCGCAGGAACACCTGATGGATCTTCGGATCAAGGTCTTTCCACCGCGCGTTCTTATTAAATCCGTAGTGCTTGGCGATGCTCTCAATCGTTTGCAGGAAATACGGGCTCTTGCCTTTGCGCCATGGCGCCAGTGCCCCATCAGCAATCTTCAAGGTTACATCCGGCACGACGAGCCGTTCGTCAAAGAACAGCTCGACCCCCAAGCCATCACAAGACGGACAGGCCCCAAACGGTGCGTTAAATGAAAAGAGCCGCGGTTCAATCTCGGGGATCGTAAATCCCGACACCGGACAAGCGAAATTCTCGCTGAACGTGATCCGCTCCGGCTCGCCCTCTGTTGGTGCGGTCTCCAAAACCGTGATCCCATCCGCGAGATCAAGCGCCGTACGAAAGGAATCCGCCAGCCGCGTCTCAAGCCCCTCGCGGACCACAATCCGGTCAACGACAACATCAATGTCATGGCGGAACTTCTTGTCCAGCGTCGGCGGTTGGTCCAATTCATAGAACGCGCCGTCCACCTTCACCCGCTGGAAACCTTGCTTGCGCAGCTCCAGAAATTCTTTCCGGTATTCACCCTTCCGGTCGCGGACAATCGGCGCAAGTAGATAGCCCCGTGTCCCCTCTTCCATTGTCATCACACGGTCAACCATGTCCTGCACCTGCTGCGCTTCAATCGGCAGCCCCGTGGCGGGCGAATAGGGCGTCCCCGCCCGCGCAAAAAGCAGACGCATGTAGTCGTAAATCTCGGTCACGGTGCCGACGGTGGACCGTGGGTTCTTGGACGTCGTCTTTTGCTCAATCGAAATCGCAGGCGACAGGCCAGAGATGTGATCCACATCCGGCTTTTCCATCATATCCAGAAATTGCCGCGCATAGGCGCTCAGGCTTTCGACATAGCGCCGTTGCCCTTCGGCATAGATCGTATCAAACGCCAATGATGACTTTCCCGACCCCGACAGACCAGTGATCACCACCAGCTGATCGCGCGGAATATCCACATCGATGTTCTTGAGATTATGCTCGCGCGCGCCGCGCACTTCGATGTTCTTCAGCTCGGCCATGTGGCACCCCCAGATGCGTCACGACACCAAATAGAGGGTCTGACAGTCTTCGCCAGCCCCAATATAGAACATTAAGAGAACATTAGAAAGAAAAACTCTCGCTGCTGACAGAAACTGTCAGCCTGCTGCTTCCAATATCTGGAGACGGGTGACGGAACCGCCAGAACCATAGACGCGCACAAGAACAAAGCCGATGTATTGGCTCCGAATCCGGTCCACCGTGTGATGGCTTCGAACATAGTCACATTTACCGGCAATCATCCCGCGCCGGGCCGTCGTGTTGAAGAACGGATCGGGTTGTTCGCCGTCTGGATTGCCAAACCGATGCACGTTAGCGCGATCCTGCTGCACGATGGCGCAGACGTCATTCAACGGCTGACCTTTGGAATTATAGGTGTCCTGCGGGCTTAGCGTCGCGTAATACTCGAACATCAGATTTTCGGCGCTGGCGGCACCAGCAAAAAGGCTCAATGACAGGGCCGCTGCAATCATTCGTTTCATCAAAAACTCCAACAAAAAGGTCAGGCGCAATGATTGCAGCCTGACCAATTGGTTTCGTCTTTTCAACCAGCGATTACATGTGAATGACACGCCCGTAAGCATCTAGCACACTTTCGTGCATCATCTCTGACAAGGTCGGATGCGGGAAGACCGTGTTCATCAGATCTTCTTCCGTGGTCTCCAACTGGCGACCCACAACATAACCTTGGATCAGCTCAGTCACTTCAGCACCCACCATATGCGCGCCCAACAACTCGCCGGTCTTCTCGTCAAAGACTGTCTTGATCATGCCCTCGGGCTCGCCCAATGCAATCGCCTTGCCGTTGCCGATAAAGGGGAAGCGGCCGACCTTAACCTTATAGCCAAGCTCTTTCGCCTTCGCCTCGGTATAGCCCACGCTCGCCACCTGCGGGTGACAATAGGTGCAACCTGCAATGCTTTCGGGCTTCACCGGATGCGCATGTTTGCCCGCAATCAGATCGGCGACCATCACACCCTCGTGGGAGGCTTTATGCGCCAACCAAGGCGCACCCGCGATATCACCAATCGCATAAAGGCCATCAACGCCCGTGCGGCAGAATTCGTCCGTGACAACATGTGTGCGGTCAATCTTCACACCCAACGCTTCCAGCCCCAGGTTCTCGACGTTCCCGACGATCCCAACAGCCGAAATCACGGTGTCGAACTCTTGCTTCTCGACTTTGCCGCCCACTTCGATGTGGGCCGTGACCTTGCCCTTGCCGCGATCAAGCTGCTTGACCATGGCTTTCTCCATGATCTTCATGCCCTGCTTCACGAACTGTTTCTTGGCAAAAGCCGAAATCTCGGCATCTTCCACGGGCAACACGCGGTCCATGACCTCAACTACAGTCGTGTCGGCGCCCATCGTGTTGTAAAAGCTTGCAAATTCGATGCCAATCGCACCAGAGCCGATCACCAGCAACTTTTTGGGCATCCGGACCGGATCAAGTGCGTGCTTATAGGTCCAGACCAGATCGCCATCGGCCTCAAGCCCCGGCAATTCACGTGCCCGCGCGCCCGTGGCCAGAACGATGTTCTTGGCCGTCAGCTCTTCGGCGCCCTTCTCGGTCTTCACGCTGACCTTGCCTTTGCCGGTCAACGTCGCCTCACCCATTACGGTGGTAATTTTGTTTTTCTTCATCAGATGGCCGATACCGCCCGACAATTGCCCCGCCACCTGACGGGACCGTTTGACCACAGCGCTCAGATCAAAATCCGCCTTGTCGACGCTCAACCCGAATTCCTTGGCACGGTGCATCAGGTGATAGACTTCAGAGGACCGCAACAGCGCTTTGGTCGGGATACAGCCCCAGTTCAGGCAGATGCCACCCATATGCTCGCGCTCGACGATGGCGACATTCATCCCCAGTTGCGCACCACGGATCGCAGCAACATAGCCACCCGGCCCAGCCCCAATTACAACCAAGTCAAAGGATTTCGCAGCCATGTCTCTCTCCCTTAGAAAAATATAGTTTGACGTTAAACTATTTCTCACGGCACCGCCAGTGACCCTAAGTCAAAGCCGATACAACCTCAGCGCAAGGGTCAGGCCGCAGCCGTTTGCACCTGTCTGAGGATCGCAGCATAGCCGCCATTGTCCAGAAAGTCCTGCTCGGCGTCCGTTGTTTTGCGGCCCAAAGCCGCATTGCGAAACGGAAAGCGGCCAAACTTGCGGATAATCTCGCGGTGGGCCTTGGCGTGCGGCAAGTTGCCGTCGCCCGCATCCGGCATCCGCGCGCAGATCAACCGCACCGCGCGGTCCTGATCAAACAAATTCTCGGAATGCATCAGCGGCATATAGAAAAACTGCCGCGCCATGCCGTCGATCCGCAGGTCCCAATCCTTGGCAATCGCCACCTTTGCCGCGATGCAGGCCGCCGGGTCCGTCTCGAACGCCTTGGCCGATCCACGATGGATATTGCGGGAAAACTGGTCGGTCACGATGATATAGGCCAGCATCTCTGAGGCATTCGTCAGCCATAGCCCCAACGAACCTTCCGCGGCTAAATCGAGCGTCGCTCCAAAACGATCCCGGATTTCGGCGTCCAGCGCCTCACCTCCGGCATACCACCCTTCTGGACCAACCTCGTCCAGCCAATACGCCAACACCTGTTGTGGGGTCTTCACAACGCAACCCTCCGCACCTGTTTTCCCCACTCAATCAGACACATAACGTCAAAACAAGACATTATTGTGCGGTATCGTCATCCTCGATCTCGGTCTCGATGTAGACCTCTTGCGCCATCTCCGCGACGATGGGTGTGGTGGACGGGCCGACCTGCGCATAAGGCACCGTTTCCAAATCTAGTTCGCCCCGCTTTCTGCGTCCCAAACGCCAGACCGCATAGATCGCGACGGCCCCCAGCAAGAATGCCAAAAACGCCCAGTAACCCTGCGGCCCATATACATCCAACATCGCGCCAACGATCAGCGGCCCGGCAATCGCGCCGATCCCATTGATGAACAACAGCCCACCCGATGCCGCCGCCATGTCCTCGCGCTCCAGATAGTCGTTCGCATAGGCGATCAGCAGCGCATAAAGCGGGTTCGACGTGCCCCCGACCAAGGCCCCTGCAACCAATGCGATGAACAAGGACCCCGGAAGCACCGTTCCGATGAGCGCCCCCATGGCACCAACCACGCAGACGCCAATAATCAGCAACCGCCGGTCCATCCGATCAGAGGCCCAGCCGATGGGATATTGCGCCACCAAGGCCGCCACATAGATCGCCGACACAAACAGCGAGACTTCGCCGACGGTGAACCCCGCCCGCGTCGCGTAGATGGCCGACATGCCAAATTGCGCCGAGAATATCCCGCCCAGCATGAACATCCCAAAGCACGCCAAGGGCGACGCCTCGATCAGCCTGCGGATCGTCATCGGTTTGGTCTGGTCAAAGGCCGGCGTCGGCTTGACCGACAACAGGATCGGCGCAAAGGCGAGCGACACCAACACCGACGGGATGATGAACAGGGTGTAGCCGCTCACATCGCCCTGGCTCAGGATATATTGCGCGAACACGATGCCCGCCATTTGCACGATCATATAGACCGACAGCGACTGCCCCCGTGTCTCATTGGTGCTCGCGTCGTTCAGCCAGCTTTCCGCCGTCACATAGACACCGCAAAAGCAAAACCCGATCAACACGCGGCCTATGGTCCAGGCCCAAGGTTCTGCCAGTGTTGGATATAGGATCAAAACCGCCGAAATCGTGGACCCAAGGGCCGCAAAGACCCGCACGTGCCCGACCCTGCGGATCAGCTCTGGCACCATCTTTGACGCAAAGAGGAACCCGGCAAAATACGCCGACATCACGATCGAAAGCTCCAGCGTGCTGAACCCTTCCATTTCCCCGCGCAGACCCAGCAACGTGCCTTGCAGGCCATTGCCGATCATCAACATGAACATGCCAAGGAAAAGCGCCCAAGACGCGCCAAAAACCTGAATCATTGCCAGCCCTTTCGGGGTTAAGAATGGCCCCTTTTAGGACGCCGATGACGATGGGTCTGTCTTATGCGCGGCACGCCGGATGTCGCGAACGAAACTCAGCGGCCCTTTGGCAGCAAAATGCTCGAGTCGCCATAGGAAAAGAAGCGATATCGCGCGGCAATTGCGTGGTCATAAATCGCCCGGATGCGCCCCTGCCCCATGAGGGCCGAAACCAGCATCATTAGCGTCGATTTTGGCAGGTGAAAATTGGTCATCAGCCCATCGGTGATCTGAAATGTGAACCCCGGCATGATGAAAATATCCGTGGACCCTTCCCATGGCATCAACTTTCCGTCTTGCGCCGCACTTTCGATCAGCCGCAGCGCCGTGGTGCCCACCGGGATCACACGCCCACCTGCCGCCTTGGTGGCGTTCACCTCATCCGCAGCAGCCTGCGACACCTGCCCCCATTCGGCATGCATCTTGTGCTGCGTGACGTCATCAACCTTCACCGGCAGGAAGGTCCCTGCCCCCACATGCAGCGTGACAAAGGAAAACGTCACCCCCATCGCCGCCAAAGCATCCAGAAGGGCCGCATCAAAATGCAGCGATGCGGTCGGGGCCGCAACCGCCCCCTGATGTTTCGCCCAGTAGGTCTGATAATCGGTCTTGTCGGCCTCATCCGCCGCCCGCTTGGCGGCAATATAGGGCGGTAATGGCATCGCCCCCACGGCATTCAGGGCCGCGTCAAAGTCATCGCCCGTCAGGTTAAACCGCAATGACGCTTGCCCATCCGCGCGGCCTGTAACCTCGGCACTTAGCTCGTGTGAAAAGACAATCTCCTCACCATCGCGCACCTTCTTCAGTGGTTTGATCAACGCCGACCACGTGCCATCGGCCTGCGGCTCCAGCAGGGTCACATCCATCTTGGCCGCCGTCGGCCCTGCCTCTCCATCACGATGCCGCAAACCGTTCAGACGCGCGGGGATCACCTTGGTGTCATTCAGCACCAGCCGATCACCGGGGCGCAACACGCTTGGCAAATCCGCGACCGTCAGATCATCAATCTGATCCGGTCCCGCCACCAGCAACTTGGCCGCGGTCCGTGGCCGCGCAGGCCGGGTCGCAATCCGGTCCTCGGGCAGTTCAAAGTCGAAATCGGATAGCTTCATGGTGTGACCTGCGGCGGCGGGCGGCGGAACATCTCTCTGAACATCCCCGGCGTGAACGCCGACAGCGGGTTCACAGCCACATTTGGCGCATCGCCCGTGCCGGTGATGGTAAAGTTGAACCCGATCAGGCCTTCGCCCCGCCGCGTCAATACACTGCCAATGCTGTTGATCAGATAGAAAGGTGACACGACGCCCTGAAAATCAAAAGTCTTGCTGGCGAGCGTGTAAATCCCGTCCAGCGAAATGCCAAGCCCCGGCCCCACGGCACTGGATTCCGTCACCACAACCTGGTTGGGCGTCAGCCGAAACCGCGCATCCACCTCATCAAAGGCAAGGCCCTGCCCGTCTAACTGCTGCAACAACCCCACGACGCTGATCGCATCCAGAAGGGCCGCCATCGCGGGCGCGTCCTTGACCCGCAAGCCTTGAATCGACAGGAAGCCATCAAAGCTTCCCGCCGCCCCAGCGGGTAGCAGCCGCAAATCTAACGTGCCGCCAAGTCCGTTCTTCAAGAACCCCGCTGCGGCCACCGCACCACCTGCATCATCGCTTTGGATGCGCAGCGCCGTCCGACCGTTTTGCGGCGCCACCGTGCCGCGCACGCCGGGTCCGTCGTTGACCCGCGCGGTGAACTGCCCCGCCAGCCCGCCAGTGCTGGTGAACTCGCCCCTGAAACCGCGCAGAGCAATCCCTTCGGTCACCTGCAATCGATCAAGCGACACATCAATTGGCCCGCCCTGCCCGCCACTCGGCGGACCAAACCGCGCCCGACGCAGATCAAGCAATCCACCTGACACCTCTACCCCAACGGGTCGGCCTTGGCCGCGCCCCCGCAGCGTCACAGGCGCATCCAGCCAGTTGCCAACCTGCACCCGCGTGAACCGCGCTGCCGAAAGGTTGCCGCTTGCATTCAGCTCCACCCGGCCCGTCGCGGACAGACCACCTGCAACAAGCCGCAACTGCTCAATATTCGGCTGATCACCCATGCGGCCAACGACCTCAAGCGCGCCCTGCGCGTTGGCCGATTTATTGACGCTCACTTGCGGCACGGCCAACCCGATCCCTCGCAGATCAGAGGTCAGGCGAAACGCCGGTGGCTCGCCCCGGCGTAGATCAAGCTGTAAATCCGCCTGACCCGACCCACTCACTGTGCCCGGCGGCAGCGCCACGTTGAACGCAACCAACGTCGCTTGCGACAGCCCCATCGTCGCGCTTACCTGACTGCCTTGCTGGCCGATCACTTGGGTCCACGTGCCGCGCACTGGCACCCCGTCCAACCGCACCGGCCCCGAAATCGCCAGTTGTGCGTTGTCCGCCTCGACCGTCAGCCCCGTACCTTCCAGCTTGCGCCCCTTGACCAAGACATCGCTGCGAAACCCGCGCAGCCCCGCCGTGATCTGATACTGCAAATCCTCTTTCGGCACCGGGTTCACCATCGGAAATTGCAGACTTGCCACGATTTCTGCCCGTCCATCGGCCAGATCAACCGGCAGATTGGCGCGCGTCATAATGCCAAAGGGTCGTTCATCCATTGTCGACAGCGCCGCCGTGATCGTGCTGTCGATCCGCAGGTCCAGTTCAACTGGCGCCGGAAGGACCCGCACATCCGGGATCGTCATGACAGAGCCCGCAAATTCCAGCGCACCACCCTGCGGGGCAATCGTCTGCCCGTCCTGAATGGTCAGGACAAAGCGGTTGTCGATCAGGCTCCCGCGTCCAGACCCGCCCCGGATCGGATTGATCCGTTTGAAAATACGCATATCCGTCTGGTCAAAGGCAAACTGCATCGCAAGCCGCGCGGGCAGCTCCGGCGTCTTGCGCCACCCCAGATGCAGGTCGGTGATCCGCGCAGCCTCCAGGTTTTTGGCGAACCACGCCCGCATCCCCGCGGCACTGCCTTCAGGCCAAAGGTCAAAGATCCGCGCCCGCGTGACCACATCCCCTTGCACATCCACGGCCACGTCCCAACCGTCCGGCACGGCAGCGGCACGCCCGTTTGCCACAAGCGTCCCATCTGGTCCGATCAAAACCGCCTGCCCGACCTCCACCGAAAACGGCTGCAGCCCCAACCGCACATCAACGGCCACATCGCCGAGCCCGACCTTGTCCGCGTAAACACCACCGGGGTTCAGGGCCAGTTCAGGGAACACAAACTGCCCGATCAACGTCTCTGGCAACCCATCGCTAATCTCTTCCGCAAAGGCCTGCCCCCGCCCAGTGACCGTCCCCCAATCGCTGCGCAGCGACATCGCACCAAAGGTCAAAAGCAGCTCTGCAGGATCAAACTGCATGGTGACATCAGCCCCATCGAACCCCAGCGGCGCGGCTTCGCCACCCGGCGCCAACTGTCCTGCCCCAACCGAAAGGTCGACGGCAAGAACGCCCAGATCGCCCGTCTCCCCCAATGAGGTTTCCAGCGTGGCCGTGATCGGCGCATCAACGGCGGCCAACCACGACAGCGCAGGTGATTGCGTCGCAATATCGCGCGCAGGCAGATTGGTAATCTCCGCACCAATACGGGCGCTCAGGCTCTCTTTTGGGCTTTCAAACGAAAACGCGACCTGCCCCACGTCACCGCCACTCAGCACCGCCAAATCCGCCACAAGCCGCGTGGTGGACCCGCGCACATTTAACGTCATCTGGCCGCCATCCACGGTCCAGGCCCGCCCCGCGCGCGCATCCGCGTAGTTGATCACCAGCCCATCCACCGCGACCTCTTCAAACGCGGCGAGTTCGGGCCGAGCAAAAACCGCCTCCACTTCGGTCAAAAGCGCCTGTAAGCTCTCAGCCCGCCCCACATCAGTCGCCCCTTGCCCAAAGGCGACCGCGACACTGCCGTCGGCATTGCGGCGCAAATCCACCTGCACACCCGACAGCTGCACCTCTTGCACGAGAGCCGCGCGATCGAACAAAAGCCCACGCGGCGACACCACACCGCTGATCTGCGCAACCCGCGCCAGCGTGGCACCCGTGGCATCCGTCAAAACCGTATCGCGCAACAACATGCGCGGATGCAGATCGCGCCCGACGTTCACCGTGATCTCACCAAAGGCCAACGTGCCGCCGCCCAGCATCTCGCTTGCGCGCGCTTCAACCCGGTTACTGATCCAACTGGGCGCGGTGATGTCGCGGTCGATCATCATCGCCGCCGCCACAATCGCAAACAGCACCGGAACGGTCGCCAAAAGCCAAACCACACGCAGCCCATGCCACGCCACGCGGGCGGCCTTGCGTGCCTTCGGTTTGCTGGGGGTTTCGTCCGGTTCTGTCATCGCCTGCCTATCTGGCCTTTATCTTTGCCGTTTGCGCACTAAAACGAAACCAACAAAGTCAGCTAGCCCGCAAAAAGGACGCCCCATGACCGATCTCGCCCCCGGTGACGCCGCCCCCGCCATCTCCCTGCCGCGCGACGGTGGCGCGACCGTCCAGTTATCGGACTATGCCGGGCAGAACGTGGTCCTGTATTTTTACCCACGCGACGACACCTCTGGCTGCACTAAAGAGGCGATTGGCTTTACCGAAAGCCTTGGCGACCTTGCCGCTGCAAACACGGTGGTCTTGGGTGTTTCAAAAGACGGCGTGAAGAAACACGACAAATTCGTCGCCAAACACGATCTGGGCGTCGTGCTGTTGTCCGATGAAGAAGGTGACGTTTGCGAACGCTATGGCGTTTGGAAGGAAAAAAGCATGTATGGCAAAACCTACATGGGGATCGAACGGGCAACCTTTCTGATCGACGCAAACGGAAATATCGCGCAGGTCTGGCGCAAGGTGAAAGTGGCAGGCCACGTCGAAGCCGTGGTAGAAGCCGCACGCGCGCTTTAGAAGGGCGGCGATTATTCGCAAAATAATCACGCCTCCGGCGGGGATGTTTTTGAACCAAAGAAAGACCACAGGTGCAACAATGATCCCTCTCGCAGATATGGCCGTGAATGTGCTGACCACAGCCGATGGCCGCGCCAAGACGAAGCTGTCTCGCGGCTATGCGGCCACATGGCAGGCCGCGCGCGAGGCGGGCGAGACGCCAGAAATCGGCACCGCGGCCCCTCCGGATTTTCCCGCGCGCCCCGATGCGCCCGAACTCTTGGACCCACGCGATGTCCCCCACCGCAAACCCGGCACTGAGGAAGGCCGCATTGCTTTGCTCCATGCCGTGGCGCATATTGAGCTGAACGCCGTCGACCTGCATTGGGACATCATCGCGCGCTTTTCGGACACACCGCTGCCGATTGGCTTCTACGATGACTGGGTCAAGGCCGCGGACGAAGAATCCAAACATTTCAATCTGATGTGCGACTGTCTTGAAGCGCTTGGATCGTTCTACGGTGCCCTGCCTGCCCATGCCGGCATGTGGCGCGCCGCCTCTGACACTGCTGATGATCTCTTGGGCCGCCTTGCCGTCGTGCCCATGGTGCTTGAGGCGCGCGGCCTTGATGTCACCCCCGGCATGATCCAGATATTCCGGTCCGCCAAACTCAAAGACGCCGTCGCCGCGCTTGAGGTGATCTATGCCGAAGAAGTGCACCACGTCGCCTACGGCTCAAAATGGTTCCACTTTCTGTGTGGCCGCGATAACCGTGACCCGACGCCTGTGTTTCACGACCTCGTGCGGCGCTACTTTCACGGCAACCTCAAACCACCGTTTAATGAGGAAAAAAGGGCCGAGGCTGGCATCCCGCCTGATTTCTACTGGCCCCTCGCCGGAACCACCCCGCAGCGCTCAAAACCGTAAGCAAAAAGCCGCCCAACTGTTGGAAAAGTGTGGCGAAAATCGATATTTGGTTGCGCCAAGGCCTTAGTCTGGATAGACGGTTCGAGACGGCAAAACGGGTGTGGGGACCTGCCGGTGGGAAATGGGATGGGACAGGGACGACGCCGTGAAGTCACGACTGACACAAGCAGTTCATCACAAACTTGAAAAATGGTTTCCTGAAAAGCGGCTTTTCCTCCGCTCTGACAGCGAAACCCGCTTTATCCGTCTTAAGCCCGAGACCCAATTGGTCGGCTGGGCCGGGGCCGTCGTGATCGTCGGTTGGACGATCATCTCGACCGCAATCCTTTTGATGGACAGCATCGGCGCTGGCAACTTCCGCGCCCAGGCCCAACGCGATCAGATGATCTATGAACAGCGCCTGAACATCCTGTCAGCCCAACGCGACGCCCGCGCCGAAGAAGCCGTTGCCGCGCAAGAACGCTTCTCATCCGCCCTCGCCCAGATCAGCACCATGCAGTCAGAGCTTCTGGCGCTGGAAGACGAACGCCGCGAGCTTGAGACCGGGATGGAGGTCGTCCAGACCACACTGCGCAATACCATGCAGCAACGAGAAGCGGCCCGCGACCAGATCGCGAGCCTCACTGACGATGGCAATGGCGGCCCTTCAACCTCCGCGATTAGCGAAGAAGCTGAAAGCACCGTTGACCTGCTCGCATCTGCCCTTGCCGAAACCACGGCAGAGCGGGACATGATCGCCTCAGATGCGGCCTTTGCGCTCGATCACGCCGCTGAAATGGAATTGGAACTGCGGCTGCTGCAGGAACGCAACGATGAGATTTTCCGCCAACTCGAAGAGGCGATGACAATCTCGGTGGAACCACTGGATAAGATGTTCCGCAACGCGGGCCTGTCGCCCGACAGCCTGATTTCCGCCGTACGCCGTGGCTATTCCGGCACCGGTGGCCCGCTGACACCACTGCAATTCTCGACCAAAGGCGGCGCGCCTGACCCCGATGCGGCCCGCGCCAATGGCATCCTTGATGCGATGGACCGGATCAACCTCTACCGGATCGCCGCTGAAAAAGCGCCCTTTGACATCCCGGTCAAATCCAACTTCCGCTTCACCTCTGGCTTTGGCCAGCGCTGGGGCCGCTTGCACGCGGGTACCGACTTTGCGGGCCCCATCGGCACGCCCATCTATGCAACCGCTGACGGTGTGGTCACACACGCCAGCTGGTCCTCCGGCTATGGCCGCCTGATTAAGATCCAACATGAGTTCGGCATCGAAACCCGTTACGCCCATCTGAACGCCATGCGTGTTTCAGTTGGTCAAAGGGTCTCGCGCGGGGACCGAATTGGTGATATGGGCAATTCCGGACGGTCCACTGGACCACACCTTCACTACGAAGTGCGCGTAGGCGGTTCCCCCGTCAATCCCATGACTTACATAAGAGCTGGACAAGATGTTTTCTAAATCCAAAATCAACGAACCCGGACCCAAAGCTGATGGCGCGCCTGCTCCGGCAGAAGCGCCTGCCAAGGCCGCACCCGCATCGTCGGACTTCAAGGCGTCTGCCCCCAAGGCCAAACCGCCTGCATCAACCCTCTCGGCTGATCTGCATGTGACTGGCAACCTCAAGACAACTGGCGACATCCAGATCGAAGGTCAGGTCGAGGGCGACATCCGCGCCCACCTGCTGACCGTCGGCGAAGGTGCCACCGTCAAAGGTGAGGTGATGGCAGACGATGTGGTCGTCAACGGTCGTGTCATCGGCCGCGTGCGCGGCCTTAAGGTGCGCCTGACCTCGACCGCCCGTGTCGAAGGCGACATCATCCACAAGACCATCGCAATCGAAAGCGGCGCTCACTTCGAAGGCTCAGTGCAGCGTCAGGATGACCCGCTGTCTACAGGTGGATCGGGTGGCAAGGCCAAGATGCCTGCTGATGCCGCCAAAGGCTAAGCTTGACGCAAAACACATCTGACAATCGGGCCGCGCCAGACAAGGCGCGGCCCGTTTTCGATGCGGCCTTCTGCGCCGAACCCAAACGCCGCCTGATCCTCGCTGCTGCTGTCCTTGCCTCGTCGATGGGGTTTATTGACGGCACCGTCGTCAGTATCGCCATGCCCGCGATCCGGCAGACGCTGGGGGCAACACTCGATCAAGCCACATGGATCAACAACGCCTATATGGTCACGCTCGCGGCACTGATCCTTGTGGGCGGCGCATTTGGTGACCGCTTTGGCTTGGCCCGCGTCTTTTCGCTTGGCATCGGGCTTTTTGTGCTCACCTCCCTGATCTGCGCCCTCGCCCCCAATCCCGACGTGCTGATCCTTGCGCGTCTGGCCCAAGGGGCCGGTGCCGCAATGATGATCCCCGGCAGCCTTGCCATGATCTCCCGTGCTTATCCGCGCGAGGTGCGCGGGCGCGCCATTGGCCTCTGGGCCGCCGCCTCTGCCGTGACGACCGCCGCCGGGCCCATCATCGGCGGGCTTACATTGTCGCTTGGCGGGCCAGAGATGTGGCGCTGGATATTCGCGATCAACCTGCCCTTGGGCGTGATCGCCTATGTCATGACCCGCGTCGGCGTCGCCACAGACACCCGCCAACCGGGCCAACCCGTGGACCTACCCGGCGCGGCCCTTGCCATCGCCGGGCTTGGCGCACTGGCCTGGACTCTGACGCATCTGGAGGGCGCGGGCACCACGCCCCTCACATGGATCATTGGCAGCATCGGCGTCGCCACGCTGCTCGCCTTCATCGCGCAAGAGCACCGCAGCGCCCACCCGATGATGCCGCTTGCGCTCTTCCGCGACCGCACCTTTGCCGCTGCCAATGCCGCCACCTTCGCGCTCTACTTTGGGCTCTCCGCGATCCTCTTCTTTCTTCCCATGCTCACCGTCGCAGGCTGGAACATCACAGAGATTGAGGCCGCCGTTGCCTTTGCCCCCCTCTCCATCTTCATCTCGCTCTTCTCCACCCGCTTCGGCAGGCTGTCAGACAGGATCGGCCCCGGCCCCGTCATTGCCGTTGGTGCCGCAACCGTCGCCATGGGCTACGCCGCCCTCGCGCTCGTGGTGCCGCTGCAGAACTACTGGTTCGCCGTGGTGCCCGCGATGACCCTGACGGGTTTTGGCATGTCGATGGTTGTGGCCCCGCTGTCCACGGCCGTGATGGGCGCGGTTGCTGACCGCCAATCCGGCATCGCCTCAGGCGTCAATAATGCCATCAGCCGGATCGCAGGCCTGATCGCCGTGGCAGCTATGGGGTCACTCGTGGGCTACGCTTATGTCCGCGCAGGCGGGGCGTTCAGCTACGGTGAAACACTCGCAAACCCCGATCACGTCACCGCAATGGGCGCAGCCTTTGCGACCATCGCTTGGGTCTCATCCGCGCTCGCCGCCTTCTCTGCCCTGATCGCTTATATGGGCATCCCGCCTCAACGCGGATCATAAAGCGCCCGGCGATAGATGTGCCAGGTCGCATGTCCCAAGACCGGCAACGCCACAACCAGCCCCAAGAACCATGGCACCAGCGCCAGTAAGGTCAGCGCCGCAATCACGGCGGCCCAGACCAGCATCACCCACAGGTTCTGCATCACCACCTGCACCGACAGGATCATCGCGGTGACAAAATCAACCTCACGCTCCAGCAAAAGCGGCAAGCTGACCACCGTCAGTGAGAACAACAAAAACGCCAGCGCCGCGCCGACGACCACCTCTGCCGCAATCATCCGCAGGCCCGCCGCCGTCCACAGGATCGACAAATCGGTTGAGATATTAGTGATCGCTGACAGCCCCATGAAGAGCGCAAAAATCATATGCGCCAGAAACGTCCAGAACAGGAAATAAAAGACGATGATCGCGCCCATCCACGGGATTTGTCGGCCGCGTTCGGCCCAGACGACGCCCAGCACATCGCGCCAGACCAGCGGCAAATCCGCCTCTAACCTGCGCGACACCTCATAGAGACCAACAGCGGCAAAGGGTGCCGCCAGTGGAAACCCAAGCGCTGTCGCGAGGGTCCAGGTCACATGCCCGGCCCCGATCCACAGCAGAACAAATCCGCCCACCACATAGACAGCGCTGAAAAACAGCCCGAATATGGGCGCCCTGCGAAAGTCCACGACGCCCTTCTGCAGGCATGTCCACACCTCGCGCAACGTCAGCCGCCCGATCTGCGGCAGCGACGCAGGTCCTGTGTCGTCTTTGGTTGTCATGGGATCAGACTACGCCATCACGGCAGAGCCACTTTGATCTGCATCAATCCTCGGCGTTGGCCTCGGCCCGGCTCTTGCCGCTCACATCCATCGCCAGCGTCGCCGCCATCAACCCATCCAGATCACCATCCAGCACGCCAGAAGTGTCAGAGGTCTCATACCGCGTGCGCAGGTCTTTCACCATCTGATAGGGCTGCAACACATAAGACCGGATCTGGTTGCCCCAGCCCGCGTCACCGGCATTCTCATGCGCCTCGTTGACCAGTGCCGACCGCTTATCCAGCTCGATCTGATAGAGACGACTCTTGAGCGCCTTCATCGCAATATCGCGGTTCTGGTGCTGCGATTTTTCGGAACTCGTCACCACGATCCCGGTGGGGTTGTGGGTGATCCGCACAGCCGAATCCGTCGTGTTCACGTGCTGCCCACCGGCACCCGAGGACCGATAGGTATCAATTCGAATATCTGCCGGGTTCACTTCAATCTCAATGTTGTCATCAACCACCGGATAGACCTTCACAGACGTAAACGACGTGTGCCGCTTCGCCGCGCTATCAAACGGCGAAATCCGCACCAGCCGATGCACGCCGCTTTCCGACTTCAACCAGCCATAGGCGTTCTGACCGCTGATCTTGTAGGCCGCTGATTTGATCCCCGCCTCTTCGCCCGCGCTCTCGGACTGAAGCTCAACCTTGTAGCCCTTCTTCTCGGCCCAGCGGACATACATCCGCGCCAACATGCTGGCCCAATCGCAGGATTCCGTCCCACCCGCGCCAGAGTTGATCTCAAGGAAGGTATCGTTCCCATCCGCCTCGCCGTTCAGCAGCGCCTCAAGCTCTTTCTTGGCCGCGGTGGCCTTCAAAGCCTCCAAGGCCGCCTCGGCCTCGGATACAACCTCGGCGTCCTCTTCCATCTCGCCCAATTCGATCAGGTCGATGTTGTCCTGCAAATCGGTCTTGATCGCGTCATAGCTTTCCATCGCATCGACCAGCATCTGCCGCTCGCGCATCAGCTTTTGCGCCGCCGCCGGATCATCCCACAGATTGGGGTCTTCCACACGCGCGTTGAACTCTTCCAGCCGGTGCGCGGCGGTCTCATGCTCCATCCGCTGCGCCAGCAGGTCCAGCGATTTACGGATCGCCTCAATCGTGTTTTCGGTCTCAGCGCGCATGGCCTGCGTCCTATTCTTCAATCATGTCAAAGGGTCATATCCCGCGCCCAAGGTGCGGACAAGGTAGGGTGGGCAATCTGCCCACCTTCGCTGCTTAGTAAAGACCGCCCGAAGACAGCGACCCGAAGGTCGCGCGCGGACCAACCTGCGCTGTGCCACCGGTTGAGGTCGTGACCTGACGCGCCGCCTGCGGCACTTCTTCAAAGAGCGACAGATCAGAGCCCATCGCAAAACCACCGTCAAAGGTGATGCCGAACACAGGCTCTTCACCAGAGCGGAAGCATTCCGCGATCACGTTCTCGCCGCCCGCGCTGTCCGGCAAGCGTGCGCCGGTGAAGCGGTCGATCTTGATAAACTCACACTCGGGCGGAACAAAGAATTCACCGCCGCCGTATTTCTGGATTGCCTGGGTCATAAAGTTGTTAAAGACCGGCCCACAAATGCCGCCACCGCCTGCGCCCTTACCCATTGGGCGTGGCGTGTCGTAACCAATGTAGCAGCCTGCCACGATGGTCGATGAAAAGCCCACGAACCACGCATCTTTTTCGTCGTTCGTCGTGCCCGTCTTGCCCGCAATCGCCACCGGCAGGTTCACCGTGCCACTGGCCGTGCCGCGATCAACCACACCTTCCATCATGCTGGTCAGCTGATAGGCGGTGACCTCATTCATCACCCGTTCCCGGTCCGACGTGATCTGCGGACGCTGACCCGCAGGCAATGTCTGGTCACTACAATCCACGCAAATCCGCTGGTCATGCCGGAACACCGTATGGCCGTAACGGTCCTGCACGCGGTCCACCAATGTGGGCTCCACCCGCTCTCCGCCATTGGCGAACATCGCATAGGCCGCCACCATTTTAAACAGCGTGGTCTCTTCCGAACCCAGAGAGGCCGCCAGAACCTGGTTCATATTGTCGTAAACACCGAATTTTTCAGCATATCGCGCCACCGTGTCCATCCCGACCTCTTGCGCAAGTCGGATCGTCATCAGGTTCCGCGACTTTTCAATCCCGGTCCGCAACGGCGTCGGGCCATAATACTGGTTCGAATAGTTCTTGGGCCGCCAGACACCCTGCGGTGTGTTGATCTCAATCGGCGCATCCACCACGATCGTCGCGGGCGAATAGCCTGAATCCAAAGCCGCCGCATAGACAAATGGCTTGAACGACGACCCGGGCTGTCGCTGCGCCTGCGTGGCGCGGTTAAAGACCGAATGCTGGTAGCTGAACCCGCCCTGCATCGCCAAAACGCGGCCGGTGTTGACGTCCATCGCCATGAACCCGCCCTGCACTTCCGGCACCTGACGCAAGCTCCAGCGGATCAGTGACCCGTCGCTGTCGTTGGTCATCTGACGTACATGCACCACATCGCCGGGCTCAAAATTCTCAAAGAAATCGCCAGACATCCACTGAATGTCCTCGCGCGGCACTTCCACCGTGCCGTTCACGCCATCCGCACCCAGGGTCAGCGTCTGTTCAGCCACCTCAAGCACCACAGCCGGATGCCAGCGGTTGCCCAGTGTGATGTCCCGCGCGACATTGACGTTTGACAGGGCCTCGCGCCACGCAGGCGCACTGGCCAAAGTCTCAACCGGGATCGTCTCACCAGTGCCGCGCCACCGACCCAAGCCACGGTCGTATTGCTCCAACGCGCGCTGCAGCGCATGGGCCGCCTCGACCTGCATTTCAGGATCAATCGTCGCGCGGATCGACAGACCACCGGAAAAGAATTCTTCCTCGCCAAAGTTCTGGCTCAGCTGACGACGGATTTCATCGGTAAAATAATCGCGTGGCGGCAGATCAGACTTAAAGCTGTCAAAGTCACCGTTTTGCACTGTGCGCAGCGGCTCATTCACCGCAAACTCATAGGCCGCCTCGTCGATGTAGCCGTTCTCATACATCTCTTCGAGGATGAAGTTCCGCCGCGCAATCGACCGATCCTTCTGGCGGACCGGATCATAGCGCGATGGCGCTTTCGGCAGCACCGCCAGATAGGCCGCCTCTTCAATGGTCAGTTCAGACAGGCTCTTGTTGAAGTAGGTCAGCGCCGCAGCCGTCACGCCAAAGCTGTTCTTGCCCAGAAAAATCTCATTCAGATACAGCTCAAGGATCTTTTCCTTGGGCATCGCCCCTTCGATCCGCGTCGCCAGAATGATCTCTTTAATCTTCCGCTCCGCCGACCGTGACCCATCCAGCAAAAAGTTCTTCATCACCTGCTGCGTGATGGTCGAGGCCCCGCGCAGATCCTCGCCCCGGCTGCGCACCGCATCCACGAGCGCCGCCGCCATACCGCGTGGGTCGTATCCCGCATGGGTGTAAAAGTTCTTATCCTCGGCGCTGATAAACGCCTGTTTCACCAGATCGGGGATTTCCTCGGCGGGCGTAAATAGACGCCGCTCCACCGCGAACTCGTCAATGATATTGCCCTCGCCCGAATAAATCCGGCTGATTGTTTTTGGCGTATAGGTCGCCAAAACCTCATAGGACGGCAAGTCACGGCCATACATGTAAAAGATACCGCCCAGCGTAAATCCGGCCATCACAAGGCCAAGGGTCAGCAACGAAAAGATGCTGCCGAAAAAGGACATGACAAAACGCAACAAGGGGCTCGCCTCACGATACCGGTGACTGCCCTGCTTATATGGGATGCAACCGGCAGGGTCAAAAGCTCAAGCGGCGCAATTGGCTGAATTGCGCCGCGTATTTGGTCACTTATTCATGATGTTTTGCTTAGGCCGGCATGATCTCATCGCCATACCATGGCGCAAATTTCACTTCCGTGTCCGAGCTCACCAATTCTGCAAATGCCATTGGGTCCTGTGTTCCACCATCGCGACCGCGATAATGGTAGGGATAGACATAGGTTGGCGCAAATTCCGACACCGCACTTGCAGCGGCTTCCAGGTCCATCGTGAATGGCAGGTTCATGCAGACAAACGCCAGATCGATGTTCTCAAGACTACGCATTTCCGGCAAATCTTCGGTGTCGCCAGACACATAAATCCGGAACCCATCAAATGTCAGCACATAGCCGTTGTCACGGCCCTCGGGATGAAAATTCAACCGCCCCTCAGTGGTGTTGTGCGCCGGGATCGCATCGATCGTGAGGCCATTCCAGGCCGCCGCCTCGCCATTGGCGATCATTTCAGCCTTCGCCTTCAAATCATCCGGCAACATCTCGTAGACAGCTGGATTGGTGATCAGTTTGGTATTGTCACCAGTCAGCCCCGCAAGGATCTCTGCGTTGTAATGATCGCCATGTTCATGGGTGATCAAAATCAGGTCGGGCTTCGGCAAGCCGTCATACGCGGCCATCTCGCCAACTGGATCAACCGCAATCGTGCCCAAAGGTGTCTCAAAGACAATCGACGCATGATCCACGGGATTGACTGAGATGGGCCCCGCGGGCGTGTCAAAAGTGTCTGCGGCATGGCCAGCGGCCCTGACGGTGAACGGCAAAAACGTGATCGCGCCGGTCGCGGCGGCAGTTGTCAAAAAAGTGCGGCGTGTATGTGTCATGGGCCCCTCATGCGTTGCGAGTAAGGAAAAGAATAGCTTTCAATTCCATCACTTCAACGCACTCGCCCACAGGTTCCGGCGCTAGCCCCGTAATTCGGCGACAATCTGCTGCATTTGATCAAACGGCACATAGCCGCGCAGCATCTCGTCCTGCACCACAAAGGTCGGCGTGCCATTGATCTGCAATTGTTGGCCAAGCACCCGGTTGGCATTCAGGATCGCGGCCACCTCATCACTGTTCATCGCAGCAAGGATCGGCGTGGCATCCAGCCCCAAACCTTCGGCTACACGCCCCAAAGCCGCCTCAGAGAAATCACCACGATAGGCCATCAGCGTGTTGTGCACGTCGTAATAGGCCTCGTCCCCGGCCACCAATTTGGTCGCGACCGCAAACTGCGAGGCCATCGTGGATTGCTCCCCAAGGATCGGAAACTCTTTGACAATATAGCGGATATTGCCGTCCTGGCTGATCAGCTCTGCGACTTCCGGATGCGCCTTTTTGCAATAGCCGCAACGGTAATCAAGGAACTCGACCACGGTGATATCCCCATCCGGGTTGCCGCCCACATAGGAAAAACCATCGTTCAAGAGCTGATCCTGAGAGGCCGCCAGCATCGCCTCTTCGGCTTGCATTTGCGCCGCCTGCTGCCGTTCCTCGAGGATTCCAATCGCTTCCATCAACACTTCGGGGTTTTCCAACAAATAGGCCCGCACTTCCGCCCGGAACGTTGCGCGTTCCGCATCACTCATCACCTCTTGCGCCACCGCAGGTGTCGCCAATGTCAGAACCAGTGCCAAAATCCGCAGCATATCGTCTCGCCTTTTCTTTCGGTTGTCCCGTTTCATCACATCCGCGCCTGATGACCAAGGTGGCATTGACGCGCACCCGCAGGCTGGGCATCACAGACCAAAGCAGTAGAGG
The DNA here is from genome assembly GCA_947494675.1 of uncultured Paracoccaceae bacterium. Taxonomy (GTDB): domain Bacteria; phylum Pseudomonadota; class Alphaproteobacteria; order Rhodobacterales; family Rhodobacteraceae; genus CANMYO01. The sequence goes on from CANLVP010000002.1 coordinate 821,126, forward strand.
CACCCAATGCGCAACTCAACCCGTGGCGACGTCGATCCCTTCATTGTGATGGATGTGATGGAGGCTGCCCGCGCCGCAGAGGCCGCAGGCCGCCACATCATCCATATGGAGGTCGGCCAGCCCGGCACCGGTGCCCCCGCCGCAGCGCGTGCCAAGCTGGTAGAAGATCTCTCTGACCCGCTCGGTTACACCGTCGGCCTCGGCCTGCCGGACCTGCGCGCCCGCATCGCGCAGCTTTACGGCGATTGGTATGGCGTCGATCTTGATCCCGCACGTGTCGTCGTGACCTCTGGCGCGTCTGGGGCCTTCCTGCTGGCCTTCTCGGCGCTTTTTGACAATGGCGAGCGCGTGGGCCTCGGCCTGCCCGGCTACCCGTCTTATCGCCAAATCTTGCGGGCTATGGGCCTGCAAGCCGTGGGTATCCCCACCGATGCCACCACACGGTTCCAACCACAACCCGCCGACGTCGCCGCCCATAACCTCGCGGGCCTGATCGTCGCTTCCCCTGCCAACCCCACCGGCACCATGCTTGACCTGTCAGAGCTTGCAGCCCTCGCCAGCGCCTGCGCTGATCGCGACGCGGCGTTCATCTCGGATGAGATCTACCACGGCATCGCCTACGACCGCCCACAAGTCACCGCCTTGCAGGCCACTGATGACGTCTATGTGGTCAACTCTTTCTCGAAATACTTCGCGATGACGGGCTGGCGCGTGGGCTGGATGGTGGTCCCCCCCGACCACATCCGCACCGTTGAACGCCTTGCGCAAAACATGTTCATCTGCGCACCCCATGCGGCCCAGCGGCTGGCGCTGCACGCCATGGACGCGCAAGACGAATGCGTCGCCAACCTTGCGACATACACGGCCAACCGCGACATCGTGATCGCGGGCCTCAAGGCCGCCGGTTTCACCACCCTCGCCCCACCCGATGGCGCGTTCTACGTCTACGCCGATGTCTCGGCCTTTACCGACGACAGCCGTGCATTTGCCGCCGATATTCTGGACCGCGCAGGCATCGCCGTGACCCCCGGCCTCGACTTTGACCCGGATCGTGGCCACCACTGGCTGCGCTTTTCCTACGCAGGTACCACTGCGGATATGACCCTTGGCATGGACCGGCTCGCGTCCTACATGGCGTCACGATGATCCGCCTGATTGCCCTCCTTGTGACCCTCGCCCTGCCCGCCGCGGCGCAGGATTTCTCCGGCCTCGCACGCATCGATATGGCGCAAAGTCAGGTGTTTGACGACGGCGATACCCTGGTGGTTGACCTCGCGCTCAGCCAAACCGTCCCCTACCGCGCCTTTACGCTTGATGACCCCCGACGGCTGATCCTCGACTTCCGAGAGGTTGACTGGCAGGGCGTCAGCCGCGCCGCGCTGCTGAATTCTGACAACGCGCCCGACCTGCGCTTTGGCACGCTCTCGCCCGGTTGGTCGCGCATGGTGGTTGACCTCTCTGAACCGCTGGTGATCGACACCGCCGGGCTTACCACCGACCCTGACACAGGCACCGCGCAACTGACCGTGCGCCTGACACCCGCCGACGCCACGACCTTTGCCGCCCGCTCCGGCCCGCCACCCTCGGCCACATGGGACCGGCCGCTGGAGCTTCCCAGCCTTCCCGCCCCCGCCATCGACGACGGCATCTTCACCGTGATGATCGACCCCGGCCACGGCGGCATCGACCCCGGCGCAGTCCAGGGCGGCGTGCTCGAAGCTGACCTGATGCTGCAACTGGGCATCGAAGCCGCAGAGGCCCTCAACCGCACCGGAGAAATCCGCGCCCTTCTCACCCGCGACTCGGATGTCTTTGTCCCGCTCAATGACCGCATGTCGCTGGCCCGCGCCGCAGACGCCGACCTCTTCATCTCACTCCACGCCGACGCGCTGGAAGAGGACGAAGCCACCGGCGCTTCCGTCTACACCCTCAACGCCGAAGCCACCGACCGCGCCGCCCAACGCATGGCAGAGCGGCACGAGCGCGGCGACCTGCTGGCAGGACTTGACCTGTCAGATCAGGACGACCGCGTCGCCACCGTGCTGATGGATATCGCTCGCACGCAGACCGGCCCCGCCGCCAGCCGCTTTGCCGACGCCCTTGTCACCGCCCTGCGCAACAATGGCGCGCCCCTCAACAGCCGCCCCCGCCGCGAAGGTCCGCTCGCCGTCCTAAATGCCGCCGACTTTCCGTCTGTGTTGGTCGAGGTTGGTTTTCTCTCAAGCGCAGCCGACCGCGCAGCCCTCGCCTCCCCCGACGGACGCGCCAAAATCGTCGCCGCCTTGGTGGAAGCCATCCAAACTTGGTCCGCCGACGAAGCCGCCCGCGCGCCTTTGGTCCGGCAATAGACGCCGCATAAGGCGGTGCTTGTCAGACAAGACCCGCTAATGCCGCAAACGGATCCCGACCTGCATCACTGTGCCAGGTATATTCGCATTCTTCAGCCATCTTTTCGGCCGCCTCTCGACCAAATAGATTCTCCGCGACGGCCAAAGCCATATCCATTCCGGCCGAAACCCCAGAAGAGGTAAAGAATTTATCGTCCTCCACCCAACGCGCTTTCTTGACCCAATCAACACCCGGCGCAAGATGCACAGTCCCGTTGAAATCCAGCTTGTTTGTCGTGGCTCGCTTCCCGTCCAGAACGCCTGTCATGCCCAGCACTATCGTACCTGTGCAGACCGCCATAACCCTTTCGGCCTTGGCAGAGACGTCGCGAATCCAATCCATATGGATCTCATCCACGATCTCCGTTAGCGCAGAGTCCCCACCGGGTATGAACAGCAGATCGTAATCGGTGCTCTCCGTCAGCGACCTGTCGACGCAAAGGCGCTGGCCATGCCGGCTGGGCACGGGCTCGGTCCCTTTGGCGACGGTAATGACCTCGATCTCATCGCGAAAACCGCCCAGCATCTCAATCGGACCAAAGAAATCCAATGTCTGAAAGCCGGGAAAAACCAGCGCCGCCATTTTTCGCATGATTTGTCCCTCTGGTCCCAAACGGGGTAACCGCTTTATTCAGCCGCTTGCGCCGCCTTTTCGATCTCCGCCGCCTTGGCCTCAACCTGTTCGACGATGTGATCGACCATCTTTTCGTTGTCCATCTTGTGGCTCTGCTTGCCCGCCAGATAGACCATGCCATTGCCAGCCCCACCACCGGTAAAGCCCACGTCCGTCATCAGCGCTTCACCCGGCCCGTTCACAACACAGCCAATGATGCTCAGGCTCATCGGCGTCTTGATGTGCTCCAGCCGCTTTTCCAGCGTCTCAACCGTCTTGATCACGTCAAAGCCCTGACGCGCGCAGCTTGGGCAGGAAATGATATTCACGCCACGGTGCCGCAACCCCAGCGATTTCAGGATCTCATACCCGACCTTGATCTCTTCCACCGGGTCCGCGCTCAGCGACACGCGGATCGTGTCGCCAATACCCATCCACAACAGGTTCCCTAACCCAATGGCCGACTTGATCGTCCCGCTGGTCAGGCCACCGGCCTCTGTGATGCCAAGGTGGATCGGCGCGTCCGTCTGCTCGGCCAGCATCTGATAGGCCGCCGCGGCCATAAACACGTCCGAGGCTTTGCAGCTGATCTTGAAGTCGTGAAAATCGTTGTCTTGCAACAGCTTAATGTGGTCCAGACCCGATTCCACCATCGCATCCGGACAAGGCTCGCCATACTTTTCCAGCAGATGTTTTTCCAGCGACCCGGCATTCACGCCAATCCGCATCGAACAATTGTTGTCCACCGCCGCTTTGATGACCTCGCGCACGCGTGTCTCATCGCCGATGTTGCCAGGGTTGATCCGCAGGCAGGCTGCACCGGCCTCTGCCGCCTCAATCCCACGCTTATAGTGGAAATGGATATCCGCCACGATCGGCACGCTGACCTCTGGCACAATCTCTTTCAACGCGCGGCTGCTGGCCTCATCCGGCACCGAAATCCGCACGATGTCGGCCCCGGCATCTGTTGCAGCCTGCACCTGTGCAATCGTCGCCTTCACATCCGTGGTCAGGGTGTTGGTCATGGTCTGCACGGTGATCGGCGCGTCGCCCCCTACCGGCACATTACCCACCATAATCTGGCGGCTCTTGCGGCGTTCAATGTGGCGCCAAGGGCGGATTGCGTGCAGCGACATGGGACATCTCGTGTGATTGCTTTACCCACAACCTAAGCACCCGACCAGCCGGGGGCAACGGGCCGTTCGGTCGCGGCGGCGTTATTCGGTAATTGCGACTTCGGCCACGTTCACAATGGCGGCCAGATCATCGTCTTGGCTCAGATCGGCAACGGCGTAGTTCTCAGTCAGGTTTTCAACCGACAGGGCAAGGTTCGACGTCACCTGCCCGCGCTCACCCGCAGGGCCATAGGCCGTGCCGTTGACCGCAAAGTAAAGCGCGCCGCTTTCGCCCACGCGCAACGTCGCGGGCTCTTCTGTGGCAGGCAGATCAAAGGTGTCACCTTTGTCCAGAATGCCCTCAAAAATCACCGATCCGTCTGCTGCGCGCACGCGCACCCAGGCCGGGCGCACCGCAACGATCTGCACTTCTGGTGCCGGACCTGCGTTCACCTGCGGGATCACTGGGCCAGTATTTTCGGCCTCTGCCACCGCTTCGGCCAAGGTCAAATCAACGGACATCGGGGCAATCGTGCCCACATCATCAGGCCGCAAAGTCGAAATCGGCGCATCACGTGCGACCAGCACGGGCACATCCAGCGCCTGTGGTCGATACAGGCGGTCCAGCGCCTCTGGCGATGGCGCTGTAAAATCACTGGAAAGATCAGCCGTCTCGGTCAGGGCCGCTGCACCCGCGAGCGGATCAATGTCCGACAGCACAACCGGGGTCTGCTCAACCGGGGCAAACTGCACCTTCTGCAACTCCTGCAAAACCGACCAGCCGCCATAGCCAAGGCCACCGATCAGCGCCACAAGCACCAGCATTGATCCAACCGCGCCGGGCTCAACCCGCGCAAACATCGCCTCGCCAGCAGGCACAAAGGGTGTGGCCGAAGATGCGAAAATGTCCTTACCCTGAAATGCGCCCGCCGCCTCGCGCGGCTGCTTGACGGAACTCGCCGCCGCCGACATGCCGTGGGCCGTAGCAAAGCCGCTTTCGGTACAAAAGGTGTCAAAGGCCCAGTCAGGGTCCATGTGCAGATAACGCGCATAGGACCGCACATAACCTGCAATAAATCCGGGGGTGTCAAAGGCCGAGGGGTCCGCGTTTTCAATCGCCGCGATATAGGCCGCTTTGATCTTCAGCTCGCGCTGCACGTCCAACAGGCTTTTGCCCATTGTCGCTCGCTCACCGCGCATCAAATCGCCAAGACGTAGCTCGAAGGCATCGAAACCTTTGGTTTCAACGTCCTCAGCAGCCTTCGCGCGTCTGAAGCTCTTAACGATCATCGCCGTCCCGTGCCTGTCTCTGTCCCCAGTAGTTCCCCCTGACGAATCGTGTCGGGCAAAACCATTAAGACCATGTTAACACACACCACCGGGGTGTGCACATGCAGAAACCCTAACCGGCCATGTCGGCGCGATTCAGCGCACAATGGCTCCAAAGCCCATCAAGAGCGGAAACCAGCGCATCCATCTCGCCTGGACCATGCACCGGCGAAGGGGTGAATCTTAGCCGTTCAGTCCCCCTTGGCACGGTTGGAAAGTTAATCGGCTGGGCGTAAATCCCATGCTCTTCCAGCAGCATATCCGACATCATTTTGGTGTGAACCGGGTTGCCCACCATCACCGGAACGATGTGGCTGCCATGGTCAACAATCGGCAAGCCAAGGCCCTTGAGCCGCAACTTGAGTATGCTGGCTTGTGTCTGATGTTTGGCGCGTAAGTCCTGATCTTCCTTAAGAAAAGCGACACTTGCCGCGGCACCCGCCGCGACCGCTGGCGGCAACGACGTGGTGAAAATGAACCCCGGTGCATAGGACCGGATCGCGTCACACATCTTGGCAGATGCGGCGATATAGCCGCCCATCACGCCGTAGGCCTTGGCCAACGTGCCGTTGATGAAATCGATCCGACCCATCAAGCCATCGCGCTCTGCCACGCCACCCCCGCGCGGGCCGTACATGCCGACCGCGTGGACCTCGTCAATATAGGTCAAGGCCCCGAACTCATCAGCCAGATCACAGATCTCTTTGATCGGGCCAAAATCGCCATCCATCGAATAAATCGACTCAAAGGCGATCAACTTTGGCGCATGCGGATCATCCGCTTCCAGCAGTTCGCGCAGGTGATCCAGATCGTTGTGCCGGAAAATCCGCTTGGCCCCACCATTGCGGCGCACGCCTTCGATCATCGACGCGTGGTTCAGCGCATCGGAATAGATGATCAACCCGGGAAACAGCTTTGGCAGCGTCGAAAGCGTCGCGTCATTGGCGATATAGGCGCTGGTAAACAGCAGGGCCGCCTCTTTGCCATGCAGATCAGCAAGCTCTGCCTCAAGCCGCTTGTGATAAACCGTGGTGCCGCTGATATTGCGCGTTCCGCCCGATCCCGCACCCGTTGCATCAATCGCCTCGTGCATGGCGTTCAAGACAACCGGATGCTGCCCCATCCCCAAATAATCATTGCCACACCAGACCGTCACAGGCGCCTTGGTGCCATCAGGCTTATTCCATACTGCATGGGGAAACTGGCCGCGCGTCCGCTCAATATCAATGAACGTCCGATAACGCCCCTCGTCATGCAAACGATTCAAAGCGCTGTCCAGCTTGGCCGAATAATCCACTGGCGTTCCCTTCAACTTGGCGGCGGCCCGGCAATGCCCGGCCTCGTGTTGGCTGTCATATAGGGCGTCACCCGCTGGGGCAACACGCTACAAACTGTCGCTCTTTCTTACGGTTAAAGTATTCGTCGGGATTTGATCTGGCTCAAGTCGGGAAAATCCGACCCTCCCCAAACTTGCCGCCACCCGCAATTTCGCTAAAGTTTCGGGATTATTGAGGTCTATTCGATGTTCAACGTTGTATTCGCCGATGTGCCACCCGACCGCGACGCAATGACCGACCTGTTGGTCGATTACTACAAGGTCGTGATCCCCCGCACCCCGCCAAAAATGCGTGCCCAACTCGACCCGCTCAACAATGCACAAGACTTCTGGGACGAGGTCGCGGATTATTTCCCGCCAAACGGTCGCCTCGTGCTTGTTTCCGACGCCCACGGGGCCTTTCACGGCTGCGCCATGATGCGAAAAATCCGCCACGACGCGGCAGAGCTCAAACGTATGTATCTGCGCAAATCCGCGCTGGGTCAGGGCCTTGGCAAGATCATGGTGCAAATGCGGATGAATGCAGCCCGCGACATGGGGCTCACCGCTGTCTACGCTGACACGCTGCGCAAGAATACGTCGATGCAGGCGATCTATGCCGATCTGGGGTTTCAGCAGGTCCCGCAATACCCCGAAAGTCACACCGCCACGATCTATCCCTTCCTGCGCCCCGAGATGCTCTACTTCCGCCGTGATCTTTGATCGGCCATTGACCTCACCGCTGATCCTGCCACCCTGCGAAAAACGCATCCCAAAGGTGGCCCCATGACCCTCGACCCCGTCCTGTCCCGCATTGACACAGACCTTGACGCCGCAACCGACCGCCTGCTCGATTTGCTGCGTATCCCTTCGATCTCGACCGATCCGGCCTACAAGGCCGATTGCGACCGCGCCGCCGACTGGCTGGTGGCAGACCTGCAATCCATCGGCTTTGACGCCTCCAAACGCCCCACGCAGGGCCACCCGATGGTCGTGGCGCTTTACGATGGCCCCGGTCCACACCTCTTGTTCTACGGTCACTACGACGTGCAACCCGTTGATCCACTTGATCTTTGGGACAATGACCCCTTTGCCCCGGCCATCGAAGACACCGCCAAGGGCAAGGTGATCCGTGGTCGCGGGTCTTCCGACGACAAGGGCCAGCTGATGACCTTTGTTGAGGCTTGCCGTGCCTGGAAGACCGAACATGGTAGCCTGCCCTGCAAAATCACCATCTTCTTTGAGGGGGAAGAAGAATCAGGCTCCCCCTCCCTTGTCCCCTTCATGCGCGACAACGCGGCTGAGCTGACCGCCGACGTCGCACTGATCTGCGATACCGGTCTTTACGGCGACAGCACGCCCGCGATCATCACCCAATTGCGCGGGCTGCTCGGCGAAGAACTGACGATCACTGGCCCCTCCCTCGATCTGCACTCCGGCATGTATGGCGGTCTGGCAATGAACCCCGCCCGCGTGCTGGCCAAGGTCATCGCGTCACTGCACGACGACACAGGCCGCATCACCGTCCCGGACTTCTACGATGGTGTGCCAGAGCTTTCCAACGAACTCGCGGCCTCTTGGGACGACCTGAAATTCGACCACGCGCAATTCCTCGGCGATGTTGGCCTTTCCATACCGGCCGGTGAACAAGGCCGCCGCCCGCTTGAGATGATTTGGTCCCGCCCCACCTGCGAAGTGAACGGCATGACCTCCGGCTACACCGGCGACGGCTTCAAGACCGTGCTCCCCTCCAAGGCCAGCGCCAAGATCAGCTTCCGCCTCGTCGGCACGCAAGACCCGCTCACCATCCGCAAGAACTTCCGCGCGATGGTCGAATCCATGATCCCCGCCGATTGTTCCGTCGAATGGCACGACCACGGCGCGTCCGCCGCAGGGCAAATGTCTACCGACAACCCCGCCTTCGCCAAATCCGCCGCCGCCTTGACCGACGAATGGCCCAATGCGGCGGCCTATGTCGGCTGCGGCGGCTCCATCCCCATCGCAGGCCACTTCAAAACCGAGCTGGGCATGGACGCCATGCTCATCGGCTTTGGCAAAGACGACGACGCGATCCACTCGCCCAACGAGAAATACGATCTGTCGTCCTTCCACAAAGGCACACGGTCATGGGCGCGGATTTTGGCAAGCCTGACGGATGATGTATCATGAGGCATGCCTACTGATCCGACAGACTTCAAAATCCTGCTGGATGTTCCGGCCAAAACCCAACTGGCCCTGAACTTCCCGCAACTGGCAAAGGCATTTGCGCAGATAGCCTGCACCTCCGACCCGCGCTTTGCCATTGGGATTTTTGGCGGCTGGGGGTCGGGGAAAACCACACTGATGCAAGGCATCAAATCGCAGGTTGAGGCGACCGACCCTGCCATCGCCACGGTCTGGTTCACCGCATGGCGTTACGAAAAAGAAGAGCACCTGATCGTCCCGCTCCTTGATGTCCTGCGCGAGGCTTTGCTGGAACTGTCCAATCGCGCGGGTGTTACCCCGCAACTCAAGGCCGCCGCCCTCTCCCTCGCCCAAACCATTGGCCAAATCGGCAAAAGCCTTTTTGCGGGCTTTTCGATGAAGATCGGCATTCCCGGCGCGGTCGATATGTCGTTCGACGCCAACAAATCCCTGACCCGCGCCGAAGGCTACGACGCTGCTGCCGCAGAGGCTGAAGCACTCGCAAAAACCCCGCGTTCGTTCTATCACGCAAGCTTCGTGGCCCTCAAAACCGCCTTCGCGGACTTCCGCGCCGCCGGGGCCGACCGGGTTGTTATCTTCGTTGACGACCTCGACCGCTGCCTGCCCGACGCCGCCCTCGAAGTGCTCGAATCCATGAAACTCTTTTTCGACCTCGAAGGCTTCGTCTTTGTCGTCGGCCTCGACCGTCAGGTGGTCGAACTCAGCATCGAACACCGCTACCGCGAAATGAAACGCGACGATGATGCCCTGCATGTCACCGGCGAAAGCTACCTGCGCAAAATCTTTCAGGTGCCCTACAGCCTGGCCCCCGTATCCGCATCGCAGGTGTTCGAATACCTCAGCGCGGTGCATGTCAATGCCGCCCTGCCACTTGAACAATGGAATGAACTCAACGGCACCGTGCAGCCCCACCTGATGGAACTGGTCTCAACCTCCGGCTTCAACCCACGTGAATTCAAACGCTTCATCAACGAATACACCGTCCAACGCAAAGTGAACCCGGAGCTTGACCCAAAGGTGATGCTGGCCCTTCAGACCATCGCATACCGACCTGACTGGGCCCCGGTCAGGCTGGCCATTCTCGCCTTCCGTGACGCCTTTTTCTATGCGCTTGCCGCCGCAATGGGACCAGTGGGGGATGAACGCGGCGATATGGCAAGATTGACCCCCTTCATGCCCACGTCCTCAGGCCTGCCAAGCGGATTTCTGGCCTTCCTCGAGGACCCCAACACCGGCGACGCACTTGTGGAATACGCACGCCTCATGACGGGCGACCAACACCTCTCCATCAACAGCTATCTCTTCGCCGGAGAGGCATCGCGCTCATCCGATGGCATGGACTTCCTCAAGGCCTTTGAACAACTCGGAAAACTGCACAGCCTGTTTTTGTCCCTCAAGGAACGGACCGTCGGCGGCGACCTCGGCTTTGACGATACGTTTCCCAGTGAAGTCCGCACGATCTATGAATTCTTCCCGGACGAATCCCCGCAACTGCGCGAACTGCGCGACGCCTTTGGTCGCGCCATGGATCAAATGATGGTCGGTTTCAAATCGTGGCAGGATCGCGAGCCAAACAACAACACGCTTGCGAAGTCAGAAACCGCCGAATTCGTCACCACCTTCATCGACACCCAACGCGACGCCATCAGCACCCTTTTCGCACAGGTGCAACAGGCCTACCGCGCAGGCCTCTAGCCCGTTTCAATCAATCATAAGGATAAGTGGCGCGGTTGACGGGGCTCGAACCCGCGACCCCCGGCGTGACAGGCCGGTACTCTAACCAGCTGAGCTACAACCGCGCGTGAGGTGCGGATTAAGCGAAGGGTCTGGGGCCGTCAAGCGGGATTTACGCGCAGAGGGCGCTTTTGCATTTCCGTTGCTGCAACACAAATCCCACAACACCCGCGCAACAAAAAAGGCCCCGCAATCGCGGGGCCTTTTTGCAGCAGTGGCGCGGTTGACGGGGCTCGAACCCGCGACCCCCGGCGTGACAGGCCGGTACTCTAACCAGCTGAGCTACAACCGCGCATCTGCACATCCGACATTACCTGCCGGATGACGCGCTTGATATGCGCGCGACCCGCCCCCGTCAAGCAAGGTTTCGCCGCTTTACGCAGGTTTTTCGGCGCCCGCCGTCGCTGTGGTTAATTCTTCGAAAAGCGCGTTCAGCTCTGCCCCGAACCGGCTGGGGTGAAAACGTGCCTCATAGACCTTTTTACAGCCCGGCCGCATCATGCCCAACGCCGCCTTGTCCAACCCTTCCAGACAAGCCAAAAGCGCCGCAACCTGCAAGTCGAAAACAATGCCCGTCTCGCCGTCACTCACCAGATCCGGCATCGCGCCTACATTGCTGACCAAGGCTGGGGTGCCATATGACATGCTTTCCGCGATCACGAGGCCAAAGCCCTCCCACCGGGACGGCACGATCAGCGCATCGGCTTTCGCCATCTGCTGCGCAACCTCAGGCCGGTCCATCCAACCCAGACACTGCACCCCTTTGGGCAATGCGGTGCCCACGTCGCCCATGATCTCTGCGACGGTCCCGCCGACCAAATCGAGCGTGATGTCCTCGCGCTGAAGCTTGGCAAAAGCCCGCAGCAAAATATCCAAGCCCTTTTGCCGGGCAAAGCGGCCGACAAACAACAGCCTGATCCCGGGTCTGTCAGGCAAGGTCTGATCCACCTCAAACGCAAGGGCCGCACTCTCGATCATCACCGATCGTGCGGCCAATCCACGCCGCATCGCCAACCGATGTTCGTGATCGGAAATGTTCAACACCCGGTCCGCCAAGCGCGGCAATACCCGCTCAAACGCGCCCACCAGACGGCGCTTCCAGCCGCCCTCATAGCGATCGCTTGGCCAACCGTGGGCACAAAACACAACACGCACCCGTGCAAACCAAAGCAGCGGCAAAAGCGCCATCGCGTAAGAGCTGTGAAGAAAGACGATATCCGGCTTGTAACTGCGCATCTCGGCAAGGGTCGCGCGGATCATCTGCCAGACGCAGACCAGCCCACGTCCTGCCGTCGCATAGGTGATCCGCGGCATATCGCTCGCCATGCCATCGGGATGGGTCGACGGCAACACGGCGCGATGGCTATGACGCGCATCACGGACTTCCCAAATCAAATCGAGGTAGGTCCCCACGCCCGCCTTGGCGACTTCGCTGACATGAAGAATGCGGGTCATAGGCGGGCCTGATCAGAAACGTCACCTTTCACTAGACAACCGACCAGCGGTTGTCAAAAACCACAGGCAAAGAAATGCGTGCGGCGCTCAAAAGACGATCTATTCAAATCAAAGCGGCAAGGTGGTGGGTCGTGAGAGGCTCGAACTCCCGACATCTTCGGTGTAAACGAAGCGCTCTACCAACTGAGCTAACGACCCGCTGCGGGGGATTTAGGCGATTGCGGCGGCTATTGCAACAGGCTCTGTGCACCATCTTTCACATGCCACACAACACCCTGCCCGCCCTGCGCTGTGCCAACGGTCAATGCCTCTTGCCCCACGAGCAATGACCGCATCATCCGGCTGGTGATCCCATGGGTAAAAATAACGCTCGGCTCTTCCAGATCAGCCAGAAAACCGGCGACTCGCGCCCGTAGCCCATCAAAGCCCTCGCCACCCGGTGCCATCTCATATTGCTGGATATAGGGGTCCTCGCCCTCCGGCAGCGGCAAGTCTTTCCGATAAAGCCCCGACCAATCGCCCACACCAATCTCGCGCAGACGATCATCCGTACGGATCTCATCCACCAAAGGCCCCAGCGCAATGCCCGCCGTCTGAAACGCCCGCCCCGACGGGCTGGACAGGCAGGCGAACCCGGTCAAATCACGACTCCGCAAAATCTCGCCCTGCCGCGCGGCCTGCATTTCGCCCTTCGCGGTCAGGGGGGAGTTCAGCCACCCCTGCATCCGGTCTGCGGCATTCCATTCGGTCTCGCCGTGACGGCAAATATAAAGTTCAGGATGGAGCATAAGGATCGCCTACAACAGAGCGTAAACCAACCCAACCCCCCTTCTTTCTTTGGAATGAAAATATCTCGGGGGGGTGTGGGGGCTGGCCCCCACACGCGCAGGCCGCGCCTGCGCCAAACATCACGCGCGCGCAGCGCACATCTCTGAAAATCCGCAAAGTCGAACGCCGGCCCTGCAAGGAACCGGCGTCAGAAATATGGTGGGTGATAAAAGACTTGAACGCCTGACCCGGCGTGGCTTGCGCAGCAAATGCGCGTTGGTCAGGCCCTCAACAAAAAACGCCGATCCCGCAAGGGACCGGCGCGTGATTCTGGTGGGTGATAAGAGATTTGAACTCCTGACCCAGCGTGGCTTGCGCAGCAAACGCGCGTTGGTCAGGCCCTCAACAAGAAACGCCGATCCCGCAAGGGACCGGCGCGTGATTCTGGTGGGTGATAAGAGATTTGAACTCCTGACATCTTCGATGTGAACGAAGCGCTCTACCACTGAGCTAATCACCCGTCCGGCGGGATTTAGCCCTCCTCGCCCGGTTCCGCAACCCCACTTTTGCCTGTGCCAGCGCCGTCTTTCATCGTCCGCAATTTGACCGTCAGCGCCTTGGCCCCTTCGCTCAGGTCCTTGGTCTTCACGACCTTCAGCTTCCCCAGCGGCGGCAGGTTAATCTCATCCCCGCGCAACAACGCCTCGGCCAATTCGTTCAGCGCCGCCTCAATTGCGGGCTTGGCATCGCGCCGCTTCACACCAGACCGCGCGACCGCCTGATCCAGAAACGCGGGCTTTTTCATCTGACCCGCTGCAACAACGGGCTGCGCACTGGCAACCACAATCGTCTTCGGCGCTTTCACTTTCGCCGATTTCGGCGCTGCAGGAGCACCTGTCTTGAGGTCCAGTTTCACAGTGCCATCTGATTTTTTGCCTGCCATCTCGCCCTCATTTCCTTTGTTTCACACAGCGTAGACCCCCAATGGCTGCGTCACAAGCAACTCTCTGACGCGCACCTTGAAACTCTTTCCACCCGACACCCGTGGGTCTGGGCAATCGACACAAAAGGATTTTCAAAATGGCCTACCGTTCCGACCTCTACCGCTTTGACAAAATCATTGGCTACACCGGCCAGCTTCACCGCTTGCCGACCGTTTATTTCCGTTGCGACCGGCTGGGCGTCTTTGGACGCATCACCCAGCAGCACAAACTCCCCTTCAACGTGGGCCGTGGCCGGGTCGAATCCACGCGCGGCTACGAGATGCGCAACGTCAACATCAATGGCCGCCAGGTGCTCAAGGAATTCCGCAACGGGCGCTGCGTGCACACCAGCCGCAACGCCTTTATCCCGCTCCATCGCGGCAACGATCCCCATATGATCCACGGCGTGAACGAAGCGACCCTGGGCATCCTCGCCCAAGCCCTGCGCCGCTGCCCCGACGCCAAAACCTCTGTCACCTATGATCGATGGGACATGATGGATGTGCATTGCGCGATCCAGCAGAAGAGAAACATGCTGAACGAACTCAGCACGCATATCCAAGTCTTCGGTGATATGCGCCCCAGCAGCATCCGCAGGGGTCAGAACATTCTGGACAGGTTTGTCGCCAACGACACCGTTTTTAACGCCCATCAGGCCGCCACAGCACGCCGCGCATAAAAAGATCAAATGCTGCCAAACGCTTCGCAACCGCGACCGTGGCTCACAAAAAATCAAACACAACGAGGGACCCAAATGGCCTACTGCGACAATCTTTATAACATCGGCAACATCATCGGCTTCACAGGCCAGCTGCACGATTTTCCCACCGTCTACTTCAAATGTGACCAGCAGGACATCGTGGGTCACATCACCCAACGGCATGAATATCCACAGAATATTGGCCGACAAGAACCAATGCCCTTAGGCGGCATCCCCTATTCCATCCGCAATGTGGTCAATAGCAAGGGCGAGCTGGTCGCCAAGGAATACTATGGAAACTACGCCTTTCACACCAGCCGCGGCACCTTCACGGCACTGGGCACCGCGATCCGTCCGGGTCAGGGTCCAATGCTTGACATGGCGGTTGTGAATATCCTTGCGCAGGCGATCCGTAACAACCCCAATGAAAAGCAGTTGTCAGCTATTGGGGATCAAGATGAGCGGGCCATCAAAGCCACGATGGAAACCAAGAACAAGATGCTGTCGCAACTGACGCAACTCAATTCCGCCGCCAAACGCGGGCACGCCGCCCTGCAAAAACGCGGCCTCGCCTAAAGTCACGCGATCTCCACGAAAAAGGGCGCCGGAACACCGGCGCCCTTTGTCATTCTATCAGGCCCGCGGGGCTAGTGGACACCCGCACTCGGCGCGTCGCCTTGTTTACGCATGGCGGCTGCGGCTGCGGCTTCTTCCGCAGCCTCATCCCATTCAATCGCATCGGGCTTGGCGACCAGCGCACGTTCCAGCACTTCTGACACATGCTTGACCGGAATAATCTCCAGCCCCGCCTTCACGTTGTCCGGAATATCCGCCAGATCCTTTTCGTTCTCTTGCGGGATCAGCACAGTCTTGATCCCACCACGCAGCGCCGCCAGCAGCTTTTCTTTCAAGCCACCAATTGGCATCGCATTACCGCGCAACGACACTTCGCCGGTCATGGCGATATCCTTGCGCACCGCGATCCCGGTCAGCACAGACACGATCGAGGTCACCATCGCAAGACCAGCCGATGGACCATCCTTTGGCGTGGCCCCATCGGGGACGTGCACGTGGATATCCAGATGATCGAACTTCGGCGGTTTCACCCCAATCTCGGGCGCGATGGACCGCACATAGCTAGACGCCGCATCGATGCTTTCTTTCATCACATCGCCCAGCTTACCCGTCGTCTTCATCCGGCCCTTGCCCGGCAAGCGCAGTGCTTCGATGTTCAACAGCTCACCACCCACCGACGTCCAGGCCAGCCCGGTGACCACACCAACCTGATCCTCATCCTCGGCCAGACCAAATCGGTGCTTTTCAACGCCCAGATAGTCAGACAGGTTTTCTGCATTCACATCAATAGCTTCGACTTCTTTCTTCACCAGCTTTGTGACCGCCTTGCGGGCAATCTTGGCCAGCTCACGCTCCATATTCCGCACGCCCGCCTCACGGGTGTAGACCCGTACCATCGCGGTCAGCGCGTCATCGGAAATGCTGAACTCCTTGTCCTTCAGCCCGTGGTTCTTCATCACCTTGGGCAACAGATGCTGGCGCGCAATCTCGCGCTTTTCATCCTCGGTGTAGCCCGCGAGCGAAATGATCTCCATCCGGTCCAGCAACGGCCCCGGCATGTTGTAAGAGTTCGCCGTCGTCAGGAACATCACGTTTGACAGGTCATATTCGACCTCAAGATAGTGATCCACAAAAGTGCTGTTCTGCTCTGGGTCCAACACCTCAAGCATCGCCGACGCCGGATCACCCCGGAAATCCTGCCCCATTTTGTCGATCTCATCGAGGAGGATCAGCGGGTTGGTCGTCTTGGCCTTTTTCAGCGCCTGAATGATCTTGCCAGGCATCGACCCGATATAAGTCCGCCGGTGACCGCGAATTTCGCTTTCATCCCGGACACCGCCCAGTGAGATACGGATAAACTCGCGCCCCGTGGCCTTGGCAACCGACTTCCCGAGCGAGGTTTTACCCACACCAGGAGGACCCACCAAACACATGATCGGGCCTTTCAGCTTCTTGGACCGCTGCTGAACCGCCAAATATTCCACGATCCGTTCCTTGACCTTCTCAAGGCCAAAGTGATCGTTATCCAGCACCTTTTGGGCATGGCCCAAGTCCTTCTTGGTGCGTGATTTCACGCCCCAAGGCAGCGCCAACATCCAATCCAGATAGTTGCGCACCACAGTCGCCTCAGCCGACATGGGCGACATATTCTTGAGCTTTTTCAGCTCCGCATCGGCCTTTTCCTTGGCTTCCTTGCTCAGCTTGGTCTCAAGGATCTTGCCTTCCAGCTCGGCCACTTCGTTCTGGCCATCTTCGCCGTCCCCAAGCTCCTTCTGAATGGCCTTCATCTGCTCATTCAAATAATACTCGCGCTGGGTCCGCTCCATCTGGGATTTGACGCGGGTTTTGATCTTTTTCTCGACCTGCAGAACCGACATCTCGCCCTGCATCAGGCCAAAGACCTTTTCCAACCGCTCAGTCACGCTCAGCGTTTCAAGCAGCTCCTGCTTTTGGTTCACTTCAATGCCAAGATGCCCCGCGACCAGATCGGCCAGTTTGGCAGGCTCCGTGGTATCACCAACGGCGGCCATCGCTTCTTCGGGGATGTTCTTTTTGACCTTGGCATAACGCTCAAATTCGTTGCCAACAGACCGCACAAGCGCCTCAACCTCGTCGCCGTTGCCGGGCATTTCGGTCAGGTATTCGCATGATGCTTCAAAGAAATTCGCGTTTTCGACAAAGCCGGTAATCCGCACGCGCGCGCGGCCTTCGACCAGCACTTTGACAGTGCCATCGGGCAGCTTCAGCAGTTGCAAAACATTGGCCAGAACACCGGCCTTATAGATGCCAGCCTCATCAGGGTCGTCTTGCCCCGCATCAATCTGGCTCGACAGCAAAATCTGTTTGTCGTCGCGCATCACTTCTTCCAGCGCACGGACAGATTTTTCCCGGCCCACGAACAGCGGCACGATCATATGCGGAAATACCACGATGTCGCGCAAAGGCAGGACAGGATAGGATGAACTCAACGGTTCTTGCATGCTCTTTTCCTTCTTTCGGCAAAACAGCCCGGTCCCGCATTCGCAGCAACCCACTGGCCGTTTCCTTGGCCTCTATATCTGGGGTCACCCCCCTGATATTCAACCTTCGTTATTGTTATCTTACCGCGCAACATGCCCCATGTCGGCCCCTGCCTGCAACTGGGGTTTGTGACGGGATGTGACAATTCTTGTGGGTATCTCTGCCCGACCCTGCACAAGGATTTTCACGCAAACGCCCCTGCAACGACTGATCCCTGACCCAGTTTAGCCTTAATCAATCGTTAATTCTGGCTCCAACGCCCGCAAACCGGCTGCCAAATTCGGTCCGGGCCATGTCTGCACGTTGGAGTTCGCAATGAACACGCTGATCAAGAACCTCGCCACGGCTGCCTTTGCACTGGTCATGGGCACCTCTGCCGCACAAGGCGCGAGCCTTTTGGCGGGTGACAACATCTCTGTCTCGTTCCTTGACGACGGCAACACCGCGTCGAACTGGAACGGCACCATCGGCGCTGGCGCGGACGTCACACCTTACGGCGCGCTCAGCATTGACCTCAACACCGGCCCGGCCGGCGACGGGTTCTCTGTCACGTCCAATGGCACCTATTGCGGGTTTGTCTGTAACGGCAGTACCGTCTCGATGCTCTTTACTGGGTTGGACTTTGGCACCGACTTCACAATCGACAACTTCGTGAACACCACCGGGCTGTCGGCCTTCACCACCGTGATCTCTGACACATCTTTCTCGATCACATGGATCGACAATTCCGGCAGCGCCAACTTCTTCCCCGGCACCGTGGCATTCTCCGGCACATTCGGTACCGTCACACCTGTGCAAGTGCCGCTGCCCCTGCCCGCCGCAATGCTGGCCTTTGCCTGCTCTGGCCTGCTCGTGGCACGTCGCAAGCGCACCTAAGCCGCCTGACCCTCAAGCCAATCCAAAACAGCCTGCACGGGGCGCGGATCATTCGGCGCCTTCATCTGCCGCATGTAATCGGCAAAATCATCCGTCGTGGTATGCCGCAACAGATGTGACAGATCGTCGATCTCTACCAAAGTCGCATTGGGGTTCATCGCCGCAATCTTGGCCCCATCGGCAGGCGGGCATTGCACGTCACGGTTCGCGACCACCACCAAAGTGGGCAAACGGTTGCGTGCGTGAACCGCCGCCACATCCATCTGCACAAAATCCCGCAGCCAACGCACCGGCACTTTCCGCAACCCAACCCGCAGCATCGGCGCCTTGGTCCGCTCCAACTTCGCAACCAGCCGCGCCTGCATCTGCGAGGGCGTCCCTAGAATCTTGGATAATGTGCGCGCCAGCATCCCTTGAAACCCCGGCAGCTCAGCCACCGTGCGATCTGCCCGCGCCGCCTGCTGGATCAATATCTCGCCACCCGGCGTCACGTAAGGACAGAGCAGCATTAGCCCCGCGATCTCATGCCCCTCCGCCGCAACTGTGGCCAAAGCCGTCCCTTCGGAATGCCCCAACAGCCAAATCGGCCCCATTCCACGCGCTGTGGCCTGCGCAATCCAACCCCGGAGGTCCGCGATCAGGTCATCTTGCCCCAGTTGCGCGTAGTCCCCGCCAGAGGCCCCGACCCCACGTTTGTCGTACCGCAACACCGCAAAGCCCGAGCCACGCAGCGCCTCCGCCATCACGCGAAACGTCTCAAGCTTGCCGCCCTTGCCGTTCTGATTGCGATCCATCGGGCCAGAGCCATGCACGCAAATCACCAGACCCCGCGGCGCATCCGGCAAGGTCCACGTCCCGTGCAACGTCACGCCTTCCCGCGTAAGTTCTGCGGGCACTTCCTTCATAGCGGTTCAATATCGCCCTGCGCGCGGCCTTCATGAAAATCCGCTTCCCAAGCGGCAAAGGTCCCCGCCGCAATCGCCGCCCGCATCCCCGCCATGATCTCTTGGAAGTAATGCAGATTATGCCAGGTCAGCAGCATGCCACTGATCATCTCGTGGCTGCGGAACACATGATGCAGATAAGCGCGGCTGTAGTTCCGACAGGCCGGGCAACCGCATTCTTCATCCAGGGGACGTGGATCATCCTGATGCCGCGCATTCTTGATGTTCACGACCCCGTGCCGGGTAAAGACCTGTCCCGTCCGCCCCGATCGACTTGGCAGCACGCAATCCATCATGTCGATCCCGCGCTTGACGGCACCCACGATGTCATCAGGCTTACCAACCCCCATCAAATAGCGCGGCTTGTCCACGGGCAGCTGGCCGGGCGCATAATCCAGCACGCCAAACATCGCCTCCTGCCCCTCACCCACGGCCAATCCGCCGACCGCATAGCCATCAAACTCAATCGCCCGCAGCGCCTCCGCACTCTCGGCCCGCAGGCTCTCGGTCACACCGCCCTGCTGAATACCAAACAGCGCATACCCCGGCCGATCGCCAAAAGCATCGCGCGACCGCTGCGCCCACCGCATCGACATCCGCATCGACGTCGCCACCTCGGCCTCTGTCGCAGGCAACGCGGGACATTCGTCAAAACACATCACAATGTCAGAGCCCAAAAGCTTCTGGATCTCCATCGACCGCTCCGGTGTCAGCCGATGCTTGGACCCATCAATATGGCTCTTGAAGGTGACACCCTCCTCGGTCAGCTTGCGCAACTCCGCAAGGCTCATCACCTGAAACCCGCCACTGTCCGTGAGGATCGGCTTGTCCCAATTCATGAACTTATGCAGCCCGCCCAACCGATCAATCCGCTCCGCTGTGGGGCGCAGCATCAAATGATAGGTGTTGCCCAGCAGGATATCGGCCCCCGTCGCCGCCACACTCTCGGGCATCATCGCCTTGACCGTGGCCGCCGTGCCCACCGGCATAAAGGCCGGCGTGCGAATATCGCCCCGTGGCGTGTGAATGACGCCCGTACGCGCGGCCCCATCTGTGGCCTGCAAATCAAATGAAAAACGCTCCATCCCCGCGATATGCCGGAACAGCCTTGCGATGAAAAGCCCGCTTTCTTTGGAATGAAAATATCTTGGGGTTTGGGGCAAAGCCCCATCACGCCGCAGGCGTGTCTAAAATCGATTGCGCCCCCAAGGGCGCAAAACAATCACGTGCGGCGCAAGCCGCCCCTTTTCATAGACACCCATCCCCCTTACGCCTGTGCCATGCGCTACGGCTCCGATTTCTCGACCGCTCTTTTTGTGATTGCCGCCATCGCTCTGGCGCAAACCGTTCTGGGCTTCACCCTGCCGCTTCTGGCCTTCGATATCTCTCAATCGGGCACCGGGCTGGCCCTGATCAAAGGCGCGGGCTTCATCCCCAATATCCTCTTTGCGATCTTCATCGGCGTGATCAACGACCGCATCACCAAGGCCCGCGCTTTTCGCCACTACACCCTTGGCCTTGCCGCAATCACCGCCACCTTGTGTCTCGCGGCCTTGACCGAGCATCTCTCCCTCCCCGGCCTGATGCTCTTTATGGTGATCTTCAACGCGTTGGCCTATGCGACGAACAACGCGCAGATGACCCTGCTGCGCCTCACCGTCCCGCATGAGCAACTCTCCGACGCCACCGGCCTCAGCAGCACCGTGTTCTCCGTGATCTCCACCGTTGGCCCCGCCGTGGCAGGCCTCGCCCTTATCACGCTGGGCCATACCGGCGTCATCGCTGCCTGTGCCGGTTTGATGCTGACAAGCGCCGCCCTGTCGCGCCGCCTCAACCCGCCAGAGGAACTGCCCCCACCCAAACCCTTTTGGCCATCACTGATCGAGGGCTGGCATATCCTGCGCGCCAACCGTGAACTGGTGATGATGACCGTGGTGATCGTGCTGACCAATGCCGCCGCCGGGGCCTTTGACACCGCCCTGATCCTCAAGCTCAAGACCGCCGCCGCCACCAATGACTTCCAAATCGGCGTGGTGCTGGCGTTTGGCGGCGTGGGGGCCATCGTTGGCTCGCGCTTTGCCGCCCCTTTGCGCCGCATGATGGGCTACCGGGCAGCGTTCTTCTGGCCGATCTGGGGCTTGGGCGCGCTCTACCTGACGATCATCGCCGACTTGCCGCTCTGGGGCTTTTGCCTCGTCAGTTTCCTTGACGGCTGGCTGGCACTCTTCTTTGCAATTGGCGTCTGGTCCTACCGGCAGGAAAGCACCTCCGCCCAGCACATGGGCCGCGTTGCGGGCCTGACCGGTGCGATCTTCAAAATCGGCATGCCACCGATCATCATTCTGGCAGGCTGGCTAACCGATGCAGGCGCATTGCCGGTGGTCGTAATGATCTCCAGTGCCTTGATGGTGGCCTCCGGCCTCTTTCTGGTCTGGGTCGCGGGCTGGGGCTGGCCCCGCTTCGGCGGCCCAACCACCGCACGGTGATAACGCGCGTTAAGACTTTGATGCATACGGGTTGTGCATTGGTTGTGCATGGTTTCTGGGTGGTTTGTGCATGGCCGTTTTGCGCAGGCCTTACCAAACCTTTACGCCCCCGTCCCCAAACCCTATATGAATGCTCAGGAATAGCAGGATACCCCGATGACCGACGCAAGCACCCCCATGGAAGGCGCCCCTTTGATCGCCCCCTCCACGACCGATCATCCGCTCTATGAGGATATCGTCAATGCCTGCCGCTCGGTCTATGACCCTGAAATCCCAGTGAATATCTACGATCTGGGCCTGATCTACACGATTGTCGTGGCCGAAGATAACGCCGTGTCCGTCATCATGACCCTGACCGCCCCGGGCTGTCCCGTCGCCGGTGAGATGCCCGGCTGGGTCGCCGACGCGATTGAGCCGCTGCCTGGCGTCAAGCAAGTCGACGTCGAAATGACATTTGAGCCACAGTGGGGCATGGACATGATGTCCGACGAAGCCCGTCTTGAACTTGGCTTTATGTAATTTTGTCAGAGCGTTACGCTGACTTCTTAACGCAATTTTGCAAATTTTAATAGCAAGCCAAAATACTTGCAAATCCAAAAATCAAGCCCCTACACTTGCTTTCCAATTAGCAAGCCTTATAACTTGCACATGACCAAAGCAAGCCTCTCCGCTGTCATCACCGGTGACCTCATCGCGTCTCGCAAAGCCGACGACGCCCAGATCGCACGCAGTATGAACGCCCTCCAAGGCGCTGCAATTGCTTTGAAAATCGTCACTGGACATGATCTGCGTTTCACCCGATTTCGCGGCGACGGATGGCAAGTTTATCTGCAAAACCCCAACACCGCGCTCACCGCCACCCTGCTCATGCTCGCCACCCTCAAAGCGACCGAAAACACCATCGAAAGCCGCTTTGCCATTGGCATAGGCCCGATCACAGCGCTGGGCGCAAACCCCCTCGCTGACGCAAGTGGTGCCGCGTTCGAAACCTCAGGTGCCACGCTGGATGACATGGGTAAAAACAAGCTCGACATCGCAGGTGTCGGCGTCACCTCATCGCAAGAGGCTATCATAACCCTTTGCGAACACATCGCTTTTGGCTGGACTGCGCCGCAAGCGCAGGCCATCAAGCTTTGGCTCATGGCCCCGGCAGCCACTCAAGATGACATCGCCGCACAGCTGGGCATCAGCCGCCAAGCGGTCCAACTCAGGCTCGCAGGGGCCGGAAAACCAGCTATGATGGCCGCAATAGCGGCCTTCAAGGCCCATTCCTTTGATGCAGGACCGACCCCATGATCGCCACCTTCACCGCCCTGCTCTTTGCCCATGCCCTCGCGGATTTTGTGTTGCAAACCAAATGGATGGTGGACCGCAAGCGGGAGCCGCAGATCATTCTGCTGCATGGCGTGATCGTGCTGCTGACGGCCCAGGCCGCCCTCGGCCAAGTCGCCGCATGGCAGATCATCGCCCTCGCCGCCGCACACCTCATCATCGATGCCATCAAGACCTATGGCCTGCCCCGTGGTCTCTGGCCGTTTCTGGGCGATCAAGCCGCCCATATCGCGACCATCATGGCCGTCACACTCTACGCGCCTGACCTCTGGGCGGGTGGCATCTGGGCGAACTATACTTGGCTCCCGGCCATCTTTGCGATGGTGGCGGGGCTGATCATAACCACCCGCGCAGGCGGCTTTGCCATCGGCTTTCTGATGGCCCCATGGTCCACCGCCGAACTGCCCCAAGGCCTGCCCAACGGCGGCGCCTTGATCGGCACGCTGGAACGGGCGCTGATCTTTCTGCTGGTCATGGTCGGCCAACCCGCTGGCATCGGCTTTCTGATCGCCGCCAAATCCGTGCTGCGCTTTGACACCACATCCAATAACCAAGGCGCTGGCGAATACGTCATCATCGGCACGCTGGCCTCCTTTGGCTGGGCGCTCACAACCTCCTATGCCACACTGCTCTTGCTACGACATCTGCCCCCGCTTGGAATCCTGCCCCTGACCCCCTAGATTAAGGGCAACCAAAAGGATCACCCCCATGTTCGGCATTCCCGGCAAACAAGCCGTATCCATCACCGACAAGGCCGCCGCCCAAATCGCCAAGCTGATGGCCAAGGACGGCCACCAGGGCTTGCGCATTGGCGTCAAGAAAGGCGGCTGTGCGGGCATGGAATATACGATGGACTATGTGACAGAGGTCGATCCACTGGATGAGGTCGTTGAACAGGACGGCGCGCGCGTGATGATCGCCCCCATGGCGCAGATGTTCCTCTTTGGGACAGAGATCGACTACGAGGTCAGCCTGCTGGAATCCGGCTTCAAATTCCGCAACCCCAACGTGGTTGATGCCTGCGGCTGCGGCGAGTCGATCAAGTTCAACGAAGACATTAACGCCTCATGAGCGTCTCGGACGGCGATATAGCCTTCGCCGTCGACCTCTTCTCTGACCTCGGCCACCTCACCACCCGAAAAATGTTCGGCGGCATGTGCCTCTATCATGACGGCACGGTTTTTGCGCTGATGTCGTCTGAGGGGCGGCTTTATCTCAAAACAAAAACCCCCGACACTCTATTCGGCCAAACCACCGATCAGTTCCACAACATGCCCTATTACGCCGTGCCCGAAGACGTTCTGGATGATCCCGCGTCCGCCTGCGACGCGGCCCGCGCTGCCCTCAAAGTCCTCGTCTAGCGCTCTGACAAAACCCGAAGGACTCTGGCAATGGCATAACGATCCGTTGGCGATGTCACGATCTCACCCCGCAGCGCTTAATCCAGCCCTTTGTCCGAAATCTTCAACCCGGCCTGATTGACCTTTGCCATCAGTTTGATCCGCGCAGGCCCCGCAACTTCCAGCAAGAAATGATAAGCTCCAAACAGCTCCTCAGTTGGCATAACATGTCCCCTCCAATCAAATATCACAGAATTCAATCGGAAACCTTAACACAAACTCGGCTCAAAAGCGATTTCGTGACATCTCAGCTTTTTTGCAAATGCACATAGGTCTCTTGATAACGCCGTTCCAAATGATCGACCGCCGTCACCGGCGCGGCCCCCGCAGGGGCGACATTCGCATCATGGGAGGGGTTAAAGAATAGCGGCACCGAAATCCGCTCTGCGTTCGTGCCAACCACCCGGTGCGGTGTTGCCACAATGCGCCGCGCGGTCCACATCTCAAGCATTTCGCCAAAGTTCACGACAAACTCCCCCGGCGCCGCCGAGATCGGAATCCATCCGCCACCGCGCTTGCGCACCTCCAGCCCCGGCGATCCATCCGTCGCCAAAAGCGTGAGGCAGCCATAGTCGGTATGGGTCGCGATCCCAAAGTCCTTGTCACCCGCATCCGCTGGCCGCTCCGGGTAGAAATTGCCCCGCAACAGCGTCATGGGCCGCGTGAACTTATCACGGAAATAGCCCGCATCCTCGCCCACAGCCCCCGCAATCGCGCAAAGCAAATCCAAGGCAAAGGCGGTGCTGGCATCGTAATAGTCGCGCAAAGTTACGGCAAAGCCCGCGGGCACATCCGGCCAGACATTGGGTGCATAGGTCAGCAGCCCAAGCGCGGCCACCGGATCGTCAGCGGCCAGCGTCGTGCCGCAATCAAAGACCTGTTTGTAGTCGGGGTTGGCATCCGGGTTCACCTGTTCAGACCCCGACGCGCCCCAGCCGCGGTTTGACCCGGTGCGCGCCATATCAAATGCTGCTTTCTGGGCGGCTGGAAGATGAAAAAAAGCCCGATAGGCCTCAATCACATCGCGCACCTGCTGGGCCGGGATAGGCGTGTTGTGTACCGTCAAAAACCCGATGTCCGTGGCCCCGGTGACTACATCAGCCGCCGCCTGTGCATCACCAGCCATCAAGGCCTGCGCATCAATTCTAGGGATCATCGCGACCACTCCTGCCTTTCGGTTTCTTGCCCAGCTTGCTACCAAAGCCCAACGTCAAGCGAAAGGACCCGCAATGCCCCGCAAGATCGCCGCCGGAAACTGGAAAATGAACGGCACCCGCGCCAGCCTGGCAGAGCTCTCTGCCATCGCCACGGCCCACCCCGCGCCCAGCGTCGAGGTGTTGATCTGCCCGCCCGCCACGCTCTTGGCGCGGGCCACAGATGCAGGTGCTGTGGCCCTCGGCGGTCAGGATTGCCACGCCAAGACATCAGGCGCGCACACCGGCGATGTCTCTGCTGAAATGCTGGCCGACGCCGGGGCCAGCTATTGCCTCACCGGGCATTCCGAACGCCGCACCGACCACGCAGAGGACGACGCCACCGTCGCCGCCAAATCGCAAGCCGCCTATGATGCAGGCCTGACGGCGGTGATCTGCATCGGCGAAACCCTGGCAGAGCGTGAGGCGGGCACGACCCTCGACATCATCACCGGACAACTCAACGGCTCTGTCCCGTTAACGGCCACGGCGACCAACACCGTGATCGCCTATGAACCGGTTTGGGCCATCGGCACCGGGCTTGTCCCCACGACCGATCAGATTGCTGAGGTCCACGCCCATATCCGTACCCATCTGGCCGACAAAGACATCCCACTCCTTTACGGCGGCTCGGTCAAAGCGTCCAACGCCGCCGAAATCTTTGCCGTCCCAAATGTCGACGGCGCACTTGTTGGCGGCGCGAGCCTCAAGGCCGAAGACTTCTCCCCCATCATCACCGCCCTCGAAAACGCGTGATTCCACAAAGGGTCAAGGCTGCGCAGCACCGCGCAAAGCGCGGCCCGGCCTTGAGGCTTTGGGGAATCGCCCCACCCTTGATCAGGTGACTTGAGGATCACAAAGATCCCTCAAGCACCTCTCAGCAAATATTCAAACCCACCAAAGCAAAGGCGACGCCCGATCAAGAGCGTCGCCTCATTGATTTCTGAAAAAGACGCGCGCGGTAGCGCCCCTTTATCTCAGCCCTAATTCACGATGATCTCCGGCCCCATGAAGGTCGTGGGCAACCATGTGCTCAGGAATGGGATATAGGTGATCATGATCAGGAAGACGAAGAGCACGGCCAGGAATGGCAGCGCCGCACGGACTACGGCCATCATCGGCATGCCCGCCACACCAGAGGTCACAAAGAGGTTCAGACCCACAGGCGGCGTGATCATCCCAATCTCCATGTTGACCACCATGATGATGCCCAAGTGGATCGGATCGATGCCAAGCTCAATCGCGATAGGAAACACCAGCGGTGCCACGATCACGATCAGGCCCGATGGCTCCATGAACTGACCACCGATCAGCAGGATCACGTTGACCACGATCAAGAATGTGATCGGCCCCAGACCGGCGTCGAGCATGACCCCAGCGATATGTTGCGGGATCTGCTCATCGGTCAGCACGTGCTTGAGGATCAGCGCATTGGCGATGATGAACATCAGCGTCACGGTCAGCTTGCCGGCCTCAAACAGCGTATGGCGCGTGTCGGCATGAAAGAATGCCGTCACGATGGCCCAGGGCTTGCGGATAATCGACACTGGGGCACCGCCATCGACACCAGCCAGTGGACCCATGTCCCGATAGATGAAGGACGCCACAAAGAAGGCATACATCGCGGCAACAGCCGCTGCTTCGGTCGGGGTAAAGGCCCCGCCCTGCCAGTAAATGCCGTTCTCAAGGCTGATCCAAGGATGGCCATAGATACCGCCCATGATGATCAAGATCAGCAAGAGCCCCCACATCGCGTCGCGGAAGCTGGCGAAAATCTCGCCCCAGCCCTGCCATTCGCCCTTGGGCATGTTCTTGATCCGCGCAATCACATAGATCGCGATCATCAACATGGTGCCCGCCAGAATGCCGGGGATCACCCCCGCAAGGAACATCCGCCCCACCGACACATCCGTGGCAGAGGCATAGACCACCATCACGATGCTGGGCGGGATCAAGATGCCCAAGGTCCCGGCGTTACAGATCACACCTGCGGCAAAGTCTTTGGTATAGCCCACCTGCCGCATCGCTGCGATCACGATGGACCCAATGGCCACCACGGTCGCCGGGGACGACCCTGAGAGCGCCGCAAACATCATACAGGCCAAGACACCCGCAATCGCAAGACCGCCCTGCAAGTGCCCGACACAGGCAATGGCAAAGCGGATGATCCGTTTCGCCACCCCGCCGGTGGACATGAAGGTTGACGCCAACACAAAGAACGGGATCGCCAGCAGCGTGTAGTGCCCCGCCATCGCCTGATAAAGCGACTGCGCCACCGAAGCCAAAGAGGTGTCGGAAAAGGCCAGCAGAAAGATGATCGATGACAGGCCAAGGCTGACCGCGATTGGCACACCGACCAGCAAGAGGCCGATGATCATCACAAAAAGAATTACGACTTCCATGATACTTAATCCCGGTTCAATGCGGCGGCTTCTTCCACCGCGTCTTCTGCTTCATGGCTGACGATCAGGCTGGCGGCTTCATCGCGCCACACACGGCCGACGGCCTGCACAACACGGTAAAGCAGCAACACAGCCGAAATCGGCAGGATCACGTAAGGCACGACAACGGGCAGCTTTGAATAGCTGTCAAACTTACGCTCGCCGCCCTCGATATAAGAATTAAACGTCTGCTCTAACCACGACTTGAGCCAGTCAAAGGGGATCGGGATCTGGCCCGTTTCGGTATAGCCGTAGGTCCGCGCGTCCCAATCAAGCCCCAAGGGGAACCAACGCCCCGTCGTTTTTGGCAAATCCGCAAAGGGTGCCCAATAGTCCCACGCGCCTTTCACGAACAACGCCGCATAGGCAATGCAAAGCGCGCCTGCGATCAAAGCCACTGTCTTGCGCGGCCCCGGCGGTAGCAGGTTGGTCAGCGCATCCACGCCCAGATGCGCGGTGACCTTGAACCCATAGGAAATTCCAAACAGCACAAGCCAGGCAAACATGACCAACACGACCTCAAGGCTCCAGATAATGGAACTGTTAAAGCCATAACGCAGCACGACGTTGATGAACGTCAGCAGGGTCATCCCCCCAAGCAGCGCTGCGATCGCGGTTTCTTCGATGGTATCAATAACGCCCTTGGCGTTGGACCGGTTGGTCTGTGACATCTGCCTGCCCCCTTGGCATCACAAATTTCAATAAGTGGCCGCACCCCGCATGGGGGAACGGCAGATCAGGGATGGCGGGTGGGGTGTCACGGGCCACGCCACGCATGTGGCGCCGCCCGTGCACGTCACCTCATCCCTTACAGGCTTTCGTTGATCGCCTGTGCGGCATCGATGTTTTCCTGACCAACTTCGTCAGCAAACTGTTCCCAAACGGGCTTCATCGCATCGACCCAAGCCGCACGCTGCTCTGCGGTCAATTCGCGCACAACACCACCGGCATCGATGATCGCCTGCTTGGCTTCGGCGTTCACGCGTGTGGATTCACCGTTACGTGTCTGCGTCACCTCATCCAGGATCGTCAGGAACTGATCACGTGTGTCGCCATCAAGGCTATCGAGCCAGTCAACGGATGCCACCACCAGATAGTCGATGATGCCGTGGTTGGTCTCGGTCACGCCGTCTTGCACTTCAAAGAACTTCTGGCCGTAGATGTTGGACCATGTGTTCTCTTGCCCGTCCACAACGCCGGTCTGAAGCGCGCCATAAACTTCGGCAAAGGCCATTGGCTGCGGGCTTGCACCCAGCGCTTCCATCTGTGCCACAAGCACGTCCGATGGCTGCACGCGGAACTTCAGACCGTTCGCGTCGGATGGATCAAGCAGCGGCACATTTGCGCTGATGTTCTTCATGCCGTTGTGCCAGAACTGCAGGCCCTGCAAACCACGGCGCTGCATCGCATCCTTCATCGCCTGACCGGTTTCAGAAGCCTGGAAGGCATCGACTGCTTCGATGTTCTTGAACATGAACGGCAGGTCAAACAAACGGTAGGACTTGGTGATGCTCTCAAACAGCGACAGCGAAGGTGCGGCGAGTTGCACGTCACCGCGCAGCATTGCTTCAATCACCTGCTCATCAGTGTAAAGCGTCGAGTTCGGGAACACTTCCATGCACATCGTGCCGTCCATTTCGGCATTGATGCGCTCCATCAACAGGCTCGCCGCGATCCCCTTGGGGTGGCGGTCGCTGTTGGTGACGTGGCTGAACTTGACGACGATTTCACCCTCGTCACAGCCTTCGGCTTGTGCGGTGGTGGCGGTAGCGGCGACAGCAAGTGCTGCGGCAGCGGCGACGGATTTCAGAAAAGTCATTGGTCTCCTCCCATAAAGACTATTGGCAGCTCAGACTGCCGATGCGGCCATAAAATGGGACCGCCAATGCAAGAACAAGAAAATTGTCAGAAACCCGCAGAACTGCAGCCGTTTCGACGTGATTTCATCGACTTATGCCGCATAACTGGTCCTGCCGTGGCGGCCCGTTCACATGAATGTGTGTAGAAATCTATACAGTGTTAGCGACAACACAGGATGCTTTCGCCGCAGCTCTTGCCCCGCCCAGATCAATCTGGCGCACGATAATCCTCGGCCCGCAGATCGTGTTTTGCCAGCTTATCGTAGAAGGTCTTACGCGCCACTTTCAGCGCCTTCGCGGTCTCTGTGGCATTGCCGCCCGTGCGGCGCAGCGCCTCAATGATCAGGCTACGTTCAACCTTGGCCATTTGCGCCGAAAGGCCAAGACCCTGTGCTGCGTCGGCCTCTTCCACGCCTAGGGCAAACCGCATCGCCGCATTCATCAACGCGCGGGCATTGCCGGGCCAATCCTTGGCCATCTGACGTGCGATATCGTCCGCCGTGATCGTGGGCACCGGCAGGTTCGCCTGCTCACAGGCCTGTTCCACGTAGTGGCGGAACAGCACCGGCACATCCTCCATCCGTTCGCGCAATGACGGCACGCGCACGGCCATCAGATCAAGCCGCACCGCCAGATCACGCGAAAACGCGCCATCCCGCGCCAGCTTGCGCAAGGCCTGCGTGCTGCCCGTCACCACCCGCGCGGCACAGCCCGCCTCAAAGGCATCTAGCAATGCAAATTGCACGTCGTCGGGCAATTGCCAGACCTCATCGAGGTACAGCGTCCCCGCCCCCGCCTGCGCCAAGGCATCGCGTAGGCCAGCCGCATCAAGCCCCGCTGCACTGCGTTTGACAAAGGGATGCCGCGACGATGCCGATAGCAAATGGATCACTTCGGCCACCTTTGGCGTGCCCGACCCCGGTTCCCCGGTGACCAGAACATCGGCACCCGTGCGGGCCACTTGCCGGACCCGGTCCCGCAGCTCTTGAGCCAAAGCCGACTGCCCAAACAGCATCCGCGCGGCAGCATCGCCGCTTTCAAGCTCAAGCCGCATCCGGCGATTGTCGAGCACCAGTGCCCGTTGCTCCAGCGCCCGTTCCACCCCAGATATCAGGGTCGCCGGGGCGCAGGGCTTTTCAAGAAAGGAAAACGCCCCCGCCTCCATCGCCTGCACGGCCATCGGGATGTCACCCTGCCCGGTCAGCAAGATCACCGGCAGATCGGGGTCAATGCTGCGGGCATAGTCCAGCAGGTGAAAGCCGTCCCGCCCCGGCATCCGCATGTCGCTGATGATGATGCCGTCAAAGTGACGCGTGATCTGGTCCTTGGCCGCAACAAACGACCCCGCCAAAAGCGGCACGCAATCGGCCAGTTCAAGCGTTTGCCCCAAGGCCTCGCGCACGGCAGCATCATCATCAACCAAGAGCACCTTGCGGGTCATGCGGCCACCTCTGCCACTGCCCGATCAAGCGTCACAACAAAGACCGCACCGCCATCAGGATGGTTGCGCCCCCGAATTTCGCCGCCGAAGCTCTGCACCAATCCGTATGAAATCGACAGCCCAAGGCCGAGCCCCTCTTTGGTCGGCATCTGCTTGGTGGAATAGAACGGCTCAAAAACCTTCTCAGGATCGCTCAGCCCCGGGCCCTTGTCGCGAATGCTCAGCGTGGCTTTGCCGCCATGCACGTCCAACGCGATGTCCAGGGCGCGGTCCTCGCCGCCATCCATCGCATCCAGCGCATTGACCACGAGGTTCAAGACGACCTGCTGCAACCGCACCTCGCCCCCGCGCACCAAAAGCGGTCCCGTGGGGCGATCCCATGCAACCGTTACGGCCTCGTCCTGCAAACGGGTCGCCAAAATCTCAAGCACACCATCCACCACGGCCACCAGATCGACGTCGCGCATCGCGGCGCTTTCCTGCCGGGCAAAGGCGCGCAGGTTCTTGATGATCCGCCCCATGCGGCGCGCCAAATCGCTGATCCGCCCCAGGTTTTGTTGGGCGATATCTGGCTTTCCCTTATCCAGAAAGGCTTCTGCATTTTCAGCGAATGATCGGATCGCCATCAGCGGCTGGTTCAATTCATGACTGATCCCTGCCGACATCTGACCAAGCGCCGACAGCTTGCCTGCCTCCACCAAATCGGCCTGCGCCTGATGCAACCGCGCCTGCGCATCGCGGCGTTCCGCCACTTCGCGCAACAGATTGGCGTTCACGTCCTCAAGCTCCGCAGTGCGGTCCATCACACGGGCCTCAAGCCGTGCGTTTGCTTCGGCCAGCGTGCGCCTGCGCTCGGTCGCCCAAAAGACGAACGCCCCGAAGGCCAGCGCCAAGGCCCCCGCCACCGCCGCCTGCAACAGCGCCAGTTGCCGCACCGGGGCCACGTCGAACAAGGCCTCTCCGGTCAGTCCGATCACCGGCATCGGCCGCGTCAGATGCAAACCCCGGTCCGGCAAATAGCGACCGCCATCCATCTCCCAAATCTCGTGGCGGTCCCGCACGATCTGCGCGTCGATCTGTGGCAAGGCACTGACGACGCCCGCGGGATATTCCGCACTTTGTGCCGCCGCCCGCACATCACCGGTGCGCGACTTCAACACCAGTTCCGTCCGGCTGCTGACAAACACCACGCCAAGCTCGTCTGTGAAAAACACCGTTGGCCGGCTGCCGCGCCAATTGGCCTCGACCGCCTCGACATCCGCCGCGACAATGACCGCCCCCATCACCGGGCCGTCCGGCGCAAACACCGGGGCCGCGAACAAATAGACCCGCCGGTCGTAACGGCTGCTCAACAAATGGTAGACCCCAAGCGCCCCATGCATCGCCCGTACAAAATAGGGCCTTTCAGCGTGGTTCATTAAGGCCCCGGCCGAGGCTGCCGCCAATTCACGCCCATCCGTGCCCACCACGACGATATCGAGCGGGCCCGCCTTACCGGCAAGATCAATCAGGAAATCCGCTTGGCCCCGTACGTCGCCTTGCGCCAGCACATCAGCCACATCCGGATGCGCCGCTACGACCACAGCAAGACTGCGAAACCGGTCCAATTCGCTTTTGATACTGTCGCCAGCGAGGGTCAGATCGGCCTGTCCTGCCGCCTCCAGCTGATCCAACGCGCGCCCTTCAGCGGTCCACCAAACCGCCCCGGACACAGCCGCCACACCGATCAAATAGATCAGGATCAGAACAACGCGACGGGGCATCAGGGCAGCAAACATGTGTCATCTTTAGGCATTGGGCCCTGCAATGGCTAGATGCTCAGGTCTTTGGCGTGTCCTCGGCCACGATGGCGCGCAAGGTCTCTGCCGCGGTCTCAATCTGCTCAATCGTGGCATCTGCCCCGGTCAAATCAGACACCCCCGGCACCTGCCCCACGATATTGCCCGCCACGACAACCTTGGCCATCGGTTGCGTGATCCGTAGCGCCAGCACCAGCCGCACCAGCTGTGTCACCATGCCTTCGCTATTGGCCACCAACACAATCGCCTGATAGCGATTGGTCTCAGCCCGCGACACGATCGTTTCGTGATCTTCCCCGACGGACATTTCCACGTCCCAGCCTTCGCGGCGGAAAATATCTGTAGCAATCTCAATGCCCAGCGTGTGCGTCTCGTCAGGTGCCAACGCAAAAAGTGTCGGCTTGCCCTTCAACGTGCCCCAACCGCTGTCGATGACATGCCGCAGCCCGCGGATAATACGGTAAAGCCGCCCGCTCGCCAGCGTCACCTCAAGAAATGACACACGGTCCTCTTCCCACATGACGCCAAGCCGTCGCGCCGCACCTGCGACATATCCCAGATAGATTGCTTCAGCCGAGGCGCCATCACTGCGGGCGTTCAGAATAAACCGGTCCCCGGCGGATTCGTCCCGCGACAACAGATCAGCGCAAAGCATATCGATCTCTTCGGCGGTCGGTTGATGGTCTGGCTTTGCGGCACGCGGCATCCGGAACGCCAAGCGGCGCACAACCTCACGCGCAACCGTTTCGACCGCGTCCCCCGGAAGGCTGGAATGGACACGCCGAAAATGCGCATCCGCAGCCTCATAGGCTGACCGATCAAGCTGATCGCTGTCGATGGGCTTTCGCGCCATCTCGTCTCACTCCCTTTTTGGCCAAGTTCTGGCCAGCACGTCGACCGCATCTCTTCTCTTTGGAAAGAGTTCTGCGCCCCCGCATGCATCCTACGGTATACAGTATCATGAAGGTGCCACCTGCCGTTGCGTCAGATCGTCACGTGCGACAGCTTGCCATTCAGCTGCGGCTTTGGCACTGAAACCATATGCAATCCTTGGCCCAATCCCCCACCGATCCCGCTTTCGTCCAAAACCCATATCCGTTCTATGATCGCGCGCGGGCCTTGGGTGACGTGTTCTATTGGGACGACTACGCGATGCCCTGCGCCGTCTCACACCGCGCCGTCACCGCCGCCCTGCGCGACCGGCGCATGGGCCGTGAAGCGCCAGCCGACATGGTGACCGAGACGCCCCCGCACCTCGCACCGTTTTACGCGGTTGAGGCGCATTCCATGCTCGAACTTGAACCGCCCGCGCATACCCGCCTGCGCGGTCTGGTCCTGCGGGCTTTTACGTCGCGCCGGATTGCGGGATTGGCCCCCGAAATCGAACAGCTTTGCCATGATCTGATCGACCGCTTCCCTGATGGCTCGTTTGATTTGCTGACCGCCTACGCGCAACCGATCCCGGTGATCATCATCGCGCGGCTCTTGGGCGTGCCTGAACAGGATGCCGATCAGCTTTTGACCTGGTCGAACGCCATGGTGGCCATGTATCAGGCCCGCCGCACCCGCCAGATCGAAGACGACGCCGTCGCGGCCACCCAAGCCTTCACCGCCTATGTGGCGGATCATATTGCGGCCAAGCGCAAGGCCCCGGCAGATGATCTGCTCTCCACCCTGATTGCTGCCCGCGACGCCGGCGACAGGCTCTCGGACGCGGAACTGACCACCACCCTCATTCTGCTCCTGAACGCGGGGCATGAGGCGACAGTGCATACCTTGGGGAACGGCGTCAAAACACAGCTGGAACAAGGCGTTACGACATCGACCCCCGCCGCCGTCGAAGAAATCCTGCGCTTCGACCCACCCCTGCATATGTTCACCCGCTGGGTCTACGAGGACCTCGACCTCTACGGCACAACACTCAAACGCGGCGACCAGATCGCCTGCCTCCTCGGGGCCGCCAATCGCGACCCAATGGCCTACCCGAACCCACACATCTTTGACCCAAATCGCGAAGGCCCCGCCAACACTGCCTTTGGCGGCGGCATCCATTTCTGCGTCGGCGCGCCATTGGCACGGTTAGAGCTGCAAATCGCGCTGCAAACCCTGCACGCCCGCTGCCCCAACCTCGCTTTGGCGGAACCGCCCCAATACGGCGACGTCTACCATTTCCACGGCCTCAGCGCCCTCACCGTCACAACGTGATTCCACAATGGGTCAAGGCTGCGCAGCACCGCGCAAAGCGCGGCCCGGCCTTGAGGCTTTGGGGAATCGCCCCACCCTTGATGAGGTGACTTGAGGATCGCACAGATCCCTCAAGCACCTCTCAGCAGAAAGAGTTCACACCACAACCTACACCACGCCCGAACACCTCCGGCGCGGTCCCGATGTCTGAGAGAACAATGCGCGGTAGCGCACCTTTGCCTCACCCTACAAAGGCAGGGCCACGGTCGATTTGATCTCTTCCATCGACAACAAGGCGGTGACGTTAAACACCCGCACTTCCGAAATCAGCGCCTGATAGAACTCGTCATAGGCTCGCGCATTTCGCACCCGCACTTTCAGGATGTAATCAATATCCCCCGCCAGCCTGTGCGCCTCTTGCACTTCGGGACGCGCCCGCAGGGCACCAAGGAACTTTTCCTGCCAGTCCGCCTCATGCTCTGACGTGCGGATCAGCACAAAGAAACAGGCCTCAAACCCCAGCGCTTCAGCGTCCAGCATCACCGTCTGCTGACCGATCACCCCAGCCTCGCGCAATTTGCGAATACGGTTCCAGACCGGGGTCTTGGATGACCCCACTTCCTTGGCGATTTCGTCCAAAGACCGGCTTGCATCCGCCTGCAACGCCGCAAGGATCTTCCGATCAACCTCATCAATCCGCACTGACATTCTGATTTTGGGCCTTTCGCAGGAAAGCTGGCCTTTTGCAGCGCAGCATTGGAACATTCATCCTTATCTACGGCTTCATATGGGCAAAAACCAGAAAAATATTCTATATTGAGTGCAAGCAATCGCGAAGAGAGTACCGAAATGGATCACTTCCCTGTCTTCATGGCCGTCGCAGGCCGCCGCATCGTCCTTTCGGGCGGCGGTGATGCTGCGCTGGCGAAACTGCGCCTGATCCTCAAAACCACCGCCAAGATCACCGTGATCGCGGCTGAGGCGGCACCCGAAATCCACGCCTGGGCCGAACAGGGCAAACTGACCCTGATCCCCCGCGCAATGGAAGCAGGCGATGCGATGTGCGCCGTGCTCTTCTACGCGGCGAACGAAGACGACGCCGAAGACGCCCGCGTCGCCGCCCTCGCCCATGCCGACGGGGCACGCGTCAACATCGTCGATAACCTCGCCGACAGCCAATTCATCACACCCGCCATCGTGGACCGTGACCCTGTTGTGGTGGCCATCGGCACCGAAGGCGCGGCCCCCGTGTTGGCGCGCAAGATCAAGGCCGACCTTGAAGAACAGCTGCCAGCCTCGCTTGGCACCCTTGCCCGCATCGGCAAGACCTTCCGCCACGCGGTTGACGTGCTGCCTATGGGCCGCAAGCGCCGTGACTTCTGGTCGCGCTTCTACTTCTCCAAAGGCGCCGAGGCACTGGCCCAAGGCGAAGATCACGTCATCCCTGCCCTTGGTACGCTTCTGGACGAGGCCATCATGTCTAGCGACCGCGCGGGCCATGTCCACCTTGTGGGCGCAGGCCCCGGCGATCCCGATCTGCTGACGCTCAAGGCCCGCAAGGCGCTCGATACCGCTGACGTGGTGATCCACGATCGCCTTGTGACGCCTGAAATCCTTGAACTCGCCCGCCGCGAAGCAACGATCATCGACGCAGGCAAAGAAGGCTTTGGCAAATCCACGCCGCAAGCCGAGATTGATGCGCTGATCGTGGAACATGCCCGCGCCGGTGCGCAGGTTGTGCGGCTTAAGGCGGGTGACCCGACCGTCTTTGGACGTCTGGACGAAGAGATTGACGCGCTCACCGCCGCCGACATCCCCTATACGATCGTGCCCGGCATCACAGCCGCCTCTGCTGGCGTCGCAAATATCGGTCAAAGCCTGACAAAGCGTGGCCGCAATTCTGCGATCCGCTTTATCACCGGCCACGACACCAAGGGCTACACCGATCACGACTGGCGCGCGTTGGCCGAACCCGGTCAGGTCGCGGCAATCTACATGGGCAAGCGCGCCGCACGTTTTATCCAAGGACGTTTGCTGATGCACGGGGCCGACCCGGCAACCCCCGTCACCGTGATCGAAAACGTCAGCCGCACCAATCAGCGCATCATCGCCACCACATTGGCAGAGCTGGAACCAACCATTTCAAACGCAGGCCTCACCGGCCCCGCAATCACTTTCCTTGGCCTCGCCCCGCGCGACGCCCTGGCTGTGCAACTCCCCCAACAAGAGGCGATCTGATGCCCCGCACATTCACACCCAAAGTTGTGACCGCCAACGCGCTGCTGGAAGGCGACGCCGTCTGGCTGACCGAGGACAACACATGGACCCGCGACATGGCCAAGGCAGAGCTGCTGACAGATGAGGCCCATGCTGAGTTGCGCCTGCTTGAGGCCGCTGGCCGCCAAGACGAAATCGCAGGTCCCTACCTCGCGGACGCCAAAGCCACAGACGACGGCCCCGCACCAACCCACTTCCGAGAGGATTTCCGCACCCGCGGTCCTTCGAACTACAACCACGGCAAACAGGCAGAGGTCTGATCCATGTATAGCTACAATGACTTTGACGCAGCTTTCGTTGCCGAACGTAATCGCCAGTTCCGCGCCCAAGTGGAACGCCGCATCGACGGATCACTGACCGAGGACGAATTCAAGCCGCTGCGCCTGATGAACGGCCTTTATCTGCAACTGCACGCCTATATGCTGCGCGTGGCGATCCCTTACGGCACGCTCAACTCTGCACAGATGGATCAGCTGGCGTTCATCGCGGACAAATTTGACAAGGGTTACGGCCACTTCACCACCCGTCAGAACATCCAGTACAACTGGCCAAAGCTGAACGAAGTGCCTGACATCCTCGAAGCCTTGGCTGACGTGGAAATGCACGCGCTGCAAACATCCGGCAACACCATCCGTAACGTGACTGCCGACCACTTTGCCGGGGCCGCTGCCGATGAGATCGCAGACCCGCGCCCCGTGGCAGAGCTGCTACGCCAGTGGTCGACGGATCACCCTGAATTCCAGTTCCTGCCGCGCAAATTCAAGATTGCTGTGACAGGTTCCCCCAACGACCGCGCTGTCACCCGCGCCCACGACATCGGGCTGCGCATGGTGCAAAACGACGCGGGCG
Organism: uncultured Paracoccaceae bacterium; assembly: GCA_947494675.1. Lineage (GTDB taxonomy): Bacteria > Pseudomonadota > Alphaproteobacteria > Rhodobacterales > Rhodobacteraceae > CANMYO01. The sequence continues at coordinate 859,907 of CANLVP010000002.1, forward strand.
AAAACGGGTTTGAGGTCATCGTGGGCGGCGGGCTTGGCCGTACCCCGATGGTAGGCAAGGTGATCCGCGATTTTCTTCCGGTCGCGGATCTTCTTGCCTACGTCGAAGCGATTGTCAGCGTCTACAACCTCCTGGGTCGCCGCGACAACAAGTACAAAGCGCGGATCAAAATCACTGTCCATGAAAACGGGCTTGAGACCATTCGCGACATGGTTGAGTCACGTTTCGAACAAATCAAACCGGGTTTCACCGGGTTTGATCAGGGACTTCTTGCACAAATCGAACATGCCTTCGCGACACCGGCGTTTAAGGCCGCCAGCACCGATGGCTATGAGGCCGCCCGTTTGGCCAACCCTGCGTTCCGGTCCTGGACCGATACCAACCTGACCGCACACAAGAATGACGGCTATGCCATCGTGTCTGTCTCGATCAAAAAGCACGGGCAGACGCCGGGCGACGCGACCTCTGACCAGATGCGCGCGCTGGCCCAGATCGCCCGCGACTATGGCCATGATGAACTGCGCATCAGCCACGAGCAAAACGTGATCCTGCCGCATGTGCATAAATCCGACCTGCCCGCGATTTACGCCGCCCTGCGCGAGGCCGATTTGGCCACGGCAAACATCGGGCTCGTCTCTGACATCATCGCCTGCCCCGGCATGGATTACTGTGCGCTGGCCACGGCCCGGTCGATCCCGGTCGCGCAACAGATCGCCACGCGGTTTGATGAGCTAAAAGTGGAACACGACGTGGGTCCGCTCAAGATCAAGATCTCGGGCTGCATCAACGCCTGTGGCCACCACCACGTGGGTCACATCGGCATCCTGGGCCTCGACCGTGCAGGCGTTGAAAACTACCAGATCACCCTTGGCGGCGACGGCACCGAGGACACGCATATCGGCGAACGTGCAGGCCCCGGCTTTGCCTACGACGAAATCGTGCCCGCCATCGAGCGCCTTGTGCTGGGCTACCTTGATCTGCGCACCGACCCCGAAGAGACGTTCCTCCAGACCTTCCGCCGTCTGGGTGCCGACCCGTTCAAAGCCATCCTCTATCCAGCCAAAGAGGCCCAAAATGCCGCTTAAGGAACTCGCAGAGCGTCGCAATCTGCTGCACCGCAAGTCTGATCCGCAGACCGTGCTCAAGCACGCGCTGGACGACATGGAAATCGGCAAGATTGCCGTCGTCTCCAGCTTTGGGGCCGAAAGCGTTGTGTTGCTGCACATGGTCGCGCAGATCAACAAGGACGTGCCGGTGATCTTTCTGGACACCGAAATGCTCTTTGATGAAACGCTGCAATATCAAAGGGATGTGGCCGAAATGCTGGGCCTCACGGATATCCGCGTGATCCGCCCGGACCGGACAGAGGTGTTTACCCGCGACAACGAAAACCTGCTGCACCTGCATGACCCCGACGCCTGCTGCCACCTGCGCAAGACAGAGCCGTTGGAAAAGGCCGTTGCGGAATTTGGCGGCTGGATCACCGGGCGCAAGCGCTATCAGTCCGGCACCCGCGCTGCCCTGCCGATCTTTGAAAAGGAGGGTCGCAAGATCAAGGTGAACCCCCTCGCCTCTTGGACGCCAGAGGACCTGAGCGCCTATATGGACGCCCACAACCTGCCGCGCCATCCGCTGGTAGCGCAGGGTTACCCGTCAATTGGCTGTCAGCCGTGCACGACCCGCGTGTCGCTTCATGAAGACCCCCGTGCCGGTCGCTGGCGCGATCAGGACAAGGTCGAATGCGGCATCCACTTTGAAAACGGCAAGATGGTCCGCACCCCGGCCAACACAACCGATACACCCCGCGAAACGGCGGAAGGATAAGACAATGAGCGTGATTGTAACCGATACCGGCTTTGCTGGTGACGATTGGACCGGCGGCTTTGTGGCGCTTGACGATTGCCCCGCCAACGACACGCCCCTGGGCGTCGATCTGGCCTCTGACACCGATCCGTCCAAGCTCGCTTGTATGACCGGTGCCGCGCTAATCCGCATCGATTTCCCCAGCTTCGCCGATGGCCGCGGCTTTACGCTCGCCGCCATGCTGCGCCGTGCAGGATATACCGGGCGTTTGCGCGCCCGCGGCCATGTGATCGCCGACCAATACGCCATGGCCCGCCGTGCAGGCTTTGACGAGGTGGAAATCGACGACGCCCTGGCGCAACGCCAACCCGAACCGCAGTGGCTAGCACGAGCGAACTGGCAAGATAACAACTATCAGGCGCGGATGCGCGGCTGACCCCCTTTCCCTGATCCACATCAAAGACTAGACCCGGAGGGCGGCCCATGACGGTCGCCGATTGAGATATGACAGAGCAAACACCCGTGAACGAAACCGCCGCAAAGCCCGTCCCCACCCTGCCCGACGCCCAGACCGTCACAGAGGTGCAGCATTACACCGACCGCCTGTTTCGCTTTCGCGTGACACGTCCCGCCAGCCTGCGGTTCCGCTCGGGCGAGTTTGTGATGATCGGCCTGATGGGTGACCCGCACCCCGAGACGGGCAAGCAAAAGCCGCTTCTGCGCGCCTATTCCATTGCGTCCCCGTCATGGGATGAAGAGCTTGAGTTTTACTCCATCAAGGTGCCGGATGGTCCCCTGACCTCCAAGCTGCAGCACATCAAAGTCGGGGATGAGATCATCCTGCGCCCCAAGCCTGTGGGCACGCTGGTCCATGACGCGCTGCTGCCCGGCAAGCGTCTGTATTTCTTCGCCACAGGCACCGGTTTTGCACCCTTCGCCAGCCTGCTGCGCGAGCCTGAAACCTATGAAAACTATGACGAAATCGTCATGACCCACACCGTGCGCGATGTCGCGGAACTCACCTATGGCCGCGAGCTGATCGAGAACCTCAAGAAAGACGAGATGATGATCGAGCTTCTGGGGGATGAGAACCTCAACAAGATCCGCTACTACCCGACCTCGACCCGTGAAGAGAGCCCCAAGATGGGCCGCATCACGACGTTGATCGAAAACGGTGAGCTTTTCGCTGACCTCGGCATCCCACCACTTGATCCGGCCACCGACCGCGCGATGGTCTGCGGCTCGCTCGCCTTCAACCTCGACATCAAGAAGATCCTTGAGGACGCAGGCCTGAACGAAGGCGCCAACTCCGAACCCGGCGAATTCGTCATCGAAAAGGCCTTTGTTGGTTAAGCCCATAGGGTGGGCAATCTGCCCACCTCCGGCCTTGACGTAGTCTGACCCGAAATGACGGGCATCAATTCCACAAACAAAAAGGGCCGCGCCATCTCTGGCGCGGCCCCTTCAATATCTGGTGCTTGGTCTTACTGACCCAGCGCTTCTTTCAGGCGGGTCAATGTCGCCTCAAGCAGTTCAGGGTTGTCTTTGGCACCGTTCACAGCAGCACTCAGCGCAGTTTTCTGCACCGCAGACAGCTCAGAACCGTCGATCATCTCAAGCACCTTGTCGGCGTCAAAACCATCCATGGTCAGCAGTGTCTCGGCCATGCTGGCCTCACCTTCAGCTGCCATTTCTTCGGTCGCTTCTGCGGCCTCTTCGGTGGCACCCTCAACGGCTTCGGCAGCGCCTTCAGCAGCGTCAGCCGCTTCGTCTGTGGCACCTTCTACAGCCTCGGTCGCCGCGTCAGCAGCGCCTTCAGCGGCCTCGGTTGCTTCACCAGTTGCTTCTTCCGCAGCTTCGGTTGCGCCTTCAACTGCCTCAGCGGCTTCATCCGTGGCACCCTCGACAGCCTCGGTTGCGCCTTCGACAACGTCAGTCGCCGCGTCCGTTGCTGCATCTGCCGCACCCTCAACAGCGTCTGCAGCGCCTTCAACCGCATCAGCAGCCGTATCAGCAACAGCTTCGCCTGCCTCGGTTGCTGTCTCAACAGCACCCTCAACCGCGTCGCTGGCCGCATCAGCAGCACCTTCAACAGCTTCGGTCGCGCCTTCGACAGCACCTTCAGCGGCATCCGTCACGGCGTCGGCTGCGTCACCTGCTGCCTCAGCGGCACCGTCAACGGCGTCGGCTGCGGCATCAGCGGCACCTTCAGCGGCTTCGGTTGCACCTTCAACAGCGCCTTCAACGGCCTCGGTCGCACCTTCAACGGCACCCTCAACAGCCTCGGTCGCACCTTCAACGGCACCTTCGGCAACACCTTCAACCGCGTCAGCTGCGCCTTCAACGGCACCTTCGGCTGCATCGGTGACGGCGTCAGCCGCATCGCCTGCTGCATCCGCAGCTGTATCTGCCACATCGGCGGCGCTATCTGTGACATCCGACACCGCGTCTGCTGGTGTCTGACCATTTACAAAATACTGGTAGCCGAAAAAGCCTGCAACGGCGACGACTACGATGATCAAAAGCGCTCTCATGGGATATTCCCTCCAAGTCTGAAAACGTGATGGCCCCAAATGGGCCTTGCCCGCCATATGTCAGAGCCCTCTGGCAATGAAAAGGGGCTCAAATCGCCTTGCGTTCCCCCTAATCAGCGAATTATTGCGGGTTGAAGCTGGCGTGCCCCAAGGATACCTTAGAAGCCACGCGACTGAAACAACCAAAGGACAAGTACCATAGGACGCAGACCTCATAACGCACCACCCGTGCGTGATACCGGACCCCGTGTAAACGACCGCATTCGTGGCTCCGAACTCCGCCTGATTGGGGCGGAAGGCGAAAACGTAGGCGTTGTGACGCCTGAACGCGCATTGATGATGGCCGAAGAAGCTGGCCTTGATCTGGTTGAGATTTCTCCCAATGCCAATCCGCCGGTCTGCAAGATCATGGACTACGGCAAGTTCAAGTACGAGACTCAGAAGAAAGAGGCTGAGGCTCGCAAAAAGCAAAAGATCATCGAGATCAAAGAGGTCAAGTTCCGTCCCAACACGGACAACCACGACTACGATGTGAAAATGCGTAACGTCTTCAAATTCTTGGAAAACGGCGACAAGGTCAAAGTGACCCTGCGTTTCCGTGGCCGTGAAATGGCGCACCAGGAATTGGGTCGCCAGCTTTTGGAACGTGTTGCCGAAGACACCAAAGAGACCGGCAAGGTGGAAAACTTCCCCAAGATGGAAGGCCGCCAGATGGTCATGCTGATCGGTCCCCTGCCCAAGTAAGCCAAGGGCCGTTCACGGCAAAGACATCGGGTTTCGCAAAACCCTGCACACAAGGGCCCGTCACATGACGCGGCCCTTGTTTCGTTTCCGGGCCCAACTTCTCATCGCGACGGGTGCAAAGCGACGTAAACGCGCAAATTTCTGGCAGTTGTAGGATTGCCTGTGTATCGTCGTTGAAACCACCGACGAACGAGTGTGCATAGTTGACCATCAGACGTTTTTCCCTTTTTCGCATGGCCTGTTAATGCGGACCTCTTGGGAAAACCTGCGCCTCTTACGCGCGTCTGACCTCAGCTCTCCTTTTGAATTGGCGGGTCGTTTCGGATTGATGACCACGGGCACGCTGACGGTTGCATGGTGGTCAAAAGACCCCAACCTGCTGGTCTGGATCCTTTGCTATGTCACCGCGCAGCTGATCTATCTGGCGGTTCTGCTGCGCGTCAGGCAAGACGCTGCGCGATGGCAATACCCGATGGCCATGGCGCTCAATATGGCCAACGCCTCGACGTTTGCGGCACTGCCAATCTATCTGTGGCACCAAGGCAGCGTCACCTTTCAAGTTAGCGCCATCTGCGTCGTCTGGACCCACGCGATCTACAACAACGCCCGCCACCCCGTCCCCCGCGGCATCGCGATTTGGGACGCCGTCAGCATCAGCGCAATTGTGCTCTATTTCGCCACCGATCTGTCACGCAGCTTGCCTGAGGGGACTCAGCGCTGGATTCCGCTTTTTGTGACGGGCATCGCGACTTGCTATTTTGTTGTCTCGATCTTTGAAAACTACCGTCGCGCCAACCGGCTGGAATACGCAGAAGCCCAATTGATCGCCCGCGAAAGACTGGACGCGGTTGACCGAATTACCGGTGGAATCGCTCATGATTTCAACAACATACTTACGGCCATCTTAGGTCAGATTGGCCTCTATTGGCAGTCCGACTCCCCGTCCGACAAAGACGACGCCATCACCGCGGCCGATGCCGCCGCAGAACGTGCCGCACAATTGACCCGCAAGCTGCAAACCTATGCCCAGCAGACCGTGTTGCAACCCGCCCGCCACCGTATCGATCACTTGCTGGAAGAGACGTTGACCGATCTCGCCCTAACCGAAGCTCAATTTAACCTGTCGCTGTCAAACACCCTGTCGGAAGACCCCGAGGTGACCATCGACGCGGCTCAAACCCGCGCGGTCCTGTCCGATCTGATCCGGAACGCGATTGAAGCTTCCGAGGACAATCAGCCCATCGACGTCTTCGCCGATGTCGAGGATCTCCTCAAACCCAGCGCCCCGATCCGCAACGTGATCCTCGCGCCCGGCGCCTATCTGATCATCGCGATCACCGACACCGGACGTGGCATCGCCGCCGAAGATCTAGAGCGGGTGTTTGAACCCTTCTATTCCACCAAAACCTCGCCCAGGTCTTCCGGGCTGGGCCTCGCGATGGCATCTGGGTTTGCCCGGCAAGCGGGCGGTGCGTTGGACGTGGCCAGCAAGCAGGGCAAAGGGACGATCGTGACGCTTTATCTGCCGCTCTTAGACGCCAAACCGCGTCGGCACGTTTTCGGGTAGAATGATCTGGATATCCGACAATGGCGCGGGCCCATCATCAGGGTTGTCTACGACCAGCTTGTGAAACCGCAGGATATGGCGAAAGGCCCCGCGCATGTCCGCCGCAAGGTCATGATGTAGCACCAGCGTGATCTCTCCGCGCGTCAGCAGCCCCAGATTGTCGGCATCCAGATCGTGCGCCACAAAGATCTGCGGGTGCACCCCCGCCGCGTTCAGTGCCGCGCAAATCGCACGGTTGGCTCCGCTCACAGAATAGACCGCCCGGAGCGCGGCCTGCGCGGCCAGTACACCGCCCACCGCGGCCCCCGTTGCATGGTTCAACCCGCCCCCATCGGTGGTCTCAATGATCTGCACCTTTGGCGCGCGTTCGGCCATGGCAGCGCGAAAGGACGCGATCCGCGTCGCTTCTCCGGCAAAATCATCGCGGCTTTGACTGGTCAGCACCGCGCCATCCTGCACCTCGCGGGCAATCAACGCCGCCGCCACCCGGCCCGCCTGCGCATTGTCGAGCCCCGCATAGGCGTATGCTCCGGCGATATCTGTCACGACACTGATCACCGGAATGCCACGCCGCATCAAATCAGCCACCGCCGCGCGGATCGCCGGGGTATCGCGCGCCTTGAGGCACACACCCTGGCTGCCGCGCTTTGCAATCCGCGCCAGCACCGCCAACATCTGCGCCTCGGTCAGCACATCCCGCATCGTAAACCGCAAGCGCACGACGACGGGTGCCATTTGAGTCATCGCGGCCTCCGCCCCTTCCCGGAGCGCTGTTGTGAACCGCGCAGGTGCCTCTGCTACCACGTCGATCCAAACAGTGCGTCCCTTGGCGCTGATCGCATGTTCCTGACGTTCCAGCTCGGCCAAGGCCGCTGCCACGCGGGCCTTGGTGCGCGCACTCACATGGGCGCGGCCATTCAGCGCCCGGTCCACGGTCGCCGTGCCAAGCCCCGCTTGTGCCGCAATCTCTTTGATCGGAAACCGATGGGTCATTTGATGTATTATTGATGTCTTTCGCCCTGCCCGCCAGCCTGTTTTCCGGCCAAACTGCCCAAAAGACCGGAGGATCTTATGACAACCGCCTATTTCCATGCCGAGGATTGCAACCTCTCCGACTTGGTTGCCCTGTGCGCACAAACGACAACGCCCAACGACGTGCCCCACGCCAGCGACGTGCAACACAACGTACCGCTCTATGACGTCGCCGCCCTGACGCTGGATGATCCCAAGCTTCTGGCCGAATGGGCGCAGGTTCTGCGCACTGGCGCGGGCGTGATCATCCTGCGCGGGGCCTATGCGGACACCAGCGCCATTGATGCGGCCACCGTCATCTATGACCAGATCATTGCGACCGAAAAGGCCGCAGGCGGGCAGTCCGCGGACCACTTTGCCGCTGGCACCAATGACCGCGTCTGGAACGCCGCGCAAAAGCTTTGCTTTGCCGATCCGGCCGTCTTTGCGGCCTATTTTGGCAATGCCGCCGTTGCCGCCGCCTGCACCGCATGGCTTGGCCCGAACTACCAGATGACCGCACAGATCAACGTGGTGCACCCCGGCGGGGCCGCGCAAGAGGCCCATCGCGACTATCACCTCGGCTTTCAAACCGCTGATATTTCGGCACAATACCCCGCCCATGTGCACGACCTGTCCCCCGCGCTGACCCTGCAAGGCGGCATCGCCCATTGCGACATGCCGGTGGAAAGCGGTCCGACGAAACTGCTGCCGTTTTCGCAAGCCTACCGCCCCGGCTATGCCGCATGGCGCCTGCCCGACTTCCGAGCGTATTTTGAGGATCACTGCGTCCAACTGCCCCTCGCCAAGGGCGACGCGCTGTTTTTCAACCCCGCCCTCTTTCACGGGGCCGGTGCCAATACGACAACGGATATCCACCGCATGGCCAACCTCTTGCAGATATCCTCGGCCTTTGGTCGCGCGATGGAGGTGTTGGACCGCGCCGCTATGTGCCGTGCACTTTATCCTGTCTTGCGCGCCCAACCCGGAGACCATCGCGCCGTGATCGCTGCCACCGCCGAAGGCTACAGCTTTCCCACCAACCTTGACCGTGACCCGCCTGTCGGGGGCCTCGCCCCCGAAACCCAAGCTGCATTGATGCACCGCGCCTTGAACACGGATATGGCTCCAGAAGCATTCGAGGCCGAACTCACCGCCCTCATGGACCGCCAGCGCCCCTAGCGGGCAGCTGTGACCGCGCGCGCTGTCATGACCTTCACCAGATGCGCGCGGTAGTCGGGCCCACCATGCACATCCTCCATCATGCCCTCCGCGGCGACCTCCAAATCGGCCAGAACGCCCGCGTCAAACTGCTTGCCCAAGGCATCCTCAGCCTCCGACCAGCGATAGACGCCATCCTCCGACGCGCCAGTGACCGCGACGCGCACGCCATCCGCGTATCGCGCCACAAAGACGCCAACCAGGGCAAAGCGCGACGCGGGCTGCACAAATTTCTGATAGCTCGACTTTTGCGGCACCGGAAACCGGACCTCTGTGATGATCTCGCCCTCGTCCAGCGCGGTGCTGAACATCCCGTCAAAGAACTCATCCGCCGCAATCTCGCGCCGGTCGGTGACCACACCGGCCCCCGTGCCCAAAACGGCCGCTGGGTAACAGGCCGCCGGGTCATTATTGGCAAGCGATCCGCCAATCGTGCCGCGATTGCGCACCGCAGGATCACCGATCCGACCCGCAAGTTGGGCCAGACCGGCAAAGGTCCCTTCATGAGCGGCGACATCCGCATGGGTCGTCGCCCCACCAATGCACAACCGGCCATCATCGCCGGTGCAAATCCCCTTCATCTCGGCAATACCCGTTAGGCTAACCAGCTTTTCGGGGCTCGCCAAACGCTGCTTAAGCGTCGGGATCAGGGTCTGCCCGCCACCCAAGGCCTGCACGTCATCGCCCATGGACGCCACCGCCTCTGCAATGGACTTTGGCCGCTCTATGTCAAAGTCATACATCGTCGTTCCTTGCTTTCCGCAGCACGCCGATCACGCGCCGCAAGACTGTCCCGGTCACACCGCGCATCACGCCACTGAAACGGTCGCGACGTCCTGACCAGAGGCCGCCATGATCGCCTTGACGATGTTTTGGTATCCGGTGCAGCGGCACATATTGCCTTCAAGATAATCGCGCACCTCGGCCTCTGACGGCTTAGGGTTTTCCATTAGCAGCGCTGCCGCTGACATCACCATGCCGGGTGTGCAGAACCCACATTGCAGGCCGTGATGATCCTGAAACGCCTGCTGGATCACATTCAGTGACCCGTCCGCATTGGCCTGCCCTTCGATCGTTGCAACCGCGGCACCATCAGCCTCTGCCGCCAACATGGTGCAGGCCTTTACGGCAAGCCCATCCACATGCACCACACAGGCCCCGCACTGGCTAGTGTCACAGCCCACATGGGTGCCCGTCAGCCGCAGATCATCGCGTAGAAAATCCACCAGCAACGTCCGGCCCTCGACCTCTCCGGTCACTGCATTGCCATTTACGGTCATCGTGACGTGCACCATCGGGCCCCTTTCATATCGTCGTTCCTGCATATGTAAACCACGCCGCTCGCGGGTTGAGAACCTCTGATCTTTGTCAATTTTCCGCATCATTCACCCAAAGGGTTGACTGATGCTGTCAAACCGCTTAATTCCACCGTATGGTTGAACGAACTCCAGAAGCCCTCCTGTCTGACGTGCTCAAGGCCGCATCAGACCCGACACGCCGCGCAATCCTGACGTTGCTTGCGCAGCAAGGGCCACTGCGGGTGGGCGAAATTCATGCCCGGTTCGACCTCTCGCTCAACGCGGTATCAAAGCACATCAAAGTGCTTGAGGGCGCGGGCCTTGTGGTCCGTCGCACCGCTTGGCGCGAACACCTGATCGAGGTGCAGATGGACCCGCTGCGGGTCATTGATGCGTGGTTCTCGGACCTCCGCTCGATCTGGGATCTGCGCCTCGAGGCCCTCGATGATCTCATGAAAAAAGGAACTGCCACAAATGACTGATCTCACTTTAACCACGTCCCGCACGATCGCCGCCCCGCAACAGGCGGTTTTTGAGGCTTGGCTCAACCCCGACATGCTGCGCCAATTCATGTGCCCCGCCCCCGGCATGTCGGTCCCTGCCGCCTCAAATGACCCCCGCGAAGGGGGCCGCTTTGATGTCATCATGAAAGCGGGCGAGGATGAGATGCCGCACGCCGGCACCTACCGCAAAATCACCAAACACAGCCAGATCGTCTTTACATGGGAAAGCCCCTATTCAACCGACGACAGCGAGGTCACGCTGGATTTCGCCCCTGACGGCGACGGAACAAAGGTGACCCTGACCCATGTGCGCTTTGCCTCAGAGGAAAGCCGCGACAACCATTTGGGCGGCTGGAACGCGATCCTGGACGCGCTGAATGCCGCCCTGTTGGAGACCGCATCATGATCGAAGTCACTGCCCTGAACTGGCCTGCTGTCATCGCAGGTACAATCGCGGCCTTCGCGCTTGGCATGGTCTGGTTTTCACCCATGCTGTTCGGCAAGGCCTGGTCCACCGGCAGCCACGACATCCAGCCCCCCGACAGCCCGCCAGTTGCGGCTATGGTGGTACAGCTCGCGGGCACTTTCGCGCTCGCCTTGGTGATTGGCCTGACAGAGACCTATCAGGCCATCGGCGCGGCGATCACGGCCATTTTGGCGGCCGCCATCTTGGTCGCAGGCATGGACCTCTTCAGCCAAAAGACCGGTAAGGCCACGATGATCGACGCCAGTTACATTGTCGTCTCTGGCGTGCTGATGATCGCGGCACAGGCCTTACTTTGACCCATAACGCGGGCGGCCATCCGTCGCCCGCGCACCGCCAGATCCAACCCTCAAGTCGCCTTACGCAGCCGCGCGATCACCTCGGCCATGACGCTCACGGCGATCTCTGCCGGTTGCCGCCCGCCCAGATCAAGGCCGACAGGCGCCGAAATCCGCGCAATATCACCCGCCCCAAATCCCGCTGCTGTCAGGCGTTCCACCCGTTTGGCATGGGTGCGCTTGGACCCCAAACAGCCCAGATAAAACGCATCCGTCCCCAACGTCGCGACAATCGCGGGATCGTCCAGCTTGGGGTCATGGGTCAGTGTCACCACAGCCGTGCGCGTATCCGGGGCCAAGGCCGCCATCGCCGCATCCGGCCAATCCTCGACAATCGTTTCACCCGGAAACCGCGCCGCCGACCCAAAGGCCCCGCGCGGATCGATCAGCACCGGGTCAAAGCCGCAGGCCCGCGCCATGCTGACCAGCGCCTGCGCGATGTGTACCGCCCCAACGATGATCATCCGCAGCGGCGGGTTGCGCACCGCCACAAAGGTGTGCCCGTCCTCTTCGACGCCTGACCGGTCCAGCCGGAACCGGTCGGGATAGGACTCTGCCCCCACAACCGCGCGCGTTTCACCTTGCAGGTCAACGACATAGGCCACGGGTCGCTTGTCGAGTTGCGCCTGATGCAGCGCCGTCAAATCCGCCACCGACATAGCCCCACCTACAGGCTCAACCAGCACCCTGATCCGCCCGCCACAGGCCAGGCCCACGGCAAAGGCGTCATCATCGCTGACCCCGTAGTCCAAAAGCCGTGCCTTGCCGTCTTCCAGCGCCTCAATGGCCTCGACCATCACTGCACCTTCGACGCAACCGCCCGACACCGACCCTTCCATCGCGCCATCCGCGTCGATCACCAAGAGCGACCCCGCCGCACGCGGCGCTGATCCCCATGTCTCTACAACTGTGGCGACGGCGACCTTGCGGCCCGTCATGTGCCAGTCATAGGCAAGGCTCAAGAGTGTCGCGTCAGGGATGCTCATCAGGGACGATCCGGGTCAGGAAACAATTGTTGCGCGCAGAACGCACATCAACGTAGGCCACATCATCCCGGTTGAGAAGGCTTTGCGCGGTCTGCGCGATGTCCGCTGACACCGTGATCTGCCCGGTGCCATATACGATCCGATGATCCGGCCCATAGCCTTTGAGCAAGTAATCAGGCGACGTCCCCAGAACCGGCGGCATCTCAGCCGCCCCATAGGGCGTGCAGTCCTGCGCACACAAAAAGATCGGCCCGGTTTCCGCATAAGGCTGCAGCGCTGGAAAAGGCCGCGCGGCACAGATCAGCATTTCGGCCCCCGCAGGAACATTGTGCAGACAGGATCGGCACGGGGTCCCCACCCCATCACTGATCGCCCGTTCCGCAGGCATTCCATAGACGTCAGGACCACCCGCACGCAGGGCATCAACTTCGGCTTGGTCGTACGGCAAATAATTCAGCATCTTCTCATCCTTTGTTCTGCCCCGACCCTACCGCCCTGCCCGTCTTGCCTGCGACCCGCTTCCTGCGCTTTCCCACCACACATTGCCCCGCCGCGCGCAAAGGCGTAGCCTGCCCCCAACACTACAGCGAGGCCCCGTCATGAACCATTCCAGCCCTATTGCCGCCGCCGGTTTCGGCCCGGACCTTGGCCCCTTTGACTGGGCCGATCCCTTCCGGCTCGAGGATCAACTGACCGAGGATGAGCGGATGCTGCGCGACGCCGCCCGCACCTTTGCCCAGGACCGCCTGCAACCCGGCATCACCGAGGCCTACCGCGATGCCGTGACCGCCCCCGAGGTTTTCGCCGACATGGGCGCAGCGGGCCTTTTGGGCAGCACCATCCCAGAGGCTTACGGCGGCCTTGGCGCAAACTATGTCACCTACGGCCTCATCGCACGCGAGATTGAGCGCGTGGACAGCGGCTACCGGTCGATGATGTCGGTGCAATCCAGCCTCGTGATGTATCCCATCCACGCATACGGCTCTGACGCGCAACGCGAAAAATACTTGCCGGGCCTTGCCGCTGGTACGTTGATCGGCTGCTTTGGCCTGACCGAACCTGACGCAGGTTCCGACCCCGCGGGCATGAAAACCATCGCCAAGAAAACCGCCGATGGATACGTGATCTCAGGCTCCAAAATGTGGATCTCCAACGCCCCCATCGCCGATGTCTTTGTGATCTGGGCCAAGTCAGAGGCGCATGACGGCAAGATCCGTGGCTTCGTGCTTGAAAAAGGCATGGCGGGGCTCTCCGCCCCCAAGATCGGCGGCAAGCTCAGCCTGCGCGCTTCGATCACCGGCGAGATCGTGATGAAGGACGTCGCCGTCCCCGACGACGCGATCCTGCCTGATGTGCAGGGCCTCAAGGGTCCGTTTGGCTGCCTCAACCGCGCACGCTACGGCATCGCATGGGGTGTGATGGGCGCGGCAGAAGCCTGCTGGCACGCCGCCCGCCAATACGGGCTCGACCGTAAGCAATTTGGTAAACCACTGGCGCAGACACAACTTTTCCAAAAGAAGCTCGCCGATATGCAGACCGAGATCGCGCTGGGGCTGCAAGGTGCGTTGCAAGTGGGTCGCCTCATGGACCACGGCAAGGCCGCGCCTGAAATGATCAGCCTGATGAAACGCAACAATTGCGGCAAGGCGCTCGACATCGCCCGCACCAGCCGCGACATGCACGGCGGTAACGGCATTTCAGAGGACTTTCAGATCATGCGCCATATGGTTAACCTCGAAACCGTGAACACTTACGAAGGCACCCATGACGTCCACGCCCTGATCCTTGGCCGCGCCCAAACCGGGCTTCAGGCGTTTTTCTGAAAGAAAGACCTCAGTTTTGGCAATCACTCTGCGCAATTTCGCCCCAATGGACCGCTAGACCAAACGCAACCGGCCGCACAAGCGCCCAACCTCGGAGAGCAGCATGACCGACACCAACCTCATCCTTGACGCTGATCTTGCTGGGCTGACCGGTGACGCTTGGTTGGATGCGCTGGAAGACGTGGCCGAGGAACACGGCTATTTCGAACCGCTTGGCCCCGATCATCAGGCGGTCTTTCTGGCCGCCGGTCCTCGCCTCTTGGTGACCTTCGAAGACGCCGAGACGATCTGCAAGACCGCCCATGGCGAGCCGCGCAGCTTTGCCTTTGCCCGCGATCACGGCTGGTCGATCCTCTCAGTGATCTCCAACGGCGAAAGCTGGTTCCGCCACCCCGCGATCTACCAATTCTTTGACAAACTGACCGACGAAGGCACCTTTGACGGCTTTGACGACGTGCTGTTCTTTGGCGCAAGTGGCGCAGGCTACGCTGCTGCCGCCTATAGCGTTGCCGCGCCTGGCGCCCGTGTGCTGGCCTTGCGGCCGCAATCGACACTGTCGGCCAATGTCGCAGGTTGGGACACACGCCATGTCGCCCACCGTCGCCACGATTTCACCAAACGCTACGGCTTTGCCCCCGATATGATCGAAGCCGCGCAAACCGCCTATATCGTCTACAGCCCGCTGCAAAAGGCTGACGCGATCCACGCCGCCATGTTCACCCGTGACAACGTGATGCCCCTGCGTGTCCCCGGCATCGGTGGCCGGATTGAGGCGGCACTGGACTCGCTTGATGTGCTGGACGATCTGATCATGGCCGCGATGAAGGGCGACATCTCACCGGCCAGCTTCCGCCGCCTGCTGGCGGCACCGCTGAAATCCTACGGCCACTACCTGCGCACGCTGCACAAACGCGCCATAGACAACGGCCATCCGCAATTGGCCGCTAATCTGGCGGCGGCTGTGCTGCGCCAGGGGCCGGATGCCTTTTTTGAGGCGAAACTGGCCGAACATGCGGGCCAAGGCATCACGCCGCGCCGCGCCCTGTCGGCCTCTGCTGCCGAGTAACTGCACACTCCGCTCTGGCCTTGACCTGCGCTGCGGTGTAATCCCATCGCCATGAGCGATAAGAACATCACCACCCTGACGATCCGCCGCCCCGACGATTGGCACCTGCACCTGCGTGACGGGGCCATGTTGCAAGCGGTGTTACCCGAAACCACCCGGCACTTTGGCCGCGCGATCATCATGCCCAATCTGGTGCCGCCCGTGACCACCGCGGCAGAGGCTTCGGCCTACCGCGACCGGATCATGGCCGCGATGCCGCAAGGCGCTGATTTCACCCCGCTGATGACGCTCTATCTGACCGAAGATACTGACCCAAATGACGTGGCCGCGGCCCATGCCGCAGGCATCGCCACGGCGGTCAAACTCTACCCCGCCGGGGCCACGACCAACTCTGCCTCAGGCGTCCGCGACTTTGACAAGGTCCGCCCGGTCCTTGACCGCATGGCCGAGATTGGAATGCCGCTCTGCGTCCACGGCGAGGTCACAAACGCCGATATCGATATCTTCGACCGTGAGGCTGTGTTCATCGACAAGGTGCTCAAGCCCATCCGCAAGAAAAACCCAGACCTGCGCATCGTGATGGAACATGTGACCACGCAAGACGCCGTGGACTACGTGCGCGACGCCCATAAGAACACCGCCGCCACGATCACCACGCATCACCTGATCATCAACCGCAACAACATCCTCGCCGGTGGCATCCGCCCGCATTTCTACTGCCTGCCCGTGGCCAAACGCGAACAACACCGCGTCGCATTGGTGCAGGCCGCGATCTCTGGCGACAAACGGTTCTTTCTGGGCACCGACAGCGCGCCCCACACGGACCCACTCAAACTGCAACCCTGCGGCTGTGCAGGCATCTTCACCGCCCCCAACACGATGTCTTGCCTGGCCGAGGTGTTCGACGCCGCAGGTGCGCTCAAAAAGCTAGAGGCATTCACGTCCCTCAACGGCCCAGCCTTCTACAAACTGCCCGCCAATGAGGCGACAATCACCCTGACCAAAGGCGCGCCCGTCACCTATCCGACCCAGATCGCCACAGACGACGGCCCTGTCACCGTATTTGACCCCGGCTTCCCGCTGCACTGGCGCGTTGAAAGCGCCTAAACCCGGCTGGCCTGCGTTGCGCGTTCCAAGCGGCCGCTAATCAACAAACGTCGCACCATAAGTCTACTCACGCTTGGGTCCACGTTGCACACGAGTAGGCGCTAGCCTGCGAACGGGCATTTCCCCGCCATCTCGCCCGGTGCCCCGCCATAAAGATGGGATACGCGGACATTGCTGTGGGCAGCATGAACGTGCTTTCGCATCCGGAACAACTGCCCCAAAGGCCGCATGGACGAAAGCGTGTTCCACGCGTTGAACTGCATATGTCCCCAAACCGCAGGCGTGTTAATCGATGTGTCGGTTGAAATTCTGAGCGTTCCTACGTCGACATAAGGCGACGCGACCTCATCCCAGGCGAGATCACAATATTCCGCCGTCATCACAGCCTTTGGCGGGTCGTCCGGACCGGGCTCGGGAATACAATCAGGCGTCGCCAATTGGACAGCCAAGGTAAATTCCGCCTCTTCACCTGACGCGAGCCAATCATCCATGTTTGCCTTATTGAAAGCGGCGAAATCGATCTTTGTACGGTCGTGTTTGGCGACCCTGTGCGGCTTGACAGGACGCAAACAGAATTTCATCGCTCCATCGCCAAGGGCAAAGGGACCAAATGAAAAATAGGGTTCGCCGGCCCATCCGTTCTGGTTCGCTGGTGCCTTGCGGAGCGGCTCCGCCAACGTCGCAACACGTCGTCTTGCATCCAGCAACATCGCGATATTGCGCCAGTTCGCCAGCACCCTGAGCGTCTTGAGCGACGGAGGCTTCAAGCTGACGCCAACGGCCAATTGGCGTCCGTCACGGATGAAAAAGCTATGATCTGCCCCGTTGTCCCCGGCATTGCTCGATACAAGCAGCAGATCAAGCTCGTTGGCTTCGCCTTTTGCGGCATAGACGTTCGGCACTGGCTCCGGATATTCAAGCTTGAGCGCCAACCGCGCCGCAGCCAGACCCAGATCCGGGTCTTTCGCGATACCGGCACGGGCGACCACCGGATAGCTGCGCTGCTGCGCAAAAAGACCGACGCGGAACTGCGGGGGCAAGTTTCCGATCCGGTTGATTTCAAGTGTTCCGCGCAGCATGGCGCTTGTATGCCCCCAATGCGGTTCATGAAACGTCTCGTCATCACGCGCCGCATTTTTTCTCAGCGCCAGCGTATGCGCAGCGACCGAGGCTGCCGCAGCTTTGAAAAGACTCTCTTCATCCGGGTCAGTCACCTCCCGGGGCACAAGAAACCCGTCCTCGATACGATCTTCGGGCAGGTCGCCCGCAAAAACGCGCTTGTTGCGATACGGCGCGAAAAAGCCGTAAGCGAAATAGATGGTCAATAGGACCAACACGATCCACAGAAATGTCATACGTTCCCCAATCCCGCCTTGACGCCTGCGATTGTTACGCAGTTGCGCCGTCAAAACAACTGGTGCGGTTTCGTGCGACAATTTCCGCACGACCTCAATTCGACATTGGCACCATGCGACGCATCGCTCAGCTTGCACCCAAAGCCGTCGCCCGCTGTCCCGTGGTCACTCCCTCTTAACAATCCATACAAATCTCACTACACCCCAGCGCAGTTCACAATCAGGATGCGCATATGATCCCCTCCAGCTTTCCGCCCAAAGACGACATCGCCCGGCTCACGGCCTCCATGCTGCTGGAAATCAACGCGATCAGCTTTAACGCAGACGAACCCTTTACCCATGCCTCCGGCAAAAAGGCCCCGACTTATGTCGATTGCCGCAAGCTGATCTCTTACCCGCGCATCCGCGCGACCCTGATGGATTTCCTGACCGTCACGATCATGCGCGACGCAGGGTTTGAGGCTTTTGACAATATCGCAGGCGGTGAAACCGCAGGCATCCCCTTTGCCGCCCTTGTCGCCGAACGCATGGCCCTGCCCATGACCTACGTGCGCAAAAAGCCCAAAGGCTACGGCAAAAACGCCCGGATCGAAGGCACGATGACCGAAGACCAGCGCGTCTTGCTGGTCGAGGATCTGACCACCGATGGCGGCTCAAAACTGTCCTTCGTGGACGCCATCCGCGATACTGGCGCCACCTGCACCGCCACCGCTGTGATCTTTTACTACGGCATCTTTGACGGCGTGGAAAAGACGCTGGCCGACCACGGCGTGCAGCTTTTGCACTTGTGCACATGGTGGGATGTGCTGGCCGTCGCGAAAGAGACACAAGCCTACGACGCAAAAACCCTAAGCGCGGTAGAGGCTTACCT
This sequence comes from uncultured Paracoccaceae bacterium, assembly GCA_947494675.1. GTDB lineage: Bacteria > Pseudomonadota > Alphaproteobacteria > Rhodobacterales > Rhodobacteraceae > CANMYO01. The sequence goes on from CANLVP010000002.1 coordinate 878,618, forward strand.
GCGCAACCCCGCCGGCTGGACCCCCGGCGACACGATGTAGGCAAAAAAATCTCCCCCGCGCTTTGGGGATAACACGCTGGCAGAATCGATTGCGCATCACAGATGTTGTGACAGCGCGTCCCAGACCTGCTATATCTCGCAGATCAGGACGCCTTTCGCGCCATCCCCAGATTTGTCCCGCCACTTATCCACGGACATATCCAGATAGCGAATCTCAGCCCCGTGGTGTTATCACCACCGGACCGGCTGGGGGGTCGGAACGATGGGACAGACCGGGCGAAAACGCCGGGCAACAGGGTTGAGCAGATGAACGAAATTTCCACATTTAACGCCACTGGCGTGGAAGAAGCCGACGGCGATCTGATGCCGCACTCCATTGAGGCCGAACAGCAGCTTCTGGGCGCGATCCTCACCAACAACGACATCTTTGACCGCATCGCCAGCATCATCGGGCCAGAGCATTTCTACGACCCGGTGCACGCCCGTATCTTCGACGTCGCCGCCTCGCGCATTGCCAAAAACACCCTCGCCAGCCCGGTGACGCTCAAAACCTTTCTTGAGGATGACGAAGGCCTGAAAGAACTGGGCGGCCCCGCCTATCTCGTGCGCCTTGCCGGTGCCGCGATCAGCGCCTTTGCGGCCAAGGACTACGCCCAGATGATCTATGATCTGGCGATCCGCCGGAAGCTGATCGAGGTGGGCGAAACTATCGCCGACAAGGCCAAAAAGGTCGATATCGCCTCCGAACCCTCGGCCCAGATTGTCGAGGCGGAACAGGAGCTTTACGCACTCGCCGAACAGGGCACCACCGAAAGCGGCTTTCAGTCCTTCTTGCGCGCCGTCACCGATGCGGTCAACGTCGCCAACGCCGCCTATCAGCGCGACGGCGGCCTTGCCGGTGTCTCAACCGGCCTCACGGATATGGACAAGAAGCTGGGTGGCTTGCACAAGTCCGACCTGTTGATCCTCGCCGGTCGTCCCTCCATGGGGAAAACCTCGCTGGCCACCAACATCGCCTTCAACATCGCCAAGGCCTACAAAAAAGGCCTCTTGCCCGACGGCACCGAGGGTGCGGTCAACGGCGGCGTTGTCGGCTTCTATTCACTTGAGATGAGCGCCGAGCAGCTCGCCGCGCGGATTCTGTCAGAGGCATCAGAAGTGCCCAGCGAACAGATCCGCCGCGGCGATATGACCGAAGCCGAATTCCGCCGTTTCGTCGAAGCCGCCAAAAGCCTTGAGGCTTGCCCGCTTTTCATCGACGACACGCCTGCCCTGCCCATCAGCCAGCTCGCCGCCCGCGCCCGCCGCCTGAAACGGACCCACGGTCTGGACGTGCTGATGGTCGACTACCTCCAGCTGGTGCGCGGCACAGGTCGGTCGGAAAACCGCGTCAACGAAATCTCTGAGATCACCATGGGCCTCAAGGCCATCGCCAAGGAACTCAACATCCCGGTCATTGCACTGTCGCAGCTCTCGCGTCAGGTCGAAAGCCGCGAAGACAAACGCCCGCAGCTCTCTGACCTGCGTGAATCCGGCTCGATTGAGCAAGATGCCGACGTGGTCATGTTCGTGTTCCGCGAAGAATACTACGTCGAACGCGAAAAACCCGGCGATCACGAGATGGAAAAGATGGCCGAATGGCAAGAACGCATGGAACGGCTGCACGGCAAAGCCGAAGTCGTCATCGGCAAACAACGCCACGGCCCCATCGGGACGGTTGAGCTCTCCTTCGAAGGCCAATTCACCCGCTTCGGCAACCTGGTGAAGCCTTGGCAACAAGGCGACGACCGCGAGTTCTAGGCCTTTGTTCGTAGATCAAGGATGACGGCTGTGCGGACTTTGCTGCCGTTCGCTGAGGCTGTGCGAAGGTCGGCTTATGTCGTCTGGGCTTTTCGAACTCCCTTGGGGCGTTGGCTGCCGCTGTATCTTTCGAACCGTGAGAGGCCGTAAACGTGGTGACATTCACGCAGGCGATCATGCGTTTGACTTTAAGTGGTTGAGGTGGAACTGTGGCCGTCTTGTATTTGGGAGAATTCATTGAATATTTTATACACCGGAGCCGTTTCGACGGTTCTTTTGCTTGCGGCGGCGGGTGCAAATGCATCGACCATGAGCCAGACCCTGACCTTTTCAGACGAGACATCCAAGGCTCTGTCCGTATCAGGTTTTGACTCAAGTTTGGGAAACCTGACCGGCGTCAGCGCAGCGATGTTCGGCACGGTGTCGATTGATGCCGGCTCCATAGTTGGTCGTACAGACGACGGTGGCAGGTATTTTACATTTGTTGAAAGCGAAATCGAAATCGCTGGTAGCGGTATTTTTCTTATTGATTTTTTTGACGGCCCCCGTGCAGGTTGCTCCGGCACTAGCAGGACCGAGTGCACAGCTACCTATAGGAGTTATTCCGATGACTTTAGCCGTTCAGGCACCTCTACATCGTTTTCAGATTTCATCGACAACGATGTAACTCTGAGATTGAGTGTCATTTTAGGCGCATCTGATGTTGACGGCAGCAGGACTAGCGCTCCCTCAACTTCCTGGAAAGCCTCGGGAAGCTTGACTGTCTCCTACACCTACGATGAGTTGCCCACCCCTTCGGCTGTCCCTCTTCCGGCTGGTTTGCCGTTGCTTCTGGCTGGTCTTGGAGCCTTTGGCATAGTGAGCCGCAGGCGCCGCAGCTGAAACAGCCGATATTCTGGAAGCGCCCTGCCAACGCAGGGCGTTTTTGCGCCTTATGGAGGATAACGGGTTCTGCACGCGACGACTTCCGCTAATTTCGCATGGACAGGATCAGCAACCCGGAACCAGTTCCGAATACAAGCATTCGCCGTCGGCATGTACCGTTCGAAGTTGATGTCTCTCCTTACAACGAATTGCAACCATGGCATCGAAGCGGTCATTCGTGGCTCGTGCAGCATCCGATACTTCGGGCTCTCACCAGACATAACACATTGCCTTCCAACCAACCGCCCCGCTTCGCCGCCTCCCAACGGCAGCCTCCTGCACATCATTCTGACCTATAAAGCGCGGCAATTTTCGAGGTAAACCGCTTTCCCGCACTCACCCCCACAAAACCATTTGACTTGGAGCCACTCCAATAGGCTACCCCTAACCTCATGCTTATTAATGACGCTGCCCGCGCTTCGGGCCTCTCCGCTGACACCATCCGGTTCTACGCCAAATCCGGCATGTTGCCCCCTATCGCCCGCGACGCCCGCGGCTGGCGTGATTTTTCGCCCGGCGACGTCGAATGGCTCAAGACCCTCAAACACCTGCGCAACACCGGCATGCCTCTGGCCGAGGTGAAACGCTTCGCCCAATCGGCCCATGCCCCGGACCCCAACACGCCCGAACACCGCGCCCTGCGGCTGAACATCATGCAACGCCACGCCCACACCCTGGCCCGCCGTCAAACCGAACTCGACGCCTGCGCCAAATACCTCGCCCATAAGATCGCGATCTACTCCGGCCAAAAGGATAGCTGACATGCCCACACTCACATTGCCCACCAAACCCACCCTTGGCCTTGGCTGCTGGGCCATCGGCGGCCCCTTCAACGCAGGCGACACCCCCGTCGGCTGGGGCGAGGTTGACGACGCCACCTCAACCGCGGCCATCAACGCAGGCATCGACCATGGCATCCGGCTCTTTGACACGGCCCAAGCCTATGGCACCGGACATTCCGAGACCGTGCTGGGCGCGGCCCTCAAAAACCACCCTGATGTCGCCGTCGTCACCAAAATCGGCATCGACATCGATCCCGCCACCCGCCAGATCACCCCCGACCAAACCGACCCGCAGGTGATCCGCGATAGCATCACCGCCTCGTGCAAACGGCTGCAACGCGACCACATCGACCTGATCCTGCTGCACCTCAACGACCTCGCCATCGACAAGGCCACCCCGATATTTGAGATGCTCTCGGACCTCCATCAAGCCGGCACCATCGGCAGTTACGGCTGGTCTACCGACTACCCCGACCGGGCCACCGCCTTTCCCGACCACACCGGATTTACCACCGTGGAAATGGCGATGAACGTCTTCTTTGCCGCCGAAAACATGGTGCCCGCCGTCGAAAAGGCGGGCCTCGTGGCCCTGATCCGCTCACCGCTGGCCATGGGGATCTTGGGCGGGCGCTACGACGCGTCCAGCACCTTTGCGGGCAATGACGTGCGCAGCCAGAACCAGCAATGGCACGGGCACTTCAACGATGGCCGTGTATCGCCAGAGCGGCTGACGCAGCTCGACGCGATCCGTGACATCCTGACCACCAATGGCCGCTCACTGGCGCAGGGTGCCATCGCCTGGCTCTGGGCACGCAGCCCCAATGCGATCCCGATCCCCGGCTTCCGCACCCCGGAACAAGTCACCGACCTCGCAGGCGCGCTCGCACATGGCCCGCTCAGCCCAGCGCAAATGGCCGAGATTGAAACCCTGATCAACCGTGGCGAAGAAGGCCCACCGCAACCGCGTTAGCCTTGCTTTCTTTTGAATGAAAATATCTTGCGGGGGTCCAGGGGTGCATAACCCCCGGCCTCTCCAATCAGTCCTCGACGGTCCCCGCCTGACTCGTGGGGTCCACCGGTTTGGGCTTTTGAAACGGATAGATGAACTGCTTGAAATAGCCCTTCGGGACCGTATTCCCGATCACGCCGTAATCCTCTGGCCAACGCTCCTCGGGCAGGTGATGGGTGCCAAAAAGCCAGTCATAGATCGGAAAATGCGAGGAATAATTGATATCAATCGCCTCGCGGTCCGACCCGTGATGCCAGTGGTGGAACCGCGGCGTCACAAAGAACCGCTCAATAAACCCAAACTTCCAGCCGATATTGGAATGGATGAACGAGGATGAGAAATAGACGATCAGCAAATAGGCCTGAATAGCTGCCGGATCAAAGCCCATGGTAAACATCGGCACCGCTGTGAGCCCACGCAAAATGGCGATCTCAATCAGATGCATCCGCGCGCCCGCCAACCAATCCATCGACTTGGTGGAATGGTGAATCGCATGAAACCGCCACAGCACCGGAAAGGTGTGAAACGCGCGGTGGGTCCAATATTGCACGAAATCCGTGGCCGCCATGATGACAATCACCTGTAACCAAAACGGCTGGCTGCCGATGTAGGCCCGCACCCCGTCAAGCTGCACATTGGCGTTCACAAAATCCGTTGGCGCCAGCGTGATAAAGCCCAAAACCTGCACCAGCATTGAGCTGATCAGATAATAGAACATGTCCTCACGCCACTCTCCCCGGAACACGGTTTGCCCTTTGCGCGCGGGAAAAAACCGTTCGAGCGGCACAAACAGAAAGCCCACCACCAGCACGTTGATGATGAAGTAATCCAACCCGAAATAGAACGCTTGCGGCCCCGCACCGCTGGTATCGGGCTGCGTGGTCGCCATCAGCGACACCACCACCGTCAGGCCCAGCGCCGTCCACCCCAAGACCCGCTTGTCCGACAGGATCAGTGAGATCAGCGAGAGCGCATAACCAAAGAGCAGGATCATCCGCAACACGACCGTCATCACGCCGCTTTCATGGACAAAGGCAATCTCAGGGTAAGAAAACGTCTCGGGATACCAACGCAGCAGGACCATCAACAGCCCTGCAATCCCCGCCAACAAGGCCAGTGACCCCGACAACCACCCGCTCCCAAACGGCCGCGCATCCCGCGGTTTTTCCAACTCAGTGACCAGATCTCTGATAATGCCCATCACGTCCTCAAATGCTGCTTTTGCGCGAAATCATACACGCCAGTTCGGCAAGCGTGAGGCAAAATTCATCAATTCGCCTCATCAATCCAAAACTGTCGCCGATACGGGACGGTGGGCGGGGCGCCTCGCGCTTGCGCGACAGCGGCCCACCGTCCCGTGGCATGGCTCTCACGTCGCAACCAACACCCGCAACATCCCGCATCCACCTGCTCCGCACCTGCGACCTTTCACGCAAACGTAAATCCTCGCACACAGCAAGCGCGTTGCATCCCCCCCGCCATGCCCTATCTTCACCCGCAACAAGGGGGACCGCATGACCGACGATACCAACCTCTCACGTGCACAGGCCCGTGGCGTCCGCAACGCCCGTGATCTGGAAACCCAACTGGGCTGGCTCGACAATATCACCGGCACCGCCCTCGGTGTGCTGGCAGTGGCCTCTGGCATCTACACCTACCTTGGCGTGTCCTCCCTTCTCGATGACAACGGCGCGCTCAGCGTCTTTGCCGCGCTGGCCTATTCTGTCGCCGTCTCTGTCGGCATCTTCGTCTTCTGGTCCTATATGATGCGCCTGATGCCTGCAGTGCGCACCGGCGCGGCCCGCATGGGGCTGTTTCTGGCAATGTGCCTGGGCTCCTGCGCCATCATCGCCATGTCATCATGGCTGAACGCCGCCGCCCTCGCCGGGGCCGCCGCTGTGGAACAGCACCTTGCCGAAACCGTGCAAGACTACCAAGAGGCGCTTGAACGCACCAACGAGATCACGCAATCCGCGCAATCCCTTTCCCGCGATGTGGCCCGCGTCCGCCAATCCTTTGTTGATCTTTCGGAACAAGAGGCGACCGGCCAGCTTTCGGGTTTTGCAGGTCAAGGCGCCGTCTTCCGCCTCTTACGGCAAAAGTCCGACGAACTCGCAGCGCTCGAGGCGCAAATCACCACCCAGGAAAGTCTCGTCTCCGATGCCTTCGCCGACGGCAACCAGATCCTGACCCGCATGCGCGCCTTGACGGTCGAGCAAGGCCCCGTTGAGCAACGCTCTGTCCTCTTCTCCGAAGAGGCCGTGCGCCTCGCCAATGTCATCACGCAATTGCGCCAGCTCTCTGTCGCCCCCTTGGTGCAGCGGGCCGCCCGCGACTTGGCAGATTCCGTGGTCCTGCCACAGCTCGACGGCTCTGACGCCTCGACCCGGCAGGGGCAACAGGCCACCATCGACAGCGTGCTCACCGTCCTTGCCCAACGGGCCGCCGTGCTGGAATCCGCGGCACAATCGGTGATCGACATGACGCCCCCTACCGATACCACCTATACCCCGATCTCAGCCGCCGACGCGGTGATCCTCTATGCCCGCAACTTTGTCCCCTCCTGGGCCGGAGCCATCGCAATTGACCTGCTGCCCGCCGTGTTGGTGCTGATTGTGACGATCACCCAAAGCGCCATCCGCTTCGCCCGTGACGGCAGCGCCGCAGAAGATAGCTTAACCCTCTCGGAACTCCGCGCCGCCATGATCGCGCTCAAAGACATCGACACCACGATGTCGGCCACCACAGCCCCACCGCGCGCCAAACCCGAAGCGCCGCCCAAACCCCACGTCGTCGAATGACCACGCTCAATCCCAATACCGGTCGCACCCTGCGCTGGATCTTTGCCGCGCAAATCGCATTTGCCGCGGTGTTGATCGGTGCCGACCTCACCCGCATCCTGCCGACGCTGCTCACACCCTCTGACGCGCCAGAACTGACCCAGCCCATCGGCCCCGGCGACCAGACCCGCCGCTTCGCCCCGTCCGATCTTGCTCCCCGCACCGCCACCCCCGGCACAAGGCCCATTCCCACGACCACCGATATGCCCAGCCGCCTCGACTTTGTCGCCGCCGACTGGAACGGCGATCCCGTGATCACCCTCACCGGCGATATCGCCCCCGGTGACGCCACCCGCTTTGCCGAATTTCTTGATGCCCAATCCACGCCTCCCGTGACCGCCTTTCTCAACAGCCCCGGGGGCTCCGTGCAGGACGCGCTGGCCATCGGCCGCACATTGCGCACGGCTGGCATCAATACCGAAATGACGGCCTCCGATATCTGCCTCTCGGCCTGCCCCTACCTCTTGGCCGCGGGCACCACCCGCACCGCCGACCCAGAGGCGCTCATCGGCGTGCACCAACACTACTTTGGCGAAAACACCGCCCTGCCCGCCTTCCTCGCCGTCTCAGACATCCAACGCGGTCAGGGCGAGGTCATGCGCTATCTCGACGACATGGGCGTCGACCCGCTGATCATGCAACACGCGCTCACAACCCCCCCGGATGAAATCTACCTGCTTACCCCATCCGAGCAGGAAACATACAACCTCACCACCCCCGCGCCTTAGGCTTTCTTTGGTCCATAAATATCCCCGCCGGAGGCCTCCGGGACGGCGGGCGGGGCGCGTTTGCATCTTGCAAACAGCGGCGCACGCGCGTCCCCGATTGCACAAATCCCCCGACCCTGCCAAAAGACGGGCATGAGCACCGGACACCTCACCATTGACCTCTCGGCCATCGCCGCCAACTGGCAGGCGCTCGACGCCAAATCCGGCGTGGAAACCGCAGCCGTGGTCAAGGCTGACGGTTACGGTCTGGGTGCCGCCCGCGTCGCCACCGCACTGGCACAGGCAGGTGCACGACAGTTCTTCGTGGCCGTCGCCGAAGAAGGCGCTGCCGTCCGCCAAGCGCTCGGCCCCGGTCCCTCCATCTCCGTCTTTTCGGGCCATATGGAAGGCGACACCGACACCCTGCGCGATCTGGCGCTCACGCCAATGCTCAACTCCGCCACACAGGTCAAACGCCACTTTGACACCCTGCCCGGCCAGCCCTTTGGCGTGCAGCTTGATACCGGCATGAACCGGCTCGGCATGGAATGGGACGATTGGGCCACGACGGCCGAACAGGTGATGCGCGCAGGCCCAACGCTTGTGATGTCGCATCTGGCCTGCGCCGATGAACCCGACCACCCGATGAACCCCTACCAGCTTGATGTCTTCCATCAGATGACCGACGGCATCTCGACCCCGCGCAGTCTGGCCGCAACGGGCGGCATCCTGCTGGGTGAGAAATATCACTTCGACCTGACCCGCCCCGGCGTCGGCCTTTATGGCGGGGCCCCCTTTGCGGACGCCCAGCCCGTGGCCCGCATCGACCTGCCCGTGATCCAGATCCGCGACCTGACCGCGGGCGAGGTCGTAGGCTACGGCAACAGCTGGCAGTCTGAGCGTCCGGCCCGCATCGCCACCATCGCCGCAGGCTACGCAGATGGCCTGCTACGCCACATGTCTGGCCGCGCAACGCTCTGGCATGACGGGCAACCTTGCCCCCTTGTGGGCCGCGTTTCGATGGATCTGATCACAGTTGACGTAACGGACTGTGACGAGGATCCCGCTTACCTCACAATCCTCGGCCCGCACCAATCCGTCGATGATTTGGCTCGCGCTGCTGGCACCATCGGCTACGAAGTGCTCACCTCCCTCGGCCCGCGCTATTCACGCCACTACGCCCAGCGCTAGGCCTAAGCGATTCGGACATTCCGACACAAATTCGCGCCGCAAACCCCTGAAATCACAAAGAATTGCGCCCAGCCCCGGATACAGGCTGTAATCACGCGATCCTCATAGACCTTGTGCGGCGCAGGGCTCCTCCTACTACCCCTATGCGGCCCGGCCGCGGCAATTGTCTCCCACCCCGCAACAGTCCCGATCACCGCACCAAATTGACCCATCAACAGGCCTGATGCCACAAATCCCCCGGTTTTCCCCTGAAATTGCCAAAGGCCAATCACCTAATCTTACAGCATGTTACGAAATGAGCATTCTGGGGGATGCGGTATGTTTATGAAAAATCTTATTCTGGGGTCTGCCCGTCTCTTTCACCTTTTGGCGCTTGGTGCCGTCGCGATCCTTGGGATTGCAGCACTCGCCTATACGGTCGCCTGCGCCTTTGGGGTCGCACCATGGCTCACCATGACCGCCTCTTTTGGAGAGGTGACATACACCAACGCTGGTCAATGGCTACAAATCGGCGCAACTGCGCTCCTGCTTGCCATGGCGTTCTTCCTGCCCACCTCTGCACGTATCGCGGCGCTGGAACACAGCCACCGCCGGTTTGAGATGACGATGGACGACGTGGCCCGCGCCTATCACCTCGCCCATACCGCCGACCGCGCAGGCCTCTTCAGCCTCAGCTCTGAATTTGACGCCGTGCGCGAACGCCTCGCCTATCTGCGCGACCACCCCGATCTGGAACAGCTTGAACCGCAAGTGCTCGAGGTTGCCGCCCAGATGTCACAACAGGCCCGTCACCTCTCGGACGTCTACTCGGACGAGAAAGTCGCCCGCGCCAAGGCCTTCCTGCAACAACGCCAGGAAGAAGCAGAAGCCCAGCAGGAACGTATCGTCGAGGCCCTGCACGTCACCAGCCAAATCCGCACTTGGGCACAACAGGTCGACGTTGAGGAATCCATTGTCGCGAGCCAACTCAGCCAACTTGATGAAAAGTTGCAAGCCGCACTGCCGCACTTGGGCTACACGATGGAACACGACGACAGCGATGAAACAGACAACGTCGTCTCCCTGCCCGCCAAACCTGCGGCTGAGTAACCTCTTATGATCATCGACGACCTGATCATGGCCCTTGTGCAGGTCATGATCGCGATCGCCACGGTGCTGATCGAGCTTATGGTCCACCTTGGCGCTCTGATGTTCGGAGCATCATTCATGGCCGCACGTCACACCGGGCTGATCCGCGCGGGATTTGTCATCACCGCCCTGGGGGCAGCATATCTTCTCTTCGGGATCATTCGTTGGCTTGTGCCTGCCCTTGCCACACCAGCACTGACCCCGCTCTATTCTGGTCCCGCCTTCGGTGTGATCCTGATCTTGCTCCTTTTAGGTCTGTTCTTGTTGGCAATCGGCGCAGAATACAAAGCGCCAGAAACCACTGACGCACGCCCCAAGGCCAGTGCCGCGCCGGGCTGGCTCATCCACCTCTTTTCCTATGGCTTTTCCTTCCTGCTGGTCCTGGCAGTCCTATCCGGAACCAGTAGCACCGCCCACAACCGCAGCTTGACCGACCGCGCCTGCGACACCGCCCGGACCAAGATCACCGCTGACACCGAAACCAAACTGACCGAAGGCCTTGATCTGGCAGGCGACCTGCTGGGCCGCGACCTGACATCAAACCTTCCCTGCCAGTCGCCAACCGAATAAGCAGGCCAAAACGAACGAAGGCCTCCGATGCAAACAACCCTCAAATACGCCAACCTCGCGCTGCTGATCCTCTTTCCCATCGCGTGGTTCGCCCCACTCATGCGCGCAGGCCTCCTGCCGCTCTTTGGCCTGTCGGAAATTTCGGTGATCTCGGGCCTGCAATCGCTGTGGGAGAGCGATATCTTTCTGGCCCTCATGGTCACCGCCTTCGCCCTTTTCGCCCCCTACCTCAAAACCATCGGTCTGGCGCTGACACACTTCCAGCTGCTCAGCCCCAAACTCCTGCCCGCCCTGTCATGGATGGGCAAACTGGCCATGGCCGACATCTTTCTGATCGCGCTCTATATCGTGGTGGCCAAAGGCGTCGGCATCGGTAAATTGGAAACCGCATGGGGGCTCTACCTCTTTACCGCCTGCATCCTCGCCTCCATCGTGATCTCGGGCCTGACCAAACCGCCAGCGCCGGAGTAAAACACCCGCCAATCAAGCCCCCCTTGCCAGCGCCGCACGATAGGTCCAAAAGGTGAACATGGCCAAAGACCTTTCCTTCTCCTGCTCCGACTGCGGCGCTGTCACCTCCAAATGGTCGGGGCGCTGCGACGGCTGCGGCGCGTGGAACACCATCACCGAAGACAAAGCGCTCGCCTCTGGGCCGAAGAAAAAGTCGCTGGGCGGCATGCGGGGCAACACCATCCCCCTCACCGACCTCGCCACCGCCGAGGCCGAACCACCCCGCACCCTGTCGGGCGTCGCCGAACTTGACCGCGTGCTGGGCGGCGGGCTGACCAAAGCCTCTGCCCTGCTGGTCGGAGGCGACCCCGGTATCGGCAAATCCACGCTCCTGCTGCAAGCCGCCGCCCGCTTTGCCCGTGGCGGGCTTAAGGTCATCTATATCTCTGGCGAGGAATCAAACGCCCAGGTCCAGATGCGCGCCCGCCGCCTTGGCCTGACAGAATCCCCGGTCAAACTGGCGTCGGAAACCAACCTGCGCGACATCCTCACCACCCTGGACGCTGAAAAGCCCGACCTTGCGATCATCGACTCGATTCAGACCATGTGGGCCGACAACGTGGAATCCGCTCCCGGTTCCGTCTCTCAGGTCCGCAGCAGCGCGCACGAACTGACGACCTTTGCCAAGCGCAACGGCATGGCCGTGGTCATGGTCGGCCACGTCACCAAAGAAGGCGCCATCGCAGGCCCCCGCGTCGTCGAACACATGGTCGACACCGTGCTTTACTTCGAAGGCGAGCGTGGCCACCAGTTCCGCATCCTACGTGCGGTCAAGAACCGCTTTGGCCCCGCAGACGAAATCGGCGTCTTTGAAATGACCGGCAAAGGGTTGGCCGAGGTCAAGAACCCCTCTGCCATGTTCCTGTCCGAACGCGGCGACCCTGCCCCCGGCTCTGTGGTCTTTGGCGGCATCGAAGGGACCCGTCCTGTGCTGTGCGAGATACAAGCCCTTGTGTCCCCTTCGCCACACAGCCAACCCCGCCGATCTGTCGTCGGATGGGACGGATCACGCCTTGCGATGATCCTTGCCGTGCTGGAATCCCGCGCCGGTGTCCCCTTCACCGGATTGGACGTCTACCTCAACGTAGCAGGGGGTTTGCGCATCACTGAACCTGCCGCAGACCTTGCCGTGGCAGCAGCCCTTGTGTCCGCCCGCGAAGACGCCGCGATACCAAAAGACGCCGTTCTTTTCGGCGAAATCTCTCTCTCCGGTGCGCTGCGACCCTGCGTTCAGACGGAAAATAGATTGAAAGAAGCCTCAAAACTTGGTTTTACCTCCGCAATCATGCCGCAACAGGCCAAATCACCTGCGGCATCCGGCCTTGATCTGCGCACCATGCAGACCCTGACCGATTTTGTGACAACGGTGTTCGGCGAACGCGGACCCGAATGAAGGAGCGGACCGTTGGAAGGTTTCACCATTGTTGATGGCGTCGTCGCCGCAATTATCGTCGTTTCGGCCCTGCTGGCCTATAGCCGCGGTTTCGTCCGCGAGGCCATGGCCATCGCAGGCTGGATCGGTGCCACGATCCTCGCCTTCATCTTTGCCGATCAGGCCGAACCACTTGTCCGCCAGATCCCCGTCATTGGCGACTTTATTGGCGATAGCTGCGAACTGAGCATTATTGCTGCCTTCGCTGCCGTCTTTGCCGTTGCCCTTGTGGTAGTCTCGATCTTTACGCCGCTCTTTTCGTCGCTGGTGCAACGCTCTGCGCTCAACGGCCTCGACCAAGGGGCCGGTTTCCTCTTTGGCGTGCTGCGCGGCATCCTGCTGGTGGCTGTGGCCTTCTTTGTCTACCAAACCGTGCTCTCCGCTCAGGATATCCCGATGATCGAAGACAGCCGCTCTGCCAAGGTCTTTGCCCGCATGACCGGTCAGATCGAAAATCGCGACCCAGAAGCGGCACTTGGCTGGCTGACAATCCAGTACGAGCAGCTGGTTGGTGCGTGTTCCGCGCCCGAATAAGGCACCAGTTTCGCCCAGATCGGGTCACAATTCGACATTAATAAACTCTTAACACGCGCGAACAATGCGCGAGATAAGGGTATGTGATGAAGACTTTGATTTCGGCCATTTCGGCACTCTTCCTATCCGTCACCGCAGCCTCGGCTGCGACGATCAACTATGATTTTCTGGCGTCAGGCACAAATTCCAGCTCTGTCAGCTATTCCGAAGGTGGCGTCGCCCTCACCGTGACATCGACACTCGGCAACGTCGCCGTGACGTCCAATGGCTTGGGCGTGACAGGCAACCCCGAAGGCGGTCGCATCGGCCTTGGCGAAAGCCTGACCTTCGACTTTGGCTCTGTCCTTGTCGATCAAATCACCGGCCTGATGTTTGAAACACAGAACCAGTCCGAACAATTCGGTATCATTATCAACGGCGCGGCGACCCTGTTCACCCTGCCCGCTGCCCCCGGCACAAGCTTTGTGACGCTCGATTTCACCAGCCTGATCCCAACGGGCGGCGTGTCCAGCTTTACAATCTTTGGCGTCCAGCCAAACGCGGCTGGCAATCGCGGCGTGAAGGTCGGCGGCATCACAGTGAACGCAATCAACGTGCCAACCATCCCGCTCCCGGCCTCTGGCCTGCTGTTGCTGACAGGCTTTGGCGCAATCGCGCTGCGCCGCCGCACCAGCTAACCGCGAAATTACCCCCACGGGATCGGGCGTGCCGCATCGGCGCGCCCTTTCTCGTTGTGGCCGCAGCGTTTCGACATCGCCGAGACCGGCAACCCCCACAAAAAAACGGCCCCCAAATGGGGACCGCTTCAGCCTTAGCGCTTTGCAACAGGCTTAGCCTTTGCGACGCTTGAGCCCCGCCAACAGCGCCATACCACCGATCATCAGCGGCATGCCTGCAGGCAGTGGAACCGGCGCTGGGGCCGCGTCAGCCGTGATTGACCAGTCAAAGGTATTCACCCAATCGATCCAGTCACCCGGAGGTGTCAAATCCGTAAACAGGATCGACACATTGCCATCCAGCAGGATCGACGCCAGCTCACCATCGGTCAGCGCCGCTGAAATGGTGTGGGACGAGTCGTGAAGCGTGTCGTCAGTCCCATTGTCAAAACGGTCGTTCGCAGAATTGCCATCGGACAGGGTGCCCAACGACAACCCATCAACCGCCAGGGTGAAGTACTCGCCGCTGGGCGTGTGAAAGTCACCGCTATAGGTCAGTGTAAACAGGCCATTGGTCCACCCCGTGGCCGCACCGCCAAAGGCAACCGTATCTGTGAACGTCAGGCCGGGGCCTGTGTTCGAATATTGCGACGCCGAGGACGCGCTGACCAGCGTGGCCGCCTGTGCGGCACCGGCAAGAAGCACCGTCGTTGCGGTGGCCGCAATCATTGTTTTCAACATATATCTCACTCCGTAAACGCCCCCGCCTTCGGTTTTAAGTCAGGCCGCATGTGACACAACCTGTTTAGAGATCGTTAACCACGAAAATATCGCAGCCACTTTGATACGCAGTCGCCCTGTTCTTACCTTTGGTCAACATAGCTTGGATATGCCAGCAGATTGGGTAATGCGGCGCTGGTCACAATGCGTCACACACCGCGACCGGTAGCGTTTTTCGCTCAGTGACAATCATGGCTCAACGATCTGATTGTCTGGCATCCGCAAAGAGACTCGCCATATTTCAATTCAAATTGATTCGATCCCGCCCAGCCTGATGGCGGCATCTGCCTATCGTTGCTAAAGCGACCTCAGATCACGCAACACGTGCAACGGCTGTGCGTGCTGTTGTCGATTTGCGACCCCGCCCACCGCTGTCACACATCTGTCATATCGACCCCGTGACAGCACCGTTTCAAACCGCTACACGTCGCCTCAGATGTTCACGGATTCGAAGGCTGCCACCTTGACCGACACCTTGCCCCTCGCCCATCCCTTTGATGATGACAAACTGAAAGAGGAATGCGGCGTCTTTGGCGTGGTTGGCGTGACAGACGCTGCCAACTTTGTGGCCCTCGGCCTGCACGCCCTGCAACACCGCGGACAAGAGGCGGGCGGCATCGTCACTCACCACCCTGAAACCGGGTTTCACCAGGCCCGCCGCATGGGCCTCGTGCGCGACAACTTCACCTCACCCGCGATGATGGCAAAACTGCCCGGCGGCATCGGTATCGGCCACGTGCGCTATTCCACTGCCGGGGCCAAGGGTCAGACCGAAATCCGCGACGTGCAGCCCTTCTTTGGCGAATTCGCCATGGGCGGCGCCGCCATCGCCCACAACGGCAACATCACCAACGCCATGTCGCTCCGGCGCGAGCTGATCGAACGCGGCTCGATCTTCCAGAGCCACAGCGATTCCGAATGTATCATCCACCTCATGGCCCGCTCCATGGGCCGCCGCATCCCCGACCGCATGGAAGAGGCGCTGCGCAAAGTCGAAGGCGCGTTCTCCGTCGTCGCCATGACCCGGACCAAGCTGATCGGCTGCCGCGACCCACTGGGCGTGCGACCGCTGGTGCTGGGCAAGATCGGTGACGGCTGGGCGCTGGCCTCCGAGACCTGCGCGCTTGATATCATCGGCGCGGAATTCGTACGCGAGATTGAACCGGGCGAAATGGTCGTTGTGACAGCCGAGCGTGGCGTCGAAAGCCATCAACCGTTCCGTCCCGCCAAATCCCGCTTTTGCATCTTTGAACACGTCTATTTCAGCCGCCCCGACAGCCAATTGGGCGGCCGTTCTGTCTATGAGACCCGCGAAAACATCGGCCGCGAACTGGCGAAAGAAGCCCCGGTTGATGCCGACCTCGTCTGCCCCGTGCCCGACAGCGGCACCCCCGCTGCCATCGGCTATAGCCTGCAAAGCGGGATCCCCTACGCCATGGGCATCATCCGCAACAACTACATGGGTCGGACCTTCATCGAACCGACCGAGCAGATCCGCAACATGGGCGTGCGCCTGAAGCTCAACGTCAACCGCGCTCTGATCCGCGGCAAACGCGTGATCCTCGTGGACGATAGCGTTGTGCGCGGCACCACCAGCCGTAAAATCAAGGAAATGATCCTTGATGCGGGCGCGGCAGAGGTCCACTTCCGCATCGCCTCGCCTCCCACATCCTGGCCTTGCTTTTACGGCGTCGACACGCCAGAGCGCGAAAAACTGCTCGCCGCGACCATGTCCGAGGATGAGATGCGCGACCATCTAGGCGTCGACAGTCTGCGGTTTATCTCGCTCGACGGCCTCTACCGCGCCGTGGGCGAGGCCAATGGCCGCAACAAAGCTTCCCCCGCTTATTGCGACGCCTGTTTCTCAGGCGAATACCCCGTCGCTCCCTCCGACATGATCGAACAAGGCTTTCAGGGGAAAGAGGCAGCCGAATAGCTCCCGCGCTATAAGTCATCCAAACCGCAGTTTTCCTTCACCGGTGACCGAATTGGCATCGGGCCTGCCCGGTTGAAGGCCAATATCCCTTCTTCTACCCCACCGAACAGGCTGGTTTTCGAAACGACCAGCTTCATTTCATGGGTCAGTGACCTCACTACCGCATCGGCGGCTCACCAAAGGTCTGGGTGCGCCCCTGCGCCGTCACCGTCCAGATCGCCGCAACCAATTGCCTGCGCCGCGCGTCCCAGCCCGATGGATCAGGCGCAAAAGTCGTCCGCCACGCCCCTTGGATTAACACGGGCACCGTCACGCCCTCAGAGGCCTTGCCCTGCCCGCGCAGATGCGCCAAATGGCCCAGCAACCACGCCGCTGCCGCCTTCCGCCGCCCGGCAAAAAGCACTTCAAACGTCAGCCCGTTTGCGGTCACTGCCGTCACCACCAGATCGTGCCGCACGCTCAGGTGCACTTGCGGCGACAGCGTCACGTTCACACTGACCAAATTTCCCTTGAACAGCCCCGCATCTTCCACCTGCGGGGCTACAAATCCACCTGATTGCCGCTCTCTTTGATGTTGCATGTCCAATCCTGACCACTGCCCAACGGCACCCCTACCAGACCGCGGTTAAAGTTCGGTTGCGCCTGTCGCACCGCCTGCGCTAATCCTCAGGCAGCCACGCTGAAAGGACCTCCCATGACCACCGTCATCCACCACAATCCCGCCTGCGGCACCTCGCGCAATGTGCTGGCCGCGATCCGCGCCACAGGGACAGAGCCTGTGGTCATCGAATACCTCTCCACCGGCTGGACCCGGCCACAGCTTTTGGCGCTTTTTGCCGCTGCAGACCTGACGCCAAAGACTGCCCTGCGCACCCACAAGACCGACGCGGCGGAGCGCGGCCTGCCTGACGCCGACGACGACACCATCCTTGATGCGATGATCGCCGATCCAGTTCTGGTAAACCGCCCAATCGTTTGCACACCAAAAGGTGTCGCACTCTGCCGCCCGTCCGAAACCGTGCTACCGCTCCTGGAAAATCAGCCCACGGCGCCATTGTTGAAAGAGGACGGAAGCCCTCTCTTTGGCTAGTATCCGCCGACGCTGCGTTACAAATGCCGCAACGCAGCGACGACATCTTGCAACTGTCTTTGATCGCGCCCATATCGCCGCAGCACCCATTATCGCGGTGCGTGATCAAAGACATTTAGACACATGGCAACTCCTGCCCAAACCCCACAAAACGTGGCCGATGCCGCGGCTATCCCTGATGCCCTGCCGCTGAATGGCGTGGCCCTCATCGGCCTGATGTCCGATGGCGCGGGCGGTGCCGCACTCTTGCGCAACCAAAGTGGAGAGATCGCGCGCGTGGCCCCCGGCGGCAGCGCCTTTGGCCTGACTGTCACCGCGCTCGATGAAACCACCGCCGTGCTCTCTGGCCCCGATGGGGCTGTGCATACCTTGCAAATCCCCGGCTAGGGTCGCAGGGCGATTGCCATTTCGCGCGCCAAGCCCTAAAGCCTGCCCATGACCAAAACAGCCCTCATTACCGGCGCATCGCGCGGCTTTGGTGCCGCCATCGCCACCGCCCTCGCCCCCACGCATCACGTGATCGCCGTGGCCAAAACCACCGGCGCATTGGAAGAGCTTGACGATGGCATTCAGGCCGCAGGCGGTGCCGCGACACTGGCCCCGATGGATATCACGGTGGATGCCGCCATGCAGCAGCTCTGTCGCGGGATATTTGACCGCTGGGGCAGCCTCGATCTGTGGGTCCACGCCGCCATCCACGCGGCCCCACTGGCCCCTGCCGATCATATCGGGGCCAAGGACCTCTCCAGGTCGCTCGACGTCAACGTTACCGCCACCCAACGGCTGATCGCCTATGTCGCACCGCTCTTGGGGGCTGGTGGCCGCGCGGTGTTCCTTGATGACCCCCGCGCCGGGGCGCAGTTCTTTGGCGCATACGGCGCGACCAAAGGCGCGCAGATGGCGCTGGCCCGCAGTTGGCAGGCCGAAAGCGCAAAGACCGGGCCAAACGTCACCATCCTCACGCCCAACCCCATGGCAACGGCCACCCGCGCGCGGTTCTACCCCGGCGAAGACCGCAATGCCCTCGCCACGCCTGCGTCAGAGGCCGCGCGCCTGCTGCCAGAACTCCTCGGTTAATCCGGGACGGCGGGCGGGGCGATTTGCCCCGCAGGGGCAACAGCGGCGCCGGGCCGTCCTGACGCAACCGCGCCACATCACAGGCCCTTCGCCACAGTCCCGCTTCCCTTCGCCTCCGCCCCACCCTAAACCGGTGTCAGACAGGCGGACGGGGACTTCCATGCGCATTCTCATCACCAATGACGACGGCATCAACGCCCCCGGGCTCGCCACCCTGCATGCCATCGCCTCAGCCGTCGCTGGCCCCAAAGGTGAAGTCTGGACCGTGGCCCCCGCATTTGAACAGTCCGGCGTCGGCCACTGCATCAGCTACACCAAGCCGATGATGATCTCCGAACTCGGCCCCCGCCGTTTCGCCGCCGAAGGCTCCCCCGCCGATTGCGTGCTGGCCGCACTCTACCACGTCATGCCCGACACACCGCCCGACCTGATCCTCTCCGGCGTCAATCGCGGCAACAACGCCGCCGATAACACGCTCTACTCCGGCACCATCGGGGCCGCGATGGAGGCGGCCCTGCAACGCCTGCCCGCCATCGCCCTGTCGCAGTTCTTTGGCCCCGACAACGCCCAACTTGATGACCCGTTTGAGGCCGCCGCCCAGCACGGTGCGACCCTTGTACAAACCCTGCTCGACCGCGCCGAATGGGGCGGCGACGGCTATAAGATGTTCTACAACGTCAACTTCCCGCCGATCCCGGCAGACAAGGTGACCGGCACCGCCATGGTCGCCCAAGGCCAACGGCCCAACATCCCCTTTGGCATGACCGCGCAAACCGCCCCCAATGGCCGCACCTTCCTGTGGATCAAGGGCGGGCCACAGCATGAACCCACAGCACCGGGCACCGACGTGCACGCCAACCTCGCTGGCCAAATCGCCGTCACCCCCATGCGCGCGGACCTCACTGACCATACCAGCCTAGCCGCGATGCAGGACGTCTTTGCATGACCGACGCGCAAACCAAGATGCAGTTCCTCTACGCCCTGCGCTCCAAGGGTGTCACCGACGCCCGCGTGCTCACGGCAATGGAAAAGGTCGACCGCGCCGCCTTTGTCAAAGGCCTGTTCTCGGACCGCGCGTATGAGGATATGCCCCTGCCGATCAACTGCGGCCAAACCATTAGCCAGCCGTCCGTCGTGGGGATCATGACCCAAGCGCTCAATGTCCAGCCGCGCGACAAAGTGCTCGAGGTCGGGACCGGCTCTGGCTATCAGGCAGCAATCCTCGCGCAGCTTGCCCGCCGGGTCTATACCGTGGACCGGCACAAACGCCTCGTCGCCGAAGCACAGGCCGTCTTTGACGCGCAAGACATTACCAACATCACCGCCTTTGCCGCCGACGGCAGCCACGGGCTGCCCGATCAGGCCCCCTTTGACCGGATCCTGCTGACAGCCGCTGCAGAAGACCCCCCAAGCCCCCTCTTGGCGCAACTGCGCGTGGGCGGTATCATGGTGCTGCCGGTGGGCCAGTCCGACACGGTGCAATCGCTGATCCGGGTCACCCGGACCGACACAGGATTTGACTACGACGAGTTGCGCCAAGTGCGCTTTGTGCCCTTACTCGAAGGGCTGGGACAAGACTGAATGCCAATGACGACCCCGGCAACAAGGGGCGCGGTATGATAGGAGAGCAGACATGAAACGCCATCCCCTCCGGCTGATGATGACCACCGGTGCCATCGCCCTTTTGGCCGCCTGCGAAGGCGGGCTGCCCGACTTTGACCTGCGCGACATGGGCAACGGCTTTGACACCTCCGAGGCCGTGGCTAACCTGCCCGACCGCCCCGCCGCAGATGATCGCGGCGTGATCTCTTACCCCAACTATCAGGTCGCCGTGGCCCGGTCCGGCGATAATGTCGCCTCCGTCGCCACCCGCATCGGCCTGAACGCGGGCGAACTGGCGCGCTTTAACGGCATCGCCGCCGATGCAGCCCTGCGCCCGGGGGAGCTTTTGGCACTGCCCTCCCGCGTGGCCGAACCTTCGCCCGCTACAGGTGCGGCGACCACAGGCCCCATCCAACCGCTCGACGTGGCCGCGGTCGCCACCACGGCGCTGGACCGCGTCGATGGCCAGGCCACAACGCCCGCCCCCGCCGCGACCCCGGCCACGACGACACCTGCCGCAGGGGTCGAACCGATCCGTCACAAGGTCCAGCGCGGCGAAACCGTCTTCTCGCTCTCGCGCCTTTATAACGTGCCGGTCTCTAACATCGCCGAATGGAACAGCCTCGGCTCTGACCTCACGGTGCGCGAGGGCGCATTCCTGCTGATCCCACAGGCTGGCAGCCGCCGCCCTGTCGCAGCCCCGGCCCCCGTGACTGACCCCGGCGTCGGCACACCAACACCAACACCGCCAAGCGCCTCGGCCCCGCTGCCCGCTGAAACACCCGTCGCCGCAACCGAGAGCCTACCGGCCCCCGAGACACCCGACACCGGTGCCTCCACCACACCTGCCCCGGCAGCCACAAACCCCAACGCGAGCCTTATCCGGCCCGTCACAGGCACTGTGATCCGTGAATATTCCCCCGGTCGCAACGAAGGCATCGATATCGGCGTGCCTGCTGGCACGTCCGTCAAAGCCGCCGCCTCTGGCTCTATCGCTGCAGTGACGACCGACACCAATGGCGTCGCTATCGTGGTCATCAAACACGCGGACAATCTGCTGACAGTCTACACCAATATGGACGGGCTATCGGTGTCCAAAGGCGACAACGTCAGCCAAGGCCAAACCATCGGTCGCGTCCGCGCAGGCGACCCCAGCTTCCTGCACTTCGAAACCCGGCGTGGGCTGCAATCCGTCGACCCCGCCGGGCTGTTGCCATAGGCTTGCCAGCGCCGCGCTCCGGCGGCACGTTCAGACTGCAGGCGGGTGACTTGGGCGTGACCCCCTGCACTCAAGCGCGCAACGCAAAGGCCCGGACAGGATGATCATTGTATTGAACGGCTATCCCGGTGTTGGAAAGCTCACCATCGGACAGAAACTGGCCGCGCTTCTCAATGGCCGCCTTCTCGATATCCACACGGTCTATAACGTGGCCTTTGCCCTCACCACGTTCCGCACCCCGGCATTCATGGAAACGGTCGAAAAGATCGAAGCCATTGCCCATGACCTTATCCACCAGCTGCCACCGCACGAACCCGTCGTGCTGACGACCGTCATCGCAGGCGAAAGCGATTGGGGCGACGCGGAATGGAACAGGCTGGTAGCCCTCGGCGACGCCCGCCCGCCCTTTTGCGTGGTGCACATCAGTTGCAGTCTGGACGAGAACATCAACCGCATTCAATCCGCCGGGCGCGATCAGAAATCAAAGCCCCGCGATCCGGACATGGCCCGGCGCAACCAAACGCAAGCCCAACCCCTTGCCGGATTGCAGGCCGCGAACCTCCTGCAACTCGACACGACAGCGCTTTCCGCCGATGAGGCCGCGCAAGCGATCTCCCAATGGGTCCAAAAGCTTTAGATGCCGCACAAGCCTCTGGACGCGTTCACAGGTCATCAACCCCAGCGCCCGCTGCATTGCCTAACAGCCGTTCACACTTCGATGCATATGGTTTGTGCATCGTCTGTGCATGGTTTTCATATGGTTTCTGCACGGCCGTTTTGACCGTGCGGTGGCGTCTTAACCTTTGAACGTCACGCCCTTGCGACCCGCCAGATCGATGAAATACTGCCAGGCCACCCGGCCCGACCGCGACCCGCGTGTGGCCTGCCATTCAATCGCTTCTGCCCGCATCTCATCTGGGTCGATCTTGACCCCATGTGCCGCGCAATAGCCTGAAATCATGTCCAAATATTCGTCCTGCGTGCAAGGATGGAACCCCAGCCAAAGCCCAAAACGGTCGCTCAGCGATACCTTCTCTTCCACCGCTTCCGATGGGTTAATCCCTGATTGACGCTCATTCTCTATCATATCCCGTGGCATCAAATGCCGCCGGTTCGACGTGGCATAAAGCACGACATTCTCCGGCCGCCCCTCAATCCCGCCATCCAAAACCGCCTTCAAAGATTTGTAATGCGCATCATCATGGGAAAACGACAGATCGTCGCAGAACAGGATAAACCGCTCCGATGCGTGGCGCAGCAGGGTTAACAGACGGTTAATGCTGGGCAGGTCCTCGCGCTGAATCTCGATGATCTTCAGGTCCTTGAATTCCGCTTGAACAGCGCCATGTATCGCTTTGACAAGGCTGGATTTTCCCATGCCGCGCGCCCCCCACAATAGGGCGTTATTGGCAGGCATTCCGTCGGCAAACTGGCGGGTATTGGCCAGCAAAGTATCGCGCGACCGGTCAATCCCAACAAGCAGATCAACCGCCACGCGATTGACCTCTGGCACAGGTATCAACATGTCCGGATCAGCTTGCCAGACAAAGGCCGTCGCACCGCTGAAATCCGGGGCCTGCGCCGCTGGTGGTCGCAACCGCTCCAGCGCTGCCGCAATCCGCTCCAGCGGATCACTCATGACTTGGGATCCTCGTCCGCGATGTCTCCATAGAGGTCTTCGTTCTCGTCCAGAATGCCCTCTTCCCGCAGCTTCTGAACCCGCTTCTTTTCAACGCGTGCCACAAGTTGGATCGACACCTCGTAAAGGCCGTAAACCACAACGAAAAGAATGACTTGGCTGATCACATCCGGCGGCGTTGCGAGTGCCGCCAGCATCAAGATGCCCACCACCGCATACTTCCGGGTGGTGCGCAGCCCACGTGACGACACCAGCCCCGCCTTGCCCATCAGCGTCAGCAAAACCGGCAGCTGAAAGCACAACCCAAAGGCCACGATGAACTTGATCGTCAGGCTCAGATAAGCCTGCGCTGAACCCTGAAACACCGTGCCAGCGGCCTGCGTGCTGGATGAGACACCTTCAACAAGGCTTTCAGTGCTTTGAAAACCAAGGAAAAAGTCGAACGCCAACGGCGTAATCACATAGAACGCAAAGGACGCGCCAAGCAGGAACATGAACGGCGATGCGATCAGAAACGGCAGAAACGCGCCCTTCTCGGACTTATAGAGTCCGGGTGCGATAAACCGCCACAATTGGTGCGAGATGATTGGGAACGACAACACCAAGCCACCCAGCAAAGAGATTGAAATCGCTGTGAAAAATCCCTCTTCCAGCTTGATAAAGATCAGTCCGCAATCGGCCCCGTCGCGCTGCAACGCATCACACAAGGGGCGCGTCAGGAACTCAAAAATCGGCCGCCAGACGGTAAAGCAGATCACCATGCCAACGATAAACGCCAGCACCGACCGGATCAGCCGCGTCCGCAACTCCGCAAGGTGCTCCATCAGTGGCGCGGCGCTGTCGTCCATGTCTTCAGTGGCGCTCATGACGGATCACTCTTCTTGGCCTTAGGCGCTGCTTTTGCCTTTGTTGTCTTAGGCTTAGCTGCCGCCTTTGGCTTGGCCGTAGCCTTGGGTTTCGCCGCTGTCTTGGCTTTCGCGGGGGCTTTGGCTTTCGCAGGTGCCTTCGCCGCCGGTGCATCATCCACCTTCACAACCTCAGCCGTTTTACGGGCTTCAACCGCCTTGGTACTGGCCTCAAGCATGCGATCCTTCGCCGCCTGCCGCTCTTCCGAAAGCTTCGCCGTTTCCGACCCCGGCGCAAAGGCTGTCCCGGTCGCTTCACGCACTTTATCAAGCCCGAATTTCTGAGGGTTTGCAGCCGCTTGCAGCCCTTTGCTGATGTCTTTTACGCCACTCTCGTCAGCCGCCGCCTCCATCGCCCGCGAAAACTCGCGCGCCATGCCCTTTGCCTTGCCCGTGAACTGGCCAAGGGTGCGAAACATATTGGGCAGGTCCTTTGGACCAATCACAATCAGGGCGACGATGCCAAGCAGCACCATCTCGCTCCAGCCAAGGCCGAACATCGCGGTTCCTCCGGGGCTTAGGCTTTGTCTTTTTCGTCTTCAGGCGTCACATCGCGCGCCTCGGCCATGCCGTCTTCCAGCTCGGCCTTGCCATCATCCACGCCCTTCTTGAACGCGGTGATGCCTTTGCCGACTTCGCCCATCAGGGATGAAATCTTGCCACGACCAAAAAGCACCAGAACCACAACTGCGATCAGCAGAAGACCCGGCAAACCAATGTTATTGAGCATATCGTTCTCCTCAAACCCGGCGCATCGCGCACCGGGACGTTTCAACTCTTACACTCTAGATAGGGGGGCGTTTGCCTGTTGGGAAGCCGTAAATCGCTCGAACCAGAGGTCATTTTGCCCTATTATTATTGGCATTTCGGCTTTTTGCGTCAATAAATTGTCAACTGACAGAAATTTGGCACATACAAAGGGAATCACCATGCGCCGCGCAGACCGTCTGATGCAAATCGTTCAACTGCTGCGCGATGGCGACCTTCACAAGGCGGGCGACATCGCCAAAGCGACTGGCGCATCGCTGCGCACGATTTACCGCGACATGGACACGCTTGCGGCCTCTGGTGTCCCGATTGAGGGCGCGCGTGGGGTGGGATACCGCGTCACCGCCGCCATCACCCTGCCGCCGTTGAACCTGACCATGACAGAGGTTGAAGCACTGCACCTTGGCCTTGCTGCCGTAGGCCAATCAGAGGATGGCGAACTTGCGTCCGCCGCCCGCAGCCTCAGCAGCAAGATCGACGCTGTGATGCCAGAGGATCGCAGCCGCGCACCTGCCACCACCAACTTTGCCATTTACCCCTTTGCCGACGCCGCCCGTGGGTTCCAGCATCTGCCAACGATCCGCCAAGCCATCCGGGCGAGACAAAAGCTCCAGATCACCTTGGACGACAAACAACGCATCCTGCGGCCCCTGCAGCTCGACTACTGGGGACGCCTTTGGACCTGCGTGGCCTGGTGTGAGACGACCAAGGCCTTTGATGAGTTGCGGGTCGACCAAATCACGACATTGCGCACCCTGCCCGGTCTCTTTGTGGACGAATCAGGAAAATCACTCAAAGACTTCAACCACTTGAAGGCCAGAGTTTAAGCTTTTTGGTTCACAAATATCCCCGCCGGAGGCTCCCGAGCTCACAACCAGCGCTCTGGCGAAATCAAGGGTCTGAAGTAGGCAATGGGGCGCGGCGCATCACCGTCACTCCATGGGGCAACCCCGTGGATCAAGTGCCGGTGAAGGAGGGTCGCTTCCCCCACCCGTGCAGGCAGTTCAACCCGTTCGCAGTTCTCAAACACGTCGCGGCGGGCGGCTTGATAGACGTCAGTCACTTCCAGATCACCCCATTCTGACGCATCCACACCAGCAAAGGCCTGGGTAAACGCTGTCTGTATGATGTGATGTGACCCGCGCCAAACCACCAAGGGGCTGCTGGCAACGTCCGATAGCGGCAGACCGAGGATGAAGCCATGCGGCTCTCGCAGGTGTCGGCGCTTTTCGGGGCCTTCGGGCAGTAATCCATCAAGGTGGGCAGCATCCCGTGTGGCGCGAAACCGATGGGCGGCATCGCTTTCACCCGTGTCTTGCTGCGGGTAGCCTGGAAAGACCACCGAAAGCTGTGCGGCGTGCCATGTCGCTGGCGGGTCAATCAACCCCCCCCAAGGGCCTTTCAGCGGAACGTCCCCGATTGATCCATCTGCCGCATTCGGCAAGGCATCAACACCAACAAACCATGTTCCGCCATGGCGTCTTTCTGTCATATCAATGGTTTGCGCGGCATTCTTCGCGGCTTCGGCCCAACGCGCCACCCGTGCGTCCCACGGCAAGAGCGCAAAGCCTTCGGTGGCAAAGCCTACCACCCGGCCGCCTTGCGCAGCATATTCAGCGCCACAAGGATCAGGAACACGCCGAACACCCGCTTGAGCGGTTTGGGGTCCATCCTATGGGCCAATGCAGCACCCAAGGGCGCTGTGATCAGCGTCATCGCGACGACCAGCACGAAGGCCGCAAGGTTCACCGACCCCAAAGTCAGCGGCGGGGCCACGGCCACGGGGGACATCAGGAACCCGATCACTGCCGGCACCGCGATAATCACGCCAAAGCCTGCCGCCGTCGCGACCGCGCGGTGGATTGGCACGCCATGCAGGGTCATCAGCGGCACGCCAAAAGATCCGCCGCCGATCCCCATCAGCACCGACAAAAACCCCACAACTGGCGAAAACGCGGCACGAAACACGCCGCCCGGCATTTTATCACCCCGCCGCCACGTGGACTTGCCAAAGGTCATGTAGAGGCCAACCAGCACCGCCAATCCGCCAAAGATCGCCTGCAAGGTGCCGGATCGTAGTGCCGCCGCGGTCACGACGCCAATGCAGGCCCCCACGACAATCCCCGGCGCCCAGCTGCGCAGGATTGACCATTCCACAGCACCCTTTTTGTGGTGCGACATGACCGAACGGGTGGAGGTGAAGATGATCGTGGCAAGCGAGGTCGCCAGACAGATTTGCATCAGCTGCGGGCTGTCATAACCCAAAGCCGAAAAGGCGTAAAAGAACGCGGGCACCAGAACGATCCCGCCGCCGACCCCCAAAAGCCCGGCGAGCACGCCTGCGAAAGCACCAATCACCATGATCAGCGCGGCTGTCCCAAGCAAGAGCCCCATATCATCCATCACGCGGCCTTTTCTGTGACATGTTCCAATGCGCGCAGCACCACATCCGTAGAGGCCCCATCGCGGTGCGCTTGTTCCGACAAGGTCCGCCGCCAGCCCCGTGCACCCGGGCGTCCTTGGAACAGGCCCAGCATATGTCGCGAGACGTGATGCAACCGCCCGCCGCCTGCAACGTGGTCCGCAATGTACGGCAACATCAGATGCACAACCTCTTCAGCGGTGCGTGCGAGGCCTTTGCCAAAAATCCGCGAATCCGCTTCCAGCAAGATCGTGGCAGGAGTGTGGTAGGCCGCACGTCCGATCATGACGCCGTCCACCCCCCCATCCAGAAATTCTGCAGCATCATCAAGTGTTTCGACGCCACCGTTCACACTTAGATGCAGATGCGGAAAGGTCGCTTTCATCTGCCGCACCAGATCATAGTCCAGCGGTGGGATATCGCGGTTTTCCTTGGGACTTAGCCCCTGCAGCCACGCCTTGCGGGCATGAATCGCAAAGCGGTCAACGCCCGCTGCACTCACCCGTGCAATGAAATCCGGCAAGACCTCTGTCGGGTCCTGTTCGTCCACGCCGATCCGGCATTTGACGGTGACAGGCACGGTCACCGCCGCCCGCATCGCCGCGACACAATCGGCCACCAATGCGGGGCTTTCCATCAGAACGGCCCCAAAGGACCCTGACTGCACCCGATCCGACGGGCAGCCACAGTTGAGGTTCACCTCATCATAGCCGAAATCTTCGCAAATCCGAGCGGCCTGCGCGAGTTGCACGGGATCAGACCCGCCCAATTGCACCGCGACAGGATGCTCGCGCGCATCAAAACCCAAGAGCCGGTCGCGGTCGCCGTGGATCACCGCCGGCGCCGTCACCATTTCGGTGTAAAGCAGGACGTGTTGCGACATGGACCGGTGCAGCACGCGGCAATGCCGGTCCGTCCAATCCATCATAGGGGCGACGCTCAAACGCGCGTTATGGGCCACAGGGTCATTCATCAGCCGCGATATAGGCCAAGGGGCCGCCCCTGACCAGCCATACGCGTTACAGCAACACGGCCTGTCCTGATGCGGCGCTTTCCTGTGCGGCTAGCCCCATGGCGACGGCGCGTGCGCCGTCGTCCAACGTGACTTCGACCGTGCCCTCACCGCGGATCACGGCGTTGAAACGCTGGTGCTGATAGAAGGTTGAGCCATTGTGATCCCCTGCCTCAAGCAGCGTTGGATCAACCGGCACTTCGCTAATGATTGGCCCTTTGGGCGCACGCGGGCTGATCACGAGCTGCGGCACGGGTGCGGGACCAAGCAGTTGCGGCCAGAACCGGCCGGGTCCGGGAACAAGTGCTTCGATCTTGCCGTTGGGGCCAACGGCGCTGATTTCTTCCTGATACCGGCTGCCTTCTGCAAACATGCACAATTCCAGCATCGCCCGTGCACCGCTATCAAAATCGAGGATCACATAGCCGTTGTCCCAGATATCAGGCACGCGACCGTCGTAGTCTTCATCCTTGTGATTGAGCGTTTGACCTGCGCTGGCCATCACCCGCACAGGCTCTGATTTCAGGATCAGGCGCATGAGATCGAAGAAGTGACAGCACTTTTCGACCAAAGTGCCGCCGGTGTTGGCGTTGAACCGGTTCCAGTCGCCGATCTTGGGCAGGAAGGGAAAGCGATGCTCGCGCACGGTCAGCATGGAAATCCCGCCGGTGGCGCTTTCGACCTGATTAATCAGCGCTTGAATGGGCGGCATGTAGCGATATTCCATCGCGACCCAGACCGGCGCGTCGTAGCTTTTTGCAAATGCGGTGATCTTTGCCGCATCCGCAGGGTCGGTATAAAGCGGCTTTTCGCATAGGATCGGAACGGTCTTTTTCGCGGCGATCTGCTGCAATTGATCCACATGCAGGAAATTGGGGCTGACAATGACGACCGCATCAAGGTGCGGATGATCCATCAAGTCATCAATGCTGACGGCAACGGTCGCTTGCCCTGCCAAATCAGCCGCCGATTGCGCCAGATCGTCCACCGGATCATAGACAACGCTGACCTGACCGTGCGGCAGTAGATTGATATTCTGGATGTGCTCGCGCCCCATCATGCCACAGCCGATCACGCCGTAGTTCACCATTTCCATCCGGACTTACCCTTTTCCCATGCGCGACACATAGCGCGCTTTGTTGTTGTCAAACCATGTGCGTGAAAACTCCACAGGGCTGCCCTCGGCGCTCCTGCTGATCCGCTCGATGTAGCCCACGGCAATGCCACCGCGCAGGTGAAAGGCCTCTGGCGTCCAGCGCGGAAGTTGCGCGACACCGATGCGGTCCTCGACGCTGGCGATGACCACGCCCAATTCATCGCGGTAAAATTCATAGAGCGAGTCTGACAGATCGCTCACCGTCACTGATTCCCGCAGAGATCCATCTAGCCAGATCTCTTCCAGCGCCATCAAATCGCCGTCCAGCCTGCGCAAACGCCTGATCCGGTGGCCTTCCTCGTCAGGGCCAAAATCAGGGGCATCCTTTGGCTTTGTCAGCCGGTCAACCGACAGCACATCTGCGGTCGGCAAGCCACCACCGCGCACCTTTTCAAGGCGGAAAAACGCATAGACGCTTTGCACATCGGGAATGTGGCGTACGTAGTTGCCAGAGCCTTGAACGCGATCCAAAAGCCCCTTGCCTTCCAGGTCAGCCAGCGACTTGCGCAAGGTCCCGACAGAGATGCCAAGCTCTGCTGCCATCTCGCGTTCCGGCGGCAAACGCGCGCCATCGGCAAGGTGCCCGGCGGCAATCTCACGGATCAGCATTTCGCTCACAGCGACGTATTTTGGCAGCGCGGACGCTTGCGCCATAACGCGACCCTCCCCGGCCTGCGTAAAATTGATACACTATTGTTTCACTCAAAATCCCGTGCTACGCAAGTCCCAAGAACAGATTCTTTGGGGGAAGTCATGGATCAAGTTGTCCCGGTCACCAGCGCCGATCTCGATGCGGCAGAGGTATCGTGGTTTTCGGCCCTATGTTCGGACGACTATCAGTTCCTCGGCGTGCCCGACGGCGACTTGCGGTCGTCTTGGGAACACTGCCGCGACATCGCGCTTACGGCTGAAAACCAAGGGTTCCGCAATATTCTTGCCCCTTCTTCGTATCAAGTTGGTCAGGACACTCTGTCCTTTGTCGCGGGTATTGCCCCGCTGACCGAAAAGATCAATTTCCTCGCCGCGATCCGCTGCGGGGAGGTGCAGCCGATCATGCTGGCCCGCACAATCGCCACGCTTGATCATATGCTCAAAGGTCGCCTGACGCTGAACATCATTTCCTCGGATTTTCCCGGGGAAAAGGCCTCTTCGCCCTACCGCTACAAGCGCAGTCATGAGGTGGTCGAGATCCTGCGACAGGCTTGGACACAGGATGAAATCAACCACGACGGCGAGATCTACCAATTCGCCAATGTCCCGACCGACCCTGCGCGGCCTTACCAGCAAAACGGTGGTCCTTTGCTGTATTTTGGCGGTTACTCTCCCGATGCGATGGAACTTTGCGGCGCGCAATGTGACGTCTATCTGATGTGGCCTGAAACCCAAGATCAGTTGGCGCAACGGATGAAAGACGTCCACGCACGGGCTGAGGCCCATGGCCGCACGCTTGACTATGGTCTGCGGGTCCACATGATCGTGCGTGACACCGAACAAGAAGCGAAAGAATACGCCGATTACATCGCCTCCAAGCTTGACGATGAATACGGCAAACTGATCCGCGACCGCGCCCATGACAGCATCAGCCTTGGGGTGGCCCATCAGGCCCGCGCCCGCGAGCTGGCCGATCAATTTGGCTATACAGAGCCTGGTCTTTGGACCGGTGTTGGCCGCGCCCGCTCCGGCTGTGGTGCGGCGCTTGTCGGCTCTACCGACCAGATTCTGTCGAAAATTGAGGGTTACAAAAAGATGGGCATCCGTGCTTTCATCTTCTCAGGTTATCCGCACATCGCAGAGGCCGAACACTTTGGCGCCCGCGTCATGCCCGAACTCAAGACCTGCTCTTTGCCGCACGCCCATGGCCGCGTCCCGGCACAGACACCCGCAACGCCCTTGGGCACAGGAGAACGCCGCTAAATGGATCGCGTCCAGATCACCCCCAATTTGACTTTCAGCCGCATTGTTTATGGCATGTGGCGTCTGGCCGAAGCCGACGATACCTCGGCCGCGCATGTGCAAGCCAAGGTCGAGGCCTGCCTTGCCCAAGGCATCACCACGATGGATCAAGCCGACATCTACGGCGGCTATGAGGCCGAAGAGGTGTTTGGCGCCGCGCTGAAAGCGGCCCCGGCACTGCGCGACCAGATCGAGATTGTCACCAAATGCGATATCGTCGCCCCTGCCGGGCGCTATGCAGATGCGCGGGTGAAATACTACGACACATCCGCCGATCACATCCGCGCATCGGTCGATCATTCCTTGCGTTTGATGAACATCGACCACATCGACCTTTTGCTGGTTCACCGCCCCGATCCCTTTATGGATCATCTTGAAACCGGTGCGGTGCTGGATGAGGTTGTGGCAGCAGGTAAGGTTGGCGCGGTTGGCGTGTCGAACTTTAAGCTGCACGACTGGAATTTGCTGCAATCGGCGATGAAGACCCAGCTTGCCACCAATCAGATCGAGCTTTCAGTCACTGCGCATGCAGGCTTCACCAATGGTGACGTGGCCTACCTGCAGGAACGCGCCAAGCCGATCATGGCGTGGTCGCCTTTGGGCGGCGGCAGCCTGATGACGGGCGAAGGCCCAGTACAAGACGCGTTGGGCGCCGTTGCCTCAGCCAATGGCGTGGACAAAAGCGCTGTTGCAGTCGCTTGGCTGCTGGCGCATCCTGCCAAGATCATGCCAGTGATGGGCACCAACAATATGAACCGCATCAGCAGCTTAGCAGATGCACTTAAAGTTCAGATGGACCGCCAGACCTGGTATGAAATTTACACAGCGGCCTTGGGCCAAGAGGTGCCATAATGGACGCAGGAACCATCGCCACGTTTGACCCGTCAACCGACGCGGATAGCTTTCGCGGCGCGCTTGGCACCTTTGTCACGGGCGTGACCGTCGTCACCACCGACAGCCCCGAGGGGCCTGTGGCCATCGTCGCCAATAGCTTTGCCAGCGTCTCGCTCGACCCGCCGCTGGTGCTGTGGTCCCCCGCCAAATCGTCCAAACGGTTTGAACACTTTGCAGGCTCGCGCCGCTTTGCTGTCCATGTGCTTGCTGCCGACCAGCGCGATATCTGTGCGGCCATCGTGAAATCCAAAACCGCCATTGCGGATGTGCCCACCCACCTTAGCCACTGCGGCATGCCCATCATCGAAGGGGCGCTTGCCACCTTCGAATGCAACCTTGAGGCCACGCATGATGCAGGCGACCACGTGATCATCGTGGGCCGCGTCACAAAAGCCCATCACACCGACGGGGAACCACTTGTGTTCCACGGCGGCAAATACGGAACGTTCAACATTGCCCCATGATGTTTTCTTTGGTTCACAAGTATCCCGGGGGGTCGCGTAGCGACGGGGCAGCGCCCCCAGACTAAAAATGAAGCGACCGCAAAGCGGTCACCATATAACAGGGGAGGAGCCGCAATGTCGGTCCTGTTTGGGGTCCTTTGGCCCTTGGAAAGGTTCAACACCGCGATTCTCGCGGTGGGTCGATGGATTTCGGTCGTAGCGCTTGCGCTCATGGTCATTGTGATCCTGTCACAGGTCTTTTTCCGTTACGCCGTGGGCGACGCGCTCAACTGGTCGGAAGAGGCCGCGCGCTTCGGCATGCTTTGGATGACCGGCCTGATGGCTCCGCTGGCCTACCGCATTGGCGGCTTTGTCGCGATCGATATGCTGGAACGGGCCCTGCCCCGTATGCTCGCGGGCCTTCTCGCGCTCTTCCTTCTCGCGGTTTCGCTTTGGGTCCTGATCGTCTTTTGGGAACGCGGGTTGAACAACCACGTCGATACCCTTTCAGGTCGCGGCTGTTCGGCCTCTCTGCGCTGGCCCTTCGGGATCGAGATCGGTAAATGCGGCGCAAAGTTCCAGAATAACTTTCAGTTTGCCTCGCTCTGGGTGGGGATGAACTTGCTGATCCTCGTGAACATCGAACTGATCATCCGTCAGCTGATTACCTTTGCGGGTCATGGCGACAAACTGACCCGTCTGACGGCAGACGAAGACATCGCGGGGGCAAACTAATGCTGATCTGGTTCCTACCTCTTTTCCTTCTCCTGATCATGATCGGCCTGCCGGTGGTCTTTGGCCTTTTGGCTGCACCAATCGCCTTGATCATGATGGAAGGCGATACCCGCAACGTCGTCGCGGGTCTTTACCGCAACCTTTACAACGGCATGGACAGCTTTCCGCTGATGGCCCTGCCGTTCTTTATGCTCGCAGGCGAAGTCATGAACCGGGGCGGCATTACTGTGCGTCTCGTTGAATTCTCCCAAGCCTTTATGGGCCACCTGAGGGGGGGACTCGCACACGTCAACATCCTCTCCTCCATTCTCTTTGCCGGGCTGTCAGGCTCTGCTGTTGCCGATACATCCGCGCTGGGGTCAACGCTGATCCCCGCGATGGAAAAGAACGGCTATACCCGGAAATTTGCCGCCGCTGTGACCGCTGCGTCCTCGGTGATCGGTCCGATCATTCCGCCCTCGGGCATTATGATCATCTATGCCTATGTCATGGGTGAAAGCGTCGCGGCGCTGTTCCTTGCAGGCATCGTGCCCGGCATCATGGTGGGTGTTGGCCTGATGGTCATGGTCCGCCTGATGGCTGATCGTTACGAGCTGCCAAAGGCGGAACGTATTGTCACCAAGGACCAGACCATCAGCCCGGTTGAATACTGGGTCAGCTTTGCGCTTTTGCGGCTGAACGTCGGTGGTTTGCTCTGGCTTTTGGGCAGCAACTTCCTGCCCGAGGGTCAATCGGGTGCAGGCTGGGCGCTGTTCTTGGCAGCCTTGGTTGCGGCGCACTTTATCCTTGTTGGCTATCGCAAACGGTGCAGCCACGATTTCCGCATGGTCGCCAAAAAGGCTGTGGCCCCGCTGCAGACCCCGATCATCATTTTGGGCGGTATCCTTGTGGGCGTCATGACCCCGACCGAAGCCTCTGCTATCGCCGTGGCCTATGCGCTTGTCGTTAGCTTCCTTGTGCTGCGCTCGATGAACGGGCGCGACCTGATCGAAGTGCTGACCAAATCGGCGCTGTCGACCTCTGCGGTGCTCTTGCTGGTTGGCGCGGCGGTGTCGTTCAAAACCGTCGTGTCTCTGTCACACGCCCCTGAGATCATGTCGGAATACATCCTTGGCCTGTCCGAGAATCCGCTCGTGCTCTTGTTCCTGATCAACATCCTGCTGTTTATCGTCGGCATGTTCCTTGATGCGGGGCCAGCGATCATCATCCTGGGGCCGATCCTTGGACCGATCTTTGTCGATCTGGGCGTCCACCCTGTCCACTTTGCCATCATCATGTCGGTCAACCTGACCGTCGGATTGGCGACCCCGCCCATGGGCTTGGTCTTATTCGTCGCGAGTACCGTCTCGGGCGAAAAGGTCGAAACGATCGCCAAGGCGATTTTGCCCTTCCTCGCGGTTGAGATATTCGTGATCTTCCTGATCACTTACGTCCCAGCCATTTCAATGACGATTCCGCGCTTGACGGGCTTCGTCCAATAACGGGACACTGTTCCCAAACCGACCAACGCATAGGGAGAGAATACATGCTCAAAGGTCTACTGAAAGGCGCACTTGCCGCCACGCTGCTTGCAGGGTCTGCAATGACGGCCACGGCACAGGATTTTACGATCCGCGCCACAGCAAACTCTAACGAAAACGACGAAGACTATGATGGTCTGGTCGTGTTCAAGAACTACGTCGAGGCGGCCTCTAACGGGCGCATCGCTGTGGAACTCTTCATCGGCACGCAGCTTTGCGGCACTGGTGCAGAGTGTCTTGAAGGCGTCTCTGAGGGCTCAATCGATGTCTATATCTCCACCTCTGGTGGTGCGGCCGGCATCTTCCCTTATGTGCAGGTTCTTGATCTGCCCTACCTGATGTCCGATGACCGCGTGGCCGAGGCCGTGCTGACAGGTGACTTTGTCCGCACCATGCGCGACATGGCGCTGGAAACATCCGGCAACACAATCCGCCTGATGACTGTCGGCAACACCGGTGGCTGGCGCAACTTTGCCAACACGCAGCGTCGTGTTGCGATGCCATCTGACATGGAAGGTCTGAAAATCCGGACTGTTGTCGCTGACCTGCCGCAGGAACTCGTCCGCGCACTTGGTGCGTCCCCGACCCCGATCCCATGGCCCGAGCTCTTTACCTCGTTCCAGACCGGTGTTGTTGAAGGTTCCAAGAACGGCATCACCGACATCATGGGCATGAAGTTCCCTGATGCGGGTCTGCAATATGTCACGCTTGACGGTCACGCCTACATGGGTGCGCTGTGGTGGATGTCGAACGACAACTTCATGGCGATGCCAGAAGATCTGCGTAAAGTCGTCGTTGATGGCTTCAGCCAGCTGCAGCAGGCAACGTTTGCCTCGCCAAAGCGGAAGTCCATCGAAGCCTATGAGGCCTTCGTTGCAGGTGGTGGCGACCTTTATGTCCCGACACCAGACGAAAAAGCCGCATTCGCCGAAGCAGCTGCCCCTGTGCAGGACTGGTTCCGTGGCAATGTTGACGGGGGTGACCAAATCCTCGACGCGCTGATCGCTGCTGTGGCCGAAGCCGAAGCCGGTCTGGCCGAAGACTACGCCAAAGACCTGAACTAAGGATCAACCGATCCGAAGACGCAAAAGGGCCGCTCCATCGGGTGGCCCTTTTCATTGGTGCAACGGCTTGTGTTGAATTGGGAGCAAGTGCTGTTCGCGCCGCGCAAAAAGCGATCTAGTTCTTTCGCCGCACCTTGCCGTAGAGCCGCTTGTTCAGCTTCACGAAGTCATCGATCGCGGCACCCAATCCGCCCAACTGCCGCCCCTTGAGATAGAAATATCCAGCGGTCGCACCGATGAACGCCCCGAACGTATCGACGATCAGGTCGGCCATCGTATCGACCAATCCCGACTTTTGCATGTTCATCCCAAAGATCTGGTCCATCCCAAACTCAAAGATTTCCCACAAGGCACCGATTGCGATGGCTGTAGCAAAGGACAACACCGCGATGGCCAGTGGCGGGGCGGCGAAACGGTCTCCTTCAAAAAGCATGAAGATGAACAAAAAGCCGATCAATCCGAAGCCAAGTGCCGACCCAAAATGCAGGGCAATGTCCCACCACCAGTAGCGTTCGTAAAAGTCAAAGACCTCACCCAAAAACAGCGTGCCAAAGACAAAAATCACGCTTGCCAGCAGGAATGACGGGGGCAGTTCGATCCCGATCCAGCGGGCAAACCTGCGCGGTGACAGCGTAAGGACCCATGTGGCCAGCGCAACGAAGACAACAGACCATTGCGCTTCGAACACAGCAACGCCTGCTGCCAAAAGCAGGATCAACTGCATGATGCGCACAAAAGTTTCGGATGTCTGCATGGTTTCACCCCGCGCGTCGCCCCATATCATGGGCATGAACGACACGATGAACATAGGCCTGCGCATTGCCAGCTACAATATCCGCGCTGGATTGGGGACAGACCTGCGCCGTGATCCCGCGCGCACCTTGG
This sequence comes from uncultured Paracoccaceae bacterium, assembly GCA_947494675.1. GTDB lineage: Bacteria > Pseudomonadota > Alphaproteobacteria > Rhodobacterales > Rhodobacteraceae > CANMYO01. The sequence continues at coordinate 915,801 of CANLVP010000002.1, forward strand.
CGACCATTGCAGCGCTCAAGGCGCAGATCGTTGTGCTGCAAGAGGCTGACTTTCGCCTTGGTCATCGCCCCTCTGCCCTGCCCCGTCATCAGATTGGGGACACCGGGCTTGCCCCTGTCGATTTTGGTGGTCATCCCGACAGCCTTGGATGGCACGGGATTGCAATGCTGGCCACGCCAGACGTAGAGATATCCGACCAGACCCATATTGATCTGCCTGGGCTCGAACCGCGTGGGGCCATCATCGCAGATGCGCAGACCGCGATTGGCCCGGTGCGTATTGTGGGCGTTCACTTGGGATTGCTGCGTTACAACCGCCGCAGACAGCTTGATCACCTGCGCCATTCGCTAGCCGACAAAGACCCGCGCCCCACGCTGATCCTTGGTGATTTCAACGAATGGAGCGTCAAGCGCGGCCTGGGGCGTCTTGCGCGCGATTACAGGATCGTGACACCGGGGCGGAGTTTTCCGGCCCGCCGCCCGCTTTTGCCGTTGGACCGCATTGCCCATAGCCCTGATCTGGACCTGACACCGCTGACGCTGCCGCCCATGCCCAAGGGTCCGCATGCCTCTGACCACCGGCCCATTCTGGCGCATGTTGTCCCCATTGCCGCAGGGCGCGCGCCCCGCTAGTTTGCCCGCACCAAACAAAGGACGACCCATATGGCATATCGCGGCGCGGGCGGCACAGAAGGTGGCAGCGGGACATTTCTGATTGGGATCGCGATGATGATCCTGGGCGGTTATCTCTTGCTCAACAATATTGTGGTGCGTCCGGTTCTGGGCTTTGGCATGGTCGCCTTTCGGCTTGGCGGCATGCCGATTACGACGGGCATCATCCTGATCCCCTTCATCTTTGGTGTCGCACTGATCTTTTACAACAGCCGCAACTGGCTGGGTTGGCTTTTGGCCTGCGGATCGCTCTTGGCGCTGGTTGGCGGGGTCATCGCCAATATGACGCTGCAGTTTGGCGCGATCAGCGCCTTTGACCTCATTGTGATCCTCGTGCTTATAGCAGGCGGCTTGGGCCTTTTCCTACGATCCTTACGCGCTGGGTGATCAGTTAAACGGATACATCCACACCCGGTAATCGTCGATCAGCACCTCCGCGCGGGCGCGTTCCTCTGCTGTCAAGCGCGGCGTGATTTCTTCAAGCGAATCCAATGCGTCAGGGTCCCCGCCTATTGCTGAAAGCGCATACCAAAGGTAGGCTCTGACCATATCAGGTGCGGGCAAACCGCGCCCCACCTCGTAGTACCAGCCTAGCCCAGATTGCGCCCCCGGATGCCCCTTCAACGACGACCTGAGATACCAGTCAAATGCCCGCTCATCGTCGCGCGGCACGCCAAGTCCCATGGCGTACATGACACCGATCAGCTCTTCGGCGTCGGCATTGCCAGAGCGGGCGTAAAGTTCGAACATCTCGCGCGCTTCTTCAAAGGCACCCGCCTCCATCAGATCGCGCGCTTCCTCCATATCGGCCGCCGCCGTGCCCGCCCACAGGCACAGGGCCATCGCTATCTTGCGCATCTTTTGTGTCTCCTTGCTGCACCGGTTGCGGCCCAGATCAGCCCCGACGATTACATTGCCGCTGACCCTGATCAAGCCCGCCTTGGTCAACTTTTGTTCTATGATAAAATCCTGTCAGGCAACCGCAATATCTCTTGCGGCACATGCCACCACCACGACCTTGCAGGCGGTGACGGTCTGTCGCTTGGCATCGGTGAGGGCGGTGTTGGCGTTGGCCCTGATCGCACCGCTGGCACGGGTGCTGATCAGATCAAAAAGCGCATCCCCCGTAATGCCCCAGCGCTCTGGAATATCGGGCACAACAGCGTTGAGGTACTGTTTCACGATGGCCGCCTCTCGGTCTCTGATATCTACGGCAACGGCTTCAATTCCCCGGCAGAGGAATGGCTGCCCAAAGGCCTCGACAATATCGTCGCGGCTCAGGCCCTGTTCCCGCTCACCGCACAATTTGAGATGGCGGGCAATCCCGGCGAAAACGATGTGATCGGGGCCGTGCGCAACCGCATCGACCGCGGCTGGCCGATCATCGCCAAACGTGTCCGCACGATCCCAGAGTATGGCGAGATGTTCGTCGCGGCCTTCCCCCACATCAACGACCCAAGCGAGGTTACAATCGTCGAGATCGGCAATGCGCTTGGGGCGTTCATCAGCACCGAATGGCGATCGTCAGATAGCCCCTATGACGCATGGTTGACCGGCACCCCGCTGCCCGACGACGCCGAGCGCGGGCGACAGCTCTTTACCAATTTGCGCTGTGCCTCCTGCCATGCTGGACCGCTTTTTACCGATCAAGATTTCCATAGCATTGGCGTTCCCGCCTTTGGCCCTGGCCGCACCCGACGGTTTGATCCGATGCCCCGCGATGTTGGTCGGATGGGCGAAACCGACCTGCTGGAGGACGCCTATAAATTCCGCACCCCTTCCTTGCGCAACGTGGCTCTGACTGGCCCCTACGGCCACAACGGTGCTTTCCCAACGCTTGAGGCGATGATCCGTCACCACGCAGGTCAGGACATCTGGACCCCTGAGATGGCGCAATTGCCCGATGTCCCGTGGCTTGCGGCAGGCGATTTTGCGATCCGCGCCGACACCCGCGAAATGGCCCGGCTGGCTGCGGCGCGTGAATTGGCACCCTTCACGGTGAGTGATGCCGATATCGCTGACCTCACCGCCTTCCTGCACGCCCTGACCGGTAAATCCGCCGAGACCCGCCCATTGGGCCGGCCTGAGACTGTCCCTTCCGGCCTGCCGGTCGATTAGGTCTTTCTTTGATCCACAAATATCCTGGGGTCCGGGGCAAAGCCCCGAAATGGCATCACCCCCGGATCAAAACACCCAGATCAGCAACATTGGTGCCGGTCGCCTCTGTGATCAGCAAATCGCCCGCCTCTTTCAGCGCGGCATAGCTGTCGTTGTTCGCAAGCAACCCATCAACGTCGCTGATCCGTGCCAAGGTGCCCTGATCCACCAGACCGCCTGCGGCATCCGTCGGCCCGTCACGCCCGTCTGATCCACCTTGCAGACAGGTCCAATTGCTCCAGCCTCGCGCCTGCGCCTCTAACGCGATCCGCAAGGCGAGCTCTTGGTTGCGTCCACCGCGCCCGTCACCTTTCAGCACGACCGTGGTCTCGCCGCCCCAGATGGTGACCCCCGGCCCGGCCTGATCGCAGATCACCTTGGCGGCCTCGGCGACATCGCCCTCAACTGGCTCCAGAACGGTGCAAACCCCGGCGACCTTTTGCATGGCGGCCACGCTCAGCGCGTTTGACCCTACAAGGATATTCTTGGCCGCTGGCAAAGGATCCGGTGTCTGCCCTGCCGCAAGATGCGCCTTGACCGAGGCTGGCATGTCATCCCAGATCCCCGCACCTTGTAGGACATCAACCGCCTCTTGCGCGGTGCCAATTGGGGCGACGGTCGGCCCGCTGGCAATCACAGCCAAATCATCGCCAACCACATCCGACAGGATGAGCGCGGTGACCGGCCCAGCCGCCGCGCGCAACATGCCACCGCCTTTCAGCTCCGAAAGTTGCTGACGCACCAAGTTCATCGCTGTGATCTCAAGCCCGCCGCCCAAGAGCGCCCGGTTCACTGCCTGTTTGTCGGCCAAGGATACGCCTGCGACCGGTGCGGGCAACAGGGCCGACCCGCCGCCAGACATCAACACAAGGATTGGTCCGTCCGCGGCCCGCAAGGCCGCAAGAACACGCTGGCCTGCCATCAGGCCGTTTTCGTCCGGCACGGGGTGGCCCGCCGCCAGTACCTCTGCCCCTGCCAACTCGCTGGCGTTTTCGTAGTTCGTCACCACAAGCGTTTGCACACCGGGAAAGGCGGCAATCGCGGGTGCGGCCATCGCGCGTGCGGCTTTGCCGACCGCAATGATCAGCTTTGGCGGTGTGATCCCGGATAAGTGCTGCGCGACCGCAGCTGTTGGGTCTGCCGCGGCAACCCCGGCTTGAAAAATTTCGAATGCGTGCTGTCTTTGATCCATGCGCGCAGAAAACCCTGCATGAACAGGAACGACAAGCCCCAATTCACTCCATTTGGAGGCCTAATAACATGCGACCAATGCCGAACAGAGGTTTGACGGATAGGACAAAGTGAATTAGAACAAATAGAGAACATATATTGCTGGCCACCCCCATGACCCATGATCTCCGCACCTCGTCTGCCCTCTTGCGCGACCGCAATGCGCCCGACCGCAGTGACCTGCCGACCCTGTCAGAGGTCTTTGCAGAAACTGCGATTGATGGCGCGGTCACCGGCTTTGTCTGCGCGCAGCTTGCCGCCGTCGACAAACCCGTGCTGTGGATCCAGGACCGCGTCTCGCGGCGCGAAACCGGTCGCCCCCACCCGCCGGGCCTGCCGGGGCAGCTCAGGGTGATCCATGTTGATGTCTCAAAACCAGTTGATGTGCTCTGGGCCATGGAAGAAGGGCTGCAATGCAGCGGCCTGTCAGCAGTCCTGGGTGAGGTTTGGGGCGATCCCGCCGCCCTCGACTTTACAGCCACCAAACGGCTGGCCCTCAGGGCAGAAGCGCAGGCAAGGCCCGCCATCCTGCTCCGCCGTGCCGCCAGCCCGGACCTCTCAGCCGCACGCCTGCGCTGGCGCGTCAGCAGCCTGCCCTCAGCGCAATCCCCCCGCGATATCCGTGCCCCCGGTGATCCGCTCTGGCGGGCCGAACTTTTCCGCGCCCGCTGGCGCACACCCGGCGCATGGGTCGCCCGCCATGACGACACAGGGCTGGCGCTGGATCACGCCCGCCCCGCCAGCCCGCAACAGATCCAGGCCAGCGCCTAGCCCCATGTTTTTTTCGGTTTATAAATATCCCCGCCGGAGGCTCCCGCCGCAACCACCCCCGGGACGCCTGCCGCGATGACACACAAGGACCAGCTGCACGTCCTTGCGTTTCCAACCCCACCTGCTGCCAAGGACCCGACCAAGGCGCCGCCCGATGCTCTGGCGCGCGCGCTCAAAGCTCTGCGCGCTGCCGAAGCCCGACGCCCAAGCCCGCCAGAGCCGACACAAGACGCCCCGCAAGAGACCCGCGAAAGCTTCAGCCCCATTGGCACACCGCGCTGGCGTGCAGGTCCAAACGCCACAGGGTCCGGGCGGGCGGGTGTCGCCGCAGGCGCAGTCGCACCGCAAGGACCACAGACAGACCGTGACCCGCTCGCACGGCGTATCGTCAGCATCCACCTGGCCGACTTTGCCATGGAACGCTGGTTGCGGTGGACCGCGGCCCGTAATGAGGCCCCGCCCGACGATCTGCCCGTAATCCTTGCGACCGAAGGCCCGCACGGCCCCATCGTGCATGCCTGCACCCGCGCCGCCCGGTTGGAAGGCATCCATGAAGGGGCCCGCGTCGTAGATATGCGCGCGCTTTGCCCCAATGTGCAGATCGCCTATGCCGATACCGGCGGCGATGCGGCTGCCCTTGCCAAACTGGCACTTTGGACCCGGCGCTGGTGCCCGTGGACGGCTGTGGATGGCCGCGACGGGCTGGTGCTTGATACCACCGGCTCTGACCACCTCTGGGGTGGCGAAGCGGCCATGTTGCGCGATATCGAAGAACGGCTGAGCCTGATTGGTCTCTCTGCCAGCCTTGCCGCCGCGCCCACACATGGGGCCGCTTGGGCGATGGCGCGGATGGGGGGCGTGCGCCGCGTGGTGACAGCCGAAAAGCTGGCGCAGGACATGGCCGCCTTGCCTGCCCGCGCCCTGCGGCTGGATGGCGATACGCAGCTTTTGCTGAAACGTCTGGGCCTCAAGACCGTCGGTGATCTGGCGGCCGTCCCAAGGATGAGCCTCGCGCGGCGCTTCAACCGGGCGGCCCTGCCGCAAAACCCACTGCTGCGGCTCGACCAGATGATGGGCCGTCTGGCCGAACCTGTGAACGCCGCCGATGACCCGCCCCGCTTTGCAGTGCAGGCACGACTGGCCGAACCGGTTGAGGATCCCACCCCGCATCTCCCCGGCCTCTGCGCGGAGCTTTGCACCGGACTTGATACGGCCGGTTTCGGGGCACGGCGGGTGACTGTAACGGTCTTTCGCACCGATGGTGAAGTGCGCGACATCACCGTCGCTACGGCCCATGCCACGCGTGATCCCGCGCATATCTGCCGCCTGTTTGACGGCAAGCTGGAACAGATCGATCCCGGCTTTGGTTTTGATCTGATCACATTGGCCGCCAGTCAGGCTGAGACATTAGAGGTGGTGCAGACCCGGCTGGATGGACAGGCCGACACAAGCGCCGAACTGGCCCGTCTGGTGGACCGTCTCTCGGCCCGCCTTGGGGCGCATGCCGTGCGCTGCCCCGTCCCCACCCCCAGCCATATTCCCGAACGCGCCGCCCAGTGGCGTCCTGCCATGGCAGGCCCACCACCAGCACCACAAGCTCTGCCTGACCGGCCCTTGCGGCTTTTTGATCATCCCGAAGAGGTACGCGTGGTTTACGCCGTGCCCGAAGGGCCGCCTGCGCAATTTATCTGGCGCAAACAAACCCACCGGGTGGTGCGTTTTGCCGGGCCAGAGCGCATCGCACCCGAATGGTGGCGCGATATGCCCGGCACCCGTTTGCGCGATTATTACCGGATCGAAGATGACCGGGGACGCCGCATCTGGCTGTATCGTGATGGTGTGCTGGATGATGGCCGCGGTGAGACGCCCCGCTGGTTCGTGCATGGTGTTTTCGCATGAGGGCGCAATTTTTCGACGAAAAATTGAGATACGATTTTTTGCAAAAATCGCATGCCTCCGGCGGAGATATTTATATTCCAAAGAAAGGCCGGGCGCATGCCTGAGAATGATCACGCCCATCCGCGCAAAACACTGCCCGAGGATGAGGATTTCACCCCCAATCCGCCGGCCCCGTTTGTAGAGCTGGGACTGGCCACATGTTTTTCGTTTCTGCGCGGCGCCTCTGACGCGGTTGATCTGGCCGCAACCGCCTGGGCCCTCGGCTATGATCAGATCGGTGTGGCGGATTGGAATTCCATGGCCGGTGTCGTGCGTATTCATACGGCAGCCCAGACGACGCATTTGCGCCCCGTGATCGGCGCGCGGATCATCCTGACCAGCGGTGAGGCGTTTCTGGCCTATCCCACCGACCGCGCCGCCTATGGGCAGCTCTCGGCGGTGCTGTCCAAAGGCAAGAACCGCCGCCCCGACGGGGCATGGCAGGACAAGGGGATCTGCGAGATTGATCTGGCGGATCTCGACGCGCTTGGCGATGGGGTCATTCTGATTGCCCTGCCCCCTGACGATCTGGACGGTTTCGCCCGCCGCCTGCCACAGCTGATCCGTCGCTTGCCGGGCCTTAGCCATATTGCTGCCCACTATCGTTACCGCGCTGATGATGTGGCGCGGATCAACCAGCTGGACGCTTTGGCCAGTCAGCACCAGCTTGGCCTCTTGGCGACGAATGATGTGCTTTATCACGCGCCCGAACGCCGCGCCTTGCAGGATGTGATGACCTGCATCCGTGAAAAGACCACGATCCAAAAAGCGGGCCACCTGCTGGAACCCAACGCAGAACGCCATCTGAAATCACCGCAAGAGATGCAGCGCCTCTTTGCCCAATGGCCCCACGCCATTCAGGCCAGCCTCGCCATCGCCAAACGTTGCCAGTTCAGCCTGTCGGAGCTGAAATACGAATACCCCAATGAGATTTTGCCCAAGGGGCGCACCTCGATCGAACAACTGCGGATCAACACCGCCGAAGGTGCTGCGCGGCGCTATCCGGATGGTGTCCCCCTGCCCGTGCAGGTCGCGATCGACAAGGAATTGGCGATGATCGAAGACAAGGAGATCGCCAATTACATCCTGACGATTGAAAGCATCGTGAAATTCGCCCGCGAAACCGCCAAGCCGCCGATCCTGTGTCAGGGGCGTGGGTCTGCGGCGAACTCTGCCGTCTGTTATTGCCTTGGGATCACTGCAGTCGACCCCGCCCAGCATGACCTTTTGTTTGAGCGGTTCATTTCCGAAGACCGGGTCGAGCCGCCCGATATCGACGTGGATTTCGAACATGAGCGACGCGAGGAGGTGATCCAGCACATCTATGACACCTACGGTCGCCACCGTGCGGGGCTTTGCGCCACCGTGATCCACTACCGCCCGCGATCTGCGATCCGCGAGGTGGGCAAGGTCATGGGCTTGTCAGAGGATGTGACCGGCGCGCTGGCCAAGACCGTTTGGGGGTCCTGGGGTAAGGATATCGCCGAAGGTCACGCCAATGAGGCGGGCGTTGATCTGACCGATCCCCTGATGCGGCGCACGTTGATCGTGGCCCAGCAGATGATCGGGATGCCGCGCCATCTGGGCCAGCATGTAGGCGGGTTTATCCTCACCGAAAACGCCCTGACCCATACGGTGCCCATCGGCAATGGCGCGATGCCGGACCGGACGTTTATCGAATGGGACAAGGACGATATTGAGGCTTTGGGCATCTTCAAGGTCGATATTCTGGCCCTTGGGATGCTGACCTGTATCCGCAAATGCTTTGACCTGATTGCAGCACACCACGGCGAGACATGGACACTGGCCACCGTCCCAAAGGAGGACACGCGCGTCTACGATATGCTGTGCAAAGGCGACAGCATCGGGGTCTTTCAGGTCGAATCCCGCGCCCAGATCAACATGCTGCCGCGCCTGCGCCCGCGCACCTTTTATGATCTGGTAATCGAGGTCGCGATTGTCCGTCCCGGCCCTATTCAGGGCGATATGGTGCATCCCTATCTGCGCAGGCGCAGTGGTCAGGAACCGGTGGAATACCCGGCCCCCGCGGCCCCGCACGATCCATCAGAGCTTAAAAACATCCTCGGTCGCACGCTGGGTGTGCCGATCTTTCAGGAACAAGCCATGAAGATCGCCATTGATGCGGCGAAGTTTTCCAGCAAGGAGGCCAATCAGTTGCGCAAGGCGATGGCCACGTTCCGCAGCAAAGGCAACATCGAACTGCTTGAGGAAAAGATGGTCGGGCGCATGGTCGAGCGCGGCTATGATCCGGAATTCGCCACCCGTTGCTTTGATCAGATCAAGGGCTTTGGCGAATACGGATTTCCCGAAAGTCACGCGGCGAGCTTTGCGCAATTGGTCTATGTCTCCAGCTGGTTGAAGTGTCATTTTCCCGGAGCCTTTTGTGCTGCCTTGCTGAATTCGCAGCCGATGGGCTTTTATGCCCCCGCACAACTTGTGCGCGATGCACAGGAACACGGGGAAGTGGTGCTGCCTGCAGATGTGAACTTTTCGGATTGGGACACGACACTGGAACCAATGGGCCAAGGCGGCTTTGCGGTGCGGTTGGGGATGCGCCAAATCACCGGCTTGCGCGAGGATATCGCGGCCCGGATCATGGCGGCACGCGATGCACCCTATCAGGACATCGCCGATCTTAAGGCCCGCACCGGCATTGGCGCCGCACACGTCCGCCGCTTGGCCGAGGCCGATGCGATGCGGTCCATGTTCATCGACCGCAGGCAGGCCCTGTGGGAGGCAAAGGGGTTACGCGACGCGCCAGATTTGCCGCTGTTTCAGGACGGCACCGACGAAGGCGTTGAACGCACCGTGCCCCTGCCGGTGATGCCGGTTTGTGAACAAGTGGTGTCGGATTATCAGACCATGCGCCTGTCGCTGAAAGCACACCCCATGGCCTTCATGCGAAAATCCATGCAAAAACAGGGCTTTATTGACACAGCACAGCTCAAGCACAGCCGCCCATGGCAGCGGGTCAAGATGGCAGGGCTGGTGCTGATCCGGCAAAGGCCGGGCACGGCGAAGGGGGTATGCTTTATCACGATCGAGGATGAGGTCGGCGTCGCCAATATCGTCGTCTGGCCCAAAGTGATGGAGCAGTTCCGCAAGACAGTGATGCAATCACGGCTTTTGCAGATCGAAGGATATGTGCAGCGCGATGTGGAAATCATCCATGTGGTCGCGCAAAATCTGATCGATAAATCGGATGCCCTACAACGGCTGGCCCCTGATGATCTGGCCCCGCCGCTCGCCCATGCCGATGAGGTGGTCAAACCCCTGCCCGCGCCCTCATCCCGGCACCCGCGCGATGTGCGGATCATCCCCAAAAGCCGTGATTTTCATTGATTGAAAAACAGGCAATTCGGCAGGGTTCCGCCACGGAACACGCGCAAGTTGTCATCTAACCTTTGCAAATTCACGCCAAACCGCCAGCATCAAAGCATTAACCATGGGGGAATTGGACATGTTTGGACGCTTCAAAATCGGTATTCAGTTTGGTGGATTCGGACCGGACACATTGACGGGAAGTGCCCGGAAAGACGTGCTTTTTGGACGTCGGGGCGATGACACGATTGATGGGGACGCAGGCAAGGATCAGCTCTTTGGTGGCTTTGGCAACGATTCCCTGATCGGCGGGGCTGGTGCGGATAAATTGTTCGGTGGTTTTGGCCTCGACACTGCCGTTTTTGAAGGCGGCGTCGATGATTACACCGTCCACGGCGTAAAATCCAACGGTCGCGGCCCGATCAAAGCCAAGGTGACGGACGCCAATGGCGACACCGACCGGCTCCATGGTGTTGAGGCGCTTTATTTCGCCGCTGACGACTACACCGCCCATCTTGATGGCCGCAATAACGCCGTACTGGCGCGCGATGACCAGGCTGCATCTGACGCCACGGGCGCGATCCTTGCGGGGCTGACGGACAATGATTTCGACTTTGACGGCGATGCGCTGACGATCACCAGCATCGATACAAGCGGCCTCACCGGCTCTGCCACGCTGAACGATGATGGCACGATCAGCTATGCCACCGACGGCGCATTTGCCGCACTCAAAGAAGGTGAAACCGCCGAGACAACGCTCACCTACACGGTCAGTGACGGCAATGGTGCCACCGATACAGCGACCGTAACCATCACCGTCACGGGCGAAAACGACGCGCCCGAGCTGACGCTTGCTGATGCCGTGGATGTCGCGGAAAACACCACCGCCGTTGCAACCGCCAGCGCCTTTGACGTCGATGGCGACGCGATCACCTACAGCCTTTCGGGCGACGACGCGGTGCTGTTTGCTATCGACGCAAATGGCGTGCTGACCTTTGTGGACGCCCCCGATTTTGAAGCCCCCGCCGATCTGGATGGCGACAATGTCTATGACGTGACCGTCACCGCCAGCGATGGCAGCCTGAGCGACAGCGCTGACATCGCCGTGACCGTCACGGACGAGGATGAAGGCCCCGCCCCCAAGGTCTGGATCAACGAATTTCACTATGACAACACCGGCAGCGATGTCGGCGAATTCATTGAACTTGCAGGCACGGCAGGCGTCGATCTGACCGGCTGGTCCATCGTGCTTTATAACGGGTCGAACGGCACCGCTTACAACACGATTGACTTGTCTGGGGCGCTTTCGGATACCGCAGGCGGCTTTGGCTTTGACGTCACCGACCTGCCAAGCAACGGCTTACAGAACGGCGCGCCCGACGGGATCGCCTTGGTTGACAGCAGCGGCGATGTAGTTGAATTCATCTCCTACGAAGGCAGCCTGACTGCCACCGATGGCCCCGCGGCAGGCCTGACCTCTCAGGATGTGGGCGTGGCAGAAACCAGCAGCCAAGCCGTAGGCGGATCGATCCAACGCAGCGGCGTGCAGGACGAATTCGTCTGGACCGTGACCACCACCAATACCTCGGGCAGCGTCAACGAAGGCCAAACCTTGGGCGATGTACCACCCAACGTCTACATCAACGAATTTCACTACGATAACACAAGCACGGATGTGGGCGAGTTTATCGAAGTGGCAGGCGATGCGGGCACGGATCTGACCGGTTGGTCGCTGGTGCTGTACAACGGTTCCAATGGCACGCCTTACAACACCATCGCGCTTGATGGCGTCTTGGCGGACACCGACAATGGTCTTGGCTTTGACGTGACCGACCTGCCCACCAATGGCCTGCAAAACGGTGGCCCCGATGGCATCGCGCTGGTGAATGCGGATGGCAAGGTGGTTGAGTTCCTGTCCTACGAAGGCAGCTTTGACGCTGTCGGCGGCGCTGCGGATGGCATGACATCGACCGACATCGGCGTGTCAGAAACAAGCAGCACAGCTGTGGGTGACAGCCTGCAACGGGCGGATGACGGCACATGGTTTGGGCCCGCGCCGGAAACCAAAGGGGCCGCAAACGACGCCGGGACACCTGTGGCAACCGATGTGGCCCTGTCGGAGTTCCACTACGACAACGCAGGCAGCGACGTGGACGAATTCGTCGAAGTATCGGGCACTGCAGGCGCCGATCTGACCGGTTGGTCGCTTGCGTTCTACAACGGCTCTAATGGCACGGTCTACAACACCGTGGCGCTGACCGGCACGCTGAACGCGGATGGTTTCGCCTCGGTTGATGTGCCGGGCATACAAAACGGCGCGCCCGATGGGATCGCCTTGGTTGCGCCTGACGGCACCGTGACAGAGTTTATTTCCTACGAAGGCGACCTGACAGCCACCGATGGCCCCGCCTCAGGCATGACAGCCACCGACATCGGCGTGTCCGAGACCAGCAGCACCGCCATTGGCGACAGCCTGCAAAAGGATGCGGACGGCAACTGGCAGGGCCCAGCCGCCAGCACACGCGATGCGGCCAATGACGACGCACCACCGCCCCCACCCCCGCCAACCGGCACAACGCTGATTTCGACGGTGCAAGGCAGCGGTGCGGCCTCTGCCCTTGATGGCGTGATCGTCAATGTCGAGGCCGTCGTGACCGCAGTGATGTCGAACGGCTTTTACCTGCAGGAAGAGGATACCGACGCCGACGCGGATGCTGCGACATCCGAAGGCATCTTTGTCTTTACCGGCGACACGCCCGGCGTCACGGTCACTGATGTGGTCTATGTCACCGGCACGGTCGACGAATTCTTCGACTTCACCCAGTTGACCGACGCCACTGTCACGCAAATCGGCACCGCTGCATTGCCAACGGCCGCCGATCTGACCTTGCCCGACAGCATCGCCAGCTTGGAGAATTTCGAGGGCATGCAAGTCAGCCTCGCCTCGGACGATGCCAATGCGCCATTGACGATTATTGAAACGTTCAACTTTGACCGTTTCGGCGAAATCGTTGTCAGCGAGGGCACGCAAATTCAACCAACGCAAATCTATGATGCGCAAACCGAATTGGCCGAAATCCAAGCCCTTACAGCGGCAAACGCCGTCAACCGTCTGACGATTGATGATGGCAATTCATCCCAGAACCCAGATTCCTTTGCCTATATCGCCAACACCACGGCAGGCGACAACGGCGACGGCATCCTGAGCGCTGGTGACACCTTTACCGAGGATGGCCCCACCTTGCGTCTGGGGGCAGAGCTTGATGCCCCGGTTAACGGTGTGCTGTCCTACAGCTTTGGTGAGTATAAGATCATCCCGACAGAGACCCTGTCGATTGATCCAACCACCAACGAAGGCGCACGTGAGGACACGCCACCCGATGTGGGCGGTGACCTGAAAGTCGTCAGCTTCAATGCGCTGAACTACTTCACCTCGCTGGATGACCCTGCCCTCACCACGGCCGAGAAAGTCGCCCTTTACGGCTATGACCCACGCGGTGCGGCCACGCCAGAAGATCTGGCCCGCCAGACCGAGAAACTGGTCAATGCGCTGATCGCCCTTGATGGCGACATCGTGGGCCTGCAAGAAATCGAGAACAACGGCTTTGACAGCGACAGCGCGATTTCCACGCTGGTCGATGCGCTCAATGCCGAACTCGGTGACACGGTCTATGGTTTCGTCGATCCGACGGGCGGCATTGGTGGGCAATTGGGCACGGATGCGATCACGACTGGCTTTATCTACAAGCTCGATAGCGTTGATGTGACCGGGTCCGACTACCTTGTATTTGATGATGGCGGGCAGCAGCGCAATCGCCCTGCCGTGGCTGCGACCTTTGAGGATCAGGATGGCGAGGCGGTGACAATTGCCGTCAACCACTTCAAATCCAAAGGCGGCACAGGCACCGGCGAAGACGCCGATATGGGCGACGGTCAGGGCAACTTCAACGCTGTCCGCACCGCGGCGGCAGAGCAGTTGACCGCATGGCTTGAGACTGCACCAACCGGGTCAGCCGATCCGGATGTGCTGATCATCGGCGATCTGAACGCCTACCTGCAGGAAGACCCTGTTCAGGCTATTGAGGCCGCAGGCTATGACAACCTGCTTGAGATGTTCGTGGGCGCCGAAGATGCTTTCAGCTTCATCTTTGACGGCCAGCAAGGCGCGCTTGATCATGCCTTGTCGACCACCGCGTTGACCGATCAGATCACAGGTGTCGCAGAATGGCATATCAACGCGCAAGAGCCGGATTTGTTGAACTATAACAGCCTGTTCAACGACGCGAGCTTCTACAATGGCGATGATGTCTTTGCCGCCTCCGACCACGATCCATTGCTGATTGGTCTGACGCTTGGGAACGACCTGCTGCTCCTGACCTAGACCGCCCAACAAACAAAGCCGCCACGTTTCACCGTGGCGGCTTTTCCCGTTTTGGGGATAGGCCAAGTCAGAGCGGCAGCTTCCCCGTCATGCTTTCCAACACCTTGTCGCGGCGCACAATCTTGTGCCAAAGCGCCCCGGCGATATGGGCCAGCAAGAGCAGCGGCAAGGCAGCCAGCGCGGCCTCATGCAGGCCAACCATCGCGGTCACAAAGAACCCTGAGAGCGCCGGGACCGTGTATCCCAAGGCGATCCCAAGCCCGCTCAGGACGATGGCAAAAACGCTGACGTAAAGCCCGATGTGCACGGCCTTTGAGGCCAGATGCTCCCACTTCGGTGCTTCGGCAGGCAGCCGCGTGGCCCCCGCGAACGCCTTGGTCCAGATCAGGCGCACCGCAAAGATGGCCCCCAGCGCCACGGCAAACAGGACTTCGGTTTGTAAGACGCCGGGATGCGACAGTTGCGAGACATCATCAAGGCCCTTGAAATATCCAAAGGCGATCAGCCCCGCCGAAATCCAGTGAATGCCGCGTGTAACGTAGCCGTGGGGTTTTGCGTCGGGGGTCATATTGATCACCTCTTGTCTTTCGGCTTAAGCGGAAGGTGCAGCGTCAGCGGCCCGGTCCTGAACCACGCCCACGAAGGGTGCGGCGAGGATCGTCAGCCCGGCCAGCGCCAGCGCAAAGACGGCCAGCGTCGCGACAACGGCAAGGCCGATCCCGGCCATCACGCCGCCCACGCAGAAAAGGACAACAGTTGCAGCAGTCGAGGTGATTGATTGGGTCAGGTTTTTCATTTGGTCGTCTCCATGTTCATCTTGTTGCGATGACTTGGATATGACGGTCGGGTTTTACCGGCGCCTGACCTGAACCTTACAAATTTGCAAAGTTGAGCGTGACGCGCAGCCCGCTTGGTGTGTTCTCGGACAGCGCCAGCCCTGCCCCATGACGATCGGCCACAGCCCGCACCAGCGCCAGCCCCAGCCCGGTGCCATCACTGCCGCGTGCTGCATCAAGGCGCACCATGGGCTTGAGGATTTCGGCATATTGCGACGGGTCCACCCCCGGCCCATCGTCGGCCACCCCCATTGCGGTGCCATCTGCAAACAGCGTGATCGTCTCGCCGCCATGAACCAGCGCGTTCTGGATCAGATTGGCCATGGCCTGCACCAGCATCTGCCGATCCGCCATGACGGTACCAGTTTCCTTTGTCACCACATCCAGCCGCTTGCCGCTATCTTCGATCACTGGGCCAAAGGTCTCTACCAATTCGGCGATCAACGGCTCCAGCTTCACGGGTTCGAACCCATCACGGCCCTGCGCTGCCTCAATCCGGGCCACCCGCATGATGGTGTCAAAGATACCCGAAAGTCGCGCCGCCTCTTCCAGCGCGGCGCCCCGTTCTTCGCCCGCTGGCAGCATCTCTAACTGTGCGCGTAAGCGGGCCAACGGCGTGCGCAGATCATGGGCCAAGCTGGCACTCAGATGCCGGGTCTGGGCAACCAGCCGTTCCAGTTCCGTCGCGGTGACGTCAAGGCGCGCGGCGATATCATCAAGGTCATCCACTGACCGTGTCCGGCCCGTGCGGGCCGACAAATCCCCTGCGGCCAGCCGGTCCAGCGTGTCATTGATCCGCACAAGCCGACGGCGCGCCAGCAGCCCTGTCCCAAGCCCAATTGCCAGCGTCGACAGGATCACAAGGCCTGCGGTCACCCATAGCACGCCCGCCAAAAGCTCTAAGGTCTCGGTGCTGTCATCCAAGGGCAATGCCACCATAATGGGTGCGCCCGTGGCATCTTCGCTGACCAAAACCCGCCAATTTTCGGAGCGGCGAAAGTTGTTCCGCAGATCCACATCGCCGCCGCCGCGATTGGCGGCCCTTGCAAATTCATCCGGCAAGTCGCCCAAGTCGTTGGGTGCGCGCAGGATCATGGCGGCGTCGTCCCGTGCCGCGCCCTCCAACGTGGTATTGGCTGCAATCGTGACCAGCGTCGTGTCCACACGGCGCGTGACCGCATCTCGGCCCAAATCCAAAGCCACAAGAACGGTCGTCGCCATCCCAATCGCAAAAATGCAGGACAAGAGCAGCGACAGCCGCAGCGTCGATGACCGTATGAGCCATCCGAACGGCGAAAGAAGCTTAACCACCAAAGACATAGCCTTCGCCCCGGCGCGTCCTGATCAACGCCGTATCAAAGGGTTTATCTACCTTGGACCGCAACCGGCTGATGTGGGTCTCGACGACGCTGGTTGTCGGGTCAAAGCTCATGTCCCAGACCTGTTCCAGCAGCATGGTGCGGGTCACCAAACGCCCCGGACGACGCATGAAGTATTCCAGCAGTTTGAATTCTTTGGCCATCAAATCAATCTGTTGGCCCTGCCGCGTGCAACTGCGGGTAAGCAGATCCAGCGTCAAATCCCCGTGGCGCAGGCTGGTTTGCTCCGGTGCGGCACTGTCATTGCTATCACGCCTTCGGCCCAAGGCACCAACCCGCGCGGAAAGTTCGGCAAAGGCAAATGGCTTGGTCAGATAGTCATCGCCACCTGCCTCAAACCCTTCAACCCGCGCGTCCACCTCGCCCAAGGCAGTCAGAAACAGTGCGGGCGTGGCGTCTTTTGAGGCGCGCAGCGATTTCAGCACTGCCAATCCGTCCAGCCCCGGCACCATCCGGTCGAGGATCAGCAGATCAAACTCCTGCCCCATCGCGGCCATCAGCGCCTCTTTGCCGTCAACAAAATGATCGACGACATGCCCCTCTTCCCGCAGGCCACCAGCGACCCAGGGGCCAAGTTGCTTGTCATCTTCCAAAAGCAGAATGCGCATGACTTTCCTTAGACGTTTCAACCAACGGGGAAAAGGGCCGCGGATGAACGCGGCCCTTTGGATTTCTAGATGTCCGGATCAGGCGGCGTCGCCGTCATCATCATCGTCGTCATCGTGGTCGCGTCCCTTGCGGCGGTCTTTGTCGCAATCTTCTTCGTCGGCGGCGACCTCAAGCACTTCGCCGGTCTCAGCCGCAATCTCGACCTCCATCTCGACGCCCTCGGCAGACATCACTTCGACCTCGTAGACCTGCATACCGTCTTCGTTTTCCAGCTCGACCTCTTGCACCTCACCTGGCACTTCTTCGAGTGCGATGGCGATGACCTGTTCTTCGGTCAGCCCTGTGGCCGTGGCGAGGGATTGCGCCGATACCGCGCCGCCTGCCAGAACCAAACCTACGAGTGCGCCGCCCGTGATTGCTTTGATGTTCATGTCGTGTCTCCTTTTACGTTGTTCCTGAAAGGTCCGTGCCTTTCGATGAACAACAGATGGGACACCAACTTTGCAGCCGCCTTGGGCGAGGATTACAAAGTTGTAAGGAACGGGCATAACGCCCATTCAGGCAAAACGCGCCGCATGAAGCGGCGCGTTTTGGTCTTTGGTTTTAGCCCTCGATGATTGCGTTCAACGTGGCCGAGGGGCGCATCACAGCCGCCGTCTTGGCCGCATCCGTGCGGTAATATCCGCCCAGATCAACGCTAGGCCCCTGCACTGCGGCCAGTTCCGACAGGATCTTGTCCTCGTTTGCGGCCAGCGCCTCTGCAACCGGTGCAAAATGCGCGGCCAACCCGGCATCATCTGATTGCGCCGCCAAAGCCTCTGCCCAGTAACGTGCGAACCAGTAATGGCTATCGCGGTTGTCAGGCTCACCGACCTTGCGCGATGGCGAGCGGCCGTGATCCAAAATGCCTTGCGTCGCCGTATCTACCGCCTGCCCCAGCACCCGCGCGCTTGCGTTGCCCTTGGTGTCCGCAAGGAACGTCAGACTTTCGCCCAAAGCGCAGAACTCACCCAGGCTGTCCCAGCGCAGGTGGTTCTCTTCGTTCAACTGCTGAACGTGCTTGGGCGCAGAGCCGCCTGCCCCGGTTTCAAACAAGCCGCCGCCCTGCATCAGCTTCACGATGGACAGCATCTTGGCAGAGGTCGCGAGTTCGAGGATCGGGAAGAGATCGGTCAGGTAGTCCCGCAGCACGTTGCCGGTGATCGCAATCGTGTTCTCACCCTTGGTGATCGTCTCAAGCGAGGCGCGCGTGGCCTCACGTGGGGCCATGATCTCAAACTTGTCGGCAACGCCCTTGGCTTCAAGGATCGGCTTCACATAGGCGATCAGCTCTGCATCATGGGCGCGGTTTGCGTCCAGCCAAAAGATCGCGCGGCAGCCTTCGGCGCGCTGACGATCAATCGCAAGGTTGACCCAATCTTCAATCGGGGCCTTCCGGGCCGAAGCCGACCGCCAGATATCACCGGGCGCAACCTCATGGCTGTGCAGCACTGTGCCATCGTCGAGGATCATTTTGATCGTGCCCGCTTGCGCGATTTCAAACGTTGTTGGGTGAGAACCGTATTCCTCGGCCTTTTGGGCCATCAGGCCGATGTTCTGCACCGTGCCAGCAGTCGCCGGGTTCAGTTTGCCGTTCTGTTTGAAGAAGTTGATCGTCTCGTCATAAACGGGCGCATAGGAATTGTCGGGGATCACGCAATTGGCGTCCGCTTCCTTGCCGTCCGGCCCCCAGCCCTTGCCGCCTGCCCGGATCAGCGCAGGCATCGAGGCGTCGATGATCACATCAGACGACACGTGCAGGTTGGTGATGCCCTTGTCGCTATCGACCATATACATCGGCGGACGTGCGGCCATGCAGGCGTCGATATCGGCCATAATGTTAGCGTTGTCTTTTACCCGTGCAAGCAAATCGCCAAGACCGGAATTGGGGTTCACACCCAGATCAGCCATGGTGTCGCCGTGCTTTTCAAAGACCGGGGCCAAGAACGCCTTGACCGCGCGGCCAAAAATGATCGGGTCAGAGACCTTCATCATCGTGGCTTTCATGTGCAATGAAAACAACGTGCCATCAGCCTTGGTCTGTTCGATCTGCGCGGCCAGAAACGCCTCAAGTGCCGCCCCGCTCATGAATGTGGCGTCGACCACGGTGCCTGCGGGATAGCTGACACCCTCTTTCAGAACCGTATCGCCATCTGCAGTGCTCAGCACGATCTTGGCTGTCGCCTCTTTCGCCAAGGTGGTCGAGACCTCGTTGGAAAAGAAATCGCCGCCCGACATTGATGATACGCGGGTCTTGCTGTCGGCGGTCCACTCGCCCATCCGATGCGGGTTGTTCTGGGCAAAGCTTTTGACGGCCTTCGCTGCGCGGCGGTCGGAATTGCCCTCACGCAGGACCGGGTTCACAGCCGACCCTTTCAAACCGTCATAGGTCGCGCGGATCGCCTTTTCGGCGTCCGTCGCAGGCGCTTCGGGATAGTCCGGCAGCGCATAGCCCTTGGCTTGCAGTTCCCTGATCGCGCCCACTAACTGCGGGACAGAGGCCGAGATATTGGGCAGTTTGATCACATTCGCTTCTGGTGTTTTCACCAGACGGCCAAGCTCTGCCAGATCGTCTGACTGGCGCTGTTCGGCGGTCAGGTGATCGGGGAATGCTGCAAGGATACGTCCGGCGAGGCTGATGTCCTTGGTCCCGACGGAGACGCCCGCAGCTGCGGCAAAAGACTGGATGATCGGAAGGAAAGAGGCGGAGGCCAGCTCCGGCGCTTCGTCAACTTTGGTGTAAATGATATCGGACATAGGAATCTCCTGCGGTGTGGTTTGGCGTCTCATAGCGCATGATGCAACTGTATGCTATCGTATACTGAATAGAATTTTGTGTGCCGCTGGCTCGCATGAAAGAGCGGTTTCAACCCTTGATCACGCCCTTGGACAGCAAGATGTTTCCATATAGCTGCCGCTCCCCAGTTTGCACCACGGCAAAGGCGGCTTTGGCACGATCGTAGAAGGCAAATCGTTCGATGGATGCAATCGCGCGCGGCGCGTCAGCGGTGTCATTGATGATCGCCTGAAACCCCTGCACGGCGGCAGGCACCTCTGACGGGTTGCTCACGACCTCCATACAGATCGCCGGTTCGTCCGTGTAGGTATCAAGCGGCATGACCGACAGAACCGCCCGCAGGATCGCGCCCGCATCTGACCCATCC
The DNA here is from genome assembly GCA_947494675.1 of uncultured Paracoccaceae bacterium. Taxonomy (GTDB): domain Bacteria; phylum Pseudomonadota; class Alphaproteobacteria; order Rhodobacterales; family Rhodobacteraceae; genus CANMYO01. The sequence goes on from CANLVP010000002.1 coordinate 936,318, forward strand.
GCGCGGATGCACCGGGGGCCAAGGCCTTCTGCGGGAAAGTTGGCATCAACGATTGCGATCACGTCGCCGTGGCCCATGGCCCGCAAAACATGCAGCAGGTCGGGGGAGAGGATGGGGTCAATGCCAATCAACATGTTGCGGCCTCCGTCAAACCATAGGCGCGCGTCGCATTGCCGCCGAAAATCGCTGCGCGATCTGCGGTGTCGGGGACAAACGACCGCGCCATCTCCAACCAGCCTGCATATGAACCGGCCAGCGTCAGCACAGGCCAATCACTGCCCCAGATCAACCGCTCTCCCCCAAAACTGGCGAGCAAACGCGCCGCATAGGGCGCAATATTGGACGCGGTCGGCGCATCTCCGGCTTCGGTCATCAACCCCGACAGCTTGCAATAGGCCAAGGTGTTCTGCGCCAACGCCGCCATATCCACGGCCCATTGGTCAAAAGCCCCGCCCGCGATGTCAGGCTTTGCCCCATGGTCGATCACACAGCGCAGATCAGGATGTCGTGCGAGCAGTGTTTGCAGGTTCGCCAAGTGGCGCGGAAAGACCAGCGCATCAAAGGTCAGATCATGGGCGATCAAAGCCTCAAACGCGGGCGTCAGCGCGGGCATCAGCATCCAATCGTCATCGGCAAGGTCCTGGATCATCGGGCGGATGCCAACCAGCTTGGGATGCGCCGCAAGCCTTGCGATCTCCGCCGGGGCATCGGAACTTTCGAAATCAACCCAGCCGACAACGCCCAGCACGAACGGCGTCGTATCGGCAATTTGCAACATGAATTCCGTCTCTGCCAGCGTCGGCGCGGCCTGCACCAAAACGGTCCCGCCGACATCACCAGCTGCCAGCAGCGGCGCCATATCATCAGGCATGAAATCCCGATAAAGCGCCGTCAGGTCCGGCGTCATCCAAGGGTAATCCCCACGCGCGACTTTCCAGAAATGCTGATGTGCGTCGATGATCATGGCAGCTCTCGATCTTGTGGACATCCCTCACTGGGTTCCTAAAGGCAAACCCGCGTCATTCCAAGTATTGCGGAGCCAGGACCTAGGCAAAGGCGATATCGACAGACCCAAAATCGCCAAAGTCCGCGCTGATCTTAGCCCCTGACGGGCATTCAATCGGACGGATGAAGCTGCCCGACAGGATGATCTGCCCCGGTTCAATGCTTTGCCCGTATTGCGCCATGCGCCGCGCCAGCCAAACCACGCTTTCCACCGGATCGTTCAGGACCCCTGCTCCAAGGCCGGTTTCCTCAACCTCGCCATCGCACGACGTGATCGCGCCAACCCAGCGCAGATCAAAATCTTCGGCCTTGTGTCTTTGCGCCCCAAGGACAACGCCCGCGTTCGCCGCGTTGTCGCTGATGGTGTCAAACACGGTGCGAGTCTTGCCGGTCTCGGCATCCACCCGAACGATCCGCGTATCAAGGATTTCGATTGAGGGCGCGACATAGTCGGTCGCGGCCAGCACTTCTGCGCGGGTCACATCCACCCCACCCAACGGGGCCTTCATCACAAACGCGATCTCTGCCTCGATCCGGGGTTGGATGAACCGCCCCGCGGGCACTGTCGCACCATCAGCAAAGACCATGTCATCAAACAGAATGCCGCTGTCAGGAATGTCGATGTTGAGCGCGCTTTGCATCGCCTTTGAGGTCAGCCCGATTTTCCAGCCCACGACGGATCGGCCTTGCGCCAGCTTAGCGCGATAGATCGCATTCTGGATGGCATAGGCATCATCCATGTCCATGTCGGGAAAGGCTTTTGTCAAAAGACCGATCTGCTGCCCCGTCCGTTCCGCCTCAAGCAAATCATCCGCGGCCTTGGCGTGATCTGCGGGTGTCATAGCACCTCATCCGCAATGGTGTTGCGCAGTGTGCCGATGGTATTCACTTCAACCTCAACCACGTCTCCGGGCTTAAGGAACTGCGGCGGGTCCAGCCGAGCACCAGACCCCGTTGGCGTGCCGGTGACGATAATGTCGCCGGGCCGAAGCGTCATAAAGGTTGAGATATATTCGATCTCGCGCCGAATGGGGTGCATCATCCGCGACAGCACATCGTCTTGCCGGACCTCACCATTCACGCGGGTCATGATACGCGCGTCATCCAGCTGGCTGGCATCGGTGAATGGCACCAGCCAAGGGCCCATCGCGGCGGAGTTATCCCAGTTCTTACCTTGGGTGACGTTGAATTTGGCGTGCCGCACCCAATCGCGGATCGTGCCTTCGTTACAGATCGTCAGCGCGGCGATGTGGTCATAAGCATCCGCCTGCGCAATGCGCCGCCCCGCCTTGCCGATCACAATCGCAACCTCGCCCTCGTAATCCAGTTTGTCGCTTTCAGGTGGGCGGATCAGCGGGCGATCATGACCGGTAAATCCCGACGCAAATCGCGGGAAAAGCGACATGTATTTTGGCTGCTCGCTGCCATCTTTGTATTCCGCATTCCGGTCGGGAAAATTCACGCCAACACATAAGATACGCGGCGCATTGGGCAGCACCATCTCATAGGCGAAATCCGTATGGGTCACCGATTTGCCAATAGCGGCTTGCGCGAGCGTCCCCAGCCCGTCAGCCTGCACCGCATCCAAAAGCGTTGGCCACTGCGGGAACTCGTCGTTCAGCGCGATCATCCCTGCGTCCGTCACTGCGCCATAGTACTGTGCCCCTGCGCTCGTAAAGCTCGCCAATTTCATTTGATCTGCTCCCAAACCTCGGCAATGACCGTTTCAGCCATCATCACATCATCTTCCGTCGTATCGAACTGCCCCACCTGAAACCGGATCACCTTGCGCCCAGCGTGGCTGCCTTGGGTCACATAAATGCGGCCATCGTCATTGATCGCATCGACCAGCCGTTGCTGGGCCGCGTCATCACCCGGCGCGCGGAACGTGAACAGGCTCAAAATCGGGTCCGAGCAAATCTCAAACCCCTCCATCGCGCGGATGCGGGCGCAAAGCGCCTCGGCCCAGGCCACATGATTGCGGATGCGCCTCCGCAGGTCGTCCAACCCGTAGGACCGCAACAGGAACCAGATTTTGAGCGCACGGAACCTGCGGCCCAGGGGAATGGTCCACTCCGAATAGTTGACGACCTCCTCGCCCGAGGTTTTCAGATACTCTGGCTCAATCTTCAAGGTATTGAGCTGCGGCGTTGCGTCCCGCAAGAACTGCACGGAACAATCAAACTGCGCGCCCAGCCATTTGTGCGGGTTGAAGACGATGCTGTCAAAGCTATCGACCCCTGCCCAAAAGGTGTCTCGAAACTCCGGGCAGATCATCGCGGACCCCGCCCAAGCGGCATCAAGATGGGTATAGAGATCATGCGCTTGTGCGACGCGCAAAACCGCCCTTAGATCATCACAGGCCCCGATCCCCGTGCCACCGGTAATGGCGATGATGCCCGCAGGAATATGGCCCGCCGCAATATCGGCGCGGATGGCGGCATCCAGCGCATCAGCATCCATCCCAAAGAGCGGGCCTTTGGTCGCGATCTTAACAAGGTTCGCCTGCCCGATGCCCGCGACCCAACAGGCCCGGTCAATCGACGTGTGCACCTCGGTCGAGCAATAGATCCGCAGATGGCCCTTTTGCGACAGCCCGTCCTTGTTGCCGGTGAACCCCGTCGCGCGTTCCCGCATCGTCAGCACCGCCGACAGCGTCGCGGAGGAGGCGCTGTCCTGGATCACCCCGGTGAACCCAACCGCCAACCCCAGTGCCTGCCGCAGCCAGTTGACCATGACGCCTTCAAGCTCTGTTGCCGCAGGCGAGGTCTGCCACAACATACATTGCGCCGCGACCGTGTTCACCAATTGCTCGGCCAGCATGGACGGCGGCGTCGCATTGGCCGGGAAATAAGCGAAAAAGCGAGGATGCTGCCAATGGGTCATGCCGGGCATGATGACCTCATCAAAATCCTTGAGGATCGTCGCCATCTCTTCGCCCGATTCGGGCGGCGTCATTGGAATTTGCGCCGCAATCTCACCGATCGCGGTTTGCGCGCGCACAGGCCGGTCCGCGAGGCTGCTATGATAATCCGCCCCCCAGCCTGCGATATGCTTGCCCCACTTGGCGTATTCATCCCACTTCATGACGGGCTCATGGCGCGATGATCGGGCTGGCGGTCAGAACCGGCTCTTGCGGCGCGACCCCAACAAACCGCGTGCCATGTTTGAACCAGCTTTCGGGCGCTGGAGCCCCCCAAAGCGTCTGGCGCTGCGGGTCCTTGAGGTCCCATTTGATCGGCTCCAAATCCGGGTCGACGGTCTGATAATCAGAGCAATAAATCTCAATCCGGTGTCCGTCCGGATCAAGGATATAAAGGAAAAAGGCGTTGGAAATGCCGTGCCGCCCCGGCCCGCGTTCAATATTACTGACGTAGCCCGTCGTCGCCATCAGGTCCAAAAGATCAATGATGTTCAACGGCGTCGGCACCCAGAACGCCACGTGATGCATCCGTGGCCCGGTGCCGTTGGTAAAGGCCATGTCGTGCACGCCGCCCTTGCGGTGCATCCATGCGGCCCAAAGCTTACCGCTCTCTTTATCTTCCGTGTATTCTGTCACCCGGAACCCGAAATCCGAATAGAATGCGACTGAGGCATCCACGTCATGACTAAAGACGTTAAAGTGGTCTATCCGCAGCGGTTTCACCCCACGATAAAGCGCGTATTGCTGGTGGATCGGCTCCAGACGATCCATCTTGTAATAGAATTCCAGCGGGAGCCCCATGTTATCTGAGGTCAAAAGCGTCCGCCCCTGATAGGGCCGTTCCACCCAAGCTGTCGGGCGGCCCTTGGCCTCAAAATAGACCTTTGCACGGTCCAGATCGTCTTCGTCAAACGTCTTGAACCCCATCACCTCAACCGTGCCGGGGTCATCCGACTTTTGCAGGATCACGCAGTGGTGGCCGCGTTCTTCCATGGCGCGCAGGTAGATGTGGCTGTCATCTTCATCCGTGACCTGCAGGCCCAGAATGTCGGTGTAAAAGGTTTTGGAGGCCGCCAAATCCTTGACGTTCAGGCAGACGTGGCTGAGCCGGATGGTGTTGAAATCGGGGTAAAGGTTTGGGGCTGGCACAGGCATCACAGCGCCCCCAGCTTGGTGATCTTGTGCTGTCCCGTCGCAAAGCCCACATGCTTTTGCTCCATGTAGAACTCAAACGACCAGTCGCCGCCATCGCGTCCAATGCCCGAGGATTTGACCCCGCCAAACGGCGTCGGGAGATGGCGCACGTTCTCTGAATTCACCCAGATCATCCCCGCCTCCAGCTGATCGGTAAACTGCAAGGCGCGCGTCAGATCATTGGTCCAGACATAACCGGTCAGCCCATAAGGCGTATCATTGGCGATGGCCAAAGCCTCTTCCTCGGTCGCAAAGGGGATCGAGGTCAGCACAGGGCCAAAAATCTCTTCCTGTGCGATGCGCATTTGGTTGCTGGCCCCGGTAAAAAGCGTTGGCTTCACAAAGAACCCCGGACCTTCAATCGCCTCTCCACCTGCTGCAATTGTGGCCCCGTCGTCCTTGGCAATGTCGAAATAGCTTGTGACCTTGTCAAAATGTTCCTGCGACACCAGCGGCCCAATTTCTGTCCTTGGATCAAGCGGATGGCCCACGTTGATGTTGTTGACCCGTGCAACCAGCTTGGCCTCGAACTCGGCCCGTATCGTGTCCTGAATCAGCAGCCGCGACGACGATGTGCAACGCTCTCCGTTGATCGAATAGATCATAAAGATGACCGCATCCAAGGCCCGGTCCAGATCGGCATCATCGAACACGATCACCGGGTTCTTGCCGCCCAATTCAAGATGGTTCCGCTTGAGGGTATCGGCCCCCTGCTTGGTAATCAGTGACCCCGTGCGGCTTTCGCCGACAAAGGCGATGGCCCTGATCTTGGGATGCTCACACAGCGCTTTGCCCGCCTCTTCGCCAAAGCCGTTGACAGTGTTCAGGACACCGGGCGGCAACCCCGCCTCTTCGGCAATCTCGACCAGCAAACGCGCGGTCAGCGGCGAGGCTTCTGCCGGTTTATGGACCACCGTGCAGCCTGCTGCCAAGGCGGGCGCAATCTTCCAAGTGGATAGCATAAAGGGCGTGTTCCACGGCGTGATCACGCCCACGGGCCCAATCGGCACACGGCTGGTGACATTCATCAATGTTGGCGATTTTAGATGTTGCCCATCGCGCGCCTGAACCACCTGATCGGCAAAATAGCGAAAGTTTTCCGCCCCGCGCAGGGCAGCCTTGGACATGAACTTATGGGCCTGCCCCGTGTCCCAGCACTCGCACAGGGCAATCTCTTCGGCCCGCGCCTCAATGCCTTCCGCGATCCTGATCAGGATGCCGCGCCGTTCTTTGGCTGGCATGTCGCGCCAACCAGCAAAGGCATCAGAGGCCGCCTGCGCCGCCGCGTCAATGTCGTCCGCTGTGCCCCGCGCCACATCGCAAATCACGCTTTCGTCGACCGGCGATATCGTCTGAAAGGTCCCGCCCGCCCCCGGCACATCGGCACCGGCAATCCGGTTTTGGATACTCGAGGCGCGGAACCGCGCGAGGTATCCCTCCAGCGACTTGATGTTGTCTGCAAGCAGGCTCATGTCCGGTCCCTCATGTGATCTCTGATATTCCCAAACTTTGGGGACAATGCCGCATCAATGTCGCGCATCTCTGCCGACAAGGCGATGGAATGCTCCGCCATGGCTGGTGCCGCATAGTCCTTGAGAGCCGCGAAAATCCGCGCAATCGCGTCTTCTTTGACGACATCTGGCCGCCCTTCTCGCAGACGCACCGAAAGGTCGATAAACCCATGTTTCTGGTCCCCGTCAGCAATGGCATAGTGATCCACGCGTGTCGCACGCACGCGGATGCCAGCTGTTGGAAAGGTCTCAATCTGGGTCGCCGTTGATCGGATGGCTTCGCACAGACCCGACATATCCAACACCTCTTCGAGGTTGGCGGAATAATCGATATGAAAATGCGGCATGCCATTTCCTTAACATGTTAATTGTTGCGAAATTAAGGAATGTTATGATGTGTTGTCAAGGACATCCTATCAGGGCATTTGATTGTGCAAAACCGCTTGAGGCTAACATGACCAAGACCCTTCCGACGACATCGCGGTCCTTGCCGATCGCTCTGATCCGCGCGCGCGAGGGGGTCATGTTACCAATCAGGGACATGCTATCCGAAACCGGGATCACCGAACAACAATGGCGGGTCCTGAGGGTGCTGTCGGAGTTTGGACAGATGGACGCCAAGACCCTAGCCGACCGCTCAAGCCTGCTCTTCCCCAGCCTGACGCGGATTGCCGCGACCCTGCGTGACAAGGGGTTCGTGACGCAAACCCGCGACGACAAAGACAAGCGACGTCAGTTCATCAAGATCACGGCGGCAGGCCAAAAGATCATCGATGACCGCGCCGACCGGGCCGCCGAAATTGTCAAAGGCTTCAAGGCCACGCTGGGTGATGAGAAATATGAGACCCTCCTCGACCTGCTCGGCATGCTGGACCCCGGCGCACAAAAATAGCGGCGCACCATGCGGCCCGCATTCCAGCGATCAAAAAGAGCCTTGCCGAAAAATTGTCTGAACGCGTCCCGCTTGAGACATAGCACTGCGGCGCAATAGTAGGCTGACAAAATTCTCACGATTGCAGCCATGTATCGCGCAGCATCGAAAAACGGGCTGTCTCCCGGCCCAAATGCCACTAAACCCTGACAATAAATTCGCTTCCGGGAGACCCGCAAATGGCACGCCCTATTCGCAAACTTGTCGTTCATATCGGTGACATCAAATCCGGAACAACCTCGATCCAAGTTGCATTGGCTGCGGGTCACGCCCCATGCGCGCCAGGCCATCTGCTTTATCCCGGTCGGATGCTGCATCACAACTATCTCACTTCTGCCTTACGTGACCACAACGACGGCAAGAACCCAAACATCCAACGCCTCCGTCAAAAGATCATCTCCGCCGGACCCGTCGATACCTGCGTTCTCTCGGCAGAAATGTTCTCGACCATTCAGCCCAAAAAGTTCCGGGACGCGCTCAACATCTGCTTTGCCGATCTCGCGGAAGAGGTTCAGATCCTGCACTACATCCGCCCTCATGCGGATCGCCTGCTGTCTGGATACGCCGAACGCGTAAAAATCGGGCTCGAAACACGGTCGTTCGATGCGTTCATGAAATGGGCCATCGACGTTGGTCGTTTTTTCCACCACGACAGGGCGACCCGTTTGCAGAAGTTCTTTGGCCCGCAATACAACCTCAGGCCGATGTTGCCGCAAACCTTGCGCGATGGCGACGTGATCACCGACTTTTTTGACGCCGTTTTGGGCGACGTCCCCACCGGGTGGAAATCTGAGGTTTCCGTGAATGAATCGCTCTCTGGTCTGGGCCTGTCGCAAGTCGCGCTCTTTCAGGCCCAACTTGATGGGCTGCCTGCCATATCGCGGCATTCCTTGGGATATGAGTTCGCACGCCTTTACACCCGGGAAACAGCAACACGTGCCGACAAGAAATTGGGCCTGACCCAGCTCCAAGCGGATTTCGTGCAGCAGGCATACCAACAGGACGCCAAGGCCTTGGACCTAGATTTCTTTGGTGGCACGCCGCTCTTTTCTGATGCCCTGCACACAAGCATTGAAAAGGCGCTCAAAGGGCAGCCCGAACAAACAGACGTCACCCCCGACCCCGAAGGGATGCGCATCACCGCAGAGCTAAGGAAGCTGGTCAAAAAGGCCAAAGACCCAGAGACATTGGGCAAAAAGCTCAGAGAAGAACGCATCCGCAACTACATCGCGGCGGCAAAGGTCACGCGCCCTTAGCGCCGACAGGACGCCACACAGGTTCAGCATTTTCATGTGACAAAGCGGCAAACACAGCCGAGCCCCGAACACGCAATCGGCGCCGGCATATACATCGGCGACACCTCTATTGCGCTCCTTCCACAAGCCGCTACCGTGCATGGCGCTGCTGAACAGGCCAACGCTACGGGCTGCCCGGCAGTGATCAAACGCGACCCGATGGAAAAGGCCCCTTCCCCGCTCGACTTCCCGGTCTGCCGCAAACAGCAAATGAAAGCCGCCGCCCAATGACCCTTGTTCAAGACCTCATCGCCCGGAACCGCGCCGGTGAAGCCGTGGGCCTCCCCTGCTTTTGCACCGCCAATGCACATGTGCTGCGGGCGGTGCTGTCTTATGCCAAGCAGACCGGGCACCCCACGGTGATTGAGGCGACCTGCAATCAGGTCAATCAGGATGGCGGCTACACCGGCATGACCGCCGCCGATTTCATGACCTGGCTTGCAGGCATGGCGGGTGATGCAGGTGTCCCGATGGATCAATTGATCCTCGGCGGCGATCATCTTGGCCCCAACGTCTGGAAAAACGAGCCCCTCGATGTGGCCATGGAAAAGTCGCGCGCTCTGGTCAAATCCTACGTCCAGGCGGGCTTTAAGAAGATCCACCTTGATACCAGCATGGCCTGCGGCGGCGAACCGAACCCCAGCTTTGAACAGATCGCCGAACGCGCCGCCGATCTCTGCGCCGTCGCCGAAGAACATGCGCCCGACCCATCGGCGTTGTTCTATGTGATCGGCACCGAAGTCCCGATCCCCGGCGGCGAAACCGAAGAGCCAGACGCACTTGATGTCACCTCTGTTGACCGCTACCGCGCCACCATCGACACCCATCACGCGGCATTTATGGCGCGTGGCCTCACTGATGCATGGTCCCGCATCGTCTCTGTCGTGACCCAACCGGGCGTCGATTTCGGCCACACCTCCGTCTATCCCTTCGTGCCGGAAAAAGCGGCCCATCTGAGCGCCGCAATCCGGTCGGACGAAGGCCTCACGTTTGAGGCCCATTCAACCGACTACCAATCCACCCAAGCGCTCTCGGATTTGGTCAAAAACCACTTCTTCTTTCTCAAGGTCGGGCCCGAACTCACCTTCCGCTTCCGCGAGGCCGTCTGGGCCCTTGCCGCGATCCAGGATCAGCTCAGCGACGACGCGTCCTCTGGCCTCCGCGCAACCATCGAAGCCCAAATGGCCGCAAACCCCGGCTATTGGAAAGACTACTACAGCGGATCGTCCGAAGCTGTAGAGAGGTTGAAAATCTACAGCTACAGCGACCGCATCCGCTACTATTGGACCGACCAGAAAATCGCGTCGGCACTTGACGACATGATTCTAACCTTCAAGGTATCCCTGCCCCCCGAGACGCTGCTGTCACAGGCTTTCACGGGCCTCGAATTCGGCGACATACCAACCGACCCCGATGCCCTGATCGCCCGTCACATCCAAAAATGCGTCGCTCGTTACTTTGCGGCAGCAGGTTTCCAGACGACCTAGCGGAGCATATGTTCCTGCAAGGTTTCAATCGTACGGCACTTGATCATTGAGGAGGCCATTATTGCGCCCGTGGGACTCACAAATGTAGGTCATGGCCTTTAAAGATCTGGCAATAGCACTGGCTCGATACCGAGAAATATGGGGGAGGTTTCAATGGGAGCCTATCGCGCAACGCAGTCACCCCGACCGCAGTGGATAAATAGTGCAATCCACCTGCAAAGCCGAAAGCTCAGGACCAAACACGCCCGACTTGCTGGGCCAGCGAAGGCATCGCGATGTCGATCTTTTCGCCCAAGGCTGAAACCGCAGACTTCAGATTATTCGCGATGTCAGGGATCGTGTTGCGCAGGGTGGCGGTGTCCAACATCGCAAGCGTGATCGCAGCAACAGGGGTCAGCGGCGCGCCGATCCTGACCGGGGCAGACAACTCCAGTACGGTTTGAACTTCCGGATTGGGGGACTGGACATATCCATCCCTATCGAACCGCTCCAAGAGCGTCCCAAGATGATCCCGTTCACGCCGTTCCAGACCGGGTATCTCTGCATGCAAGCGGCCCGCCAGAAGGCAAGCCGCCGTTCCGGACCCGGCAAGCACGGATCGAAATCCAACCTGCAACGACAGACCATAGCTTTTGGCCGCATCCATATTGGCAATGACCAGCATCTGCGCATCATCAATGACACACAGATGATTGGAAACGCCGGTCTCTTCCGACAGTTGCTTCAGGTAGGGATTGGCGATTTCGGCAAGGCGGCTGTTAAAAGATCGCGGTGCCCCCAGAACCGACATCCGGTCGGTCAGCGCATAGCTGTCGCCATCGAGCCGCTGAATGAAACCGCGTTCTTCCAAAACGATCATCATCCGGAAGATTTCGCTTTTTGAACGACCAATGCCAAGTGCGATTTCCGAAAGCGTTGGGGTGAAATCGGTCAGCGACAGAAACTCCAAGATATCCAGCCCTTTTTCCAGGGCCGGTGCGGAGTATTTCTGCAGTTTTCCTTCGTTCTTTGTCACGCGGCGTTTCTAACCAACTTAGTCCATTGTGAGAAAGCAAATTGCGAAGATGGCCGGGAACATGCCCGGCCATCTCCATGTGTTTCTACCGCAATCCGTTGCGGACCAGAATGTCTTCTGCGTTTTCTGGTGTGATCGCCTCTGTGCCCATCACAACCTCACGCGGCACCTCTTCACCGGCGAGGTGTTTCAGCGCCTGACGCAGACCTTCGGCACCCGGCGTCGGGTACAGGAATGTCGCCGCCAGTTCACCATTTGCGACCCAGGTCACACCCTCGTCCGGTAGCCCGTCAACGCCGATGAAAATGATGTCATCTGCGCGGCCCGCGTCCTTGGCGGCAAGGTATGCGCCATAGGCCATCGGATCATTGTGACCATAGACCATGTCGATATCTTCATAGTTGCGCAGCGCCGTGGACATGATGTCGTAAGCCTGATCCTGCTTCCAATCGCCCGACTGACGATCCAGCAGGAAGGTGACACCTTCTTCCCCTTCGAATGCTGCATGGAATGGGTCAGAGCGTTCAAATGTCGCTTGCACGCCCAGCCCGCCAAAGATCTCGACGATATTACCCTGTGCGTTGCCCTTGCCGCCAAGCAGCTCAAGCGCGTATTCGCCAGCGGCAACTCCGATCAGGGAATTGTCGCCGCCCACCCACTGCACGAACTTGTCAGTGTCGACGTTGCGGTCAAGCACGAACACCGGAATACCGGCATCTGTCGCTTGCTCCACAACGCCCGTCAGGCCCGCAGATTCCTTGGGAGAGATCAGAATTGCATCGACTTCCTGACGTATGAAATTTTCAACGTCGGCCACTTGTTTCTCGGTGCGGTCATTTGCATCCGAAATCAGCAATTCGACATTTTCATGCAGTTCAGCTTCGGCGCGCAGGTCCTTGTTGAACTGGACACGCCAGGGTTCAACAGTTGTGACCTGACTAAAGCCAATCACATAATCCTCGGCGAATGCAGCCGTCGCCGTAAGTGCAGATGATGTCAGCAGACTTACTGCGAGTACGGTCTTGCCAAAAGTTCTTCTTTCCACGAGATTCCTCCCTGTCATGGATGCAGCAGGATTGCTGCGTTTAGTGATTGCTCCGGTCCTTGATGCCGTCCAAAGCGATAGGACCGGAGCGCTTCATTGCCTGCTCAGTTTGTATTTGAGCCAGGCGAATGTTCCGTCAAAGCGACCCTCTTGCAGAAGAACCGCCGCCACAATGATGATCCCCTTCAAGATAAGCTGGGTGTTGCTGTCGATATTGTTGAGCTGCAGGATGTTGCTCAGGAACCCAAAGATCAGCACGCCTACCAGCGTGCCCATGATTGCGCCGCGTCCGCCCATCAGGCTGGTGCCGCCAATGACCACGGCGGCAATCGCATCAAGCTCCAACCCGATCCCGGCATCGGGTTTGCCTTGCCGGAACTGGGCCACGTAAAGCACCCCGGCAAGCGCAGATAACGCGCCCGCGATTGAGTATGTCGTGATCTTGATCCGGCCCACGTCGATCCCTGCCAGACGCGCGGCCTCTTCATTGCCACCGATGGCGAGCAAGTAACTGCCAAACGTGGTCAGTCGCGTCAGCATAAAAAAGATAAGAAGTACGACCAGAAAGATGACACCGGGAACCGGCAGGAACCCCCACAACAGCATCCGCAAAACCTCGAATGTTTCCGTCGCATTGCTGCCGGTATAGACCGGATGGACCGCCGTATCCTGCCCGGCAATGACCCGGGCCAAGCCAAGCGCGCCAACCATCATCGCCAGCGTCACGATGAAGGGCTGCAACCGCCCGTAGACAATAATCGCACCGTTCATCGCGCCCATGACCGCGCCAACGCATGGGACCGCTACCAACACGGCCAGCACGCCGAACTTCGCGCCAATCTGTGACGCGAGCCAGATCATCAAAACGCCAGCGACGGCCGCAGCGATCCCACCAGCCAGCCACTTGGACTGCGTGTCAGGCTTGTCCCGGGTCGTTGACCTTGCGCGGTTCTTGAGGATGAACAGCACCAGTGCAAAGATGCAGAACCCGATCACAAACCCGGTCGCGGGCACGGCAAACGTACTCGCCGCCGTCCATCCGCTTTGTGTCAGCAGCATCGCGCAAATCACGGTGCCAAGCGCCATCAGCGACCCAACCGACAGATCAATCCCGGCAATGAAAATCACCATTGTCATGCCCACGGCGACAATCCCGGTCACCGAAACCTGCCGCAACACATCCGTCAGATTGCCGATCGACAGAAAGATGTTGTTCCCCTTCGAGGTCAGCGGCGATGTCAGCGCGCCGAACGCCAGCAAGACGATCAAACCCCAGTAAAGCTTGGTTCTGGCCAACACGCGCAAGGCGATCCCGGGTCGGGACGACTTGGATGCCGGTTCTCTGGATGTCGCGTCTGTTGCGCTCATTTGGTCACCTGTGTCCTTCTGCGGTCCGGTCATTCAAAACCGCATCGCGAGTTCCTTGATTGCATCCACCGACATCTCATCTGCGCTCAACTCGCCCGTAACCCGCCCTTCGCAAAGCACGATGATCCGGTCACAAACGGCGAGGTATTCGGGAATTTCGGAGCTGACGAACAAGACAGAAAGCCCACTATCCGCAAGCGCGCCGATGAGCTCGTAGATTTCTTCCTTGGCACCGACATCAATGCCGCGCGTTGGCTCGTCCAACAGCAAAACCTGCGGCTGCGTCGCCAGCCACTTCCCCAAAACAACCTTTTGCTGATTACCGCCGCTGAGCCGCCCAACCACATGGTTCGGTCCCCGCGCGACAATGCGCAGTTTCTCGATGGCGCTGGCCGCCTCTGCCGTTTCCATGCGCGGCGACAAAAGCCCGTACCGGGTTTTCAGGGGCAAAAGGGGCAGTGCGACATTGTCGCGAATGCTGCGTTCCAGCAAAAGCCCGTTGCCCTTGCGGTCCTCGGTAATCAGCGCCAGCCCCGCTGCGACGCCCTCCGCCGGGGTGGCGGGCCAAAGGCGCTCACCATTCAACGTCATGTGACCTGCGTCAGGCAGGCTTCGCGCGCCAAAAAGGCTTTCCAGCAGTTCCGTGCGCCCTGCCCCCAACAATCCGCCGATGCCCAGAACCTCACCTTTGCGCAGTTCAAATGACACATCATCCAGCACCGCGCGGCTGCCCTGCTTCAGCGTCATATTCTCAACCTGCAGCACGACGTCCGGGCTGGGGTGGGTTTTTCGCTCGACTTTGACGATCTCAACCGACCGCCCAACCATCATCTCGACCAGCTCACTCGGGCTTGTCTCGGACACCAGCTTGGACCCGATCATGTCGCCATCCCGCAGAACCGTCACCCGATCCGAAATTTCGAAAATTTCATCCATCCGGTGGGAAATGTAGATGACCGCAACGCCCTGAAACGCGAGGTCGCGAATGACCTCCATCAGGATATCAGATTCCGTCTGTGACAGGGCCGATGTCGGCTCATCCATGATCAGAACACGGGCATCCATCAGCAGGGCGCGCGCGATTTCAACAAGCTGTTGCTCGCCCACACGTAGGTCTTTTACCGGCTTGTCCACGTCCAGTGTGAAGCCGAACCGCGACAAGACGGATTTCGCCTGCTTCCGCAGGCTCTTGCGATCAACAAAGATCCCGTTGCGCAGCGGCTCATGCCCCAGCATGACGTTTTCGGCCACCGTCATTTCGGGCACCAGGCTGAGTTCCTGATGCATGATGACAATGCCATTGGCCTCGGCATCTCGGGGGGAAGCAAGTGTCAAAGGCTGACCGTCGATCTTCATGGTGCCTGTGGTCGGTTCCTGCACGCCGCTGATAATCTTGACGAGCGTACTTTTGCCCGCCCCATTTTCCCCCATAAGCGTGTGGATTTCGCCGCCAACGATACGGATGGAAACACCGCGCAACACCGACACGCCCGAAAAGGACATGCCGATATCGAACAGGTCCATATCGACCTGACTTTCAGCCGGTCTGGCTGTCACCCGATCTGCGGATGGCGTTGCGAACATGGTCCCTCCCACAGCGCCTCCCCGCGCTGTCGTTTCATATATAAAACGATTTCACAGATGAGGTTCGCTTGTCAATAGGCTGTCTGATTACAGGGCACTGACCGCGTAACCGCTGAACCTAAAGAAAGAGCGGCCCGTACGCGATTGAATTTAATCAATTTAATCCTCGCTGCTAAAGTGTTGCCCAAGGCGTTCCGGAGAATGTTCTATGTGTCTCGCCTCGGCACCAACCCCATCGCGCCGGACCGATGGTCCAAGGCGATGTCTGCTGAAACCTGCATGAAAACAGCCCACTCCGGCGGAAAACATGCCCACAACATGCGTCTTCTGCTGCCAATCGAAAAATCCGAGACGCAAGAGGAACCAAGCCCCATTCTGTCTGAAACTTTGGAAGCTTTAGCTCCAGAAATCTATCCGAACGCATGTCACAGCGCTACGGCAATTGCCCTCAATTCCCCTGTCCAATGGCCACACGCGCCACCAAATCTCTCAGACATTCAGATACCCGAAATTTGTGCCGTCGAAGCGTAGGCTCACAGTATGCGAGGCTCGACCAAGATCTTCGCAAGGACATCAGGCGCAGAGCGAGGCGGTTCGAATTTCGCTCCTCAGACTGGTTTTCAACGACCGCAGCAGCAAGGCTGGGTGTCTAACGTCTAGTCTGCGGAACGAAGCGGGCATTGGTCCCGACTTTTCCAAAATCCGCGTCCGTTTGGTTGACCTCGCAGTAGGAAGCTTCAACCACTCCCCAATCGCTTTTCTCTATCAGCCAACGCGTGGATCTGCGGCAGGAGATCACGACAGAAACGGTGCGCAACTGCTATCTCTTGAATTGGCCGTAAATCGTGCAGTTGAATGCACTTTGAGTCTGAAGGACTATGCGTTCAAGATAGTTCTTAACGGGGCAAGGTCAGTACTCGTCGATTTTCGGATCAGGCCTTCAGCTTGAGAAAGTAATCGAAAATCTCTGGCACATTTCCGTCGCCCATACCCGCATCTACAGCAGCCTGAAGGGCTGTAGATGTGCCCTCTGCGATCTCGGCACGGGTACCCAGGTTCTCGACCATTTTTAGGAAATAACCGACGTCCTTGTTCGCGTTCGAAATCGAGAAGCCAAGATCGCTGATGCCATCGACGGCATATTTCTTGCAAAACTGCATGAAGGGAGAATTCGAGGGGCCCGCCGACATGATGTCAAACAACTGCTGACGCTCAATCCCGGCACGGTCTGCCACAGCAAAGGCCTGAGACATGGCGCAAACCGTTGTCATGCCCATGAAGTTGTTGATGAGTTTTGTCGTGTGTCCGGCCCCAAGTGCGCCGACGTAAAAGACGTTTTCGCCCTGTACATCAAGGACAGGTTTGACCTTTTCAAATGTCGCCGTGTCACCCGCCGCCATAATATTGAGAAGGCCATCTTTGGCATGCGCTGGCGTGCGGCCCAGCGGGGCGTCGATCATGCCAGCACCTTTCTTGGCAAGATCTGCTCCGATCTTCTGTGTTGAGGCCGGGATTGACGTCCCATAATCAATCACGACCGCACCTTGTTTGATCCCGGCTAGAATTCCGTTGTCGCCATAGATCAGGCTTTCAACCACTTCTGACGTCGTGACGCATAACATTACGATATCACTTGCCGCAGCGAGCTCTTTGGGTGAACTGACTTCGGTCGCGCCTCGCCCGACAACGGTCGAGACGGCGTCTCGGTTACGCCCCATCACAACAAGATCGAAGCCATTATCTTGCAAGCACGCGGCCATGTTGCCCCCCATGAGGCCAAGACCAATGAATCCAATTACGGGCTTTGTCATAAGACACTCCTGACAAGATGGTTTGTATTCGCCTTTTTAACGAATTTTTGAAGACCTGCACCTGCTACTTCGAGATCTTGTGCTGGTGTTCCGGTACTTACGGCATTGCTTTCGACGATGTCCCCGGCAATCAGCACAGGACGGCCGTCTACGATTGTGAACGTCCTCTCGTCCGGGGTGGGCACGATGCCATAAGCTGGCCGATCCGGTTGGTTGGCTTCAGCCAACGCATCAATTCCATGTCTTATGCCAGCAGCGGTGAAGCTTTTATCGTTCGTAGCGTTCATACTTCGGACCTTTGCGCCATCCATACCTGAGAACGCGATGAGGTTTCCGCTTTCGTCAGAATCCGCGAAAAGCGTTGATACGCCCATTTCGATTAGCTTCGCAGGCACAACGGCCAGCAGCACTTCTGCATCGTCGAGGCTCAGACGCTTTATCGGCAGCAACGAAGTCTCCTTGCTTCGCATTGAGGGAACGACATCTGCATTCTATGAAACCGACTTTGGCATGAGCAATCTTGGCAGCCACAGTGCAATCTCTGGGAACAAGATCACAAGCAACAAGATCAACAACATCGGCAGCAAGATGATCGCGACATCGCGCATCACTTGCACAACGTTCAGCCCCCCGATGGATGCAGAAATCAGCAAGCACAGGCCATAGGGCGGAGTCACGAGCCCGAAGGCAAGCGAGATAATCCCGATGATGGCAAACACCGTTGGGTGGATATCAGCCGCCTGCGCCACTGGAAGAAGGACCGTTCCAAGGATGATAATTGTCGGGATCGCGTCAATGAACAGCCCGAAAAACAAAAACAACCCCGCGATGATCAATGCAGTGCCAAATGGCCCGAGTTGAAGTTCGACGATAAGCCCCACAATCAATGCAGGGACTTTATAGTAGGCCAACAACCACCCAAAGGCCGATGCCGTTCCAATTGCAAACAGCGAAATCGATGCAAAGCGCCCGGTGTCATAGAAGATGTGCCCAAGGTCTTTGACCGTCACGGTGCGATAGACGAACATGCCCAATATGAGGGAATACCCTGCTGCAATGATCGCGCTTTCCGTGGGGGTCACAATGCCGCCCACAATTCCGCCGACGACCAAGATCGGCGTAAGCAGGGCAAGAAATGCCGCGCGAAAAGCCTTCCAAAGTTCACAAAGTGTCGGTGTCCCAATTGTCGGGTATCCGTAAACCTTTGCATAGCCGTAGACTGTGGCCATCAGCGCAAGCCCAATCATCAGACCCGGAGTGGCGCCAGCTAAGAACAGAGCCCCGACCGAAGTTTGCATGACCCCGCCCCAAACGATCATCAAAATCGACGGCGGGATAATGACACCCATGACCGACGAACAGGCCGTGATCGCAACGGCGAACCGCGGATCGTAGCCTTCTTTGACCATTGCCGGGATCAAGATCTTGCCGCAGCCTGCCGCATCAGCGGTTGATGAACCCGAGATACCTGCAAACAGCATCGAAACCGCGACATTCACGTGCCCCAATCCGCCAGGCATCCAACCCGTCAGTACCCGTGACAGGTCGATAAGCTTTTCAGTAATCTTGCCGGAATTCATAAGATTGGCCGCCAACAAGAAGAACGGCACAGCCAATAAGATGAACGAGTTATACGACTGGAACATGCGGTCCAGCAAAATGAATGGCGTCAGTCGTAGGTCCAGCACCACAATCGGGATCGTCGCAAGCCCAAGCGCGAAAGCCACCGGGATGCGCAGAAGGATAAGGAGGATGAACCCTCCAACAAGAATGGTGCAGGCTAAGCCCGTAGCAATAATCATAAGGCTTCTTTCCTGGCGGTTCGGTAGGCGTCAACCGCTTGGAGCAACCGAAACCCGGCGAACAAGGTCCAAAGCACGCCCGCAACCGGAACCGAGATATGCGTGACCAACATATTCGCACGCATCATTGGTGAATTTTGAATTGCGCCAAACTTGGCGTATTCGATCCCATAGATTGCGAAAAGAATGGCAAATCCGGAGATCATCACCAAAACGAAACCATCTTGCAAAAGCTTGAGGAAGGGTCGTTTTGCATCGGGTATCACGCGGACATCAAAATGCGTTCCCTCCCATACAGCGATTGTCGACCCGATCATGACGGTCCAAACAAAAATGAAAGTCGCGAGCTCTTCGGTCCAAAGGTAGACCGGGATGACGCCTGTGTAGCGGGCAATAACTTGCATCCCCACCGGGATAGCGAGTGCAGCGATCAGAACGCCCAAAAGCAGGCGCAATCCGTTGCAGAAGCCGTCAAGAACGCGTTCGACCATAAAACATGCCAATTCTGTGTGGGTGTTCACCGGCACGATATCCGCGCCGGTGAAACAATGCCAAGAGTGGCTTACTTTGCGCGGATCGCTTCAAGCAGATCAGTCGCACCCAGTTCCGCCGCGTAGGCGTCTTGGACGGGGACGACCATCTCAAGCAGTTTTTCGCGGCCTTCAAACTCTTGCACCTGGACCTGACCAGCATCGATCATTTCCTGCATCTTTTCGCCGTCTTGTCTGCTTTCAAGTTCACGCCCGAATGCGCCAGCTTCTTTCCCTGCTTCAAGAACAGCGACCTTAAGGGCCTCTGGCAAAGTGCTGAATGTCTTTTCTGACATCACGATCGGACGCACGGTGATCGCGTGGCGCGTCAATGTGATGTTTGGCGCAACTTCATAGAACTTGAGGTTCTGAATTGACGCAGCTTCGTTCTCAAAACCTGCAATCACACCTGTTTGGATGGCATTATAGACTTCGTTGTAGGCGATCGCGGATGGCGCGGCTTGAATGGCACCAAAGATCTGCGCTTGGATTGGCGCACCCATGACCCGCATTTTGTGGCCGGTCAGCTCTTCGATGTTCCCAATTGGCTCTGCCGATGCGAGGTTGCGCACACCGCCCCCTGCATAACCGATGACACGGATGCCGGCTTTTTCAAGCAATTCGGCTTCCAGTGGGGCCATGACACCGCTGGCCAAAGCATTGTCCCAATGTTCCAGATCACGGAATAGGAACGGCATGTCCATCAAAGGGATTGAAGGCGCAAAAACCGCCATATTCGATGGGGCCATGATCGCATAGTCGATCGCGACACCTTGCTGCAAGAACGTGACAAAGTCGCTTTCGTCACCAAGTTCTCCGTTCAGGCTAAGTTCAAATGTGACTTCGCCGTCGTAGCTTGCGCCAATTAGCTCTTCCATTTTGCGCAGCGTCTTAGTGTAGGCATGCTCTTCGTCGAACAAACTTGCACCGCGCAAATCGATCGATTGCGCTGATGCTGAGACTGCAGCAAGGGCTGACATTGCGATTGCTGTCGCGCCGACCAGCGCGATCTTTCTAAAATTAGACATGAGTTCCTCCCAGAGTACCGCCCGAAGATCGGGCTGTTACTAGTATGCTAGTATGTTTTTCGATCTGTCAATCCTAAGTTACATTCGGTCAACCAAATTGCTGACCGTCGAACACGCGCGACTGTGCGTTGATTGACGTCCTGTCTGCTGAATAATTGACGAGCGTCCGGCGCAACTTCGGAACTTCACGGGTCAGCCGCAAAGCCAACAACCCCCAGTTTGGTGAGATCAGCGCCGTCACCTACGACCAAAACCGGGGAAAATCTCGTGGTCGGCCCTAACCGGACGTTCGCCGATAGGTCAAGATGCTGCAATGGCAGCCCACATTGCCGCCATTCGCTGTGCATGCTCGATCTTTTTCGAAGCTACGGTCTGGGCTGCGGACGAACGCGATCCATCGTGTTGGGACGCCTTCTGGAAGATGCGCTGCCATAAAGGGTAATCCTAGAAATCATCAGTTTCCGGGACATTCCCGATCCTGACAAGGAAGCTCGGCGATCCGACTTCGCCACTGTTTGGGTCTTCAGTGATCATATAGGCATCGGCACCGGCGCAATCCTCGGATTGGGCTTCCCGCTCCGCCCTATTCTGAGCTTCTGCTGCCGTTGAATATCGGAGTTGCTTGTCAATCTTCAGACCTGATTGCCCGTCACGCCCGGGCTTCTGTTCCACATACGTCTGACAGATATAGTGAACTTTTGTTGCGCTTTCGTCTGCATGCGTCATGCGTCGTTCCTTTAAATGTATTGTTCCACCCCTAAAAATTGAAAGCGTGGGTTGTCGCGATGCGGCCGCATCGATTGAACCTGAGCTATCCCCTAACGCGACGGCTTTAGCGGCGTGTTGGCTTCTCGTTCAAGGCGTGCGTTGCGCAACCGGTCGTTCTTGGCTTGTCGATGCTCGGCCTCTTCTTCGACCATCTTTCGAACAATGCGGGTTGTCTTGTCCATCGGTGTTTCCGCTTTGGAACCCTGCGCTTTGAATACGCTTGTTTTTGTCAGCTTGGCCAAGTGGTCATCTCCTCATTTTTTTCGTTGGGCATAGGAACAAGACCGTTCAAACCAATGCCAGGTGTTTGCCTGGACCATCGACATCGCGTGCCCTTGGCGGAGCTTGGTCATGGCGCAGGTTTGTCTGAATGTCCGGGGCGGCCATCGCGCGCATCAAGGCGCCATAGTTCAACTGAAACTTCATTTCCGACCCAACGCGGAACGACGCATCTTTCGTGTCGAGGACAAGATGATCGCTTGTCGCGCCAATAAATGTATTACCCGGCGCCATTGATAGCCCCGCTGCGTCGGTATCCTGATGCCCGATCGCAAGAAGCAGTCGTGTGGTTTCTGACGTGTCAGGGACAAGCCGTAGTCTTGCCAAATTGAGATCAACACAACGCGCAGAATTAGCGTCGGTCTCGATCACTTCTACGACAAGCGAAAATGCATCTTGGTACAATCCTCGAATTTGATCTCCGGTGATTGGATCGACGCCAAGAAGCATCGCTTCACCGAGGCGCAGATCGTTGATCCGACCCGTGGCATGCCCGCCAAACGCCCAGGGCAGGTTTGCAGAGTTGCCACCGGAAACCGTCTGAAGAAACGGGCCACACAGGCCCTCAACATCATTTGCAAGGAAAGACAGGGCCTGCATCTGTGCAGCCGTCGGGGCGATGCCGTTTAGGCACGCAAAGTTGGCCCCGATGCCCTGCAGTTCCACGCCGGGCATATCAACTACTCGCCGGGCCGTGTCGCAAAGGTCGTGTGGCATAATGCCTTCGCGCAGATCACCCATCTCGACCATCAAGATAATCCCGTGAACCGTATTTTGCCGGAGCGCCGCTGCGGCCAGCGCTGCAATCACAGATAGCTCTGTGTTGTAGCTTGTCTCACAGACGCTCACAACGCCATCGACCTGGCTTAGCATTGGCGTTCGGATCAATGTGATCGGACATGTGAACCCTGCCGCGCGTAGACGCTTCACATTGCTCAAACGCGCCTCAGCCAGACCCGCGGCGCCTCCGTCGACCATAGCCCGCGCGATCGCCGGGTTCCCGCATACGGCCTTGGTCACTGCGGTCACACGGATGCCGCGCCCCTTCAATCGCGCAACAATCGTCCGGGTGTTATGCCGTATCTTGCGCAAATCAATTTCAATACGTGGGCAGCTCACATCGCGGCCATCGGCGTTCCTTGCTGCAAGCCGGGATAGGCAGCAATGACCATCGCCAGTAAGTGCGCCGCTGGTCTGCTCAGCGCGTCAGTTACCGGCAGTCCAAGTATTTCGCTTTGTGCTGTAATGGTGCCTGAGATCTCGGCCTCCGACATACCTTCGTGATTGAGCGTGACGCCGATGACCTTTGTATCGGAAAACGCCTCGATCAACGCAATCTCGCTCGCCGGAGTGGGCATTGGCATGTTGGGAAAATCGCAGCGATGGGCGCGTTTTGGGGCGTGCTGAAGGATAACGGCATCCGGTTGGCTGCCGCGCAAGATAAACGCCGATGTACAGAATGCCGGATGGCTTAACGCGCCTTGGCCTTCGATCAAAATAACATCGGGTTGCTCTGCCTCTGCGGCTGCGACAATCGCACCTTCAAGTTCGCCACAACAGAATTGCGGCGGCACAGCGTCCATCGCCACACCGTATTTTGCGCCCTGCATCAGACCCGTCTGGCCTGTTCCGACCAGTACGGTCCTGATGCCTTTTGCATTCAGCGCGCGGGCCAAGACCGTTGCCGTGGTCCGCTTACCGATGGCGCAATCTGTCCCGAGAACGGCAATGCGCAACGCATGCACATTTGCGACGCTGCCATCGAACAAGCGCATGTCTTTGCTAGGCTTGGGTTTGCGGATATCGCGGATGGTGACCTGTCGTTCCAATGCCGCCAGCGCAATTTCGGTATCCTCGCTCAGATATTCATGCAGGCCGCTGACGATGTTCATCCCGCGCGCGATTGCATCCAGCACCACACCGCGATCCGCGGCCGACATCCGCCCGGTAGAGGGGGCCATTCCGTAGATAAATGTCGCAGGCATAGAGGTTTCGTGGGCGACAGCGGCGTCCAGGTTTTGAAGAATTGGTATGGTGTTCGCGGCGTTATCAAGGACCTGCCCACTGTTCTGTCCGCTGTGTGTGCTGTCGATAACCGAGACGATCTTGTAGGCCTCCGAATGACGCACAAGGCCGTTGGCGGTCTTGCCATCGATTTTGGCAAAGTTGCCCTCGCAATAGACCACAGCTGTCGGCTGCGCGACGGTTTGATGGGGCGAAGGTGATCTTGGTGCGGCACCCCGGATCACCGGACGCGTTTGTGCATCTCTAATGGGGCGGCGAACGGTATCGACCGACTGGATCGCGGTTGTCATCATATTTTCCTTTTGAAGGCGGGACGGCCGCTCACCCCCATAACGGGGATGGACGAGGCAATACGGACAGTGTCAGCGGCCTTGTGAAAGCCCTTATGGCATTCTAACCCGAGATTTCCGCTGCGATTTGTCTGATACGCATTTTTGACGTCGTTCAGGCGATTGCAAGCAATGCAAAGTGAAGCAAGGCAAGTCAGGGGCCCAAGAAATCACCCGGAAAATCGGGCCCCTGCTGACAAAGACATCCCGCAAGCCGCGCGTGGCGGTTGCCAAGATGCCTTGGGAACATCATCCGTCCAGCGCAAGCCCCTCAAGGCAAGCCGCGGCAAGGTCACGGTCTGGCGCATCTGAACCGGGACGCGTTGCCCAACCCGTTTCCAGCATTGCATTGCGACGGCCAAATCCTGCGACTTCCTGAAGATCTGCAAGCTTCGCGATACGTTCTGGATCATCCGCAGACAAGCCAAGACATACTGGGACCAGCGCGAGCGTCACTTCTTCGGCCGCCAAATCCTCTGCCATGGATTGGGCGGTGCTGCTGGTGGTCCAGCCACCCCAGGTGAAGCCAAGGATTGAAACCACTATCGCGCCAACCAGCGCCCCGTAGATGCCGGGTTTTGTCCATTCTGGAAAAGTCATTTATTGATCCTATGACGGAGAAAGCGCCGCCCCACTATTTTCGCTAACAAAACATTTTGTCAGAGCCGTTTCGAAGTCATCTTACCGACAGAGCGTTGTCCATGCCCGATCACAAATCGCGGGTATTTCTGCCAACGAAACATTTGATCCAGATGCATGGGCGATGCGGTCGTGCGCGAAAACGTCGACAGCCTTCCCAAGCGCCAAATTCCTGTTAAGGCAATCGACAGTCGAATTTTGCTGATAGATAATTGCAGTTGGCTTTGGCAGGCGATGCGCCTATGCCGAAGGATACCACAACGTTGTAGTCTGTATGTAGCCGCCTTGCGCCCAAATTACAATCCTAGCTGACTTGACTGTTTTCCCGACATAACCAACGGTTCCAATTACGAGGGGTGTAAGCCGACCATCGATTTTGTGTATCCGCCGCGCCGCCTTCAGCGAAACGGGGGGCCATGCGCCCAAACGGTCAACGAATGCCGAATGCCCCGCTTAATCGGTGTTACCTGATGCAGTTCAAAGCTCGGAAACACACTTACGGATCCCTGCGCCCGATTGGCCATCTGGATGTGAGCACTTGGCCTAATTTCCAAATCACCCCCATCGTAGGTGTCCGGATCGCTCAACTGCAGCACAAGCGTGAGCTTTCTTTTTCCCGCAGCAAGACCATGGCCAATGTCGGAATGCCAAGCAAAGTGGCCACCTTTGGCTGCGTCGTAGCTGGCGATTTGCGGGCTTTCCGCAAATTCGCGCACATCGAAATTGAATTGGTGTTTGTTGGAATGACTGACAAGCTCAATCAACCGAGTCATGACCCAGCTTAGGTTTCCAACATCGTCCATCCAAACGAGTTCCGCATTGCGCAGATTGAGATCCCGATTACGGCCCACAAGCAGCGCGTCATCGGTGGGCATTTTGGCAATTGCCGCAACAATGCGATCACATTCCACCTTGGTGAACGCATCGCTCACTGAATGCAAAGCCATCATTCCGTCCACCTAATACAAATCGTGGATCGCGCAGGTAATGAAGCGCAAAGCGGCTGTATCAATTCAAAGCCGGTTTCTCGGATCGATCCGATAGGTCTTTGAATACTTTCATGATTTCTTCAGGCTCCGCGCGATCGAGTGCGGCGTTTGCGATTTCTTCTTCCGTCCAAATCCATGTCTTTGCAGGATCATGAAGCATCGCCCAATTTGCAAACAAACGGCGTTGTATCTTGCGATCCAGCAGCTCTTTGACCCCGGCATGTCGGTCATCCTGGATGATCCGTGCATAAGCTGCGCGCACTCCATCTTCGGGACCTTCCAGCATTTGAAGGTAGATATCATGCCGACAAATCAACGCGCCGGTCACGCCATCCCGCTCATTGCAGTGTCTGGCATCGAGCAAAATTCCTGCCAGTGTCGGCTCATCGAACCCAAAGGGCTGTGACACATAGATGATCTGGATGAGGTTTGTGATAATTTGCACCCTGCGGGATTGAGCGAACCACGATCGCGCTTTGATAGACGCACGATCACATCGCTTCAGATGAGAACCGTAGGCCTTTGGTGACGCTGAGTCTCGGCTAAATTGATCGAACGACCGGTTTGGAGAAAATCGTCACATCATCGTGATTTCCACGCCGAGAGCGCGCAGATGTCATTCGTCAAAGTGTGCTCCCTGCGTACCTCAGAGGCGCCGCAGCATCCGTTGACGCGCTGTGCGAAGAGGCATCGGACGGCCCTTTGCGACCATTCGTCCGTCGTACGCAATTCCGCAGTGCGGCCCGTCGAACCAGACATTCGCTGCCATTGCATGACTTGGACTGGTCCAGTGTCTACGCCCCAGGGCAATGCGACCCGACAACACTCTCGACCCAATGGCCGAACGTCAGCCTTCGTCTGCAATCGAAGAGGCACTTTGTGGTGCCTCTCCTTGCGATTTGCCTCGCGTTGAATCTAAGCGGCCTTCGCGAGGTACGCTTGCTCTGCTTCCATGTTCTTGACCTTGCGTGGGTGCCATTCGCCTGTTTCTACGTAGTGCTTCAATTCTTCAACACCACGTAGAAAGCCGGGGTTCAACATGCCCTTTGTACCGGGGATAAGCTTCGCAAACAGCTTAAGGCGCGGCTCACCATCCCAGACGATCCGGCAAGTCGTTGCTGTGATTGGTTCAATCCATGCTTTTACGCTGTATCCAATCAATGGGTTCACAAACGGTGTGTTCATCAGTGTGACTTCGACGGCCAAATATTTCTTGGCATCGTCGTAATCCACAAGCACTTCATGCTGATAGATCCCATTCTGCTTTGACATCAGGTAAGAGTTGCGACCAATTGCTGGTGCTCCGCTCACTTGTGTTCCCTTGCTGATCGGCTCGGCACGCACAATCGCTGCCATCCAATTTTGCACATTCACAAAATCACGGCCAAAAATTTCCCATGTATCTTCTGCAGAAGCGTTAATTTCCAAAATCGTCTTTGTCATTTTCATTCTCCGGTTTCGGGCGGCCCATCGCCATGCCCGTTCAATCATTCGATGTGATAAAAGTACGCTGCCATCCGGAAACATAAATGCACGAATGTTGATCATGTTGTTACACTTGGATAACAAACGAATATGAAACCAACCGACTGGGAATACTTGCCATTCTTCTTGGCCGTCGCTCGCGCAGGCAATTTGCGTGCAGGTGCTGCCTTGCTGAATGCAAACTACGGCACCGTGAACCGTAACATCCAAGCGCTTGAGGCAAGCTACGGCGTGCGCCTGTTCAATCGCTCGCGCAAAGGGTTTGCGCTTACGGATGCCGGCGAAAGCCTTGTCCCGATCGCGGAAGAGATGGAGCGCACCGTCATTTCTGCACGTCGCCAAATCGAAGGGCACGACAAGACCGAAACCGGTACAATCCGGTTTTCTGTAACGCCCACTCTCGCCTATGACATCGTCGCGCCGATCATCGGGACGTTTCACGCGAAATACCCAGACATCCAAGTTGAAATGCGCATTACGTCCGAGATTGAATCGATCAATCGCGCTGAGACTGACATTTCATTGCGTGCCGCGATGCATGTCGCCGATGACGTTGTGGCCCGCAAACTCTATGCGATGGCTAACGGGGTTTTTGCCAGCAAACGTTATGTCGCCGACATCATCCCGCAGGCGGGCCCCCTTGGTGACGGGTTGGACTGGGTCGGCTTTCCCGGCACCGCCGACCCGGCCGCGTGGCTCGCCAAAACACAGTTCCCCCATGCGCGCATCCGCCATTTAATTGGCGACGGCCCCATGCGTATCGCGATGCTGCGTCAGCACTGTGGGATGTCAGACCTCCCCGTGATCTTTGGGAAAATCCACCCCGATCTGATGCAGGTTCCGGGGACCGAGGTTAAACTTGGTCCATCGCTTTGGATACTTCTCCACACGGACCTGCGCCGAACGGTGCGCGTACGACGCTTTGTTGATCACCTTTCAGAAGGTCTACTCGCACTTAAATCGGACATGCAGGCAGGCGCGACTTAGCAAACCTGTTCAGACAGTCACGGCCCAAACCGGACCTTCGACCCACGGTGAGGATGCTGGGGCCGCAGTCTGCTTTCCGGTCGTTTGCCGCTGCTGAACAGTTTAGTCTGCATCGGCCCAAAACAGTCAACCGACGTTTCAGTTGGTCAATTCTGGGCTGAACGGCGGCAACCTAATTGGCAATGACAAGGCATGATGCTCAGACGGCCACGGACACAGCACGACTTGGCGCCGCAAACGTCGGTGGCACCGGTAAAGGGCCAAGCCGCCGCTCGCTACATCGCAACAGTTCGGTAAGTCGGGCCCAACGGCCGCCGTTGGAGCGGATGCCGGGTCTACTGTCGCACCACTTGAAGGCTCATCAAGGTCGGCCCATTCCGTCCCTTCGCCTGAGTTTCAAGTTGCTGCGCTGGCAGCCTCCGCACAAGACATCCGGCAAGATGTAAGCACTTATGCGAAAATCGGAAAATTGTTCAGCGTCAGGATTGCCAGATGAAGCAGCCCGGCCAGTCCCATCGCAACGCCCATCGGCATGTGTTGGTGCGCGCGCATCCCAACCCACCTGCTGTGACCTGCCGGTTCAGTGGCGCGGGCAGCGATCAGACATCCAATTGATGCCAGCATCGCAAAAGAAAAGACAAATCCGAACAGGGACAGCGACGCTGACGGCAGCATCAGCACGAGCGCGGAGAGGAACTTGACATCTCCGCCCGCCAGAATGCGCACGGCGAACAGGCCAAAACCAATGGCAAAGACGATGGCCGCGGCAATTGCCCGCGCAATCGCCTCGTCCCAGCCCAGCCACGGGGATGCGGCAAGAAATACGGCCACTCCGGCCAAAGCTGTCCAATTCGGGATACGCATCCACCGAAGATCGCTGATCATGACAAAGATCATCACCGGGGCAAAAAGGATGAGCGGCAAGAGCATATCAGCCAGCAACCAGTCTGATTGCTTCCCGTCCAGCGGCTCCGGGTCTGAAATTGGACTGGAGCAGGTTGTGGACCAACTCATTGGTGTTGGCCACGTCTGTCTTGGCCCGAATCTGGCGCAAATGGCTCCGCAGGGTCGCCGCCTTGATGTTCAGCTCTTCCTGGACGCGCTCAAGGCTCAGCCCATCGCTTAAGAGCAGGCACAGCCGGAATTCTGCCCGGCTTAGGCCAGCTGGATTGGTATCTGACAGGATCGGGGCCGGGAACGCGCGGTTCGGTTGCGCAGGACGATTGGGCAACAGCGCTGAGGTAAATAGGCCTGGTGACCGCGCCGCCCAAATCTGCGCGAGCGTCCCAGCAAGCGCTGTGATGGCGCGGGCCTTGGCGGTTGTGAACCGATTGCGGAAGCCCAATTCAAGAAGATGTGTCCATTTCTTGTCTTGAGAAATGACAAAGACGGCCGTTTCGGCAAGCCCACCCTGTCGGTTGAACCGGTTGACCACATCTGTGCCGTCTTCCGCAGAGACAGAAGCAAACCAAACAGACCCGACCTTTGCATGAGAGACATAGGCCCCCACGATCTTGTCAGACAGTGGACGTTCGTCGATGTGCAAATCTGACCCGACAGCACCCTGAATGGAACGGACCGACCGGCCACCTTCAGTGTCGATGCGCACCAAACGTGCGACCTCGGCACCGAGACCGACAGCAAGTTCGGTCAGACCATGTCGGATCGTATGAAGGCCACTTAGACATTGGCACCAGGTTGCGATGCCTCCCGAAAGTGTGACGACATCCATCCCATTGTCATCACCACTAAAATTACTAATTCGATTTACCATTTAACACACCCCAAAAAAATACTGCTCGGGGCCTCACGGCGCTTATTATTGTCTTTTACCCTTTCGTAACCAATCGTCGCTGCAACGGGGAAGTTTGTCAAAAAAATGTCATAAGTTTGCGTGAAATGTGCAAGTTCACAACCCTGGGTGGAATCTTGTGACGCGTTCTGGAAACAAAGCTAGGTCTAAGACCGAATCTTAGCCGCCAAAGAACCGGACATAGCGGATGACAACTGGTCCAATTGTGATCAGAACGAGGGCGGGCAGCATCAGTGACGCCAGTACGCCGGACATTTTCACCGGCAATTTGTTGGCCATTTCCTGCGCTTTCATCTCGCGGTATTCGCGCATTTCGGCCGCATAGGCGGTCAACGCCTCAGACATCGACGTGCCAAACTGGATCGACTGACTGACCACAGCCGCAAAAGAACGGATGTTTTCCACGTCGGTCCGAATGACCATGTCCTGCATCGCGGCGTCCCTGTCACGACCTGCCTGCACCTGCCGCTGAACGGTCAGGAATTCGAAAGCGATTTCGGGCGAGATTTCGGCCAGCTCATTGCCGACGCGGGTCATGGCCGCGTCAAATCCAAGACCTGCCTCAACCGAGACCTGCATGAGGTCCAGCGCGTTGGGAAAGCTTTGCTCGATCCGGAGGCGGCGTTCGTTAACGCGCGACTGCAACCATTTGAGGGGCAAGAAATACCCTGCCGCGATGAGCACGGTCAGCGTCTGGAAAATGCGCATATCCGTCATCTGAGAGACCTTGGCGGCCAACTCAAAGGGCACCTGCACGCCGGGGACTCGGGCCAGCAAAAGTAGCGAGAGCAGGAAACCGGGCAACACCAACCCCAAGAGCACCCGCGCAAGGGTAAAGTTCCGCACAGCACCGGGCCCGTTGAACCCCGCCTGCGCCAGTTTGCGGGATAGTTCCGTGCGCTCTTTCATATTGGTGGGCAGGAAGGCCTTCCACACCCCTGTCGGATCATGATCAGGCGCCCGCAACAGGCCCGCATCCCGCCTTGCGGCACGACGCGGATTGCTGGCGGCGATCCGGTCTGCGGCTGGGTTCTTGTCCGCGACCATGCTGCCAAGACCGACCACCAGCGACAAAACCCCCAGCCCAAGGCCCAAAAGCAGCACTATGCGCGGGTTTTCCGTAACGGCGTTCATGGCGATTTGCAGATATTGTTCCATGGGTCGCTCCTTAAATCCGGAACTTCACGAGGCGCGTCAGGATAATGGCGTTCATCAAAGTGAACCCCACCACCAGAATTGCCATCGGGACGAACAGCGGATCGTTGTAGACCTCGCTATAATATGTTGGCGTCATGAAAGAGGTGCCACCGAAAATCACGAGAGGCAGGGCCGACAGGAAATACGCCGACATGCGCCCTTCGGCCGAGATTGCCTGAATGCGGCGGCGCATGGCGATGCGATTACGGATCACCTTGGACAAAACCTCTAGCACGCGGGCAAGGTCGCCGCCGGTACCGTGTTGAATGCCGATGCTGGCGCATAGGTAGTGCACATCTTCGGTATCGATACGCTCGGCAAATTCGGTAAAGGCATCCACAAGGTCTTCGCCAAAGCTGACCTGATCGGCGACCAGACCGAACTCTGTCCCGATCGGATCAGGCATTTCTTCGGCCACGGCAGCAATCGAGGTGTTGAGCGGGTGCCCGACCCGCAGCCCCCGCGCCATCAAATCAAGCGCTTCGGGAAGTAGCTTTGTCATCGCATCGACCCGTGCCTTACTCCGCGAACGGATCACGGCAATGGGCAGAAAAAGCCCAAGGACAAGTCCCACAGCGATGGCTTGCGGAATGGTCAGGGCAAAAGACGCGGCAGCTGCGATCACGGTGGCCAAAACCCCGCAGATGGTCAGCACAGTGGTCGGCGATCCGGTCATTCCAGCTTGACGCATCACCTTGGGCAAATCACCAAAAAACGGCAGACGGACCATCCAGTTGCCGCGTTCGACAGGTTTCAGCACGGCAATGATTTCTGCCGTGCTGGCCCCCTTCTCGATCATCTTCATCCGGCGCGAACGCGCCTCTTGCCGGTTTTCAGACCGACGCACGAGCTGATAAAGCCCCGTCATCAGCACAAAGAGCCCGAGGGCCAGAGCGGTATAGACCCAGTAAAGCGCGTCGGGGTGGTCGAGAAGCTGATCAATCATGCCTGTTCTTTCAGGAAGGTGGCCGGATCAAGGTCGATGCCAGCCGCTTGCAGTGCTTCTGCCGCTTTTGGACGGATGCCTGTTGGGATGAACTCGCCCCGCACCTCGCCATTGTCGCCAATGCCGTTTTTGCGGAAGATGAAGATATCTTGCATGGTGATGATATCGCCTTCCATGCCGGTCACTTCAGAGATCGACATCACGCGGCGCTTGCCGTCCGACAGACGGCTGAGTTGCAGCACGAAATTCAGCCCGCTGGCGATCTGACCACGCACAGCTGACATCGGGAAATCAATCCCCATCATGGTGACCATCTGCTCCAGACGGCTAAGCGCGTCGCGCGCCGTATTGGCGTGCACGGTCGTCATTGAACCATCGTGACCGGTGTTCATCGCCTGCAGCATGTCGAAGGTTTCGGCGCCACGCACCTCGCCCACGATAATACGGTCAGGGCGCATACGAAGCGCGTTCCGCAAAAGATCGCGCTGCGCCACGGCCCCGCCCCCGTTGGGGTTGGACGGGCGGGTTTCAAGCCGAACCACATGGCTTTGCTGCAATTGCAGTTCGGCGGCGTCTTCGATCGTGACGATCCGCTCTTTGCCAGAGATAAAGGCCGACATTGCGTTCAGCATCGTCGTCTTACCCGAGCCTGTGCCGCCCGAGATCAACACATTCATGCGTGCCGCCACCAAGGCCTGCAGGAAATTCGCGGCGTGACCGCTGAGCGCGCCATTATCGACCAGACGGGTCAGATCGAAGGGTTTGCGCGAGAATTTGCGGATCGACATGGACGGCCCGTCAATTGCGCAGGGCCGGATGATCGCATTGACGCGGCTGCCGTCTTCAAGCCGGGCATCCACCCAGGGCTGGCTTTCATCCACGCGGCGACCAATGCGGGTGACGATCTTGTCGATGATCCGCAGAAGATGTTTTTCGTCGCGGAACCGGGTTGATGCGCGTTCCAGCACGCCAAAACGTTCCACAAAGACATCCTTGTGTCCGTTCACCAGAATATCGTTGATGGTCGGATCGGCGAGCAAGGGCTCGAGCGGCCCAAGGCCAAGAACCTCGTCCAGCAATTCATCGACAATCTGTTTGAATTCCTCACCCCGCAGCGGCGTGCCTTCGGCGCTAAGAACGTCGCTCGCAAGAGCTGTGACTTCTTTGCGCAGGGATTCCTTTTCGACCTTTTCGATCACCGCGAAATTCAGGCGATCCAAAAGCGCCTCATGTAGTCGGCTTTTGATTTCCAAGCGCTTGATCAATTCACGATCTTCGGGACTTGGTTGCGGGATCAGGGGCGCATTTGCGGGTTCCGCCATGTTTGCGGCTGCAGCCCGGCTGAATTCGATCGGCGTTGCCTGATTGGAGCGACTGAAGTTCTTAAACATGAGAGGTTTCTTCCTTAGTCTGTCGTGAAGAGAAGGTGGCAAGGTTCCCCTTGGAAGGCGTAGGGGACGAGAGCGCGTCGGGTTTCGACTGGATGTCTTGCGCCATCTTTCCGATGGCCTTTGTCAGACGTGATCGGCCCGATATGGCCGCCAACGGCACACCGCGATCAAGCGCTTCGCGTGCGGGCTTGGGATCAGATGGTAGCCAATAGGACAGCTCGCGTTCCAAAAGCTTGGCAGCTTGCGCATGGTGACGCCCTTTGATCAGCGGTTTAGCCTCGTGGTTGATCACCATATCGATGGGCAGCGTTGGGTTTTCTTCCTGATACGCGGTGATCAGGCGTTTGCTTTGCCGGATTGCAGGCACGGTGCTATCGGTCACCAGCAGCAACTGATCGCTGCGGTTCAGGACCGCCTGCACCCAATGCACGAGGGTCCGTGGCAGGTCGATCACCACAAAATCAAAGTTCAGGGTCAAGTGATCAATCAGCGCATCGATCTGTTCGCGCGAAAGCGCCTCAAGCGGAACAAAGTCTGTGGGTGCAGTCAAAACGAAAAGCCCGCCGTTGCTTTCCACAAGTGCCTGACTAAGGAATGTCGCGTCGGGAACGATGCTGTCCGTGGCCATGCGCATCACGCTGTCATTGGCCTCTACATCCAGAAAGCTGGCGATGCCGCCAAATTGCAAATCAAGATCGATGACAGCGACGCGTTTGCTGTCGCCCTTCCGAACCAGGCGCTTTTTGCCTTGCAGCGCGTCGGCAAGGTTCACGGCCAGCGTGGTCGAACCCACGCCCCCACGTGACTGGGCCACGGTGATCACGCGGCCGAGTTTGCTGCCCCCCGCAACCGGAGCAACCGGGGTGGGCTTGAGCGTCTCAAGACTGCGTTTCAGGGCTGCGGTATCCACGGGCATGGGCAAGACTTCGGCCACACCTGCGTCCATCAGTTGACGCACCTGGCTCAGCGGCATGTCCGGGTCGGTCACGGCGATGATTTTGCTTGGTGCGTCCAAGACCGAAACAAGCTCGCGCACCGCGCCAATTTCATTCGGGTCCGACGGATCGGTCCGAAACAGCAGGATCTCTCCGGTCGCGGCCAGGCTGTGGGCGGTGCCATTTGCCACCGTCAAAGAGCAATCTCTGCGGTTCAGGGTCACGCCGTCCAGGCCAGACAAGGCGGCAGTGATGCTGTCTGCATCTGCTGCGTCCTTGGCGAAAAGTGTGATGTTATGTGTCAAATGAATTCTCCCTAACCGTCCATGCCCTGCGCGAGATCTTCGGCGGGCAAAGAAACGCTGAAGGCAGGCAGGCTGATGTCTGCGCCCAGCCCAATGGGCGCAGTGCCCCCGGACAGCCCGACAAGCTGCCCAAGCGGCGAAATGAATGAGAAATTTGCGTCGTCCAATTCAACGGTGACCATCGGCACATAGGGTCCACCCAGAAATCCAAGGTCGTCGTCAAAGGCGTAGCGAAAGCGCAGGTTGCTGATCGTAGTCCCCGGCGGCAGTCCGCTGCCCACCAGGCCCCAGATTTCAGAGGCGGTGGAATTGCCCGCATCACCCGTGCAGGTGATTTCACCAGGGTTGGCGCAGGAATTTGAGGCGGCACTACAGCTGGCGCCAAAACGTGGCAAAGGCGTCAGCGTCGTGGTGCCTCTGGCATTGACGAGCGGGACACCCGTACACGCAGGTGGCCGTACCACCGCGACCCGCGCGGCGATGTGCATCGCCTTTTCCGCCGTGGTGTGATGATAGGACAGCCGCCCATAATCAATCATGCCAAACAAGATCAGCAGGAAACACGAGATTGCGACCGTCATTTCGACAAGCGTTGTGCCACGCTCATCTTCGCGGAAGCGGCGCAACAGCGCGCGGGTGTTTTGCAAAAAGGTCATGATCCGTAGATCCGGCTTTGGTCGGTGATCGTCGCCGTGACCACGGCCATATTTTGGCCCGCGAACGTAAAGACCGACGAAAATGGCATATTGATCGTGATGTTGGCAGAGACTTGCGCGATGGCCGCACCGTTCCTGTAGGTGCCGGTCACGCAGGTCAAGCTCGGCGTAACAGTGTTCACTGACATGCCCGTGGGGAAAAAGCTGGCACCGGCCTGATCGCGTTCAACGATGGATTTCAGCGCGACCGCGTAACCCGCGACCGATCCGCCAGATGTGCAGATGTCACGTGGGGCAACGCGGGCAAGATAGCGGACAGCGTCACGCACACCAGACGATGCTGCCTGATAGGCCCAGACCATCCGGCCACCTTCGATGACCGAGGCGAACAGCAGTAGGATCAGCGGCAGGGATATCGCAAACTCCACCAGCGCAGCACCACGTTGATCGCGCTTGAACCGGGCAAAGAGATTATGAAGATGTACCATGATCTGTCCCCTCACCGATAAAGCTGCACAACATCGCGGAAGATGCCCGTCGACCCGGCCCCGGTGCCTTCGGCGACCTTGCCGATCACCTCACCCCAGATGTCGATCGTCGGCGGCGAATTACCGTCGTCACCAACAGGCTCGGTCAAGAAAACCTCGACAAATTCGGCCACCGGCACACCAGTCGCAGCGCCGTTGATGCCGTTTGCGGCACAGTCAATGGCGGCCGCGACGATGACACGGCGTTCGGGCCCAGCGGGTGTCGCGTTTGAACACTGCGGACGACCGGTTTCCGCCAACCCGTTGGGGAGAATGCCGTTCAGCCCCGACCCGGGGACTGGCCCACCTTGCGGGTTGTTGATCTCGGCCTGATAGAGTTCATAGCGGGTGTTGATGGCAGGATCGATGCCGAAGGGATCAACACCGCCATAGTTTGTCGCGATATAATTGGCGTAGCCTGTCGACCAGTCACCATCCCCGAAGCGCCCACCACACGTGCTGGTGTTAAAGCAATCATCCCGTGGAATGCCGACCGTATCAGGAGAGAGCGCCTCATTATTGCCAATGCACTGGTTGCCACCGCCGCCGTTGCCGTTGCCACCACCGCCATTGCCGCCAGAGGCTGGAATAATGCCCTTAATCACGTTGGGTGCAGGCGCATAGTCGGCGTTGTTTTTTTCGCCGTTCATGATCGTGTTGTAGATATCGAAGCGCACATTGAAGATCGCATTCTCGATGCCGTTCTTTTGGCCCGGCTCGAGGTCAACGCCATCATAGGCATAGCATTGCGTAATCGACCCGACGGCACCCAGCAGGCAGGCGTCAAGATTGACGCCGTTCAAACCGGCGCATGGCCCGCTGGTGTCCACAAGAAATCGCGACGGGTCCAGAAAGCCAAAGTCACCGGGCCCCCAAGCCGCGCCATTGCCGCCCGAGCGGAGGTTGATCATCTGGCCGATGTTGGCGTCAGCGGTCCATCCCGCGGGCTTGCAGAACATCAACGGCGTCACATCGCAGGCATATCTGCTCATCGATGCGGTAGATGTGGCCCGCGCGGTATTGTTCGGCGCGCTGACATTGTTGCCGCTGATCGCCAGGAACGCCGCGCCAAAGGTCAGTTGCACATCAACTGCATTGGCAGTGACCTGCACAAAACGTGCCTCCGCTGCGTCGGTCGTGGTCGCCGTCGGCGCCGTGCTGTCGCTGCTTGGCAATGCGGAATAGAAGGTCAAAGTGTAGTCGCCAGCACCCGACAGGGTCTTGTCGCCTGTCCCAAATGACTGGCGATCACTGATCAGGTTCGCTGCAGCGGCCGTGGCACGGGTGATCGCATCAGCACTTCCATCAAGCTCCCCGGCGGCGGCAAGTGCGACGGCATCTGTATAGCTTTGCAGCTCTGTCTGGGTCAGCGAAATGCGACCAATGTCGAATGTCATCGCGACCAGTCCCAGCATGACCGCAAGCGCCACGCCCCAGAACACAAGCATTGCGCCGCGTGTGTCGCGGGCAAAGCGTTGTGTCAGAAAGGCGAGCTTACGCATCGGATCAGAGGTTCTCGTCGGTGACATCAATGCCACGGCGCACGGTGATCTTTGGTGCCGCAGCATTCTCTGGCACCGGTGACACTTCTTGCAGCAGGTCAGACAGGCGCAGCAGTTCCAGCGGCTTGTCCTCTGCCCCGATCTGGTTGCGCAGCGTCAGGCTCAGCGTGCCGGCCTGTTGTGCGAGTGCCAGTCGTTGACCTTCATCGGGGGTGACTTCGACGGTCACGGTCCGCGCAATCTCTGGCGTGTCATTGCCTTCGTTTGAATCCTGATCGACCCCGATCACGCGCACATTTTGCAGGATCGTCACGGTGCGCATCTTCTCATTGCGGCCCTGGGTCAAAAGCACGTCAACAAAATCGCCTGGTGTCACAAATCCACCGACCGCGGTTTCCGCATCAACCTTGATGGCCATGGCACGCTGGTTGGGTGACAGACTTTGCACGATAGTGACTTTTTCGCCCCAATCGCTGACCCGCGAGCTGAGGATCAATTCACCTTGCGCAATCGCCTTGCGGGCGCGGCGCGGTTCGACCCCTTCTGCGGGCAAAAGGTCTGCGGGATCGGTGAACACACCGGCAGGCGTTGACTCGCGTGGCCAGTGGATAGTGGTAATCAATTGCGCCTCGATCGCCTGTCCAAAGGCGATATCGCGACCGGCGACCAAAACGCCGATGGTTGCGGCCTCTTCGGTCCGGGTATCGCGTTGCGCCTGCTTTGCCAGAATGTCCTGTGCAAAATAGACAGACCCCCCAGCGGCACCCAGACCGACGACGACCAAAAGAAGCGATGAAAGACGCATGGTAAGATCCTTTGTGTGGCATGCCCCAAGTCGGGCAAGAAAACGGAGAACCGCGCGCGGCGGCTTAGTTTGGCATGGAACTGCCGGCAGCGTTCAGTGCGGTGCCGATCTCTCCACCGAGGGCGACGAGAGTGACGGACCCGACCAGAACGGCCAGCGCGATTGCGATTCCATATTCGACAAGCGTGACGCCACGCGTGTGATGGATGAATTGAGTTAGGTGCTGCAGTAGAGGCATGGAAAGACCTTTTTAAACAAAAGGATGGAATGAAAAGCCGTCGATTTGCGTCGACCACAGATCGACGGCTTTTGCTTTGGCTTAGTTCGGCATTGCGGTGCCAGCAGCACCCATACCTGTGCTGATCTCACCAGCCAGTGTCGACAAGGCAGCAGTGCCAAGTGTCACAGCAAGCGCGATAGCAATACCGTATTCGACCAGCGTCACGCCACGATCATCGTGGCGGAAACGGATCCAGGTTTTCAGAAGCATATCTTTCATAACTTTCCTCACTAAATAAAGCGCCCGATGCAGACGCAGGTAATTGTCGCCGCAACGGGCCACATCATCAGGCTAGGCTTTTGGAAGTGGTCTGGAATGATCTATCCGAAGCAGTTTTGCACGCACAGGTTGCAATTCTCTGCAATACTGATGGCTGGACCCTGGGCCCGCATTTGCTCAAAGCCGTGCGATTCTCTGCGACACTTGGGTTACAAACGTCTTTGCTGCCGGTTGCTTGGAAACGACAAGAATTTCTTGAGACGTTTACAGAGGGGCCTAGTCTGAGCCGTCTCAACGAGG
Source organism: uncultured Paracoccaceae bacterium (assembly GCA_947494675.1). Lineage (GTDB taxonomy): Bacteria > Pseudomonadota > Alphaproteobacteria > Rhodobacterales > Rhodobacteraceae > CANMYO01. The sequence goes on from CANLVP010000002.1 coordinate 975,224, forward strand.
CCGCTCGAACCCATACTTTCACCGATGGTCTTCGGTCCGTTGATCCGGAGTCATACGTGCCAAGACATGATCCGCGTTCACACCAAGCATGATCCGGTTCAATGCTCTCGCAATTAGGTGCCCAATAGCGGGCTAATCAGGGTCGATCATCCGGGCCGTACAGTTTGTTGCGGCGCAGGTAAGTGACCCTCTGTTTGAAATAGTCAAAGTAGTCTTCGCCGACAGGCAAAAATGATGCGACCACGCCGTCCCACGCGCCAGTTTGCATCAGAGTTGAAGTCATAACCTGCCATCTCCAATGAGGGGTGTGGTATCTCACCTACAGCGCTGGTGACCCGCTGGCCCTTCGCATCCATGTTGAAATAATCGGCATCAGAATGGCGGACGCGGCTTCTGTATCCGGTTTGATCGGCCAACCAAAAAGATGAAGGCCTTTTTCGCCGATCGCGTGACCGTTGACCTATAAAGCGGCTTGCATGTCGACTTGCTGACCTTCGCGATGATTTGACCCTGGAATTTGATCACCTGTTCGATGCGAAAGCGCTTGAAGCTGGCATAGTTGGTGCTGGTTTCAAAGCGCAGGATCGCTTCAGCAGCCTTGAGAACCCGCGAAGCATCCTTGCGCTTAGAGCGTCTGCCTGTCGGAATGGCCGCCTTTGAAAGGGTCATATCTGACTCCCCTGCTTTTCCTGATTAAGCAGAATTGAACCTCCCTGAAATCTTTAACCTTTTAGGACTTATCGCGAGGTTTGAGGTTTGAAATCCGAACGTCTGACAATGGCATGTTGGGGGCTGTCGCATCAACCGCCACCGGACAACACCGGTCAACAGGACTTCACAGCCGCCCTAACACAAAGGCAGATCGGACATCATTATGACTATCTTGATTGTTGAAATGGTGCCCCCACACGGACTCGAACCGCGGACCTACTGATTACAAATCAGTTGCTCTACCAGCTGAGCTATAGGGGCACTGGCGGCTCTTTAGCGTCCCTTTTCGCCGCTGACAAGCCTTAGCGGTTCGCACGTGCCAACAAAGCGACAGCCGCCAGCCCGACAACCGAAATCACCAGCGCTGCCGGAGCCGCTTCAGCAAGGTTTTCGAGCGAGGCTTTGGCGTGGACCCGTGTGGCCAGCGTGTCCTCATGGAACAACATCAGCGTGGCCGGCAGCTCCTTCACCGCGTCCACAAACACTAACAGCAACGCCGACCCCACAGAGGCGCGCACAAGCGGCAAATGCACCGCGCGCAAGGTGCCGCCCGCTGTGCGCCCCAAGGACCGCGCGGCCATGGGCAAGCTGGGTGCGACGCGCCCCAGGGCCGCATCCGCCGTGCCTTGGGCGATGGCAAAGAACCGCACCGCATAGGCCACCACCAAAACGCCCGCACTGCCGGTCAGCAGCAGCCCCGGGTCGTCGCCTGTGATCCACAGAATCGTGTCCGCCAAGCGGTTGTCGATCCAGACCAGCGGCACCAGGACACCCAACGCCAAAACCGCGCCCGGCACGGCGTAGCCAAGCCCGGTGATCGGCATTAACAGCGCGGGCAAACGCTTGCGGCTCATCCGCACGCCGTAGACCATAAAGACGCCGCCCACCACGGTCACAACCGCCGCTGATCCGCAAACCAAGAGCGTCCAGAACACCGCCTCAATCAGGCCCGGGGCCGCCCATTCGGCCGCATCAAAGGCATGGCTCAGGATCACCATAATCGGCAGTACAAAGCCCATGATCACGGGCAAAGCGCAGATCACCGTGGCGATCCAAGCCTTACGGCCCTGCAGGGGTGCCGGGGTCACCGGGCGCTGGTTGCGCGCCCCTGCGGCAAACCGGCTTTTGCGACGGCTGATCTTTTCCAACGTCACCAGAATGACGATCAACGACAGCGCCACGCAGGCGATCTGTGCCGCACCACCCAAATTTCCGCCCTGCCGCCAGACCGAAAAAATGCCCGTGGTCAGGGTCTGCACTGCAAAGAAATCGACCGTGCCGAAATCATTGACCGTCTCCATCAGGACAACCGCCACACCTGCCGCAATCGCAGGCCGCGCCAAGGGCAGGCCCACCCGCCAGAACCGCGCAAAGGGCCCTGCCCCGAGCGCGCGTGCGACCTCAAACCCCGCGCCGGATTGCTCTCGGAACGCGGCGCGCGCCAGAATGTAGACGTAAGGAAACAGCGCAAGGCTCATCACAAAGGCCGCCGCCCCGCGCGTGCGGATTTGCGGGAACCAATAGTCGCGCGCGTTAGCCCAGCCAAAGGCCTCGCGCAGCGCCGTCTGCACTGGCCCCGCGTATTCCAGAAAATCGACCAAAGCATAGGCGCCGACGTAGGACGGGATCGCCAGCGGCGTCAAAAGTGCCCATTGCAGCCAACGCCGACCCGGAAAGCGGTACATCACCACCAACCACGCCGTCACGGTGCCGATCACCGCCGTCGCAACGCCGACACAGGCCATTAAGACGCCGGTGTTATACAGATACCGCGGCAAGGTGGTAGACCGCAGATGCGGCCAGATATTCTCGGTCGGGGTGGCGGCAAACCAGATCACAGCGGCAATTGGCAGCAACACAATCGTGGCGATCAACGCTGCCCCCAGCGACCAAGGGTTGGGCAGAATCGTGCGACGCGGCAATTGTTGAGCGATTTGATCAGGCATCTCAAGCCCGCCCTAGCCGAAACCGTTTCCCCTGTCCAGATTTGCCGCTAAGATGGGGAAAACAAGGCTGAAAGTCACAGGCATGCAAATCGCTTTCCACATTGGTGCAAATTGCACGGACGAAGATCGTTTGCTCAAATCGATCCTCAAGAACGGCGACCTGCTGGCGGATCACCACATCAAAGCCCCCGGCCCCGGCAAATACCGCGCGCTGATCCGCGAAACGATCCAACAGCTTGACGGTGCCGCGCCTGAGCCCGACGCACGTCAGGTCTTGCTCGATGCGATTGATGACGCCGACGACACGCAGCGGCTGGTGATGAGCAACGCAAACTTCATCTGCATCCCCAACCGCATCTTTGATCACGGGCTTTTCTACGAACAATCCGCGTTCAAGATGCGCGGGCTGATAAGCCTTTTCCCGGGCGACGAGATTGAGGTTTTCTGCGGCCTGCGCGACCCCGCCACCTTTTTGCCTGCCGCCTTTCAGGACAGCAAAGCCGATGTCTTTGGCGACTTCCTGCAAGGCACGCCGCTTGGCGATATCCGCTGGTCTGACGTCATCCGCCGCATCCGGGACACCGCGCCTGAGGCGAAGCTGACCGTCTGGTGCAACGAAGATACGCCGCTGATCTGGGGTGATCTGGTGCGCCGCATCGCGGGCCTGCCCGCAGACACCCCTATCGATGGCGGTCACGACCTTTTGGCGACGATCATGTCCCCCGACGGCATGAACCGCTTTACGACCTACATCCGCAAACATCCTCCCAAGACCGCCGAACAGGAACGCAAGATCATCATGGCGTTCCTGGACAAATTCGCGCTTGAGGATGAGATTGAAGAGGTCATCGATCTCCCCGACCTTAACGGCCCCATCGTGCAGGCGCTCTCAGACGCCTATGACGATGACGTGGCGATGATCGCCGCCATGCCGGACGTCACCTTCATCTCCCCATGAGCTATGACTTCGACGCCTACGTCGCCGCCCCCGTCCCGGCTGCATTCCTGCGAAAATCCGGCGAGGGCTGGCAACTTAACGTCTATGACGCGACGCCGGTCCAGCCCGAAGATCTTGCCCAAAACATCCGCGATGTGATTGGCGACCGCCGCCTGCTGATCCAACTCCACCTCGAAGGCGAGACATGGCCCGATGCGCAAGAGATCTGGGAACGCAGCATTTTCGCGCTGATCGAACATGACGACGCAGTGTTTATCGACCTGCAAACTGATACCGTCATGTCCGCCCAAGGCAGCACACAGCTTGCGGCACCCCCACCGCCGAAACCCCGCGCCGCACCGCTGACGATGGCCTTTTACCGCGACCCGACCCTGCCCTTTGGCCGCACCGAGCGGGAGGCCTTGCTCGACGCCATGGAGCGCGCCACCCCTAAGGCGCTGCCTCGCCGCTACGGCTGTTGGGAACCGATGCCCCATACCTATGCCGAAACCGGGCGCGACCATTTCCTTGATCTGTGGGATACTGAAGACGACATTTTCTGGCGTGGCACAGCCCCTTTTGGCTGGGGATTTCAAGGGCTCGGCGTCGTAAACGAACCACCACGAACGCATAACGCCGCGGGCGGTTTCCGCTGCGCCCGGCTGGAACTGGAAATATCCGCCACCGTGCTCAAGTCACCCAAGCGCAAACGCGAATTGCTCACGCTTTTCAAAGAGATAGGCAAAACACTTGATGTATTCTATGCGGAACTCGTGGCGGGTGAAACCGCAACCCGCGCCTGGTTCTGGCGCGGCATTCCGACCAAAGAGACGCTTCTGTCTGCCGTCGGTACGCCCTACGCTGGCCTCTGGCCCGCTTACGTCAACGATGCAGACACCCAACGCGCTGGCACGCTGCATATCCGCGACGGGCTGACGCAATCTGCCGCTTGGCTGGCACCGCCAGATGACCTTAGGGCACCAGCGCTGCCGCTCGAAAACCCGCTGAACTCAAAACCGCCGCTGGCAACCGTGTTTCCCTTCGCGATACCGCGCAGGCCGGAACACGCAAGCCGCCGATAGGGCTACATGCCCAGCGCGGATTTATACATGTCCAACACGGCCTCTTCCTCGGCCAGATCATTGGCATCGCGCTTGCGAATAGCGATGACCTTGCGCATGACCTTGGTGTCGTAGCCCCGGCCCTTCGCCTCTGCCATGACCTCTTTCTGCGCGTCCGCAATATCCTTTTTCTCGGCCTCCAGACGCTCGAACCGCTCAATAAACTGGCGCAACTCCTGCCCTGCGACGGATGTCACGGTATCGCTGCCTGCGTTTGCGGATGTGTCGGTCATGGTCTGCTCTCCTGTCTGGGCCAGACCCTTCCCTAGCTTGGCTTTCAACCGCTTGCAAGCCGCGCATCAAGGCGGTAGCCACGCGCCAGAAACCAAGAGGAAATGCCGATGGAATGGCTGGTCTGGACAGGTGCTGCAATCTCGGTTCTGGGGCTTCTCGGGATCGCGCTGAGCGTGGTGCAGGTGGTGCGGGCCAAACGCGCGGGCCTTGACGATGACGCCCTGCGCGCACGCCTGAACAGGGTGCTGCCGCTGAACCTTGGCGCATTGTTCCTGTCAGTGATCGGCCTGATGATGGTGGTCGTGGGCGTGCTACTGGCCTAATCCGGCGCGCAAAACACCTCGTAAAGACGTTCCAACACCGGCCGCACACGCGGATCGCTCAACCGGTAACGCACGCTGCGCCCCTCTTTGGAACAGGTCACCAACCCTTCTGCCCGCAACCGCAAAAGCTGACCAGAGACGTAGGACTGGCTCGCCCCCAACAGGGTCACAAGCTCACCCACGGTACGGTCCTCTGGCACCAACGCGCACAAAAGCCGTAATCGCGCGGGGTTGGCCAGGACCTTTAGCATATCCGCCGCCTCATCTGCGGCGACTTCCATTGGATCGACTTCACTCGTCGTCTGCATTCTTTCAACCTAACCTATCGGTCAATACATTTCAATATTGCAATGTGTCGCAAACTCTCTATCTTGTAGCCAGACAAGAAAGGATAGCCAATGACACCTGACGTTGCCGCATTCTTTGATAACGCCACCAATACTGTATCTTACGTAGTGCGTGAACCCGAGGGCGCAAACTGCGCCATCATCGACAGCGTGCTTGATTATGATCAGGCAGCAGGCCGCACCGACACCGCATCCGCCGATCAGATCATCAGCTATGTGCGTGACAACGGCCTGACCGTGGCGTGGATCCTTGAAAGCCACGTCCACGCCGATCACCTTTCCGCCGCCCCCTATCTGCAAGAGGCTTTGGGCGGCAAAATCGGAATCGGCGACCAGATCACGGTGGTGCAAAACACCTTTGGCAAAATCTTCAATGAAGGCACGCAGTTCCAGCGCGACGGCTCACAGTTTGACGGGCTCTTCAAGGACGGCGACAGCCTGCACATCGGGCAAATGCGCTGCGATGTGATGCACACCCCCGGCCATACCCCCGCCTGCCTGACCTATGTGATCGGCGACGCGGCATTCGTGGGCGATACGCTCTTTATGCCCGATTTTGGCACTGCCCGCTGTGACTTTCCCGGCGGCTCTGCGGATGATCTTTATAACTCGATCCAGCGCATTCTGGCCCTGCCCGACGACACCCGCATCTTTGTCGGCCACGACTACAAGGCACCGGGGCGCGACGAATTCGCGTGGGAAACCACCGTGGGCGAGCAAAAGGCGCTCAACGTCCATGTCGGTGCCGGCAAACCATTGGAGGATTTCGTCGCCATGCGCACCGCACGCGACGCAAAGCTGGGGATGCCCCGGCTGATCCTGCCCAGCCTGCAAACCAACATGCGCGCGGGCAATCTGCCCGAACCTGACACCAACGGCACCCGCTACTTCAAAGTGCCCATCGACACACTCTAAGGACATCATCATGCAAACTGACTGGATATGGGGCCTCGTCGGAGGCGGCCTGATCGGCACGGCTGCAGCCATCTTTCTGCTGATCAACGGGCGGATCATGGGCGCCTCTGGCATCATCGGTGGGCTTGTCGACGGTTCTGGTCGCGATAGCAGCGCTGAACGTATCGCCTTGCTCGCCGGGCTGGTGGGGGTCCCCGCCCTGCTGGCGTTGATAATGGGCGGGGCGGCAACGCATCTGACCTCCAACATCTGGGTGATCATCGCAGGCGGGCTCTTGGTCGGCCTCGGCACGCGCATTGCCAATGGATGCACCTCCGGCCACGGGGTCTGCGGCATCAGCCGCCTGTCGCTGCGCGGCATCGTCGCCACCGTGTTCTACATCGGCGCGGGCGGCCTGACCGTCGTCATCTTCAAACACATCCTGGGGGTCATCTGATGCGCAGCCTTTACGCTTTTCTCGTCGGCGGCCTCTTTGGTGCGGGCCTCCTGTTGTCCGGCATGACCGACACCCGCAAGGTCCAAGGCTGGCTTGACCTCTTTGGTGACTGGGATCCGACGCTGGCCTTTGTCATGGGTGGTGCCATCATCCCGATGGCAATTGCATGGCGCTTTGTCCCCGGACGCGCGCCGCTCCTTGGCGGCGCTTTCCCCGCGCCACCGGCCCCTGAAGTGGGCCGCAAACTGGTCCTCGGATCTGTCCTCTTTGGCGCAGGCTGGGGCCTTGCAGGTCTTTGCCCCGGACCGGCGGTTGCATCGCTTGGCTTTGGCGGCTGGGGCGGTTTGATCTTCCTCGCGGCGATGCTCGCAGGCATGATCGCAGCCCCGTCGGTGCGGAACCGGCTGGACGCTGAACCCTTGGCAAGCTAGGAAACCCGCATGGATATTCGCCCCATCACCCCGACCTACGCCGTCTCGCCGCAGATTGACCCCACCGACATCCCCGCGATCAAGGCGGCGGGTTACGTGGCGATCATCAACAACCGCCCCGACGCCGAAATCCCGCCCAGCCATCAAAGCGCCGCTATGCGCGCCCTGGCCGAGGCGGAAGGGCTCAAGTTCTACGATATCCCCGTCACGCACCAGGGCCTGAACATGGGAATGGTGACCGACCAGCGCGACGTGATGGATGCCACCGAGGGCCCCGTGCTGGCCTATTGCGCCTCCGGCACCCGCTGCACGATCGTCTGGGCCCTGGGCCAGGCTGCCCTGATGGAGCCTGACGCCATCATCGCAGCCGCTGCTGCACATGGCTATGACATCAGTGGCATGCGCCGTCAGCTTGACGCTCTGCGCTGATCGCCGGTCTACGGCTGCAACCTGCAATAACTAGCACTGTAACACGCCCAAACCGGCCCCCCGTCTTGGGGTCACTCCACGCCACCAGCCCAGACCAAAGCGCCAATAGAACCGCAGAACACCGACTCTATCCGGCCACCCGGCACCCATCGCGCCCTGCCCCGGAACAACCCGGACACACAGTGCCACATACCCACTAACCCGCTAAACCGCCGTCGTTGCCTCCTCCGGCACCGGTGCCGGTTTCACATCCACCGGGCGCACAACCGGCTGCGGCGGCAAAGCGCTTAGGTCGAGCTTTGGCCCATCCTCCACCCGAACGGCCACCTGCCCCGCCACCTGACCCAATCGCGCCTTAGCCACCCGCATCCCACCGGGGGCCATCAAACGCACCGTATCAACAGTGCAACCATGCAGCGGCAGCAGCTGCCCCACCTGCAAACGCGTCGCGACATGCAATGGCAGATCAAACCGGTGCAACACCGCGTTCAAACAGGCCGGTGCCTCCAGCACCGCTTTGGGAAAATCCTCGGCCCAATTGCCGCGCGGCGGCTCCACCTGTTTGCGCGGGATCGGCACAGAAGCTTGTGGCGGCAAGGCCAACATCACCTCGGCCTGCCGCTCACCGCCCAGCATCTCAACCGAGACGCGGATCAAACGATAAACCTCATCGGCTAGCACAAACCCCGTCGCGCGCGCGCTTTCAAGCCGGGTCAAAAGGGCCGCATCATCGGTCCAACCATCCAAAGCGGTCTGATTTGTTGTCGCCGCAAGCTCCGACAGAAGCCCCTGCAAAAAGGGCTCAATCAAGGTCGCATCAGCCCGCGTGATTGGGCGCGGCTCGCCTGCGTTGGCACTGATCTTGCCGGTCGTCTGCACCTCAACCGCAGCCGCACACATCGCCGCATCACAGACCACAACACCCCGCGTCACATTGCCCTGACCGACCCCAACAATCAGCCGATCATCCGGCAAAGCCGCCAAAAGCCCATCCAGTTCAAGGATTTCCTCGCGCACATTGCCAACACTCAACTTCAATGCGACCGAGGTTTGTGCCGCCCGCGTCACCGCCAGTTTTACGGCCTTGGTCGCCGTCAGCGGCACATCGGGCACCACATCGGGCGGCCGATACGTCATTTTCTGGATCACCGATTGCGGCGCGCCGTCGTTCATGTCACCTGCCTTGGCCACTATTGGGGTTTGCACCTGTGTTAACCTCAAATTGGTTTACAGCAGGTGAACGTCAGCTCAGGCCGCGGCCAAAGCCTGCACTTTTGGCAAAGTCACGCGAAACGCGGCCCCGCCCTGCCCCGGCACATAGGCAATACTGCCGCCCAGGCGCTCCATGATCTCGCGACAAATCGCAAGGCCAAGCCCCGCGCCACCGGCACGTTTTTCATCCGCAAGCCGGGCAAATTTCTCAAAAATCACATCCTGATCTTCGGGCGCAATGCCGCTGCCATTGTCGATAAAATCAACCGTGGTTTGCCCCTGTTCGCTGCGCACAATGATCTTCAGCTCCGGCGCATCCGCATCACAATATTTGGCCGCGTTGGCGATCAGATTGATGAACACCTGCGCCAAACGATCCAGATCAGTCTCCAACATCACCGCCTCACGCGCGGGCTTGCGCAGCACGGCAATCTTCTGCCCGCTCGCCCCGGCCGCATCCACCGCCCGCGTGATCAGATCGGATAATGTGCCCCGCTCGGAATGCAGCGTCACCTGCCCGTTTTCCAGCACCGACAGGTCCAGCAAATCATCCAGCAACCGGGTCAGCCGCAGTGCCTCCCCATGGATGATCCCCGCATATCGCGCCTTTTCATCCCCGGTCATCTCGCTATCGCGCATGATCTCTGAAAACGACCGGATTGAGGTCATGGGCGTGCGCAATTCGTGGCTGATCTGGCTCAGAAAGGCATCCTTTTGCACCGACAGCGCCGTCAGCTTGTCATTGGCCTCGCGCAGCGCCCGCGCCGTCCGTTCCTGCTCTGCCGATTTCGCCTCAAGCTGGTTGGAATATTCCACAATCTGCGCCGCCTCATCGGCCACCGCGATCAGGTCCTCGACCGAGACACTCGCGCCTTCGGTCAACTGCCCGATCATCGCATGCGCCGTGGCCGCCCCCACGGACCCGGCGAGCTCCTTTTCCAGTCGCTCAATGAAATCCGGCGTCACATCAGGCAGATAACCCTCTTTGCCCTGCCGCGTCGCCTCGCGCTGGAAAATCCCCTGTGCCTCACTGCCGCCCAGAATCCGCTGCGACATGATCAAAAGGTCTTCGGCCCCAGCCCCGCTCCTTGCCCAAGGTCGCGCGCCCGCACTATCGGCAAAGACATTCACAAACTGCGCGCCCTGCAACCGTTCTAGCGGCGTCGGAAAGCTCAGGATCGATCCCACAAAGAACATCGCCGCATTCAGTAGCATCGACCACAAGAGCCCATGCACCAGCGGGTCAATCCCCGCCACGCCAAACAGCGCCTCGGGCCGCAACCAACTTAGCCCCATGGGCCCCAGCGCCATGACCTCTGCCGAAAACACCGCACTGCCAAAGCTCGGCAGGAACAGCGTCCACAACCAGACCACCAGCCCCGTGACCAACCCCATGACCGCGCCCACCCGTGTGGCCCCGCGCCAAAAGATGCCGCCCAGCAACACCGGCAAAACCTGTACCGCGCCCGAAAACGACACCAGCCCAATGGCCGCCAGCGCCGTGCCACCGCCCGACAAACGGTAGTAGAAATACCCCAGCGCAAGCACTCCCGCGATCGACAAGCGCCGCGCGGTCACAATGACCCGGCGCACATCGCCAGAGATGCTCGCGCCATCCGCCGCCCCAGCCGCCAACCACAGCGGCAAAACGATGTGGTTGCTGACCATCGTCGCCAGCGCAATCGTCGCCACGATCACCATCGACGTGGCAGAGGAGAAACCGCCAAGAAACGACAACATCGCCAGCCCGTCCTGCCCCACGGCCAACGGCACCGTCAGTACGAAAAGGTCCGGGTTTGCGCCCTGTGGCATCAGGTTCAACCCGACCACTGCAATCGGGATCACGAACAGGCTCATCAACATCAGATACAGAGGAAAGGCCCAGCCCGCCGTGCGCAGCTGCGCCTCGTCGTTGTTTTCGACGACCAACACCTGAAACATCCTTGGCAGACAGATAAAGGCCGCCGCCGAGAGGAAGATCAGGCTCGCCCAGCGTCCGGCATTCTGGTCCCAGACTGCCACGTCGGACGCGTTGATCTGCTGCATCACAGCGCCGGGTCCGCCGCCGATCCCCCAGACCACGAAAATCCCCACCGCCAAAAGCGCCACCAGCTTGACCACAGCCTCCACCGCGATGGCGATGACGATCCCGTGGTGCCGCTCATTGGCGTCCAGATTGCGGGTCCCGAAAAGCACTGTAAAAATGGCCAGCCCCACGGCCACCCAGGCCGCCGCGCGGTTCAGATCAACCGCCTCCCAAACCTGCCCCCCCGCATCGGCAAAGACCGCAAATGACAGCGTCACCGATTGCAGCTGCAGCGCGATATAGGGCGTGCCCGCGACCACCGCGATCACCGTGGCAATCATCCCCAACTGCCGGGACTTCCCAAAGCGAGAGGAGATCAGATCAGCAATCGATGTAATCCGCTGCCTGCGCCCGATCCGCACCAACCGCCGCAAGATCACCCACCAGCCGACCATCACAAGCGTCGGGCCAAGGTAGATCGTCACGAACTCCAGCCCCGACCGCGCGGCATAACCAACCGCGCCGTAAAACGTCCACGCCGTGCAATAGATCGACAGCGACAGCGTGTAGATCAATGGCGAGCGGAGCCATCCGCCCTGCCCATTCCGTGCCCGCCGTTCCGCAGCAAAAGCCACCAGAAACAGAAACGCCACGTATCCCAGCGCCACAAAAACAAGCAGGTTAAACGACACCATCAGTCGGTGTCCTCAGACGCCTCGCCCACGGCTTCAGGCACCAGCTTGGCCGACAGAAACGCCGCCAGCGCGATCAGCAGGACCCAGACACCAAAGACATATTGCACCGCCACCGCCGTGCCGCCCTCGCCCTGCCACAAGAGCGGGAAGAGCCACAGGATCACGCCGACCACGGGCAAGACCTTCATCGCATCCCGCAAGCGCCGCTGCCGGTAAGAGGCCCGCGCCAGAAAAACCGCCTTTTCGGACCGGGCACTCATGTCCCGATCAGCGCGCGCACATGGTCACGCACCTCGGTGTTGGAAAACGGCTTGGTCAGGAACAGCGTTGCCCCCAAACGTTCGGCCAACTCGCGATCCTTGGTCTGGCCCCGCGCCGTCAGCATCATCACCGGCAGTTCCGCCGTCTCAGGCATCGCCCGCACATCCCGCAGGATGTCATAGCCCGACCGTCCTGGCAGCATCACATCCAGAATGATCATATCGGGCGTCTGGCTGCTCAGCTTATCCATCGCCGTCGCGCCATCCTCATGGGTGTGCACCGTAAATCCGTCCCGCGACAGAATAAAGCTGATCGCCTCGATGATGTTTGGCTCATCCTCGATCAACAACACCCGCTTGCCCATGACATGTCCCCTCGTCGGCTGCGTTGCAGATGGCTCCCCCCGACCTGCGCCAGCCACTATCACGCGGCAACGGCGCGGTGTCAAAGCTGTTCAGCAGGCCCCGCCCCCAAAGCCGAGGGCTCGCGCCGCGCGGCACAGCCCCGACGCGGGCAAATCCGGCAGGACACACCCAGCGGCACGGGCGCTGTTTGACCCGCATCCGGGTCCGCATCCGGCATCGCCAGCATCGTCGCCTGGATCAGCGGCGGGCGATCCACCCGCGCCGCGCCCACAGGCTGCGCAATCGCCCAACACTTCAGCCGCGTCTCGGGCTGTCCGGGCACCAGCACATCCGTCACCAAGGGCCGCCCCATCTGCCCCAAGGCTGTGAACACCGGCCAAAGCGGACAGGCCGTGCCGCGTGGAAAGGCAAAGCCGGGCACTTCCTTCAGCATGGTCGGGAAACCACCGGCGTCACAAATCACCAAACCCATCGGTGGGCGTCCCGGCGCATCCGGCAAGCTGGCCAGACGCCGCATCACCTGGGCCAGATCAGCACCCAAGGCATCGGCAATCGCCCAAACGTCGTATCCATGCTTGGCAATGGCCGCATCCACATCCCTCAGGGGCAAAGCCTCTGCGTCCCGCGCATAGACCGCACCCCAAGCATCAAAAATCTGCTGCGCCGGTTTGCGCAGCTTTCTGGGCGGCGCACCGGCCCCTTGCCCGACCTCACCCGCCTCCAGATGCCAGCCGGTCTGCCCCAGCGCCGCCTCAACCTCTTCCAACGGCGACAACGGCACCGTGTCACCGGCCTCTGGTGGCTCAAAGTAGTTCACCAAAGCATCGCTTTCGGCGGCCAGCTTGATCGCATCGTCATGAATATTGCGGTGAAACCGCTGCTGCCACTCCGCATCGATCTTTTCATCGCTGGTCAGGATCGCCGCGGTGGACCGGATCGCCGTCACCGCCGAAATGACCCCATGCAGCGCCGTTGCGAGGTCAGGGTCATAGGTGATCCGATCCGCCAAAACCTGCGCGCGCGCCTCAAGGGCCGCAATCCGCGCCGCCTGTTCGGCGATCAACCCGGCCCAACCGGGGTAACGCGCCGCCAGTTCATCCGCCCGTGCCACTTCAACCGCGCTGGCCTCTGCCGTGCTGGCCGCCTGCCGCATCGCATCCAGCACCGCCCGCTCTGCCCCATCGGTCAACAAGCTGGGGCTGGTCTCAAGTGCCGCTGCAATCTCGGTCAGTAACCTGCCCGCGATTCTGCGTTTGTCATGCTCGATCAAGTTCAAGTAGGACGGCGAAATACCTGCCTTTTCGGCCAGATCGGCCTGTCGCAGACCCAGATCAAGCCGCCGCGCCCGAATGCGCGACCCTGTGCGAAGGGGGGGTGTCGATGCCAATTACCTTAACCTTTTCATCATCTTTCTGCACCTGCGCGAAAACAGATTTACAGAACACTACGGCAACTTGTGCAGATGTTTACAAAAAAGTCCAGCAATCAGAACACCCTGCTATCCAGAACGCCCTTTGCGCCCGATGCTAACCACAGCACTGTAAAGTGCGTCGCGTGGGAAATGGAGGTCCCATGCGGCTATAATCCACAGGGAGGATATCAATGTCCAAATCCAACTTCTCGCGCCGTGGTGTGCTGGCAACCGGGGCCATGACGGCCGGCGGTCTGATGCTGCCCACCTATCTGCGCGCTGATGCCCACGCGGGCTTTACCAACGCGCCACAAGGCGACACCGTGAAAATCGGCTTCAACGTGCCCCAGACCGGCCCTTACGCCGAAGAAGGCCTCGACGAGCTGCGCGCTCAGGAACTTGCTGTTGAGCACCTCAACGGCATGGGCGATGGCGGTATGCTGAACACGTTCTCTGAAAAGAACCTCGACGGCACCGGCATCCTCGGCAAAAAGGTCGAATTCGTCACAGGCGACACCCAGACCAAGTCTGACGTGGCCCGTGCTTCAGCCCAGTCGATGATCCAGAAAGACGGCTGCATCATGATCAACGGCGGCTCTTCGTCGGGCGTTGCGATCGCTGTGCAGGGTCTCTGCCAAGAGGCCGGCGTGATCTTCATGGCAGGTCTGACCCACTCCAACGACACAACCGGGAAAGATAAGAAAGCCAATGGCTTCCGTCACTTCTTTAACGGTTACATGTCGGGTGCGGCTCTGGGTCCGGTTCTGGAAAATGAGTATGGCAACGAGCGCCGCGCTTATCACCTGACCGCTGACTACACATGGGGCTGGACACAGCAGGAATCCATGCAGGCGTCGACCGAGGCGATCGGCTGGGAAACTGTCCAGAACGTGCTGACACCTGTTGGTGCGGGCGACTTTGCGTCCTACCTGACACCTGTCATCAACTCTGGTGCCGATACACTCGTCCTGAACCACTACGGTGGGGACATGGTGAACTCGCTGACACAAGCCGTCACGCAGTTCGGCCTCAAGGACAAGGTCGTCAACGGAAAAGACTTCAAGATCATCGTTCCACTCTACTCGGAACTGATGGCCGCTGGTGCGGGCTCCAACATCGAAGGCGTCTTCGGCTCGATGAACTGGAACTGGCAGCTGCAGGATGCAGGCACCGCCGCATTCGTGAAGTCGTTCGGCGAAAAGTATGGCTTCCCGCCATCCGGTTCGGCGCACACCTGCTACGTGCAGACACTGCTTTATGCAGATGCCGTGACACGCGCAGGCACCTTCAACCCATGTGGCGTTGTCGAAGCGCTCGAAGACTTCGACTTCGACGGCATGGGCAACGGTCCAACCACATACCGTGGCGCCGACCACCAGTGCTTCAAAGACGTGCTGGTCATGAAGGGCACCGAGAACCCGACCAACCAGTACGACACACTGGAAATCGTGGAAGTCACCCCACGTGCTCAGGTCGAGTATGAGCCAGATCACCCCATGTTCGCCGGTGGCGATCTGGGTGAATGTAACCCCGGCGCCTAAGGGCTGCCGACAAGATCGGGGCAGGCGCGCGCCGCCTGCCCCACACGCCCGAGACACATACCGGGACCCTTTTTGCAATCAATCGCGCCCCAGGGGGCAGGAGCGGTCAGATGGACGCACTCATTCTTCAACTTCTCAATGGCATGGACAAAGGCGCGGCCTACGCGCTGATCGCACTGGGCCTGACACTGATCTTCGGCACGCTGGGGGTGGTTAATTTCGCCCATGGCGCGCTCTTCATGATCGGGGCCTTCTGTGCCGTCACCATGCAGCGTATCCTGAACCTGTCAGCCACGATCATCGACGAAACCCAAACCGACTTTCTGGGCAACCCCCTCAAGGTTGAGGTGCCATACGTGCAATCCTGGTTTGGAGAAGTCACAGGTGCCGCGATCCAGGACTGGGCCGTGCCGTTGTCGATCCTGCTTGTGATCCCGGTGATGCTGCTGGTCGGCTGGGCGATGGAGCGCGGGTTGATCAAGCACTTCTACAAGCGTCCCCACGCAGACCAGATCCTCGTGACCTTTGGCCTCGCCATCGTGATCGGTGAGATCATCAAAGCCTTCTACGGTGCCAACCCGATCCAGACCCCCTCGCCTGCTGCGTTGACCGGGTCCATCGATCTGGGCGTTGCCATCGGATTTGAACCCAACACCGTGATCTATTCGATCTGGCGGATCGTCTACTTCTTCTTTGCCGCGCTGATCATCGCGGGTGTCTTTGCCTTCTTGCAATTCACCACTTTCGGGATGGTTGTCCGCGCAGGCATGGCCGACCGCGAAACCGTTGGCATGCTGGGCATCGACATCGACAAGCGCTTTACCGTGATGTTCGGCATCGCCGCCTGCGTGGCCGGACTTGCGGGCATGATGTATGCCCCGATCCTGTCACCCCACTACAACCTTGGCATGGACTTCCTGGTGCTGTCTTTCGTGGTGGTGGTTGTCGGCGGCATGGGCTCTCTGCCCGGCGCCGTGCTGGCAGGTTTCGTTCTGGGCATCGTGCAAAGCCTGTCATCCATGAACGAGGTCAAGGCCATCATCCCCGGCATCGACCAAATCATCATCTACCTTGTCGCAATCATCATCTTGCTGACCCGGCCGCGTGGCCTGATGGGCCGCAAGGGTGTTATGGAGGAATAAGAACATGCTCGGTCTCAACTCCCGCGATTTGCGTCTCTTTGTGATCGTCTGCGCGCTCTGCCTGCTCGCACCGATCCTCCTCAACCCCTTCCCCGTGGCAAGTTCCTTGGGTGAAAGCTTCAACGCAGGCTACCCTGCCCTGATGCAGCGCTTCGTGATCTTCGGCCTGCTGGTGATCGGCTTCAACATCCTCTTTGGCCTGACCGGCTATCTGTCCTTTGGACATGCGGCCTTTCTGGGTGTGGGTTCCTTTGCCGCCGTCTGGATGTTCAAGCTGCTCAGCTACAACATCGTGCCCGCAATCATCCTTTCAGTGATCGTGGCTGGCCTCTTCTCGGTGGTGATCGGCTATATCGCCCTGCGCCGCTCAGGCATCTACTTCTCGATCCTGACACTGGCCTTCGCACAGATGATGTATTCCATCGCCTACTCTGACCTTGTCGGCAAAATGTTTGGCACCATCGTCACCAATGGCGAAACCGGCCTGCAGGTCTACAACGACGACCCGCAATTCCTGATGGGCGAAGGCGCACCCACCGTGCCGCACCTCTTTGGCCTGGAAATGAACAGCGCCTTCACATGGAAAGTCGGCGGGTGGGAGTTCATCTTCCAAAACGGCTACTACCTGTCCGCGCTCTTCATGATCCTCGGCTTCTACCTGTCGATCCGCATCTTCCGCTCACCTTTCGGGATGATGCTGCGCGCGATCAAATCCAACCAAACCCGGATGAGCTATACCGGCCTCGACACCAAACCCTATATGCTGGCGGCCTTCGTGATCTCTGGCATGTATGCAGGTCTTGCTGGCGGGCTGCTGGCCGCGATGGACCCACTAACAGGGGCTGAACGGATGTTCTGGACCGCCTCGGGCGAGATTGTGGTGATGGCGATCCTCGGTGGCGTCGGCACCCTGCTGGGGCCCGTATTCGGCGCCGGTGTGATCAAATACCTCGAAAACATCGTCTCCAAGATCAACAGCGATATCCTGCACAGCTGGTTCGCCTTCATGCCCGAATGGATGGAGAACCTGGTGGTCAACATCCTCTACCCCTTCGTGGGCAAAGGCTGGCACCTGACACTTGGCCTGCTCTTCATGGCCGTGGTGATCTTCCTGCCTGGTGGCCTGATGCAGCTGGGCGAGAAAATCCTGGCCCTCTTCGGGCGCAAAAAGAAATCCGATGACGCCAAGACCGGCGCCACCGAGCCTGCAGAATAAGGAGCGGATCACATGGGTATCCTCGAAGTCAAAGGCGTCAACAAACGCTTTGGTGGCCTGCAAGCACTGGGTGACGTGAACCTCAGCGTGGCCGAAAACACCGTCCACGCGATCATCGGACCAAATGGCGCGGGCAAATCCACCCTGCTGAACGTGCTGGTCGGCAAACTGATCCCTGACAGCGGATCGGTCATGTTTGATGGCCAATCCGTGCTGGGCCGCAAACCGCATGAGATCAACCAGATGGGCATCTCCCGCGTGTTCCAAACGCCCGAGATCTTTGCCGATCTCTCGGTCTTTGAAAACGTGATGATCCCCTGCTTTGCCAAACGCGATGGTGCCTTTCGGATGCACGCCATCGAAAGCACACACCACGAAAAGGACATCGCCGAACAGGCCATGGCCATTCTCGAAGACGTCAACATGGCCGACAAACGCGATATGATCGCCTCGTCCATGTCACGCGGCGACAAGCGCCGGCTAGAGATGGCGATGTGCCTCGTGCAGGACCCGCGCCTGCTACTCTTGGATGAACCTACCGCAGGCATGGCCCGTGCCGATACCGAAAACACGATCCAATTGCTCAAGGACATCCGCACCAAGCGCGGCATCACCATGGCCATTATCGAACACGATATGAATGTGGTTTTCAGTCTCGCCGAACGGATCACCGTGCTGGCCCAAGGCACCCCGCTAGTCGAAGACGTGCCCGAAAAGATCAAAGGCCACCCCAAAGTCCGCGAAGCCTACCTTGGCGAAGCGCAAGTCTAACCGTGCAATTTATTGCAAATAAATTGGCCCCAAATCCTCGGTGAGGATTTGCCCACAAACTTTTTGAAAAAGTTTGGCCCCGGAGAGAAGAAATGAACGCACCTTTTGACAAACGCGCCAACAACGCCGCCACCCACCCTGCCTTCCTGAGCGTCTGGGAGATTGAGGCTTATTACGGCGAAAGCTACATCGTTCAAAACGTCAGCTTCAACATCCACGAAGGCGAAATCCTCGCCCTTCTGGGCCGCAACGGTGCAGGCAAAACCTCGACCCTGCGCACGATCGCGCGGCTCGACGATCCAGCGCTCAAGCACGGTGAGATTTGGCTCGACCACAAGCCCCTGCACGAAATGAAAAGCCATCAGGCCGCCGCTGCAGGCATCGCCCTTGTGCCCGAAGATCGCCGGATCATCCCCGGTCTCACGGTCGAGGAGAACCTGCAACTGGCGCAAATCGCCCCGCCCAAGGGCTGGTCGCTCGAGCGGATCTACGAACTTTTCCCGCGTCTTGGTGAACGCAAGAAACAAGAGGGCGTGACCCTCTCGGGCGGCGAACAGCAAATGCTCGCCATCGCCCGCGCACTGGCCCGTGACATCAAGGTGCTGCTGCTTGACGAACCCTACGAAGGCCTTGCCCCCGTGATCGTCCAGGAAATCGCCAAGACCCTGAATATCATTCGGGATCAAGGGATTACGACCGTCATCGTGGAACAAAACGCCGTCGCCGCACTCAAGCTGGCGGACCGCGCAGTGATCCTCGACATCGGCAGCGTGGTCTACGACGGCTCCGCTAAAGAGGTGCTGGAAGACGAAGAATTGCGCGCCAAATATCTGGCAATCTAACGCCGCCGCCGCGTTAACCACAAATTCAGATCGCTGTGCGTTTTTACGTTTTCGTAAGCAACTCACGCGATTCTGCGGGCGTCTTGGAAGTCATGAAAGGAAGCCCGCCATGGACAATGTGCCATCTGTCAATGCGCCCAGCCAGCCGATGCCCGCTGCCGCCTTGCGACCCGATCAATCCCGCGCCGTGGAATCCGGTGGCGTGATCACAACTCGCGTCGATGCCGCGACGCCTACCCCTTCCAGCCTTGCCCAGCAGGGTGCCGTGACCAAATCACAGCTCTCTGACAGCGATGTTGACCTTGGCCCTGCCGCCACAAACGCCCCCGAGCGGGTCCTTAAACCCTATGGTGTCGCGATGCTGCCCGACGGTCCCGTCAACACTGCACAGGACGCGCCGCAAGATACCGCAACGTCATCGGTTGAAGCTGAGGAAGAAGCCTGATCGCGATTTGCGTCTGAGGTGCCTTTTAACCTTGTTCTGCTTCAATTATAAGCAGGCCCAATGGCTGCGATGACGCAGCAGCAGGGCAATGGGCAAATTAGATGAGCAACAAGAAATCTCATGACACCGACGTCAGCTTTATCCAGGCGTTGGCGGAACTTCTGCGACAAAACGATCTGACCGAACTTCAGGTCAAACGCGACTACGGCGAAAATGACAGTCTGAATGTCCGCGTGAGCCGCAAAATCGCTGCGGCACCGCAGCCGGTGGCCACCGTTGCCGCCGCACCGGCCCCCGCCGCGGCAGCCCCCGCGGCCCCAGCCGCGCCCGCTCCTGCCAGCGGCGCAGACGACCCCGCATCGCACCCCGGCGCCGTCACATCCCCCATGGTTGGCACGGTCTATATGGCCGCCGAACCTGGCGCCGATCCTTTCTCGACCGTCGGCAAGACCGTCAAAGAGGGGGAGACATTGCTGATCATCGAAGCAATGAAAACGATGAACCACATCCCCGCCCCCCGCTCTGGCATGATCAAGCGCATCCTTGTCGAAGACGGCGGGCCAGTTGAATTTGGCGCACCACTGATGATCATCGAATAGGGGCGCGGCCAATGTTCGACAAAATTCTGATCGCAAACCGTGGCGAAATCGCCCTCCGTGTTGTGCGCGCCGCCCGCGAAATGGGCATCAAATCCGTGGCCGTGCATTCCACCGCAGACAGCGACGCGATGCACGTGCGCATGGCGGATGAGGCGATCTGCATCGGCCCTCCCTCCTCCGCGCAAAGCTACCTCAGCTTCCCGGCCATCATCTCGGCCTGCGAAATCACCGGCGCGCAGGCGATCCACCCCGGCTATGGCTTTCTGTCCGAAAACGCGGCCTTCGTCCAAGTGGTCGAGGATCACAGCCTGACGTTCATCGGCCCCACCGCCGAACACATCCGCATCATGGGCGACAAGATCACCGCCAAAGACACGATGAAAGCGCTCGGCGTGCCTTGCGTGCCCGGCTCTGACGGCGGTGTGGCCTCCCTCGCCGACGCCCAGAAAATCGGCGAAGAGATCGGCTACCCCGTCATCATCAAAGCCACCGCAGGTGGCGGCGGACGCGGCATGAAAGTCGCGCAAACAGCCGCCGACATGGAAAAGGCCTACCTCGGTGCCCGCCAAGAAGGCAAAGCCGCCTTTGGCAACGACGAAGTCTATATCGAAAAATACCTGACCACACCGCGCCACATCGAAATTCAGGTCTTTGGCGACGGCAAAGGCAACGCGGTGCACCTTGGCGAACGGGATTGCTCGCTCCAGCGCCGCCACCAGAAAGTATTTGAAGAGGCCCCCGGCCCCGCCATCACCCCCGAATTGCGCGCCCGCATTGGTAAGGTCTGCGCGGACGCCGTGGCCAAGATCAACTACATCGGCGCAGGCACCATCGAATTCCTGTTCGAAAACGATGAATTCTACTTCATCGAGATGAACACGCGCCTGCAGGTCGAACACCCGGTCACGGAAAACATCTTCAACGTCGATCTGGTGCGCGAACAAATCCGCGTCGCCGCTGGCCTGCCGATGTCCTTTACCCAGGACGACCTGACCATCGACGGCCACAGCATCGAGGTACGGATCAACGCCGAGCAACTGCCCGACTTCCGCCCCTGCCCGGGCCGGATCACCCAATACCACGCGCCCGGCGGCCTTGGCGTCCGCATGGACAGCGCGCTCTACGACGGCTACTCCATCCCGCCCTACTACGACAGCCTGATCGGCAAGCTCATCGTCAAGGGCCGCGACCGGCCAGAGGCGCTGGCCCGGCTCGCCCGCGCCTTGGGTGAGCTGATCGTCGATGGCGTCGACACCACGATCCCGCTCTTCCACGCGCTCTTGCAGGAAGAGGCCGTGCAAACCGGCGACTACAATATCCACTGGCTCGAACACTGGCTCGAGCAGAACCTCTAGCCATGCGCGATGATCCGCCCCTGTCGCCCGTGCTCTTGCTGCAGGCGTACCGGGTCGGCGTCTTCCCGATGTCGGAATCCCGCGACGACCCTGACGTGTTCTGGGTCGATCCGCGCCAACGCGGCATCCTGCCCCTGCCCGGCTTTCACATCTCCCGCAGCCTGCGCCGCGCCCTCAATCGTGGCCACTACAAAGTCACGCTCAACACCGCGTTCGAAGACGTGCTGGAAGGCTGCGCCAACCGTGATGAGACCTGGATCAACGCCACGATCTTTGACCTCTACATGGCGCTGCACGACATGGGCCACGCCCACGCAGCAGAGGTCTGGCAAGACGGCAATCTGGTGGGCGGCGTCTACGGCGTGGCCATCGGCGGCGCGTTTTTCGGCGAAAGCATGTATTCCACAGCCCCCAATGCCTCCAAAGTCGCGCTCGCGACATTGACCACTCACCTTCACGCCCGGGGCTTCACCCTCTTTGATACGCAGTTCATCACACCACACCTGCGCAGCCTTGGCGGGGTCGAAATCCCGCGCCGCGACTATCATGTGCTCTTGGATATGGCGCTTGAACTGGATGTCACAATTGGGCCGCGCGGCCCGCTCAAACTGCCCTAGGACGCACAGCGCAGCACCCAGACGTCATAACGCGGGTGGTCCATCGCGTTCAGCGCAGGCGATGAGGCGATCATCCAGCCATCAAACACCGGCACCGGCTCATCACGGTAGGTCACCGTCAGCGCGGCATAGGCATCCCCTGCCGGGTTACGGGCCGGAAAACGGCAATCATTCATGCGGATCTGAAGCAAGCCCACCTGCTGCGGCACACCATTTTGAAGGCTGACGTCCGTGGTCTGCCCGTTCAACTTGTCGAGCACACGGATGTCACCACCCCCAGCCGAGGCCGCGTTCTGCGCAGCCACCGGGGCCGCCAAACACACAGCCATCAAACTCGCCCAGACAGCGCGCATTATTCGGGTGTCCACGCCTCGTAGTCCCGGCGCGGCGCAGGTGTCGCCCGCCGGATCGACCCCTCTGGCGCATAGGCCATAGCGGTGCCTGTCAGGTTCTCTTGATGCGGTTTTTCCCAATCCTTGTGGACCAGCGGCTTTTCGGTGGGCGGCTCATCCCACGTCCGGTGCAGCCAACCATGCCATTCTGGCGCGACCTTACTGGCCTCAGCCTCGCCGTTGTAAATCACCCAGCGGCGGCTGTCGTCTGCATTGCGATAAAACACATTGCCCTGATCGTCTTCGCCAACCCGCTCGCCTTTGCGCCAGGTCCACAGCTGCGTTCCAAGGGTCTGCCCATCCCACCACGTAAAGATGCGCTTGATGCCAGTCAAAAGGCCCATTTTGATCACTCCGGTCGTTACCGCGTTGATGCCTGATGACAGCGCAAAGGTCCAGTGCAAGAAAAAGCCCGGCGCGATTTCGCCCGGGCAAATTCAGCATCAATTTTGCGCGTGTTTAGCGCTTCGACTTGATCCGGCGCATCGCGGCGAAACCCGCCATACCGAACCCAAACAGCAAACCGCTGGCAGGCACGGGTACAGGTGTCGTCTGCGCGTCGCTATCGTCAAAAGGCTGGGCCCCGGCGTCAAAACCATTGCTCAGCGAGGTTGAGGTCAAAACGCGGACCCAGTCGCCAGTGCCGTTGGTGTTGTTAAGGTTGACCAACAACCGATTGCCAGCAACCGAAACAGAATCTTTCAGACCGGTCTCAATCCCGTTCAGCGGATCATAGCCGGCACCGCCATAACGGTGGTTGCCCATGTTCAGCGCATCCGTGCCATAGACTACACCCAGGATGTCGCCGTCGAACTCAAGCCCGGCAAAGGCCGAATTGGCAGCAGTCGTCACGCTGTTGAGGAACACCATAAAGACGTTGACCTCAGTGCCCTTCAACACGGGATAGCCAACTTCGATGTTGACCACCTGCTTAACGGGCAGCGTGTAGGCTTCTTTTTCAACGAAATACTGGATCGTGTCGGATTTCAGCGCGTCGTCTGCAGCGTTTGTCACGCCGGTCAGCTCGGTCGCCGTCCCGCTAAAGACTGAAACCGTCGCAGCGCTTGCCATTTGCCCGGCACATGCCAAGGCGAATGCCGCGATCATTGTTCTTACTTGCATTGTCAATCGTTCCACTCGTCGTCGTCCCCCCTGCCTTATCGAGGATTTTCTTAAAGATGGCAATTACTTGGTGCGAAATGGGCCGAATTAAAGCCAACTGGTCAGGCAAAAGAAACGATTGCCTCAAATCGGCGGTCATTGTTGCGATAATTGCTTCAATGTCGGGGTTTACGGCAGGCGCGCCGTCACTTCGATCTCAATTTTCATCTCGGCATTCTGCAATTGTGCCGAAATCATGGTCGCTGCGGGCTTGGCGGTGGCAAAAGCCTTTGACACGACCGGCCAGCAGTCCGGCCATTCGGCAGGATCCGGCACGATGTAGTTGACCCGCACCACGTGATCCAAACCGCTGCCCGCTTCTTCCAAGGCGGCCGAAATTGTCGCCATAGCATTGCGGCACTGGCTCACAATATCGCCGGGCATCAACATTGACTTGTAGTCGTAACCCGTTGTTCCCGCGACGAAAACCCAGCCATCGGCCACAACCGCACGGCTGTAGCCAATCTGTTCTTCAAACGGGGACCCGGTTGTGATCCGGCGCACGCTCATCTTTAAGCGCTCGCCGTTTCTTTCTTCTTCTTGTCGCCATGGATCATCAGCGGTGCCGCATCCGAATCGACCGCCTCTTCATTGACGACCACCTCGGTCACAGTGTCCTGGCCCGGCAGGTCAAACATCGTATCCAGCAGGATGTCTTCCATGATCGACCGCAGACCACGTGCACCTGTCTTGCGCTCAATCGCGCGCTTGGCGATGGCTTTCAGCGCATCTTCAGTGAAGGTCAGCTTGGTGTCTTCCAGCTCAAACAGACGCTGGTATTGCTTGACCAGTGCGTTCTTCGGCGCGGTCAAAATGGTGATCAACGCCTCTTCATCCAGATCGGTCAGCGTCGCGATCACAGGCAAACGGCCGACAAATTCAGGGATCAGCCCGTATTTCAGCAGGTCTTCGGGCTCCAGTTCCAGGAACACCTCGCCCACGCCGCGTTCTTCCACGTCCTTGACGTCAGCGCCAAACCCCATGGCAGAGCCCTTGCCGCGTTGGCTGATGATCTTGTCGAGCCCCGCAAAGGCACCCCCACAGATGAACAGAATGTTCGTGGTGTCCACTTGCAGGAATTCCTGCTGCGGATGCTTGCGCCCGCCCTGCGGCGGCACCGAGGCAACCGTGCCTTCCATGATCTTCAACAGCGCCTGTTGCACACCCTCGCCCGACACATCGCGCGTGATCGACGGGTTGTCAGACTTGCGCGTGATCTTATCGACCTCATCGATATAGACGATGCCGCGCTGCGCGCGCTCCACATTGTATTCCGACGCCTGCAACAGTTTCAGGATGATGTTCTCCACATCCTCCCCCACATAACCAGCCTCGGTCAGCGTGGTCGCATCAGCCATGGTAAACGGCACATCCAAAATACGCGCCAGCGTCTGCGCCAACAGCGTCTTACCGCAGCCTGTGGGGCCGATCAGCATGATGTTGGATTTCGCCAATTCGATGTCCGACTTGTCGGCGTGGTTCAGGCGCTTGTAGTGGTTATGCACCGCAACCGACAGCACGCGCTTGGCGTGCATCTGGCCGATAACGTAGTCATCCAGCACGCCGCAAATCTCGGTCGGCGTTGGCACGCCCTCGCCCGCTTTTAGGCCCGCTGACTTTGTCTCTTCCCGGATAATGTCCATGCACAGCTCAACGCATTCATCACAGATGAACACCGTTGGTCCCGCAATCAGCTTACGCACCTCATGCTGGCTTTTGCCGCAAAAGCTGCAGTAAAGCGTGTTTTTGCTGTCGTTCCCGGATGTCGTCGCCATCATTCGGTCCTTTGGCATGGCCCTTGAGGGGCCGTAAAAATCATTGCGCGCTGGCCTTTGCTCAAGACTAGGCCAGCGCGGTCAGGTCCACAACGCCAAAATGGCGAAAATCAGGTCAACGTGACCTAGTCCTCAAGCTTCTCGCGGTTGGCCACAATCTCGTCAATCAGGCCCCAGTCCTTGGCTTCTTCGGGGCTCATAAAGTTGTCGCGCTCCAACGCCGCTTCGACCTTTTTGAGGGTCTGGCCGGTGTGTTCGACGTAAATCTGGTTCAGCCGATCCTTCAGCTTCTGGGTTTCCTGCGCATGGATCATGATGTCCGTCGCCTGACCCTGATAGCCGCCCGATGGTTGATGAACCATAACGCGAGAGTTCGGCAGGCTGAACCGCATGCCCTTTTCACCCGCCGTCAACAGCAGCGACCCCATGGACGCCGCCTGCCCGATCACCAGCGTAGAGACCTTGGGGCGGATGTATTGCATCGTGTCATAAATGCTCAGACCAGATGTCACCACGCCACCGGGGCTGTTGATGTACATGCTAATCTCTTTCTTGGGGTTCTCGGCCTCAAGATGCAAAAGCTGCGCCACAACCAGCTGGCTCATGCCGTCATGCACGGGGCCATTCAAAAAGATGATCCGCTCTTTCAGCAGGCGGCTAAAGATGTCGTAGGCGCGTTCACCGCGTGCGGTCTGTTCGACCACCATCGGCACAAGGTTCATATAGGTTTCAACGGGATCGTGCATCAGGCTCGCCTCAAGTTTGGGGGACGTTTGTTCGTCCATACGCGGAATGTCCTGACAGAGTCTTATTCACACCCGTCAGGGGCTTCAAGGGCAGCACCGTGCGTTGCACCCATAACTGGTAAATGGTTGACAAATGGTGCGGCGTGGTTTCTATGTAAGTCATGACTTACGAAGTTGCAATAACCGCCCTCGCCGACCCCACACGCCGCGCCATCGTGGACCGGCTGCGCCACGGTCCCGCCCCCGTGGGCGTGGTGGCAAAGGGGCTGCCGGTGTCGCGCCCCGCTGTCAGCCAACACCTGCGCGTGTTGTCCGATGCGGGCCTCGTGACGATGACCCCGCAGGGCAACCAGCGCCTTTATTCGCTGGCGCCGGGTGGTATCGACAGCCTGCGTCACTATCTCGATAGCCTCTGGGATGACGCACTCGCTGCATTCCAACGCGCCGCCCAAGACCAAGCCAAACAGAAAGGCACTAAGCCATGACCCTGCCCGATGTCCTGACCCAAAAGACCGTTGATGTGCCCCTGACCGTGACAGAAGCCTTCGCCCTTTTCACCAAAGGCCTCGCTTCGTGGTGGCCCAAGGGTGGCCCGCAACTGCGGATGGACCCCAAGAAGGGCGGCAAAATCACCGAGGTCGACAAGGACGGCAAACCTATCACCCGCGGTGAAATCATCGCCTTTGACCCTGACGGCTATCTCGCGTTTTCATGGCACCCCGCCGATTTCCCAGAGGCTGCGACCATCGTGACCGTCGCCTTTAGCGCCACCGCCGACGGCTGCCGGGTGGAACTCACCCATGGTTCTGACGCAATCCTGGGGCCGCTGGCCGACGCGGTTTCCACCAGCACGCTGCGCGGATTTGATCTGGTGCTCGGCTCTTTCCACACCTGCGCCACCCGCGTTACCATCGCCGCCTGACGTGGATTTCCCCCAAATGGGATAGGCAAAACCGGTTTTCTCTGCTTTCATCACCGCATTTAGATGATGAGGTATTTGACCATGCGCCGCTTTGCCCTGCCGCTTTTGCTGTCCCTGATGGGGGCCGCCGCCACCGCCCAAGACAACCCCAACACAATCCTCGTGATGGACGGCTCCGGCTCCATGTGGGGCCAGATCGACGGTGTGGCCAAAATCACCATCGCGCAAGAGGTCGTGGGCGGCCTCATGGACAGCCTCCCCGACAACCAGAACATCGGCCTCACGGTCTATGGCCACCGCGAACGCGGCAATTGTACTGACATCGAAACCATCGTGGCCCCCGGTCCTGAAACCCTCGACGCGATCCGCGACGCCGTCAACGCCATTAAACCGCTGGGTAAAACCCCGATGACCGACAGCATCATCGCGGCAGCCGAGGCGCTGCGCTACACCGAAGACAGCGCCACTGTGATCCTCGTCAGCGACGGCGTTGAAACCTGCAACCCCGACCCCTGCGCCGCCATGCGCGTGCTGGAGGAAGCAGCGATTGATTTCACCGCCCATGTGGTGGGCTTTGACGTGGGCGCTGACGCCGCCGCACTGGCGCAAATGCAATGTATCGCCGACGAAACGGGGGGCCAGTTCCTGACCGCTGACAACGCCGAGGAACTCGGCGCCGCCCTGCAAACTGTCGCGGCAGAACCCGCAATCATCACCCAACCCATGACCTTTTCCGCCGTCATCGGCGACGACAACCGGCTGATCCAAAGCCCGGTGCTTTGGGACATCAACAGCGACGCGGGCATGGTGGCTGAGGATTTGGCCGACAACCCCCTCACCCAGACCCTGCCCGAAGGCGCCTATGTCGCCACCGCCTACAGCCTGGAGCTTGAGCAGACCGTGAACGTCAATTTCGTCGTGATCGCAGGCGGCGAAACGGCAGTCGAGGCGATGTTCGAAGAACCCGCCCCCACCGCCGCACTTGTCGCGCAAGCCACTGCTGTCATTGGCGAAACCATCCCCGTCGGCTGGTCCGGTCCGGGCGAAGAGAGCGACTATATCTCTGTCGCAACCCCTGATCAAAGCAATTACATCAACTACGCCAACGTGCGCGGCGGCAACCCGGTCATGCTGCAAATGCCACCCACCCCCGGCACCTATGAGCTGCGCTATATCGACCGCGCTTCATCGGATGCCATCGCCACCAAGATGATCACCGTCGAACCGCTCACCGTCACGCTCAATGCCGCCGATAGTGCCGCCACCGGCGCGGATGTGGCCGTGACATGGACCGGCCCGGACTATCAGGGCGATTACATCGCCGTGGCCCTGCCCGGCGGGCGCTACATCAACTACGCCAACACCCGTGAGGGGGCGACGGTGCAGCTGCAAATGCCCACCGAACCCGGCGACTATGAAATCCAATACGTCATGCGCCAAGGCAGCACCGTGCTCGCCACCCTGCCGATCTCTGTCACCGAACTCGCCGTGCGCCTTGTCGCCCCTGAAACCGCCCCCGTCGGTGCGGATGTGATGGTCGGCTGGGATGGCCCCGATTATAACGGCGACTTCATCTCTGTCGCGGAACCCGGCGGACGCTACATCAACTACACCAACACGGCAGAGGGCAACCCGCTTGCCCTTCAAATGCCAACTGAACCCGGCACCTACGACATCCGCTACCAGCTCCGCCAAGACAGCGAAGTGATCGCCACCCGCCAGATCGAAGTCGTCCCGCTTGAGGTCTCGGTCAACGCGTCCACAAATGCCCCCGCAGGCAGCATGGTCGCCGTCAACTGGTCCGGCCCCAACTACCAGGGCGACTACATCGCCGTGGCCGAACCGGGCGAGCGCTATATCAACTACGCCAATACTGCCGACGGCAACCCAGTCCAGCTCCAGATGCCACCGGAACCCGGTGACTACGAAATCCGCTATCACCTGCGGCAGGATTCCGAAGTTCTGGCGACCAAACCCATCACCGTCTACGCGGTCAAAGCGGACCTCACACTGCCCGATACCGCACCTGTCGGGGCCTCCATCCCTGTCACATGGGACGGCCCGAACTACCCCGGCGACTACCTCGCCGTGGATGAGGCGGGCGGCAACCGTTACATCAATTACACCAACACCAGCGACGGCAGCCCGGCCACGCTCCAGATGCCGCCAATCCCCGGCGATTATGAGGTTCGGTATGTCATGCGGCAGGACAGCACGACGCTGATCCGCAAGCCGATTACGGTGACCGCGATCAAAGCCCAGCTCGTGGCCGATGGCACCGCGACGGCAGGCGGCGAGCTGGTCGTGGGTTGGGACGGCCCCGACTATCAAGGCGACTACATCGCGATCTCAACCCCGGACTCCACCCGGTACGAGACCTACGCCAACACAGGCGACGGCAACCCCGTCACAATCCGCGTGCCGGACACGCCGGGCAGCTACGAAATCCGCTACGTGATGCGGCAAGACAGCACCGTGCTGCTGCGCGTGCCACTCACGGTGGAATAACGCGCGCCCCTTGACCCGATCATACCGCGCCACAGATGGCGCGGTATGACAGACTTCCCACCCTCCCGCGCCGCCGCCCTTGACCGCCTCGCGGCCTTTATCCCCTCCGCTGGCGTCGCCTACGCCCGCACCCGCAACTACGACCGCAAGGGCCATGTCTCGGCCCTCTCCCCCTACATCCGCCACCGCGTCATTACTGAAGAAGAGGTGCTGCGCGCCACCCGCGCCGCCCATTCCTACAAGGCGTCCGAGAAGTTCATCCAAGAGGTCTATTGGCGCACCTATTGGAAAGGCTGGCTGGAACTGCGCCCCGCCGTCTGGGACCACTACAAGGCCGACCGCACCGCCGCATGGAACGCCGTGCAAACCCAAGCGGGGCTGCGTTCCGCGTGGGAAGACGCCTGCGCGGGCCAAACCGGCATCGACTGCTTTGACCACTGGGCGCAAGAACTGGTGCAAACCGGATATTTGCACAACCACGCCCGCATGTGGTTCGCCTCAATCTGGATCTTCACGCTGCGTTTGCCTTGGGCGTTGGGGACGGATTTCTTCCTGCGCCACCTGCTTGACGGCGACCCGGCCTCCAACACGCTGTCATGGCGCTGGGTCGCGGGGCTGCAAACCGTTGGCAAGACCTATCTGGCCCGCGCCGCCAACATTTCCGCCTATACCGATGGCCGGTTCGACCCCGTAGGTCTTGCCCCCGCAGCGCCTGCGCTTTCCGGTCCGCCCATCCCCAAACCGCGCGCCTGCCCGGTGTCAGACCCCTGGCCCACATCCGGGCGGATCGGCCTGCTGATCACCGAAGAAGATATGTCCCCCGACTGGCTACAATTCACCCCCGAAGCCACCGTATTTTGCCAAACGACGCAGGCCCGAAGCCACCTTCACGTCGCGCCACAAGTTACTGACTTTGTGACACAATTAAACGATGCTCCCCACATCGCCCCCGACCAAATCCCGCAATGGATGACCGACAACGCGCTGGAACATATCGTCACCCCCTACATCCCCACAGGCCCCACCCGCGACGCGCTGGCCGACGCGCCCCTGACCCAGATCATCCGCCCCTATGACGCCGCCGCCTGGCCCCGCGCCACAGCCGGGTTTTTCAAGTTCAAAACCGCCATCCCCACCCTGCTCTCCGCGCTTTAAC
Source organism: uncultured Paracoccaceae bacterium (assembly GCA_947494675.1). GTDB lineage: Bacteria > Pseudomonadota > Alphaproteobacteria > Rhodobacterales > Rhodobacteraceae > CANMYO01. The sequence continues at coordinate 1,006,212 of CANLVP010000002.1, forward strand.
CCAACGTTACGAAGTGAGGCAACGCCGCCGCATTCTGGTCAAACCAAACTCAAATTTTCCACGTCTGGAACCAATTCTCGCCATGCCTGCCCTTTAAGTCACGTGATGGGACAGAAGGTCCGCAGTGTGTTTTTGCTGCATCAGGACCCACGAGGAGAGCAGTAATGGCAACCGGTTATCTGGTAAATCTTGGCGCGGATGGCGTCCTGGGCATCGACGACACGATCTCGGGCAGCCAATCGACATTTACCGAAGACGGGGCAGCAATTGCCACGGGTAGCTGGGTGTGGACAGGTGTCTGGGACGGCAACGGCCAGACCTACAACAACATCCCCGATACTGGGCTCTTTTACCTCGGCACCGACGGGTTCACCTATTTCATCCCCGACACGTGGAACATCACCAGCGGCTCTGCCACGGTGACCGAAGCCTACGACGGCACCGTCTCCGGCACATCGGGCGACGATGTGATCAACGGCGCCTACACCGATGATCCGGGCGGCGAACAGACATCTGGCGCTGACGACGTGATCGAGGCGGGCGACGGCAACGACACCGTGCAGGCAGGCCTTGGCGACGACTTCATCGACGGCGGTGACGGCAACGACAGCATCACCGGTGAGACCGGCGACGACAGCATCCTTGGGGGTGCCGGCAACGACACGATCCACGGTGACGAAACCGCGGGCGTCGGCCGCAGCGTCTTCCAGTGGAGCGGCGCACCCGACCCCTCCGGCGACGGCTCTGCCATCGACAACGGCGACAATATGACCGCCGGGTTCAGCCAGGATACTGGCGGAACCACGATCACCTACGCCTATAACGCCTCCCCCACCGGGTTTCCGGATGGCAGCGGCGGCTCTGACACGACCCCTGAATACAGCACACTGGCCAACGTCACGACCGACATCGACACCGGTGGTGCCGCCATTGATTCCAACAGCTCTCTCTGGATTGGTGGCGACCTTGCCAGCTCTGCCGCTGACCTGACATTCGCTGATCCCGTCACTAACGTCGAATTCCGCGTCAACGACATCGACAGCAACGGCGTCTTTACTGACCGCGTCACCATCCGCGCCTATGACGCCGCAGGCAACCCGGTCACCGTCACGCTCACCCCCGGTTCCAACCTGATCCTTGATGCGACCAACAACAACGTCACCTCCAACGGTAACGCCCATAGCGCCAATGACCCCGAAGCCTCTGTACTGGTCGAAATCGCCGGGCCCGTCAGCCGGATTGAGATTATCTACACCGACACCGAAAGCACCGGTGACGATGGTCTGGTCAACGTCACCGACATCTATTTTGATGAGGTGGCTGACCCCACAGGCAACGACACGATCTCCGGCGGCACGGGCGACGACACCATTTATGGCGACGCAGGCGATGATGTGCTTGATGGCGACGCCGACCAGGACATCCTTTATGGCGGCGCTGGCACCGATACGCTTGATGGCGGCACGGGCAACGACAGCCTTTATGGCGGCGCGGGCAGCGACAGCATCGCAGGCGGCACCGGCAATGACCTGCTTGAAGGTGACGGCGGCGGCGACAGCCTTGTCGGCGGCGCAGGCGACGACACCCTGCGCGGCGAAGGCGGCACCGATACGCTCTTTGGTGGCGCAGACGTTGATACCCTCGATGGCGGCGACCAATCCGACACGCTTTATGGCGGCGCTGGCGATGACCTGCTCGACGGCGGCGAAGAACAAAACATCGGCGACGACGACACGCTCTATGGCGGCGACGGCAACGACACGCTGATCGAAACCGAAACCGACAGCCGTTCCAACGACGAACTGCACGGCGACGCGGGCAATGACACGCTTAGCTCCAACACCGGCGTTGATACGCTTTACGGTGGGGCCGACCGCGATACGCTGGTGATGACCGACACCAGCGGCGAAGACCTGATCGAAGGCGGCGAAGCGGGCGACGATTATGACGTGCTCGACGCCAGCGCCGTCACCACCGATATGAACGTGGTCTACACCGGGAATGAGGCGGGCACCGCCAGCCGCTCCGGCGACACCGCCACCTATTCCGAGATTGAAGAGACCCAGACCGGCAGCGGCAATGACACCGTTGACGCCTCCGCCACGACCGCGGGCACCACCATTTCCACCAATGATGGCGACGACAGCATCACCGGCGGCACCGGCGATGATAGCATCGACGCAGGCGCAGGCGCTGACACGGTCGAAGGCGGCGCAGGCAACGACAGCATCGACCTTGGCGACAGCGGCCCCGACGGCGACGCCGACCTGCTGGTGTTTTCCGACAACGATGGCAACGACACCGTCACCAACTTTGATGCGCCAACCCCCAATGGTGACGGCACCTTTACCGGCATCGACATGCTGGACGTCTCTGGCCTGACCGACGCGAGCGGCCAGCCCGTGAACACCCATGACGTGACCGTCACTGATGACGGCTCCGGCAATGCGGTGCTGACCTTCCCCGGCACCGAAAGCATCACGCTGGTGGGCATCTCGCCTGCCGACGCCGACAACCCCTACTTCCTGACCGCCATCGGCATTCCCCTGCCCGATGGCACCGTTGAAGGCACCTCCGGCGACGACACCATCGACGCGAGCTACACCGGCGACCCCGATGGCGACCGGATCGACGCCGACGATGTGATCATCCAGGGCCACGGGGCCAATGACGATCTGGTCTATGGTTACGGCGGCAATGACGACATCGCCTCCGGCACCGGCGATGACACCGTCTATGGCGGCACCGGCAACGACACGATTGACGCAGGCGCAGGCGCCGACACGATCTTTGGCGGCGATGACGCAGACACCATCATCGGTGGCGGCGGCGACGTGATCGACGGCGGCGAAGGTGGTGCGGACAATGACACGCTCACCCTCTCTGCGGTGGACCGGATCGAATACGATCCCGGCAACCTCGAGAACGGCACTGTCTACTTTTCCGACGGCACAACACTCGACTTTACCAATATCGAAAATGTCGTGGTCACCGACCGCGACGGCACCGTCTCGGGGACTGCAGGCGGTGATCTGATCAATGACGCCTACACCGGTGATCCCGATGGCGACATGGTCGACAGCGACGACGCGATCCTTCCGGGGGACACAGACAACGATGACCTGATCGAAGCAGGCGCCGGAAACGACACGATCTACGCCGGGGACGGCGACGACGACATCTTTGCAGGCACAGGTGACGACACCGTTTTTGGTGGCGTCGGGAATGATTCAATTAATGGCGAGGGCGGCAACGACACGCTCTCCGGTGGCGCAGGCAGCGACACAATCCTCGGAGGAGGGACGCTCATGGGCGGTGGTGACGACGATTTTCTCTTTACTGATCCGGGCGCTGGCCCGTCGTCGGTCTATGGCGGGGTCGGCAACGACTTCATCATCGACCAGGGCGACGACGCCAGCCACGATCTGCTGGACGGTGGCGTCGGCAACGACGACATCCTCGGCGGCCGGGGCAACGACACAATTGTTGGCGGCGATGGTGACGACACCGTCGGCGGCGGCGACGGCGACGATATCTTCCTTGTGGACGATGGCGTTGGCATCGACCTGATCACCGGCGGTGAAGCAACCGAGACCACCGGCGACACCATCGAAATGGGTCAGCACGAATTCATCGCTGAAGACGGCAGCACCGTCTACGGCGGCGTGACCGAAGACATGATCGTCGACTTCACCGGCAACGAGGCGGGCACGATCTCGGCCGATTCCAACACCGACGATGGCGACGACACCAACGACAAAACCGTCACCTTCAGCCAGATCGAACAGATCAACCTCGGCTCCGGCAACGACACTGTGAACGGCGACAGCAATGCCAATAGCGTCGATATGGGCGACGGCGATGACACCTGGGTCCAGACCAACGGCTTTGGCGACGACACAATTGTCGGCGGCGAAGGCGGCGAGACAACAGGCGACCGCATCGATGGCTCCGCCCTGACCGCGGGCATCACTGTCGATTTCTCCGGCAGTGAAGCAGGCACCCTGTCCGACGGTACCGACACCGCCACCTTCTCTGAGATCGAACAGATCGAAACCGGCTCCGGCGATGACACCGTGCTGGGCGACGCAGGCAACGACAATGTGTCGACCGGCGCCGGTGCGGACACCCTCTCTGGCGGTGCGGGCGACGACAGCTTTGATGCTGGCGCGGGCAATGACACGCTTGATGGCGGGACCGGAAACGACACGCTCACGGGCGGCACGGGCGACGACACATTCTCGCTCACCGGTGCCTTTGGCGACGACGTCATTACCGGCGGCGAAGGCGGTGAGGTGGTCGATGGCGACGTGATCGACGCCTCTGCTCAAACCGACGACCTGACCGTCAACTTTTCCGGCGCTGAGGCTGGCACCATCTCCGGCACAGGCTCCAACACCACCTTCTCTGAGATCGAAGGGATCATCACCGGCTCCGGCGATGACCTGATCAACGGCGGCATCGGCGACGACACGGTTGCCACCGGCGACGGCAATGACACCGTCTTTGGCGGCGCTGGCAACGACTTCATGGCGACCGGCGCGGGCAACGACACGCTTGCCGGCGGCGCGGGTGAGGATATCTTGATCGCAGGCGAAGGGAACGACACCCTCATTGCCTCCGAAGGCGACGTGGCCTTTGGCGAAGACGGCGACGATACCTTTGTCGTCGCGGACCTTGGCGAAACCTCCACCGGCGGCATCAGCATCGACGGCGGCTCAGGCGCAGAAGGCTCTGGTGACACCCTCAACATCAACGGGCTGGCGACAGAAACCGTCGCAGATATCCGCGCCAATGCCGTTGACGATGGCACCGGCAGCTTCTCCGGCTCCTTCACCATGACCGATGGCACGGTGGTGAACTTCTCGGAAATCGAGAACATCATCTGCTTCACCCCCGGCACTCATATCGCGACGCCACACGGCGCGCGCGACATCGCTGACCTGCGCGTGGGGGACAAAGTTGTCACCCGCGACCATGGTCTGCAACCGATCCGCTGGATTCAACGGCGCACTGTCCCTGCCGTTGACCGTTTTGCGCCTGTGCGCATTCGGCCCGGCGTGGTCACCGGGCTGGAGCGGGATCTGCTCGTCTCGCCCCAGCACCGGATGCTTTTCCAAGGCTACCGGGCCGAGCTTTTGTTCGGCGAAACCGAAGTCCTCGTGGCCGCCAAACACCTGATCGACGGCGTGCACGTCACCCAGGACGAAGGCGAAACCGTCACCTATATCCACATGATGTTCGACGAACACGAAGTGGTCTATGCCGAAGGTGCCGCCACCGAAAGCTTCCATCCCGGCAGCATCGGCCTGACGGCCATCCACGACGCCGCGCGCGAGGAATTGTTCCACCTCTTCCCCGACCTGCGCAGCGATGTGAACGGCTACGGCGACACCGCCCGCAAATGCCTCAAGCGGCACGAGGCTGACCTGCTGCGCGTCTAAAACGCCCGCGCTGGGTCAGCCCAACACGCCTATTCCCGGCACAACTCTGCTGTGAAAAGTTCGCCACCATTTGTCACGGTGCGGCTTTCAAAATCATAGCAATCATCCGTCCCGGAAGGCGCATATTTGATGTAATAATCCGCACCTTCATAGCGATAGGTCATAAGCCGTTCACCGGTCTCATCATCCTGCGAAAACACCAAATCCTCAACACCACCCCGTGGCGGTCTGCCCGGCTCTGGTGCGCGCGCGCCATCGGCTGGAACCAAGGGACCAACACGCGGCAGCTCCCGCATATCCGGCACCGCGCCCATCAGACATTGGATGATATAGGGGGCCTCCGCGGAGGTGTGATAGCGATAGCCAAAGACCTCATCCACCTGCCCGTTACAGACATCCAGCACCCCATCAGCAATCTCCGATCCATCGGGATTGGTCTTGGTGTAAATCGGAAAGCCGTCAAACCCCCATCCAATGATCGCATCGGGTCCGGCATTTTGCATCGCATCAATCATGCAGGTGGGTTCCGCGTGATAATGGTAATCATCGCCCCGCCCCGCATGGCCGCCGCAAACATCCAACTGCCCCGTGGCCACCGTGTCCAACCGCTCTTGATAGACACCCAGATCATCCAACGACATCTCACCACCTGCCGTGTAGTCGTAAATCGGCACCCCATTGATCGCCACGCCAAGCGCCGCATCCCGCGTATGCGGCTCACTGCCGAGAACAGGCTCAAGGTCGACGGGCGACACATACCCCGGCGCGGGCACCGGCACCTGTTCGTTCGTTCCGGTGATCCCCGTCATCATGTCGTGGTCGGGATAGGTGTCTCCTGAAATCAGGGCTTGACCCTCCTCACAGGTCACCGTGACCACATCCGAAAATCCGGCCTCCGCGACCGAGGCCGCGACAGCATCACAATGCGCACTTTCGTCATGGGCCGCTGCTGCGGTGCCAAGGCTGGCCAAAACGGCGATCCCAAAGGGGAGAAGAAATTTCTGCATGGGCGGCTCCTGCGTTTAGTTGTCCAAAGCGCGAAAGGGCTTTGGAATGATACGCCCGTCCCACGCCTTTCCGTCGGTCTCAAAGACTCAGGAGTAAACAAAATCCTGCATCACCGGACCGCCGCGGCCCATTTGACGGTAACCGCGCGTTCAGACTTTCATGCGCATCGGAGGTGCATAGGTTGTGCATCGTTCGTGTATCGGTTCTGCTTGGGCGTTTTCGCCCGCCCAGCCCGTTAACCACGCGTTGACCATGACGACCGATTTCAGCGCAGACCTCAGGCCAACCACGTCCGATAATCGCTCACCAGCAGGTGCGTGGGCGCCACATCTTCCTCAATCTCGGCAAAACGGCCAATGGGTTCGCGAAAGATATTGTCGGTCTCATCGTCGTTCACCGTGCTGACCTCTCCGATCAGCACATCACCGCCCTCACCCCAGAACGCATGCCAGTCACCGGGCATTAAAGTGACGCTTTCTCCGGGGCTTAGCCGCAGTTTCTCACCCGGCGCAAAGTCGCGCTTCAGCCCGTCACACCAGACCGTTCCGCCTGCCTTGGCGTCGAAATTCCCGTCACTGTCAGAGCCGAAAAGCTCCACCACCAGCGTCGCACCCCCGCGATTGATGATGTCTTCGGCCTTGATCACATGGGTATGCATCGGCGACAGCTGGTTCTCCTTTGAAATCAACAGCTTCTCCGCATAACACATGCCGCCGCCCCGCTGCAAATCCGTCAGCCGCCCATTGCGCAGCGTGAACAGAAACAGGCCCATCTCATCATAGCGACCCGCACCATAGTCGGTAATATCCCAACCATTTCGGGCACTTATGACATTCGCCGCTTCATCCTTGCGGGCCTTGAACTCATCGGCACTCCAATAGGCCCAGGGCGGCAGCGTAAAGCCAAACGACCGGATCATCGCATCGGCCTCGGCCATGATTTCATTGATGGTTGAACGCTTCATCGCAGGCCCCTGAAAAACTGACGCCTTATCAATGGCCTACCGAAACATGTTACGGCAAGCCCAAAGTGCAGGTTACACGCTGCGCACCGCTTTTGGCCGTACCCCGGCCCGCCATTCCCGCGCCGCATCACCGAAGGCGCCAAACAGTTTCGCCGACACCGGATCCTGCGCCGCATTCCATTCCGGATGCCATTGCACCCCAAGGGCAAAGCCGGGGGCCGCATCAATATAGATCGCCTCCGCTGTGCCATCCGGCGCATGTCCATCAACGATAACCCGTTGACCAGGCTCACGAATTCCCTGCCCGTGCAGCGTGTTCGTCATCACCTCTTGCGCGCCCATCAGACGATGGAACGGCCCGTTTTCGCGGAATGTCACGGCATGGCGCAGGGCAAATTTCTCTTCCAGCGTGCCATCGGGTGGCATCCTGTGATTGTCCCGCCCCGGCAAATCCCGGATCTCAAAATCCAGCGTCCCGCCAAAGGCCACATTGACCTCTTGGAACCCTCGGCACACCGCCAGCAACGGCTGCCCCGCCGCAACCAAGGCCCGGATCAGGGGCAAGGCCAATCCATCCCGCGCCCGATCAAAATCCCCGTGCGCAGGCGTTGGCGCTTCGCCATATTCTTCAGGATGCACATTGGGCCGACCACCAGTGAAAAGAACCCCATCGCAGGCCCCCATCACATCCTCAACCGACACCAACGCCGGGTCAGACGGTAGGATCACGGGCACCGCGCCACACACCTCATTCACCGCTGCACAATTCATCCGCCCGGCCCCTTGGACAAGGTATTGATCGTTGATCAGATGGCTGTTGCCGATGATGCCGATAACCGGTTTTTGCATCGTTTGACCCTTTGTTCCCACCGCAGATGTAACAATCCGCCGCTCAAAGGGAAACCCACTCGCCCGCACAGGCCCTTTGACACCCGCGCACATTGCCCGCAAAAGTTGCGGATGGCTTACGACATGAGCGATCCTGATTTCCTTGCCGCACCCGATGCCACGCTGGCGCAGATGCGAACGAAAGGTGCCCTGGTCCGCGTAAAGTTTCCGCTCCTTGGCACACTTTGGATGACCACCACCGACGCCGCCGCGCGGCGGGTTCTCAAAGCCCCGCAAGACTTCGCCCGCGACGCGAAGGCGTCAGGCGGAAAGTCTTTGGCGCAAAGGCTGTGGTGGATGCCGTCCTTTGTGAAAGTAATGGCCTTGAACCTTTTGGGCACCGATGGCGACGCTCATGCGCGACTGCGCGGGGCCGTGGACCGCGCCTTTGCCCGGCAATCGGTTGAGGATATGCGCCCCGCCCTTACAGGCATGGCCGACACGCTTCTGGATCAGGTAAACCCCAACCAACCCATTGATATCATGTCAAACTATGCCCGCCCGCTGCCACTGCGGGCGATCTGTCTTTTGCTGGGTATCCCGGATGCGGACCGCGACCGCGTGGTCAAGTGGATCGCCCCGATCTCAACCGCAAACTCCGGCTTTGACATCCTGCGCGCCCTGCCCGGCCTCTGGCGGCTGATGCGGCATTTTCGGCGCGACTTTGCACAAGTCCGCAAGACGCAACGGCCCGGGCTGATCAGCGACCTGATCCACGATCCCGACAGCGACCTGACCGATCAAGAGCTGCTGAGCATGGCGACGGTCCTGTTCATCGCGGGCCATGAAACCACCGTTCACCTGATCACCAACAGCCTGAACGCGATCCTGCGCAGTCCCGATCTGCAACAGCATCTGACCGACCATCCCGACCAGTCGCCCTTGATGATCGAAGAATTCATGCGCCACACCAGTCCCGTGCTCGTCACCAAGCCAATGTTCGTGACCCACGACATGGAATTCGAAGGGATAGCGCTTAAGAAAGACGACATGGTCATGGCAGGCCTCTTGGCCGCCAACCACGACCCAGACCGCCATGAAGACCCCGCAAAAACCGTGCCCGACCGCAGGCCCAACGCCCATCTAGGCTTTGGCCACGGTCCGCATATCTGTCTCGGAATGCAGCTCGCGCGGGCAGAGACGCAAGTGGCCCTCACCCGCTTTTTTGCGCGGTTTCCCAACGCAAGGCTTGCCGATCCCACAGCCAAGCCAAAGCCCTTGGGCAAGGTCGGGATGAACGGTCTGGCGCGCCTTGATGTGGTGCTTGAGGGCTAGACTTCCGCGGTCAGCCCTGCCGCTTCGATCCCTGCTGCCGCCGCAATCGCATCGTTGTCGGATGTGTCGCCGGTCAGCCCAACCGCGCCAACAATCGCGCCCTTTTTGTCGCGCACCAGCACGCCGCCAGGCACCGGCACGACCTTGCCGCCATAGGCCCCGTTCACGGCCATCATGAAATAGGCCTGCGCCTCGGCCCGCGCCATCTGCGCTGTGCCCGCCATGCCGAGCATTACCGCGCCGTAAGCTTTGCCCTCCGCAATCGCGAAACGGCCCGGTGCCGCGCCATCCTCACGCTCGAATGCCTTCACGTGGCCGCCGGTATCCAGCACGATCACGGACAGCGGTTTCAGTCCCATCTCGCGCCCCTTGGCCAGCGCCTTGCGGATGATCGTCCGCGCCTTTGTCATTGATATCTCAGCCATTTATTGCCCCATCGCTTTGTATTCCAGCCGCCGCTTATGCAGCACCGGTTCGGTGTATCCACTGGGTTGTTCGCGACCCAGAAACACCAGATCGCAGGCCGCCTGAAAGGCGATCCCATCAAAACCCGGCGCCATCGGCACATAGTTCGCGTCACCTTCGTTCTGGCGGTCCACCACCGCGGCCATCTTGCGCATGGCGGCCATCACATCGTCGCGGCTGACCACATCGTGGTGCATCCAATTGGCCAGCGCCTGCGCCGAAATCCGACAGGTCGCGCGGTCCTCCATCAGGCCCACATCGTTGATATCGGGCACCTTGGAACAGCCCACACCCTGATCAATCCAGCGCACCACATAGCCCAGAATGCCCTGCGCGTTGTTCTCAACCTCTTTGGCCTTCTGCGCGTCCGACCACCGCTGGAACGTCGCCAACGGAATGTCGAGAATGGTCGAAACATAGGCCCGCCGACCGCCTGCTTTCAGCTTGTCCTGCACCGCCATCACATCGACCTGATGATAATGCAGCGCATGCAGCGTGCCTGCCGTCGGGCTTGGCACCCAGGCGCAATTGGCACCGGATTTGGGGTGGCCAATCTTTTGCTCAATCATCGCGGCCATCATGTCGGGCATCGCCCACATGCCCTTGCCGATCTGCGCTTTCCCACTGAACCCACATTCCAGCCCGATATCGACGTTCTGATCCTCATAGGCGCCAATCCATTGTTTCCGCTTGATAAAGTCCTTGCGGCTGAACGGCCCCGCCTCCATCGAGGTGTGGATTTCGTCGCCCGTCCGGTCCAGAAACCCGGTGTTGATAAACGCCACCCGCGATTTCGCGGCGCGGATACATTCCTTGAGGTTCACTGTCGTGCGGCGTTCCTCATCCATAATGCCTATCTTGACGGTGTGGCGTGGCAGGCCCAGCACATCTTCGACCCGGTCAAAGATGCGGTTGGTGAAGGCGACCTCTTCCGGCCCGTGCATCTTGGGCTTAACCACATAGACCGATCCTTTGGCCGAATTGCCGCCATCGCGCGCCAGATCATGCATCGCGATCAGCGTGGTCACCATCGCGTCCATCAGCCCCTCATAGGCCTCTGATCCATCCTTCGTCAGGATCGCAGGCGTGGTCATCAGATGGCCCACATTGCGGATCCACAACAGCGCCCGGCCCTTCACCGTCAGATCCGATCCATCGGGCGCAGTATAGGTTTTGTCATCGTTCAACCGCCGGGTCATCGTTTGACCGCCCTTTTGGAACGAGGCCTCCAACGTGCCCTGCATCAGCCCAAGCCAATTGCCATAGGCCTGCACCTTGTCTTCGGCATCGACGCAAGCCACCGAATCCTCGCAATCCATGATCGCGGTCACAGCCGATTCAAGCCGCACATCCGCCAAAAGCGCCTGATCCCGGCTGCCAATCGGATGCGCCCGATCAAAGACAAGTTCGACGTGCAAGCCATTGTTGCGCAACAAAATTGTGTAAGGCGCCTTGGCTCGTCCGGTGTAGCCGACAAACTTCTCCGGCTGCGCCAGCGGCATGTCGTCGATCAGCAACCGGCCCTTGTCCACATGATAGCGCCGCACATCGGCGTGGCTGCCGCCTTGGATCGGAAAGGCTTGGTCCAGGAACACCCGCGTGCGGGCCACAACACGACTGCCGTGCCCGCGATCATACCCGCCCTTTGGCGGCAGGACGCCCATGGCATCGGTGCCATAGAACGCATCATACAGGCTGCCCCACCGCGCGTTCGCGGCGTTCAGCGCAAAGCGCGCATTGGTGATCGGCACGACCAGCTGCGGGCCGGGGATCGTCGCGATCTCGGGGTCGACGTTTTGCGTCTCAATCTCGAAATCATCGCCCTCGGGCAGCAAATAGCCGATCTCACGCAGGAACCCTTCGTAAGCGTCACGGTCGAAAACCTGACCGCGCTGCGCCACATGCCAGCCGTCCACCTTGGTCTGCAACGCCTCGCGCGCGTCCAGCAGGGCGGCGTTTTCCGGCCCCATGTCTTCCAGCAGCGCCGCAAAGCCGGTCCAGAAGGCATCCGCATCCACACCGGTGCCGGGCAAGGCCTGATGTTCGATAAAATCAGCCAGCTCTTGCGCCACCTGAAGCCCGTTTCGATCACTGCGTTGGGTCATTTACGTCTCCAAAATTTTGCCCTGCGGCAAGCCGCCTCTCAGCAGAGCTAGCCCAGCGCATCACACTTGTCCACAAACTGGTCAGAAAAACTAACCGCTTTTGCGCGCGCGCCGACAGCGGTCAGAGCAATAGCGCACCTCATCCCAGACCTTTGCCCATTTTTTACGCCATGTGAACGGTCGCCCGCAGGTGGCGCAGGGCTTTGTGGGCAAATCGGTTTTCTTGACGGTTTTGGCCATGCTGCGTGCTTGCGACCTTTCCACGGGGCTCTTACGGTTGCGCCAGCCTGCCTTGAAAGGACGCCGGATGAAAGACGCAGCACCGCAGCCGATTTATCTGGCCGACTACACCCCGCCCGCCTTTCTGGTGGATAGCGTGCACCTGACGTTTCACCTGCATCCAACCGCCACCCGCGTGATGTCGCGCGTGGCCTTCCGCCCCAATCCAGCGACCACGGACGCCACGTTTTTCCTGCATGGCCGAGACCTCAAGCTGATCACGGCAAAGATCGACGGCCAGCACGTGACACCAGACTTCACCCCCGAAGGGATCAGCTGCAACGTGCCAAACGCGCCCTTCGTGTGGGAGGCTGAGGTTGAGATTGACCCCCAGAACAACACCGAGCTCGAAGGGCTCTATATGTCGAACGGCATGTATTGCACCCAGTGCGAGGCGGAAGGTTTTCGCAAGATCACCTACTACCCGGACCGCCCCGATGTGATGGGCGTTTTCACCACACGGATCGTCAGCGATCTGCCCGTGCTCTTGTCTAACGGTAACCCTGTGGCTGCCGGCGAATGGCACGACCCCTGGCCCAAACCTGCCTATCTGTTTGCGCTCGTGTCGGGCGATCTGGTGGCGCATTCGGATGAATTCACCACTCAGGACGGGCGCAACGTGGCGTTGAACATCTATGTGCGCGACGGCGATCTGGATAAATGCGCCTTTGCCATGGACGCGCTGAAATCTTCGATGCGCTGGGACGAAGACGTCTATGGCCGCATTTATGACTTGGACATTTTCAACATTGTGGCCGTCGATGACTTCAATATGGGCGCGATGGAGAACAAGGGCTTGAACATTTTCAATTCAAGCTGTGTTTTGGCCTCTCCCGAGACGGCAACAGACGGGCGCTTTGCCAGGATCGAAGGGATCATCGCGCATGAGTATTTTCACAACTGGACCGGGAATCGCATCACCTGCCGTGACTGGTTTCAGCTTTGCCTGAAAGAGGGGCTGACCGTCTTTCGCGACCAGCAGTTCACCGCCGATATGCGTAGTGCCGCCGTCAAGCGGATCGATGACGCCAACGGGCTGCGCAGCTATCAGTTTCAAGAGGATGACGGCCCCCTCGCCCATCCCGTCCGCCCCGCCAGCTTTGTGACGATCAACAATTTCTACACCGACACCGTCTATGAAAAAGGCGCTGAGGTGATCGGTATGCTCAAGACCCTTGTCGGGGATGCAGCATACGCCAAGGGCTGCACGCTCTACTTTGACCGCCACGACGGTCAGGCCTGCACGATTGAAGACTGGCTCAAGTGTTTTGAGGACGTCACCGGTCGTGACCTGACGCAATTCGCCCGCTGGTATAGCCAGTCCGGCACCCCGCGCCTGCAGGTGCAGGAGGCTTATGCCGACGGCACCTACCGGCTGACCTTTACCCAATCGACGCCACCCACCAATGACCAGCCCGACAAGCAGCCACAGGTGATCCCCGTGGCATACGGCCTGTTGAACCCCGATGGGTCAGAGCTGCAGGCGACAGAAATCCTCGAACTCACGACCGACAGCCAGACCATCACGGTCACCGGTCTGACCGCAAAGCCGATCCCTTCGGTAAACCGCAACTTCGCCGCCCCCGTCCGTGTCGTGCAGGACCAGATCACTGCCGATCTGACGCATCTGCTGGCCCATGACTCCGACCCGTTCAACCGCTGGGACGCGGGCCGGAGCCTGACCATGCAGACGCTCTGCACCATGGCCGTGGATGATGCCGCGCCCGACACCGCCTATCTGGATGCGCTGGCCGCTGTGGTGCGCGATGACACGCTTGACCCCGACTTCCGCGCCCGCGTCATCGCCCGCCCACGGGAAGAGGACATCACCGTCGCCATCCATATCGCGGGCAACACACCCGACCCTGACGCGATCCACACCGCGCGCGAGGCGCTGACCCTGCACATCGCCCAGCATTGCGCCGACATCCTGCCGCGCATCTATGCCGCCCATCAGGTCGATGGCCCCTATACCCCCGACGCGCAAAGTGCGGGCCACCGCGCGCTGGCTAACGCCGCCCTCGGCTTGCTGACAAAGCTCGACGGTGGCAAAGCCGCCGCCGCGCAATTCGCAGCCGCCGACAATATGACCCAGCAATTGGCGGCTTTTTCGGCCCTGCTGTCCATCGGCAAGGGGGACGACGCCGTAAAGGCCTTTGCCGCGCGATGGCAGGACAACCAGATCGTCATGAACAGCTGGTTCAGCCTGCAAATCGCCCTCGCCGAACCGGCGCAGGCCGCCGCCACCGCCACACGGCTCACCGAGCATCCTGCGTTCAACATCAAGAACCCCAACCGCTTCAACGCGGTTTTTGGCGCGCTTCTGGACAATACCGCAGGTTTCCACCGCGTCACCGGCGAGGGCTATGCGCTGCTGGCCGATTGGCTGATCAAGCTTGACCCGATCAACCCGCAAACCGCCGCCTCGCTGTCGTCCAACTTCGACGTCTGGCCGCGCTATGACACCGACCGTCAGGCGCTGATGCAAGCCGCCCTGACCCGCATCCGTGACACGCCCGGCCTGTCACGCGATACCACCGAAATGGTCACCCGGATGCTTAAAAGCTGACACAAATGCCGGGTTAACTGCACCGCAAGACAACATCACTTAGGACGACCCCATGCCCTTTATTCTTGGCATTCTCGGCATTCTGGCCGCTGCATATTTCTGGTCCCTGCGCGCCCGCGACGCCGCCAATATGGCGGGCGACCTGATGGACATGGCCGGCGACGTCAAAGCCGCCGCGCGCCGCTTTGGCTTTACCCGCAAGGCTGACATCCACCCGGTTGAGGCGATTGAGGACCCCAATATCGCCGCCGCCGCTATTGCAGAGGCGTTTCTGGCGCTAGACGATATGCCCACCCGCGACCAACAAGCGGCTATGCGCGTGCAAATCCGCCGCGTGCTGCAGGTCGATGATGCCACAGCCGAGGAATTGATGGTGCTGGGCCACTGGATGGTCAACGCCTGCGGCGGCCCCCAACCCGCGCTTGCCCGCCTGTCCCGCAAGCTTTACCGTTTGGAAGGCACTGCTGCGCTCACACCGCTGATGGACATCATCACAGGGGCCTTTCCGGCAGATAAACAAGGGCTTTCAGAGCGCCAGACAGAGGCCGTGGACGAGCTTCGGATCGCCTTTCGTTTGCGGTGATCCGCCCACCGACCCCTTGAAACTTCGCAAAACGCCGCCGATGTGATAGTCTTAATCGACTGTCATGGAACCGTGACACTGTCATGGTCAATGTGCGCATATGAAAGAACGTATTGATCCGCTGATCGCTGAACGCGCCCCTTGGATGTACCGCCAGTTCCCCGGCGTGCGTCAAATCAGGGGCCTGATGCATCTGGGCCTTGCCTACGACAAAACCCTCAAAATCGCGCAGGGCTTTAAGCACAAGCCCTCTGCCCAGATCATGGCAGAGATGGGGGGCCGCTTGGCCAAGGACGTGGTCGCCACCGGATTGGGGCATATCCCGCGCCACGGGGCGGCGATCATCGTGGCCAACCACCCCACGGGCATCGCCGACGGCGTGATCCTGCATCATTTGCTCGCAGGCATGCGCCCTGACACCTATTATTTCGCCAATTCCGACATCCTGCGCGTCCTGCCGCAGATGGAGGATATGATTTGCCCCGTGGAATGGCGCGAAGACAAACGCAGCCACGCCAAAACCCGCGACACCATGGCGTATGTGCGCCGCGCCACCGAAGACGGGCGTTTGGGCGTGATCTTCCCCTCGGGCCGTCTGGCCAAACGGCGTGGGCTGAAACTGCAGGAAAGGCCCTGGATGGCCTCTGCCGCAATGCTGGCGCGCAAATTTGACCTGCCGGTGATTCCCGTGCATATCGCCGCGCGCAATTCGGCGCTGTTTTATCTGTTTGATCTGCTGCACCCCACGCTGCGCGATGTGACGCTATTCCATGAGACGCTGAACAAGGCCCACCAGCCCTTCCGCATCAATGTGGGCGAACCGATCGCCGCGTCAGCATTGCCGAAAAGTTCTGAGGATGGGATCGCGATGCTGCGCCGCGCCACACTGGCGCTGGCAGGCGAAGACGCGCCAAACGTCAGCCTGATCCGGGCGACGCGGCGTCCATTGTTGAGACTGTAGCCCGCAGCTCTGGCCGCGCCTGCGGGCGGGTCAGCACGGGCACCTGACAATAGGATTGCTGGCGGGTCCAATCGGCCATCGCTGCGATCTTGTTACGGCTGGTCATCGGCCCCCAATCGGCAGCGACCCCGCGCCAACGCCCATCATGCAATGCCACGGCCCGGTCGCGTGACACCGTCACCGCCATAATCCGCGCCGCACAAGACAGGTTCTCGGTCGGGCTTTTCAGCGCCTCCCCCGTGGTTGCGCGACAGCCATAGCGCCGTGCTGTGTCAGGATATATTTGCAACAGCCCAAACCAGCGATTGCCCCCGCCCACAGCCTGCGGGTTATAGGTGCTCTCGTATTTCGCCAGCGCCGACATCATCCCCACCCAAAACGCCCGCCGCATGGTCGGTGAATTGGTCGCATAAGACGGGCACCAGCGGTCGATATCGCGGGGGATCACCGAATCAAGCCCCTCGCCATGGCCCGCAATTGCCGACATCGCGGCACGGGTCCAGACGTCGCTGCCGGTCTTATGGGTCCAGCGAGTGTTGGGCAAAAACGCCGCACGCGCCACCGGGCGCATCGTGGGTTCCGTCGCATTCACCGCGACGGGATACCGGATCATGTGGGCAGGGCGTGGCACAACACGAAATGCAGCCAAAGCCGCCGTCGCAGCCTCAACCTTTTGCGCAATCGCGTCATTGCGGGAAAGCGGGCGGATCACCGGCTCTGCTGTCACAGCACTCGCCAGGATCACGCCTGCCATCCCCCCCAGGATGGTCCGCAGCAGTGTCATTCCGCGCAATTTGCCCGGCGCGGCCCGTCCCGATCAAGTGAAACTTTTGCCACCGGCGGACAACCGCAGGGCAATCGGCCTTGCGAGGGGCGGCGGCGCGGCCTAAAACCCCAACAAATACCGCCAAAGGGACCGCCATGCTTGACCTCACCTACGACGCCCCCGCCCCCAAAGTCATCGCGGGTGCCACATCTGACTGGGAACTTGTGATCGGGCTTGAGGTCCACGCGCAGGTCGCCACCGCGGCCAAGCTCTTTTCCGGCGCCTCCACCCTCTTTGGCGCGGAACCCAATTCTAACGTTGCCTTTGTGGACGCAGGCATGCCCGGCATGTTGCCCGTCATCAATGAAGGCTGCGTCGAACAGGCGGTGCGCACGGGGTTGGGCCTGAAGGCACAGATCAACCTGAACTCGGCTTTTGACCGCAAGAACTACTTCTACCCCGATCTGCCGCAGGGCTACCAGATTTCCCAGCTTTACCACCCCATCGTCGGCGAAGGTGAAGTGCTGGTCGAACTTGGCGACGGCACTGCCCGCGTCGTGCGCATCGAACGCATCCACCTTGAACAGGACGCGGGCAAATCGATCCACGACATGGACCCCACCATGTCCTTTGTCGACCTCAACCGCACCGGTGTGGCCCTGATGGAGATCGTCTCCCGCCCCGACATCCGTGGCCCGGAAGAGGCCGCCGCCTACGTCGCCAAACTCCGCCAAATCATGCGCTACTTGGGCACCTGCGACGGCAACATGCAAAACGGCAACCTGCGCGCTGACGTGAACGTCTCGGTCTGCAAACCGGGCGACTACGAACGCTATCAGGAAACCCAGGATTTCAGCCACCTCGGCACGCGGTGTGAGATCAAGAACATGAACTCCATGCGGTTCATCCAGATGGCGATTGAGGTTGAGGCCCGCCGCCAGATCGCTCTCATTGAGGACGGCAAAGAGGTCGTGCAGGAAACCCGGCTTTACGATGCCGACAAAAACGAAACCCGCTCCATGCGGTCCAAAGAAGAGGCGCACGACTACCGTTACTTCCCCGATCCCGATCTGCTGCCCTTGGAAATCGAACAAGGCTGGGTCGATGACATTGCCGCCACCCTGCCTGAACTGCCCGACGCCAAAAAATCCCGTTTTATCAGTGACTTTGGTCTTTCGGACTATGACGCCTCTGTGCTGACCGCAGATGTGGCCAACGCTGCCTATTTTGAAGAAGTGGCCGAAGGTCGCGACGGTAAGCTTGCCGCCAACTGGGTGATCAACGAACTCTTTGGCCGCCTGAAAAAGGACGACAAAGACATCTCTGACAGCCCAATTTCCGCCGCCCGTCTGGGCCAGATCGTGGGCCTCATCAAGTCCGACAAGATCAGCGGCAAAATCGCCAAAGACGTCTTTGAAATCGCCTATACGTCCGACCGCGATCCCGAAGAGATCGTGAAAACCGAAGGCATGGAACAGGTCACAGACACAGGCGCGATTGAGGCGGCTGTGGACCAGATCATCGCCGACAACCCCGCGCAGGTCGAAAAGGCCAAAGTGAACCCCAAGCTTGCGGGCTGGTTCGTGGGTCAGGTGATGAAAGCCACCGGCGGCAAGGCCAATCCGGCGGCGGTGAACAAACTGGTTGCGACCAAACTCGGCCTTTGAGGCGCCCGTAGGGTGGGCAGATTGCCCACCGTGATCGGCCGGCGCAATCCACAAACGAAAAAGGGCGGGTCCAAGACCCGCCCTTCTCGTATTTCAGTGTGGCGCTCAGGCTGCCTTGCGTCGCCGCACGAAGCCCAGACCGGCAAGGCCGCTTAGCAGCAGAACTGCACCAGCCGGCAGCGGCACCGCCTGCAAGTTGCCGTCGAATGTCTGTGCCGCAACTGCGTCGATGTCAAAACCATCCCGCGTGCCGTTGAACAGGTCAGACGCATCCACAACGCGCAGGCCGCTGTAGGGGCCGTTGGCGTTTGTTGCCGCAGTGATCACCCAACGGTTTGGCGCCGAAGGATCTGCAGTGCCGTCTGTTGTATTGGTCAAGACGCCAGCCACGTCAGCAGCGCCATTAATGCCCAAAAGCGTGAATGACAGCTTTTCTACGTAAGTGGATGAACGTCCGCCGGTGATTTCCCACAGGGTGATCGGACCTTGGATCAAGCCGCCAAAGAAAAACTCAAGGCTGCCAAAATTCGCGGTCGAGGTGAAACCACCCGCCTGCCATGCGCCGTTGACGTCTTCCGCACCTAGCGCATTGCAAAGGTCGTCACGATCTGTGCTGCTGCTTGCGACGTTGCAAGTTTCAACAACACCGTTTGTCGTTGCTGTCACACCGCTTGCATAAACGGTGGCGGCGTTTGCGGCAGGTGCCAGCACCATCATGGATGCAGCAGCCAAAGCCAATTTCGTCATCTTGAACATTTTGATCATTCCCTGAGAACAGCAGCGTTCTTACTTACATTTCCTAGCTTGGCTTAACGAAGTGACACAGAAATGACAACATGCCGCCACAATCAAGGTTAACAAATCGACGATTAGCATCGGATTTGATGTGAGATACGGATAATTCCCTCTTTGCCGCTAGTTTGTTGCGCGTTTGGAACAAGATGAGGCGAAGAAGCGGGCGTGCGAAAATGCCTGACACTTTTTCACACGACGACCAAAGACCCGGCCTCGACACCGGGTCTTTTCGTTTGCGGGTCCAAATGCTGAACAAACCCGCTTAATCAGATAGGCAAATTTTGTTCCCGTCCAAATCCCGGACATAGGCCGAGAACTTTGGCCCTCGCTGCCCCGGCGCGCCCTCGCAGGTGCCGCCAAGCTCCTGCGCAAGGCTGTGCATCCGGATCACGTCGTCTGCCTCCCCCACAGAAAACCCGACCATCGTGCCATTGCCGTTCGTGGCGGGCTGTGTGTCAAACGGGATCGCAATGGCAAAAGCGAAATCCGCGCCCATCCAATAATGCATGCGCTCTGACGGACCAAAGCTTTGCAGGCCTGTACCCGCAAACAGCGCGTCGTAAAAGGCGCGGGCAGCGCCGATGTCGTTTGTGCCAACGACAAAATAGTTCATTTTCATATGCTTACTCCTTTGGCGCGCAGGTGCGTCGCTGCGGCTCAAAGACGTGATATTGATAAATGCGCCATTTAATGTCTTATTTCATCCATGCCCCGCACAAATGCCCAAGAAAGGCTGCGACGGATGGAACTGCTTGCCGTCCAGATGAAACAAGACACCCATTGCACGGTCGCGGACCTTGCCCGGCAACATGGTGTCAGCGCCCGCACGATCACCCGCGATCTGGCGCTGATGCGCGATCAAGGCATGCAAATCGACGCAGACCGCGGGCGCGGCGGCGGCGTGCGGTTGGACAGCAACTGGGGCGTGGGCCGGTTGAACCTGCCCTATGCCGAAGCGGTCGATCTCTTGATCAGCATTGCGGTGGCCGAACGGATGCAATCGCCGATCTTTCTGGCAAGCCTCGGCTCTGTCCGGCGGCAATTGGTGGCGTCATTCTCGCCCGAAAAGCGCAGGCAGGTGGACCGGCTGAAGTCCCGCATCATGATCGGCGACACCGCCTCGACCTTTGTGCAAACCAGCGTCAACGCACCGCCAAAGCGCGTCGTTCAGACCCTGCATCAGGCCTTCGTGACGCAGACAGAGCTTGCGATCCGCTACCAAAAAGAAGGCGGCACCTTTTCAACCCGGCAAATCGCGCCGCACTATCTGCTGCTGAAATATCCGGTCTGGTATGTTGTGGCATTCGACCACTTACGCGACAGCCCGCGCACCTTTCGCTGCGACCGCATTCAGGCGGCGACCAAGACCGAAACCACCTTTCGCCTGCTGCCCAAATCGACCTTTGCACCCTCGATTGCAGATGACGATCTGGTGCTTTGACCGTCCGACTTGACGGCCATTCCCAGACCTCAACCGCACGGCCTAACCACATCCAACCCCATATTTCGCGGCCCCATGCGCAGCCTTCCACCACCCCTAGCGGGGACCAAAAACGCCAGCAAAACCTTGGCCTTACGCCCCGATCTTGCTATACCGACACCCGCAGTGTGGAAGGGTATCATCATGGCAAAGTTTGAATATAAGGTCGTTCCGGCCCCCACCCGTGGTCTCAAGGCCAAGGGCGTGAAGTCATCTCAGGGCCGCTTTGCCAATGCGCTTGAAACCGTGATGAACGATCTGGCCGCTGACGATTGGGAATACCTGCGCACCGACAGCCTGCCTGCGGAGGAACGCGAAGGGCTGATGGGCAAAACCACCATTTTCCAAAACATGCTTGTCTTTCGCCGCCCGGCTGAAACGATTGCCAAAGACGACACCCCCACCGCAGAGACCCGCGTGATCGAAGTGTTGGAAGCCCCGCAAGAGCCCAAGCAGATCACCCAGCAGCCTGCCCCCGTGGCCCGCCCCGATACTTCCGTCGCAGCTGAATAACTATTTGATCTCAATCGCTAAGGCGTGAATGCGCCCGATGATATCGGGACCCAAGGCGCTATGCACCGCCCGGTGCCGTGCCAGGCGCGACATATCGTCCAATCCGGGGGCCGTCAGCACGACGCGCCAATGGCTTTCACCTGATCCATCATCGCCCGCATGACCACTGTGTAAATGGCTTTCATTGACCACTTCCAGCGCGCTTGGGGTCAAACCAGTTTGCAAGGCCTCGTAAATCTCTGCCTCAAGTCCCATATTTTTTCTCCTCGCCCCTTCAATCTCTCGTCACAGCGTCTAAACTCTGTCGTCCGAGTCGGAAAGGTATGCAGCTCCCATGCAGAAAAAAGACCCCTTTGGTTTTGACATGTCCGTGTCTTCCTCCAAGAAGAAAAATCCGCGTGGACGGCGCGGTATGTCAGGTGCCTCTGAAACCTCAACCCGCGTGTGTGACCACGAGGGTTGCGAAGAGGCGGGCAAATATCGCGCGCCCAAGACGCCAGACGTGCTGGATGACTTCTATTGGTTCTGCCAGACCCACGTGCGCGAATATAATCTCAAGTGGAACTTCTTTGACGGCACCACAGAGGCCGAGATGAACGCCCAACTGACCGAAGACCGGGTGTGGGAACGCCCCACCAAGCCGTTCAAACGCTCGGTCGAGGAACGCGCATGGGCGCGTCTGGGGATCGAGGACCCGCATCAGGTGTTGGGCGCCAATGCCACTCGTAACCCCGGCCGCAATCAGGGCGCAGGCCGCAAACTGCCGCCCACCGAACGCCGCGCGATTGAGATTCTGGATGCCAAGGACACATGGACCAAGCAAGAGATCCGCAAGGCCTATAAGGGCCTGATCAAGGTGCTGCACCCCGACATGAACGGCGGTGATCGCAGCCAAGAGGATCAGCTGAATGAGGTTGTCTGGGCCTGGGATCAGATCAAGGTCAGCCGCAGCTTTCCCGATAAGTAATTAGATCGGGATACCGTCGTCTTCTTCAATGACAAAAAGGGTATCCCGCTCACGCCGCCAGATCGCGAATAGCATATGGCAGGCAATCAGGATGATCGTCCAGAACAGCAGCAAGAGCGGCGTCTCCCAGAACGTCAGCCCTGCGGCCAGCGGCCCGAACATCGTGCCGTAGCCCGGCAAGGCAAGCGTCCCGCCGGTGACTGTCGCGGCAAAGGTCACCACGATCAGCCCGAAAATCGCCCGTCGCGCCCCCGGCCATCCGGCATGGCCCAAACGCCCCTGCCCAACAAAAAGCCCAAGTGCTGCGCCAACGGCACCCGCGAAAATTACCCAATAGTCATAAGTGCTTAAAGATCGCAGGATCGTATCGTCGCCGCCAAGATTGTTCACGATGGTAAATGACAGACCCGCACCGAAAAGTGCCACGCCAATATAGGCGAGCACAACGCTGCGTTCTCCATCCGTCAGAGAAAGTCTGAATTTGTCCCGTTGAAACATAGGGCTCCACTCGTGTTACTCTCTCGCGCTATGGGTGAATTGCGGCGGAAGTGAGGCTTTTGCCGCGAAACTCACTGTTTCGCTAAACGGCTATTGTGTGCCACCTGCGCCTCCCCAACAGCAACCCATTGGGCCACCCCCATGAGGGTCAGCCAGCGCAACCCATCCAGCGGGCTGCTCCAAAGAAACTCAGCGACCCCGGCGATGGCCAATTCACTGCCACGCGCTCCGAAAATGACGCCTCCCACAAGGCCCGCGCCCAAACCCGTGGCCAAGATCGCGGCAAACATCGCCAAGGCCCAGCCCAATGCCCCGCCCTCGCCAAAAAGCCGCGCGACCATCAACCCCGCCACCGCGGCCCCGAACCCGGCCATCAGGGCGAACCCGAGGCTCTGCTCCATCCCCCACCCGGTCACAAATCCCGCGCTCGCGATCAGGCCCGTGGTTGTTGCGTGCTGCTGCAAATACATCTGTTGTCCCTTTGCTTTTGTTGTTTTCACAACACCAAGGAACACCGCACACGTGCATCTGATCAGTTGGGTTTCAGCAAAGTTTGCGCAGGGCTTTCTGAATGGCGTGAGCGATAGCGCGAAGGTCGGATATGTGGGACAAAGTGACCTTTCGCTGCATCTGCGCCAACGACCGCTTTCGGGTTGCAGCCCTGATGGGCCCACACCGCCATTGTCCTCGAAACCGAAACAGCCGTCTCCCATTCCCACAATTATGCGCAATACGCGCATCCGATATGGGGTTAAGGGATGACACAAGGGCACTTTGTGTCATTTCGATATACAGAGCCGAACTCATGCCCTAGTGTCGATCAATCTTACATGACGTAATCGTCTTGGTGTATTTCCCATTGCTTGTTTGGAATGCCCTCGGGCTAAAGCATCTTTGGAGAAACCTATGACTATGAAAACACTTTTGGGAGCGGCAGCTCTGGCATCGACCACGGCGGCACCTCTGGCGGCAGTCCCTATTAATCTAGACTTTTCGTTTGGCGGCGTTTCCGGCACGTTCTATGGGTTGGACAACGCGGACGGGGTCGCAGCGGCGACCAGTTTAGATTTTGCAGGTTTGGCGGACGATTACATTGGCATTGATTTAACGCGGGCTTCGTCTAACGCCTTTGGGTTTGCTGACGGGGCGTTGATCTCAGTCGATATTGTTATCATTGGCAATCAGGTTGGTACCGCAGGTACAGGAAGTTTTGGTCATATATATTCAACGCCATCGTTGGGATATTTAACTTCGGTTTCATCGGAGTCGTCCAGGGGCCCTCTTTCGGGTCTGCTTGAGGCGGACGGCAGGACGACGTTCACGCAGCAACCTTTGTCAGCGGTCCCGCTCCCTGCTGGCGGACTGCTTCTGCTGTCGGGCCTTGCCGGCATAGCTGGGCTCAAGCGCCGTAAGAAACACATCGCATAGGCTTATGCCTGAAGACCACCTTGGAACCATGCGTTCCAAGGTGTTAGATATTGCTCAAGGGGTGCCGGTTCGTTCCGATGCCCCTTTCGTTTTGAGAAGCTGAATTTGCAAACGCGGACCTTCGTGCAGCTAGCAGCATCGGTGCCTATGGGCTCAAACCCACCATTCAACCGTCTTGATCGGTTTCTTGCCGTAAAAACGTCCAGCGACAGCGATGCGGGACAGGGCTGACCTCAACACTTGGCAGGCAAACGCCCCCTTTTAACGTCACCCCCAAACAATCACCTCAATCCAAATCGGTGCTCTGTCGCCCAGGATTGCTCCATCATGAAATCGATAAACACACGCGCAAGCCCGTCTTTCGGGCTGTTTGCGGGATAGATCGCATAGACATCGATGGGGCGAAACTTAACCTTCGGCAGCAAGTGAACCAGACGGCCAGAGCGGAAGTCCTCGGCAACCAGCGGGTAGGTCTCGATCATAAAGCCAAGGCCCTCATCAACGAATTTTCGCCCAACAGTGGCATTGTTACAGGTGGCCACAACGCGTGGCGTCCGCAACGGTTCGGTGCCGTCTGCCAATGTTGCAATTGCAGACCACGGCAATGGAGGGCTTTGAATCCAGTCCCAGTCGGCAAGGTCTTCAATCGACTGCGGCACAGGCCGACCTTGCACATAAGACGGCGCTGCAAAGGCACAAAAGTGAACTTTGCCCAGCTTGCGCGCCTTGTAACTGCTGTCATCAAGGTCACTGATGCGGCCCCTGATGGCGACATCAATTGTCGACCCCTCAAGTGGGATCGAATGGTCCTCAAGCTGAACCGACAACTGCACATCAGGATAGGTCTGGGCAAAACGGGTGAAGGTTTCAACGTAGGGGCTTTGCGAAAACGGTGTCGAGGCCGCAACTGTCAGCTTTCCGGTTGGCTGGGTCGCGCGCCGTTGAACGGCTGACAGACCATCCAATGCCGCAGCGGTCATGCGCTGGCTGGCTGCCAAAAGCGCGACACCCGCATCCGTCAACGACATCCTGCGGGTCGAGCGGTATAGCAATGGCGTGCCCAATTCTTCTTCGAGCTTTGAGATATGATGACTGATCACAGAGGGTGACAGCTGCAGCGTCTTTGCCGCCTGTCGAAACGATCCAAGCTCGGCAACGCTTTGAAAGATCGCCATGGTCCTGAGTTGATCAATCATTGTTCGACCTTATGAGATTATAAAGCGCATACTGCATATATATTCACATAAATTCAGACGTGCCAATCTTCAGCATGCCCAGCAACAGGCTGGCACATTCAGTGTTTGAAAGGACAAATCATGCCAATGCTCGTATCCATCACCCGCGTCTCTCACATCCCTGTCGGGGCAGAGCTCGAAGCGTTCCACGCCGCAAACCAAGAGGTCTTCGGTGGTGCCGTTGGGAAGATGACATTCCTGCGCGACCCGCAGGACGCCAATCAGGCCGCTGTCATCGGAGAAGTGCATGACCTCGAAAAACTGCGCGAGATCAGCCGCACACCGGAAGGTGACGCAATGATGCGAAAGTTCGGTTTCATCGAGCAGCTTAGCTATTTTCTGGAAGAGGCATAGGACATGCGGTTCTGGAAAAGACTGCCCTCGTCCACGCCCGCACCTGAAGCGGTTGAACGCAATCTCCGGGACGCGCAGATTTCGCCACCTGATCGATTTGAGCTTCGGCTTCAGGCGTTGACCAGCGCGCAGCAGCATTTGTGTGTGCTACCGGCCTTTACCGCCTGACCGCCACGAAACCGCGCTTTAGACCCACGATTTGCAGCATCTCGCACATCGTGGGTTTCCCGCATCCATTTTGGGCGACAGTCGAAACGCAGCTACGGATATTGCCGAACGCAAAAGTGGGCTTTGATAGAATGGTCTGCAATCAACACTTCAGACCGCAACCGTCGGCTCACCCAGTTGAATAACGCTCATCCCGGCCGTCCGGGCCGCTTGGACGCCTTGCGGTGAATCTTCGAGCACAAGGATTTTGCCACCTGCATGGCCTAAACGTGCGGCGGCCAGCTGGAACATGTCCGGGGACGGCTTTGGCGGGACGCCATCGGAAATGCACACCACCGTATCGAAAAGGTGTTGAATATTCACCCGTGCCAGCAGCAGATCGCAGACCGGGCGCTCGCCGTTGGTGGCAACGGCAAGCGGCATCCCACGTGCCCGCAAAGCCTTTGCCAAAGCGATCGTCTCTGGGATTGGCCGCGCGAGATGCGCGACCTCTTCGTAATGTGCAATGCTCGTCTCGCAGGCTCGCTCCACATCAAATGTGGTGCCGATGCTGTCGCGAAACGCTTCAAACAGGCTCACCCGGTCCAGCCCATTGCGCGCCGCATACCATTGCGGCGACATGATGTGCCCCTGATCTGCCGTCCCCGCTTGCAGGCAGGCCGTATGCACATCGGCGCTATCGATCAGCGTGCCGTCACAGTCAAAGATCACGGCGTCGAAACCCTCTGCCGTTATCAGATCAAGCCAGTCATCCGCATGCAGGCTCAGCGCAGCACCTTCGCGGTAAAGGGTTGATTGCATCGCTATGCCGCTACGATCCGCGCGTGATCGGCGACGATCCCAACCGACACCGCGTCACCCTGTTTGAACGGTTCGGCCTGCACGGGCGAGATGATGAAAAGCGATCCGACATCCGTTTCCACGGTGTATTGGATTTCCTTGCCCAGATAGGCTGCATAGGTCACTTCACCCTTCAGCCCCGGCTGGCCGGGTGCGGCAAGGTTCAGAGCATGGGGGCGCAAGACCATCTGGGCGGCACCGGGCGCGATGTCAGGGCTTGGGACCGAGTAGCGCTGACCGTCTAGCAAGGCCGTGGCCGTGCCCTTTGCCGTCTTCTCCACCTCGCAAGCGACAAGGTTCGCATCACCAATGAAGTCAGCGATAAAGGCAGAGCTTGGCGCTTCGTATAGATCGGCAGGCGTGCCGATCTGCGCAATTTCGGCGTTGTTCATGACGATGATGTTGTCGGACACCGCCATCGCCTCTTCCTGATCGTGGGTCACGTAAACCGCCGTCAGGCCAAGGCGTTGCTGGATCTGGCGGATTTCTTCGCGCACGTGGCGGCGCAGTTTGGCGTCAAGGTTCGACAGCGGTTCATCCAGCAACAAAACCTCAGGCTCCAGCACAATGGCGCGGGCCACGGCAACGCGCTGCTGTTGGCCACCCGACAGCTCGCTTGGCAAGCGGTCACCGAACCCGGCAAGGCCCACAAGCTCCAGCCCCTCTTCGGCCTTTGCATTGGCCTCTGCCTTGGGCACGGATTTCACCGTCAGCCCATAGGCCACGTTTTCGCGCACGGTCATATGCGGGAAGAGCGCGTAGGATTGGAACACCATCGACACCTTGCGGTAGGTGGCCGTCAGGTGGGTGACATCTTCACCGCCGATGAAAATCTTGCCCTCGGTGGCCATTTCCAGCCCCGCGATCAGACGCAGGGTTGTGGTCTTCCCGCAGCCGCTTGGCCCCAGAAGGGTGACAAGCTTGCCGGGCTCAATCGCCAAATCCAGTTTCTTCAGTGCAGTGACATCGCCGTATTTCTTCACCACGCCATCAAAGCGGACGGACCCAATTTGTGTATCTTTCATGTTCATTTCCTCACGCCGCTTTTGCGGTTTGTTGAACGCGGTCGGTGCGGCGCAAGCGGCGCGTGCCGACCAGAAGTTGCATCAGAAGGATGGCGGCCAGCATCGTCACGATCAGCACCGCTGAATAGGCAATGGCGAGGCCGAATTCGCCGTTCTCGACCCGTCCGACGATGAACGCCGTGGCCATGTTGTGCTTGGCGCTGACCAGAAAGATCACCGCGCTGACGGATGTGATCGCCCGCACAAAGCTGTAGGTGAGCGCCGCCAAAATCGCAGGCCCCATCAGTGGCAGGATCACGCGGCGCACAGTTGTGAAACTGTTGGCCCCAAGGGTGATCGAGGCCTCGTCCAGGCTTTTGTCCAGCTGGCTCATCGCCGCGATCCCGCCGCGCACACCCACAGGCATGTTGCGGAAGACAAAGACGATAATCAGGATGATCGACGTGCCTGTCAGCTCAATCGGGGGGAAGTTGAACGCCATGATGTAGCTCACGCCGATCACCGTGCCGGGAATGGCAAAGCTGAGCATGGTCGAGAATTCAAAGGCATCCTTACCGACGAATTTCTGGCGCACCAATAGATAGGCGGTGGACAGGCCCACAAGCGCGGTTAGCGGGGCCGCGATGGAGGAAATCGTCAGGGTGGTGAAAAAGCTGTCCCATGCCACGCCGGTCAGGCGCCCCGTTGAAAAATCGATGCCAAAGGCGCGGATGTAGTGATCAAAGGTAAAGCTGTGGTTGTAGCCCCAAAGCTTTACGAAGCTGCCAAAGATGATCATCGAATAGACGATCAGGGTCAGCGCCGCCCATGGCAGGGCCACGGCATAACAGATCGTTCGCAGCACCGGATTCAGGCCTGCGTTTTGCCCGCTATCTGCCTTGCCCGTGATCGTCGCATAGGACTTTTTGCCAAGCCACAGACGCTGCGCAACAAAGGCCGACATCGTCAGGGACAACAGCGCAATGGCAAGGATCGCAGCCTTTGCGGGGTCTGCCACAGCGCCCACGATGGCAAAGAAAATCTCGGTCGACAGCACGTTAAAGCCGCTTCCCAACACCAGCGGGTTCCCGAAGTCGGCGATGCTTTCGATAAAGCCGAGCAGGAACGCATTGGCCAGACCGGGACGCATCAGCGGCAGCGAAACATAGCGGAAGGTCTGCCAGCGGTCCGCGTCCAGCGTTTGCGAGGCTTCCTCCATCGACGGGCTGACGCCTTGCACAACGCCGATCAGGACAAGGAACGCAATCGGCGTAAAGGACAGAAGCTGCGCGAAATAGACGCCCCAGAAGCCATAAAGCCAGCGGGTCTTTTCCCAGCCCAGCATGTCGGCAAAAAACTCTGTCACGGTGCCCGCGCGGCCAAACAGCAGGATCAGCGCAAGGCCGATCACGAAAGGCGGCGTGATAATGGGCAGGACGGTCAGCACGCGCAGGACTGTCTTGGCGCGGAAATCGGTGCGGGTGAAGATCAGCGCAAAGGTCAACCCAAGGAACGTTGTCCCTAGCCCGGTCATCACCCCAAGGAACAGCGAATTGATCGCCACACCGCAGGATCGCGGGCCGATCAGACAGCCAAGGCCCCAGATGTCACTGTGAAAAAAGCGCGGGAAAAATTCTGTCAGGGAATAGCCGCCATCGACCTCAAACGCGCGGACCAGAATGTGGATGACCGGGAAGAATACAAAGATGCCGACAAGGGCGATGATCAACCCGATGGTGCTGACGACAAAGGCGTCGCCTTGCCCCTTGCCCGCTTGCGACAGCGAAATGGTGGCGGCAAACAGCAGGGCAATCGCGCAGATGCCCGCCCCTGCGCCCATGCCCGCTTGCCCGGCCATGATCACGTCACCGGTCAACAGCCCTTCGAACACGCGGGGGCCTGCACGCACGATGATCAGCCCCTGCACGGCCATGAAAAACAAACCTGCAACGGCTGTGCCCAAGGTCAGACGCGCGCGTTTGACGGGTTCGGGGATGGTCAATTGCAGGATCGTGGCGATGACAAGGGCCAGACCCGCCGGGGCCAGCCACCACTGCCCCGCAAGCGAGCCAAATAGGCCGGTCGCCGCGACGCCATCCATGATCCACCCTTGGTCAAACAAACCGTCATCGGTCATGTGCCACGGCAGCAAAACGAAACTGGCAAGCCCGATGGCCAGCCAAATCAGGACTGTCTTTTTCATGTGTAATTCCGCTTGAGTGGTATGATGTCCCGCCGGGAAGCGGGACATCTGTGCATTTTGGCCTACCGGTCCGGCGGGCCAAAAGCCTGGGAGAACTTATTGCTCTGGGTTTGGATCGCCGACTTCTGCGTCCCAACGTGCCAGCAAGCGGCTGCGTGTGTCGCTTGAACCGTAGGTCGCAAAGTCATAGTCGATCAGCTTGATCGACGCGAGGTCAGGCGATTCAGGGGCAACTTCTGCGTTGGAATTCGACGGCACCTGGAACTGCTTCACGTCCTTTGCCTGCGACTGAATGTCGGCACGCAGCGCGAACTCGACCCATTTCTTGGCACCTTCCAGATTGCGCGCACCTTCGATGATGGACACAGCGCCAACTTCGTAGCCGGTCCCTTCACAAGGCGCGACAACCTTCAGCGGAAAGCCTTGCGAGGCAAGGTTCACCATGTCGTGCATGAAGCCGATGGATACGCCCGTTTCGCCGCGTGCCGCAGCTTTGGACGGTGCGGACCCCGACTTGGTGTACGAGTTCACGTTATTGCCAACAGCCGCCAGCTTTACCATTGCTTCGTCTTCACCGAAAAGCTGCACGAATGTCGCAAGCTCCGTATAAGCGGTGCCAGAGCTGTTGGGGTTCGCCACCTGAATTTCGCCCTCAAAACGGGGGTCTTCCAGATCGGCCCAGCACTCCGGCGGGGCAATGCCCTTTTCGGTCAGGATGTCGGCGTTATAGGCAATCCCAAGTGCGCCAGCATAGATCCCAACGGCACGCCCGTTTGAGATTTCGGCCATGTTCTGCGCCCAGCCCAGCAATTCGCTCGTGTCAACGCCAGAGGCTTGTGTCAGGCCTTCTTCGGCGGCGATGAGATGTGGATCGCCCGTGCCGCCCCACCAGACATCAATCTTTGGGTTGCCCGCTTCCGCGCGGACCTGCGCCAATGTCTCACCGGTAGACTTGCGCACCATCAAAACCTCAGTGTCCGGGTTTTCAGCCTCAAACAGGCCAACCATCTGGTCACACCAGTCTTGCTCTGCACTGCACACAAGGCTGATCTCATCCGCCCAAGCGGCAACACCCGATGCCATCAATGCGGCCGCAGAAATTAATCCAAGTTTCTTCATTCTATCCTCCCTTAGAGTTCCAGCAGATGCCACGTTCCTCCACGCGGCGTTGCTCTGTTATCCCTAAGGACTGGTTCAATGCGGCGACACACAAGGCCTGTGAACAAAGCTACAGACGGCGGACAACCTTGTTAACAAGGTTACATTGCCCGCCGCAGATTGTAACAATCGAAACAAATAAGCCTGCGACGTCCCGGTGTTGTTGATGCTAAAACGACCGCAACAGGGAGGCCGGCGTGTCGCGACCAAAGATCGGAATTGTAGATGACGAAGCCACCATGCGTGACGCATTGGTGGCGCTTTTGGCTGAGAACCAGTTTGATCCCGTGCCCATGGCCAATATCGCCGAATACCGCGCGGCGGAAACAAACACGGCCCTCGACCTTGTGCTGATTGATCTGCAACTGCGCGATGAAAGCGGGCTGACCCTTGCGATGGATATTCGCCGCACGCAGGATTTGCCGATTGTCATGCTGACCGGGCGCGGCGATGAGACCGACAAGATTGTGGGGCTGGAAATCGGTGCCGATGACTACGTGCTCAAACCGTTTAATCCCCGCGAGTTGGTCGCCCGCATCCGCGCCGTCCTGCGCCGCTATGGCAAGTCAGAGGACCGCCCGGCCCCGGATGTGGACCCGACCCGCATGTCCTTCGGGCGGCTCACTGTGGACCAAAAGCAGCGCATTCTGTTTGACGAGACAGACAATGAAATTTCGCTGACCAATGCCGAATACCGCCTTCTGGACTATTTCCTCATGCGTCCGAATGAGGTCATTCCGCGTGTCGAATTGCTGACCGAACTCGGTAACGATCTGACCAAATACGTGGACCGGACCGTTGATGTCTTGATCCTGCGATTACGCCGCAAGATCGAGGAAAACCCATCCAAACCTGTCCATCTGCAAACCCGGCGGGGACAAGGCTATATCTTCGTTACAGACACCACGCGCGGGCCCCACTGATGCGGCTGGTGCCCCGTTCGGTGCGCGGACGCCTGTGGACGGCGCTTGGGCTTTTGGCGCTCGCCATTGTCTGCATCAGCACGTTGACATGGATCGCCCTGCAGCGGGTCGATGCGCGTCTGCAAGAACTGCACCAGCAGTCCTTGGGGCAAGTGGCCCAGGCGATTGATCTGTCGAAACGCTCCTCTGATCTTGCGACCTCTGCCCCCTATTTGCTGAACCAACGCTCGAATTTCCTGATCCAGCAAGAGGGCCAAAAGCTCTTGGATGTTTTGACGCGGGTCCGGGAAGAATGGCCAACATCTGGCACGGCTGACGCCGACCGCGCGCTGCTGACGTCTTTGACGTTCGAGATGGAAAGCGGGATCGTTGATCTGGTCAAAGCCTCGCAATCGCTGGATCAGGTGCAAGCCGTGGTGCGCGCCCGCGTCGCAGAACTCAGCACCCTGCGCGAAGACGTGACCTTGCGGGTCGAGGATGAGAGCACGCAGGCGCAGGAACGGCTGACCTGGTGGACCCTGCACAGCATGAACGCCGATGCGCTCAACGCCGCCTATGCAGACAATCTGATCGGGGTTGGGGAGGAACAGCGCCACTACCAACGCAAGGCACAACTGGCCATTGCCGGACCGATGACCGACGCCCAGACCACCTATCTGAACCGGGTGAACGGGCTGGTGCAGGGCGACACTGGCGTCTTTGAGTTGCGGCGTCAGGAATTGGGCCTCACGCTGGACGCGCAGAACGCGCTCTTTCGGATCAGGCGCGACGCCAACCACATCAATGAGCTTGCAACAGACTTTGCCAAACGGGCCGAGGCCGTTCTGACCGAAGAGCGCAGCTCATCGTCCAACACGATCCAATTCACCCGCGCCTCTGTCGCCGCCATCAGCCTTGCCGCCCTGTGCCTTGCCTTGGTCGCAGCACTCTATGTCTCGCGCTACGTAGCCTTCAACGTGGGCCGCGTGTCCGAGGCGATGGTGCGCCTCGCCAATGGGGACCGCAGCAGCGTGCTACCCCGCCGCCTTGGGGGCGACGACGAGATCGGCGATTTGTTCCGGTCCTTCCGCAGCTTTCGCGCCAATGCGCTGCGGCTCGACCGCTCAAATCGTCAGCTCGACCAGCGGAACGCGCTGTTTGAAAAGGTCTTTGCCAATATCACAGACGGCATCGCGATCACCGACAGCACAGGCAAGCTGACCGCGTCAAATCCTGCGTTTGAACGCATCCTGGGTGTCGGCAACCTCAGGGGGTCCTTCGTGGATTGGCTCTATCAGTCCGCCTTTGGCAGCTGCGCCAAGGATGCCGGTCTCAGCGTGCAGCATCGCGGTCATCTGGTGTTGAAATCTGCCAAGGGTGACGTGCTCGAAATCCGCGCCAGCCGTCTGCCGGACGAAGGGCGCGTCTGGCTGATCTCGGACGTGACCGAACAGCACCGCGTGGCAGAGCGCGTGGCCCAGATCGACCGGATCGAGTTGCTTGGCAAACTGGCGGGCGACACCGCCCATGACTTTGCCAACATCCTGTCGACCATCCGCACCCACGCGCATCTGCTGCACGACGCGCAGTCGGAAACCACCAACGTTTCAGCCATCGAAAACGCGGTGGATTATGGGGCTGCCCTGACCGACCGCCTGCTGGCCTTCGCCCGCAAACAACCCCTCTCGCCCGAGGTGTTCGACCTGAACACGCTGATCGAAGGCATGGTGGAACTGGTCGAGATCGGCCTCAAGCCCAACGTCCAGCTTGAGGTGGTTCCAGCCGACGCGCCGCTCCATGTGCGGGCCGACCCCGGCCAGTTGGAATCAGCCATCTTCAACCTCGTCTTGAACAGCAACAACGCGATTGAGGACGCAGGAACCATCCAAATAACACTGTCCAAAACCGACGATGGCCATGCCGAAATCGTGGTGTCCGACACAGGATCAGGCATGCCGAAAAGCGTCCAATCCAAGGCCATTCAACCATTCTTCACCACCCGCGCAGGCGACGGCGGAACCGGGCTGGGCCTGTCGATTGTCTACGGCTTCATCAACCAGAGCGGCGGCAAACTGGACATCGACAGCCAGGTGGGCAAAGGCACGACCGTCACCGTCTCCCTGCCCTATTCCGATGATCCTGCTGGCGCACCGCACCGAAGCTATGCCGGACGGGCATTGGTGGTGGATGACAACGACAACGACCGGCGGGTCACGGCGCAGGCGCTGACCGACCTTGGCTATCGGGCCAAAACCTATGCGACCGCCGAAGACGCGCTTCAGGCCGCTCAAAGCGATGATTTCGCCCTGATCGTCAGCGATTTTGACCTTGGCGGCGCTGAGGACGGGTTGGACGTGTTGACCGCAACGAAAAAGCACGCCCCCCTCGCCCGGCACATCCTGATCAGCGGCAAATCTTCGCTGCGTGATCTTCAGGCCAGCGACGTCCTGTTTGTCGAAAAGCCCGTCAGCGCGGCAGGTCTTTCAGCGGTCCTAAACGCCGATAACGCCTAGGCCCAAGTCCCAGATCAAAGTGAGGCTATGCTGGCAACGCGATCGCGTCCTGCTCGCCTGCCAACATCCGCGCAATTTACGCCGCGCGGAACACCAGGGATACGCCGTTCAGGCAATGCCGCTTGCCGGTGGGCGCAGGCCCGTCGTCAAAGATATGGCCCAAATGGCTGCCGCAGCGGCGGCAGTGCACCTCTGTGCGGACGCTCAGAAGTTTGCGATCAGGCTTGGTGCCAACTGCACCCGGCAGGCTTTGCCACCAGCTGGGCCAGCCGGTGCCGCTGTCGTATTTGGTCTCGGATGGGTAGACTGGCAGATCACAGCCACGGCAGAAATAGGTGCCTGCGGCATAGTTCTTATCCAAGGGGCTCGACCCGGCCCGCTCGGTGCCTTCCAGCCGCATCACCTTATATTGCGCATCCGTCAGCATCGCGCGCCATTCCGCGTCCGTGCGGGTGATCTCAAACGATTGCGCGTGCAACGCAGCGGGGGCCGCTGCGCTGGCAAGGGCGGCAAGGGTAAACTGGCGACGGTTCATGGCACTTCCTTTCGGCTTTGCGCAAAGGCCTAGCAGCCGGTCCCCTGACCAATCCATAAAAACCGGCCCCGCGCACGCGCTTGTGAAGGGCGCGTGACCCGGGTGCCGCCCTAGCCCACCCAGACGATGGGGGCCACGGCCACGATCTCACCTGTGGGCGCACCGGTGGGCGAGCCACCGGGTGGTTCGATGGAAATCGCACATTGCGCGCCACGCAACAGCGGCCATAACGCTTCTGCCACGACAAGCGTGCCGGTCTCATCCGCAGGCAAAACCCCAAGCGACACGGGCGGGTTTTCACCCTTGATCACCCAAAGCTCCAACACCTGCCCCTCGGGCGCGGCCCCAGCCGTGCGCGTGACCTCCAGATTGCCGCTGTCCTCGACATAGCCAACCTCGACCACCAGCCCCTCATCCGCAGAGGCGAGCATGACCGTCGCCGTCGCAGGCGGGTCCAGCAATGGCCCCACGTAAAGATTGATCGCCCACAACGCGACCATCGCCGCCACAAGCCCACCGGCTGCGGCAGGCAAAAGCCCCAAACGTTCCATCCAGGACGATTTGGCAGGCTTGACCGGTTTCGGCGCTGGGGCCGCCTCTTCCATCGCCGCCGTGCCAAAGGCCGCCGCGCGAATGCGGTCCAACAGCGCCGCAGGCGGGGCGACGGGGGCAATATCATCGGTCATGCCGACGAAATCCTCGGCCCAGCGGGCATAATCCGCCCGCGCACTGGCATCTGTGGCCATCAGAGTCTCAAACGCTGCGGCCTCGTCCGCGTTCAACAGGCCCAGCACGTATTCCGCCGCCAGCATGTTTTCGCCATTTGGGTCGATGTCATCACTCATTGCGACAGACACTCTCTTAACTTTTGCAAACTCCGCCGCAGCCAAGTCCGAATGGTGTTGAGCGGCACGCCATAGACCTCGGCCAGCTCTTGATAGGTCTCCCCCTCCAGATAGGCGCGGCGCACCGCCCCGGCCTTGTCAGGGTCCAACCCCGCCATGCAGCCCACGATCCGCGCCCGGTCGGACGCCGCAATCGCCAGCGCTTCCGGCCCCGGCGCGCTGTCTTCCAGTGCGGCCACCTCATCCATGTCCCCAGACGTGGCCTTGCGGGCCCGAATGCGGTCAATACACAGGTTGCGCGTCACCGTGATCAGCCAAGTCATCGGGCTTAACCCATTGACTTTATAGCGATCCGCATTGCGCCAGATTTTGACGAAAGCATCCTGCAAGGCGTCCTCGGCTTCTGCCCGATTGTTCAAGACACGCAGGCACACACCAAAAAGTTTCGCACTTGTCGCGGCATAGAGATTTTCAAAGGCATTTCGATCCCCACCGGCCATGCCGGTGATCATCGCTTCAATATCTTCGGTCGTCGTCATCTATCACTCACCCATTCACGTCTCCCACTTTGGCGGGGTTTTCCAAAAACGCAACCACAAGGCGAAGCCGTCGGCGATTTCGCCCCTTCCCCTTCCCTTTCCCCGCGATATGTTGCATCCGCAGATAAGACGAAACGGATGACACGAAAGGTGCCCCAGATGGCCGACGGCATGATTGATATCGACGCGCAACCCACCGAAGAAATTTCGGTCCGCGAGGTCTTTGGCATCGACTCGGATATGAAGATCAAGGGCTTTGCCGATAAGACCGATCGCACGCCCGATATCGACAGCACCTATAAGTTTGACCCCGACACCACGCTCGCGATTCTGGCCGGTTTTGGCTACAACCGCCGTGTGATGATCCAGGGCTATCACGGCACCGGGAAATCGACCCACATCGAACAGGTCGCCGCCCGCCTCAACTGGCCTGCGGTGCGTGTGAACCTCGATTCACATATCTCCCGGATCGACCTGATCGGGAAGGACGCCATTAAACTGCGCGACGGCGTGCAAGTCACCGAATTCCACGAAGGCATCCTGCCATGGGCGCTGCGCAACCCGGTTGCGATTGTGTTTGATGAATACGACGCGGGCCGCGCGGACGTGATGTTCGTGATCCAGCGCGTTCTGGAACATGACGGCAAGCTGACGCTGATGGACCAGAACCAGATCCTGACCCCACACAAATATTTCCGCCTGTTTGCAACCGCCAACACCGTTGGTCTGGGCGACACCACGGGCCTCTACCACGGCACCCAGCAAATTAACCAAGCCCAGATGGACCGCTGGTCCCTCGTCGCGACGTTGAACTACCTCAGCCACGACGCCGAGACCGCCATCGTGCTGTCCAAGTCGCCGCACTTCAACACAGAGACGGGCCGCAAGACCCTGTCCCAGATGGTCACCGTGGCCGACCTGACCCGCACCGCCTTCATGAATGGCGACCTGTCGACGGTCATGTCGCCCCGGACCGTGCTCGCCTGGGCCGAAAACACCCGCATCTTCCAAGACGTCGGCTACGCCTTCCGCCTGTCGTTCCTCAACAAATGTGATGAGCTTGAGCGCCAGACGGTCGCCGAATTCTACCAGCGCTGCTTTGACGAGGAACTGCCAGAAAGTGCGGCGAGCCTGAGCTTGGGATAAGAGGTGACGTCAGGGGACAATCTCGACGAGATGCCTGACTGGTGGTTTGACGAACAAGTCAAAACCTACGAACGCCTCGTAGGTGAGATTAACGCTCTAACCGCATCTCGTTCAGTTCGGTTCGATTTTGGTCTCGCAGTCGCTTCCTTAGCGATTGATTGGTTCTTTGACGGTGGGCTTGTTCTAGCCTTTGTTCTGTTCGTCCTCGCCTTTACAGCTCGACGCAACAGTATTTCAGCTCAAATCCGTCCGCGTATTCAACAAATCAATACAATCGAGAGTCTTTGGCCAAACGTGGCAGAAAATGTTTCGATGAAACTATCGGCTAGAACGTAATGATCTCGTCGCGTCAATTTGCCTGACAAATCCAACGAACAAAGTAGTTGGCCCTTTCTTTGGAACATAAATATCTCGGGGGTGCGGGGGCTGGCCCCCGCCCATCGCGACGCTGAAAGCGGCGCAACACCTCCACCACCCCCGTGCCCAAAACCCCACACCTATCCACGCTTTTCAATTTGCCCACTAGATAAGCGATAATTTAACCTCCATGCTGCATTTATGAGCAGTATGAAAACTCTCATATCGATCACCTTCCTCGCGCTTGGCGCCCTCCCTGCCAACGCGGGGATTTCTTTGGCCGATGAACAACTCCGGACCTTTGCCGCCTGCGCGGGCCGCCTGTCGGCCCAGATGGAACATCAATGGATGTTTGACGGCGACGCCTCGGAAATCACCAAACGTCAGCGCGCCCAACTGATCGACCTTGTCAGCGCCGTCATGGCTCCCGATCAAGGGCGCGAGGTGTTGAACTGGCGCATCTCGGCCAAGGCCGCGCATCATGCCCTGCTGACCCGTGCCACCTTTAACGACGATCCCGCCGACGCCGCTTGGGCCGCTGACATGGCCGCCTTGCAAACCGCCGATTGCACCGCGCTCCTGCTCAGTTAAACCGCCCGCCCCTCTGGTCATTGCCCCGATCCGGCACTAGTTTGCCGGACATGAACAAACCGACCGACAACCCCGCTGATCCGTTCAAGAAAGCCTTGGCAGAGGCCACGAAAGTCATGGCCGATGATCCGGAACTCTCGGTCACCTATTCGGTCGATCCCGCAGGCCAGACCAGCGACACGATCCGCCTGCCGCAAGTCACCCGCCGCATGACCCGGCAGGAGGTGCTGCTGGCCCGTGGCCACGCTGACGCCATGGCGCTGCGGCACAAATTCCATGACCCCAGCACAGCCGCGAAATACATGCCCCAAGGCCAGATGGCGCAAGACCTGTATAACGCGATGGAAACTGCGCGGGTCGAGGCTGTCGGCGCGCAATATATGCCCGGCACCGCTGGGAATATCGACGCCAAGATCGGGAATGATGCGCTGCGCAAGGGCTATGACCAGATCAAACAGCCCGCCGATGCGCCACTGGCCACCGCCGCAGGCTACATGATCCGCGAACTCGCCACAGGCCGCGACCTGCCCGTTGGCGCGGACAACGTGCTCAACCTCTGGCGCGGCTTTATTGAGGATCACTGCGGCGACACGCTGAGCAGCCTTTCGGACATGCTGAACGACCAGCAGGCCTTCGCGAAATTCGCGCGGCAGCTGATCTCTGACCTGGGCTATGCTGATCAGCTGGGCGACGACCCCGACGGGTCGGATCAGGACGACGAAAACGAGGCCGAAGAAGGCAGCGACGAGCAGGAAGAGCCTGACAGCACCGGCGAAGACGACAGCGATGGGGATGAGGCCGAAGCCTCGCCCGAGCAGTCTCAAGAGGATCAGCAAGACGCCTCTCAGGCCGAGATTTCGATGGACGATCAGGCCGACGCCGAAATGGGCGAAGAGACCGAGATGCCCGATGGCGAGGCCCCGATGGAGCCGCCGCAGCCCGCGCCTGTGTCCGACGCCGATCCCGATTACCGTGTCTTTGCAACGGATTACGACGAAGAGATCGGTGCCGAAGACCTCGCTGAACCCGCCGAGCTTGAACGCCTGCGCAGCTACCTTGATCAGCAGCTCGAACCACTCAAAGGGGCGGTCTCGCGCCTTGCCAACAAGTTGCAGCGCCGCTTGCAGGCCCAGCAAAACCGGTCGTGGGAGTTTGACCGCGAGGAAGGCATCCTTGATGCCGGACGGCTCGCGCGCATCGTCGCCTCCCCCACCACGCCGTTGTCCTTCAAGGTCGAAAAAGACACCGAATTCCGCGACACCGTCGTAACACTCTTGCTTGATAACTCCGGCTCCATGCGCGGTCGGCCCATTTCAATCGCCGCGATCTGCGCCGACGTCATGGCCCGCACGCTGGAACGCTGCGCCGTGAAGGTCGAGATTTTGGGCTTTACCACCAAGGCTTGGAAAGGCGGCACATCCCGCGAGGATTGGTTGAAAGCAGGCCGCGAGGCCACGCCCGGTCGCCTGAACGATCTGCGCCACATCGTCTACAAATCTGCTGACGCCCCATGGCGCCGCACCCGGCCCAACCTAGGGCTGATGATGAAAGAAGGCCTGCTAAAGGAAAACATCGACGGCGAAGCGCTCGAATGGGCGCACCGCCGTCTGATCGGGCGGCACGAGCAGCGCAAGGTGCTGATGGTGATCTCTGACGGCGCGCCAGTCGACGACAGCACCCTGTCGGTGAACCCCGCCAACTACCTTGAAAAGCACCTGCGCGACGTCATCGCCATGATCGAAAAGCGCAAAGCGGTGGAACTCGCCGCTATCGGCATCGGCCACGATGTGACGCGCTACTATGACCGCGCGGTGACGATTACGGATGTGGAACAGCTCGCCGGTGCAATGACCGAACAACTGGCCAGCCTTTTTGACGCCGACCCGCGCAAACGCGCCCGCGTGTTGGGGATGCGCAAGACCGGTTAAGCTGGGCTGCGATTATTCGACGAATAATCGGGCCTCCGGCGGAGATATTTAAGTTCAAAAGAAAGCAGGGGACGCGCGATGTTTCAGACCTTTGGTGCCTCAACCCGGCCTGAACAGGGGCCACCGCGCCTTGCTGCCTTGCGGGCAGAGATGGCGGCGACAAAGCTGGACGGATTTCTGGTGCCCCGCGCCGATGCGCATCAGGGTGAATATGTCGCCGAGGCTGACGCGCGTCTGGCCTGGCTCACCGGCTTTACCGGCTCAGCTGGATTTGCCGCCGTTCTCGCCGATATCGCGGGCGTCTTTATCGACGGGCGCTACCGGCTGCAGGTCACCGATCAGGTCGCCGCCGACTTTACCCCCGTGCATTGGCCCGAGTTGCAGCTCGCCGATTGGCTCAAAGAAAAATGCACGACCGGCGCGGTCATCGGCTACGACCCTTGGCTGCACACGGTGGATGAGATCGCAAATCTGACGGACAAGCTGAGCGGCACCCAGATCACCTTACAAGCCACCGCCAATCTCGTGGACCGTATCTGGGCCGACCAACCGGCCCCGCCAAACGCGAAGTTCACCGTCTATCCCGCTGAATTTGCTGGCGAAAGCCATGATGACAAACGCAAGCGGGTGGCCAGCGGCACCCATGTGATCACCCTGCCTGACAGCATCGCGTGGCTCCTCAATATCCGCAGCACCGACATCGAGCGAAACCCCGTGCCCCATGCCTTTGCGGTCCTGCACGCCGACGGCAAGGTCGACCTCTTTGCCCGCCCCGGCAAGGCCGACGGGATCACCGAACACCTTGGCCCCGATGTCACGCTGCATCCGCAAGACGCCTTCTTGGACCATATCGCAACTCTGCCCGGCCCCGTGTTGATCGACAAAAAGACCTGCCCGCAGATCGTCGCCGACACTTTGGGGGACAAGGCCAAGGCCGCCCCCGATCCCTGCATCCTGCCCAAGGCCTGCAAGAACCCCACGGAAATCGCAGGCGCGCGCGCCGCACATCTGCGCGATGGTGCGGCCATGGTGCGCTTTCTGGCCTGGCTCGACGCCGAAGCCCCCAAGGGCCAGCTCACCGAAATCGACGTGGTCAAACAGCTGGAAGGCTTTCGCCGCGACACCAACCAATTGCTGGACGTCAGTTTTGAAACGATCAGCGGCGCGGGCGCGCATGGGGCCATCGTCCACTACCGCGTGACAGACGACACCAATGCCCCCGTTAAACCCGGCGAGCTGCTTTTGGTGGATTCCGGCGGACAATATATCGACGGCACCACTGATATCACCCGCACCGTGATCGTTGGCGAGCCAACACCAGACCATCGCACCTGCTATACCGCCGTCCTGCAAGGCATGATCGCGATCAGCCGCACGCAGTTTCCCAAAGGCGTCGCAGGCAATCACCTCGACGCGCTCGCCCGCGCCCCGCTTTGGGCCATGGGCATGGATTACGACCACGGCACCGGCCATGGCGTCGGCGCATATCTGTCCGTCCATGAAGGCCCGCAGGGCCTGTCGCGCCGCGCAACCACCGTGCTGGAACCCGGCATGATCCTGTCGAATGAACCGGGCTATTACCGCACCGGGGCCTTTGGCATCCGGATCGAAAACCTGATCGTCGTGACCCCGGCCCCCGAGGGCGGCGACAACCGCGACATGCTGGCCTTTGACACGCTGACCTATGTGCCGCTCGACCGCCGCCTGATCGACACGACGGTGCTGTCGCCCGCCGAACGCCAATGGATTGATGCTTATCACGCCGCGACCCTTGACCGGATCGGCCCGCTGCTAGATGGTGACGCGCTCGACTGGCTGAACCGCGCCACCGCCCCGTTATAGCCCCGTCACAATCGCCCGATACATTCTGGCTCCACCGCAAACCGAAGGAGGCTGACATGGCCGACCATATCAAAATTCGTCCCGCATCCGGCACATGGGTCGTGCGCGCCGCCGGTGCAGTCATCGGCGAATCCACCCGTGCGCTGGAACTGACCGAGGGCGACTATCCGCCCGTGATCTATTTCCCGCGCGACGATCTTGCGATGGCCTTCCTTGACACCTCTGACACGACCGCGACTTGCCATCACAAAGGGGTCGCCAGCTACTTTACCGTTGTCGCCAAAAGCGGCCCGATCCCCGACGCTGCCTGGTCCTATGAGGACCCAAAGCCCGGCGTTATCGAGATCAAAGACCACCTGGCCTTCTACCACGACAAAATCGCCGTCGAAGAAGTCTGACCCCCCAAATTCGCGACAAATCCGTTTCCGTGCTAAGCTGACGCCCACGTAAAGCGTGGGGCACCGATGGCGACGGACGACAAGCCAGCATTCGAAGAACGCAAATGGGCCGACGAACTGGCCCTGCGCCGGGCAGAGCTTGACCTGCGCCATCAGGAAATGGCGCGCTCAAACTGGCGCAGCCCGCTCTCTGTGGCCGTGGCCGCCGCCGCCCTTGCCGCCATGGGCAACGGCATCATCACCTGGATCGACGGCGTCCAGCAACGCGAGCTTGAGGCGTCGCGCGCCAGCCTGCAACTCGCGCTCGAGGCACGTAGATCCGACAGCGCACGTATCCTGCAGGTGATGGAAAGCGGTGACCCTACCGCCGTGCGCAACAACCTCAAATTCCTGAGCGAGGCGGGGCTGATCAGCGATGAAACCCTCCGCCAGCAGTTGATGGCCTACCTCGACGCCACACCGGATGCAGAAATCCCGCTTTTGCGACAGTTGGGTGACATCGTGGCTGCCCCCACACGTCGTCTGCAGGTGCTGTCCATCGGCATCTCAAGCTATGACAACGTTGCTGACCTCGAAAACCCGGTGCGCGACGCACTTGCCGTTGCTGCGGCCACCGAAACTCAACGTGGCACGATCTACAACGATGTCGAGGTAACGATTGCCACGGATATCGACAAGGACGGGCTGATCTCGCAGCTGCGCCTGCTGAACTGGAGCGTCAAGCCGAACCAAGGCGATGTCGCGCTGATCTATTTTGCAGGCCACGCCCATCAGGTTGACGGGGTGTTCTACCTCGCCCCATCCGATATCGACGCAACATCCGAAGCCACCGGCGAGGCCACCGGCCTCAGCATCGTTGAACTTGCCACCCTGCTGGAGCCGCTGGCCGCCGGCAGTGCGGTGATCCTCGCGATCGATGCCTGCCCCGGATCGGATCATGCGTCCCCCGAAGAGGCCTTGGGCGAGATGCAGTTAAACGTCCTCCTGGCCGCTGTTCCGGGCACCACATGCTTTGATGGACAGGGGCAAAACAGCCCCTTTGCCACAGCCTTGGTCGACGGCATGACCGATGCCAGCGACGCGGACGGCAATGGCCTGATCACGATGTCAGAGCTTGTGACCTTCGTCAGCGCGCGCACCGGGCAGTTAACCGATCAATTGCAAGAGCCGTTTACCAGCGTCGATTTTGATGGCGTGATCTTTCAAGCGGTCGCCAGGGCTAACACCAAATAGGGAGCTACGAATGTTCTTCCCGCGCGGTTTCGGCCAGCGCGGTGTTCATCGCCCGCAGGGCATCCACCTGAAACAGCGCACCCCATAGCTCTGGAGGCGCGTCTTCCCCGCCCAGCGTGACCACGGGAATAAAGCTGTGCCCGCCCGCCTCGAACAGCGGCATCGCCTGTTCCAGCGTGGCGTTGCCGTCGATATAGACGCCCTCGCCCACCAGTTCCCAACAGGCGGTCTCAGCCGCCGCACGCGCGTGATCCTTGGTGCGCATGATCGTCGCCACCCGGAACGTCGCCAGCAAATAGGCCTGCGGTCCGGCGGCCAGATGCACGTTACGCCGTTCGAGTTGCGTCAGGAAAAATGACCGATCCACCAGCCGTGACGCGAGGGCCGTGGACAGCGACACCGCCACCATCACCGCCATCGCCGTCTGCCAGTCACCCGTCAGCTCAAACACGATCAAAGTTGTGGAAATCGGCGCGCCCAGGACCGCAGCGGCAACCGCCCCCATGCCTGCCATCGCATAAAG
This sequence comes from uncultured Paracoccaceae bacterium, assembly GCA_947494675.1. GTDB lineage: Bacteria > Pseudomonadota > Alphaproteobacteria > Rhodobacterales > Rhodobacteraceae > CANMYO01. Next base: position 1,051,181 of record CANLVP010000002.1, read on the forward strand.
CGTCCCCTCGCCCGACACGGTGGGAAAGACGCTGGTGGCAATCAGCCCGAACGCCAGCCCCGTCAACGCGCCGACCATCAGTGAGGGCGAAAACACCCCGCCGCCCATGCGCCCGCCCATGGTGATCGCCACCGCCACGACCTTGAGGATCACAAAGACAACCGCCTCATGCAGCAGCAATTCCCCGGTCAGCGCCGCCGATGTCGTCTCATATCCGACACCGATGATATGCGGCCACCAAATCGCCAAAGCGCCCAGCAACATCCCCGCCACGGCGGGCCGTAAAAAGCGCGGCAAGCGCAGGCGGTTCTGCACAAAACTGCCAAAGTCATCAGCCCAAAAGATTGCCCGCATCAGCGCCACAGCGACAAAGCCGCAGACAATCCCAAGGATCAGGAACGCGGGCAATTCCACATAGAACGCCAGCGCATTCTGCGTTGGCAGCACAAATTCCGTCACATCACCAAATGCCAAGCGGTTGATCACGGTACCCGCCACACTGGCGATCACGATGGGCGCAAAGGCATGCACCGCAAAGTGGCGCAACACGACCTCAAGCGCGAAGAGCGCCCCGGCCAATGGCGCGTTAAAGCTTGCCGACACCGCCGCCGCCACCGCACAGCCCAGTAAATCGCGCCCGGTGACACCATCGGCGCGGATCGTGCGGCTGATCAGCGTGGAAATCACCGCCGCCATGTGCACGACCGGCCCCTCGCGGCCCGATGACCCACCGGTTGAGAGCGTGATCATACTGGCGATCGCCGACACCGTGCCCTGGCGCACCTCGACCCGGCCTTCGTGCAATGCGGCCCCCTCAATCACATCCGCGACCGACCGCACCCGCGCATCAGGCGTGAACCGGTGGAAAATCAACCCCACGATCAGCCCGCCACAGGTCGGGATCAGTAACAGATGATACCACGCCAGATCAGCGGCAAAGCTATGCAGCGTCCGCACATTGTCGGTGCCATAAACCGTGGTCTGGATCGCCGTGATCCCCAGCCGGAACAATAGCGCCGCTGTCCCTGCCGCAATCCCGATGATCAGAGCGATAAACCAAAACTGCATCTGGCTCGGACCGCGCGTCTTCATCACCAGCACGGCCTTGGTCAGATCGGCGGCAATCTTGCCCCGAAGCTCTGCGATTAGCGATGCGAGCGTGCGGCTCATCCCTGCCCTGCCTCTGGTCCGATGCCCCGCTTTGCACTAGGTTCGCCTGACTGTCAGACCAAAAGGCCAGATCATGACCATTCCAAGCGCGATTGAAGCTCTTCAGACCCTTCTAGGGGAAGGGTTGAGCCTGTCCAAGTCCGATCTAAACCTCCATGGCCAGTCTGAGACGCATTTTCCCGTCACGCCACCCGATGCGGTCGCCTATCCCCGCGATACTGCAGACGTCGCGCAGATCGTCAAAATCTGCGCCGAACATGACTGCCCGGTGATCCCATGGGGCACCGGCACCTCGCTTGAGGGGCACAGCCTTGCGGTGCGTGGCGGCGTCACGGTGGACACATCCCGCATGGATCGCTTGCTTGAGGTCAACGCCGCCGACATGGACGCCCGCGTCCAACCCGGCATGACCCGCAAGGCGCTCAACACCGAATTGCGCGCCACGGGGCTGTTCTTTCCGGTCGATCCGGGTGCGGATGCCGCCCTTGGTGGTATGGCCGCCACCCGCGCCTCCGGCACCACGGCGGTGCGCTACGGCACCATGCGCGACAACGTCATGGGGCTCGAGGTGGTGCTGGCCGACGGCCAAATCATCCGCACCGGCAGCCGCGCGCGCAAATCATCCGCAGGCTATGACCTCACCGGGCTTTTTGTGGGGTCCGAGGGGACGCTGGGCATCATCACCGAACTGACCCTGAAACTTCACGGACAACCCAGCGCCACCGCCGCTGCCACCTGCGCCTTTCCCACCGTTGCCGCCGCCGTCGACAGCGTGATCACCACGATCCAAATGGGCGTGCAAATGGCACGGATCGAACTGGTGGATGCCGCCTCTGCCGCAGCCGTCAACGCCTATGCGGACGCCAGCTGGCCCAACACGCCGCACCTGCTGATCGAATTTCACGGCTCTGACGCCGCCGTCGCCGATGATGTCGCCACCTTTGGTGAGATTGCCTCAGACCATGGCGGCACCGGCTTTGAATGGACGACCGCGACCGAAGACCGCAACAAGTTCTGGCAAATCCGCCACGACGCCTATTATGCGATTCTCGCCAGCAAACCCGGGGCCACCGCCGTCGTGACGGATGTTTGCGTGCCAATCTCGCGTCTGGCCGATGCAATCAGCGCGACTCAGGCCGATATCGACGCCAGCCCGATCGATGGGCCCATCCTCGGTCACGTGGGCGATGGTAACTTTCACGCGATCTTGTTGATTGATCCGGGTGACATGACGCAACGGCAAGTGGCGCTCGATCTATCCCACCGAATGACCGAACGCGCCCTCGAAATGGGCGGCACCGTGACCGGCGAACACGGCGTTGGCATCGGGAAAATGCCTTATATGCTGGCCGAACACGGCCCCGCATGGGCGGTAATGTCGCAGATCAAAAGGGCGCTCGATCCCAGCGACATCATGAACCCCGGCAAATTATGTCAGCACAACTGACCTTCTTTTTGACAGGTTGTGAAAAAACGCCATAGGATTAAACCTCTGGATGTCCGGTTGAGCTGCGAGACTCGGTGCATAGGCTTCGGTCTGTCCCTGCCAAACAGTAAAATCAGATAGCACGATTTGCATAGGTCGTGCGGTGTTGACGTGAGTTGTTTTCGGGTGTGTGTGTGCCCGTGAGTAACGGGGCGCCCTAGATCCAGAGATGGATTTAGGGCGTCTTTTTATTTATGCATCAAGGCCTTAGCGGCTTCGCGCGCTGCATCCGTCACCTTATCCCCCGACAGCATCCGTGCAATCTCATCAATCCGCGCATGTGGGTCAAGTGACGTCACTGTTGACGTGGTTGCCTCATCATTTTGATGCTTTTCCACCCGCCAATGGTGGCCCCCAAGGGCAGCAACTTGCGGCGAGTGCGTTACAACCAAGACTTGCATTTTGACCGAAAGGTCAACTAAGCGACGACCAACCGCATCTGCGGTCGCGCCACCGACCCCGCGGTCGATCTCGTCAAAAATCATCGTCAGATGCGCCCCGCCTGCTTGGGTCAGACACACCTTGAGCGCCAGTAAAAACCGGCTCAATTCACCGCCAGAGGCGATCTTGTTGAGCGCCCCCGCCGGTGCGCCGGGGTTCGTGGCAACCGTGAATGCCACCGCGTCGCGCCCCTCTGGCCCCGGCTCTGCCGCCGTGATCTCGGTCACAAAAACCGCGCGCTCCATCTTCAGCGGCGCAAGCTCTGCGGCCATCGCCTTGTCCAGCGCCTTGGCCGCCTTGACGCGCGCTTTATGCAGCGTATCCGCCGCCGCCACATAAGCCGCCTCAGCCGCCGCCACGTCGTGATCCAGCGCTGCCAAATCAGCTGCCCCGCCATCCAGCACCGCCAGTCGCGCGCGCAAATCCTCGGCAAAGCCACCCAGATCATCGGCCAGCACATTATGCTTGCGTGCCAGCCCCCGGATCGCGAACAGCCGCTCTTCTGTGTCCTCAAGCTCTGACGGATTGAACGTCAGCGCATCCAGACAGGCGCTCACCCCCTGCTGCGCACTGTCCAACTCCAGCATCGCCCGCTCAATCGCCGCCAAAGCTCCGTCCAGCGCACCTTCGGCCTGTGCGGCAGCATCGATCAACCAGCGCGTGGCGTCAGACATCATGCCCTCTGCCCCTTGCAAGCCAAGCGCATCGCCCGCCTTTGCGATATCCGCGCGGATCTTCTCCGCGCCCTGCATCATCCGGCGGCGCGTATCCAGCACCGCCTCCTCGCCCTGTTCCGGGGCCAGCGCATCCAGCTCTGCCACCGCGTGGCGCAGATATTCCTCTTCCGCCTGCACCTCGGCCAGTCGCGCCGCCGCTGCAGCCCGCGCCGTGCGCACAGCCCCCAGCGCCCGCCACGCAGCGCGCACCTTCCCGCCATCGATCCCCGCAAAATCGTCCAGCATCGCCCGATGCCCGCGTGGGTTCAGCAGCCCCCGGTCATCATGCTGCCCATGCAATTCCACCAGCGTATCTGACAGCGCCCGCAGCACCTCGCCGCTCACCCGCCGATCATTCACCCAGGCCGTCTTGCGCCCGTCGCGGGTATTCACCCGCCGCAGGATCAACTCATCCTCGACCGCAATCCCCGCCTCTTCCAGCACCGCGCGTGCGGGATGACCCGCATCCAGATCAAACCAGGCCGTGACCTCGCCCTGTTCGGCCCCGGCACGTACCAGCTCTGCCCGGCCACGCCAGCCCAGCACGAACCCAAGGCTGTCCAACAAGATTGACTTGCCCGCGCCCGTCTCACCGGTCAGCACGTTCAAACCGGGCTGAAACGCAAGTTCCAGCCGGTCGATGATCAACATGTCGCGTATATCTAACCCGCGCAGCATCGCTGGTGGGTGGGCCGCCTGCCCACCTTCCCTAAAGCCATTCGCCGCGAATAACCTGCCGGTAAATCGACGACAGCCAGTTATCCCCTACCGATCGCGCCTCAAGCCCCTGCCCGGTCAGCAGCGCAAAGCTGTCCTGATACCATTCGGTGCTCGGATAATTCTCACCCAGAATCGCGCCCGCCGTCTGCGCCTCGGCGTCCAGCCCAAGGCTCAGATAGCTTTCCACCAACCGGTGCAGCGCCTCTGCGGTGTGGCTGGTGGTCTGGAAATCCTCAACCACGGTGCGGAACCGATTCACAGCCGCCGTGTAATGCTTGCGCTTAAGGTAATAGCGCCCGATTTCCATCTCTTTGGCGGCCAGATGGTCAAACGCCAGATCAAACTTCAACACCGACGCACGCGCATATTCGGTGTCAGGATAAACCTCGATCACCTCGCGCAGGGCCTGCAACGCCTGGAACGTCAGCCCCTGATCGCGGCCGATCTCATCGATCTGGTCGTAGTAAGACAGCGCCAGCAGATACTGCGCATAGGCCGCATCCTCCGTCGCCGGATAGAAATCCAGATACCTTTGCGCGGCAGCACGGCTGTTGGGGTAATCCTGATCACGGTGATAGGCAAAGGCCTGCATGATCAGCGCCCGCTGCGCCCATTCGCTATAGGGGTAAAGCCGCTCAATCTCGCCAAAGTAGAACGCCGCCTCTTCGGCCTGACCGTTCTCAAGCTCAACTTCGCCGCGGGTAAAAATCTCTTCGGCGGTGTATTGGTCCAGCGCCCCTTGGGCCCGGGGATCAAAGCCGCCACATGCGGCCAGCAAGGACAATGCAAAGGCAACCGCCAAAGGCGCGCGCGTCTTGCCTGCTGTGGTTTTGCCTGACATGCCCAGTCTCCGCAGTTCTGCTCGTGTCGGGGATATCGGCCCCCTGTTAGGCAGGGTCTATCATAGAAAAATCAGGGGCAAAATGCCTTTTGCGTGTCCAAGTGATTTGCCGCGCGCCGCGTGACGTCAGGCCACAGCCGCAAGATCAGCACGGGTCACCCCCACACCGGGCAGCCGCGCTGCAATCTTGGCATCACAGGTCACCCGCCGCCAGGCGTCCGGCTGGTCAAACAGCGCATGCAGCAGCGCGTTTGTCACCGCATGGCCCGACCGCACACCGGTATAGCGCCCAAGGATCGGCGCACCGGCAGTATAAAGATCACCCAAGGCGTCCAGCATCTTATGGCGCACCGCCTCATCGGCATGACGCAGCCCACCGGGGGTCAGCACCGCCGCCCCGTCAACCACAACCGCGTTCTCCAACGATCCGCCAAGGGCCTTGCCCTGCGCCTGCATCGCATCCACGTCTGCCGCCCGGCAAAACGTGCGGCTGTCGCACAGCTCGCGCACAAAGGTGCCATTGGCCATGTTCAGCGTCTTGTGCTGCGTGCCTATCGCCGCATCGTCAAAGGCGATGGCAAAATCAATCTGCAGGCTTGTCGCCGGCGTCAGCGCGGCCTCAGCCTGCCCCACCTTGACACGCACCTCTTTCAGGATCTCGATGGCTTCCAGCGGCGCTTGCTGGCGCACCACACCGGCCCGCACGATCCCGCGCACGAAATCAGCGGCAGAGCCATCCATCACCGGCACTTCCGGCCCATCAAGTTCCACCAGCGCATTATGCACACCGCAGCCCGACAGGGCCGCCATGATATGCTCAATCGTGGACACGCCCGTACCCGCGTCATTGCGCAGTTCCGTGTTCAGCGGTGAGACGACAACATTGCGCCAAAGTGCGGGGATGATCCCATCCCGCCCGGCCACATCCGTGCGCCGAAAGACGATGCCCGTGTTGCCCCCCACAGGGCGCAAAACCATCCGCGTGGCCGCCCCGGTATGAAGGCCAACCCCGTCGAAAGTCACAGCATGTCGCAGCGTCGTCTGCATAAGGTCCAAGTGCCTTGAGTGATTAACACCTCGTTCACCATCAGATAGGGCTTTGGGGCCGCGCGAACAATTCACGCTTTGCAACGGTCTGAAACATCCCAGGCTGCAATTGCAACATTCCACGCCGCAGCGCAGCAAGGCGCTGATTTCACGTGAAAATCACCGCCCCAAACAACCCCCATCACGTGATTTCGACGCGGCGTCATACCGCCATGACAGCCGATTGTGACACGCCAAATGCACCAAACACAGCCAAAACCAACGCCCCGCGGGCCGCAAAACCCCGCGCCCCAAACGCAAAATGGCAGCCCGAGGGCTGCCATTCGCAAGACTGTTGTTTGGTCGCTTAGTTTGCTTGGCGACGCAGGAATGCAGGGATTTCGATCCGCTCCTGATCGGGGTCAACCTCAGCTTCGGCCTGTGGCTCGTGCATCGCAGTGACCTGTGGCTGTTGGCGGCTTGGCTGCTGTGCAGCCTCTGCCCCGGCGCCGGTCATGCGGTTGATCAACCCGTTGATGCCAAAGCGCGCCTTGCCCACATCGCCAACCGGCGCTGCAGCAGCTGCAGGCGCAGCCATTGGTGCAGCAGAAGACCCATCCGCAGCGGCAGGACGTTCAGCCGATGGCGCACGGCGCACAGCGGCTTCCAGACGCGCCATTGTCTCTGGCGAAGGTTGCCCCTGACCACCGGCACCACGTGGGGCGACGAAGGTTTCGGGCGCTTCCATCACAGGCTCAGGGCGTGGCGTATAGGCGGGTGGTGGCAGACCACCATCATCCACAGCAACCTCCTCTTGGAAGGACGCGGCAGGTGTCTCTTCGATGCCTTCAAACAGGCTTGGCTCCGGTGCGGCCTCAGCAGCAACCGGCGCAGGCGCCGCGACGGCAGCTACTTCTTGCACGGCCTCTTCCGGCGCTTCGATGCTGACCGATGTGGTCAGTGGCTGCGCCATGCTGCGACGTGGCAGCGGTGTTTCTGCATTGCTGACGGTGGCGTCGATTCCGGTCGCAACAACGCTCACGCGCATGCCGCCTTCCATCGATGGGTCCAGCGTGGAACCGACAATGATGTTCGCCTCTGGATCGACCTTTTCGCGGATCTTGTTCGCGGCTTCGTCCAGTTCGAACAGTGTCAGATCGTGCGAACCTGTGATGTTGATCAACACGCCCTTGGCACCTTCCAACGAAATCTCGTCCAGCAGTGGGTTGGCAATCGCCTTCTCGGCAGCCTGCACAGCGCGGTTCTCGCCCTCGGCCTCGCCGGTGCCCATCATCGCCTTGCCCATCTCGTCCATCACGGCGCGCACGTCCGCAAAGTCGAGGTTGATCAGGCCGGGACGCACCATCAGGTCCGTCACACCTTTGACACCCTGATACAACACGTCATCGGCCAGCGCGAAGGCCTCGGTGAATGTGGTGTTTTCATTGGCCAGACGGAACAGGTTCTGGTTGGGAATGATGATCAGCGTGTCGACAACTTTCTGAAGCGCTTCAACACCTTCTTCAGCTTGCTTCATGCGCTTGCCGCCCTCGAACTGGAACGGCTTGGTGACAACACCAACGGTCAGAACACCCAGCTCACGGGCCGCTTGTGCGATGATCGGTGCAGCACCCGTGCCGGTGCCCCCGCCCATGCCTGCGGTGATGAAACACATGTGCGCACCAGCAAGGTGATCGACGATCTGCTCGATGCTTTCCTCGGCCGCGGCCGCACCCACGGTCGCCCGCGCGCCAGCACCCAGACCTTCGGTTACTTTGATGCCCATCTGGATCTTCGCGCCCGACCGGCTTTGCTGCAGCGCTTGTGCATCGGTGTTGGCCACGACGAACTCAACCCCGTCCAACTCTTTTTCGATCATGTTGTTGACCGCGTTGCCGCCAGCACCGCCCACGCCGAAAACGGTAATCCGTGGTTTGAGGTCTTCCTGACCCGGAATAGAGAGGTTCAATGTCATACTCAGTCCGCCTGCGCTATTGGCCCGTCCCACCGGGCAGATTCTCGTAAATTAGGCTGACCTTAACGATTCACGCCCGCAACGTCACCCGCAAATGATGATTTATCCACAAAATATGGTGGCGAAACGCGTCCAATAGGAAAGATTTCGCTCATTCAACTAATTATAGGGGTTTTCTAAAGTCAAAACACCACATGGCTGCGCCGAAGGTGCTGCCACAGCCCCGCAAAATCGGGGTCTCATCCTTTGTTCATCTTGGGGTGCCTGCTCGGCCTCCCCGCCGTTCATTCTGCCGTGGGCCTCTTGCGGGCCATGGCAAAACACTAGCCGATTCCATTGCTTAGGTCACGCAAAATTGCCCGCGTTTTGGTGCAACGGCCAATTTGTGATAGGCTCCGACCATCTATTTTGAACGAACCATTTTTGACCAAGGAATTTGCAATGCCCGATAAGAAATCTAAAGACGATCCCTTCGCCAATGCTGAAAAATCCTTTGCCGCCGCTTTGGGCAAATGGACAGACGTCTCCGTCCACGCGCTGCAGGCCCAAGGCGCGCCCGAGGTGGCGCAGACTGCTGCCGCCTTCAAGACCTTCCTGTTCCGCCTGCTGCGCTCCTTCTTTGCCCGTCTCAAACAGGTGATTGCCCAGCTTGACCCCTTTGGTGCCGCCCAGGCCATCGGCAGCTTTGTCTCCGCCGGGATCGACGACATGCTGGATGATTTCAACAAACTGCTCGACGATCTCGCCGCCGCCCCCGGCGCGGTGGCCGATGCCGCCATCGGCGCGCTGCTGGGCATTGTTGAGGCGATCAAGAAGACCTTTCACCTGATCCTTGACGGCATCAAGCTGCCGCATCTGACCCAACCGGTGGAGCTGTTCCTTGATCTGATCGACAACATCCTCGGCAATATCGCCGATATGGTGTCAGGCGTGGCGGGCAAGTCCGCCAAGACCTTCCGCAACAACATGTATGGTCAACTCGCGATGATCCGCGCCGCCGACGCCGCCCGCGCCGGTGTCGTTATCCCCGAAGACCGCCGCGACGACCAATAACAACGCAAAACCGCGCGCCAAGGCTTCGGGCGCGTGGATTGCTTACCAATTGTCCTTGAACCACTTCACCGCGCGCTTGAGCGACCGCGCCGGATAGGTGTCTGCCGGGATATCAAAATCCCACCATTCGTCCTGTGGGTTCGCCGCGAAAAGCGTGAGGCCAACCGCGCCCGAGAACGCAGGCCCCGTGGCCGCCTGCGGCAAGCCCTGCACCCGCAGGGGCCGTCCCAACCGCACTTGCTGGCCCAAAATCTTCGCCGCCAGCCCGTCCAATCCGGGGATCTGGCTGCCACCACCGGTCAGCACAATCTGCTGGCTCGGCAAATACTCAAAGCCCGCCGCATCCAGACGCACCCGCACCTCTTCAAGGATTTCCTCGATCCGGGGGCGCATGATGCCAATCAGCTCGGCCCGCGACACGGTGCGCCGGTCACGCTCCCAATCGCCGGTATCGCCGCCGGTCTCGATCATCTCGCGATCATCCATGCCGGTGGCGACAACGCCGCCATAGAACGTCTTGATCCGCTCCGCCGTCGCCTGCGGCACCTGTAGCCCCATGGAAATATCGCCGGTCACGTGATCCCCGCCCATGCGCACCGCATCGGCATAGATCATGTGCTTCTTCATAAAGACCGAAATCCCTGTGGACCCGCCGCCCAGATCGATACAGGCCGAGCCCAGCTCTTGCTCGTCCTCCACCAGCGACGAAATGCCGGACACATAGGCCGATGAGGCCAAGCCGGCCAATTCCAGATCACAACGCTTGATACAGAAAAACAGGTTCTGGATCACCGTCGCATCCACCGTCAGCATATGCATATCGGTGGTCAGCTTATTGCCGATCTGCCCGCGCGGGTCCGCCATACCGGACCGGTGGTCCAGCGCAAAGTTCACCGGCTGCGCGTGCAGCACATGGCGGTCACTGCCGTAATCAGGCACATCCGCTGCTGCCATCACGCGGCCAATATCACCATCGGTGACGGTCCCGCCCGCGACATCCACCGCACCATCCAAGCCATAGGACCGGGGCCGCGCACCGCTGAAACAGGCAATCACATGATCGACGCGCACATTTGCCATTTTCTGCGCGGCCTGCACGGCGGTGCGAATGGCACGCTCCGTTTCCTGCATCGCGTCGACTTCACCAAAGCGCACACCGCGCGACCGTGTCGTCGCCGCACCGATCACCCGAAAGCTCGACTGCCCGGCCAGTGACCCGATCCCCTCGTGATCGCCAAACCGCTCTGGCCCGTCAAAGCGCAGCACCAGACAGGCAATCTTGGACGTCCCCACATCCAGAATGGCAATGACACCCCGCTGCATCGCTGCCTTGCGCATATTCCGCATCGCCCGCTGGCTTTCGTATAGGTCACCCATCACTCTTCTATCCCTGTCTCACTCACGCGCCGCATCGCGGTCGCTGCTTCTGTACTTAATCTCAATGTGGCGCGATCCGGGTTGCGCATATCCACAACCGTAACATCGCGCTTCAATAGCTCTTGCGCCTCGTTCAGCGCGATCACCCGGTCAATCGCCGCCATCGCGCCGGTCTCGGGCAGCAAAATCCGCTGCCCCCGATCCAGCACCATGTCCCAGCGCCGCTCGCCCATGCGCACAAGACCACGCACCCGGCTCGCAATCGGCTTGGCAGCGGCAAAAAGCGCCAGCGCCTCATCAATATGCGTCTGCGCCCCGTCCCCGGCGATCAGCGGCAGGTCCAGCCTGTCTGACCGCGCCTCAACCACGCCGACATAGACCCCGCCCGCATCAATCAGCTTGAGCGTCTGACGTTCCCGCCACAAAGCCACCGGCACCCGCGGCGTGATCTCAACATGCAGCGTCCCCGCCTCGCCAATGCGCACCCGCGCCTCTTCCACGGCATTCAGCGCGGCCACAGTGGACCGCATCTCTTCCAAATTCAGATCAAAGGAGGACACCGGCAATTCCAGCGGCAAAACCCGCTGCACATCCGCGACGATATGCACGTCCGCGCCGGTCACCAGCAGGTCCGTGATCATGAACTCTGGCCGCTGCTGGATCGCGGCTTTGGTGGCCTCCACCTGCATCGCCAATTGCGCGCGGCGTTCGTCTTTGGAAAAATACGTGGCTGCAATCACCGCGATCAACATCAGCGGAATACCCACGCGCATCGCCGCGCGGAACCCCGGCGTCAGCATCATCCGCTGCCAGCGATAGCCCCACTTGCTGGGGGCCGGGTCCTTGATGACCCGTGGCTTGGGCGGTGCGGTCAGCGGTCGCATGTCGCATCCTCCACCAGCCAGCGGCACAAATCAGGGAATGACATGCCGGTCTTGTCCGCCTGCTCAGGCGCCAGCGACGTGGGCGTCATACCGGGCTGCGTATTGGTTTCCAGCAGGATCAAACCCGCCAAACCCTTTGCCTCATCCCAGCGGAAATCCGTGCGCGTCAGCCCACGACACCCCAAAGCATGGTGCGCCCGCACCGCGTAATCCATGCAGGCGTCAAAAATCTCTTGCGGAATTTGCGCGGGGATTTCATGCCGCGACCCGCCCTCGGCGTATTTCGCGTGATAATCATACCAGCCATCGGTGATGATATCCGTGACCGTCAGCGCCCGCCCATCCAGCACCGTGGTCGTCAGCTCCCGCCCCGGCGCATAAGCCTCAACCATCACGTCCTCAGGCATCTCGCGCGCCAGCTGCGGCGGACCATTGGCGCTTTCGCCCACGATATAGACGCCGACCGATGACCCCTCATTATAGGGCTTCACCACATAGGGCGGGTCCATCACATGGGCCGCTTCCACGTCGCGCGATTTGGCAATCACCGAATCCATGAACGGCAGACCAGCGGCGCGATAAACATCCTTGGTCTTCTGCTTGTCCATCGTCAGGGCAGAGGCCAGCACGCCACTATGGGTATAGGGAATTTTCAGCCACTCAAGGATACCCTGCACGCAGCCATCCTCGCCCCAGCGGCCATGCAGCGCGTTAAAGACAACATCGGGGGCAATATCATGCAGGCGCACAGCAAGATCAGGCCCTGCATCGACCTCAATCACGTCACATCCTGATACCCGCAAAGCTGCTGCACATTCGGCGCCGCTCGACAGCGAAACCTCACGTTCCGCCGATGGGCCGCCCATCAGAACCACAACTTTCGGGTTTGCCCTGCTCGACATACCCTACCACCTTTTGAAGCGCTCCGTTTTCGGGGCGTCTTTTATCGCGATGACCCTTGCCTCGGGTCCGACCCTTTGGGCCGTTATTCTTGATTTTTCAGCGGGTGGTCGCCCACGCGCATAATTTCCCACTCTAGCGTGATCCCGCTGGCAGCGTAAACCTTTTTCCGGACCATTTCGCCCAAATCCTCAAGGTCTTTTGCGCTCGCCCCGCCGGCGTTGGTCAGAAAGTTTGAATGCATCTCATTCATCACTGCCTGCCCGATCCGCGCACCGCGCATCCCGGCGTCATCAATGACCTTCCAGGCCTTCAGCTCATGGCTGTCATCATCGCGCCCCGTGCTTGAAAAGCCCGCCGGATTGCGAAACGTGCTGCCCGCCGTGCGGTCCTTGGTGGGCTGCGTCTCATCGCGCTTGGCCAGTTGCGCGTCCATCCGCGCCGCCAGCGCGTCAGGATCGCCCAAAGGCCCCCGCAGCGTGGCCGAGATCAGAACAGCTCCGTCCGGTAACTGGCTGGACCGATAGGCAAATTGCAGATCATCCGGCCCCAGCGTCACCCGGCTGCCGTCGCGCAGGATCACCTCGGCACTCTGGAAAACATCCGCCGTATAGGACCCATAACAGCCCGCATTCATCCGCACCGCACCCCCGATGGAACCAGGGATCGTGCGCAAAAATGTCAGATCAACGCCCGCCTCAGCGGCCTTGCGCGCCACATGGGCATCCAGCGCCGCCGCCCCCGCTGTCACCGTGTCGCCGTCGACCGCGATCCCGTTGAACCCGCGCCCCAGCCGGATCACGACGCCGCGCACGCCCCCATCCCGCACAATCAGGTTGGACCCCACGCCCATGGGGAACACCGGCACCTCGGGATCAAGACTGCGCAAAAAGTCGCGCAGATCATCGGCATCGGCAGGCTGAAACAGTACATCCGCCGGACCACCCACCCGCAGCCACGTCAAGCTGTCGAGCGGGCGATTCTTCGTCAATGTGCCGCGCACCTCAGGGAGTTGCATGATCCTTGCGCCCTTCTCTCTTATACTTCCCGATCAAGCCGCCCAGCCCCAATCCAAGGGCACTCGGCGCGCTCACCCCGGCCAGTCCAAGGAAGTATCCCAACCCGTCCCAGCCTGTTGCCGTAGCCATGCCGTAGCTCATCACGGCTGTAAACCCCGCCCACAGCAGCCCAAGCAAAATCAACATGCCCTTTGCGCGAAACTTCGCCGCGAAATACCCGGCCACCCCGGCCCCGGCAAAAACCGCCACCGGAATTGCGTAGATCATCATCTCTTCCATGTCCCGTTCCTCCATTTTATGAACGATGTTCACAATATGAACATTTTTGAACACCGTTCAAGAACTGAGCCGAAAAAATCTGAAGTCCCACCCAACGCCCAGCGCGTCAGGCACAGCAAAACCGGTTTTGGAAAAATCGAGCTTTGCCAGTAAACTCCCCCCACATAATTGGGGGACATCGACATGACGGCTTATTCTGTTGCGAACTATGTCAGCGACATTCGCGCGATTGTGGCGCAAGAGACTGAGATCAGCGCCATCACAGACCGCATTAAACCACTCGCGCTCAGGCTTGCCTCAGACCCAAGCTGGTTTGACGACAAATACCGATACACTGATCCCGAACAGGGCGTTGGCCTGCATCTGCTGCACGAAGAAGAAAACCACGACCTAGCGGTCTTTGCCATCGCCTGGGCCCCGGGCCGCGGCGTTGATGCGCACAACCACAAAACCTGGGCCGTTGTCTCGGGGATCGAGGGGCAAGAGCACGAAACGAACTACACGCGCCTGGACGATGGCTCAAAACCCGGCTTTGCCGACCTCAAAGCAACCAAAGAGGAAACGCTCTACCCTGGCACCGCCGTCTGTTGCCACCCCGAGGATATTCACAGCGTGATCAACAACGGCGATAAAGTCGCAGTTTCGCTTCATACCTACGGGCGCCATCTGAACCACACAGGCCGCTCGACCTTCGATGTGGCCGCAAAGACCGAAACGCCGCTGATTTTGAAGGTCGAGGAATAGCGCCCCCCGATCCCGGGCTGGCCACGGCTCAATTTCTGTGCCTAAATTCCCAACCGGCGTTTCTGTGTCGGTTGGGGGAAGACATGACACAACGCATTTCGATAGAGACCGCCAGCGATCTGATCGGGCTGGTCTATGACAGCGCGCTTGAAAAAGGTCAGTGGAACAGCCTGTTGGCGCGCATCCACGCGCTCTGTCCGGGCCACGTGGCGGCAGTAACAACGTTCGAGGATGCCAACTGGCGCTCCAGCCACGAAGCAACCCTGCCTGATGGCCCGCAAGGCGACCAGATCGCCGATGCCATGGACGCGGTCGAGGCTGACCCCTCCGATCAACCCACCGACATCAACACCCTGATCTTTCGCCGCCAACCACTAGAGCTTG
This sequence comes from uncultured Paracoccaceae bacterium, assembly GCA_947494675.1. Lineage (GTDB taxonomy): Bacteria > Pseudomonadota > Alphaproteobacteria > Rhodobacterales > Rhodobacteraceae > CANMYO01. Next base: position 1,066,196 of record CANLVP010000002.1, read on the forward strand.
GCACGCTTTACCAGACCCGCGCGTTGCTCAGCGAGGACGAGTTCAGGGAATCGGACGTCTACAAGAAAACCATGGCCCCCTTGGGCGCAGGCCACTGGTCCGGCGTGCATTATTCGATCTCGGGCAACCGGCGCGCAGCGATCATGGTGGTGGAAAACGAACGCGACGACACCCCCAAGGATGCCGAACTGGTGGGCGAAATGCTGCGCCTGATCGGCCCCCACGCGGTGCGCGCCGCACGTATCGCCCGGGCGCTTGATATGGCGCGGCAAGCGGCCGAAACCTATTCGGGCTTTATCGATGCGGTCGCGCTGCCCCTGATGGTGCTCAGCCGAGATGGCCGCTTGCAGATGGCCAATACCATGGGCCAGCGATTGCTCGATGCCGGTCAGCTCTTCGAGGTGACGTCATCAGGTCAGGTGACCCTCGCCGATCCACATTCCGCGCAGCAGCTCACCCGCGCCATCGACGGTTGCCTGACCGATACCAGCCCGCATGCCCTACAGGTCGAACAAGGCGGGGCGAACCTGTCACTCTGCGTCTGCCCGTTCCTGCCCGCCATCTCCTTTGGCTCGCGCATCGACGAAAAGATTTTTGAGAACCAGCGCCTCGTGACCGTCTTCGTGGGGGCCCGTTCCGATGGCGTCGTCCACACCAGCCTGCTGCGCGGCGCCTTCGCGCTGTCTCAAAGAGAGGCCGAAGTCTGCACCCACTTGCTGGCCGGTGGCACACCAGCACTGATCGCCTCTCAAACCGGGCGCTCTGAAAAGACCGTGCGCAACCAGATTCATGCCATCCACTCAAAAATCGGCGTGAAATCCTCGCGGGAGCTGGGGGACGCGCTGGCAGTCTTTCGCACCGTTGGGGCCATGTTCGAGGACGATACACCCTAGGGCGGCACGCCGCGGCGACCGCGTTAGCTGATCTTCCGGTCGTCCCTGCGCCGCATCAGCCAGCCCAGCAGCCCGCCCGCCAGCGTGCCAATCATCGCGGGCACAAAGAACAGCATCGCCCATGAAATCGCCAGCAGCGGGTCGATCCCCAGCCGCCCGTCCGATCCCCAGACCAGAACCCACAGCATTGCACCAATGACAGATGTAATCGTCAGCGCCAGCCCGTTTTTGCCCGCGCGCACCAGATATCCAACAATGCCAAATGGGATGAACGCCCCGATCACCATGACCGCAAAGACGACAAACCCGCCCATCAGCCCGGCAGCCGCGCCCGCAGCCAGCGGCCCAGATAAATCAGCGGCCAGCGCAGAATGCTGCCCCCCGCGATCAGGAACCCAATCGCGATCCAGGGACCAAAGTCCAGCGTGATCCACCCCAAGAGCGGCACACCCACAGCGATCAGCACATAGGCCCGCCGCCAATGGTTATCGCGACTGGGGATCATCCCCATCAGGTTCGCCACCACAAGCCAGACAAAGCCCAGCACTAGCGGCAGGTAATCGAGTATCCAGACAAAGCTCATTTCGGTATTTCCGGCCTCTCGCCCCGTGCGCGGCGATAAAAGTAGATCAACGGGTTACGGAACATCGACACAAAACCCAACGCGGCCAAAATGCCCACGATCAAGCCATAGTCAATGCCCAACCAAACGATCAAGACCGGAGCCACCCCCAAAAGCGCAATCCCCGGCACATATTGCCGTTTCATAGGCAAAAAGGCCGTGACCGTGGCAGCCAGCACCCAAAAGATCGCAATGATGGCGGAGGGGGTCATCGACGCCGCAGACGATGAATGTGCCGCCGCAGATCTCGCGTATCACGACGCACAACGCACACCAAAATGCCGCCCACACCCCCAAGCCCCAAACCAGCGGTCAGAGGCACCAAAAAGAATCCTCCGAAGACTGATCCACTCATAAGCATCCAACAAAGGTTCAAAGGGAGCAGCACGAGACAAACATACCAGAACGCAATCCATCCCCCCTTGTTGCTACAGATCCGATAGCCAAATGCAAAGCCTGCGATGCCCCCGACCAATAAAGCGATGTTGTCCGAAAGCATCCCCAACTACCCCCCAAACCCTGAAGAAACCGCTTCGACGATGTCCAAAAGGCTCGTTACCCGCTTGTTTTGTTTGATCACCGCATCCGCGGCCTTGCCCACCTTGCCCGATGCGGTCACGGATCGCTCATAAAATCGCGTCAGCGACAGTCCCAACGCGCCAGAGCTTTGGGCAAAGCGGTCTTCAAGGAGGGATTGGAAGTCGTCCGACGTGGCCTCTGCAATGGCCGCGCGGTATGTGCGCAATTCCTCCAGCATGTCGCGCAACACGGCGACCCCTTCGGCATCCAGCGCCACCATCTCCGGGTTGGGCAGCGCCTCCACAAATCCGATGGCATGGTCAAAGATCGCAATGACCTCTTGTTGGTCCACCTGCTCCAACCGCAGTTGCGCCAACGGGGCCAGCGCCAGATAGCTTGGCCCAAAGTGCTGTCGGCACAGCCCCTTGAGCATTTCGATCCGCGTATCCAAAAGGCCCGACAAGGTCTCGCCCAGATCATCCCGCGCCCGCCCGTCCTTGGAAAACAGCTCCAGTTCAGAGGCGAGGATCACCAGCCGGTTGGCACGCAAGTGCATCTTGTCCGCGGTCCGCGCAAACTCCCCCAAAACCTTTTCCGCCGCGCGTTTGAGGATGCCTGCGTAATTTCCACCCCCCTGCAACTCGCCCGCGTAATCGGCAAAGTCCTGAAACAGATCACGCACTTCCTCGGCATCATCGACAAAGGCCTGCACAATGCCGGGTTCCTTCAGATGCCCCAGATTATCCGTGATCCCCACCATCCGCATAACGCGCGCAAGTGTGTCAAAGCTGAACTCCACCGGCGCCGCCTGCGCCAGTTCCGTGGGTGCCGCATCCGTCTCCTCCCCACGATAAAGCGCCAGCACATCGTCAAACAGCGGATTGATATGCGCCGGACCCCTTTCCCAGTCTTCTTTTTCAAGGAAGGTGTTGAGGACTTCTGCCAACATTTCTGGGTAAAGATCTTCAGCTAAAAGCACCCTTGCATAAAATTCTCGCCAGAAGTCCCAAGCGGCAGATTCATTCTTCGACATTGCGATGTCTGCTAGATCGTACGCTTGCTTTGCTGAATCCGGAGCATGCATTCCCCCCCACAAATCGCCAGATTTGTGTTGCAAATCCTGCCGCACCCAGTCCCACAAATCGACCGCCTCACACGCGGCCGCCACAGTTGCCGCCGCGGCAGGCACCGCATCGGTCGAGGCGACCGCCGTCACCGCCGCCGAAACTGCGGTGACGCTGGCAGAACTTTGACGCGCCGCGCCAACGACATGAGTGATGTCATCGGGGGCTGGATTTCTGGTCAGATTCCCCGACAGCACCTTTCTCGCCCCGCCCAACGTCTTTTCCGCAGCCGTGGCAGCCGCCAAGCTCGTCGCATAGGCCGCACCATTACTCACCGCGCCCGGCGCTGCGTCTTCCACACTGGCCACCGTTAAGGCCCCTAATACCGGAACGGTCCACAGATTTTTCAGGCTCTCTTCGACGTCGGTACCATACGCCTGCATCGCAAATGGCAGCACCCGGGCCGCCGCCCGAAACGCCACACGCCGCGCGATCCCTTGGCCCTCTTCAACGGGCAGACTGCGCAAGTAGACTTCAAGGGTGGCCTTGTCGGTCACATCGTTCGCAGTGAGTGCTGTCTGCTCATCTTCGAACGAAGCAGCAAACACCGGATTGACGTGCGCCGGACCGCGCGCCCAGTCCTTACGCCTGAGCCATTCAAGATTGTCAGTGATTGCCTCGGACCATAATGGTCCACCAACCTGTGCACGACCGAACCATCGTATCCAGCAAGACCAATCCGCGGTCGGATCGACCTTCATCGCGGCGTTCGCATTGTCACAAGCATCAAATATCTGATCAGGTACCGCCACCGTGTCCCACAAACCAATGCGCATGATCTCCTGACCATCGGTCAAAGCCATCAAATCACGCTGCACCGCGTCCCATATCTCAGCGATACCGGTCTTTTCCGCCGAATGAAAAACAGCGTTGAAAGCTTCACCAGAGAAGTTTGTTGCAAGCGCTGCGGCGGCGCCAATCGTGTCGGCGGCGAATGCGATTTGATCAAAACGCCGATCAAAATCGGAAATCTGCGAAGCGACATCATTTGCTGCCGTCGAGGCAGATAGTGCCGCGTCTGACGGCAAAGGTGGCGGCGATATCTCTGCTCCTGTCGCAGCTGCAGCCAAGCCCCGAAACAGCGATAACGCGGTCGGGTCTCCCGTCAATCTACCCGTGTGTCGAAATAGAAAGTCGATGGCCAAGGGTGCAACGCGGCACGCGACCCGAAATGCGAGTTTGCGGGCCAGGGGCCGTCCATCTTTGAGGTTCAGTGAATCCAGAAATCGCGCAAGGCTGTCAGCGTCCTGAACCTCCGCAATCTCCACGCTTTTACCCCTTCAACCGCTCCGGCAATGCATTTGCCCATGTGCTGATTGTACCAGCCCCAAGGCAAACCACCATATCCCCGTCGGTCGCTTGCTCGCGTACCAGCCGCTCCAGATCATCCTCAGAGGCCACAGCCCGCGCGTGACGGTGCCCATGGCGGATCAATCCGGCCACCAGATCATCCCGCTCGGCCCCGGGGATCACATCCTCACCGGCGCTAAACACATCAGAAATGCCCACCACATCGGCGTCGTTGAAACAGGCGCAGAACTCCTCAAAGTGATGGCTCAGACGTGAATACCGATGCGGCTGATGCACAGCGATCACGCGGCCTTCGGTCGCCTGCCGCGCCGCTTTCAGCACAGCTGCAATCTCAACCGGGTGGTGGCCGTAGTCATCGATGATCGTCACGCCGCCGACCTCGCCCACGCGGGTAAAGCGCCGATTCACGCCGCCAAACCCTTGCAATGCGGCCTTAATCTCGGCCTGCTTCATCCCAAGATGCCGCGCCACCGCCACAGCGGACAAAGCGTTGGACACGTTATGATCCCCGGGCATCGGCAGGGCACAACCCTCGATCACGATCCCCTCGGCCTGCAGCGCCACGTCAAAATGCGCCACGCCTGCCTTATAGGTCAGGTTCACCGCCCGCACGTCGGCTTGGGCATTAAACCCATAGGTCACCACCCGCCGGTCGGTGATCTTCCCGACCAAAGCCTGCACATCCGGATCATCGGTGCAGCACACCGCCAGCCCGTAAAACGGAATGCCGGACACGAACTCATAAAACCCCTGATGCAGCGCCTCTTCGGTGCCCCAGTGTTCCATATGTTCAGGGTCGATATTGGTCACAATCGCAATGGTCGCGGGCAGGCGATTAAAGGTGCCGTCGCTCTCATCGGCCTCCACCACCATCCATTCGCCCTGCCCCATGCGCGCGTTGGACCCATAGGCGTGGATGATCCCGCCGTTGATCACCGTGGGATCAATCCCGCCCTCATCCAGCAGCGCCGCCACCATCGTCGTGGTCGTCGTCTTGCCATGGGTGCCCGCGACGGCCACATTGGATTTCAGCCGCATCAGCTCGGCCAGCATCTCGGCCCGGCGCACAATCGGCAGCCCCTTGGCGCGGGCCGCATCAAGCTCCGGGTTCCCCGGCTTAATGGCAGAGGAAATCACGACAACCTCCGCCTCTTCCAAATTCTCAGCCACCTGGCCCACAAACACCTTCGCGCCCAGCCGCTCCAACCGCTCGGTGATCGGCGTCGCCTTCAGGTCCGACCCCTGCACCGTATAGCCGTGGTTCAGCAGCACCTCGGCAATGCCCGACATGCCAATCCCGCCGATCCCGACAAAATGGATCGCACCAATATCAAGGGGGAGTTTCGTCGCACCTGCATTCATAACCTGACTTCCATCCATCATTTTGAGGCACCTTCTGCGAGGGTTTCAACAAGCGCCACAAGCCGTTCCGTAGCGTCCGGTCTGCCACACGACAAGGCCGCAATCGACATTTGCAGGGCACCATCGGCGTTGCCCAGCACATTTTCCACCTGTTCCGACAGCGCCTCTGGCGTGAACTGGCTCTCTGGCATCAGGATCGCCGCCCCCGCATCAACCATCTGCCGGGCATTGGCGCTTTGCTCATCCCGAATAGCCTGCGCAAGCGGCACAAAAATCGCGGGCCGCCCGATCACGCTGACATCCGCCACGGTCGAGGCGCCGGAACGCCCGATAAACAATTGCGCCTCCGCCAGCCGTTCCGGCACATCCGTAAAAAACGTCTGCACCTCCGCCGGAATGCCCATCTCGGCATAATAGCCCTGCACCCGCTCAAGATCTTCTTCGCGCGCCTGATGGGCCACACGCAGATGATGACGCAGGCTCTCAGGGAGCGCCGCAAGCGCCGCAGGCACCACATCTGACAGGATACGCGCACCTTGGGACCCGCCCATGACCATCACCGACATCGGGTAATCACCGGGCGGAATATAGGCCGCACCCTGCCGTTCCAGGATCGTCGCCCGTACCGGATTGCCGGTATGCTCACCCGTAACCCCGTCGGGCAGCTCCGTCGGCCAGGTCCCACAAGCGATCTGATCAACACGGCGTGCAAACAGCTGATTGACCCGCCCCAGCACACCGTTTTGTTCATGGATCATCCGTGGCACGCGCAAGACCCAAGCCGCCGCCATCGCCGGGATCGCGGGATAGCCGCCAAAGCCCACAACGACATCAGGCCGGTCGCGCAGCATCCGCAACTTGGCCATGGCAATGCCACCCAATATCCGAAACGGCACCGCGATCTTTGCGAGCGCCCCGCCCCGCGCAAAGGTGGCGGAGCCCACGACATTCACCTCAACCGCATCCGGAAACCCGCCCGTATACCGCGCGCCACGCGCATCCGTGCTCAGCTTCACGCGCCAGCCCTTGGCCAGCATCGCCTCGGCCAAGGCCTGCGCAGGAAACATATGCCCGCCCGTGCCACCCGCCGCGATCACCATCAGCTTAGCCACGATCACATCTCCGCTTGTCGAATCTAACCGGGACGGTGGGCGGGGCGACGGCGATAGCCGAGCGGCGTCCCTCCGGCCCTGTCAACGTCCCGGCCTTAGCAAATCTTCCATCTCGCCCTGTGGTCGGCTCCGCGTGAACGCCAGCAGCATCCCCACGGCAATCCCGCCCGCAATCAGGCTCGACCCGCCATAAGACACAAACGGCAGGGTCATCCCCTTCGCAGGCAGCAAACGCACAGCCACACCCATATTGATCATCGCCTGCACGCCAAAGGCACAGGCCAACCCGGTGCCTGCCAGCCGAATAAACGGATCACGCTCTTTCATCAGCCGCATCAGGCTGCGCACCACAATCACCGTATAAAGCGCGATGATCACCAGCACACAGATCAGCCCATATTCCTCAGCCGCCACAGCAATGATGAAATCCGTGTGGGCATCGGGCAGCGACCATTTCACCTGCCCCTCGCCCACGCCCACGCCAAAGAACCCGCCCTCGCGGATCGCATTGGCGGCATAGCCAAGCTGCGTCGTGGGGTCCAAATCCGGGCTCAGAAATCCGTCAATCCGCCGGGCAAAGTGCTCTGAATTGGCATAGGCAAAGGTGCCCGCCGCCACGACCAGCCCCGCCAGACAGATTAGCAGGATCATCGGCGCACCGGCCACAAAATACATCACACCCCATGAAAACAGGATCAGACAGGCCTGCCCAAAGTCGGGCTGCAGCGCCAGCAGCGTCACGATGATCACCGTCAGGATCAGCGAATAGGTCTTGCCGGGCGGTCCACCGACCTGCATGGCCGCGGCCATCAGCCAAGCGGCCATGACGACAAACCCGGGCTTCAGAAATTCAGAAGGTTGAAACGATGCAAACCCCAGCGAATACCACCGCGTGGCCCCCTTGCCGAAATCCGTGCCAAAGATCGGCAGGAACGCCAGCGCCACGAAGGCCGCAAGGAACCCCAGCACCGCCAAGCGCCGCACGACCTGCGGGTTCATCATCGAAAAAGCGAACATCACGATCATCGCCATGCCGCCGAAAAATGCCTGCCGGGTCACATAATAAAACGGCTCCAGGCCGTTCTTGCTCGCCAGTGGCGGCGAGGACGCCAGCCCCAACAGCAACCCAATGCCAAAGAGCAACAGGATGCAGGACATCGTCCATTTATCAATTGTTCGCCACCAACGCGGCAAAACCGGGTCCTCATGGACCACAGGTGCCGTGCCATAGACCATTTCCGTCATGGGACTACCGCCAATACTGCCTCAACCGCCCGCTTTTGCGGGTCTATCCGTCCAGTTTAGCCGCTTTTGCCCCCTGATTCCACTTCTAATTACGCCCCCGGCGGCGCGGGGATGTGATAGGCCAGAAACACCAGATGAGGGGCAAAGCTTTCGGGGTTGGCATTGCCCGGATAGCGGTCCACGTATTCAAATCCAAACCGCTCATACATATCCAACATCGCGCGATTGCCCTTGGCGGTATCGGCATAGATCACCCGCGCGCCCATCTTGCGCGCCTCATCGATGCGCATCTCAAACAGCTGCTTACCAAGCCCCGTCCCCCGCGCGGCGGGTCGCACATAAAGCCGCTTCATCTCAACCGCATCGGACCCAATCCGCCGCAAGGTGTCACAGCCCACCAGCTGCCCACTGTCGTCATGCGCCAGCGCCAAACGCCCCTGCGGCGGCAACATCTCATCCAGATGATTGATCGAGGATTGCACCAGCGCCGCAGGCTCTTGCGGCGGTAACCCCGCCGCATAAGCCACCTGCAAAACCTCTTGATATTAATCCAGCAACAGCGCCTCAAACGCCGCCACATCCGCCACCTGCGATACAAATTCCACCGAAATCTTCATCTCAAATCCCCCATCACCCCAATCTTCCCGCTCTTAACCCCGCATTCAACCCGCCGCTTTCATTGATCCACGCATGTCCCGGCCAGAGGCGCCAACCCTTGCACCCCGCGCCATTTCGCGCGACAGCACAAACATGCACGTCAACACCCTCATCCTTGGTGCCGGGGCCGCAGGCCTCATGGCCGCCGCCCATGCAGGCCCCTCCACACTTGTGATCGACCACGCAAAGGCACCGGGCGAGAAAATCCGCATCTCCGGCGGCGGGCGCTGCAACTTCACCAACCTTTATGCGGGGCCGGAAAACTTCCTCTCGCAAAATCCGCATTTCGCCAAATCCGCGCTCAGCCGCTACACCCAATGGGACTTCATCGATCTGGTGACCCGCCACGGCATCCCCTACCACGAAAAGACGCTGGGCCAGCTCTTTTGCGACACCTCCGCCAAGGACATCATCGCGATGCTGCTGGCCGAAATGGCCCCCGCTGATCTCTGGCTCAACACCGCGGCCAGCGACATCCGCCATGACGGCCAGTTCCACGCCACCCTGACCCGCGACGGCAAGGCCACGCCCGTCACCGCCTGCAACCTCGTGCTAGCAACGGGCGGCAAATCGATCCCGAAAATGGGGGCCACCGGGTTCGCCTACCAGATTGCAACGCAGTTTGGCCTGAACGTGATCCCCCCCCGCCCCGGTCTGGTGCCGCTCACCTTTGGCGATACGTTTTCACCAATCTCCGGCACCGCCCTGCCCACCCGCGTCACCGCGCGCGGCACGACATTTGAAGAAGCCACGCTTTTCACCCACCGCGGCCTCTCCGGCCCCGCGATCCTGCAAGCCTCAAGCTATTGGGATGAGGGCGAAACGATCAGCATCAACCTCGCCCCCACAACGGACCTGATGGACGTCCTCAGCACAGCCAAAGCCAGCGACGGCCGCAAAGCCGTCAGCACCGTGCTGGCACAACATCTACCCAAACGTCTGGTGCAATTTCTGGCCGACACGCTGCCCGCTGGCCCGATGGCCGAGCTTGCCGACGCCACACTCGCCGAACTGGCCCAGCGCCTGCACCACTGGCAGCTCACCCCCGCAGGCTCCGAAGGCTACCGCACGGCAGAGGTCACCTTGGGCGGCATCGACACCGCCGATCTGAATTCAAAAACGATGGAAGCCAAAGCCTGCCCCGGCCTTTACGCCATCGGCGAGGCCGTCGACGTCACCGGCTGGCTGGGGGGCTACAATTTCCAATGGGCATGGTCATCGGGCTGGGCCTGCGGACAGGCGATCAGCGCGGGCGAACGCCGCGCATCACCCGCATAACCACAGCCCCGCCTGAACGTGACGCGGCCCTAAAACCCACCGCCCAGCTTGCGCTTGGCCCGTGTCGGTGCCCGCATCTGATCGGCCTTCTTGGCCACAGCCCAGGGCCCAAAGGTCTTTTCCAACGGCGCATAGCCCTTTTCCAACAGCCCTTGCACCAGCCGATCCACACGCGGTTTATCGGCCAAAGGATGCAAAACCTTATGCCCAGGCCGTCCCATCGGCCCGCTTTCCACCGTGATCAACTGCCCCGAAACCGAGATGTTATACACCTCCATCCCGCCGGGACCCTGCTTAAACAAGCGCAACATTTCCGCCATGTAATCCATGATACGTCTCCCAATAAACCCTTCCCGATTAACGAAGAATGATGGCTTTTGTTTGAAATACGATGGGCAAACCCGTGCCGCAGCCCCCATCGCAAGGTGCGCCACGCCCCATGCATTCTGCCCGCAACAAAACGCCATTCCCCCGCGCCAAAACGCGCAAAAAGACAGTTTTTCTTGGAAATCGGGCTCTTTTGGCTAAAATATCAGGACAAAATGGTATTTTCATTGGGGGAAATAATGATTTTGAATTTGAAAACCTGCGGCCAAATTGCACTGGCCGCGACACTATCGGTTGGCATCGCAAGTACCGCTTCTGCCTCACCCGTCACGCTCTACGATCAGGATTTTGAGAACCCGAACGCCTTTATCGGCACGGCAAGGTCAGACGTTGATGGTCAGAAAGTGAACGTCAATTACGGCAACCAACCCGCCGGGTTCACCTTTGGGAACACGTTCACGGTTGAGACGATCAACGTCACCGACAGCACCAACCCTGGCGGTGACCGGCAGTTCAACAGCATCGGCGGCTACACAGGCGATCTGGCCCAGTCGGGAGACTTCCTGATCGGCATGTTGTCTTCGGCGCAGAACGACCTGCTGGGGCTGACCTTCGACATCACGGGCTTTGATTTCCTCAACGTCCAGATCGATTTGACCAACCTTGATCTTGAGTGCTGCGGCGCACCGTTTCACAGCGGCAACTTCGACACGACGCCTGACTTCCAATTCTCGCTGTTTGACGGTCAGGGGTCTGGCGGCATCGGCGGTGGCACATTGCTGGATCAAAAGGTGTTTTCGCCCGGCGCATCCGCCCGCCATGTGATCGACTTCAGCACATTCACCTTTGGGCTGGATGCCAAGAACTCCGTGGACGGCATTGTGACCTTGCAGATCGACCTGTTGTCCGGTGGCTACGCCGCCTTTGACAACCTGCTGATCGTCGCCTCCGACACCGAAGGCGATGTGGGCCAGGTTCCCTTGCCCGCGGGCGGCTGGCTCCTGCTGGCCGGATTGGGCATGCTCGCCGCAGGCCGCAAACGCGCCAAACATACCTGACACCAAATGGGCCATCCTGCGGGGTGGCCCTTTTGCTTTAGGTGATCACCTCACGCACCAAAGCGGTGAAATCCGCGCCCCGCGCGGCAAAGCTGTCGTATTGGTCAAAGCTCGCACAGGCAGGCGCCAAAAGCACTACATCGCCGGGTTCGGCGTCGGCGCTGGCTGCGGCCACCGCCGTTGCCATGTCCCCGCAGATCGCGGCCTCGACCCCGGGCAATTGCCGCGCGAAATCTTCCGGCTCACGGCCAATCACATAGGCCTTGGCGACGGACCCCAGATGCGGCACCAGCCCGTCCAGACCGCCCTCTTTTTGCAAACCGCCGCAGATCCAACGCACCCGTTTGAACGCCTGCAACGCCTTGGCGGCGGCATCCACATTGGTGGCCTTACTGTCATTGATAAACGTCACATCGTCCCGCACGCCAATCACCTCGGACCGGTGCGGCAGTCCGGGGTAGCTGCGCATCGCCGCCTCAATCCCCTTGGGGCCAAGCCCCACCACCCGCGCCGCCGCATAAGCCGCACATGCGTTTTGATGGTTATGCGCGCCCGGCAGCCCGGCAATATCACGCAGATCAATCGAACCCACCTGCCGCCCCTTGCGGTATTCGCTCAAGAATCCCTTGCGGGCAAAAACCGTCCAGCCGCGCGTGATCTTGGTGGTGACAGAGATGCGGATCACCCGGTCATCCTCTGGCCCCTCGGCCAGCTGATTGGCCAGATACCGGCCCTCCGGCTCATCCACACCAATCACCGCGCGATCTGGCCCACCTTCGGCGAAAAGCCTGCGCTTGGCGGCGACATAACCGCCCAAGCCCGCATGCCGGTCCAGATGGTCCGGGCTGATATTGGTCAGCACAGCGACATCGGGCGTCATGCTCCGCGCCAGTTCCGTCTGATAGGACGACAGCTCCAGCACCACCACCTCTCCGTCATGGGCAGGTTCAATATCCAGCGACCCGCGCCCGATATTGCCCGCCAACTGACTGGGCCGCCCGTTTTCCACCAAGATATGATGCAACAGGGCGGATGTCGTGGACTTCCCGTTGGACCCCGTCACCGCGATCACCCGCGGTTGCACGTCAAATCTGTCCCAGTCTTCCGTGGCAAAGGACCGAAAGAAAAACCCGATGTCATTGTCCACCGGCACGCCCGCCTCCCAGGCGGCGGCAATCACCGGATTGGGGTTGGGATAAATATGCGGAATGCCCGGACTGATCAGCAGCGCATCCACGCCTTCAAACGCCCCGGCCTTAGTCAGATCACGCAAGTCATAGCCCGCATCATGGGCCGCATCCCGCGCGGTCTGCCCGTCATCCCAGACGACGACATTGGCCCCGCCCGCGTCCAAAGCCTTGGCGGCGGCAAGCCCGGTCCGCCCCAGCCCCAGCACCGCGACGCATCGTCCCTCATAACCCAATACGGGAATCATCAGCCCTGCCCCTTATCCTGCCCGCGCAACTTTGCCGCCTCGCCCGCCCCTGCGCAAGCGCAGCACTTGCGCCATGTCAAAGCGGCCCACCACCAAGCCCGGTAAAATACCCGCATCCGGAACCCAAATGGAGGCCAAGATGCTCACCGTCACCAGAACCGATTATGACCGTCTCGATGTGGATCTCTCAGGCAAACTTGATTCCGTCGACATGGCCACCGGCCTCGATCACCTGATCGCCGAGGCCGCCGATATGAAACACGCCAAAATGCTCTACCGGATCAAGGACATGGAAATGCCCTCGCTCAGCGCCCTCGCGGTTGAGTTCGGCCACCTGCCATCGCTCTTTGGCCTGCTGGGCAAGTTCGACCGCTGCGCCGTTTTGGCGTCAGAGCCATGGCTGCGCACGCTGGCCGAATTCGAAGGGGCGATCCTGCCGGGCCTACAGATCAAGGCCTTCCCGCCCGACGCCGAAAAACGCGCCATCGCGTGGCTGGACGCACAGGCCGACGACCCGTTTGACGACGTACCGGTTTAGCCTGCGCCCGATAGTTCTGTCAGCAGCGCCACCGCGTCATCCACCTTGGCCGCGGGCACAAAGGCATGGTCGTGGTGATAGGCCGCGACCATGTTGCAGGCGATCCCGGCCTCGGCCAACACACCGGCCACCGCCGCCGTCAGCCCCACCCCTTCCAGCGAGGAATAGACCCCCAGCGTGATCTGGGCCATCGGCTGATCCCCCGCCAGACCTGCCTCTTGCGCCACCGCGTCCGGCAGGATCAGCGTCATGTCTTCCACCTCGCGAAACGTGCAAATCGCCGCCGCCGACAGCGCGCCAAGACGCGGATCATCAAACCCCAGCTTGCAGAAATGCACGACGCCGGGCACCGGCTGGGGCGTCATCCCCGGCAACATCGCCGCCAGATCAGAGACCGTGCCCGCCATCCTCAGATCCCGTGATGGTCGTCGGTCACATAAAACTCATCGCTAAACCGCAGCGCCAGCGAATAGGCACAGGGCGTCGGGATCAGCGCCTTGGTCCCAACCTCTAGGGCGGCCAACAACTTGGTGCGAAACTCCCGATTGCGATAGGGCTTATAGAGCATCGTCACATCAATCAGGATATGGCTGTGATGCGACACCCCTGCAGGATAGGCCCGCCCCTTGCAGGCCCCGGCATTGGCATCATGATCCAGAATGATCTCTTCGATCCGCGTCAGAATGCGGTAGGGATCAATCTCCAGATCGTCGGAATATTTGATCTCCGCGTGGGGCATTACCGCACCTTAAGCGTCGCCAAACCGATCATCGCCAGGATCAGGCTGATGATCCAGAACCGGATCACAATCGTCGATTCCGCCCAGCCCTTTTTCTCGTAATGGTGGTGGATCGGCGCCATCAGGAACACGCGCTTGCCCGTGGCCTTGAAGTAGAACACCTGAATGATCACGCTGAGCGCCTCAACCACAAAGAGCCCGCCAACAATCGCCAGCACGATCTCGTGCTTGGTGGCCACCGCAATCGCGCCCAAGGCACCGCCCAAGGCCAAAGACCCGGTGTCGCCCATGAACACCGCCGCCGGCGGCGCGTTATACCACAGGAACCCAAGGCCCCCGCCTATCAGGCCTGCGGCAAAGATCATGATCTCCCCCGACCCCGGCACATAATGCAGGCCAAGGCTTTCGGAAAAGTCCACACGCCCCACGAAATAGGCGATAATCCCGAACGTCCCCGCCGCAATCATCACCGGCATGATCGCCAAGCCGTCCAAACCGTCCGTCAGGTTCACCGCATTGGCGGCCCCGACAATCACGATCACCGCAAAGGGAATGAACATAAACGACAGGTTGATCAGCGTATCCTTGAACACCGGCACGGCCAACTGGTTCACCAATCCCTCGGGGTGGTATTGCGCGGCCCAATAGCCCGCAATCGCCGCAATCGCGAGGCCAAGTGCAATCCGCACCTTGCCCGACACGCCCGCCGTGGTCTGCTTGCTGACCTTGGCGTAATCATCGGCAAAACCAATCAACGCAAACGACAGCGTCACAAACAGCACCAGCCAGACATAAGGGTTATCCCATCGCGCCCACAGCAGGGTCGAGGTGGTGAGCGCCCCCACGATCAGCAATCCGCCCATCGTTGGCGTGCCCGCTTTGACGAAATGCCCCTCGGGGCCGTCATCGCGAATAGGCTGGCCCTTGCCCTGCCTGCGCCGCAGCACATTGATCAGCGGCAGGCCAAACATGAACCCAAACAAAAGCGATGTCATAAACGCCCCACCTGCGCGGAACGTGATGTACCGGAACAGGTTGAAAAAGTCGCCGCCATCTGACCAGGCCGTCAACCAGTACAACATATGCTCTGCCCCTTCGTCTTTTTACTTGATTTAGCGATGCCCGAGTTTGCGGATGGCGTCAACAATCACACTGACTTTGCTGCCCTTTGAGCCCTTCACAAGCACCACATCCCCTGCGTCAACCAGCTGAGCCGCCTGTGCGGCCCCTTCTGCTGCGGTCTCAAACCAGCGCCCGCGCTGCCCTTCGGGCAAGACATCATGCAGGTGTTTCATCCGTGGCCCCACGCAATGCACCAGCTCCAGCGCCTGCAAATGCGCGTCCTGCGCCATGCCTTCGTGCATCGCGGCCTCTTCCGGCCCCAGTTCCAGCATATCGCCAAGGATCGCCACGCGCCGCCCCTTCACGATCCGCCCGACCCCATCCACCGGGGTCGCCGCCGCCAGCACTTCAAGCGCTGCAGAAAGGGACGTCGGATTGGCGTTGAACGCATCGTCAATCAGGTCAATCGTCTCTTCCTCTGATCCCACGTCGAGCGCCACAATCGCGCGGCTGCCCCGCCCCTCGGGCGGCAACCACAGCGCCATGTCCTGTGCCGCAATGGCCGGATCAGCACCAAGTGCCTCGCACACCGCCAAAGCCCCCAGCGCATTCATCGCAAAATGCCGCCCCGGCAGGGACAGCTTGAACAGATAGGCATCTTCGCCATGGGTCGCTGAAATGACCGTAGCCGCATCCGTGACACGCACATCCCCAAGCTGCCAATCTGTTGAAGTATTGCCAAAGCTTTGGATCGCAAAGCCCTGATCTTCCACGTAATTCCGCAGGATGTCTGCCGTGTCGATATCGCCGTTCAGCACCGCAATACCGCCGGGCTCCAGCCCGTCGACAATGCTCGCCTTTTCCCGCGCGATGCCGTCCAAATCGTCAAAAGCTTCCAAATGTGCCGCCGCCACCGTGGTCACCATCGCCACATGGGGCCGGGTCATTTTCGACAGTGGCGCGATCTCACCGGGGTTGCTCATCCCCATCTCGATCACCGCATAGTCGGTGTCTGCGGGCATCCGCGCCAGCGTCAGCGGCACGCCCCAATGGTTGTTATAGCTGGCGACCGAGGCATGAACGCGCCCCTGCCGTCCCAGCACATCACGCAGCATTTCTTTGGTTGAGGTTTTGCCAACCGATCCGGTCACACCCACGATCCGCGCATCCGTCCGCGCCCGCGCGGCCACGCCCAATGCTTCCAAAGCCTGCAGCACATCCGGCACCACCAAAAGCGGCGCATCCTCTGCCACGCCGTCAGGCCGATGTGTGACCAACGCCGCCGCAGCCCCCTTTTCCAGCGCCATGGCGACAAAGTCATGCCCGTCCCGCACATCTTTCAGCGCCACAAACAAATCACCCGGCGCAATAGTCCGCGTATCAATCGACACGCCCGAGGCTGTCCAATCGCCGGTGGTCGTGCCACCCGTCGCCGCCACTGCCTCTGTCGCCGTCCACAACGCCATCAGCAAGGCACCCCGATAATTCGCCGAATAATCGCGCCCCTCATATCCGGCCTTCCAACGCGGCGACGGCAACGCTCGCCTGCTCCACATCGTCAAAGGGGAGCACCGTGTCGCCCACGATCTGCCCGCTTTCATGGCCCTTGCCCGCAATCAGCAGCGCGTCACCCGGCTGCAAGGCATCAATCCCCCGCAGGATCGCCTCGGCCCGGTCGCCCACCTCAAACACCTGCTCGCAAGCGCCCTCAACGGCCCCGGCCATTACCGCCGCACGAATGCTGGCGGGGTCCTCGGACCTTGGGTTGTCATCGGTGACAATCACCACATCCGCCTGATCCGCCGCTGCGCGCCCCATCAGGGGCCGCTTGGTCGCATCCCGGTCGCCACCCGCACCCAAAATCACCACCAGCTTACCCATCACATGGGGCCGCATCGCCCGCAGCGCCGTTTCCACCGCATCGGGGGTATGGGCAAAATCCACAAAAACCGTCGCGCCGTTTTCACGCGTCGCCGCCAGCTCCATCCGACCGCGCACCGTGGTCAGCTCTGGCAAAACACCAAAGACATCACCCGGCACCGCCCCCGCCGCAATCGCCAGCCCGGCGGCCAGCAACACATTCTCCGCCTGAAACCCACCGATCAGATCAAGCCGCACCTGATAGGGCCGCTCTTGCCAGCTGATCCGAATGTCCTGCCCGGTGCCGTCAAACCGCTGCGCCACTAGCCGCAACCGGCACGCTTCGCCGCGCCCCACGGTAATCACCTCTTGCCCGCGATATTCGCACAGCGACGCAACCTCACCGCCCTTGGGGTCATCCATATTCACCACCGCCACACCGTCCTCTGACAGCACACGGGTAAAGAGCCCCATCTTGGCGTCAAAATAGGCCTCGAACGTGTCGTGATAATCCAGATGATCCTGACTAAAGTTGGAAAACCCCGCCGCCGTCAGCAACACACCATCCAGCCGCCGCTGATCCAACCCGTGCGAGGACGCCTCCATCGCCACATGGGTCACGTCATGCGCTGCGGCCTCTGCCATGACCCGGTGCAAGGTCACCGGCTCAGGCGTTGTGTGCTTGAGCGGATGCGCCCATGCGCCCTCCACCCCCGTGGTGCCAAGGTTCACTGCCGCCAGCCCCAGCGCTTCCCAAATCTGTCGTGTGAAGGTCGACACAGAGGTTTTGCCATTGGTCCCCGTCACCGCCACGACCGTGCCGGGATGCGCACCAAACCACAGGCTCGCGGTCTGCGCCAGGGTTGCGCGCGGGTCCTGCGCCACCACAATCGCCACATCCACATCGATCAGCGCCGCACCCTTGGCGTCGGTCAGCACAGCCACCGCCCCATCCGCCACCGCTTGGGCGGCAAAAGTCGCGCCATGCACCACCGTTCCGGGCAGTGCTGCAAACAGAAAGCCGGGCCGCACCTCGCGGCTGTCCACCGCCACGCCAGCGATCCGCGCCTCGCGCCCGCCAATGGCCGTCAGCCCCAGTTCTGCCAATGATGTGGTCTTGCCCATACCCGCCTCGCGTCAGTTTGAGGTGAGTGTTACACCGACCGGTCCAAGGTTTTCAATCTGCGGCCGCACACCCAACAGGGGCGCGACCCGGCGGATCATCTCTGCCGCAATCGGCACAGCCGTCCAACCGGCGGTCCGGCGCGGCTTGTCACCGCTCGTCTCACTCGGTTCATCCAGCGTCACGATCAGCACATATTGCGGGTCATTGGCCGGGAACACGCTGGCAAAGGTGGCAATCACCTTGTCATCGTAATAGCCGCCGCCGTTTTCCTTGGGCTTATCCGCCGTCCCGGTCTTGCCGCCCACCTCATAGCCCGGCACCTCGCCAAAGCTTGCGGTGCCGCGCACAACCACCTGCCGCAACATCTCGCGCGCGGTGCGGCTGACGCTTTCGCTCACTACCCGTGGCCCCGCCTGATTGCGATCCTGCTTGAGCAGCGTCGGCTCCACCTTCGTCCCACCATTCAGCAGCGACGCATAACCCGCCGCCAAATGCAGCGGTGAGGTCGACAGCCCATGCCCGTAAGAGATTGTCATTGTTGAGATTTCGGACCAATTGCTGGGAAAAAGCGGCGCACCACTGGGCGCTTCCTGCATCTCTACCGGGGTCGCCTCAAGGAACCCAAGCGCGCCCAAAAACTCCTTCTGCCGCGCGCCACCAATCATATTGGCCACCCGCGCCGTGCCGATATTGGACGACTTCACGATCACATCCGTGGCCGACAGTTCCGGCCCGTAATTGTGGAAATCCCGGATCCGGTGGCGACCCCAAGTCAGCGGCCCCTTGGTCTCGATCATCGTATTGGCATTGATCAATCCAAGCTCCATCGCCTGCGCAATCGCAAAAATCTTGAACGTGGACCCAAGCTCATAGACCCCCTGCACCGAACGGTTAAAGAGCGGGCTGTCCGACTGATCCCCCGTCGTCAGGACCTGAGGCCGCTTGTTGGGGTCAAAATCCGGCAGGCTCACCATGGAAATCACTTCGCCGGTGTGAATATCCATCAGGACCGAGGCCGCACCCTTGGCATTCATGATCCGCATTCCGCCGTCCAGCACCTCTTCGGCGGCCGCCTGCACCGTCAGATCAAGGCTCAGTTCCAGCGGCGCGCCTTCATTGGCCGGATCACGCAGATAATCGTCAAACCGACGCTCCACACCCGCGACGCCAATCACCTCGGCACTGCTCACACCTTCGCGCCCATAAGACGCGCCACCCATCACATGCGCCGCAATCGGCCCATTGGGATAAAGCCGCATCTCGCGCGGGCCAAACAGCAAACCGGGGCTGCCGATATCATGTACCGCCTGCATCTGCTCGGGGCTTATCTGCCTGCGAATCCACAGGAATTTCCGGGAACCGGTGAAATCCTTGTAAAGCTCTTCAACATCCAGCTCCGGGAAAATCGCGGCCAACCCTTCTGCGGCACGCAACGGGTCCACCATCTGCGGCGGCTGCGCATATAGGGAATGCGTTTGCAAGTTCGTCGCCAAAATCCGGCCATTGCGATCCACAATATCGGACCGCTGCCCGATGATCGGGTTGCCCACGGTCCGCGCGCGCGGCTCTTCGGGGACAGAGGACGCAAGCGCCCCCATCTGCGCACCAATCGTCAGGAATGATGCGAAAAACACGCCCCCCAACACCAGCAAACGCCCCTCGGCGCGGTGGCGGCTCTTGTCGCGCATTTCTTCATGACGGCGGGCCAGGTTTTCGGCCTCAATCGCATCGGGGTTTTCACCGGTTTCACGCGCCTTGAGGATTCGCGCCAGCGGGCGCAGCGGGGTGCGGATCATAGCGGGTCGTCCTCCGTAATTGTCACAGACCGCACATCAATCGGGTCCGTGATCGGCAGAATATCGGGCAGCGGGTAGATGATCTGGCTGACGTTGCCAAAGGCATCGGGCATCAGCGGCAGCAGACCCAGACGGTCGAAATTCAGCTCTGCCAGATCGGCCAGACGGTCTGGCCGGTTCAGATAGGCCCACTCCGCCCGCAACATCCCCAGACGCTCATGTGCGGCACCAATTTGCCCATGCAAATTCCGCACCGTCTTGATCGCCTGCTGCGTCTTGTAATTCTCCTGATAGGCCCAGAACCCCAGCCCCATCACCGCAAACGCGGCCAGCACATAAAACAACGCCCTCATTTTCCGCCCCTTCTCATCGGCATGCCCAATTGTTTTGGGTCTATCGCCTCGGCAGGCGCGTCCGTGCGCACCGCCACCCGCAGCTTGGCCGACCGGCTGCGCGGGTTGTCTGCCAGTTCCTGCGCATCCGGCCCGATGGCCTTGCGCGATTTCACCGTGAACGCCGCGACGGTCTTTTCGGTCTCAGGCGCATAGCGGTTGGCATTGGCCGTATTGCCCGACCGCGCGGCAAGGAACCGTTTCACCATCCGGTCTTCCACCGAATGAAAGGTCACAACCGCCAATTGCCCGCCGGGCTTCAGCGCACGTTCCGCCGCCATCAGTCCCTGCCACAACTCGCCATATTCATCATTCACCGCGATCCGCAGCGCCTGAAACGTCCGGGTTGCCGGATGGCTCTGGTTTGGTTTTGCACGGGGAAGGCACCCTTCCACGATCTTCGCCAACTCGCCCGTGGTGGTCACAGGCCGCGCCTTCACAATCGCCTTGGCAATCCGGCGGCTGGCCCGCTCTTCACCATAAAGATAAATGATATCAGCCAGTTCGCCTTCATCGGCGTCATTGCACAGGTCCGCCGCTGATGGCCCATCCTGGCTCATCCGCATATCCAGCGGCCCATCGCGCATGAACGAAAACCCGCGCTCCGCCAGATCAAGCTGCATCGACGACACACCCAGATCCAGCACGACGCCGTCCAGGCCGGCACCATATTCATCCAGCTTGGAAAACGTGCCCGCGACAGGCTCAATCCGGTCGCCATAACCGCCGATCCATTCCTCGGCCATCTCAAACGCCAGCGGATCACGGTCGACCGCAATCACCTTCTCTGCACCCGCTTTCAGAAATTCCCGCGTATAGCCGCCCGCCCCAAACGTCCCATCCAGCCAAACCCCCTGAACGGGGGAAACCGCGCTCAGAATGGCGCGGATCAGGACCGGGATATGTGGGGCTTTGTCTGCGGCAGCTGACATGGACATTGCTACGGCACCAAGGACAAGGGGTTAAAGTTCTTGGGCTTATCACTCAGGAAGTCTTGCACCGGCGCGCTCACTTCCGCGTCATAATCCTCGGCCTTCCAAATCTCAAAATGGCTGAGCCTGCCCCGGAACGACAGAGCGCCTTCCGTCAGCCCCAGCTTTTCGCGGCGCTTGAGCGGCAGCACCGCCCGCCCGTCCTTATCCACCGTCAGCGGCTCGGACTGGGTGATGACCAGATGCGTGATGTGGTCCTTGTTGGGGTCGCTATCGGGCATCGCCTCGATCCGCTCCATCACCTTGTCGTATTCGGCGACCGAATAAACCTGCAACCGCCCCTCAAGGTGGTCACCATAGACAATCTGACATTTCATCGGCAGTCCGGGGGCCCAATCGGGGTCCGCAGCCTCAAGCACACGACGAAAATCGGCCGGAACGCTCATGCGTCCCTTGCCGTCCACCTTTTGGGTGTGTTCGCCTGTAAACTTCAGTGCCACTTACGTCCGTCTCTTTCGTCCCGCGTTTCAGCCTTCAAATGTGAAAACGGCGGATTGAGCTGCTGCCACTGCTCAATCCGCCGCCCTCTGCCCCGTGGGGGCTAGTCCAGCTGCGCGCGCCACCTGGGGGGATGTCTGCTCGCTCGCGCGCCGGATTCTTTGTTGCGGTAATTCGGGGGCCTGTATGAAACCTGACTTTTGCCGGTTGGGATCTTGTCGTCCCTTAGATCGTTTGCCCGTCGTTACCGTGCACTCTTTGTGCCGCAACCATATGGTTCTGTCCACCATTTTCTGGGATTTTTGTGAACTCAAGTGAATCTCTGGAACCCAGAAAACATACAAAATCTAGATCGCAGCGCGTCGGAACACTACATGTTGTGTTAGACAGCCCCCACCAAGCAACATGCGCCCATTCCAGCGCAATCCCACACCAGACACAAAAATCCCAACTTTTTTCGCAATCCCCTGCCCCAAAGGCAATAACGGGGCCTCTCAGCCCCGTTATCACTCGTGAATCACCCGTGAAATGCCGTTTTGATTCGCGCAGCCCCGCGCGATTCCGTGAATTCCCAGAGGCTCTAGCTGTCCGACTGCGGCAACACGGCAGAGACTTTGACACGCACCGTCGCCTTTACCGCCGTATCATCGCCGCGCACGGGCAACGCCCGGAACTCCACCTGCTCCAACACGCAATTGCCATAGGTCTTGCGCAGGGCGGCGCATTGCTCAACCGCGAACCCATAGCCCAGCCTGCGCACCTGATTGTGGTCCGCAATGTCGCCCTTGGGCCTGCGGCTTTCATAGGCGTCAAACCATTCCGACACCGTGCGCAGGTTCTCGGCCAGCGGCACCTCACCCGGCGCATCTGCGGCGGCAAAGACCACCTCGGCCTCGACCCGGTAGTAATTATCTTCAGCCGGATCGACCTCGATCCGCGACACCTGACAAGCGGTCGCCAGGGTCTCAAGCAGGATCGGGCATTCCCGTGCCCGCACATAATTTGCCATATGCCCCAGCGCGAACAAATCGCGATCCACCTGCGGCACCGCTGTGATGCCCGCAGGCATCAGCTCGGTCAGATGCACCATATAGGTCAACTCAACCCGGTGATCCCGGCTCAGCTCTGCCACATTCAGCACCGCCTCGGCCTGCGCATCTTCCACCGCCGTGATCGCCCGCCCGGTCACCGTCAGGATCAGGTTCTCGACAAAGCTCAGCCCCTCGCCTTCGGGCTTTTCCGCCAAAAGCTCTTTCTCCAGATCGTCCGTCAGATGATTGACCGACACGCTGGGCCGTTCCGCGCTTTGCGCCACGGCCTGTTCCCCCGCACCGGTGCCAAAGGCCAACACAGCAAAAAGCGCAAGTGCCGCGAGAAACAGCCCGCCAATGACGAACTGCAAGATCCGCAAGATACCCATTACTGATCCCCCCCTTGCGCCGGGGCCGGATCACGGGTCATCGGCGCATTGGCGAGGAAACCGGCCATGTCCATCCCCGTCGCCTCGGCCATCACCGCTTCAACCGCCCCACGGTAACCCGCCTTGCGCTCATCAAAACTGCCCGACAGCACCAGCTCATTCTCCGACAGATGCACAACACCCAAAGGCGTGTAATCGATCAAGGCATCAGGCTCCGGCAATGGCCCCGCCAGCACATATGATTGCTTACCATAGCCCGCCTGCCCCTGCTCTGCCCCGATCCCAAAGACGCCCGCGAACCAATCCGAATAGACGCCCGCATTCTGGTAATGCTCATCCAGCAGCGCTTCATCGCCAATCCCGTTGCGGGTATTTTCCACGAAATCCCACTGCGCTTTCGGCATCCGCCACATCGCATAGCCACAACCCGAACCGATCAAATCAATCGGCGTCGCCTCTGGCACGTTCGACACGCCCACGGGCTGGGCGGACACAACAGCCACCTGCGCAATCTCAACGCCTTCCGCCACCTGTAGGTTAAAGATCGCAGAACCGCCCCGCGCCTGCAGGATCAGATAGACCGGTGCCGCCGTTTCAGTCACATAGACATCCACCACATCCATGGTCTGATGCCGTTCATACCCCAGCAATCGCGGCGTGCGCAGCATGTCCTTATAGCGTTTCTCGATCCACTTTTCCGCGCGATCCTCAAGATGTGCACGGGTGATCACACCAATCCCGCTCTGGAAATAGCCGCTCGCGGCATAGACGTTCGCAATCACTTCGCCCGGCTGCGGCGGCCGCACCGTGCAATCATCATTGGCCAGCGTCACAATGCTTTGCGGCACCTGGCCCGCATCGCCTGGATGCCCTGACGCCACCTCAGTGATCAGCGCATAGCCATCAACCGTGGCAATTGCCGGCGGTCGCAACTTGCCATGGGACAGGTCCCAATGCAGCAAGTTGCCATTGGCCTGATTGTGCAGATTATAGCCAAGGTTATAGGTCCCGCTGACACCGCTACCGGTTGTAAGACCGTTCAAACCTTCGCCAAGCTTATCGAGCCCCAGCTCTTTGATCCCGGCCCCCGTGGTGACCATCACCACCGCGCATACGCCCACGGCCCCTAAGAAAATGTCTTTCAATTCCAACTGGACCGCTCCTGCCCTGTGCGCATGCAGGTTGCGCAGGAATTTCGGCCTCAATTGGGCGGATTAGGGGTGATTTTCGACGGAACTATAACGGCTTATACATCACGAAGGCCCGCACCATCCCTGCTTTGGGGTGCGCAAAGGCCTCCGGGATCGTGCCGACCGTAGTAAACCCAAGCCTGTGCCAAAGCCGCACAGCACCTGCATTGCTTTCCAGCACAAAGTTGAACTGCATGGCGCGATAACCCAGCGCACGGGCCTGATCCTGACTGGCCTCACACATCTGCCCGGCCAGCCCACGCCCCCGCGCGGCGTCTCCGACGATATAGCCGCAATTGCAGATATGTGCGCCGCCACCCGGCTGGTTTGTCTTTATATAGTAGGTGCCAACAATGGCCCCCTGATCCTCAACCACATAGCAAGCCGCGCCACCGGTCCAATAGTCCAGCGCCGCCTCCTGGCTGATCGTGGGGTCCACGGCATAGGTCTCGCCTGCGCGAAATACCGGCTCCAGCAGCGCCCAGATCGCCGCATGATCCGCCGATGTGGCGGGCCGGATCACGCCATACCACCGTCGATGAACCGCCGCGCGAGCACCCGGTAAGCCTCGGCCATCGGCCCGTCACCCGCCGCGATCGGTGTGCCCGCATCGCCCGCAAGCCGTGTCTCCAGATCAATCGGCAAGGCCCCCAGATAGGGCGCGCCGATCTTCTCGGCCTCCGCCTTTACCCCGCCCTCGCCAAAGATCGCATGGGACGACCCGCAATCAGGACAGACAAACATCGACATATTCTCAATCAGGCCCAGCACCGGTGTGTTCAGCGTCTTGAACATATCCAGCGCCTTGCGCGCATCCAAAAGGGCCACATCCTGCGGCGTGCTGACAACCAGCGCGCCAGTCAGGTCGGATTTCTGGCACAGCGTCAGTTGCACATCGCCCGTGCCGGGTGGCAGATCGACCAGCAGCACATCCAGCTCGCCCCATTGCACCTGCCCCAGCATCTGCTGCAACGCCCCCATCAGCATCGGCCCGCGCCAGACCACCGCCTTATCAGGGTCCATCATCAGACCGATGGACATCATCGTCACACCATGCGCCTGCAATGGAATGATCGTCTTGCCATCGGGGCTGCCGGGCCGCTTATTCACACCCATCATCCGTGGCTGGCTCGGCCCATAGATATCCGCATCCAGCAACCCAACGCGCCGCCCTTCCTTGGCCAGCGCCACGGCCAGGTTGCTCGACACCGTGGATTTACCCACGCCGCCCTTGCCCGACCCAATCGCGATGATCCGGTCGACGCCCGCAGGCTTCGTCGGCCCCGCCTGCGGCTCCGGGTGGCGTCCGATCTTCAGGTTGGGGGGCGGTGCCGCCGGTTTCGGCGCAGGCCCATGCGCCGTCAACAAGGCCGACACTTTACCGACACCCGCAACGCTCGCAACAGCCCGTTCAGCAGTCGTGCGCACAGGTTCCATCCGCGCCGCCATCGCCGCATCGGGGGCCTCAATGACGAACCGCACCGCCTCGCCCTCGACTGTCAGCGCCCGCACCATGTCGCGGCTGACCAAATCACCGCCATCGGGCAAGCCAACTTTTGCCAATGCCGCCAGAATCTCGTTCTTGTCTGCCATGATCCGCCCTTTCGCAAACCGCCAATTTGAGCGGCAACATCAGTCAGCCATCACCAAATCGCAAGTCCCCGCGCCAAACTGCCTAACCATTGGGCAAAAACGAAATTTACCTATGGTTACCTTGCACTTGGTGCATAGCTGCATTGCAGCATCACCCATTGTGCGTGCGCAGCATCTGCCTAAGTATGGTCCACGAAGCGCAATCCGGCGCAACACTCTTAGTAAAGAAGATACGAACGATGGCATATACAAACACGAGCACAACAGGCCACACGCTGGTCGAGAAATTTGCAGACCTCCGCGCGCAGTGGGCAGAAGCCGCCGCGAAACGGAAAGTCTTCCGCACAACCGTGGCCGAACTGGAAACCCTTTCGGCACGTGAACTGGCCGACCTTGGCATCAGCCGCGCGTCGATCAAAGCAATCGCTTATGAGGCCGCATACGGCGCATAAGCTACGACATCGGGCGCGCTGCACCTCCTCCCGCGGCAAGCCTGACACACGCGGAACCGGCCACCTCCTCCCGGCCTCAGGTTTCGTGAAAAACAAGATGGCGGCTCCACCTCCTCCCGGAGCCGCCATTTTGATTAAACAGAATACGGGCCCGCCACCTCCTCCCGGCGTAAGCCCGCTAATCGGGACCACCAACCTCCTCCCTGGCTGGTTCCGGTGAAACCGGCACAAACCTCCACCTCCTCCCGGGGGAATGTGCCACCAAAATAAGAACGGCGATGTGCACCTCCTCCCGCGCATCGCCGTTTCTTTTTGGCGGGTCAGGAAATCCAACCTTGATTTGCACGCCCCCCACGGCCCAAACTTGCCCCAAGGGGATATTATGGCCGACGCACCACTTCCCGAATTGGCCGCCAATTACGGCGGATTCACCCTTCTGGGCAAAGGCCCCTTGGGCGAGACGTGGCGTGCGCAAAACCTCTTGTCTCGCCAAGACGTTGTCCTGAAAATCAAACCCAACTCCGCCGCCGCGCATCGCTATTTCGCACGCGAAGTCGAGCTGATGATGCAACTGCGCCACGCCGCCCTCCAACGCTTACTAGAGCACAAAGAGATCGGCGATTACTTCCTGCTGACTTATGAATATGTCCCCGGCGAACCCCTGTCTGAACGTCTCAAACACGACCCGCCCCTGACCGAACAGGACACGCTCACGATCATGGACCGGCTGCTTTCCGCCCTCCACGTGATCCACGACGCTGGGTTTATCTACCGCGATATCAGCCCGCAAAACATCATCCTGCGCAAACCCGATGACCCGGTCCTGATTGACTTCAACGCCATCGGCCAGCTGACCGAACAAACCAAAACCGAACGCACCACCATCCTGGGCGAGGTTTCGGGCAAACCGCTCTATATGTCGGTAGAGCAGCTTTTTGGCCTGACCCAGACCACCGGGTCGGACATGTGGTCCGTCGGCGCACTCCTTTACGAAATGCTTGTCGGGCGGCCCTTTCGAGATGCCGACGACCTTCAAGGTGTGATGAAAATGGCCACCGCGCGCATCGGCCCAGATGTGTCGGCTGCGCCGGAGCCCTATCAAAAACTGCTCTCCGGGCTTTTGGCCACGGATGTTACCATCCGCCCCAGCCTGCAGGACACCCAAACCGCGCTGCGCACGATCAAGGATAACGGTTATTTTGATGACCTCGTTCAGAAAAACAGCCCAATTCTCCAACAGACTTTCGGCGCTAAACCCTCCCCGGTGCCCGCCAACCCCGCACCGGTCCCTGCGCCATCCGGCGATCCATTCGACATCGAAGCCCCCGCAGCGCCGCAGCCAGTCTCGCCATCCCCTGATCTTGCAGAGAACGACCCTTGGACCTTACCTGCTGCCCCTGCCCTTGCGCCCGCCCCTCAGCCCCACCGCCAACCACCGGCAGCTTCTTCAAGTCGCGGTGCGCTGCTGTTGATCACGGCACTTGCGGCGCTGACCGCTGTGGGTGGTCTGGTGCTGTGGAGCCCCGATCTTCTGGGGCCAGATTTCACTATCCCCCGCGACGCAACGTTCAACGCCGTGGCCTTTGTCGGTGTCGCCATCGTCATCGTCGTTCTGGGTCACCTCTTGTCCCGATACGTCCATTCCCGCGCTGCAGACGTCCGCGCGCACCTTCCGTTTCAGGCCGTTGATCTGATCTCAAGCGATGACGCCCGTGATCAACTCAGCCGCACCATTTGTGTCGAGATTGACGCCTACCGGGCCGCCGCGAACAACAGCGACGACATTCTCACGATCACCATGGTCGCCGCCGCACAGGAATACCGAGATGCGGAAAACTTCGACGACCGCTTTAAGGCACTCCAGATGCTGGCGGACCTGAACACCAAAGTTTCAAACCGGCTCAAACCGTGGTGGCTCGACTACGAAAAGCTTGTCGCCCGTGGCATTTCACTGATCAGCTTGCTCGCAGGGGCCGTCGCCTTGTTCAAAGCGGCGCAGACCCTGATCTGACCACCGCGCATTAATGAATTTCTGTTAAGACTTTGATGCGCATGGGTTGTGTATGGGCTGTGCATACTTTGTGCATTTTAACCTTTTTCCCCGAAACATGGTTAAGGACGTATGGTTAACTGCGCAAATCCTTGGAGCTTCCCATGACCATATAGCTGGTGATCGACCGCACATGCGGAACAGTCCCCAAGGTATTGGTATGGAACGCTTTATAGGCAGGCAGGTCAGCCACTTCGACGCGGAGCATATATTCAAACGCCCCCGCGACGTTGTGGCATTCGGTGACTTCATCGGCACGGCTCATCGCGCGTTCAAAACTGAACTGCGCAGATTTGGTATGCTCCGCCAGTCCAACCGCCACATAGACCACATAACCGCGCCCGGTCTGCACCGGGTCCAGCCGCGCGCGATATCCCTTAATGATTCCCGCCCGCTCCATCTCGGTCACGCGCCGCGAACAGGCCGAGGGCGACAACCCCACCTTCTCCGCCAGCACCAGATTGCTGATGCGTCCGTCGCGCGCCAACTCGTGCAATATTTGCGCGCCAATTTGATCAACTTTCGTCATAGATTGCACAGATAGCACAAATTCCACAAACATTGCAATTTCAACGCGTGAAAATGCGTGTAGCGTTGCGCTATGACCTATGACCTCCTCATTGCGCTGGTCGGCTTTGCCTTCGTCAGCTCCATCACCCCCGGCCCCAACAACCTGATGTTGATGGCCTCTGGCGCAAATTTCGGCTTCCGCCGCACCCTGCCGCATATGCTGGGCATCTCGCTGGGCCATGCCTTCATGGTATCACTGGTCGGTCTGGGGCTGGGTCAAATCTTTGACCTCTACCCTTTGACAGAGCTCATCCTCAAGGTCGTCTCCACCACCTATCTGCTTTATCTCGCTTGGAAAATCGCCACCGCCGCGCCCCCACGCGAGGGTGAAGCACGCGGCAAACCCTTCACCTTTCTCCAGGCCGCAGCCTTTCAATGGGTCAATCCAAAGGCGTGGTATATGGCCGTCCACGCCGTCACCAACCTCTCGCCAGAGGGCGGCGGGCTTGGCCCTGCGTTTTGGGTCGCGGGTGTCTTTGCGATGACCAATTTCCCGTCGATCATGGTCTGGGCGACCATCGGCACCCAAGTCAAACGCCTGCTGTCGCGTCCGCACCTTTTGCGGCTCTTCAACGGCGTGATGGCGCTCTTGCTCGTGTTAACCCTTTACCCTGTCTGGCTTGGTTAACGCCGCGCGTTTCGCATGCCCGGTACGGTGGTCACCTCGGGATCATCCAGTAATTCCTGAAACCGGTCTGATCTGGGGTCCACCAAACCGACCCGCCCGTCGCTATCATGATACAATCCCCAACCATGGGTCTTGACCAAAGGCGAGGTGCGGAAACAAGGCTGACCCTTTGAAAATAAATCGTTTTTCAAGTCGTCCCATTCCTCTTTCGGGATCTCTTTGCGGGTCCCAACGACAGTGACCAGCACATCATCTGATTGATGGACCATCGGCGCATCCCGCAACATCTCATACTGCAAATGCGCAATACTGCCGGGCTTATCGGGCACTTTCGCGACAGCCTGACAATCCTCAGATGGAGTGATTAAGGCATTGAAATAATTGATAGAATGCACGTCTCCCACCCCCCCTAAAACGGCACATCTCCGGCTTCATCCGCCTTCACAATGAACCGCGCGACGACCTTCTTATCGCCCGCCTTTTCAAAGGCGATATCCAATTTATCTCCTTCGATTCCAGTGACTTGGCCGTATCCAAACTTCTGATGAAACACCCGATCCCCGGTGGTAAAGGCACTCACCGCGCTCATATCAATCGTCATATTCCGCGATTCCGCCGGTTGCGACATGCCTCTCTGCTGGCTCCGTGACTGTAACCTGCGCCATCCCGGTGAGTTGTAAACGTCTGATTTTGCGGCCTTTTCATGCAAATCAGACCCCATTGCGCCCTGCGCCGCAGGGCTCGCGCTGGCGGACATTCCTGCCGCGCCAAAGCCCCCACCATAAAGCCCCGGAGGCGTCAGAACCTCGACATTCTCAGTGGGCAATTCATCGATAAACCGCGACGGCATCGCCGACTGCCATTGCCCGTAAACCCTTCTATTTGCAGCAAAACTTATCGTACAAATCTCTTCCGCACGGGTGATCCCGACGTAAGCGAGCCGCCGTTCTTCCTCCAACCCCTTCAACCCGCTTTCGTCCATGCTGCGCTGGCTCGGAAACAGCCCATCTTCCCAGCCCGGCAGGAAAATAACAGGGAATTCCAATCCCTTAGCGGCATGCAGCGTCATGATGCTGATCTTTTCTTCGTCACCCTCGGTCTCATTGTCCATGATCAAGGCAACGTGCTCAAGGAACCCTTGCAAATTCTCAAAGTTTTCAAGGGCTTTGACGAGTTCCTTCAAGTTCTCCAACCGCCCCGGCGCCTCTGGCGTTTTGTCGTTTTGCCAAAATCCGGTGTAGCCGGATTCGTCCAAAATCATCTCCGCCATTTCCACATGGGTATCTTGTTCCGCGCGGAGCTGCTGATGCCAGCGATCCAGCCCATCAACCAGAATTCCAAGCTCTTTCAAGCCCTTACCACCCAGCAACTTCCCCTGCACAACGATCCGCGCGCCTTCGACAAGCGACACACCATTGCTGCGTGCAGCCCGCTGAATGGTTTGAACTGCCTTGTCGCCCAGCCCTCGTTTCGGCGTGTTCACAATCCGCTCAAACGCCAGATCATCGTCCTGACTGACGGCCAATCGGAAATAGGCCATCGCGTCACGGATCTCCATTCGCTCATAAAACCGCGGACCGCCAATGACGCGGTAAGGCAAACCAATGGTCAGAAACCGGTCTTCAAAGGCACGCATCTGATGGCTGGCGCGGACCAAAATCGCCATATGATCCAGCGACTTACCGGCCATACCTCGGGTACCGCGCTGAAGCGCTTCGGCCTCTTCGCCAATCCAACGCGCCTCCTCCTCGCCGTCCCAATGGCCGATCAGCCGGACTTTTTCGCCGCCATCACTTTCCGTAAACAGCGTCTTGCCGAGCCGCCCCTTGTTGGCGGCAATCACGCCAGAAGCGGCGGCCAGAATATGCGCGGTAGAGCGATAATTCTGCTCTAGCCGGACCACCACAGCGCCGGGAAAATCCTTTTCAAACCGGAGGATATTGCCCACTTCTGCACCGCGCCAGCCATAGATCGACTGGTCGTCATCCCCCACGCAGCAGATGTTCTTGTGCCCGCCCGCCAAGAGCCGAAGCCAAAGATATTGGGCGACGTTCGTATCCTGATATTCGTCCACCAGAATGTAGCGGAACCAGCGCTGGTATTGCTTCAGGATATCTTCATGATTTTGGAATATGGTGACCATGTGCAGCAGGAGATCACCAAAGTCGCAAGCGTTAAGTTCTAACAACCGTCGTTGATAGGCCGCATACAACGCGACGCCCTTGTGATCAAAGGCACCACTATCGGCGACCGGCACATTGTCGGGCGTCAGCGCGCGGTTTTTCCAACCGTCAATGATCCCTGCCAACATCCGCGGCGGCCAGCGTTTTTCGTCTATGCCAGCCGCAATGATGAGCTGTTTCATCAAACGTAGCTGATCGTCGGTGTCCAAGATCGTGAAGTTCGACTTCAAAGATGGCCCAGCGCCAGCCGGTCCTCCATTGACCGGACCGGCGTCAATCAGGTCATCGCCACCTGCCCCATTGATCGGAATCAGCTCTGCATGCCGCCGCAAAAGCTTGACGCAGATCGCATGAAAGGTGCCGAGCCACGGCATCCCTTCGACCGCCTCCCCCAAGAGCCCGCCAACACGGTTCTTCATTTCGCGCGCGGCTTTATTGGTGAAGGTCACGGCCAAAATCTCATTTGGGCGCGCGGTCCCGGTGACCAGCAAATGCGCGATCCGCGCGGTGAGCGCCTTGGTCTTGCCCGTTCCAGCCCCTGCCAACATCAGCACCGGGCCATCCAAAGCCTCAACCGCTGCGCGCTGCGCAGGGTTCAACCCCTCCAGATAAGGGGCGGATCGCCCCACCATTGCCTGACGGCTGAGGGGAACGGCGGCGGCCTCAAAGGCATCATCTTCGCTAAACTGGCTCATGCGGCACAAGATAACGGAAAAGCCTGCTCAACAAAAGAGGTGTTCACATTCTGTTCTTTGGCTTTCTTTGGTCTATAAATATCCCCGCCGGAGGCTCCCTCAGCCGCCACAAGTTCCCACCTCACCTTTTCATTTCCGAACCGCTCCACTAGCGTCCGGCCTATGAATTTGCACAGCCGTTACCCCGCCCTGTCTGACCTGAAAGCCCGCGCCAAGCGGCGCATTCCGCATTTCGTGTGGGAGTATCTGGACAGCGCGACGGGCGACGAATCCACGCTTCGGCGGAACCATGACGCGCTGGAAAATGTGCTGCTGCGCACCTCGATCCTGCATGGGGAAGCCGAGCCTGATCTGACAACTACGCTCTTCGGGCGCGACCACCCGCTGCCGTTTGGCGTGGCCCCAGTGGGCATGTCCGGGCTGATCTGGCCGGGGGCGGAACACAGTCTGGCCCGCATGGCCAAGGCCGAGGGCATCCCATTTTGCCTGTCCACCATGGCCAGCCAGACACCTGATGATATCGCAGGCTCCATTGGGCCGGACGCCTGGTTTCAGCTTTATCCGCCGCGTGACCGCACCATTCTGGCCGATATGCTCAAGCGGGCAAAGGACGCAGGCTTCACTGGGTTGATCCTGACCGTTGACGTGCCCGTGGCCTCCCGCCGGGAGCGTCAGATCAGGGGCGGCATGACCAATCCACCTTCGATTACCCCCAAGATTCTGGCCCAGATGGCGATGTGTCCGGCATGGTCACTAGGGATCGCCAAAACGGGCATGCCGCGGCCGCGCCTGATGGAAAGCTATGTCCAGACCCGCACGGCGCTTCCATCAAACCAGCACATCGGCTATCTGATGCGCACCTCGCCCGATTGGGATTACCTGAAGGAATTGCGCGACATCTGGGACGGCCCGCTGATTGTCAAAGGGGTGATGAACCCGGGCGATGCGGCGCGGCTATCGGACGAAGGGGTGGATGCGATCTGGGTGAGCAACCATGCGGGGCGTCAGTTTGCTGGCAGTCCCGCGACGATCACCGCCCTGCCTGCCATTCGTGCGGCGACACAGCTGCCGGTAATCTTTGACAGCGGGGTCACGGGCGGGCTGGATATTCTGCGCGCATTGGCCTTGGGCGCGGATTTCGTCATGCTGGGCCGCGCGTTCCATTACGGGCTTGGTGCCTTGGGCGATGCAGGTGCGGCCCATGTGGTTGATCTGCTCCGGCAGGACATGATCAGCAACATGGGACAGATCGGCGCGCGCAAGCTGTCGGACCTGCCCGCAACTTTGCTGCCCCCAGCCACAGCCTGACGTAAGAAAATTACGTCACCTCGCAAAACCTTGCACGGTTTGGACGCTAACAGCGGAGAAATCCGTATTTACCTCTCTGCATCTGCACCTTACCAATGCCGCAACTGCGAAAAGGAGCCTCCCCTTGCCCGATTTTAAGAAAATCCTCGTTGCCAACCGTGGCGAAATTGCAATCCGCATCATGCGTGCCGCCAACGAGATGGGCAAAAAGACCGTCGCCGTCTTTGCCGAAGAGGATAAACTGGGGCTGCACCGCTTTAAGGCCGATGAGGCTTACCGCATCGGTGAGGACCTTGGCCCCGTTGCCGCCTACCTGAGCATTGATGAAATCATCCGCGTCGCCAAGATGTCGGGCGCGGACGCGATCCACCCCGGCTATGGCCTGCTGTCCGAGAACCCGGACTTTGTGGATGCCTGCGCCGCCAACGGCATCACCTTTATCGGCCCCAAGGCCGAGACCATGCGCAAGCTGGGTGACAAGGCCAGCGCGCGACGTGTGGCGATTGAGGCCGGCGTGCCGGTCATTCCCGCCACCGAGGTCCTGGGCGATGATATGGCAGCGATCAAGAAAGAGGCCAAAGAGGTGGGCTACCCGCTGATGCTCAAGGCGTCATGGGGTGGCGGTGGTCGCGGGATGCGCCCGATCATGTCCGAGGATGAGCTGGAAGAGAAAGTGCGCGAAGGCCGCCGCGAGGCGGAGGCCGCCTTTGGCAATGGTGAAGGTTATCTGGAAAAGATGATCATGAAGGCCCGCCACGTTGAGGTGCAGATCCTTGGCGACAGTCAGGGCCAGATTTATCACCTGTGGGAACGCGATTGTTCGGTCCAGCGCCGCAACCAAAAGGTGGTTGAGCGTGCCCCTGCCCCGTATCTTAGCGGCACCCAGCGCGAGCAGTTGTGTAACCTGGGCAAGAAGATCTGCCAGCATGTGAACTATGAATGTGCGGGCACAGTCGAATTCCTGATGGATATGGACAGTGGTGAATTCTACTTCATCGAGGTGAACCCCCGCGTGCAGGTGGAACACACGGTCACCGAAGAGGTCACCGGCATCGACATCGTCCGCGCGCAAATTCTGATCGCCGAGGGCAAGTCGATTGTCGAGGCGACGGGCTGTGCCAGCCAATATGACGTTAAACTTGACGGTCACGCGCTACAGTGCCGGGTCACGACAGAGGACCCGCAGAACAACTTTATCCCTGACTATGGCCGCATTGGCACTTACCGGTCGGCCACGGGCCCCGGCATTCGTCTGGACGGCGGCACGGCCTATTCGGGCGCTGTGATCACGCGCTACTATGACAGTCTGTTGACCAAGGTGACGGCGAAAGCGCCCACGCCAGAGATGGCGATTGCCCGGATGGACCGGGCCTTGCGCGAGTTTCGTATTCGCGGCGTGTCGACCAATATCGCGTTTGTCGAAAACCTGCTGAAGCATCCGGTGTTCCTGAACAACGAATACCACACCAAGTTCATCGACGAGACGCCGGACCTTTTCAACTTCCAGAAACGGCGCGACCGAGCCACGAAAATCCTGACCTATATCGCGGATATCACCGTGAACGGTCACCCCGAGACGGCGGGCCGCCCGCGCCCTGCGGCGGATGTGAAACCGCCCAAGGCCCCGGTGAAGCCCACAACGGACGTGATCCCCGGCACCCGCAACATTCTGGACGACTTCGGTCCAGAGGCCGTGGCGCAGTGGATGAAGGATCAAAAGCAGCTGCTGATCACCGACACCACCATGCGGGACGGACACCAGTCGTTATTGGCCACGCGGATGCGGTCCATTGATATGATCACGGTCGCGCCCACTTATGCGGCCAAGATGAACCAGCTTTTCAGCGTTGAATGCTGGGGCGGGGCCACCTTTGACGTGGCCTATCGGTTCTTGCAGGAATGCCCCTGGCAGCGCCTGCGCGATATCCGTGCGGCGATGCCCAACATCATGACGCAGATGCTGCTGCGCGCCAGCAATGGCGTCGGCTACACCAATTATCCTGATAACGTCGTGCAAGGGTTCGTCGCGCAGGCGGCCACCAGCGGCGTTGACGTCTTCCGCGTGTTCGACAGCCTCAACTGGGTTGATAACATGCGCGTGGCGATGGACGCGGTGATTGAGGCGAACAAGGTTTGCGAAGGCACGGTCTGCTATACTGGCGACCTGCTGGACCCCGATCGCAGCAAATACGACCTGAAGTACTACGTCGGCATGGCCAAAGAGCTTGAGGCCGCAGGCGCACATGTGCTGGGCCTGAAGGATATGGCGGGTCTGCTGAAACCAGCCGCCGCCACGGCCCTGATCACGGCGCTGAAAGAAGAGGTCGGCCTGCCCGTCCACTTCCACACGCATGACACATCCGGGGCCGCGATTGCCACCGTGATGGCCGCCTCTGCGGCAGGCGTGGATTGTGTGGACGGCGCGATGGACGCGCTGTCGGGCAACACCAGCCAGCCAACGCTGGGGTCTATCGTTGAGGCGCTCAAGGGCTCTGATCGTGACACCGGGCTGGACGTCGGCGCGATCCGCGAGATCAGCAACTACTTTGAAAGCGTCCGCGCCCATTATCTGGCGTTTGAATCCGGCCTGCAGGCCCCGGCGTCTGAGGTCTATCTGCACGAGATGCCCGGTGGTCAGTTTACCAACCTCAAGGCGCAGGCCCGGTCCTTGGGGCTCGAAGAGCGCTGGCACGAAGTCGCCCAGACCTATGCGGATGTGAACCAGATGTTTGGCGATATCGTGAAAGTCACGCCGTCGTCCAAGGTGGTTGGCGACATGGCCCTGATGATGGTCAGTCAGAACCTGACCCGCGCCGATGTCGAAGACCCCAAAACCGATGTGGTCTTTCCCGACAGTGTCGTGGACATGATGAAGGGCAGCCTTGGGCAACCGCCCGGTGGCTGGCCCAAGGCGATCCAGAAGAAGATCCTCAAAGGCGACAAGCCCACGACGGATCGTCCCGGCCTGCACTTGAAACCTGTTGATATGGAAGCCACCCGCGCCGATCTGTCAGCGCAATTGGATGGCAAAGCGGTCGATGACGAGGACCTGAACGGCTATTTGATGTATCCCAAGGTCTTCCTTGATTACATGGGCCGTCATAAGACCTATGGCCCCGTGCGCACCCTGCCCACCAAGACGTTCTTTTACGGTATGCAACCGGGCGAAGAGATCACAGCCGAGATTGACCCCGGCAAGACGCTGGAAGTGCGCATGCAGGCCGTGGCCGACATGAACGAAGACGGCGAAGTAAAGGTGTTCTTTGAACTGAACGGCCAGCCCCGGACGATCCGCGTGCTGAACCGTTTGGCGGCCGCCGACAAGGTCAACCGGCCCAAGGCCGAGGACGGCAATGCCAACCACATCGGC
Source organism: uncultured Paracoccaceae bacterium (assembly GCA_947494675.1). Classification (GTDB taxonomy): domain Bacteria; phylum Pseudomonadota; class Alphaproteobacteria; order Rhodobacterales; family Rhodobacteraceae; genus CANMYO01. The sequence goes on from CANLVP010000002.1 coordinate 1,103,541, forward strand.
GCGCCGATGCCGGGCGTTGTGGCGACTGTGGCTGCGGTTGCGGGCAAAGAGGTCAAAGAAGGTGATCTGTTGCTGACGATTGAGGCGATGAAGATGGAGACCGGCATCCACGCTGAGCGCGATGCGGTCATCAAAGCCGTGCATGTGGCCGCTGGCGGTCAGATCGACGCCAAGGACCTGCTGGTCGAGCTGGAATAGGCGCAACCCGGACCGGCAGGGAGGTCACTGATGGTCACAACAACAGCGCTTTATGCTGGGCTGTTGGCCCCCTTGTTCGTGATCCTGTCCCTGCGGGTCATCGTCTATCGCCGACGGAACAAAATCGCCTACGGTCACAAGGACTATCCGCCGTTTCAGGCGATGATCCGCGCCCATGCCAATTTCAGCGAATATGCCCCGTTTATCCTTCTACTGATGGCTTTGGCCGAACTAAACGGCACGAGCGGGCTCGCGTTACATCTCACGGGGCTGGTGCTGCTAATCGGGCGCTGGATGCATGGCCTGGGCATGGCCTTTCAGCCCAAGGTGTTTCGCTGGCGCGTCTGGGGCATGATGCTGACCTTTGCCGCGCTGGCGCTCGCCGCATTTCTGTGCCTGTGGCCTAGCTGAGCCACTCATCGGTGGACACGAAGACCAGCGATCCGTCGTCGCCCGTGCTTTCCAAGGAACTGGAAGGGCCAGACATTGGTGCCATCATCGATTGGCCCTGGCCGCTTTGATATTGGGCGGTCCAGGTGGAGGCAGCCGTGGCGCCCTGACCGGTTGTTGAACCAAAATCGAAGACATCGACAGCTGCGATGGCGGCAAAATTGAAGCCGCTTGCCTCTGCCGCGTCTGCCGCGGCAGGCTGATCGTTGTTCTTGGGTGCTTGCGGTTCTGCGACCAAGGTGGTGGACCCAATCAGGCCCTCAGTGCTGGCACCCGCCTCAACCGTTTCCGGCAAGGCATCTTTCAAACGATCCAGTGCGTCACGGTCCAGACGTCCTGCACAAAATTCACACATGCTATTCTCCACGTTTCGGGGCGCTGGCCACAATCTGACGATGGCGCGCATCAAATTCTTGGCAACCACGTAGCCGCCGAATGCGGCATCAGTTTGACCGGTCTGCGTGATAGTTCTGCAGGGCGGTTTTTAGTGCGCAAGCGTTAAGACCGGGTTCGCGTTGGACGCCAAGACAAGATTGCCTTTGACCGCATTTTGCGCCTTTGATGCATCATGCAAAAGATCATCGCCATCACCGACCTGCACATCACCCGCGCCGATCAGGACATCATCGGGCTCGACCCTTTGGTCCGGTTTGAGATGGTGCGCGACGCCGCCCTGCGCGACCACCCTGACGCGGCCGCTATGGTGCTGATGGGCGATCTGGCCCATCATGGCTTGCCCACCCAATATGACCGGCTGCGGGATGCGTTAGCAGAGGTCCCGATGCCGGTGATCCCGATGCTGGGCAACCATGATCGTCGCGATGCCTTTCTGGACTGCTTTCCCGATGCGCCGCAGACCGCACAGGGCCATATCCAGGCCATCATGGATTTTGACGGCCACCGGATCATCACGCTGGATACGCTGGACGGCCCGCCCTACCCCGCGGGACATCATACGGGCCTCTTGTGCCCCGACCGCATGGCATGGCTGCGTGCGGCGCTGACAGGGGCGCAGGGCCGCATTCCGCTGGTGTTTACCCACCATCCGCCCTTTGACACCGGGATCGTTGGGATGGACGCCATTAAACTGGCGGGCGGCGATGCCTTTCTTGATCTGCTGGCCGAGACACCCAGCACCCACCTTTTCTGCGGCCATATCCACCGGACGATTTCGGGCAGCAGCAAGGGCGTGCCCTGGACCATGTTCAAAAGCCCCTGCCACCAGGGGGTGCTTGATCTTGAGGATATCAATTCATCGCTTTCCATCGACGAACCACCCGCCTACGGGCTGCTCTTGCTCAGCCCTGACGGCGTTGTCGCCCATAGCGAAGACGTCGGCCTGAATGCGGCGATCCATGAGGACACTGGCTCTGCCACGCATTGACCCTACAAATTGCATTTTTGTGGTTTTTTGGACTTGCGCCGCGTCGCAACTGTTTATAGATCACGGCTCACGAATTGGCGCGCGGGCGTAGCTCAGGGGTAGAGCATAACCTTGCCAAGGTTAGGGTCGTGAGTTCGAATCTCATCGCCCGCTCCAGTTCGTATTCTCACAGGAAATCATTGCTGAACTAAAGCACTGATTTTCCTTGAGAAAATTTTTCGAAGGTGAACATGGGTGAACGCCTCTGACCGGGGTACAACACCGATTTGTTGTACGGATGTTGTACAGATCGCCCATTTTCGGTGTACGGTTCGGTAGCAACGCTTCGAAAAATCGTACAACCCGGTACAACAATGGCCCTGACCGACACCCAAATCAGATCATTGCGCCCCACCGACAAGCGCGTTCGGTGCTCAGATGGTGGCGGTCTGTTCTTGGAAGTGCTGCCTTCGGGCAAAAAAGTCTTCCGCTTGGCGTATCGCGCTTCGGGCAGCCAGCGGACAAAAATGATCGGTGACTATCCTCGGACGTCTCTTGCCGACGCTCGACTGAAAGCTTCGGCCTTCAAGCTCGATCTCAACAGCAATGATCCCGAGATCGTTGAACTGGCGACCCGCCGCAAGCCAACCACAAAAACAAAGAAGAGGGATGCGACGACCTGGCGCGAAGTCGCAGACGGATATCTGATGATGCGTCAACAAAGCAACCCTGCTCCCCGGACGCTGACTAAGTTAAACCGCCAGATCGGCGCGACCATCGATGCGCTGGGGGAGATGCTGGTGAGCGAAGTCACCGCCCAAGATGTCCTGGATGTGGTGAACCCCATCGCGGCCTCTGGACGGGTCGAAACAGCCCATGAGGTGCGCACTCGCTTTTCTCAAATCTTCCGCTATGCCGCCGCGCGCGGATTAGTCACGCACGATCCAGCGGCTTTCACAATCGATGCCATGGTGCAGCGTCGTCGCGGCGAGTTCTCGGGCATCACTGATCCGAAAGAAATCGGAGACCTACTGGTTGCAATCGAAGGCTACTGCGAAGCCAACCCAATTGTTGGCTCCGCGTTGCTGCTGTCAGCTTATCTGTTCCCGCGCAATTCCGAACTGCGCGGCATGCGATGGACGGAGATCGACTGGGACAATGCCCGGTGGGACATCCCTTCTGAACGCATGAAGATGAACCGCGACCACATCGTGCCCCTGCCCGCGCAAGCGATCGACTTGCTGCGCATGCTTGAACAATATGACTTCGGCTCAGAGCTGGTGTTTCCATCGCCTCGCGACCCCAAACGCATGTTCTCGGACATGACGTTCAACGCCGCACTTCGGCGGATGGGGTATACGTCGAAGCGGCACGTCCAACATGGGTTCCGCACAACGGCCAGCACCAACCTCAATGAGATGGGTTGGAACTATGACTGGATCGAACGCCAGCTCGCGCATGTCCCGGCCAACAAGGTGCGATCAAGCTACAACAAAGCGCAGTATCTCGAAGGACGCACGAGGATGATGCAGGCATACGCGGACTGGCTGGATGATCTGCGAAGCAAAGCCACAACTGCTTAGCAAGACATCAGGAAACCGATTGTTTCCAACTTGGCCATAGAAGGTCAGGTTGCGCGTCGCTACCGTGGTTGCGCCTAGGATTTCGTAACCCTTGGGCATCGCGATGCTCTTCAATCATGGAGAGATCGTGATGCGGATACTATCAAAAAAGCAGGTGAAGGATTTGGTTCTCTACTCGCCTCAGCACGTTGCACGTATGGAAAAGGCCGGGACGTTCCCGAAGCGGATACGCCTTGGCCCCAACCGCGTTGGATGGGTTGAAGCCGAGATTTTGGACTGGATCCAGCATAGGCTTGAAAATCGATAGCCTTCTTACGGTGCTCCCATTGGGAGTATGGGGTGGTCGGGCGTGCACAGTCCGGCCACCATCAATTCGTCAAGGCAACCAATCAAGTGGGCAGTAGAGGTCTTATTGGCAATAAACGGATGTTTTCATTTTGTTCTTGATTTGGCGCCACTTTGGCTCAATAAGTGCTTTGCAAGAAAAGGGAACCCCGTTGATGGAAAGAAGTCGAGTTAACATCCGCCTCGAAGAAAGTGTCTGGGCGCGCGTCGATAGGTTGAGGTCGGAGAGACCCGGCTTTGTTTCTCGAAATACATGGATTGAAGAAGCAGTCCGAGAAAAGCTTGCTAGAGAAACGGCTGTAAATCCGGACATAGAGAAGATGCTAAATGCTTCGTTATCTTGAGTTCTTTGCCGGGGGTGGGATGGTCCGAGCTGGCCTTGGGTCGAGTTGGACATGCGTTATGGCAAACGATTTTGACCGCAAAAAATCCATAACGTACCGAGACAATTGGGGCTCGAACGAATTCATCGGGGGCGATATCAGGAACCTGTCGCCCGATGACATGAAAGGAGAAATTGATCTCGCGTGGGGTTCATTTCCTTGTCAAGATCTTTCACTTGCTGGCGGCGGCGCTGGGCTGAGAGGTAACCGGAGCGGTACTTTCTGGCCGTTCATTTCTCACATGAAAGAGCTTAGTGACCTGCGCCGGGCACCAAAGATTATTACACTTGAAAATGTCCTCGGGACGCTTTCATCCCATAAAGGCTCAGATTTTAGGTCGATCTGTATAGCTTTGCATGATTTGGGATACCGCATCGGCGCGGTCGTTGTGGATGCCGTCCATTTTGTACCGCAATCAAGGCCCCGTCTTTTTGTTGTCGCAGTGCACGCATCAATCCCAATTCCAAGCCATTTCCACTCTCCCGGCCCACAACTCCCATGGCAGCCGGATGCTTTGGTGAACGCCGTTGAAAGACTTCCAAGTGAGGTCTTACGGAATTGGAAATGGTGGAAACTGCCTCCGCCCACGAAACGTGATACGAATTTCATTGATCTGATCGAAGACCATCCAACCGACGTTCAGTGGCACACTCCTGAGCAAACAGAAGCTCTCTTGGGGATGATGAGCCCGAAGAATTTGGCAAAAGTTGGTGAAGCAAAGAAGGAAGGGAAACCTACTGTGGGAGGGGTTTACAAGCGCACTAGGTACGAAAATGGACAAAAAATTCAACGGGCTGAGGTGCGGTTCGACAAGGTAGCTGGCTGCCTTCGCACTCCTTCTGGTGGCTCTTCAAGGCAGTTGATTTTGTGGATCAAAGCCAATCAAGTTCGATCAAGGTTACTTTCAGCGCGAGAAACGGCGAGATTGATGGGTCTATCAGAAACCTATAAGTTGCCTGTCGCTTACAATGAGGCATATCATTTAACAGGGGACGGCGTCGCTGTGCCAGTTGTCTCGTATTTGGCCCGAAATCTATTTGAACCCATTGTATTACAAAGGAAGAACCCTCGAAATGATAAGCCCGTCGAACAAGGCAGTGACGCCCTGCGAACCTAACGACGAACTCACTGTCAAAATAGAAACGTTCGCGGACGAACTTCGTCGCAACGCCCATAGTATTGGCTCGCATGGACTAAGCGAAAGCGAGTTTTATGAAAGTGGTATCTTCGATGGTGCCATCGAACGAATAAGGGGTCAAAAAAGCGCGACAATGGGCCCCAAGAAACACTTCGTTGCTCTCGTTCTCAACTTCATGCAGGACGGAGGATTTATTGCGGATTGGGAGGAAGCGGGAGGCGCAAACAGGCATGATTTGACAGTCATTCTTTCTAGCGGAAAAGTTGCCGCTATTGAGCTCAAAGGCTGTTTAGATGGGAACAACACCAATATTTCCGAACGCCCGCCGCATGCAGAAGAATTCATTGTCTGGAGCCTATGCCAGAGCAAGACTTCAAATCTCCGAAAAGGGGTATGGTCGGGCCTTCACACGCGCCTTGGTGCGGATATTGTCGATTTGGAAAAGAAGTACGATGGGCTCATTGTTTGGGATTGGGTTTGCAATACCATTGCTAGACCTTGCCCCAAGATAATACATGACAAAAGCCTAGTTACAGAGCTGGGGTCTTTCTCCCTCCCTCCACCGTGTCTTTACTCATTTCCTGCAACTGCACCAAGCCCAAGAAATAACCCCAAGCCTGCCCGTAGGAGAGTAACTGACGTCGAACTCCTGGCCGCATTTTACGATTGCTTTGGTGGCAAGGAGGAAGAACTGAATGAGGTGCAAATAGAAGCTAGAAACAATGGAGCAAACCTTGAACGAAGAACGACAATAGTTCGAAATAGCCAAATCATCCGATCTTCAAAATTCTCCCCGATAAAGAGGCGCTAGGCTTGAGCAACGATAGATATCTGGTTGACGCCGCTTTTGCCGATCACAGAAAACAATACGAGGAAGTTGCAGACCTCGGTGACGCCTTTGAAGTCTTCAGCGCTGATATGATCCTTCGTCGCAGGAGACTGAGTATTGAAGAAGTTAGAGATGGGATTGTCGGCGGAGGAAAGGACGGAGGCCTTGACGGCGTTTACATTTTTGTGAACGGGCGCCTCGCAAATGATGTTGCCGAATTACCAAACCACAAGAGTGACATTCGAATTGAAGTCTTTTTCATTCAAGCAAAACATTCGGTAGAAATTGAGCAAATCGTTCTTCAACGGCTCCAGAGCTCACTTCCACTATTTCTTAGCTTAGAGCCCGACCAGGATAAATTGGACAAACATTTCAATACCGATCTTCAAGCTGCATCCGAATTGTATCGCGACATTATCAAGAAATACTTGCTTGCTGACTTTTCGGTAGAATTCCATATCGCATATGCCTGCCGATCATCGAATTCGACTACTGCCGCGTTTGATGATTTGGCAGATGAGTTAGTCATTAGCTGCAACGCGCAATTGGGCTCGGCAAAAACCTCATTCGAATTCCTTGGGGCAAATAGACTGTACAAGTTGAATGTCGCCCCAGTCCACACCCGGAAGGAACTCGTTGTTCCCCCAGCTGGCCTGATAGGTAACGACGGAAACTACATCGCGCTTATGAGATTGGAAGACTTCCTAGATTTTATTTCGGTTGATGGCGTCCTGGATGATAACATGTTTGAATTCAACGTTCGTGACTTTGAGGGTGATACGAAACCCGTCAACAAGGGCATCGCGGAAACCATCAAACACCCAGCTCCGGAGAGTAATTTCTGGTGGTACAACAATGGCGTGACAATAATTGCATCCAGGATTGTTCCTGGCCAAAAGAGCCTAGTTATTCACGACCCAATGATTGTGAATGGCCTACAAACCGCCAATGTTACATTTGCAAACCGGTCTGCAATTACGGGGAAATTCGGGGATGACCGGCGAGTTTTGGTAAAGGTAATTGGTATTGATGATCAGGAGTTGAGAGATGGCGTAATTAAAGCGACAAACTCTCAAACGAGCCTAAATTCCTTAGCTTTAAGGGCCACCGACGATTTTCAAAGAAAGATTGAAGATTACTTATACAGCAACGGTTTTTTCTATGAGAGGCGCAAAAACTTCTATAAAAATCGCCAAATGCCGAGTAGCAAAATAATCGACATGGGCCGATTGGGACAAGCTGTAATGACCCTTAACCTACATTTGCCAGATGAAGCGCGAGCTCGACCAGGAACCTACTTAAACAAAGACACCAACTATTCCAAGATCTTTCCTCCGGGTCAGAACTTGGCTAGATATCTGGTCGCGGCAGCTCTAGAACGCCGCTTGGAAGCCTGGCTCCGAGACAACAGAAAGAACTACGACGCGCTTTATCGTAATAACTTGAGGTTCCACTGCCTTATGATCCTTTCTTGGAACTTAATGAAGAAGAAATCTAAAGTAACTAGTGCAATTGACATCTCCAAGGCAACCGATGCTGAAATAAGAAAGGCATTCGAATGGGTTATGGCAGAATACAAGAGCGCAGGTGGGTTAGATGACAACCTATCCAAGTCTCGTGACTTCGCGGTTAGACTTGCGGACAATTGGAAGCCTTGACTTCCGATCTGTCGGACGCATTGCTGTGACTACAGCTCAAACTGCCGTGCCAGGCTCAACGTCTCTTCCTCTTCGACGCCAAGATAGAGCTGCGTCGAGGCGATCGTCTTGTGGCCCAACATGATCTGGCATGCGCGGATGTTGCCGGTCTTACGGTAGATGAGTGCGGGACGTGCCCGCCGCAGGGAATGCGTGCCATAGGTCTCTGGGTTGAGACCTGCGAACGCCACCCACTTCTTCACTAGGTTGAGATAGGCGCGCTCGGATAGCGACTTGTTCACGGCGGTCTTGCCCTGTGAGCTGAAGAACAAGAAGTCCGTCGAGAGCAAGTCTTCAGCATCGATGTGCCGCCGGAGCAATTTCTGGGTTTCACGGCTCGGCTCAAAGACGATCGCACTACCTGCCTGTCGCTTTGTCTTCGTCGGTTGGATGCGCACTTGGTCGCGCATTTCGCCGGAGAGCATCACATCGCTGACCCGCAAGCGCACCAGGTCACATCCGCGCAAACAACTGTCGATCGCGATCGCAAACAGCGCGCGGTCGCGCAGTGATGATCGTTCGGCCATCACCGTCTTGATCGCGGCAACTTGGCGCGACGTCAGCGCCGGTTTCCGACCAACTGATTTACCTTTGTTCCAGGTCGTTCTTGAGGGTGTTTTGCGAGGCATAATGACTTCCGCTTTCACGCGATAAACCTAGTATAGCAGAAGCCGCGCGGATGCAGGCTACGTAATACTCATATTTTTCAACGGTTAGGGCGCTTGGAAGACTTCCGCTTCTATTCAAAAGCGGAAGTGACGATGTTAATGCCCGGAGGACTTCGAACCTACGTTGATCAAGTCTAGGCTATCGGTTGATTTGTTAGTTTCCCCGATCATGCTGATTGCCCCCCAACATAAAAACAATAGAAATTGCGCGCCAGATTGCGCGCAAATTTTCTACTTTATGTAACGTGAACCTCGTGGCACCCTCAAACATGGCTAAGCCCAAGATGAAGGCCCCTAGTTGCTCCGTTGCGAGCGCGAACTGAACCTCGAACGAGTTACACCAAAAGCAAATGAACAAATACACAGGTACTGACAGCAGCCACATACAAGCCTCCTCGGGTTTCCAAAAATTTCGGGATCGAGTGAATTCTAACATTAAGTCGTACAAAAGTAAAGAATTTACCCTTCAATCCCAATTACTTAGCAACACCTATCAGGTTTTGAGAATTGTAGTTGTCGATATAATCATACGCATAGTCTGGGCTATGACCCTGTCAATCTGTTTGACGCTACTCCCGGTTCTGATTTTGCTTGGTTTTGCATTTTCCTTTTTGCTCTCAGGGAATTCTGCCGGAATTGTGGGAGGGGTAGTCATCTTGGTTATCACCGCCCCTGCAATAGCTGTGTTTTGTTTGCTATTCTTACCGATACACAACCCTCAGTTGGAGCGAGCCGGATCAAAAGACGAGGAACAAGCTCACAGCTCAACAGAAGGAGAACCTCTGACAGAAGGTGAAACGCGGGAAGCGTTGCCAGCTAGCAGAAGTATTTTTGCAAGGTTTGGTCGCAAGCTCACAAAGTTCTTGAGCGTTCTCAAGGGGCTTTTTGTACAACGCGTTGTCTCGTTTTGGCGTTTGCTGCCCTATTATGTTGTCGTACTTCCAATGATTTACTACTGCTATTATTTCTTCGTGCGATCAGGGGACTTTAGGCTTTTCGACAACCGCGCCTTCGAAATCATTAACAGTTCTGTGGATTACAGCTTTTCAGTCTTGCTGAGCGGATATACCGCTGTGGTGTGGTTCATTGATAGAAACATCGACGGTACCCTGAACTTCCTAAATACCGCTGCTGGATATGTGGCGGGCAACTATGAAGCGCTTAAGCTGACGGTTCCCGCGATATCGATCGTTTTGTCGGCGTTTATCTGTATTGTTGTGTTCAACAGCTTTTGGAGAAAATCCGCTGTCCTTGCCGTGTTGGTTCCCTTAGGAGTGTTGTCAGTCACTGCGGTTGCACTGTACATGTGGTATCTAACGGTTGCGGACACTGATGCAACTAATATATTGAAGGCCTTTCAGGACATTTCGGAACAAATATCACCGCTAGAAACTCTGGTCGAAAATTAGCCAAGTTGAATGTCTTTCTCGGCCCTGGGAAATTGAAGGCCGTAGTGAAACTCTTTGGAGTTTTTCTTAGTTGTGTGACTTTGAAAAGCAAGGCGGTTGAAGTCGTTCTCCATCGCCTCTAACGAACATTCCGGGACGCCCGGCAAGCAGTTCCGCCATCTGGCGATCAGAGAAAAAACACTTAGTAGCATCGAGGCCGCACGGAATTCGTTCCAAACACCTCTGCATTCGTTGCCGCGACGCCTTGCGCGAGCCACTCCTACTGTCGATCATGAACACTACGATGGCCTTACGCCAACCCAACATTTGAAGTCTATTTGACTTGAAGAGTTGGTCGTAGACTAAATGCTTCCGACCTATTGTGGCATCCCTAATGATGTTGCCGCACTCAATAGTTTCCTGTCCGCAATCATGCTCTAGTATCAAGCGTGTGTCGTCGATGATCAAGGTCTTATCAGGTTGTGGCCTTAGTGTTTGGGTAAGCCCATTAAAATGAATGGTGACCTCGGGGTAGATCGGATCACCCCCGGCGTCAAAGTGCGGTTCATATCCAAACGGCAGACCTTGCCTGCGCGCTGTCAACTCAAACGCCACCAGCTCGTCGCACATCTCAACATCATGCCGCAGGAACCGCCAGTCGCGTGATGGCAGGCGGGGCGGTCTCCGAAACGGCACGCCAAAATGCTGCTCGATCAAGCGACGTGACCGCGTTGTGTCCAAGTAAACGTATGGCAACGACCGGATTGGCTGGGCAATATCCATCGGTTTGATCACGTTCAGAAGGCGGTCTGGGCCGGTTGAAAGGCGGCGCAAGATGCCTTGCATTCGGCGCAACGTCCCGACCTGATCGGCGTAAAGTCGAAAAAGTTGCGCTGCCGTTGGCTTCCCCATCAGATGCACAGACAACAAAATTTGTTCTTCGATACTGACTTCAAAAAGGGGTCTGTTCCCTACCGATCCAGCTGTCGTTGGAAGCGTTTGGTTCTTCATCTTTAACAGTATACGTCACCCCCCTTCTGGTAGGTCGGCATCGCTCCCCCACTGTTAGTAGGGGCACTAAGTTTGGTCAGAATATTTCACTTCGCTTCATATACTTACCAACCTCCAACGTCTCGCCTTGCTCGACCGCAGCCACCGTCAGCTTCGGTGATTATATGGCCGTTGATCTGGATCTTCATTGGTTGAGCGGTTTCCAGACCAATCTTGCCAAGCGCAGTGCAGCAGCAAAGTGGGTGGAGGGTGGGATATTAGGCTTTCAGCCTATATCTCGGACTATCATTTGCCCCCTAAGTCCCTGATTTGGAAACAGTCTGTCAACTAGACAGATCGGGACGATATCCGTCACCATTTCCGTGACAATTTGAGAAGTCTATTGGTAAAGAGTATTGATCTCACGGTCACAGAAGTGACCCTTGCAGCGTTGTCTGCCATTTTGGAATACCGGTATTTGTCGGTGAAACAGGTGGCGGTGATCGCGGGTGTGCGCGATAAGTCGGCCTCAGAACTACTGCTCAAGCTTGAGCGATACGGCGCGCTGTCTCACTTCGGCAATTCTGGACTGTACGGTGCGGGCAAGACGCCCAAGGTCTATTATCTGACCAAGCGTGGCTACCGGCTCTTGGCTGATGAATTTGAGGCGATGGGGCGGCACGTCGCGCCATTTAAAGCCGTCAACATGAACAGCAAGTGGTCGCCGGTGATGTTTCACCGGATGGCCACCTTGGATGTCATGATGTCGTTGGAGCGTGACTTGGCCGGGCTCAAAGACTACCTACGGGTCGGGACGTTGGTCGAATATCGGCAAGAACGGATTGGGCGCAGGTGGCGCAAAGAAACGACCGATTATGTCGATGATCCCAAAGTCTCGCCCGACAAGATCGTACCCGATGCCGGGTTTGTGGTAGCCCATCGCGGCACCGGTAAGCGGGCGCTGTTCCTCATAGAAGTGGATTGCGGCACCACGCAGCTGACCAGTTTCCAGCCCGATAGCGATGTCAAGACAGTTACAGACAAGCTTGCGCAATATGATTGCTATCTGGCCTCTGGGCGGGTGGCGACCCGCTTCCCCACCCTCGGTTCCTTCTCCGGTTTCCACGTGCTCATCATAACGACCAGCGATGCCCGCGTCGCAAACATGCGCAAGGCGGCGCGCAATTTGCCTGCCAATTTCCACCCCTATTACCGCTTCTCTACCATCAACATTGTTCGCCAAAAATTCCTGCATGATGGCTGGCTGAGTAGAGATCATGCAGACCACAAAACCTACCCATTGATCAAAGGACGTTAGAAATGAAAGTCACGATTAATCACGTACAGAAGACCGCAGGGCTGATCCGCAAGCGCACGTTCCATGGCGTTTCGGTCAAAGTCGAATTCAACGGCGAAGAACTCGCGGTGATCCGCGAACGGCATCTGGACAAGGACATCATCCTTGAGCGCGGCTACTCGGCTGACCTGTCCGACGGACAGATCGAAAAGCAAGAAAGCCGTGGGCTTGGGAAATCACTTCTCAAGGCGGCGGTGAGCGGATCAGATGCGCTGCATACCCACCTGACGGTGAATAAGCTGATGAAGGCCGAAGACGTCTTCTTTTTGGGGACACCCGTTGAAGCCAAGCAATACGAGGCCGACCTGAAAAACGGCCTTGTGACGTTAAAGGAGTGGATCGTCGGGAATGCTGAGGTCGAAAAAGAGACCGCCAGCTTCGAGCTCTAAATGGACAATCTGTCTGACAACATCGCAACCGTCCTGATTTGGGCAATCACCGTCGTGGCTTTGGTCATGGCGGTGGTCATGGTTGGTCTGGTGCTGGTGCCTGTCGGTTTGGCCGGTGCCGGTCTAATGTATTACCAATACAACATCCGCCTGCCTGAGAAGCGGCGGCTGGAAGCGCAAACACGCACCGAAAAGCTATACAAACAAGCACAGACCCTCTCCCCTTCCGTGGATCATTTGATCGACGCCATGATCGAGGATGGCATCCAAAGCCTTGAGCTGCATCGCATCGCGAAAGAGCTCTATGCGCAAGAGGGCTTGCGACCGCCGGTATTGCCGCCAGTGGATGACGATCCCATCAAGCTCGCCCGCTACCAGGATCAGCTGGAAAAGTTCATCAATGCGGCCCAGCCTGACCACTACAAGAAGTTTGAACGCAAGTTGATCCGGGCGCTGTCGGATTATGAGCCTGACACCGACGACGGCAGCCAGATGTTTAGCTCTAAGAGGCAGCGCACAAAGGTTGAGATCGAACTGATGATCCTGCGCTTTGTGAACGACGATGGATTGTTCGGCCCGCTTAACGACGTCTTCAACGAAAACTACCGCTCAGAAAATGAGATCATGCCGTCCGAGTGCAAGCACGATGATTATGCTTGGCGGTATCTGCGCGACACGCCGCTGCTGCCCCTCGCCAACGTTGATGAAATGGTCGGCCTGCGCGACCGGATGTATCACACGTACCTGCTTGGTTCGTCTGGCTCAGGCAAAACAAAGCTGATCGAAAACATCATCGCGCATGACCTGCAATCGGATGAAGATTGCTGCATCGTTGTGATCGATAGCCAAACTCAGCTGACTGAAAAATTGGCGGTTCTGGAGGTCGCTGACACCACGCATATTACGCCCAAATACAACCTCGCCCTGAACCTCTTCGATGTCGGCTACGACGAAATGCGCGGGCGGGGGATCGAAGGCGAAACCCTGATCAACAAGACCGTCGGGCTGCTGAGCTTTGTGCTCGAAGGCATGATGGGTGCTGACTTCACCAATCCCCAAAAAACGATCTTCCAGTACGTGATCCAACTGGTGATCAGCATCAAGGGCGGCAACATCTACACCTTCATGGATATCCTAGCCCAGGATGGTGAGAAACTTTTTGCCAAAGAGATCAGCGATCTCGATCAAAACATGCAGCGCTTCTTTGACGTTGATTATCCGTCACCGGAATACAAACGCACGCGCGAAGCGATCCGGCGACGGATCGATAGCTTGTTGCTGAACCCGACCTTCCGGCGACTGTTCTCGGCAACAGAGAACAAGATCGACATGTTCGAAGAGCTGGCGAACCAGAAGCTGATCTTGATCGATACCAACAAGCCGATGCTGGATGATGCAGCATCCGCATTCTTTGGGCGGCTGTTCATCGCGATGATCTTGCGGGCCTCGCACCAGCGCTTTGCAGCGGGTCACAGCATGCGACCAGTCTACCTGATCGTGGATGAGGCCCACGAATACTTTGATCGCTCGATCTCGGACATGCTGGAGCAAGCGCGCAAGGCCAACATCGGCATGATCGTGGCGCATCAAAGCATGAGCCAGGCCAAGTCAGCCAAAGGCGGCGGCAACATCTCCGATCCGCTGATGGTGAACACGGCCACCAAGATAATCTGGACGTCGTTCCGCGAAGACGCGGCCAAGTTTGCAGGCAGCATGCAAATCAAGGCTGAGGACATCCTCAACCTGCCGCAGTTTACCTTTGGAATGCATTCACGCAAACAAGGGTTCATCCCGATCCGGGGTGTGCCCGGCGCGCTCGCAGACTTTCCCAAGCGGGAAGATCGGCATGCGCTGCGTCAAGAAATGGAGGATAGGTATGGGCCCAGTGAGACGGGTAAGCAATCCCCGCCTGACGATGATCCATGGACGGGAACCGCTGATGTTGATCCCGACGTACCTCCCACTCCCCCAACTGGTGGTGGCGATGCTCATGCCGCCAAGCCAGAGCCGGGCGCGCCACCTGACGTGGAGATGATCTAGTCGCCGATTTGACAGCCCGCCACACTCTGGCACCATAGCCTCAAGCGCCAATCCCGGCGCTGCACCAGTCCTTCGAGACTGGTGTGGCCAGTCTCGCAATCCCCCATTTGAGGAGGCGAGGCGATGGCCCCGATCAATCCAAACGAAGCCCGTGCGGCCTTTAAGCGCACGTTCAAAGACGCCGCAAAATACAAGCATCGGTACGAGGTCTGGCGGGACTTCATCACGATGGCCGCATGCGCCTTGCATAACGGCTTGCACAAAGAAGAGGCTCGCGAAGCTGAATATCTCCGGATCGTTGCAACGTACGAACCTGAAGATCAGCAACGGTTCCCGCAGCTGTTGGGTGAGCTGATCACGATCCTGGATGTGGAACCGCGCGACATTCTCGGCCCGCTCTATATGGAGCTTGAGATCGCCAACAAGGACGCCGGTCAGTTCTTTACCCCACCTGAGCTTTCCGAGCTCATGGCTCGCATCAACCTCGGCGAAGCGGTCGCGATCCTGGATAAACAGCCGTTTGTTACTTTGTCCGAACCGGCCTGCGGCGCGGGCGGCATGGTTCTGGCCTGTGTAAAAGTTCTGATCGAAGCAGGTCATGACCCGGCGCAGAAGCTCTGGGTGCAGTGCATTGATGTCGATCGGGTGGCGGCGCTCATGTGCTACATCCAACTGACGCTCTGGAATGTCCCTGCCCAGGTCATTGTCGGTAACACGCTGACGTGGGAACACCAGGAAATCTGGTACACGCCTGCGCATCACCTGGGGTTCTGGGATGCCAAGTTGCGCAACAAACAAATTGAAAACCCTGATCCAGCCAGACCGCAACCGGATCTCTCAATTGATCGCAGTAAAGACGGCGCACCCGAACAACTCTCGCTCTTTTGAAGCAACAACAGGCGTATCAAGCGCCTGTTTTCTTTTTGCCTTTGGGCTTTGGCAGATATCCGCGATCCAACATGATGGCACCCACCGACCGCATCGCACTACCCTGTTTCTTTTTAGCCGTTTGTTTGGGGATGAGCTTCGGGACACCACCGTAGTGGCGGCTTGAAAGCCAGCGCTCATATTGCGCGTCGATCTC
Organism: uncultured Paracoccaceae bacterium; assembly: GCA_947494675.1. Taxonomy (GTDB): domain Bacteria; phylum Pseudomonadota; class Alphaproteobacteria; order Rhodobacterales; family Rhodobacteraceae; genus CANMYO01. The sequence goes on from CANLVP010000002.1 coordinate 1,119,443, forward strand.
GGCCATAGGACGCGCGTAATTGCCTTGGCTATAGCCGATGATCCGTTTTGCTTGTCCGTGTTGGGGGTAATCGGCCAGGACGCTCCGGGCGCGCTTAGTCGCAACCGTCGATCCCGCCTTATATTGCAATGTGAAGTTATAGTCTGGCTGGTTCGACAGCTCCTTCGGGTTCGGCAATTCAACTGTCTCATGCAGCCGTTTCGCGTCATCTCCTCCAACCCGAAACAGCACCTTGGTGCCAATGTTGCCTTTGATCGCAGCCAGCACCTCGGGCGCAATCTGGTCGGTGTGTTGATGGCACAGCGTCATAGACACCCGGCTCTTACGGATGCCGGCCAAGGCTTCGACGATCGCCAGCGACGTCACCGACTGGAACTCATCGATCACCACATGGAAGCCCGGAAACAACGCATCGACCGGCTTCCCGTCCTGCGTTGGTACTTCGCGGTGCGTGCCTTCATAAATGATCCGCGACAGGATCAGAGACGCCAGGGTGTTGGCATTCACTGCGCCCATCTTCCATTTGTTGAAGTCCAGGATCACCAGCCGCTGCCGCGCAATCGCCTGACGCAAATCAAGCCGGGATTTCTGCTGCCCCAGGATGCGCCGCAAGAGCGGTGACGACTGAAACCGCCTAATCTTGTTCAAAGACGAATTGAGGTTGTGGGCTTTGTCGTTCTTGCTCCAGGCGGCATATTCGTTGAACCAGAAATCCTTGACCGTCTGCTCGGTACATTGGTTCACGGCCCAGCGTCGATAGGCGTCATCGTTCAACATCCGCACAGCACCCAATAACGTGCCTTTGCTCTCGCCGGGCAGATCAAACAGTGGGCGAATTGCGTTCATCAAGATGTCGTCCATCCGCGCGCCCCAGCTGGCCTCGTGGATGTAACGAAGGCTGGCGACGATCTCGTCGGTGAATGTTGCGAAGTGCTGCGGGGCGATGCCGTCCAGCGGGTTGTATCCAACGGCATGATTTGGATCGAGCGGGTCGAAATAGAGCACATCTCCAGCGCGATCGGGCGGTATGTGATCCAAGAGCCAAGCTGCGTCTTCACCATGAAAATCAAAGTAACAGCCGCCGCGACCAGCATATGCGTCCTGCAAAAAGCTCTGACGCGCCCATGAACTTTTGCCGGTGCCAGTCTGACCAAGAACATAGGTATGTTGAAATCGCGCCGTTTGGTCGTGCCAAAGGGGGCGCTCCTCGCTGCGGGTTATGCCCAAAAACTGTGGATTTGGTTGCATCGACATCTTGGATCACCAGCCCGCCCAACCCATCTACCGAAGACGGAGGCAACGGCTGGGTGCGGCATCGCCGCTAACCGGCTACGCTGGCTGCATTGGAAGATCGCCGTGTTTTCCGCGTTTGCATTGGCCGCGTACTGTTAGAGGCTTTCATCCGACAACCGGTCTCCGTGGGCGCGTACAGGTCACGGATCGCGCTGGTGATCGAAGGGGGCGACGTGCATGGTCAATTTAACACAACGAGTTACTAAGTACCAAGGAATGCTTCTCGACGATCGATAGCAATTGAGGCTGGGCAATTGGTAGTCAGCGCAGCATGCTTTCGGAATTGAGTGACACAACCTGGATTTTGCCCTAAGTTAGTACGCAATTTCAAAACTGAATTAAGGTGAAGCGCATGAATAAGGCTCGGCCGTTATCCTCATTCATACTAATACTGTTTCTCGTCGGTTGTCGCGACTTTGACATAGAGGCACCAGCAAGATCAGACGCAGCCTTCGTTCCTGCACCGGATCGAATTTCAACTATGCAAATTCCGGTCTTCGTCGAAATGGGCGATCTCGAAGCGACACTCAATATGGAATTGACAAACGGACCAGTAGCACAAGGTGAAACAGGTTGGGTAAGCGCTGAAGTCCTTGTCAACGAAAAAACCTTCTTCGAAGAACCACGTCAGATCGTCGAAGTGCCCTATCGAGCCGCCGAATGTACTGTGGAGCGCGTTCCTCGGCAAATAACTGAGCGCCTAAAAGTAGGCACTCGAACGATCGGTTGCGCACTTAACCCATTCAAATGGGGAAGTTGCATCGAAGATGTTTTTGAGGATCAAGTTCGTACCGTCTTCGATGACGTGACGACTTGTATTCCAGAGCAACTTGAGGTCGTCAAAACAGTTATGACGCCCGTCGTAAAATGGAACGAGGAGATATTCCCCACCAGTGTCAATGTTCGGTATCGCGCAGATATCTTAGATCTGGCGCTTAGCGGTTCGGGCAATCGAATTGAAATCGATGTCGAACTTTCTACAGATGTTCTTGTTGATGTTCAGCAGGGTTTTTTGGGAGAGGAGATCACAATTCGCGGCGCACTAAATTGCGATGCTGAGTACTCCGCGCAGGTATCCGCAACAGTCGATCTTGTCGAAGAGGAGAACGATGTAAGGATTGCGCCATTGGTTTCAGAGGTGGACTTCGACATCGAGGAGCTTTGTGTTCCAGGTGCTGTGGAGGCAATTGATATTGCGCTTTACTCTGAGCCAATGTCTGCTCTGATGGGTGCCGCGATTGACAATGCCATCGACAAAAAACTCAAAGAACTACTCAACGATGCACTCGCAAAAGATCAGGATGAGTTGACATTGTCGGCGCTGTCTAACGACGTTATTAGTCTCGCTGAAAATCCAATTGACCTAGGTGGTGATATTTGGCTGGAACTTAATCCGACTTCCCTTTCGCTTGCACCGGTTTCGATCAATTCGGGTGAAAGCGGCCAAGAACTCTCAACTGGAATTGGATTGAGCTTCTTCCCACTGGTCACAATTGGAAGCCCAGACACTGCAAACATGAGTGAGCCACTAAGTTTCGACATTGGCGAAAACTCTGGAATTTTCGAACTCTCACCTCTTGGGGTTATTCCATTGTCGGCCATTGAGAGTTTGGCAAGCGAGCAAGCTGCACGTCTTCTTGCCGACGAAGCCCCCGACCTTAGTATCGGTGACATTTCTGTAGAGGTGTATCAAGGCACAGATAGCCTGGTGTTCGGAGTTAAACTTGAAGATGTCGGGTTCTGGAACAACAACGGAGCAATATATCTAACTGGAACACCTGTCTTAGACGAGGAAAACAATCAATTATACTTTGAAGGCCTGACATTTGATCTCGCTTCCGATAGTTTTCTAGTGGAAAAAGCAGCGTGGGCATTGGAAGATCGAATTCTTGAACGGATGGAGCAAGAGCTTAGGTTCGAATTCGATAGTGAGTTTCAGGAATTGTTAGCAAGAATAGCTAAGTTTGAAATTCCAACCGAGGTGGGCCAGTTGTCTGGTACGGTCGATGAGTTGTCATTGGTAGCTGTTGGAATTGAGGGGCAAAACCTGCTTGTTCAACTATTGGCTGCTGGCAAAATAGCGTTCCAAGCAACTATCGAATGACACCATTATAGTCGTGCCAGGAAGCCTCTCGAAGTGTTAGAGAAACAGTGATAGCAACGCGATTAGTGCGCCAATTACTGTCCCTGTTTGCACCATCATTGCGCGGTAGATATCTGTTCTCAGACCCGCCAGCTCGGTCTTCAGTTCAGACTTCGTGACCAACTCACTTTCAGTCAGCGCTTCCACAACTCCCTCGGCTTGTTCCAGCGAAAAGCCCTTCGTCTGAAGCTTTTGGATAGTCTTGTAAGTATCGAGTGCAATTGAGCTCATAAGTATTTGTTTTATATAAATACTCTAACACACATCTCTCTGCCTGTCAGCTATCGCACCTCTCCCCCATCCGTACAATCTTGTCAGACGTTCTACACATGACAAGGGAGGCCTAAGATGGGCAAACTGATCAAGTTCGACCATGTGAACACGCATGGCGATTTCGAAAAATTGTTGAGCCACTACGGCATCGACTACACCAAACGCGGAAACCAGCTGCGGGCGCTGTGCCCGCTGCACGAAGACACCAATCCCTCGCTGTCGATCGCGCTGGAAGCGGATAGCGACACAAAGCCCAACACATTTCATTGCTTCGGATGCAACCAAAGCGGCAGCATCATTGATTTCGCCGCGCATCTCGATGGCGGCACGGTGCGCGAAGGTGCTGAGATTGTGGCAGAACTGTCGGGCTGTGGTTTGGCCCCAGCTAAGACCAAATCCGATAAAAAGCCAAAAGGCGCAAAACGGCCCGCTAAGGCGCGTGAAGTCATCAAAGGAGCAAATCCGCGTCCCGTAGCTGGAAAAGCCCACACGGGCGGTTCTGAGGCCTCAGGTGACGTGTCTGATGGTGATCCAGGGAACAAACCGCTCAAGTTTGCACTCAAGCTGGATCATGACCATCCGTACGTGGTTGAGCGGATCAACCGTTGGGCGCGGTCTCAGTTTGGCATCGGCGTTTGCGATGCGGATAGCCGCAGCATGATGGCGGGGCGCTGTTGCGTCCCGATCCACAACGCGAGTGGTGAGCTCGTCGCCTACGCCGGTCGCTTTCTCGGAGACGATCCAGAGGCGGAGAAATGGAAGTTCCCGCCGGGGTTCAAAAAGATGCAGGAACTGTACAATCTGCACCGCGTTGCCGGTGCTGATCTGGTTGTCCTGGTCGAAGGTTTCTTTGATGCCGTGCGCTTAGCTGAGCTGGGCATCGCAGCCGTGGCCTGTATGGGCACGGCGGTGTCTGAAGCTCAGGTTGCCCTGCTGCAAGGCATCGGTGTGCGTCGGATTGTCGTCGCCTTTGACGGTGACGACGAAGGGCAAGCGGCGGTGCCAGCTGCCCTTTCCCTTTTGACCCGTTCGTTCTTCACGCGGCATGGTGCTTTGCCAGTTGGCGAAGACCCAGGCAGCGCCGATGAGATGGCCTTGAGGCGGCTCATCGGGTAGGAACGGTTCCCGCTTACCGTCGGCGACCCTGCCAATCCCCTCTGCCCTTTGGGCTGAGGGGATTTTTGTATAGCAGGGTCGATGCGCGTTGCGCCCGACTTGATTGGATTGGCCGAAGTGGCTGTCCTTAAGACAGACCAAGCGCCGTTGTTTCCGGCGTGGCTGGAAAAAATGCAATCAAGTCGGGCGCATGCCCGGACGGTAAGCGGAACGGTTTTCGAGGCCATGCCTCGTACTTTCGCCCTTTGACTTGACACAATCGTGTCTAACGGGGCGCGCCATGGGAACGGTGGTCTGTCAAGACAACTTCTTATTTGAAAATCACGCGACGGGATTGCGTTGCGCGGGTTCGCGTTTGAGACAAACGTCGATGTCCGTTATCCCCATGAGAAGATTGTTAAATCCCTTTCTGAGTATTATTTTTTTAGTCTTCTTCTATGGGTATTCTTAGGGTGCCAAATTGGCACTTCTTGAGCGGAAATATTGGCACTTCCAGAGGTGCCAATTTGGCACTTCAGGAAATGCCCTATTTAACTTTATCCACACGTATCTCGTAGAGGTTCGGCTTCCCCAGTCCCCGCTTCTTAACCCTGATGTAGCCCTTGGTCTGGAGCTCGTCGATGTATCGCACGACGCTGCGCTTCCCTGCGCCCATGTCTTTGGCCAGGCGTTCTTGGCCGGGAAAGCAGTGATCGTTCTGCCAGGCGTAAGACAACAACATCGCGTAGGTCAGCTTCGCATGAGACGTTAGGTCAGGCGTTCGCAGAATGGCATTCGGCACCTGCGTGAACCCTTTCGTCGAAAGCGCATCACCACCTGTGATGACGATGTTCTTCTCCTGGATCACCTCCCCGATCGACTTCATTTTCATTGCTGTGATTATACACTATCGCCCTCGGCACCTTGCGGTGCATAGCGGACAAAGTCTCCGGATTGATTGGCGCCGCTTCCCTGCTGTTTGGGCCGGTCAAGACGACCACCGATTGCGATCGTCTCAAGAGTTCCGAGCATCTGTTCGGCGATCTTAACGACGTCGCCGCGTTGGCCACGCGCCGACGTAATCTCTTCACGAAAGAATGCACTGACTTCCCTCTCTGCTTTGAGCTGTTCCTTCAGTCCCGCGTTTTCGGCACGCAGTGTCGCCAGTTCTTCGCCCGCGTGCAGTGGCGCGGGTCGCGGCGCTTCTGCCATGTCGCTGTTTGCAGCTGCATGCACCACTTCATCCGCCTGCATGTCGCTGCGTGCAGGTTCAACTTCTGCGGCATACACCTGCATCTCGCTGTGTTGTAGCCCAGGTGCAGCTGCATCCGGCTGCACCACCGCTGCACCTGCATTCTCAGCAATCATGTCAGGTAGAAGTTTTTGCTCAAGTTTGAGAAGGGAAGTTTCCGTCGTGAAGTAACGGCCAAGAACACCGCGCTTCTGGCAGTCAAGATCACCGGCGCGACACCAACGTTGAATGGTGTCTTTGGACTTGGTGAGGCCTTTGCTGCGAAAGTGCTCGCGCACCTGTTCTACCGAAATTGTATAGTCTTCGACCTTGGGTGGGGCATCGACATGCACGTCGCTTGTTACAGCTGCATCCGGCTGCAAAGCGTTCGTTTCTTGGCTCGTTTCGGGTTCATGCACTTGCGGTACAGGGGAATGCAGCGGTTCTAGGCGTCGCTGGCCAAAGATATCTGTAGACATATGGCTTAAGTTTAACACATCGACGGATCAGCGAACCTCCGCCGAAAACGGGTTCCAGACAATGCGAATTGTTGTACGGATGTTGTACGCGAAAAATTTACGTCATAACAATATGATTAAAATACATTCCTGTATCTCATCGCCCGCTCCAATTCGAAAACAAAAGGCCGTCCCGGTTGGGGCGGCCTTTGTTGTATTCATGCGCGAGATGTCTCAGTTGACTTTAGGGCAGCATCGTCGACACTGGGCCGGCTGGGCGCGTGAGACATTACGGGCATCACGACCATGGATTTGGAACGCGAAGCACTGGGTCATGCTTGATCGATTGGTCGAAACGCAGGGCCCAGACCGAAATCTGTTGTTAAGAAGTGCCGTTTACTTGTCATTCTATGTCGGACCCACCACCCTCAAAAGCTATCCGGAACCTAGATGACTTTTCTGGGATGGCCTCCGATTGGTTTTGGGAAACCGATGCCGAACATAAGTTCTGCTATTTTTCCCGCCGCATGGAAGAGGCGACGCAGTTCGATACCAGTGCGCTCTTGGGCAAAAAGCGCGATGTGATCCCGAATGAGGATCTGTCTGACCCCAAGTGGGTCAAACATATGGATGATCTCAAAAACCATCGCCCGTTTCGCGACTTTGAATACGAGATGAGACGCCCCCATGACGGGACCTTGCTTTGGATCAGGATTGCGGGGGAACCGCAGTTTGACGCGCAAGGTCAGTTTACCGGCTATCGTGGCACGGGCCACAACATCACCGAGGAAAAGATTTCAATTCAACGGCTTGAGGCGTCAAACAAGGCGCTGGCCGAACGCAACACGGAATTGGATCAGGCACGGAAAACGATTGAGCGCAGTGCAAATGAAGACCCCTTAACCGGGCTTTTCAACAGGCGGGCGTTTGAACGCGATCTGGATCTTGCGCTTGAACAAAGTGGCCAATCAATTGGCCTGCTGCATATCGATCTTGATCGGTTCAAATGGGTCAATGACAGCCTTGGGCATCCCGCGGGCGACAAGGTTCTGCAAACGGCAGCGACGCGACTGACCCAAGCTGTGGACGACCATGGAACCGCCTACCGCGTCGGCGGGGATGAGTTCGTCGCCATTCTACGGCATCCCGTTACAACAGATTTCGCCATTTGGCTGGGTGAATGCATCGTCTCCGCCATGGCGATCCCGGTCTCGTTTGGCACGCAAAGCGCGACCGTCGGCGTCAGCGTTGGGGTGGCCGTTTCGCAGACCGATAAAACCGATGCACGCCGTCTGATCAGCAACGCGGATGTGGCAACCTATGAGGCGAAAAGAAGCGGCCGCAACACCGTGCGCCGGATCACAGCGCAGATGCAGCAGCGGATCGAAGATGAACGCAGCCTTGCGTCCGATGTGCCCGGCGGGCTGAAACGGAAGGAGTTCATCCCCTATTTCCAACCGCAATTCGACGTCAGCACCGGCGAGGTTGTGGGGGTTGAGGCCTTGGTGCGCTGGCAACATCCGCAAAGGGGGCTTCTTGCGCCCGGCGCATTCCTGCGCATCGCGACCGAGTTTGGCTTGGTCGATCAGATTGATCGGCTGATCCTTGAATCCTCATTGGCGGCTGTCGCGCGGCTGAAACGGGACGGTCTGGCCCTGCCGTCATTGTCCGTCAACGTCAGCGAAGCACGGCTTGTCGATCAGGACCTGTGCGACGACATTGAGCGTCTGTGGCAAGACAAGGGATGCCAGCTGTCGATTGAGCTGATTGAGACCATCTACTTTGACGAAACCGGCAATAGCGCGCGGTTCAGCAAGAACCTGAGACGGTTACGGGACTTGGGCGTTCGGATTGAAACGGATGATTTTGGCAGCGGGCGCGCCTCAATCACTGGGTTGCTTAAGATTGCGCCGGACCGGATTAAGATTGATCGCAGTCTGGTGCAAAAGGTTGTGGGCTCTTCCAAACAACGCAGTCTGGTCCGTGCGATCCTTGATATGGCGCGGGCCCTGGACATCGTTTGCATCGCAGAAGGCGCAGAAACGATGGCTGATGTCGACGCGATTGCCGATCTGGGCTGCAACCTGTTTCAGGGCTATGCAATTTCATATCCCCTGACGGAAGCTGACCTTGCAGCCTATTTCAGAACACAGAAGATCGCGCCGCAGCACGGGGCTGCCATGACGGGTGACAATCTAATTGATCTGTCCAAACGCGCCTCTCGTTAATCAATAAAATCAATGCCTTCTCCTAAAACACCGAACAATTGGAACGCGTAGAATGGCGCCTCGTCTCCCGTCAATTCACTGACCATTAACTTGAACGCACCTCGATCAAGTCAAGTGGCTGCCCCGGCCAGCCGCGCAAGCAAACACCGCCAACGCACCCAGAACCGTGCAAGCAAGTCACGCCTGTCACCCTCAATACGCCGCTGGCGCTTGGCGCGGCCCCGATCTGCGCCTATACGCAGATCAAACAGACGGAGGCGGCCATGCGCAGCGCGACGATCACACGCAAAACGGCAGAGACGGATATCACCGTCACCATCAATCTTGATGGCACTGGCGTCTATGACAACCAGACCGGCGTGGGCTTTTTTGACCATATGCTGGACCAGTTGTCGCGCCATGCGTTGATCGACATGACGGTCCGCGCCTCGGGTGATTTGCACATCGATGACCACCATACTGTTGAGGATGTGGGCATCGCGCTGGGTCAAGCCCTCACCGAAGCCATGGGCGACAAAAAGGGCATCGTGCGTTACGGGTCGTGCCACCTTGCGATGGATGACGCGCAGGTACGCTGTGCGCTCGATCTGTCGGCCCGGCCCTATCTGATCTGCAACCTTGATCTGCCCTTTGGCAAGATTGGCACGTTTGACACAGAGCTCGTGCGCGAGTTCTTTCAGGCGTTCAGCACCCATGGCGGCATCACCCTGCACATTGATAAGCTGCACGGGTTCAACGCCCATCACATCACCGAAGCTGCGTTCAAGGCCGTCGCCCGGTCCCTGCGCGATGCGTTGGAAACCGATCCGCGCAAGGCGGATGCGATCCCGTCAACCAAGGGTGCGCTGTGACAATCGTTCTCGTCGACTATGATAGCGGCAATCTGCATTCGGCCCAAAAGGCCTTTGAACGCATGGCCGCAGAGGTGGGCGGTGGCGAGGTTATCGTCACCTCTGACGCCGACGTTGTGGCCCGCGCCGACCGGCTCGTTTTGCCGGGCGACGGGGCCTTCCCCCACTGCCGGGCAGAGTTGTTTGGCCGGACCGCATTGGCTGAGGCGATCATTGAAGCGGTTGAACAGCGTGCGGTGCCATTCTTTGGCATTTGTGTTGGGATGCAGATGCTGGCGACGACGGGGCATGAATATGAACCCACCGCCGGTTTCGGCTGGGTGCCCGGTGACATTCGCCCGATTGACGCGCCGGGTTTGAAGGTGCCGCATATGGGCTGGAACGATCTGGTGATTGACCGCCCGCACCCGGTTCTGGACGGGATCACATCAGGTGATCATGCCTATTTCGTGCATAGCTTTGCGATGCAAGTCACTGATCCTGCGCATCTTTTGGCGCATGTGGACTATGGCGGTCAGGTCGCGGCCCTGGTCGGCCGCGACAATATTGTCGGCGCGCAATTCCACCCCGAGAAAAGCCAAGAGGCGGGTCTGCGGATGATTGCGAACTTCCTGCGCTGGCGACCCTGAGGGGCATTCACCGAAAAGTAAGCCGAGGCCGCTAAACCTTTGCAAAACGAGCAGGAGGTTCACCATGGACGCCGTTTCATCCGTTTCACCCCACCCCGCTGAGATGATGCGCGGGAAGTCGGCGATGGCACCGGGCCAATTGGCCAAAGTTGCGGTGACAGAGGCCCGCGCCGCCGGGATTGAGGTGCCGAAGAATGCGCAAGGTTTTGCCGCGTCGCAAATCGCCAAGGGCGCGGACCCGGCCAGCATCTTTGCCGCCGTTGTTGCCCCTGTTGACGAGATCGATCCGGTTGATCCTGCGGACCCGGACGTCGCCCCCACAGAGGAGGGGGACGCAGACGCCGCAGTCGCGGATGAAGACCCTGCCGGCACGACAGAGGTCGGGTTGGCCTATGACAGCGCGGCAGAAATTCTGGCGGCAGAGGCGCGAACAAGCGCCGAAGTGGCGCTTGATCTGCTGAGTTGATTGCGGTGGCGCGGCCACTGGCGGGCCGCGTTCCGGTGTCGTTTAGGCTGCCAGCATTTCGCCCAATTTGTCGATGGCCTGGTTCCAGCCGCCCTCACCGGGTGAGCCTGCGGGCACGCCAACATGCACCATGGTCATGGCGGTCTTGCCGCCATCATCGCGCAATTCCACGATCACTTCGGTGATGTCGGGGGTGCCCTCTGGCATGCCCATTTGCGCCGGTGGAATTAGCACGCCATCGGCGTCGCACATGGCTTCGGTATAGACGAGGCGGGTAACGGGCGTTACCTCTTTGTAAACGCCGGTGAACCACATGGTCATGGTGCGATCCGGCGTCACCATCTCCATCGAAATTTTGCGCGTGCCGCCGACTTTCACGTCCATTTCGGCCACAGGCACGGTCATGCCCATCGGGCCATACCATTTTTGAAAAAGGGCCGGGTCAGTCCACATCGCCCAGACTTGGTCCATGGTGGCGTCAAACCTACGTTCGACTTTGGCCCAGTTTTGTTGGTCACTCATCTGTCTTTTCCTTCAGTGTCTTCAATACGTTATCCATCGCGTCAAACCGCGCCTCCCAGATCGGGCGGTATTGATCCGCCCAACCTGACACCGCCTGCAGAGGTGCTGCATTCAGCGCACAGGGTCGAAACTGCGCCTTGCGGCCACGGGTGATCAACCCCGCCTCTTCCAGCACACGGATGTGGCGGGACACGGCGGGCAAGCTCATCTCAAACGGCGCGGCGAGGTCGTTGACTGAGGCTTCCCCCTTGGCCAGATGCGCCAGAATCTCGCGCCGCACGGGATGCGCGAGTGCGGCAAAGGTCAGGTCAAGTTGGTCTGGCGCTGTCATACCGCTACATTAAACATATACGTTAATTAAGCAATAGGCTAAATAAAGCCGAAATTCTGCCGCCGCTCTGATCGGCCATGTTCACCGCCCGCAGACCTGATAAGTTCGCGGAATGAGATATTCGCGCCGTCATAGCCTGTTGATGCTGCTGGCCCTTGCCGCCTGTAGTCGCAGCCCGTCCCCTGCCCCTGCGGTCACCCGCAATGAGCAGGGCCTTTACCCCAATGAAACGCCGGAGCTGCGCGCGTTGATCAACAAATACGCGGATTTTCATGGCATCCCCGCCAGCCTGATCCACCGGGTGATCCAGCGCGAAAGCGATTATCGCCCTGCTGCCCGCAACGGCCCCTACTGGGGGATGATGCAGATCCTGCCCCAAACGGCGCGCACGATGGGGCACCGCGGGCCTGCGTCAGACCTGCTCGACCCCGAAGTCACGCTGATCTACGCGGGCAAATACCTGCGCGGTGCATGGATCGTAGCAGATGGGGATGAGGCGGAAGCCGTGGGCTGGTACGCGCGCGGCTATTACTATGAGGCGCGCGATCGCTGCCTTTTGATCGAAACCGGACTGGCCGACCGGGAAAGATGCGGGCGCTGACGCCCGCACCGTTTATAGTTTAGCGACGGGTCCAGGTGCCGCCGTCGCGGCAAATGCCCAGCACACAGCCCGACACGGCAAGAGTATTGCCATTCAGCTGCAGCTTCGAGCTATAGGTCTTGTCGCGGTCGGGCGAATAGACCTTGCCAGCATAGGCACCACCGCCCTGCGCGACTGTTTCAGAGATGATCTGCCGGCCAACATTGGGGCTTTCCATCTGTGCACCATCCGACCCATAGGCCGCGATCAGCGTGCCGCAGAGGGCCGCACCACAAGGGGCCACTTGGATCAGGCCAAAGTTGCCGTTGTCATCGCGGGATGTGACCCACTGGCCCTCCAACGGGTCGGCCGCAAAGGCGGGTGTGGCAAGGCCAATGGCAACGGCGGCCACTGCGATAAGACGTTTCATGATAACTCCTCCCATGAGTGATGCCGCAGTTTGCGGTGGTCCGCTGATTTGGATCAAGTCTGACGTTGGGTGAGACCCCCGTTGCGCTTTGGGCGACGCTGCGGCAAAAGGCGGCGAAAGAGACGGAGCCGCGCCATGATCCTTTACCCTGCCATCGACCTCAAAGACGGAAATGCCGTGCGGCTGGTGCATGGGGACATGGATCAGACGACCGTGTTCAACGACGATCCGGCGGCGCAGGCCAAGGAATTTGTTGCTGCTGGCTGTCGGTGGCTGCATCTTGTGGACCTGAACGGTGCTTTCGCCGGTGAGCCGGTGAACGCCGCCCCGGTGGAGGCGATCCTCAAGGCCTGCCCCGTGCCCGCGCAACTCGGCGGCGGCATCCGCGATATGGCGACGATTGAACGCTGGATCGACAAGGGGCTGGCCCGCGTGATCCTTGGCACGGTCGCGGTCGAAAACCCCGATCTGGTGCGCGAGGCTGCGCGCGAGTTCCCCGGCAAGGTCGCTGTTGGATTGGATGCCCGCAATGGCCGCGTCGCCACGCGCGGCTGGGCCGAAGAAACAGATGTGATGGTCACCGACCTCGCCAAATCCTTTGAGGACGCGGGCATCGCCGCGATCATCTACACTGACATCAACCGCGATGGCGCGATGAAGGGGCCGAATATCCCCGCGACAGAGGCGCTCGCCCGCGCGGTGGACATTCCGGTGATCGCATCAGGCGGCGTGTCGTCAATGGCCGACCTGACCGCGCTGCGTGACACGGGCGTCATCGCAGGCGCGATCTCTGGCCGGGCGCTTTATGACGGCGCGATTGATCTTGGTAAGGCTTTGGCCGCGCTGGCTTAGTTCGCGCTCATCGCTTTGTCGGTCAGCGCGTTCAGCGCGCCGTTCACCTTTGTGACGACCTCTGCATCGGCAGGAATATCCAAGCCCTCAAACAGGGTTTCGGCGCTGTCCCATGTCATCTGGGTGTCGCCATTGGCATCCGTATAGGCCAGCACCCGCAGGGGCAGCACAAGGCCCGCACGCAAATCAAGCTCCATCGCCAGCGTGCCAAGCGCTGGGTTGCCAAAGATCAGCAATTGCGCGTCCGGGATCGACTTTCCGACCCGTTCGGCCCCAACGGCGTGGTCGACCCGGGCAAAGACCGTGGCCCCCGCCCCTTCCACGGCTGCGACCAGCCCGTTGATTGTCTCGTCCACGCTGAGCGGTGACGCCTTTGTCATTGTTTCTGCCATCGCCATTCCGCCTGTGAGGATCAATGTTGCTGCAATCAGGTTTTTCATGTCGTTCTCCAAGATTTTGTCCGCACCATGACAGGTGACGCGCCAATGGCGACTGACATTTCCGAGAGGTCTGGCGATCGGCGATCTCGCGCCCAAAACTAGCGGGCAGCGGTTTCCGTTACCGCCCACAGCATGGAGGCATAGAGGTCGAGGAAATCAGTGTTACCGGTGAAACTCAGGTCGTCAAAAAGCTCTTCGGGTTGTTCGTAGGCCAAAACCGTGCGGCCATTGTGCGCAAAGACCAGAACCTTGAGCGGCAAGAGCAGCGCCGACAGCTTGTTTTCGCGGATGGCGATGGCATCAAGGTTGGGATCGCTGAACCAAAGCGCCTGCATTTCGGTTACCAATTCACCGCCATCTGCGGCAATCGCCTGCGGGTCGCTTCGGCCATAGATGCGTCCGCCAAGGTCGAGCACGGCAGCCTCAAGCGCTGTCATCACCTCGGCCACAGGCTTGGCGGTGACAACGGCACCCATATTGTCGAGGCCGGGAATGTCAGTTGGCAGCGCCAAGGGTGCGGCGGGTGTTGCCGGGGCGGCACCGGGGGCGGAAGCTTCAGTGAAAAAGAAATCACCCAAAAGCTCATCATAATAGGCCGGGAATTGGGCGTGGTTTTCTGTTCGCGCCAGATCGCGCACCTCGACCCGGAGGTCAGAAATCAGGTCGCGCAGCTCAAGCCCCGGCTTGCCGATCTTGGGCAGTAGAAGTCGTGTGAAGACAGAGTTTTCGGATGCGTCTTCGGCGTTCAATTGGTCCAGCGCCAACTGCCCAGCGCCTGCGGAAAACATCACGAACGTCCCCTCTGGCGCGGCCAAGCGTGCAAGGCCGCGCGTGCCACCAATCGACCGCCCGTTTTGCTGCGGAAACGGGTTGTTGCGGCAGGCATCGATTACCGCCAGCGTGGCTCGCGCGCCGGTGCGCCGCACCCGATCCAGCAAGCCTGACAAGGCGATGGATTCCGCACGGACAAAATCGGACGATGCCGCATCGGGGACCAGAATATCGATCGGCAAAAGGTAATTCTCGCCCTCAATCTCAATCCCGTGGCCTGCAAAAAACACGAACGCCGTGTCCCCTGGCCCCAGATATCCGGTGAATTGCGAGATGCGCAGGTTAAGCTCGCGGCGGGTGACATCGGTGGCCAGAATGACGTCAAAGCCGACCTCTTCCAGACGTGCGGCCATGGCTTCGGCGTCGGCCACGGCCTTGGCGAGCGGTTCAATATCGGCATAAGCGTTATTGCCAATCAGCAGCGCAACCTTGCGTTCTGCCCAAGCGGGCATGGCCAGCACACATAGCCAGACCACCATCAAAACTCTGATCATTGTCGTCCCGTCCCCATCCTGTCGCGCAGCTTAACCGGATCACAGGCAATTGCACGCCCCGCGTCGATCACGATTGCCCTTTGGACCATTCCGCCCTATCACGCGCCCCATGCTCAAGACCCGTATCATCCCCTGTCTCGACGTCGCAGAAGGCCGCGTTGTCAAAGGCGTGAACTTTGTCGACCTGATCGACGCGGGCGACCCGGTGGATGCGGCCATCGCCTACAACGCCGCGGGCGCGGATGAGCTGTGTTTTCTGGACATCATGGCCACCGAGGAAAATCGCGGCACCATGTATGATCTGGCGACCCGCACGGCAGAACAATGTTTTATGCCGCTGACCATCGGTGGCGGCGTGCGCACCCATCATGATGTGCGCAATCTGTTGTTGGCCGGGGCGGATAAGGTCAGCTTTAACTCCGCCGCTGTGGCAAACCCCGATGTGGTGGCAGAGGCCGCCCTGCGCTTTGGCAGCCAGTGCATCGTCGTGGCCATCGATGCCAAAACGGTGGAACCCGGCCGGTGGGAGATTTTTACCCACGGCGGGCGACGAGCCACCGGCATTGATGCGGTCGAGTTTGCCCAGACGGTCGTGGCCAAGGGGGCCGGTGAGATCCTGCTGACTTCAATGGATCGGGACGGCACAAAATCAGGCTTTAACCTGCCGCTAACCCGTGCCGTCAGCGATGCGGTGGATGTGCCGGTGATCGCCTCTGGCGGCGTTGGCACGCTCGATCATCTGGTCGAGGGCGTCACGGAAGGCGGGGCCTCTGCCGTGTTGGCCGCGTCGATTTTTCACTTTGGCACCTACACGATTGCCGAGGCCAAGGCTCATATGGCCGCCAACGGTATCCCCATGAGGATGACATGACGCTTTCTGATCTTGCCGCCACCATCGCCGCTCGCAAAGGCGCTGACCCCAGTTCCAGCTGGACCGCGAAGCTGCTGTCGCAGGGGCCGGAAAAATGCGCTGAGAAATTCGGTGAAGAAGCGGTTGAGGCGATCATCGAAGCGGTCAAAGGCGACAAGGATGCGCTGACGGCTGAGGCGGCGGATGTGCTTTATCACCTGCTCGTGATGCTGAGCGCGCGCGATGTGGCGCTTGATGACGTGCTGGCCGAATTGGCCCGCCGCCAAGGCACATCAGGCATCGCGGAAAAGGCCGCGCGATCCTAAAGCTTCGATGAGATTACGCCGGTATTGAACCCGCCCATCCGCAGCTCACCAAACAAGCGCTGATATTCGATCTTGGGACAGCGGTTCTGGATCACGTCCACACCACGCGCTTCGGCCTTTGCGGCGGCCTCTTCATGCTCCACCCCGATCTGCATCCAGATGGTTTGCAATTTTGGCCAACGCGCCAGCGCCTCGTCCACGATTGCAGGCACCGCATCGGAACGGCGAAAAATATCCACCATATCAATGTCATGCGGGATTGACGCCAGATCGCCATAGACCGTGCCGCCAAAAAGCTCCTGCCCCGCAAGGCCGGGATTGACGCAGGTGACCGCGTAACCCTTGAGCTTGAGATAGCGCGCCACATAGTAGCTGGGCCGCACCGGGTTGGCGGAAACGCCGACGACCGCCACCGTTTTCGTCCGGCGCAAAATTTGGCGCAGATGATCGTCCGAATAAGTCATGGCTTACGTGGTCACAAAAAAGCGCCCGGATCAACCGGGCGCAGTTTGTGGAACGAGGGACAGTCTTTGGGCAGGTGTTCCGGGGGACTGCCCTGTCCTATCAGATGGGGGTGCGGCACTGGTGTTTGAACCGCGCCGCACCGCAACGTGATCACGCCGTGAGGATGTCTGGCCAGAAGCTTTCGGCCCGCGCGATGTTGCCGGGGATATCCTCGGACCAGATGGTGCGGACGTTCACGGAATAGTTCAGGTACAATTTGCCATCAACGATCGACCAGGCTTCTGGCACGGAGGAGGCGATTGATCCCTTGGACATGGCAAAGGCGCAATAGCCGCCGAACTGCGGGGCGTAAGCCTCTGGATTTGCTTCAAAAAGCGCCATGTTCTCGGCGCTGGCGAACTGCCACGTCGCGCCTTTCCACATCAGGCTATGGGCAGCATCACCGGTTGTCGGGGCACCGGCAGTGAAAAAGGCAACGGGATCAGCGCCACGGATCGCTAGGCCGCCGTCTGAAAAGACGTCAGCAGTTGCAGCAAAAGCCGGGCGGGCGAGCAGTGGGGAAGCGGCCAAAAGGCCAATGAATGAGCGACGGTTCAGCATCAGGGATTCCTTCAGGGTTGCGGGTCTGATGCTAAAATGCGCGAGGGTGATCAGTTTTGCGACCCTGCTCGCCAAGGCGTGAAAGCACGCGGGGAAATGTTTCAATCAAAGATATCTTCGACGACGTCCCAAAGCTCTTCAAAGACTTTTGCGCCTAAGCCCTTGCGTTTCTTCTTCTTTTTGCGCCCCCAACCGGCGGGTTTGACGCCATGGGACCGGTCCATTTGGGGGGTCGGGCGGGCGGGCGTCGCCGCAGGCGCGGTTGTCCCGCGCGGGGCATTTGGTAACATTTTCAACCGATGCAACGGCGCGCCACAGCTGCCACAAGCCAGTTCGTGACGGCTCTCGCCCTTCAGAACCAGCGCCGCCTTTGTCCCGCAATAACAGCAGGTCGCTACCTTCACCGCACCCATCGTCTCTCCTTAAGCTTTGGATGCATATAGGGCGACGGCGGCCGCATTTGAGACGTTGAGCGATCCAAATCCACCACTTGCGTCAATTCGCACCAGATGATCGCAGGTCGCGAGGGTCTTTTCGCGCAATCCGGGCCCTTCGGCGCCCAGAACCAAGGCCACGGCACGGTCTGTCTTGCCTGCCAGCGTTTCTTCGATGGTGGCCTCCGCCGTGCCATCAAGGCCCAGCACCAGATAGCCCATCTGCTGCAGCTCCGTCATCGCATCCGCCAGATTGCGCACCCGCAAATAAGGTTGCCGTTCCAGCGCACCACTGGCGGTCTTGGCCAGCGCACCCGTCTCTGGCGCAGAATGGCGCTGCACCGCGACCACGGCGCGTGCGCCAAAGACCTCGGCCGAGCGCAGGATCGCACCGACGTTATGGGGGTCTGTCACGCGGTCCAGCAGCACCATGCGCGGTGGCATTGGCCCTTCGCCCAAGGCGATATCCTGCAGGCTGCCCCAGTTCAGCGGTTTCACCTCAAGCGCGGCCCCTTGGTGCACCGATTGCGGATCAATGGGGGCGGCAAACTTGCGGGGGTCCGAAATCTCGGGCTCTACCCCTGCTCCTGCAACCGCATCCCCTAACCGGTCGAGCGCATTACGGGTCACGACCAGTCGCAGCTTTTCGCGGGCTGGATTTTGCAGCGCATCGCGCACGGCGTGCAGACCAAAGAGCCAAACAGTCTCGGCCGCGGCGGCGCGTTTGGCTTGCTCTTTGGCGATGACCCATTTCGGCTTTTGCATGGTGATCCTCTGCGTTGCTTCGCCTTGCCGATACCTGACAATCCTCTGGCTGTGAACCCGGCGACTTCACACCACTTTTTCGTCTTGACGCCCCTTGGGGCCAAGGCTATCCACCGCGCCAGTGGGCGACAGGCCGCAAGGTGTGGCAGGGGACTGTAACTCCCTCGCGGAGACGCACGCCTGGTTCGATTCCAGGGTCGCCCACCACTTTCACAACATGCAGACCGCGCGGGGCTACGGCATCTGAATTTGGGGCCGTTCGTAAGTGTTGGACATCACTGTGCCGTCGTCGAGCGTCAGTTGCACGGTCAGGCTTTCGACGCTGTTTTCGGGCAATGTGATATAGGGTAGGTAATTCGCAACATCCGTCAAAGCATTGGGACTGTTGGTATTTTCGTGGCACGGCTCAAGCGGCAGCACCTGATCCGGCGGGGCGCCGTTCAAGCCATAGCTGATATCCCACAAGCCGCAACGCCAGGCGAGGAGTTGGGTAAAGTAGACCAAATCCTGACCTTCGTAGTTTCGCACGGCGACCCAGCTGCCGATTGTCGCGGTGAGGATGGGTTTGACCTCGGTCGCGGTGGTGAATTGACCGGTTGGGGTCTGATCCTCGGGAGTGCGGGTTGTAACGGCGTCGCCGGAGCCTGCGGAGACTGTCGCCATCTCATTGTTTTCAGACGATTTTTCCGGCGTGATTCCAAGTGCGGAGCCGATGAGGTAGGGCAGAAATATCTCAAACATGAATGGCCTCTTTTTCAAATCTAGTGCCTGTGTTGATTGCACCCTATAGTGTGAAAAAAAGCAAGGCGGGCGGTGTGTGATGGCGCAGAAAAGTAAGCCACACCAAAGGTTTAACATCATGATTGTCGGTCAGGGCGGCCGGCTTCAGTATGAGGCGTTGCTGTTTGTGGTGAGCCTGCGCGCGATGTCGCCGCGCTTTAACGGACGGGTGATTGTGGCCGAACCGCAGGCCAATGACCGCTGGACAAAAGACCCCTCAATGTCGAGCGATATCAAAGCGGTATTGACCGAACTTGGCGCAGAAATCATCCCCTTCGAGAACCGGCATTTCGGCGAATATTACCCCTATGGCAACAAGATCGAAGGGTTGCAGTGCTTGCCCGCGGGGGAGCCTTTTTTCTTTTTTGACACCGATACGCTGGTGACCGGCGAGTTGATGGACCTCAAGGTTAACTTCGACGCCCCCGCCGCATCGATGCGACGCGAAGGCACCTGGCCCGTGGAAGAGCTATATTGGCCCGGCTACACGGCGATTTGGAAATCGCTTTATGACAAGTTCGGGCTGGAGTTTGAAAGCACGCTCGACCTGTCGCAACCCGACGAATATTGGCAACGATATCTGTACTTTAACGCCGGTTGGTTCATGGGGAGTGACCCCAAGGCCTTTGGGGATCGGTTCCTTGAGTATGCACTAAAAGTGCGCGACGACCGGCCAGAAGAGCTTGTGATACAGCCACTTGATCCTTGGCTGGATCAGGTTGTTTTGCCGCTTGTGATCCATTCTTTTGGCGGCGGACGCCCGGATGAAACCCTTAACGGGCTGGATGGCGCGTTAACCTGTCACTATCGGCTGTTGCCGCTGTTTTACGCCCGGGAAAGCGACCATGCGGTCAAGGTGCTGGAAGAGGTCACGGCACCCAATAAGGTCAAGAAATGGTTGAAGAATTACGAACCCTTCAAGCGTATGATCTTTCAAGGACGCGGCCAAAAAGTGCGCGATATGTTTGACCAAAACGACCTGCCTGTGCGGGAGAAACAGCTGCGCAACAAGATCAAGGCGGCCGGTTTCTGGATGCGCTGAAACGCATATGCAGAAACCATATGAAAACCGTACACAACCGATGCACAACCCATGCACATGAAAGTCTGAAGACCGGTTAACCGTGCGGTGCCCCAAGGGCGTGCGGTGGGCCGATGCCTGACCAACCAGACCCAAACTTGCGTGATCGCCCCTGTGTCGTCAGTATCCCCACAGAAATCGAAACTTGGGGATGTGAAGAATGAAGACCAATCTATTGAAAACGGGTGCCGTTTTGGTGGCGACCCTATCAACCACGCACGCCGTAGCCGAGACGGCTGAAGTGAATGGCGCTGAGATTTATTATGAGAGCATCGGCAGTGGTCCTGCGATCTTGATGATGCATGGGGGGCTGGGGCTGAGCCATGATTACTTCCGCCCCTATTTCGATCAACTGTCGGCCACCAATACGGTGGTTTACTATGACCATCTGGGCAATGGCCGCTCTGCCAAGCCGGATGATTATGCCGAGATGACATTTGACCGGATGACGTCAGATGCTGCTGAGCTGATGACCGCACTGGGGCACGATACCTTTACGGTGATCGGCCATTCCTATGGCGGCTTTATCGCGCAGGAATTCGCGGCTCAATATGGCGACCGTTTGGACAAACTGGTGCTGGTCGATACGGTGCCAGCCTTTGACTATGCGCCCGGCGTGTCAGGCACGGACGAGCAAATGGCGGCCTTTGGCAAATTGTTCACCGCACCGATGGCGGACAATGCCGATTGGCAGGCCACGTGGAACCCCGTGGTGCAGATGTATTTCCATGAATGGGACGCAGAGGTCGGTGCCGATCTGGATGCGCGCACGGTCTATGAGTATCGCGCATGGAATGCCTCTGGCGCGTTGCTGGCGACGTTCAACACGTTGGAAAAGCTGCCAGAGATTGCGGTGCCGACGCTTGTGATGGGTGGCCGTCATGACGGGATCACACCGCCAGAGCCGGGTGCAGAGCGGATTGCGGCCACGATGCCAAATGCGGAATTGGCGATCTTTGAAAATTCCGGCCACTACCCGTTCATCGAAGAAGAAGATGCCTTCTTTGAGACTTTGACGGGTTTCCTCGCGCAATAAGGTGGTGGCGGGGTGAACCCCGCCCTACCCCAAAACCTTCAGGTCGCAAAGATATCGGCGTCGGGGGCGAGGCCCTTAACCTCAATCGGGTTGCCCGAGGGGTCGCGGAAGAACATCGTCCATTGCTCACCCGGTTCGCCTTTGAACCGCACAGAGGGTGCAATGATGAAATCGGTTTGCCGGTCTTCCAGACGCCCCGCCAGATCATTCCATTCATTCAGCGGCAGCACGATGCCAAAGTGCGGCATCGGCACCATGTGATCGCCTACCTGCCCTGTCGGCGCATTGGCAAAGGGTTCGCCCCGGTGCAGCGACAATTGGTGGCCGTAAAAGTCAAAGTCGACCCATGTGTCGGTTGAACGGCCTTCGGTTGCGCCCAAAGCGCCGGAATAGAATTCGCGTGCCTCATCAAGATCGCGAACATGAAAGGCAAGATGGAAGGGATGCGGCATAACATGTCCTTTTGGGTGTCGGGGGGCGTTGAGTGCCCATGGGTTTCCGCCTACACCTAGCGGCAACAGATTTCAAAGGGAGTGAGATATGACTGACGGACCATCCTATGGCTTTGACACCTTGCAAATTCATGCCGGTGCACGGCCCGATCCGGCGACAGGTGCGCGGCAGGTGCCGATTTACCAAAGCACGGCCTATGTGTTTCGCGATGCCGACCACGCGGCGGCGCTGTTTAACCTGCAAGAGGTTGGATATATTTACAGCCGCCTGACCAACCCCACGGTGGCCGCGTTGCAAGAACGCATTGCCACGCTTGAGGGCGGTGTTGGTGCGGTCTGCTGTTCATCGGGCCATGCGGCGCAGATCATGGCGCTTTTCCCGCTGATGGGTCCGGGCAAGAATATCGTCGCTTCAACCCGGCTTTATGGTGGCACGGTCACGCAGTTTTCCCAGACCATCAAGCGGTTTGGCTGGTCAGCGACCTTCGTGGATTTTGATGACGTTGAGGCGGTGAAGGCCGCGATTGACGATGACACCCGCGCGATCTTTGGCGAGGCGATTGCCAACCCCGGCGGCTATATCATGGATGTGCGCGCGATTGCCGATGTGGCCGATGCGGCGGGCATTCCGCTGATCATCGATAACACGTCGGCGACGCCTTTCCTGTGCCGCCCGATTGAGCTGGGCGCGACTTTGGTGGTGCATTCCACGACCAAGTATCTAACGGGCAACGGCACGGTCACTGGTGGCTGCGTGGTAGATTCCGGCAAGTTTGACTGGGCCGCGAACGACAAGTTCCCCAGCATGAGCCAGCCAGAGCCTGCGTATCACGGACTCAAGTTCGCCGAGACCTTTGGCCCGCTGGCCTTCACCTTCCACGGGATTGCCATTGGTTTGCGCGATCTGGGCATGACAATGAACCCGCAGGCGGCGCATTACACGCTGATGGGGATTGAGACGCTGTCCTTGCGGATGGAGCGGCATGTGGAGAACGCCGAGAAGATCGCCAACTGGCTTGAGGCGGATGACCGCGTGACCCATGTGACCTATGCCGGTCTGAAAAGCAGCCCCTACTTCAAGCGGATCAAGGATGTTTGCCCCAAGGGGGCCGGTGCCTTGTTCACCTTTGGCGTGAAGGGCGGCTATGACGCCTGTATCAAGCTGATCGACAGTCTTGAGATTTTCAGCCATGTCGCCAATCTGGGCGATACGCGGTCGCTGATCATTCACTCGGCCAGCACCACCCACCGGCAGTTGACCGAAGATCAGCAGCGCGCCGCAGGGGCCGCGCCAGAGGTTGTGCGAGTCAGCATCGGGACCGAGGATGCGGATGATCTGATCGCCGATCTGGATCAGGCACTGAGCAAAGCGACGTCGTAACCGCAGGGGTTGCACCGTTTATCAATGGGTGTGGCGGGGTGATCCCCGCCCTGCCCGATCAGTCCAGCGCATAGGTGATAGCGACATCGGCGCTGATGACGATCTGGCCTTGGGCCACGGGCACCGGGCCGCTGTCAGCGGCCATGCGCATCTCCATCATTGGCATCGGCTGGCCGCGTTGTGTGGCCTCTGACATTTGCTGCACCGCACCCAGCGTCAACCCGGCAGCGGTGGCGAATGTGTCAGCCTTGGCGCGGGCATCGGCGACGGCGGCTTGGCGGGCGGCGGTCAGATGCGGGGCGCGGTCGGCGACGTCGAATTGCAGGCCGGTCATCTGGTTGGCCCCGCCTTCGATCAGCGTGTCCAGCACGGCCCCCAGCGCGTCCAGATCGCGGATCGTCACGGCGACGTCGCTGCGGGCGATGTAGCCCACGATCCGGGGGGTGTCGCGGTTGTCGTCGTAGTTGCGGATCAGATCGAGGTTGAGCCCGCTGGTCTGCATATCCTCTGGCGCGACACCGGCGGTGGTGAGCCCGGCCATCACCTGCGCCAAATCAGCGCCCATCAGGTCCATGGCTTCGGTCGCGGCTTTGGATTCGGCCACAACGCCAAGGGTGATACGGGCGATGTCGGGGGCGACGGCGACCTCCCCCCGTCCCGAGACGGATATCTGCGGCGTCTGGGCCAAAACGGGCGTGGTCAGGGACAAAAGAAGCAGGGTCAGGAAGATGCGCATCGGTCTCTCCGGTTATTCAAGTTGGGCTATGGTTCCCTGATGAGACGCGGCACACAAGCCATTCCTTGGCGGCCGCGCGCAAGACCTTGGATTTGGCGAGAAATTGCTTTAGGATTCACCAAAGGTGCAAAGGTTGTTTTGCACGCCGCTAAGGGATGCTAAGGCCACCCCCATGACGCCGAACTTTTCGCTTTCGTTATCCTTTGAGGGCATTCGCCTGCTGCACCGTGTGACGGGTGGCTGGCATTTGGTGGGCGAAGTGGCGCTGGATACGGCGGACCTTAAGGGCGAGCTTGCGGTGCTGCGGCAATCGGCCTTGATGCTGGAACCCGGCGGTTTGCGCACAAAGCTGCTGATCCCGCCAGAGCAGATTAAGTTCACCACGATTGAGACGGCGCAGACCTCGCTTGACGATGTGCATCAGGCGTTGGATGGGGCGACGCCCTATGCGATTGATGATCTAGTCATTGATTTTGATCGCAACGGCGGGCGGACGCATATTGCAGCTGTCGCCCGTGAGACGTTGGAAGAGGCGCGTGCCTTTGCGGCAGAGCATGGGTTCAACCCTGTGGGGTTTGTCGCCATTGCAGAGCCGTTCACGTTCCAGAGTGAGGTGTTCTTTGGGCCTGTCAAAGGGTTGCCGGTAGACCAACAACCGACGCGCGATGCGGCCCCGGTGAAGGTGATTGGCTCAGCCACCTTGCCAGAGCCGACGCCTGTCGCAGACCCCACCCCGGTTGAAGAGGTGGCGGAAGCGCCCGCGCCTGAGAGCGTGGAAGACGCCGTCAGCGAGGTGTCCGAGCCAGAGGTTGCCGAAGAGGTTGAACCTGAGGTCGTAGAAGAAGCCGAACCAGAGCCGGAGGTCGTTTTCGCCTCGCGCAGTCGCGGCAAGAGCATGCCGCCGCAAGAGATGCCTGCCCCCGTGGCAGCACCTGTTGAGGTCGCGAAGCCAGCGCCAGAAGTCGAGATCGACGCGCCGGAAATTGAGCCGCTGTTCACGCGCCGCAAACAGGCACCCGCACTTGCCGTGCCGACAGAGGCGACACCCGGCCCGTCGGTGGTGGCGCCAACTTTGGACCTGCCCGGTGCCCCGCCGAAACCGATCATCGCCGATGTGCCGGAACCTGCCGCGGCACCCGCGCTGACCGGCAAACCTGACGAAGCGGCGACCACTGACAGTTCATTCACCCCTGTCCATGCCGTGGCAGAGGCCCCGGCGGCAAAGCCAATTGTTGCTGACCCGCCAAAGGCCAGCGCCACGCGCCCGGTGACCAAAGAAACCGCTCTGGATGCAGCCGCCGCAGCACAGCGCAGCAAACCACGTTTCCTGGCGTTGAAACTGACGGCGGGACTTTTGGTGTTCCTCTTTCTGATCGCGCTTTGGGCCAATTCATGGGCCGAGGATGGCCTTGCATGGTTGTGGGGTGGCGATACGGATGAGCCGGTGATTGCGGCGGTTGAACCAGAGGTGGTTCCAGCCCCGGAAACCCCGCCCGTCATTTTGCAAGAAACGGCAGAGGCGACGCCTGCACCATCCGCGCTCGCACCTGTTGATGACACCCCGGTTGAAACCGCAGAGGCCCCGCCCTTGCCTGTGGTACGTGCGCCCGCGGGCCGCGTGCTGAGCCCTGCCGAGGCGGACCGGATTTATGCCGCCACTGGCGTTTACCAACGTGCGCCGCGTTTCCCGCTGGAACCGCGTGAGGCGACGCTTGAAGGGCTGCGCCAAAGTGCGATTGTCGAAGCATCGGCGCGGCCCGCGCAGTTGACGCTGCCCAGCACCGATGCGCTGTTTCAGGACCTGCCGCTGGCCGCCCCCTTGAACCCGCCGCCACCCGGCACCGTTTATCAACGAGATTTGCGCGGGTTTATCCTTGCCACGGCAGATGGGGTGATGACGCCGGATGGGGCCTTTGTCTTGGCCGGTGAGCCGCCACTTTTGCCGCCCCTGCGGCCCGGCACAGAGATTATAGCCGCCCCCGACCCCAGCCCGGTTGCGGCAAATGGCGAAGGGATCATTTTGGTCGCGGGCCGCCCGCCGCTGGTCCCGCCACTGCGGCCCGAAGGCCTGGCCCCGGTTGAGGAAGAGGTCGAGGCGGAAATCGTGCCAGACCCGATTGACCCTGCGCCTGGAACTGATCTTGCGGTGAATGAAGAGGTTGATGGTGCAGAGCCAGAGGGTCTGATCCTGATCACGGGACGGCCCGATATTGTGCCGCCCTTGCGGCCTGAGGACCTTGCGCCCGTTGAGGACGCAGCACTGGCAGCGGTCGCGCCGGATACAGAGGTTGCCACGAATGAAGCGGCTGAGGTCGCAGAGCCGGAAGGCTTGATCCTGATCGCAGGACGGCCCGACATCGTGCCACCGCTGCGGCCTGAAGGCCTTGCCCCCGTGACGGAAGCCCCTGTGGACGACGCGGCTGCGGCCCCTGCGGAACCCGAAGGGCTGATCGTGATTACGGGTGCCCCGGATCTGCGCCCGCCGCTGCGCCCTGCGTCCTTTGCAGAGCTTACACCGGTTGACGAAGCATCCATCGCGGCGACGGTGACCGAAGCCATCAGCACGGCGGGCGGCGTGAGCCTTGCCAGCCTGCGCCCAAGTGAGCGGCCCGAAGACGCGGTGCCGACGCCAGTGTTTGCAGACCCCGCTTTGGCCGGGTTGCGCCCCAGCCTGCGCCCCGCGGGATTGGCCCCCGTGCCAGAGCCTGAGGTCCCTGCCCCCGATATCTCTGACGTGGTGGCGGCCATCGCCAATGCGGCCCCTGAGGGTGCGCCGTCGATCATCACGGCCCGTGCCGTGCCCGTGTCGCGCAGGCCCGACGTGCGGCCCCAGAACTTTGCCCGTGTCGTTGCGGCGGCCCAACAGCGCACCGCGCGTCAGCAATCAGCTGCTGCGGCGACCACCGCGGCTGCGGCCCCGGCGCAGCAAGTGCGCACGGCCCCGGCGACACCATCAGGGCCAACAGCCAGCACCGTGGCGCAGGCCGCGACGGCCAACAACGCCATCCGTTTGCGGGATGTGAACCTGATCGGTGTCTATGGCCGCCCCGGCGACCGCCGCGCCTTGGTCCGCATGGGCAATGGCCGTTTGGTCAAGGTTGAAGTGGGCAGCGCCTTGGACGGCGGGCGCGTCACCGCGATTGGTGACAGCGCGTTGAACTATGTAAAGCGCGGACGCACCCTGGCGTTGCAATTGCCACAAGGCTAGGCGTGCCGGGGCAAACCCCGGCCACCCCTTTGATCAGCCGGTTTTCAGGACGCCGCGGGCGATCTGGTCGGCTTCGATGGATTCGAAAAGCGCCTTGAAGTTACCCTCGCCAAAGCCGTCGTCGCCTTTGCGCTGAATGAACTCAAAGAAGATCGGACCAACGCAGGTTTTCGAGAAGATCTGCAGCAGGATGCGGGTTTCGCCGCCGTCCACCACGCCTTCGCCATCGATCAGAATGCCGTGTTTTGCCATGCGGTCAATCGGCTCATCATGGCCCTGCACGCGGTCATAGCTGAGGTCGTAGTAGGTGCTGGGCGGCTTGGGCATGAATTTCACGCCGTTCTCGGCGATGGTGTCCGTCGCCTCATAGAGATCGCGCGCGCCGACGGCGATATGCTGGATGCCCTCGCCGTTGTAGCGCTTGAGGTATTCCACGATCTGGCCCGTCTCACCCCGGTCTTCGTTGATCGGGATGCGGATGCGGCCGCAGGGTGAAGTCAGCGCGCGGCTCAGCAGCCCGGTGAACTTGCCCGCGATGTCGAAAAAGCGGATTTCCTTGAAACCGAAGAGGTCGCCGTAGAACTTGAACCAGACGTCCATGTTGCCCTTGTGGACGTTATGGGTGAGGTGATCGAGGTAGTAGAACCCAACGCCCGCCGGATGCGCGTCGTGCACCCAGTCGAATTCGGCGTTGTAGGGGTTGGTGTCGTAATATTGGTCGATGAAGTAGATCAGGCTGCCGCCGATCCCGACAATCGCGGGCACGTCCATGGTTTTGCCCGGCCCGTGGTAGGCCTTCGCGCCCTTGGCGATGGCGTGTTCAAAGGCGTGCTGCGCATCAACCACACGCCACGCCATTGAGGGGGCGCAGGGGCCGTGTTCCTCAACAAAGTTGCGGGCGTGGCTGTTTGGTTCGTTGTTGATCACATAGGTGATGTCGCCCTGCTGCCAAAGCTCAATCGCTTTGGTTTTGTGCGTGGCGGTGTGGGTGTAGCCCATGCGGGTGAAGAGCGCGCGGAGGCTGTCGACGTCGGGGGAGGCAAACTCCACAAATTCAAAACCGTCCGTGCCAGCGGGGTTCGCGGGTGAGATCGTGGCCTTGGGGGCGTCGTGCGGGAAAGGGCCCATGTGCATGCTCCTGATTTGGGTGTCATGCGAGCATAGCGGGGAAACGAAGCGAGTTTTGCGCGTATTTTGTTGTTCATAGGTGTATTTTCGCGTATAATTTGCATCACTACAGAACTGGACGCGAGATTTACGCATGAGCTTGGACGCAATTGACTTGGCCCTGCTGGCGGCCTTGCAAGAGAACGCGATGATGACGGCGCAGGAGTTGTCGGAGCGGCTGCATTTGTCGCCATCGCAAGCTGGGCGGCGACGGCAGCGGTTAGAGGCGGAGGGCTATATCCGTGGCTACCGCGCTGATGTGGAACCAGAGCGGATTGGGCTAGGGGTGGAGGCGTTTATCCAGATTGTCATGGCCACCCATACCGAAAAGAACGCGCTGGATTTCGTGCGGATTACCAAAATTCAGCGCGAGATCGTGGGGGCCTGGACCCTGACCGGTGAGGCGGATTACTTGCTGCGGGTCTTTTGCGCCGACCTTGGGGCGTTGAACCGATTGGTGCAACAGGTGCTGCTGCCGCATCCCGCCGTGAGCCGGGTGCAAAGCCAGATTGTGATGGAACGGGTCAAGGCTGACGCACCGCTGCCGGTTTCCTGACGGGTCGGCGCGAAGTTTCGCCGAATTCGCCGACGCGCAGGCGTTTCGGTCATTGCGCATTAACCTTCATCAGTGAATAGCTGAGGCATGGAAGAGTTTCTGTTTCAGGCGACGATCTATCTTGGCGCGGCGGTCATCGCGGTGCCATTGGCGGCGCGTCTGGGGCTGGGATCGGTGCTCGGCTATCTGGGTGCAGGCATTGTGATTGGCCCGCTCTTTGGCCTTGTCGGCAGTGAAGCGCAGGACATCCAGCATTTCGCGGAATTTGGCGTGGTGATGATGCTGTTCCTCATTGGGCTGGAACTGGATCCCCGCGCCTTATGGGACATGCGCCGCAAGCTCTTGGGGCTGGGCGGGATGCAGGTCTTGCTGACCACGGGGGCTATTGCCTTGGCGGCCAGCCTTTTGGGCTTTGCACCCACTGTCGCACTGGCGATTGGGATGATCTTTGCGCTGTCGTCCACCGCGATCGTGCTGCAAACGCTGTCGGAAAAGAACCTGATGCGCACGGGCGGCGGGCGATCCACGTTCTCTGTCCTGTTGGCACAAGACATTGCAGTGATCCCGATGCTGGCGATCCTGCCGCTTTTGGCGGTCACGGGCATCGGTATGGCACTGGCACCGGATGGGTCGATGACGCGCCTGTCAGAGGATGACCACCACCACGCGATTTCGCTGGTGGACGGCCTGCCCGCCTGGGGGGTGACGCTGGTCACCATCGGGGCGGTCGCGGCGATCATCCTGACGGGGATTTACCTCACGCGGCCCGTATTCCGCTATATCCACCACGCGCGCCTGCCAGAGATGTATACGGCGCTGGCCCTGCTGATGGTCGTGAGCATCGCGGTGTTAATGCAATTGGTCGGGCTGTCGCCCGCGCTTGGCACGTTTCTGGCGGGCGTTGTGCTGGCCAATAGTGAGTTTCGCCACGAGCTGGAAAGCGATCTGGCACCGTTCAAGGGGCTGCTCCTTGGGTTATTTTTTATCACCGTGGGCGCGGGCATTAACTTTACGCTGTTCTTTGACCAGCCTGCACTGATCCTTGGCTACACGGCTGGGATGATGGCGATCAAGGCGGTGATCCTCTTGGGGTTGGCCATGGTGTTTAAGCTGCGCGGCAAGGATCGCTGGTTGTTCACGCTCGGGCTGGCGCAGGCCGGTGAATTTGGCTTTGTGCTGGTGTCGTTTTCGCTGGCACAGGGCGTGCTGACACCGGGGCAGTCGCAGATCCTGCTGCTGGTCGTGGCGATGTCGATGCTGGTCACGCCGCTGTTGTTTATCCTGCTTGATCTGTTGAGCCACCGGATGGAGGATCACGCCGCCCATGAAGAGGATGACGTGGACGAGACCGGCACGGTGATCATTGCGGGCATCGGACGTTTTGGGCAGATCGTGAACCGGCTTGTGCGGTCGAGCGGGTTTGACACCATCGTGATCGATCATGATCTGGCGACGGTGCAGATGATGCGCAAATTCGGGGTGCGCGGTTTTTTTGGTGATCCGTCGCGGCCTGATTTGCTGAATGCCGCCGGGTTGGCGGATGCCAAGGTCTTGGTGGTGGCGCTAGATGGTAAGGCGCAGGCCTTGGCGCTGGTCACCTATGCCCGCAAGGCGCGGCCTGATTTGCATATCGTGGCCCGTGCGCGCGACCGGGTGCATGCCTATCAATTGAACGCGGCGGGTGCCAATGACGTGGTGCGCGAGATGTTTGACAGCTCCCTGCGGGCAGGACGCTATGTGCTTGAAAACCTTGGGCTAAGCGAATTTGAAGCCCATGAGGCGGAGATGACATTCTACCACAAGGACCGCGAGATGCTGCGCGAGTTGGCCGCCCTTTGGCAGCCCGGCGTGCCGGTGGTGGACAACGCGGTCTATGTGGCGCGGGCCAAGGAATTCGACGCAGAGCTTGAGACCGCGCTGGCGGCAAAGGTCCAGAAGAACGACAGCCAGATCGAGGGTGCCGCCGCGCCGCGCGGCCCCGGTGGCCGTGTGCGCAAACCGCAGGATTAGCCTGCGGCGACGCCTGCCTCGGCGAATGTCGCCATGCCGGAATGACAGGCGACCGCGCCTTTGAGGATGCCGATGGCAAGCGCGCCGCCTGACCCTTCGCCCAAGCGCAGACCAAGGCTGAGGAGCGGTGATTTCCCAAGCGCATCCAAGAGCCGTTGATGCGCGCCTTCGGCGGACAGATGCCCCGCAACAGCATGATCCAGCGCGCCGGGTTGGGCCGCGGCCAGCGTGGCGGCGGCGGCGGTGCAGATAAAACCGTCAAGGATCACCGGAATACTGTGATGGCGTGCGGCGGCGATGGCCCCGGCCATGGCGGCAAGCTCTCGCCCCCCCAGACAGCGCAGCACCTCAAGCGGGTCGGTGGTGTCATGCAGGGCCACGGCGCGGGCGACCACATCGGTTTTGCGTGCAAGGCCCGCATCATCGACGCCGGTGCCGCGCCCGGCCCAATCCGCGGCGGCACCACCATAAAGCGCATGGCCAATGGCGGCGGCTGATGTCGTGTTACCGATGCCCATTTCGCCCACGACCAGCAGGTCAGAGGCCAGGTTGACCGCGTCCCAGCCGGTGGTGAGGGCCGCGATGACGTCTTCTTCGGTCATGGCGGGGCTTTGGGTGAAATCAGCGGTGGGCGTATCGAGGTCGAGCGCATGGACATCAAGTGTCGCGCCGAAGGCCTTTGACAGCTGGTTGATCGCGGCCCCGCCGTGCTGGAAGTTGGCGACCATTTGCACCGTCACCTCTGGTGGGAAGGCCGAGACGCCTTGGGCGCAAACGCCGTGGTTGCCCGCAAAGATGATGACCTGTGGCGCGTCGATGCTGGGCCGGTCGGTGCCGCGCCAGCCTGCGTACCAGATTGCCAAATCTTCAAGCCGTCCCAGCGCGCCCGGCGGCTTGGTCAGCTGCGCGTTGCGGTCGGTGGCGCCAGTGGTTGCCCCATCGTTAGGACCGGGGGCCGCAGCAAGTATGTCACGGAAAGTGGCGAGCGAAGTGAAAGGCGCGGTCATCAGGTCCTCGTTGATCATCTGTCGGCACATGTCTAACGATGCAGGGCAGGATGAAAAGCACAGATCAGGCAGGGCTATGACGAAATCCGACACCTTCCGATTTCATTTCCGCGATGTGACCGCGGCCTTGGGTCTTTTGACCCGGTTGCCGGTGGCCGTGGACGGCACTTGGGCCACAGCGCGGGGCGCGGCCTCGGCTTGGGCCTATCCGGTGGTGGGGCTGATTTTGGGCGTGATCGCGGGCGTGATTGCGACGGTCTGCCTGTGGATTGGTTTGCCGGTGACGATCACGGCGGGGCTGGTGCTGGTGGCCACGGTGATGATGACCGGGGCAATGCACGAGGATGGATTGGCCGATTGCGCGGACGGGTTCTGGGGCGGATGGGACCGTGCGCGCAGGCTTGAGATTATGAAGGACAGCCGGATTGGCACCTACGGCGTGGCCGCATTGGTGCTGGGCTTGGGGCTGCGCTGGCTGGCGCTGTCGGCGGCACTGGGCACGGGGCTTTGGGCGGCGGTGCTGGTGCCCGCCATCGTCAGCCGCGCGGCGATGGTCTGGGTGATGAACGCCCTGCCCCATGCGCGTGACGGCGGGTTGAGCCGGTCAGTCGGACGCCCCGGCATCGTGGTGGCGCAGGTAGCGGTGGCAGTGGCTGCTGTCATGGCGCTGGTGTTGCTGGGTGCGGGCGTTTTGCCGGTGGCGGGTGTCGCGGCCCTTGTCACATGGGGCATGATGCGCGTCGCCACGGCCAAGATCGGCGGGCAGACGGGTGATGTCTTGGGGGCCGTGCAACAGGTGGTTGAGATTGCTGTGCTGCTGGTGCTCGCCGCGGGCTAGGCCGAGGTTACGGGCAGTTGAGCGCGGCGGCGAGCGAGGGCGGCCCGGTGAAGGGCGCGATGGGCGTCGCAGAGATGCTCGTCTGGGTCAGGGTCGTCGCCATGATCTGGGTCCAATCGGCATTGGCCGTGATCAGCTTGGGTCCGTCGCCGCAATCGCGCACCCCGCCTTGGATAAAGTCCTGCCCGATGCGGTGATTTGTCAGACCATCAAGAAAGGCGGCCTGACTGAAATCACCATCCATGTAGCGCCAGATACGCAGAGACTTCGCCAGATGCGGGCGGTCGATATAGGCCACCTCAATATAGCCGTCGCCGTCAAAATCGCCTGCCGCAAAAGGGGCCAGCCAGCGATTGGGGCGACCGATATGCGGGGTTGAGGCGATCTGCACCGGTTTGTCATCGACCAGACCGAGCACCACAAGTGCGGCGCCAAGTTCGGCGGTGCTGAGGATCACCACAACCTCTGGCGCGCCATCGCCGGTGATGTCCCACAGGCGCGGGGTCAGATCTTCGAACACACGGTCTTCGGGCAGGTTAATCTCGTAGGTCAGGCTGCGCTTGCCGGAAAACAGGCTGGTCTCGTCGCCGGTTGTGGCCCCCACCTCGATCCGCAGGGTGCCCCATTCGACCGCGTCGCCAAGGACGCCGTGGGCGTAGCGGGTCGTCGGATTGGTAAATTCAGCCGACAGGATGGTGTCGGCGGCAAGCGGTGTTGCGAGTGCAAACAGACAGGCCGCCAGACGCCACATCAGATTTGCTTTTCCGGCATCTGCACGCGCAGACCGTCCAGCGTATCTGTCACCTTCAGCTGGCAGGTCAGCCGCGACCGGGCGGGATCGGGTTCGAAGGCAAAGTCGAGCATGTCTTCTTCCATCGCGTCCTTTGCGGGCAGTTTTTCCACCCAGGTCGGGTCCACATAGACGTGGCAGGTGGAGCAGGCACAGGCCCCGCCGCAATCCGCCTCGATCCCCGGAATGCCATTGTCGCGCGCGCCTTCCATGACGGTCAGCCCGTTGGCCACGTCGACCACATGTTCTTTTCCGCCGAATTCTACATAGGTAATTTTGGCCATGCCTGTTTGTCCTTTGCACGTCAGGTTTGGCTATTTCTAGGCGAGGTTGCGCAGCACTGCCAGCGAGAATTGTTGTGCGCGCCTACAGGTTTGCGTTACCCATGGGGCCATGATGGTGAAGCGCTTGATTTGTCTGATGAGTTTTGGGTTGGTTGCCTGTGCGCCGCCGCCCGAGATTGCGCGCGATACGATGCCGGTCATTTCGCTTGGCGAGATTGAAACGCAGCCCGATGGGCGGTGTTTTGCCCGGATGGCGGGGCCGACACGCACCGATATCGTCACGGAGCTGGTTGAGGTGCAGCCCGAGGTCAAGGACCGCAACGGGGTCGTGACGCAACCTGCGATCTTTCGCAATGTCACCGGCCCCAAGACGGTTGTGACGGGCCAAGGCGCGCGGTTTGAGACGGTTTGCCCGCAGGTCTACACCCCTGATTTTGTCGCGACCCTACAACGAGCGCTGATCGTGCGCCGCGCCTATGACGGCGAGGTCACGGGGCTGATGGATGAAGCGACGTCGCTGGCGCTGCAGCAATTTCAGCGCGGGATGGACGTGGACAGCCCGCTTTTGGCGATGCGCGTAGGCCGCGATCTGGGCATTGTGGCGGTGCCGCGCTGAATTATCCCGCTTGTTCGCGGCCAATCTGTTGGGCCGCCGGGGCCACGGCAAGCGCGACCTTACGGGCCAGATCGCGACTGATCACAGCGTCGAGCGCCAGTTTGATCTGCGGTTTGCGGCGTGCGGCCTCTGTCAGGCGGTCAAGTTTCCATTCCAGCACTTCAGCCCCCGCAGGCACGGTGGTTGTGGCCGCCGAGCCTTTGCCGGTCAGATAAGCCACCTCGCCCACGAAAATCCGTTCGGCCATGGGAAAGCTGGTGCCCATCTTTGTAACAACAGGCATGCCGCTGACGACATAGTAGATGCTACCCAGTGATGCGCCTTCACGGGTCAGGACGGTTTCCTGGCTGAGGGTACGGCGTTTTGCCAGACCCATCAGCTGACGAAAATCGCCGGGCAAAAGCGGCTGGAAATCCGGGTAGATGTCGTCATATCCGCGCGGGACGGTAAAGCGCGCGTTGCGTAGCATCAGGTTTGCCATACCAATCGCATTGGCCGTCATCAGCACCAGCGTGATGGCGATGGCATCCCAAAGCGGCGTGTCCGCGGCGGTGTAGTAATAGGCGAGGTAGGACAAGCTGCCCGCCATGACCAATATCCGCAGCACCATCTGATTGATGAAAAGGTAGCCCAGCGTGTAAAGCGCCCCGGCAATAAAAACAAAGGCCGTGGGAGAGAAGATCGTCGCGAGCATTTTACGTCCGTTTCATCATTTGCCCGTATCGAATGCGTGATTGCAAACGCTTGCAAACACATTTGCGACATTTTGGGGGGAATTTGGCTCACGCGGCTTTGACACAGCGCGATTGGCATTTGCGTTGCATGTGCTGCGCCCTACATAGTTGATAGACGAACACACAGCGGCGCTTTGCCGCATTGAGCAGATCAAGGGAGACCGAAGTGAAATCTCAGGTTTTGACACTCCAACCCGACAACGACACAGCCGGGCGTTTGCGCCTGTGGGTCACAGGCATTGCCATCGCGACCGGACTTGCCCTGAGCCAGGCGATGCCCGCCTATGCCCAAGACCGGCCCGCGACATTCGCAGATCTGGCCGAACAGGTCAGCCCGGCTGTGGTCAACATCACCACCTCAACGACCGTGGCAGGCCGCACCGCCCCCGAAGGGCTGGTGCCGGAAGGATCACCGTTTGAGGAGTTTTTCAACGATCTTGAAAACGGACCACGGGGCGCGCCGCGCCGGTCAAGCGCGCTTGGCTCTGGGTTCGTGATCTCTGCGGATGGTTATATCGTCACCAACAACCACGTGATTGAAGGCGCCGATGAGATCGAGATTGAGTTCTTTCCCGGCGATGGCCAGCCAACCGAATTGCTGCCAGCGACGCTTGTGGGGACCGACCCCAACACCGATATCGCGCTGCTGAAGGTTGAGTATGACACGCCACTGCAATTCGTGGAATTCGGCGACAGTGACGCCGTGGGCGCTCGCGTAGGCGATTGGGTCATGGCGATGGGCAACCCGCTGGGCCAAGGTTTCTCGGTTTCGGCGGGGATCGTATCGGCGCGCAACCGGGCGCTGTCGGGCACCTATGACGACTATATCCAGACTGATGCTGCGATTAACCGCGGGAATTCGGGCGGGCCGCTCTTTAACATGGACGGCGAAGTGATCGGCGTGAACACCGCGATCCTGTCGCCCAATGGCGGGTCCATCGGGATCGGCTTTTCCATGTCCTCTGCGGTGGTGACCAATGTGGTCGACCAGTTGCAGGAGTTTGGCGAAACCCGGCGCGGCTGGCTTGGCGTGCGCATTCAGGATGTGACGCCTGATATGGTCGATGCGATTGACGGGCTGGATATGGCGCGTGGTGCGCTGATCACCGATGTGCCCCCCGGCCCTGCTGAGGATGCGGGCATGTTGGCGGGTGACGTGATCCTGACGTTTGATGGCAATGAGGTGCCGGACACCCGCGATCTGGTGCGCATGGTGGGCAATAGCCCCGTGGGCAAGGAAGTGCCGGTCGTGGTGCTGCGCGATGGCGACAACACCGACCTTTTGGTGACCTTGGGCCGTCGTGAAACGGATGAGGCCGTCGCCTTCCCCGCGTCAGAGGAAGCACCGGAAGAGCCAGAGCAGGCCGACATTCTGGGTCTGACTTTGTCGGAAATCACCGATGAGCTGACCGACCAGTTCAGCCTGTCGGTGACCGATGGTCTGGTGATTACGGCGATTGATCCAGAGTCTGAGGCGGCCTCCAAGGGCTTGCTGGAGGGTGATGTGATCACCGAAGCCGGTCAGCAGGCTGTGGCCTCGGTCGAGGATTTCAACACCCGGATCGAAGAGGCGACAGACGCAGGGCGCAAGTCGCTGCTGTTGCTGGTGCGCCGCGGTGGTGATCCGCGGTTCGTGGCCCTTTCGCTGGAGGCAAACAGCGAGTAATCCGACACGTATTGTGAATGGGGAAAGGCGGGCCAGCGCGGCCCGCCTTTTTCCTTTGAGGTCTGTGCTGCACAGGCATTGCGATCTCTGATAGGCTGCTCGCATGATCCAGACCCGGCAACCCGTTTCCTTTATCGCGACTGATAGGCCTGATGCGGCGCAGGCGTTCTATAAGGACGTCATGGGGCTGGAATTGCGGGAACGGTCGGATTTTGCGCTGGTCTTTGCGGATGGGGATCACGTGTTGCGGGTGCAGATCGTGCCGGAGCTGACCCCGGCGGGGCATACGGTGCACGGCTGGCAGGTGTCTGATATCGCGCAAGAGGTCTCGCGGCTGGCCTCACTTGGGGTGCCGACGCTGCGATTTGAGCAACTGCCGCAGGATGCGCAGGGGGTCTGGACGACACCGGATGGGCACCAGATCGCGTGGTTTCATGACCCCTGCGGCAACGTATTGTCATTCACGCAATACGCTGACGCCTAACCGCCCAAGAGGTAGGCTGCCGTCAGCACGCAAAGGCCCAGCGCCATCGACAGCAGGCCAAAGAGGCGGCGTTGTTCCAGCGTGAGGCTGCGCAGAGCCGCAAGCAGGTCCTCGATAAGCGAAGGGGCCAGTGCGTACACCAGCCCCTCAAGCAATAGGACAAGGCCGAGGCCTGTCAGGACATAGACCATTATTCGCCCTCGTCGCTCCGTGCGCCTTGGTCAGACTTCAGGTAGTTGAAGAATTCGCTGTCGGGCGACAGCACCATCGACGAATTGCCCGGTGTCAGCGACCGTGTGTAGGCGGTCATGGAGCGATAGAATTCAAAGAATTCCGGGTCCGCGCCAAAGGCTTCGGCAAAGATCGCGTTGCGTTCGGCGTCCGCCTCACCGCGTGTGATCTCGGCCTGACGGGTGGCGTCAGAGACAAGTTCGATCACGGTACGATCCGCCTGCGCGCGCACACGCTGGGCCGCTTCGTTACCGCGGGCGATTTCGTCTGCGGCTTCGCGTTCACGCTCTGCCTTCATCCGCTCATACGTGGCGTTGAGGTTTTCTGGCGGCAGGTCGGTGCGCTTGAGACGCACGTCGATGACTTCCAGACCAAGCGAGCGCGCCTCGGCGATGGCATTGTTACGGATCCGCAGCATTAACGCCGCACGATCCACCGACAGGATATCGTTAGAGGATACAGTACCCAGCACGTTCCGCGTGGTGTCGCGCAAAATGCCGTCAAGACGCGATGCGGCGCGGTCTTCACCACCGTCACCAACAGCGCGACGGAACTGTTCGACGTCTGCAATGCGGTAGCGCGCGAAGGCGTCAACCACGAGGCGGCGATCATCCGACGGTGTGACCTCAAGCGGGTCAAGATCACGGCTGAGGATACGGTCGTCATAGAAAACGACGTTTTGAACCAAGGGGACTTTAAAGCCCAAACCCGGCTCTTCTTGCACTTTGACGATCTGACCAAATTGCAGGACCAGCGCCTTTTGGCGTTCGTCGACGATAAAGACCGAAGAGATTGCGGCGAGAAGCACCACGATCAGGACGGGCAAAAGGAAAACAGATTTCCGCATTAGTTTGACCCTCCGGTGCTAGAGTTCGAGCGCAGCTCGTTGAGCGGCAGATAGGGCACGACGCCTTGGCTGCTGCCGTTGTTTTCATCAAGCAGAATGATGTCGATACCACCCAAGACCTGTTCCATCGTTTCCAGATAGATCCGCTTGCGCGTCACTTCTGGTGCTTTGGAATATTCGTCCAGAACGGCCGTAAAGCGGGAGGCTTCACCGGAGGCTTCGTTGACGACTTGTGCGCGGTAACCTTCGGCCTGTTCGAGAAGCTGGGCTGCTTCACCACGAGCCTCGGCCACAACGCGGTTGGCGTAAGCATCAGCCACGTTTTCAAGCCGGTCGCGTTCCTGTTCGGCATCCTGCACCTGACGGAAGGACGCGATAACGGGTTCTGGCGGGTCGGCCTTGTCAAAGTTGACACGGACGATGTTCACGCCGCTGTCGTAGCTGTCGAGTGTGTTCTGAATCTCGTCCCGCAGGCGGTCAGCAATCGCGCCACGATCCCTGTTGAGGATCGGTGCCAGATTGGACTGGGCGATAATCTCACGCATGGCGGATTCTGACACGGCCTCAATCGTTTGGGGCGGATCAGCAAGGTTGAAAAGGTATTGCTGCGGGTCGGTGATGTTCCAGACGACCTGAAAGTCGATGTCGACGATGTTTTCGTCGCCCGTCAGCATCAGGCCAGCATCAAGACCAGAGCGCGATGTACCAATGTCGATGCTGCGTTCCGTCGTCACCGCCAGTATTTCGCGTGTCACGACGGGCCAGGGGGCAAAGTTCAGACCCGGACCATTGGTGGACATGTAGGACCCAAACAGAAGCTCAACCGATTGTTCTTCGGGCTTGACGGTATAGAAAGATTGGAAGCCCCAAAGCACGACAGCCGCCGCGATCCCAAGGCCGACTGTACCGCGTGTCAGACCGGGGCCACCTGCCCCGCCGCCGGTGCCATTGGTGTTGCCACCCTGACCGCCACCGCCCATCAGGACGCGCAGCTGTTCGCGGCCCTTGTTCACCAGATCATCAATCTCTGGGATGTTGGGTCCGTCGTTTCGTGGGGGGCGTGGCGGGCGTGGTGGCTCGCCACCGTTTCCGCCGTTGTTGTTGCCACCGCCGCCCCATGGGCCACCGTTGTTGCCTGCCATTGTGCGTTGATCTTCCCTAGTTCATGACCGCGAAGGGCCGTTAGTCTACCAAATGTGCCCGAAAGGGCGAAATTCAAGCCGAACGCATCGGCGTTTTCATCGTCACAAGTTCTTCTGACATGGTTGGATGCACTGCGCAGGTGGCATCAAACTGTTCTTTTGTCAGGCCATTTTTGACTGCGATCCCAACCATCTGGATCAATTCGCCCGCGTGATCTGCGACGATATGACAGCCCAGAACCTTGCGGGTTTCCTGGCTGACGATCAATTTCATCAAGACCCGCTCTTCGCCGCCCGCAAAAGCCTGCTGCATCGGTTTGAACGAAGTGCAGTAGACGTCAATCGGTTCAATCTCGCGGGCCTGTTCTTCGGTGAGGCCCACGGTCCCAAGCTCTGGCTGGGTAAAGACGGCAGAGGGGATCAGGTCGTGATCGACCTTGGTGGGGTTGCCGTTGAACACGGTTTCCACAAAGGCCATGCCCTCCCGGATTGCGACGGGGGTGAGTTCCACCCGGCCCGTCACATCGCCGATGGCGTAGATCGAGGGGATATTGGTCTGGCTGTAGTCGTCCACGACGATTGCGCCACGGCGGTCGGTTTTGACGCCTGCGGCCTCAAGCCCCAGCCCATCGGTATTGGGGGCGCGACCCGTGGCAAAGACCACGTGGTCAAAGGTCTCTTCCGCGCCATTGGTCGATTTCACCCAGATCGGTCCGGTGTAATGCGTGGGCGCGCTGGATTGCTTGCCAACCGCGTCATCGCCCACGGGCACGGGGCTATGGTCGGCATCAGCCGGGGCCATTTCGACGATATTGGTGCCAAGGTGAAGGTCGATCCCGCGGTGGGTCATGCTTTCGGCGAGCAATCCGCGCGCCTCGTCATCAAAGCCGCGCAGGATTTGCGCACCACGGTAGTATTGCGTCACCTTCACGCCAAGCCCGTGCAGGATGCAGGCGAATTCGCAGGCAATATAGCCGCCGCCGATGATCAGCACGGATTTCGGCAGCTTGTCCATTTTGAAGATGTCGTTGGACGACAGCCCCAGATGGGCGTTGGGCATATCGGGGCTGACGGGGTGGCCGCCTGTGGCGACCAGAATGTGTTTGGCGGTGTAGTCG
Source organism: uncultured Paracoccaceae bacterium (assembly GCA_947494675.1). GTDB lineage: Bacteria > Pseudomonadota > Alphaproteobacteria > Rhodobacterales > Rhodobacteraceae > CANMYO01. The sequence goes on from CANLVP010000002.1 coordinate 1,160,194, forward strand.
ATGCCATTCACGGTGACCGTATGGGGGTCTTTGATCACGGCGCGGCCATCGTGGATTTCCACGTCAGAGCCGCCCAAAAGTTTGCGATAAACACCTTCGAGGCGATCAAGCTCTGCGTTCAACTTGCCGCTGAAGTGGTCCCAGTTGAAGTCGCCGATCTGCGCGTCCCAGCCGTAGGCCTGCGCCTCGGCCACTTGGCCGGGATAGGTGCTGGCGAAAACCATCAGCTTCTTGGGGACACAGCCCCGGATCACGCAGGTGCCGCCCATGCGGTATTCTTCGGCCAGCGCGACCTTGGCGCCGGTGGCTGCGGCCACGCGCGCGGCGCGCACACCGCCAGAGCCGCCGCCGATCACGTAAAGGTCGTAGTCAAAGGCCATGAAAGTCGTTCCCGATGTGCTGCATTCGGGCGCAACCTAAACACCCCGGCGGGTAAGGACAACGGGAACTGACGCAATTGTGGGCAGGCGGGAGATCGGTCAGAGGATAAAGTCGTCGCGGACCATGCTGTCCACATACTTCATTTCGATCATCGCGTCGATTTGCGCGTCGCCATCGGCGTCGATCATCACGGTGCGCCCCAGAAAGCTGACCTCGCCCCGGCCGGTGCCGTTGAAGTCGGCGTCTTTGACGAAACGCAGGTTGTCAAAGCCGGTCAGGTCGATTTTATCGATGCGGGATTTGAAGCCTTCGATGGTGTCGCGGCTTGATTTTCGGATGCCGGTGTCACCGGGGGCGAAAACAAAGACGTCTTTCACATTGTTGCTTTCCCAGGCGTGCATCAGGTCGGCACCTGTGCCCCCGACAAAGCGGTCGCGGCCCGCGCCACCGTAAAGCGCGTCATTCCCGGCGCGGCCCAAGAGCAGATCGTCGCCGTTTTGGCCGTGCAGGTGGTCAAGCCCGTCCCCGCCAGAAATCCGGTCCTTGCCGTCGCCGCCATAGATCTTGTCGCGGCCAGCGCTGCCGTAAAGCTTGTCGTTTTCGTTGCCGCCGTGGATTTCGTCACCGCCCTCGCCGCCATCGATCCAGTCGAACCCGTCGCCGCCATAGATCTTGTCGTTGTTGCCGCCGCCGTAAATCTTGTCATTGCCATGATCGCCGCCGATCAGGTCGGCACCGCCACCGCCAAAAATTTTGTCAGCGTTTTGGCCGCCACCGATGCGGTCGTCGCCTGCGCCGCCAAAAATCGTGTCAAAGCCATCATCGCCGTAAAGCGTGTCGTTGCCATCCTCGCCCTTCAGGCTGTCGTCGCCATCGCCGCCGCCCAACTTGTCCCGGCCTGCCCCGCCTTCGAGCCTGTCGTTGCCACCTTCGCCGTAGATATGATCCATGTCTTTGCCGCCATAAAGACGGTCAGCGCCGTAGCCGCCGCCGATGCGGTCTTCGCCAATGCCGCCAGTGATCTTGTCGCGGCCACCCTCACCATACAGATGATCGTTGCCGCCTGCCCCGTCGATGGTGTCATGTCCGTCGCCGCCACCAACCTTGTCATGGCCAAGCCCCGCCCAGACGATGTCATCGCCGTCGCCGGCCCAGACCTTATCGGCACCTGCGCCCGCGGTGAAAATCTCATTCCGGGCGGCTGCGAAGGCGTTGGAATAGTCACCGCTGTGCAGTGTTTCGGAATTGGAAGAGCCGTAGACGCGGTTCTGGCCGTTTACAAAGTAGTTCAGCCAGCCTGCGATATCGACGAGGGTTTCGTTGTCGTTGCCGTCCTCATTAAGGATGCGGCCTTCGCGGTAGCGAAAGCCGACGTGGTAGATCGCGTCAGCCACAGTATCCACGTAGTCGCGGCCCTGAAACTGCAGTGTGCCGCCGTCACTTTGCACAAGGTGAAATCCGGTTTCGTCGTTGCCTTCGTCATCGCCGTGGCCAATCACGAACTCACCATAAAGCGCGGGGTTTGCGCGGATGTGATCGCTTATTTTCTTGATGTCGCCCGACGTGATCCGCCCGTCGTTGTTTACGCCTGTCGCCTCAATCGCGGCACCGATGGCGTTGTTCATCATCCGCCCGCCCGCGACCCCGCCAGCGATGTCAGCGTTCGAGACGTTCTTTTGAATGCCCGGATCACGCTCTACGTATGTGAGGATGCTTTCCATGGCGGTTGTTGCGGCGGGCGTGGGCATGATTTGGGTCCTTTTGGCTGGCGATTAACGCGGGCTAAGTGATCCGTAGCTACCAAATCGGCCCTCGTTATGGCGAGGGAACGAACGATGACACATCCTCATAAGACACTCTAAAATAAGCGAATTTCTGCGATATCGCATCAGCCACGGAACCTGCATTGTCGCCGGTTCATGGTTAATCCATTGAAAAGATTTGGAATGGCGCGGTGGCGACGACAGGCGGGTTCTTGCCGTTAGGGCAACCCGTCCATGTGGCGCGTTCTTGCCGGTTGGCCCAGCGCGGGCCTAGTCGGCCATGTCCGAAAAGAGGTTGTCGGTCTCAAGAAAGTCGAACCGCGTCTCTTCCGAGGTGCCTTTGTTGATGTCCTGCACCTCAACCCGGCCATCGCCATAGCCGATCACAACCGCATCGCAGATATCGATGAAGAGCCCGTTTTCCACCACACCGGGCACCTGGTTCAGCACCAGTGACAGCTGCCTTGCATTACCAATGCGGTTGAGGTGCAGGTCGATGATGTGGTTGCCCTCATCAGTGATAAAGGGGGCGTCGCCGTTCATCCGCAAATTGCCCTGATTGCCCAGCACATCCATGCCGGAGAGCAATTCCTCAATCAACGTCTTGGAGGTCTGCCAACCAAAGGGGATCACCTCAACCGGCAGGGGGAAGGCCCCCAACGTATCCACCCGCTTGGAGATATCGGCGATCACGACCATCTGGTCGGATGCGGTCGCGACGATTTTTTCCTGCAAAAGCGCGCCGCCGCCGCCCTTGATCAGGTTGAGGTCGGCATCATATTCGTCCGCCCCATCGATAGTGATGTCGAGCCACTTGGCTTCATCCAGAGAAATCACCTCAATCCCGACGTCGCGGGCGAGTTGCGCGGTGCGGCTGGAGGTAGGCACGCCTTTGATTTGCAAGCCCTCATCGCGGACCAATTCGCCCAAGCAACGGACCAGCCAAGCGGCGGTTGACCCGGTGCCAAGCCCAACCTTCATCCCGCTTTCCACAAAGTCGGTCGCCCGTTTTGCGGCCACAAATTTCGCTTTGTCGATTGGGGAAAGTTCAGACGGCATGGGCGGGCTCCTGTCGCAGGTGTTGGTCGGTTTATAGGCGCAAAGGCGGTGCGGCGCGAGGGGGTAATCCTGCGCAGTTACGCCAAAATGGATAGGGAATGGTAAAGCCATTGCGTAAAACAGATGTCAGGGGTCGCAATTCGGCAGACGCCGCCGCTTGGCGGTTCTAGGCTGCACCCATGACAGCGCCCATGACCCTTCATTATGCCCCCGATAACGCCAGCCTTTGCGTGCGCTTGGCCTTGGACAGTCTGGACCTGCCGTTTCGCACGGTTTTGGTCGATCGCAAGGCCAAGGCGCAGCGGTCTGCGGATTATCTGGCGATGAACCCGATGGGGCGCATTCCGGTCTTGGAAACACCGTCGGGGCCGATGTTTGAGACGGCGGCGATCTTGATGTGGCTCGCCGATCAGCGCCCCAGCACGATGTGTCCCGCACAGGATGATCCGGGCCGAGTTCATGCGGTGCAATGGATGTTCTGGCTGTCCAATACGCTGCACACCACGCTGCGGCATTTGTTTTACCCTGGCTATTATGCGCCGGGGGCGGAAGATGTTTTGCACGCCCGGGCCAAGGCACGCTTGGCCGAGCAGCTTGGGATTTTGGAGGCCGCGACCACAACGCCGTGGTTAGAGGCCAAGACCCCCACGGCCCATGGCGTCTATCTGGCACCGATGCTGCGGTGGGCGCAGATTTACGCAGGCCCGCCTGGCTGGATGAGCCTGAGCGCGACGCCGCGCCTTGCTGCTTTCGCGACGCGTGCCGAGGAGTGGCCCGCCACCACGCGCGCCATCGTGGCAGAGGGGTTGGGGCCGATGCCGTTCACCGCGCCGTCGCCCGCCAATCCGCCAGAAGGGACGGCGCTCTGATGTTCTTAAGTGTTTTTGACATGTTCAAGGTGGGGGTCGGGCCGTCGTCGTCACACACTATCGGGCCGATGGTGGCGGCAGCGCGGTTTCTGGATCATCTGCGCGCACAGCCCTTTAGGGTCGCGGGTCTGCGGGCCAGCCTGCATGGGTCGCTGGCCTTTACCGGGGTTGGCCATGCGACGGACCGTGCGGTGATCCTTGGGCTGGCCGGTTTCGTGGCGGATGACTATGACGCGGCCAAGGCAGAGGCCGAACTGGCGCGGATCAGGGCCGCGCATAACGTGTCGCCCGCGGGTCTGGGGGTCTTGGCGTTTCATCCAAAGGACGATGTGGTCTTTGACTTTGGCCCCGCCCTGCCCGGCCACGCCAATGGCTTGATCCTGCGCGGGTTGGATGCCCAGGGCGATGTGGTGACGCAGATCACGTATTATTCCATCGGCGGCGGCTTTGTCCTGACCGAGGCAGAGCTTGCGGCGGGCAAGGACACGGACGATGGCCCGCCCGTCCCCTACCCGTTTCAGACGGCGGCGCAGATGCTTGAGATGGCGCGCAGCAGCGGCAAGAGCATCGCCCAGATGAAGCGCGAGAATGAGTTGAGCCGCCGCGATGTTGGCGGGTTGGACAAGGGGCTGACCCGCATTTGGGAAGTGATGAGCGCCTGCATTGATCGCGGGATGGCCACCGATGGGGTGCTGCCCGGAGGGTTGAACGTGCGCAGGCGGGCCAAGGGGATCCATGATGCGCTGATGGCGGAACGGGGGCTCAACCAACCCGCGCCACATACGATCAATGACTGGATGTCGATGTATGCCATGGCCGTGAATGAGGAAAACGCCGCCGGTGGTCAGGTCGTCACGGCCCCTACCAATGGGGCCGCGGGCGTGGTGCCCGGTGTCATTCGCTATTGGCTGGACCATGTGCCCGGCGCCAGCGTCAAGGCGGTGCCGGAGTTCTTGCTGACAGCCGCCGCGATTGGCGGCTTGATCAAGTTCAACGCCAGTATCAGCGGTGCGGAATGCGGCTGTCAGGCAGAGGTTGGCAGCGCCAGCGCGATGGCCGCAGCAGGGCTATGTGCCGTGATGGGTGGGACGCCGGAACAGATTGAAAATGCAGCGGAAATCGCATTAGAGCATCACCTTGGCATGACCTGTGATCCGATCCGTGGATTGGTGCAGGTGCCATGTATCGAACGCAATGGCTTGGGCTGCATCAAGGCGGTAAGTGCGGCCAGCCTGTCGCTGCGCGGTGATGGTGTGCATCTGGTGCCGCTGGATGCGGCGATTGAGACGATGCGCCAGACTGGCATGGACATGAGCGAGAAGTATAAGGAAACGGCGCTCGGCGGCCTCGCCGTGAATGTGCCGAACTGCTAGACAGGCGGCATGACGCTTGATCCCCATTATACCGACGCCGATTTGGTGGCGCTTTACGATGCCGAATGCGGGTGGAGCGTGGACCGTGCGTTTTACGCGGCCCTGCCCGGTGATCTCCCCTGCCGGGTTCTGGACATCGGCTGCGGCACCGGGCTGATCGCCGCCACGATTGCGCAGGCAGGCCATGCTGTGACGGGCGTAGACCCGGCGGCGGCGATGCTGGAGGTCGCGCGCAAACGGGCCGGAGGTGATGCCGTGAGATGGGTTCAGGGCTTTGCAGCGGATGTGACCGGCAGCTTTGATCTGATCTATATGACGGGCCACGCCTTTCAGACGCTTCTGACGGATGCCGAGATCGCAGGCCTATTTCGGTCTGTGCGCGGGCTTTTGGCGCCACAGGGTCGTTTTGTCTTTGAGACGCGCAATCCGGCGATGGATTGGGCAAGCCGTTGGGATCACAGAAAGATTGTAACGGGGCCGCATGGGCCTGTGCCGCTGCGCCGTTGGGTGGATGAGGACACCGGGGATCAGATCACATTTACCACCCGCTATGATCTGCCGGGTGGTCCGAAGGACAGCGTCAGCACCTTGCGGTTCTGCACCTTGCCCGAACTGACCGCCCTTGCGCAGGCTTGCGACCTGCGTGTCCATCAGGTCAGCGGCGATTGGGACGGTAGTCCTTTTGATGCGGCCCATTCAGTCGAAATCATCTGCGAGTTGCGGCACTGATTGCCCTTCCCCCGGCCCCGACCTAGGGTTGGGCTATGCAAACTGATCGCCCCTTTGTCGGCATCCTGTTGATGCTGGGTTTCTGCGTGCTGGCCCCCTTGGGCGACAGCATGGCAAAGCTCTTGGGCGGAGAGGTGCCGTTGACTGTGCTGTTGCTGGTGCGGTTTCTGATCCAACTTGTGCTCTTGCTGCCGCTGGTTTGGTTGAGCGGCCTTTCACTACGCCTCCCGCGCGGGATATTTGCGCTGAGCTGGCTGCGCAGCCTGCTGCATATTCTGGGCATCGGTTTCATGTTCTCGGCCCTGCGTTACCTGCCATTGGCCGATGCGCTGGCGATTGCCTTTGTGATGCCCTTCATCATGCTACTGCTTGGACATCTGGTGCTGGGCGAAGAGGTCGGCCGCCACCGGATGGCCGCCTGTGCGGTGGGGTTCGTCGGCACGCTCTTGGTGATCCAGCCCAACTTTGCCTCTGTCGGTTGGCCTGCGCTCTTGCCGCTTGGGGTCGCTGTGATCTTTGCGCTCTTCATGCTGGTCACCCGCCAGATCGCCAAAGAGCTGGACCCGATTGCCCTGCAAACGATCAGCGGAGCACAGGCTTGCCTGATCCTGACCCCCATCCTGATCGTTGTGGGTCAGTTTCCGATCATTCAGATGCCCCTGCCCGGTGCAGGCGTTATGTGGATGCTGTTCCTTTTGGGCGCGATCGGCACTGTGGCGCATCTGATGATGACGTGGAGCCTGCGGTTCGCCCCTGCCGCGACGCTTGCGCCGATGCAATATCTGGAAATCCCCTTTGGGACGGTGATTGGCTGGATGATATTCTCCGACCTGCCCAACGGTCTTGCGGCCCTTGGCATCTGTATCACGGTGGCGGCCGGGCTTTATATTATTGCCCGTGAACGGCAGCTATCACAGCATCCAGTTCCGCCAGCGGCAGCGTCAAAAGCACCGGACCCGCAGGGGTAATCGTGACCTGGGGCGCGGCGACCGCGTTAGATGAAGACACAAGGCCCGTTGGGTCCATGCGGGCGTCATCAAGGTTCCACTCCAGACCCGTTGTCGTCACCTTCGCGGTCTGCATCGGCAAGAGCGCAATCCGTGTCCCCACCGGGCAGTTCAGGGTCACGGGTTTAGTCAGCAGGACCACCACGTCGGTTTCATCCACAAGGATCACCCGCTTGTCCGGGTAGCGGGTCAGCGTGTTGAGCACCGAAAACGTATGATCCAGCCGCCCGCCCAGAAACCCAGCGGCCAACATCAGCGGCGCTTGCACGCTTTGCAGCACCTTTTCAAAATCTGTGGTATCCTTATCGTCAATCTGATGCAGTTGATCGCGAAATGCCGCACGCGCGGCGTGCGATAGACTGTCCAGATCACCGATCACCGCAAGCGGCGTCAGCCCAGCGGACAGGGCCACATCGGCCCCACCATCTGCCGCCACGATTTTTTGGGCGCGGCTTAGACAAATGTTAAGAACAGTCGGCGAAACATCAGCCCCACCTAGCAGCGTAAAAGGCGCCGTTTCATGCACAATCAGGTCAAACATCAACGATTGTTCTTAAATCTGCGACAATTCTTATTCTCGTCACGAAATGATCCCAAAGATATCATGGTTCCGTTCCCGGTTGAGAACCAATTGTTGGTGAACAAGGTGTCACTGGGCATGAAAGAAAGCGAGCAAAAACATGGTTGAGTCGAGCAAAATCCTCACCGTCTCATACGGCACATTTTCGTGCACGTTGGAAGGTTTTGAAGATTCCTTTTCCACGATGAAGGCAATTGCAGAATATTTCCGCGATTTGGCTGCAGGTGATCGGTATTTCGGGGCGGAACCCCCGGCCCCTGATGTGGAGATGCTCAGCCGCATTGCAGAGCGTGAAATCGCAGGCCGTGTTGAGGCGGAGGCGACCAAGGACGGTGTGCACCTGCGCGCGACGACACCCGCGATTGCTGCCGCTGAACCCGCAATGCCGCCAGAGCCACAGCGCCCTGCTGCGGCCCCCGACATGGCCGACCTTGCCGACATGGGTCAGGACGAGATGATCGCCGAGGCATCTGCCGAAGAGGTTGAGGACGTACCAGTTGACCTGGTTGCCGCTGATGAAAGCGCCGCAGAAGATGTGGCCGATATCGTTGAGGATGCCGCTGCCGAGGCGCAGGCGTTCTTTGAGCAGCCCACCGAGGTTGAAACGGCTGAGGTCGAAGAGGTGTCCTATGAAGCACCGCAGACCGCCCCGGCCCATCCCGACCCCAGCAGCGTTGCTGCCAAACTGCAGCGCATCCGCGCGGTTGTTGGTCAGTCTGATGAGGCCGAGGAAGAGGGCTTTGCCGAAGACCTGAATGATACCGCTGACCTCGACAGCGTCGCAGAAGACGAGATGCCGGTTGAGATGGCCGAAGCTGACGTTGCGGGTGACGATCTGGTCGAAGACGTGGTGGCTGAGGACGACGTGTCCGAGGCCATTGAAGAAATTGAGGCTGAGGCTGAGGCTGAGGCTGAGGCTGAGGCTGAGGCTGAGGCTGAGGCTGAGGCTGAGGCTGAGGCTGAGG
>CANLVP010000003.1:0-655000 GCA_947494675.1 uncultured Paracoccaceae bacterium
GCCGACAACGTGTCATCACCCGCCCCGCCATAAAGGCTCGCCGCCCCCGCCGTATTGCTCAGCGTGTCGTTGCCAGCGTCGCCGTAAAGAAGATCGAACCCTTCCCCACCAAAGAGCGTATCGTTCCCCGTTCCGCCGAAGACCTGATCGTCATCTTCGCCCCCGAAGAGACTGTCGTTGCCGCCGCCACCGTAGATCGTGTCATTTCCGGCGAAACCGAAGATCTCATCGTCTGTGCCAAATCCAACCAGCGTGTTGGGGCCGCTGTTCCCATTAATCGTTGCCATAATTTTGCACTCTCCAAATTTTGGGGCCGTGCTGAAGTGAGGCTTTTTTCAGTTGCAACTGCAGCACATCGGGCGTCAGGCCCAATTGCATGCCGCTCAATCGTTGCGTTAGGCGGATCTAATTTGAGCCGACCAACTGGGATCGCGTGACCGGCAACTTCCGGTTTGCGCGTTGAAATTCCGAACCAGCCCACATCGACCGCAGCCATAAACCACCCAAAAAGACTTTAATAAATGCCGAGAAGCCTGCCCGACTTTCTCAGATTTTGCAAGGTTGGGACTTAACTGGAACAGTGCAAACCCGCATGGAAAGACAACGAGGTGGGTGTTGAGCGGCCCATGATCAGCAGCGTTCCTGACAAGGTTGACTGGGAAATCTGAGAAGTGTTCTTCCGAGACTCTTGAGGCGCGATCTACGAGCACCTTGCTGCCGATTAGATTGAACACCCTGCGCAAAAAACCGATCAGCAATGTAAGCGGCCACATCTTACCAGCGCTTCGCAGCTTTGGCTTTCACCATTGGCAGCACCGGCGCATCCTTGATCGCGGTTGGTAAGTCTTAGCCGTGGGTTCGTCGTGCCCAACGCAGTGTCATGCCGCGATCGTTCGATAACAACACCAACGATCCAGCATCGCGCTGTGACGGGACACGTCATGAAATCGTTGGAACTCATACGACATCGAAGCATGATCATAGCAATGAGCTCTTGGAGATCAGCTCGCATCAAAAACACAACGACTGCCAGAAGCGATCCTGCTAACCTGAATGAATGATGCGTGTGGCGGAGGCTCAGGGATTCGAACCCTGGGAGGACTTTCACCCTCGTCGGTTTTCAAGACCGGTGCATTCGACCACTCTGCCAAGCCTCCGCTGCGGACGGGGTTTAGTGCCTTCTGTTCGCTTCGTAAAGACATGATCACGCTTTGTGGAAATCCGCCGAACTTTTGCGCTCCGGACTTCCAAAATGAAGCGCTCGCGGCTATTGTTTGGCCCAAGCGACAAGGGTCTGAACCGCCGCCTTGGTGGACTGGCCCAAAAAACGCGTGAAAGGCGGACGTTGGAATGACCGAGATAACGGTCAGTTGCGTTGGTTCTTTTGGGGAAAATGCGAGGGGCGAGCAATGACAGGCGAATTCAAATTGAAATCTGGGGGCGTCCGGTTGGGTGCTGCAATGGTCTTGATGTTGGGGCTGTCAGCCTGCGACGATCAGGGGCAATTCCAGATGCCGAGCTTGCCCAATTTTGGCGGCGATGGGGCTGAGGCCACAACAGCCGACAACCAAGCCGCGCCACTGAACGCAGGCCCGATGGTCGAACGCGATGTCGAAGCACCCGAAATCTTTTCGGTCAGTGAAAATGGTCTTTGGGATGGGCGGCCAAGCCTTGGTGGTGTCTGGGCCGCACACCCCGATGCAGCCTCGCCCGAGCGTGTGATCATCCGCAACCCAGCGAACGACAAATTTGTAATTGGTGCACTCTTCCGCCGCGAGCGTGAAAACCCCGGCCCTGCCTTGCAGATCTCATCCGATGCGGCCGAAGAATTGGGCATGCTGGCCGGTGCGCCTGCGACGTTGAGCGTCGTCGCCCTGCGCCGCGAAGAAGGCCCTGCAGAAGTTGCCGCCGCTGTTGCGGACTTTGATAATCCGGTTGAAATCACGGCAGAGCCGCTTGACCCGGTTGCGGGCGCTGCTGCCGCCGCAATCGAAGCTGCCGAATTGGCTGAGGCTTCACCGGCGCCCGCCGCGACGCCTGCGCCTGCCCCTGCCCCAACCTCGAGCCTTGATAAGCCGTTTATCCAGATCGGCATTTTCAGCATCGAGGGCAACGCGACACGGACTGCTGAGCGTCTGCGCAGCGATGGCCTGTCCGCGCAGGTCCTGTCGCAGCAAAGCCAGGGCAAATCGTTCTGGCGCGTCATCGTCGGCCCTGCCCCAACAGAAAGCGACCGCGCCGCCGTGCTGACGAAGGTCAAAGCGCTTGGCTTTGGCGACGCCTATTTTGTGACCAACTGACCCCGTTCTACGGAGCTGCCACATGAGAATTTTTCTGCGGACACTTTGCGCCGCCAGTGTCCTGATCTTTGCAGCGGGCGTTGCTGCGGCTCAGACCTTTGAGACCAAGGCACGTGCCGCCTATGTCTTTGACCAGACAACCGGCACCGTTCTGATGCAAAAGAACGCGGATGAACCGCTGCCGCCTGCATCCATGTCCAAGTTGATGACGATCTACCTTGCGTTCGAGGCAATTGCAGACGGTCGATTCACGGTTGATACCGTGTTGCCTGTGTCCGCCCATGCGGCCAGCTTTGGCGGCTCCACCATGTTCTTGGACACCACAGACCGTGTCACGGTCGAGGACTTGTTGCGCGGCGTGATCGTTTTGTCTGGCAATGATGCCTCGGTCGTCTTGGCCGAAGGATTGGCGGGCACCGAAGGTGCATTTGCACAGATGATGACCAACCGCGCCCGCGAGCTGGGGATGAACAACGCCAATTTCCTGAACGCCTCGGGGTGGCCCGCGCAGGGCCACGTCATGTCAGTGCGTGATTTGGGCATTCTGGCGGATCGGTTGATCACGGACTTCCCGACGTTCTACCCGCTTTTCGCCGAAGAAAGCTTTGCCTTCGATGGCCGCGCACCGGCCAACACCCAGAACCGGAATCCCTTGCTGTCGCTGAACATTGGCGCAGACGGGCTGAAAACCGGTCATACGCAAGAGGCCGGGTATGGCCTTGTGGGGTCTGCCAAACAGGGTGACCGCCGGATCATCTTTGTGGTCACAGGCCTCGATAGTGCTGCGGCCCGGGCGGATGAGGCGGAGCGTTTGGTAAATTGGGCCTTCCGCCAGTTCGCACAAAAAGACGTCGCTAAGTCCGGCACCCGCATTGCGGATGCGGATGTCTGGATGGGCGAAATGGACAGCGTCGGCCTGACGGTCGCGGAAGATGTCTCCATGCTGGTGCCGGTGACAAATCAGGGCAAGGTCGATGCCGAAGCGGTGTTCAATGACCCGATTGAGGCCCCCGTGACAGCCGGTCAGCAATTGGGCGAATTAGTTATCGCGTTGGAAGGGTTGCCCGAACGGCGCGTGCCGCTGGTTGCCGAAAGCGATGTACCGCGCGGTGGTTTTGCGGTGCGAATGCGGACGGCCGTGCAAGTTGTGTTGGACAAGATCAACGCCGCAACTGACGCCCCTGCATGACGAGCCCACGCTTTATTACGTTTGAGGGCATCGATGGCTCTGGCAAGTCGACGCAGGCCCGTGCCTTGGCAGCGCGCCTGACGGCTGAGGGCCATGATGTTGTGCTGACCCGCGAACCCGGTGGCAGCCCCGGTGCCGAAGAAATCCGGCAGCTCTTGTTGACCGGCGACCCGGATCGTTGGACCGCCGAGACAGAGCTGTTGTTGTTTACCGCAGCCCGGCGGGATCACTTGGAAAAGACGATTGAGCCTGCTTTGGCTGCCGGAAAAACCGTGATCTCTGACCGGTTTGCCGACAGCACCCGTGTATATCAGGGGGCCACGCGCGGTGACCTGCGCGGGACGGTGGACAAGTTGCACGCGCTGATGATTGGACGCGAGCCTGACCTGACCTTCATCATCGATATGGACCCCGGCATGGCGCTGGAACGCGGATTGGCCCGCAAATCCGGTGAGGATCGGTTCGAAGACATGGGGCTGTCATTTCAGGAAACGCTCCGCCACGGGTTTCTGGCGCTCGCCCATGCCCATCCCAATCGCTGCAAGCTGATCGACGGCAACCGTGAGGCTGAGGCGATCACCTCTGAAATCGCGGCGCATCTATGACAGACGACCTGCCCGCATCGGATCGGATCGCCGGGGTGCCGCACCCGCGGGAGACCGAGACCTTGTTCGGCCAAGACGCGGCACAGACCGAGTTTTTGCAGGCTTTTTCGGCGGGTCGCGTGCATTCGGGTTGGCTCATTACCGGGCCACGTGGTGTCGGGAAGGCCACGCTGGCGTGGAAGATCGCAACGTTTCTTTTGGCCACGCCTGCACAGCAAGATGACGGGCTGTTCGGCGCACCGCCCCCGCCGACGACGCTGGCGATTGACCCCGAACACCCCGACGCAAGGCTCGTGCAATCGGGCAGCCATCCCGGGCTCTTGGTCATCAAACGCATGGTCAACGAAAAGACCGGCGCGTTGCAAAGTGAGATTACGCGCGAGGCGCTCGACCCGCTGAAGAACTTCTTCCACATGTCTGCAACCGATGGCGGCCACCGTGTGGCGATTGTGGATGCCGCGGATGAGATGAACCGCAACGCCGCGAACGCGATCCTGAAAGAACTGGAAGAACCGCCCGCCAACACAACCTTTCTGCTGATCGCGCATCAGCCCTCGCGCCTCTTGCCAACGATCCGGTCGCGGTGCCGCACCCTGCGCTGTGCGGCGTTGAACCCTGCGGATTTATCTGCGGCCATTGAACAAGCCGGGCTGAACAGCGAACGCACCGATGCGCTGACAACATTGTCCGGCGGCTCTGCCGGGGATGCGATCCGGCTTTTGTCGCAGGACGGCCTGACGCTTTATGCGGAACTGGTGGATCTGTTGTCGGGCCTGCCGAATATCAACCGGCCCGCGCTGCTGAAACTGGCCGATAGTTGTGCCGGGCGGAATGCAGAAACCCGGTTTTCTATGACGCTTGATTTGCTTGACCACCTATTGTCGCGCGCGGCGCGGGCGGGCTTGATGGGCGAGCCGCAGACCCAAGGCGCACCGGGCGAGGCGCGGCTCTTGGCACGCATTTCCCCTGATGATCGGGCCGCGCGAAACTGGGCGCAGCTCCAGCAGGACCTGTCACGCCGCGCGCGTCACGGGCGGGCCGTCAACCTTGACCCTGCCGCCCTGATCCTTGATATGGTTTTTGCAATCGAACAGACGGCGCAGACCCACGCCGCCACCTGAAAGCGGCCCGATGATCCCGACACTTGTTGATAGCCATTGCCACCTCGACTTTCCCGATTTTGACGGTGAGCATGACGCCCTGATCGCGCGGGCGGCGGAGGCTGGCGTGACGCGCATGGTGACGATCTGCACCAAGTTGCGTCTGGAACCCCAGGTGCGGGCCTTGGCCGAACGGTTTGCCCCGGTGTTTTATGCCGCAGGCACCCACCCGATGAGCGTCGCGGATGAACCGATGGCGACCTACGACGAGCTGGTGGCGCTCGCGGATCACCCCAAGTTTGTGGGCATCGGGGAGTCGGGGTTGGACTACCACTACACCTCAGACAGCGCGCAGGCCCAAAAGAACAGCCTGCGCATCCATATTGCCGCCGCCCGCGACACCAAGCTGCCGCTAATCATTCATGCGCGTGCTGCAGATGAGGACATGGCCCGTATCCTGACCGAGGAGTATGCCAATGGTGCGTTCACCTGCGTCATGCACTGCTTTTCGTCCTCCCCAGCCCTCGCGAAAGCCGCACTCGACCTTGATTTCTATCTGTCGATGTCGGGCATCGCCGCTTTCCCCAAATCCAAAGACCTGCGTGACATCTTTAACGCCGCACCACGCGATCGCATTCTGGTAGAAACCGACAGCCCCTATCTGGCCCCCCCACCTCATCGCGGCAAACGCAATGAACCGAGCTTTACTGCCCATACCGCGCGGATCGCGGCCGAGGCTTTTGGGATGGATTACGTCGACTTTGCAGCGCAAACGACGGCCAACTTTGACCGCCTGTTCTGGAAGGCCGCGGCATGACGCTGCGCTTTACCATTCTCGGCTGCGGATCATCGGGCGGCGTTCCACGGCTTGGCGGGCATTGGGGTGCATGCGACCCCGACAACCCCAAGAACACACGCCGCCGATGTTCTCTGCTGGTCGAACGCGAGGGCCCGGATGGCACGACCCGCGTGTTAATCGACACTTCACCCGATCTGCGCAACCAACTGCTTGATGCGGGCGTGGGAGAGCTTGACGCCGTGGTTTACACCCATAGCCACGCAGACCATGTGCACGGCCTCGATGACATTCGAATGATCGTCTACAACATGCGCAAACGCATTCCCGTCTGGGCCGATGGCGATACCGGCAACGCACTGTTGGCGCGTTTTGGCTATGCCTTTGTGCAGCCCGCAGGGTCGGCCTATCCGCCGATTTGCGACCTCAACACGTTGGACGGTGATTTGACGGTGGAAGGTGCTGGGGGCGCAATTACGTTGACACCTTTCGAAGTGGCCCACGGTACCATCGACGCGCTTGGTTTCCGCATTGGGGACCTTGCCTATCTGCCTGACGTCTCTGCCATCCCCGAAGACGTTTGGCCGGTCTTGGAGGGGCTAGCTGTGTGGATCGTTGACGCCCTGCGCCGCGACCCGCACCCCAGCCATAGCCATCTAGAACAAACGCTGGATTGGATCGCGCGCGCCAAACCGGAACAAGCGGTCATCACCAATATGCACATCGATCTGGACTATGCAGCCTTGGATGCAGAGACCCCCGATCATGTCACCCCTGCTTACGACGGCATGACGATCCTGCGACCGGCCCCCTGATGGCCGCACTTTTGGACGTCATCCTACCTGTCTTTCTGGTTTTGGGCTTTGGCTATGTCGCCGTCTGGCGCGGGCTGTTCCCGGCAGAAGGCGCCGACAACCTGATGCGGTTCACGCAGGGCTTTGCGATCCCTTGCCTGCTGTTTCACGCCATCTCGACCCTTGATCTTGGCCAGCATTTCGACCCTGCGCTCTTGTTCAGCTACTACGGCGTGGCCTTTGTCTGTTTTTGGCTTGGTGCCTTTGGTGGGCGGTTCCTGTTCAAACGCGATTGGGAAGATGCGATTGTCATCGGCTTTAGCTGCCTGTTTGCCAATTCGGTCCTGCTGGGCCTGCCGATCACCGAACGCGCCTATGGGCCGGACGCTTTGTCTGCCAACTATGCGCTTGTGGCGATGAATGCGCCGTTTTGTTACTGCCTTGGGATCACGGCGATGGAGATTGTGCGCAACCGCGGGGCCAAGCTGCACGCCGCGGTGCCAAAGGTCGCGAAGGCGATGTTCGGCAACAACCTGATCATTGCGATCACGCTTGGTTTCATCGTCAATTTGGGCCAGATCCCACTGCCCGTCGTCCTGACCGATGCCATCGACATGATGATCCGTGCGGCCCTACCTGCCGCGCTCTTTGGCTTGGGCGGGGTGCTGGTGCGCTACAAACCCGAGGGCGATGTGCGCGCAATCCTGTATGTCTGCGCGATCTCGCTGCTGGTCCAGCCTGCCTTGTCCTTGGCCGCAGGCGCGAGCTTTGGCCTGCCGATTGAGGCGCAGCGCAGCCTTGTGATCACCGCCGCCATGGCGCCGGGCGTCAACGCCTATGTCTTTGCAAACATGTATGACCGGGCCAAACGCGTGGCGGCCTCATCGGTCCTGATCGCGACGGCCCTGACAACGCTCACCGCTTGGGGTTGGTTGACAGTTCTGCCCTAGCCTAGGACGGCGACATCCCTCGCAGCCGCTCCGACCGGCGGCGCAGCATTTCCACCACCGTCAACAACACGATTGATATTGCGACCAAGACGGTCGCCACCGCCAGAATGGTCGGGGATATCTGCTCGCGCAGGCCCGTGAACATCTGCCACGGCAACGTCTTTTGTGCAGCCGCACCGACAAACAACACCACGACGACCTCATCAAATGAGGTGATGAACGCGAACAACCCGCCCGAGATCACGCCGGGCAGGATCAGCGGCATTTGCACTTTAAAGAACGTCGTCACCGGGGTCGCACCCATGTTTGCAGCCGCTCGCGTGAGCGAATTGTCGAACCCCACCAGCGTGGCGGTCACGGTGATGATGACAAAGGGAATGCCAAGCGCTGCATGCGCAAGGATGACCTTGATATAGCCCGACAGGGATTTTGAGATGCCAAGGTTATCCTCCATCCACAGGCCCATTTGGCTGTAGAAAAAGAACATGCCCGTGGCCGAGATAATCAGCGGCACGATCATCGGGGAAATCAGGATCGCCATGATCCCGCGTCGGAACGGCACATGGCTTTGAGACAGGCCAATTGCGGCCAATGTGCCAAGTGACACCGAAATGATCGTCGCAAAGGGCGCAATAATTAGGCTGTTCTTCATAGGCCGCAGCCAGTCGGGATTGGTGAAGAAGTCGTTGTAATGCTTTAGGCTATAGCCCGCCGGATCCAGCGCCAGCATCTCTGGCGTGAAAGTGAAAAAGTCCTGCGCGTTGAACGACAGCGGGATGATCGTGATGATCGGCGCGATCAGGAAAAAGAAGATAAAGCCGCAGATGAACTTGAACGCGTTGTGCCAAAGCACCTGTCCCGTCGTCGCATAGGGCGGCACGCCGGATCGGTAGGCCCCGGTGGACAGCCAATAGGCGCACCACCCCAGCAAAGCCCCCATGATCGCACCGGCCAGCACGCCCGCAAGCCCGCCAAGGATCAGCCCAAGCACCGCACAGACCGCGATTGCGGCCCAACGCCCGATCTTTTTCGGCAGGTGCACTGATAGCGCATAGGCCAGCGCAGCACCGATGACAGCCCCTGCTATCAAGCCCGCCCAGACACCAAGCCCCGCCGCCTGCCCGCCCAGCAGCCCCAAGACTGCGCCAAACGCAGCCGTCAGCGGCACGGTAAAATTCCACGTGTTGTCAGATGCGGCGGCCTTGTCTGCGGCGGTCATGAAAGTCGTCATGGCCTAGCCCCCCAACTTGACGTTATCGATGCCGACGATCTTGTCGTACATCCAGTAGAAGATCAGCACGATGGCCAGCAAGATCGACCCCAGCGCCGCGGCCAAACCCCAGTTCAGGCTGGACGAAATATGGTAAGCGATACGGTTGGAGATAAAGACACCTTTGGTCCCGCCCACGATCTCGGGCGTGATGTAGTAGCCGATGGAAAGGATGAAAACGAGGATTGAACCAGCGCCGATCCCCGGCACACTTTGCGGGAAATAGACCCGCCAGAACGCGGTCCAATTGGTCGCGCCAAGGCTCTTGGCCGCACGCAGATAGCTGGGTGGGATCGTCTTCATCACCGAATAAAGCGGCAGGATCATAAAGGGCAGCAGGATATGCGTCATCGCGATAATCGTACCGGTGGCGTTGTTGATCAGTGCCAGGCGGTTTTCGTCGCCCACCAACCCGATCCAGACCAGCAGCTCGTTAATCACGCCTTGCTGTTGCAACAGCACTTTCCAGGCGGATGTTCGTACCAGCAACGACGTCCAGAACGGCAGCAGCACAAGGATCATTAGCAAGTTGGCTTTCGACGCTGGCAGGTTGGCCAGTAGCCACGCCACCGGATAACCCAGCAAGATGCAGCTACAGGTGATCACAAACGACATCAGCATCGTGCGCCAAAAGAGCGTCAGATAAATCTGCTGATCCTCTGGCCGCCACTCAGCGCCATCGGGGCTTTTCTGCATATCGATGGAGTTGAGGAAATAGCCATTGGTGAAATCGGGGCTATAGGTCTGAATCGTTTGCCAAACCTCCACGCTGGCCCAGTCTTCATCAATGTCGATGAAGGCGGCCTTGATATCTTCGGTCTCAAAACCGGCCACCGGCCCTTGCGCGGCGACCAACGGCAGACCCGTGCCCGCAACGGATGACAGATCCGCGCTCGGCAGCTCTTGCGCCAGGGTATGGAAAAGGATCGGCCAAATGTCTTCGTCGAGCGGGTTGTCACCATCGCTTGCAACGAAATTGGCGAAGTCACCATAAAGGCGGGTTGTTTGTGGCAGGGCTTCGGCGGCACCGGGGTCTGCTGCGAAGCGGGGCGCATTGCCCTCTTCGCCGTTGTTCACCCAATCGGTCAGCGCGGCGTTCCAGTCGGCGGTGCCAAGGTTCACGGCCCAATTGGCCGGGGCCTCGAACCCTTCATCCAATGCCACGAACTGGTCCATCGCCAGCTCGCCCATTTCATCAACGGCGCGGCCAGATTTACGGAAAAGCGACGAGACGCCCGTGGTCTCATAATTCAGGCGTGACCCCAGACGCGTATGTTGCTTTTGTTCAACCGCGACCATCATGTCTTGGGCCAAAGCCTCAAAGACAGGGTCGCCGGGTGCCTCTTCGGTGCTTGCGTCCCATTCCACGACGGCGACAACGGTGCGGGGCAGCACATCGCTGACAATCTGGTTTTCAACCGAGCGCAGCAGCATCTGCGCAATGGGCCAGATGAAGGTAATCAGAATAAACAGCAGCAGCGGTGCGATCAGCATGAGCGCACGCATCTTTTGGCGACGCAATGCGCGGTTCAGCGATTTCTTAAGCGGCGTGCCATCGGCCGCCAGAACTGGGCCCGCTGCATCGGTCATTTAGACACCTTCAACCAGAATGATTGTGCTTTCGGCGCAGCGACGGCGGATGTCGGCCACAGCCTGGTAATCCGGATCGTTGTAGGCCGCTTTGGCCGCGTCGAAACTGTCGAATTCAATCACAACGTGGCGGCCCATCTCAACGCCCTCGGGTGTCTCGGATTGCCCGCCGCGCACGACGAAACGTGCCCCGTGGCTCTCAAGGATTGGCGTGTCTTTCTGGACGTATTCGGGATAGCCCTCAGGGTCCGTCACTTTGATATGTCCGATAATATAGCCTTTGGGCATGGGTCTTCCTTTGGTGGGGTGAAGGTGGGCAAATTGCCCACCCTACGCTGTCTTGTCAGGTGGGCAATCTGCCCACCTCTGTTCGCTTATTGCGCCAACCATGCCTGGAATTTTGCATCCAGATCGTCACGGTAATCCGCCCACCACTCATAGTTATAGAGGAAGGTGTTCTTGGCGTTTTCCGGATCGGTCGGCATGTGCTGCGCCATGTCGATGCCCAATGTGGCATGCTTCCCGACCAATGGCGCGGAAGATGCACGCGCAGGACCGTAAGAGATGTACTTGGCCTGATCCGCCAAACGCTGCGTGTCAGTGGCAAAGCGCACATAGTCCAGTGCGCGGGCTTCACGCTCTGGGCTCAGACCGGTTGGGATGATCCAACCGTCAAGGTCAAACACCTGCGCGTCCCACAGCATGCCGACGGGCTGGTTCTGCTCTTCGATCAGGCTGAACAAGCGGCCGTTGTATGTTGTGCCCATCACAACTTCGCCATCGGCCAGCAACTGGGGCGTGTCTGCACCAGCAGACCACCAAACGACATTGTCCTTGATGGTATCAAGCTTCGCAAATGCCTGCGCGATGCCTTCGTCAGTTTCCAGAACGTCGTAGACGTCTTCTGCTGCGACACCGTCACACAAAAGAGCCCATTCCATGTTGTTGATTGGGTTCTTCTCAAGCGAGCGATTGCCTGGATATGTGTCCAGATCAAACATGGCGCAGATCGAAGTTGGCGGCGTGTCGCCAACCAAATCTGTACGGTAGCCCGCTGTGGTCGAGTATACGATTTGCGGGATGAAGCAGTCGCTGACGATCAGATCGCCAAAGTCCTCGGACGCGGTAGAACCGTCGTCACCGGGTGCCAGTTGCTCATCGTGATTAATCTCAAGTGCGAGACCTTCGTCGCAAAGACGAATCGCGTCTGCAGCAACAACGTCGACCACATCCCAAGTCACGTTGCCTGCTTCGTTCATCGCGCGCAGCTTGGCGACGGCCTCAGATGAGCTTTCATCGTTGATGATCGTGACGCCCGTCATCTCAGCATAGGGGTCGTGATACGCCGCTTGCTGTGACGCGGAATAGGCGCCGCCCCAGCTGACGATCGTCATTTCGCTTGCCATATGCCCGTCTGCAATCGCAGTGGTGCCGGCCAGCGTGAGGGCGGTTGTCGCCATCAGTGTTTTGGTCAGTTTCATTTTTTTCTCCCGTTTCGATACCCGGATTTATCTTGTGAAAGGGTTCACCGCCGGGCGCGGCGCGACCCCTATTGCGGTCAGGCGTCGAGCGCCCGGCAATCTTGTGGCAGCCAGCCGATTTCGATCATCTCGCCGGGTTTGAGCCGGGTCTGATCGGGGGCGTTACGCGATTTGATGACAAACTCATCGGTGCCCGCGACGCGCAAGCGCGTGCGAAAGATGTCGCCCATATAAATGAACTCCAGCACTTCCGCCTTGAGTGTATGCGCACCGTCCTTCAGGCGTGATTTGTCGTATTCGACCCGTTCGGGGCGGATGCTGACCTTGGTGCGATCACCGACGGATTGCACGTTGACCGGGATGGCATCAATGATATCTCCGCTATCAAGCTTCACCACGCAGGCGTCGCCCTTGATCTCTTGAACAACGCCTTCCAGCGTGTTGTTTTCACCGATAAATTGCGCCACGAAACTGTTTTCGGGCTGTTCATACAGCTGGTCCGGCGGGGCCAATTGCTGGATGCGACCATCATCAAAGACGGCCACACGATCCGACATCGTCAGCGCCTCGGTCTGGTCGTGGGTCACATAGACCACCGTGATACCCAGTTCGTGGGCCAGGTTTGTGATTTCAAATTGCAGCGTCTCGCGCAACTGCTTGTCCAGCGCGCCAAGGGGTTCGTCCATCAGCACCAGCTCAGGCTCAAACACCAAAGCGCGTGCCAAAGCAATGCGCTGCTGTTGACCGCCCGACAGCTGGCTTGGACGCCGGCCAGCAAAGTCATTCATCTGCACCATGCCTAGCGCGCGGTGGACCTTTTCTTCCTGCACCGACTTGCCCAGCTTGCGCACTTGCAGCGGGAAGGCGAGGTTTTCGGCCACGGTCATATGCGGGAAAAGCGCATAGTTCTGGAACACCATGCCGATGCCGCGTTTATGCGGCGGAATATTATTGATGCTGACACCATCCAACATGATGTCGCCATGGGTCGCCGTTTCAAAGCCCGCGAGCATCATCAGGCATGTCGTCTTCCCGGACCCCGACGGCCCCAGCATCGTCAGAAACTCGCCTTTTGGCATGGACAGGTTCAGGTCTTTGACGACAAGGTTTTCCCCATCGTAGCTTTTTTGAACACGTTCAAATGCGACGAACGCCGCGTCGCTGCTGGATTCTGACAATCCACGTCTCCCCATTGTCGGCGGCTTTAGCCACACTTATCAGGAATGGACTAAACCGACGCAGCAGCGCGTTTGCAACCAATAACGTGTTAAAAAGTGTTCAGTTGGTTCGACATGTCGCGGTGAAAAGTGGCGTATGCTGCGACTTTAAGCGGATTGAAGCGCATCCAGCATAACTATGCGGCGCAATTCATCTAGCGCGAGTGGCTTGCCAAAGTAGAACCCTTGGACCGCCTGGCACTTTTCGCGCCGCAGGAATTCCAGCTCTTCCTGAACTTCAACCCCTTCCGCCAAAACTGGGATGTCCAATGCCGCCCCCAACAAGAGCGTTGCGCGCACGATCGCAGCCCGTTGCTTGTTGCGGTGAACATCCTGGATAAAGGAGCGGTCAATTTTGATCTTGTCGTATGGAAAGGCCTGAAGGGTCGCGAGTGACGAATATCCCGTGCCGAAATCATCCATCGCGATGCGCACGCCCATATCCTTGAGTTGCGACATCACCCGCAGCGTCAGCACCTCATCATCGATAATGCTGGCCTCCGTCACCTCGAGTTCGAGCCGTTGGGGCGACAGGCCCGTCTGATCCAGAATGCGCCGGACATCTTGGACAAAGGTCGGTTGCACCAATTGCTGGGGTGCCACATTGACCGCAATCGCGTAAGGATTTGTCCATGTCCGCGCCTCGATGCAGGCCATATGCAGGACCCACAGGCCGATCTCTTGGATCAGGCCGGTTTCCTCTGCCAGCGGAATGAACTCACCCGGTGACACAGCTCCGCGTGTTGGATGGGTCCAACGTAGGAGCACTTCAAAACCGGTCACTGTCAGGGACTGCAACTCGTTCTGGCGTTGGAAAACCAAGGATAGTTCACCATTCTCGCAAGCTTGGCTCAGATCGTTCACCAATTGCTGGCGTTCTCTTTGTTGCTGGTCGAGTGCGGCGCTATAGCGACAGATATCAAGATCAGGATCGGTTTTCGCGCGGCTCACGGCCAGGTTTGACTTTCCTTGAAGATCAAAAAGCCCTTCGTCATCATTGATCGTTGATGCGATGCCAATGGACGCGCCGACGATGACACGTTCACCGCAGGGCAGCGCCACTGGTTCAAAGAGCACAGCACGCAGACGTTCTGCGAAGGCCATGACATCTTGCTCGCGGCGATAGCCTTGGATGATCGCCACAAATTCGTCGCCCCCCGACCGAGCCACATACTCCCCCTGCCCCAGCACCTTGGCCAAGCGCGCGCCCAATTTGACGAAAATAGCGTCGCCGGAGGGGTGGCCATGAATATCGTTGATGTCTTGGAAGTTGTTCAGGTCGATCGTCAGGATCGCGACCTTGAGTGTTTCATCCTGCGCCATATCCGCTGTGCATTGTGAAAGCCTATGGTTCAGCCCCATCCTGTTGGGCAACCCCGTCAAGGGATCATGACAGGAAGCATGCGACAGAA
Source organism: uncultured Paracoccaceae bacterium (assembly GCA_947494675.1). Taxonomy (GTDB): domain Bacteria; phylum Pseudomonadota; class Alphaproteobacteria; order Rhodobacterales; family Rhodobacteraceae; genus CANMYO01. Next base: position 14,705 of record CANLVP010000003.1, read on the forward strand.
GTTTGCTGGTTTCGCCTTCAAGATAAAGCTCCACCCAAGTCGACGCAAATCCCACAAGCAAAATCAAAACCATCACGCCAAGGATCATGGCGGCCATCAAGGCATCCGATAGGACTTTTGCCGGGACCGTGACCAATGGACTAAATGCGATGTCGACCGCGCTCATCCCCGTGAAATGGGTCGCGCAGATCGAAAGCACCATCAGAATTGCGCCGCCCAGCCAACAGATGCGCGTCGCCGGGCGCACCACGCGGTGAAAGGACAAAACTCCAAACGCCAGCCCCAAAATGACCGAGGCGAGCAATGGACCGGGGGCCCACATGATTTGGCCAGGCACCAAAAACGCGGACATCCCAATGTAATGCATCGCCGAAACCGCCGCGCCGAACAGAATCCCTGACAGCGGGTAAAGCGCCGCATCAGGCCGCGCCACCAATGCGATATTGGCCATCGCCATGCCCAGAATAGCCACAAGGAACGACACCCCGGTCATCGTCGGTTCATACGCATGGTCAAAGCCGGGGTCGTAGGCCAACATGGCCATGAAATGTGTCGACCACACGGTCGATCCCATCATCAACGTCGCAAGGGCCACTTGGATTGCGCGGCGCGGGCCCTGCGCCTTTAGCATCCGGCGGGCAAGGAGCGTGCTGAGCACTGATCCAAAAACACATACGACAGCCGCAAGAGCGACCAGCGCATAGTCATGATCTTGTGTGACACACAGATAGAGGTTGTACATAAACGGCACCGTTAGCCCAAGAACGTGCCGCACCTTGTCGCCAAAAAGGTAACAATTCCGTCTACATCGCCGTCCAAAGCGCATGCGCGACGCAAATGAGCTGCAATATGCCCAAATGATCAAACTGTGTTTAGGAACGGCCCGTCCAATTTTCAGGATTGGATTGGTGCGGTCGGAGGGACTCGAACCCTCACTCCGGTTAAAGAACAGCGACCTCAACGCTGCGCGTCTACCAATTCCGCCACGACCGCACGTCTAGGCTGCGGGTCTTCTAGTTGAGGGGTTGGGTCTTGCCAAGAGGGAAATCACCTCGCTTGCGGCACACGTCGCGACGCGGTCCATGCAACCGTGGCAACGACGACGAAGGTGGCCACAAACCCCAAGATCGGCGCATTGGCAAAGAATGCCTCGTTCAATCGGCGTCCGGGGAGAAACGTAAACAGTCCGGCAATGGCCAGGCCTTGAAAATAGAGGCTTTTCATGGCCCGTCCGTGCGCGGCAAAGCGGCGGTTGCGCAAATGCCAGATGCTTTCGCCCAAAGACACCAAAGTCAGCACCGAAAAGATATGGATCGGATTGAAGGGACCGATCACCGACCAACTGCTGATCATCAGACCGGTCGCTGCTAACCCAAACATTGACAGCATCCAGGTTCCGCCGACTGCGCGATGCAGGCAATCCCGCCTTGTGCGAAAAACGTTCACCGGCCCAAGGCCAATTGCGAACACTGCAAACATTAGGTGCAATTGGACCATCGGTGGCGCGGTCAGGATGGGGGTTAGCGTCATATCGTCAGGCCTTTGGTTGTGGTTTTTGCGGTCTTCTGGCAATTTCAGACAAGGCTCGCATTGGGGCAAAGCCAGATACGCAAAGAACGGAAAAACCACGTGGCCAGCGGCGCTCTCCCATTCGCGATGCGTGAAGTGCGGACAACTTTCACCGATCCGCGCAGCTTTATCGTGCTCGCCGGTGTTGGTGTCGCGGTGGGCCTGTCCGGGCCGTTTGAGACCTTTACGCTCATGCCGACATTGCCGCGTATTGCCTATTGGACAGCGCTGGTCTTTGTGACCTATGCCACCGGGAACTTTGTCTCGGCCTATGTTCAGTTCCTTTTGCGGCGCCGCATCACCCACCCACAGTGGCGCAACGCCGTCGCGGGCATTGCAATTGGGCCGCCGGTCTTTGTTGTGATCGCTGCGATGAACTATGCCAGTTTCGGGCTTTTGCTTACTTCGGCATCAGAAATTCTGGCCGAGCTTGCAATCATCACGACGCTCAGCGTTCTGATTTCCGTAATCATGGGCCAGTTCGCCGCACCGGAAGATGCAACTCCACAGCCCCCCGCGATCCTTGACCGCCTGCCATTCGACAAACGTGGCGCGCTTGTTGCGCTCTCGGTCGACGATCATTACGTCAGCGTTGTAACCACCAAAGGGCAAGAGATGGTGTTGATGCGCATGACAGATGCGATGAAGGAGACAGGTGATGTCGCTGGCATGCAGGTGCATCGGTCGCATTGGGTGGCGTTAGATAAGATCGCTTCAGTCAAACGCAGCGGGGATCGCGCGGTGCTGACCCTGCGCACCGGCGGCACCGTTCCTGTCAGCCGCAGCCATGTGCCCGCGCTGCGTGATGCAGGGCTCTTACCAAGGAGCAGTCATGGTTGAGTGGATCAATACGCCGGGCCTGACCCCCTACCCCGAAGCGCTTGCCTTTATGGAAAACCGGGCCGCTGCCATCGCACGCGGAAAGGCCGAGGAATGCATCTGGCTGCTGGAACATCCGCCACTTTATACTGCGGGCACATCTGCCAAGATCGAAGATCTGGTGGACCCCGACCGGTTTGACGTCTTTGAGGCGCGGCGCGGTGGGCAATATACCTACCACGGTCCGGGGCAACGCGTGGCCTATGTGATGCTGGACGTTGCAAAACGCGGGCGGGATGTGCGTTGTTTTGTGCATGATCTTGAAAGCTGGGTGATCGCCACGCTGGCAGAGTTTAACGTGACAGGTGAACGGCGTGACGGGCGCGTCGGCGTTTGGGTCACGCGGCCCGACAAGCCCAAAGCCGCTGATGGCAGCCTGCGCGAAGACAAGGTCGCGGCCCTCGGGATTCGTTTGCGCAAATGGGTTTCGTTTCACGGGCTTTCGATCAATGTTGAACCTGACCTTGCCCATTTTGACGGGATCGTGCCTTGTGGAATTACCGCCCATGGTGTCACGTCTCTGGTCGATCTTGGCCTGCCGGTGACGATGGCGGACGTCGACGTAGCCTTGCAGCGCACCTTTCAAACGGTGATGCAGAAAAATGTGACGGCGCGCGGCAAATGCAGCGGTTAAATTAGCGCATACTTAAACCTTCATCCCTAAACCCGTTTGTGATGAAAGAGGTTGAGACAAACGCCACCGCGCCCGTCAATGTGACGGATCGTAAGGTGTATTGGGCCGTCGTTGTGACGATTCTGCTCGCAGCGCTTTTGGTGGCGGGCACCAACTACGCGCTTCAGGCCGCGCGTGTGCATGACAACAGGCTCAAAGCGCAAGAGATGGCAGAAGGTTGGCGACAACACTTCACACATCATGCGTCAGAATTCGCAAGCCTGCTGGAACCGAGTGGCGCGGGCCCAGAACAAGCGATGGCACTAGGGATGCTGCGTGAATACGGTGAAACCGTTGGCATTTCGCTCTTCTCCAATGCCGGTGAACTGGTCGTCAGCGAAGGTGATGTCTCTGACATCGCCATGACGCCGGGGCGCTTGAACCAACTGCAAAACCTGGCCGCCGAAGATCCTATGCAAACCAGCGTTGTTGGGGAACGTGAAATCGATGGCGTGCGTGGTGTCGCCTTTATTTCGCGATTCGCGCTTAGCAACGAAGATGGCGAACGCTTGGGGGCGGTCGAGCTCCATACACAACAGGTGACCCCGGTCCTCAGTTTGGCCAATGTGACCGGCATTGTCGCCTTGGGTGTGCCCTTGGTCTCTGCCTTCGCTTTCCTCCTGCCGATGTTGATCATGTTACGGATCAACCGCAAAGCGCGACTGCGTGAAATGGAATTGGCCAACCTGTCTCGCCAAGACGCGCTGACCGGTTTGATGAACCGCAACGGCGTTGGCACCAAGATCAGACCACTCTTTGCAGAGCGTCGTGATCCTGCGGAACAAATTGGGATCATCCTGATCGATCTCGACAACTTCAAATCGATCAATGACGTCTTTAGCCCGGCGATTGGCGACGCGTATCTTTCGGAAACTGCGAACCGTTTGCTGCAAACGGTGCGGATGTCGGGTTTTGTTGGCCGGATGAGCGGTGACGAGTTTATCGTTGTCCTGCCGACGATTACCCGCAAGGCGCTGCGTCGTTTTGGAGAGGATCTTCAACTTGCCATCGCTGAACCGGTTGAGATTGACGGGCAAACCGTCATTTGCAGCGCCTGTGTCGGGATGCACCTTTCCCCCGTCGGTGAACCAGTTGATCGCGCGTTTCATGCCGCCGATGTGGCCTTGAACAAGGCAGTGTCCGAAGGACAAGGGCGCACCGTTGAGTATTTTGATGCGTTGGATCAGGTGACCAGCCGTCACAATTACATCGAAAGCTATATCCGGCGGGTCGGCTTCGAAAAATCGATAGAGGTGTACTACCAACCCTTTGTTTGCGTCAAAACCGGGCACATCGTCGGTTTCGAGGCCCTCGCCCGCATGCGCGACGACGAAGGCCAGATCATTGGTCCCGACGACTTTATCCCCGTCGCGGAAAGCACGGGCATGATCCATGAATTGGGCATGATCGTCCTGCGCAAGGCCATGCGCTGCGCCAAGAAATGGCCCGACCACCTTTATGTGTCCGTCAATCTGTCTTCGGTTCAGTTCCGCAACAAGGAGCTTGCCAATGAAATCGTGGCCGAGGTCGACAAATTGGGTCTTGCCCCGGAACGGCTTGAGCTTGAGCTCACCGAAAGCCTTTTGCTCAGCGACGAAGAGGGTGTCAGCGTCATGCTGCGGCGGTTGCGCGATGCGGGCATCAGCATCGCCATGGACGACTTTGGCACCGGCTATTCCAGCCTTGGCTATCTGTGGAAATACAACTTCGACAAGCTCAAGATTGATAAGTCATTCCTGATGGGGCACGACTTCGAAGAAGAGCGTTACTTCGACATCATCGAAACCATCATCCTGCTGGGCCATAAGCTTGGTATGTCCGTGACCGTCGAAGGTGTCGAAACCCGAAAGCAGGTCGATATCCTGACAGAGATGTGCTGCGACCAGTTCCAGGGCTATTATTTCGCCAAACCCCTGACCGAGCTCCAGGTTCTGGCCTTGGTAAATGAGCTTTGCCTCCCCATCGCAAAGTCCGCTTAAACATTCCCGGTATCGCTTCAAGCCCTGCGCCAATATTACCCAGTGTTTCGCGCACTTCGCGTGTTGCCCCGACGCGTGCAACCCACTAGAACCACATCCAAAGCAGGCCGCTGTCCCAGGCGCGGCCCTGCACGACGTAGCCAAACAAGGAGAGCCAAATGGCAGACGCAGCCATCCACGGCCACGAGCACGAAGACAACCGGGGGTTCTTTACCCGCTGGTTTATGTCCACCAACCACAAAGACATCGGCATCCTGTACCTGTTTGTTGCAGGCGCTGTCGGTTTCATCTCGGTGGCCTTCACCGTCTACATGCGGCTCGAGCTGATGAACCCCGGCGTGCAATACATGTGCGCCGAAGGTGCGCGCTTTATCGCGTCTGGCGAGGTTTGCACACCCAACGGCCATCTTTGGAACGTGATGATCACCTATCACGGCGTACTGATGATGTTCTTTGTGGTCATTCCGGCGCTCTTTGGCGGATTTGGCAACTATTTCATGCCCTTACAGATCGGCGCGCCGGATATGGCGTTCCCACGCATGAACAACCTGTCGTTCTGGATGTATGTGGCAGGCACGGCCCTTGGGGTGGCATCCATGCTTTCCCCCGGTGGCAATGGCCAATTGGGCTCCGGCGTTGGCTGGGTGCTTTATCCGCCGCTCTCCACGTCAGAGGCTGGGATGTCGATGGACCTCGCGATCTTTGCGGTTCACGTTTCCGGCGCCTCATCGATCCTTGGCGCGATCAACATGATCACGACCTTCCTGAACATGCGTGCGCCGGGCATGACCCTGCACAAGGTGCCACTGTTCTCTTGGTCGATCTTTGTCACCGCATGGCTCATCCTGCTTGCACTTCCGGTGCTTGCTGGTGCGATCACCATGCTGCTGACAGACCGTAACTTTGGCACGACATTCTTTGATCCTGCCGGTGGCGGTGACCCGATCCTCTATCAGCACATCCTGTGGTTCTTCGGTCACCCCGAAGTTTACATCATCATCATCCCGGGCTTTGGCATCATCAGCCACGTCATCGCCACCTTCAGCCGCAAGCCGATCTTCGGCTACCTGCCGATGGTCTACGCGATGGTTGCGATTGGTGTGTTGGGCTTCGTCGTGTGGGCGCACCACATGTACACCGTGGGCATGTCCCTGACCCAGCAGTCCTACTTTATGCTGGCCACCATGGTCATCGCGGTGCCAACGGGCGTGAAGATCTTTAGCTGGATCGCGACGATGTGGGGCGGCTCGGTTGAGTTCAAAACCCCGATGCTTTGGGCGATGGGCTTTCTCTTCCTCTTCACTGTTGGCGGTGTCACCGGCATCGTGCTGTCACAGGCCGGCGTCGACCGCGCCTATCACGACACCTACTACGTCGTGGCACACTTCCACTATGTGATGTCACTGGGCGCTGTCTTCTCGATCTTTGCGGGGATTTACTTCTACTTCCCCAAGATGTCGGGCCGCATGTATCCTGAATGGGCGGGTAAGCTGCACTTCTGGGCCATGTTCATCGGTGCAAACATCACCTTCTTCCCACAGCACTTCCTGGGTCGTCAGGGTATGCCACGCCGCTATATCGACTATCCAGAAGCCTATGCACTGTGGAACTATGTCTCAAGCTGGGGCGCGTTCCTGTCCTTTGCCAGCTTCGTGTTCTTCATCGGCGTGATCTTCTACTCGCTTCTCTACGGTCGCCGCGTGACCGAAGCGAACCCTTGGAACGAATATGCCGACACGCTGGAATGGACACTTCCATCCCCACCGCCAGAGCATACGTTCGAAACGCTGCCCAAGCAGTCTGACTGGGACAAGCCTCACGCACACTAAGCGCTAAGCTAAGCTCAGCACAAACGACAAAAGCCCCGGTCACTGGATCGGGGCTTTTTCTTTGGTGAGCGAGATGATGTTGGTTTCCGAGCCACGGAAAACCTTGTTCCCTCTCCCTTCGCTGTAGCACCTCTTCCACTCAAGTGCTTCTTGCGTTCACCCACCACCCCCCAAGCACGAGCGCCCACCCTACGACGCATTAGGGGCACCATTAGCCTCCTTAACCTGCGGCCGTTGTGAGAGCTCGCGCCAATACCGTCGGAGAGCGATGACGCACAGCCAGTCTAGGGTTGGCCGAGATGCCGCCCCGTCCTTGCCCGTGCCCTGAAGGCCTACGGACACAGCGATGGGCAGGTCGCTTCCGTTGGCCGTGCACCGGGACGAAATGGAGAAGGGTTGGCCCACATCATCAGTGCCGCTGCTTATTCTGCACTGCCGCCCCTTCCTCCCGAGGCGCCACAGAATCAAAAAGCCCCGCACAATGGCGGGACTTTCCGGAATTCTGAAAGAAGCGTTTAGGCTTTCTTGCGACGCTTCATAGCACCCAGACCGCCAAGACCGGCCAGGAGCAGAAGGCCTGCTGCTGGGACGGGGACCGAAGTGGCAGACACTGTTGCGTCAAACGACGCGTTTGCACCGGCCGAGATGTTTGTGAAGACGGACAGTGAGAATGGATCATTCAATGTCGCGCCGCTTCCCAGGTTCACGGTCTGACCCGCAGAAGTTACAGAGCCAACCGCAAACGATGTGCCGGTTCCGGGCTGGTTCGCATTGTCATACAGCGCGTTCGCTCCAACAACGCCGCCATCCGAAAGCATGCTCGCGTTCATGTCCAATGCCACAATCGCAGGGCCAGGTGTCGCAGCAGCACCAAAACCGGTGTGAGTTGCTGTCACTTGCAGGCCACCCGAGCCAGCCACGGCATTACCAACGCTTAGCAGAAGCGAAGAGAAACCGTTCGCATCAGTGAAGAGCGATGCTGCAAGCTGAATAGTAGAAGAGCCAACGGACTGGAATACGGCGGCGATAACACCGTTCGCGACACCATCCGTGTCGTTCACGCCACCATCGACGATCTGGTATCCGGTCGCTGTCCCAATATCAAAAATGCCGATTTCAAGGGCATCAGCGCTGATCGGTGCAGCAATTACTGCCGCGGCCACAGCTGCTCTCATTGTCGTTTTCATAAACTCGTTCCTAACTTGTTTTCGTCTGACGCCCAAAAGCGCTGTTTAATACCTGAATAGTTATGCCGTCAGCCCTTGTATCAATCAAGGCAAAATTAACTTTTGGCGCCCATTTGTCGCCACATCAAAGCCAATCCTGACACAAACAGCTCATCGCATGCCACGATTCAGCGCAAAAACCGCTATTTTGCCAGATTTGGAAACGATTTCTTAACGATCAGAGCGAATCGCATCGCCTGATTCTTGCCGTATTCGACACCTTGATCTTGCGCGGCGACAGGCCACATTTCCTTTGGAATGAACAACTCTCAAATTGCGCACCATGCCCATCGAATGGTCCCCCTCACCTGCCGAAAACCCACAGTCCTGGCGGCTGACGCTTTGGCCTCACCGGTCGCTTTTGCGCCGCGACTTTGTGCTTTTCATGGGGGCCACCTGTCTGCTGGTGGCCCTGCCACTGGTCGTCGTCATCGGCAGCGCGATCCTTTGGGGGCTCTTGCCGTTCTTCGCGCTGATGGTCGGCGGCCTGTGGTATGCCATCAACGTCAGCTACCGCCGCGGAGAGGTTCTGGAAGAGCTGACCGTGACCCCCGACACCGCCCGCCTCATTCGGCACAACCCCAATGCGCCGCGCCAGGAATGGGAGGCGAACCGCTATTGGGTCAGCGTGCACATCCACCCTACCGAGGGGCCAGTGAAGAACTATATTACGCTGCGAGGTGGCGACCGAGAGGTTGAGATCGGCGGCTTTCTCGACGAAGCCGAGCGTCTGGCGCTCTATGATGACCTCAAACGCGCGCTAAAAACCTGAATGTCAGCCGCCAAAGACCAAACCTAGCCCAGCTTGTCTTTCACCAGCGGCCCAACTTTCCCGAAATCCATTTGTCCTGTGAATTTGGTTTTGAGGATCGCCATGACTTTGCCCATGTCGCGCACACTTGTGGCACCGACCTCGGCAATGGCCTCTGCGACGGCGGCATCGGCCTCGTCATCATCCAGCTGCTTTGGCAGGAAATCCTCGATCACCTTGATCTCAGAGCGTTCCTTGTCCGCCAGTTCAAGCCGCCCGCCCTCTTCATAGGCGCGGGCACTTTCCTGGCGTTGCTTGACCATGCGGCCCAGAATGGAAAGCACCTCTGCATCACCTACAGCGGCGTCATCTGTGCCCCGCTGCGCGATCTCGCGGTCTTTGATCGCTGCGTTGATCAGCCGCAAGGTCGACAGGCGATCCGCCTCTTTCGACTTCATTGCATCTTTCAGGGCCGCTGTGACCCGTGTGCGCATGTCCATGAAAGCTCCGTTTATGGCGTCAGGCGAGCGCGCACCATACTGTCGCGCCCAAAGCGTGACAAGCACCTCAAACCTTACGTCAGTTTGCCTGCGAAAATCGGCCCGGATGGGCCTTGACCACCGCGCCGGACGCCCTTAGTTACAGCGAAATTTTGCGCTTTTTGGGGGATGCACGCGATGCCAGCGAAACCGACCGCCTGCCTTGCACTTGCCGATGGAACCATCTTCTACGGGCGCGGATTTGGCGCACCGGGGATCACAACGGCAGAGCTGTGTTTCAACACCGCGATGACCGGATATCAGGAAATCATGACCGATCCGTCCTATGCGGGCCAGATTGTGACATTTACCTTCCCCCATATCGGCAACACCGGCGTCACGCCTGAGGATGATGAGACAGCAGAACCTGTCGCCGACGGCATGGTGGTCAAATGGGACCCAACCGATGCCTCGAACTGGCGCGCCACTGAGGAGTTGACGGCATGGCTGTCCCGTCGGGGTCGCATCGGGATTGGCGGCGTCGATACGCGTCGCCTGACCCGCGCGATCCGGCAGCAGGGTGCCCCGCATGTGGCGTTGGCCCATGACCCAGAGGGCAATTTTGACCTTGATGCGCTCGTGGCAGCGGCCCGCGGCTTTAGCGGTCTCGAAGGGCTTGACCTTGCCAAGGACGTGACCTGCGCCCAGTCCTATCACTGGAACGAAATGCGGTGGGCCTGGCCTGACGGGTATGCGCCCCAGACTGCCCCCCGGCACAAGGTTGTGGCGATCGACTTTGGCGCCAAGCGTAATATCCTTCGGTGTTTGGCTTCTGCTGGTTGTGATGTCACTGTCTTGCCTGCGACGGCCACAGCAGAAGATGTGCTCGCGCTGCAGCCCGATGGTGTGTTTTTGTCCAACGGCCCCGGCGACCCTGCCGCGACCGGCACCTATGCCGTGCCGATGATCAAAGGCGTGTTAGAGACCGACCTGCCCGTCTTTGGCATCTGTCTTGGTCACCAAATGCTGGCGCTGGCGCTGGGTGCGCAGACGATCAAGATGAACCACGGCCACCACGGTGCAAACCACCCGGTAAAAGACAACGAAACCGGCAAGGTCGAAATTACGTCGATGAATCATGGGTTTACGGTTGATAGCCAGACCCTGCCTGATGGTGTGATCGAAAGCCATGTCTCGCTCTTTGACGGGTCGAACTGCGGTATCCGCATGGATGGCCGCCCGGTCTTTAGCGTGCAATATCACCCAGAGGCATCGCCCGGCCCGCAAGACAGCTACTACCTGTTCGAACGGTTTGCCGCCGCGATGGACGCGCGCGCTGCCTAAAACTTTTCGCGGTTTCTTAACCATCCGTTAAGCAACAAAGCGTCATGTTAAGCCGATCCAAACGGATGGGCCCAATGACGCGACTGACGCCGGAATTGACACCCGACCCCACTGCGCAGGTGCACCGTTTCCCGCGCAATGTGCAGCTGTGTGACCAGCTTTTGGCAGGTGGTGCGCTGGAACCGGACACGATCCATGTCGCGCAGGATACCGCGGCACGTTTGGGGTTGCGGGTCGAAGATGTGCTGTATGCCCAGCACGGTCTTTCGCGCAGGGCGATGGCGGAGGCGCAGACAGACCGCAACAAATCGCAATTGATTGACCCATTGCGCGAGCCACCTGACCCGCGTTTGGTGGCGCAGCTTGGCCCGGCAACGGCGTTACGCCTTGGGGTGTTGCCATGGCGGCGGGTTGGCGGATGCGTCGTGATCCTGACACCCACATCCGACCACTTTGACCGGCAACATGCTGAACTTAAATCACTCTTTGGTCCCGTCCGCATGGCCTTCACGACTGAGGATCATATCTCGCGCTGTATCAGCACCCAATTCGCAAGCCACCTGATCCGGCGGGCCGAGAACCGCGTGCGCGACGCTGAAAGCTGCCGAAATTGGGCCGCCCCCGCAGCCCTGCGGTTTGCCTTGGCGCTTGGTGTCTTGCTTTTGACCGCTGCGATTTTGGCGCCGGTGGCCACATTGACGGCTGTGACCGCGCTGACAGTTTTCATCATGCTTTTGTCCACGGGCGTCAAAACCGCCGCCGCAATTGTCGGACGCGGTCCGCAACTTGCGACGGACGACCCGCTCCTGACACCGATGGAACGGCTACCGGTGATCACGCTGCTCATTCCGCTCTACCGCGAAAATGCAATCGCCGATCACTTGCTTTCCCGGCTTGAAGCTATTGATTACCCAAGGGAATTACTCGACGTCTGTTTGGTGATGGAGGCATCGGACCACACCACAAGGTCTGCCGTCGGCCATGCCAGATTGCTGACATGGATGCGGTTGATCACAGTCCCTGACGGCACCATCAAGACAAAGCCGCGCGCGCTAAACTACGCGCTCGACTTTGCGCATGGGTCGATCATTGGCGTCTACGACGCCGAGGACGCGCCCGCCCCTGACCAGCTACACCAAGTGGCCCAGCACTTTGCCCGTGCAGACCCCTCGGTGGTCTGTTTGCAAGGCATGTTGGATTACTACAACGCGACGTCCAACTGGCTCACCCGGTGTTTTACAATCGAATACGCCGCGTGGTTTCGGGTGATCCTGCCCGGCTACGCCCGCATGGGATTGGTGGTGCCATTAGGGGGTACAACCTTGTTTTTCCGCCGTGCCGCGCTGGAAAAACTTGGCGGCTGGGACGCCCACAACGTGACAGAGGACGCCGATCTTGGCATCAGGCTGGCCCGCCACGGCTACCGCACAGAATTTGTGAACACCGTCACGGAAGAAGAGGCGAATGGCCGTTTCTGGCCATGGGTCAAGCAACGCTCCCGGTGGCTCAAAGGCTATGCCATCACCTACGGCGTCCATATGCGAAACCCCGCAAAGCTCTGGCGCGACCTTGGCGCATGGCGGTTTTTCGGGCTGCAAGTGTTGTTTGCAGGCACTTTGGCGCAATTCTTGCTGTCGCCGCTGCTCTGGACATTTTGGCTCATCCCGTTCGGGGTGCCCCACCCCATTCAAGCCATCTTGCCCACGGCGGCAATCTGGACCCTCGCCGGGGCTTTTGTCGCAACAGAAATCGCATCGCTCCTGATCGCCTGGGCCGCACTTGGCCGGGCCGGGAAGCGCGGGCTATGGCCCTGGGCCATCAGCATGCAGCTCTATTTTCCGCTGGCAACGATTGCCGCCTATAAAGGCCTCTTAGAGCTGACGTGGAAACCGTTCTACTGGGACAAGACGGCACATGGCATCTTGCTGCCCAAGGCTACTCCGCCGCCTCGACCTTTGCCGCGTCAAGCTTCAAACGGGTGATGTAAGCCTTTGAAATATGGTCGCGTAGCGCCTCATAGGCCGCGTCCCCATCCGCGCGTTCAATCGCCTGCACAATCTCTTCATGTTCCGCCAAAGTATCCGCCCCACGCCCCTCGGCCGAGATCGAGGTGGTCGCAAGCAGCGCCATCGAGCGGTGCACAAGGTCCAACTGCCGCACCAGAAAGCGGTTATGCGACGCCAAGTGGATTTGCTTGTGAAACCGCCGGTTCGCGCGTGCCAAAGCCTGCGGATCATCTTGGAGCGCCTTATCCGCCTCCAGCATATCGCGCAGCACGCCGACCTCTTCGGGGGTCGCGTGTCGGGCGGCAAGTTTCGCAGCCAGCCCTTCCAACTCTCCGCGCACCACATAAAGTTCCGACATCTGCGTGTGATCCAGCGAAGCGACGATCAGCGACCTACCATCACGGGTCAAAAGCCCTTGTGTTTCAAGCCGTTGCAAGGCCTCACGCACAGGTGTCCGGGATACGCCGAAACGGTCGGCCAATTCGCTTTCGACCAAGCGATCGCCGGGCGTGTAAATATGGCTGTCAATCGCTTCGAGGATCAGATCATAGGCGTCCTTTTGCGGACGCTGCGGCGCAGACATTGGCGTTCCTTTCACAGTATTGCGGCAAGCCTAACGATCCCGCGCCACTGGCGCAATTCGCCACATCCCCCTTCCCCGTCCGGCCTGCTCGGCCTATGTCATCAGCATGAAGACCGAAATCCTCATTTCCGGCGGCGGTGTTGCGGGCCTGACTGCCGCAGCGGCCTTTGGCACCGCGGGCTTTGACGTGGTGATCGTTGATCCGATGCCGCCCGTGACCGAAGCCGCCAACCCCGCCTCTGATCTGCGCACCACCGCCTTTTTGCAGCCAGCCCGAGCGTTTCTGGATGAGGCAGGCCTTTGGTCAAAGCTGTCTAGCGACGCCACGCCCCTGCAAGTCATGCGCATTGTCGATGCGGCTGCCACTCCGCCCGTGACCCGCGACTTTGATGCCGCCGACATCTCAGATCTGCCGTTTGGGTGGAACCTGCCAAACTGGCTGTTGCGGCGGGAAATGGTCGCGCGGTTGGCGGAACTTCCCAATGTCGACTTTCGGCCCGGCGTTGGCTTCGCCGCCATGCTGACCCGCACGACTGAGGCGCGCGTGACCCTGACCGATGGCAGCCGGATCAGCGCGCAACTGGTGATCGGCGCAGATGGCCGCAACTCCCCCGTGCGAGAGGCCGTTGGGATCACCGCAAAAACCACGCGCTACGGGCAAAAGGCGCTGACATTTGCCGTCACCCACGATGCGCCGCACGACAATATCTCCACCGAAGTGCACCAGAAAGGCGGCCCTTTCACGCTTGTGCCCCTGCCCGATCAAGACGGCAAACCCTGCTCTGCCGTCGTCTGGATGAACTCTGGGCCAGAGGTGCAGCGCCTTGCCGCCCTACCCGATGACGCCTTTGCAGAAGCCGCCACCGAACGCAGCGCGGGCGTCAACGGGACTTTGACCCTCGCATCTCGCCGCAGCGTCTGGCCGATCATTAGCCAAATCGCACAAAGCCTGACTGCGCAACGCACAGCCCTTGTCGCCGAGGCCGCACACGTCATGCCGCCGATTGGCGCACAGGGGTTGAACATGTCCCTGTCGGACCTCGCCGCTCTCTTGCAGTTGGCGCAGGACCATCGCGCGACTTTGGGCAGCCCCGACATGCTCGATGCCTATGAAAAGGCGCGACACAACGACGTGAAACTGCGCGTCACTGGGATCGACGCGCTGAACCGCGCATCCATCGCGGGCGCACAGGTGCTACGCGACCTGCGGCCATGGGGCATCCGCGCCCTGCACGATGCAGCCCCCATCCGCCATCAGCTGATGAAACTCGGGCTCGGCGCGTCCTGACTTAGATCACCTGATCAACGACAGGCAGCAATCGCCCTAACGTGCCGTCCACATCATAAAGCTTGTCCAAACCGAATAGTCCCAGCCGGAAGGTGCTAAACCCCTCTGGCTCACCCACTTGCAACGGCACACCGGCGGCGATTTGCATCCCAAGGGCCGCAAATTTCTTGCCATTCTGGATCTCCGGGTCGTCGGTATAGCTGACCACCACGCCCGGCGCGCCAAAGCCATCTGCCGCGACAGACATCACACCCTTTGATTTCAAATGGGCGCGCACCGCATCGCCCAAGGCCCATTGTGCGTCTTTGAGCTTTGCAAATCCGTAGGCCTGCGTCTCTTTCATGGTGTCCCGAAAGGCACGCAATCCATCCGTTGGCATCGTCGCATGATAGGCGTGACCGCCGTTTTCATAAGCCGCCATGATGCTGTGCCACTTCTTCAGATCGCCCGCAAAACTGTTCGAAGACGTCTCGGCCATCCGCGCCACCGCACGGTCAGACATCATCACAAGCCCCGCACATGGGGTTGAGGACCAGCCTTTTTGCGGGGCAGAGATCAGCACATCGATGCCGGTCGCCTTCATGTCGACCCAGACACAGCCCGACGCTATGCAATCCAGCACCATCAATGCGCCGACCTCATGGGCGGCGGCGGCCATGGCCGTCAGGTAGTCGTCGGGCAGGATGATCCCGGCACTGGTCTCCACATGCGGGGCAAATACAACGTCGGGTTTGTTTTCCTTGATCGCGGCCACAACATCGGCAATCGGTGCCGGCGCAAAGGGCGCGCGCGGCGTGTTGCCAGCCTGCCGCGCCTTCATCACCGTGGTCTTGGCGGTAAACTGGCCTGCGTCAAAAATCTGGGTCCAGCGATAGGAAAACCAGCCGTTTCGCACGATCAGTGCATGGGCATTGTTGCCGAACTGACGGGCTACAGCCTCCATCCCGAAGGTCCCACCACCGGGGACAAGCGCCACATGATCGGCGTTATACACCTCTTTGAGCATGCCAGAGATATCCGTCATGACCCCCTGAAAGACGCGGCTCATGTGGTTAAGCGAGCGGTCGGTGAAGACCACCGAAAATTCCATCAACCCATCTGGATCAACTGAGTGTTTTGCAGAACCGTCCATTGCATCCTCCTGATACGCTTTTGCATTGGCTAGCTGTCACTGCCCGGAATGGCAAAGCCTATCTTGGTATGCAGAATGTATGGGGACGCCTTTGGCGCAATCGGAATTGGGATCGACTAGGCGCTGCGCCGCTGGTTCCATTGCATGACCGATTGATTGCGACCGCCTTCTTTCGCCTGGTAAAGCGCACCATCCGCTTGGCCGATAGCCGCATCAATATCGTCCGTCGCGTCCTTCAGCGATCCGCCAATCGACACGGTCACCGCGACGGTCGTGTCCCCGGCCCGCACGGGGGCCGCTGCCACCGAACGCCGCATGCGTTCGGCGATTTCCATGCCCTGTTCCGGGGTGACTTTGTGTAGGAAGATCACAAATTCCTCTCCACCAAAGCGGCAGACAATGTCGATTTCACGGCAATTCGCGCGCAAGACCTGCGCCACGGATTTGATCACTTCGTCCCCGACCATGTGGCCGTGGGTGTCATTGACTTTTTTGAAGAAATCGATGTCCACCATCAGCGATACACCGTAAGCGTCCGGCTCTTCTTCAAGCCGTTCATAGAAATAGTCCCGCGTCGCCGCTTGCGTCAACCGGTCCCGCTGAGTGATCGACTTAAGCTCTTGCTTGCGCAGGTAATTTTCGTGCAGCTGCCCGCCCAGATAGAGACATATCGGCAGCGAGATCATCAGCGTCAGGATCGGTTGCCGCGACAGGATGTAGGCGTGCATTTCCGGCGGGTAGTAAAGCACTTGGACAATGATCAAGAATGCAATTTGCAGCGCTGTAAAAAGCACCGCAAAGGCCCACATGTCCTTCCGTTGTTTCACCTCGAACATTGCTTATCATCCCTCAACGCCCCGGGAACAAACATCCGTCTGCAAGGCAAAGAAAGTGTTAACGCGGGCGGTGTTTATGACCAAAAGATGAATCACAGTTGATGCAATTGCCTGCAAACCTCATAGCGGGCCGGGGCGACGCTCTTCGCTGAGCAGCACGTTTGCTTCCACATCACCCACGCCGGGCATGGTCATGATCCGCCGTCGCAGCACCCGTTCGAAATCGGCCAGATCACGGGCCACGACGCGCAGGCGATAATCATATAGCCCCAGCACGTGTTCGACGGTCTGCACCTCCGGGATGCCGCTAACAGCACGCTCAAAATCCTCAAGGCTCACCCGTCCCTTGGTGGCCAGCTTGACCCCTAGAAAGACCGTCACCCCAAACCCCAGCTTTGCCCGGTCCAGCACCAGCTTACGCCCGGCCAATGCACCAATCTCTTCAAGTCGTTTGATCCGCCGCCACGTGGCGGGCTGGCTGAGCCCCAGCAACTCGCCCACCCGCTTGGTCGACCGCGCCGCATTTTCGCTCAGAAGCTTCAACAGCGCCCGATCCGTGTCATCAATCATAGTGGCAACGCCTCGTCCGCCTTGACGGTCGCCACGGTCATCAGGGCCTCGACTTCCGCAAGATGCGGCAGCTCCATTACCTGATCGCGGTAGATCCGTTGGTAGTCGTCCAGATCCTTGGCGATCACAGACAATCGCACATCCACGCGGCCCAGAAAGGTCTGAATTTCCACAACCTCGGGCACCGCCCGCGCCGCTTGCAGAAAATCATCAAAGGCACGCGCCTGTGTCTTGTCCAAGGTGATCCGCAAGGATACCTCAACCGCATAGCCCAGCGCCCGCCAATTGATCACCGCCTGCTGGCCCAGGATCACCCCGCCATCGCGCATCTTGTCCAGCCGTCGCGTCACCCGTGCCGCCGTCAATCCGGTCAACGTCGCCAGTTCTGGCACACCCTGCGTCGGGTCGGCCTGAAGATGCCGCAAAATTCGTCTGTCATCCGCATCAAGCATAAATTTCCTAATATTATCGAATATGGCAAATAACAATCTTCATCATCGCAAATATTCTCGCATTCTGAACCTACCCCCGCGCAAAACAATAGCTATAACGCCCCCAGCAATCACCAACTGGAGAATTCCGATGCGCGTATATTATGACCGCGACTGCGACGTGAACCTGATCAAAGACAAGAAAGTGGCGATCCTCGGCTACGGCTCACAAGGCCACGCCCACGCCCTGAACCTGCGCGACAGCGGCGCCAAGAACCTTGTCGTCGCCCTGCGCGAAGGCTCCCCCAGCCAGGCCAAAGCCGAAGGCGAAGGCCTCAAGGTCATGGGCATCGCCGAAGCCGCCGCATGGTGCGACGTCATCATGTTCACAATGCCCGATGAGCTTCAGGCAGAGACATACAAAAAATACGTCCACGACAACATCAAGCCGGGCGCGGCCATCGCATTTGCCCACGGCCTGAACGTCCACTTTGGACTGATCGAGCCCAAGGCCGGCGTCGACGTCATCATGATGGCGCCCAAAGGCCCCGGCCATACCGTACGCGGCGAATACACCAAAGGCGGCGGCGTGCCCTGCTTGATCGCCGTCGACACCGACGCATCCGGCAAAGCGCATGAGATTGGCCTGTCCTATTGCTCCGCCATCGGCGGCGGCCGTTCCGGCATTATTGAGACCAACTTCCGTCAGGAATGCGAAACCGACCTCTTCGGTGAACAGGCTGTTCTCTGCGGTGGCGTGGTTGAGCTGATCCGCATGGGTTTTGAGACCCTTGTTGAAGCTGGCTACGAGCCCGAGATGGCCTATTTTGAGTGTCTGCACGAGGTCAAGCTGATCGTCGACCTGATCTACGAAGGCGGCATCGCGAACATGAACTACTCGATCTCGAACACGGCGGAATACGGCGAATACGTCTCCGGCCCCCGCGTTCTGCCATACGACGAGACCAAGAAGCGGATGAAAGACATCCTGACCGACATCCAGACCGGTAAATTCGTGCGCGACTTCATGCAGGAAAATGCCGTGGGTCAGCCATTCTTTAAGGCGACACGCCGCATCAACGACGAGCACCAGATCGAACAGGTCGGTGAAAAGCTCCGTGGTATGATGCCTTGGATCTCTGACGGCAAAATGGTCGACAAATCCAAGAACTAATCTTGGTTTGCCAATTACGCCCCCGGCATGCCCGGGGGCGTCACACTTCGCGCAAGGCCGCCTGATGACACAACTTGTGATCCGCCCTGCCCCGGCAAGCCTGTTGCCGCAAATCCAAACCGCGATCCGCGCCACATGGGAAGAACATCGCGCGCGGCAACCTCATGCCTTCGCAAAAGGCGAGCTTGAGGCTTACGTGCTGCCCGGCGTCGCGCAAGCGTTCCAAGACCACCATGGTCGTCCCGCCGCACACAGCGACCGCATCTTTGCCGCTTACCTATCCGACACATTCGCAGGCTACGTGATGCTCAGCCGCCTCACGCTGCCCGATGGCGCGCCTGTGCCTTACGTCAATATTGAAGACATCCACGTCCAACCGCAATTCCGTGGCCAAGGCGTTGGCCGCGCTCTGCTTGATCACGTCAAGGACATGTCCGAAACGCAGGACTGGGACAATGTCACCGCAACGGTTTGGCAGGGCAATGATACCTCCGCAGCCCTGTTCGACAAGGCCGGATTTGCGCCGATCTCAACCACCCTGCGCTTTGGCCCGGATCGACAGGTCCGCGACCAACTGCCGCCAGCCGCAACACCCCGCCCGGAAAAACAAAGGCTGGGTGATCTGATCCTCGCGGTCCTCGCCATGCTCCTGATCATTGGGTTGCTGGCTTCGGTGATTGGGTCCTGAATACCCGTCCAAATCGGCACCAAGTTGCACATTTCTGGCCACGCTTCTGCCCCAATAAGCGGCGACAACAACAGCATCGAAATCCAAAGGTGCCGTTATGACCCGTCTTTGCCTCACACTTGTCCTGTCGCTCACCAGCGCCCCACTGTGGGCGAGCAATCTGACGGATGAAACGCCAGCCCCCTCGACGACCCTCCCCGGCGATGAGGTCGCAGCGACAGAGGCTGTTTTCATGGCAACCCCCAGCGATCTTGCGGTGACAATCGGCGGTAGCGCAATGCTGCCCGGTCTCGACAAACTGCAGATGAACACGCAGTCCGATCTGCAATCGATCCTGCAGCCCGTCTCTGTGGTTGACCTGCTGAAGTAACCCAAACACCGCGGGCAGCGCGCCCTCGCTATCGCTGGTAACCCGGTCTATTCAGGCATCTGTTGTTTCCTGATCCCGGCCCGCCATGACATCCCAACCCACATCTGCGAATTGGCTGTCCGTCATGGCCCTGGGCCTGATCTGGGGCGGCACGTTCATGGTGGTGTCATTGGCGCTTGATGGCTACGGCCCGTTGACCGTGGCCTGCGCCCGCACAACGCTCGGCGCTGTCGCTTTGCTCGCGTTGATGCGGGCCTTAGGCCGCCCATGGCCGAAACTCACCCGACCGCTCACCATCTATCTGCTCATCATCGGTCCGTTGAACACGGCCCTGCCCTTCGCGCTACTCAGTTGGGGACAGCAGCACGTGCCCTCGGCCTTTGCGGGCATCTCCATGGCCGCACTGCCACTCTTTGTCTTGCCGCTGGCACATATCTTTGCCGACGAAAGGCTCAGCCTGCGCAAGCTGATCGGCGTTCTCCTCGGCTTTACTGGTGCGTTGGTGCTGATCGGCCCCAACGTCTTGCAATTGGGCCAGGGGGCAGAGCCTTTGGGCCAACTCGCCTGCCTCGCCGCATCGTTTTCCTATGCCGTGTCCTCGATCCTGACCCGGCGTTGCCCGCCCATCGACAGTATCGCCATGGCGACAATTACGTTGTGTATAGGGGCGACCTGCCTGATCCCCGCAATGCTTGTCGTCGAAGGCATCCCCGACCTCGCCGACCGCCAGAGCACCATCGCGATCCTGTTTTTGGGGCTGATCCCCACTGCGCTCGCCACCCTCCTCCGGGTCAGCGTGATCAGATCGGCGGGGTCGGTCTTCATGTCCCTCGTCAACTACCAAGTCCCGCTCTGGTCGGTCCTCTTTGGCGTCTTGATCCTGAATGAGGTCCTGCCTCTGCGCTTTTTCGCAGCCCTCAGTCTGATCCTGATCGGCCTCGCCATCAGCCAATGGGCCAGCCTGAAAGGCCTTATTCGCTAAGCCAAAGGCAAAACGGAGGGGCCTGACTCAACCACCTGCCATCCCCCCGGACCAAAAACTGTCGTGCGGCGCAGCCGCGCCGTGACCTCAGGCGGCGGTTTCGACCTCGGCGACGATTGCGTCAACGACTTCAACCAAAACGTCCGGATCTTCACATTCGGCCATCACACGCACAAGTGGTTCTGTGCCGGACTTGCGGATCAACAACCGCCCCTTGCCCGCAAGCTTGGACTCACCATCCGCAATTGCGGCTTTCACACTAGCGGCCTCCAGTGGCGTTGCATCGGCAGAGTAGCGCACGTTCTTCAAGAGCTGCGGCACCGTTTCAAAGCTGCGCGTCAGCGCGCTCGCTTTTTGCCCAGTCTGGATCATCGCGACGAGGAATTGCAGTCCGGCCAACAGCCCGTCACCCGTCGTGGCGTAGTCCGTCATAACGATATGGCCAGACTGCTCTCCACCCAGATTGAAGCCACCCTCGCGCATCCGCTCGACCACATAACGGTCCCCAACGGCGGTGCGTTCCAGCCGCAGACCCGCGCCTTCCAGAAAGCGTTCAAGCCCTAGGTTGGACATCACCGTGGCCACCAGTGCTCCGCCCTGCAGCTGCCCATCGGCGGCCCAACGTGACGCCATCAGCGCCATGATCTGGTCGCCATCCGCCACGCGACCCGTCTCATCCAGGATCATCACCCGGTCGGCATCCCCATCAAGACAAATTCCCACGTCCGCCCCATGGGCAATGATCGTCTCCGCGGCCGACAGCGGTGCCGTCGATCCGCAGCCATCGTTGATATTGATGCCATTCGGGTTCACCCCAACCGGGATCACCGTGGCTCCAAGCTCCCAAAGAACTTCGGGTGCGACCTTATAGGCGGCCCCATTGGCGCAATCGATCACGACCTTCAACCCGTCAAGCCGCATGCCCGGCGGCACAGTGGATTTCACCCGTTCGGCGTAGCGAAACCGCCCGTCATCGATCCGCTTGGCGCGCCCGATGTTGTCGGCCTGCGCCGCCGCGACGTCACCCGCGACCAACGCTTCAATCTCGGCCTCAGCCGCATCCGACAGCTTAAAACCATCGGGACCAAAGAACTTGATCCCATTGTCATGGTGCGGGTTGTGGCTGGCGCTGATCATGATGCCCACATCCGCCCGCAGGCTGGTCGTCAGCATGCCCACGGCAGGCGTCGGGATTGGCCCCAAGAGAAACACGTTCATCCCCGTGCTCGTCAGTCCCGCCGTCAGCGCATTTTCAAACATATAGCCCGACAGCCGCGTGTCCTTGCCGATCACCACACGGTGACCATTGCTGCCATCATTGCGGAAAAACCGCCCCGCAGCCGCGCCGATCTTCAGCGCCATATCTGCGGTCATCGGCCAGGCATTCGCCCGGCCCCTTACGCCATCAGTCCCGAATAGAGTTTTGCCCATCTCTGCCACGTCCTTGCATCGCCAGTTGCAGATCAATCGCCTGCTTGGTGGCAAGGGTATCGTGAACCCGCAAGATTTGCACGCCCTGTCTGACGCCTTCCAACGCAACGGCAACCGACCCACCAAGCCTGTCTTTGGGGTTCTCTGCACCGCCAATCGTGCCAATGAACCGCTTGCGCGAAGCCCCTAACAACACGGGACAACCCAGCGCATGGAACCGATCCAACCCTGCCAGCAGCTCAAGGTTATGCTCCAGCGTTTTGCCAAACCCGATCCCCGGATCAACAACAATCTGCGTGTGTGCGATCCCCGCCGCCTCGGCAAAGGCAATCCGTTCCGCAAGGTGATCAAACACCTCTTGCACCACGTCCCGGTACTGTGCCTGATCCTGCATCGTCTCGGGCGTGCCGACCGAATGCATCAGACAGACCGGCACATCGGTCCGCGCCACCACTTCTGCAAGATCAGGGTCAAAGCGAAAAGCACTGACATCATTGACGAAATTTGCCCCAGCCTTGATCGCAGCTTCGGCAACGGCGGCCTTGCGGGTATCGATGGAAATCGCCACATCACTAACCTCGCGCAGCGCTTCGATCACCGGAACCACGCGGGCAATCTCGGCCTCAATCGGCACCTCAGCAGCACCGGGACGTGTGCTTTCGCCGCCAATATCAATGAAAGCCGCACCCTCCACTTGCATGCGCAGCGCGGACTTCACGGCGACCTCTACAGCAACATGATCCCCGCCATCGGAAAAGCTGTCAGGGGTCACATTCAGGATGCCCATCACCTGCGGTCGGGCAAGTGAAACACCAGCAATCACGCGGCAACCTCGCGCACAGGCACCGCTGTCTGCGGCGCATCTGCCCCGATCACAACCAGCTCAACCGCTTCCATCTCAACGGCAAACCATGCCGCCAAGGCGGTGGCGTCGCGCGGGCCGGCGCTTGGGCCGTCCACCGCATCCAAGACGATTTTGCTGGGGGCCCAGATGCAAATCTGGCCGTTCTTCATCGCCCAATCCAGCTCTGTCCGCGTGCCGACAACTTTGCATTCGGGGGCCTGCGCCGCCAAAACCCAAGCGTTTTGCTCAATGGCGAGCAGATCAATGCGGCGCTGTGCCAGGGGATGCGTCGCCTTAGGCGCAGGCGCGTCATCAGCGCCAACACAGATGATCACCGGCGCGCCTGCCGCCACAGCCTCTTTGATCCAGCCGCCAACCTGGTCCGAACCAATGGCCGCGTTGGACAAAAAGACGACCCGTGGATGCGGTGCCTCCTCATGCGCCTGCCCGGCCACGGCACTACCATCGCGGTTGCGCACAATTTCAACCCCAAGCGAGAACGGACCGCGATCCAGCTTTTCGATCCGGACAAACACCCGTTCCGCCTGTGGCTCCAGCAGGATGCGTTCGGCGACCCGTGCTGCAAGCGTTTCCAACAGATTGATACGTTCTGCGCCCAATTCCGTGCCGATGGCCTCGGTCACCCGGTCATAGGACAAGATCCGGTCCACATCGTCGTCAATCGGACCGGTCAGCGGTGAGACTTCGACCACAACATTGAACCGCACGCGCTGCAAAGCACCGCGTTCCTGCTGAAACGCGCCGATCTCGACCTCAACCACATAGTCGCGCAACGAAATGCGGTCGCAGGGCGCGGTGGCACTGGCTTCGGCCCGTTCCGATGGATGGGCAAAGGCTTGTCGAATTTCGTCACTCATCGTGATCCCCTCACGTCTTGCTCAGGCGGGGGATACGTCGCCCCGGTGCGCCCTGCAAGGCAAGGCACGACAGGCAGGGCTGCAACTGCGACTTAGTTAGACGCGCTGCGGGTGGGCTGACGGTAAAAGATATGGACGCCATACTTCGCAGTCTGCGGAAACCGGCGCGCCCAAGACGGGCTGACAGCCGTTGTATGGTAATGCGTAGCACCCGCTGTCAGCTCGCGCGGCGCGCCATCCATCAGAAGCTTTGCCACCTTGCCAACGCGGTTGAACGCGCTGCGATTGTTGATCGCGTCAGACCGGCCATCGCAGGTCCAGGTAAACTGACAGGCGTATTTGCGGCCCGTGCCCTGATGCACAACAGCACAAACGCTGTTCGGATAGGCAGCACTGTCAACGCGGTTCAGAATAACCTCGCCCACGGCAAAAAGGCCTTTCGTGTTCTCGCCACGCGCTTCGTGGTACAGCGCCTCGGAAAGACACCGCCACTCTGCCCCACCACTGGGAGCGGACATCGAAGAAAGGAACGCGTTGTCATAGGTGATAGAAGTCGGCGATGCGGTGATACCCCGGTCCGAGATTGACGGCAGCGTTGTCAAAGCCTGCAACCGTGTATCCGGCACGACAGAGATCGCTTGTCGTTCTTGTCCCAACAGCGCCCCAAGGCGGCTTGCCAGAACTTCGTCGGCCTGCGCCACAGTCGTTGTCGTCATCGTTGCCGCCATCAATACGGCGGCCTTCATCCCAATGCTCAAAAAACGCATTACATCACCCCAACCCAAACGCAGTAAGCTCTGCGCCAGCAGCGGCTCTTTACGAAATGTTTACGCTTAGGTCTACCCACCCCCCATTTGGCGTTTCCAATATGGAAACAATCCTGTCACAAAATGCAGATCGTAAAGCAGGATAAAGGGTTAGGAGGTGTTCTTCACCCTATATCTTGGGCACGGTTTTTTCTTGAATCGCAAGCTGCGCGGCGGAAAGTCGCGCAAGCGGCACCCGAAATGGGGAGCAGCTAACATAGTCAAACCCCTGCCCCCGGCAAAAATCAATCGCAGAGCGTGACCCACCATGTTCGCCACAAATCGACAAGACAACGTCCGGACGCCCGGCCCGACCGCGCGCCGCCCCGATTGCCAACAGCTCTCCAACACCATCAAGATCGAGGGTGTGGAACGGGTCTTCTTCATAAACCCCCTGCTGCACATAAGCGCTCATGAACCGGCCCGCGTCGTCGCGACTTAAGCCATAGGTCATTTGGGTTAGGTCATTGGTTCCAAACGATAAAAACTCTGCGTGCTGCGCGATATCCTGCGCCCGCAACGCGGCCCGCGGCGTTTCCACCATCACGCCCAACTTATAGTCAAACGTCTGTTTCATCTCGGCCTGCACTGCCGCAGCAATTGCATCCGCCCGGCCCTTAACCAGTTCGACTTCCCGCATCGCGCTAATCAGCGGGATCATGATTTCGGGCACGATGGTGATTCCCTCAGCCGCCATTTCAGCGGTGGCTTCAAAGATCGCACGGGCCTGCATCTCATAGATCTCAGGGATCGAAACCCCCTGCCGCACGCCACGCATCCCCAGCATCGGGTTGTATTCGCTCAGCGCCTCAACCCGCTCCGTCACCTGCGGCACGGGCAAGGCCAATTGCTCGGCCAGTTCCCGCTGACCCGCCCGGTCATAGGGCAAAAATTCATGCAACGGCATATCAAACAACCGAATCGTTACCGGCAATCCATTCATGATGCCGAACAATGCCTTGAAGTCGGCGCGTTGGATCGGCAGCAGCCGGTCAAGCACGACCCGACGATCTGCCGCCGTTTCGGCAAAGATCATCTCGCGCATGACACCAAGGCGGTCGCCTTCAAAGAACATGTGCTCTGTCCGGCAAAGCCCGATGCCCTCGGCCCTGAAATTCCGCGCGGTCTGCGCATCCATCGGCGTGTCGGCATTGGCGCGAACACCAATGTCGCGATAGTCGTCGGCCCATGACAAAAGCGTCTTGAACGCCTCGTCCAAGGCGGCCTCCAGCATCGCAGGCGCACCGGCGAGCACATCGCCCGTCGTGCCATCGACGGTGATCTCATCACCTTCTTCAAAAACCCGCCCGTCAGGGGCAATCACCCGCCCATTCTTGCGGTCGATCACCAAATCAGACGCGCCGACAACGCAAGGCAGCCCGATCCCGCGCCCAATCACAGCCGCGTGGCTGGTCACCCCGCCCCGCATGGTCAGAACCGCTTGGGCCGCGTGCATGCCGCGAATATCTTCGGGCGTCGTCTCGCGGCGGACCAACACGCAGGCCTCACTCCGGGCAGCACTGGCTTGCGCTGCATTGGCCGTCAAAACGATCCGTCCCGTGGCGGCACCGGGGCTGGCCGCAATGCCTTTGGCCAGCACGTCCCGTGTCGCCGTTGGGTCCACTTGGCGGTGCAACATCTCAGACAATGCGCCCGCCTGCACCCGCATCACGGCTTCGTCCTTGGGGATCACCCCATCGGTCGCCAAAGCCACCGCAATCCGCACCGCGGCCCGGCTGGAGCGTTGCACCCGCACCGCATCCAGAACCGATAACACCCCATTTTCCAAGGTAAATTCGACCTGCATCTCTTCGCGCAAGCGCACCCGGCAGACATCGCCATAGGCCAGCAATTTCGCAAAAGTGTCAGGGCTCGTCTCTTCCAATGAGGGCCCGCGCGGATCGGTCGTCAGGTAAAGCGCATTCTCGCCGCCCGACAGCGCCTGACGCCCCTGCGATTGCCCCAGATACCGCCCCGTGATCTGCGGATCACCTGAATCGCTGTCAACGAACTGGATCACCCCCGACCCGCTTTCGCCCTGACCGACGCCCAAGGCCATCGCCTGCACCACAAGGCCCAGCCCTGCATCCGCAGGCGCGCCCTTGGCCTCGCGCAGAAGCCGCGCAGTGGTGCCGTCCCAGGCCCGCGCCATCGACCGCAAAACCTCTGACAGCTGCACCTCAACGTCCTGCGGGAACACCTCGTCGGCCTCGTCTTCATAGGCCTCAAGGGCCGCCATCAGCGCATGTTCACCGGTCAAATGCGGGAAATCGAACGCCTCGGGGTCCAACCGCGCCACGTGGGTCGCATAGGATTGCACGAACCGCAGATACAGCGCATAGGCCGCTTCTTCGCCCACATCCGCCTTCATCCGAAGCAGTTGCGCGTTGTTCATCCCGATATTCAGAATGGCCCCCGGCCCGCCCCAATCCGGATCCTGAGAGCTGGGTCGCACCGACAAAAGCGGTTCATTTCCAAAGGGTTGCAAGACCTGTGCCATATCGGGCATCTGGCCGATGGCAATCCGCCCGACAGCCTCGAACGACAGGGCAATCGTGGTCGGCACCGGCAGGTCCAGCCGCACCAGACGCTGCAAGCACTTCGCCCGCCCACCATGCACCGCCGCCGACATGGGCGCGGTATTGGTGATCAAGGTCACATCTTGAAATGTTGTCGGTTGCTGCACTGCGGCGATCCTTTTTCACGCGCAGCATAGGCGCATGGACAGCCTTGTGTAAACCTAAAGCGACAAAGGAGTATTAACCATTGATCAGCGTCAAATCGGCCACGGCCAAACAGGTGCTCCGGATACGGCTGAGCAGGTTCAAACGATTGCGCCGCACGATGTCATTGTCGGCATTGACCTGCACCCCTTCAAAGAAAGCATCAATCGGTCCGCGCAGCTCTGCCATCGCGGCCATCGCAGTGCCGAAGTCCTCAGCCTCCATCGCCGGTTTGATCACCCGGTCAGCCTCATCCAGTGCCGTAAACAGCGCCCGCTCCGCGTCATGCTCTGCAAACTTCGGATCGGCCCCGTATTCATACGACACCCCGTCCTTTTCCTCGGCCTGAGACAGAATGTTATTGGCCCGCTTGAACCCTTGGATCAGGTTCTCGCCATCGTCGGTTTCCAAGGTTGCCTGCAGCGCCTTGGCCCGCTTGACCAGCAAAGTCAGATCATCATTCCCCGGCATCGCGATACAAGCGTCGATCACGTCATGGCGAACGCCTTGGTCCTTGAGGTAGACCTTAAGACGGTCATGGAAAAAGGAAAGGAGGTCGGGAACTAGCCCGGATTCAATCGCTCGTTCGCCGCCGAGTTGGTTTAGTAGTTCGACTCTTTCGTTTTTGAGTGCTGCAATTGTTTCATCCAATTTTTCAGCAATGTCAGCGTTTCGCTCACCGGCGATGCGGTATTCAAGGTTTCCTATGTCTTCATCCACTTTGCGCATTCTCGAGTACAAAACGTCGTCTCTTGAAGAGCGCTCTGCTCGAATAAGGAAAATTGCGAGGTTCAATCGTTCCGCATTCTCCAACACCAAGCGAATAACCCCAAGCGCAGCCCGCCGCAGCGCAAACGGGTCCTTCGACCCTGTTGGCTTCTCATCAATCGCCCAGAACCCCGTCAGCGTGTCCAACTTGTCTGCCAGCGCCACAGCCACGGACACCGGCGCGGTCGGCACATCATCTGATGGCCCCAAGGGCGAATAATGTTCCTCTGCTGCGGCAGCAATCGCATCGCTCAGCCCCGCATTTGACGCGTAATACCGGCCCATCAGCCCCTGCAATTCGGGGAATTCATAGACCATCTCCGACGACAAATCGGCCTTGGCCACGCGGGCCGCTTCTGCCGCCTCATCTGCATCCGCGCCCACAACCGGGGCCAGTTCGCGCGCCAATGCGACAATCCGCTCAACCCGGTCCTTTTGCGTGCCCAGTTTGTTGTGGAACGTCACGTTCCCAAGGCTGTCCAACCACGGGTCCATCCCCGCCTTGGCGACGCGCAAGTCATTTTCCCAAAAGAACTTTGCGTCCGACAGCCGCGCAAACAGCACCTTCTGGTTGCCCGCCAAAATCGTGGCCCCACCGTCCGAAGTTTCGGTATTGGCGACCGTGACAAACTGCACGATCTTGCCGCTCATGTCCTTGACGGAAAAGAACTTCTGATGCTCTTTCATTGAGGTCTGCAAAACCTCTGGCGGCAATCCCAGGAACGTCTCATCAATCTTGCCCAGCAGCACGACGGGCCATTCGACCAGCCCTGCCACCTCGGCCAAAAGGCCGGGATCAGCCACAACCTCGAGACCCTGCGCAAAGGCCTGATTGGTGGCGTCATGCCAGATCATCTCGGCCCGTTCCTCGGGGCGCAGGTAGACATGGGCCTGCTTCAGCTTGGCCTCATAGTCCTCAAACCCCGTGACCTTGATTGCGCCCTTGTTCAGGAACCGGTGGCCCTGCGTTTCAGCCCCGGCATCGATCCCGTCAATCTCAAGCGGCACCACCTCGGCCCCCGCCTCATCGCTGAGCAGGCAGATGATGGAATGCAGCGGCCGCACCCACTTCAGGCTGCCTGCCCCCCAGCGCATCGACTTGGGCCATGGGAAATTCCGCACGGTCTTGTCCAGCACCTCCGCAATGATCTCGGCCGCCGGGCGCCCCGGCTTTTCGATCACAGCAAAGTAAACCTCGCCCTTTTTGTCGGCGCGCACCTCAAGGTTCGCCACATCAACTCCTGCGCCACGGGCAAAGCCGCTGACAGCCTGATCCGGCGCACCAACCTTGGGGCCCTTGCGTTCTTCACGGGTCGCTTGCGAGGTGGCGGTCAGGTCTTCCACCGACAGCGCCAGACGGCGCGGCGTGGCAAAAGCCGCGGCACTGGCATAGGTCAACCCAGCCTCAACCAGACCATCCGTCACCAGCTTTTGCAGGTCGGCGCTGGCCTTGCCCTGCATCCGCGCGGGAATTTCTTCGGAAAACAGCTCAATCAGCAGGTCAGGCATCAGTTCAACCCTTCGGGTGGTGTGGGGCAATCATCGGGCACGGGGTCGCCGTCAAAGACGACCTCGCCGCAGCGGTTAATCTCGTGCCAGGCATAGGCCCGGCCATCGGGGTAGACGGCAACAATGCGGTCGATCCCATAGGTCACGTTTTCCTGCCCCAGAAAGGGCAACGCAACTCCGGCTTCTAGGTCGGCACCGATCTGGTCGGCGTCAAAGCAGTCAAACCAGCCCGGCGCGACCAGTGGCGTGGCGTCGTCCAAAACCACATAGGTTTCGGTCATCATCGCCAGCGATCCGGCCACATTGAAACAGGCGCGATACCGCAGCGGGCTGCTATCGCTGTCGATCCCCTTGAAGTTTTCGAACAAAACGGGCTCTGCTTCGCCAGTGGCCACGTTGGTGAATTGCACATTTTCGACTTCCGCCGAAACCTCATCGTAGAAGGCATAAACCTGCAGGTAATACATCGCCACACCGGCAATCAGCGCACTCATCAGCAACAATCCTATGATGATCCGGCCCAGCATCAGTGCCAGTCCCAATTCACGACGGGCCGGGTCAGCCCCTTTGTCCGTTCTTTCAACGCCCTCGTCCGGTCTGCGAGACGCGGAATGGCGCGTTCATGGGTCTCCACAAAGATGTGGCCTACGCGGGCGGCCACCGGATGATCCAGCAGTGCCTCCATCAGATCGACCTCGGCCCCTTCGATGTCCATCTTAATCACGGCCACATCGCGGTTCTGCGCCTCGATCCATGCGATCAGATCGATCACATCCACCTCAACACCCGCATCCGCCGTGACGTTGCGCTTATCGGCGACAAGCGACGAAGACGTCGAATGGCGGTCCGGATCGCTGTCAAAATCGGGCGTCCGATATAATGTCATTTTGCCCGCCGCCGCACCCACCGCCGCATTCAGGCACAAGACATGCCCCACCCGGTCCGTCGCAGCCCAAAGTGCGGTATATGCGTGCGGATCAGGCTCAAACGCCACAACATCCGCCCCCGTCGCTGCAAGCTTCAGGGTAAAGATGCCCCGGTTCGCCCCCAGATCAAGCGCCAGGTCATCCTGCCTCAACCCAGCGCACACGGCATCAAAGGCCGCCTGCGCGTTCTTTTGCGCAGCTGCCTTTTGTCCGGTCACATTGCGCCAGTGGTGGGCAAGGGTTTGGCTCAGGCTCACGCAGCGGCACCCCCTGCCGGTGTCTGCACAAAGGCGTCAGCACAGGCCTTGGTCAGGGCGCGCACGCGGCCGATATAGGCCTGCCGCTCTGTGACCGAGATCACGCCGCGCGCGTCCAGCAAATTGAACACATGGCTGGCCTTGATCGCCTGATCATAGGCGGGATGCGCCATAACAATTGTCTTGCCGGTCTTTGGGTCCACCGCAGGCTGGTCCAAAATGCGCGCGCATTCGGCCTCTGCATCCTTGAAGTGCTGCAACAGCGTCTCGGTGTCGGCCACGTCGAAATTCCAACGGGCGTATTCTTCCTCAGTCTGCTTGAACACATCGCCATAGGTCAGCGGAATAGGGCTTTGCGGGTCGTTAAACGGCATGTCCATCACGTGATCCACGTTGAGCACATACATCGCCAACCGCTCCAACCCGTAGGTCAGCTCTCCCGAAACAGGATGGCAATCGTGCCCGCCAACCTGCTGAAAATAGGTGAACTGGCTGACTTCCATGCCATCACACCAGACCTCCCAACCCAGGCCCCACGCGCCCAAGGTCGGGCTTTCCCAATCGTCTTCAACAAAGCGGATATCGTGCAAGGACGCATCAATCCCGATCGCCTCAAGCGAGCCAAGGTAAAGCGCCTGCAAATCCGGCGGGCTGGGCTTAATGATCACCTGATACTGATAGTAGTGCTGCAACCGGTTCGGGTTCTCGCCATAACGCCCATCCGTGGGCCGTCGCGAGGGCTGCACATAGGCCGCAGCCCAAGGGTTTGACCCCAAAGCGCGCAGCGTCGTGGCCGGGTGGAACGTGCCCGCGCCAACCTCCATGTCGTAGGGTTGCAACACGGCACAGCCCTTGGACGCCCAATAGGACTGCAACGCGAGGATAATCCCCTGAAAACTGCGTGGTGTCTCGGCCATCTCGCCCTCATCTTCTGGTCGTGCGTTCAATAGGCTCCGCACGATTGAGGGTCAATGAGCACAGCCACCCTAAAAGGCGCTCGCACACGTCGATTTGTGCTGCATGGGCTGGCATTTTTGCTTATTTCCGCGCCAGACGCCGTGGCTGCACACGGCAAGAGATTCTAGGACTGCTATGTTAAAGTCACTTCGTTACGCGTTTTTCATGCTCTTTTGGGCCGTTTCAGCCGTGGCGCAAAGCCCGGTTTGGGTCCAGATCGAGGCGCAGCCAAACCTGAACGCCGCACAGGATCGCGTCCGCGCCTATGCCGCACAGCTTGAAAATGTAGCAGGGTTCTATCTGGGGTCAGGCTGGTATGGCATCGTGCTGGGGCCCTATGCACCCAGCGACGCTGATATCGTCCTGCGCACCTTGCGCAGCCAACGCCAGATCCCCGCCGACAGCTTCATCGCCTTTGGCAACAACTTTCAGCAGCAGTTTTGGCCCGTGGGCGTCGGCGCGGAAACCACTGCCCAGCCCCTGCCCGGCACCACCGCGACCAGCGACCCCGTGATCGCCACACCGCTGCCCGAACCCGACCCGATTGCGATCCCCGACGAAACCCCACGTCAGGCCCGCAGCTCTGAGGCGCTCCTGACCCGTGCCGAAAAGGAACTGCTGCAAGTGGCGCTCAAATGGGCGGGCACTTACCAAGGCGCGATTGACGGCTCTTACGGGCGCGGCACGCGTGGCGCGATGGAAGCTTGGCAGATCGCCAATAACCACGAGGCGACAGGCATCCTGACCTCTGGCCAGCGGGCCGAGCTTTTGGGCGCCTATAACGCCGTGCTCGACGGCATGAACCTGCAAACCGTGCGCGATGACGTGGCCGGGATTGAGATGATCTTGCCAACCGGCGTAATCGCCTTCGCTGAATATGAACCGCCCTTTGCCCGCTATGACGCCAAAGGCGACATCGCCGCACAAGTCCTGCTGGTCAGCCAGCCGGGCGACCAAAACCGGATGTTCGGGCTTTATGAGATTTTGCAGACGCTCGAAGTTGTCCCAACCGAAGGCGACCGTGTCCGCCGCAATCGCGAATTTGAGATCAACGCCAATGGTCGTGATCTGGTCTCTTATACTTACGTCAATCTGCGCGACGACCAGATCAAGGGCTACATGCTGGTCTGGCCCGCGGGCGACGACGAACGCTTCCGCCGCATCCGCGATGAGATGAAAGCGAGCTTTAACCGCATTGATGGCGTGCTCGACCCAGCCATCGCGGCCCCGGATGAGGATCAAGCCACCGATCTCGTTTCTGGCCTGCAAGTGCGCAAACCACGCATGTCCCGCTCGGGCTTTTTCATCGATGGCGTTGGCAGCGTTTTGACCACGGCAGAGGCTGTGGACAGTTGCACCCGGCTGACCATCGATACCGACACCGAAGCGCAGGTCGTCCATCGCGATGACGCCCTAGGCCTCGCTGTGTTGCAGCCCCTGACCCGTCTGGCCCCGATTGCCGTGGCCGCGTTCCAAACCGGTGTCCCAAGACTGCAATCGGAAGTGGCCGTCGCAGGCTACCCTTATGGCGGCGTGCTGGTGACGCCATCCCTGACCTTCGGTCGGCTCGCCGACCTACGCGGGCTGAATGGCGAGGAAGAAGTCAAACGCCTTGCCCTGACCGCCCAGCCCGGTGACGCGGGCGGCCCGGTCTTTGACAACGGCGGCGCGATTCTTGGGATGCTTTTGCCCCGCGCTGACAAGGCCGGACAGGTCCTACCACCAGAGGTGAGCTTTTCCGTCGACGCCGACCAGATCGTCGCGTCTTTGGCCGAGGCAGGGATCACGGTCGATACAACAGACACCCAGGCCTTCATGCCGCCCGAAACCCTGACGCTCCGCGCTGCAGACCAAACGGTTCTGGTCAGCTGCTGGTAACCGTCTGTTCGCGTTCGCGACCTGACGCGTGCGGGTAAGCAGTTGGCAAAGCCAACTGCGGCCGTCACCCAGTGGCAGTATCGCGCTTTTGTCGCCCCCATGTTTCGACCCATGCTTTGCATAGGCCGACCGACCGGAGGGGCGCTGCCCCTCCGGACCTCCCCGGGATATTTCCAAACCGAAAAAAGCAGGAACCCGCGCTACAGGGCGATGTCGCTCTGGACGTAGATGAGCGTCGGTCCCGTTTGGGTGAGCGCTGTTTTGACTGCCTCTCCCAGGTCATCAAGCGATTTGGGGTGGCTGGCGGCAGCGCCGTAGGCTTCGGCCAGTTTCACGAAGTCGGGGTTCTTCTGGATCACCGCATTCGGTGCGATCTGGGCACGCACCATGCTATCTTCGATCTCGCCCAATTTGCCGTTATCCCACAGGATGATCGGCAGGGTCAGCTCCAGCTCTACCGCGACCATCAATTCCTGCAATGTGTATTGAAAGCCATAGTCGCCCGCGATAGCGATCACTGGTTGATCTCCGACACCGATCTTGCCGCCAATGGCGGCGGGCAGCGCATAACCCAGCGTGCCAAAGCCGCAAGGGTGATGCCAGCGGCCGGGACGATCCATCGGCCAGACTTCCTTGGCCGCATAAGCAAACTGCGTCATGTCGGAATAGATCATGGTCTCTGCTGGCAAGGCCGCGCGCAGCGCATCGGCAACGGGCAAGATGCCGGGGCGTTCGGCGTGGATTTCAGCGCGCCACGCCGCACAGGTCTGCGCGACGTCCTCTGCGCGCCATTCCGTTTTGCCTGAAAGCTTCTCCCGCCTGCGCCACAGCTCTTTCGCCATTTGTGCCGCGTCAGCCTCAACCCGGGTCTGACCGGGCGTGTCGTTCAGCTCTGCCGGATCACGGTCAATCCGGATGAGCCTGCCCTGATGTCCCAAATCATTGCGCCAGAGATCAGTCTCCGACAGTTCCGTACCCACGGCAATCACAACGTCAGCCTTAGCGATTACCTTGGCCGACCCAGGCCGTGCAAGGCTGCTGCCAAAGTGCAAGGGATCATCCGCGATGATCCCGCGCCCGGCATAGGTCGTAAAACTGGCGGCCCCTGCTGCTGCGACAACCGCGCGCCAGACGTCAGCGCTGTCTTTCGCACCGCCACCAAAGATGAAAAGCGGCTTGCGCGCGCCAATAAAGGCATCAAGCACCAGTTCAGCCACGTCAGGTTGAACCGCGGCACCGCCTACGATTGCCGTCCTTTCAGGATGCGCAGATGCCGGGGCCTCCAATACTTCGATGGGAATTTGGATATGCTTTGGCCGTTGCCGCTTGACCATAAAATCGGTCAACGCCCGGTCGACGAGGTGGTAGGCACTTTCTGCATCCCGCGCCGTCAATGACCAGTCCGCGACCGCACCAGCGGCCCCTTCCTGATCCTTCATCTCGTGCAACCTGCCACGGCCGATCCCCTGATCGGCCAGGTTCAGGCAGCTCGACAACACCAGCATCGGCACAGAATCCGAATAGGCCTGCCCCATCGGCGTCATGATATTGCACAGCCCCGGCCCGGTGATCACATAGGCCACCCCAGGCCGCCCTGTGGCACGGGCATAGCCATCGGCCATGAACCCTGCCCCCTGCTCGTGACGCGCCAGCACATGGGTCAAACCGGCCTCTTCAATGCCGCGATACATCTCTTGGTTATGCACGCCCGGGATGCCAAAGATCACCTCAACCCCGCGATCCTTCAGCATATGGCTGATCTGCGCCCCCAAAGGTCTTTCCATCAGTCTCTCCAGAATTTGCGGCTCAGCACCACCAGCACCACCATGATCTCCAGCCGACCCACGAACATTGCCATCGCCAAAAGCCACTTGGCGCTGTCCGGCAACATCGCAAAATTGCCCGCAGGCCCAATCGTATTGCCCAATCCGGGGCCCACATTGGCAATCGCCGTGGCTGCGCCCGAGACGGAGGTGATAAAGTCGAGCCCCGTAAACCCCAGCAACACCGACAGGATGCCAATCGACAGCACGAAGGCCACAAAGAACGCCATGACAGAGTTCAACACGTCCTCGGTCACGGTCTTGCCTTGGTAGCGCGGGGCAAAGATGCCGTGCGGGCTGTGGATCTGGCGGATCTGGCTTTTGATTGAGGCAAAGAGCAGCTGATACCGGAAAACCTTGACTGAACAGGCCGTAGACCCCGCACAGCCACCGATCAACCCGATGAAAAAGAACATGACAACCGGGAACGTCCCCCATGTCATATAGTCCGCATTGGCGTATCCGGTGCCTGTGGTGATCGACGTGACGTTGAACAGCGCCTCGCGGAACGCCAATTCGGTCATCTCGCCATCCCGGCCCCAGAGCCAAGAGGCTTGCAGCAAAACAACTGTGAAAATGACGTAGAAAAACGCCCTGATCTGACTGTCATGCAACATCGGCTGTGCCGTGCCCGCCAGCAATTGCACGTAGCGAACAAAGGGCAAAGCGGCGAGCACCATGAAAAACACAGCCGTATAATGCACGCCCGCCCCATAAAACCCGAAGGATGCATCGCTGTTTGCCATGCCCCCGGTGGCAACCGTCGTCATCGCGTGCACCATGGCGTCAAAGGGCAACATGCCAAAGGCGGCATAGGCCAGCGCGCAGGCCAGCGTGAGCGCCACATAGATCACCGAAATCCGCGTGGCGATTTCACCCGCACGCGGCAGAATTTTTCCCATGGTATCAAAGGCTTCGGATCGGAAAATCTGCATCCCACCAACCCGCAGTTCTGGCAGGAACACCATGGCCACAACAATGATCCCGACGCCGCCCAGCCATTGCAGGATACCGCGCCACAGCTTTAGTCCCTCGGGTAAAGCCTCTAGCCCGCTGAAAACCGTGGACCCGGTGGTCGTTAACCCCGACATCGCCTCAAAGAATGCATCGGTGAAATTGGCGTTTGTGGCCCCCAGAACAAATGGGATCGCGCCAAAGATCGGCAATGTCAGCCAAACCAAAGTGGTCAGCAAAAACGTCTGCCGTAGCGTCAGCCCGGCGCTGACCCCATTGGCGCAGGCCCCGGCCAAAACGCCCCCGGTCAAGACCGTGATAATCGCCGCCTCTGCAAAGACCGGCCAATGGCCATTGCCCACCCAGACATCCGCGACCAGCGGCGCCAACATGGTCACGCCCAAGGCGGCCACAAGCAGGCCGATCACATATCCAATAGGACGCAGGTCAATCATGGCCTATCGGTGGCGAATGGGGCGTGGGGTGTCAAGCGATCACCGCACGGCAAAGGTCCGTGGGCTTAGCCGACGTGGAACAGGCTGGCGAAAAGCTTGGGATCAAGCGAATCCGCGGCAAACGTTGGACCTTCGGTCAGCACGCTCACGGCGTCATGGCTGTGCAGGCTTTCCTGATGGCTGGCGATCACGCGAAAATCGCTGATGCGCGGGTCGATGTGCAACTGCTCGGTGAAGAGGCGCGCGGCATCCTCAACAAAGATCGGATTGGCGGCGTTGAGCTCTGCAAAGGCCTGCTCGTCCTCGCGCTTGACCATCACCTGCGTCTCGGTCGGTACAGCGGCGCGGGCGCGGTCAATCAGGTCCTCAAACCAAAGCGTGTCCTGCCCTTCCTCCAGCAGCACGGAAATCCGCGCCACCGACCGCTGGCTATGCGGCGTGGCCAGTTGCCCCCTGAATTGCCGCGCATGTTCGGACAGCTCCAAGGAACAAGGGCAAGTGCTGGAATAGACGTAGTCCAGATGCACGATCTTCCGGCGCACCCCGTCCTGTTCGATCAGCTCTAGCGCGATGTCGTAATACTGATAGCCTTCCAACCCGGACCGCAGGCTTTCGACCTTCATCGGGAATGAAAACCGCATCTGAATCCGCGCATCAAAGCTCTCAAGATCGGTCTTATAGGCATCAAGCGCCCGCTCGATCACCTCAAACGAAAACGTCTGTTCGGCGTGCTTGTAAAACGTGCGCATGATCCGGGACATGTTGATGCCCTTCTTTTCCGCCTCAAGGCTGACGGTGCCCGTCACGCTGGTCTCAAGCGTCAGATCGCCGTTGTCGCGGGTGTGAAACCGGATCGGCAGGCGGAAATTGCTGATACCCACATGCTGGATTTGTTGCTTGGCGCCTTTGATCAGGCTGCTCGGCCCGTTCTGCAGGTCCGGCATGCTGGCCTTATAGGCCTCATCAACGACAAATGCGTCGGGGTAGGCACGCGCTAATGCGGGGTAATTGCTGACCTCTTGGCCGGGGATCAGGCGGCTGACAAGCGGGTCCAAAGTGGCCACTTCTTCGGCACTCACCTCTCCCGCCCAACGCCGCAACAAGGCAAGGGCCGCTTCGGCCTCTTCCCGGCTGGGTTCACGGTCAAAATCTTGGGAATGAATATTCATCGATGGGGCCCCCTCTGGCACATCCGCATCCCCTATATGGGGGTCGTTGGCGCGTTCTCCAACGTTTTCCCAATAGATACGTGACAGCTCTGCCCGTGGATCAGTCATGCAGCGTCTCCCTCAGGGGCGCATCATGCCCCGACCGACACTATGCCGCAATGCAGATCAATTTTGCCACAGGTGAAACAGGTTAACAGCTCGAACCCGTGCGCAGCTTTAACTGCGCTTGACCGTGATTTTGATGCGCATGAGGTGTGCATCGTTTTCATACTGGTTGTGCATCAGGTCTGCATAGGCGAATTCAGCACCAAATCCGGCATTAACCTAGCCCAGCGCCTGCATCAAATCGCCCAAAAGGTCTTGCGGATCCTCAAGTCCGATCGACAAACGGATCAACCCCGGCGTGATGCCCAACATCTCTTTTTGCGCATCTGGCAGCCGCTGGTGGGTCGTCGTGGCCGGATGGGTCGCGATAGACTTCGCATCGCCCAAGTTGTTGGAAATAATGATAATTTCCAAGGCATTCAGAACCTCAAACGCCCGCGCCTGCGTGCCGCAATCGATCGACAAGACTGTGCCCCCTGCGCCCATCTGCGCCTTGGTCAGCTCGTACTGTGGATGATCGCTCAGCCCCGGATAAATCACGTTTTTCAAGGCCTTATGCCCTTGAAGCGCCGTCGCGATCTCCTGCGCCGACCGCGCCTGCGCTCTGACCCGCAGGTCTATCGTCTCCAGCCCCTTCAGCATCATCCAAGCCGTAAAGGGCGACATCGATCCGCCGGTATGCTTCATGTAGGGCTCAACCGTGCCGCGGATAAATTCTTGTGTACCAAGGATAATTCCGCCCAACGCCCGGCCCTGCCCATCGATGTGTTTAGTCGCCGAATAAACCACAACATCGGCCCCTTGGGCGATGGCATCCGAGAAGACTGGCGTGGCAAAGACGTTGTCCACAATCACCGTCGCCCCCACCGCATGGGCCAAGGCAGATACCGCTTTGACATCAATGACCTGCAATGTGGGGTTTGAGACGCTTTCAAAGAAGACAGCCTGCGTATCGGCTCGAATCGCAGCGGCCCATTGGTCAAGATCGGTGCCATCGACAAACGTCACCTCGACCCCAAAGCGGGTTAAGACTTCTTCGAGGATATACAGACACGACCCAAAAAGCGCGCGACTGCTGACAACGTGGTCTCCGGCCTTCAACATCGACGTCAGCGCACCGTTGACCGCAGCCATGCCAGAGGCCGTTGCGAACCCGTCTTCGGCCCCCTCAAGGGCAGCGATCCGGTCTTCGAACATCGCCACCGTTGGGTTGCCATATCGGGCGTAGATGAACTCGTCGTCACCCGCCTTTTGGAACCGTGCCTCGGCATCCTCGGCTGTGTCGTAAACAAAGCCCTGCGTGAGATAAATTGCCTCGGACACCTCGTTGTATTGGCTGCGGCGCACACCTGCGTGCACTGCCTTTGTCCGTTTGTTCCAGTCCGTCATTTTTGGTCCCTTTCGCCAAAACAAAACCCCGACACCGGTTATAGGTATCGGGGTTACGCCCTGACCCTTTTAGCAGCATGTTTAACGTGGCCCGCAATCCGGTAACAAATCGCCACACCCGTCGCATACGCCTCCCCGAAAGACCCGTCAAGAAGGCAGTCCCAATTAACCTTTGGGCATGCCGCCACTAACCGTTCCTTTACCCGCACTTGGTATCCACGGGTCAGGAAGTGGTAGGTGACGATGCAAAAGTTCAGACATCATCGATATCCAACATCGTTTCCCGTGCAGGCAACAACGCCTTTTGGCCTGCGTCCGGGGAAAATCTTGGACGTCAACGAATACGGG
Source organism: uncultured Paracoccaceae bacterium (assembly GCA_947494675.1). Lineage (GTDB taxonomy): Bacteria > Pseudomonadota > Alphaproteobacteria > Rhodobacterales > Rhodobacteraceae > CANMYO01. The sequence goes on from CANLVP010000003.1 coordinate 54,714, forward strand.
GCCCAAATCGATGGCCTGTCGGACCTGACGCCGGGTGATAAGGTCGTCTTGCGCGCCGGTCCCGACCAAATTGCATCCATTGTCCGCTGGGTCGCCAAAGACCGTGTCGGCGTAATGTTCCGCCCGCGCCTGACCATCAAACAGGTCGATTCGCTGCGCTATGCCAAACGCCCCACCATGCGCACAAGGTTCAGCTCTGTCGGTCTGACAGAGATGCGTTAAGAATTTGAGGTCGTATCGGGCTCGATCAAGTAACGCTGCAACATCACGATCTGCCCCCACAAAAAGACAAACAGCACGGCTGGAAAGGCAAAGGTTTCAAGCTTGACCCATAGCTCTGTCGATTGCGTCCGCCAGATAATCTCATTCGCGACAGCAAGGGCCAGAAACATCAGCGCGACCCGCTTTGTAAAAATCATCCAACCCTCTGGCTTCATGGGTAAAAACTCCCCCATGATCCATTGCAAATAGCTCTTGCCGCGCAGCAGCCCAATGCCAAGGATCAGCGCAAAAAACCCGTAAACGATGCTGGTTTTCATCTTGAAGAACCGCTCGTCGTTGAACCAAGCTGTCAGGCCGCCAAAGAAGATCACCATGAAGGCCGTGAAAATCTGCATTCGGCTCAGCGTGCGGGTCAGCATCCAAAGAATGCCCATGGCAACCAAAAGGATCGGCACAAAGATCAGCGTGGCGACAATGAAACCGGTATATTCGGTGCCCGCCAAGGTGTAGGTGTTGTCCTTGATCTGCAAATAGATCAGGAAAAACAACAGTGTAGGCCCAAGCTCCAACACTTGTTTCAGGATCGGATTCACCGTCTTTTCTGCCATCGTTGTCTCCCTCACCCCCCCGTTTCCACGATCACAGCGCCCAGTGCAACCAGTGCCATCAGAAACGTGCGTCGTGGGCCCACTTTTTCGCCCAAAAACAACCATCCGATCAACGCTGCAAACACGGTCGAGGTTTCGCGCAAAACAGCAGCCTCCCCCACTTTGTCGAGCCGCGTCGCCAGCATAACCCCGCCAAAGCTGATCCAAGCAATGAACGCACCAATGATGCCGCGCCACAGCAGCGGCCCCAAATCCGGCGGCGACGCCATGCGGCGGTAGCGCCACGCTGCCAACAGCGGGAAATCAAGCGCGGTGATGAAAAAGAACCATGCCAAAAACGTAAAGGGATCAGCAGCTTGGCGGATGCCATAGGCGTCATATGTCGTGTAGACCGCCACCAGCACTCCACCTGTCACGGCCCATGCCAACCCGATCTGCAAGGCGCGCCGGTCCAGTGTTTCTTCCGTCAGATTGCGCGCCGCAAGCAGCAATATACCCCCTGATAAACACGCCACGCCGATCCATTGCACGACCGTAAACCGCTCATGAAAAATGACGCTCGCTGCAAGCACAGTGACCAATGGGCCGGTTCCGCGCACCACCGGGTAAACCACCGTATAGGCCGCCCGCTCATAGGCCAGCGCCATCGTCAATTTGTAGCCAAAGTGGATGACCAAGGCCCCCGCCAAAATCCAGGCCACCTGCCCCGACGGCCATGGCACCAGGAACAACGCCACGGGGGCAGAGATCACAACCAGCCAGCCATCGATGGCCCCACGTGTCAGCCACGGATCATGCCGCCCCTTTTGCAATGCCCCGAATGCTGCGTGGGCAACTGCCGAAATCAGTGCCAATATCGTGGCCAGCCGCGCGCCCTCTGGCGTTCCTGCAATGGCGATGATCCAGTCGCTCATGGCGGGCCGGGCATCCAGTCAACCGACACATCCACACCATGCAGGCCAATGGAAACCACATCGGAAAACGTTTTGTCATGGCTCTCAAAAGCACTCTGCGCCGCCAAAATCTGGAACATGCCCAAACCGTTCGCTGACGACACCCTCGCATTAAACACGCCAGAGCCGCCCGGGAAGATGCCGATAAACTGGCGAAGGTTTTCAAACGAAATGTCGTTCATCTGATCCGTCGTCAGACCGTCGCGAAACCCACGCATGTAGTGCACCGCATCGCGACGAATGTCGAAACGGCTGATGGGCAGGGCCCGCATCACCCGTTGGTTATGGTCAAACCGCAGGGTCAATTCATTCAGGCGCAGGCTACCAAGGCTCAACTGCGCAGATTGCAGCGTGTCAAAATGCGCGCCGGTGACGTCCCCTGTCAATTGCAGCCCCTCGCCGCTTTTTGTGAGCAGGTAAACCGCCTCAATCGACAAGGCGGCCTCCCCGGCATTGCGCCGCAAACCGATTGTTAAATCCAACGGAGTGTTGTCATTCCACCCGCGCAGCACCAGGTCCAAAACCTCAACCCGCAAGGCCGTCGGCAGTTTGCGTCCCGCGACATAGGCCTCAGCGCCTTCCGCCTTCCAGCGGATCGCGCCAAATGGCTGGTTGGGTCGGCGGACGCTGAATTGGGCGGCACATGTCTCTGTGTCTCGTGCAGTGACCCTCAAACCTCTGCTTTCGCCGGGCAAAGCGTCAGTCGTATCCAACCGCAACTCTGGCACGACCTCGCCCAACGTCTCAAGCACCGTGATCGCGCGATCATACATGCCCTGACACAGATCATCCGTCATGTTTGCAGCTGCTTGGCCAGGCAACAGCGCAAGCAAAAGGCAAAGAAGGCGCGTCACCCCTCGCGTCCGACCAATGCGTTGGCGAAGTCTTCGGGGTCAAAGGGGGCCAGATCGTCGATCTGTTCGCCCACGCCGATAGCATGGATCGGCAGCCCGAATTTATCGGCCAAGGCGACCAGGACGCCGCCCTTTGCCGTACCGTCCAATTTGGTCATGACAAGGCCTGACACATCCGCAAGCTCTTGAAAAACCTTCACTTGTTGCAAGGCGTTCTGTCCCGTCGTCGCATCCAGCACCAGCAAAGTGTTGTGGGGCGCATCGGGGTCCTTCTTGCGGATCACACGGACGATTTTGGACAACTCTTCCATTAGGTCTGCCCGGTTTTGCAGCCGCCCCGCCGTGTCGATCATCAGCAAATCCGCGCCATCGGCCTGCGCCTGGGCCATTGCGTCAAAGGCCAGTGAAGCAGGGTCGGATCCTTCCGGCGCGGTCAACACGGGCACGCCCGCGCGGTCGCCCCAGACTTGCAATTGCTCCACCGCGGCGGCCCGGAACGTGTCACCTGCCGCGATCACAACCGACTTGCCCGCCGCCTTGAATTGACTGGCCAATTTGCCAATGGTCGTGGTCTTGCCAGAGCCGTTGACCCCCACCACAAGCACCACCTGCGGCTTACGCGCATAAAGCGGCATGGGCCGCGCGACGGGGTCCATGATCCGAGTGACTTCACTGGCCAACAGCTCTTTGATTTCGTCGACCGAGAGCTTCTTGCCAAGCCGCCCCTCGGCCATGTTCGCCGTTACGCGCAGCGCGGTATCGACGCCCATATCAGCGGTTATCAGCAGCTCTTCGAGTTGCTCCAGCATGTCATCGTCCAGGGTCCGGCGAACGACAGTCTTTTTCTCGCGCCCAAAGAGGCGACCTAAAAGCCCCGCCTTTTCAGTCACTTCCTCTTCCGGCGCATCAAGTGCAGAAGGTTGCAGCGTCGTCATCGGCGCGACAACCGCTTCACGTGCGGGTTCTGCTGCCTGTTGGGCGGCTTCCCCCGCTGCGAGACGTGCGGCCTCGGCTTCCTCTTCCCGGCGCGTTTCCTCGGCTTGCCGCGCCTTTTCGGCTTCTGCCTCAATCCGCGCTGCTTCCTCTGCTGCGGCCTGCCGAGCGGCCTCAGCCTCTTCGGCCAGACGTTTTTCTTCTGCCTCTGCCGCCTTTTTTGCAGCCTGAGCCGCTGCAGCCTCACGGGCCGCTTCCTCCGCTGCGGCCTGCCTTGCGGCTTCAGCTTCGGCGGCTTGTCTGACGGCTTCTGCCTGTGCGGCAGCGGCGGCCTCAGCGGCGGCTTGGGCAGCGGCAGCACGTTCTGCCGCAGCAGCCGCCTCAGCGGCTTCTTCCTCTGCGGCAGCCTGCCGTGCTGCCTCGGCGGCAGCTTCTGCGGCTGCTTGGGCCGCAGCGGCTTGTTTTGCCGCATCGGCCTGGCGCGCCTCTTCGGCTTGTCGTGCTTCCTCTGCGGCGCGTGCAACTTCTACCTGTCGCGCCTCCTCTGCAAGGCGCGCTTCTTCAGCCGCCCGCGCGGCCTCAGCCTGCCGCGCTTCCTCAGCCAACCGGGTTTCTTCCGCTAACCGCGCCGCTTCAGCCTGACGGGCCTCTTCAGCCTGTCGCGCCGCCTCAGCAAGCCGCGCCTCTTCCTCCAGTCGGGCTTCCTCAGCCAGCTGGGCCTCTTCCGCCGCCTGAGCCTCCGCTTCCGCCGCCACTCGGGCCGCTTCGGCTTCAGCCTCTACCGCCGCGTTGACCGCAACCTCTTCCTCTTCCCCGCCATCGCTGACGATCGCGTCAAGACCTTCATCAATCTTGGAGGACGACCGGAACATCCGATCCTTGAGCTTTTTGAAAAACGACATGGCCCGCGCCTTTAGTTCATTGTTGCAAATGACCTAATGCCGAATGGGCCGATTTGAAAGCCCGTCAGGCCGTGCGGCCATAAAAGCCAAGCTGCTCAGCTGGCGTAAACCGCGCGCCGGGGCGTTCATAATAGGTCAGAACCGCGATCATCCGGGCGCGGTCCCCTTCGACCGGGGTGATGCGATGCGGTGTGTTGACGCCCCGAAACACGTTCAACGTGCCGGGAATGACGTTCATCCGCTGGATTTCAGGATCATCCCCCGACAACAGCCGCGCAACACCGTCATAGTTGGGATCATCCGCCGTGCGCAAATCCGTACGGTATTCAAATTCCCCTCCCTTTTCAGGGGCTTGCAGCAACAGCGTTACGGTAAATTCAGACCGGTCAAAGTGCCAATTCAGCGCCTGCCCAGCGCGGTAGCGCATCACATTGAACGCCGCCAGCGGGTCATCCATCGGGTAAAGCGCGGGCTTGTCCATCACTTGTGCCAGAAACCGGCGCAAGGGTTCCCAGTTGTAGACCGCCTCAACCACCGACCCTTTCAACTGATCATTGCAAAGCGTGTGGTTCGACGTCTCGAACTCCGCCAAAGCGGGGTGATCTGGCGCAAGACCGGAAACATCCTTCTTGAAATAGATGTTGTGCCGCCGCTCGTGCCGAAACGATGCGGTGTCCATCAATGGGGTATGCGCGTCCGCCTCCGCCTGGGCCACGTCCGCGCGCAGAAACCCATCCAAATTGAACATGCCTCCCGCAGCCAGTTCAGCCCGGCACCGCGTCACAAGCGCCTGATATTCATCGCTTTCTGTCTGATCAAGCGGGAATGTCGCGAGGTCGAGCGCGTCCATCAGATCTCTTCCGGGAAGTGCTCAATGACCAGCTTGATGGGGTTTGGCGCGGCCTGCCCCAAACCACAGATTGAGGCGTCCGTCATGGCCGTGCAGAGCTCGCCCAACAAATCCTGATCCCAGCTGTCTTTTTCCATCAACTTCACCGCTTTCTCACAGCCCACGCGGCACGGCGTGCACTGGCCACAGCTTTCGTCCTCAAAAAACCGCAACATGTTCAAGGCCGCTGCCTTGGCGCTGTCTTGATCGGACAGGATCACCACCGCAGCGGACCCGATAAAGGTGCCAAGCGGTTGCAACGTGTCAAAATCCAGCGGCACATCGTTGATCGACGCAGGCAAAAGCCCCGATGATGGGCCACCCGGTTGATAGGCCTTGAAAACATGGCCCTCGGCCATGCCACCCGACGCCGCAATGATGTCAGTTATGGTTGACCCCGCAGGCAAAAGGTAAACGCCCGGCGCGGCTACCCGACCCGACACCGAGTAGGACCGCAAACCCTTGCGCCCGTTCTTTTCAGTACCCGACAGAACCTCTGGCCCCTCGCGCAGGATCCGCGCGACCCAGTGCAGGGTTTCGACGTTATGCACCAGCGTCGGCTGCCCAAAGATGCCCACTTGCGCCACAAACGGCGGGCGGTGGCGCGGTATCCCACGCTTGCCCTCGATGCTTTCGATCATCGCGCTTTCTTCGCCACAGATATAGGCCCCGGCCCCGCGACGCAGGTCGATGTAACCCGGTGCGACGATCCCTGCGTCCTCCAACCCTTTGATCTCACGCGCCAAAATCTCCAGCACAGCAGGGTATTCGTCACGCATGTAGATAAAGACCTTTTCGGCCTCAACCGCCCAAGCGGCGATCAACATGCCCTCAAGAAACAGATGCGGCACCCGCTCCAGATAGTAGCGATCCTTGAACGTGCCCGGCTCGCCCTCGTCCCCGTTCACCGCCATATAGCGTGGGCCGGGATTGGCGCGGACAAAGCCCCATTTCTTGCCCGATGGGAAACCCGCACCGCCAAGACCGCGCAGACCGGACGAGAGCACCGTGTCTTGCACCGCTTCCCAGTCGCCACCGTCTTTCAGCTCGGCCAATTTGGCATAGCCACCCTCGGCGCGATATGCTTCAAGCCCTTGATAATCCGGGATATGTGCATGAGTGTCACCAGCCGCAATCGCGGCATTCACCTTTTCAGGTGTGGCATGATCGATATGAGCATGACCCAGTTCCAGCACCGGGGCCGTGTCACACCGCCCCATGCAGGGCGCGCGCAATACACGCACTTCCGAGGCATCAAGCCCCTCTTCCAGCGCCGTCTTCAACGCCTGCGCCCCAGCAAGCTCGCACGACAGGCTGTCACAGACCCGGATGGTCAGAGCAGGCGGCTTTGGCTCACCCTCTTTCACCACGTCGAAATGGGCGTAGAATGATGCGACCTCATAAACCTCGGCCTGCGCAAGACGCATTTCTTCGGCGAGCGCACGCAAGTGCGCGGCAGACAGGCAGCCGTAAGTATCTTGAATCACGTGCAAAAACTCAATCAGCAGGTCGCGATCACGGGGCCGATCTCCTAAGAGATCACGGACCTCTTGCCAAGCGGCATCATCCAGCTGACGCCCCTTGGGCGTATGACGGCCCTTGCCCTTGCCTGATTTCCAGACACCCTTGCGTTCATCCAGCGCCATAACGTCCCTTTCGCATCTGTGGGGACCTTAGCGGCTGAGGTCCGCTGCTGAAATCGCAAAAGCGACATGGCAGAGCAGAGATGCGCAGACCCCCGCGACGCACGCGGGCATCGGGCTGACCCCCGGAAATCTTCATGATATGGACATGATCGTTCGTCATAGGTGCCCGATGCGCTTCTTTGCTTTTGCCACGCTCTTCCCGATCCCGGTGATCGTTGCCGCCGCCCTGTGGGGCGGGGTTTGGGTGTTGCCGGCCTTGGCTGTCATGACAGCTTTGGTCGCGGGGCTAGACCATCTGGTGCGCCGGACCACCCCGGCACAGCCAGACCAAGAATTCCCCGTGGCCGACGCGCTATCAGTGGTGCTGGCCGTCACCCACTTCGGCCTCCTTGGCATCGTGGTCTGGGGCCTGTCCCAGCCGCATCTGACCCCCTTGGGCAAGGTCGCGGTCTGGTATGCGGCAGGGCTCTATTTCGGACAGGTCAGCAATTCCAACGCACATGAATTGATCCATAAGCCCACGAAACTACTGCACAAAATGGGGATGTGGGTCTATATTTCGCTGGCCTTTGGGCATCACACCTCGGCCCATGTGCTGGTGCACCACCGCCATGTGGCAACGGGTGACGACCCGAATTCCGCGCGTCGCGGCGAAGGCTTCTACCGCTATGTCATGCGCGCATGGTGGGGATCCTTTGTGGCAGGCTATCGGGCCGAGGCCGCGCGCCTCGCCCGCGTTGGCCGCGGCCCATTGCACCAGCCTTACGTCATCTACATTTCTGGCGCCTTGTTGATGGTCGCGATCGCCGCTGGTCTGGGCGGCTGGCGCGGCGTTGTCGCCTACGCATCCGTCGCCGCCCTCGCGCAAATTCAGCTGCTGCTCTCGGATTACGTGCAGCACTATGGTCTCGTCCGTCGTGCGCGTGACGATGGCAAACCAGAGCCCGTGAACGACCGGCACAGCTGGAATAGCCCGCATTGGTATTCCTCGGCCATGATGTTGAACGCGCCCCGCCATTCTGACCATCACGCCCACCCCAGCCGCGCCTTTCCTGCGCTGACGCTGCCCGCTGCCAGCCCCACACTGCCACGCGCAATCCCCGTCATGGCGACCGTGGCGCTCTTTCCCCCGCTTTGGCGCAAGGTGATGGATCCAAGGGTGGCAAAATGGTCCGACTGAGCCTTCTTTTGGCGGTCCTCGCCGCCCCCGCAATTGCCGAAAACCCCATGAGTGGGAATGCCTTCGACGCCTATGCCACGGGGCGCACGCTGACGTTCGGATTGCCCGACGGCACACGCTTTGGCGTTGAACAATATCTGCCGGATCGCCGGGTCATCTGGTCCCCGCGCGATGGCAGCTGCACCGACGGCACTTGGTATGAGGATGGCACAAACATCTGTTTTCTTTACGAAAACGATCCTGTCCCAAAATGCTGGGACGTGTTTCGCACCCCCGACGGCATCCGCGCAGAATTTGCAGGCGAACCGGGTGGCACCGTGCTGTTCGAAGCGGTGGAAGACCCCGAGCCGCTCATCTGCGGCGATCTTTTTTCCTAGAAAAGACTGCCCTGATCCTCTGGCTCTGGCTTGCCCGGCTTCGCCTTGCCATTCAGCGCCAACCGTCCATCGGCAAATTCGACCTCGAGCGCCCGCGCAGACTTGGCCGCCGCGACACTGGTGACGACTTCACCATCGCCCCGCACCACAGCATATCCCCGCTTGAGCGTTTCTTTATATCCCAAGGTCTCCCGCAATCGATCCAGCGCATCCAACCGCGTAACCCGTTCGGCCTGCTGACGCCCTGCCCGGTCCGACAACCGCCGCAACAGCCCGTCAAAACGCTCTCGCGGACGGGTCACATCTGGTGCGCGCAGCTGCTGCTGATCATGGGCACGGCGGGCATCCGACACGCGCCGTTCAAGCGCTGGCAAAAGCCGCGCATTCAAATCATCAAGCCGCCGCTGATGATCCGCAATCGTGCGGCGCAGCATACCGGGACGCAAGGCCGCTTCGGACAATTGCACCCGCTTCTTGGACGCTGCTGCACGCAGGGCATTCGGCAGATTTTCCGCCACAAAATCAAAGCGTTGGCGTGGGCCTTCCACCAAAGCTTCTACCTTCGGCAAAGCCCGACCCAAATCCCGCACCCGCTGCGCCCTCATATCCACGGCCCCTGTCAGGGCCCGCGTCAACCGCGCACCTTGCTGATCAGCCCAAGCCAAAAGTTCCATCCGCACCGGCACTGCGATTTCCGCCGCCGCTGTCGGCGTGGGCGCGCGCATATCGCTAACAAAGTCGATCAATGTGGTGTCCGTTTCATGCCCCACGGCAGAGATCAGCGGGATCTCGGACGCCGCCGCCGCACGCGCGACCACCTCTTCGTTAAAGCCCCACAGGTCTTCGATTGACCCGCCACCGCGCGCGACGATCAGCAAATCGGGCCGTGGCAGCGCCCCACCCGGCGTCATGGCGTTGAACCCATCAATCGCCCGCGCCACTTCGGGCGCACATTTCGCGCCTTGCACCGCAACCGGCCAGACCAGCACCTTGCGCGGGAAACGGTCACGCAAACGGTGTAAAATATCGCGAATGACAGCCCCACTGGGCGAGGTTACGACGCCAATCACCTCTGGCAAAAACGGGATGGGTTGCTTGCGTTCCGTCGCAAAAAGCCCCTCAGCCGCCAATTGCGCCTTGCGCTTTTCCAGCATGGCCATCAGCGCACCGGCCCCGGCAGGTGCGATGTCTTCAATGACCATCTGGTATTTCGACTGCCCAGGGAAGGTCGTCAGCTTGCCGGTGGCGACAACCTCCATCCCCTCTTCCGGTTGCTGAGGCAGCGCCACGGCGCGACCCTTCCAGATCACGCCAGCCAGCACACTGCGATCGTCCTTGAGATCGAGGTAAATATGCCCGGACCGAGGCCGCGACACGCGCCCGACCTCACCGCGCACGCGCACATGGCCAAACTCGCCCTCAATCGACTTTTTGACTGCGCCCGAGATTTCCGAGACCGAAAATTCAGGCGCATTGCTGCCGTGTTGTTCGTCTTCAAAAAGGTCCATGGGCTGCTCTTGTGATCTGATGGCGCTCACCCTAGAACGACCGCCAACAAAGGCCAAGCGGGGGTGCCACATGAATATCCTGATCCTGGGCAGCGGCGGGCGTGAACACAGCCTGGCTTGGGCCGTCAAGCAGAACCCGAAATGCGACCGCCTGATCGTGGCACCAGGCAATGCGGGGATCGCGGCCTTGGCCGAATGCGCCGATATCAACATTCTCGACGGGCAAGCGGTAGCGACGTTTGCCGAAGAAAATGCCGTGGACTTCGTAATTGTTGGGCCAGAAGCCCCCCTCGCCGCCGGTGTCGCCGACGTGCTGCGCGATGCCGGACTTTCCGTTTTCGGACCTACGGCGGCCGCTGCACAGCTGGAGGCATCGAAATCTTTCACAAAAGCGATCTGCGACGCGGCCAACGCCCCCACGGCGGCCTACGCACATTTCAGCCACGCTGATGACGCCCGCGACTACATCCGCACCCAAGGTGCCCCGATTGTCGTCAAGGCCGATGGCCTCGCGGCGGGCAAAGGCGTCGTGGTTGCGATGACAGAAGATGAAGCGCTCGCCGCCATCGACGACATGTTCGACGGCAGCTTTGGCGACGCCGGATCAGAGGTAGTGATCGAAGAGTTCATGACCGGCGAAGAGGCCTCATTCTTTGTCCTCTCAGATGGCGAAACGCTCCTGCCGCTTGGCACCGCCCAAGACCACAAGCGCGTCGGCGAAGGCGACACAGGTCCCAACACCGGCGGCATGGGCGCCTATTCCCCCGCGCCGGTGATGACCGACGCGGTGGTCGCCAAGACGATGGACGAAATCGTACGCCCCACCATGCACGCCATGGCCGCACGCGGTACACCCTTTCAAGGGGTGCTTTTTGTCGGCCTGATGATCGAAAACGGACAGCCGCGTCTGGTCGAATACAACGTGCGCTTCGGCGACCCCGAATGCCAATGCCTGATGATGCGCCTCGGTGGTCAGGTACTGGACCTGCTGCAAGCCTGTGCCGAAGGGCGGCTGTCAGAACAGCAGGTCAATTGGGCCGATGATCATGCCTTGACCGTGGTGCTTGCCGCCGATGGCTACCCCGGTACTTATGAAAAAGGCAGCGTGATCAAGGGGCTAGAAACACTCCCCGAAGACAGCCATCACATGACTTTCCACGCAGGCACCGGCACAAAAGACGGCGCAACCGTGGCCACAGGTGGCCGGGTTCTGGCCGCAACCGGGCGCGGCGCATCACTGGCCGAGGCGCATGCCCGCGCCTATGCGCAAGCAGGCCAGATCGACTGGCCCGAAGGGTTTTTCCGCAAAGACATCGGATGGCGCGCCCTGCCCACGTCTTAACGACCGACACGAAATAGGGGCCGCAAACCTTGCGACCCCTTTTCATTTTCCAAAGCTGATCGCAGCCCCGCTTACGCCGCGCGCGATACCAATACGCTGTCGATCTCTTCGGCGGCGGCCACTTCGTCATTACCGGCAACCGCAGCAATTTCGCGGGTCAAACGCTCCAACGCAGCTTCATACAGCTGACGCTCGGAATAGCTCTGCTCGCGCTGATCGTCCTGACGGTGCAAATCACGGACGACTTCGGCAATGGCAATCAAATCACCAGAGTTGATCTTTTGCTCATATTCCTGCGCCCGGCGCGACCACATGGCCTTTTTGACCTTTGCCTTACCGCGCAAAGTTTTCATCGCATGGCTCACCACATCCGGCGTCGACAGCGCACGCATGCCCACATCCGTCGCCTTATGGGTCGGCACCCGCAGCGTCATCTTGTCCTTTTCGAACGCAATCACAAAAAGCTCGAGCTCGAAGCCTGCGACTTCTTGCGTCTCGATATTGACGATCTTGCCCACGCCATGCGCGGGGTAGACCACGAAGTCATTGGGCTGAAACTCTTTTTTCTTCGACTTGCTCATGGCAATCCTTTCAGGGTGATCCTGCCTCACGCGACAAAAAAACCGGCGGTGACATCGCGTCCCCGTCAGTTTTCAATTCTTGCAACCAGGTATCAGATCTTGGGCATCATTGGGGGGTAGTATACCACAAATTTCAAGTTCTCGCCAGCCGGGGTGACTGCCAAGCAATATCTTTGAAATTCAGTGCGTTAGCAGAAAGACCTGCGAATCAACCGCCTTCGCCCGCGGCTTCCGAAAACAGCTCCATCTTGCCTTCTTTGCCGTCCATCTCTTCGGCTGTCGGCAGCGGGTCTTTCTTGGTGATGATCACCGGCCACATCTCGGAATACTTGCGGTTGAACTCCACCCATTTTTCCATGTCCGGCTCTGTATCCGGGCGGATCGCGTCGGCGGGGCATTCGGGTTCGCAGACACCACAGTCGATACATTCATCGGGGTGAATCACCAGCATGTTCTCACCCTCATAGAAACAATCCACGGGGCAAACCTCGACGCAGTCGGTGTATTTGCAGGCAATGCAGCTATCGTTGACGATATAGGTCATGGAAACATCCGTATTCTCTCGCGCGCCTTGCTAGGCCGAACGCACCGGTCATTCAAGCCCGAACGGACCCTCCCCCTTTGATCGGGACGCCATGTCACGCCGATCCTTCTTTGTCGGGCGACCTTTCCCGTCATAGCGCGGATTTGCAGGACGTTTGACCTTCTCTGGCGACATATCCTCGTACAGGGCCTGCGCTTCGGGGGCTGGCCCGCGTCTATCACCGCAAGCGAGGATTCGCACCACACGCACGTCTTGCTGTTGGGTGAATGTCAGCACCATGCCCGGCCCCACCGCGCGGGCGGGTTTGCTAACCGGCGTGCCATCGACCCGCACCTTGCCCGCCGTCACGACCCCAGCAGCAAGTGAGCGCGATTTGAAAAACCGCGCCTGCCACAGCCATTTATCAAGCCGGATTGTCGGCGTGTCGCTCAATCGGTCTTAAAGCCCGATAGGGCGGCGGCAAAAGGATTATCGGGATCGATCTTCTTCTCGGCCTTGGGCTTGGACGTGAACTTTTGCGGCTTGTCGCCACGCGGCCCGCCTTTGCCCTTCGGCTTACCCTTGCCGCGCGGTTTGTCACCGCCACGGTTCTGCGGACGCCCGCCCTGACGCTGCGCGCGACCACCCCAAGTGAAGGTATAGAACACCTCCATTTCGGGACCAGTGTCTGGCGCTTCCAAGGTCACCTCGGCCGGTGCCTCATCCGTTGGGACAACCACCTCTGCAGGCGTTTCCGCCGGAATTTCTACAGGAGTTTCAACCGCTTCGGCCACTGCATCAACGGCCACGGCCTTGACCTTTTCACGTTCGCCCTTGTCGGCCTTATAGCCCAAACCGCCCATCAGATCGGCAAATTGGTCCAGCGTCATGCCTGTGATCGACAGCATATCGGCGTTGGCTTCAAACCCACCGCGCGAATCCTTGTCGCGCAACATATCGGCCAGCCGTTCCAGCATATCAATGCGGATCGCGCGTTCGCCCGCAGCGCGGTATCCGGCCATCGCGTAATAGCCAGGCGGCACGTCCTTGGCGGCAGGCACAGTGACCAGACCGGGGGGCGGGCTTTCGGGGAATTCAGCGAGCCCCTTAAAGAGCGACCAAAGCACCAGCCGCAGCCGTGTCGGCGCGGGTTTCAACAAGAGCGGCATAAAGATCGTGAATTGACCAAAACGCACACCATGTTTGCGCAAGGCGCCACGGGCGTCCTGATCAAGCGCTTTCACCTCATCGGCGACCTCGCCACGTGGCACAACGCCAAAACCTTCGGCCAACCGAAAGGCAAAGCCTTTGGCCGCACCGGTCAACGCCTCGTCATTCTTCAACGCCAAAAGCGGCTCAAACCCGGCGGCAACTTTGCGTTCGATGAAATGCTGCAAGCGACGCTGAACCTTAGCGGCCACATCCGGACCCGCCTCATCATCGACAAAGGCCACAACTTCCGGCTTCAGCGGATCAGCTCCTGCAGACAATTTGCCCACAGCCGCGTCGCCCCACATCAGGCCACCCTGCTCGGTGAAATCCATCTCGGGGTCAGGCGCGTTGTAGAAACGGTCCGCCATCAAATGCCAATGCGGCACCAGCGCCGCCGTGGATGCCTGCCGCAGCGTCTTGGCTTCATCAGGGCTGCCCGCCTTATCCATGCGGAACCGGAACCCTTCCAGTTTGCCTACGAATTCACCCTCAACGGTCACTTCGCCTTTGTCGTTCACCTCGGCCACAAGGCTCTCCTTCTGCTTGAGCCGGCGAAGCAGAACTGATGTCCGCCGGTCCACAAATCTTTGCGTCAACGCGCCATGCAGCGCATCTGATAAACGGTCTTCTACAGCGCGCGTCTGGTCACGCCAATGCAATTCGTCACGTAACCAGCCCTTGCGCTGCGCCACGTAGGTCCATGTGCGGATATATGCCAATCGTTTCGACAGCGTGTCGATGTCACCATCCGTGCGATCAATCCGCGCCACTTGCAGGGCAAACCAGTTCTCATCCACCTGCCCCGACTGATGTAAATCGGTGTATATCCGGGTGAGCAGGCTGGCATGTTCGCCGCGACTGATGCCACGGAAATCCGGCACGCGGCAGACATCCCACAACAGCCGCACAGACGGGCCGTCCTTGGCACGCGCCGCGATCAGCTCATCCGCCGCAAGCGCCTTCAGCGCTGCCAGATCATCGCTTTCACGTACGCGGGTCAGCCACATGTCATCCGTGCGCGCCTCCAACGTCTGGATCAGCCGCTTGGGTGAGCCGAACTGCAGATCGGTATTTCGCCATTGCAGCTTCTGAACCGGGCGAAACTTATGTTCGACAATCGCCGCGGCCACCGCATCATCCAACGCCGGCGCTTCACCAGTGACACCAAAGGTACCCGGCTCCATAAAGCGCCCCGCGCGGCCCGCAATCTGCCCCAGCTCTTCCGGAAACAGATGCCGCATCCGCACCCCGTCAAACTTGGCGAGGGCCGAGAACGCCACGTGTTTGACGTCAAGATTCAGCCCCATGCCGATGGCATCCGTCGCCACAAGGTAATCGACATCGCCGTTTTGATACATCTCCACCTGCGCATTGCGCGTGCGCGGGCTTAGCGCGCCCATCACCACCGCCGCACCACCCTTTTGGCGGCGTAGCAATTCAGCCATGGCATAGACATTTTCTACCGAAAACCCGACGATTGCCGCCCGGCTTGGCATCCGACTTAGCTTTTTCGAACCTGTGTAGGTCAGCGTGCTGAACCGGTCCCGATGCAAGAACGCGACGCCCGGCACCATCGCGGCAATCGCGTCGCGCATCGTGTCAGCGCCCATAAAGAGCGTCTCATGCAGCCCCCGCGCATTCAGCAACCGGTCAGTAAAGACATGGCCGCGTTCCGCATCGGCGCAAAGCTGGATCTCATCCACCGCCAGAAAATCGCAACCCATGCCCTCCGGCATCGCCTCAACCGTGCAGACCCAATAGGCCGCACGCGGCGGTACGATCCGCTCTTCGCCAGTGACCAAAGCCACGACACCGGGGCCACGCGCCGCGACAATCCGGTCGTAAACCTCACGCGCAAGCAACCGCAGCGGCAAGCCGATGACACCGGTGCGATAGCCCAGCATCCGCTCAATCGCGTAATGGGTCTTGCCCGTGTTCGTCGGCCCCAAAACGGCCGTAATACGCGAGGGTTGCATCAGGTCTTCCGTCTTGGCCGCCTGTTACAGCGACTGGCCTTCAAGCTGAATTTCCAGCCGCGCGACCGCATCGCCAACCCCTTCGGCATGGGGGTTCAGCGCCAGCACCTCACGGTAGACCTCAATCGCATCCGCGGGCCGCTCCAATTCTTCCAGAATGATCGCAAGCCCCCGCAACGCGCCAAAGTGGCGCGGGTTCAGCCGCAGCGCCTGCCGGATATCCTCCAATGCGGGCCCAATCATGCCCGACAGGTAATAAGCGGTGGCCCGCCCGTTATACCCTTCGGCAAAGGCCGGATCATGGTCCACCAGCGCGCTGAAATGCTCAAGTGCGGCCTGGATGTCCCCATCCTCAAGCGCATCCTCGCCGCGCCGCAACAGCAAATCCATCGACGCTGACCCGCTCCTGCTCCAAACCGTGTTGATCTGACCTTCCAGCCGACCCGCCTCTTCCGGGGTCGCGTCGGCCAGTTCATCGAACAACCGGTCAAGGTCCGCATCCTGCGCCCAAACAGGTGACGTAAACGTCAAAAGTGCCGTGACGGAAAAATTGATGATGGCGGTGCGGCTTGTCATATGTTGAATGTAGCGTATCACACAGCCGATGCCAGTAGGCACAGGTCACAATCCACTGAAAAGGACAGCTTCATGAGCGATGTCATCACCAAAGCCGTAGCCACCCTGAACGAAAAAATCGACGGTGGCTTTGACGGCACCGCGAAATTCCACATCGAAGGCGAAGGCAGCATTATCATCGACAAAGACGGCGCACGTGCAGGCGACGACGATGCAGACGTGACCCTGACCGCCTCAACCGACACATTTCAGGCGATCATGTCCGGCGAGCAAAACCCAACAGCTGCCTATATGACCGGCAAACTGACGCTCGACGGCGACATGGGTGCCGCCATGCGTCTGGCTGGCCTGCTGGGTTAAACCAAATGGAGCTTGCACCGTTTCATGCCGACGTGGCCGATGGCCCCGACGGCGGCGTCGCCCATTGGATCAAGGCTGCCGATGGCCTGCGCCTGCGCGCGGGCTACTGGCCCTTCGAGGGCGCAAAGGGAACGGTGCTGCTGTTTACCGGCCGCTCGGAATTCATCGAAAAATACGGCCGTATTGCGCGCGATCTGCAACAACGCGGCTATGCCATGGCCGCCATTGATTGGCGCGGTCAGGGCCTCTCTGACCGGATGGCCGATGACCGGGGACTTGGCCATGTTGATGCGTTCAGCGACTACCAACACGACGTCGCGGCCTTTTTGGACTACGTCAAACAAACCGACCTACCTGCACCTCACTACGTCATCGCCCATTCCATGGGCGGCGGCATCGGGTTACGCGCCCTGATCAATGACCTGCCGGTCAAGGCTGCTGCATTTTCCGCGCCGATGTGGGGCATTCGAGCCAACCTCAGCCTACGCAGCTTTATCTGGGGTCTCAGCACCGTCAGCCGCCGCCTCAATTTTGACGGCAATATCGTGCCCGGCAAAAGCACCGACATCACACTTAGCGAAATTCCATTCGACGAAAATGAGCTGACAAACGATCCTGAAATGTATGCCTATATGCAAAATCAGGTGCGCAAGTATCCCGATCTTGGGCTTGGTGGCCCCTCCCTGCGCTGGGTGAACGAAGCACTCTGGGAAACCCGCCGTCTCGCAGCCCTTCCTGCCCCCCCGACGCCCACACTGACGTTCCTTGGCTCCGATGAAACCATCGTCGACGCCGACCGGATCAAGACCAAGATGGCGCAATGGTCCAACGGCAAGCTGACCGTCGTGCCGGGCGGCAAGCACGAAATGATGATGGACGCCCCCGCGATGAGAGGGCCAATCCTCGACGCGATTGCGGCACATTTTGACAGCCATCCTTAGGCTTTCTTTGGAATAAAAATATCTTGCGGGGGTCTTGGGGGTGCAAAACCCCCAACGATAAATCGCGCGCGGCGCAAGCCGCACCGCTCGACAGCAGCCGGTCAAACGCTACCCTCGCTTTATGGCGGACGTGCTCACATTCACAGATCGCGGGATCTATTGCCCCGCTGGCGATTTCTATGTCGACCCATGGCGCCCGGTTGACCGCGCCCTGATCACCCATGGCCACGCCGACCACGCCCGCCCCGGCATGGGCTCCTACCTTGCCACCCATGCCGCCGCCCCAGTGATGCAACACCGCCTTGGCCCCGACGCCCGGATCGAAACGCTGGGCTTTGGCGAAGCTCGCCAGATCGGCGCCGCATCGGTCAGCTACCACCCCGCCGGACATGTCCCCGGCTCTGCACAGATCAAAGTCACCGTCAAAGGGCAAAGCTGGGTCGTCTCTGGCGACTACAAAACCGTGGCCGACGGGCTGTCTGAACCCTTCGCGCCCATCGCCTGCCACGCCTTCATCACCGAATGCACCTTTGGCCTGCCGGTGTTTTCATGGACGCCGCAAGACATCCTCGCAACCCAGATCAACGATTGGTGGGCCGCCAATGCCGCCGCAGGGCGCTTCTCCATTCTCGGGGCCTATGCCTTGGGCAAGGCGCAGCGCCTCTTGACCACGGTGGACCCCGCCATTGGCCCGATCCTGACCCATGGGGCGATTGAGAACACCAACGACATCCTGCGCGGCCAAGGCATCACCCTGCCCCACACGATCCGCGTCACGCCTGATACAAACGTTAAGGATTACCCCGGCGCGCTCGTCCTCGCCACGCCCGGTGCCATGGCGCAATCTTGGGCGCGACAGTTCGGCCAGGCCTCAACCGCCTTTGCCTCCGGCTGGATGGCCCTGCGTGGCGTCCGTCGCCGCCGGGCCATGGACCGCGGCTTTGTCGTCTCGGACCACGCCGATTGGGACGGGCTGAACAGCGCCATCCGCGCCACCGGGGCCGAAAAAATCTTTGTCACCCACGGCTACACGACACCCTTCCGGCAATGGCTGTCGGAACAAGGCTTCGACGCCCATGTGGTCAGCACCGAATACACCGGCGACGCCGAGGATGAGGCATGAAGGATTTCGCCGCCCTCTTTGCCCGCATCGACGAAAGCACCAAAACCTCCGTCAAAACCGCCGCCCTTGCGGACTATTTTCGCAACGCGCCGGATGATGACAAGCTGTGGACGATTGCCCTCTTTTCCGGTCGCCGCCCCAAACGCACGATCACCGCGACCAAACTGCGGGCATGGGCGGCTGAGGCCGCTGGCCTGCCCGATTGGCTGTTTGAGGAAAGCTACAGCATCGTTGGCGATCTGGCCGAAACCATTGCCCTGATCCTGCCAGTGCCGAACGCGCAATCCGACCATAGCCTGACATACTGGATCGACCAGATCACAACCCTTTCAGCCCAAGATGAAACCGCCCGCCGCGCAGGCATTCTGGCCGCATGGGACATGATGCCAACCGCGCAACGGTTCCTCTTCACCAAACTGCTCACAGGCGGCTTTCGGGTCGGTATCAGTCAAAAGCTCATGACCCGGGCGCTGGCCCAAGCCACGGGCCAAGACGAGGCGACGCTGACCCACAGACTCATGGGCAACTGGACCCCGGCCACCACCACTTGGGTAGAGCTCATCGACGCCGACGACCCCACCGCCGATCTGTCTCGACCTTACCCGTTCTACCTTGCCTATGGCCTCGACAATTTGGATGAGCTTGGCGCGCCAACAGATTGGAATGCCGAACGAAAATGGGATGGCATTCGCGGCCAATTCATCCTACGCGGCGGCGAACACCACCTGTGGTCCCGCGGCGAAGAGCTGATGACCCACCGCTTCCCAGAGCTTGCGCAGCTGCGCGACTTCCTCCCCGATGGCACCGTGATCGACGGTGAAATCCTCGCCTTCGCGGACGAAAAACCGCTCAGTTTCAATGCCCTACAGCCGCGCATCGGGCGCAAGACCGTGCCAAAGAAGCTTCTGACCGAGGCACCGGTGATCCTGATGGCCTATGACCTGCTGGAAATGGACGGCAAAGACATCCGTAACGATACATTCACAACGCGCCGCAACCATCTGGAAAATATCATTAAAGATGCGCCAAACACTGCACCTATCCGCCTCTCCGCATCCGTCCCTTTTGACGATTGGGACACCCTCACCGCCGAACGCCAGCGCAGCCGCGAATTGCACGCCGAGGGGCTCATGCTCAAACGCCACGACAGCCCCTATCTCTCTGGCCGCAAGCGCGGCGATTGGTGGAAATGGAAGGTTGATCCCCTCACCATCGACGCGGTGATGATCTACGCCCAGGCCGGTCACGGCAGACGCGCAAATCTTTTCACCGACTACACTTTTGCGGTCTGGAACGGCAACGAATTGACCCCCTTCACCAAGGCCTACTCCGGCCTCACCGACGCCGAGTTTCGCGAAATCACCACATGGGTCCGCAAGAACACCCAACAGAAATTCGGCCCCGTCCGCCAGGTTACCCCGCACCACGTGTTTGAAATCGCGTTCGAGGGCATCAACGCCTCGCCCCGCCATAAATCGGGGGTTGCGCTGCGCTTTCCCCGCATGCTCCGCTGGCGCAAAGACAAACCGATGTCAGAGGTGAACACTCTCGACGATCTCAAGGACATGCTCGCGACCTATGGCTAAACCAATCGCCCCTCTGCCGCCCGCGCCGCAACCTGCGACGCAAGCCCCGCTAGACGCCTGCGACACCCACGTCCACCTGCTCGCCGCACCTGGCGAATTGCCTCTGTTTGACGGCCGTACCGAAGACCCCGCCCAGCCCTACGCCGCCTATCTGGCAGGCTATAGATCCCACCTTGCCGCCCTTGGCATCACCCGCGGCGTCATTGTGCATTCGATCTTCTATGGGCTTGATAACACAGTCACAATCAACGCCGTGCGCGATATGGGACCTGGTTTCAAGGGCATCGGTTTGCTCCCCGATGACGCCTCAGATGCCGACCTCGACCAATTCACCCAATGGAACCTTGCTGGCGTGCGCCTCAACTATGTCCACGGCGGCGTGTTGACATGGGACGGCGCCCGCGCGATGGCCCCGCGCCTTGCCGAAAGGGACCTGCACATCCAATTGCTTTGCCACGCCGACCAACATATGGCGGCCCTCGCCCCCGACATCGCCGCCTGCCCCGTGCCGGTCGTCTTTGACCACATCGGCTGGCCCACCGACCTCTCCGCTGGCCCCGATACACCCGGTTTTCAGGCGCTCTGTCGCCTACTCGCCGACGGCCACGCCTACGTCAAACTGTCAGGCCTCTACCGCCTCGCAAACGTCCCCTATGCCAAGACCGACCGCTTCGTGCAGGCCCTTGTGGCGGCCAACCCTGAACGCTGCCTCTGGGGCTCTGACTGGCCGCATATCATGCTCAACGGTGCTGAAATGCCTCCCGCCAATGCGCTCTGGGATGCGTTCCACCGTGCCGTGCCCGATCCGGTCACGCGCGCACAAATCCTCGTGCAAAACCCTGCCGAGCTTTATCGTTTCTGATCCGACGCGCTTCCCCTAACGCCCCCGCCCCCCTATGTAGGGCCAAACACACATCAAAGGACGCCTCATGCAACATCCGACCCCCGTTTTCGACGCCAACGCATCCGGTGGCAACGCTTTTGGTGACCTGCCAGAATGGGACCTGACCGATCTCTACCCGGCTGAAGACGCGCCAGAGCTGGTCCGCGACATGAACTGGTTGGAAACCGCCTGCGCCGACTTCGCAGGGGTCTATGAGGGCAAGCTGGCCGATCTGGACGCCGCGGGTCTTTTGAAAGCCGTGCAGCGCTACGAAGAAATCGACGTGATCGCGGGCCGTATCATGTCCTTTGCAGGCCTGCGCTACTACCAAAACACGGTGGACAGCGACCGCGCCAAATTCATGGCCGACGCCCAAGACAAAATCACCGCCTACACCACCCCGCTGGTGTTTTATGGCCTTGAATTCAACCGCTTGGACGATGCCCACCTCGCAGGCATGATCGCGGAAAACACAGACCTCGCCCGCTACAAACCCGTCTTCGACCGCATGCGTGCGATGAAACCGCACCAACTGTCCGACGAGCTTGAGAAATTCTTGCACGACCAATCCACCGTGGGTGCCGCCGCATGGAACCGCCTCTTTGACGAAACCATGGCCGGTCTGGAATTCGACGTCGATGGCGAGGTGCTGAACCTCGAAGCAACACTGAACCTGCTCACCGATCAGGACCGCGCCAAGCGCGAGGCCGCGACCCACGCGCTCGCCGCCGTCTTCCAAGAGAACATCAAAATCTTCGCCCGCGTCCACAACACGCTGGCCAAGGAAAAGGAAATCGAGGACCGCTGGCGCAAAATGCCCACGCCTCAAACCGGGCGGCACCTGTCCAACCATGTAGAGGCCGAGGTGGTCGAGGCCCTGCGCAATGCCGTCGTCGCCGCCTACCCGCGCCTGTCGCACCGCTACTACAAGCTCAAAGCCAAGTGGCTGGGGCTGGACACCATGCAGACATGGGACCGCAACGCGCCCTTGCCGATGGAAGACGACCGCCTTGTCGATTGGGCCGAAGCCAAGAAAACCGTCATGGACGCCTATGGTGATTTCGACCCCAAAATGGCCGAACTGGCAGAGCCCTTCTTTACCAAAGGCTGGATCGACGCGCCCGTCAAACCCGGCAAGGCCCCCGGCGCCTTTGCCCACCCCACCGTGACCACTGTGCACCCCTACGTCATGCTCAACTATCTGGGAAAACCCCGCGATGTCATGACCTTGGCGCACGAACTGGGCCACGGCGTGCATCAGGTTCTGGCCGCCGAACAGGGCGAGTTGCTGTCTTCCACCCCGCTCACACTGGCCGAAACGGCTTCGGTCTTTGGCGAAATGCTCACCTTCCGCAAACTGCTGGACGGGGCCGAGACCCAAGAAGAACGCAAGGTCCTGCTGGCGGGCAAGGTCGAGGACATGATCAACACGGTCGTCCGCCAGATCGCCTTTTACGACTTTGAATGCAAACTCCACGCCGCCCGCGCCGAGGGCGAACTGACACCCGACGACATCAACGCCCTCTGGATGTCCGTGCAGGCGGAATCATTGGGCGACGTATTCGATTTCCAGGAAGGCTATGAGACGTTCTGGGCCTACATCCCGCACTTCGTCCACTCGCCCTTCTACGTCTACGCCTACGCCTTTGGCGACGGCCTCGTGAACGCGCTTTACGCGGTCTACCAAGAAGGCGACCCCGACTTCCGCGAGAAATACTTCGACATGCTCAAAGCAGGCGGCTCAAAGCACCACAAAGAACTGCTCGCCCCCTTCGGCCTCGACGCCTCCGACCCCGCATTCTGGGACAAGGGCCTGTCGATGATCGAAGGTTTCATCGATGAATTGGAAGCGATGGAAGATTAAGCACTCACGGGCGGTCCAGCCAAGGGCCGCCCTAATACATCGACGCCTTATAACGCTCTTCAAGGTCATCCTCTAACGCCTTCACGCTGGCATCATCGGGCGCACCCACGGTCTGATCCAACATGATCTTCATCAGCGACGGCATCTCCTTGCGGTCTTGAAATGTCGCTGGATCCCAAAGGCTTGAGCGCCGAAACGCCTTGGCGCAATGGATGAAGACCTCGGTCACTTTGATGACAATCGCAAGGCGCGGCACCCGGTCCTGCACTTGCATTTGCTGCAGCAACGCAGGGTCATTCACCAATGTCGCCTGCCCGTTCAGCCGCAGCGTATCGTCAAAGCCCGGGATCACGAACAGCACGCCAACGCTCGGGTTTTCCACGATATTGGCAAGGCTATCCAAACGGTTGTTGCCGGGCCTGTCCGGGATGGCGATGGTTTCGTCATCAAGCACCTGCACAAAGCCAACCGGGTCGCCGCGCGGGCTGACATCTGCCCGCCCGTCCCGATCTTGCGTGCCCAGACACAGAAAGGGCGAGCGCGCGATAAAGTCGCGCGCATGTTTGTCCAACCTTGGCAGGGCCTTCTTGCTCGCCAATTCATGGGTCGCAGGATAGGCACCGCGCAGGGCCTCAAGGTCATCGACCACATATTCCGGCGCAATTCTGTATCCAGTCATCGCCTGTCCTTTCGCGTCCCCTGCGGGCCCAACCTCATCTTGCCAACCCGGTAAAATGACGCCACCCTTCGGCCAAAACCCTATAGGCAATTCCCAAATGCTCAACCCCATCACTCTCGCCCCCTACGACGACAGCCACGACGCAGCGCTGCGCGCAGTCTCTGTGAAGCCGTTTCAGGTCGTTTTTTCCGGGCAACCGGCCGAGGCGCTGGACACCCCCAGTGATGAGATCGACATCCATGTGATCCTGCACAACGGTGACGTCATCGGCATGTTCAAGGTCGACCGCCACTACCACCACGCCCATACCTTTGCGCCCGCCGACAGCATCGGTATCCGCGCCATGATCATCGATGGCGACCGGCAGGGTGCCGGTTTCGGGGCTGCGGCTTGCCGCTTGATGCCCAGTTACTTGCGACCGCTTTACCCTTTGAAAACAGCGGCCTACTTGACCGTGAATACCCGCAACGCGGGCGGCTACAAATCCTATATCAAAGGCGGCTGGACCGACACCGGTGCCCAGCATTTGACCGGCATCGCCGGGCCGCAACACATCATGCGGCTGTCATTGGTGTAAATCCGCGCAGGGCAGGAATTCCCCCATAGGCCGTTTTTGCGACACGGCGCATACTCCTTTCATTTCAAACCAAAGGAGATTTGCCATGTCCGTCACGCTCGACATCCAACAGCCCGCGCCATTTGACCTAGTGGGCCCGACCATTCTGATCGCAGGCAACGCCACCGCATTTGAGGGCGTTCTGTCCGTCTCCGTCACCGAAGGCCACGACGAATACAACGCCATCGCCACGGTCGGATCGCTTGGCTTGCGCCAGTTTCAAGCCAGCATCGACATCCCCGACACCAACCTGTTCCAACTTGACCGGGTCTTCGTCACACTGGCCGATGATGGCGCGACCGCAGACGGCCCCCGCGTGACGATCCCGGTGCTTTACGGGCCGCGCATCATGCCCGGCTATCGCGGCTGGCAGCCCTACGTGGTGCAATCAGGCGATACGCTCACCAGCATCGCCAATGCGCAATACGGCAGCCCGGACTTTCAGCCGATCTTTCGCGCCAACGCGCATATCCTGACCAGCCCGGACCTGATTTTCCCGGGCCAGGTCCTGCGCATCCCACGCGACGATATCTAAAGCGCGCGACGACGCGACGACATCTAAAGCGCGCGGCGATGCGACGACATCTAATCCAGCGTCGTCCAGGGCCAAGGCTTCACCTCGCTCGCCCCCGTTTGGTAGCGTGCGGCCTTGGCCATCCAGACCCCCAATGTCGTGCCCATCTCAGCGAGCTGTTCATTCGGTTGCCGCTTGTTGACTAGCATCACCACGAATTGCGCGATGGTCATCAGCCCAAGGAAAGAACTCGCAAAGCTCAGCATGATCCAGACGATCACCATATTGATCAGCCGCATCCACAGCGGCTCCAGATCGTCCTTTTGAACGTCCCCGTGCCCGTCATCCATCATCACTGTCCCCCTGCGGCAAAGACCATATCCATCATCTCTTGTGTGCCACGGGAAAACTCCAACGGGCAAGGGTATGGCACCCCATCGCGCACGCTCGCGCCAAAGTTTTCGACCTGTGCGACGTAGTGGTTCACCCCCGGCCAGCGTTCGACCGTCTTGACCAAGCCGGGTTTGTCCAGCACCAGCTCTGCCGCGTCATGGACGTTTGCATTAAACGGACAGGTCAGTGTCAGCAGCCCCGCATCGCCGTGAAATACCATGTATTGCCGATTAAACAGCCGCATCGACACCAGTGCTGCATAGCTGAAATCGGGAAAGCGTGCAGCGACACGCGCCACCACGTCCACACCATTTTCCATCGTCAGATCAGCGTGTTGGATCGCTTCCGGCTCTTGCCCGGTGACCAGTCGTGCACCGCCAAAGGTATACACCCCGATGTCGCGCAACCCGCCACCGCCCAGCGCAGGGTCGTGCCGAATATTGCCCGGATCGGCAGCATTATTGTAGGAAAACGCTGCATCCACATGGCGCAACGTGCCAATCGCCCCGCCCTGCACCAACTCGCGGGCGCGCGAAAATTGCGGATGGTGGGCGATCATGAACGCCTCAGCCGCCAATTTGCCCGCCTTGTCTCGCGCCGCAATCAGCGTGTCAAAGTCATCCGCCCGCAATCCAATTGGTTTTTCGCACAACACATGCTTGCCCGCCTCCAGCGTCTTGATCGTCCATGGCACATGCAAATGATTGGGCAGCGGCACATAGACCGCATCAATGGCGGGGTCCGCCAGCAAGGCATCATAGTCTGTAAAGACCTGCAAACCGGGGGCAAAATCGGCAAAGGGTGCGGCCTTGGCCGGGTCAGACGTGGCTATCGCCGCCAGCTCTGCCCCACGCGCGGCATGGATCGCAGGCCCCATATGTTGCCTTGCGAATTTCCCCGCGCCTAAGATTCCCCACCGCATGATCGTGCCTCCAACTTGTGTCGGCGCGATCTTTTCCTATTCCCGGCGAAAGGTCACCCCTTGAAAAAGGGCGCAAGAATTTAAGCTGCCTGGCCCTGCTGTAAAAGTTCGATGGTGTCTTTCAGCCATGTGGCCTCTTCGGGGGCCACATCGTCGTCCAGCATCATCGCGGCATATTCTGCCGCCGTTTCACCATCCGCATTGCGCGCCGCCTGATCGGCCCCATAGTTCACCAGCAACCGGGCAAGGTCGGGGTCCATCACAGCCGCATGCAGCGGTGTCATACCAAACAGGAAATCCGGTGCCACGTCCTCGGGGAAGGTTGCATTGGCATCTGCACCACACCGCAGCAATGCCTCGGTGATCGGGGCATTCTGATTAAAGACCGCCCGCTGCACAGGCGTCAGGCCCGCGTCATCACGCGTCTCAAGCCCCGCACCCAAAGCGATTAGCGCCTTGGTCAGTTCATAAGTCTCCGTCGGACCCCAGGCGTCGTAGCGACCAAAGGCCAGCGGCGACAACGCCGTGCCCCCCATCGCAGCCGTGGCCGCCGCATCTGCGCCCGCCTCAAACAAGGCCAGCAAGACCTGTAGATTCGGGTCTGTCCGCGCCAAGGCAAAGGTCAGCGGCGTCAAACCATCCGGTCCATAGGTGCCGTTTACATCCTGATGCTGCACGGCCTCTTCAATGGCGGCAACATCGCCCGCATCAATCGCCTCAAAGATGGCCATATCGTCTGCGTCAATCTGATCAAGCGGTCCGGATCGTGGCGTGTTGTTCACCTTGTCCGCCACATTCAGCAGCGTTTCCAAGTCGTTATCCGCCTCGGCAGCCATCGCATCCCGCGTCAGGCTGCGCATCTCGGCCACCTTGTCCAACTGCGCCTGCGCCTCTGGCGGAATGTCACCATCGGGGAACTGGGACAGGATATGCGCCTCTGCCGCCTCTGCTGCGGCCAGCGCCTGCACCAATCGTGGGTCGCCCTCGGGTGCGGCTTTCGCGCGTCCGAACATCCCTGTGACCTTGCTCAACAATCCCTTCAAAACCATGCTCTGGCCTCCTGATCATGCGCAGCGCCACACGAAAAAGGCACCGCCGTTAAGCGATGCCTAAGTGGTATTATTGTTTTCAGTATGGCGACAATTAGGCGGGTTCGAGCATCCCTTTTGCCTTCGCCAATTCCTTCATCCGCTTCTGCAGCTTCTCAAACGCACGCACCTCAATCTGGCGAATACGCTCGCGGCTGACATCATATTGACCGGATAGATCTTCGAGCGTGATCGTCTCTTCGGCCAAGCGGCGTTGCACCAGAATGTCCTTTTCGCGCTCATTCAGCACATCCATCGCCTCGGCCAACATGGCGCGGCGCGCGTCCATCTCGTCTTTGGCCTCATAATCACCGGCCTGATCGGCATCCTCGTCTTCCAGCCAATCCTGCCATTGCATGGTGCCTTCACCTTCGGACCCAACGGTCGCGTTCAGGCTCGCATCGCCACCCGATAGGCGGCGGTTCATGCTGATCACTTCGGTTTCGGTCACACCAAGGTCCTTGGCAATCCGCGCGACGTTTTCAGGCCGCAGGTCGCCATCTTCCAAGGCCCCAATCCGTGATTTCGCCTTGCGCAGGTTAAAGAACAGCTTTTTCTGCGCGCTTGTCGTGCCAAGCTTCACCATCGACCAGGACCGCAGCACGTATTCCTGAATGCTCGCGCGGATCCACCACATGGCGTAGGTCGCCAGACGGAAGCCCTTTTCAGGGTCAAATTTCTTAACCGCCTGCATCAGGCCCACATTGGCCTCAGAGATCACTTCCGCCTGTGGCAACCCGTAGCCACGGTAGCCCATAGCGATTTTGGCCGCCAAACGCAGGTGGCTGGTGACCATTTTGTGGGCCGCTTCGGTGTCTTCGTTTTCGACCCAGCGCTTGGCGAGCATGTATTCTTCTTCCGGCTCAAGCATCGGAAACTTGCGAATTTCCTGCATATACCGGTTCAACCCACCTTCTGGGGTTGGTGCTGGTAGATTTGCATAATTGGCCATAATTTTCATCCCTCTCGACGCCCAATGTTTATGGGCTTAACATGGATATGGGTTTTCCGGATGTTCGGTTCAAGACCCATCTGCCGTGTTTTCGTAAACAATAAATGAATATGCCGCGCCGGGATGTGAAGGTGCATTTCCGTGCAATCACGCACATGCGACTGTGTATTTCAGACCGGCTTGTGCATTTTTGTGATCAGGGCTTGCATATCCGCGGGCATTTCCGCTTCAAATTCAAGCCTTTGGCCACTGACCGGATGCTCAAACCCCAGCGTCGCCGCATGCAGCGCCTGCCGGGCAAAGGTCGCGGCGGATGTAACACCGTCCGGCCCCACGGCCTTTTCGCTCAGTTTTCGGCGTCCGCCATAGACCGGATCACCAATCAACGCGTGACCGGCATGGGCCATATGCACGCGAATTTGGTGGGTCCGCCCGGTTTCAAGCCAACATTCCACCAAAGCCGCCACCGGGGGCGTGCCCAGCGGTTCAACCACCCGCACCCGCGTGACCGCATGGCGACCTTGATCAAACGACACCGCCTGGCGTTGCCTGTCGGTCTTATGACGCCCCAGAAATGTCTGCATCTTCACGATATTGCCTGGCTCAAAGGATGTCCCCTTGATCCCCCGCAGCCGCGGATCAGCGGTATCAGGCGCACCGTATGTCACTGCAAGATAGCGCCGCTCAACACTGTGATCAGCGAACTGCTTGGCAAGCCCATTGTGGGCCGCGTCCGATTTCGCTGCAACGAGCAGCCCCGTGGTGTCTTTATCGATCCGGTGCACAATGCCGGGGCGTTTGACGCCGCCAACGCCTGACAGATCATCGCCGCAATGAAACATCAGCGCGTTGACCAGCGTCCCACTTGGCGTGCCCGGCGCAGGGTGCACCACCATACCCGCAGGCTTGTTCACGACGATCAGATCTGCGTCCTCGAACACGACCTCCAGCGGAATATCCTCTGCCGCGATGTGATCGGGGGCCGCCGCCGGGGCCACAGTGATCGCCACCTGCGCACCCGGTGCGACCTTATGCTTGGCGTCTGTCACCACTTGCCCGTCAATCGCAACCGCGCCCTCTGCGATCAGCTTGACCAGTCGCGACCGGCTCAGGTCCGCGTCAAGCGGTACAAAAAGCGCCAGCGCCTTATCCAGACGCGGGGCGGGGTTATCGCCGATTTGAAAGGTGATCACGGTCATGGCCGCGTCCTAGCCGCAATCGCCCGGACTGTCACGGCTGCAAAACCGCCGCCGTCCATTCCGCAAGAAACCTTTGCCGCATCAAAGGGTCTACAAACACCAAAAGCCCCAGATCAAGCCGTATGGGCCGCAGATGCGGGCTGGCAGCCAAGGCCGCCTCATTGATCCGGGGCAAGCCGGTGTCCGCCTCAATCAGCCGCTGCCCATCCTCTGAAAGCAGAAAATCCAGAAACGCCGCCCCCTGCCGCGGGGCCTCTGCCGTGCGCGGGATCAGGGCGGTGCGCAAAAGCACATGAGTGAAATCCTGCGCCTCGATCACCACGCCGGGGCCGTCTTCGCCCAAACGCGCGGCGGCATAGCTGCCCACGACGTTATAGGCGACCATCAGATCACCCGACCGCACCCCATCAATCATCGCCCCGCTTGAGCCGAAAAGCGCAGGCTCCAGCCCGCCCATGACCTCCGCCAGCCGCCAAATCGTGTCAGACTGCCGCGCGTCTTGCGTGGCAAACAAATACCCCGCCCCCGACAAATTGGGATCATAGGTGCCAATCCGCCCGCGAAACCGCTCCGGGTATTCGCGCATCAACCGGATCAGATCGTCCCGTGTTTCAGGCAACGGCATCCCGTCAAAACTGTCGCGATTGGCGATCAACACCACCGGTTCCTGCGCAAAGGCAAAAAGCTGGTCCGCCCAGCGCGCCCAAGCAGGCAAGGCCTCGGTCTCGCCCGACCGGTGCGGCACGGCGAACCCATCATTGGCGAGCTTCATCTGCAAATCCATCGCGGAAGAGACCACCAGATCAAATGCGGCCCCCTCATCATAGACGGCGGCATAAACCTCTTGGCTGTTGGCCACCGTGTAATGCACCGTCACATCCGGGTTTGCGGCCTGAAATGCGGCGATCAGCGGCGCGAAGGCTTCGGTGTCGGTGGTCGACAACACATGCAGCGCGGGGCCACCGGCGGCCCCCTCAAACACCGTTACCTCTTCGATCTCAAACGCGGCCGCGAGCCCCGCCCAGATCATCAGCCCAAGTGCAAAACCCACGTGGCGCATACGCCGCCCCCTTCTCTTTCGACCAATTGCAGACTGCCGCCCTGCGCCTTTGCCACCTCTGACACGATCGTCAGGCCAAGCCCTGACCCGATCACATCATCCACGTTCTGCCCGCGCAGAAACCGCCCCGTCAACGTGGCCGGGTCCACACCCTTCAGCCCCCGCCCGCGATCCAGCACCGTGACAACGCCCTCTGGTGTCAACGCCACCTCAACCTCGCCCCCGGGGTCGGAATACTTGATCGCATTGTCGATCAGATTGCGCAGCGCGCTTTCCAGCAGCAACCGGTCAAAGGACAGGGGCACCGGCGCATCCGGCACCGCAACCTGCACCTCAATATCGCGCATATCGGCCAGCGCCTGATGGCTTTGCGCAACCCCACGCACCAATTCCGTCAGGTCCACCGCATCATCGGCCTGCTGATCGCTGCGATAGACAACCGTGGCATGATCCAACAGCTGCCCCGCAGACCGCGCGCTGTCATCCACCGCCCGGATCACCCCGCGGAGGGTGGCACGGGTGGCATCATCATCCGACTGCCGCAAGGCGATCTCGGTCTGGGTGCGCAGGCTGGCCAGCGGCGTGCGCACGTGATGCGCGGCCTCTGTGATCAGCGTCTCGGTCCGGCTTAGCGATCCGCGCAAGCGCGAGATAAAACCGTTCAGCGCGCCCATCAGCGGCGCCAGCTCGCTTGGCACATCCCGGCTCACAGGGCGGAGATCATGCGGGCCACGCCGCCCCACCGCCTCTGCCAGATTGTTCAGGGGCTGCAAAACCGACCGTGCCGTCAGCACCGACAACAATGCCGCCAGCGCAAAAAATCCCAACGCCAGACCCGCCGCGCGATAGGCCATTTGGTCGTTCAACGCCTCACGCGCGGCCAATGTCTGCGCCACCAGAACCTGCACGGTCTGGCTGCGCCCATCGACCTGCACCGATCTGTTGACCACGGCCATGCGCACCGGCAGGTCCAGGTAATCCGCGTTGTGAAACGTCAGCCCAAGGCCCCGTGCCGCCGCAGGTGCGGGCAAATCGGCATAGCCTGTCACCGTCTCTTCGCCGATCAGAATGCGGTAAAACATCCGGTCTTGCCCCGCAGCTCCCAGCATCGCAAAGGCCGCATAGGGGATATCCACGCTCAACCCGTCTGACCCGCCGCGCAATTCCTCTGCAATGGCAAGCGTCGCCGCCCCCAGCAAATTGTCATGCGCCTTTTCCACCGCAGCGTCTGCAACCGTGCGCACCAGCACAAACATCAGCACCGCCAATGTCGCGGCCACCGCCAGCAGCTGCAAAACCAGCCTGCGCCGAATCGAATCGCTGGGGCGCAGCAGGCCAATCATCCGCTGGTCAGCCTGTATCCCACGCCGCGCACCGTTTCGATCTTGGCTTGGCTGCCTTCCAGCTTTTTGCGCAACCGGCCCACGTAAACCTCGATCGCATTGTCCGTCACCGCTTCTGCCGCGTTCAGCAATCGGTCGCAAAGCTGCGCCTTGGAAAAGATCCGTTCAGGGGCCGCCACAAGGATCTCAAACAGCCGCAATTCGCGGTTGCGCAACTCGCGCGCTTGGCCCGCGATTGTGACCGTGGCGGCCAGCGGATCAAAGGCAAGGTCCGCGAATGTCTGCTGCGTCTGCGCCACCCCGGACCTGCGCCGCAGAACCGCGCGAACTCTGGCCTCTAACTCTGCGAAATCAAACGGCTTTGTCACGTAGTCGTCCGCGCCGGTGTCCAGCATCTCGACCCGATCAGACACCGCTGACCGCGCCGTCATAACGATCACGGGCGTGTCCCTGCCACGTCTGCGCTCAGCGGCCAAAAAGTCGCGGCCATCGCCGTCGGGCAGCATGATATCCAGCAAGATCAAATCATAGCTGGCGCTCGCCGTATGATCCTCTGCCTCGGCCAAGGTCGCGGCCCAATCCACCGCATGCCCATCCAGCGCCAGCCGGGTCTGCACCGACGCCCCCAATTCGGGGTGATCCTCCACCAGCAAAAATCGCAACTTCGCCTCCCTGCGAAATTTCCTGTTCCATGACAGGTTCTTGTCAGGTTGCGGCGAAAGGGTGGTGTCAGCAAGGGGCCATAACGCGCCCCTGCATCGACGTTCTGGGAGGAACCACAACATGAAAAAGACGACACTGGGCGCATTCGCCCTGACAGCCGTGCTGTCCTTTGGCGGCACAACCGCATCGGCGGCAGAGTGCGTGGCACCGGCCAACCCCGGCGGTGGCTGGGACTTTACCTGCCGCCAAATCGGCAAGATCCTGTTTGACATCGGCGCTGTTGATAGCCCCGTGCAAGTGACCAACATGCCCGGCGCGGGCGGTGGTCTGGCCTATAACTCCGTCGTGAACGAGCGTGGCGATGACCCCGACCTGATCGTTGCGGCCTCTTCCGCGACGACCACGCGACTGGCGCAAAATGCCTATGCGGGCCGCACTGCGGATGAAGTGCGCTTTGTCGGTGCCATCGGTGCTGATCCGGGCGTGATCGTGGTGGCGGCAGACAGCCCCTACCAGTCGCTCAATGATCTGGTTGACGCCATTCTGGCCGATCCAAGCTCCGTTGCCTTTGCAGGCGGCTCTGCTGTCGGCGGCTTTGATCACCTCAAGCCCCTGATGGTCCTCAAAGAGGCTGGCTTTACCGATATCACATCCGTGAAATACATCGGTGTGGACGGCGGCGCTGATGCGATCACGCAGACCGTTGGCGGCTTCACCCAAGCCATGACCGGCGACATGTCCGAAGTCGTGTCCTTCCTCGCCAATGGCGACATCCGCGTCGTTGCCGTGCTGACGGAAGAGCGCGTGCCGGGCTTTGACGACATCCCCACCGCGATGGAACAGGGTTACGACGTCGTGGCCGTGAACTGGCGTGGTCTCTATGTGCCAAAAGGCATCTCTGACGAGCGCTTCAACGAATGGGCAGAAAAGCTGCAGATGGTCGCTGACTCAGATGAGTGGGCACAGGCCATGGCTGACAACGGTCTTGCCCCCTTCACCAAAGTTGGCGGCGACTTCCAGTCCTATGTCGACGGCCTTGTCGCTGACATCGCCACCATGAGCGCCGAGCTGGGGGTCACTCAGTAATGGCTGCTGACCGGATATTTGGTCTGGTCGCTCTGATCACGGCGGTCGCGTATCTCGCGGCCGCCACTCAGATCCAGACAAACATGTTCTCAGGTGAATTCCTGCCCAAACTCTTTCCCTACATGATCGGGACGATTGCTGCGATCTGCTCTCTTTTTATGGTGTTCAAGCCAGACCCTGACCCTGATTGGCCTGTCGCAGGTACCTGGGTGAACATGGCGCTCGCCGTGGTGGTCCTTGCGGTCTACGCGGTGATGCTGACACCTCTGGGGTTCATCCTGCCCACGATCTTTGCTGCAGGCATCCTCAGCTATCAAATCTCTCCCCGGCTTGTGCCAGCTGCGCTTTCAGGCCTTGGCCTGTCGCTGGGCCTCTTTGTCCTGTTCAAATACGCGCTCGGCCTTGGCAACATCGTGGCCTACCGCGTGCCGACCCCGGCCAAGCTCTGGGACGCAATTTCAATTCTCATCCCATTTGTTGGGGGGCACTGACCCGTGGATATTCTGGCGAACCTCGCGATTGGCTTCGGCGTCGCACTGTCACCCTACACCCTGTTTCTGGCGATCTGTGGCTGCTTTCTGGGCACGATCATCGGCGCCCTGCCCGGCCTTGGCCCCTCCAACGGCGTGGCGATCCTGATCCCGATCACCTTTACGCTCGGGCTTGATGCGACCTCAGCGCTCGTCCTGATGACATCCGTCTACTACGGCGCGATGTATGGCGGGCGGATCAGCTCGATCCTGCTGAACATCCCCGGCGATGAACCGGCCCTGATGACCACCCTCGACGGCTACCCGATGGCGAAACAAGGCCGCGCGGGCGATGCGCTGGTCCTCTCCGGCGTGGCGTCATTCGTGGGCGCATTCCTCGCCACCATCGGTCTGATGTTGCTCGCCCCGTCACTGGCCCGCGTGGCCTTCCTCTTTGGCCCGGCGGAATACTTCGCCCTTTACCTGCTGGCCTTCTGCACCCTTGGTGGCATGGCCTCCAACAATCAGGCCAAGGCGGCGCTGGCCGCCTGTATCGGCCTTGGCATCGCCACCATCGGCGTCGACAGTTCCTCTGGCCTGCCGCGCCTGACGGGTGGCAACCTGCACCTCTATGACGGCATCGATTTCCTCGTGGCCATCGTCGGCCTCTTCGCTATCGCTGAAATCTTTTTCTTCATCGAAAGCCACGGCAAGGGCTCGTCCATCGGCGTCAAACTCGACAAGGTCCGCATCCCTTGGAAAGACATCATGTCCACCAAATGGACCATGCTGCGGGCCTCTGGCGTCGGCTTTATCGCCGGTATCCTGCCCGGAGCCGGTGCCTCGCTAGGGTCATTTCTGGCCTATATGTCGGAAAAGTCCATCGCCGGTGACAAGGGCGGCTTTGGTACAGGCGTGCCGAAAGGTGTCGCCGCACCCGAGGCAGGCAACAACGCCGCCGCCGGTGGCGCACTGGTGCCGATGCTGACACTGGGCGTGCCCGGCTCCGGCACCACAGCGGTGCTGCTCGCCCTCCTGATGACGCTCAACATCACCCCCGGCCCAACGCTGTTCACCGACCGGCCAGAGGTTGTCTGGGGCCTCATCGCCTCGCTCCTGATCGCCAACGTCGTGCTCTTGCTGATGAACGTGCCAATGGTGAAAATCTTCGTCAAAGTACTGATGGTCCCCGCTTGGGTCCTGCTACCGGGTGTGACGATGATTTCCTTCGTGGGCATCTATTCGCTCTCGGGCAGCTACTTTGATCTGCTGTTGATGGTCGGCTTTGGCGTGCTGGGATACTTCTTGCGCAAGCTCGACATTCCCACGGTCCCTGTGATCTTGGGCATCCTGCTGGGCGGCAACATGGAAAACGCCCTGCGCCGCGCCATGACGCTGTCAGACGGTGACGTGACCTACCTCTTCTCTTCGCCCATCGCGATTGGCCTTTGGATCGCGGCGGTGGCTGGATTCATCGCACCGATGTTCCTGCGCGGGTTGTTGAAGAAACCACAAGCCATCACAGACTAAACGCAAGGCCCCGGCACCGCCGGGGCCTGCCAACATTCCTGCAAGGTGTCCCATGACCCGCATCCTCATCCCGTCCGGCGCGCTTGGCCTTGGCTACGACCAAACCGCCCTTGAACGCGGGATCGCGGCGAAACCGGACCTCATCGCCATCGACGGCGGCTCTACCGACAGCGGGCCGTCCTATCTGGGACGCGGCGTGTCGAAATACACCCGCGCCAGCACCAAGATCGAGTGGGCCGGGCTGATCCGCGCACGCGCCGCCGCAGGCTGCCCGCTTGTGATCGGCACCGCAGGCACCTGCGGCACAGACAGCACCGTCGATTGGCTGGTTGAGATCACGCGCGAGATTCTCGCCGAAGAGGGGATGATCGCCAAAATCGCCACCCTCAAATCACAGCAAACCACTTTGGGTGAATTGACCGCCCTGCCCGGCGCACCAAAGCTTGACGCCCAGACCATCGCCCAATGCACCAATATCGTGGCCCTTGCAGGGGCCGAGCAAATCCAAGCAGCGATCAATA
This sequence comes from uncultured Paracoccaceae bacterium, assembly GCA_947494675.1. GTDB lineage: Bacteria > Pseudomonadota > Alphaproteobacteria > Rhodobacterales > Rhodobacteraceae > CANMYO01. The sequence goes on from CANLVP010000003.1 coordinate 90,789, forward strand.
CAGGTGCCGACATCATCATCGCGGGCCGCACCACGGACACGGCCATCATTGCCGCCCTACCCTTGCAGAACGGCGACCATCCGGGCGGCGCATGGCACGGGGCCAAGATCGGCGAATGCGGCGCGCTCTGTGCGACTAACCCGCAATCCGGGGTGATCCTTGTGGATTTCGACAGCGCCGGCTTTACCGTCACGCCGCTGGCGGATGGGGCACATGCGACGCCCCACACGGTCAGCGCCCATATGCTTTATGAAAACTCCGACCCGTTCATCCTGCACGAACCCGGCGGCCACCTTGACGTGACCGCCGCCCGCTACACCGCCCTAGATGACACCCGCGTCCGTGTCGAAGGCGGTATTTGGGTGCCCGCCGACCGCTACACCGTAAAGGTCGAAGGCGCGCGCATCCTTGGCTACCAGACCATCATCATGGCCACGATCCGCGACGCGCATTACGTGAAAAATGTCCAGGCCTGGTGCGATGACATCGCCACGAAACACCGCGCCAAAGTTGCCGATCGCCTCGGTGACGTCGATCACACCACCGAACTGCGGATCATCGGCCAATCGGCGACCTTGGGCGCGCTCGAAACCCACGGCACCGCCCCACATGAGGTCGGCGTGATGGGCATCGTCACCGCCGCTGACCAGGACACCGCCCGCGCCATCGCCATGTTGCTCAACCCCTATCTCTTGCATCACCCGCTGACGAAAGCAGAAGAAGTGCCAACCTTCAGCTTCCCCTTTTCCCCTGCCGAAACCGACCGCGGTCCAATCTATGGGTTCGCGCTGCATCACGTGATGGAACTGTCGGACCCGATGGACGCTTTCCGGCTTGAGGTGCTGACATGACCACCGTCGCCGATATCGTGACCAAAGTCCGGTCCAAAAACGCGGGCCCGTTCTGGCTGACCGTTGATATCTTCTGCGGCGACGCGGCAGCCTATGACCGTGTGGTCACCGGGCTCTCCACCGACCGTGTCGCTGCGGTCTTTGACGTGGCCCCAGAGACGCTCAAACGCTTCGACATCGCTGATCTGCATGTGGTGAAATTCTCACTCCCCCGCCCCACGATCCAAGGCGACATCGCCGACCGCGATATGCATGGCGCAGGTTGGGCACCGCTGGTGGCGGAACTGGCCCTCAACTGATCGGATTGGGCTTAACGCCTGTTAGGACTTCGGTGCGCATGGGTTGTGCATCACCTGTGCATGGTTTTCATACAGGTTCTGCATCGCCGTTTTCGACCGTTCGGTGGGGGGGGTGGTACCGCCTCCCCGGCTTGAACGGGGGACCCCTGGTTCCACAAACCAGTGCTCTAACCAACTGAGCTAAGGCGGCAACAGGGCCGATTTAGCGCCCCCGCTGGATGATTGCAAGCCTTCAAAAAGCGATCTGCCAAGTCTGTTCAACCAGATCAACACCAAAGGAATGCACCGGCTTGCTGGCCGTCAAGGCAAAGCCGTTCTTGGCATAAAGCCGCCCCGCCGCCACATGGCTTTCATGGGTCCAAAGCTGCATATCCGCATAGCCCGCGTCGCGCGCAAAACCCAGACAGGTCTCTAACATCTGCTGCCCCAACCCCGTCCCGCGCGCCTCCGGCAAAAGCAGAAAAAGCCGTAGTTTCGCGCGCGTTTCCGACTGGCTGACACAGAAGATACTGCCCAACCGTTGGTCGCCCTCTTGCGCAATCCAGCCCGCCTCGCGCTGCGGATCATGGTCCGCCAGAAACGCCGCGATGATGCTTGAAACCAAAGGGCCAAAGCTGTCGTCAAAACCTTCCGCCGCTGTGTACAGCGCTTGATGTTGCGTTGTCAGCCACGCGGCATCTTCGGCGGCAAAGGGGCGGATGGTGGTTTCACGCATAACAGCAGGTTGCCGTCCAACCCCTTGAAAATCAAGCTCATGCGGCGTAACTCGGTGCCAGCAACAAGGGGGCCGTGATGGGCATCAACGACGAACGCGACATCGAAGCAAACCTGCAGATCGGACCTACCGACCAAGGGATGGTGCGGCTTTTTGTTGAGGGCACAGGGATTGAGATCCCGATGGATTTCGACCCAGATGAGGCCGACGATATCGCAGAAGAAATCAAAGCGGCCGCCAATGCGGCCCGTAGCGTCAAGCGGCGCTAAGCGCTTTTCATCGCCTCACCAGGCGACCTGCATCCCCGGGTCACGCGCGGCCTGCGCACGAATGGCCGCATGGCGCGCGAACTTTTGCACCATCACCTTGCGGCGGGCCGCAGCGAGTTTTGTCTCTGGCCCCATGCGGATAATCTCGGCGTCATAACCGTCCGCGATGATCAGCCCCGTGCCCTCTGGCAACAGCTCTGTTGGGAAGTCCTGATCGACCGCCCAAAAGAAGCGGTCGCACCATTCAAGATATCCTTGCCATTTGTGGTCAGACTGAAAATCCGCGCGGCTCGATTTGCACTCAATCACCCAAATCTCGGACTTTGGCCCCAGCCCCATGACATCCACACGCAAGCCGCTGGTCGGGACCAGTTCCTCGACACTCACGAAATCATGGCTCCGCAAATGCCGCGACACCCCCCGCGCCAATAGTTGGCCCGGCATAAGACTGGGGATTTGCACGTCATCTGGCATGCCATAAATATGAACAAAAGGTAAACATCGGTCAAGCCACAGGCCAATTGTGACGCAAATGGGGCCAGATGACCCGGCGTCACCATCGCAAATGCCCTGTATCGGTCATGTTTCCGCCCCGTTTGGCGGCCAAAACAAATCAACACAAATTTTGGAGCTGCCCCATGTCTTTGTTTGCCGATGTCACCTTTATGGAAATCTGCCTGTCACTAGTGACACTTGCTGTCGCCGAACGCGTCGTGGTGCCCTATCTTCCCAAAAGCCTTGTCGGCCCCGAAGGTCTTTTGCTGAAAACTGCCAGCTAAGCCCTTGCCCCGACACATCGACCCGCCTACCTAAAGGGTCGGCGGGCTTCTGCTCTTCTCGTGTATACCGGGGCTACATTCCAGTGGCCTTAAGCAAATCCGAGGGAGCTGGCTCTGTCTGAGCCCTGGTTCAGTTATCTGGCGCCCACCTGTACATACAGGTCCTCGGGAATAAGCCCCCAACGGTCGCTGCGGTTCCCGCCACATCCACTCCAAGCCCTAACTGTCTGCGACTGCCGCCTTGCCAACGGCGGCACGGCGCTATGTTTATCTCCACACAACCGGAGAAAGCTATGCGCACCCTGACCCTTATCGCGATCCTCACCCTTCCCCTGCCTGCTGCGGCAGACGTAAACGTCCGCTTTCTGGAAGGCGCGCCAAAGGATCAATTTATCCTGACAAATCAAGGCTGTGACCTTGGTGCCTTTGAGGTGACGATCAATCTTGCCACAGCCCCTGCTGGGCTGATCTTTGACGTGACGGGCAGCGGCGCCGGTGTTGAGGTTTACCAACCGGTTGAGGTTGTCGCGGGAAAGGTCATGTTGTCGGATGTGTCCGACGGCGATCAAAGCCTGACGCTGACCATCAATGGATTTGACACAGGCGCGACAGCCACCATCAGCGCGGATCTGGATGACACCCAAGCCGCTGGCGCCCTTGGACAAATCCGCGTGGCAGGGTCAGAAATCGCAGGCGCATCTGTGGTTGGGGCCGATGGCGAGGTCGGTCTTTTTGACGCCTCAGCGCTGGCCGTTCTGCCCACGCCCGGTTGCATCGGATAGCTTCAAAAGGCGTCGGGCATGACCTCATGCGCCATGTGATCCAGCACGGCGTTCACAAAACGCGGCTCCTTGCCGTCGGGAAAGAACGCCCCGGCCACATCGACAAATTCTGTGATGATCACTTTGGGCGGCGTAGCCCCGATCAACATCTCTGCCCCGGCAGCACGAAAGAGCGCGCGTAATGTCGGATCAATCCGACCTAGCGGCCATTTCGCGACCAAAGCCCGATCCGTCGTTTGGTCAATCTTCGCCTGCTCATCCACGGCCCGTTCCATCAACCCGCGAAAGGTGTCCAGATCGCCCTCTTGCATCTCATCGCCATCATAGACCGCGCCAAAACGGTGGTCCTCAAACTCGGTCACGACCGCATCAACGGTCTGGCCAATCGCCTCCATCTGAAACAGCGCCTGCACGGTATAAAGCCGCGCCGCCGACTTCATCTTGCGGCGTTGATTGTTCGAGATATTCATATTGTTTCACCACCTTTGGCGAGCAATGTGCGGCCAAAGCCAATCCCCCTGGCCTTGGCGTCTTTCATGCCGCGCGCCAGCGCGATCAGGTGCACAGCCGCCTCTGCCGCTGCACCTGCGGTGTCGAGGCGGGACGCATCTGCGCGTTCTTCTGCCTGATCCTTGTTTTCGACGGTGATGATGCCGTTGCCGATGCAAAGTCCCTGCAATCCCAACAACATAATGCCGTGGGACGACTGCTCGACCACCACGTCGTAATGGCTCGTGCGGCCACGGATCACGCAGCCCAAGGCCACGAAACCATCAAATTCGCCCATGCGATTGGCGATGCCGATGGCCGTGGGAATTTCCAGCGATCCGGGCACTTCGATGGTCTCATGCGTCGCGCCTGTCGCCTCGATCTTGGCGCGGGCAGAAGCCAGCTGCGCCTCGGAAATCGCGGTGTAGTAAGGTGCGATCACGATCGCGATCTTGCAAGGTTCGCTGAACTGCGGCAGCGGCATTGCGTTGTCTGAATGACCAGCCATTATCCAATCTCCGAGATTTTGCGCGTGCCGACGATTTCCAATCCATAGGCATCAAGTCCGACGACCTTGGGCTGGGGCGAGTTTGTCGCCAAAATGATCTCTGTCAGGCCAAGCGACGACAGGATTTGCGCACCCAAGCCATATTGCCGGAGCGTTTGGGGAGAGACATCCTCGGTCGGGTCCAGCTTCATGTGCACGTCCCGCAAAAGCACCAGTGCACCACGCCCCTCTTCGGCAATCAGCTTCATCGCATCGCCGAATTCATTGCGTCGGCCACGGGGGCCAACCCCGACAACATCCAGCATCGGGTCCATCGCGTGCATCCGCACCAGCACCGGCTCTGGCGTTGAAATATCGCCTTTTATCAAGGTGATATGCTCTGCCCCCTGGGTTTCATCGGTATAGATCCGCATCTGCCATTCGCCGCCAAACTCGGACTGGATCGTCTCGGTCTGGCGCACCCGCACAAGGTTGTCGTGACGGCGACGATAGGCGATCAGGTCGCTGATCGTGCCAATCTTCAGCCCGTGCAACTGGGCAAAGGCGATCAGGTCCGGCAGGCGTGCCATCTCACCGTCGTCCTTCATGATCTCGCAGATCACACCAGACGGGTTAAGGCCCGCAAGGCGGCTGATGTCGACGGCGGCCTCGGTATGCCCTGCCCGCACAAGCACGCCACCGGCCCGCGCGCGCAGCGGAAAGACATGGCCCGGCGTGGCGATATCAGCAGCCCCTTTGCTGGCGTCAATCGCGACGGATACGGTGCGTGCCCGGTCGTGGGCCGAAATCCCGGTGCTGACGCCTTCGCGCGCCTCGATACTGACCGTAAAGGCGGTTTCGTGGCGCGAGGAGTTATTCGTGCTCATCAACGGCAAGCCAAGCGCATCGATCCGGTCCCCCGGCAGTGACAGGCAGATCAGCCCGCGCCCGTGGGTCGCCATAAAGTTAATCGCGTCGGGTGTGGCCATTTGCGCCGGGATCACCAGATCGCCTTCGTTTTCGCGATCTTCGTGATCCACCAAAACGAACATGCGGCCGTTGCGGGCATCTTCGATGATGTCTTCGATCTTGCTGATGGCGTCCGACCAGTCACGCTCGACCGGTCCGGGGCTTTCAAATGGCTGGCTCATCGCGGAATCCCTTGGCAGTTAGGGGGCAGATAACGCAGGCAGGCGGGCTTGGAAAGGGCAGCAACGCACCGTCAAAGCGGGTTTGCGGCAAAGTAATCGGGGGCTGGCAAATAGCCTGCGGTTTGCGCGGCTTCGGCCCAGTCTCGTTCAAGGGCGGTATCGCCAATGAGCAGATAGCGATCTGCTGGCTGGCCTTGGGCGCGGGCCAGCGATTTCAGGTGATCGCGCATGTCTGACCAAGTGGCGTTGACCGGCGGCGCGGCATGGCTCGCATCAAGGCCATCGATCTGTGTGATGCCCTTGTGCAAAAGGCCAACGCGGCTGGCCTGGATCAGGACCGCCAGTTTCTGACGTCGATCTTCCGGCATCTCTTGGCCATCACGCAGCACCTGCAAGGCATTGGACGAAAAGAGAAATCCCACCAGATCATGCCCAGAGGCCGCCCGCACACCGGCATAGGTCTTATAGGGCAGCCCGAGTTCAGCAGCCCGTTTGACCCGCAAGCGGATCACCTCAATCGGGAGCTTTGGCAGCAGATCAGCCCGCGCGCGGGTCCAGACATGGCGGCGCCAGCTTTGGCCCGGTTCGTCCACCCGGCCCGAGTTATGGCCAATGCCCGGCGTCATCCGTATTCCCGCAGCCGCGCGACGTAGCGGGCCATGGTGTCGATTTCCAGATTGATCGCGTCGCCCACCGCCACGTCGCCCCATGTGGTCGCGACTTTGGTGTGGGGGATGAAATTGACGCCGAAATCGGTGCCATCAACCTCATTCACGGTCAGAGAGGTGCCGTTAAGCGCCACCGAACCTTTGGGCGCGATAAACTTGGCCAGATCGTCGGGCGCGCGAAACGTCACGCGGGTGCTGTCGCCTTCGTCGCGCGTCGCCACGACCTGCGCCACGCCATCCACATGCCCCGACACGATATGCCCGCCCAATTCGTCGCCAACCTTCAAAGCGCGTTCGAGGTTCAAACGCCCACCAACGGCCCAATCGCCGATATTTGTGGCGCTGACCGTCTCTGCCGAAATTTCAACATCGAACCAGTTCTGCGGGTCCTTCCCGAGTGCGATCACCGTCAGACACACCCCGTTGCAGGCGATGGAGGCCCCGATATCGATGCCCGCCACGTCATATTGCGTGCCGATCCGTGCGCGCAGATCGCCGTGCTGTTCGAGCGTCAGAACATGGCCAATATCGGTGACAATTCCGGTGAACATGATGCGGTCCCTTATGCCTTTCCTCTGACCTAGCGGCTGCGGCTGATGCAGACAAGGCACGCGACCAGCGGATCACTGCAAGAAGCCATATTTTTGCCCGATGAACATGCTAAACGCGTTGATAAGATTTTTTGAGTTAAGGTGCCCTTGTGACGCAAGACCGCCGCTTTTTGTTCCTGCAAGGCCCGCACGGGCCGTTCCTGCACCGCTTGGCCAAGATGCTGCGGGCGGCGGGTGCGGATGTGTGGCGCGTGGGGTTCAACGCAGGCGACAGGGCGTTTTGGTTTGGTGCGCCGGGCTATATCCCCTTTCGCGGCACCCCGGATGCCTGGCCCAAAACCTTTGATGGCATCGTGGCAAAACACGCGATTACCGACATCGTTCTTTATGGCGACACCCGCCCCATTCACGCCCAAGCGATTGAACGGGCCAAAGCGGCGGGCCTGCGGGTTCATGTCTTTGAAGAAGGCTATATGCGGCCCTATTGGGTCACCTATGAACGCGGCGGGACCAACGGCAATTCGCGGCTGATGGGGCTGAGTGTGGATGACATGCGCAAAGCGCTTGAACTGTCAGAGCTTGAGGTGCCAACGCCCCCCGCCCATTGGGGCGACATGCGCCATCACGTCTTTTACGGCGCGCTCTACCATTGGTTCGTGATGTTCCGGAACGGGGACTATCGCAACTTTGCCCGGCACCGCGACCTGCCCGTGACGCAAGAGGCCTATCTTTATTCCAAGCGCCTGCTGCTGATGCCGCTGATCGCCCTCGACCGGCGCATCGCCACATGGCGTATCCGCTTTGGCGGCTTTCCCTATCACCTTGTGCTGCTGCAATTGGAACATGACAGCAGCTTTCAAATGCATTCGCCCTTCACCCGGATGGAAGAGTTCCTGACGCTTGTCATGGAAGGCTTTGCCAAGGGCGCACCACAGCATCATCACCTTGTGTTCAAGGCACATCCGCTGGAAAACGGCCGGTCCCCCATTCGGCGGATTATTCGGCGGCTGTCCAAGGACTTAGGCGTGCAAGGCCGGGTGCATTATGTGCGCGGCGGCAAGCTGGCAGGGCTTTTGGATCATGCGCGCACGGCTGTAACGGTCAATTCCACAGCCGCGCAACAGGTGCTGTGGCGCGGCATCCCGTTGAAGGTTTTTGGCGATGCGGTTTACGCGAAACCTGAATTCGTCTCGACCCAGCCTTTGCCTGATTTCTTTACCGCCTCTGACCGCCCGGATGGCCGCGCCTATAAGGACTATCGCCGGTTTCTGCTGGAAACCTCTCAGGTCCCCGGCGGATTCTATTCCGCCCGTGGCCGCCGACAGCTGATGCGGCAGGTGGTTGATATGATGCTGTCGGACGAAGACCCTTACGACGCGCTCGCCGCTGGCCGAACCCCGCCGCGCCAGCCCTTGCGGATCGTCAATTAACGGCCACAACACCTTGCGCCGCACCTGCCCAAACGCGGCATTGACGCAACACAAACTGTTGCTCAATCGGAAACGACAGCGCCCCCAACTATCTTTTGCGCCCGGATTCCCGTACCTTAAAAGAAAAACTTGAGGCAACAATAACAGGTCGAGGAGACCGAGCAGTGCTATCCTTAACATTGCGCCTGTCCAAAGGCGTGGCCCTTGTGGTGACTCTTGGTCTTGTGGCCAGTTGCGGTCTGCCACGTTCCGGGCCGAACAAGGCAGAGATATTTTCCGGCTCCGTTTTGCGCGAAGGCGACGCCTTTGTGCTGACCGTTGATGACCGGGTGAACGCAATCGCCGCCGTGGCCCCTGCCCTTGGGTTCTCGTCGGCCTTCTTGAATGCAGGCGCGCTTGGGTCTGACACGATCAGTGCTGGTGACACGCTGGGCCTGACGATCTGGGAAAACGTCGAAGACGGTTTGCTGGTGCCCACAGGTCAGAACGCGACCATCCTCGAAGAGGTGCAGGTTGACGGATCAGGCTTTATCTTTGTGCCTTACGCGGGCCGGGTGAAAGCAGCAGGCAACACGCCAGAGGCCGTGCGCCGCGTGATCAGCGAAAAGCTCGCCGATCAGACACCTGACCCACAGGTGCAGGTGCGTCGTCTGGCAGGGAACGGGTCAACTGTTGCCGTCACAGGCGGTGTGAACGCATCTGGCGTCTACCCCATTGAACAACCCACTCGCACATTGGGTGCCATGCTTTCCGCCGCTGGCGGTGTTGGCGTCGCCCCTGAAACGGCCCGCGTGACGGTCGTGCGTGGCAGCCATCGTGGGTCGATCTGGTATGAAGACCTGTTCAAAGATCCCCGCAATGACATTGCCCTGCGCAATGGCGACCAGATCGTGGTTGAGGAAGACACCCGCTTCTTCACAGCCCTTGGCGCCACCGGCACGCAGGACCGTGTGCAGTTCTTTGACCAATCCATCTCCGCGATTGAGGCGATTGCCCAGGTCGGCGGTCTGTCGGCCAATGCCGCTGATCCCACCGGCGTCTTTGTGTTCCGCAATGAACCCGAAGAGATCGCAGAACAGCTGGTTGGCCAGGACCTGATTGGCACACAGCGCGTCGTCTATGTCCTTGATCTGACAAAGCCAAATGGTGTCTTCATGGCCCGCGACTTTGCGATCCGCGACAGCGATACGGTCTATGTGACGGAGGCCCCGTTTGTGCAGTTCAACAAGACCATCGCCGCCGCGACCGGGTCGCTGGCTGCCGTCAATACGCTGAACACAGCCGCCGGCAACTAACCGATGGCGCAAACGCCCGATACCGCCGCCGCGGGGGAAACCCTGCGGCGGCTTTACGTTTATAACGGCGGTTTTCTGACCCAAACCCGCACGCGCCGCATTCTGTCGTTGGCAGGCTACGACATCAAACTGGGCAAACCCAGTGAAGGTGACGCGGTGGGCGTTTGGGGGCACAGTCCCACGGCCCCACGGGGCGAAGCGGTCGCGGCACATACCGACAGCCCAGTTGTGCGGGTCGAAGATGCCTTTCTGCGGTCCGTGTTACCTGGACGCGACGGCGATCCCGCCTTGGGCCTGCATATCGACCATTACGGTGTGCATTTTGACCCCACCACGCGGTCCGATCTGGAACGCCAGCTGGCGGAAGACCCTTTGGACGATGCGCATCTGCTAGCCCGCGCCAAGAACGCGATGGCCGACATTCAACGACTGCATCTGTCGAAGTACAACGCCTTTGACCTCGCCCTCCCCCCGCCTGACCCGGGGTATGTGCTGGTCGTCGACCAGACCCGTGGCGATGCCAGCATCAAAGCCTCGGGCTGCGATCTGAACACGTTCCGCGAGATGCTGTTCTACGCCCAGACCGATCACCCCGGCGCGCGTATCCTGATCAAGACCCATCCCGAAACCACTGCGGGTCACCGCGAGGGGTATTATACGGACGCCGATTGCAGCGACCGGATCAGCCTGATCGACACGCCCCATTCGCCCTACGCGCTTTATGAAGGGGCCATCGCGGTCTACACGGTGTCATCGCAAATGGGGTTTGAGGCGGTGCTGACCGGCCATAAGCCCGTCGTCTTCGGGCAGCCTTTTTATGCCGGTTGGGGTCTTACTGATGACCGCAAGCCGCTGGATCGCAGGCAACGCAAATTGACCCGTGCGCAGCTTTTTGCGGCTGCGATGATCCTTTATCCAAAGTGGTATGACCCCTACCGCGACCGGTTGTGCCAGATCGAAGATGTGATCGCGACACTGACCGCACAGGCGCGGGCATGGCGCGATGATCACCGTGGCTGGGCCGCACATGAGATGCGAATGTGGAAACGCGCGCCCCTGCAAAAGGTCTTTGGCGCGATCAAGCCACTGCATTTTGATGCCCCGCCGAAAGACGGCGAACGGCAGATGGTCTGGGCAGGCAAAACAACGCCATTCTTGGAAAAGTCCGGCGTTGTGCGGGTTGAGGATGGATTTTTGCGGTCCAAGGGCCTCGGTGCCGAACTGATCCCGCCGATGTCGCTCGTGCTGGATGATCTGGGCATCTACTACGATCCGTCACGCGAAAGCCGCTTGGAGCAGATGATCACAGCTTCAGTCGATCTACCAGAAGGTGCACGGTTACGGGCCGAGCGTTTGATCACCAAAATCACCAAAGCAGGGCTGTCGAAATACAACATTGGGACCTCCGTTGACTTGGAAAACCTGCCCAAAGGGCGGCGCATCTTGGTGCCCGGTCAGGTTGAGGACGATGCCTCCATCACCTTGGGCGCGGGCGAAGTGAACACCAATGCGGGGTTGCTGGCTGAGGTCCGGCGCATCAACCCGGCTGCCGTGATCATCTACAAACCGCATCCGGATGTTGAGGCCGGATTGCGCCCCGGTGCGGTCCCCAATGCCGCCGAATTGGCCGATGTTGTGCTGACAAACACAGACCCAATCGCTGTACTTGCCCACGTGGATGAGGTCTGGACCATGACCTCTCTGTTAGGGTTTGAAGCATTGTTGCGCGGCGTCTCTGTCACCTGCTTGGGCATGCCCTTCTATGCCGGTTGGGGGCTGACGGATGACCGTGCAATGCCCCTTCCCCGGCGTGCCGCAACACCGGACCTGACCGCTTTGGCCCATGCGGTACTGATTGATTATCCACGCTATTTTGATCCCGTCACATCGCTCCCCTGCCCGGCAGAGGTCGTGGTGGAGCGTTTGCAATCGGGTGATGTCCCCTCTCCGGGGCGCGGCAACCGGATCTTGTCAAAGCTGCAAGGGTGGTTCGCCAGCTTTGCGCCGCTCTGGCGTTAAGCCGGGCGCCAGCGATGGCAAATGTCGCCACCAACTGTGGTGACGTCGATCAGATCAAAGCGCGGTGCATCTGACAGTTGGTCAAGGTCGAGGCTGCCAATGGATGGCGTGCCGTCCGCGCCAATCAACGCGCTGCCGCCGAAGACCACCAGTTCGTCGACCAAGCGCGCTTTTAGGAGCGATGCGGCCCACGCGCCGCCGCCTTCGCAAAAGACACGTGTGATCCCGCGTTTTCCCAGCATTTGCAGGACGTTATCCGGGTTCAGCCCGTCAGCACCAGCGCTGCATTCGAGCAGCTCAGCCGCTGTTCCTGACCAATCCGCCGTCCCGGCCCCTGCCCCATGGCACAGCCACAAGGGTTGCTGATCCGCCGTCTTGGCCAAACGGCTATCCGTCGGCAGGTTAAGCGATCCGCTGACTACAACGCGCACCGGTTGTGGGACGCGCCCCAGATCGCGCACATCGAGCATCGGATCATCCGAGCGCGCTGTGCCGCCGCCGATCATCACCGCATCATGTCGCGACCGCATTGCGTGCACCATACGCCGTGCGGCAGGGCCGGTGATCCAACGGCTGTCGCCTGTACGGGTCGCGATCCGACCATCCAGCGTTGTTGCGAGTTTGAGCGTCAGCCAAGGGCGTCCCTTGGTCACGCGATTGAAGAATCCTGCGTGATCCAGATTTGCCTGTGCCTGACCCTCGCCAATTTCAACTGTGATTCCAGCGGCTTGCAGCATCGCGATGCCTTTGCCAGCGACGCGGCTGTCTGGGTCGGACGTCGCGATAACACAGCGTGAAATCTGCGCGGCGATCAGCGCCTCCGCGCAGGGCGGGGTTTTTCCGTGATGGGCGCAGGGCTCCAACGTGACATAGGCCGTGGCACCTTTGGCGTGCGCGCCTGCCTGCGTCAGGGCCTGCGTTTCGGCATGGGGTCTGCCGCCATCAGCGGTCCAGCCACGCCCGACGATTTGACCGTCTTTGACAATAACGCAGCCCACGGCAGGATTGGGCCAGACGCGCCCCATGCCACGCCGGCCCAGCGAGAGGGCCAGCGCCATATACCGCGCATCATCGGCGGCGGTCATGTGTCGGATTTGGTATCCGGGCGCAGTTCATCCATGAACTTTTCAAAGTCGTCGGCGGCTTGGAAGTTCATGTAAACACTGGCAAATCTGACGTAAGCCACGGTGTCGATCCGCGCGAGGCTTTCCATCACGATCTCACCAATTGTCTTGGATGGGATGTCGGTTTCGCCCATGCTTTCCAACCGGCGCACAATGCCAGAGATCATCTGGTCAATCCGCTCTGGCTCTACGGGACGTTTCTGCATCGAAATCCGGATCGAGCGTTCGAGCTTATCACGGTCGAAATCTTCGCGCCGTCCGTTGGACTTAATCACCACCAGATCGCGCAATTGCACCCGTTCGTAAGTTGTAAATCGTCCGCCACAGGCGGGACAAAAACGCCGCCGCCGAATTGCAACATGATCTTCGGCTGGGCGTGAATCTTTGACTTGTGTGTCAACGTTTCCGCAAAAGGGGCAACGCATATCCTGACCTCTTATTGTCTGCCTCTTGGGTGTGTCCCCAAGTTATCCACAGTTACTATAGGACAGCCGCTAGGATTTGGGTAGTCCGGATTTCAAACCGCTGCATCTGGACCGTTCGGTCGTTTCAAGGTGATGCAGAAACCATACAGAACCTATGCACGGATGATGCAGAACCTGTATGCCCTCAAGTCTAAACGAAATTAACCACCACGCGGCGGGTGTGGGGGGCATTGCGGTGCTCAAAAACATAGATGCCCTGCCATGTGCCCAGCATCATTCGCCCATCCTGCACCGGGATCGAGAGCGAGGTGGGCAGCATCGCCGCCTTGATATGGGCGGGCATATCATCGGGGCCTTCGTAGGTGTGGGTGAGGTAGGACATCGACGGATCCGTCGTCGGCGGGACGAGGCGCGCAAAGAAGTTTTGCAGATCGGTCTGCACTTCGGGATCGGCGTTTTCCTGGATCAACAGACTGGCAGAGGTGTGCTGGATCAACAAGGTCAGCAGCCCGTCACCCTGCCCTTTGATCAGGGCCGCGACGTCTGCTGTGATCTCATAAAGGCCGGGGCCGCGTGTTGGGAGGGACACAATCTGCATGGGATGCAGCCTGCCCCGGCCTATGGGGGGTTAGCAAGTGGCGTTGCCCGTGAGTGGCAGATCAAGGAGGGCGGCCAATTGCTCCGTCGGGGTCAGCGTGCAGGTCTCTGACGGCTGCGACAAGCTAGTGTTCACCGTGCTGTCGGGCGCGGTCGAATAGGCCATTGCAGGCGGAGCCAGCGAAATCGTAAGGGCAGCGACGGTTGTTGTGACTGTGATGCGGGTCATGGGTTTGTCCTTTCGCTATCTTATCTGGGCCGCTTTGCCTTTTTGCACAAGCGGGTTGAAACACACCGCCAATGTTCGTGAACGCACAGCACATTCTTGGTGAAGAATGTTTCAGCCCTTGGCAGCGCGATCTGCGCCGCTACCATTGCGGCATCACACACACCCAACAGAGAGGATGACGCCATGGAGCGCCTGACAGCCAAGGATTTTGACCCCAAACTTCTGGAACTTTATGACTTCTATGCACATGGGATGATCACCAAGCGTGAGTTTCTGGACCGTGCAGCCAAGTTCACCGTCGGCGGCTTGACCGCCGCAGGTGTGCTGGGCCTGATGTCGCCGAATTATGCGCTGGCCGAGCAGGTGTCGTTCAACGACCCGGACATTGTGCCCGAATACATCATGTATCCGTCCCCCAATGGCCATGGCGAAGTGCGCGGCTATATGGTCAAGCCTGCCGAAGGTGAAGGCCCCTGGCCTGCCGTTGTTGTGGTGCACGAAAACCGTGGCCTGAACCCCTATATCGAAGATGTCGCGCGGCGCTTGGCCAAGGCCGGGTTCCTTGCGCTGGCGCCTGATGGTCTGACCTCTGTCGGTGGATATCCGGGCAATGATGCCGAAGGGCGCGAGTTGCAGCGGACCGTGGATGGCACCAAGCTGATGAACGATATGTTTGCGGCTGTGGAATATCTGATGACTGCCGAAGGATCGACCGGGAACGTCGGAATCACCGGCTTCTGCTATGGCGGCGGTGTCGCCAACGCCGCAGCTGTCGCCTACCCCGAGTTGAAAGCGGCGGTGCCCTACTACGGCCGTCAGGCTGCGGCAGAGGATGTGCCAAAGATCCAGGCACCATTGTTGCTGCATTATGGTGAGCTGGACGAGCGCGTGAACGCAGGCTGGCCCGATTATGAGGCCGCGCTGCAGGCCAATGACAAAGTCTATGAGGCCTACATCTACGAAGGTGCCAACCACGGTTTCCACAACGACAGCACCCCGCGCTATGACGAGGCGATGGCAGACCTGTCATGGGAACGCACGCTGGCGCATTTCCGGACGCATTTGGTGTAAGAACAGGTTGGGGTGGGCAGATTGCCCACCCTACGCCGCTAGTCGAACAACCAGCGGGCTTGCTCGTCGATGACCTGTTTGGCTTTCGACAGTGAGGCGTCTTCGGCGTCGCCCTTGTCGTTGAGGGTGTCGGCGCGGATCAGCTGGTGCACTTTGGTTTCGCCGTCCACGTCCTTTTCGATGCGGGCGGCGATGCGGTAGGTTTTCCCCTCTTGGATCGGGGCGACGTAGATGCGGTGGTCTTTGTAGTCGATGGCCTCAGGCTCTACTTCGGTCGTCTCGGTTTTCCCGAACAGTTTTGAAAATAGCGACATTCGCTTCCCCTAATTGCACTGCTGCCATGTGTGCGTTCCCCAGTCAAAGCAGCGTCCGGCTTCGGCCATCGCCGCGTTGACGGCGTCTGTCCAATAGAATTCCACAGACCCCGGGTCACATTCAAGCGCGGCCAGCGTCTCTTCTCCGCGCGTCACGGTGACGCCACCGCCCGTGGGGCGCTGGGGATCCTCATCTGTTTCATCGCTTGGGATACGGTCGAGCCAGCCATGCACCAGATAGACATGGCCGAGATTTTCAAAGCTGACTTCTTCCCAGATCGTTCGCCCGACGCCCGGCCAAGGCGTGTAATTTACCTCGGTCACGTCGCGCGACAAAAGAAGTTCTGGCGACTTGTCCACAGCGCCAAAGGCGTAATGCAAAGTCCGTCCGTCAACACAGACCGATAGTCTTTTGGCCCCGTCCTGCATGGTGCAGGACAGGAAGGGTTCATCCAAAGGTTGGCAGTAGGCGTCAGCCGCCTGCGGCGCGGCCACCAAGAGCAGCGCCGCGACCCGGATCACTGATCCAAGAAGCTGCGCAGCTTACGTGACCGGCTTGGGTGCTTGAGTTTACGCAGGGCCTTCGCTTCGATCTGGCGGATACGTTCGCGTGTGACGCTGAACTGCTGGCCAACCTCTTCGAGTGTGTGGTCGGTGTTCATGCCGATGCCGAAACGCATGCGCAGCACGCGTTCTTCACGTGGAGTGAGCGAGGCGAGGACGCGGGTCGTGGTTTCCTTCAGGTTTTCCTGAATGGCGGAATCCAGCGGCAGGATCGCGTTCTTGTCTTCGATGAAGTCGCCCAATTGGCTGTCTTCTTCGTCGCCGATGGGTGTTTCCAGTGAGATCGGTTCCTTGGCGATTTTCATCACCTTGCGGACCTTCTCAAGCGGCATCTGCAGCTTTTCGGCCAATTCTTCCGGCGTCGGTTCGCGGCCAATCTCGTGCAGCATCTGACGTCCGGTGCGGACCAATTTGTTGATCGTCTCGATCATGTGCACCGGAATACGGATCGTGCGGGCCTGATCGGCGATGGACCGGGTGATCGCCTGACGGATCCACCACGTGGCATAGGTCGAGAATTTATAGCCGCGACGATATTCGAATTTGTCCACGGCCTTCATTAGGCCGATGTTACCTTCTTGAATAAGATCAAGGAATTGCAGGCCACGGTTCGTGTACTTCTTGGCGATGGAGATCACCAAGCGCAGGTTCGCCTCGACCATTTCCTTCTTGGCCTGACGCGCCTCTTTTTCGCCCTTCTGGACCTGCTGGACGATGCGGCGGAATTCGGTGATGTCCACGCCGACATACTGACCGACTTGCGCCATGTCGCCGCGCAGCTCTTCGATCTTGTCAGTCGATCTTTCAATCAGCATCTGCCAACCGCGACCGGACTTTTCAGAAATATCCTCGAGCCAGTTGGGGTCGAGTTCGCGACCACGATAGGCGTCGATAAATTCGCGGCGGTTGATGCGGGCCTGGTCGGCCAGTTTCACCATCGCAGAATCGATCTGCATGATGCGGCGGTTGATGCCGTACAGCTGATCGATCAGGGCCTCGATCCGGTTGTTGTGCAGGTGAAGCGAATTCACCAGTTCCACAATCTCGGAGCGTAGTTTCTGATACTTGCCTTCTGCCTTGTCACTGAACGACGAATCCTCATTCAGGGTGGCGGACATCCGGGCGTCCTGCATGTCAGACAGCAGGGCAAAGTCGCGGGCGATGACCTCAAGCGTTTCAAGAACGCGGGGTTTCAGCGCGGCTTCCATCGCGGCGAGCGACATGTTGGCCTGCTCTTCATCGTCGTCGTCATCGTCCTTGGCAATCGGGTTGCCGTCGGCGTCAAGCTCTTGCTTTTCTTCCTTTTTCTCACCTTCGGTCGTGGCGGCGGGGGCGACAACGGTTTCTTCGGTGTCGTCTTCACCCAGTTGGTTGCCAAAGGTGGTTTCAAGGTCAATCACATCGCGGAGCAGAATGTCCTCTGACAGCAATTCGTCCCGCCAGATGGTAATGGCTTGAAAGGTCAGTGGGCTTTCGCACAGCCCAAGGATCATCGTGTTGCGCCCCGCTTCGATCCGCTTGGCGATGGCGATCTCACCCTCGCGCGACAGCAGTTCGACACTGCCCATTTCGCGCAGATACATGCGCACAGGGTCGTCGGTGCGATCAAGCTTTTCGGTCTCGGCACCGGCCAGCGTCACATCGCGGCTTCCTGCCACGGTCGCCACCTCGGTCGAACCTTGCGGCTCTTCGGACTCCTCGGATTCTTCTTCTTCCGTGACCTGAATGCCCATCTCGGAGAGCATCGACATCACATCCTCAATCTGGTCAGAGCTGACCTGATCGGGGGGCAAAACCGCGTTCAACTGATCGTAGGTGATGTAGCCACGCTCGCGGGCGTCGGCGATCATCTTTTTGACAGCGGCCTGGCTCATGTCGAGCGAGGCGTCGTCGGCGTCGCTGTCTTTGCGGTCGTCGTTATCTTTGGCGGCCATGATGGCTCCCTTGAAGATGAAACTGGTCCCGAAGTGATTCGGGTGATTCGGTTAAGATCGAATCAACGCGGGTTGCGCGTGATTCGCAACCACTTGGGCGCGGATTTTCAGGTGATGTGGCGAATGGTCCCGTTGGCTTGGGACATACATAGTGCGCTATTTCGACTTTTCAATTTTGATATTGGCCCAAATGGCGTCGCGGTGGTCACGGTCATCCTTTGAAAGCTTGGCGCCATTGTCGGCCACTTGGAAATCACCGTCGTCGGCTTTGCCTTCTGGCTTGATTGTCGTGTCCACAGCGCGGGCGGCGCGCGCCAGCCGCCAGGTCAGGTTTTCGTCGGTCTGGCCGCTGATCTCTTCCTCGCCCTCGCGGATCTCAGCGGGCTGGCTGCGGCGGGCGGCGAGTTTCGCAAATTCTTCGGTCAGGCACATGGTCGCAAGCTCCGCGTCCCCTGCCCTGCGGATCGACGGGATCACGCTCAGGTGTTTTTGCCCCAGCAGCCCATCAACCGGTCCATCGCCAAGCGCGCCCCGGATCGCCGCCTGCACATCGGGCGCTTCGGCATGGCGCAAAAGCGCGTCGCGCAGCGCAAGGTGGTCATTATTCTGTGTGTCCAAGCGTTCGAGATCGCCCTCGAACTGCAGCACAACGCTGGGCGTCGCCAAGAGCGTGGCCAGAATAACGCTGATGCGCATGTCATCCTCTGCCGCGGCCCCGGTCCCGAGGGCCGAGGATTTGGAGGTGGCCGTGGGGCTCAGGTCCCGTTCCCATGCGCTTTGGTTCTTGCCCCATGCGGCCTGCCGTTTGCCCTTGGGGGCGGCGGCCTTGCGCGGACGAAAGAGCTCCCAGCGCATGTCCTTGATCGCTTGCCCATAGTGGCTGCGGATCGACGGATCCGCGATCAGTTTGATCTTGTCACGCAAGGCTTTGTCGAGGGCGGCTTTGCGTTCGGGGCTGTCAAAGGACTTGCCATCGGTTTCGCGCCGCCAGAGCAATTCGACCATCGGGATCGCGCCATCCAGCAGCTTTTGCATCGCCCCCCGGCCCTTGGATTTCAGCACATCATCGGGGTCCATCCCGTCGGGCATCAGGGCAAAGCGCAAGGATTGCCCGGCCTCCAGCAATGGCAGCGCGATGTCGATGGTGCGCATGGCAGCGCGCAGGCCAGCGGTGTCACCATCCAGCGCGATGATCGGCTCTGGCGCGATCCGCCACAGCATCCGCAAGTGATGCTCTGTCACGGCGGTGCCAAGGGGGGCAACGGTCGCCTCAAATCCCGCCTCGGACAGTGCGATCACGTCCATGTAGCCTTCGGCCACTACAAGCGGTTGGCCCTTGCCCGCCGCCTCGCGCGCCTTTTGGACGTTGTAAAGCGTGCGGGATTTGTCAAAGAGCGCGGTCTCGGGCGAGTTGTAGTATTTCGCGGGGTGGTTCGGGTCCATCGCCCGGCCACCAAAGGCAATCGGGCGGCCACGGCTGTCGTGGATCGGGAACATGATGCGTCCGCGGAAACGATCATAGGGTGATCCGCCACGGTCACTTTCGGCGGCAAGTCCAGCGTCCATCACCAGCTTTTGCGCGACGCCTTTGCCCGTCAGATGCGCCAGAACGCCGCCCCGGTCCGGTGCAAAGCCGATGCCCCAGCGCGCCTGCGCCTCTGCATCCAGCCCACGTTGCACTAGATAGTCCCGCGCATCGCCCGCAACCGCCATATTCAGATTAAGGCGGAAGTGCTGGACGGCTTGTTCCATCACCTCGATCAGCTGCGTGCGCTCGTCAGCCTTTTGCTGGGCCTGCGGGTCGCGTTCAGGGATCGGCAGGCCCGCCTCGGCCGCGAGGATCTGGATCGCCTCCATAAAGCCGACGTTCTCGGTCTCGCGCACAAAGGAGATGGCGTCGCCTTTTGCGTGACAGCCAAAGCAGTAGTAAAACCCCTTGCGGTCATCGACATGAAAGCTGGCGGTTTTTTCCTGATGGAACGGGCATGGCGCCCACAGATCGCCCTTTCCGGGGTTTGATTTGCGGTTGTCCCACATCACCTTGCGGCCAACGACCTGCCCAAGGGACAGGCGGTCGCGCAGTTGATCAAGGAAACCGGGGGGCAAGCTCATGCCCCATTATCCGCCCCCCTCAGGTCAGAGTCGAGAGACCGCTGCTTTCTTTGATCCAAAAATATCCCCGCCGGAGGCTGCGATGATGCGGCGCATCATCGGATCAGCGTCCGGCAAATAGCGTCGCGGCGCGGGTCAGCTCATGCACCAATGTGCCCGCCATTGACCGCATCACCATGATTTCAATGGTGTCCGGCCCGGTGCGCGTCACGCTTGCGGTCATGTGACCTACCAATGTGCGTGCGGTGTGCCCTGTCTTGAAGGTGCTTTGGCGCAAATCCACAGGCACCAGCCGTGCGAGCACGTCGACGACAACAGGGCCAGAGACGGAAACAACCGCCCAGGCATCAGACTGATCCGTCACAGCAGCCTTTCCCGTCAAATCGGGCAGTGCGGGTGCGCGGACATAGAACACCCCCGGCCCGCCCCAAAGTGCATGCATCTCAGCGCCCGAGGTTGTCCGGTTTGGTTTTGGCAAGACGATGCCGAGGGCTGTTGCCACGGCTTTTTGCTGGCCCTTCAGCGGGGCGACGGACCACATCCGGGCAATGACCACCTCGGTCAGGGTCAAGCCGCCGGCCTCGCGCGGCAGCATGTCACCGCAGGGCGTTTGAGCAATCAGATTAACCACGCAGGCGCCCTCCTTCTGAATCAAACATCACGGGATCGCAGACCGTGCAGCGGGTCGTGACGCCCCGGACGTGATCGACCATTTTCACAACCTCGCCGTGTCGCGCCCGCCCGCCCGTCAAGAAGCCAAGGCCGATGTGACCGTTCAGGCTCGGGGACCAACAGACCGATGTGACGTAGCCTTGATCATTCGCACTGATGGCCTCTGCCCCATCCTCAAAAATGTGACCACCACCACTTAGCTTTTCCGCCGGGTCGACGGACATGAGGCCCACCAATTGTTCACGGCTCTCATCGATCAGACCGGGGCGCGCGGCAGCGGTTTGGCCTATGCAGTCCTTTTTGCGGATGATCATCCGGTCCATGCCAATGTCAAAGGCGGTGGTGCGCCCGTGGATCTCAGCATGGGTGATAAAGCCCTTTTCGATCCGGAGGACGTTCAGCGCCTCCATCCCGTATGGGCCGCCGCCCATCGCCTCGGCCTGGGCGTTCAGGATGTTGAACAGCGACGCGCCGTAACGCGCGGGCACGGCCACCTCGTAGGCGTGCTCGCCCGAGAAGGAGATGCGGAAAATACGCCCCGCAATGCCGCCAATGACGGCCTCGGCGCATCCCATGTAAGGCAGGGTTTCGTTGTCGATTGGTGTCTCAAGCAGCGTATTCAGCAGATCGCGGGATTTGGGGCCCGCAACGGCAAACTGGGCCCATTGTTCCGTCACGCTGATCACTTGCACATCAAGGTCCGGGCGCAGGGCCTGACGCACAAATTCAAGATGTTTCATGACGTTACCAGCCGCAGCTGTTGTGGTTGTCATGACAAATTGCGTCTCGGAAAGACGCGCGGTGGTGCCGTCGTCCATCACATGGCCGTCTTCGCGCAGCATTAGGCCATAACGTACCTTTCCGACCTTGAGGGTCGAGAATGTGTTGGCATAAGCAAAGTCCAAAAAGGCAGCCGCATCAGGACCTTGCACGTCGATCTTTCCAAGCGTTGTGACGTCGCAAACCCCAACCGCATTGCGCACCATCGCGACTTCGCGATTGCAGCTGTCGAGCCATGTCGCCTCATTCGGTTGCGGGAAGTAGCTAGGGCGATACCACAGCCCCGCTTCGATCATTGGGGCATTGCGGGCGACGCTGGCGGCATGACTGGTGGTCAGCCGTTTCGGCGCAAAGCCGTGGCCCTGCGCCCCCGCGCCCATTGCCGCGATACTGACGGGAACATAGGGCGGGCGGAAGGTCGTCGTTCCGGTTTCCGGGATGCCGCGCCCAGTCGCATCCGCCAAAATCGCGAGGGCCGCCACGTTCGAAGATTTGCCCTGATCGGTCGCCATACCTTGCGTCGTGTAACGCTTCATATGCTCGACCGAGCGGAAGTTTTCCTGCGCGGCGAGCTTGATGTCCTTCACGTGCACGTCGTTCTGAAAGTCGAGCCATTTGCGGCCTTTCCCTTCGACCGCCCAAAATGGTGTGATGTCATAAGGCGTGTCGTCGCCGTCTGGCACCTGCGCCGGCTCAGCGCCCAAAAGGGCTGACGCGACGCTCGCGCCTTCGGTCAAACAGGCTGTCGTCGTAAAGCTGCCATTGCAGGCCCCGGCCACCACCATGCCCGGAACGGCATCTGGGGTCGGCACAAAAGATGAAATGTTTTCAGACCATTGTGGGCGACCGTTCATGTGGCAGGTCAGATGCACCGTGGGGTTCCAGCCGCCGGACATGGCCAGACAATCGGTGCGGATCGTGCGCGTGCCGCCTGCGTGTTCAATGGTGATGCTTTCCAGCGCATGCCGACCCGTCGTCGCCACGATCCGGCCCGCGCTATAGCTGCGCGCATTGCCGTCGTAGTCTACGTTACTGCGCGTATCAATCACTGCGGTGACGTTGACGCCAGCGGCTTCCAGATCGCGGGCGGTGCGATGCGCGTCGTCGTTATTGCCAAAAACGGCAACGGATTGTCCCGGGGCCACCCCATAGCGGTTGAGATAACTGCGCACAGCGCTCGCCATCATGATGCCGGGGCGGTCGTTGTTGGGAAAGGCGATGGGGCGTTCCAGCGCACCTGCGCAGAGGATGCTGTGCTTAGCCGCAATGCGCCAGAAACACTCACGCGGGGTATCAGCGCGGGGCGGCATGTGCTGCCCCACCCGTTCCAGCGCGCCATATGTGCCTTGATCATAGGCGCCGGTCACAGTGGTGCGGGTCATGATGCGCACGTTTTTCATGGCGGTGAGTTTCGCTGTCACTTCAGCGGCCCAATCAGAGGCGGGCTGGCCGTCGATCACTTCGTCCTCGGACAAAAGCCGCCCGCCAGTGGTCGGATTTTCATCGGCAAGGATCACGTCGGCCCCCGCCTGTGCGGCCGTCAATGCAGCCATCAGTCCCGCGGGGCCTGCGCCAATCACCAGCACATCGCAAAAGGCAAAGGCCTTTTCATAATCATCCGCATTTGCCTTGCCGGTCAGCGCACCAAGGCCTGCGGCGCGGCGGATGATCGGCTCATAAACCGTTTCCCAGAACGCCTTGGGCCACATGAACGTCTTGTAGTAAAAACCCGCGCCAAGGAATGGCGAAATCAGGTCGTTGACCGCCATCACGTCACGCTTGAGCGAGGGCCAAGCATTTTGGCTGCGGGCATCGAGGCCGTTATAAATCTCAAGCGTTGTGGCGCGGAGATTGGGGTCGTCGCCCACTGTGACCAAGGCGTTGGGCTCTTCTGATCCGGCCGTCAGCACGCCGCGCGGGCGGTGGTATTTGAACGAGCGGCCTATCAGATTGACGCCATTTGCCAAAAGCGCAGAGGCGAGCGTGTCGCCTGCAAAACCTTGATAAGATTGCCCGTCAAAGCAAAACGTCACCGGACGGCTGCGGTCGATATGGCCTTTGTCCGCAATCCTCATGACGTCAACTTTGTGACCAGCGTGCTGCCCGTGATGGCATGGGTGACAGTGTTGCGGTCCACGGCAATCCATGCGCCACAGGGGTCGTGATACCACAGGTCGCGGGTGTCCCCAGCAGGGTTTTCGCGGTTGTGCAGGTAGTCATCCCAAGCGCCTTCGCCCGCGTCAGGCGCGGGGCGGTTTAGCGCCAAAGCGTCGCCTTGGTAGGTGAATTCGCGTCTGTCGCGTTCCCCGCAGTGGGGACATGTGATCCGCATCTTTTCGTCCCCTAGTGCAAGTTGTGTTGAGAGCCTGTGCCCTCTTCATCCATCAGACCGCGCCCGGTGCGGAAGCGGTCCAGACGGTAGCGCGCAGCAGGTGCGTGATGATTGCCGGTGGCCATCAGATGCGCGAAGCTAAAGCCAGAGCCGGGCACCGCTTTGAACCCGCCGTAGCACCAGCCGCAATCAATAAAGAGCCCTTCGGTGTCGGTCTTGTCGATGATGGGCGAGCCATCAGGCGTCATATCCATGATCCCGCCCCATGACCGCAGCACTTTGGCTTTGCCGATCATCGGCATCAGGGTCATCGCCGCCTCCATCACATGTTCTTTCATCGGCAGGTTTCCACGGGCGGCGTAAGAGCTGTAGAAATCCAGATCGCCGCCAAAGACGAGGCCGCCCTTGTCCGATTGGCTGATATAGAAGTGCCCCATGCCAAAGCTGATGACGCCGGGCATAATCGGTTTGAGGCCTTCGCTGACAAAGGCCTGAAGCACATGGCTTTCGATGGGCAGGCGCATCCCGGCCATTGCGGCCACCTGCCCTGACCGACCGGCGGTCACGATGGCCACCTTTTTGGCGCGTATCGCACCGCGCGTGGTTTGCACACCGGTGACCTTGCCGCCTGCAATGTCGATGCCGGTGACTTCGCAGTTCTGGATCAGATCAACGCCGCGCTGGTCGGCACCGCGGGCATAGCCCCAGGCGACCGCATCGTGGCGGGCGGTGCCGCCGCGCCGGTGCATCAACCCGCCGTAGATCGGAAAGCGGATGTTGTCGAAGTCAAGAAAAGGTGCCTCGCGCCGCACGCCCGCCACGTCGAGCAGTTCAGCGTCGTCACCCTGATTGATCATGGCATTGCCCCGCCGGGCGAAATAGTCGCGCTGGCCGTCGGAATGGCAGAGCATCATCACGCCACGCTGAGACATCATCGTGTTGTAGTTGAGGTCTTGTTCCATACCTTCCCAGAGCTTGAGAGAATGGGAATAGAACTCCGAATTGCCGGGAAGCATGTAGTTGGCGCGCACGATGGTTGTGTTGCGACCTACGTTGCCGCCGCCAAGATAGCCCTTTTCCAGCACGGCGACATTGGTGATGCCGTGTTCCTTGGCAAGGTAATAGGCGGTCGAAAGCCCGTGGCCACCGCCGCCGATGATCACCACATCATATTCGGCCTTGGGTTCGGGATCGCGCCAGACGGGCTTCCACCCTTTTTGGCCAAAGAGCCCCTCTTTGATGACTTTGAAGCCGGAATAACCCATGCCAGTTCCCCTTGGTTCGCTATGACCTTAGCAAGTCTGGCGCGGGGGAAAAGCATGATTGCGGCATATCGTGTCGCGGATGGTCGCCTTGGGCGTTGCCCTTCAAAGCATCCGGCGCGGCAGCGGCTTGAGCTTGGTTTTGACCAGTTCGATCAGAGCGGCCCGCACTTGAATGTCTTTGCAGGCAGACAGCGGAATGATCGAGAATTGCTGGGCATCGACGATGAGGTAAAGGGTGTCACCGAGGACGGCGTAATGTTTGAAATGGGTCCAGCGCAGATCATTTTCACCTTCGGCAGATGACACACCGACGCCTTCCTGTGACAAGCGCGCCGTAATTGGCGCGCCGAATCTCGGGTTTTCGCGGTAGTAGTGCCGCCAGCGCCTGTCCCTGAGGGTGTTCAGCGCGATGACAGCGATCCCTCCCCCAAGCAAGAGCCAAGGGATGATCCCCGGCACACCTTGCCACAGCATGAAAACCGCCCCTGCGGTGAGCAGCCCACCAGCGATGAGATTGCCTTTTGATCCGATGGCGCGATGGGCCCACAGCGCCCGCACGGCCTGCATGAATTGTCGTTCAGAGACTTCATAGGTAAGTTTGTGGGTCTTCATGTGGTTTGACTACCGCCTCACCCGGCGGGCGTCAGCAAGAAAAGCGCAGCGTGAAACGGCCCATCGGACCGTTTCTTTTTCGCTTCAATCCGGGGCTCCGCCCGCTGTAAGCGGAAACGGTCCCCCGGACCGTTTCTTTTTCGCTTACAGCCCTTTCGCGCGGTAGCTATCGGCAACTTTGCGGATGGAGACCAGATAGGCCGCCGTGCGCAGATCGTGCACGTCGTCGCGGCTGTGCCAGACCTCGCGCATGGATTGGTAGGCCGACCGCATCGTGTCATCGAGACCCGAGCGCACCAACTCAAGCTCACCCGCGCCGCGCAGATACTTGTCCTTAAAGTTCGGCGTCATGGACCAGCGGTGTTCAAGCATATCGTCGAGCCGCTCAAGCTCTGTCACGATAAGTTCGTGCCGGGCCTCTTCCGCGCGGCGTTGCATCCGGCCAAAGCGGATATGGCTGAGGTTTTTGACCCACTCAAAGTAGCTGACCGTCACACCGCCCGCGTTGGCATACATGTCAGGAATAATGACGCAGCCCTTTTCGCGCAGGATTTCATCGGCGCCCGCGGTCACGGGGCCATTCGCAGCCTCGATGATCAGCGGGGCCTTGATACGGTCGGCGTTGCCAAGGTTGATCACACCTTCCAAGGCGGCCGGGATCAGGATGTCGCAGTCCTGCTCCAGCAAGGCCGCACCGTCCGCCTGGTGGTTGGCATCAGGATAGCCCGCAACGCCGCCATGTTTGACGATCCAATTGCGCACGGCCTCTACATCAATGCCGGCTTCATCATGCAGCGCACCATCACGTTCGATGATGCCAGTGATCTTGCAGCCGTCCTCTTCGCTGAGGAATTTGGCCGCGTGATAGCCGACGTTGCCAAGGCCCTGCACGATCACCCGTTTGCCATCAAGCTTGCCTGACATGCCTGCCGCCGCGATATCCTCGGGGTGGCGGAAGAATTCCTGCAAGGCATATTGCACGCCCCTGCCCGTCGCCTCTGTCCGGCCCTGAATACCGCCCGCATTCACAGGCTTGCCCGTCACACATGCGGCAGAATTGATGTCGGTGGTATTCATCCGGCGGTATTGGTCGGCGATCCATGCCATTTCCCGCTCGCCCGTGCCCATGTCGGGGGCCGGGACGTTCTGAGACGGGTTGATCAGGTCGCGTTTGGCCAATTCATAGGCAAAGCGCCGGGTGATCTGTTCCATCTCATGTTCTTCATATTCGCGCGGGTCAATGCACAACCCACCTTTGGAACCGCCAAAGGGCGCCTCAACCAAGGCGCATTTATAGGTCATCAGAGCCGCCAGCGCCTCAACCTCGTCCTGATTGACGCCAAGCGAGAAACGGATGCCCCCCTTGACCGGTTCCATATGTTCGGAGTGGACAGACCGATAGCCGGTAAAGGTATGGATATCGCCACGCAAGCGCACACCAAAACGTACCGTATAGGTCGCGTTGCAAACCCTGATCTTGTTCTCAAGCCCCGGGCTCAGGTCCATGAGCGCGACGGCGCGATTAAACATAATGTCGACGGATTCGCGGAAACTTGGTTCATTTTTGTGGGCTGGTGCGGAGGCCATGCGTCTATCCTTTGTCATGTATCCAGGACGCGCATCCAAACGCGCCCAAATCCACCGTAACAATGATTCGGTGAATTCGCCCAATTTTTCATCGAATTACGCAGATTTTGTAAATTTCGCCGGGCCGCCCCATTGATGCACCAAGAAAAACGCCGCCGATTGTCTGCGATGGCCGAACATTATCATCAAATGCGCCGGAATTACCCGCCGATCTTGGTGCAATCACACCGAATTCGCCCACGTTTCGCCCAAATTCGGACACAGCCAAATGTTCTAACCGGACGTGGCGGAAACCGAATTCAGGCGATTGTTGTCTGTTTTTGGCGATGCTTTGTAGATGGGAACTGAACGATGATGATGTCAAAACCAAACAACCGTCAGCAACAGCTTCGGACGCTGGTCAAACGATTCCGAAACGAAGAAGACGGCAGCGTCATCGTTTTGACGCTGTTCCTTTTGGTCTTGATGTTGATCCTCGGCGGCATGGCCGTTGACTTTATGCGGTTTGAATCGCGGCGTGCGTCGCTGCAGGGCTGCATTGATAACGCAGTTCTGGCGGGTGCTGACCTTGACCAAACCGGCACCAACGCAGAGGTGCAGGCCATCGTGGAAGACTGGGCGGAAGCGAACGGTTGTAAGGACGACCTTGCCGGCGCGCCAGTTGTCACAGGCGATGGCGTTGACTACCGCGAAGTAACCGCAGATGGCGCTTTGACGCTGGACACATTCTTTTTGCGCCTGATCGGCACCGATGAGATGACGGCTGTTGCCGCCTCGACCGCTGTTGAAGGTGTTGGCAACATTGAAGTTTCATTGATCCTGGATATCTCGGGTTCGATGCGTGAGGAAATCCCCGGCTCGGGCGGCGTGACCCGGATTGAACGCTTGCGCGAAGCGGCCACAGCATTCGTCGACGCTTTGCTGATCCCAGAGAATGAAGACAAGATCTCGATCAACCTGATCCCCTACTCCGAGCATGTGAACGCCGGTCCGGAACTCATGGCGCAATTCAACGTCGCCCAGACCCACGGCTATTCTCATTGTGTCGAATTCCCCAACTCTGCCTACACGTCGCTGTCGATTGACGACACAGTGGCGCTCGAGCAGGCACAGCACTATCAGTTCAACCAAGCCTATGACTTTGACGGCGACGGTATATCGGACAATGCATTTACAAAAGCGCAGTACGACGCCCGTAGAAATTCGCAGATCTCAAATGAGTTGAACCAGCCGGTATGCCCACAGCAGGAATACGAGCGTATTGTCCCAATGACGCAGGATGCACAGCTGCTGCGCGACAATATCGCATTGTTTCAGCCGCGGTCAGGTACATCGATTTTCCTTGGTCTGAAGTGGGGCCTCGCGCTGCTGGATTCGTCGCTTAATGACGAGTTGCTGGCTTTGCCTGCGTCCATGCGTGACCCTGCCTTTGCGTCGCGTCCGGCCAGCTATAACGCCAACAACGCGCAACAAGGTGCGACAATCAAATATGTCGTCCTGATGTCTGACGGTCAAAACGACAGAAGCTATCGTTTGCTTGATGAATTCTATGACACACCAAGCAAGCGGGCGCATTGGGCGTATGAGACCTATCAGTACTTCTACCGCACCGATAAGGGCGCCGAAGATTTCTGGGAATGGCTTGGAGGCTATAACTCGCCGCGTTACGACGCCACGACGGGTGACACGCTGATGGCCAATATGTGCACCGAGGCGAAGAAACCTGCGAACAACGTTACGATCTACACGATCGCAATGGGTTCTGACACTAACGCAACCGAAGACGCCCGCGGCAAGCTGGCCCTTTCAAGCTGCGCATCCGGTCCGAGCTTTTACAAGGAAACCAGCGGCGATGAGCTTGTCGCGATCTTCGAGGCGATTGCCAAGCAGATCACTGACCTGAGGTTGACCCAATGATCCGTTACGCGAGCAAAATTGCCGACCGCCTGCGCGCCTTCCGCGCAGAGGAAGACGGCTCTGGCACGTTGGAATTCATCCTGATCCTGCCCTTCTATCTGCTGTTGTTCACATCAGCATATGAAGGCGGCGTGTTGTCGACACGGCACGTCATGCTGGAACGCGGCCTTGACGTCACCGTGCGCGAAGTGCGCATCGGCTGGCTGGACGATCCTACCAATGAAAATCTGACTGCGCGCATCTGCGAGGTGGCCAGCATCATTCCCAATTGTTCGGACAACATCCGGCTGGAAATGCTGGTACGTGAGCCGCGCAACTTTGCTGCCATTGGTGATATCGATTGTGTTGACCGCTCTGTGACCAACCAACCTGCCGTTGTGTTCAACAACACCGGTGACAACAACGAATTGATGATCCTGCGCGCCTGCGTGCTGTTTGATCCCATGCTGCCCACCTCTGGTCTGGGCAAGGCGATCCCAAAGAAAAGTGGCAGCGCTTATGCGCTTGTTGCCACCTCGTCGTATGTAATGGAGCCATTCCAATGATCCGTAACAATCCACTGACACGGGCGTGGCGCGCATGGCGCAATGACGAAGACGGAAGCGTCGCGGTGGAGACACTGCTGATGGTGCCGCTGCTGTCATGGGCGTTTTTGTCAACGCTTGTGTACTTTGACGCCTATCGCACCGAAGCGATCAGCGAACGCGCAGGCTTGACCATTGCCGACATGCTGAGCCGGGAAACCGGATTGGTCAATCAGGAGTATCTCAACGGTACCGTTGATCTTCTGGAATTCTTGACCCTGCACGACAGCAGCCCAGAGTTGCGCGTCACCGTATTCTACAAGCACACCCACTCAAACGGGAACGTTCACCTGCACCGCGCATGGTCGAAGACGAAGAATTCAACCAAAGACGTTTTGACAACGGCCGATATCCGCGCGATGGAAACCCGTTTGCCGGATCTTGGTGACGAAGAGCGCGCGATCCTGGTCGAGACCTGGACCGACTATGATCCACCCTATGAGCCGGTGCTGGCATCGTCGCTGAATGCGTTCGAGATGGGGACGTTTACCGTGATTAGCCCGCGCTTTACCGACTCGCTATGTTGGAACAATGATCCAACAGAAGACCCAACAAAGACGATCTGCTAGTCGGCGCTATCGCGCTCTGCGACATGCAATGCGATTTGCTCGGCCATGAACTTGGCCGCGCCAGCGCCGGTGATGCCACCAATTCCAACTCGACGGCCAAAGCGCCACCACACCCCCGGACACCACGACCGGGGCTGAGGTGTTTTGGTCATCAAGGTAAAGCCTGTTGACGGTTTGACCGAAAGCGCACCGCGATTGACGCCCAGCACATTGTCCAAATCCGCCAGCACAAGCCCGGTGGAAGTGACGATCTGATCAGCAGTCAGCAGCACCTCGACCCCGGCGGCAGCGCGCATCCGCTCTGCCGCCCAAAAACAGGCGCAGGCCATCACGAGCATGATGGCCGCAGCACCAACGCCGGCAAAGCTGTCAAAGATCAGGTAGATCAGCAACGCGCCCAGCCCATAGAGAACCACAAGCCCCAGGCCGCGCCGCGCTGGCGCGACGGGCACACGGGCATAAATGCCGTCTTCATCTGGCTGGAACATCGGCCACCTTTCGCAATTGTTGCGCAGGCTTTACGCGAGCCGCCCCGCAAACGCCAGTGTCAGCGCGGTGGCACGACCTCATACCCCTGCTCTTCGGGTTCATCGTCGATCATCTCGGACGGGAAACCGGGGGCCGTGATATCAAGGCCTGTCGCATCTTCCAGACGGCGGATGATGTCGTCGGATTGGGCGCGTGGGCCATAGCGTTCGATACCATCCTCAAAGATCGACACCATCAGGGGGCTGATCTCAAGCGGGACATCGTGAGCCTTGGCGATGTCATCAAACAGGCCAATGTCCTTTTTCACCAGATCCATGGTGAAGTTGATGTCACGGCAACCGTTCAGGATCATCTGGCTTTCGGTTTCATGCACGAATGAGGTGCCAGAGCTGATCTTGATCGCCTCATAGGTGGTGGCCAGATCAAGGCCCGCCGCCTTCATGGTCACAAGCGCCTCACACAGTGTCAAAAGGTTGGCGGTGGCCAGATAGTTGGTCATGACCTTCAGCTTGCTGGCCGTGCCCATCTCACCTGTATGCAAAACGCGGCGGCCCAACGTCGTCAGCAGCGGCAAGACCCGTTCAAAGGTGGCGCGATCGCAGCCTGCAAAGATGCTGATGTTGCCGGTATCGGCACGGTGACAACCACCAGACACGGGGCATTCGACTGCCGCACCGCCCTTTGCGGTGACCATCGCGCCAAGGCGGGCCACGTCTTCGGCGTCAGTGGTGGACATTTCCATCCAGATTTTGCCAGGACCGACATGGGGGATCATTTCTGTCACCACAGCCTCGCAGGCGGCGGGTGACGGCAGGCAGGTAACAACCGCCTCGCAGTCGCGCATCAGGGCCGCAGGCCCCTCGCCCGCGACGGCACCCCGGTCGGTAAAGACCTTTACCAAGGCAGGATCCAGATCATAGACCACCAGATCATGCCCGTTGCGCAAAAGGCTTCCTGCCAGCTTTGCGCCGACGTTGCCCAGACCGATAAACCCGACTTTCATGTCGCGCCCCTTTTCGTTGTTTGTTGTTGTGAAGTTGTGATCAACCGCCCGGTCAATCGCGTCTGATTGCGACCCTTTTCAGCGGCTTGTGGTCAAGCGGCGACAGCCTTGCTGACAAGTTCCACGTAAATCGCCTGAACGGTATCGATGTCCAGACGGCCCTGCGGGTCGTACCAATTTGTTATGCCGGTCAAAAGCGCAATCAGCCCAAGCGTCGTGACCCGCGTATCCGTCACGACAAAATCACCATTGGCGACGCCGGTTTTCAGGATCGTTTCAAGCTGATCTTCGTAGCTGCGGCGCATCGCTTCGATCTTTGCAAAGTTTTCTTCGTTCAGGTTGCGCAATTCCATGTAGGAAACAAAAACCTGATCGCGGCGCGGCAGGTGAAACTGAATGTGAAAGCGGGTAAAGCGTTCGAGTGCGGCAGGCGCATCACCGCTCAGGTCCACTTGGGCCGCGGCCTCAAGCAGCTCTTTCATGTGGCTTTCCATCAGATCAAAAAGCAGCGACTGCTTGTCGTTGATATAATTGTAAAGTGCGCCCGCCTGAACGCCCACTTCGGCCGCGATTTGCCGCATAGAGACCGCCGCACAGCCATAGCGCGCAATCAGCCGCAAGGCCGCAGCGCGGACCTTGGGGCCGGTGATCTCTGAATGTGAGCCTTGTTTGCGCGCCATGCCGCATTTAACTGAACGGGCGTTCGATTGAAAACCCCTGTCGGTGCTCTTTCCTCGGCTGGGGCGCGGGACTATGGTCAGGCAGAGCAGAAAGTAAGCGATGCGCGTGCGAGCAATCCTTTGTTTGACCTTGATGATGGCCGGGGCCTGTGCCCCGTTTCCGGCGTTGGAAAACAGGGTGAGCGCGGATGCCGCCCGCGCCGATTTTCCGCAATTGGTGCCGCTTGCGCCCGTCCTGGCCGCCGCATCGTCACAGGCGGAAACAACACCACCTGCCGCCGTGGATGACAGGGTCGCCGCCCTTCAGGCGCGTGCAGCAGCCTTGCGCGGTGCGGTGGTTGATCCTGCAACGCGGTCGCGGATGCAGGACGGGATCGAAACCGCCCCGTTGCGGTAGCCCCCCCTTTTCGCTAACGAGACCCCGACAGACATTCAGCCCCGGAGACCCACATGACGAAACCACTGCGCCTTGGCATTGCAGGACTTGGCACCGTTGGTGTGGGGGTCGTGAAAATCGTGCAACAGCAGGCTGATCTTTTGGCCCGTCGCGCGGGGCGGGCTGTGGAAATCACCACCGTGACCGCGCGGTCCAAAGACAAGGACCGCGGCGTTGATCTGTCGGGCTACGCTTGGGAAGACGACGCCGTTGCGGTTGCGACGCGCGACGATGTGGACGTCTTTGTCGAATTGATCGGCGGCGATGAAGGCCCCGCCAAAGACGCCACAGAGGCCGCCTTGAAGGCAGGCAAGGACGTCGTGACCGCCAACAAAGCGATGCTCGCCATCCATGGTCAGGCGCTGGCAGAACTGGCTGAGGGCGAAGGCCGCTTGATCCGGTATGAGGCCGCTGTAGCAGGCGGCATCCCGGTTGTGAAGGCGCTGACCGAGGGCCTTGCGGGCAATGAAATCACCCGGATCATGGGCGTGATGAACGGCAGTTGTAACTACATCCTGACGCGGATGCAGGATGCGGGGCTCAGCTATCAAGAGGTCTTTGACGAGGCCAACGCCTTGGGCTTTCTTGAGGCCGACCCAGAGCTGGACGTAGGCGGGATTGATGCCGGTCACAAGCTGGCCATCCTGTCGTCGATTGCCTTTGGCAGTCAGGTCGATTTCGCCTCAATCGCGCTGGAAGGGATCGGGTCTGTGACGATTGAGGACATCAATCGGGCCGCCGATATGGGCTATAAGATCAAGCTTTTGGGTGTGGCGCAGATGACGGGGCGCGGGCTGGAACAGCGCATGTCGCCCTGTCTGGTGCCTGCCAGTTCGCCGCTTGGGCAGTTGCAAGGCGGCACCAATATGGTTGTGCTCGAAGGTGACGCCGTCAGCCAGATCGTGCTACGCGGTCCCGGCGCGGGCGAAGGTCCAACGGCCAGTGCGGTAATGGGCGATGTCATGGATATCGCGCGCGGAACGCGTGGGACAGTCTTTGGCCAGCCCGCCGCCGGTTTGCGCAAAGTGCGTGCGGCCCAAGGATCGGTCGCTGCACCCTATTATCTGCGCCTGCAATTGATCGACAAACCCGGTGCCTTGGCCAAGATCGCGACGGTGCTGGGCGATGCGGGCATATCCATCGACCGGATGCGCCAATACGATCACCCGGATGCCGCCGCTCCGGTGTTGATCGTCACCCATAAAACGACGCGTGCTGCACTGGATGAGGCGATTGCCGCCTTTGGTGGCACGGGCGTTGTAGCCAGCGATCCCGTCGCCATACGAATCGAAGCGGTCTAGGCCGAGCGCTCTTTTTGCGGCCTAAACCGGGTCCTTTGGCCGGGTTTAGCGCAAACAGGCTTGAGCTTCCGACCGTGGGAAGGTTTAGGTCAGGCAACTTTTCCAAGGAGCCTGATGATGGCCAAAGCCCCCGATTTTAATGACCGCAACCTTTCGCTGGGCCTCGCCCGCGTTTCCGAAGCTGCCGCAATTGCCTGTGCGTCCCTGATCGGGCGCGGCGATGAAAAGGCCGCCGATCAAGCCGCTGTGGATGCCATGCGCACCCAGCTGAACCGGCTTGATATCGCAGGCGTCGTGGTCATCGGCGAAGGCGAGCGTGACGAGGCCCCGATGCTGTTCATCGGCGAAGAGGTTGGCACCGGCAAAGGCCCCGGTGTGGACATCGCGCTTGATCCGCTAGAAGGCACCACGCTCACAGCGAAAGACATGCCCAACGCTTTGGCCGTGATCGCGATGGGCCCGCGCGGATCGATGCTGCACGCGCCCGACGTTTACATGGACAAGCTTGCGATTGGTCCGGGCTTTAAGACCGGCGTTGTGACGCTGTCGATGTCCCCTGCTGAACGCGTCAGCGCATTGGCCGCGGCAAAGGGATGTTCGACCGAAGATATCACCGTCTGCGTGCTGGAACGCCCCCGGCATGAGGACATGATTGCGGAGCTGCGCAGCACGGGTGCCGCGATCCGTTTGATCACCGACGGCGATGTGGCTGGCGTGATGCACTGCGCGGAACCTGCCAAGACCGGCATCGACATGTACATGGGTTCTGGTGGGGCGCCCGAAGGCGTGCTTGCGGCAGCGGCGCTCAAGTGCATGGGTGGTCAGATTTTTGGCAAGCTCTTGTTCCGCAATGATGATGAGCGGGGCCGCGCGTCAAAAGCCGGGATCACCAATTTTGACCGGGTCTATACCCGCGACGATATGGTGACAGGCGATGTGATCTTTGCAGCCACGGGCGTAACCGATGGGTCACTCCTGCCCGGTATCAAGCGCGAGGTTGGATTTGTGACCGCTGAGACGATTCTCATGCGCTCCAAAACCGGGTCGGTGCGGCACATGATCTATCGCAATCCTACCGCCTGATCGCGGACATATTGAGCCAACGAAAGAGCGGGTAGCCTGCGGCGCTTACACCGGATATGGTGGCGGTATATGAAAGATATGCCAGATATGCCCAGTTTCCTAAATGTCGACAGCTCTGCCACAGGGCGGCGTTGGGTTGGACCCAGCGGCGAAGAAGACCGGCTGTCCGAAGCCATGGCGCAAGAGACGGGCCTGCCCGCACCGCTTTGCCGCACGCTGGTGCGGCGTGGTGTTGCGCCATCCGAGGCGGACGCTTTTCTTGCCCCGACGCTGCGTGATTTGCTGCCCGACCCCTTGGTTCTGCGCGATATGGGCAAAGCCGCAGAGCGGTTTCTACTGGCGGTGGCGCGGTCCGAAAAGATCGCGATATTCGCCGATTACGACGTGGATGGTGGCACCTCAGCGGCGCTGCTGATCTCTTGGCTCCGCGATATGGGGCGGCGGGCGACGCTTTACGTGCCCGACCGCATTGACGAAGGCTATGGCCCCAATGATGAGGCGATGGCGGCGCTCGCGCGTGACCATGATCTGATCGTTTGCGTCGATTGCGGCACACTGTCTCACGGGCCAATAGCGGCGGCGGTTGGTGCGGATGTAATCGTGCTCGACCACCATTTGGGGGGCGAAACGCTGCCTGATGCGCATGCGATTGTGAACCCAAACCGACAGGACGAAAGCGGTGATCTGGCGCATCTTTGCGCGGCGGCTGTGGTCTTTCTGATGCTGGTTGAGGCGAACCGCCAGTTGAAGACAGAGGGCCAAAAGGGCCCGGACCTGATCGCGCTGCTGGACCTCGTTGCCCTTGCCACCGTGGCCGACGTTGCCCCCTTGGTTGGGGTGAACCGTGCACTGGTCCGGCAGGGCCTGTCGGTGATGGCGCGGCGCGACCGGATTGGCCTGCGCGCTTTGGCTGATGTTGCGGGCCTTGATACCGCGCCTTCATCCTATCACCTTGGGTTTCTACTCGGGCCGCGCGTCAACGCAGGCGGGCGGATCGGCAAAGCGGACCTTGGCGCGCGGCTTTTGGCCACGGACAACCCGCAAGAGGCAAGCGATCTGGCCGACAAGCTGGATCAGCTCAACACCGAACGGCGCGAGGTTGAGGCCGAGGTGCGCGCATTGGCGCTGGAACAAGCCGAAGAACGCGGCACAGATGCTGCCCTTGTCTGGGCGGCGGCGGATGGCTGGCATCCGGGCGTTGTGGGCATCGTCGCCTCGCGCTTGAAAGAACAGACGAACAGACCCGCAATTGTCATCGGCTTTGACGGTGATATCGGCAAAGGGTCGGGTCGCTCTGTGGCAGGCATTGATCTGGGTGCCGCGATCCAGCGGCTGG
This sequence comes from uncultured Paracoccaceae bacterium, assembly GCA_947494675.1. Lineage (GTDB taxonomy): Bacteria > Pseudomonadota > Alphaproteobacteria > Rhodobacterales > Rhodobacteraceae > CANMYO01. The sequence continues at coordinate 127,590 of CANLVP010000003.1, forward strand.
CAGCCGAGGGGCTGCTGGAAAAAGGTGGTGGGCATAAGATGGCCGCAGGGCTGACGGTGCTGCGCGACAAGCTTGAGCCCGCGATGGTGCGGCTGGAAGAACTGCTTTCAAAACAGGGGGCTGACACGCTGGGTCCTGCAGATTTGCGGCTTGATGGCGTGCTGATGCCCGGTGCGGCCACGGTGGAACTGATCGAGATGATCGAGGGCGCGGGCCCCTTTGGTGCCGGTGCGCCCGCGCCGCGATTTGCCTTCCCCGATTGCCAGATCCTTTTTGCCAAAGAGGTCGGCACTGGCCACCTGAAAGTCACCTATGGCGACGGTCTGGGAGCACGAATCGATGCGATTGCATTTGGCGCGATGGATGGCCCACTGGGGCCCATGCTGATCAACCACAAGGGCGCGCGGTTTCATCTGGCCGGGCGGCTAGAGGTCAACACTTGGCGTGGTCGCCAAAGCCCGCAACTGCGGCTCGAGGATGCTGCACCGGCCCATTAGGCCCCCAAAATTTTGTGCAAAAAACCCGCAAGAATCCTCTTGCCCTTGGTGAAAGCTTTGCCTAAATACGCCCCACCAAGTGCGGTCCCTTCGTCTATCGGTTAGGACGCCAGGTTTTCAACCTGGAAAGAGGGGTTCGATTCCCCTAGGGACTGCCATGGTACCCCTTCCCCAAATTGTTATGACGTCAGCCGCTTGAACCAGCCCCTTTTGGGTGCGTCATCGTCGGCCTCCGCGTCATCCCCGCCCGGTCCTTCCACGGCGTCCTTGAAGTTGGAAAAGAATTCTTCCGCCATGCGCTTGGCGAATCCGTCGATGATGCGGCTGCCCAGTTGCGCGAGCTTGCCGCCGACCTTCGCCTCAACTGCATAGTGCAGCACAGTGGATTCCCCGTCGGGTTCCAGCCGCACGTCAGCCCCGCCTTTGGCAAATCCCGCAGGTCCGCCTTTGCCCTCGCCCGTGATGGTCAGCGACGTGGGTTCCACACGGTCGGACAGGGTGACGATCCCCTTGAACGTCGCCTTCACCGGGCCGACCTTTTGCACCACCGTCGCGGTAAAGCCGTCGTCAGCATTGCCGGCCATTTCGGTGCAGCCGGGCACGCAAGCCTTGAGGACATCCGGGTCCAAGAGAGCCGCCCAAACGGTGGCGGCATCGACATTAATTGTCTGGCTTTCGCTGAGTTTCATGGTCGCGTCCTTTGTGGTCTTTGGTCAGCTTATCTGTGCCCGCCCGATTGGCAATCGCTTTGGATCAGCGGTTGACAGCGGTAGCTTTGATGATCGCAAAGATGCCCTGCACCGGTTTGAGGTCCATCTGCCGCGCGGACCGGCGGGTGATCCGGGCCAGCAATGGATCGCCAGCGGCATCAAGTGCCACATCGACATAGCCATCATGGGTGTCAGTCAGGCTTTGGATCGTTACGGCCAAGCTATTGAGCGCGCTCAGCCTCGTCGGCGCCACATCTGACAAGATCACATCGCGGGCGGGAATGCGCAGGCGAAGCGTTTCCCCGACCGTCCCGATCTGACCGGGGATCATCAGCCTGCCCGCCTTGGCCTGCACGTTTGTCATGTGGTCGGCAGGGTCAAAGTCCGTGACCTGAACGGGTAAAACCGCGCCCGCGACGGATGCACCAAGTTCAGGGATCAGTGCAGGCGTGCTCAGCAAGGTTTCCAGCGGTCCGGCCTGCACAAGCCGCCCATCCCGCACCAACACAAGCGTTGTCGCAAGGCGCGCCACCTCGGCCATGTCGTGACTGACGTAAAGGATCGGTACTTTGGCGGTGTCGCGCAGGCGTTCCAGATAGGGCATGACCTCTGCCTTGCGCGCCGCATCGAGGCTGGCGAGCGGTTCGTCCAACAGCAGGAGCTGCGGTGCGCGCATCAGGGCGCGTCCGATGGCGACACGTTGCGCCTCGCCGCCTGACAGGTTGGCTGGGCGACGGTTGAGCAAATTGCCAAGGCCGAGCATTTCAATGATGCGGTCGCGGTCGTGGCTGCCGCCATAGGCGAGGTTCTGCTCCACAGTCATATGCGGGAAAAGACGTGCATCTTGAAAGACATAGCCGATCTTGCGGGCTTGCGGCGGCAGGTGGGAAAGCTCCTGCCCATCCAGCCTCACATGACCCGATTGCAGCGACGTCAGGCCAGCAATGGCGCGCAGAATGCTGGTCTTGCCCGCACCAGACGGGCCAAAGATCGCGGTCAACCCGGCGGGCGCCTCAAACGCCACATCAAGTGTCAAATCGCCAAGGCGTTGGTGCAAAGCCACATCAATCATCGTGCACGCACCCGCCGGGCGAGCCATTCGCTCGCGATCAAAGCGCCCATCGCCAGCACGATTGAGACGATCACAAGGGCCACAACCGCGCCCTCTTGCCCCGGCACCTGCAACAACCCGTAGATCGCAGAGGGGATCGTTTGGGTCTGGCCGGGGATCGCGGCGACAAAGGTGATCGTGGCGCCGAATTCGCCCAACGCCTTGGCAAAGCCCAGAACCGCGCCTGCCAGCACGCCGGGTGCGATCAGCGGCAGCGTGACGGTGGCAAAAATGCGCATGCGGGACGCGCCAAGGGTCGCGGCGGCCTCTTCCAATCCGGGATCGACCGCCTCAATCCCAAGGCGGACGGCCCGGACCATCAGCGGAAACGCCATGATCGCCGCGGCCAATGCGGCCCCGGTCCAACGAAACGCCAGTGTGATGCCAAAGGTTTGCGCCAGCCAGCCGCCGATGACACCGTTGCCGCCAAAAACGACGAGCAACAAATAACCGGTGACGACGGGCGGCAAGACGAGCGGCAAATGCACCAGACCGTTGAGGACCTGCTTGCCCCAGAACTCACGTCGCGCCAGCACATGCGCCACCCAGATCGCCAGCGGAAGAGCACAGAGTGTGGCCACCAACGCAACGCGTAGCGATAAGAGGACAGCCGTCCAAGCGGCGGCATCAAGGCCCAGCGTCATGGGGCGTTCAGGGCGATAAACCCTGCCGTTTCAAAGACTTCCCGCCCGATTGGCCCGGTTAACAGGGCCAGAAAGTCAGCGGCCCGTGGCGCATCGCTGAGCCGAGCCGCGGGATAGATGATGGGGGCATGGCTCGTTGCGGGAAATTCCGCCCGGATGGCCACGTTCGGGTCCGCGTGCGCGTCGGTGGCATAGGTGATACCAAGCGGAGCCTCCCCCCGCGCGACCAGCACCAAGGCCGCGCGCACGCTATCAACCTCGGCCAGTTGGTCGGCCACGCCATCCCAAAGGTCCAGGTTTCGCAAGGCTTCGGCCCCGTATTGCCCTGCAGGCACGGCCTGCGTCAGGCCCATGGCCAAGCGCCCCTCGCCCAATGCGGCGGCGATCCCTTCTGGCGTCAGGGGCACGGGCGGCCCCTCTGCCCCGATCAACACCAACCTGTTGCCCAAAAGATCAACGCGGTCCTGCGCCCGGTCGCCCAGCGCATCCATCCATTGCGGGTGGGCCAGCACGATCACATCTGCCGGTGCGCCTGCCATCGCTTGCCGCGCCAGAACGCCGCTGCCGCCATAGGACACCACGGCGTCACCAAATTCAGCGGCGAGCGCATCCATCGGCTCTTTCAAACTGGCGGCGGCAAAAACGACCAAAGGCTCTGCCCGCGCTGGGCCCGCCGCAAGCAGCAATGCCGCACAGATGATCGCCTTGAACCTCATGGCGCGACTATTTCGCGCCACCCTGCGCTTGGCAAGACCGCGCGGGGCCTGTTAGGTCAGTCGCGGAATAAATGGGGACGCCCCTTTGCTGCTTCTGCGCCTGATCTATGTGATTTTATTGCCGCTTTTGGTGTTGGGCCGGGTGTGGGCAGTGCTGCGCGGGCGCGAAAGCTGGGGCGACTTGTGGACCCGACTGCGCGGCCCTGCTGTTCCGGCGGGTGCGGTCTGGGTTCACGGTGCAAGCGTGGGGGAAGTGGCCTCTGCCAAGCCGATCATTGAAGCCCTTTCGGACCGGCCCTTGCTGGTGACTGTCAACACGACAACCGGGCGGGACCGCGTCGCAAGTTGGGGCATGGCGCATGTGACAGCGACCCTTGCGCCGTTGGATTTTGCCCATGTGGCGCGGCGCATGGCGGCGCAGACCAGCGCCCTAGTCGTGCTGGAAAATGAGCTTTGGCCGATGCGGATGCGCGCCGCACATGCCGCGAAAGTGCCTGTGGTGATGCTGGGCGCGCGTATGTCGGACCGGTCCGCGCGGGCATGGGGCCGATTTGCTGGCGTTGCGGCGGATATGTTGGGACCTGTGGGTTTGGTCGTGCCGCAAGATACAGGTTCGGCGCGCAATCTGGTCGCGCTTGGCGTGTCGTCTGACAGGATGCTGGCCCCTGTTGCGCTCAAGGCAGCTTATGTGGCCGAAACGCGGGAACTGCCTGCGGAGGCAGAGGGATTTGACCGCGCGCGAACCGTGCTTGCCGCTGCGACCCATGTCGGCGAGGAAGAGATCGTCTTGGACGCTTTCCGTACGGCACTTGAAACCCAACCTGATCTGCGCCTGATCCTCGCGCCCCGCCATCCCGAACGCGGCGCTGCGCTGTGTGATCTGATCACCGCCAAAGGGTTTGCCCCGACGCAGCGCAGTGCGGGCCAAGAACCGGGGCAAATCTATCTGGCAGATACGCTTGGCGAGATGCCGTTCTGGTATCGCGTGGCGGGTGTCGTCTTTGTCGGCGGGTCGCTGGTGGACAAAGGCGGCCATACCCCGTTTGAACCGATCGCCTATGGCTGCCCCCTGCTGCATGGCCCATCGGTGCGCAACTTTGCGGATATCTATGGGGCCCTGGATGCAGGCAACGGGGCCGTGGCTGTCGCTGGGTCAGACGATTTGGCCTCAGCGATGGTTGCGCATCTGGGGGACGATGCCATGGCCAATCGCGCCAGCGAGATTGCAGCACCTGTCGACCTTGCCCCGCTGATCGCACAGATCAAAGCGACGCTACCCGCCCCGCCAACACGCTAACCCGCTCCCGCAGGTCGGGGTGGATTGTGCCACTGCGCGGCGCATCGCGCAGCGTAGTGATCCAGTGGTCGGGCGGTGTCTTGACGCGGCGCTGCGAGTCCCAGCGCAAATCGCGAAGGACTGCTTGGGCGGGTCCGGGCAGCACGTCAGGAATGTCATGCCCGTTCAACGTCGCCCAAACGCCGGTCCAGCAGCGGCCAACAGACCACGGATTGTAGCCGCCCCCGCCCAAGACCATCAGGCGCGGGGCCATGTTCATCAAAGCCGCGACGGTCGCAAAATGGGCATTGTTGGACAGAGCCAGCCGCGATTGCGGGTCTTCCTCAACCCCGTCGGCCCCGCATTGCAGCACAATGGCATCGGGAGCAAAGGCCTGCACGGCGGGCAAGATCACCGCATCGCGGGCCAACGCCATATCGTCATCATGCGCGCCTTTGGGCAGCGGCAGGTTGAACACCTGCCCCACGCCCACATCATTCAATGCGCCGGTGCGCGGCCAACGGTTTTCTTCATGGGGTGAGACCAGCAAGGTGTCGGGGTCATGCGCAAAGGCATGTTCGACACCATCAGGGTGGTGCGCATCGATATCGACATAGGCCACCCGCTGCGCGCCGTTGCGGCGCAGGGATTGGATCGCCAGCACCGGATCATTCAGATAGCAAAATCCGCCTGCCCTGTCGGGAAACCCGTGGTGCGTGCCGCCCGCGGGCGTATAGATCACACCGCCATCTTTCAGCAGCTCCCCCGCCAGCATCGCAGCCCCGGCAGAGGTGGCGGGGCGGCGATACATCTCGGGGAAGACCGGGTTGTCATGGGTGCCCAGCCCGTGCCGCGCACGCACCGCATCGCTGACGGTTTGGGACGCTTCGGCCTGTTGCAGCGCCTTTACATAGGCAGGCGTATGATAGCTGTGCAGTGCGGCAGGCTTAGCACGCGGGCTGTTGAGATATTGCCCATCCGGCAACCAGCCCATCGCCCGGGACAGGTCCATCACCGTGCTGACACGTGGCACCCGCAAAGGGTGGCGCGGGCCATAGCTGGAATGGCGATAGATCTCAGACCCGATGAAACGGGGGATGGTCATAGGCAGCGCCTTAGCGATATGAAAGCAGTTGAAATAAGGAATGAGTGCATTTGAAACCGCCCGCAACACTGAAATCGGCAAAGACCAAAAAGGGGCAATTGCCGCTGAAATTGCAGGCGGGCGGCAAGACGGACGTGCGCACGCAGTTTGCGGCACTTTGCTACCGCTATAAGGGCGGTGAATTGCAAATCTGTCTTGTAACCTCGCGCCGGTCCAAGCGCTGGATTCTGCCCAAGGGATGGCCGATGCACAAGGAAACCCCCGCCAATGCCGCCGCAACAGAGGCTTGGGAAGAGGCCGGGCTGACCGGTCGCCCGATTGATCGCTGTCTGGGGGTCTATGCCTATGTCAAAACCACGTCCAAATTGCTCGCCCCGGTGATCGTCATGGTCTACCCGCTTGAGGTGGCGGAAGAGCATGACAAATGGCCCGAACGCAAACAACGCAAGCGCAAATGGCTATCCCCGAAAAAAGCTGCGAAACGTCTGGCGGAGCCTGAGTTGCGGCGGATCGTGTCGCGCTTTGACCCTCGCACCTTGCCGTGAACGGCCTTGCAGGTGCAGCGCGTGACGCTCACTATAGGGCAGAACAGCGGACAAGCAGATGATCAAATACACCCTGCAATGTGACAAGGCGCACCAGTTCGACAGCTGGTTCCAGAATGCTGCGGCCTTTGACAAGCTCGCTGGCGCAGGCATGGTGCAATGTGCCGCATGCGGGTCCACCGAGGTCAGCAAATCGCTGATGGCCCCGGCGCTGCCGACCAAGGGCAATGTCACCATCCCCAAGGCCCCGCTTGGAAAGATCAAAGAAGAGGTCGAGGCGAATTCAGACTATGTCGGCCTGTCGTTCGCAAAAGAGGCGCGGGATATGCACGAAGGGATCATCCCCGAACGCGCAATCTATGGCGAGGCCAACGCGAAAGAGGCCAAAAAGCTGATTGATGACGGCGTACCTGTCCTGCCCCTGCCCTTTATCCCCAGCAAGAAAGCGAACTGATGAGCGTTGTTATTACAGGGGCAAATCGGGGCATCGGGCGCGGGCTATACGATCTATATGCCGCGCGCGGGCCGGTTCTGGGTACCCATCGCGCGCCTGCGACCGATGGCTTTGCACAATTGGATGTGACGGACCCCGACAGTCATGCAGCCCTTGCCAAAGGCTTTGGTGACGCGCCGGTTGATCTGCTGATCTGCAATGCCGGGGTGTTTCTGGACCGCGACCAAAGCGTCCGCGACACCTATTCCGCTGACCAATGGGCCGGATCGTTTGCAGCGAACGTGGCAGGCGTCTTTTGGACGGTGCAATCGCTCTTGCCCAACCTGCACAAGGCGCGTGGCAAGGTCGCCATCATCTCAAGTCAGATGGGATCGCATGCGCGCGCGTCGGGGCGCAGCTATGCCTACCGCGCGTCAAAGGCGGCGGCAGTCTCTGTAGGGCGCAATCTGGCGCTGGATTTGGCCGAAGACGGTGTGGCCGTCGGCATATACCACCCCGGCTGGGTGCAAACGGATATGGGCACCGATGCCGCGGCGATCACCGTTGCGCAATCGGTGCAGGGATTGGCGCAACGCTTTGATGCGCTCAGCCTCGCGACTTCGGGCAGTTTTGAGGCCTACGACGGCTCCCCCATGCCCGACTGAACTGGACCAGCTGGTTTTTGCAGGCAAACCGCATTGCCCTTAGGAAGCGGTGCCGCTAAAGGGGCGTGAACGCAAAATACGCCACCAAGGGGCAGTTATGCCGACACTTGTGATGAAATTCGGCGGCACTTCTGTCGCCAACCTTGACCGGATCGCCCGCGCCGCCAAGCGCGTCGCGCTTGAGGTGTCCAAGGGCTATGACGTGATCGTCATTGTCTCGGCCATGTCCGGCAAAACCAATGAGCTTGTGGGCTGGGTCAACGAAACCTCACCGCTTTATGATGCGCGCGAGTATGATGCGGTTGTGTCCTCGGGTGAAAACGTGACCGCAGGCCTGATGGCGCTGCGGTTGCAGGAAATGGATATCCCCGCGCGGTCATGGCAGGGTTGGCAGGTGCCGGTGCAGACGACAAGTGCCCATTCCAGCGCCCGGATCGAAGACATTCCGCCAGAAAACATCCGCGCCAAATTTGCCGAAGGCATGCGCGTGGCCGTGGTCGCGGGTTTCCAAGGCATCAGCCCAGAGGGGCGGATTACAACGCTTGGGCGCGGCGGATCCGACACCACAGCCGTGGCCTTTGCCGCCGCGTTTGAGGCGGAACGCTGTGACATCTACACGGACGTCGATGGCGTCTACACGACCGATCCGCGCATCACCGACAAGGCCCGCAAACTCGACAAGATCGCGTTTGAGGAAATGTTGGAACTGGCGTCGCTGGGGGCCAAGGTCCTGCAGACCCGGTCCGTTGAATTGGCCATGCGCTTTAAGGTCCGCTTGCGCGTGTTGAGTAGTTTTGAAGAACCGTCAGATGACGCAGGCACGCTTGTCTGCGCAGAGGAGGAAATCATGGAAAGCAATGTCGTGGCCGGTGTGGCCTATTCCCGTGATGAAGCGAAAATGACCCTGATTTCTGTGGCCGACCGGCCCGGTATCGCGGCGGCAATCTTTAGCCCGCTGGCCGAGGCGGGCGTCAACGTCGATATGATCGTGCAAAACATCTCGGAAGATGGGCGCACCGATATGACGTTCTCTTGCCCTATCGATCAGGTTGCCCGCGCGAAGGTCGCGCTAGAGGCCGCCAAGACCAGTGGTGAGATCAACTTTCACGATCTGGTGGCCGATACTGACGTCGCCAAGGTCAGCATTGTCGGTATCGGGATGCGGTCCCATGCCGGTGTCGCCGCCAAGATGTTTGAGACCCTGCGCGACGAAGGCGTGAACATCAAAGTCATCGCCACGTCCGAGATCAAGGTCAGCGTGTTGATCGACCGCAAATACATGGAATTGGCCGTGCAAGCCCTGCACGATGCCTTTGATCTGGATAAAGCGGCTTAGGCTACGCCATCGCGACGTTGTTGCGGCCGCTTTCCTTGACCTGATAAAGCGCGCGGTCTGCGCGCAACAGGACGGTATCCAGCGTCTCAGATTGGGCGATGGCCCCGCCGACGCTGACCGTCACTGGCACTTCCGCGCCGTTCACCTGCATCGGTTTAGCAGCAAGCGCTTTGCAAATCGCAGCACCTTTTGCCTTGAGCGCGGCAGGTTCCGTGTCCGGGACATAAATCACGAATTCTTCGCCGCCCAAGCGCGCAAAGAAATCATCCGGCCCGATAAGGTCGTTCACGATCTGCGCAAATTGCACCAAGACGGCATCCCCGACGCCGTGTCCGAACTGATCATTGACCATCTTGAAATGATCAAGATCAAGGATCAGGACACCCGCCGCATTTTCGCTGTCTTCCAGCTTGCCGACCCGCTCAAACAGGGCACGACGGTTGAAACAGCCCGTCAGGCCATCGGTATTGGCAAGGGCCTCCATCGCGATGGATTGCTTCTTCAGGCGGCTGTTGGCTTCTGTGATCTCTGTCAAATCATGCATCACGCCGACCAGAAACGTGGCACCCGACGGCAGTGTCAGCCTGCTTTTTCGCGTCAGGGTTTCGCGCGCAGCACCTTCGGCCGTAAAGACCGTTTCATGGGCTTCATCAATCACGCCATCGGCCAAAACGCGTCGATCGCCGCCGTTGCATTGTGAGGACTGCCGGTCCGGAAACACCTCAATATCCAGCTTGCCGATCAGTGCATCACGCGAGACGCTGAACAGATTTTCAAAGGCGTCATTCACCCAGACATATTGCAGATCACTGTTTTTGACCAAGACAGGATTGGGGATCACGTCGAGCACGGCGAGCGGCAAATCAACGGCAAAAACTGAGGTATGACGCATGACGACACTCCAAAAAACACAACGCGATGACCTGGGTTTCCATGACAAGATTGTCTTTACAAAAGGTTAACGGCGCCTGAATTCCGGGCACTGAAAGGGGGTTGTTTTCACTCCCCTTCTGTCGCGAACTCGCCTATAGGTTTCTTAAGTGATGGCGTGGGGAGCAGAATGCCCGAACGGATCGAGACAGAAAGCCGCAAGCTTTTGGGGCGGTTACGCCGCGCGCTGGCCGAGGACGGCGCGGGGCAGGAACGGCTCGACAAGATCGTCGAACTGATTGCTTCGTCGATGCGCACAGAAGTGTGCTCAATCTATCTTTTCCGCGACGAAGAAACGCTGGAACTTTGCGCCACCGAAGGTCTCAAGGCGGAATCGGTGCACCAAACCCGGATGCGGCTGGGCGAAGGCCTTGTGGGTCGCGTCGCCAGAACCCGGCGCGTTGTGAACACAGCCGACGCCCCCAACGCTAAAGGCTTTCGCTATATGCCCGAGACGGGAGAGGAACGGTATTCGTCGTTCTGCGGCGTCCCGGTGCAGCGGTTGGGCGAAACCATGGGGGTCTTGGTCGTCCAGTCCAAAGAGGCCCGCGAATTCACCGCAGATGAGGTCTATGCCCTTGAGGTCGTGGCCATGGTGCTGGCGGAAATGACCGAATTGGGGGTTTTTGTCGGCGAAGGTGCGGCCTTGTCAGCCCGCCACCAGAACCCGGTTCTGTTTCGCGGATCAATCGCGCAGGAAGGGGCCAGCGCAGGCCAAGTCTACCTGCATGAACCCCGCGTCGTCGTCACCAATCCCATCGCCGAAGACCCCGAGGCGGAAATGGTCCGCCTGCGCGCCGCTGTCGATCAATTGCGGATGAGCGTTGATGAAATGCTGTCCGATCAAACAGCCGTCGCCACCGACCAAAAACAGGTGTTTGAAGCCTACCGGATGTTCGCCAATTCCAAATCCTGGATGCGCCGGATGGAGGCTGACGTTGAAAACGGATTGTCGGCAGAGGCCTCTGTCGAAAAGGAACAATCGCTGGCCCGCACCCGGCTTGGGCAATCCTCTGACGCCTATATGCGTGAGCGGCTGCATGATCTGGATGACCTGTCGAACCGGCTGCTGCGTATTCTGACGGGGCAAGGCGGCGACACAGGTGCGGAAGTGCCTGAACGCCCGATCCTCGTGGCGCGTAACATCGGCCCTGGCGAATTGCTGGAATATGGCAAGACGCTCAAGGGCATTGTGCTGGAAGAAGGCTCTGTCGGGAGCCATGCAACAATCGTCGCCCGGGCCTGGGCGATCCCGCTGGTGATCAATGCCAAGGGCATCACGACCGAGGCGCTGAATGGCGATCAGATCCTTGTGGATGGCGAACAGGGCATTGTGCACCTGCGCCCGGATGAACAGGTGCAAGCCGCCTTTTCCGACAAGATCGCGATGCACACCCGCGCGCAGGAACGATATGCCAGCATCCGTGATTTGCCGGCAGAGACCAAATGCGGGCGCGTGATAAGTCTACATATGAATGCAGGCCTTATGGCTGATCTGCCCTCTCTCGAAGGGTCCGGTGCCGAAGGCGTTGGGCTTTTCCGGACGGAGCTGCAATTCCTGATCCGCAGCCAGATGCCCAAACGTGCGGAACTTTCCGCCCTTTATGCCCGGGTGATGGATGCTGCAGGTGGGCGGCGCGTGGCGTTTCGCACGCTGGACATCGGGTCGGACAAGGTCCTGCCCTACATGAAGCCCAATGACGAACCCAACCCGGCCATGGGCTGGCGTGCGATCCGCGTGGGCCTTGATAAGCCCGGCATCCTGCGGATGCAGCTTCAGGCGCTGGTGCGCGCAGCAAATGGCGGTCCGTTGACGGTGATGTTCCCCTTCATCACCCTGCGCAGCGAATTCCGCGAAGCCAAGGCAGAGCTGGACAAGGTCATCGCCCGCGAGGCGCGCTTGGGCAATCCCCTGCCTTCAAAGCTTGAACTCGGCGCGATGCTGGAAACCCCATCGCTCGGTTTCGCGGCACAGGGCTTTTTCGAAGAGGTCGATTTCCTGTCCGTAGGCGGCAACGATCTGAAGCAATTCTTCTACGCCGCCGACCGCGAGAATGAGCGTGTGCGAAGGCGGTATGACACATTGAACGTGAGCTTTCTGTCCTTCCTTGAACAGGTCGTCAGCCGTTGCCGCGAAGCGGGCACACCGATCTCATTTTGCGGAGAGGATGCAGGCCGCCCGATTGAGGCGCTCTGTCTGGCCGCCATCGGCTTTGAGTCCTTGTCGATGCGCCCGGCATCTGTGGGGCCGGTCAAGCACCTGCTGCGGCAGGTCAATCTGGAAGAGCTTAAAGTCGTGATCGACGAGGCCCGCGACAACGGAGCGCAATCCGTACGGCGTGCGGTGTCTGACTTTCTGGTGGAAAATGCGCGCTTGAACGGCAGCATGTCCGGCGGGCGCATCACCTAGGCACTTTGTGCTCTAGCGCCGGGTCAACCGGGTGATGGGGCCATAGACGGTTGCCTCGTGCGTGTCTTGGAACATGTCGGTCGCCAAAGGGCCCTCAATCAGGAACAGCTTCACCTTGCTGACCGTGTCGGGCGTAAGGCTGCGCAGGATATCCTCTTCCAGGCTTTCGATATCGAGCTTGACCACGTCAATGTCGCCCGTGTCTGCAATAATACCCGCAAGCACACGCTCTGCCGCCTCAACGGCGATGCTTTGCTTGTCCGGAAAGTCCAAGCCTGCCCCGCCATAGCGGCCAGAGGGTTCAAACCCAAACTCCAGCACGCCATCTTCAGGGGCAACACCCACAGGGTTCAGAACCACGCGGTCTTCGAACGGGGCGACCTGCGCACGCAGCTTTTCCACATTCGCGGGGTTGGGTTCATAAAGCCAGACCTTTGCGGAGGCGTTTCGGCTCAGGAAATAGAGCGCCGAAATCCCGATGTTCGACCCAAAATCAACGATCGTTTGCGCGGTCCGCGGCACCTCGTAGTCGCCACGGCAGAAAATCTCGTTCACCGTCAGGCGGTCGTCGGGGTGGTGCAATTGCGCGGTAATCTTGCCGGTGGGAGTGCGGATATCGACCGCCTTGGGAAACCCCGCCTGACTGCGTGTCACATATTCCTGCAAATGGGCAATCGGACGCGGCAGCAACCGAAAGGTGTTGATGACTGCACGCCAATGTCGCGCCTGAAATGGTGCTGTGACAATCGCCCCGATGGACCGCTTGAACATCTGGAAAATCCTCTGCCCGCCAATTTTTCGCGACGCTAGAGGAGCGTTGGTAGGGTTGCAAGACAGGCGCTTCCCGATCAGTCGTCCGCTGTGGCCTTGGCCTCTGCCCGTTTGACGGGTGGCGATATCAAAGCCGCATGGAAGGCATCCAGCACCTGATCTTCGCCGTGCTCGCGCGCCATCTGCCGGAGCCCGAAGTGCACATGGGCCATCTCAACGTAGTATTGCGTGAAGGCGTAATTCGTCCCTGCCCCTGCCGCTGCGCCCAAAACCGGCACCGCTTGGCTGGCAAGCTTCTGGCTGAGAACGGTCGCAAAGCGTGGGGCGACTTTGCTGAGCAGCCCATGGACCGCGGCCCCGGTCAGCCCCAGCCGCGCCCCGATGAAAGAGGTATCGACGCCGTCGTCCTCTTCCCCTGGACCGCCTGCACCAAAGACCGCGAGGCATTCCAGCCGGGTCTCTTCGGTGTTGGGGTCTTCACCATATTGCGCAGCCACGCCCTGGACAGCGCGAAAGATCATCGTGGTGGCGACAGGCAGTTCTGCCAGCGCCGTAGGCAAGCCCCCAAGGCCACCCAATGCGCCGGAAATCGTCGCCATAACCTTGTGCCCGGCATCCGTCTGGACGGTAGTGGCAAAACGCCCACTGCGCGTGCCAGCGGCCAGGTCATAGCTTTTCTGCAAGGCACTCCGCGCGGCATTGTCGATCTGGTCACGCGCACCCGCTGGGAGCATTTTCAGCGTGTCTTCAACCTGACCACCCACAAAGTTCACCGCCTTCATCAAGACCCCATTGGCCCGTTTTTGCCGCTGGGCAAGGGCCGTCACTTGGCCCTGCGCCTCTGCGGACAAGGGCGGATATGTGGTGTCTGGATTGATGACTTTCATCAGCGGCTCCTGCGTGTCGTCCCCTTTGCAGATATGTGCAAACGGGCGCAATTCAATCGCAGGCGCGTGTCACCTCGCCGGTCACCGCATCCCACGCGCCCGGTGTCAGGCTGATTCCCAGCACCCGATCCGGGTTGGTGGGGGGGGGCATTTGCACCCCCGTCAGTCGGGTAAACCCAAAGCGGCCATAGTAGGGCGCGTCGCCCACCAGCATCACCCGGTCCCAGCCTTGATCGCGTGCCATCTCAATCGCGCGCCACATCAGCAGCGCTGCGATGCCTTCGCCTTGCCGGGTCGGGTGCACAGCGACAGGGCCCAAAAGGATCGCCGCATCGCCGCCAACAGACACAGGCCAATTGCGGATCGCGCCAGCCAAAATGCCATCGCCATCGCGTGCGGTCAGGCATAGCGTCGCAATCGGGTCCACGTCATCGCGCAGCCGATAAGACGAGAGCGCCGTGCGCCCCGGCGCAAAGGTGAGGTCGTAAAGCGCCTCAACCTCCCAATGGTCTGCTGGTGTTTCCTGCGCCAGTGCGATCTGCTCTGCGGGCATGGTTCTTTCAACTGGCCTCTTGTCTGGTGGCACGCTACCTAAAGCGCGCGCATTGTCAAAGAAAGACCTGATCCATGTTCTATCGCCCTCAAGATGGTCACGGGCTGCCCCATAACCCGTTCAACGCCATCGTGACCCCGCGCCCCATCGCTTGGATCGCGACACGCGGCGCGGATGGCGCAGATAATTTGGCGCCCTATTCGTTCTTCAACGCCTGCGCCTATGAACCACCGCAGGTCATGTTCGCCTCAACCAGTGCCAAGCCCGACCGCGACGGGACAAAGGACAGTGTGGCGAACATCCGTGACACGGGCGTCTTTGCCATCAACATTGTGGAATATGCGGCCCGTGACGTCATGAACAAAACCTCTGGCCCTTGGGACAAGGACACCGATGAATTCACGCTGGCAGGCATTGAAAAGGCCCAATGCGAAACCATCAACTGCCCGCGCGTGGCAAACGCACCGGCCACGCTGGAGTGTAAGCTGACCCAGATCGTGCAACTGCCCGGTGCCGCAAATTTCACCGTCTTCGGAGAGGTCGTGGGCATCCATATGCGTGACAATTGTCTGGTGGACGGCATGTTTGACGTGACCACATTCAACCCGCTGACCCGCCTTGGCTATCGCGACTATTCGGTGGTGCGCGAGGTCTTTAGTCTGACTCGCCCCGGCGAATAGGCCAAAAACGGCAGGGATATGGGCGGAAACTGACAAGTCCTGACATCACAGACCTGTTACCGCGAGGTATGGGTAACGGAAACTAACATGCGGGACTGGCCTACGCTGGCATTGATTGTCCTGTGCTATGCAGGCTGGGCGGCAGCAACGCTGTGGTTGCCGGTCACCTCGCTCACCCTTGCTATCATCGTCACCGCCTTGCTGGTGGCGCTGCAATCCTCGCTGCAGCACGAGGTGCTGCATGGCCACCCGTTCCGCAATCAGCGCCTGAACGAAGCGCTTGTGTTTCTGACGCTCAACCTTGCCATCCCCTATGAGCGGTTCCGCGATACGCATCTGGAACACCACCGCGATGCGATGCTGACCGACCCCTATGACGACCCCGAAACGAACTATATCGATCCGGTGATCTGGGAACGGATGCCGCAGGCGCTGCGGGCGGTGATGCAGTGGAACAATACGCTGCTGGGCCGGATGGTGCTGGGGCCGCTGATTGGGCAGATCAGGTTCATGTCCGACGAATGGCAGTTGATCCGCGAAGGCGACCGCGATGTGCAACGGGCGTGGGCGCTCCATGTCTTCGCAATCGCGCTGGTCATAGCGTGGGTGACTTGGTTCAGTGCCATGCCGCTTTGGGCCTATGGGCTGGCGGCCTATGGCGGTCTGTCGCTGTTGCGCCTGCGGACCTTTCTGGAACACCAAGCCCATGACAGCGCCCGTGGCCGCACCGTGGTGATTGAGGATCGCGGGCTTTTTGCGCTGCTTTTCCTCAACAATAACTACCACGTCGTGCACCACATGCACCCGCGCGTTGCGTGGTTCAAACTGCCCAGGCTCTTCCGCTCAAACCGCGCCAAATATCTGCGACGCAATCACGGCTATTATTACCGGTCCTACCGCGATGTTCTGGCGCGGCACCTGTTTCGCGCAAAAGACCCTGTGGCCCATCCGCTTTGGCGCGGTGATCAACGCCAAAGCCCGTTTCCCGAACGCATTGCCCGCCGGATCAGTGCCCGCCGATAATGCCGGTGCGCACGCCGTAATCAACCGCAAGCTCATAGTCCGGATCATCATCGCTATCGACGATCAGGTGGCCCGCATTGGTCAGCAAAGTATGGCAATCGCGGCTGAGGTGGCGCAGCTGGATGCGCTTGCCCGCGTCCTCGTATTTGCCAGCCAAAGCCTCAATCGCTTGTAGCGCGGATTGATCAGCCACACGGCTTGCAGCAAAGTCGACGATCACAACCTCGGGGTCGCTGTCGATGTCAAAGATTTCCATGAACCCGTCGGCAGAACCAAAGAATAGCGGCCCTTGGATTTCATAAACCTGCGCGCCCTCTTCGGTGCGGCTTTCGCGCTTGATGGCATGGATGCGGGTGGCGTTCTGCCAGGCATAAGCCAGCGCGCTCACGATCACGCCAACAACCACGGCCGTGGCAAGGTCCGTCATCACGGTAACGATGGTCACCAAAATAGTCACAAAGGCGTCCGTGCGTGGCACTTTGCGCAAGATCGTCAGGCTGTTCCAGGCAAAGGTGCCGATCACGACCATGAACATCACGCCCACCAATGCGGCCAATGGGATTTGCTCGATCAACCCGCTCGCAAACAGGATAAAGGCCAGCAGGAACAGGGCCGCCGCGATGCCCGCCACGCGGGTCCGGCCACCGGATTTGACGTTGATCATCGACTGACCAATCATCGCACAGCCACCCATGCCACCAAAGAAACCGGTCACAGTATTGGACACGCCTTGGGCGATACATTCCTGGCTCGCCCCGCCGCGCTGGTTGGTCATCTCACCTACAAGGTTCAGCGTCAAAAGGCTCTCGATCAGGCCAATGGCCGCAAGGATCAGCGCATAGGGCAGAATGATCTCAAACGTGTCCCAGTTGAGCGGCACCATCGGGATATGAAGCGACGGCAAACCGCCCTCAATGCTGGCCAGATCGCCAACACGCGGCACATCCAATCCAAAGCCGATCACAATCGCCGCAACAATCGCGATGCCTGCAAGGGGGGCCGGAAAGGCCGTTGTGACCCGTGGCATCACCCAGATGATCGCCATTGTCACCGCCGTCAGCGACAGCATCAGCGCCAGCGGCAGGCCGGACAGCCATTCGCCGCTCGCCATACCATGGCCGCCGCCACCCTCTGCGGTTCCGGGGACCTGAAACTGACCCAATTGCGCCAGAAAAATCACGATCGCCAACCCGTTTACAAAGCCCAGCATCACCGGATGCGGCACTAGCCGGATGAATTTCCCCCAGCGCATAATGCCCACGAAAATCTGGATCAGCCCCATCAAAACAACAGTGGCAAAGAGGTATTCAACCCCGTGCTGTGCCACGAGGCTGACCATCACAACCGCCAAAGCGCCCGTCGCGCCCGAGATCATGCCAGGACGCCCGCCCATCACTGCCGTGATCAGCCCCACGATAAAGGCCGCATAAAGCCCCACCAAAGGATGCACCCCTGCGACAAAGGCAAAGGCCACCGCTTCGGGCACCAGCGCCAAGGCCACCGTCAATCCCGACAGGATTTCGATACGCCATTGCGACGGGGTGAGCGGCGCATTGGGATTGGTCAATGCAAGACTGTCGGCGAAACTCGCCAGAAGGGCGCGGGCCATGGGAAAACTCGTGTGGATTGCTGCGTTTGGGGGCACCTAGCGCGACAGGGTTAAGATGTCACCCCATCACGCACACTTTGTGCGCCGACCGCGTTATGGCAGCAGCGAAATCTGGTCGACGACGTAGACCAACCCGTTGCGCCGCCCGGTGATCACCGCAGGGACAGGGGTGCTATAGGACGAACCATAGGACAAGACGGTCAGCCCCATCGGATCAGGGGCAGAGATCCGGTCATAGGTCCCGAAACCTACCAGCGTCACCTCGTAGGGCAGATAGGCCTGCCCGGCAAAGTCCAGCAGAACCTGCTGCACGCCATCTTCAGCCTGGCCACCACCGCGCACCGCATCAATCCCCACCGGCATCTCAAACGGTGACTGTGCCGTAAATTTCAGCGCAGCGGGCAATGTCACCTGAAGGTGCATCCACCCGGCCAACCCTGCGGCGAAGGCCAGAAACAGCCACATGACGTGCGGTCCCCAAAACTCTCCCCATTGGGCGATGCGCCATGTCTCTAACCGATGGCCCGCTGATGCCGTGATTGCACCATAGACGGCGGCCACGACGATGAATGGCCATTTCATCAGGGCTGCCACCCCCGGCGCGAAAATCACATTACTAGGGAAGGCCGCCACGATCAAAAGCGCCAAAAGGCCCAAAACAAAGGCAAAAAGCCAAAGCGCGGCCCACCACCACGGCACAGCGCAGCGTTGTTGCGGGTGTGGGCTTGTCAGCCCCGGCAAGCTCTGGTTGTGTGTCTCCATCACGCTGGGGTAACAGGGGCACCGGGCAAAACTATGACAAAGCTTGGCATTATTGGCGGCTCTGGCCTCTATGACATCCCCGGACTGCAAGATGCAGAGTGGGTTGAGGTCGCGAGTCCTTGGGGTGCGCCGTCTGACGCTGTGCTGACGGGCGTGTTGTCAGGCATCCCCGTGGTCTTTTTGCCCCGCCACGGACGCGGCCATGTCCACAGCCCAACCACGGTGCCGTACCGCGCCAATATCGACGCGCTCAAGCGGTTGGGTGTCACGGATGTGGTTAGCATCAGCGCCTGCGGGTCATTCCGCGAAAACCTTGCTCCAGGCGATTTTGTCGTTGTAGATCAGTTCATTGACCGCACTTTCGCGCGCGAAAAATCCTTCTTTGGAACAGGCTGCGTCGCCCATGTGAGCGTCGCCCATCCCACCTGCCCGCGCCTGTCAGCTACCTGCCTTGCAGCGGGCCAATCGGCAGGCGTGACCATGCACGACGGCGGCACTTACCTTGCGATGGAAGGCCCCCAGTTTTCATCCCGCGCCGAAAGCCTGATGTACCGCGACTGGGGCTGCGATGTGATCGGCATGACCAATATGCCCGAGGCAAAATTGGCCCGCGAGGCAGAGCTTTGCTACGCCTCCGTCGCAATGATCACCGATTATGACAGCTGGCACCCCGACCACGACGCAGTGGACGTGGCCGACGTCATCGCAACATTGCAAGGCAATGGAACCAAAGCCCGCGATCTGGTGTTGGCTCTGGCCGTCGCCCTTGACCCAACCCGGACCCCCTGCCCGCATGGCTGCGACCGCGCGTTGGACAATGCGATCATGACCGCCCCAGCCAAGCGCGACCCGGCGCTGATCCAAAAACTCGACGCCATCGCAGGCCGCGTCCTTTAACGAAAGCACATTGATGAAAACCGTTTCCGACTACATTCGTACGATCCCTGATTTCCCCAAGCCCGGCATCATGTTCCGCGATGTCACAACGCTGTTTGCCGATCCACGCGGATTTCGCATTGCGATTGACCAACTGCTGCACCCCTATGCGGGCCAACCCATCGACCGTGTTGTGGGGCTTGAGGCACGCGGCTTCATCCTCGGCGGGGCCATCGCCCATCAACTCTCCGTCGGCTTTGTGCCGATCCGCAAAAAGGGCAAGCTGCCGGGCAAGACCATCGAACAAGCCTATACGCTGGAATACGGCGAGGCAGTGATGGAGGTCCACCACGACGCCCTGCAAGCCGGTGAAAAGGTGCTGATGGTCGATGATCTGCTGGCAACCGGCGGCACCGCTGAGGCCGGAATCAAGCTCATCGAACGCATGGGCGCCGAGGTGATGGGATGCGCCTTTGTCATCGACCTCCCCGATCTGGGCGGTCGGCAAAAGCTTGAAGGGTTGGGCATGGATGTCCACGCGCTATGCGCGTTTGAGGGCGACTAGGGGGCCAGCCCCCGTCCGCGCAAGCGCGTCCCCTCCGAGATATTTTCATTCCAAAGAAAACAGATTCATCACCTGTTAAGCCTGTTTTGGCAACTAATGCTGGCGGTACAGGCAGAAATGCCGATGAACGCTGATGAAGAAAGCCGCCGCCGCGCCCGGCGCACCTGGTGACAAAGGGCCGGCGGCGCACTTTCTTTGGAATAAAAATTTCTCCGCCGGAGGCATCCGCACGCGCAAAAAGCGCCTTGATCGATTGCCGTTCCACCCCCCGGACAAATGGCACAGCCAAAAACATGTCGTGCGACGCAGCCGCGCAATGTGGTCAGACCGGCAGAACCGCGCCGGGGTTCATAATGCCTTCGGGATCAAGTGCCGCTTTGATTGCGCGCATCATCGCAAGTTTCTGAGGGTCCCCATAGGTTTGCAGATCACCCACCTTCAATCGTCCGATCCCATGTTCCGCGCTGACCGATCCGCCCATTTTATGGGTAAGATCATGCACTGCCATCTTGACCGCCTCACGATCCGCCTCGTGGTCTGCGCGACTGCGCCCATGCATCGGAAAGACGTTATAATGCAGGTTTCCGTCGCCCAAGTGCCCAAAGCAATTGATCCGAAATCCTCCAATCTTTGCAATGGCCTCGCCGCCCTGTGCAATGAAGTCAGGCACCGCCCCTAGCGGCAGCGCAATATCATGGCTGCTCACCGAACCGATCCGGCGGTTCGCCTCGGGAATGCTCTCGCGGATGTGCCAAAACGCCTGGCGGTCACCTAGCGATTGGGCAATCACGCCGTCTTGGACCAGATCAGCCTCCAACGCCGCTTCAAACAAGGCCTCAAGAGCCGTATCCGCCGCAATCCCGGTAGGCAGTCCCAGATCGATCAAGACCATCCAGTCAGGCTGTACGGCAAAGGGCGGTTTCACTTCCGGTCCGACCTCAGCCAGAAAATCCAGCCCCTGACGGTGGATCAGCTCAAACGCCGACACCGCATCGCCCAGTTGTGCCTGCGCCAGTGCCAAAAGCTGTAACGCAGCGGCGGGCGATCGCACGGCCATCATCGCGGCGCCCAACGTGGCGGGCTGCGGGACGAGGCGCAGTGCGGCACCGGTGATCACGCCCAAACTGCCCTCGGCCCCGATCATCAGGTTGCGCAGATCATAGCCGGTGTTGTCTTTGCGCAGCCGCGTCAGACCATGCCAGATGCTGCCATCCGGGCGCACCACTTCCAGCCCCAGACATTGCGCACGGGCGTTGCCGTAGCGCAGCACATTGACCCCTCCTGCGTTGGTCGACAAAAGCCCGCCAATCCGCGCCGACCCTTCGGAGGCGAGCGAGAGCGGGAACAGCCGATCAACATTTTCAGCCGCCGCCTGCACATCCGCCAGGATCACACCGGCATCAACAATCATCGTGTTTTCAAGCGGATAGACATCGCGGACTTTGTTCATCCGTTCCAGCGACAGAATGACAGGTGCAGGCCCATCGGGCATGATCTGCCCCCCGACCAGCCCCGTGCCACCGCTATAGGGCACCACCCCGACGCGGGCTGTGTGGCAGGCGGCAACAAGGGCAGAGACTTCCTCCACCGACCCAGGTGCCACCACGACCCCCTGCCCCTGCCAACGGCCGCGCGGCTCTGTCAGATAGGAGGCCGCGTCATCCTTGAAGGCGGCGGGCGGCAACAGATTTCGCAGGGTCGCGACAAAGGTATCATCGGCGGCATTGAGCATCGGGCACTCCTTTTCGCCTTAGATACAGACCCAGGCTCAAAGGGCAATCGCGATCAGGTGCGCGCCTTTTCAAAGGCGGCCCATGCAGCCTCAAACGCGGCAAAATCAAAGCCTTCCTCGCGGGCGGGTCCCAGCACAAGGTGTTCTGTGTCCTGCATTTTCTTGATCGCCGCCGCCAGGCGGCCGATCACGTCAGGCGGCACAACAACCGCACCATGGCGGTCGGCATGGACCAGATCGCCGGGGCGCACTGTGAGGCCAAAGACCGTCACCGGGCAATCCAGATCGGTCACATGCACAAAGCCGTGGCTGGGCCCAATCGAGCCTGCCACAACGGGGTAATCGGGGGCCATGTCGCCCAGATCACGCATTACCCCGTTGGTCAACGTGCCGCCCATGCCAAAGCCCTTGTGGATGGTCGTGTTTACCTCCCCCCAATAGGCACCGATGGCATTTGGAACGTCCTCATCCTCAATCACGCAGATTGATGGTTTCGGGGCTTCGGCCATCAGCTTGTAATAGGCCATGCGCCGGGCGCGGATCACCTCGGGGGCCTCGGTCGGCGGGTTAAGGGCCGCGATTTTTGCGGTCGCGGCATAGCCGACAACGACGCCTTTGGGCTCGTTGATTAGCATCGTGCCACGGGTAAAGTCGGCAAAGCCGCGCTTGCCTTGCGCCACCTCAATCGCGTTGCAAACGGTGGGGGTGTCGACGCTTTTCAGCAGGGTCAAAAGTGCGGGGGTCATGCGGCCTCTAACCAGCGGGCCAGGGCCGCTGTGGTTTCTGTGGGTTGCTCCAAAGTTGGCAAATGCCCTGCGTTTTCAATGATATGCAGGGTGCTGCCCGCGATCAGCTCGTGCATCAGCACGTGACGGTGCACCGGGCAAAGCGCGTCATCGCGACCGCAGAGAATCAGGGCCGGGACATTGCAATTGCGCAGCGTATCCTGCTGGTCGGGGCGGGTTTGCAACGCGCGGGATTGGCGGATGAAAACCGCAGGTCCAAGATCGCCTGCCATCTCCATGCAGAGGTCCAAGATCGCAGCGCGATTGGGACCATCGGTGAGGTAGTTCGGCTTCATCTCATCGCGCATCACGGGGATCAGATCGCCCCGTTGCACCTTGGCGATTTGCGGTTCGCGGGCCGCAGCGATTTTGGGGTGTTCGGCCTTTGGGTTGGTGTCCAAGAGCGCGATTTTGACAACGCGGTCAGGGGCTTGGCGCAAAACCTCCATCGCGACGATGCCGCCCATAGACAGGCCTGCAAGTGCAAAGCGTGCCGGGGCCTGTGCGATGATATCCGCCGCCAATGCCGCCACTGTGTCGTGGTCTGTGATGGGCAACACTCGCGCGCCCGGCAAAGCCTTGATTTGCGGAGCAAAAAGCCGGGCATCACACATCATGCCGGGGAGCAGGATCAGCGGCGTCATGCGCTTGCCAACTTGGCCCCTTCGGCGAGCGTACCAAGCTTGGCATAGGCGATTTCAGGGTCCACCGCGCCGAAGCCTGCAAAGGTGCCAAAGCCGCAGTCTGAGCCCGCAATCACGCGGTCCGACCCAACAATTTCCTTAAATCTTTCAATACGTTGCGCGACAAGTTCCGGATGTTCGACAAAGTTTGTCGTTGTATCCACGACCCCAGGCACCAGCACCTTTTCGTCCGGAATGTCCGCCTTGCGATCCCGGAAAACCGACCATTCGTGGCCGTGGCGAGGGTTGGAGGTTTCGAACAGCACATAGCGGGACTTGGTGCTCATCAGCGTGTCGAACATCTTGGACATGGGGATGTCGCAGACGTGCGGACCTTCGTAGTTGCCCCAGCAGATATGCACACGGACTTTTTCGGCGGGAACATCCGAAAGGGCGTGATTGAGCGCCTCAACATGGCTTGCCGCGATCTTGAGGAATTCATCATCGGACAAATCGTTAAACAACATATGACGCGACAGTGCGAGGTCGGGGCAGTCGAGTTGCAGATCAAGGCCAGAGGCGACGATGGTCTCATACTCCGCCTTCATCGCGTCGGCCAATGCGGCCAGATAAGCCTCGCGCGTTTTGTAGTAATCGTTCTGCAAAAACAAAGAGATAACGCCGGGCGAGGCCGCATTCATAAAGCCCCGGTCAACCCCGTGATTGGCCATGGCGGCCTTGAGATTTGCGATATCCTTTTCCAGCTCGCCCTGCCCCTTGGACTTCACCTCGCCCACGCACATTGGTCTGGCGTATTGCGGGGTGCCGCCATCATCGGCCAAGCGTTTGAGAAAGCTGGGAAATTCCTTGAGGTCGGCTGGCGCGTTGCGTGGGCTGTCGCCATCAAATCCGGTGTAGCGATCCTTGACGTAGGTGGCATAGCTGATCTTGGAAGTTTCCCCGTCCGAGACGATATCAACACCCGCAAGCTTTTGTTTTCGCACGGTTTCATCGACCGCTGCGGTCATCGCAGCATCAAATGCGCTGACCTCATAGGGTTTGCCGTGCTCGCGGGCAAAGATGTAATCCACGACCTCTTGCGTTCGGGGCAGTGATCCGACGTGGCTGGTCAAAATCTTGGGCATCGCACGGTCCTTTTTGGCAATGTGGAAACCATACAGAACCTATGCACAACCCATGCAGAACCTGTATGTCTCAAAGTCCTAAGCGTCATTAACCCCGCCATGTGGCCCCCGCCGGATCGCCGGTGGCGACGACATGGTAAAGCGACGCCTCACCGGTCATTGAGGGCACGGCGTTGTGCATCAGCCCTTCTGGAACCGACATCGTGTCGCCGGGGGCGAGCGTGGCGGCACCGCCGTCCCAGGTCACGCGCCAATGGCCGCGCATGGGCATCAGGACGGAAGGGTATGGGTGGCTGTGCATCGCATCACTGGCAGAGCCGCGGGTGATCAGGCTGACCTCAAACCCCGGCTTGTCGCGCAGCACGCCGTTCTCACCGATCACCGTCACTGGGTCGCGGTCAGCAAGGGCCGTCAGGTCAAGGTAGCGGGCCACGTGATTGGGCAGCACGTCGCGGGTTGTCAGTTCGGGCCGTTTGGCAAGCTCGGCCTCGGTCATCACTGGCATCGGCTTCACGCCGTTGGTCAACGCCTCGCCCTTTTTGGTGTCATAAAGCTTGCCGTTATCGCCAAGGATCAGGCCGTGGTCGGCGGCATCCTCGATCACCTGGGGTGCCCACATGACGCCGCCACCTGCATCGTCGCCGCCCAGCACCGCCATGATCATCCCATAGTCGGTGCCGATATTTTCAAACCCGCGAAAGATGCCCGTGGGGATGTTGAAGATGTCGCCCTCTTCCAGCGTCACTTCGCCTGCCGTGCCCCAGCGGCCCCAGAAGAACCGCCAGCGACCTTTGAGGACAAAGAACACCTCTGCCGTGTGATGGTCATGCAGCGAATTCCGGCAATGTGGCGGCTGACCGGCGGCCCCAATGTTGAAGCCATGCGGGATGCCGATATGGACGTGTTGATCAGGGCTTTCGCTGACGCCGCCGCCGATGATGGTGAAGTTTTCCTTTTGGTCAGACCCCGGCGTATGGGCGTCGATAAAGGCGGTCTTGCAAGGCACCAGATCGCCATAACGGACGATGCGGGCTTCCATGTCGGCGGGGGTCATATCGGTCATCCTTGGTGCAGCAGGATCTGTTTCCAGATCGCGATTTCATCATAAAGGGCGAATTCGCGGCGCAACCCGATGCCGTCGGGGCCATAGGGGCCAAATTCGGCGTGGCACATGCCCATGACGTGAACCCGCGCGCCGGTGGGGCGGCCAAATGTGCCCCAGCCATCGTGGGTGCCATCAAGCGACCAGCGGATCGCCGCGCGGGGTGAGAGCATGTCGGCATCCATGCCGATCTGGTGGTGGATTTTGAACGTCGCTGAGGGGAAGGATGACCGCAAGCCGACCCAGAATTTCGTGCATTCCTCAGCGCTGGTCAGCATTTGACCGCCCGCATATTCGCCGATCACAGCCCGGTCATAGCTTTCGCGGATGTGGTTGAAATCGTGGTTCATGATCCGGGTCAGCGTGTCGGCGTAGCGCTGCCCCCATGCGTTTTCGTTGCCGGTGCCCTTGTAGTCCCCTGCGATGTCGTTCTCGGGCAGGAAGGGCATCGCGGCCTTCTCTGGCCCGCCTTCATCGGCGATGAGTTGCGCGGTGAATTCACGTGGGTCCTTGCCGATCTGACGGACGATGCCGCCGTAGTCGCGGATCAGCCATTCGTCAAAAATCGTGTCCTCTTTGGCGGCGCAATCGGCGATGACGCGGATGTTCCACGTCTTGCCCGTCGCCGGGCCAAAGGCCCCGTCTTGGGCATGGGTCGCCACGGTGTTGAGGCGGTGCGAGGACAGCAAACCGGTTTCATGCTCTGACCAGATCACGTCCTCGCCAAACAACTGCCGGTCGGGAAATTCGTTGATCGTGGCCATGGTCGCGGCGATGACCGCCTTGTTGCCGCGCTGGATGCCCATGGGCGAGCGGACGGGGATGTCTTCGCTGTAGTAATGGTTAAGCGTGCCGACGCCGCGGTCTTCCCAAATCTCTTTGGTGATGCCGATGATGTAGTCGGGGAAATCCTTCCACCGGTTTGAAAAGCCCTTCATGGGGTGGTCCTTTGATTAGCCGGGGCAGAGCCGCGGGGGATTAGCGGGCCGTCGATTTCCACCCGGCGGGCGGGGGCATCCGGGTCGGTGATATTGGCAATGAGCAGGTCCACGGTGGCCTGCACCATCTGATTGACGGGCTGGCGCACGGTGGTCAGGTCATAGGCGGCCCATGCGGCGGTGGGCACGTCGTCATAACCGACAATGGCCACATCATTTGGGACATCAAGGCCCAGCTCGCCGCGCAGCGTGTCGATTACGGCAAAGGCCATGTGGTCGTTGCCCACAAAGATCGCATCGGGCGGCGTGTCCGATTGCATCAGCGTCACAGCGGCGGCCGCCGCGGTATCGCGGTCGTATTTGCCGTCGATGATCTGTGGTGCGGGTTGGCCCAGTTCGGCCAGCCGCTCGGTAAAGCCGCGCTGCCGGTCGCGGCCCGTCGATGACCCCTGCCAGCCCGAGATATGGGCGATGGTCTTGTGCCCTGCGGCCACCAGAAAGTCCGCGATCTTGCGCCCGCCCGTGACATTGGCAGAGGTCACGGCAGAGAGGTCCACGCCAGCCTGGCCACGGTTGAACATCACCACGGGAATGCCCGCCGCGGCGCATTTCGCGGTCAGATCGCCGGACATGGAGACGGAGGCAGTGATGATCCCGTCGACCTGATAATCCATCAGTTCCTCGACGATCTGATCAACCCGGTCCTGCGCGTTTGAAGAGGTGAAAACAAGGATATGGTAGCCCTGCGCCTGCAGCGCGTTCGACAGCCGTTCCAGCGCCAGCGGGTAGAACATGTTGTCCAGATAGGCGACGATCAACCCGATGATGCGGCTTTTGCCGGTGATCATCGCGCTGGCCATGCGATTGGGGCGATAGCCCAGTTCTTGTGCCGCGCGTTTGACCTTTTCCACCGTTTTGGCACTGGCCGAGGCACCGGGCGTGAACACGCGGCTCACGGCGGATTGGCTGACCCCTGCCCGCTTGGCGACTTCGAGTGATGTGACCTTGTCCTGTGCCATCAGCCTGCGGTCCAGCCTCCGTCGATCAGAAGGTGGGTGCCGGTCATCATCGCGCCGGCGTCCGAGGCGAGGTAGACGACCGGCCCCATGATGTCGGTGACTTCGCCGACGCGGTCGAGCTTAATCTTGTCCATGATCCACGCCACCCGGTCGGGATTGTTGAATGTCACTTCGGTCAGCGGCGTGCGGATGAAGGTGGGGCAGATGGTGTTCACGCGGATGCCCGCCTTGCCCCATTCGATGGCCATAGCTTTGGTAAACCCTTCGACCGCGTGTTTGGTGCCGCAATAGACCGCGCGATCGATGCCGCCGACAAAGGCCATCTGGCTGGTGATATTAATCAGGCTGCCGGGTTTGCCTGCGTCCAGCAGCCCCTTGGCGACGGCGGTGGTCAGGAAATAAGCCCCTTTGAAGTTGAGGTCGGAGACGGCAGCGAAATCCGCCTCTGTCGTGTCTACCGCGGGGCTGTGGATCGCGAGGCCTGCGGAGTTCAGCAAGATGTCAAACGGCCCTGCCTGCTCCACGGCGGCCTGCGTCGCGGCGATGTCAGCAACGTCCAGCGTCATGGCCGTCGCATCAAACCCGGCAGCGGTGAGTGCCGCGACTGCTGCACCCAGTTTGTCCGCACTGCGGGCCGCCAGCGTCACGGCGGCCCCGGCCTGCGCCAGCGCCACAGCGCAGCCCAACCCGATGCCAGACGAGGCCCCGGCGACCAGCGCGCGTTTGCCATCAAGGCGGAAGGACGGGGTGTTTGGCAGGTCCATCAGATATACTCCTGTGCAATTCTCGACGGCCCCGAGGGCCTTGCCACAAGAGATGCACGCATCCGCGCCAAAACGTCCACACCCAACTGGCGGTAAAGGTCCAGAAGGTCGATCATCACCCAGTTTTCGCGGATTTTGCCGCCTGCGATGCGCCAGAAATCAAGACTGCATAGCGTCACCTCTTTTCCCGCAGGGGCGATGCCAAGCCAGCCGTCATCCGTCAGGGTCTGCCGCATATTGGGCCAGCCGGTGACGGCGACATAAGCGCCATCGGCAAAGAAGTGATGGCCCACCGTATCGCTATATTTGCCACGGTCGGGCATGGCGGCGAGGAATGGCCTTTGGTGCCAATGGCGAAACCCCGGAATGCCGCGCGCAGTGCCGATCCCGGCGGGGCCATACCACATCATGCGGGCGTCCCAAAAGCGGGGCATCTCCATCGCCTCTGGCGGCTCTTCGGGGTGGCGGCCCATGGCGGCGAGCATTGCAAGGATGTGAACCTTGGACGCGGCACTCGCGGCTGCATCGTGGGGGCCGGTGCGCAACCCGTCCTGGGTTGCCGGTCCGGGCACAATGACCTCACGCCCCATTGAGGGTGCCATAGGCCAGACCCCCGCCTGCATCATGAGTTCGGGGATGTCCCAGATCGCCTGCACCTCGACCACCTGCCCGTCTTGGACGCGATAAAATTCGTGGAACCGGATATGGGCCAGATGGCCGGTGGGCGGAATATCAAGAAAGGGATGCAGGAAAGTGCCGACGTAGTGACCGCCGCAGCCGACCCAGTCGGCCCCGTCGTCGTCCGCGCCTGCCATGACGATCCAGTCGCGGCGTTCAAGATCGGGGAAGGCCGCAGCCAGCGGTTCATAAGCCGACAGAAGGCCCTGTGGCCCCGACAGATCGCCAAAGGGATGGCACAGATGGATCACCGCATTGGGGGCCATGACAGCGCCCAAGGCCTGCGCCACCCGGTCCTTATCCCAATCGCGCTGCGCGGCCCGCAGCGGGTGAAGCAGAGTTCTATGGGCGGCGTGATCGCTCACTCAGCAGCGTCCTTGTAGGGGGCACCTTCGCCGTAGGGGACATTGATGCCGCCGTAACGGCGGACGCGGACGTTGCATTGTTCGGCGTGCCCCACGAAGCCTTCGAGCATGCAGAGCCGACTGCCATAGGCACCGATCTCGGCGGCGGCCTCATCCGTTGTGATCTTTTGATAGCTGTGAGTTTTCAGATACTTACCAACCCATAGACCACCAGTATAACGCCCGGCCTTTTTGGTCGGCAGGGTGTGGTTGGTGCCGATGACTTTGTCGCCGTTTGACACATTGGTGCGCGCGCCAAGGAATAGCGCGCCATAGCAAGTCATATGCTCAAGGAACCAATCGTCGCGGTCGGTCATGACCTGCACATGCTCTGACGCGATGTCATCGGCGACCTGCAACATCTCTTCGTAGGTGTCGCAAATGATGATCTCACCGTAGTCTTCCCAACTGGTGCGGGCGGTGTCGGCCGTGGGAAGGATTTGCAGCAGCCGGTCGATTTCCTGCGCGGTGCCATGGGCAAGCTTTTCGGAATTCGTCAGCAGAACCGCAGGCGAGTTGTAGCCGTGTTCGGCCTGCCCCAGCAGGTCGGTTGCGCATAGCTCTGCGTCGGCCCCAACCTCATCTGCGATCACCATGGTTTCGGTCGGGCCTGCAAAAAGATCGATGCCCACACGGCCAAACAGCTGGCGCTTGGCCTCGGCCACGAACGCATTGCCGGGGCCGACGAGCATGTGGACAGGCTCAATCGTTTCGGTGCCAATCGCCATGGCCCCGACCGCCTGAATGCCGCCAAGGACGTAGATTTCATGTGCGCCGCCCAAGTGCATCGCTGCAATCACCGCCGGGTTTGGTTCGCCCTTGAAGGGCGGCGTGCAGGCGATGATGCGCGGCACTTTCGCGACAGTGGCGGTGGCGACGGACATATGGGCGCTGGCCACCATGGGGAATTTCCCGCCCGGCACGTAGCAGCCCACGGATTGCACGGGGATGTTTTTGTGGCCCAGAATGACGCCTGGCATCGGTTCAACCTCGATGTCCAACATGCTGTCCCTTTGCGCTTGGGCGAAATTGCGCACCTGTTCCTGTGCGAATTTGATGTCGGCCATGTCGCGGTCGCTGACCTTGGCGATGATGGATTGGATTTCAGCGTCGGACAAACGATAGCTCGTCCGGTCATAGCCATCGAATTTCACCGCCAGATCGTGGACGGCTGCATCGCCGCGCGCCTCAATATCGGCGAGCGTCGCCTCGACCACGGCGCGGGTCTTGGCGTCGTCTTCGGCGCGGGCCTCGGCAGAGCGGGCGGTTTTGAGGTGTCGGATAGCCATCGCGGCGTCCTTTCGTCAGGTTATACGGGGGCCGGGGGCGACGCTATGCCGCCCAGGAAAGAGATCGACGCCCATCTGCAAAAGGACGTCGGGAATATCGACCATGACCCAGTTTTCGATCAACAGATCTTCGGTGCGCCGGTACCAGTCACTCACCCGCAAGAGCAGTGTCTCGCCTTTGCTGGACTGACCAAGGAAGTCGTCCTTGCGCACGGCCATCAAGGAAGGCCACCCGCCAAGGGCGGCGTAGTCGCCGTCACCAAATCGCGCGAAATGCTTGGTGACGCCGTTATTCGAAGACCCGCCGCCCCAGAACGAAAATGTGCTTTCAAATGGCACCTGAAAGGCTGCGAAGTCATCGATGCCCACAAAGCTGCCAAAGGCCGCAGGGCCGTACCACATCATGTTGTCGTGCCAATAGGGGCGCCATGCCTCATCCTCTGTGGCGAGGCCCGCCAGCATATCCGTCACGACGGCATAGGTCTTGTCGCTGCGTGCGGGGTCATTTTCGGACAATTGCAGCCCGTCCTGCGTGGCGGGGCCGGGAATAAACCCGGTATAGCCTTTCTGGGTCGCAGGGCTGGGGTAGCGGTCTGGCCACTGGTCCGTCGCGATCATCAATTGTGGCAGATCAAGGTAGACATAGGTTTCCACCACTTTGCCGTTCTCGAAGCGGTGAAATTCGCCAAAGCGCAGGTATTCCAGACGGTTACTGGGTGCGAGGCCCATCAGCGGATCGCCATAATAGCCAACGTAGTTGCCGTGGGTTGCGACCCAGTCGCCCCCCTCGAACGTGCCTCCAATCAAGATGTCATCACGCCGGTGCAGCCCGCGAAAGGCCTCTGCGAGCGATGAGATGAACTGGTCCAGATAGGCGTCCACGCCCGTCAGATCGTTCCACGGATGAACGACGTGAAACACAGCGTCCTGTGCAATAAGGTCAAGCGTCGCCTGTCGCCAAGCGCCCTGATCGGGGGTGGCAAAGGCCGTGACCCATTGGTGGATTGCGGTTTTCCGGTCAAGATGGGTCATGGCGTCGGTGGCTCCGCTTCGCCGCGGTCGTATTTTTCCCAGCCCTCGCCGCCAAAGACGTCGACGCCAAGCTGGGCGAGCACATGGGGGAAATCGACCATCACATAGTTGTCGGTGATGCGGCCGTCTTCGACCTTCCAGAAGTCCATGTAGCGGATTTCGATCCGTTTGCCGGAGGCAGGCACGCCCATGAAGTCGCCGCCGTGGGTCGCCTCTTGCCGGCCAAATGCGGCGGCCCATTCACCCATGTAAAGCCGCGCCTCATCCACGCAGACCTTGTCGTGGAAGGCGGCCTGAAATGGTTTTTGCCAATTGGATTGGAATTCCTGCAGGCCATTTTTGGTGCCACAACCGGTGTTGCCCATCCAGCGAAAGGTTTCGGCGAAAAACTCGCCAATGTCGCCGATGCGGTGGTCGTTCAGGCCGTCAACCATGCCTTCGATCACGGCACGGGTGGCCTCTGTGTTGGACATGTCGGTGTCGCGGGTCAGGACCGCTTGTTCAGGACGGGACCCCTTCATCCGGTGGCCCTTTCGCCTGCGAACAGGTCATATGTGGCGACAGGGGCCATGGGTCAAAGACGCTCCCCACTGGCGTGGTCAAAGAGGTGACAGATGTCGGCGGGGATATTGACGCTGACCGGATCGCCGATGTCGACGCGGTAGTCCTTGCCGGATTTGACCGACAGGATCGTGCCGCCCGCGCGCATGGTGACCATGGTCGCCTCGCCCAGCAATTCAAGCGAGTAAACGTTTGAATTTGCGTTGCTTTCGCCCGGTGCCACGCTGGCATCCTCGGCCCGGAAGCCAAGGGTGATCGGGCCGCTGTGGGTGCTGTCCAACCCGGTGATCTGCACCTTGTCGGCCGTGAATGTGCCGTTTTCCAACGTGCCATCGATCAGGTTCATCGCAGGCGATCCGATGAATCCCGCCACAAAGGTATTGGCGGGATTGTCGTAAATATCCGTCGGGCTGCCGACCTGCTGCACCTTGCCCTTGTTCATCACCACGACGCGATCCGCGAGGGTCATCGCCTCAATCTGGTCGTGGGTCACATAGATCGTGGTGGTCTTAAGCTCGTGGCTGAGGTTCTTGATTTGCGCACGGGTTGAGACGCGGAGTTTAGCGTCAAGGTTCGACAGCGGTTCATCCATCAAGAACACATTGGGTTCGCGCACCACAGCACGGGCCAGCGCGACGCGCTGGCGCTGGCCGCCCGACAGTTCCGCCGGTTTGCGGTGTAGGAAATCATCAAGCTCAACCATCGCGCTGGCGCGTTTAACCAGCGCATCGTGGTCCCCCGCCACTTTGCGCACCTTCAGCGGAAAGCGGATGTTTTCGTAGACGTTCATGTTGGGGTAAAGCGCGTAGCTTTGAAACACCATCGCCACGTCGCGGTCCTTGGGATCAAGGTCATTGATCCGCTTGCCATCGACCAGAATATCGCCGCCGCTGGCATCTTCGAGGCCCGCGATCATCCGCATGGTCGTCGTCTTGCCACAGCCCGATGGGCCCAGCAGCACCAGAAATTCTTGATCCGCAATGGTCAGGTTGAAATCATGGACGCCAATAAAGCTGCCCCAGCGTTTCGACACATTGCGCAGCTCGATTTGTGCCATCACGGCCCCCAAACTTGCATACGTTTGCAAATCCTGCCGCGAGTCGCTGATTGGATCAAGCCCTAAAGTAATATGATGAAAAATTCCCGCCGAAGGCCGAATTTTTCTTGCGCGCAGGGCACCTGAGGCGGTTAACTTGCAAGCGTATGCAAATGGCATGGCGATTCGCCGTTGTCATGTCGTATGTCTTGCGGCCGCGCGGTCGCGCCGAATGAACCCGCACCAAAGCGGGCATGACAGAAACCGGGAGTTTTGAAATGAACATGATGAAAACCGCCCTGCTGGGCACGGCCATGGCCGTACTAAGCGGCACAAGCGCGCTGGCTGCGGGTCACGGCTGTGACGTCACTGATGGCCGGATCAACATTATCGGGAACGAGTTTCCTGCGATCCAATCCGTAGCTGCCGCAGCGCTTGCTTGTGCCAATGGCATTGAAGCGGAAAGCAACCTGACCGCAGATCACCAGACGCTGAACGTCGCTGGCATGACCGGCAACCCGGCGGAATACACCAGCGCGATCATCGCGAACTCTTCCATCGTGGCGCTGATCAACGAAGACGTCATCCGCCCACTGGATGATCTTGTCGCTGCCTATGGCCAGGACATCCCTGCCCGCCAGTTGATCACCATCGATGGTCAGGTCATGGCCGTGGCTTTTATGGCGAACGCGCAGCACCTTGTATATCGCAAGGACGTGCTTGAGCAGATCGGCATGGACGTGCCCACATCCTACGAAGAGGTGCTGGCAGCGGCTGAAAAGATCCGCGCCGAGGGCATCATGGAAAACCCCGTGGGTGGTGCCTATGCCGCTGGCTGGAACCTCGCCGAGGAATTCGTGAACATGTATCTGGGCACCGGTGGCGCATTCTTTGAGCCCGGCACAGCCAATGTCAGCATCAACAACGCCCAAGGCGTTGAAGCGCTTGAGATGATGAAGGCGCTGACCGCATATATGAACCCCGACTATCTGACCCACGACAGCAACGCGACAAGCGCCGAGTGGGAAGCAGGCAACGTGGCTCTGATGAACATGTGGGGCAGCCGGACCGGCGTTCTGATGGACGAAGAAGGTGCCGCGATGGAGGTTTATTCCAACACGGTTGCCGGTGGTCCATTGACCGTTGGTGACAGCGGCGTAGCTGCTTCTACCCTGTGGTGGGACGGCTGGACCGTGGCCAAGAACATCAGCGACGCAGAAGCCGAAGCGACCTTTCAGGCGCTGGCACATGCCACATCTCCAGCACTGCTGAACGATGAGACGATGTCTCAGGCGGTGTGGCTGATGGACGGCTTCCAAGCGCAGCCAGTGAACGAAGGCGTCTTGGCCACCGTGGCCGCGGGTGCGAACCCCTATCCAATGCTGCCATTCATGGGCCTGTTGCACAGCGCGCTGGGTGACAACCTTGCCGATTACCTGCAGGGCAATGAAAGCGCCGAACAAGCGCTGGCAGACGTTGAAGCGGCCTATACCGCTGCTGCCAAAGAGCAGGGTTACCTGCAATAATCGCGATACGAGAGGGGCGATCCCGCCCCTCTCAATCCACCTTGGGGCATTGTCATGAAGCACAGCACGTTCTTTTGGTTCGTTTTGCCATCAGCGGTCTTGATGCTGCTTTTCATCGCATTGCCCATCGTCTCGGTTGTCACGCAATCGATGTATGCCGCCCACGAACAAGTGGTCGTGACGGTTGAAAACTGCGGGCCCTTCGGCTGCACCGAAACCACCGCAGTTGATCAGGAGGCGACGCAGGCGCTGAAAGAAGCAGAGCCGCTGGGGCGCTATGTCGGCACCGGCATTTATACGGACCGCAACCATCTGGCCCTGAACGAAGTTACAGCGGCCTGGTTTAATGCGGATGGTCTGCCCGACTTTGGCAGCAGCCTGATGAACCTGCCGTTTTACCGGGCGCTGGCCTTTACGCTGACCTATACGTTTATCGTGACACCGCTGACGATCATCGTGGGCTTTTTCATCGCTCTGGCCGTCAATACGGTCGCCGGTTGGCTCAAGGGGCCGACGATCTTTCTGTCGCTCTTACCGATGGTGGTGACGCCGATTGTGGGTGGTTTGATCCTGTTCTGGATGGTCGATGCCCGCGGCGTGCTGGGCGGTGCGCTGCAATGGCTGGCGAATGATCCGACGCTTTCGGTCAAGGCCAGCACGGGGCTCACGTGGATCATGTTGATGATCTATGGCGTCTGGCACTCTGCCCCGTTCGCCTTTGTCGTCTATTACGCGGGCCTGCAAACGGTCAATCAGGACACGATTGAAGCGGCACTGATTGACGGGGCCAGCCGGTGGGAGCGGATCCGCTACGTCGTCATCCCGCACCTTTTCCCGCTGACCACCTTTGTGGCGCTCATTCAGCTAATGGACAACTTCCGCGTCTTTGAGCCGCTGGTCAGTTTTCAGGCACAGGCCCATGCGCAATCGCTGTCCTATTTCATCTTCAACGATCTGGGCGGCGAAACACGGCTGTTGTCGTCTGCCGCCGCGACATCGGTCTTGACGATTATCGGCGTCGCCATCCTGCTGTCGCCCGTGCTGATCCGCACCTATCGCGACTTTACCCCGAGGACATGAGATGAGTAGCAAAGCCACATCACGTCCCTTGCCCGTCATGGTGATCGCCACGGTGTTTCTGCTGGTGTGGCTGGTCATTGCTGCCTTCCCGTTCCTGTGGACCACCTGGGGCAGCTTCAAGGTTGAAGGCGACTTCTTTTCCAAGGCGGATTGGCTCAACGCCATTCTGGGCCCCTTGACCACGGCAGAGACAGGCGGGTCCCTCACGGGGGCGGGTTATTATGGGGCGTGGATTCAGGAAGAGTTCTGGCGCGCGGCCATGAACACGGCGATCGTCTGCGTCTGCGTCGTCTCGATCTCGCTGACCTGCGGCACGCTTGGCGGCTACGCGCTGGCGCGATCAGGCTTTCGCTATGCGTTCTGGTTCTTGTTCTTTGCGCTGATCTTCCGCGCGATGCCGCCGATTACGCTGGTGTCCGGCTATCTGCTGCCGTTCTTTGAATGGAATCTTTGGGGGCATCTGTCGACGACGATCATTGTCCTTGTGGCGATCAACCAGCCCTTTACGCTGTGGATGCTGCATTCGTTCTTCAAGAACATCCCTGCTGATCTGGATGAAAGTGCGATGGTCGATGGCTGCACGCGTTTTCAGGCGTTCCGGCACGTGATTATTCCGGTGATGTGGCCGGGTGTGATCACCACCGGCCTGTTCAGTTTCCTGCTGGCCTACAACGATTTTGCGGTGACGACGCTGCTGCTGACCAAGGAAAATCAGACCATGGTGCCCAAGATCGTCAGCTTCCTTGGCACCACCCAGACCAAGGGCAATGTGATGTTTGCGGTGGCTGCTGCTGTGTCGATTACCGCACCGCTTTTTGTGATGATCATGTTCTTCCAGCGCCAGATCGTCAGCGGCCTGACCGCGGGCGCAGTCAAGGGCTAGACCATGGATTTCCAAGACGCAAAGGCCGTCGTGCTGGCGCACTATGAGGCGCTCGCCGGGGCGACGCCGGACACGGTGGCCGAGGTTTTGGCCGCGCGGACCGCGCCGGATTGGCATTGGCGGGGGATGCATCCGTTTTATGAACAACACGGGGCTGCGGCTGTGGCGGAGAGCTTTTGGGCGCCGTTTCTGACCGCCATGTCACGGGTGCAAAGGCGGCCCGACATCTTTTTCGCCGGCACCAATGTGGCGGGCGGACGCCCAGGCACATGGGTGGTGTCGATGGGTCATCTGATGGGGCTCTTTGATGCGCCGTTTCTGGGCATCCCGCCAACCGGCAAGATCACCATGCTGCGCTATGCAGAGTTCAACTGCGTCGCGGATGGCAAGATCGTGGAAACCGCGCTCTTTTGCGATCTGGTGCATTTCATGCATCAGGCGGGGCTGTCGCCTCTGCCGCCGCAAACGGGCCAGCATCTGATCCAGCCGGGGCCGCTGACCCATGATGGGCTGCTCTATGATCCGACCCCCGGCGGGGAAGAGACGCTGGCGCTTATCGACCGGATGATCGGGGACATCGCCGCCAATTCCAACACTGGGCCGGGGGCCACACCGCGTGAGACCCCGCAAGAGGAACTGGCGCGCTGCTGGCATGACGACATGCTGTGGTGGGGGCCGGACGGGATTGGCGCGACCTATACGATTGACCGCTACATCACCCAGCATCAAAGGCCGTTTCGTAAGCACCTTACCAACCGCGTTTTCCACGGCCATCAGGCCAAGCTGGCCGAGGGCAACTATGGCGGGTTCTTTGGCTGGGCGAACCTGACGGTGACGCCGCTTGGAGGCTACATGGGACTGCCCAAGGGGGAACCTGCGGATATGCGCGTGGTCGATATCTACCGGCGCGATGGGGACAAGCTGGCAGAGAACTGGATCTTCATCGACATCCTGCATTTTCTGGACATGCAGGGGCTGAATGTGCTGAACCGCTTGAAAGACATGCACATTTAGACCGCGATTTTTCGGCCATTTTGTGCTATGGTTCTTGTTAGAGGCTTGTCTGCCAGACTTCACAGACTGGATGATATTTACATGCCGAGCCTGCGCATGAGATGCCTCAAAAGACCGCCCAGTTCGCTTGGCGGTCTTTGCGCATCTAGGGGTCCAGCGGGTCCTGACCTTGTGCAAATTGCAGCATATCGCGGTAGACGTCAGGCCGGGTGAAGAACAGCAGATGCCCCTGCCCCGGATAGCCGTAGACCGGCACCCCGCCGATTTGGGCGGCAAAGGTTGTGGTCTGCCGGATCGAAAAGACCGGATCGTTCAGCCCCACAAAAAATGCTGTTGTCACGCCCGTCAGGTCCAGATCACGGGGCAATTCCCACCCCGGCAGCGCCAACGCATGAGCCAGCGCGATCTGCGGGTCGAGCTTGACATAGATCTTTTCGCCCTCGGTGATCTTTTGCGCCAAAGGGGCGGCCAATGCCGGATCATCCAGCGCGTCTGGCCCAAACAACAGCCCCGACCAATAGCGTTTCCAGATGTCAGCTTTGCGCAGGGATTTGGTCGCGACCGCGGCCCGCACAATATCGCGTGCGCCGCGTGCAGCGGTGCCAATCCCGCCGCCATATTCAACCGCCGTCGACATGGCGGCCACATGCACCGTCCGCCCCTTGGTAATATCGGCAGCCGCCTCGAGCGCGATCAATCCGCCGGTGGAATAGCCCACAAGCGCGATGTCCTTGTCCGGGTAGCGGTTGGCAAAAGCTGCGATCCGGGCGGCAGCGGTCGAGGGGTCAACGTGGTGGTCAATCGCCATGCCATCAAGGCCGGGATAGCGATAGAACGCGCGGGCATATCCCGCCTCCTGCCAATTGCGCGTCCCTTCGAACACATCGATGGACGACAGCGCACCGGGGATAAAAACGGCGATCTTGTCGGCGCGTTCCACGGCTGCCGCCTCAAACAACAGCGGGTCATCAGCGCCGACCTTGGCCACAGGAATGTAGCCGCACGCGGTCAGGGCCAGAGCGGCGATGAGGTGAAGAATGCGCATGGGCGAGAGGTGGCCTCTGCCTTGTGGATCGTCAAGCGTGGTTTTCTGCCGTCGGCGGAAAACGCTAACCTGCATCCGTCTTGCCGCGGCGGTCGTGGCGCAGATTGGCGTAAAGCACATGGTTACGCCAGCGGCCGTTAATTTGCAGATAACTTTGCGCCACGCCTTCGTATTTATAGCCGCAAAGCTCCAGCAGGCGGCGGCTGGCGGTGTTTTCAGGCAGGCAGCCCGCCTCAATCCGGCTGAGGTCCAGCACCTCAAACGCGTAGTGCACAACGGCCTGTATCGCCTCGCGCATATAGCCCTGCCGCGCGTGGGCCGATCCGACCCAATAGCCGGTCGTGCCCGCCTGCGCGGGGCCACGGCGGATGTTGTCGAGGGTGATCGCACCCAGCAGCACATCATCGCTGCGGCGCACCAGAAACAGCGGCACGGCAGAGCCGTTGTTGATGGATCGCTGCGCCCAATAGACCCGGTTGGTAAACGCCTTCCGGCTCAGGTGATCGGGGGCCCAGGTCGGCTCCCACGGGCAGAGAAAATCGCGGCTGGTATCGCGCAGGGCGGCCCATGCGCGAAAGTCGCTGTGCACCGGCGGGCGCAGGGTCATACGCTCCGTCTCGAGCCGCAGTTTGCGTGCCCGACCCAGCATCAGGCGGCGAGCCGTCCGCGCAGGCTGTCCAGCGTCGGTGCGCCATCCGCCGGACCATAAAGCGCCATGGCCGCGCCGGTTTCGGCCATCTGGCCCGCAAAGGCGCGCACGTCGCCGGTGGTCACAGCGTCCACATGTTCGACGGTCTCAGCGATACTGGGGATACGGTCCCAAATCGACAAAAGCCGCGCCAGACGCTCGGCCCGGTTCGACGGGCTTTCCAGCCCCATCAGCAGCCCGGCTTTCATCTGCGCACGGGCGCGGGCGACCTCGGCTGCGGTCATATCATCGGCGGCGCGCTTCATCTCATCCACTGTGACCTCGGCCAGTTCATTGATCTGTTCGGCGCTGGTGCCCGCGTAGATCGTGGCAAGGCCGGTATCCTCGTAAGCGCCCGCTTGGGCAAAGACGGTGTAGCAAAGGCCCCGCTTTTCGCGGATTTCCTGGAACAGGCGCGAGGACACGCCTCCGCCCATGACAGAGGCGTAAATCTGCGCCGTATAGATCGCCGGATCGCGGTAGTTCGGCCCCTCAAGCGCCAGTGCGAAATGCACCTGCTCAAGGTCTTTATTCCGGCGTATCTCGCCGCCGGCAAAGGCGGCAGGTTGCAACAGGTTGGCGGGACGCGTGAGCGCGGGCAGATGCCCAAAGAGCGCCTCTGCCTGTGCGACAATCGTGTCGTGGTCGATACCACCGGCGGCGGCCAGGATCATCTGACCGGGGCCATAGTGTTCGCCCATAAAGCCGCGCAGATCGTCACCGCCAAAGGCCTGCACACGCTCCTGCGGGCCAAGGATGCTGCGGCCAAGGGCCTGATCGGGATAAGCAACCTCTTGCAGCCAATCAAAGATGATGTCGTCGGGTGTATCCAGCGTCATGCCGATCTCTTGCAGGATCACGCCGCGCTCAATCTCGACATCTGCATCCGACATGACCGGGTTCAGCAGGATGTCCGCCAACACGTTCAGCGCCAGCGGCACATCGTTTTCCAGCACCCGCGCATAATAGGCCGTCGCCTCGCGGCTGGTGTAGGCGTTGATATAGCCGCCCACATCCTCAATCGCCTCGGCGATCTGCAGCGCGCTGCGGGACTTTGTGCCCTTGAACGCCATGTGCTCGAGGAAATGCGCGATGCCGTTTTGCTCAATCCGTTCGTGCCGTCCGCCTGCCTGCACCCAGATGCCAATACTGGCCGAATGCAGTCCCGGCATATGTTCTGTCACGATGCGCAGGCCGTTCGACAGGGTGTGCAGTTCAATGGTCAACGCGCGATCCGTTCTTTGATGATGGCCTGAATGGCAGAGAGGTCATTGGCGGCGCGTGTCACACGCTCTGGCCGCTCATACAGGTCCGCCATACGCGGCGGCAAGGGGGGGTGAACGCCTGTTGCCTCTTCCACTGCGGCGGGGAATTTGGCGGGATGCGCGGTGGCCAGCGTGACCATGGGTGTGGGGCCTTGGTGCGCTTCGGCGACGTGGACACCGACGGCGGAATGGGGGCAAAGCAGCTCGCCATGTTGGGCACGGTAACGTTTGATCGCGGCTTTTGTTTCACCCTCGGACGCGCGGCCAGATTTGTAAGTGTCTTGCAGCGCCTGATAGGCCCCTTGGCTAATCTGGAAGCCGCCCGCTTTGAGGTCATCCATCTGGCTCGCCACGGCGGACCCGTCGCGGTCATAGGCATCAAAAAGCGCGCGTTCAAAGTTGGACGATACCTGGATATCCATCGAGGGGCTGATGGTCGGGGTCACGCCTTCTTTGGTATAAGCGCCGGTTTCCAGCGTCCGGTGCAGGATGTCGTTGGTGTTGGTCGCCACCACTAGATCGGCAATCGGCAGCCCCATGCGCTTGGCGATGTAGCCCGCGAAAATGTCACCAAAGTTGCCGGTGGGCACGGTAAAACTGACGTCGCGGTGCGGCGCGCCAAGGCTGACGGCAGAGGTGAAGTAATAAACCACCTGCGCCAGCACCCGGCCCCAGTTGATCGAGTTCACGCCCGCCAGCGACACCGCCTCGCGAAAGTCAAAGTCGTTGAACATGTCTTTGACCATGGCTTGGCAATCGTCAAAGTCGCCATCAACGGCCAGCGCGTGCACATTCGCCTCTGTCGGGGTGGTCATCTGGCGGCGCTGCACTTCGCTGACGCGGCCATGGGGGTAAAGGATAAAGACGTCGACGGCGTCCAAGCCTCGGAACGCCTCAATCGCGGCAGAACCGGTGTCGCCAGAGGTGGCACCGACGATGGTGACGCGTTTGCCCGAGCGGCCCAACGCCTTTTGGAACATCTGGCCGATGAGCTGCATGGCAAAGTCTTTGAACGCCAATGTGGGGCCGTGGAACAGCTCCAACAGGAAATGGTTCGGGGCCAGCTGCACCAGTGGGGCGCGGGCGGCATGGCCGAAACCGGCATAGGCCTTGGCGATCAGGTCTTTGAATTCGGCGTCGGTGAATGTCTCGCCAATAAAGGGGCGCATCACGGCAAAGGCGACCTCTTCATAGGTTTGCCCGGCCATGGCAGCAATCTGGGCATGAGACAGCTGCGGCACCGTTTCCGGCACATAAAGCCCGCCGTCACGTGCAAGGCCGGTCAGCATCGCCTCTTCGAATGTCAGGTCGGGCGCTTGGCCACGGGTCGAGATGTAACGCATCGCGTCAGTCCTTTTGCAGGGTGCGGCGGATCAGGAAAACGCCCATGACCGCCCAGACGGCGGCAAGGCCAAACCAGGTGATCGCATATTCCAAATGATCGTTCTTGATGCCGCCGGTGTCGATGGGCAGCAGCGTCGTGCGGGGGTCGGCAGGCGACATCTCGGCGGCGACGATCAGCAGACGCTCTGTCGCCAAAGCGTCCGCCATGGCGTCAACGTCGCGGCCAAACCAGATGTTTTCGCGCAGGTCGGGCTCGGGTGTCGATGAATTCACATCATCAGGCCACAGCAGGTTGCCTGTCACAGTGACAGCCTCTTGCAGCGGCGGGCTGTCTTTCGCCTCAAGCGGCAGCAGGCCTTTGTCCAGCAGCACGACCCGTCCACCCAGATCAAGCGCCGTGATCACCCGGTAGCCGGTGCCAGCGGCCGTGCCAGACGTCAGCACGTGCAGCTCTGTCGGGCCAGTCATGCCAAGGGCGGTGACGGCGCGGTATTCATCACTGGCTTCTGTTGGCGCATCCGGCAGGGCGACAGGATCGCCCGCCATACGCGCGTCGATGTCGGCCAAGACATCCTCTTTCCACGTCAGACGGTCCAGCTGCCAGAAGCCCAGCCACAACAGGACCGCGCAGCCCGCCAGCGTCAGCAGCAATGGAAAGATGATCTTGCGCAAGGTCCGCCCCTTTGTTCGCCCGCGTCTATAGCCGCGATGACGGGCGGGGTGAACCCCGCCTG
The DNA here is from genome assembly GCA_947494675.1 of uncultured Paracoccaceae bacterium. Classification (GTDB taxonomy): domain Bacteria; phylum Pseudomonadota; class Alphaproteobacteria; order Rhodobacterales; family Rhodobacteraceae; genus CANMYO01. Next base: position 170,381 of record CANLVP010000003.1, read on the forward strand.
CCCCCGCTAAAGCACATAAAAAGGGCGGCCCTGATGGACCGCCCTCAAATCTTTTGGGTAGGCCGGGGTTTACCCCGGCGCGGCCTTAGCCGCCCCAGATGTAGACCGCCAGGAACAGGAACAGCCAGACCACATCCACGAAGTGCCAGTACCATGCAGCGGCCTCAAAACCGACGTGCTTTTCTGGGGTAAAGTGGCCCTTGTAGACGCGGATCAGGCAGACCAGCAAAAAGATCGTGCCGATCACCACGTGGAAACCGTGGAAGCCTGTCGCCATGAAGAAGTTTGCGCCATAGATATTGCCCGCAAACCCAAAGGCGGCGTGGCTGTATTCATAGACCTGGAACACAGTGAAGAGCACACCCAGAGCCACGGCGAGGATCAGACCCCACTTCATGTCTTCGCGGTTGTTCTCATGCACCAGCGCGTGGTGTGCCCATGTGGCGGCTGCACCCGAACACAGCAGGATCAGCGTGTTGATCAGCGGCAGGTGCCACGGGTCAAACGTCTCAATCCCGGCGGGTGGCCAGACGCCATCAACCGCAGGGCTTTGCGGGCCCATGGGATACATGGCGTGCTTGAAGAAGCTCCAGAACCATGCGGCAAAGAACATCACTTCGGACATGATGAAGAAGATAAAGCCGTAGCGCAGACCGATCCGCACGACGGGTGTGTGATCACCCACCTGGCTTTCAGTCACAACCTCGGACCACCATGCGAACATCGTATAAAGCACACCTGCCAGACCGATCAGGAACAGGTAAGGGCCGCTACCGTGCATCCAGAGCACAGCGCCAAAGAGCATTGCAAACCCGCCCAGCGCGCCAATCAGCGGCCAGATAGAGGGGTTCAGAATGTGATAATCGTGGTTCTTTTCGTGGGCCATTGGCTTTGTTCCCTGCGGCTTGGTCTTCGGTTCAGTCTATGGCGACTGGCGTTTCGTTTGTCAAAGTCACCTGCGCGATTTCGTCTTCGGGCAGGTCGATTTCGTAGAATGTGTAGGACAGCGTGATGGTGTGAACATATTGCCCTTCGCGGTCGTCAACGATCGCGGGATCGATGAAAAAGCTGACCGGCATCATCACGGTTTCACCCGGTTGCAGCACCTGTTCGGTGAAGCAAAAACAGGCGATCTTGTCAAAGAACGCGCCCGCCTCGTAGGGGGTCACATTGTAAGAAGCCTGCCCTGCGACCGGGCGGTCGGTGGGGTTATGCGCCTCGTAAAAGGCAAGGCCCGTGGCACCGATCTGGATCTCCATCTCGCGCACTTCGGGGGTAAAGGTCCACGGCATCCCGCGCTCAAGCGAGGCGTCAAAGCGGACCTTGATCGTTTGATCCAACACCACGTCCGACCCGGCCTCGGCCACATTGGTGGCACCACCAAAGCCGGTCACACGGCAGAACCAGTCATAAAACGGCACCGACGCCCAAGCGAGGCCACCCATCAGCACCACAACGGTGATGGTCTGCGCCAGCGTGCGCTTGGGGCCTTGCAGATTGGGGAACAGCGTCATTGATCGCCCTCTTGCGGGATCAATGCAGGGCGGGCGACATGGTCGAATTTTTCAAACTGCTGCGCCTCGCCCAATTGCAGCACCTTGACCACGGTCAGGCCAAAGACGATGGCGACAAAACCGATCAGCAAAAGGCCCACGCCAGAATTCCGGCCGCGGCGGCGTTCATGCAGTTCGTGTTCCACCTTGATCGCCATCACAGCACCCCGCCCGTACGCAGCACCGCGTCGATCAGCAGGGCGACAAAATGGGCAAAGAGGTAATAGAGCGAGACCTTGAAGGTCTTTATTTCAACCTTGTGGCTGTCGGCTGTGCTGGCCGCATCGTCCCGCTTCCAGATGTCATAGGCCCCTTTGAGGAACCAGGCGTTCATCACCACGGCGGTGGCCAGATAGACCGGCCCGCCGATGGAGGTAAAGCCAAGGCCAAGTGCCACGGGCACCAGCAGCAGCGTGTAGATCAGGATGTGGTTGCGGGTGCTGCGGCGACCGTGGGTTTCGGTCAGCATCGGCACGCCTGCATCGCCGTAATCGGTTTTCACAAAAAGCGCGAGCGCCCAGAAGTGCGGCGGCGTCCACATGAAGATCAGCGCAAACATCAGCACGCTTTCGACCGATACGCCGCCCGTGGCCACGGCCCAGCCCACCATCGGGGGGAAGGCACCAGCCGCACCGCCGATGACGATGTTTTGCGGCGTGCTCCGCTTGAGCCACATGGAATAGACAACGGCGTAGAAAAAGATCGTAAAGGCCAGCAGGCCAGCAGCGACCCAATTGGTGGCAAGCGCCAGCAACACTACCGAAAAGCCAGACAGAGCGAGGCCGATGCCCAAGGCTTCACCCGGTTGCACGCGGCCATCGGGGATCGGGCGCTTGGCGGTGCGCTTCATCTTGGCGTCGATATCGGCGTCCCACCACATGTTCAGCGCGCCAGAGGCCCCTGCCCCGACCGCAATGCACAGGATGCCGACAAAGCCGATGAAGGGATGCACGGGCACCGGGGCGACCAGCAGGCCCACAAGCGCCGTGAACACCACCAGCGACATCACGCGCGGCTTCAGCAGGGCAAAGTAATCGCCCATGCCAGCCTCGTGTGGTGTGTCGTGCAAGGTTGCGTCGGTCATGATGCCTCTGGGTGTGGTGGGCAGATTGCCCACCCTACGTTAGACGGGGTTTTCGATTTTCGCCGCTTCCAGCCACTCGTCGTAAACCTCTTGGCTGACGACTTTGACGGTGATCGGCATATAGGCGTGATCTTTGCCGCAAAGCTCTGAACACTGGCCAAAGTAGATGCCTTCTTTGTCAGCCTCAAACCACAGCTGCGCCAGACGACCGGGCACAGCGTCCTGCTTTACGCCAAAGGCCGGGATGGTCCAGGAGTGGATCACATCGCCGCCGGTCACGGTCATCACAACGGTTTTGCCAACGGGCACGACAACTGCCGTATCAGTGGCCAAACGGTAGAGCGATTCATCGTAACCGAAGTCTTCCAGCTCGCCTTCACCGATCATGAAGCTTTCGAATGCCACACCATCATCGACATATTCATAGCCCCAGTACCATTGGTAGCCGGTAACCTTGATGTTGATGTCGCCTTCGGGAATTTCTTGCTGATCAAACAGGATCGGCAGCGACACCGCGCCGATAAAGACAAGGATCACCACAGGCACGATGGTCCATGCCACTTCCAAGGTGGAATGGTGGGTGAAGGTCGCAGGCGTCGGGTTGGCCTTGCGGTTGAACTTCAGCATCACCCAGACCAGCAGGCCGGTCACAAACAGCGTGATCGCGGTGATGATCGCCAGCAGCAGGTTGTCCAGCCAGATGATGTCGCGCATCAAATCCGTCGCAGGTTCCTGAAAACCGGTCAGGCCGGGGATCGGCGCGCCGTGCACCTCAAGTTCCTGATTAACCTCTTGGGCAGAGGCGGCACCTGCCAGCATCATCCCGGCCGAAGCCCAAATAGCAGTCGCAAAAGAGGTCAGTCGCATGGTTTTTCCTGTCTGTCTTGTCGCGCGAAGCCGCGCAGTCCCGGGCACCGTCAAACGGAATCCCGTTGTATCCTGTCCGGTCTGTCCCATATCCTGATGAACAACTCAAGAACCGCAATTGCGGCAAAGGGCCGCTTTTTGCGCTTTTGCCCGTATTAATCTTAAGGAACCGTGATGTCGGACGCCCCTTTCCGCCCGTTTGAGACCCATTTGGACCAGGATGCCGCCCTTGCCCTGCTGCAAGAAGCGACCGCTGGCGCCGATGACGGAGAGCTTTTTATTGAGCGCAAGCGCTCAGAAGGGTTGGTTTTTGACGATGGCCGCGTGAAAACGGCAAGTTTCGATGCCACCGAAGGATTTGGCCTGCGTGCTGTGCGGGGCGAGACGGCGGGTTACGCCCATTCGACCACCATCGACGAACACGCCCTACGCCGCGCTGTCGGCACCGCCCGTCTGGCCGTCGGCGACGGCGGTGGCACCATGGCGGCGGGGCCAGCGGGGACGAACCGCAAGCTTTATTCCGACGAAGACCCCATTGCGCAGGCGACGTTTCCGGCCAAGATCGATCTGCTGGGCGAGATTGACGCCTTTACCCGCGCCTTGGACAAACGTGTGACGCAGGTGACGGCCTCTGTCGCCGCCAGCCACCAAGAGGTGGTGATCCTGCGCCCCGAAGGCACGCTGGTCAGCGACACGCGGCCCATGAGCCGGATCAACATCTCGGTCATCGTCGAAGATAACGGTCGCCGCGAAAGCGGATCATATGGTGGCGGTGGACGAGCCGGGCTGATCGGCCTGATCGCCCGCGAAAACTGGGAAAGCGTCGCGCGCGAGGCGTTGCGGATCGCGTTGGTCAACCTGGATGCCGAACCTGCGCCTGCGGGCGTCATGGACGTGGTGCTTGGCCCAGGCTGGCCGGGCATTTTGCTGCACGAGGCGATTGGCCACGGGTTGGAAGGGGATTTCAACCGCAAGGGTTCAAGTGCCTTTGCCGGGCTGATGGGCGAACAGATTGCGGCCAAAGGTGTCACCGTGCTGGACGACGGCACGATCCCCGACAGGCGCGGGTCGATCACTGTGGATGACGAAGGCACGCCCAGCGCCAAGAATGTGCTGATCGAGGATGGCAAGCTGGTGGGCTATATGCAGGACCGCCAGAACGCCCGGCTGATGGGCGTGGCCCCCACGGGCAATGGCCGCCGCGAAAGCTTTGCTCATGCGCCGATGCCGCGCATGACCAACACCTATATGTTGTCGGGCGACGCCAGCCCTGAAAGCCTTGTGGCCGACCTCAAGGACGGGATCTATGCCGTGGGCTTTGGCGGCGGGCAGGTCGATATCACCAACGGCAAGTTCGTGTTCAGCTGCACCGAGGCCTACCGCGTCAAGAACGGTGTGGTCGGTGCGCCCGTCAAAGGTGCGACACTGATCGGTGACGGGGCGACGGCGTTGAAACACATCCAAGGCATCGGCAACGACATGGCGCTGGACCCCGGCATCGGCAACTGCGGTAAGGCAGGCCAATGGGTGCCTGTGGGCGTGGGCCAGCCAAGCCTGATGATCGGCGGTCTGACCGTGGGTGGTGCGGCCGCTTGATCCGCACGGTGCCGGTTGGTGACAGCAAGCTGCGGGACCGCGCCTTGATTTGCGGTTCTATCGTGGCAATCGTCGGCCCCTTTCTGATCGGCTTGCCCATCGCGATGTTCGGGGCTGAGAGGTCCTCATCATTTGCAAACTTTGTCGGCTTTGCCTTGGTGCTTTCCCCCATTTTCAGCATTCCTACTGTGCTGGTGGCAGGTCTATGGGCCGAACGGGCACTGCGGAGCGGATTTACCGGTCCCGTGGTCGCAGTTGTCAGCGGCTGTGCCGTTGGTGCATGTTTTGGTGCGGCGGGCACGACGTTATTGAGCTTCGGTTCACCTAACTATCCGAAAGCGATTGTCGGTTTCGCGCAATTTTTTGGCGCCGCAGGGGCTCTCTGGGGTCTGGCCCATTGGCTCGGCGTCCGGGTCTTTGTGCCAGAGGCCGTCGAGAGGCCGACATCATGACACCGCGCCTGTTCACCACTGATGAAATCCCCGCCCTCGCCCGTCTTTGGCACGACGGCTGGCACGATGCGCATGCCGCCCACGTTCCGGCTGCGCTGGTTGCGGATCGCACATTGGACAGTTTCGCAGCACGCCTTCCCGACATGATCGACCGGACCCGGGTGGTGGGTCCCACAGGCGCGCCGTTGGGGATTTGTGCGATCCATGGCGAAGAGATTGATCAGCTCTTTGTGGCCCCGGCTGCCCAGGGCACAGGAGCAGCCGCGACTTTGCTGGCAGATGCGGAAGCGCGGGTTGCGACGAGCGGTACAAAGCGGGCGCATCTGTTCTGCATACCCCAGAACGCGCGCGCCATCGCATTCTACACCCGGCAAGGCTGGATCGATTCTGGGCTGCATGATGTGCCTTTGCCCGCGACCGCCGCGATTCCGGCTTTGACAGTCATTCGATTCGAAAAACCCCTAGGCGGTCCTGGGCGGCTGAAATAATCTCCCTCAGGTTGCAACCCCGCAATCTGACCCCCCCAAAATAGCGGGGGACCGATTTACGCCTCATTAACCACTTCACTTCTAATCTGAACCAAGCAACAGGACGAGGACGAGGTTAACGTGGCGCCAGAGACTTCCGCTCACCCCACCCTCACCCCCCCCCAGGAGGACGATGGCTTTGACCGTCTTCGCCTGTTGCGTTCACGCCGGGTTGGCCCTGCGACGTTTCGCAGGCTGATCGCCGAACATGGCACGGCGCGCGCTGCACTGGCCGCGCTGCCGGAGGTCGCAAAAGCGGCCGGCGTGACAGATTACAAGATCTGCCCTGAAGGGGTGATCACCGCCGAATTGAACGCTGGCCGTGCTGCAGGCGCGCGGCTGCTCCACGACACAGACCCGGCCTATCCAGCCGATTTGCGTAAGATTGACGATCGTCCTCCGATGCTTTGGTGCCTTGGCAAGTCCTCCCTCTTGTCGCGACACATGATTGCTTTGGTAGGTGCGCGAAATGCGTCCTCGCTTGGCACACGTATGACCAAGCAACTGGCCAATGAGCTGGCCGAGGCCGGGTTTGTCGTGGTCTCTGGCCTCGCCCGTGGGGTTGATGCGGCTGCGCACACAGCGGCACTGACCGGCGGCACAATTGCTGTCCAAGCGGGCGGGGTCGACGTTATCTACCCCGCCGAAAACACCGATCTGGCCCATGACATCGCCAAGACCGGGCTGCGCCTGACCGAAATGCCGATGGGGCTGCAACCGCAGGCCCGGCATTTTCCCGCGCGCAACCGGATCATCGCGGGCCTGTCGCGCGCGGTGGTGGTGGTTGAGGCGGCGGCAAAATCCGGCAGTCTGATCACCGCGCGCAATGCGCTGGATATGCACCGCGATGTGCTGGCCGTGCCAGGCCATCCCTTTGATGCACGCGCGGGCGGCTGCAACATGTTGATCCGCGATGGCGCATTGCTGGTGCGGTCCGCCGCTGACGTGATCGAGGCTTTGGGCGATCCGGTGGCCCCGGAACTGCCGCTGGCCGAACCTGCAAAACCCGCGCCGCGCCCCTTGCGCGATGTCGCGGCCCTACATGACAAGATCCTGTCGCGGCTTGGCCCCTCGCCCATGGCAGAGGAACAGTTGATCCGCGATCTGTCCGTCGCGCCCACACATGTGGCCCCGGCGCTGGTTGATCTGGAGCTTCAGGGCAAGATCGCGCGCCAGGCTGGCGGGCTCTTGGCGCGGGTTGTGTGACCCAAAGGCACAATTCTGCGACCGCACCGCCTATTTTTCCCCGCGAATTCGGACTTGTGATCAGGTTTCTGGCGCAAGACAGAATGCCTCCATTGACAAGCCCGCAACCGACCCCACATGTTGCGCGGCCTAAGACCAACCCGTTTCCAACGAAAGATTCTCATGCCCGTTGTCGTCGTCGAATCCCCAGCTAAGGCTAAGACAATCAACAAATATTTGGGGTCCGACTATACGGTTTTGGCATCCTACGGTCACGTCCGCGACCTGCCCCCGAAAGACGGATCCGTGCAGCCCGACGACGATTTCGCCATGACATGGCAGGTCGCCAGCGACAGCAAAAAGCACATCAAGGCGATCGTTGACGCGCTCAAAGAGGACCCCGAACTGATCCTCGCGACCGACCCCGACCGCGAAGGTGAGGCGATCAGCTGGCACCTGTGGGAAGAATTGTCCAACAAGCGCGGGCTGAAGATCACCAAGGCCGACCGCGTGGTGTTCAACGCGATCACCAAGTCCGCCGTGACCGAGGCGATGAAGAACCCGCGTCAGGTCGATCAGCCCTTGGTTGACGCCTATCTGGCCCGTCGCGCGCTGGATTATCTGGTGGGCTTTAACCTCTCGCCTGTGCTTTGGCGCAAGCTGCCCGGTTCCCGCTCTGCTGGCCGCGTGCAATCTGTGACGCTCCGCCTGATCGTTGAGCGCGAGATGGAGATTGAGGCGTTCCGCGCGCAGGAATACTGGTCTGTAAAGGCGCAGCTAAACTCCGCCCGTGGGCAAGCGTTTGAGGCGCGGCTGACCGTGCTCGCAGGCGAAAAGCTCGACAAGTTCAGCCTTGAGAACGAAACGCAGGCCGAATTGGCCGTGCAAGCCATCACCAGCCGCGATCTGACCGTGCAGCGGGTTGAGGCGAAACCCGGCACGCGCAACCCTTCCCCACCCTTCATGACCTCGACCCTGCAGCAAGAGGCGAGCCGCAAGTTCGGCTTTGGCGCGCGACAGACCATGTCCGTGGCCCAGCGCCTCTATGAGGCCGGGCTGATCACCTACATGCGGACCGACGGCATCGACATGGCGCCCGAGGCCGTAACCGCCGCCCGCGACGCCATTGGCACGCGCTATGGCAAGGATTACGTGCCGGCCGAGGCGCGGGTTTACAAAAACAAAGCCAAGAACGCGCAAGAGGCGCACGAATGTGTGCGCCCCACCGACATGGCTGTCAGCGCCGAAGAGGCCAAGATCGCCGATGCAGATCAGCGCAAGCTTTATGATCTGATCTGGAAACGCACACTGGCCAGCCAAATGGCCGCCGCCCGTCTGGAACGCACCACCGCCGACATCGGCAGCGCCGATGGGCAGGTCATGCTCCGCGCCACCGGTCAGGTGATGATGTTCGACGGCTTCCTGCGCGTCTATGAAGAAGGCCGCGACGATGATGTGGTTGATGACGACGACAAGCGTCTGCCGCAACTGGCCGAAGGTGAGAAAGCCGAGAAGAAAGGTGTCACGCCCGAACAGCACTTTACCCAGCCCCCGCCCCGCTACACCGAGGCCACGCTGGTCAAGAAGATGGAAGAGCTGGGCATCGGGCGGCCATCCACCTACGCCAGCATCGTCACCACCATTCAGGATCGTGGCTATGTGGAAAAGGAAAAGAACCGCCTGATCCCGCAGGACAAGGGCCGTCTCGTCACGGTGTTCCTGATCAACTACTTCCGCAAATACGTGGGCTATGACTTTACGGCGGGGCTTGAGGATCAGCTTGATCAGGTCAGCGCGGGTGATGCGGACTATAAGAAGGTGTTGCACCAATTCTGGTCGGATTTCTCCGCCGCGATTGCCGAAACCGCTGATCTGCGCATCGGTGAGGTGCTGGACAAGATCAACGAGGTGCTTGAGCCGCATCTCTTCCCACCGCTCGAAGACGGCGGCGATCCGCGCCTTTGCCCCAACTGCAATATCGGGCGGCTGTCGATGCGCACTGCACGCTCTGGCGGGGCCTTCATCGGCTGCTCGAACTACCCCGAGTGCCGCTATACCCGTCCCTTTGGCCCGCCCGATCCTGAGGCCGAAGCCTCTGCCATCCCGCCCGAAGGCAAATTGCTGGGGCAAGATGCAGGCGACGACATCCGCGTCTTCAAGGGCCGCTTTGGCCCCTATGTGCAGCGCGGTGAGGTCACAGAGGACAACAAGAAACCACCCCGCCAAGGTGTGCCCAAGGAATGGGAGCCCGAAGAGATCGGCCTGCCCCAGGCGCTTCGCCTACTGGAACTGCCGCGTCTTCTTGGCCCCCACCCCGAGGATGGCATCAACGTCTGGGCCAATATCGGGCGTTATGGCCCCTACCTTAAACATGCGGACACCACCTCTGACAGGGGCGGCACCAATGCCAACCTCGAAGGGATCGAGGATGTCTGGACCGTGGGCATGAACCACGCCGTGCAGCTTTTGGCGGAAAAAGTCGCGAGCCGCGGTGGCCGTGGCCGTGCCGCCAAACCGATCCGCGAGCTGGGCGAACACCCAGAGGCAGGCGGCCCGGTCGCGATCTATGACGGCAAATACGGGCCCTATGTAAAGTGGGAAAAGATCAACGCCACGATCCCCGATACGATTGAACATGCCGATCTGACCATGGCACAGGCGGTCGACCTGATTGATGAGCGCGCGGCGAAGTCCGGCAAGAAGGTCACCAAAAAGAAAAAGCCTGCGGCGAAAAAGAAGGCACCGGCCAAAAAGAAAGCGGCGGCGAAGAAATAATCGCCGCATTTGCACCGCATCGCGGGTCCTTTTGTGCTTGCAGCATTGGTGCGTGCCGCAGCGCGGCAAAAACGTTGACTTCCCATAGGTCATTCGTCAGACATTGACGCGTTATGACTTGGGGGAGATCGCAATGAAGAAAATCTATCCATCCGCAGCTGCGGCGCTTGATGGTCTGCTGCATGACGGCATGTTCATCGCCGCTGGCGGTTTTGGCCTTTGCGGCATTCCAGAGCTTTTGCTCGACGCCATCAAGGAGGCAGGCACCAAAGACCTGACCTTCGCGTCCAACAACGCAGGCGTCGACGACTTTGGCATCGGCATCCTGTTGCAAACCCGGCAGGTCAAAAAGATGATCAGCTCTTACGTGGGTGAAAACGCGGAATTCATGCGTCAGTATCTTTCGGGCGAGCTTGAGCTTGAGTTCAACCCCCAAGGCACGTTGGCCGAGCGTATGCGCGCGGGCGGCTGCGGCATCCCCGGCTTTTACACCAAGACAGGCGTGGGCACCGTGATTGCCGAGGGCAAGGAACACAAAGACTTCCCCACCGGCAAAGACGGCGCGCCCGAGACCTACATCATGGAGAACGGCATCTTTGCCGATCTGGCCATCGTAAAGGCGTGGAAGGCGGACGAGAGCGGTAACCTCGTGTTCCGCAAAACCGCGCGGAACTTTAACCCCCCTGCGGCCATGTGCGGCAAGACCTGTGTGGTTGAGGTCGAAGAGATCGTGCCGCTAGGCAGTCTGGAGCCTGATAATATCCACTTGCCCGGCATTTACGTGCACCGGATCATTCAGGGCGAGCACGAGAAACGCATCGAACAACGCACCGTCCGGGAGAAAGCATAATGTGGGATCGTAACCAGATGGCCGAACGGGCCGCGCAGGAACTCGAAGACGGCATGTATGTGAACCTTGGCATCGGCATCCCGACGCTGGTGGCCAACTATGTTGGTGACAAGGACATTACCCTTCAGTCCGAGAACGGCATGTTGGGCATGGGCCCCTTCCCGTTTGAAGGGGAAGAAGACGCGGACCTGATTAATGCAGGCAAGCAGACGATCACCGAGCTGCGCCGGACCTCTTACTTTGACAGTGCCACCAGCTTTGGCATGATCCGCGGCGGCAAGATCGCAGCGGCGATCCTTGGCGCGATGGAAGTTGATGAAAAGGGCGATCTGGCGAACTGGATGATCCCCGGCAAGCTGGTCAAGGGCATGGGCGGCGCGATGGATCTGGTCGCAGGCGTGGGCCGCGTGATCGTTGTGATGGACCACACCAACAAGCACGGCGACAGCAAACTGCTCAAGGCCTGCACCCTGCCCCTGACGGGTCAAGGCGTCGTGGACCGGATCATCACCAACCTTGGTGTGCTGGATGTGGTGCCCGGCGGGTTGAAAATCGTGGAAACCGCCGACGGCGTCACGGAAGAAGGGCTGCGCGCGGCAACCGAGGCGACAATCGTCTAAGCCCCTTCTCTATGAGCAAAGCAAAAGGCGCAGCGATTGATCGCTGCGCCTTTTTTGCATTTCAGGGTGTGTCTACTGGCTGTTGACCGCAAAGACGCAGCCATCGCTGACCAATTGCGGCGGTGTGCGGCAAAGCCCCTTGGCCACGTTGAACGCCGCCAGCACCTTTGGCACGTAGGCGCGGGTTTCAGGGAATGGCGGCACGCCTTCATGGTCGCGCACCGATCCTTCGCCTGCATTATATCCGGCCAGCACCAGTATGGGGTCGCCGTCAAAGTGCTTCATCAACCAGGACAGATAGGCGACGCCGCCTTTGATGTTCTGGCTGGGGTCGCTGCGGTCGGTCACGCCAAAGCGTTCGGCGGTCGCAGGCATCAATTGCATCAGACCATGCGCGCCTGCGGTGCTTGTGGCATCCGATTTGCCCGCACTTTCAATTGCGATGAGCGCCAGCACCAATGCGGGCGAGACATCTTTGCCCACAGTCTCGCGCAGGATATCCATCCCATGGGCCTGTGCGATGCCTTGTAAGGTCTGTAGCCGCGGCGCGGGCACACCTTTGCCCGCAGGGGCCGCGTTCATCGCCAAGAGCGCTTGTTCCAGCCGCCCCGGCCCGCTGTCATTGAGATCGGGTGAGACATCTTGCCAGAACCATTCCAGCCCTGTCAGCTTTGGCGCGGCTGCCACGGGCGGCACCGGGGCCAATGTCGCGGGCGCGGCCGTTGGATCAACCTGCACGGTGATCCGATTGCCTGCATTGCCTGACGGCACTGTCACGCGCTTAAAGGTAAAGTCCGGTTGGAGCCGCGTATCTTCCGCGAATACGGGATTCGCGCACATTAAAAGGGCCAAAGCCCTAACGCTTCGTTTAATCGCCTGCATTTTTGTCCGCCTCAACGGTTTTTATTGCCCACAGACTCGCAGATTCAGATCGTATAAACCACGAATTGTGAAACAATGGGCCAAATCAGGCGCCATTCGCAGCAAACCGGCAACGCCCAAACCCCACCATTCAGAAATTATTCATTTTTATTCCGTTTAATTTCAGTGACTTATGGTTTTTTATCGGTTTTTCAGCCAACCGCCCAAAATTGCACGAAACCAGCCCAAATCATGCCCCAATCAGAGGGCTATATGTCCTCATCCAAGACGGGGATCGGGCCAACAAGAGGCCGGTTCGAGATGATCCGCCGCGGTAAACTGAAACGAGTAATACCCTGAGGAGGGAATAACATGCTTAACTTTATCAAGAACTTCCGCAACGACGAAGACGGCGCAGTCACAGTTGACTGGGTTGTGCTGACAGCTGCAATCGTGGCCCTGGGCCTGGTTGTGGGTACATCCGTTAAGGGTGGCGCAACTACTCTGGCTGCCGACGTTGGCGCTGACTTGACCGCACAGGTCACACCATAATCTTCGTCTTCTGACGATGATTGGGCCGCACCATTATGTGGTGCGGCCTTTTTTTTGGCCTGACGCTGCTGTCAGGCGCGCCCCTGCCCGGACGTCTGCCAATTATCCAGACAAAGTTCCTGCGCTTGTGGCGTTACACGATACGCAAAAAAGGAGCTCTGTCATGCGGCAGTTTTTCAAAACCTTTCGGAACGACGAAGACGGCGCAGTCACAGTTGACTGGGTTGTTCTGACCGCGGCCATCGTGGCGCTGGGTCTTGTCGTCGGCACATCCGTGCGCGGCGGTACAACAACCCTCGCTGCTGACCTTGGTGCAGATATGACGGCAATGGTCACACCCTAATCCGTCCTGAACGACGTAAAAGCCGCGCTATCACAGCGCGGCTTTTGCTATGTGCGGATCGCTAAAATCCGCTGGAAATTCGCCAAAATGCCGGGTGTGTGCCACGAACGGGCCGCATTCACCATTTACCAATACGTTGAGTGTAACCAAGTGAGGCCCGCTATGTGGCAGAAATTCAAACAGTTCCGCGCTGACCAAGATGGCGCAATCTCCGTCGACTGGGTCGTGCTGACCGCTGGCATCATGTTGTTTGCCGGCGTTGTTGCCACACTCGTCAAAGACGGTGCCATCGATGGCGGTGATGACATCGGTAACCAAGTGGCGGCCATGGCGACGCCGTAAGGCTGCTGTGACCGAAAATTTAACGATTCAACACAAGCACGGGTAATCCGGCTGTATTAAAGAAACGAGGTACGACAATGCGCGCAGTATTTGGACTGGTATTGGTTCTAGGCATGGGGCTCGCGGGTTTCGCGGTCTACATGGTCAAGGGCTACATGACCGATCAGGAAGCCGCGTTGATCGCAGAGCGTCAGCGCGCGCAGGCATCCGTCGCAACCGTTGACGTCTATGCCGTCAACCGCGATGTGGCTTATGGCGAAGAGTTGACAGCCGACGATGTGACGCTGGTCAAATACGCCGCTGACTTCTTGCCCGAAGGTGTCTTCAAAACCGAAGAAGAGCTTTTCCCGCAAGGTACCGAAGTGGTTCGCGCTGCAACCCGCGCCATGATCGCAAACGAACCTGTACTTATCTCTAAGGTGACGGACCCCGGAGAGATTGCAGGCATCACCCAAAGCCTTCGGCCTGGCATGCGCGCGTTTGAAATCAACATCGGTGCAACATCTGGCGTGTCCAGCTTTGTGCGCCCCGGTGACCGCGTTGACGTCTATTGGACCGGGTCTGTTGGTGGCGGCGCTTATGGCGAACCACGCGAAATCACCCGCCGCATTCAAAACGGGGTAGAGCTGATTGCCGTGAACCAATCGACCGACCCAGAGCTTGAGAATGACGAAATCCCCCGCACCCTGACGGTGCAGGTTAGCCAGAACGACGTGTTGGGTCTGGCCCAGCTGCAGACCACCGGGTCGCTTTCGATGTCACTTGTCGGCACCGGCGACACAACCGAAGCAAGCGTGGTTGAAGTGGATCAGGCATCGCTTTTGGGATTGCAGCAATTGGCACCAGAAGCCGCACCAATCCCGCAGGCCGCGCCGCAAACCTGCACAATCCGGACCCGTCGCGGTGCTGAAGTGGTCGAAATCCCGATCCCCTGCACCAACTAACCTCGGGTTAACTTTCTCAACAATTTCAAGGGCGCGGCGTGGAAATACGCCGCGCCCTTTGTCTTGACGAATCGCCACCTGTTGCCAGTTGTCCACATAAAGGCCACCCCGCAAGGCATTGATTCTTGCAATAAATGCAGGTCCGGGGCATGGTCGCCTCAATGATGGAGAATAATCTCCACGTACGAGGCGTGATCGGAGAGGCAGGTCACTTATGACATATGACAAATTTCTAAAGGCGGCTCTGACCGGCCTGACGTTGGCGTTGACCACAACACCAACGTTTGCACCAGCAGAGACGTTGCGCGTAATGCGCGGGGCACCATCAGGGGCGCTTAATGTCCCGATGAACCGTGCGGTGGTCGTCGAAAGTGACGTCCCCTTCACAGAACTCAGCATCGCCAACCCCGGCATCGCTGACATTTCATCCCTGTCGGATCGCACGATTTACGTGCTCGGCAAGGAACCAGGCCGTACCACATTGACCCTTTTGGGCGCTGATGGGCGCTTGATTACCAACGTCGATGTGCACGTCACACCCGATATCGCAGAATTCAAGGAACGCCTGCAGCAAATCCTGCCCGGCGAGAACATTGAAGTGCGCACAGCAAACAACGGCATCGTGCTTTCCGGCACCGTCAGCAGCATCGCGCGGCTGGATCGGGCGCTGGAGCTGGCACAACGCTACGCCCCTGACCGGGTGTCCAACCTGATGAGCGTTGGCGGAACCCAGCAAGTGATGCTGAAAGTCCGCTTTGCAGAGATGCAGCGCAGCGTCAGCAAGTCGCTGTCGTCTTCCATCGGCATCCAAGGCACCGCGCTGAGCGGTGATCTGGGTCTGGCGGCTGGTACAAACAGCCTCAATAACTCCGGTTCGCTTACCAACACCTTTGGTGGGGCCGTCCCGGCGACAAACGATGCAAACGGCGCATTCCTCTTTGGTTTTAATGCCGGTGGGGTTGAGGTCGGGATGCTTCTCGAAGCGCTTGAAGCACGCGGTGTTGTCCGCACATTGGCGGAACCAAACCTCACTGCCCTCTCGGGCCAGGAGGCAAAGTTCCTTGCAGGTGGCGAATATCCTGTCCCTGTCAGCCAGACAGACGGCGCGATCAGCATCCAGTATAAGCCTTTCGGCGTGGAAATGATCTTTACCCCCCGCGTTGTGGATGGTGACATCATCAACCTGGAACTGGTGGCCGCCGTGTCATCGATCGATGCCACCAACGGGATCACGATCAACGGCTTTACCATCGACGCCTTCAAGCGCCGCGAGACATCGACCACGGTCGAGATGCGCGACGGTGAAAGCTTTGCGATTGCAGGCCTTTTGCAGGACGACTTTACCGATTTGAGCGGTCAAGTGCCTTGGGTTGGCGACATCCCAGTGCTTGGTTCACTCTTCCGGTCTGCGGAATACAGCCGCAACCAGACAGAATTGGTCATCATCGTCACACCGCATCTGGTCACACCGACCCGTGGCGAGGCTTTGGCCCTGCCCACTGATCGTGTGCAGCCACCAAGCGAGAAGGATCTGTTCCTCTTTGGCCGCGTGGCCGCTGATGGTGCACCTTCGACAGGTGGTGCCGGTGAAGTAGCGCGTCAGGACTTCAGCGGGTCCTACGGCTATGTACTTGACGAATAAGAGAAAAGGGAGCGACGCGATGAAGTATCTTCTGACAGCGGCAGCAGCCACGGCGCTTCTTGCCGGTTGCGAAGGCACAGGCACGACCTTTGCCTCTTTCAACCAGGAAGCCGGGGCACAGCTTGATAGCGGCGACTTTGGCAACGCCTCGATGAACAACATGCTCGTGCAAACCGGGGCCGCAGGCTACACAACGGGGCTTGCACGGCGGTTTGACAGCGAAGTGAATGCGACGATCAACTTCGCCTTCAACTCCGCCAGCTTGGACGCATCCGCGCAGAACACGCTGCGGGCGCAGGCAGCCTGGATCAAACAGTTCCCTGAGGTGCGCTTTAAGGTCTTTGGTCATACCGATCTGGTTGGCTCTGCGGCCTATAATAAGCGTCTTGGCCTTTCACGTGCCAATGCGGCCGTGAATTTCCTTGTCGGCCAAGGCATCAGCCGCAGCCGTCTGGAAGCGGTGGCCTCATTCGGTGAAACGCGCCCTGTGATCAACACAGCCGGTCAAAGCCGCGAAAACCGCCGCACCGTGACCGAAGTGTCGGGCTTTGTGCGCAATCACCCCACGGTTCTGAACGGCAAATACGCCGAGATCATCTTCCGCGACTACGTGCAAAGCGCGGTTGAGGCCCCTGACGCCTCGACCTTGGATGGTGGCTCAGCAGGCGGCGACGGCTAACCCTTCCCCCTTTACAATTTGTTAACGTCCTTACGCCCGCGCCCGTCGCGGGCGTAAACATTTGTGGCCTCTGACCCATGATCGTCGCAAGATACCGCACAATTACGATCTTTTTGTCCAAATCCCGCCACGTTTCTCGGTGACAAACGCCTCATGGGACAACTCCGCCAAGTTTTTGGGTGGGTGTTGGCAGAGGAACTGGGATCGTGACGGGGCATTAACCCTTTGGCGATAACCTCCCGCTGCTTCCCTGAGAGTTAATAAGGACGCAAGGCCATGAGCAGCAACGCACAAGTAATGACAGAAGTCCCAGCAATCGTCGCCTGCACCGTCAGCAGGGATGTACAGATCTTCGATCTTTTGATCGAAGATATGGAAACCGCGCTGGGTGAAAATTGGGGTGATCTGGGATTTGCCGACGCGGTGCCGTTTCTGGCGCAGCCCGAGGCAGATGCGCTGAAATTCCTGGCCATCGCCATGGATCACGAGGATGAAGACAACCTCGACCAGATCAGCTCTGTGATTGCCGCCGCCAAGGAAAAAGGGATCAAGGTCATCTTGATCACCGAAGACGTCAGCCCCACCAGCCTGCACCAGCTGCTGCGCGAAGGTGGCGACGAATTCGTCCCCTACCCCCTGCCCGAGGATGAGCTGGCCAACGCCATCGAACGCGTGCTGACCCCACCCGAAGAAGTGCCCGTTGCACCGGAACTGCAGAACAAGCTGAAGGCGACCGGCGACCACGAAGGTGTTTTGATCGCCGTCCACGGCATGGCCGGCGGCACCGGCGCCACGACCCTGGCCGTGAATTTGGCCTGGGAACTCGCCAATATCGAAAAAGACAACCCGCCGCGCGTCTGCCTGCTGGATCTGGACCTGCAATTTGGCACCACATCCACCTATCTGGACCTGCCACGCCGCGAAACGGTGCTGGAACTCTTGTCCGACACCGAAGCGATGGACAGCGACAGCTTTATGCAGGCGCTTTTGTCCTATGAACAAAAGCTGCATGTGCTGACCTCACCCACAGACATGATCCCACTTGATCTTGTCACCGGCGAAGACATCAGCCGCGTGATTGAAGTTGCGCGCACCAACTTTGACTACGTGGTTATCGACATGCCCTCGACCATGGTCGAGTGGAGCCAGGCCGTACTGGAAGCCGCGCACGTCTACTTTGCGACGATTGAGCTGGAAATGCGCTCTGCCCAGAACACGCTGCGTCTGAAACGTGCGCTCCAGTCAGAGGATTTGCCCTTTGATAAGCTGCGTTTTGTGCTGAACCGCGCACCGGGCTTTACCGATCTGAACGGCAAGAGCCGCGTGAAACGTCTGGCCGAAAGCCTTGGCATCGCCATTGAAGTGCAGATGCCCGATGGCGGCAAGCCTGTCGCACAAACCGCCGATCACGGATCACCCTTGGGCGTCTCGATCCCCAAGAACGCGTTGCGCAAAGAAATGCTGAAGCTGGCCCAATCGGTCCACGCGGTCAATCAGGCCGAAGTCGCTGAAGCTGGATAAGGGTCAAACAGATGTTTTCAAAGTATAAAAAACCAGGTGGTGCCGATAAGGCCGCAGCAAAACCGCAACTGGCCCCGGTGCCCGACGCCACGGCCGAAGAGCCGCGCAAATCGCTGATGAAGGCGATGCCTGCCAAGGCCGCAGAAGCGGCCCCCATGGACAAAGAGAAAAAGCGCAAAGAGCGGATCGGTGAGATCAAGCTTGAACTGCACAAGGCGCTTTTGGATAGTCTGAACCTCGCCGCGCTTGAAAACGCGACCGAGGCTGATTTGCGCAATGAAATCAACGCAATCGCCGCAGAAACGCTGGACGATATGGGCATTGTGCTCAACCGCGAAGAACGGACACAGCTCAGCCAGGCCCTCTTTTTCGAAGTCACGGGACTTGGCCCGCTTGAGGTCTTGCTGCAGGATGATACGGTCAACGATATTCTGGTCAACGGCCCACAGCAGATCTTTGTGGAACGCGCTGGTAAGCTCGAACTCACCGACATCACGTTTAAAGATGAAAAGCACCTGCTGCGGATCATTGATAAGATCGTGTCGGCGGTGGGTCGCCGCGTCGACGAATCCAACCCTTATGTGGATGCCCGTCTTGCGGATGGTTCGCGTTTCAACGCCATGGTGCCCCCTATTGCGGTGGACGGCAGCCTTGTCTCTATTCGTAAGTTCAAAAAGGACAAGCTGGGCATTGATGATCTGGTCAAATTCGGTGCCTTCACCGAAGAAATGGCCGCCTATCTTCAAGCCGCGGTTGCCACACGTCTGAACGTCATCGTCTCGGGCGGTACCGGTTCTGGTAAAACGACCACGCTCAACGCGCTGTCGTCCTTTATCGACGACGCCGAACGCATCCTGACGATTGAGGATACGGCCGAACTTCAGCTGCAACAGACCCACGTGGGCCGGATGGAAAGCCGCCCGCCAAACGTCGAAGGCAAAGGTGGCGTGTCACAGCGTGACTGTCTGAAAAACGCCCTGCGTATGCGTCCTGACCGCATTATCGTGGGTGAAACGCGTGGCGAAGAAGTTATCGACATGCTGCAGGCCATGAACACTGGCCACGACGGGTCCATGACCACGATCCACGCCAACAGCGCCCGCGATGGTGTGTCACGTCTGGAAAACATGATTGCGATGGCCGGGATTGAGATGCCAATCAAGGCGGTCCGCTCACAGATTTCAAGCGCTGTGAACCTCATCGTGCAGGCCTCGCGTCTGCAAGATGGTTCGCGCCGCATGACCTCCATCACCGAAATTACCGGGATGGAAGGCGATGTGATCTCCATGCAAGAGGTGTTCCGCTACCAGCGCGTGGGCCTGACACCTGATAACAAGATCATCGGTCACTTCACCGCCACCGGCGTGCGCTCGAACTACTCCGAACGCTTCAAGCTGTGGGGCTACGACCTGCCACCGGCAATCTTTGAACCTATGGTCGCGGAGTAAACGTCATGATTTCTGCCGAACCACTTATCTATATTGTTATTTTTGCTGCTGTTCTGGCGCTCGTGCAGGGTGCCTATTTGGTGATCTTCGGCAAATCCATCTCGATGAACGGCAAGGTGAACCGCCGTCTTGAGCTTTTGGAAAAAGGCGGTGGCCGCGAACAGGTGCTGGAACAACTCCGCAAGGAGATGACCCAGCATATGAAATCGCAAAGCATCCCGCTTTATTCGATTTTGGCGGCTAAGGCGCAAAAGGCCAACATTGCATTTTCCCCACCGCAGATTCTGCTGCTGATGGCGGTGGTGTCCTTTGTGGCCTTTATCGGTCTGACCGTGGCCACGGACGTCAGCATTGCGGTCCGTGCCCTGCTTGGCCCGGCGATGGGTGTGGGCGGCGTGTTCGTCTGGATCAGCTCCAAGGCCAACAAGCGTATGGCGATGATCGAAGAGCAACTGCCCGAAGCGGTTGAACTGATGGTCCGCTCCTTACGCGTGGGTCACCCGTTTTCTTCTGCGATTTCAATTGTCTCCAAAGAGGTGGCTGACCCCTTGGGGACCGAAATGGGCGTGATCTCGGACGAGGCGGCATATGGCCGCGACATGGGTGAAACGCTCAAAGCCATGGCCGAACGTCTTGATATGCAAGATATGCGCTTCCTCGCAGTGGCCGTGACGATCCAGCAAACCTCGGGTGGTAACCTCGCTGAGATTTTGGACGGTTTGGCCAAGGTGATCCGTGCGCGGTTCCGTCTGTTCCGCCGGGTGAAAGCCATCACCGCCGAGGCGAAATGGTCCGGCAAGCTGCTGTCCGGTTTCCCTATTCTCGCGCTGATCGGCATCAACGTTATCCAGCCCAACTACTTTGACGAAGTGATGGAGACGCCCGTCTTTATCCCTGCATGTCTTGTAGTTGCAGGCTTTCTGGTCGCAAACCTCATCGTGATGCGCGCCCTTGTAAATATCAAAGTGTAAGGTGATCCCGTTATGGAAATGATCGATACAATCAATGCGATGATCACCGACATGCTTGGGCCACGTGGCCCGCTGTTGCTGGTCGGTTTCCTGGGGATCATGATGATCCTCGTGACCTTGCCTGTGCTGCTCAAGCGCGAGGCGGATCCGCTCGACAAGCTGAAAACCAACAACCGCGGCCCGGCGAAGCCCGGCGGCAAGGCCGAAAAGCTGCGCGCGCCCACCAGCAAGGACAAGTTGGAAAAGTACTCCAACTTCCTTGAACCGCAGGATGCCGAGGAGTTCTCGGCCATCAAGCTCAAGCTGATGCAGGCGGGCTACAAAAGCGCCAATGCAGTCCGGTTCTATTATTTCTTCCAATTCACGCTGGGCATTCTTGGCCTGATCGGTGGCGGGGCTTACCTGCTGATCAAGATGCAGCAGGGCGAAGTCACCCAGCAGAACATGATGCTGATGGTCCTCGGGCCGGGCGTCGCGGGCTACATGCTGCCCAAGTATTGGGTCACCCGTCGTCAGGCGACACGTCAGGAAAACATCACCAACGGTTTCCCCGACGCGCTCGATCTGATGCTGGTCTGTGTGGAAGCGGGTCAATCGCTTGATCAATCCATCATCCGCGTGAGCCGTGAACTGAAATCAGGTTTCCCCGAGCTCGCCGAAGAGTTTGAGATTGTGGCCCACGAGATGAAGGCCGGTAAAGCCAAGGACAGCGTGCTGCGCGATCTGTCGGAACGTGCCGGTGTGCAGGATATCTCATCCTTTGTGACCGTGTTGATCCAAAGCCAACAGTTCGGTACATCCATCGCTGACGCGCTGCGGGTCTATGCCTCTGAAATGCGGGATAAGCGTGTGATGCGCGCCGAAGAAGCGGCCAACAAGCTGCCCACCAAGATGACATTGGCCACTATGATGTTGACGGTGCCGCCACTTCTGCTCATCCTGATCGGACCTTCGATCTACAATATCGCCCAGAACCTGGGCGGGGGATAAAACCAAATGCGACATTGCCGGGCGATCATCGCCATGGCCCTGACAGTCACCTTAGCCGCCTGTTCCACAGGCGGCTTTGGCGTGTCCAACGATCCCGTCGGCGCGCCGGGCGTCGCGGGCCAAAGCGATGTTGATGGCCTCATCGTCGGGCACCGCCTGATGGCCGCTGGTGAATATGAACTGGCGCTCAAATCCTACACCCGCGCTGCCGGACAACAGGGCCTAAACGTCGACACCCTCTCGGCCCTCGGCTCTGCCAACCTCAAGCTTGGGCGATTGGGCCAAGCTGAACGCCTGCTCCGCCGCGCGACCGCCGAAGCGCCGGAGTTTCCGGCCGCCTGGAACAATCTGGGCGTCATTTTGCTGGAAAAACGCGAATATCCAGAAGCAGTTGAGGTTTTCCGTCGCGCCTTTGCAACGGATAACGGCAATTCTGACCAAATTCGCGAGAACCTGGCACTTGCGCTCGCCAAACTCGAAGATCCGTATTACGATCAAACCCAACAAAACCAGGGACCAAAACTGGTACGGCGGGGCACGGGCGACTTTGTGATCCTGACCGATCTTTGAAGGCAGAGAGCAGTAAAGGACGCAAAATGCGCCACCCAATCGTTATGTCATCTTTGATGGCGGCCCTCGTGGCCCTTTCCGCATGCAACAAATCCGGCGACGCGCAGGTTGAACGCGCCTTGCAAGACATGGATGTTGTTGACGAAACCAACCTCAACGATGTGATGCTGACCGTGGGTGACCCGGCTGCGGCCGTGAGCTATTTCCAGGGCTCCGCCGCCAAAGAACCGCAGCGGATTGACCTGCAGCGCGGTCTTGCCAAAAGCCTGATCCGCGCCAAGCGACCCGCCGATGCGGTTGAGGCTTGGGAAAACGTCATCGCACGCACCGACAGCAACCATGACGACCGCGTTGAAATGGCCGATGCGCTGATCCGCACCAACCGCTGGGACGAAGCGGCGGATATGCTTAACACGATCCCGCCCACCCATGAGACGTTCAAACGTTACCGGCTCGAGGCGATGGTCGCCGACAGCAAGGAACAATGGGGCAAGGCCGACAGCTTTTATGAAACCGCCGCCGGGCTGACCACGACCCCCGCTGGCGTGCTCAACAACTGGGGCTATTCCAAGCTGACGCGCGGCGATTATAGCGGCGCGGAACGCCTGTTTACCGACACGATCCGCATGGATGGCGGCATCTTTACCGCCAAAAACAACCTCGTTTTGGCCCGTGGCGCGCAGCGCAAATATGACCTGCCCGTGATCCCGATGACCCAGGTTGAACGGGCGCAATTGCTGCACACGCTGGCGCTGACCGCGATCAAGCAAAACGATGTCACCATCGGCAAGGGCCTTTTGCGCGAAGCCGTCGACACCCACCCGCAACATTTTGAGGAGGCCAGCCGCGCGCTCGCCGCCCTCGAAGCGAACGTGTCCAACTGATCAGATGGGTTTGACCGCTCAGGCCGCTGGCTGGTTTCTGCTGGCGGCCATTCCGTTTGGTTTGTTCAGCATTTACAGCGACTTATCGCGGATGAAGATCCCCAATCTGGCGACAGACGGGCTTGCCGCCTGCTACATCGTGCTGGGGTTCCTTGCCCTCCCCTTTGATCTCTATCTCTGGGGCTTTGCCCATTATGCGGTGATGTTGGTCGCAGGCATCGCCCTTAATGCGGCCCGGATCATGGGTGCAGGCGATAGCAAATTCATCGCTGCCGCCGCACCCTACGTGGCCATCGCGGACCTGCGGTTGATCCTGTTTCTCTTTCCAGCGGCCTTGATCGCGGCCTTCGTCACCCACCGATTGGCCAAGCATTCGCCCCTGCGCGCAATGGTGCCAAACTGGGCCAGCTGGGACCAGGGCAAGCGGTTCCCCATGGGTTTTCCGCTTGGCATGACGCTGATTATCTACCTGCTGATCGTGTTTTTCACCCGCTGAACGCCCCCTAAATACAGCGTTTCGTCCATGATTTCGCCATAAATCCCTGCGATTTTGACGCCAAATCCCGCCCAATCGGACGGGACAGGTGCAACTAGTCACAGGCGATACACGATGAATATGGAAACCACTGGCGTCATGGCGCCCCCCGCCCCCAAGGGCCTAGATGGTATGCGTCTGCCGGTCGCGATGATGCGCGATATCCTGATCAAGACCATGTACCGCATGAACTTCGACATGGTCTCCGACATCGCCAAATCCGTTTGTCTGCCGATCCCCGTGACACAAGAACTCGTCGATCTGGCCCGAGGTCAACTGTTGCTCGAGGCGACAGGCACCCTGAACGCCAACAACGGAAATGAAATGGGCTATCAGCTGACCGACGCCGGCAAAGCCCGCGCGCAAGACGCGCTACGCCAGTCGGAATATTTCGGTGCCATGCCCGTCCCGCTGTCGGTTTACCACGAACAGATTAAGCGGCAGTCAATCCGCAACATCCACATCACCAAGGATCAGCTTTTGTCGGCCATGGGCCACCTGATCCTGCCTGATGACCTGCTGGATAACCTTGGCCCCGCGGTTGGCGCTGGTCGCTCGATCCTGATGTATGGCCCACCGGGTAACGGTAAATCCTCGATTTCAAACGGTATTCGGGACGCGCTTGGCGACAAGATCTATGTGCCGCGTGCCGTCGAATACTCCGGTCAGGTGATCACCGTCTATGACCCAATCGTGCACAACGCGGCCGAAGAGGAAGAACAAGACGCCAATTCCCTGCGCCGCACAACGGGCCGATTTGACACGCGCTATGTCCGTTGCGAACGCCCAACCGTGATCACGGGTGGTGAATTGTCGCTCGAAATGCTCGATCTGGTCTACAACCCCGTGGCACGGACTTATCAGGCACCGCTGCAAATGAAGTCGACCGGCGGCATCTTTATCGTGGACGATTTGGGCCGTCAGGCTGAACCCCCGCAAAGCCTTGTGAACCGCTGGATTGTTCCGCTGGAAGAGAACAAGGATATCCTTGCCCTGCAATCAGGTGAGAAATTCGAGGTGCCATTCGACACGCTCGTGATCTTCTCCACCAACTTCCACCCCAACGCGATCTTCGATATGGCCGCGCTGCGCCGGATTTTCTACAAGATCAAAATCGATGGCCCCTGTCAGGCGGACTTCCTCAAGATTTTCGCCATGGTTGCCCGCAAGCGCAAAATGCCGCTGGACGAAGCGACTTTGGTGCATCTGCTCAACAACCGCTATCCCGAGATCGACAACGTCTACGCGAACTATCAGCCGATCTTTTTGATCGACCAGATGATCGCGATTTGCGAATTTGAGGGGAAGCCTTACCACATGTCCCCCGAACTGATTGACCGCGCATGGAACAACATGTTCGTCAAGGAAGAGGACATCGTCCGCTAATCCGGGTTAACCGGCCTTAACACTTCGATGCGCATTGGTTCTGCATCAGTCGTGTATGGGTTGTGCATAGGTTCTGGCTCGGTCATTTTGACCGTGCGATGACCCCTTTGCCCCCTCAATTCTCCGACTGGTTTTCCGCCCGTGGATGGTCGATCCATCCGCACCAGCAGGACATGTTGGACCGCGCTGATGCCCCCGCATTGTTGCTGATCGCGCCGACCGGTGGTGGGAAGACCTTGGCCGGTTTCCTGCCAACACTGGCAGAGCTTTCGGATGGACAACACGTTGGAATCCATACGCTTTACGTCTCTCCGCTCAAGGCGCTTGCGGCTGATATCAAACGCAACCTCCGCACGCCTGTCGATGAAATGGGCCTGCCTATCCGGATCGAGGATCGTACCGGCGACACCTCTGCCACGCAAAAGAAGCGCCAGCGCGCTGACCCGCCGCATATTTTGCTGACGACGCCGGAAAGTCTTGCGTTATTAACATCTTACGAGGATGCCCCGCGCATGTTTCGCGGGCTGCAACGGGTCATCGTCGATGAGATTCACGCCCTGCAAGAAAGCAAACGCGGCGACCAGTTGATGCTTGCCTTGGGGCGTCTGCAACGGCTCGCCCCCGGCCTGCGCCGTGTAGGTCTTTCGGCCACCGTCGAAGACCCTGCCATCATCGCTAAGTCCTTGGCATGTCACCCAGATCCCTGTGAAATCCTGCACGCCGACCCCGGCCCAGCACCCGATATTTCGATGCTGGTGACCGAGGAAAAGCCGCCGTGGTCAGGTGGTGGTGCCGCTTACGCGATCCCTGCCGTGTTGGAGCAGGTGCGCAAACACAAAACCACGTTGATTTTTCACAACACGCGCGCGCAGGCTGAAATTTTCTTTCATAATCTGTGGCTTAGCAATACTGACGATCTGCCAATCGGGATCCATCACGGCTCACTCAGTCGGGACCAACGCGAAAAAGTCGAAGGTGCGATGGTCCGTGGTGACCTGCGCGCCATCGTTTGCACCGGCAGCCTCGACCTTGGCATCGACTGGGGCGATGTGGACCTTGTGATCCAGATCGGTGCCCCCAAAAACGTCAAACGTCTGATCCAAAGGATCGGTCGCGCAAATCACCGCTACAACGCGCCTTCCAAAGCCCTGTTGGTGCCCGCCAATCGCTTCGAAGTCATTGAATGTATTGCCGCTTTGGACGCCGCGATGGAAGGCGACCTTGACGGCGATCCCCCCGGCCCCGGCCCCCGCGACGTGCTGTGTCAGCACATCCTCATCAGTGCCTGCGCGGGCCCCTTCAGCGCTGATGATCTCTTCGCTGAAGTTCGCACCGTTGGCGCCTTTGCTAATCTTACGCGTGCACAGTTCGATGAATGTCTGGAGTTCTGCGCCACCGGCGGCTACGCCCTTCGCGCCTATGATAAGTGGAAAAGGCTGAAAGAAATCAATGACATGTGGCACCTGCGCGACCCGCGCGCCACACGCAACATTAGGATGAATATCGGCACGATCCAAGACACCGACACCCTGAAGGTCCGGTTCAAAGGCAGCTTTAAGTCATTGGGCGAAATCGAAGAAGGCTTTGCCGCCTCCCTGACGCCGGGCGACACTTTCCTGATCGGTGGCCGGATCGTGCGGTATGAATCCCTGCGCGAAATGACGGTCGAAGTATCCCGCAACGCGTCAAAAAAGCCCAAGATCGCGACCTTTATGGGGACCAAATTTGCCACCTCGACGCAGCTACAGGCGCGCATCCTGCGCATGTTTGAAACCGGCGATCTGGATAGCCTGCCCGATCACACCCGCGACTGGCTGAACCTCCAAAAAGAGGTTTCAAAACTGCCCGAGGCCAATCGTATCTTGGTTGAGAGCTTTCATCACAATGGACAGGCGCACACGGTGTTCTATGGCTTTGCGGGCCGTAACGCCATGCAAACGCTGGGACTCTTACTCACCCAGCGTATGGAACAACTCGCGCTTAACCCCTTGGGCTTTGTCGCGACCGATTATGCCACGATGGTCTGGGGCCTTGATCCGGTCACCGATCCCACACCGCTTTTGCAACCCGATGCCCTACGCGACGGGTTTGAAACCTGGCTCCAGGGCAATGCGGTGATGAAAAAGACCTTTCGCACAGCCGCGACCATTGCCGGGTTGATTGAACGCAATCTCCCGCAGGCCCGTAAATCGGGTCGTCAAGCCACTTTCAGCTCTGACATCCTGTATGAGACTTTGGTGAAATATGACCCTGACCACCTGATGCTCGACATTACGCGGGATGAGGCGCTGTCAGGTCTTGTCGATCTTGGCCGTATTGAAGAGATGTTGGCCCGCACAAATGGGCGTTTTGACCATGTCGTCCGTGATCATGTCACGCCACTCGCGGCACCGTTGATGCTGGAAGTTGGTCGTGTCCCGATCAAGGGCGAGGGCCGCGAATTGCTTGTGGAGCGCGAGACCCAAGCCTTGATGGAGGCGTCTGGCCTGAACCAAATCGACGTACCAAAGTCCAAACCCCAATGGCGTGTGGGATGGTAGGGAAGCGATTGCTAAAGCTCAAAAAATACGGCAAGAACAGATCATGAACGCGCATATCCTTACCCTCTCCGGCGTCTCCCTTCACGCCCTGCCCTCTGGCGCGCTTTGGGCACCGGATACCGGAACGCTTACCGTGTCCGACCTGCATCTGGGCAAGTCTGACCGCATCGCGCGGCGGCGCGGGATCATGCTGCCCCCTTATGAAACGCGGGCGACGCTCGACAAGTTGGACACCCTGATCGAAACCCATGAACCGCAGCGCGTTATCTGCTTAGGTGACAGTTTTGATGACATCGACGCGGCAAATAGCCTTGATGAGGTTGAAAAAATGCAACTCGCGCGCCAGCAAGCGGGGCGGGATTGGATCTGGATCGAAGGCAATCACGACCCCGGTCCGGTCGATTTGGGTGGCCGCCATTTGAAAGAGCTGGCCTGCGGTCCTCTCACCTATCGCCACATCGCAGAGACCGACGCGACCGGCGAAATCTCGGGCCATTATCACCCAAAATGCGGTTTGCCGCGTGGGGGCAGTCGCCCGGCATTTCTGATTGACGCGGCCCGGGTCATCCTGCCCGCGTTTGGGGCCTTTACCGGCGGTTTGCGGGCAAGCCACCCGGCTTTGCAGGCCTTGATGTCAAAGGATGCGACGGCTGTTCTGACGGGCAAAAAGGCGATGCCCGTCCCCTTTGCGGCGACGCGCTAAGCGGTCAGCCCTTCGGGTTCCGCCAAGCCATTGGCGCGGCAGCAGGCGGTGACCGTATTCGCCAGAAGGCAAGCGATTGTCATAGGCCCGACACCGCCCGGCACAGGCGTGATGGCCCCGGCAACCTCAGCACAGCTGGCGTAGTCGGCGTCGCCGACCAGCCGGGTCCCGCCTTCGGGTTTATCAATCCGGTTGATGCCGACATCGATTACGGTCGCACCCGGTTTGATCCAGTCGCCCGGCACCATCTGCGGGCGACCAACAGCAGCCACGACGATATCGGCCTGACGCACAACACCGGGCAGGTCCGCGGTGCGCGAGTGGGCGATTGTCACGGTGCAGCTGTCATTCAGCAAAAGCTGCGCCATTGGTTTGCCCACGATATTGGACCGCCCGATCACAACCGCATTCATCCCCGAGAGTGATCCATGATGATCGCGCAGCATCATCAGGCACCCCAAAGGCGTGCAAGGCACCATGCTCTTTTGGCCCGTCCCCAAGAGCCCAACGTTCGAGATATGGAAGCCATCCACATCCTTGGCGGGGTCAATGGCGTTCAGAATCGTGTCGCCGTCGATGTGATCCGGCACCGGCAATTGGCACAGGATGCCATGCACCGCAGGGTCGTTGTTCAGCTGCTCAATCAGCGCCAGCAGGTCCTCTTGCGAAGTCGAAACGTCCAGCTTGTGCTCAAAAGAGGCCATGCCAACTTCAAGCGTTTGCTTGCCCTTGTTGCGCACATAAACTTGGCTCGCGGGGTCCTCACCCACCAAGACAACGGCCAAACCCGGCACGATGTCATGCTCTTCCTTCAACCGCGCGACGTGGTCCGCCACCTTGCCCCGCACCGTGGCCGCAAAGGCCTTTCCGTCAATCACTGTCGCTGTCATGGCTGTCTTTCTTTGGTCTATAAATATCCCCGCCGGAGGCACATACGGGACGGCGGGTGGGGCGCATTGCCCGGCATGCCGGGCAACAGCGGCACACGTCGGGCCGTTAGAACAGGCCCTCGATCTGACCATCCGCGTTCAGCATGATCGCTTCGGCAGAGGGCACGCGTGGCAGGCCCGGCATGGTCATGATCTCACCGCAGATGGCGACGACGAAACCGGCACCGGCTGACAGACGCACCTCACGCACGGGCACGGCATGGCCTGTGGGCGCACCGCGCAAGGCCGGGTCGGTGGAGAATGAGTACTGCGTTTTCGCCATGCAGACGGGCAAGTTGCCGTATCCCTGCTCTTCCCATGCTTTCAGCTGATCGCGGATCTTCTTATCTGCAATCACCTCATCCGCGCGGTAGATGCGCTTGGCAATCGTGTCGATCTTGTCAAAGAGGCTCAGCTCATCCCCATAGATCGGGGCAAAGTTCGCCTCACCTTTGTCGGCGATCTCGGCCACGCGGGTGGCGAGGTCCTTGGTGCCTTCAGACCCATGCGCCCAGTGCTTGCACAGGATCGCCTCGGACCCTTGGCTTTCGACAAAGGCTTTGACGGCGGCAACTTCGGCATCGGTATCGGTGACGAAGTGGTTGATCGCCACGACAACCGGCACGCCAAAGGATTTGACGTTCTCGATGTGACGCCCAAGGTTCGGGCAACCGGCCTTGACCGCTTCGACGTTTTCCGCGCCCAGATCGGCCTTGGCCACGCCGCCGTTCATCTTCATCGCGCGCACGGTGGCCACGACGACCACGCAAGACGGCGCGATGCCTGCCTTGCGGCACTTGATGTTCATGAACTTCTCAGCACCCAGATCGGCACCAAAGCCTGCCTCGGTCACCACATAGTCCGCGATTTTCAGCGCCGTTGTGGTGGCGGTGACAGAGTTACAGCCGTGCGCGATGTTGGCAAAAGGACCGCCGTGCACAAAGGCCGGGTTATTCTCAAGCGTTTGCACAAGGTTCGGCTGCATCGCGTCTTTCAGCAGCACGGTCATCGCGCCGTCAGCCTTGATGTCGCGGCAATAAACCGGGGTGCGGTCGCGGCGGTAGGCCACGATGATATCACCCAGACGCTTTTGCAGGTCTTCGAGGTTCAGCGCGAGGCAGAGGATCGCCATAACCTCGGACGCCACGGTGATGTCAAAGCCTGCTTCGCGTGGGAAGCCGTTGGCCACACCACCCAAGCTGGCAGTGATCTGACGCAGCGCACGGTCGTTCATGTCCATCACACGACGCCAAACGACGCGGCGGATGTCGATCTCAAGCTCGTTGCCCCAGTAGATGTGGTTGTCGATCATCGCCGACAACAGGTTGTGGGCGGAAGTGATCGCGTGGAAGTCACCGGTAAAGTGCAGGTTCATGTCTTCCATTGGAACGACCTGCGCATAGCCACCGCCAGCAGCGCCACCCTTCATCCCGAAACATGGCCCAAGGGACGCCTCGCGAATACAGATCGCGGCCTTCTTGCCAATCGCGTTCAGACCGTCGCCCAGACCAACTGTGGTTGTGGTCTTGCCTTCACCGGCAGGGGTCGGGTTGATCGCTGTCACAAGGATCAGCTTGCCGTTGTCGTTGCCCTGAACAGAGTCGATGAACGTCTGGCTGACCTTCGCCTTGTCGTGGCCATAGGGCAAAAGATCATCGCTGCCGATGCCAAGCTTGGCGCCGATTTCCTGAATCGGGCGCTTTTTGGCTTCGCGTGCGATCTCAATATCCGACTTGTATTCCATTGGTGTCACCCTGTTTGGGGGGCCTTGGCCCGTCATGCGTCGAGACATGTCTAACGGGGCCGTATCCATCCTTGCACCCGGATTACGACATTTTCGACGTCAGAATCGGCGGCGCGGCCTGCGTCGGTTTCTCATAAGAAACGATGTGCGCGGATCAGCCACGCCATGCGGGCTGCTCGGGGATATGCAGGCGCAGCTTTTGCCCCAGCTCCAGGACACCGGGGCGCTCGACCCAGGCGGTCACCCCACGCTTGCCTTTGGCCGCCGCCTTAAAGGCCTTGCCGTGGCCGGGCTTGTCCTGATCCATCTCGCGGGCGGGCAAGTTGCAGGGTCGGTTTTCCATGTTGATCGTGATCGTCGCGCCATCGGGGGCCTGCAACCGCGATGACGGCGGCACATGACTAAAGTCGGGGATGCCGCGGATCACAAGCGATGCGCCCAGCCACACAGGGTCAATCGCATCCA
Organism: uncultured Paracoccaceae bacterium; assembly: GCA_947494675.1. Lineage (GTDB taxonomy): Bacteria > Pseudomonadota > Alphaproteobacteria > Rhodobacterales > Rhodobacteraceae > CANMYO01. The sequence goes on from CANLVP010000003.1 coordinate 201,939, forward strand.
GATCGCAGCCCGCCGCGATCTCTGCCAGCTCTTCGGCACTTAGCACAGACATCTGGCGCACATTGGCAATTTCGGTGCCTTCGGGATGTTGCGCAGTCACGCGCACGCAGGACGCGCGGGTGCGCCCGCCGTGCCGTCCTTCGCCCACGGGGCCGTCAAATGTCAGGGTCATCTGTTCGGTCGCCGCAGACCGGATCGAGGTGTCGTCTGCCACCGTCCCCAGCCAGACGATTTCGCCGTAGTGTTCAGTTGGGACAAGTTCGGGCATTGCGACCTCCGGTGTTGCGCTTGCCTATCGGTAATGCGCATGGCCCGGAATTTCAAATCACTGATCGTGAACTCAGATGTCACGAAAAAGCCGCCCGGTTGGGGGCGGCTTGATCTGACTTAGGTCGAAGGTTCGGGCTCCATCCCGCTATCGGGGGATTTCGGCTTTTTCGGCTTGGTCTTTGGGATCGAGGTGATCGAGGACCCACCAGAGGGCGGCGTGTCGTCAGCGTCATCGCCACGGTTCAGCGCCTCACCTGCGATGACGCGGGTAATTTCGTTCCCGGTCAAGGTCTCATATTCCAAGAGCCCCTGCGCCAGACGTTCAAAGCCCTCTGCCTGTTCTTTCAGGATGCGCTTGGCCGTCGCATAACCTTCGTCAACAATCTCTTTGACCTTGTCGTCGATAATCTTTTGCGTCGCGGCAGAGTGGTTGGTGCCGCCGCCATAATTGCCCAAATAGCTGCTTTGCTCATTGGCGTAGTCGACATAGCCGAGCTCTTCGGTAAAGCCGAATTGCGTCACCATCGCGCGGGCAATCTTGGAGGCTTGCTGGATGTCGGACGACGCGCCGGAGGTCACGTTTTCAGGGCCGAATGTCAGCTCTTCCGCCACGCGGCCACCCATCGCCATGGCGATCATGGATTTGTATTTGGTATAGCTGACCGACAGCTGGTCACGTTCTGGCAATGACAACACCAGACCCAGCGCACGACCGCGCGGGATGATCGTCGCCTTATGGATCGGATCATGTTGTGGCACGTTCAGGCCAACAATTGCATGGCCCGCCTCATGATAAGCGGTCAGTTTTTTCTCGTCCTCGGACATGACCATGGACCGGCGTTCGCTGCCCATCATCACTTTGTCCTTGGCGGATTCAAAGTCGATCATGGTGACAAACCGACGCCCGACACGGGCTGCCATCAGAGCGCTTTCGTTCACGAGGTTCGCCAGATCAGCACCGGAAAAGCCCGGCGTGCCGCGTGCAATGATGCGCAGGTCCACATCGGGGCCAAGCGGCACCTTGCGGGCGTGGACACCAAGAATTTTCTCGCGGCCTTTGATATCGGGGTTCGGCACCTGCACCTGACGGTCAAACCGGCCTGGGCGCAACAGCGCAGGGTCAAGCACGTCGGGGCGGTTGGTAGCGGCCACAATAATGATGCCTTCGTTGGCTTCAAAACCGTCCATCTCAACCAGCAGCTGATTCAGCGTCTGTTCGCGTTCGTCGTTGCCGCCGCCATAGCCTGCTCCACGGGACCGGCCCACGGCGTCGATTTCATCGATGAACACGATACAAGGCGCGTTCTTTTTGGCCTGCTCAAACATGTCGCGCACACGGGACGCACCCACACCCACGAACATCTCAACAAAGTCAGAGCCCGAAATGGTAAAGAAGGGCACACCAGCCTCGCCCGCAATCGCGCGGGCCAGAAGCGTTTTACCCGTGCCGGGAGGGCCTACCAAAAGCGCGCCCTTCGGGATCTTGCCGCCAAGGCGGGAGAACTTCTGCGGGTTGCGCAGGAATTCAACGATCTCTTCCAGCTCTTCCTTGGCCTCATCGATGCCTGCAACCTCATCAAAGGTCACGCGGCCATGCTTTTCGGTCAGCAGCTTGGCCTTGGATTTACCAAAACCCATCGCGCCGCCTTTACCGCCGCCCTGCATCCGGTTCATGAAGTAGATCCAGACACCGATCAGCAGCACAAAGGGCGCGAGTGCAAAGAGGAAGCTTGAGAGCGCCGATTGTTCCTGACTTTGCGCGGACACCGGAATGTCGCGCGCGATCAGTAGATCTGTCACTTCGGCATCGCCGGGTTTGATCGTCACGTAGTCGCGACCATCAGTCTTTTGGTAGCGGACTTGCTCGCCGTCCAGCGTGACTTGCGTGACGGTTCCGGCCTCAACCGATTCAACAAATTCCGAATAGCTTTGGCTATTGGTCAGCCCGTTGTTGGCCCCGCCGTTGAACAGCTGGAACAGCGCCAGCACCAACAGAAAGAGGACGACCCAAAAGACGAGATTACGTGCGTTGCCCAAAAGAGGCTCCTTTAGTAGCGGAAGATCGAGGCGGGGGGAGTCGGACCCTCGCGTTGATCTTAAAATAGACTTTCCTAACCGATCTTCAATGCGGAAGCGTCTTGTTCACCTATTTCGCAACAATTCGCGCCATCCACCCGTTATTCAATCCCGCCAAGGGGGCGGCAATAAGGCGATCATCGTGCCAAATTGCGGGGCTGGCGCGTAAGGCATGGCGCGGATGGCCTGTGCTGCGCCAATTGGAGCAGTCTGAGAGCGCATCGCCCAAAGCGCCGACCAGTAGCTCAGGCGCGTGCGGGCCGTCCAGTTCCCAGCGGCCATCCCACATATTTCTAGTTGAACAGCACCCCGTAACGGCCTGTAATTCGCGGATTATTACGATCTGGCCTTTGGTCGCTATCAGCAGGCAGCCATGCAACGTCGCAGTTCCGCCGGACAGCGCGACCTCAACCGCATCTTCAAGGGCAGAAAGCCTTGGTCGATAGGGGTTTCGAGCCACATCGCAAAGGCCCTCCGCAATGATCCGCAGGCGGGTCTCTTCTTCGATCTCTGCCATCGCGTCATGGTCGAAGGCGATATAACCCGCTTCGGAAAAATCCGTGCGGATCGCGCGTGCGCGGCACTCCATGGCGCGTTGCGTTAAGGCTTCGCGGGCACGGGCCATCTGCTGGGCGGTCTTGGCAAGGGTCGCGGTGTCCAGCCCCTGTTGCCCGATCAAGCGCCGCATCTTCACCCGATCAAAGCGGGGATCATCATTGCTGGGGTCGTCAACAAAGGGGATTTTCAAAACCTGACAATAATGGCGCAGGTCTTTACGTTGCACCCCCAGCAAGGGCCGCAGGATCGTCATGTCGGGCAGCACCCGTTTGACCGCCATACCAGCGAGGCCATCGACACCAGAGCCGCGGATCAAGCGCATCAGAACGGTCTCGGCCTGATCGTCCTGGGTGTGAGCCATCAGCACATAACGGCAGGTGCCCGACCATGCACTGAGGAGGTCAAAGCGTGCTTGGCGGGCCGCGTCTTGCAGATTGCCATTCCCGTCCCAGCCCTGCCATTTCAAGGTGTTATGGCGTAATCCTAAACCACGGCATTCATCAGCGACCATGGTGGCCTCGGTGGCACTTTCGACCCGTAACCCGTGGTCCACAGTCGCGACTTTTAGCGTGACCCCATAAACGCGCGCCCAACCAGCGGCCAGATGCAGCATCGCCATGCTGTCGCCGCCACCAGAGACCGCCAATCCCACTTCCGTTGGAAAATCCGGCCCCAGCAATGCGCCCATTTCATCGGCAAAGTGCTGCGGTAGGTCTACTGACATCCCAGGTTGGCCATGGCCGCGCGGGCCTGCGTGTCAAAGGCATTGCCGGGAAAGCGCACGCCGACCTCTGCCAGTGTCAAACAGGCGTCCTGGGTCTGGCCCAACTGACCAAGCGATGACCCAAGCTTGAACAGCGCCTCAGGTGCGGCGGGGCCGGATGCGTCGGTGGAAAAGCTCGCAAGGAAGGCACGCGCCGCACTCGTCGTCTCACCCAGACCCTCAAACGCTTTGCCTTTCATCAGCTCCGCTTCGGCGGCTACTGGCGATCCGGGGTAGGACGTAACAAAGGTCGCAAGGAGGTCAGCGGCGCTGCGAAAGTCACCGGAGGCGAGCGCCTCCTGCGCCCGTTCAAAGTCGGCTTGTTCGCCAATGGCCAAGGCCGGGCCGCCCGTTGCCGGGGCCGGATTGGCCACAGGCACGTCGGTGCCATTGTCCACGCCGCCAAGGCTCGGTGTGTCGCCCAAAAGGCTGATGTCGCAGCCTGCTTCCAACTCGCAAAGGCGGAATTCAAGATCACCGATCCGGTTGGTGCCATCCACGGTGATGCGGTTGACGCGGAACTCAAGCTCTTCGGTTTTGGAGGTCAGGCGCTGCAATTCCGCTTCAATCGCGTTCAGGCGATCCAGCGGCGTGTTGCCTGCCGTGCTGTTCCCAGTTGCGCCTGTCGTCGAAAGCTCTGTCCGCAGGCGCTGCACATCCACATAGAGGATCGACAGTTGCTGACGGATATCGGCCAGCGTCTGATCCTGCGCAAAAGCAGGTGGCGCGGAGAGCGCGAGACCAAGAACAAGGGCAAAACGGCTGAACATGACGGGTCCTTAGCTAAGCGCACCGACCGAGATGATGGTCACAGCGCGGCGGTTCTTGGCATAGCACGCCTCTTCGGAACAAACCTCAATCGGGCGCTCTTTGCCGTAGCTGATCGTGCGCAACCGGGTTGATGGCACGCCCTTTGAGATCAGGTATTCGCGCACCGTGTTCGCGCGGCGGGCACCCAGTGCGAGGTTATATTCGCGGGTGCCTTGCTCATCAGCGTGGCCTTCGACAATCGCCAGATAATCGGCATTGGTTTGCAGCCATCCGGCTTGTCCGTCCAGCGTGGCTTGGCCTGCGGCGGTCAGGGTGGCGCTATCCACTTCGAACAACACGCGGTCGCCGATGGTTTGCGCAAAGAACTGCGGGCTGGATGGGTCGGACGCCCCCGTTGGCGCGTTCACGCCTGCGTTTGCGCCGTTGTTTGCCCCTGCGGTGCCATCGTTGATGCCGCCGCCAAATCGGTCGGGCCGCGTACATGCGGCCGTGCTGAGCGTCAGCAGCACCAGCAATGCTTTGGTTGTAAATGTCATCTGATTATCCTGTTTTCCGCTCGTATTTTTTAGCACTCTATCACGGGTTGAAGGGCGAGGGAACGTCCCTGCGCCCCATGTTTCAAGGCTGTAACGGCCCCCATGACGGGTCGGACCCGGCACCCTGCACGGGCACCGCTTTGAGGTTCCGGCCAGAGATATCAACCGAATAAAGCGTGGAGGTGCCGCCCGCCCCCTGGGTTTCGCGCATGAACATTAGTACGCGGCCATTGGGGGACCAAGTGGGCCCCTCATCAAGGAAGGACGCGGTCAACAACCGCTCTTCGCTGCCGTCGGTGCGCATCACGCCGATATGAAAGCGGCCAGCGTTTTGTTTTGTAAAGGCAATCAGGTCGCCGCGCGGCGACCAGACGGGGGTGCCGTAACGCCCCTCACCAAAGGAAATGCGCTGCGCGTCACCACCATTGGCCGACATGATATAAAGCTGCTGGGTGCCGCTGCGGTCGCTTTCAAACACGATGCGGCTGCCATCGGGGCTAAAGCTTGGAGCGGTTTCAATCGACGGCGCAGAAGTCAGCCGCGTATGCGCGCCGCTTGCCAGATCGGTGCGGTAAAGGTCGGTGTTGCCGCCATTGGCAAGGCTATAGATCACCTGATTGCCGTCGCGCGAGAACCGCGGACTAAAGGCCATTTCGCCCTCTGCCGTTGGCAATTGCTGGCGGCCCACGTTGGCCACGTCCAGCACGTTGATGCGCGGAAAACCGGACTCGTAAGATGTATAAAGCACCCGGTCGCCACGGGGGCTAAAGCGTGGGGCCAGCACAATCGCGCTGCTGTCAGTCAGGAATTGCAGGTTGGCACCATCGTAATCCATGATCGCCAACCGCTTTTGCCGCGCGTCCTTTGGCCCCGCCTCGGAGACAAACACAACGCGGCTGTCAAAATAGCCGCCCTCGCCCGTGATCCGGGAATAGGCGGCATCGGCCACCTTATGCGCCATGCGCCGCCAGCCCTGCACGGTGCCTGCAAATTGCAACCCCTCGCCCAGTTCGGTGCCCGCAAAGACGTCATAGAGCCGGAACTTCACCACCAGCTGATCGCCACTGACCGCAACGGCCCCGCCGATCAGCGCTTGGGCATTGATCGCCCGCCAATCGGGGTAGGCAACCGGTGCACCAAAGGAGGCAGGTTGACTGATAAAGGCGCTTGCGGGGATTTCGCGGAACAGACCGGTGTTCGCCAGATCCTGCGCCACCAGCCGAGTGATATCTGCGGCTAGTTGTTCAGCCCCGGCCGTTTCCGCCTGAAAGCCGGGGACCGCAAAGGGCAGCGGTTCGATCACACCGTCGGTGATCGTCAATCGCAAGGGGCCGTCTTGTGCCGCAACAGGTGCTGCCAAAAACAACGCCAGACCCAGTGCCTTCATCAATTTCAACATTGCTCTATCCTCGCCCACTTGGGGTTTTCGTTCCTTTTGATGGGATCGCTGCGCCAATCAAGGGGTATTTCGCCGCATATTCCCCCCTGCGCGACAGTTTGCCGGTGTCGCATCGCATCATCGCAGGCGCATCCCAGAGGGGTCAAATGTGATCACCACCTCTTTCCATTGGTCGTATTTTTCCGCCGGAAGGTCATAACCGCCCTGCCCCTGACACCGCAGGATCGCGCGCCGCGCTGCCTGAAATGCGGTCTCCGTGGCAGAGTTATCGCCGTCCGACGACAAAAGCCGCACATCGCCCGTCACGCGCCCGCCCTGGTCAAGGTCAAAGCCGACTTCAACCGTTACGCGCGCTGCCACCGACCCAGGATCGACGTTCCAGCACCGGTTCACCGCAACGCGGAACCCTTCACGCTCTGACCCGGTCATCGGTGGGCCTGCGGCGGCGGGGAGTTGCATGGATTCCAAGGCGGCGGCCACGGCGGCCTCAACATCGGCTTCGGATTCCTCAAGCACATCTGCGGTTTGTGGCGGCGTTTCCTCTGCCGGGGCCTCTGCGACTTCGGGTTCAGCAGGCGCGGGCCGGTTGGGGCGCACATTGGGCCTCAACGACGTGGTAACGGCCCCGCTGGGTGCCTCGGCCTCTGTCACGATCTCGGTCGCGGCTTCCTCTGGCGCGGCGGCCTCTGCCGGTTCTTCGACCACTTCGATGGGGTCCGGGGCATCGGGCGTTGCGGTTTCCTGCACCTCATCAGCAACCGCCACATCAGGTGGCGGTGGGGCGACAGGTTCCGGGGCCACGCGGTCGGCGGGGGCTGGCACCGGTGTATCGGTAATATCCAGATCGGGGGATGCGATGTCTTGCGGCGGGGTTGGTGGTGCCGGGGCTTCGTCTACCACATCCGTCACCGGCGCAGGCGGCGCGGGCGGTTCGGGTGGCGGGGCTTCCTCAACAGGTTCGACAACCGGTTCGGGCGGGGTAATGTCGGGTGGTGGGGTGTCTTCAACCGGCGCGGGCGGCGTGTCTTCCACCAGCGGCACAACCGGTGCATTCGGGCTTTCGCTCGCGGGATCGGGGGTTGTCGCGGCCACCAATGCGGCGAACTCCTCGCCCGAGACGACAGAGACGTCCGCCACCTCAAACGGCAGGGGATCAGACTGAAACCCCCAGCCCGCCACAAGCCAGATCACAAGGCCCACATGCCCCGCGCCAGAGATATAGGTGCCGGTGGTGGCCATCGGCCTAGCCGTCCTGATCCGTCAGGGTCGGCCCGCCGATATCCGTCACCAGACCGATGTTGTTGAAGCCAGCGGCATTGAGCGCGCCCATGACCTGCGCCACACGGTTCCAGGCGTTGGACCCGTCTGCGCGCAGGAAGATCCGGTCGCTTTCCCGCTCTGCCGCGATGGCCTGCAGCTTTGAGACCAGCTCATCCTCGGCGGTTTCGGTGTTCTGGATCAACAGGCCGCCCTCTGCGGTGATGGTCACTGTCAGCGGCTCTTCCTGATCGGTGGGCAATGCGTTGGCAGAGGTTTCTGGCAGCTCCACCGGAACACCCACGACTGACAAGGGGGCCGCGACCATGAAGATGATCAAAAGCACCAGCATCACGTCCACAAAAGGCGTGACGTTAATCTCTGACATCGGCGCGTTGCGACGGGACCGGCGACGGCGGCGTCTGCCGCCCCCCTCATCGCCTGATTTGATGACACCAGCGCCCACGATCAGCTATCCAGCTGGCGCGACAGGATGGTCGCGAATTCATCGGCAAAGGCCTCGTATCCGGCCACGATCCGATCCGCATCGGCACTGAGCTTGTTGTAAAATACCACCGCCGGGATCGCGGCCATAAGGCCGAGACCGGTGGCCAAAAGCGCTTCGGCGATGCCGGGGGCGACGACAGCAAGGTTGGTGTTCTGCTGCTCTGCAATTTCGATAAAGGCGTTCATGATCCCAAAGACCGTCCCGAATAGCCCGACAAAAGGCGCGGTTGACCCGGTCGTTGCCAGCACTGGCAGGCCCTTTTGCAGTTTGCCCGCCTCTTTGGCGATGGCCACGTCCATGCTGCGGTCGATCCGTGCCTGCGCACCTGCAATCAGCGCCCCGTCCTGGCGATGCGAGCGCCGCCATTCCAACATGCCTGCGCTAAAGATCGTCTCGGACGCGCCGCGCGGCGTGTCCCCGATTTGGTCAAAGAGCTGGTCCAGCGGCTCGCCCGACCAAAAGGCGCGGTCAAAGATGTCCGCTTCGCGCCGGGCGCGGCGATATTGGATCAGCTTGTCGACGATCACCGCCCAGCACCAGACTGAGGCAACGATCAGCATGACCATCACAAGTTTCACAAGAATAGTGGCGCGGGCGAACAACGCCCACATCGTAAAATCGGTTGCTGCTTCCATGTGCCCGCTCTGCTTTTTGGTCCGTTATCGGCCCTTGTTTGACGTCTACATAAGGCATCATGGCAGGGAAATCCATTGGCCTTGCGCAGGGCCGGTGCACATATCCGCGAGGATTACCCCAGTTTTGCGCGAAGTTCCGCTGGAAGACGTGTGGGCTTGCCGTCCACGGTCATGCACACGGCTGTCACAATGGCGCGGAAAATCACCTGTTCGCCGCGCCGGACCTCTTGGACAAAGACCCAGCGGCTTTGCCCCTTGGGCGCATGTGTGGTCACCACGGTCAGGCGATCGTCGAGCCGTGCAGGCGCAAGATAATCCGCCTCAACCCGGCGGACCACAAAGACGATGCCTTCGGCCTTCATCCGGTTCTGATCAAGCCCCATTTCCTCGACCAGTTCCGACCGCGCGCGTTCGATGTATTTGAGATAATTGGCATAATAGACGATCCCGCCCATATCGGTGTCTTCATAATAGACGCGCACAGGCAGGTGATGGGTCATGATGGCTCCAGCAGGGTTGTGCTTCTACCTTGGGCAAAGAGCGCGGCCCTTGGCAAGCCGCGAAACCTTAAAGGTCGTGGAAGATGTGGAAACTGTTTCCGTATGGATCCGCGACAGTAAATTGCCGCATGCCCCAGGCCGTATCGGCAATTGGAGTACTGATCAGCGCACCCCGCGCCGGACAAGCCGCATGGGCCGTGTCCACATCCTCGCTGAAGATCCAGAACACGGCAGGCCGTGCGGGTGCATCGCTTTGCCGAAAGAAAATCGCGCAATCCCCGTGCGCCACGGCCCCGATATTGCCCTCGGCATCATACCATGCAATCTCAAACCCAAGGTGGTCACGGTAGTAGGCCTGCGCGGCCTTCACATCGGGCACTGGCAGTTCAGGCGTCGGTTGGGAAAGCTGCATGTCGTGACCTCTTGGGTTTCAATGAAGCGTCGCATCCCGTTGCAACCGTGCGGCCAGCCGCAGCGCGTGGCTGGCATCTTGGGCAACAACAGGCATGACCGGATCATAGGCCGCACGCACGACATCTGCCACCTCGGGCCGCAGAACGGTCGCCCCGTTGATGGTGGCTAAAGGTGGCATCATGGCGAATGCCTGATCGGACCACAGCAGGATCGTCTGCACCGCTTGGCTGAGCGCCAGCGTATCGGCGCTGACCGCCGCAAGGTGCTCGTCGTAGCGCAAGAATACAAAGGCCGCCTTGATCGCGCCCGCCTCATCAAAGCGGAAAATCCGGTATTGGTTGGCATCCGCCGCCTGCAAGCGGCCCACCAATGGGGCGAGGTCCGGGACAAGATCACCCAGGTGCGGCACCTCTAGCAACTCATTCCAATCCTCGCAAAAGAACACCATCAGATTGGCACCCAGTTCCGGATCAGTCTCCGCCATTTGGTGACCAGCGAGTGTCACGACAGCCTCAATCGCGCCCTTGAAGACACCGAGCGTCGCCTCATCCACACCAAAGACCACCGGCGCAATCGCCCGCCCCCAACGCGCACACAGATATTGCCCGTCGCCCCGTGTAAACAGCGCCTCAATCTCGCTTGCGTCCATCTTTCTTTGGTTCCTAAATATCCCCGCCGGAGGCTCCCGGCCTATCCACCAAACAAATCGTCTTGGCCCTTTGGCGCATCCAGCCCCAGATGCCGCCACGCCGCCGCTGCCAGCATCCGCCCGCGTGGTGTGCGTTGGATCAACCCCTGTTGCAGCAGGTAGGGCTCAATCACGTCTTCCAGACTGTCGCGGCTTTCGGACAGGGCGGCAGATAGTGTCTCAACACCCACTGGCCCGCCACCGTAGCTTTCAGCGATGAGCCGCAGATACCGGCGGTCGGCGTTGTCCAGCCCCAGATCATCGACACCCAGCCGCGTCAGCGCCCGGTCCGCGATGGCCTGCGTGACGGTGCCATCGCCCTCAACCACCGCAAAATCCACAACCCGGCGCAACAGCCGCCCGGCAATCCGCGGCGTGCCGCGCGCACGGCGGGCAATCTCGCGTGCGCCGCCCTCAGCGGCAGGCGCCCCCATCAGGCGCGCGCCGCGCGTGACAATCTCGTGCAGTTCTTCCTGCGAATAGAATTCCAGCCTCGTGGGGATGCCAAAGCGGTCGCGCAACGGCGTCGTCAAAAGCCCCATCCGCGTCGTGGCCCCGACAAGCGTAAAGGGCTGCAATTCAATCCGCACGGTGCGGGCTGCGGGCCCCTCACCGATCACCAGATCAAGCTCAAAATCCTCAAGCGCGGGATACAGCACCTCTTCCACCGCCGGGTTCAGACGGTGGATTTCGTCGATGAAAAGCACGTCGCGGGCTTCCAGATTGGTCAGGATCGCCGCCAGATCCCCCGCTTTGGCCAGCACGGGGCCAGAGGTCATGCGGAAATTCACGCCCAATTCCCGCGCCATGATCTGCGCGAGCGTCGTCTTGCCCAAACCGGGTGGCCCGTGGAACAGCGTGTGATCCATCGCCTCACCCCGTCGCCGGGCGCTTTCGATAAAGACCTTGAGGTTCGCGCGCGCATCGCGCTGCCCGATGAATTCATCCAGCGCTTGCGGACGCAAGGCGCGGTCGCCGTCTTCGGCCTGCCGTTCAGGGCGCAAAGTGGGGTCGGGTTCTGACATGGCCCCCCATTACCCCTTTGGCGCAAGCAGCTTCAAGGCCGCGCGGATCAGGCCAGCGGTATCGATGTCCGGCTCTGCCCCCATCGCCTCTGCCACCGCTCCTGCGGCATCGCCGGGCGCATAGCCTAAATTGCCCAGCGCAGACAGCGCCTCTGCCTGTGCGGGATTGCCCTTGGGGGGCGCTTTGCGCGGTGCGGGGGCGGGTTCGTTGTCGATCACCTCATCACCCGTGGCCCGCGCGACGGTGCCGCCCATGGCCATCACACCGGGGGCCTTGTCTTTCAGTTCAAGGATGACCTTTTGCGCGGTCTTCGGCCCGACGCCCTTGGCCTTGGCGATGGCCGACCAATCGCCCAGCGCAATCGCACGGCTGACGCCGTCGTCACCCAATGTGCCCAAAATCGCCATGGAGGCTTTGGCCCCGATGCCCTGCACGCTCATCAAGAGCCGGTGCCATTCTTTCTCCACCAGCGTGGTGAAGCCAAAAAGCTGCAAGTTCGTCTCTTGCACCAGCAAATCAGTATAAAGCGCCACAGCCTCACCATTGCCGGGCAGCCCCGCCAACACGCGGTTGCTGACATAAACGATATAGCCGACACCGCGCACATCAATCAGCACGTGATCTGTGCTGCGGTATTCCAAACGCCCTGCGATCCGGCCAATCATGCGCTGGCCTTGGCGAGTGCGTTGGCCAGCGTGCCTGCGGATTGCAAATGATGCGCGTGACAGATGGCAATCGCCAGCGCATCGGCGGCATCCGGGCCCGCGACCTTACAGCCGGGCAATTGCAACTGCACCATATGCAAGACCTGCCGCTTGTCCGCGTGGCCCACGCCCACCACGGCCTTTTTCACCGCATTGGGCGCATATTCACCGACCCGCAAGCCAGCCTGCGCCACAGTCAGCATCGCAACACCCCGCGCCTGCCCCAGTTTGAGCGTGCCTGCGCCGTCCTTGTTCACGAAAGTCTGTTCAATGGCAGCAGCATCCGGCGCATGGGTCGTGATCACCTCTGTCAGGGCCACATGCAGGGCCAGCAGCCGATCCGACAGATCGTCCCCCGTCCCATGACAAACACCATTGGCCACATGTGCAATCCGGCTGCCGCTGACCTCAATCAGACCCCAACCCATATTGCGCAGGCCGGGATCAATCCCCAATACGCGCATGTCTTTCCTCTGCTCATTCTTGTTGTTGCCACAGTAATAGCACAAAACGCGAACACCCGCCAAGCGCTTTGGGTTTGACCAAGAGGGGTTTGTTGTTAGGCTCCCCTATATTTTTCATTCAGGAGCTTTTCATGTCCGATCCCGCATCCATCATTACCGCTTTTCTTACCAAAAACGGCGTGCCGCAGCACACTGCCGCGCAATCCACCAACCTTGTGATGAAGCGCGGGATGATCAAGCAGCCCTTTACGGACGCCGAAATGAAGCTGCTGACGCTTGTGATGGGATCGCCCGAGGCGCGCGGCCTGACCGGCACACCGGTTGAGACGGCTTACAAATACCAGTTGAAAAACGTCCACGTGACGGGCTTCCAAACCTCTGGCAGTGCCGGAGCACCGCCAGCCGAAAAACCCGGGTTTGGCACAAAAACCGACCCTGCGGCGCTGAAACCCGTGCTGCAGAATGCGCATGTGACGTCCTTCCAGACCCATGGCAGCGGCCAGGGCAACGTCAAGGAAACCGTCATGGACATCGCAAATGCGATCAATACCGGCCAACCCTTGCGCACGGCTGCGGCCAAGGCGGTGTCACCGGCGACACGGTGATGCCCGATCTGAAGACCGTTTGCGCCAATTCGTCGCTGAAAACCGACATATGCTAAGCCCTTCATTAACAATGACTTAACGTCAATCGCGCCCAATAAATAGGCATTCTGAAAACGCATAGATGCCATGCAAAAATAGCTCTGGTTTTGTCAGCGCGCCGCTCCTATTTGCGGCTCATGACATCAACGCTGCACAGCAGCAAAACGAAGGAGCACGGCAATGGCCGCATTTGACACCACCCGTCCGACAGCCGTGAATGCGGCAGGTTCTATCTCTCAGTTCGCAGCTAACCTTGTTGGCACTCTGACCGCATGGAACGATGCACGCGTTACACGCAAATCCCTGTCCCAACTGAGCGCACGTGAGTTGGATGACATCGGTCTTTGCGCAGGCGATATCGAAACAGTTTCACGCCGCACGTTCTGATCAAATCGATCAGCTATGCACTTGGCCGTGCCCACAGATATGTGGGGGCGGCCTTTTCTTTTGTGCGGCCCAGATTAGCGAAACCGCACATCAAACGCGCCAAAGGCCGCCACCCGGACGGGCGCGGCCTTCGCGAGATAGCAAAGTGCCTTGCGGCGTGATTAAAGCCCGATGCTTTGCAGCACTTGCGCGACCGCCAAAGTGGCAGGGTCGGCTTGCATGATCCAGCCACCGGCTTTTTCGATCAGCGTGCCTTCGGCCAGCTTGCCCACACGTTCGGCATAGGTGGTTTCGCCCAAGGTGGCATAAATATAGCCCTTGAACAGAAACGCAGTGCCGACCATCAGGATCAAGCCACGCAGTGGGAATTTCGGGTTATAGATCCGCGGTTGTGCCTGGATCAGACCATTACCATCAACACGGTAGGTCACGCCATTTGCCATACGCTGATGGCTTTTGACAATCCGGCGAAGCCGCTTCTCGAAAGGTGCCTGAGCAATGCCCATCGTTCTCTCCAGTTAAAGCCCCCACTTCAACTATTCACGTCCAAACACTTTCGCCAGAGAATGTGGCAAAAGTTGGGCAAACCGCTGAAACTACGGCATTTTAACGATCTAACTGGCAGATTTGACTAAAGTTAGCGTGGTCCAGTCAACAATGCTATCGCGCGCCAATTCATTGAAGCCGTAGCGTGCATAATGCGCCACAACGTCGTCGGCCTGCTCATTGAGAATCCCCGACAGAATCGCGTGACCACCCGGTTGCATCGCCTGCGACATGTCATTGGCGATGGCGATCAACGGACCTTTGAGGATATTGGCAAAGACCAGATCATAAAGGCCGCGCTCTTTCAGGGCGGGCGCATCAAAGCCAGCGGCAACCACACAATCCACCCGGTCCGCCAATCCGTTGGCTGCGACATTGGCTACCGCGACGTCCACTGCCACCGGATCAATATCGCTGGCAACTATCGGCGCGTCCGTCACATGGGCCGCCGCCATCGCCAGAACAGCCGTGCCGCAGCCGATGTCGGCCACTTTCGTCATGGGCACGCCAGCCACCGCCAGCGCGTCTACCGCCTTGAGACAGCCCAAGGTCGTGCCGTGGTGCCCGGTGCCAAAGGCCATCGCCGCCTCAATCAGCAGTGGGATGCTGTCGGCGGGCACTTTGTCGGCATCATGCGCCCCGTAGACAAAGAACCGGCCCGCGGGCACCGGTGGCAATTCCCGCTGCACCTTGGCAACCCAATCCTGATCGGGGATTTCCGAGACGGTAAAATCCTTCACCCCGTGCATGGCCGCCAAGACCGCCAGCCCCGCCTGATCGGGGTTTTCGGTGAAATAGGCGCCGACTTCCCACAGACCCGACCCGTCTTCCACCTCAAAGACGCCGATACCGGTGGGTTCAGGTACCAAAGCCTCAAGCGCTTCGGCCAGCGCATCAGCGGTGTCCTGTCCGGTCATTGTGGTCAAAGCTGTAAAGGTGGTCATGGGTGGCTCTCCATCAGGTTGCCCCGCGCCTATGGGTTCAGCCGCTGTTCGTCAATCATGTGACAGCGCGCTGTTCCCAAGACCGCCGAGATCCCTGCCCTAGCCGCCCGGGATCGTGACTGACCCGACGATATGTGATTGGCGTAGCGGCATCGCTTTATACATGATCTCGACGCCGGTGGTGGCGATCCCTTCGCCGGTCATCCCATCGAACTTGCCTGTGCCTGCGACGATGGTCCAAGTGTTCGCCGCGCCCTGATTGCCTGCTTTCCAACGCATGGTGAATGTATCTTCGCCCTCTCCAAAGACGCAGACGCCTTCGATGGTATTCGTGCCATCCTGCGTCCCAAAGCCACCGCCAACGCAGCGTGCGGGGCCCTCGTCCAATGGGCCTTCGATGACTTCAAAATAGCCGCGATTGTCCTGTGTGTAGTAGACACCTTCCGGCAGCTGAAAGTACTCTTGATTGATCGGGTAGACGTTGTTGATCTCAATGCGCTCTTGCGCAGTGGCCGCACCAGTCGCCAGAACGCAGGCCACCGCGAAAATGAATGATGAAAATTTCATGTGTGATCTCCTCGCCTGCCAAGCTTAGGGGAAAATGGCAAATCTGGATATCGTTTTGACACCAATCACAGCGATCGGCAGGCGCATCAGACCGTTTCGTCAGACGACGCCAATCGGACAGGTCACGCCGGTGCCGCCAATCCCGCAGTAGCCATTGGGGTTCTTGGCCAAATACTGCTGGTGATAGTCTTCGGCATAGTAATAGGCAGGCGCGTCCACGATTTCGGTTGTGATCGCGCCATATCCCGCCTCTGACAGGCGGGGCGCAAAAGCGGCCTTGCTGGCCTCTGCCGCTGCCCGTTGCGCATCCGAATAGGTGTAGATGCCGGACCGGTACTGCGTGCCGCGATCATTGCCCTGCCGCATGCCCTGGGTCGGGTCATGCCCTTCCCAGAAAACCTGCAACAAAGTCTCATAGCTGATCTTGGCGGGGTCATAGACCACGCGCACGACCTCATTGTGGCCGGTCTTACCGCTGCACACTTCTTCATAGGTGGCGTTGGGCGTGTGCCCGCCCGCATAGCCCACAGAGGTGGAATAGACGCCGTCCAGCTTCCAGAACATCCGTTCCACGCCCCAGAAACAGCCCATGCCAAACATCGCCTCTTCCATGCCTGCGGGCATGTCCTTCAGCGGGGTGTCCAGCACGAAATGCGTCGTCGCAGTGGGGTTCGGGGCATCACGTCCCGGCAGGGCCGCATCTGCATCAATCATTTCGGACTTGTCGCGGAAAAGGGAAAACATCGGCAGCTCCTTTGGTGTGATGGCCTATATATAAGGTGGCCCGTGGCGCTTTCTACTCTGCCGGGGCCGCGATCACGCGATTGAGACGGGTTTCATAGCCGGGCACCGGATGGCGCGGAATCAAGAGCGCCAGCAGGAACGATACCGTGGCCATGGCGGCGGCCAGCAGGAACACGGCCCCCGGTGAAGTGAGCCAGAGATAGCCCAAGAGCGCGGGCAGAAAGACCGCCGCAATATGGTTGATCGTAAAGGCCACCGCCGCCGTGGGTGCAATGTCGCCGGGGTCTGCGATCTTTTGGAAATAGGTCTTCATCGCCAGCGCCAGCGCAAAGAACACATGGTCCAGCACATATAGCGCCGCCGCGATCACCACGCCCCAGCCAAAGAAATACAGACCGCCATAACACAGGAAAATTACGATCAGCCCGGCATATTCAAACAAGAGCGCCCGCTGTTCCCCAAAAAGCGTCACAATCCGCCCCATCAACGGGGCCACGACGATATTTGTCACAAGCGTGATCAGATACAGCGCTGTGACCTCATGCACCTGAAAGCCGAACTTTTCGACCATCATGAAGCCCGCAAAGACGATAAAGATCTGCCGCCGCGCCCCGGCCATGAATTGCAGTGCATAGTAAAGCCAGTAGCGACGGCGCAGCACAAAGGTCGTCAATTGCGGATGCGGGGCCTCAAACTGCGGATAGGCGAACAGGCAGAAGATCGCGATGGCGACGGTGATCCCACCGGAGGCCATGTAGACAAAGGCGTAGGACAGGTCCAATGCCTCCCACGTGAGTACGATCAGCACATAGGCCACAAAGGTCGCCGCCGATCCTGCCGCCATCAGCCAGCCAATGACCTGCGGCGCACGGGCCTTTTCCAGCCATTGCAATTGCAGCGATTGGTTTACCGTCTCGTAGTAGTGAAACCCGATGGACGACAGCATGGTCAGCGTCAGGATGCCGCCTAGGGACGGGAAATAGGCGGTGATCGCCGTCGCCACGCCAAGCATTGCCAGCGACACAAGCCCAAGGACCTGTTCGCGGATAAAGATGATCAGCGCGATGACCCCCACCGCGAAGAACCCCGGAATCTCGCGCACCGTATGCAGCCAGCCGATGTCAGAGCCGTCGAAACCCGCCACCTCAATCACAAAGTTATTCAGCAACGCCGACCATGTGTTGAAGGCAATGGGCATCGCCAAGGCCATCATGAACAAGAGCGTTATCGGCCTGCGCCAGAACGGCAGGCTTTGCGCGTCAGAGAGGCGAACGATTTGCATATGACCGCTTTACGCCCATCACCGCGCAGTGGCGAGCGAAAAGGCGCGTGCGGCTTCGGCCGCGATGGCCAGCGCCTCTTGCCCTGTCGCAAAGAGTTGCCCGTTGGGCGAGGCGCGGAACGAACAGAAATATAGCCCGGGTTCCGGGGTACCAGCGCCGCTCACCTTTGGGCGCCCATTCGCATCCAAGGCCGGGCTTTCGCCGAGCAAGGGTCGCAAATCCACGTTGTAGCCTGTGGCGGCGATGATCGCGTCAAATGGCGTATCCGTTCCATCCGCAAAGCGCACAGTTGCGCTGTCCAGCATCTCAATCCCGGGTTTGACCGTGATCTGTCCTGCCATGATCGCGCCGAGGGTGCCCACGTCGATCAACGGGATGCGCCCATCCTCGATCACCCGCGCGCCGGGGCCTTTGCCGGTCGATTGCAGCCCATAATCCTCTGGCCGCCCCACCGCCATCCGCAGGATCGGCGCGGTCAGCACGTCGGCGGCCTTGTAGCCCAGAAGCTTGCTGAGCAAACCGAAAGAAGTGATTGGCACGCCAAACAGCTCTTTAGGCAGGATGTTCACTGGGCCGCGCTGGGATAGCGTGATCTCGACCCCCGCCTCTGCCAGATCAAGCGCGATGTCGCCGCCGGAATTGCCAAAGCCCACGACCAACACCTTTTGCCCGACGTAAGCGTCGGGATTGCGGTAATCGCTGGAATGCACAATGGGGCCGTCAAAGGTGCCCGGCCAGTCGGGCAGTTTGGGCGTGCCATTCAATCCGGTCGCGACCACGACAACATCGGCGCGATCTTCACCCGCCGTATGCGTCACGCGCCATCCGTTCTCCGCACGCGCGATCGCGGTCACAGTCACGCCAAAGCGCGGGGCCAGATCATGCGTCTTTGCATAGGCGTCAAGATAGTCGACCACCGCCTGCCGCGACGGATAGCGGCCAACGTCGTCTGGAAAGGCCAGACCCGGCAGTCCTGACCGCCCGCGCGTCGTATGCAGGCGCAGGCAATCGTAATGCCGCCGCCAGCTATCCCCCACCGTCGCAGCACGTTCCAGCAGGTCCACGGCAAAGCCCTGATCCTGCAATGCCGCGGCACTGGCCAGACCCGCAGGCCCCGCCCCGATCACAATGGCATTTGGCATTTCGTTCCCCTTGATGTGCATCAAGGTGACGCCCCCGATGCCCGACTAGAATGGGGCCATAGCAATAGGAAAGGAAAGCCGATGTTTTCGAAAATCCTGATTGGTGTCGACGGGTCCGACCCCGCGCTTCACGCACTCAAGGCCGCCTGTGAACTGGCCAAGGCCTGTGACGCGGCGATCTATCTGGTCCACGTCCCCCATCCCGAAACCGTGGCCTTTGCGACCGGCGCCGTTGCGGGCTACCACGTTGCAACCACCATGCCTGACGAAAAAGCCGTGCGAGCGGCCGCCGCCAAGATCATCGCATCCGCCACGCAAGTGGTGACAGAAGCTGGCTGCGCCGTCACCCAAAGCTTTACCAAGCGCGGCGACCCCGGGGATGAGGTGATCGCGACCGCCAAAGAGATCGGTGCCGACGTGATCGTCACGGGCCGCCGCGGTCTGGGCAATATCGCGGGCCTGATCCTTGGCAGCACCTCACAACGGATCAGCCACCACGCCCCCTGCGCCGTTTTGACGGTGCCCTAGGCGCTGACCATTGTCTGGCTGAGCCGGGTCAGGTCGGGATAAAACGCAGTCGCCTCGCGCTTGGCGGCTGCATCCCAACAGCGGTCAATAAGATCAACCATGTCAGGCGAATAGACCGTCTCGGCCAGCGCACCGCGCAGGTCGCCAAAGCTGAACTGATCGGCCAGCCCATAGGCCACCGGAAAGACCTGACCATCCGCCCCGATCACAACCGGTGATACTAATTCACCCACCTTTGGGCGCGGCTTGGCTTGCAGCAATTCGCCCGTCAAAGCATCACAAATGATCCGGCACTCGGGGTGCATCACGTCAAGCAGCTGGCTCAGCACCATGGCGCGCAGCAAGGTCTCATCCCGGGGTTCCTTGACGATGGCAGAGGTCAGCCCCCGCCCCAGTTCCGACACCGGATGAAGCTGCACATGTCCCGCACCTGCCGCCGCGACCTGGGCCACAAGGGCAGGAATATCCTCCATCCCGTCCTCACCCAGCGACACCACGGCACCGCAACGATGCCCCTTGTCAGACAGGGCCTTGAGCGTGGTCATCGCCCGATCAAAGCTCCCTTTCTTGCGCCGGATCAGGTCGTGACGCGGGGCCAGCCCATCAAAGCTGACCGAAATAAGGTCAGGCTGATGACGCTCGGCGAAATTCACGATCCGGTCCGGTTGCAGGCCATTTGTAATGACAGAGACCGCATAGCCCTGATCGCGCAGCCCTGCGCAGAGGCGATCCAGACCGAAATAGATCGTGGGTTCACCGCCCGACAGGCTCGCACTGTCGTAGCCGTCCTTGGCCATCTTTGCCGTGGCACGCAGAATATCTTCAGGCTCCAGCCCACGTGGCATCTTGGGGCTGGAGGTCGAATAGCAATGGGCACATGTGAGGTTGCACAGAAGTGTCGGGTGGATGTGCACCACCCGACGAGCCATAAGGGCCATCAGCCCAGCTCTTGGCCGACGCGGACGCGCAGGCGTTCTGGGTCAGTGATCCCGTCGATCATGATGTCAACGTTGCGCACACGGCCCGGGACCAGTTCCATCAGGCGTTGCAGGTCAAATTTAACCAGCGGCCCCTTGAATTCAAAGTCCCAGCAGGTGCCGTATTTGCACACGTCAAAGCCGATGACCGGGAATTCGTCGTTAAAGATCGCCTTTGAGATCGCCCCAAGGCTATCGCGGCTGATCTTGTTAGACGCGACCCGATTGGCCATCAGTTCAAGCGCTTGCTCGGTATTGAGCTTTTCAACATTTAGCATTCTAAAATCTCCTTTTTTGAAATTGCCGAAATATGGCGATTTCAACCTATCAGGGTACGGCACCTCTGGCAGGTCAGGAAATCCGGAGTGTAAGCGTTTTTGGTGCGCGTCGTGAGGGAGAAGGAGGCTATGCGGGACTTACCAACCGTCTGCTACCGGTAGTCAAAGGTTGGTTTTCTAATGTTCGGTTTATCAACATCCGCCAATTGCGGATGCAATGCAGAATATTGAACGCAACAAACTGCACAAAGATCATTTCAGGCCGTCAGAACCACAATCGCGCTGGATTATCGCCTCGACCTTACGTTCAGTCGTCTCAATGTCATCGCCATTAATGATCATCTCATCGTAAAGCACTTGCATGATCAAGACGTCGCGATTGGGCGGATATATAAAGTTCGGCTCACCTGTTTGTTCTGGCAGAAACTCGGGGTCTGAATAGAGAGACAACAGCCCGATTGGATCCGAAATAGTTCCGAAGGTATGATATATCTCTTCAGTCAAGCACTGGGAAATATCACCATAAGGTTGGTCGGCCTTGATCCAAACTTCTGAGTATTCCAGTCCTGCATTGGCCCAGTCGCCATTAAGAGCTAAGCACTTCACCCGGTCGTCAAGAATGAAATCACTAAATTCTGACTTGGCTTGAGACGTCTTTGTCTCCAAAATTTTCAGGGCGTTAAGGTCATCAACAATTTCAACACGAATGAAGCCTGCCCCCAACTGAGGTGTGGCATTTACGTTGACGAGTTCAACCTCCAGTCCTGATAGGTAGCTGAACCAGTTACGGATATTTCCAATGCTTAAGAAAGCAACTTCTACAACTCTGGGGTCGCTCGGAAGGAAGGCACCAATGGTCAAACTGACTGGCTGTGTGCGTTTCCGAATGGGGCGATAACAATTTGTGCCACCGATACATTCTTCGGCGTTATGGTTCATGAAAACAAAATTCTCAGTAAACGAGGTTTCGTTATTGAGATTGAATGCTTCAATAAAGGCGCATCCTGATTCATCAAGTGTCTGAGCAGATAGGCTATGGCTATAAACGAGCAATATGACAATCGCGCACCTTGAGATATTCATATCTGTCCCAGCTTGAACCCCGTTTACAGCACCCTAAGATCAGCTATTCACCAGACGAAGATAGATGTCTAGGACGCACACGCCGTGCGATTGGCTGACATTGGTTGCTTTGCAGAATTAGGTCAACTTTGGGCTCTCAGCGGTCCTTCGCCGCACCCTAATAAAAACTCTGCGGATCAATATCGATCGACAATCGCAAATTGCTCGGCAGTCGAAACTGTCCGGCCCAATCGGCCAGCGCTTTTTGCAAGGGCGCCGACTTCTCGGCCTTGACCAGCAATCGCACCCGGTGCCGTCCTCTGATCCGCGCAATCGGCGCTGGTGCGGGGCCAAAGACTTGCGCCCCAATCGCGCGCAATGGGCCGTCGCGCCGTGCCATGTCTGTGCCCAGATCAAAAACCTCTTGCACATTAGGGCTGCTTAGAACGATCCCCGCCATCCGTCCGTAGGGTGGCACGCCCGCCGCCTTGCGCTCTGCCGCTTCTGCCGCCCAGAATTGTTCTTCATCGCCCGCAATGATCGCCCGGATCACCGCGTGTTCGGGCTGATAGGTCTGCATCAGCGCCTCGCCCGGTGCCTCCGCCCGGCCTGCGCGCCCGGCCACTTGGCGCATCAGTTGGAACGTCCGTTCAGCGGCACGCAAGTCCGAGCCTTGCAGCCCCAGATCGGCATCAATCACGCCAACGAGCGTCAGCTTGGGAAAGTTGTGCCCCTTCGCCACCAGTTGCGTGCCGATGATGATATCGGCCCCGCCTTCGGCAATTTCGGCGATATGCGCCTTCATCGCGCGGGCAGAGCCGTAAAGGTCACTCGACAACACAACGACCTTAGCATCGGGAAAGAGGTCTGTGACCTCCTCGCCCATACGCTCCACCCCCGGACCAACAGCTGACAACCGGTCCTCAGCCTCGCAATGGGGGCAGACGGTAGGCATCGGCTTGGTCTCGCCGCATTGGTGGCACATCAACCGCTTGAGGAACCGGTGTTCCACCATGCGCGCATCGCAATGATCGCAGCCAATCTGGTGTCCACAGGCCCGGCATAGTGTGATCGGCGCATAGCCACGGCGGTTAAGAAAGATCAGCGATTGCTCACCCTTTTCAAGCCGCGTACGTATCGCGCCTTGTAATGTGGGCGAGACCCATTTGCCGCCCGGCAAATCTTCGGCCCGCATGTCAATCGCGCCCATCTTGGGCATGACCGCCGGTCCAAACCGGGACGTCAGTTCTAGCCGCGCGTATTTCCCCGCCTCCACATTGGCCCAGCTTTCAAGGCTTGGCGTCGCGCTGGCCAGAACCACCTGCGCCCCGTTCAGCGAGGCGCGCAGCACCGCCATATCGCGGGCGTTATAGAGCACCCCGTCCTCTTGCTTATAGGATGTGTCGTGTTCCTCATCGACGACGATCAGCCCCAGATCGCGGTAGGGCAGAAACAGCGCAGAGCGCGCGCCAACGATCAGCTGCGCATCCCCCTGCCCCACCATGCGCCAACAGCGGCGGCGTTCGGTCGCGGTGACGCCCGAATGCCATTCCGCAGGCTTCATCCCGAACCGGGCTTCAACCCGGTCGATGAACTCACCGGTCAAGGCGATTTCGGGCAGCAGCACCAACGCCTGCCGCCCCTTGCGCAGGCATTCCGCGACCGCCTCAAGGTAAACCTCGGTCTTGCCCGACCCGGTCACACCTTTCAGCAATGTGGTGCCATAGGTGGCCGAGCTGACAGCCTCGCGCAGCACCTTGGCCCCGGTCAGCTGGTCGGCGGTCAGCTCTTTACTGCCATAGTCAGCGTCAAGTTTTGGATAAGCGGTGTCGCGCGGCGCGTCCTCTTCGGCGACAGCCCCCAGTTTAACGAGGCCCTTGACGACAGAGGTGCCAACCCCTGCCATCTCGGCCAGCTCTTTGAGCGTGAACGAAAGGCCGCCATAGTCGCCCAGCACCTCAAGCACTTTCGTACGTGCGCCGGTGACCCGGTCGGGTTCCTTGTCACCAAGGCGGTAAACCTTGCGCATCGACGGCGGATCACCGAGGCCCGGTGCACGCGTGGCAAGGCGCAGCATCGCTGACATCGGGGTCAGGGTATAACTGGCTGCGCGGGACAGAAACGCCATCATCTCATCACGCATCGGGGCCACGTCCAGCACCCGATAGGCCGCGCGGACCTTGGCGTAGTCCCAGTCGCCCTTGCCCGGCCCCCAGACGACGCCCATCACCTTGCGTGGCCCAAGCGGCACCTCGACAAAGGCCCCCAGAAAACAGCCGCCTTCCGGTGCTTTGTAATCCAGCACCCGATCAATCGGCTGCGTGGTCAGCACACCGATCAGGTCGCCTTCGTTGAAATGGGTCAGGGGCATGGGCATCCGGCTGGTGGCAGAGCAAACAGTAAATGCCATTCCAAGGGTCGCCGCAAGACGACCTGACTCGCAAACTGTGCCATAAGACTTTCACCGAAAGTCTGCCCCCAAATCCTCGGCGAGGATTTGCCGCCAATTTCTGTGTCAGAAATTGCCCCACCGATGCCACACGCTCTGGGCTTTCGGACCGGCTCGTCATGCGATAAAGCCTTAGACAACATCAAACCCCTGCCCCGGAGACCCCCATGAAATTTTTCGTCGACACCGCCGAAATTGACGCCATCAAAGAACTGCACGCGCTTGGCATGGTCGATGGCGTGACCACCAACCCCTCGCTCATTGCCAAATCAGGCCGCGATATCCTCGAAGTCACGCGCGAGATCTGTGACATCGTTGACGGCCCCGTCTCTGCCGAGGTTGTCGCACTCGACGCCGACACCATGCTGGCCGAAGGCCGCAAGCTTGCAAAGATCGCCGACAACATCGCCGTCAAAGTGCCGCTCACCTGGGCTGGCCTGCAAACCTGCAAGGCGCTCTCGGACGAAGGCACAATGGTCAACGTCACCCTGTGCTTCTCTGCCAATCAGGCGTTGCTCGCCGCCAAGGCCGGTGCAACCTTTATCAGCCCCTTCATCGGCCGCCTTGACGATATCAACATCGACGGGTTGGAGTTGATCGAAGATATCCGCACGATCTATGACAATTACGGCTTTGACACCCAGATCCTCGCCGCCTCAATCCGCAATGCCAACCACATGTCCGAATGTGCCAAGATCGGCGCGGATGTGGCCACCGCACCTCCGGGCGTGATCAAGGCAATGGCGAACCACGTGCTGACCGACAAGGGCCTCGCGGGCTTTATGGCTGACGTCGAAAAGGCCGGCATCAAGATCCTGTGACGGCGCCCAAGCGCGACCATAAGGGCCTCGCGCTCCGGCTCTTCAAAACCGTGGCCACGCCGCTTGATGCGGCGGGCTACATCGCCCACCCGTCCTACCCCGGACCGGGCTACGACCCGCACAATCGTGCTTACGAGGCCTATTTCCTCTCACCGCCATCGGGGGCCCATGTGGCGCAGGTTCATCTTGCGTATTTCCCGCATGGCCCCTCCTTGCACCTGACCGCCACGCAGTTTGGCTGGCCCGAGCCGCCCGAACATTACCCGACCGACGCGGAAACCTTTTATGAGGTCACCAAGGACCTACCCACCCGCGCCATGCAATTTGGTGGCAAGCGGCATTGGCTCGGGCGCTTTCGGTCGAATTTTGTGCTGCGCTTTGACAAACGCACCGCCGCGCTCAAACGCGAAGACGCCCTGCTGGAACAACTCCACGCGGCAACCCTGCGGATACTCGACACGCTTGTGGACGATGGAGAGGCCCTGCCACCTGCGGCCTATACTGGCCCACATGCGGGCCCCCATTACCTTTAACCCGCGGCCACGCAATCGGCGAAATGCTGCACGACGCCCTCTGCATCTTCTTCCAGCACCAGCCCGTGGATATCCGTCTCAAACCCCGGGCATTCCTTTGAAAAGGCGCGATTGAACTTCAGGTATTCCACGATCTTGCTGTTGAACACCTCACCGGGGATCAACAGCGGAATACCGGGGGGATAGGGCGTGACCAGACTGGTGGTCACACGACCCACCAGATCATCAATCGATACCCGCTCAGTCTTGCGCCCGGCAATACAGGCATAGGCATCGCGCGGTGTCATCACCGGGTCAACATCGCTGAGATAAATCTCGGTCGACAGGATCGCTACGTCGTATTTGGCATAAAGCGTATGCACCTGCTGGCACAGATCGCGCAGCCCCATGCCCTCGTACCGCCGCTGGCCCGCACAAAAGTCCGGCATGCAACGCCATAGCGGTTGGTTCTTGTCGTAGTCATCCTTGAACTGCTGCAATTCGGTCACCAGCGAATTCCAGCGCCCCTTGGTGATGCCAATCGTGAACAGAATGAAAAAGCTGTATAGCCCGGTTTTCTCGACCACCACGCCGTGCTCAGCCAGATATTTCGTCACGATCGAGGCCGGGATGCCGGTGTCCTCAAACTTGCCATCCAGATTAAGCCCCGGCGTGATCAGCGTCGCCTTGATCGGGTCCAGCAAATTGAACCCCGGCGCCATATCGCCAAATCCATGCCATGCGTCGCTGCCATCACTGGCCTGCACCCCGTCGGCGTCGGTCTTTTTCAGCACCCAGTTGGCAGCGCTGTCCATGCCGTCCTCGACCGGCGCATCCGGCCCCCAGACCTGGAACCACCAATCGTCTTCGCCATATTCATCATCGACCTTGCGCATCGCACGGCGAAAATCGAGCGATTCCAATATGCTCTCTTCCACCAGCGCCCGCCCGCCGGGTGGCTCCATCATCGCAGCGGCCACGTCGCAGCTGGCGATGATGCTGTATTGCGGGCTGGTCGAGGTGTGCATCAAATAGGCCTCGTTAAAGAGATGCCGGTCGAGCTTCGTGTCCTGACTGTCCTGCACCAACACATGGCTTGCCTGCGAAATTCCCGCCAGCAGCTTATGGATCGACTGGGTCGCATAGGTCACCGCATGGCGGGGCCGTTCCCGCTGGCGGCCCATCGCGTGATAGGTGCCGTAGAACGGATGGAAGGAGGCATGCGGCAGCCATGCCTCATCAAAATGCAGGTTCTCGATATGCCCATCCAGCATGTCTTTGATCACTTCGGTATTATAGAGCACACCGTCATAGGTCGATTGCGTCAGCGTCAGAATGCGGGGCGTTGTCTCGGCGGTATCGACGTCCTGCAACAGCGGATGCGAAGCCATCTTTTCGCGGATCGCCGCCATCTCAAACTCGGCCTTGGGGATCGGGCCGATAATCCCATAGTGATTGCGCGTGGGTTTCAGGAACACAGGCACAGCCCCGGTCATGATGATGCTGTGCAGGATCGACTTGTGGCAGTTCCGGTCCACGATCACCACGTCGCCGGGGGCAACGGTGTGATGCCAGACCATCTTGTTGCTGGTGCTGGTGCCGTTGGTCACGAAAAAGCAGTGATCGGCGTTGAAAATCCGCGCCGCATTGCGTTCTGACGCACCAATCGCGCCGTTATGATCCAAGAGCTGCCCAAGCTCTTCCACCGCATTACAAACATCGGCCCGCAGCATGTTTTCACCGTAAAACTGGTGATACATTTGCCCAATCGGGCTTTTGAGAAAAGCAACGCCACCTGAATGACCGGGGCAATGCCAGGAATAAGACCCATCCTCTGCATAGTCCAAAAGCGCCTTGAAGAACGGCGGCTGGATGCTTTCCAGATAGGCCTTGGCGTCATGGATCAGATGGCGGGCCACAAATTCCGGCGTGTCCTCGTACATGTGAATAAAGCCATGCAGCTCGCGCAGAATATCATTGGGCAAATGGCGGCTGGTCTTGGTTTCACCGTAGATATAGATGGGCACGTCTTCGTTCTTGCGCCGCATCTCGGCGATGAAATTGCGCAGGTTGAGGACCGCGGGGTCTAGCTCCGGTCCCGGTGTGAATTCTTCGTCATCAATCGACAGTACAAAGGCGCTGGCGCGTGATTGCTGCTGGGCGAATTGCGACAGGTCCCCATAGGTCGTGGTCGCTAGCACCTCGAACCCTTCGGCCTCAATCGCATCAGCCACAGCTCGGATCCCAAGGCCCGAGGAATTGTCGGACCGAAAGTCCTCATCAATGATCACAATGGGGAAACGAAATTTCATCAAATGCTCCTACCGGGGCCGCGATAGGCGCGGGACGATGATCGGTGCCAGTGTGATGTCTTGGGCGGGGGCGTCAAGGGCGGTCGCACAGCGTGCGCATGGTTTCTGTATGGGTCGTGCATCATTTCTTCATAGGTTCTGCATAGTCGTTTTGGCGGATTTTGACTCAAATGCCGCACCTTGCAGCTTTCGTCGAAAAAGGGCTGACCGACCCGGTTGGTGTGATATGTTGTGACAAAACAAATCGCTTGAGCAGGTACATGACAAACACTCCCCTAATGGACGGTCACGTCCGTGATAAGATTATTGCTGACCCCGATCTTCTGCTGGACGATCAGGACATCATGAAGGCCTTGGTGGCCGCAAACGAACAATCCATGGGCGGCAATATCGTCGATCTGCGCGGCATCGCGATGGAGCGGCTTGAGGCGCGGCTTGACCGACTGGAAGACACCCACCGCTCGGTGATTGCCGCCGCATATGAAAACCTTGCAGGCACAAATCAGGTGCACCGCGCCGTGTTGCGCTTGCTGGATGCCACGCAATTTGAGGTGTTTTTACATGACCTTAAGGGTGATGTAGCCGACACCCTACGCGTTGATGTGATGAAACTGGTGCTGGAAAGCCAAGAGGCTGGTGACGATCCTGCCGTGGCCAAAATGGGCGATGTGCTGTCCGTGGCTGAACCGGGCTATTGCGACGCCTATGTCACCCGTGGCCGCGATGTGCCTGTGCGTCAGGTCACGCTGCGACAGGTCAAACCGCAAGACCAAAAGATCTATGGCGACAAGGCCGATTACATGCGCTCCGAGGCATGCTTGAAGCTTGATTTTGGCGCGGGCCGTTTGCCCGGCATGTTGGTGATGGGGTCCGAAGATCCGCATCTCTTCACCCCGCAGCAAGGCACTGATTTGCTGACGTTCTTTGCAGGCGTCTTTGAACGCACCATGCGCCGCTGGCTGTCCTGACCCGTGATCGCCCCGGCCCTCACTGACGCGCTGTCGAAATGGCTTGACCATGCACGCGCGATTGATGGCGCGGCCGAAAATACGCTCAAGGCCTATCAGGCTGATGTGCTGGGGTTTTTGGCCTTCATGGGCGAACATCACGGCGGCCAGCAAGGGCTTGGGCCGATTGCGAAAATCACCGTGAGCGACATGCGCTCATGGATGGCGCGCGCGCGTAGCGGCGGTGTCGGCGCACGCAGCCTTGCGCGGCAATTGTCGGCCGTCAAATCCTTCTACCGCTGGCTGGCAGAGCGTGAAGGCTTTGAACCCACCGCCGTCCTGTCCACCCGCGCGCCAAAGTTTCAAAAGAAGCTCCCCCGGCCGCTGGCCGAAGACGCCGCCACGGCGATGATCGAAACGGTTGAGCTGCAAGCTACCGAAGGCTGGATCGCCGCTCGCGATAGTGCTGTGGTCACAGTGCTTTACGGCTGTGGCCTGCGGATATCAGAGGCGCTCTCGCTCACTGGCAAGGACCACCCCCTGCCCGCAACCCTGCGCATCATGGGCAAGGGCGGCAAGGAACGGATCGTGCCCGTGATCGATGCGGCGCGCGACGCGGTCGCCACCTATGTCGCGCTCGCCCCGTTTGACCCGCAACCACATGAGCCGCTCTTTCGCGGTGCCCGCGGTGGCCCGCTGAACCCACGTGCTGTGCAAAAGGTGATGGAACGCGCCCGCATGCAGCTTGGCCTGCCTGCCACCGCCACGCCGCACGCAATGCGGCACAGCTTTGCCACGCATCTGCTGACCGCTGGTGGTGATTTGCGCGCCATTCAAGAGCTTTTGGGTCACGCCTCCCTTTCCACGACGCAAGCCTATACGGCGGTCGACACCGCCCGCCTGCGCGAGGTCTATGACAAGGCCCACCCACGGGCCTGAGGCTTGCCTTGCCCCGCAAAACCGGACATCACGCCACCATGACACTTTCCCAAAAGGCCCTGCTGGTCCATTTCCTTACCGCCACGGGCGCGGTCTTTGCGATGCTCGCGATGCTCGCCGCAGTCGACCGGGATTGGAGCCTGATGTTCCTCTGGCTGGTTGTCGCCTTTGCCGTGGATGGCATCGATGGCCCGCTTGCACGCCGATATGACGTCAAAACCAACGCGCCAATTTTTGATGGCGTGCTGCTCGATCTGATCATCGACTATCTCACTTACGTCTTCATCCCCGCCTTTGCGCTTTACGAGGGCGGGTTGATGGACGGCTGGTCTGGCTGGGTTGCGATCATCATCATTACTTTCGCCTCGGCGCTTTACTTCGCCGACACCCGCATGAAAACAAACGACTATTCGTTCCGCGGCTTCCCGGGGTGCTGGAACATGCTGGTGCTGGTTCTTTTTGCGCTCGAACCCCATTGGGTGATCTGCCTGATCCTTGTGGCGATCTTGGCGCTGGCGATGTTCCTGCCGGTCAAATTCGTCCATCCCGTGCGCACAGCACGCTGGCGCGCCGTGACTTTGCCCATGGCCTTTGGCTGGGTGGTCTTTGCCGGATGGGCCGCCTGGGTGAATTTCGCGCCCGACAGTTGGGCGCATTGGGGGTTGATGATCACCTCGATCTATCTGGTGGGCGCAGGTGCCGCTCAGCAGATCATGTATGGGCGCGACGGCTAAAGCCGAGTCAGCGCCACACCCGCGACGATCAACAGCGCGGCGGTCACCTTTGTCGCTCCCATCTTTTCGCCGAAGATCAGCCAGCCGATGAGCACCGCAAAGAAGATCGACGTCTCGCGCAGCGCCGCGACAAGGGCAATGGGTGCTTGCGTCATGGCCCAGACGACGATGCCATAAGCGGCGAGCGAGGCCGCCGCCGGGATGATCCCACGACGCCACTCTGCCACAGGTGCGCGCAAGATCACCGTCCCCTTCAGCCAGATCGCTGCGGGCACAAAAAACACAGCAGACAGCGCCAAGAGCCAGCCAACATAGACCCACGGCGCACCGGCAATGCGCGCCCCGATCCCATCCGTGAGGGTATAGCCTGCAGTCGCCGTTGCAGCCCCCAAAGCAAAGGGGATCAGCTTGCGGCTTTCCCCCGACAACAGCGCACCGCTGGCCATCGTCACGATCCCGAGCCCAAGCACCGCAACGCCGAGGTATTCGGTCACCGTCACGACATCCGACAGAAACAGCGCGCTGACGCCCAAGACAATCAGAGGGGCCGTACCGCGCGAAATCGGGTAAACCCGGCTGAGGTCGCCCTGTTCATAAGCGTAGGCCAGAAATAGCTGGTAAAACATATGGATCACGCCAGAGGCGATGAGCCACGGCCAAACCTCGGCCGACGGGAGCGGCAGCCAAACCACGAGGCCGAGGCCGATCAGCCCCTGCCAAATGGTAAAGATCATCATGGTGGTCTGCTTGTTGCCACCCGTCTTGATGATGGCGTTCCAGCTTGCGTGCAAAAGGGCGGCGAACAGAACCGCAAGAAAAACCGTCAGCGTCATAAGAGCAGCCCGGCTGCGCCTTCCAGTTTCAGCAATGCGACCTTCGCCTCGATCCCGCCTGCGCCCGAATATCCGCCCAACCCATTGGCGGCGAGGACGCGGTGGCAGGGAATGAAAATCGCAATTGGGTTCGCACCACAGGCCTGCCCAATCGCCTGCGCGGACACAC
The DNA here is from genome assembly GCA_947494675.1 of uncultured Paracoccaceae bacterium. Lineage (GTDB taxonomy): Bacteria > Pseudomonadota > Alphaproteobacteria > Rhodobacterales > Rhodobacteraceae > CANMYO01. Next base: position 233,326 of record CANLVP010000003.1, read on the forward strand.
CAAGCTCAGTCGCCAGATCGCCGTAGGTGCGGGTTTCACCGTAGGGAATGGCGCAGAGGGCTGCGTAGAATTGCTGCTGAAATGCTGTTCCACGTGGGGCGAGCGGCAGGGTGAATTCTTGCAACGCCCCGGCGAAATAGGCGCTCAACTCGGCCTGCGCCTGTGCGAAGAGCGGTCCCTCCGTCAGGGTCCCACCGCGCGCCCAGTTCAGCTGCGTGATCGCCCCATCGGAGGCATCGGCACTCAGCGGACCCACGGGACTGTCTTGCAAAATCACCGCGTGACCCCGGCCTTGTCCGTCACCACCATCATCGTCGCCTGCATGGTTGAGATCAGCGTTTCCGCCCCGCCATCCATTGCAAATGCGCGGCCTTGCGTGACCATCAGCGTCCGGCCCGCCTTGATCACTTCGCCTTCGCAGCGAAAAGTCTGGCCTTTTGCAGGGGCAAGGAAGTTGGACTTGAACTCGACCGTCAGAACCTCCGCCCGGTCCTCCATCAAGGTAAAGGCCGCGTAGCCGCAAGCGCTGTCCAGCACGGTCGTGATGACCCCTGCATGGATGAACCCATGCTGCTGGATCAGGTCGGCGCGAAACGGAAATGTCAGCGTAACGCGCCCCGGTTCAAGCGAAGTTGGGGTGACGCCGAATGTCGCCATCACCCCTTGGTCATCAAAGCTATGCGCGCAACGGGCCCGCCAGTTGGGGTTGCGCGGCTCCATCTTAGCTGAGCGCCGCGTCGCAGCGCCCGCAGACGCCCGCGTGGCTATGGCTGCCTACGTCGGGAAGGATCTTCCAGCACCGCTGGCACTTGTCGCCCGTAGCCTTGGCAAAGATCACGCCGACATCGCTGCCTTCGACCTTAAATGCCTCTGCCGGGGCCGCATCGGTCGTGACGTGGATACCGGACGTAATGCACAGATCGTCAAAGCTGACGGTTTCCAGCACTTTGGCCTGATCTGCAGTCACATAGACGGTGGGAGCCGCCTCAAGCGATGCGCCGATGACCTTATTGGTCCGCTCGACCTCCAAGGCGCCTGTCACCACGCGGCGCACGCTGCGCACTGTGGCCCATTTCGCGGCCAATGCTTCATCCCGCCATGCGGCAGGCGTATCCGGGAAATCGACCAAATGGACAGAGCTGTCCTCGCCTGGGAAGCGTTCCAGCCAGACCTCTTCCATCGTGAAGGCGAGGATCGGTGCAAGCCATGTGGTCAGCCGCTCAAACAGCAGGTTCAACACCGTGCGCGCCGCCCGCCGCCGCGCGGTATCGCCATCGCAATACAGCGCGTCCTTGCGGATATCGAAATAGAACGCCGACAAATCCAAGGTGGCAAAGTCAAAGACCGTGCGGAAAACGCCTTGGAAATCATAGGCGGCATAGCCTTCGCGGATCTGCCCGTCGATCTCGGCCAGACGGTGCAACACCCAGCGCTCAAGCTCTGGCATATCGGCAGGCTCGACCCGGTCGGCGTCGGTGAAATCAGCCAAAGACCCTAGCAGGAACCGCATCGTATTGCGCAAACGGCGGTAGCCGTCGGCGGTGCCTTTGAGGATTTCCGGCCCGATCCGCAGGTCGTTGGTGTAATCCGACTGCGCGACCCAAAGCCGCAGGATATCAGCCCCGTATTGTTTGATGACCTCTTCAGGTGCGACCGTGTTGCCCAAGGATTTGGACATCTTCATGCCCTTTTCATCCAGCGTAAAACCATGGGTCAGCACGCCGCGATAAGGTGCGCGCCCTTTGGTGCCACAGGCCTGCAACATCGACGAATGGAACCACCCACGGTGCTGGTCGGTGCCTTCGAGATAAAGATCGGCGAGGCCGTCCTCGGACCCATCTGCGCGGTCGCGCAGCACAAAGGCATGGGTCGATCCGCTGTCAAACCAGACGTCCAGAATATCGAACACCTGCTCATAGGCGTCGACGTCGACCAGCCCGCCAAGGAACCGTTCCTTGGCCCCGTCCTCATACCAGACGTCCGCGCCTTCGGCCTCGAACGCCTCAAGAATGCGGGCGTTGACCTCTGGGTTGCGCAACAGGAAATCAGGGTCGGTGGGCAAGGCGCCTGACTTGACGAAACAGGTCAGCGGCACGCCCCAAGCGCGCTGTCGCGACAACACCCAATCAGGGCGCTGCTCGATCATCGCGTGCAGACGGTTGCGCCCGCGCGGCGGCGTCCATGTCACCAGCTCATCGATGGATCGGAGCGCGCGTTCACGGATCGTGGTGCCATAATCGTCCTGCCCATCGCCCACGGCGCGATCAATCGCAGCAAACCATTGCGGCGTGTTGCGATAAAGAACCGGTGCCTTTGACCGCCAGGAATGCGGGTAGCTGTGTTTGATGATCCCACGTGCCAGCAATCCGCCGACCTCAACCAGTTTCGACATGACAGCCGTGTTGGCATCACCTTCCCACGGGTTAGTCTTGTTCTTTTTGTTCAGCTTGTCGCGGAGGATTTTCTTGCCGCCAAAGAACGGCAGATCAGCGCGGAACGACCCGTCTTCCAGCACGTTGTAGGTGATCACCTGCTCGAGCATGCCCAGATCGCGGTAGAGCTCAAACTCTTCCATCCCGTGGGACGGCGCGCAATGCACGAAGCCGGTGCCCTCTTCGTCAGTGACAAAATCCGCGGCGCGGAAATCGCGGATATCATCCCATTCGCCGTTTGACCCTTCAGCCCCGTGCAGCGGATGCCGCAGGCCAGTGATCACGGATGGGTCCACATCGCCCACGCGGGTCCACATGCCATCCTCGAGCCGTGCCTTACCTAGCACCTGCGCGGCCAGCTTGTCGGCCAGCACAAAGCGGTCACCCACATTGGCCCAGCTTTCATCCGGCGTGCCCGTGACCTCATAAAGGCCATAATCGATGTCCGCGCCATAAACGACGGCCTTGTTGGACGGGATCGTCCAGGGCGTTGTGGTCCAGATCACCACATGCGCGCCATCCAGCTCACCGCCATCGACCGCAAACTTCACCCAAACGGTAAAGCTCTCCTTGTCGTGGTATTCCACCTCCGCCTCGGCCAGCGCGGTCTGTTCAACCGGCGACCACATCACGGGCTTGGAGCCTTGATAAAGCGTGCCGTTCATCAAGAACGTCTGGAATTCTTCGGCGATCACACGCTCGGCGTGGAAATTCATCGTCAGATAGGGCTCTGGCCAATTGCCCGCCACGCCAAGTCGCTTGAATTCTTCGCGCTGGATGTCGACCCAGCCTTCGGCGAACTTGCGACATTCCTGCCGGAAATCGACGATGTTCACGTCGTCCTTGTCGAGTCCCTTGGCGCGATACTGCTCTTCGATCTTCCACTCAATCGGCAACCCGTGACAATCCCAACCGGGGATATAGCGTGCATCACGGCCCATCATCTGTTGGCTGCGCACGACCATATCCTTGAGGATTTTGTTCAGCGCGTGCCCGATGTGCAAATGCCCGTTTGCATAGGGCGGGCCGTCATGCAGCGTAAAGGCGGGGCGGCCCGTCTTGGCACGCAACTTGTCGTAGATTCCGATCTTGGCCCACCGGTCGAGCCATTCCGGCTCGCGTTTGGGCAATCCGGCCCGCATCGGGAAATCCGTGCGCGGCAGGTTCAGGGTGTCTTTATATTCAGGCGTATCGGCGCACATGGGTGGCGTCCTTTGGCAATTCGAAGGGAAATTTCAGACTAGGGGCGGCGTGATCAGCTCATCACCTTGACCCGGCAACGCTTACCCGCGTGCCGGGACACTAATTCGTATGAAAAACCCATGTGTCATTTCCGCTGCTTATAGGCGCGGGACAGGTCAGGAACAAGTGGGCGCTCTGTCAAAAGGGCGGGTCACTGCTGCACGCGCCAAAATGTCGTGCGCCCGGCACGGGCGCGCCTTTGGATCACGCTACCGGCAGTATGATCCGCTGCGATAACGTGCTGTATCAAAATGAAAATGATCGCGGTGGGCGGCATTGGCATTGGGCCCAAGCACCGTGCCAAACGGCCCGCAGGCCCCGCGCCACATCTTGCGCAAGGCCTCGCCGGCTGCACCGCGGTTCCAATCAGTCAACACGGTGATCTCTCCACCAGACCGCAGACCGATCCCCGCGATATCAATCGCGCGGCCAAAGGCATGTTCGCTTAACCGCCCGGTGGAGGACGAATTGCGGTTGCGGCAAGCATAGTGCGACACCACGCGCAACGATTGCATCCCACCGCCGATTTGCCCCACCGCGGGCTTTGCGGTCTGCGCGACCCAAGCCTTCAGAGCGCCTGCCGTGCGGCAATCAATCGTCGCATTGGGCGACAGGCGCACCCCGGCGACAGAGCGCACGCGCACCGCACTTTCGATACCACAGGCCCCGTTTCCCGGCACACGGCCAATCGCCTCGCCCTGAATCGCCGGATCGCCACAGACCTGGCCGCGTTGCCGCGCGATGCGCTGCTCAACCGCCCGCTGGGTAATCGCCGCCGGGCGCACCATAGGACGCAAGGATAAAGCAATCGCATTGGGGCTAAAGGCGAACATGCCAACCTCGGCCCGCGCAATTGCTTGCGTCGCAGCCCCCCGCGCCAGATCGGGCCGTTCAAACGGGCGCGGCGTCGGGCGCAGCTCTGCCGTTGGATCGCCTTGCGGTGCGGGTGTCAGCCCTTCGGGCCGCAATTGCGGGCGCGCGACGACGGGTTCAGGTGCTTCGGCAACGGGGCGAGCCTGCGGACGTAGGGTCACTGTCTGTGCCACAACATTATCGGCCAAAAGGCACAGGCAAAGCGCCCAAAACACCTTCATTTCGTGCTCGCGGGACCACGGCCAAAGTTTGGCGCGTCGGTATCTTGCCCCGCCTCGATAATGCCACGCCGGATCGCGCGGGTGCGGGTGAAATAGGCGTGCAGATGCTCACCATCACCCTTGCGAATGGCGCGCTGCAGGGCAAAAAGCTCTTCGGTGAAGCGCCCCAGAATTTCAAGCGTAGCGTCTTTGTTGGTCAGGAACACATCGCGCCACATTGTCGGATCAGAGGCTGCGATGCGGGTAAAATCCCGAAAGCCCGCCGCTGAATATTTGATGACTTCGCTGTCCGTCACACGGCTAAGGTCGTCGGCCACACCCACCATCGTATAAGCGATCAGGTGCGGCGTGTGAGAGGTCACCGACAACACCAGATCATGGTGGTCAGCATCCATTTCATCGACGTTTGATCCCATCCCGCGCCACAACCGCGCGAGCCGATCAACTTCTGCCTGGTCGCTGTCGACATCCGGCACAAGAATGCACCAGCGGTTGTCGAAAAGCTCGGCAAAGCCGGCGCGGGGGCCGGAATGCTCAGTCCCCGCCAAGGGGTGGGCGGGAATAAAGTGAACGCCTTCAGGCACATGCGGGGTCACGGCGGCGACGACGGCCCCTTTAACCGACCCCACATCGCTGACCACTGCGCCGGGTTTCAGGTGCGGGCCGATCTCGGCCATCACGCTGTCCATCGCACCGATCGGCACGCAAAGCACGATCAGATCCGCGTCGTGCACAGCATCCACGGCGGTCTCATGCACTTCGCACAGATCAATTTCACGCGCGATGTCGCGGGTCTGGGACGACCGCGCATAGCCGGTGATCGTATTTGCCAACCCGCCACGTTTCATCGCATGGGCCATCGAGGACGCGATCAGACCAAGCCCGATCAGCGCCACCCGGTCGTAGAGAACCGTCATCAGCGTTGGCCTTTGAATTGCGCAATCCCATGCACCACGCGGCGGCATGCACTTTCGTCACCGACGGTGATCCGCAGGCAATGCGGAAAGCCATAGCCCTTGGGGTGGCGCACGATAATGCCCTGCGACAGCAGGTATTCGTTGCAACCGACGGCCTCTTCCTCGTCCGCGAACCGCGCTAGAATGAAGTTTGCAGTTGAGGTGTCGGATGGCACGCCAATCTCGGCCAGTGCCGTCGCCAGCCATTCGCGCCACCGGGCGTTTTCGCGTTGGCACCGCTCAAAATAGGCGGTGTCGCGCACCGCAGCTTCGGCCGCGGCCAATGCGGCAGAGGACATGTTGAACGGTCCCCTGATCCGGTTGAGCACATCGATGATCGCCTGCGGCCCATAGCCCCAGCCAACACGCATCCCGCCCAGCCCGTAAATCTTGCTAAATGTCCGCGTCATCACGACATTTTCGCGCTCTTCGATCAGGGCAAGCCCCGCATCAAAACCTTCAACATATTCCGCATAGGCGCCATCCAGCACAAGAATCGCCTGTTTGGGCAGCCCTTCGGCAAGGCGCGCCACCTCGGACGGGCCAATCATTGTGCCGGTCGGGTTCGCGGGGTTGGCGATATAGACCAGCTTGGTCTTTTTAGTGCAGGCCTCCAGGATCGCATCAACGTCGATCACGCGGTCGCGTTCTTTCACCTCAACCGGGGTGGCCCCAGCGGCAAGGGTCGAAATCCGATAAAGCGCAAAGCCGTGTTCGGTGTGGATCACCTCATCCCCCGGCCCGGCATAGGCCTGACACATAAAGTGCAGGATCTCGTCGGACCCAACGCCCATGATCACGCGGTCCGCATCAAGGCCCCAGGTTTCGGCAATCGCTGTGCGCAGTGACAGATGATCGGTGGACGGATAACGGTGCAGATCGTGGGCCGCGCGGACATAAGCCTCTTTCGCCTTGTCGGACGGCCCGGCGGGGTTCTCGTTCGACGACAGCTTCAGGACATTTGACACGCCCTCAACATGGCTCGCACCGCCCTGATACAAGGCGATGTCCATGATCCCCGGTTGTGGTTTTATCGCAGCTTTCATAACACACATTCCCCCAACTTGGCCCGTTCTAACGGGGCCTTAGCCGCAATGCCAGTGTCAGGTGGCCAAGACATTACGGAATTGCCACGGATCGCTCAGATCAAGGTCCTCTGGGAAGTGTTCCCAGCGGTTATCCAGCGGCGTCCAATCGGTGTAATGTTCCTCAACCGGGCCAAGATAGGGGCGCTGCACCTCAAGGCAGCGGGCATGATCCATCTCATCGGTTTCAACGATGCCCGCGTTGGGATTTTCCAACGCCCAGACCATTCCGGCCAACACAGCAGAGGTCACCTGAAGCCCGGTGGCATTCTGGTAAGGTGCCAGCGTCTTCGTCTCTTCATTGGACAATCGCGACCCGAACCAAAGCGCGTTCTTTTCATGCCCATAAAGCAGCACACCCAGTTCATCGATGCCCGTCACGATCTCATCCACATCCATGATTTCATGGGTCTTTTGCTGCTGCCCTGATCCAAACATCTCGTGCAGTGACAACACTGCATCATCGGCAGGGTGATAGGCATAGTGACAGGTCGGGCGATACGCGGGCGCGTCAGCGGGGCCGACAGTATAGTAGTCCGAGATGCTGACCGCCTCGTTATGGGTCACCAGAAACCCAAACTGCGGGCCAGGTGTCGGGCACCACGTATGCACCCGCGTGATGGCACCGGGCCGTTCGAACCAGATCGCTGACTGGCAGCCCGTGTCGTAACTGTGTGCTGTGTCCGGCATCCACTTTTCATGTGTGCCCCAGCCCAGTTCGGCGGGCTGAAATCCTTCGGCGATGAACCCTTCGACCGACCAGGTGTTCACAAAGGTGTCGCGCGGGCGCGGAGTGGCGCGGGCCTGCGTGTCACGTTCAGCGATGTGCACGCCCTTGACGCCAAGGCCCTGCATCAACGCGCCCCACCCTGCCCGATCCGTCGGCGGCGTGGCGTCGGCCCCGGTGTCGCGGGCGAGCGTCAGAAGCGCTTCTTTCACGAACCAGCTGACCATGCCGGGGTTGGCCCCACAGCAAGACACCGCCGTGGTGCCACCGGGATTGGCCGCTTTTTCATCGCGCACCTTTTGACGCAACGCATAGTTTGTCCGCTCTGCGTTGTTGGTGGTCTCAAAGTAAAACCCCTCCCAAGGCTCAACTACCGTGTCGATGTAAAGCACACCCATCTCGCGGCAGGCCTTCATCAGGTCAAGCGAGGAGGTATCCACCGACAAGTTCACGCAAAACCCTTTGCCGTCTGGAAACAGCTGGCTCAGAACCGCGCGATAATTCTCGCGCGTGATCTTGATCTGTTCGTGCCGGATGCCCTGTTCGGCCAGAAACGGGGCTGCATCGGGGTTCGGTTCAACCACAACCATCTGGTCGGCATCATAGTCAAAGTGGCGCTGGATCAGGGGCAAGGTGCCCTTCCCGATAGATCCAAAACCGATCATCACAATCGCGCCGTCGATGCGGCCATAGGTGGGATATGTCATCCGCGCCTCCACTTGACTATCGCGTGGTTAGCGCATCACCGACTGGGTTGAAAAGTGGGGCAGCCGGCAAAAACGAAAAACCCCCGCCGCAACGCGACAGGGGTTCATTTAGAATTCTGTTGAAATGCCTTACTTGGCAGCCTTTTTGCGGCGACCAGCAAAGCCGAACCCGGCAATCGCGCTGCCCAGCAGCAGCATCGAGGCGGGCACAGGGACTTCCGTGATAAAGAAGTCGGTGTAGACCTGCACACCATCGATGGAGAACCCATCGTTCTTGCGGTTCTTGCTGTCATCGAACTGGAAATTCTCAAGTTCGATCGTCGCGGACGTCACATCGGCGCCAAGGTCAATGGTGACCAATTTGATGTTACCATTCGTCAGCTTGCCATCCGTCCCACGAATGCGCAGCTCATAGCTGTCTGTGCCGGTCGTGATCCGCAGGAAGCCGCCAACGTCGTTGGCATCCATCAGGCTGAACGTCAGGTAGTCAAACGTCGTGGCACCGCCCAGCGACACGTCCCAGCGAATGCCGTAGGTGTCGTTGCTGTCCAGGAACCAGTCGCCAGCGTTTGGCGTGGTGTTGGTGCGGCCGAAGACGCTGCCGTCACGCAGTGCCAGCTCTGTGCCGGTGTTGCCCGGCAGTTGGGTCACGGTGCCACCGGTCCCCGTACCCCCGAGGGATGAGAAGCTGCCAACGTTGGACGCCAAGGATGCGCCAACTTCGCCTTCACCCAATGTCGTTCCAAGCGTTTCGAAATCTTCGGTCACAACGGTACCAATCCCGAAAGTCGGGTTATACGCGGCTGCGTCAAAGACGGAGACATTAATAGTCGCAGCGCTTGCCAACATCGGCAGCACAGCAACAGTCGTAGCAGTAACGAGGCCCAGGAAACGCAAGGCACCCTCCAACAAAATAAGAACTAACGAAGTCTTAACTAAGGCAAGAATGTGTTCGCGCATAGGGGAAAAGCCCCATTTTTTCCCCATTTGCCGTAACGGAAACAAAACCGTGTCATTGTTGCCGAATCGCCAACAAAAAAGGGTTAATCGGCTGCTTTTTTAGGCGCTTTTACTTGCGCTCCACACCAACGGCCGCGACCTCGCCGTCATGAAGCAGAATTTCGACCCAAACAGGGCTGGACACAAAGCGTTCGTAGCCGGTCACAAAGGTCGTTCTGCGGGCCAGCGCATTGATCCGACTGCCACAGGGTTTGCCAAATCCCGCCCGGCAAAAACTGGCCTTGATCGCCTCATAGGCATTGTCGACCTGCGTGTAAGGGCGGCGTGATTGCGCGGTCTCGTATCGGACAATCTCATGGGTGCCGACATCGCCGGTCAGCACAAGCGCGGCGGTGAACTGACGAGCGCAACGGTCGTCAAAGCCGGTAATATAGTGTGGGCGTGGCGCCGTGGTGTTTGGGGCCGTGTCATAGATGGTGTAGCCCGACACATCGGCGATCTTGGTGCCCATCTCGCGCGTCGACAGGCCACAGGTTGTGCCGACCTCGCCAAAGGCTTGGTTCGTGAGGGGGGCAATCGTCCCGGGTGCTGATACGGGAACCGCCTCGCCCTGATCGGTATTCGCAGACCCGCCGCCGAGCAATCGCCCGAACAGCCCCGGCCGCGCGTCAGCAACCTCTGGCTCTTCGGCTTGTTCCTCTGTGTCTGGAACTGCGGCGGTAACGGTCGTGTCGCGGCTAAAGAACCGCTCAAAAAAGCCAGGCGCATTCTCGGATGCGGCAATCGCTACAGCCTCGTCCGATACGCTCACCTCACTCAGCTCCGGCACGTCGTCCAACGTGTCAGAAACGCCAAACCCAGCGCAACCAGCAGCCAAGCCCAAGGCAAGACTTGTCATCAAAAACCGGCGCATATGATCCCCCCATAGGCCAAACGCTGCATGACTTAGCCCGCAGTTGGACCTGCGTCCACCTAGACAAAAGGTTAGACTTCCTCGACCTCGATCACGCCGCCAAGTGACCGCAACGCTCCACGGATTTGCGGGTTCACCGGGAAATCACGGCCCAAATCAACCTCAACCTCGCCGGGCAGATCGTCGTTCATCAGGCAGAAATAGATCGGCCCACGCCCGCCCTTCACCCCGTCGCGCATCGCGTTGTCCAAGATGGATGCGACGGAGGGGATTGCCTCTGGCCCGTCCAGAAACACCCGCAGACCTTGGCTGCTGACGTCCGTGACGGCGGTGTCGATGGGGCTGACCGAGCGGCCCAAAAGCTTGAGCTGATCAGCCTCAAGCGTGGCCTCGCATTGCAACACGACCTGCGCCCCGGTTTCCAGATGTTCGCGCGCAACCTCAAGCGTGTCGCTGAACATCGTAACCTCATATTGTCCTGTCGGATCAGACAGTTGCACGAATGCAAACCGGTTGCCGCGCGCCGATTTACGCTCCTGCCGCCCGCTGACGGTGCCTGCCATCTTGACGATGGCCGCGCCTCTTTCGGCGCGCGCTGTCACCTCGTCCAGCGTCATCACCTGCTTGCGTTTCAGCGCACCCATGTAGTCGTCCAGCGGATGCCCTGACAGATAGAACCCGATGGCTTTGAATTCTTCGGCCAGCCGTTCGGCGGGCAGCCAATCGTCCCCACCGGCAAGGCGCGGCTCTGGCAGATCATCGCCCGCCTCACCAAAGAGGCTGACCTGATTTGACGACTTCTGATCATGGATCGCCGCCGAATAGGCCGAAAGCTGGTCAAGCGAATTGAAGACACGCCGCCGGTTCGGGTCGAGCACATCAAAGGCCCCTGCCCGCGCCAACATCTCAAGCGGGCGCTTACCAATCCGTTTCAGATCGCAGCGGCGCGCCACGTCAAAAAGGTTCACAAACTCACCGTCGGCACGCGCCTCAACGATCAGCTTCATCGCCTCGACGCCAACGTTCTTGAGCGCGCCCAACCCATAGACAAGCTTTTGATCTTTCACATCAAATGTCGCTTGAGACCGGTTCACGCAAGGCGGGATATAGTCGATCCCAAGCCCCTTTTTAACTTCTTGAAAATAGACGCCAAGCTTGTCGGTCAGATGGATATCGCAGTTCATCACACCAGCCATGAATTCGACCGGATGGTTCGCCTTGAGCCATGCCGTTTGGTAGGAAACCACCGCATAGGCCGCCGCGTGGGACTTGTTGAAGCCGTAGTTGGCGAACTTTTCCAGCAGATCGAAAACCTCGGTCGCCTTTTTCTTATCGACCCCGTTTTCCATCGCCCCTTTTTCGAACTTGGGGCGTTCCTTGGCCATTTCCTCGGCGATCTTTTTGCCCATCGCCCGGCGCAACAGATCCGCACCGCCCAGCGAATAGCCCGCCATGACCTGCGCGATCTGCATCACCTGTTCCTGATAGACGATGATGCCTTGGGTTTCTTCGAGAATGTAGTCGATGGACGGATGGATCGATTCCAGTGGCTTTTGACCGTTCTTCACCTCGCAATAGGTCGGGATATTCTCCATCGGACCGGGCCGATACAGCGCCACAAGAGCCACGATATCCTCGATACAGGTGGGCTTCATCCGCTTGAGCGCATCCATCATGCCGCTGGATTCCACCTGGAACACGGCGATGGTCTTGGCGCTGGCATAAAGCTTGTAAGACGCCTCATCATCCAGCGGGATCGTCCCGATGTCGTTGATCGCACCTTCGGGTGGCGTAAACAGCTCTGTCCCGTCGGCGGCCACGTGCAGGGGGCGACCTGATTTGATGATCAGATCGACGGCGTTTTGAATCACCGTCAGCGTCTTCAGGCCCAGAAAGTCAAACTTAACCAGCCCCGCCTGTTCCACCCACTTCATATTGAACTGCGTGGCAGGCATGTCCGAACGGGGGTCTTGATACAGCGGCACCAGCTCATCCAGTGGCCGGTCCCCGATCACGACACCCGCCGCGTGGGTGGAGGCATTGCGCAGCAGCCCTTCGACCTGTTGCGCATAGGTCAACAACCGGTCCACAACCTCTTCGGCCTTCGCCTCTTCCCGCAAGCGCGGCTCATCCGCCAGTGCCTTTTCGATGCTGACAGGCTTGACCCCTTCAACCGGAATCATCTTGGACAAGCGATCCACCTGCCCATACGGCATTTGCAGAACCCGTCCCACATCGCGCACCGCCGCTTTGGACAAAAGCGCACCAAATGTGATGATCTGCCCCACTTTGTCGCGGCCATATTTTTCCTGCACATAGCGGATCACCTCTTCGCGGCGGTCCATGCAGAAATCGATGTCGAAATCGGGCATCGACACACGTTCGGGGTTCAGGAACCGCTCAAACAGCAGCGAATAGCGCAACGGATCAAGGTCGGTGATCAGCAGGGCATAGGCCACCAGCGACCCCGCACCCGACCCTCGCCCCGGCCCCACCGGGATGGCGTTGTCTTTTGACCACTTGATGAAGTCGGCAACGATCAAAAAGTAACCCGGAAACCCCATGCCTTCGATGATGCCAAGTTCAAATTCCAGCCGCTTTTCATATTCCTCAATGCTGGCGGCATGGGGGATCACGGACAGACGATACTTCAGCCCTTCCTGCGCCTGACGCCGCAGTTCGGCCACCTCGTCCTCGGCAAATTTCGGAAGGATCGGATCGCGCTTGTAGGTCTTGAACGCGCAGCGACGGGCGATTTCGACCGTGTTCTCAATCGCTTCCGGCAAATCAGCAAACAGCGTCGCCATCTCTTGCGCGCTCTTGAAATAGTGCTGCGGTGTTAGCCTGCGGCGCGGCTCTTGCTGATCGACATAAGCCCCTTCGGCGATACAGATCAGCGCGTCATGCGCCTCATAAAGCCCCGTCTGCGGAAAATAGACGTCGTTGGTCGCCACGAGCGGAAGCCCCTTGGCATAGGCCATTTCGATGTGGCCCCGCTCGGACAGCTTTTCCGCTTCGGGCAAGCCACCGTCGCCGGGATGCCGTTGCAATTCCACGTAAATTCGGTCGGCAAAGATCGCGGCGATGCGGTCCATCAGTGCCTCGGCTTTGGGCCGTTGTCCCTGCCGTAAAAGCCGCCCAATGGGCCCATCCGGCCCACCCGTCAAACAGATCAGCCCAGCGCTGTGCCGTTCCAGATCCTCCATGCTGACCTGCGGCAATTGCCCATCCGCGTCCAGATAGGCGCAGGAATTCAGCTTCATCAGATTCATGTAACCGGCTTCGGATTGCGCCAGCAAAACCACCGGTGCCGGTGCCTCGGGCCGTTTGCCGGGATCGGGCGTCGTATAGGTCAGATCGATCTGACAGCCGACAATCGGCTGCACGCCTTCCTTGCTTGCATATTCCGAAAATTCGAGTGCGGCGAACATGTTATTTGTGTCGGTGATCGCCACCGCAGGCATGTCGTGCTTGGCCGCAAGGCCCGCTAATTTCTTAACCGGAATCGCCCCTTCCAGCAGGGAATATTCAGTGTGCAGGCGCAGGTGGATGAATCGGGGATCAGACATGCCGCGACCTTAAGACGGTGGCCACAAATGGGAAAGCTGCAATGGCTGTGCTTCTGGCAAAATTGGGTCTAAGCTTCGTCAGTGCGGTATTCCGGAGTAACCATGCAAAGACTTTTCTCAGCGATAGACAGCACACTTTCCGATCACCTTACCGCGCTTGTCGGGCCTTGAGCGTTTCACAAATCCTACGGATCGTCCTGCAACTTGGCGCGCTTGTCGCCTTGGTCTTTGGCGCGATGCAACTGGCGGATTGGGTGAAAGACTTTCTGGACATGGAGATCACGCCCCACACCGAAGCCATGGCCTTTCGCCTGCTGATGATCAGCCTCCTGATCTATGCGGTCCTCATCGCGCTCCCCTTTGTGCCGGGGGCCGAGATTGGCCTCAGCCTGATCGCCATCTTTGGCGCGGGTGCTGCCCCCTTTGTTTATCTCGCAACTTTGGCAGGCCTCTGCCTTGCCTATTTCGTGGGCGCGCTGGTGCCGATTGAGACGACCTGCCGGATCTTCAAACGGATGGGCCTTCATCGCATGGCCGCGCTTGTTCGGCGCGCCGATCAACCCGGCGCATCGCTGGCCGACGTGATTGACAACAGATGGGGGGCGACGGTTGCGCGTCACCGGCATTTGGCCTTCGGGCTTTTGTTGAATGTGCCCGGCAACATGGTGCTGGGCGGCGGCGGTGGGCTGTCGCTATTTGCGGGGCTGTGCCGTGCGTTTCACCCTCTTGCCTTCGTGGCCACCGTCGCCATCGCCGTGGCCCCAATTCCATTCACCGTCTATGTCCTCGGCGTGAACTTCTAGCACCTGATTGCACATACTTAGCTTCCACGCTAAGTTTTCTCAGAAACCACGGACAACCCTCTGAAATGTCAGCCGAACTTGATCAATTCTTTGCTGCCATGGCCGATCCAACCCGGCGAGCCGTCATCGAACAACTCACAGCCGGACGCGCCACCGTGTCCGCATTGGCGGCATCGCATGACATGGCCCTGCCCAGCTTCATGCGTCACCTCAAAGTCCTCGAAGACGCTGGCCTCGTCCGGTCCGTAAAAAAGGGACGGGTGCGGACCTGTGTGATCGAGCCGCGTCCTTTGATCGAGGCGCAAGGCTGGCTGGAATGGCAGCGCGCGGTCTGGGAAGGCCGCAACGACGCGACGGATCAGATATAGGCCAAAACCTCAATCCGGTTGCCAAAAGGGTCCGCAATGTAGAAGCGCCGCAAACCGGGCAGCGCTGAAATCTCACCGCCGTCCAAGGCCACCTGCGCCGCCTCCAGATCATCGACGACAAGTGCGGGATGCGCCTTACGAGCGGGCGCAAAGGGGTCTTCTACACCCAAATGCAGCTTGATCCCCGGCCCTTCAAACCAGCAGCCACCACGTCCGGCGAGCGCTTCGGGCTTGTCCACCTCAACCAGACCCAGCCGCCCGACATAGAACGTGCGGGCCGTCTCTTCCGCACCAACCGGTATCGCCAGTTGCACATGATCAAGGCCGGAAAGGTGAAAACTGCTCATTTCTTATGCCTAGCGCGGTCCGCCCAGTAGGGAAAGGCTTGCCATCCGCGCAAATGCCCGCTTTTCTGGCAAAGACCGGGGGGTCCGCTGTCTACGCCGCATCGACAACAGGCCAAACACCCCAGCACCATCGGTAAGGCGGCACGAGTTTTCACATGGAGACGACGTTTCTTCTGAATGGAGAGACCGTGACCGCCCAGACCGGTCCGACCACCACGCTGCTGGATTGGCTGCGCGAGGGGCAAGGGCTTTGCGGCACCAAAGAAGGCTGCAACGAGGGCGACTGCGGTGCCTGCACCGTGATGGTGACCGATGATGACGGGGCCAAGGCCCTGAACGCCTGCATCCTGTTCGTGCCGCAGTTGGCAGGCCGCGCGGTCCGCACCGTCGAAGGGATCGCTGCCCCCGATGGCGCGCCGCACCCGGTGCAGCAGGCCATGGTCGACCACCACGGATCGCAATGTGGGTTCTGCACGCCCGGCTTTATCGTCAGCATGGCCACCGCGCATCTGAACGGCCGCCACGACCATGACGACCAGCTTGCGGGCAATCTGTGCCGATGCACCGGCTATGCCCCGATCATCCGGGCGGCTAAGGCCGCAGAAAAGGTCCCTGTCCCGCCACATCTGCGCGACACGCCGGTCGCCTCCGCTGACTTGACCCCATTGGACGACTTCGCCACGTGGTATGCTGATAACCCCGATGCCACCCTGATCGCCGGGGCCACGGATGTGGGGCTTTGGGTCACCAAGCAGTTCCGGGATTTGGGCGAGGTTGCATTCCTGAACCGCGTTGGCGGGCTTCGCCAGACATCACGAACGCCCGACACCCTGACGTTCGGCGCGATGGTGTCGATGACAGAGGTGCTCGACCTGATCGCCGCCGACTACCCCAGCTATGCCGCGATGATCCGCCGCTATGGCTCAGTGCAGGTGCGCAATGCCGCCACCATCGGCGGCAATATCGCCAACGGATCTCCTATCGGCGACAACCCACCCGTCTTGATCGCGCTGGGCGCAACCCTGCACCTGCGGCAAGGCGACACCACGCGGGACCTGCCCGTTGAGGATTTCTTTCAGGCCTATGGCAAACAAGACCGCCAGCCCGGCGAATTCGTCACCGGGGTCACGATCCCGCGCGGTCAAGACGCGCACCGGGTCTTTAAGCTCAGCAAGCGGTTCGATCAGGATATCTCTGCCGTCTGTGGCGCGTTCAACGTCACAGTATCGGATGGCGTCGTCTCGCAGGCCCGCATCGCCTTTGGCGGCATGGCAGGCATCCCGCAACGCGCAAAAGCGGTCGAAGCGGCGCTAATCGGCAAGCCTTGGAACCAGAATTCAATCGACGCCGCAATCCCCGCCTTCGCGCAGGATTTCACGCCACTCTCCGACATGCGCGCCAGCGCCGCCTACCGGCTTGAGACCGCACAAAACATGCTGCGCCGCTACTTTGCTGACCTCTCAGGCGCGGACGTCAACGTGCAGGCGGTGCAGGCATGAGCGTCGGATCACCCCTCCCCCATGACGCTGCCGCCCTGCATGTCACCGGCGCGGCCCGCTACACAGACGACATCCCGCTGCCCGCCAACGCGCTGCATCTGGCCTTTGGCCTCAGCGATGTTGCACGCGGCACGCTCACCAAGCTTGACCTTACCGCCGTCCGCGCAGCCCCCGGCGTGCAGGCCGTCCTCACCGCCGACGATCTGCCCCATGCCAATGACGTCAGCCCGTCTGCCCATGATGAACCTTTGCTGGCCACCGGCACGGTGCATTACCTTGGGCAACCGATCTTTCTGGTGGTCGCAGACAGCCACTTGCAGGCCCGCCACGCCGCACGACTTGGCGTAATCGAGATCGCAGAAGAAACGCCGATCTTGTCCATCGATGAGGCCCTTGCCGCCGACAGCCGCTATGAGGATGGGCCACGCATTTGGACAAAGGGTGATGTCGAAACCGCCCTCTCCGCCGCACCCCATCGCCTGCAAGGCAGGCTTGAGATGGGGGGGCAAGAACACTTCTATCTCGAAGGCCAAGCCGCCGCCGCCCTGCCACAAGAAGGCGGCGATATGGTGGTGCATAGCTCCACCCAGCACCCGACCGAAATCCAGCATAAGGTGGCCGAGGCTATCGGGACGCACATGCACGCCGTCCGGGTTGAGACCCGCCGCATGGGCGGTGGTTTTGGCGGCAAGGAAAGTCAAGGCAACGCGCTGGCCGTGTCCTGCGCCGTGGCCGCCCAGCTGACCGGGCGGCCCTGCAAAATGCGCTACGACCGCGACGACGACATGATGATCACTGGCAAACGCCACGATTTCCGGATCGATTATGACGTGGGATATGACGCGCAGGGCCGCGTGCTCGCCGTTGATTTTGTGCAAGCCACACGCTGCGGCTGGGCGATGGACCTGTCCCTGCCCGTCGCCGACCGCGCGATGCTGCACGCCGACAACGCCTATGATCTGACCCATTGCCGCATCACCTCGCACCGGCTCAAGACCAACACCCAAAGCGCCACCGCCTATCGCGGCTTTGGCGGCCCGCAGGGTGTTTTTGGGATTGAACGTGTGATGGATGAGGTCGCCCATGCCACCGGCCTCGATCCGGTGCAGGTCCGGCAAGCGAATTACTACCCGGCGATCACGGCTGCCACCCATGGCACGACGCCCTACGGGATGCCCGTCACCGACTTCATTTTGCACGAGATGACAGAGGCGCTGCTGATCACCGCGGACTACGCCGCCCGGCGCAAGGCCATTGCCGATTGGAACGCCACCAACCCGATCCTGAAAAAGGGCATCGGCTTTAGCCCGGTGAAATTCGGGATTTCCTTTACGCTGACGCATCTGAACCAAGCAGGCGCGCTGGTGCATGTCTATCAAGACGGCTCTGTGCATCTGAACCACGGCGGCACAGAGATGGGTCAGGGCCTTTTTCAAAAGGTGGCGCAGGTCGCCGCGTCCCGGTTTGGCATCGGGATGGACGCCATCAAGATCACCGCCACCGACACGGCCAAGGTGCCCAACACCTCTGCGACCGCCGCGTCGTCGGGCTCGGACCTTAACGGCATGGCCGTGGCCGCCGCCTGCGACACGATCCGCGACCGGATTGCGGCGTGTCTGGCCGCGTTGCACCAGATCGATGCGCAAGACGTGCAATTTGCAGATGGTAACGTAACTTGCGGCGACACGACGCTCACCTTTGCTGAAGCGGCCAAATGCGCCTACGAAAACCGCGTCAGCCTCTCGGCCACGGGGTTCTACAAGACCCCCGACCTCAGTTGGGACCGGATCAAGGGGCAAGGCCGCCCGTTTTTCTATTTCGCCCAAGGGGCCGCGCTAACCGAGGTGGTGATCGACACGCTCACCGGCGAAAACCGTATCCTGCGTGCCGACATCCTGCATGACGCCGGTGCGAGCCTGAACGCGGCCCTTGATATCGGCCAGGTCGAAGGTGGCTATGTCCAGGGCGCCGGGTGGCTGACAACGGAAGAGCTGGTGTGGGACGAGAAAGGCCATCTGCGCACCCATGCGCCCTCCACCTACAAAATCCCCGCTTGCAGCGACCGGCCCGATATCTTCAACGTCGCCTTGTGGGACGCCCCAAACCCCGCCCAGACGATTTACCGTTCGAAAGCCGTGGGCGAACCGCCGTTCATGCTTGGCATTTCGGCGCATCTGGCGCTGTCTGATGCCGTTGCCGCCTGTGGCGCGACCTATCCCGACCTACAGGCCCCCGCGACTGCCGAAGAGGTGTTGCGCGCCACCCACAGGGCCCGCGCATGACGCCCGTGCGCATCACCATCACCCGTGCCGTCGGGTCAGCGCCACGCGGCGTCGGCACGCAGATGCTCGTTTGGCCCGACCGGATCGCGGGCACCATCGGCGGCGGCGCATTGGAATGGGCCGCGATGGCAAAGGCGCGGCAAATGCTGGACGACGGACAGAGCCTTGCGCAGGAAACCATGCCGCTTGGCCCGGCCCTGGGCCAATGCTGCGGCGGATCGGTCAGCCTGCGCTTTGAGCGTGCCGACACCATGGACAGCCTGCCGCAAAAGCCGCTGTGGATCTACGGTGCAGGCCATGTGGGCCGCGCCTTGGTCGCGGTCATGGCCCCCCTGCCCGACTGGGCGATCACATGGGTAGATGTGGCGGACGACCGGTTCGATGCTGTGCCGGATGGTGTCACGCAGCTTGTTGCAGCAAACCCCGCCCGCGTCGTTCAACACGCACCAGAAGACGCCCATCACCTGATCCTGACCTATAGTCATGAGCTTGATATGGCGCTCTGTCATGCGCTCTTGCAGCATGGGTTTGCGAGCGCTGGACTGATCGGCTCCGCCACCAAATGGGCGCGGTTCCGCAACCGCCTTTCGGCACTGGGCCACCCACCACAGGACATTGCCCGCATCGCCTGTCCAATCGGTGATCCCGCATTGGGAAAGCATCCGCAGGCTCTTGCTATCGGGGTGGCACATGCGATGGTGCGTGCGGGACAAAATGCGGCGTTGGGGGACAAAGCAGGATGAGTGATGTGTTGCTGGACCTTGCCGGTCTGACCAAGGCCTATCCGGGTGTCGTCGCCAACAATGACGTGTCTTTCCAAATCGGACGCGGCGAAATCCACGCGCTTCTGGGCGAAAACGGTGCGGGCAAATCCACGCTGGTCAAGACGATCTATGGCCTCGTGAAACCCGATAGCGGCACCATGGTGATGAATGGCGCGGGCTTTGCCCCCGCCGAGCCGAAGGCCGCCCGTGCGGCTGGTGTCGCAATGGTGTTTCAGCACTTTTCGCTTTTTGATGCCCTTAGCGTCGCCGAAAACATCGCGCTGGGCATGGAAAATCCACCCAAGATGCAGGCCCTGGCCGCGCGCGTGCGTGCCGTGTCGGATCAATACGGTCTGCCGCTTGATCCGGACCGTGTCGTGGGGGATTTGTCCGCAGGTGAACGCCAACGGGTCGAGATCATCCGCTGTCTGCTGCAAGACCCCAAGCTCTTGATCATGGACGAACCCACCAGCGTGCTTACCCCGCAGGAGGTGACAATACTGTTTGAAACCCTGCGCAAACTGCGGAGCGAAGGGACCTCGATCCTCTATATCTCCCACAAGCTCGAAGAGATCCGCGCGCTCTGTGAGGCCGCGACGATTTTGCGTCTTGGGGAGGTCGTCGGCTCTTGCGATCCGCGCGAAACTTCTGCCCGTGACATGGCCGAGATGATGGTGGGTCAGGTGCTGCATGTGCCTGAAAAGGCTGAGAAACCACAAGGCGATGTGGTCTTGGAGCTCAAATCCCTCTCGGCCCCTGCACCGCATCAATTTGGCACCGCGCTGAAAGACATCTCCATCACGGTCCGCGCGGGCGAAGTGTTGGGGATCGGCGGGGTCGCAGGCAATGGTCAGGATGAGCTTGTTGCGGCCTTGTCGGGCGAGATGAAGGTGCGCCCCGGCATGGTGATGCTGCGCGGCGCGGATGTGGGGCTTTTGGCGGTTAACGCCCGACGCAGCATGGGATTGCTGGCCGCACCTGAGGAACGCATGGGCCATGCCGCTGCCCCAGATATGACGCTGACCGAAAACGCACTGATGACGGGTGCGACCCGTAAAGGACTGGAAAGCAAAGGTTTCATCCGCTGGGACCGCGCCAAGAGTTTTGCCGCCGAGGTAATTGAAGGTTTTGATGTGCGCACGCCGGGGGCCGAAAATACCGCGCGGTCGCTCTCGGGCGGAAACCTGCAAAAATTCGTCATCGGCCGCGAGATCATGCAGGACCCCGATGTTTTTGTGGTCAATCAGCCGACCTGGGGGGTCGATGCCTCTGCCGCCGCTGCCATCCGGCAAGCGCTGTTGGATTTGGTCGCCAAGGGGGCAGCTGTGATCTGTATCAGTCAGGACCTTGATGAGCTGATGGAAGTGTCCGACCGGTTTTGTGCGCTCAATGAAGGGCGGTTGTCGCAGCCGCGCCCTGCCAAAGGGCTGACCGTGGAAGAGATCGGTCTGATGCTGGGCGGTGCCCACGATATGGAGGTCGCGCATGTGGAGGGGTGAGATTGCGCGCAAGCGCGCCGCATGCTGCGGGCGGGCCGCCCTGCTTTGGACGGCAGCGCCCTTGGTGGATGTCGGAGCCTCCGGCGGGGATATTTATAGACCAAAGAAAGACAGTCGCGCATGATGATCCTGGAAAAGCGCCCTCAGCCAAGTCAGCGCTGGGTCTTTGCGGCACCGCTGTTGGCGGTTGTTTTGACGATGGTTGTCGGCGGAATCCTGTTCGCCGCGCTGGGCAAGAACCCCGTCACGGTCATCCGCACGATCTTTTATGATCCGCTATTTTCTGAAAACGCGTGGTTCTATCGACCTGAGATCCTGATCAAAGGCGGCCCTTTGGTGCTGTTGGCCATTGGCCTCAGCTTCGGATTCCGCGCGGGGATTTGGAACATCGGGGCCGAAGGGCAATATATCGTCGGCGCGATCTGCGGTGCAGCCGTGGGCTTAGCGCTTTATCCTGCAGAGACGCGGCTGATCTTTCCCTTGATGGTGCTGGCTGGGGCACTGGGGGGATGGGCCTGGGCCATGATCCCCGCGGTCCTGCGTGTGCGCTTTGGCACCAATGAAATTCTGGTGAGCCTCATGCTGGTCTACGTGGCCGAGCAATTGCTCGCCTCCATGGCGCTGGGGGCTCTGCGCAATCCCGAAGGCATGGGCTTTCCGGGCAGCCGCAACCTCAGCCAATGGCCCGCCGCCGCCAACAAGGAGCTGATCGCAGGCTCTGGCATGCATTGGGGCGTGTTGGCCGCCTTCATCGCGGTGATTTTCGCCTATATCGCCCTGTCCCGCCACCAATTCGGGTTCCATGTCCGCTTGTCCGGGCAAGCCCCCCGCGCGGCACGCTTTGCAGGCGTCAACCCCGGCCAGATGATCCTGATTTGTATGGGGATTTCGGGCGCCTTGGCGGGACTTGCAGGGTTGTTTGAAGTGACGGGCCCCGCAGGTCAGATCAGCATCGACTTCAACGTGGGCTACGGGTTTACCGCGATTATCGTGGCGTTTCTGGGCCGCTTGCACCCGGTCGGCATTTTGCTCGCCGGCGGGCTGATGGCGCTGACCTATGTCGGCGGCGGCATCGCACAAAGCCAACTTGGTCTACCCGTTGCGGCGATCCAATTGTTGCAAGGGATGCTGCTGTTTTTCCTGCTCGCCGTGGATGTGCTGACCAACTACCGATTCCGATTTGGACAGGGAGAGACGGCATGAGTATTCCTCAGAAGCCTTTCCTCATCGGCGCATTGATGGCCCCAATGATGCTCTGGATGCTCCACGGTGTTCTGACCGACAACACCGGGATGACGATCTGGGCAGCACTGCTCTTTTTGGCGGCGCATGTGGCCGTGGGTCTGGTCGCACTTCTCGTAGCGATCCTCGCGACGCGACTTTCACCAACATGGAGGGACCGCTTGTCGCGCCTTCACAAACCAAGCTTGCCCCATGTCGCACAAATGTTCGCAGGTATGGCCATCGCAGGCTTTATGACACATCTGTGGCTGCACGGAGGTCTGATCTGATGGACCTTTCTGCGATCAACCCCGTCCTCCTGCTTGCCTCGCTGATGGTAGCGGCAACGCCGATCCTGCTGGCGGCGGTTGGAGAACTTGTCGTGGAACGCGCAGGTGTCCTGAACCTTGGTGTCGAGGGTATGATGATCGTTGGCGCGATCAGTGGATTTAGCATCGCGGTGAGTACCGGATCACCTTGGCTGGGCTTCGTCAGCGCCGCCGTGGGGGGCGCGTTGCTGAGCCTACTGTTTGGCATCCTGACCCAGTATTTCCTGTCCAATCAGGTCGCGACCGGCCTTGCGCTCACGCTCTTTGGCTTGGGGCTGTCGGCGCTCATGGGGCAAGGCTACATCGGCATCAAAGCCCCCAGCTTTCCCGACTGGCACATCCCGCTGTTGGGCGACATCCCCGTTATTGGAGAGATCGTGTTCCAGCACGACCCGATGGTCTATGTCGGGCTGCTAATTGTCGCGGGCGTCTGGGCCTTTTTGAAATACAGCCGCGCGGGGTTGATCCTGCGCGCTGTTGGCGAAAACCATGATGCGGCACATGCGCTGGGCTATCACGTGATCCGCGTGCGGCTGATGGCGATCATGTTCGGCGGAGCCTGTGCAGGGCTTGGCGGCGCATACCTTAGCCTTGTGCGCGTGCCGCAATGGACCGAAGGCATGACCGCTGGTGCAGGCTGGATCGCGCTGGCCATCGTGGTCTTTGCAAGCTGGAAACCAGGGCGGCTTTTGCTGGGTGCCTATTTATTTGGCGGCGTGACTGTCTTGCAATTGAACCTGCAGGCCGCGGGCCTTGCGATCCCGGTCGAATACCTTTCCATGTCGCCCTACATTGCCACCATCGTCGTTCTGGTCATTATGTCGGCTGGACGTGCGCCCGGATCACTGGGCCGAATCTTTCACGCCTCACGCTAGGGGCAAACACCGGGTATGGGACCCGGGCTTAAACGGGAGAACTACCTTGAAAAGAAGAACGCTGCTGACGACCGCCGCCTTGGCCACCACATTGGCTGCCACTGGCTTGACCGCATACGCCGACGGCCATGAGCCGCTGAAAGTCGGCTTTGTCTATGTTGGCCCCGTGGGTGACGGTGGCTGGACCTATGAACACGATCAGGGCCGCCTTGCTGTCGAAGAAGCCTTTGGCGACAAAGTCGAAACCGTGTTTGTGGAAAGCGTACCAGAAGGCCCCGATTCCGAGCGTGTGATGACGCAAATGGCGCTCGACGGTGCGGACCTGATCTTTACCACATCCTTTGGCTACATGGACCCGACGATCAACGTTGCGGCCAAGTTCCCAGATGTGAAGTTTGAGCACGCCACGGGCTACAAAACCGCCGAGAACGTCAGCGTCTATTCCGCCCGCTTCTACGAAGGCCGCGCCGTGCAAGGCCACATCGCAGGCAAGATGACCGAAAGTAACGTGGTGGGCTACATCGCATCGGTGCCAATCCCCGAAGTGATCCGTGGCATCAACTCTGCCTATCTGCACGCCAAGGCCGTAAACCCTGACGTGGAATTCAAGATCGTTTGGGTCTTTGAATGGTTCAACCCTGCCAAGGAAGCGGACGCTGCCAGCGTGCTGATCGAGCAAGGCGCTGACATCATCCTGCAGCACACCGATTCAACCGCACCTTTGGCTGCCGCGGAAGAGGCTGGCGTGCTGGGCTTTGGTCAGGCCTCCGACATGGCCGCCTACAAAGACACCTCGCGCATCGGCTCCATCATCGACAACTGGGCACCCTACTACGTGGCCCGCACACAGGCCGTGATGGATGGCACGTGGGAAACCGTGAACACATGGGACGGTATGGACACCGGCATGGTCAAAATGGGTGAAATGACCGACAAGATTCCAGCCGACGTCCAGGCAGAGGCTGAAGCCATGGCCGCGGCGATCGCTGCGGGTGAATACAAGCCCTTCACTGGCCCCATCAACAAGCAAGACGGCAGCGTCTGGCTCGCCGAAGGTGAGACTGCTGATGATGGCACGCTTGCGGGCATGAACTTCTTTGTCGAAGGCATCGTGGGCGACATCCCGCAATAAGCCTGCGCAAAACGAAAAAACGGGCCCGCGATCGCAAGGTGGCGGGCCTTTTTGCTGGAATTGTCCCAAATCGCGAAACAATCCATAAAAAATTGGGGGTTCAGGTTCATACGTGACGTCAATGCCCAGCTATTCCCCCTTGTGGCGAAACTGTGGCAGCAGTATGTTCGTAACGTGAATGTGAATATTTTGGATGGTTCTTCGTTATGAAAAAGACGCTTTCTGCTGCGCTGCTGGGTTTGACCCTTGTCGCCTCGCCCGCACTTTCCGCAACAATCGATGTTAACCAGCAAACGCCTGGCAACACGTTTGGTGTGCAGAATTGGAAGATCGTGTCTTCCTTCTACGCCGAAGGGAACCCCGCGCGGACCGGCTCCTTTTACACCGGTGCCTTCCAGCTGACGGCTGATGCCTTGGGTGACTTTGTCGCCTTCTGCCTGCAGCCGCTGGAAAACCTGAACCTCAACAAGGACTACACACCGGGCACCAGCCTTGTGGACCCATCCTTAGGTGACCTGAACAACCTGATGGCCAACGCATTCTTTAACGTGCAGGACGCGATCTCAGCAGCAGCCTTCCAGATGGCCGTTTGGGAACTGGCACATGACGCCGGTGACTACGACATCGACGCCGGTGATTTCCGTGTGACATCGCTGGCGCAGGGCTCTGACTCGCTCGCCGCTGCGACCCAAGCCCAGACATGGCTTGATCTTGTGAACGGCGACCAGCAATGGGCCGACAACGCAGCGGGCAAGAACTTCCTGATCATCTCTGCCGAAGGCACACAGGATCTGATCACCAATATCGACAACACCAACTTGGTGGGTGAGGTGCCGATCCCGGCCTCTGGTCTGTTGCTCTTGGGCGGTCTCTTTGGTGCAGGCGCTGCTGCACGCCGCAAGGCCCGCAAAGCCGCTTAATCGCGCAAGCAAACAATACCAAAGCGCCGCGTTCCGCTGGGACGCGGCGCTTTGCGTTTGAGACGGGCGCGCAGCCGTGCCACTCTGCCGTTATGACAGATCTGACAACGCGCAACGGCGCCCCTCTTTCACGCCTGACCTTTGGCACCATGCAATTTGGCGGCGGCGCTGACGCCACCGCATCGCGCGCGATGTATGACGCAGCACGGGCTGCGGGCATCAACCATTTTGACACCGCCGTCGGCTACACCGATGGCGCGTCTGAAACCTTGCTTGGCCCCATGGTCGCCCCTGAACGCGACGACATTTATCTGGCGACCAAGCTTGGCAACACGGGTGGGAGTGGTGTGGCCAACCTCACCGCGCAATTTGACCAAGTGCGCCGACAGTTGGGCCTCGATACCGTTGATCTGCTTTATCTTCACCGGTTTGACGACGACACCCCGCTGGAGGAAACCTTCACCTTCATGGCCGACCTGCAATCGCGCGGGTTGATCCGCCATATCGGCGTCAGCAACTACGCCGCGTGGCAAGTGATGAAGGCCCAAACCGTTTGCGCAACTCTAGGCACGCAGATCAACGTCATGCAGCCCATGTACAACCTTGTGAAACGGCAGGCCGAGGTTGAGCTTCTGCCGATGGCCGCCGATCAAGGCATTCTGACTTGCCCCTATTCCCCCTTGGGTGGCGGCTTGCTGACCGGCAAATATGTGGGCGGCGGCACAGGCAGATTGACCGAAAACAAGATGTATGCCGACCGCTACGCCCCGCAATGGATGCACGATTCCGCCGCCGCGCTATCGTCCCTCGCCACTGATCTGGGCACCGACCCGGCCACGCTGGCCGTCGCTTGGGTCGCGGCCTCCCCGCACGCGGTTTCCCCCATCATCTCGGCCCGGTCCACCGCGCAATTGGCCCCGTCGCTCGCGGCAGAGGCGTTTGACATGACACCTGACTTATACGCGCAGATAAGCGCCCTCTCCCCGACACCCGCCCCCGCCACAGACCGGTTGGAAGAGCTATGACAGACATTCTCATCATCGGCGGCGGCGTCGCGGGCCTGTCTGCCGCTGCACGCCTCTCTGCCCTCGGCCATGTCACCGTGATCGAGCGTGAGCGTAGCTTTGGCTACCATGCCTCTGGCCGGTCCGCCGCGCTTTATGAAAAGTCCTACGGCAAGCCCTCGACCGTCGCGCTCAGCCACGACAGCGAAGACTTCTTCCTCACCAACGCCCGTGGCGTTCTGTCCCCGCGCGGCCTGCTCCTGCTGGGTGGTCCTGATGATGATGCAGCGTTTGAGGCCGACACCAAGACCATGCAGCTTGCGGAAATCACGCTGGATGACGCCACCGCGATGTTCCCGATCCTGAACCACGAAACCGTCACCCGCGCGGCCCATCACGCCGATGCCTGGGACATTGATACTGACCGCTTGCTCAACATCTTTCTGCAAACCCTGCGCAACAATCGCGGGGTCGCCCATGGCAATTGCAGCCCCACGCTCATCAACCGCACCCGCGACGGGTGGAGCGTGCAAACCACGACCCAAGGCATCATCGGGGCAAAGCTTTTGGTGAATGCCGCCGGTGCCTGGGCGGATGAGGTGGCGCAAATGGCCCGCGTCGCACCTCTGGGCTTTATCCCCAAACGCCGGTCCATGGGGCGCATCCCCGCGCCCGGCGACCATGACGTCAGCAGCTGGCCCATGGTCTTTGGTGTCGGCGAAAGCTGGTACGCGAAGCCTGACGCCGGTGCGCTCATCGTCTCCCCCGCCGACGAAGACCCGTCAGAGCCGATGGACGCCTTTGCCGATGATATGGTGCTGGCCGAAGGCATGGCGCGCTACGAACACCACGTCACCGAACCTGTGACCCGCATGCTCAGCAATTGGGCCGGATTGCGGACGTTTTCACCGGATGGCAATTTGGTGCTTGGCCCCGATCCTACCGATCCCGCCTTTGTGTGGAGCGCGGGACAAGGCGGATATGGCTTTCAAACCGCTCCCGCCGCAAGCGCGTTGTTGGCGGATTTGGTTGCGGGGCGTCAGCCAGAGATGGACGCAGAGGTCGTGGCGCAACTCACGCCCGACCGCTACCGGACCTAGCCCACCATAGCCATCAATTCCCAGCTGCGGATTTGCGGCAAGGCCTCATCCTCTGGCTGCGGTTGGGACCGCAATTCGGGGTCATAGGACGCCGTTGCAGCCCCTTCGGCAAAGATCACCTGTGGTGCATCGAACACCAGATGAAAGGCCTCAATCGCCGCCATATCCCGGTCAATCCGGATCGCATCAAAGGTCGAGGCAAGCGAGGACGCCTGCACCAGAACCCCGTCCACACCCAGCACATGACGCACGCGAATATTGCGATAAAGCATCTGTTGCTGCTGGCTGATCCACAGATCGCGACGCGGCAGGCCAAAGCCCAGCGCACCCGCCTCAATCCGCACGGGCCAAAGGCGGCGCTCGGTGCGATAGGGCAGCCCGGCAAAGGTCTGACTGTGCACCGAGCGCAATGGCTGCGGCCCATTGTCGAGCGTCTCAATCACGTCGCCTTCTGCCAATTCCTCAATCGGACGCGGACCATTGACCGTGTCGATCAAGGTGCCGCCCATCAGGCTGGTCTGCATCGTGTCAAAGGTCATCGCACTGTCAAACGGGATCGGAAGCCCGCCCGACTTGGGGAAACACCCCACAGCCAAACCAGCTGCTGGGCCTTCGGACGCCTTGAAGCTCGGCGTGCGGCTATCGATGGCATAAAACGCCTTTACCGGATGTGATCCAGTGACGTCCATCAACGCAATGGCGGTGGCCACATCGGGGTGGATCAGACTTGCTGGCACGCTGCACCACATCCATCCTGTGGCCGGAT
This sequence comes from uncultured Paracoccaceae bacterium, assembly GCA_947494675.1. Classification (GTDB taxonomy): domain Bacteria; phylum Pseudomonadota; class Alphaproteobacteria; order Rhodobacterales; family Rhodobacteraceae; genus CANMYO01. The sequence continues at coordinate 261,920 of CANLVP010000003.1, forward strand.
CGACCCGCGCAGGCAGCTCTGACAAGGCCAGAGCGCTTTGCATGCAGCCGTCTGACGTATAGGTCGCGATCGAAAAATCCTGCAACCGCGCGCGATCACTCGGCGAGACAGAGACCGTGATATCGGGCTGCGCCCGGTGCGGTGGAAATACGCTGCTCAGAAAAGCCATGATGCGCCCCTTTTGGTCTATTTGTCTCAAATCTGACCGATCCCTTAGGCGACAGGTTGTTTCCACTATGGAAAAATTGCGGCATCTGCGGCGGATTGAAAAACCACGCAGCTTGCCCCATTTAGGCGGCATGACCAAACTCAGCTTACGGGATCGCGCGCGCCTTCGGCTTGACCGGCAATTCCAATCCATAAGCCGCAGCTATCCATGGGCAGAGCGTCCGCTTGGCGTTTTGCGTCATCCGTATCTGTGGCTGATCCGGGTTCCGATTGCCATCTTCTTGATTTTAGGCAGTTTTCTGGCCGTCTTGCCGATCTTTGGCCTGTGGATGTTTCCTGTCGGACTTTTGCTCTTGGCTATCGACATCCCCCGTTTGCAGGCCCCGGTGGCCGCGGCAATCGTCCGGGGACGGCGGCGGATTGACCTCTGGCGGCACCGCAGACGAGGCTAGCGATTGCGGCCAAACCGCCCTAGGCTACGCACAATTCATACCGGAGCCTAACGATGAAACTGATTTCCCCCCTGATCGCCGCCACTTGTCTTTTTCCAACCTTCGCACTGGCCGATCAGGTGCAGCGTCTGTCGGCGGCAAACGACATCATCCAAGAGAAAATGGAGGCCTTTTACGTCAGCCGCGTGCCCGAGCTTTCAGGTAAAATGCCTGATATGACGCTCGATACGGAAATGGAAACAGCCCTGCGCTGCACGCTCGACATGTTCGACGCAGAAGGCGGCGCTGGCACGGCGGAACGCTATGTGACCTCGCTTGAACAGGTCGCACAGGACTTTGAACTCACCGGCCTTGACCAGATCGACAGCGTCATGGGCGACATCGACGAAGCGCTTGGCCTCAAGGCGCTGCAAAGCTGCGGCATGTTCGACATCTCCATGCGCCGCATGCAGGCCAGCGGCATGATGGAGGCTTTGTCGAACCCAGACGTGATCCAAAGGCTGATGTCAGACGGCTAGCCATCCTTGCGGATCGTCTCGTTCTTGGGATCATAAGGGCTGTCCTGCACCACTTCGGCATCCCAAAGCTGATCGAACATCTTGATCTTCACCTTGGTGCCGGGGCTCGCATGTTCCGGCTTCACATAGCCCATACCAATCGACTTCCCGAAGGCCACGGAATAGCCGCCAGAGGTCAAACGCCCGATCCGCGCGCCATCAGTGGCATAAAGCGCCTCGCGCCCCCACGGGTCCGCATCATCCGGTCCGTCAATCAGCAGGGTCACGCAGGTGCTGCGTATGCCCTTCGCAACCATCGCGTCCTTGCCGTGGAAATCCTTGTCCAGATTGACAAAGCGCGGCAGGTCCGCCTCCAGCGGCGTGGCATCGCGGCCCAGTTCGGTGCCAAACGCGCGATAGGACTTTTCTTGCCGCAGCCAGTTTTGCGCCCGCGCACCCACCAGCTTCATCCCGTGCTTTTTCCCGGCTTTTTCCAGCAGATCAAACAGGTAGTTCTGCATTTCAATCGGATGGTGCAACTCCCAACCCAGCTCTCCGGTATAGGCCACACGGATCGCATTCACCGGGCACATTCCCAACTCGATCTGCTTGGCCGATAGCCACGGGAACCGCTTGTTGGACAGCGCCGTTGCTGGATCGGGGTCATTGATGACCTCTGCCAGCACATCCCGCGCCTTTGGCCCGGCGATGGCAAAGACACCCCACTGTGTCGTGACCTCTTGCTCGTTGATCCGGCCAAAACGGTCCTCATTTTCCATGATCGCCTTATAGAGGTAATCCTGATCATAAGCGGTCCAGGCCCCTGCAGAGACGAGGTAATAATCATCCTCAGCCAGCCGCACGATGGTGTATTCGGTACGCGTGGTCCCATGGGCCGTCAGCGCATAGGTCAGGTTGATCCGCCCCACGCGCGGCAGTTTGTTGGTGGTGAACCAATCCAGAAACGCCGTCGCCCCCGGCCCTGAAATCCGGTGCTTGGTGAACGCCGTGGCATCGATCAGGCCCACGCCTTCGCGGATCGCCTTGGCCTCTTCCACCGCATATTGCCACCAGCCACCGCGTCGGAAACTGCGGGATGCGGCGTCATCAAAACCTGCGGGTGCAAAGTAATTCGGGCGTTCCCAGCCGTTCACCCAACCAAACTGAGCACCCCGTGCGGCTTGCCGATCATAGGCGGGCGAGGTCCGCAAGGGACGACAGGCGGGGCGTTCCTCATCCGGGTGGTGCAGGATATAGACGTGGTCGTAGCATTCCTCATTCTTGCGCGCGGCAAATTCCGTCGTCATCCACGAGCCATAGCGCTTGGGGTCAAGGCTCGCCATGTCGATCTCGGCCTCACCCTCAACCATCATCTGCGCCAGGTAATAGCCCGTGCCACCGGCGGCGGTGATCCCAAAGCTGAACCCTTCAGCCAGCCACATATTGTCCAACCCCGGCGCCGGCCCCACCAATGGATTGCCGTCAGGCGTATAACAGATCGGCCCGTTGAAATCGTCCTTCAGCCCGCTCTCCTCGCAGGATGGCACGCGGTGGATCATCGCCATGTATTGTTCCTCGATCCGCTCCAGGTCAAGCTGGAACAGATCGGCGCGAAAGCTGTCGGGCACACCATATTCAAACCGCGCAGGCGCGTTCTTCTCATAGACGCCCAAAATCCAGCCGCCCCGTTCTTCACGCACATAGGACTGCGCATCGGCGTCGCGGATGACCGGGTGTTCGGGGTTGTCCTTGCGGTATTCAACCAGTGCGGGGTCCTGATCCATCACGATGAACTGATGCTCCACCGGGATCGCGGGGATCTTGATGCCCAGCATCTTGGCTGTGCGCTGCGCGTGGTTGCCTGAGGCCGTGACCACATGTTCCGCCGTGATCACGATTTGCTCGTCCGAGGGGACAAGGTTGCCGCCCTTTTCGACCATCTTGGTGCAGGTAACCTCCCACGCTGTACCGTTCCAGTTGAACGCATCCGCCTGCCATTTGCGCTCAATCGCCACACCGCGTTGACGCGCGCCCTTGGCCATCGCCATGGTGACATCGGCGGGGTTAATATAGCCGTCCGTCGCGTGATAAAGCGCGCCTTCCAAATCCTCTGTGCGGATCAGCGGCCAGCGCGCCTTGATCTCATCGGGGGTCAGAAACTCATAGGGCACGCCGCAGGTCTCAGCGGTTGAGGCATAAAGCATATACTCATCCATCCGCTCCTTGGTCTGCGCCATCCGCAGGTTGCCCACGACGGCAAAACCCGCATTCAACCCGGTCTCTTCTTCCAGCGTCTTGTAGAACTTGATCGAATAGTCGTGGATGTGGGTCGTCGCAAAAGACATGTTGAAATAAGGCAAGAGCCCCGCCGCATGCCAGGTGGACCCTGACGTCAGCTCATCACGCTCCAGCAGCATCACATCGTCCCAGCCCGCCTTTGCCAGATGGTAGGCAATCGACGTGCCAACGGCACCACCACCAACAACCAGTGCTTTGACGTTCGTTTTCATGACGCGACTCCCTTGGCGACCTGCAGGCAATTTAACCGATGAACAGGTTCGCGCCAGAACCAGCCGACCACCTTTGTCGCGAAACCGACCTATGCAGCACGCCATGATGCCGCTAGCTTTCGCGCATTGGACGTACGCTTTGAGGCAATTACATATGACAAGACGACTTTCGGTTCTGACGGCCGCAAAAATTGCGGATGAAACCTATCGCCCCTCGCGCGGCCGAATTGCAGGCTACCGCATTCTGTCCACCAGCAAAGGCCATGCCACGGCCTACCTGCTGGAAGGCGACATCCTGACGATCAAGGGCAGCGACAGCGCCTATGATTATATCCGCTACAATTTGCGACCCCTGGGGATCGGTTTCAAAAAACTGACGCTCAAGGGCAAGATGGGTCAGGGCGCGGATTGGCATCAGGGTTTTTTGGCCCATGTCGCCGAAATCCAGACCTGGCTGATCCGCATCCGGCGCAGACCGAAATACATCATCGGGCATTCTCTTGGCGCGGCCTCGGCGCAGGTGTTTTCAGCCGCCCTTCAAGTGCCCGCAATCTGTTTTGCGCCGCCGCGTGTCTGCCGCCAGAACAAAATCCCCGGCCAATGGAACCGCTGCCTGCTGATTGCCCGCACCGATGATATCGTGCCGCAAATCCCAGAGGGCTATCAGCACATCGGGCGCAGCACGCCCATCGATATGGGGCGCGTGTTGGGGCATAAGCACAAAATGAAACACTACATTCCGCAACTGCCCAAGCAAATTAACCGGGGCAAAATTCCGTCAAAATGGCCGTAGGAGGCACCATGCCAAGCTTTTTCAAGACCGCAATTCCAAGCTTTATCATCGGCGTCGGCGTCGGTGCCGTTGGCTGGTATCTCGCCGGGCCGCTCTTCATCGACAATGTGGTGGCCGAACAATTGGCCGAAGCCACGGTGCAATCGACCGGCACCTTTGTCGACGCCGACCGGGCCCACAAGGGCAGCGGCACCGTCTCCGTTGTGACCCGCGCCGATGGGATCACCGAGCTGCAATTCACCATGTTCGAGGTGACAAACGGCCCCGATCTTGAGGTCTGGCTTTCAGCCCACCCCGACCCCACATCGTCAAACGACGTCAAGGGCGCGGAATGGCTGTCGCTGGGTCAGCTCAAGGGTAATATCGGCGATCAGGCCTATACCGTGCCCGCCGGGACAGACCTCTCGGCCTATCCTTCCGTGGTGATCTGGTGCGAACAGTTCGGCGTCCTCTTCTCGCCCGCGGTGCTGAACCCGGCCTAGTCGTCGCTCAGCACGCAGCGCCGCACGCCAAGCTCGATCGAACACTGCTCTGCCCCCAGCACACCGCCACTGGCCCCGCGTCGCACGGTTGGCTTCACGCCGGGTGTGACCGGTTCTTCGGCCTGCGCGGACTGCGGGTCTTCGGACCCCTGTGGCAGCAGCGCGATCAGTGATCTGACCTCGTCAGAAATCGTGCGCGCATCATAATCACTGGAACGGCGCGCGTCGGCCTGCGACAAAATCTGACCGCGCAGGATCTTTTGTACCAAGCGTGCTTCGCCACCCACCAACGGCTCAGGACCATTGGTCAATCGGTAGCCAATGCGCGCAATCTTGATGTGATCGGGCTCTGGCCCTAGCAGGGCCAGAATATTCTCGGACGGTTCAAACCCCGCGCCATTGCGTTTGATCAAAGTCTCCCAATTGGTGATGTCACCTTCAACCATGCGCTGCAAAATGCGCGTTTCAACGGCAGGGTAAATCCGCCCATCATTGACGATCTCATAGGCTTTCATCGCCATGCTCTTTTCTGGCGGGTCCGTTGACAGCTCGTCCGAGGCTGTGAAAACCCCGACACCCGCACGATAGTCCGCCGCTGGTGTGGGCAGCAGCGCATTCAGCGCCGCCATATCGATCTGCCCAATCAGAGCAGCCACATGCGCATCACCTGCATTGGTGATGATCTCAAGCTCAATATACCCCCCAAGGTTCGCGGTGAAACGGCGGTAGTTGACCGGCGTTACATCACCCGTCGACGGGCGGCGCGACGTCCGCGGGTGCAAGGTCCAATCGATCCCATCGGCACGCGCAAACAGCGATTTGCGCGGCGCACCATCGTTGAAGGCCGCGTTCAAATCACCCATCGACGCCATGGACGCGTTAAGCTCACCCAAAATCTGGCCTTGCACGGTGTTGGTGTTCACCTGCTCCAACCGCTGCATCCGCAGCGCCATCAGCATCTGGCCGCGCATATAGGTCATGGTTTCACCGCCCGCGCCCGCCTGATCGGCCCGGCGGAAATCAAGCAGGATGTTGTTGGTGGTCGATTTTGAGACCATGGTCTTGATCAACGCGGCCTCAACAATCGCCTCGCCATCCTCTTGCGTATAGGCACGGGCATACCAGCCATCAGGCGCTGGCGGCATCTGGCCGCGCAGATCAATATCCGGGGTTTTGGTGACCTGACCCGTGGCGTTCTCAAACATCATCCGCAGCGCGGTGCCACCGGGGCTGACGTTTTCATTGCTGCCCTGCGTGGTCAGCGTGGTCTGTTTGCCCTGCAAATTCTCATACAGAACGTACAACCCACCTCCACCAATTAGCAGAATAAACAATACAATCGCCGGAAGGATCACACGGATCATCACACACCTCAAAATCTAGTCGCCCGACGCATCACACCGCAATCCGGCATCCCGATGGACCAAACATGAAGATTTTGGGGCATCCCTTGCCGCTCTGCCCCCTGCGGCCTAGAAGTATGCGAACGCCGACCAGACCGGAACGAATATGCAGATCTGCCGCACCATCGCCGACATCCGCACCCATGTGGGCCAATTGCGCGGCAAAGGCTCTGTCGGATTGGTCACCACGATGGGCGCACTACACGCGGGCCACATGGCGCTGATGGACGCGGCAAAGGCGGACCACCCTTCGGTTGTGGCCACGATCTTTGTGAACCCTACGCAGTTCGGCGATCCCAAAGACCTTGAAAACTACCCCCGCGATGAAGAGGCCGACCTCGCCATGCTGCGCGAAGCGGGCGTCGACGCGGTCTTTATCCCCGACGCGGCCGAGATCTACCCCGAAGGCGAAGAAACCATCGTTGAAACGACCCGCCTCGCCAATATGCTGCACGGCAAGGTCCGCCCCGGCCACTTTCGCGGCGTCGCCACCGTTGTCACCAAGCTCTTCAACATCATCGGCGCAGACGCCGCCTATTTCGGTGAAAAAGACTACCAGCAGCTCGCCGTGATCCGCCGCATGGTCACCGACCTGCATATGCCGATCACCATCCACGGCGTGCCCACCGTGCGCGAGCCAGACGGCCTTGCGCTGTCTTCCCGCAACGTCCGCCTGATTGGTGATGAACGCTATGACGCCCGCGTCCTCAACCTGTCGCTCACCGTGGCAGAGGCGCTGGTGAAAGAAGGCAAAACCGTCGAACAAGTCGCCGAGAGCATTCGCGGTGTCATCGCCTCCAAACGCGGGGCCAAGCTTGTCGGCCTCGACATCGTGGACGCCGCCACCTTTGAACCCGTCACAGGCGTGCCCACCCAAACCATCGGCATCATGATTTCCGTGCAATTCATGACGGTGATGCTGATTGACCAAAGAGAGATCACACCATGAGCAGCCAAAAAGAGACCATTCGCCGCAAAACCGTCCCACAGCTTGCGGCCCGCAAGGGTGGTGAACCCATCGTCTCGCTTACCAGCTATCACGCGCATACCGCCGCTATTGTTGATAAATATGCCGATTTCATCCTCGTCGGTGACAGCCTCGGCATGGTGATGCACGGCATGGAAAGTACGGTTGGCGTGCCGCTTGATCTGATGATCATGCACGGCAAGGCGGTGGTGCGCGGCACCCGGTCGGCGGTAATCGTGGTGGACATGCCCTTTGGTACCTACGAGGAATCCCCCGCCATGGCCTTCCGCAATGCGGCCAAGATCATGAAGGAAACCCAGTGCCAGGCCGTCAAACTCGAAGGCGGCGCACGCATGGCCGAAACCATCCGCTATCTGGTCGAACGCGGCATCCCCGTCATGGCGCATGTGGGCCTGACACCACAGTCCGTGAACACCATGGGCGGCTTTAAGGTCCAAGGCCGGGATGAGGCCGCGTGGCAGGTCCACATCAACGACGCCAAAGCCGTGGCGGATGCAGGTGCCTTTGCTGTCGTCGTCGAAGGGGTGGTCGAAGACCTCGCCGACAAAATCACCGCCGCCGTTGATATCCCCACCATCGGCATCGGGGCCTCAGTCAATTGCGATGGCCAGATTCTGGTGCTGGAAGACATGCTGGGCCTCAACCCCTGGACGCCGAAATTCGTCAAAGTCTACGGCCAGCTTGGCCCGATGATCGAGGACAGCGTCAAACGCTACGCCGAAGACGTCAAATCCCGCGCCTTCCCCACCGAAGACGAAGTCTACCGCTAACCACCGCACCCACGCTGTAAACAACGGGTAGGCCGGGGTTCACCCCGGCGCGCCACTTTTTGGGTCAGGAAACCCCCACTGGATTTGCGCCCACCCCTGCGCAACACTCAATCCAGCAAAGGGGGACCGCCCATGACCATCGTCAGCTATCCAGTGAAAGAGGCCGCCAAACTGGCCGCCAACGCCTATGACATGCACCGCAACGCCACATTGCGCGGGATGATCGTTGATGAATGCCCGATCCCGGGGGCCGAAGCGACGCTCTTGAACAACGGCTTTCTCATCATCCCCGGCACCAATTCCCTCTTGGACCATATTCAATTCAATTTCCGGCCTTTCCGCATCGGCCAAACCCAATATGCGTTGGACAACACCAAGACCACCAAAGGGTTCAGCGGAACGCTTTGGCATCAGGGGTTTCTGGCCCATGCCAAGGCGATCTATGACTGGATGGGCGACCGTCGTCCGACCGTGATTATCGGACATTCGCTGGGGGCTGCGGCCACACAAATCCTGTCGAAAAGCTGGAAACGTACCGGCATCGGCTTTGCCGCGCCGCGCCCGCGCAAGGCCCGTGGCACGCTTGTCGACGACGCCCATTGCCTCAGCATTTGCCGCAAGGATGACCCCGTGACCGCCCTTGTGGGCAGCTTCCACCACATGGGCCGCGCCCCATATCTTGTGCACAAACGCCCGCGATTTGGCCTTAACCACAACATGGACGCTTACATGGACGCGCTCGACAACAACATCGGCACAGCGCCCGTTCCGGTCAAATGGCCGCCCACGTCCTAGGGTCATGTATTTTTGCAACGGGGAAAATTGTCCCTAAGTTTCCTGCATCATTTACCATTTATTGACGTTATAGTCAGTATCACCGCACGTAGATGCGGATTGAGGAAAGTGAGAGCACATGAAACGCACCCCTATTTTGGCGGTGGTGGCCCTGTTGGCGCTCAGCGCCTGCATTCAGCCCGAACCTGTGACAGGCCGCGCCGATAACGACATGCTACGGTTTTCCGCGATGAATTACGTCGCCTCAACGGAATACGGCGCTCAGTAAATCGCGACACCTAATGGCCTGACCCCGGTCAGGAAATCCTCCCCCCTGCACACCTATGCGCAGGGGCCGTGCTGGCCTATGCTCCCCTCATATTGATTTATGAGGATTTGATTGAATGGCCCTGCGCAAAACCACCCGGCCCTTGTCCCGCACCCCCCGTGTCACCGCCCGCACCCCGCTTTTGAAGCGTGCGACATCGACCACCGCGTCCACAACAGTCGCCGCAACCGGCACGCTCCCCATCGCGACCCTCGCCCCCGGTGTCGCCACGGCGGCCAACAGCGGCACAGATTCCCATGACGTCTTCGCCGCGATGGAGGTCTCATACGGTAGCGTCCAACCCGTCGAAGCGGACGCGCTGGCAGGTGCCCTCACCGTTGATCTGCGCGACAAAATCCTTGAGGTCGTGACCGAAACCGTCCGCCTGTGGTTGCAACTGGCGCATTTCCAAAACGTCTCAATCCAGATCGCCAGCGCCATCGCCCCTGCCGGGTGCCTGCAAGGTCCGCGCCTGCGCGACTATCGCCAAAACTCAAACGCCTATCACAGCACCACCGGGCTGGAGCGTGAGTTGATGGATATGGCCCTGCGCGGCATCAGCGACAATTTCGCGCTCTGGCAAAGCTTTGTGATCATCCCCGGCTTACCGCTTTTCCCAAGCTTCGCCGCCATCCCCATGGCAGAGGCCCCGCCAACACCCGCCGTACCCATGCCGCTGAGCGCGTTTCCATCCGGACAGGTGTCGATGATCCTATCGGACGTGCAACTGCGCAACGCGATGCTGTCAGAGGCGCCAAACGACCTGAATGCCACCGATCTTGCGGACTTTTGCCAAAACATCGGCAAATGCTGCGCGCTGGCATTTCAGATCATGGTTTCGTCGCAAGTCGTGGTCAGCATGTTGGGCACAGGCCCCGTGCCAAGCTTTGCGCCACCCTATGTGCCCGTCGGCCCCGTTATGGGTGGTTCCGTTATCGCGGCACCAGGCATGTTCGCCGCACCCGGCAGCTTTTCGATCCCGAAACTACCGCTCAATATCTGACGGGACGGTGTGCGGGGCGCCTTTGTGCATCGCACAAACAGCGGCGCCCGCCGTCAAAGCATCCCCGGCACCACCAGATCGGGCGGCCGGTGACCATCGGCAAAGGTCTTAATGTTGATGATCACCTTCTCGCCCATCTCGATCCGCCCTTCGAGGGTCGCGGACCCCATATGCGGCAACAAAATCACGTTGGGCTGCGCCTTCAGGCGGGGGTTCATCTGGTGCCCGCGCTCGTAGACATCAAGCCCCGCGCCCCCCAATTCGCCCGCGCGCAGCATCCGCGTCAGCGCGTTCTCATCCACGACCTCGCCACGTGACGTATTGATCACCACCGCCTCTGGTTTCATCAGTTTCAACCGCCGCGCATTCATCAAATGATAGGTGCTGGGCGTATGCGGACAATTGACCGAAATCACATCCATCCGCGCCACCATCTGGTCAAGGCTTTCCCAATAGGTGGCGTCCACCGCCTCTTCAATCTCGGGCCGCAGCCGCTTGCGATTGTGATAGTGGATCTGCATGCCAAAGGCCGCCGCGCGCCGCGCCACCGCCTGCCCAATCCGGCCCATGCCCAGAATGCCCAGCCGTCGCCCGCCAAGCCGTCCGCCCATCATCGCGGTCGGGGCCCATCCAGGCCAATCCCCGGACTGCGCCAGGGCAGCCCCTTCCGGCACCCGCCGAATAACGCCCAACATCAGCGCCATGGTCATGTCTGCGGTATCATCGGTGGTCACACCCGGCGTATTGGACACCAAAATCCCCCGCTGCCGTGCGGTCGCCACATCGATATTATCGACCCCGGCCCCATAATTCGCGATCAGTTTCAGCCCATCGCCCGCCTGCGCCAGCAGCTTGGCATCGATCTGATCGGTGATCGTCGGGACCAGCACATCTGCCGTCGCCATTGCCTCGGCCAATGCGTCAGCAGACATCGGCGTGTCGTCATCCCGCAGGGTCACGTCGAACAATTCGGTCATCCGGGTCTCAACCACCTCCGGCAACCGTCGCGTGACGACAACACTTAGCTTTTTCCCCGGCATCCACCCCTCCTGCGTGCTTTGCAAATCGGCCTTGTCCTGTCAGGTTGCCCCAGAACCGACGCGTGGCACAAGAACGATCACGCGCGGCAGGTGCGGTAAGGTGCAGGTCCATTTATGAAAACCCTTTGGCTCATTCTGGCATTGCTGGCCCCGGCTGCGATCGCGCAAGAAGCGGCGCAATCGACAAACGCGCCCGCCACTGCGCCGCTCTTTGGACCGGAAACAAATCTGCCCCTGCCCCGCTTCGTCAGTCTCAAGGCGCAGGAAAGCAACGTCCGCCGCGGCCCGTCCCTGTCACACCGCATTGACTGGGTGTTCCAGCGCAAAAACATGCCGCTGCAAGTCGTCGCCGAATATGGCCACTGGCGCCGCGTCATCGACCGCGAAGGCCAGGGCGGCTGGGTCCACTACACGATGCTGTCGGGCGTGCGCACCGTCATCATCGACGCAGACATGACCGCCATCCGCGCCAAACCCGATGCCACATCGCTTGAGCGTGCCGTGCTCGAGGCGGGCGTCATCGCCCGGCTTGGCAGTTGCGAAGGCGGCTGGTGCGAGCTCAACGCAGGCGGATACCGTGGCTGGGCCCCCCAAAACGCGCTCTGGGGCACCAAGCCGGGCGAAGAAAGGGACTGACCTTTCCGCGCGCAGGCGCTAAACGACGCCTATGACCAAACGCGACGCACAACTCAATCTATCTGCCGGGGTCCTGTCCGTAACCGTGGCCTTGGTGCTTGTGTTCGCCAAGCTCTGGGCGCTTGGTCAGACCGGATCGCTCGCCGTCGCCGCCACCTTGGCCGATTCCGCGATGGATCTGATGATGTCGCTGGGCGGATTGGTCGCCATCGCCTATGCCGCCAAACCCGCCGACGATGACCACAACTTTGGCCATACCTCGGCCGAGGATTTGGCCGCCCTCGGGCAATCCCTGTTCATCCTGATTTCCGCCGCTGTCATCGCCACCGCCGCCGTGCTGCGCCTGCTGGATGATGAGGTGACCCTGCCCGAACGCGAAGGCCAAGGCATTGCAATCATGCTCTTTTCCATCGCCGTGACCCTTGGCCTTGTGCTCTGGCAACGCCGCGTCGCACGCCAAACCGGCAATGCCGTGGTGCGCGCCGATAGCTTGCATTACCTTGGCGATCTGATCCCCAACGTGGGCGCACTCATTGCCCTTTGGGCCAGTGCCGCCCTTGGCCTTGGCCGCCTCGATTCCGTGGTCGCCCTTGGTGCCGCCGCCCTGCTCGCCGTGGGCGCAATTCGCATCGGCAAAACCGCTTGGGACGCCCTGATGGACCGCCAGGCCGACCCCGCAATGATCGCGGGCATCAGCAAAATCGCAACAGATTTCCCCGGCGTGCGCGGCTTTCACGACCTCAAGACCCGCCGCGCAGGCAGCCGCGTCTTTGTGAACCTACATATTGAACTCGACGGCGATCAAACGCTCAACGACGCCCATGCCATCGGTGCCGCGCTCCGCCGCGCGATCATCGCCGCGTTTCCCCGCGCTGACGTGCTGATCCACAAGGACCCGGTTGGCGTGCAAAAGCACCCCGACGACGACCGCTAGGCCGCGTCGAGCCCGCGCCCCTTGAGCAAAGCCTCAACCCCCGGCAACCGCCCCCGGAACGCAGTATAAAGATCAGCCGCATCCACGGACCCGCCTGACGACAACACCGTCTGCTCCAGCTTCATCGCGGTGGCCGCATCAAACGGATCGCCCGCCTCCTCAAAGGCAGCAAAGGCATCGGCATCCATCACCTCGGACCACATGTAGCTATAGTAGCCACTGGAATAGCCGTCGCCTGCAAAGACATGAGCAAAATGCGGCGTCGCGTGGCGCATCCGAATGGCATGGGGCATCCCCATCTCTTCCAAGACCTCCGCCTGCTTTTGCATCGGATCCGCCGGGGCCGGACCATCATGAAACGCCAGATCAACCATCGCACTGGCCACATATTCCACCGTCTGGAACCCCATGTCATAGGTCGCGGCTTTCAGCATCCGATCCAGCAAGTCAGCAGGCATGGCCTCGCCCGTTTCGGCATGGGTCGCAAATTCCTGCAATACCTCCGGCACCTCAAGCCAATGTTCATACAGCTGGCTGGGCAGCTCGACAAAGTCCCGCGCAACCGAGGTGCCGCTAATGCTTTCATAGGTCACATCCGACAACATCTGGTGCAGCGCATGACCAAACTCATGAAACAACGTCCGCGCATCGTCATAGGACAAAAGCGCGGGCTTGCCCTCTTCCGGCTTGGCAAAGTTACACACGTTCACCACATGGGGCCGCACCTCGCCCGCCAACCGCTGCTGGCTACGCATTGCCATGCACCATGCACCCGACCGCTTGCTGGGCCGCGCAAAGTAATCCCCAATGAAAACAGCCACATGCTCGCCGTTTCGCGTCACGTCATAGAGCCGCACATCGGGGTGATACACAGGCCCGTCAAGCGGCTTAAACTCCAACCCAAACAGCCGGTTTGCACAGGCAAATGATGCCTCAATCATGCGGTCCAGTTGCAGGTAAGGCTTCAATTCCGCCTCATCCAGATCATGCAATTCCTGACGCCGTTTTTCGCTGTAATAGCGCCAATCCCACGCCTCCAACCGCCCGTCCCAGCCGTCCGCATGCAACATCCGTTCCAGCGCTTTGGCATCGCTTTCCGCCGCCGCCTTGGCCGGTTTCCAGACCTGCATCAACAGATCGCGCACCGCCGCAGGGGTGCCCGCCATTTCGGTCTCAAGCTTGAAATCGGCAAAGCTGTCATAACCCAGCAATTCCGCCCGCTTCTGCCGCAGTTTCAACGTCTCGGCGGCTATGGCACGGTTGTCCGTGTCGCCACCATTCGCGCCGCGCGCCGCCCAAGCCTCATAGGCCTTTTGCCGCAAATCCCGCCGCGCCGAAAACTGCAAGAACGGCACGATCAGCGACCGCGAAAGCGTCACAACCGGGCCGTCTGCATCAATTTCCTTGCCCGCACCGCGCGCCGTTGCGACCACAAACTCCGGCAAGCCTTCCAGCTCATCCTTGTCCAAAACCATGTGCCAGTCGCGTTCGTCCGCCAACAAATTCTGCGTGAACTCCGTGCCCAAGACCGACAGGCGCGATTTCACCTCTCGCAATTCCTTGGCCGCCGCCCCTTCCAACTGCGCCCCCGCCCGGACAAATCCACGACGCGTCAACATCAAGACGCGCTGTTGCTCATCCGTCAGATCAAGGGTGTCCCGGTCCTGCCACAACGCCTCAACCCGCGCGAAAAGCGCTTTGTTCTCGGTCACTTCCGACCCATAGGCGCTCAACTTCGGCGCAAACTCACGCTGCAACGCTTCGCGCGCCTCATTGGAATCCGCACCGGCAATCCCGTAGAACACGCCCAGAACCTGACCCAGCTTTGCCTCGGACATCTCCAGTGCTTCAATGGTGTTGGCAAACGTCGGCGCATCGGGGTTCTCGGTGATGACCGCCAAATTCGCCCGCGCCTCTGCCAAGGCCGCATCCACGGCAGGCGCAAAATCATCGTCCGAAATCTCATCAAACGGTGGCAGGCCAAAGGGTGTATCCCAGACGTTCAGCAGCGGATTGTTCATGGCAAATCTCCTTTGCTTATAGGTAGGACGAAGCATTGCCCTTTGCCACCGCTAACGCTGCCGCATCCGCGTCTCAAACCGGCGCAACGCAATCGACAGCCCAATCGTCATCGTCAAATAGACCAGCGCGACCACGTTATAGGTCTCAAAATACCGAAAATTGCCCGCCGCCGTGACCTTGCCCAACTGCGTGATGTCAGTGACGCCCAAAACGCTCACCAATGACGAATCCTTTACCATTGCGACGAAATCGTTACCCAACGGCGGCAGGATTGTCCGCAACGCTTGCGGGAAGACGATGAACCGAAACCGCTGCCACCGGTTCAGCCCCAGCGCCTCTGCCGCCTCGATCTGGCCTTCGTCGACCGACTGCAAACCAGCGCGGAACACCTCTGCCAGAAACGACGCATATGCCAGCGTCAGCGCGATTATGGCCCGCCACAAAAGCGAGAAATCCCGTGTGCGGATGCCCTCAAATCCCAGCCCTTCGGCCACCCAATTGAACGCGATCACCATCGCTGGGGCCAGCACAAAGGCCACATAAAGCAGCAGCACGATGATCGGTATGCCGCGCATCACCTCGACATAAAATCGCGAAACCTGGCGCAAGAACAATGACTTGGATAACGCACCAAGCGCCAGCAGTAACCCAAGCGCGCAGGCCATCGCATAACTGACAATCGCCACAAAGACGGTGACGCGGATGCCTTTCGACAGCGTGCTCAGAACCTTGGAATAGGCCTCATCCGTGAGCACCTGAAAGAACATCCAGCCGCCGATGGCCAGCACCGCCAGCAGCCACCACGGGAAATCGTCGTCATTTGGGGATGTGGGGATCATCGCAAAACGGCCCCCGACCTGTGCCGGGGGCCCATGGCCTTAGCCACCTACTTTGAAGTCGAGGAACCACTTGGTGTTCAACGCGTCAATCGTCCCATCCGCTTCCATATCCGCGATGGCTGCGTTGATCGGCGCGACAAGGTCCGACCCTTTGGGGAAAATGAAGCCAAAATCCTCGGTCCCAAGCTTTTCGCCGATGATTTTCAGCGCGCCCTCAGACGCATCGACATAGCCGTTACCCGCCGTGCCATCGGTCAGGATCAGGTCCACGTCGCCCGCGCGCAGCGCCTGAACGGTCGCACCGAAGGTCTCCATCAGCTTGATCCGCGGGTTCGCTTCGTCGCCGTCCAGCACGTCATAAACGCCCACATAGAACGGCGTTGTGCCCGGTTGTGCGGCCATCAGCAGGTCTTCGTCTGCGGCAAACGACGCGGCATCGGTGAACCGATCCTCGTCACCGCGCACCATCATGACCATTTCAGACGTCATGTATTTGTCTGAAAAATCAACCACTTCCGCGCGGTCTTCGCGAATGGTGATCCCGGTCATCCCGACATCAAACTGGCCTTCCGACACCGCGGGGATCATCGCATCCCAGCTGATATTCTCATAAACGATCGTCGCATTCAGCCGCTCTGCGATCACCGCCATCGCGTCGTATTCCCAGCCCACGGCGTTGCCGTCGCCATCCATGAACTGCAGCGGCGGATAGGCATTTTCCGTGACCACAACGATTTCCCGGCCTTCCAAATCAGGCAGATGTCCGTCGGCCATCGCCGTGGACCCCACCAAAACCGACGCGGCCAGTGTTAGAAAAAACTTCATGATTATTCCCCCGAGGTTAAGACCCGCCAAGACTACTGCGGCTTACGCCCCTTGCAAGCCCTGCCCGCCACAATCGGGACAATCCGCGCGCGCTTTGGCCCCGATGACGCGACATTCCGCATAAAGCGCATCATAAATCAGCAAACGCCCCCGCAACCCTTCGCCCGCGCCGGTGATCGCTTTGACCGCCTCGACCGCCATCATCGACCCGACGACACCGGGCAACGGCCCGATCACCCCGGCCTCAGCGCAGCTTGGGACCAGACCGGCATCCGGCGCCTGCGGAAAAAGACAACGATAACAGGGCCCTCCAGCCTTTGGATCATAAAGACTGATCTGCCCTTCCCACTGCGTCAGCGCTGCGGCAATCAACGGTTTGCCCTGCGCAACGGCCACCTTATTCACCAAATACCGGGTGTCGAAATTGTCGGACCCATCCAGGATCAGGTCGAAATCTTCAAACAGGTCCGCCGCAATTTCGGGCGTCAAACGCCTGTGAAACGGGCGCACCTGCACAAAGGGATTTTGCTGCCGCATCGCCGTTTCTGCCGAAAACACCTTGGGCGTGTCGATCATTTTATCAAGGTGGATGACCTGCCGTTGCAGATTGGCGTTCTCGACAACATCGTCGTCAATCACCCCAATTGTGCCAACCCCTGCAGCCGCCAGATATTGCAACGCAGGCGCGCCAAGCCCCCCGGCCCCAATCACCAAAACCCGCGTGTCTTTCAGCGCCTTTTGTCCTGTGCCGCCAACCTCGCGCAGGATGATATGACGGGCGTAGCGATCCAACTCGGTCGCCGAAAATCCGCCGCGCGCGACCTCTGGTTCCTGACGCGCATCGGCCTTGCGGCGCAACCCGCCCAAGGCCTTGCCGTAGCCCCAGAAAATCCCGCCCGCCGCAATCAAAAGCAACCAAAGCCGCGCGTCACCGCCAGTTGCCTCGCGCAACGGATGGCCCTGCGGCAGCACCAGATGCAGCGCAATCACCGCGACCAGCAGAATGCCGATCATCGTCCAGCGCGCCTGCCGGGGCGCGCCCATAATCATGCCGGTCCCCCAAAGCACGGCGGCCATCGACCCGACCATGATCATGAGGTCAGACCTGTTGACCCAAACCCGCCGCTGCCACGCGCGGTGTCGTCCAATTCACCCAGCGCGAAATCGACTGTCGTGACCGGGGCCACCACCATCTGTGCAATCCGCATGCCATGGGTGATCGTGAAATCCTCTTGCCCATGATTGATTAAGATCACCCCAACAGGCCCGCGATAGTCGCTGTCAATCGTGCCCGGCGCGTTGACCATGCCGATCCCGTGTTTCAGCGCCAATCCGGATCGGGGTCGGATCTGCACTTCAAAACCGACGGGAATTTCCATGCGCAACCCTGTGGGGATCAGCTTGCGGGCCCGTGGCGACAAAATGATACTTTTGCGATCTGGCAGGTTCGCACAGACATCCGCACCAGCGGCCCCCGCCGTGGCATATATCGGCAAAGGGATGCCCGGATCAGCATCGGGCGTCATGGCGATTTTGATCAATGGTTTCAAAACTCTACCCCTTGCGCACGCCGTTCGGTTAACGCGCGTTCAAACTCTCATGCATATAAGTTGTGCATGGGTTGTGTATGGTTTTCATACAGGTTCTGCATGTGACTTTCCTGCCCATCGTCTATTCGAGAGCCTGCGCAATTTTTTCAGCCAATCGCGCCGCAACGGCCTCCTTGCCCATGCGCGGCCAGTCTTCTGACCCATCGGCAGTGATCAGGGTCACGTCGTTTTCTGCGCCGCCCATGATCCCGGTTTGGGGCGAAACATCGTTGGCCACGATCCAGTCGCAGCCTTTACGTTTGCGCTTCGCCGTCGCGTTCTTGATCAGATCGTCGGTCTCAGCGGCGAACCCGACAACCAGCTTGGGTCGCCCATTCTTCATCTGCGCGACACCCGCCAAGATGTCCGGGTTCTCGGCAAAATTCAATGAAGGCAATCCCTTACCGTCTTTCTTGATCTTGCTAGCCCCCGCATTCGCAACATGCCAATCCGCCACGGCAGCAGCAAAGATCGCCGCATCAGCAGGCAATGCGGCGGTCACCGCCTCTTGCATTTCCGCCGCCGTTTGAACGGAAATGACCGTCACGTCCATCGGCGGTGGCACGTCTGCGGGGCCCGTGACAAAGGTCACATCGGCCCCTAACGCCTTCAAAGCATTGGCAATTGCGGTGCCCTGCGCCCCCGACGATCGGTTTGCGATATAGCGCACCGGGTCAATCGGTTCATGCGTCGGGCCAGAGGTGACCAACACATGCTTTCCTTTCAGCGGCCCATCCGCAAGAGCCGCATCAATTGCGTCAACAATTTCAAGGGGTTCCGCCATGCGACCCGGACCATACTCACCGCAGGCCATATCGCCTTCGTTGGGGCCGACAAACAAAATGCCATCCTCTTTCAAGGTTGCCAAATTGCGCTGGGTCGCCGGATGTTGCCACATCCGCACGTTCATCGAAGGGGCCACCAAAACCCGCTTGTCCGTCGCCAACAGAAGGGTTGAGGCCAGGTCATTCGCCAGACCACCCGCCATCTTGGCCATCAGATCAGCAGTCCCGGGAGCCACGACAATCAAATCAGCCGCGCGCGACAGCTCAATATGGCCCATCTCAGATTCGTCATTAAGATCAAACAGATGCTGAAACACCTTGTTGCCCGCCAGGGCTGACACGGACAGCGGCGTCACAAATTCCGACCCTGCCGAGGTCAACACTGGCGTCACTTCTGCGCCGCGTTCACGCAAGCGGCGGATCAAATCAAGCGATTTGAACGCCGCGATTCCGCCGCCGATGATTAGCAATATGTGTTTGTTTGCCAGCATTTGCCCGTTCCTTTGATCGGGCAAACACTAGGGCAGGACGCCACCGGAACACAATGGATCAGGCAAAGAAGCTGTGAACCTCAGAACTTGTCGCTTCCAGCTTCTTGCGCATCTTGCCAAAGGCGGCAGATTCCAACTGGCGCACGCGTTCTTTCGAAAGGCCAAGCTCTGTCCCGAGGCTTTCCAAGGTCCGCGGATCATCGCGCAGCTTCCGCTCGCGGACGATGAACCGTTCCCGGTCGTTGAGATCCGACAAGGCCGTCAGCAACCACTGACGCAGCGTGGCATTGTCGTGCGAATTCTCAACATGTTCAGAGGCTTGCGCGGAATCGTCTTCCAGCGCATCGATCCATTCACGCCCTTCATCCTCGGACGATTGCGTCGCGTTGAGCGAGAAGTCAGAGCCAGACAAGCGCCCTTCCATCATCTCGACATCGTGGATCGGTACGCCAACCTCCGCCGCGATCAACTCGCGCATCACGTGGCCTTCGAGCACCCGTCCTTCGGCTGCGGCTTCACGCTCCAACCGCGCTTGCACGCGACGCATGTTGAAGAAAAGCGACTTCTGCGATGACGTGGACCCTGTCCGCACCATTGACCAGTTGCGCATCACATAGTCCTGGATCGACGCCTTGATCCACCAAACGGCATAGGTCGAAAACCGCACACCGCGGTCTGGATCAAACTTATCCGCCGCCTTCATCAAACCAACGGACGCCTCTTGGATCAGGTCATTCATTGGCGCGCCGTAGCGCTTGAATTTCGACGCCATCGATATCGCGAGGCGCATATATGCAGTGATCAAACGGTGCAGCGACTGCTCGCAGCGGTCATCCCGCCAAGCATAGGCGAGCCGCAATTCTGTCTCCGCGTCCAACAGCTCTGCCCGCATCGCGGTGCGCGACAGGCTTTGGTCTGCAAATCCGTCTAAGGCCATCAGTCATTCCCCCTAAGGTCAAACACAGTGTTGAGGCTTTTGGATGCTATTGTTACGCAGGGTCGTAGATGTTGGATGAGTCATAGTTTCGAAAAGATGAACGAAAACCTAACTCTGGTCCTTGGGGGCGCGACGAGCGGCAAGTCCGTCTTCGCAGAAGATCTCGTGCAACGCATTGGTGGCAAACGGATTTATCTGGCGACCGCGCAGGCCTTTGACGATGAAATGCGCGCAAAAATTTCTGCTCATATCGCCCAGCGCGGCCCCGATTGGACGACGATTGAGGCACCGCTTGATATCGTCTCACCGTTGAAGGCGCGTCAATCGGACGAGGTTGTCTTGCTCGATTGCGCGACCCTATGGCTGACCAATCAGCTATTGGCAGAGCATGACATCGCTGCGCAGACCGCCGCGTTTTTGTCCGCGATATCGACTTGCCCCTGCCCGGTTGTTGTCGTCTCAAACGAGGTCGGCCAGGGGATCGTGCCGGACAATGCGATGGCCCGCCAATTTCGCGCGGCCCAAGGTGCACTGAACCAAGCACTCGCGGCGCAAAGCACCTGCACAGTCTTCGTGACGGCTGGCCTGCCGCAAATCCTCAAAGGCGCGTTACCCGCATGACCCGGTTTTGGTGGGTGCGCCATGGACCGACCCATGAAAAAGCCTTTGTCGGATGGCGCGATGTGCCTGCGGATTTGAGCGATAAGGCCTTGATTTCACGGGTTGATCAGGCGCTGCCAGTCGACGCGATGGTTGTGTCATCTGACCTGATCCGTGCGCGCGATACCGCTTCGGCCATTGGGGGGCAGCGACGGCGGCTGCCCGACGCCCCTGATCTGCGCGAGTTCGACTTTGGCGATTGGGATGGCCTGCACTTTTCCGATGTGGCCGACCGTGACCCGGACCGTAGCCGCCGCTTTTGGGAAGAGCCGGGCGATCTCGCCCCTCCAAACGGCGAAAGCTGGAACGCAGTGGCCGCCCGCGTGGGCCAAGCCGTTAACCGGTTGATCACAGATCACCCCAATCAGGACATCATCGCCGTCGCCCATATCGGCGTCATCATGACGCAAATCCAGCAGGCCAGCGGCAGTACCGCTTACCAGGCGATGAGCCATCAGATCGACAACCTGTCCATCACCGATTTGACCTTTGACCAGCGCGGTTGGCATGTCGGAACGATCAATCACATTCCATGATCCGCGCCGTCACGAAGATGCGTTAGCCGCCCTCTCACTGGGCCGCTAACCTGCCTTCATGACTTATGAGCTTTACATCGGTGACCGCACTTTTTCGAGCTGGTCCATGCGCGGGTGGTTGATGCTGGAATGCTTCGACCTGCCTTTCAAGACAACCGTGGTCGGTCTTTATGCCGGCACCTATAAAGAGGAATTGGCAGCGCTCGCCCCGGCCCGCACCGTGCCCGCGATGCGCACGCCCCAGGGCGGCATCCTGACCGACAGCCTCGCCATGGCAGAGACTTTGGCAGAGGCGCATCCCGACTTGCCGCTTTATCCCACCGATCCGAAGGCACGCGCTTTGGCCCGCTCCATGACTTGTGAAATGCACAGCGGTTACAATGCCTTACGTGGCGATTGCCCGATGATGCTGACACATGGATGGCAGGGCTTCACCCCCTCAAAAGACGTCCTGAACGACCTCGCGCGGATCGACCAGCTGTGGACAATGGCGCGCCAGCAATACGGCGCGGGTGGTCCGTGGCTCTTTGGGGCTTATTCGCTCGCGGACGTCTTTTTTGCCCCCGTCGCGGCGCGGATCGCAACCTATGGTTTGCCCGTCAGCGACTTGGCGCAAGACTACGTTGCGACCCAGCTCGCCGACCCCGCGTTCCGCCGGTGGCGGGCGATTGGAGCCACCAAAACCTATACGCCTATGCCTTACCGCCATGACCTGCCTCAGGTGCCGTGGCCCGGACCAACGCCGATGAATGCCGTCGCTGTCGACGACGGTTCCGCCGAAAACGCCGCCTGCCCCTATTCAGGTGGACCCGTCACACATCTGGCCCAAATCGAGGGCCGCACATTCGGGTTCTGCAACGCGTTTTGCCGCGACAAGACGGTTGCCGATGCCGCCGCTTGGCCAAAATTCATGGCCCTCTTTGAGCGTTAACCAATCTTAAACCAAAGCCCCGCTAGCGTTAACCAAAAGGGATTATGGTTGATGTCTGTTGTGGCCTACACCGTCGCGTTTGACGGCATTGATGCGCGGCTGGTTGAGGTGCAATGCGCCGTCGCCCCCGGCATGCCCGCGTTTTCCATCGTGGGCTTACCGGACAAGGCCGTGTCAGAAGCCCGCGAACGGGTGCGGTCCGCGCTTTCGACGATGGCGATTGCTTTGCCCTCGAAACGGATCACGATCAATCTTTCACCCGCCGACCTTCCCAAAGTCGGTTCACATTTCGACCTCCCCATCGCTTTGGCCGTGCTCGCGGCCCTCGACGTGATCCCTCGCGAGGCCGTCGCCGCGACCGTCGCCTTGGGCGAGCTATCGTTGGACGGCACGACCGTGCCCGTCGTCGGTGCGCTTCCTGCCGCCATGGCGGCCAGCGCCGATGATCGGACTCTAATGTGCCCTGCGGCCTGCGGGGCAGAGGCAGCCTGGGTCGATGCCGTTTCGGTCATAGCACCCCGGTCCTTGGCCGAGGCCGTGCAGCATTTCAGCGGCCAGTCGGTGCTGGCGCCCGCGCAACCCGGAGAGGTTGCAGGCGTCTCCGGCGCACGCGATTTGGCAGAGGTGAAGGGGCAGGAGCGCGCGAAAAGGGCGCTGGAAATCGCGGCCGCCGGGCGGCACCACCTGTTAATGGTTGGCTCACCCGGGTCAGGAAAATCCATGCTCGCCGCGCGCATTCCGGGCATCATGCCCCCCTTGACCCCGGCAGAGGCCTTGGACACCTCAATGATCCATTCGCTGGCAGGCCTTTTGGACGAAGGCGGCATCAGCCGATTACGTCCATTCCGAGAGCCGCACCACACCGCATCTATGGCCGCCATCGTCGGCGGCGGGCGCGGCGCGAAGCCAGGGGAAATCTCGCTCGCGCACAATGGCGTGCTGTTCATGGACGAGTTCCCAGAGTTTCCGCGCACCGTTCTGGAAACCCTGCGTCAGCCGATTGAAACCGGAGAGGTCGTTGTGGCCCGCGCCAACGCCCATGTGAAATACCCGTGCCGTTTTATGCTGGTCGCGGCGGCAAACCCTTGTAAATGTGGCTATCTAGCCGACCCTGCCCGTGCATGCGCGCGTGTGCCCATTTGCGGAGAGGAATATCTGGGTCGCATCTCTGGCCCACTGATGGATCGGTTTGATCTTCGGGTCGAGGTGCCGCCCGTCGCCTTTACCGACCTTGATCTGCCAGAATGCGCCGACCGGTCTGAGCATGTCGCGGCCCGTGTGGCTGCAGCCCGCGCCCTGCAAACCGCACGGTTTGCGGGGCAGGACGATATGATGGTGAACGCGGACGCGCAGGGTGCCGTGTTGGAAGAAATCGCAACACCGGACGCGGAGGGTCGGGCATTGCTGACCCGCGTCGCGGAACGCTTTGGACTTTCGGCGCGCGGCTACCACCGCGTTTTGCGCGTGGCGCGCACGATTGCTGACCTCGATGCGTCAGACGCCGTGCGTCACCCGCATGTGGCCGAGGCGGTCAGTTACCGCCTTGCGATGTCGAAAGAGGTCTAGCTGCGCCGGGCCTCAATCGCTTCCCAGATTTTGGCCGCCACGTTGGTGCCGTCAAAACGCTCAAGCTCTTGAATGCCCGTGGGTGAGGTCACGTTAATCTCTGTCAGCCAATCGCCGATAACATCGATGCCCACGAAAACCTGTCCCTTTTCGCGCAACAGCGGACCGATACGGGCACAAATCTCAAGGTCACGGTCAGTGAGTGCGACCTTCTCAGGCCGTCCACCGACATGCATGTTTGACCGTGTTTCGCCTTTTGCAGGGACACGGTTGATCGCCCCAACAGGCTCGCCATTGACCAAAATGACCCGCTTGTCGCCTTTCGTGACGTCCGGCAGGAATTTCTGCATGATCAGCGGCTCGCGATTGATCCCGGCAAAAAGCTCGTGCAGGGACGCAAGATTGCTGTCGTCCTTGTTGAGCTTGAAGACTCCAGCACCGCCATTCCCATAGAGCGGTTTCAGGATCACGTCGCCATGATCGGCGCGAAATGCACGCAGCGTATCCAGATCGCGGGCGATCATCGTTGGTGGGGTCAAGTCAGGAAACTGCAGCACCAGCAGCTTTTCAGGATAGTTGCGCACCCAAAACGGATCATTCACGACCAAGGTCCCGGGATGTACCATATCCAGCAGATGCGTGGTGGTGATGTAACCCATATCAAAGGGCGGATCCTGCCGGAGCCAAACCACATCAAAATCGGCCAGATCGACCTCGGCCAGTTCACCCAATTCGAAATGGTCGCCCTTGACCCGCTTCACGGTCAGCGGCCAACCCTTTGCCGTGACCCGCCCCTCCCGATAGCTCAGTTTATCGGGGGTATAATAGAACAACGTATGGCCGCGGGCTTGCGCCTCTTCTGCGATGCGAAACGTGCTGTCCGCGTCAATATCGATGGGACCAATCGGGTCCATCTGGATGGCAATTTTCAACGACATTTTCGACCTCAAGCAGGCTGTTCCTGCGCCCTACATGGGGCAAGGTCAAACGATGTGCAATGGTCGCACCTCAGGCATCCATAAAGGCATTCTCGATGATCTGAACCGCGCCGCGCGCATCAACAAGCGCCACATCAAACCGCACGTCTGTCAGCTGCCCTTTTGGTTCGCCTGCGATAAATTCCGAAGCGGCACCATAGATCCGGTCCATCTGACGACGCGACAACCGCGTCGCAGCCTGCGCGAAGCTTTTGCTTTTCTTGACCTCGACAAAGACAATACAATCGCCTTCGCGCACGATCAAATCCACCTCACCGGCAGAGCCGCGCCAGCGCCGGTTCACCGGCTGCCGCCCACGTCGGGCATAGTCCGACGCCACGATATCCTCGGCAGCAACGCCCGCGAAATAGCTCGTTTGTCCCGTCATTCATCCGCCTCTAACGTCAATGCCTGTTGGTAGACCTGTCTGCGCGGCAGCCCCAAGGCCCCGGCGACAGCTGTGGCCGCATCTTTGACCCGCATCGTCTGCATCGCATCGCGCAAAGCATCTGCAATCATTGCGTCATCCACAACCTGCGCCCCGGCACGCCCGACCAGCACCACAATTTCACCTTTGACCGCACGCCCATCAAATTGCTGCACCAGATCGGCCAATGACCCGCGCGACACCTCTTCAAACCGTTTGGTCAATTCACGACAAACAACCGCCTCTCGCAAATCACCCAAAACCTCCCGCAAACTATCTAACATTCCATGAAGACGTTTCGGACTTTCATAAAAAACAAGCGTAAAGGGCGTATCGCGCAGTGCTGCAATTTCAGTTTCGCGCTGCTTCTTCCCGCTCGGCAGGAACCCCACAAACGCGAACCGGTCCGTGGCGAGCCCCGACACCGTCAGTGCCGCAATCACCGCAGAGGCCCCCGGCGCGGTCGTCACTGGCACACCAGCCGCCGCCGCCGCGCGGCCCAGTTCATATCCGGGATCGGCAATAAGCGGCGTGCCCGCCTCTGACACATAAGCCAGTGATTTGCCCGCCGCCATGTCAGCCACCAGCCGCTTGACCGCGCCATCACCCGAATGGTCATGGAACGCCACCAAGGGCCGCCCGTTCAGGGCAACCCCATGAATATCCATCAGTTTTCGTGCGGTCCGCGTATCTTCGGCGGCAATGATGTCGGCGCTTGCCAGCACGTCGAGCGCGCGCAGGGTGATGTCGCGGGCCGACCCAATCGGGGTCGCCACAAGGTAAAGCCCCGCCGACAGTGGCGTCACTTTGAAATTCATCCCTAGACCCTCCTGCGCCCGGCTCTATGATGTGCCGGGACAGACCACCAAAGGAAGCCTGCTCATGTTTGCCGTTTTGACCCGTCCTCGCAAGCCGTTTGCCTTGCTCATGGCCCTGATGTCTTTTTTGTGGGTTTCCGCCTGCGCCACAACCGGAATTGTGGCCCCGGGGTCAAATACCGGTCAACGGATCGATACAAGCGCCCCGGTTCAGGTGGCCCTTTTGGTGCCCGGCGGGTCGGCTGCGGGCAGCGATCAGTTCCTGGCGGCAAACCTTGAAAACGCGGCACGCCTCGCAATTGCTGATCTGAGCGGGGTCGAGATTGATCTGCGGGTCTACAACTCTGGCAGCGACCCGGTGCAGGCCGCCAGCGTCGCCACGCAGGCCGCTAATGATGGCGCGAAAATCCTGCTTGGCCCGCTGTTTGCGGAATCCGCCAACGCCGCGGGCGTGGCCGTCGCCTCGCGCAATATCAATGTGCTGGCCTTTTCCAACAACCCCACCATCGCAGGCGGCAACGTCTTTGTGTTGGGGGCCACCTTTGACAACACCGCCAATCGGCTGGTGCAATATGCCGCCCGTCAGGGCAACACGCGCTTTGCTGTCGTCCATGGCGATGACCTTGGCGGTCAGGTCGGACGTGACGCGATCACCCGCGCCGTGCGTAGCAACGGTGGCCAGGTTGCCGCCGTTGAAGGCTATCCGCTGTCACAACAAGGCATCCTTGGGGCCACAGGCCGCATCGCGGGCGCAATCAAATCCGGCGGCGCTGACGCGGTATTCCTGACCGGCGGCGTCAACGCTGATCTGCCGATCCTTGCCACCGCACTGCCAGAAGCGGGTGTGAACCCCGCTGACACCCAGTTCATCGGGTTACAACGCTGGAACGCGGTGCCACAGGCGCTGTCACTGCCCGGCCTGCAAGGCGGTCTATTCGCCCTGCCCGACCGCGCCATGACCGCCAATTTCGAGGCGCGCTATGCCGGTGTCTATGGCGAAGCACCGCACCCGCTGGCGGGCCTTGCCTATGACGGGATCGCCGCCATTGGCGCACTTGTGGCGCGGGGCGACAGCAATGCCCTGACCAAAAGCGCACTGACCACAAGCCAAGGCTTCCAAGGCACAAACGGCATCTTCCGTCTGCTGCCAAACGGCCTGAACGAACGTGGTCTGGCCGTCGCAACCATCCGTAACAATCAGGTCGTTGTCCTTGAGTCAGCCCCCCGCAGCTTTGGTGGCGCCGGTTTCTGATCCGGCCCCAACCACCGCAGACATCCATATTGACGCGCCGGACGATTTGATTTGTCCGGCGCAGGCTATTTTTGACCGCGACGCGATAGCGACCGCGTTGGCGGCTGCTTTTGCAGACGCCAAGGACGGGCGTGCGATCCGGCAAGCCACGGTTCAAATCCTGTCGCAAGCACAGATCGACGGGCGCGAAGCGATTGCCAAGGCATTCCTCGACAATCCGTTCCGGGCCCGCCCCACGGTACGCGCCTACAGCTGGCTGACCGATCAGCTGGTGACCACGGTGCTGGATGTCGCCCGCAACACCCTGCACCCTCTGCCCAACCCGACAGAGGGTGAACGGCTGACCGTTATCGCTGTTGGGGGTTATGGGCGTGGTGAAATGGCGCCTTCATCGGACGTCGATCTGCTGTTCCTGACGCCCTACAAATTGACACCGTGGGCCGAGAGCGTGATTGAAAGCAGCCTTTATATGCTGTGGGACCTTAAGCTAAAGGTCGGCCATGCCAGCCGCACGATCAAGGACTGCCTGCGGCTTGCCCGTGAAGACTACACCATCCGCACCTCGCTGGTTGAGATGCGGCACCTGACGGGCGACGCCGATCTGACCGACCAACTGGTCCGCAAACTGCGCAAAGACCTGTTCCGCAGCACCAAATCCGACTTCATCGAGGCCAAGCTGGCCGAACGTGAGGCCCGTCACATCAAACAGGGCGGCCAGCGTTATATGGTCGAGCCCAACGTCAAAGAGGGCAAAGGCGGGCTGCGTGATCTGCAATCGCTTTATTGGATCGGCAAATACATCCATGGCGTCAGCGAAGCATCCGAGCTTGTGGCGCAAAAGGTCTTCACCGACGACGAATACGAGACGTTTCGCGATGCCCATGAGTTCCTCTGGGCCGTGCGCTGCCACCTGCATCTGATTGCCGGTCGTGCCTCGGATCAGTTGACCTTTGACATGCAGGTGCTCGTCGCCAAAGCGATGGGATATCAGGACCGGGGCGGACGCCGCGGGGTCGAACACTTTATGCAGGCCTACTTCCGCCACGCCACCAGCGTTGGCGACCTAACCCGTATCTTTTTGACGGCGCAGGAAAAGAACCACACCAAATCCGAACCGATGCTGCACCGGTTGTTGAGCCGCCGCAAAACCGTGCAAAAGCCCTATGCCATCAAGCAAAACCGGATCACGGTTTCTGCGCCCAAGACCTTTCTGGCCGATCCGCTGAACATGCTGCGCCTGTTTGAAGAGGCGCTGCGCACCGGCACCCTAATCCATCCCGACGCGATGCGACTGATCACAGCCAACATCGGCCTGATCGACAACGATGTGCGCAACAGCAAAGAGGCGAACCGCCTGTTCCTTGGGCTGCTGTTGAAACATGGCAACCCGGAACGGGCGTTGCGGCGGATGAATGAACTGGGCCTCTTGGCGGCCTTCGTGCCGGAATTCGGCCCCATCGTGGCGATGATGCAATTCAATATGTATCACCACTACACGGTTGACGAGCACACCATTCAGGTGATCAGCCAGCTGGCCCAGATCGAACGCGAAGAGCTGATCGAAGACCTGCCAATCGCCAGCGGCATCCTCAAACGCGGGGTCAACCGCAAGGTGCTTTATGCTGCGCTTTTGCTGCACGATATCGGCAAGGGCCGAGACGAGGATCACTCGATCCTTGGGGCCAAGATCGCCCGTAAGGCAGCCCCACGTTTGGGGCTGAACAAGAAAGAATGCGAGACCGTCGAATGGCTGATCCGCTATCATCTGCTGATGTCCGACACCGCGCAAAAGCGTGATATCGCCGAACCCCGCACCGTGCGCGGCTTTGCCAATGCGGTGAAATCCGTTGAACGGCTGGATCTTTTGACCGTCCTGACCGTCTGCGACATTCGCGGCGTCGGACCGGGCACCTGGAACAACTGGAAAGCCGTGCTGATCCGTAACCTCTACCGCGCCACCCGTGACGCGCTTGAGAACGGGATTGAAGACCTCAACCGCGGCAGTCAGGAAACCGAGGCCAAACGCGCCCTGCGCGCCGAACTGGCCGATTGGGATAGCAAAGCCCTCCGGGCAGAAGTGGCGCGCCACTACGGCCCCTATTGGCAAGGCTTGCCACCTGCGACCCATGTGGTCTTTGCTAACCTGCTGCGTGACATCAACGACGACGAAATCAGCATCGACCTGATGCCCGATGAGGACCGCGACGCGACCCGCGCTTGCTTTGCCATGGTCGATCATCCCGGGCTCTTTAGCCGCATGACAGGCGCTTTGGCGCTGGTCGGGGCCAACGTGGTCGACGCCCGCACCTATACCTCAAAGGATGGCTATGCCACGGCAGTGTTTTGGCTTCAGGATGCGGACGGCTCCCCTTATGAGGCAGCGCGTCTGCCCCGCTTGCGTCAGATGATCGCCAAAACGCTCAAGGGCGAAGTCGTCGCCCGCGACGCACTGGTGGACCGCGACAAGATCAAAAAGCGCGAGCGTGCGTTCAAGGTGCCCACTACCATCACCTTTGATAATGACGGGTCAGAGATTTACACCATCATCGAGGTCGACACCCGCGACCGTGCTGGACTTCTGTTCGATCTCACACGAACTCTTGCGAATTCCTACGTCTATATCGCCTCAGCCGTGATCGCGACATATGGGGAACAAGTGGTGGATACATTCTATGTCAAAGACATGGTGGGGCTGAAATTCCAGTCAGAGGCCAAGCGCGCCGCACTGGAAACCAAGCTCCGCAAGGCGATTGCGCAGGGCGCTGAACGGGCGCAATCATGAAGCCCATTCGCCTGATGGCCGGGTTCTTTACCGTCGGCGTCTGGACCTTGCTCAGCCGCGTTTTGGGCTTTGTGCGTGACATCCTGATTGCGGGTTATCTTGGCACCGGAATCGTGGCTGAGGCCTTTCTGATCGCGTTTTCGCTGCCCAACCTCTTTCGCCGCTTCTTTGCCGAAGGCGCGTTCAACATGGCGTTCATCCCGATGTTCGCCAAAAAGTTGGAGAGCGGCGATGCGCCGCAACGCTTTGCCCAAGATGCCTTTGCCGGCATGGCCTTTCTGCTGTCCGTCTTTACCGCCCTTGGCGTGATCTTCATGCCTGCGCTGGTGACATTGATGGCCAGCGGTTTTGTCGGTGATGCGCGGTTTGACCTGACGGTCGCCTATGGCCGCATCGCCTTTCCCTATATCCTGTTCATCTCGCTCGCGGCCCTTTTGTCGGGCGTCTTGAACGCCACCGGGCGCTTTGCAGCCGCCGCCGCTGCACCGGTCTTGCTGAATATCATCTTTGTGATCGCCATCGCATGGGGCGCGCTAACCGCAGGAGATGGCGACACCGCTCAACATATCGGGCAGCGCATGGCATGGGCTGTGCCGCTGGCAGGGATCGCGCAGCTGTTGCTGGTCTGGTGGGCCGCGAAAGGTGCCGGATACCCGATGCGCCTTGGCATGCCGCGCATGACGCCCGAACTGAAACGCCTTGCCATCATTGCGGCCCCTGCAGCCCTTGCGGGCGGTGTCGTGCAGATCAACCTGCTGGTGGGCCGTCAGGTCGCGAGCTTCTTTGACGGGGCTGTGGCGTGGCTGTCCTATGCTGACCGGCTGTATCAACTGCCGCTGGGCGTCGTGGGCATTGCCATTGGTGTCGTGCTTTTGCCTGACCTTGCCCGCCGTCTTGGCGCAGGTGATGCAGCAGGCGGCCAAGACGCCTTTAACCGTGCCGCCGAAATCAGCCTTGCCCTGACGATCCCCGCCGCCGTGGCGCTGCTCGCAATCCCCGGCCCGCTGGTCAGCGTTTTGTTTGAACGGGGTGCCTTTACCGCCGCCGATACCGCCGCCACCGCACTGGCCGTCGCGGTTTATGGCCTTGGCCTGCCCGCCTTTGTCCTGCAAAAAACGCTGCAACCGCTCTTTTTTGCCCGCGAAGACACCCGCCGACCCTTTCAATATGCCGTGATCGCGATGGTCCTGAACCTTGTGATTGCCGTTGGATTGTCCCCTTATATCGGGTTTATTGCCGCCGCCATTGGCACCTCTTTGACCGGTTGGGCCATGGTTGTACTGCTCTGGCGGGGGTCACGAGGTATGGGTCAAGCTGCTCAAATCGATGACAGATTCCGCCGCCGCATTGGTCGCATTATCGCCGCTTCAATAGCGATGGGCCTTATTTTATGGGGTATTGCGGCTGTCCTTTCCCCCTATCTGGCAGCACCCGGCCTGCGGTATGCAGCGCTAGGCCTTCTGGTGGGGATCGGGATCCTGTCCTATTTCGCCATCGGTCAGTTGATCGGCGCATTTCAGCTACGCGAGTTTCGCAAAGCGCTGCGCCGCTAGTCTGCACACAAGGCTTGCATTGTCCCATGAGGGTGGCATAGCAACAATGTAACTTAGTTAAGGGCGCATTAACGTCACAATTTTATCAATGTTTACCGATAGTAGAAACATTGAGAATGCGCCGAAGTGGTTAACCGATGATGCAACGTCTGAACGTCCAACCTGCAAATGAACAGCTCAGCGAAGCGCTGCGCCCTCAATTGCGGCCGGTCACGATGCCACCAAAAGGGGCGGTTGTTCCCGCACCCAAAGCGCCATCCACCTATGAGACTTGGTTCAAACGCCCATTTGACGTGACGTTGGTTGTGTTTGGTGCGGTCATTGCTGTTCCCCTGATCGGGTTGATGGTTCTGGCTATTGCCCTGACTGGCGGCAAGCCGCTCTATCGTCAGCAGCGTTTGGGCAAAGGCGGCAAGCTTTTCACCATCTGGAAACTGCGCACCATGGTCCGCAACGCCGATGCCGCACTTGAGGCGCATCTGGACGCGAACCCCGAGGCGCGTGCCGAATGGGATGCCAACCAAAAGCTGCGCCATGACCCCCGGATCACACGCATCGGTCGCGTGCTGCGCAAAATCTCTTTTGATGAGTTGCCACAGATTTGGAACGTCCTGAAGGGCGACATGAGCCTCATTGGCCCGCGTCCCATGATGGTTTGCCAGGAAGTGCTGTATCTTGGCGAAAGCTACTACACCCTGCGTCCCGGCATCACCGGCCTTTGGCAGGTGTCACGTCGCAATGATGTATCGTTCAACGAACGCGCCGATATCGATGCGGTCTATGCCCGCCGGATCACGTTCTTGGGTGACCTGCGCATTCTGGCAAAAACCATCCGCGTCGTCCTGAGCGGCACCGGTCACTAAGACCTTTGACGCAGGCGCTGCAGCAATGCAGCAAAGCCGCCGGGCACCAAAAGTGTCGCGGTCAGGAAGCCAAAGACAAAACCCGCCAATTCCGCGATCCACGCGTTTCCTGCGCCAAAGAGCAGCCCAAAGACCAGTTGCAGTGCCAGCAGAAATCCGATGAGCCGAAAGGCCGCAAGCTGGCTTTGCCCGGTGCGGCCCAGATGCAGCCAGATCACATAGGTATAGGCCCCGATCAGCCCGTAAACCGGCGGAAACAAACCAAAAAGTGGTGATGTGCCGGACGCGATCAGGCAAAAGACCAATGCCCCGCCGACCGATGTGATGGCAAAGATCAGCAAGACCGCCAAATTGCCCAAGGCGTCCCCGACGAACTTGCCCAAGGCCAGTAGCAGCGCGATGCCAAAGAGCGCCTGGGTAAAGCTTGCGTGGACAAAGGGATAGGTCACAAAGCGCATCAGCATGTCAGGCGCGAAATCGCCGCGGGTCAGGATCCAGTCCAGGACCGCGGGCGAGAGAGAATAGGATTGTAACGCATTGATCCGCCAGCCAATTGCCTGCGGGTCACCCACGACGCCAAACTGCCCGGCGCCCAAAACCAGTTCCACCGCGACGGCGATCAGGCACAGCACGATCACCACCGGTGGGATCGGATTGACGGCGTTTGGGGTCTGCATGGCTTGCCTCGTTGATATTGACGGTCCGCTCTGGCATGGGTAAGCGACGCAACCGCAAACGACCAGACCGGATCATCAGATGACTGCCAAGACCTTTACCCCTCGTGTTTTTTCCGGGATTAAGCCCTCTGGCGGGCTGACATTGGGCAATTACCTTGGGGCGATCAAACGCTTTGCTGGCATGCAAGGCCCTGATTTTGAAACCGTTTATTGCGTGGTGGATCTGCACGCGATCACCGTCTGGCAGGACCCCGCT
Source organism: uncultured Paracoccaceae bacterium (assembly GCA_947494675.1). GTDB lineage: Bacteria > Pseudomonadota > Alphaproteobacteria > Rhodobacterales > Rhodobacteraceae > CANMYO01. The sequence continues at coordinate 295,484 of CANLVP010000003.1, forward strand.
GAATTGGCCGCTGGCACGCGCGAGGTCGCGGCAGGTTATCTGGCCGCCGGTTTGGACCCTGAAAAATCAATCCTGTTCAACCAATCCCAAGTCCCAGCCCACGCCGAATTAGGCTGGATTTTCAACTGTGTAGCACGGGTCGGCTGGATGAACCGTATGACGCAGTTCAAGGACAAGGCAGGATCAGGGGCCGAGAAAGCGTCGCTGGGGCTTTATGCTTATCCGTCGCTGATGGCGGCTGACATCTTGCTTTATCATGCGACGCATGTGCCGGTGGGTGAGGATCAAAAACAGCATGTGGAATTGACGCGGGACATTGCGACCAAGTTCAACCATGACTTCAAAACCGATTTTTTCCCGATAACTCAACCGGTTATCGACGGCCCTGCCACGCGCGTGATGAACCTGCGCGATGGGTCCAAGAAAATGTCGAAGTCGGGCGAAAGCGATATGGAACGCATCAACATGCTGGATGATGCAGACAAGATCGCCAAGAAGTTCAAGAAGGCCAAGACCGATCCAGAGCCGCTGCCAGAGACGCTGGAAGGTCTGAAAGACCGGGCCGAGGCGCGCAATCTGGTCGATATTTATGCAGCCTTATCAGACACTTCGCCAGAGGCCGTTATCGGTGAATATGCCGGTGCAGGCTGGGGCCGGTTCAAGCCCGCGCTGGCCGATTTGGCGGTGGAAAAGCTGGCACCAATCTCGGAAGAGATGCGGCGTTTGATGGATGATCCGGCTGAAATTGACCGGATTTTGGGCAAAGGTGCCGAGAAAGCCCGCGCCATCGCCGAGCCGGTTCTGCGCGACACCTATGAGATCGTAGGGTTGCTGCGCAGCTAAGCGCCAGACCACCGCACGGTCGAAATCGACGATGCAGAACCTGTGCAGAACCCATGCACAGGTGATGCACAACCTATATGCAAGCGAGTCTTAAGTTGCGTTAATCTGTGCGCCTGCGCACGCAACATGTGGCATTCTGCGTGTTTCGCGCACATGTGCGCAGACCTATATCGTGGGGTGAGACAGCAAAGAGATTTTACATGACCCACCCTGCCACACCACGCGTCGGACATATCCATCTCAAGGTCGCCGACCTTGATCGCGCGATTGCGTTCTATAGCGGCATCCTTGGGTTTGAGGTCATGCAGAAAATGGGCGACCGTGCCGCGTTTCTGGGGGCCGGTGGATATCACCATCACATCGGGCTCAACACCTGGGAAAGCGCGGGGGCGACGCCGCCGCCTGCCGGGCATACCGGGCTTTATCATTCCGCGTTTCTCTATCCGGATCGGGCAGCGCTTGCTGCGGTTCTGCGCCGGATCAAGGATGCAGGCATCCCGCTGGATGGCGCTGCAGATCACGGTGTGAGCGAGGCGATCTATTTGCGTGATCCCGACCAGAACGGCGTCGAGATTTATGTAGACCGCGACGAGGCCGATTGGCCCCGTGATGACGCAGGTAAACTTGCGATGACAAATGCGCGGTTTGATCTGGATGCCTTGCTGCAAGAGGCGCAGGTCCCGGCCTGATGCAGGTCTGAGCGGATTCTTTTATCCGACACCCTCAACATCAAAACAGACATCCAAAATCACCGGCTTCAGAACAGCCCTTGACATGATACCTTTTGGTTATGTATTTAAATGATACCCAATGGTATTATTAAAGGGGGCACAATGACTGCACATGAACAAATGGGGTTTCGGGCGCTCGCCGACCCGACCCGCCGCGATATCTTGCGGATGCTTGCGCGCAAAAACATGACGATTGCCGAAGTCGCCGAGAATTTTGAGATGACCAGAGCTGCTGTGAAAAAGCACCTGACCGTCTTGAGTGATGGCGGGCTGATTTCGGTGCAGGTGGCGGGGCGGTCGCGGATGAACGCGCTGAACCCCGATGGCCTGCGGCGTGTGTTCGACTGGTTCAACTACTTCGATGCGTTCTGGGATGACCGTCTCGATCAACTCAAATCCGAAATTGAAAAGGACGTCCAATGACCGACACGATTCTGCAGAAATCAATCTACCTCAAGGCAACACCGGCGCAGGTCTGGGCCTATCTGACGGAGCCCGAAAAGCTGGCGATCTGGTTTCACCAGCCGAAGACCGCCCTCGTCGTAGGGGCATATGAGATGTTTGGCACCAAGAGCGGCGATAAGCTGATGTGGGGCGAGGTTTTGGTGGCCGAACCGTTTGCGCGGCTGGAATACACCTTTACCATTGCGCCGATGGGCGATGCGGTCAGCACGGTGAAGTGGGCCTTGGAAGAAGTGGCGGGCGGCACGCGGTTGTCATTGCGCCACGAAGGCCTGCCGCAGGGCGAAGCGGCGTTTGGTCTGACACTGGCACTGGACAAGGGATGGGACGATCATCTCGCGCGGATGCGGGCCTCGGCGCACGAAGAATAAGGGCGGCGGGTTCGGTTGCGTAAAGCGTCACAAAACTGAATCCGAATCCTGCCAAATAGGCTGCGTCGGACCAACCCAAGTCCGGCGAGCCTGTTCCCAGCATCTGTCCCGCTGAAGGCTAATGATTGCGCCCGGCCCCGCTCCCCCCCGGGTCGGGCGCTTTACGTTTTGGCAGCGCCGTCCTAGCGTGGCCGAAAGAGGGGGCGACCATGGCGACCGGCACAAACATCCGCACATATTTTCACGGCACCTGGCATGACGGCGATATTCCGATCATGTCGGCGGCGGATCATGGGGCCTGGCTGGGCAGCGGCATTTTTGATGGCGCGCGGATGGTCAATGGGCTGACCCCGGATCTGGATCTGCATTGCGCGCGGGCCAATCGGTCAGCTGAGGCGCTTGGGTTGACCCCGACGGTCAGCACCGAGGACATGGTGGCGATTGTGCGCGAGGGGCTGGCGTTTTATGCGCCGGGTGCGGCCGTCTACATTCGCCCGATGTATTGGGGCATTGATGGCGACGCGACGGCGATTGTGCCATCCACTGACGCCACAGGCTTTGCCGTCTGCCTAGAAGAAATCCCCTTTGCCAAGCCAGAGGCCACGACAACGCTGACGACCACGCAGTTTCGTCGCCCCGTGATCGACAGCGCGGTGGTCAATGCCAAGGCGGGCTGTCTTTACCCTAATAATGCGCGGATGCTGCGCGAGGCGCGGGCCAAAGGCTTTGGCAATGCGCTGGTTGCGGATGCCACGGGCAATGTGGCCGAAACCGCAACGGCCAATGTGTTTATCGTGCGCGATGGTGTGGTAATGACGCCCATTCCCAACGGGACATTTCTGGCAGGCATCACGCGGGCCCGGCATATCGCCAATCTACGGGCCGATGGGGTCGAGGTGATCGAGAACGTCATGTCATTTGACGATGTGCGCGCGGCGGATGAGGTGTTTCTATCCGGGAACATGTCGAAAGTGACGCCCGTCAGTGCGTTTGATGATCGCCAGTATCAGGTTGGTCCCGTCATCCGCCGGGTGCGCGAGCTTTATTGGGATTGGGCGGCCAGCCAGTCTTAGCGCCGCGCATTGTAAATCGCCGTTGCCAGAGTTCGATGTTTGCGACAATGTGAAGGGTGCAATCATCAAGGGGTCTGTGATGCGCAAGTTTATGGTCATTCTGGACGACAGCCGCGAATGTCTGAACGCGATGCGCTTTGCCGCGATGCGGGCTGCACATACGGGCGGCGGCGTGACGATCCTGTCGGTGATCCCCCCTGAAGAATTTAACCATTGGATTGGTGTGGGTGAGATCATGCGCGCCGAGGCGCGGGAACGGATCGAGGTCCATTACGAGGTTTTTGCCAAATGGATGCGCGACAAGCAGAACGTGGACCCCGAATTGGTGATCCGCGAGGGCAAGCCCGTGGTCGAAATCATCTCTCAGGTCAGTGACGACCCCGAGATTGGCGTGCTGGTGCTGGGCGCAGGTACAGATGGCAAGGGCCCCGGCCCTCTTGTCACGGCTTTGACCCGTCAATCGGGCGAATTACCGATCCCGATTACCATCGTTCCGGGTGATTTATCCAAGGAACGACTCGAAGCGATCACCTAAACTGCCCTTAGGGCATGTAGCATCGCTCACGCACGCGCGAGACCAGTGAAATTTGCTGAAAGAAACGCGCACGCGGGCGCGATTTTTGCGAAATAATCACCCTTCACAGATTTGAGATGAATTTTTCTGCGTGAGCAGCTGAAACCGTTTCTCGGCAAATTTCCGCATGTTTTGGGCCGTTTAGGCGGGGTTCTGTTCGGCCATTATCGCCGATTGTGCAGAAATGCACAGAACCGGGGGGACGGTGCAAACCGACGGTGCGTCAAGGGGAACACCCCCTCACATCCAGTTCGTTTTTTCGTGATCGCCACCCCCCTTTCCGGATCGGGTTTGGGAGACAATCTTCAACTCATCGAAACGCGGCACACCCCGCCGCAAACATTTAACCCGGCCACAAGGCCACATCATCCGGCCCACCTCCCAGGGTCATAAGCAACGCCCCGAACGGGCACTGAAAGGAACGAAACCATGACTATGAAGACACTCATCACTGCTGCCGCCGCAATCGCAATCACTGCTGGTGCAGCTTCTGCAAACACCTTCGGTTTTCAGGAAACTGTTGAAGACCGCAACAACATCGAACTGTCGCTTGTAACTGCTGGTGGCGAAGGTGTTGTCGAGATCTACAACGTGCAGGCCGGCAAACAAGGCGCTCTGCTTGGTATGCAGCCAGTCCACGCTGGTGCAAACGAAGATGTGCGCATCAACATCGGTAACGGCTTCAAGACTGATGTCCTCGCCGTGCTGAAGGTCGACGGCCAGGTTGTTGCAACCGAAGAGTTCGACGTCGCTCGCTAATCATCCCCCCGGGTCGCCCAAACAGGGCGGCCCACCCTCCCAAACCAAACCAATCTCATAACGCCCCAGAATGTGGGCATTCAAAAGGAACGAAAATCATGTCTATCAAAACACTCATCACTGCTGCCGCCGCTATCGCAATCACTGCTGGTGCCGCTTCTGCCAACACATTTGGCTTTCAGGAATCCGTTGAAGACCGCAACAGCATCGAGCTGGGTCTGGTAACTGCCGCCGCTGACGGTGTGGTTGAAATCTACAACGTGCAAGCCGGTCAGCAAGGCGCACTGCTTGGCGCCACGATGGTGAACGCTGGTGCAAACGAAGACCTGCGCATCAACATCGGTAACGGCTTCAAAACCGACGTCCTCGCCGTGCTGAAAGTCGACGGCCAGGTTGTTGCAACCGAAGAGTTCGACGTCGCTCGCTAATCCCCCCCGGGTCGCCCGCAAAGGGCGGCCCACCCTCCCAAACCAATCAACTCTCATAACGCCCGAAACGGGCATTCAAAAGGAACGTAAAATCATGTCTATCAAAGCAATCATCACCGCCGCCGCCGCTGTCGCAATCACTGCTGGCGCAGCATCTGCCAACACATTCGGTTTCCAGGAAACTGTCGAAGACCGTAACAACATCGAACTGTCGCTTGTGACTGCCGCTGCCGACGGTGTTGTTGAAATCTACAACGTGCAGGCTGGCCAGCAGGGTGCCCTTTTGGGTGAAGCCATGGTCAACGCCGGTGCCAACGAAGATCTGCGCATCAACATCGGCAACGGCTTCAAGACCGACGTCTTGGCAGTGCTGAAAGTGGACGGCCAGGTTGTGGCTACTGAGGAATTTGACGTCGCACGCTAATTGACCCCGACGATCAATGACAAGGGCCGGTTCCAGCATGGGACCGGCCCTTTGACGTGCTACCTTAGAACCATTCCAAACCTTGACATATGAGGGGTCGAGGCGCATATCTGAAGCCTGATCCGAAGGGGGCCACCGATGTTTATTCAAACTGAATCCACGCCAAACCCAGCGACGCTGAAATTCCTGCCCGGCCAGACCGTGCTTGAGGTTGGCACCGCTGATTTTCCAACGGCGGAAGCGGCGGATGCGTCACCTTTGGCAAAGCGTATCTTTGGTGCTGGCGGCGTGGCGGGCGTGTTCTTTGGTGTCGATTTCGTCACGGTGACCAAGGCCGAAGACGCCGATTGGGACCACATCAAGCCCGGCATTCTGGGCGCGATCATGGAGCATTACCAATCCGGTGCCTCTGTCATGGGCGAGGATCACAAGCCGGTTTCGGGTCACGCGGAACACACCGGCGAAGATGGTGAGATCGTGGGCCAGATCAAGGAATTGCTGGATACCCGCGTGCGGCCCGCGGTGGCGCAGGACGGCGGGGATATCACATTCCACGGGTTTGATCGCGGTATCGTCTATCTGCATATGCAGGGGGCTTGTGCGGGCTGTCCGTCGTCAACGCTGACGCTGAAGATGGGGATTGAGAACCTGCTGCGGCATTACATCCCCGAAGTGATCGAAGTCCGCCCCGTAGCTGCGTGATGGGCGACAAGGTCGAAGTTGAGAACGTCAACGTCCCCGGACAGGTGACACGCGTCGACGCGGCCAAATACAATGCCATGAAGGACGCGATGATGAAGGTCATGTCGTCCGAAGGCATGACAGCCAAGGACATCAAGGAAGCGGCCAAGGCACATCTGCCAGAGGACCTGTTCCCCGGTGGGGCCACGTCAGGCTGGTGGCAAAAGTTGGTGCAGCTTGACCTTGAGGCCAAGGGCATCGTGACGCGCCACGACACCAAACCGCTGACATTCTCGCTGACATGACCACGCTTTTGGCGTTTGACACCTCTGGCCCGCATTGTGCGGCCGCCTTGTTGATGGGTGACCGCGTTGTCACCCGCGTTGACGATATGGCGCGGGGACAAGCCGAGCATTTGATGGGCATGTTGCAAGAGGTTTTGGCGGGCGAAGGGCTGGGCTGGGACGATCTGGACGGGATCGGTGTCGGCATTGGACCGGGCAATTTCACTGGCATCCGGATTTCTGTGGCCGCGGCGCGGGGCCTGGCACTTGGCCTTGGCAAACCAGCGATCGGGGTCAGCACCTTTGATGCACAAGGTTTTGGGCGTAGTGGCGCGGTGATCGTGCTGCCCGCGCCACGTGATCAGGTATACATGCAGGCCGGGGAGGACGCGCCGCAGTTTCTGCGGGCGGAAGATGCGCCTAAGGGTGTCGCGCTGAAAGAGGCTGACGCGATGATTGCCGATCTGGCGCGTGTGGCCGCCTCACGGGTGAACACACCACAGCCGCGCCCTGCCCCGCTTTATATGCGGGCCGCAGATGCGGCACCATCCAAAGACCCTGCCCCGGTGATCCTCGGGTGAGCATATCGGCCACCGCATTGGCCGCGACGCATCTGGCGGCGTTTGTCGCGGATCGGGCGTGGTCGGCGGATGAGTTTGCGTCTTTGTTGAGCAGCGCAGGCGTGATGGGTTTGGGCGAGGCATCTGCTTTTGCGCTGATGCGGGTCGTCGCGGATGAGGCGGAGCTTTTGACGATTGCAACGCATCCTGACGCGCAGCGGCAGGGGCGCGCGGCGCAGGTCTTGCAACAGGTCATCGCAGAGGCACGCGCGCAAGGGGCCAGTCGGCTATTTTTGGAGGTTGCGGCGGATAACTTGCCAGCTGTGACGCTCTACCAAAAGGCAGGTTTCACGCAGGTCGGGCAGCGGCGCGGCTACTATGCGCGACCGAATCAATCGCCCGTTGATGCGCTGGTGATGCAGCTAAAATTGGCGCCGTGATGGTTTCTTGACCACTTGGTCAAAAGCAAAAACAGGGGGAACCAAGGGAAACCCGCCATATTCACCAAGAATCGGTTGACCCCCGCCCCGCGCCGTTGCCTTATCTTTTGATGGACCGACAAAGATCGGCTCGTCTTTTCATGGGGGTGGCGTGTCAATTTGCCAAAGCCCCCCAACATACACGACCTGGGAGATACCAATGACCCTCATGACAAAATTCCTCGGTGCGTCCGCCGCTTTGGCGCTGACCGCCGGTGCAGCCGTCGCCGACCCTGCAATCATTTTTGACCTTGGCGGCAAGTTCGACAAATCCTTCAACGAAAGCGCATTTAACGGCGCACAGCGTTGGGCCGACGAAACCGGTGGTTCGTTTGCCGAAGTGGAACTGCAGTCCGATGCACAGCGCGAGCAGGCCCTGCGCCGCTTTGCCGAAGCGGGCAACAACCCCATCGTGATGGCCGGTTTTGCATTCGCAACGGCGCTGGGTGAGGTCGCACCAGACTATCCTGACACCAAGTTCCAGATCATCGACATGGTTGTGGACGCGCCAAACGTCCGGTCCATCGTCTTTGCCGAAGAGCAGGGTTCTTATCTGGTCGGCATGGCGGCTGCCATGGCATCCGAGACCGGCACAGTTGGTTTCATCGGCGGCATGGACATCCCCCTGATCCGTAACTTTGCCTGCGGCTATGCCCAGGGCGTGAAAGCGGCCAACCCTGACGCGACCGTCATCGCCAACATGACAGGCACCACGCCTGCGGCTTGGAACGATCCGGTCAAAGGCTCTGAGCTGACAATCGCGCAGATCAGCCAAGGCGCTGACGTGGTCTATGCCGCCGCTGGCGGCACAGGCGTTGGTGTTCTGCAGACAGCTGCCGACGAAGGCATCCTGTCGGTCGGCGTGGACAGCAACCAGAACTACCTGCACCCCGGTCAGGTTCTGACATCGATGCTCAAGCGCGTGGACAACGCGGTTTATGACGCGTTCACCGCTGGTGAAGGTCTTGAGCCCGGTTTCAACGTCATGGACCTGTCCAACGGCGGCGTCGGCTATGCGGTTGATGAGAACAACGCAGAGCTGATCAGCGCGGATATGGCCGCGGCCCTTGAGGACGCACAGGCCAAGATCGCATCCGGTGAGATCATGGTTCACAACTACAACAGCGACGAGACCTGCCCAGCGTATGACTTCTAAGTCAGCCTGACAGGCCACAAGACAGGGCCGTGCCAGCGATGGCGCGGCCCTTTGCGATCAAGGGGACGGGGACATGACGGGATTTGCGATTGTGATCGGCGACGCATGGGGTGATGCGCGATGAACGTGACGTCTATTGCCCCCGCGATTGAGCTGAAGGGGATCAGCAAGGCCTTTGGTCCGGTGCAGGCCAACAAGGATATCTCGATCCGGGTGATGCCGGGCACGATCCACGGGATCATCGGGGAAAATGGCGCGGGCAAATCCACGCTGATGTCGATTTTGTACGGGTTTTATAAGGCGGATGCCGGTGAGATTTTTATCGGCGGGCAGAAAACTACAATTCCTGACAGCCAGGCCGCGATCGCAGCAGGCATCGGGATGGTGTTCCAGCATTTCAAGCTGGTTGAGAATTTTACAGTTCTGGAAAACATCGTGCTGGGGGCTGAGGACAGCGGATTGCTGAAACCCTCGCTCAAGCGGGCGCGGGCAGAGCTGAAGTCACTGGCGGATGAATATGAGCTGAACGTCGACCCTGACGCGATGATCGAAGACATCGGCGTCGGGATGCAGCAGCGGGTTGAGATCCTCAAGGCGCTTTATCGCAAGGCGGATATCCTGATCCTGGACGAACCCACGGGCGTGCTGACGCCTGCGGAGGCCGATCAACTTTTCCGGATTTTGGGGCGGCTGAAGGAAGAGGGCAAGACCATCATCCTGATCACCCACAAGCTGCGCGAGATCATGGATATCACCGACACGGTGAGCGTGATGCGGCGTGGTGAGATGACGGCGACGGTGAAGACGATCGACACCTCTCCGCCTGCTCTGGCAGAGCTGATGGTGGGTCGTAAGGTGTTGCTACAGGTGGATAAAAAGCCAGCGGAGCCGGGTGAGGTCGTGCTGGATATCAAGGATCTGAACGTCACCGACGCCAAGGGTGTGCACCGGGTCAAAGGCATCAGCTTTCAGGTGCGCGCGGGCGAGATTTTGGGCATCGCCGGTGTCGCCGGGAATGGACAGTCCGAGCTTTTGGAAGTGCTGGGCGGCTATGAGAACGGCACGGGCACGATCACGGTCAATGGCGAAGAGATCGACCTGACCGGCGCGCATTCAGATGGCCAAAGCCGTCGGGCGCGCGGGATTGCCCATGTTCCAGAGGATCGGCAACGCGAAGGGCTGATCATGGATTATGCCGCGTGGGAAAACACCGCGTTTGGCTATCACCATGATGCGAAATACCAGCGCGGCATCCTGATGGATAACGCCGCGATCAAGCAGGACACCGAAGAAAAGATGCAGCGCTTCGATGTGCGCCCGCCGGACCCCAAGCTTGCGGCCAAGAATTTCTCGGGCGGCAATCAGCAAAAGATCGTGCTGGCGCGCGAAATTGAGCGGAACCCGGACCTGCTGCTGATCGGGCAGCCGACGCGGGGCGTGGACATTGGCGCGATTGAGTTCATCCACCAGCAGATCGTGGCACTGCGCGATCAGGGCAAGGCGATCTTGCTGGTCTCGGTGGAGCTAGAAGAAATCCTGTCGCTGTCCGACCGCATCGCGGTGATGTTTGACGGCAAGATCATGGGTGAACGGATGCCCGACCAAACCGACGAAAAAGAGCTGGGCCTGTTGATGGCCGGTATGACCAAGGGGGCCGCGTAATGGATGTGATGCCAAGATGGGCCGAGGTTGTTCTGGTCCCGCTGATCAGCCTTGTGCTGGCGTTGATCTTGTCGATGGTCGTGATTGCGGCGATTGGCGAAGACCCGTTTAACGCGTTGAAAATCATGGCGAATGCGGCGCTCGGGTCAACCCAAGGCATCGGCTATACGCTGTATTACGCGACCAACTTCATCTTTACCGGGTTGGCGGTTGCGGTGGCGTTCCACGCGCGATTGTTCAACATCGGCGGCGAAGGTCAGGCGATGCTGGGCGGCCTTGGAGTGGCCACAGTATGCCTTTATTTCCCCCTGCCCCATTGGACGATTGCGTTGGTTGTGGCGACGCTGGCCTCGGCGGTGTTCGGGGCGGCTTGGGCTGCGATCCCGGCCTATCTGCAGGCGCGGCGCGGCAGCCATATCGTGATCACGACGATCATGTTCAACTTCATCGCGGCGGGCGTGCTGATCTATATCCTGCGCGAAGTGATGAAACCCGAAGGGTCGATGGAGCCCGCCAGTGAGAAGTTCGCGGAATCTACTCACCTGCCAAGCTTTTACGACATGGCGCAGATGTTCGGGTGGGAGGCTTTTGCCTCTGCCCCTGCCAACATCACCTTTTTCGTCGCGCTGGCGATGTGTTTTGTGATCTGGCGGCTGATCTGGCACACGCGGCTGGGCTATGAAATCCGGGCGCTGGGACATTCGGAAACGGCGGCAAAATATGCGGGCATTGACCCCGTAAAGCTGACGATGATTGCGCTGCTGATCTCGGGCGGGCTGGCCGGGATGATGGCGATCAACAATGTGTTGGGCGAGGCTGAGCGGCTGGTGCTGAACGCGACAGAGGGTGCGGGGTTCATCGGGATCGCCGTGGCGCTGATGGGTCGCAACCACCCGGTTGGCATTATCATCGCCGCCATTCTGTTTGGGATGCTCTATCAGGGTGGTGCTGTGCTGGCGCAGGACACGAAGATCCCCGTGCAGATGGTGATCGTGATCCAAGCGCTGGTGATCATGTTCACCGGTGCCCTCGACAATATGGTGCGTGCGCCGCTTGAGCGGTTCTTCCTTGCCACCCGCAAGAGGGCCGCATGATGGATTACGCAACCTATTTGCCGCTCTTCCTTGCCGCCTATGCGATCCTGCTCTTGGGGTCGCTGTCACCGGGGCCTGCTGTTGCGTTGCTGTTGGGGGTTGCAACCCAGCAAGGGCGCGGGGCGGCTTTGTTCACGACGGCGGGCATTGCCTGCGGCAGTGCCACGTTAAACCTGCTGACGATCTTTGGGGTCGGCCTGCTGTTGTCGCAGACGGCCTGGGCGATGACAGCGCTGCGGATCGTCGGATCGGCCTATCTGCTTTATCTGGCCTGGGGGTCGTTTGGCAAAGCGCTGAACCCACCCAACATCGGCACGGTGACCGAGGCGCCTGCGCGCAAGCTGGCGCTCTTTGCCAAGGGTTATCTGATGCAGGTCACGAACCCCAAGGCGGTGGCCTTTTGGCTGGCGATTTCAGCCGTCGGGGCGACGGCGGGCGCAGGTCCTGCCGTGATCGCCGCGTTTGTTGCTGGTGGGTTTGTGCTTTCCTTCCTGTGCCATGGGGCTTGGGGCGTGATGCTGGCCGCGTCACCGGTCCGCCGCGCTTATCAGGCCGCGCGGCGCTGGGTTGAGGGCGCGCTTGGCACCTTCTTTGCGATCTTCGCATTCAAACTTGCAACGGCGGAGCGCTGATCATGGATTTCTATACAATCGTTCAGCTTGCCGACGCGACATTGCGCATGGCGATCCCGTTGCTTTTGGCCTGTCTGGCAGGCCTTTTCAGCGAGCGCGCGGGTATTTTCGACATCGGGCTTGAGGGCAAGATGCTGGCCGCGGCGTTCTTGTCGGCCGCCGTCAGCTTTGCCACCGGGTCGGTCTGGATCGGGTTGCTGGCGGGAATTGGCGCATCGCTGATGCTGTCGCTGATCCACGGCATCGCCTCGATCACGTTCCGGGGCAATCAGCTGATTTCGGGGGTGGCGATTAACTTTCTCGCCGCCGGCCTGACGGTCGTGATTGCAGAGGGCTGGTTCCGCCAAGGGGGGCGCACGCCGTCGTTGTCCGGGGCCGCAAGATTTGACGGGATCGACTTTCCCGGCGCGCTGACGCGCATTCGTGACAAGCTGCAGGCCAGCCCTGGCATGCAGTTCTATTCTGAGCTGGTGAGCGGTCATTCGATCCTTGTTTATATCGGGCTGATTGCTGTGCCGCTGTCATGGTGGGTGCTGTATCGCACGCGCTTTGGCCTGCGCTTGCGGGCGGTGGGTGAAAACCCTGCGGCGGTGGATACGGCGGGGATCAATGTGGTGCAGCTGCGCTTTGCTGCGGTGCTGATCTGCGGCGTGCTCTGTGGGATCGCGGGGGCTTATCTGTCGACGGCGGTGCAAGCCGGATTTACTAAAGACATGACGGCCAACCGCGGCTTTATCGCGCTGGCGGCGTTGATTTTTGCCAAGTGGCGTCCCTGGCATGCGATGGGCGCTTGCCTGTTGTTTGGCCTGTTCTTTGCGATTGATAACCGGTTCCAGAACATCCAGTTGGATGCGCTTTGGGTCGTGGTGATCCTCGTGGGGATTTCCGTTCTGCTGACCGGCTATGCCCTGCGCCGCGACAAGATCGACGTGATGGTCTTGGGCGGATTGTCGGCGGTGCTGACGGCAATTGCGCTGATGCTATGGGTCGGCGTGGCACGCGGATCAGAGGCGGGTGCCTTCGCCAGCTTGATGGAAACCGTGAAGCTGCCGGGCGAATTCATCCAATCGCTGCCCTATATCCTGACGGTGGTGATCCTCGCAGGCTTTGGCGGCAAGGCCGTGGGGCCGCGCGCCGGTGGTGAGCCATACGTGAAGGAACGCTGACCGGGCCACCGATAAGTCCAGATGCCGCGATGCGATATATCCACGTCGCGGCATTTTTCGCAGATGCAGCATTTTTTCCCGGCGAAGGTTTGACACCTTTGGTTAATAGGCGTTTGGTATGCGTCAACTGGCCACACGCTTTGCCCGGATAGCTCATGCAAATTTACCTTCCCATCGCCGAAGTGTCGGTGAACGCGTTTCTCCTTTTGGGATTGGGCGGGATGGTCGGAATTTTGTCGGGCATGTTTGGCGTAGGCGGCGGTTTTTTGATGACGCCGCTGCTGTTCTTTATCGGCATTCCACCGGCTGTGGCGGTCGCGACTGAGGCCAACCAGATCGTCGCATCGTCATTCTCGGGCGTGCTGGCACATCTCAAACGCAAGACCGTCGACCTGAGAATGGGGACGGTGCTTTTGGTTGGGGGCCTGATCGGGTCTGGCCTTGGGATCATGCTGTTTAACTATTTGCGCAGTTTGGGCCAGGTCGATCTGCTGGTGAAGCTGTGTTACGTGACCTTCCTTGGCATCATTGGCGCGCTGATGTTTGTCGAAAGCCTGAATGCGATCCGCAAATCGCGCAAGGCGGGCGGGCCGGTGCCGACGCGGCGCAAGCACAATTGGGTGCATAACCTGCCCTTCAAGATGAAATTCCGGGTTTCGGGGCTTTATATCAGCGTCATCCCGCCCCTGCTGGTCGGCGTTCTGGTTGGCGTTCTGGCCGCGATCATGGGTGTTGGCGGTGGGTTCATCATGGTGCCTGCGATGATTTATCTGCTGGGGATGCCGACCAAAGTTGTTGTTGGCACCTCGCTCTTTCAGATCATCTTTGTGACGGCATTTACCACGATGCTGCATGCCACCACGAACTTTACCGTTGATATTGTGCTGGCCGTTTTGCTGCTGGTTGGCGGTGTGATCGGGGCGCAGATTGGCACGCGGATTGGCGTCAAGATGAAGGCCGAACAGTTGCGCATCTTGCTGGCCGTCATGGTGCTGGCGGTCTGTGGCAAGCTGGCCTTTGATCTGCTCATCACCCCGGCAGAGCTTTATTCCGTAGGCGCGGATGGGGGTCACGCATGATCCGCATTTTGATGTTACTCGCCGTGTTGATGACTGGGCCTGCGCGCGCCGAAGAGATCGTGCTGGGCCTGAGCCAGGATGAGGTCGCGATTACGGCGACGTTCGAAGGGTCGGAAATCCTTGTGTTTGGCGCGATCAAACGGGAAACGGCAGAGCCTGATGGCGACCTGGCGGTGATCGTCACTGTGGCCGGACCTGACGCGCCCGTCACGGTACGCCGAAAGGCACGCCGCCTGGGGATATGGGTAAATACCGATGCGGTGCAGATTGAACAGGCCCCGTCATTCTATGCGGTGGCCAGCAGTGGCGTCCTGCGCGAGAACCTGCGCGCCTCAGAAGATTTGAACTACCGCATCACGCTGCCCAGCGTGATCCGTGACGTCAGCGCAAATGTGATGGATAGCCCCGCGTTTGAAGCGGCGCTAATGCGTATCCGATCACGCGAGGCGTTGTATCAGCGGTTGGATAACGCGGTCGATCTGTCAGAAAACACGCTGTTCCGCACCGCGATCCGCCTGCCCGCCAACCTGACCGAAGGAAACTACCGCACGCGGATTTTTCTGACCCGGAACGGGACTGTCGTGGATAGTTACGAGACCGAGATCATCGTCAACAAGGTCGGGCTTGAACGGTGGCTTTACGATCTGGCCCATGACAACGCGCTGCTTTACGGGCTGATGTCGCTGGCGATTGCCATTGCGGCGGGCTGGGGTGCATCGGCCCTGTTTGGGCTGCTGCGCCGCTAATCTTCGCTGGCGGTCAGGGTCAGGGGTGCGGCAGGCGTCGCCGTCAGGTCATCCACTTGCAAGGTATCATTGGGCAGGCCAAGGCGGTTGCGCACGACCCATCGCAGCTGCGTCTGCGCGCGGGTGATGGCCACATAGGCGAGACGTTTCCACAGCGCCTGCCCCGCCTCCATCCGGCCCATGCGGCTGGCGGCGTAGATGTCGGGGGCAAAGACCTGCACCGTGTCCCATTGGCTGCCCTGCGCCTTGTGGATCGTCACTGCGGCCCCGTGCAGGAACGTCGCCCCCATCTTGGCGGCAAAGGGGATAAAGGGTTCTTCTTCGCCCTCTTTTTCGATCTTCACGATGCTGGCCGCACTGAGCTGCGGATCCTCTGCGCCGATCACGTGCAGACGCGAAAACCCCGGCTTGCGGCCCGGTCCCAGATAGACGACCTGCGCACCCTTGATCAGGCCCTTCGCCTCAAGGTCGAGCCTGCGCTTGCGGTGTTTGAGCGGCAGTTCGATGCCGTCACAGATCAGCGGCTCACCTTCCAGCAGTTCATCCTCGGGCGCTTTGTAGGCGGCGCGAAAAGCGTGGATCAGGCGGATGCGCGTGGCGTTGCGCCAGACAAGCGCGGGGGAGCGTGCCATCAAACCCGCCTCAACCCGTTGGGCCATGACGACGCGGTCGTCAGCCTTGGCCGCGTCTTCGACCATGCGCTCAAAGGCGTGAAAATCAAGCTGCGGATCGGCCAGCGCATGGGCGAGATCAAGGATCGGGTTGTCGGCGGTTTGCCGGTGGATGCGGTTCAGCGTCAGGACACGCGGCGCGGGCAAGGTTTCAAAAACCATGCCACCTTCGGATTGCACCGGGGGCAGCTGCGCGGGGTCACCAAACAGCAGGAGGGTCGGGAAGATTTCCTGCAAATCCTCGAACTGTTTTTTGTCGAGCATGGAGGATTCGTCAACGAAACCAATATCTAAGGGCTCTTCGCGCCGTTTCCAGCCGGTGATGAAATCCGACCCGCGTAGGCCTGCTGCTGCAAGGGCTGCGGGGATTGAAGCATTGGCCTGGTAGGAGGTCCAGGCGCGTTCAAGGGCGACGTCGGTGAGCCCTTCGATCTCTGGTCGCTCGCCCTGCCCGGCCAGCCATTCGGCGACCTTTTCGTATTCGGGGTCATAGACGGGCGTATAAAGAATGCGGTGGATCGTCGTCGCGGGCACGCCGCGGTTGCGCAACACGCTGGCGGCTTTGTTGGTGGGTGCGAGGATCGCGAGGGTGCGGCGGCCGGTGCGTTTCTTGCCCTCATAATCGCCGGAGACGATATCGACACCCGCTTCGCGCAGCGCCTCGTAAAGGCGGGCGAGCAGCATAGTCTTGCCCGATCCGGCCTTGCCGATGACGGCCATGACCGAAGACGCATCCGATTGCGGCGGCTGCAAGAGCCCATCATCAAGCTCCACCCCGGCTTGGCGCAGGGCCACTGCGATGCTGTCCCAAGCCTCTGCCTGGTCGTCGGAAAATGTGATGGTGGGTGCGTTCATGGGGCGACATTAACGGCCGCCCCCAAGAGGTGCCAGCGGATTAGGCGGCGGCGCGCTTGGACCTGACCGTGTAGCCGAAGGACCGGTTGAACCAGGCCTCTGAAATGGTGGAGGACAGGCCCGCGCGGCGCAGCACTTTGACCCGATCCTCGGCCCGGTAGGCCCAAAGGCCGACGCTGATCTGGTCGCGGCCAGCGCCGGTTGTTCCCAGCACCTCGGGCGAGGCGCCGATCATGCGGTAGATGCGGACCATGCGGGCATCAAAGACGCCCAGCAGGTGGGTGAGGGAAAAGGCGCGCATCAATTCGCCGCCCGCCAGCATCAGGGCACCGGCGACGCGGGGGCCTGCGTCGGGGGCGAGGCAAAAGCGCGTACATTCCCAGATCAGCGGGCTAGTGATTTGCGTGTCGGTGAGATGGGCGAAGTGTTCGTTGACCATGGTGCGGCCCGAGGTGGGCAGGAACCGCATTGACCCGCCATGCTCGCCGCGTTCATTTTCCCAGATCACGTAAAGCGGGTTGAGGTCGTCGTATTGGTCACGCTCCCACCCGTTTTCGTCAACGCTGACATCCCATTTCAGGCGGTCGCGGAACTGGACCGCGCGGTCGCGGTGCATCGTGTCTTGAAGGCGTGGATAGGCGGAAAGTGCGTCACCGTAGATGTAGCGTAGCATGATGTGTCCCCGTGGCTGTGCAAGTCATGGGGCAAGTTTTCTGCGATCACGCATAAACCATTCTTAACGCACCGTCGCGGTGGGGGTCTGTCTGTGAACAAAAGGTTAAGCGGAGATCGGCGTGACGTCGTCTTTTCCGGGCCAGCCGCCCTCGGCCTCGCGGGCGGCACCGCCAACAACGATCAGGCCTTCGGACAGGGCGCGCGCGACAGCGTGGGTTGTATTGGCGGCCCCCAGTTTGAACCGCGCGCTTTCGATATAGGCGCGCAAGGTGTGTTCCGAGATTGTCAGCATTTCGGCCACTTGGCCACGGCCATAGCCCATCGCAAGGTAGGTCAGCGTGTCGACCTCGCGCGGGGACAGCGGACGGACGGGTTCGGGTGCCCGGCCCTTTTCAATCTCAAGCGCTTTTTGGTTCAGAAAGTGCGCCACAAGGATCAACTCTCGCTGGTGGTCATCGGTAAACCGGGACCAGGCTTCATCGTCGCAACTGTGCGACACGGTAAACAAGGCGAACTGGCCGTTGGGGCCCCGGATCGGGATCGAGAAGCCCTGATTGCCGACCCCGTGGCTGATGGCATCGCGTCGAAAGGCGCGGGCGTTTTTCGATGTCCAGTCGAGGTTCTTCCAGTCAACCGGGTGAAACCGTTGGAAACACCCGATGATGACCGGATCAACGCGCAGGTAGTCGCGATCTACGTAGTGTTGCACCCAGACGGGGGGATAGGTGCCGAAACCATATTGCTCTCCGTCTGTGCTGACCCAGTGGTATACGGCGTGGTCGACCTCCAGCTGGTCGCGCAAACCCACAATGAGGTCCTGAATTTGGTCAAGCCGTTCAGCCTGTTCCAGCCCTTGATAAAAGAGATTGAATTTGTTCCGCATCACCACGCACCGCGACCGATGCCCCTTCGTTCAACGCTACAATTTCAGCTGAAGCCACGCGTGCGGTTTTGCTCAATTCATCTGCCAGCATTGGCAGCCTGTTATCTTGTGCAAAAGTTTCTAAGTCAGCCAGTACGTCGATAATCCAAGTATGTCCCATGGATACCCTCCGCAGTAATCGTTAACGAATTGTTAACAACCTATCGTAGCATGGGCTAAACTGGATATATATTCGCTGGTCTGGCCCCCGCTATAAATGGGGAGGGCGGAAATCTCTAAGTCTTTGAAATATTGTTGCGTGTTTTGAAACGATGAATCGCCCCACAACCATGGGGCGATTGGCCATTCGAATCGACCATTCTTAGCGTTGTGCTTCGATGACCGTGTCTTCATAGGTCCGCAGACCGGTTTTTGGCGCCTGCACCAGCACTGACATATTGCCCGGCTTGTGTTCATTTTTGCGCATCTTGGTGTGGGCGGCAGGAATGTCGGCCCATGGAAAGACCTCTGACATGCAGGGATCAAGCCGCCGCTCGATCATCAGCTGGTTGGCCGCCGATGCTTGCTTGAGATGGGCAAAGTGAGACCCCTGCAGACGCTTTTGGTGCATCCACATGTAGCGGACATCAAAGGTGCAGTTGAACCCGGTGGTGCCCGCGCAGATCACGACCATGCCACCCTTTTTGCAGACCAGCGATGAGACGGGAAAGGTGGACTCGCCCGGGTGTTCAAAGACCATGTCGACGTTGTTGCCCTTGCCGGTGATGTCCCAGATCGCCTTGCCGAACTTGCGCGCCTCTTTCAGCCAGACGTTATATTCATCGGTATTCACGGTGGGCAATTGCCCCCAGCAGTCAAAATCCTTGCGGTTGATGACGCCCTTGGCCCCCAGCGACATGACGAATTCGCGTTTGTCCTCATCCGAGATCACGCCGATTGCGTTGGCCCCCGCGGTGTTGATCAATTGGATCGCATAAGACCCCAGCCCGCCAGACGCACCCCAGACAAGCACGTTTTGACCGGGCTTCAGGTCATGCGGCTCATGGCCAAAGAGCATGCGGTAGGCGGTGGCAAGGGTCAGCGTGTAGCACGCGCTTTCTTCCCACGTCAGGTGCTGCGGGCGCGGCATCAGCTGCTGCGACTGGACGCAGGTGAACTGCGCGAAGGACCCGTCGGGGGTTTCGTAGCCCCAGATCCGCTGGCTGTCGGAATACATCGGGTCACCGCCGTTGCAGTGTTCGTCGTCGCCATCGTCCTGGTTGCAATGGATCACGACCTCATCGCCGACTTTCCAGCGTTTGACCTTGTCACCAACGGCCCAAACGATGCCGGAGGCGTCGGACCCAGCGATGTGGAAATCGGCCTTGTGGACGTCAAAGGGGCTGATCGGCACGCCAAGGCCCGCCCAGACACCGTTGTAGTTCACGCCAGCAGCCATCACCATCACCAGCACCTCGTGGCTGTCGGGTTTGGGGCAGTCGACGACCTCAATCTGAAAGGCCTGATCGGGTTCGCCGTGACGTTCGCGCCGGATCGTCCAAGCATACATCTGATCCGGGACATGACCCAGCGGCGGGATTTCGGCCACCTCATACAGGGATTTTTCCGGTGCGGTTGCTGCGGTGTTCTGGTCCAGCGCCATGTCAGTCTCCATCTTCATCATCCACTATTGCCGCGTCGCAGAATCGACGCTTTCACGTTATTTCGCATTCGCAGCGTAACTATGCAACCCAATTTGGGTCACTTTTGTAATTTTATTTCGTGATGGAATCTTGAGATGTGCGCCCAAGATGATGTGCGATGGAGGCGGCGTAATAGGCGATGACGTCTTGCCCGGCGTCGGTGATGGCAAGGGTCGGCCCCTCGCGGGTGATCAGCGCGCGGTCGGCAAAGCGGCGCAGGGCGTCATCCACCAGTTCGGCGGCATCGCGGCGGGGCAGCACCATGCGCCGGTCCTTGAGTTGCGCAATCGCCGCCTGCACCTTTTCCAACACGGCTTCCCGTGATGTCGCGCCCTGCATCAAGGCGTCGGCAACCAAGGGCGCGCTGAGCACGGGAATGACGGCTTTGATCCGGTCCATAAGCTCCGCCGCGACCGCCTCTGTCAGGTCACCGGAGACGCCGGTGCGGAACTTCGACAGTTCCAACGGCTGGCCAAAGCCGACGGAGGCCACGCCAAAGCTGTCGAACCGGCGAGTGATCCGTTGCCACAGATGCCACGAGACGCCACGCACCACGGTCATCAAAGGCGGGCGAAAGCGGCGTGCGCCTTTTTTGTCGGCGGCAATCAGGAATTTATCTTCGAGCACGCGGTCGTAGTTCAGCCCGACGGGGACGAAGACCACATCGCGGTCCGTCAGCTCTGCCGTGGTGATGTAGTTGAGCAGCCCCAGCTTGGGTTGATTGGTGCGCCCGGTCAGTGACAACCCGCCTTCGGGGAACATGGCCTGGGTGACGCCGCCCGCGGTGGCCAGCTGCACGTAGCGGGCCAATACCTTGCGATAAAGGTTCCCGCGCGACCGGCGGCGGATAAAGTAGGCGCCCATCATCTTGATCATCGCTGACAGCGGCCAAACCCGCGCCCATTCGCCTACCGCATAGGACAGCGCCCCTGCCCGGCTGACCAGATAGGTCACCAGCACGTAGTCCATGTTGGACCGGTGGTTCATCACAAAGATCACGGTGGCATTGGGGTCGAGCGCCTCGAGCGCGGCACGGGGAAACGCGCCAAGCCGGATGCGATACATGGATTTGCTGATCCAGCGGGCCAGCCGGGTGCCGATGGTGAAATAAGCGGTGGCCGAAAAGCTCGGCACGATTTCGCGGGCGTACCACTGGGCTTTTTCAAAGGCGACGTTTTCGGGAACGTTGTTGTCACGGGCATATTCGACGATGGCCTGCGTCACCTCTGGGTCGTAGGTCAGGCGTTGGATCATGTCGTAACGGCGCGCCAGCTTGAACGGTTCAATCGGCTTTTGCAGGCGTTCATTTAGGCGGGCAATGACCCGCTCGGCCCGGCGGCGAAAGAACCAGCGCACGGAAGGAAACAGGAAGTGCGACGCAAACGTCACCGCCGCGAACAGCAGGATGAGCACGAAGGCCCAAAGCGGAAGCGTCACGGGTTGCGTCATGGCGCGACCCTGACAGGGAACGTGCGCGGCGTAAATCCCGTCATGCCGCAGCGCAGCGCATTGACGGTGGTTCAAAATTTCCTATAACGGTCACCGAGAGTAATAAAATTACGCTGCGATTGCACAGTGAGGCCCCGATGACCGATGTGACCAAAGACCGCCCTTGGCTGTTCCGCACCTATGCGGGGCATTCCACGGCCAAAGCGTCAAACGCGCTTTATCGCGGCAATCTGGCAAAGGGGCAGACAGGGCTTTCGGTGGCCTTCGACCTGCCGACGCAGACCGGTTACGATAGCGATCATGAGTTAAGCGCGGGCGAGGTTGGCAAGGTTGGCGTGCCGGTGTGCCACTTGGGCGATATGCGCAGCCTTTTTGACGATATTCCGTTGGAAAAGATGAATACCTCGATGACGATCAACGCCACGGCGCCGTGGTTGTTGTCGCTTTATATTGCCGTGGCCGAGGAACAGGGCGCGGATGTGTCCGCCCTGCAAGGCACCGTGCAAAATGACATCATCAAGGAATACCTGTCGCGCGGCACGTATATTTGCCCGCCCGAGCCCAGCTTGCGGATGATCACGGATGTCGCGGCCTACACCCGCGCGAACCTGCCGAAATGGAACCCGATGAACGTCTGTTCTTACCACCTGCAAGAGGCCGGGGCGACGCCGGAGCAGGAATTGGCCTTTGCACTCGCGACCGCTTGTGCGGTGCTTGATGACCTGAAGGGCAAGGTGTCAGCAGCGGATTTCCCGCAGATGGTGGGGCGGATTTCGTTCTTTGTGAATGCGGGCATCCGGTTCGTGACCGAGCTGTGCAAGATGCGCGCCTTTGTGGCGCTTTGGGATGAGATTTGCCGCGAACGCTATGGCGTGGAAGACGCGAAGTACCGGCGGTTCAGGTATGGCGTGCAGGTGAACTCACTTGGGCTGACCGAACAGCAGCCCGAAAACAACGTTTACCGCATTTTGATTGAGATGCTGGCGGTCACCCTGTCCAAGAACGCCCGCGCCCGCGCGGTGCAATTGCCCGCATGGAACGAGGCCCTTGGCCTGCCCCGGCCCTGGGACCAGCAATGGTCACTGCGGATGCAACAAATTCTGGCCTATGAAACGGACCTTCTGGAATTTGACGACCTGTTTGACGGCAACCCGGCAATTGACCGCAAGGTTGCGGCGTTGATGGACGGCGCGCGGGATGAGCTGCGCCAGATCGACGGCATGGGCGGCGCGGTGGGGGCCATCGCCTATATGAAGGGCCGACTGGTCGAGGCGAACGCCGCACGCATTGGCGGGATCGAAAATGGTGAGACGACCGTGGTGGGCGTGAACAAATGGCAGGCGGCCGAACCCTCGCCCCTGACGGCGGGCGATGATGCGATCATGGTGTCCGACGCCGAAGCCGAAGCCGATCAGGTGCGCCGCTTGGCCGCGTGGAAGCGGGACCGCGATGGCGGGGCGGTGATTGCGGCCCTGACGGCTTTGCGGGCGGCAGCACAGGACGGCAGCAACATCATGCCCCCCTCAATCGCCTGCGCAAAGGCGGGTGTCACCACGGGCGAATGGGCCGACGTCATCCGCGCGGCCTTTGGCCAATACCGTGCGCCAACCGGTGTCTCAGCCAATCCGTCAAATCAGACAGAGGGGCTTGATGATATTCGCGCGCGTGTCGACGCCGTCAGCCAAACGCTAGGCCGCCGGATGAAGTTTCTGGTCGGCAAGCCGGGGCTTGATGGACATTCCAATGGCGCGGAACAAATTGCCGCCCGTGCCCGCGACTGCGGCATGGATATTTCATACGAAGGGATCCGCCTCACGCCTGACGAATTGGTCGAAGCTGCGCAATCCGAGGACGTGCATGTGATCGGCCTTTCCATTTTGTCAGGCTCTCACATTACGCTGATCGAGGCCTTTTTGGAGAAACTCCGCGCTGCGCAATTGGGGCATATCCCGGTCATTGCAGGCGGCATTATTCCCGAGGATGACGCAAAACGGCTTTATGATATGGGCATTGCAAAGGTCTATACGCCAAAGGATTTTGAGCTGAATAAGATCATGGACGATATTGTGACGCTCGTTGATCCAAGTGCAATTGCAGCAGAATAATGCACTTTTTGCACCTGTCCAAAAAGCTAATTGCGGCAACACTAATTTCGTTTTAGATCGTGCCACCACTCAGGAGTACGATCATGAAGAAATCCGAACTAAAAGCCATGTCCCGGAAGGACTTGGAAAAACTGAAGTCCAACATCGACGCGGTTTTGGCTTCACTCGCCGAACGCGACAAGAAAGAAGCGATTGCCGCCGCAGAAAAGGCCGCCGCTGCGCATGGATTTTCGCTCGCAGAATTGGCCGGTGCTGCGCCCAAGAAACGCGGGCCAAAGCCGGGCAAGGCCAAAACGAAATCGGTGCCGAAATACGCCAATCCCGCGAATAAAGACCAGACATGGACTGGCAAAGGCCGTCAGCCAGAATGGTTCAAAGCAGAAATTGCCAAGGGCACCGACCCCGCACAATTGGCGATCTAATCAGCCAGCTTTTGCACCAATTCGTCAAAGGTATATCGTTCGGCAATTTCGCCATTCAAACCTTTGGCAAATCCCGGTGCAACCGGCAGGCAGCCAAGACCACAAATTTGATGGGCGACCAAAGCGCGCCCATCAATATACCAAAGCCGCCCACCCGGCGTTGAGACATATCCATTCAGCAGAAATTCGGCGTCACTTTCCATGTCGATATCGCTGGGAATTTCATTGAAATACCCCTCATCGAATGCCCCATGGGTGTGATAGGACGCGACCACTGCCAAATCATCTGGAAACGCAGCACTGCAGGTGGCTTGTGTGCCGCCGGTGGCTGGCGTTGCCTCCAATTTCGCATCCGAATTATAACCGATAAAGCCGCAGTATTCGCGCCGTTTGCGAAATGACAGGTCTTGCAGGCTGGCCAGAACGGCGCGGGCCACGGCGACCTCTTCGGCGTTCTGCGCGGTGGCAGGTGTGGCCAACAAAGCGGCCAGAATAAGATAACGCAACGGCATTGGGGTTCCTTTGGCCGGGTTCTGCGCCTAGCCTAGCGGCAACAACAAAGGACATCAAAGATGACGATTCACATTGGCGCCAAAAGCGGCGATATCGCCCCCACTGTTCTGATGCCTGGTGATCCCTACCGCGCGAAATGGGCGGCTGAGACCTTTTTGACCGACGTGCGTTTGGTCAATGAAGTGCGCGGGATGTTGGGCTTTACCGGCACATGGCAGGGCCATCCGGTGACGATCCAAGGCAGCGGCATGGGCATGCCCAGCCTGTCGATCTACGCCAATGAGCTGATCAAGGACTACGACGCCCAGACCCTGATCCGCATCGGATCCTGTGGCGGGATGCAGGAACAGGTGGGCATCCGCGACGTGATATTGGCCATGACGGCTTCGACCATGTCGACCCCGTCGCGGGGGATTTTCAAGGAGTTTCAATTTGCGCCCTGTGCGGACTACGGCTTGTTGGCCGCGGCACATCAGGCGGCCATGGCCAAGGGGACGACGACCCATGTGGGCGGCATCTATTCATCCGATGTTTTCTATGACGAACGCCCCGATCTGAACGAACAGATGGTGCGCCACGGCATTCTGGGCGTTGAGATGGAAGCGGCTGAGCTTTACACGCTGGCCTCCCGCTATGGGCGGCGTGCCTTGGCTGTGCTGACGGTCAGTGACCATTTGCTAACGCATGAAGCCCTGCCCGCCGAAGATCGGGAACGGTCGTTTGGGGACATGGTGGAAATTGCGCTGACGGCGGCATTTGCCTGACCCATTTGCAGCGTCAGCCCCTATGTGCCGTGGCTCCGATCGTAGCCATTGACCGGCGGGCTGTTCCATGTGGTCAGCGCGGTGGGGCGTAGCACCTCCATCCGAAGGGGGTAGCAGGCGGCAACGTCGCTCGAATGCTCTGCCGAGCAATCCCCGCCGGGACAGGCCGAGAGCACCGCGAGCAGGTCAATTTCAGCTATCAGCTCGAGGTAATCGCCAGGCCGCACGGGGCTGGTCTTCATGAAGTACTGACCTGTGTCGCGGGTGAACCCGGTGCACATAAAGACGTTCAGCACATCGTGGACATGGGTCTCTGCCTTTTCCAGCGAAATCCCTGCGTGTTCGGCCAAGGCGCGCGTCAGGTTGGAATGGCAGCAATGATGATACTGCGTGCCTGCCAACAGGTGGCCGGTGTAAGGGTCACAGCGGGTGCCAATCACATCATGCACGGACCCGCCAAATGCATCGATCCCATACCAGCTCAAACTGTCATGGGTCACCGTCGCCATGGGCCGCAGATAAGGAAAGCAGGACCACATCTGGTCGCCGGTCGTGATGTGTGTGCCATGCAACGCGCGGGTCTTGCCGGAATAAAACCGCTCTGACAGGTCGGCTGCGTTGAACAGGTTCAGGTCCCCGACCTGCGGGCCATCAACGGAATGAATGCGCAGGATATGTCCGGCAGGGACTGTGATCGCGGCGGCCTCGCGGGGGGCGGCAATCGCCTCTGCGATCGGGGTCACATCCTGCCGCAAACGATCATAAGTCGCCATATCAGGCTGGGGCAAAGTATCGGTGGGATAACAAATCACCGGCGCGACAGCGCGGCGGACGTCGGCATCATCGGGGGGGAGCGGATCATTCATCCCAAAATCCTGCACGATACAGGCTTTTTTTGGTAGTCAAATATCCCCGCCGGAGGCAAAATCGCGACGCCGGAGGCGGCGCAAAATATCACGCGGCGGGCCCTGGCCCGCCACATTTCTGCAAGATCAAACGACGCGCTCAACCATCATCTTTTTGATGCCGGCAATGGCTGCCGCGGGGTTCAACCCTTTGGGACAAGTCTTGGCGCAGTTCATGATGGTGTGACACCGATAAAGCTTGAACGGGTCTTCAAGATCATCCAGACGCTCACCCGTCGCCTCGTCCCGGCTATCGACGATCCAACGGTGCGCGGCCAAAAGGGCGGCTGGCCCAAGATAGCGATCACCGTTCCACCAATATGACGGGCAGGACGTGGAACAACAGGCGCACATCACACATTCATAGCCACCATCAAGCTTTTTGCGGTCTTCAATCGACTGCTTCCACTCTTTCGCGGGGGTGTTTGTCTTGGTCTCAAGCCAGGGCATGATGCTGGCGTGCTGGGCGTAGAAATGCGTCAGGTCCGGGATCAGGTCCTTGACCACGGGCATATGCGGAAGCGGGTAGATTTTGATGTCGCCCTGCACCTCATCCAAACCATAGATACAGGCCAGCGTGTTGATGCCGTCGATATTCATCGCGCAAGACCCACAGATCCCCTCGCGGCAGGACCGGCGGAACGTCAGGGTCGGATCAATCTCATTCTTGATCTTGATCAGCGCGTCCAGAATCATCGGACCACAGGTGTCGAGATCGACAAAATAGGTGTCCAGCGATGGGTTTTTGCCATCATCAGGGTTCCAGCGGTAAATCTGGACCTTTTTGACGTTGCTCGCCCCTTCGGGCTTTGGCCACGTCTTGCCTGTCACCATACGAGAGTTCTTGGGAAGCGTCAGTTGAACCATTGCGCAAACCTTTCCGGGGATTAGCGAAGTGCGGGTGGACGGATGGGCGCTTGCCCGGTCAGTCGCAACACACAGGATTGGTAGACTGCTAGGGGATCGTCCCCGCGCAGGAAATCAGAGGTCACGCCGATGGAGCCTTCGAAAAAGCCCCCGGTCCGTGAATTGGTGCCGACGGTGATATTGCCGGTCGGGCCCTGGGCCTTGCGGGCGCGTTCCTCGCATTGCTGCGCGGCCTTTTCGGGGTCTGGCGGCGGCAGATCGCAACCCGCAAGCGCAGTCAGTGCGACAGCGGCAAAACTAAGCGTGTATCGGCGCATCGGACCCCACCCTTTTGTCTTTGAACGCATATTCCCAAATTTCGCGCCCCACATGGGCGGGCGATGTCGTCGTAAAACCATGCACGATGGTTTCTTCAAACGGCACCTCGGAGAGCCACGACTTTTGCCGCGGGAGCGAGACACGATCAATTCCGTTTTCGAAACAGAATTTCGCGATGCGCACATCAACAAACTTCTGACTGTCGCGCATGTAGGCGTAGGGTGGCATATCCGAACCGCGCATCATCGACGCATTTGTGGCGACCTGATCGACAAGGACAAATCGGTCGGTTGTGGTGCCAAAATGGATGAAATGCCGGTAGCCATCGATCTTGCGTGGCTTCACGACGAGCCGGAAATAATTCCGCGCGCCTTGCGGGGTCAGCGAGAATTTCGGCCGGAAATATGTGCTGCAATGATAACCTGCGAAAGATCGCGGGTTTTCGAGTTTTTCGAACGCGGCCACCGATTGCGCGATGTATTCAGGCGGGTAAACCACGTCATCGTCGACAAAGAAGACGTAAGTCGCCTCTTCACTTGATGGATAGAATTTGCCGACGTCTTTGGTATCTTCGTCCGGAAGGATCGGCACGACCTTGTCATAATTGGACAGAAACGCAGGCACGTCCTCGAATTGGTTCAACACGACATTTAGCCGGTCAACCTGCGGGTTAAGCGCACGCACGACGTTCTCAAGATTGCTGAGCCGTGGGGGATATGTCGCGAGGTTTGCTTGGATCATCGCCGCCCTCGCCGCGCCGGGAATATGCGGGAGTGCTTTATCAATAGACCCTCGCCTTTGGCGCGATTTTCTTGAGGTCGATCCCGCCCTCTTTCTGCGTGGTCAGCGGATCAAGATGCACCGGGCGGTAGCTCAGCTTGGTTTTGGCACCGTCCACATGCGCGAGGGAGTGCACGCGCCATTTCTTGTCGTCGCGATCCGGATAATCCTCATGCGCATGGGCGCCGCGGCTTTCCTTGCGGGCCTCGGCCCCGACGATGGTTGCCAGCGCGTTGGGCATCAGGTTGCCAAGTTCCAGCGTTTCCATCAGGTCAGAGTTCCAGACCAGCGAGCGGTCGGTCACTTTCAGATCGCCCATCTTACCGGCAATCGCTTCCATCTTCGCCACGCCTTCGGCCAGCGTCTTGTCGGTTCGGAAGACGGCGGCGTCTTCCTGCATCGCCTTTTGCATCTCAAGCCGCAGCTCTGCCGTGGGGGTGGCCCCATCGGCGTGGCGCACGCCGTCAAAGCGGTCAAACGCCTGATCAACAGAGGCCTGGTTCAGCACAGGATTTGCCGCGTTGGCGTCCACGACCTCTCCCGCCTTGATCGCGGCGGCGCGGCCAAAGACCACAAGGTCGATCAAGCTGTTGGAGCCAAGACGGTTCGCGCCATGCACGGATGCGCAGCCCGCTTCACCCACGGCCATCAGGCCGGGCACAACCGCATCGGGGTTGTCCTTGGTTGGGTTCAGCACCTCACCCCAGTAATTCGTGGGGATGCCGCCCATGTTATAGTGCACGGTGGGCAGCACGGGGATGGGTTCTTTGGTGAGGTCCACGCCTGCAAAGATGCGCGCGCTTTCGGAGATGCCGGGCAGGCGCAGATCAAGGGTCTCAGGCGGCAAGTGGTTGAGGTGCAGGTGAATGTGATCGCCTTGCGCGCCCACACCGCGGCCTTCGCGGATTTCCATGGTCATGCAACGGCTAACCACATCGCGCGATGCCAGATCCTTATAGGTCGGTGCATAACGTTCCATGAAACGCTCACCTTCGGAGTTGGTCAGATAGCCGCCCTCGCCCCGTGCCCCTTCGGTAATCAGGCAACCTGCGCCATAAATACCGGTGGGGTGGAATTGAACGAATTCCATATCCTGCAAGGGCAACCCTTGGCGGGCCACCATGCCACCACCGTCACCGGTGCAGGTGTGGGCCGAAGTGGCGCTGAAGTAGGCGCGGCCATAGCCGCCGGTCGCCAGCACTGTGGTTTTGGCGTTGAAGACATGCATGGTGCCGTCGTCCAGCTTCCATGCCACCACGCCCTGACACTGACCGTCCTCGGACATGATCAGATCGGTGGCGAAGTATTCGATGTAGAATTCGGCCTTTTGCTTGAGGCTTTGGCCATACAGCGTGTGCAGGATCGCGTGGCCGGTGCGGTCAGCAGCGGCGCATGTGCGCTGCACCGGTGGCCCCTCACCGAATTCTGTCGTGTGGCCGCCGAAAGGGCGCTGGTAGATATTGCCTTCTTCGGTGCGCGAGAACGGCACGCCGTAGTGTTCCAGCTCATATACCGCCTTGGGGGCTTCGCGGGCGAGGTATTCCATCGCGTCCGTATCGCCCAGCCAGTCTGACCCCTTTACGGTGTCATACATGTGCCACTGCCAGCTGTCGGGGCCCATGTTGCCAAGGGAGGCCGCGATGCCACCCTGTGCGGCCACGGTATGGGATCGGGTCGGGAACACCTTGGTGATACAGGCGGTTTTCAGACCCTGTTCGGCCAGACCCAGCGTCGCGCGCAGACCAGCGCCGCCAGCCCCCACAACAATCGCGTCATAGACATGGGTTTCGTATTCGTAGGCTGCCATTTGGGTTGCTCCGGCGAATTAAAGGGCAAGGCGCACGACGGCGAAAACACCGGCGGCGGCTGCAAAATATGACAGGCAGATCATGCCGATGATGGCGGCCTTGCGGGCAAAGCCATGCACGTAATCCTCGATCAAGGTCTGCACACCACCGCGGAAGTGGTAGAAGCTGACAAAGATCGTCAGCCCGGCAATGATCGCAGGCATGGGGCGCTGATAATAGGCGACAACCTCTTCATATGGGCTGCCCAGAACGGCCCCAAAGGTGAAGATGAAGGCGATGATCAGCGGCACCAGCGCGACGGAGGTGACCATCATTTTCCAGTGGTGTTCGGTGCCGGACTTGGCAGAGCCCATGCCAGCGGCGCGTTTGCGGTCGGTCAAATAAGCCATGCGGACCCCCTAGACGACGATTGCGGTGAAGATGGTCAGTAGAACGCTGGCGATGATCGCGGCCTGCGCGTAAGTCTCAGACCGTTTGACGTCCAGCATATGGCCGCTGTCCCAGATCAGGTGGCGCACGCCAAAGATCAGGTGATACCAGATCGCCCAGACAGACAGGAACATCACCAGATCGCCAAACCACGAGGTCACAAAGCCGTTTGCGGTGGCAAAGGCATCAGGCCCGGCAGCTGCCGCAACAAACCACCAGACGATCATTAGCGCGGCCACGATCAGGGCATTGCCCGTCAGGCGCGTAAAGATCGAAGTCATTGAGGTCAGTTGCGGACGATAGATCGTCAGATGCGGCGACAAGGGGCGGTTGCCCCGGTTCACATCGGCCATGTCAGTTCCCTTCTTGGCGTCACGCTGATCGGCTGGATCAGCGCCTTTCGTCCGTTTATTGCGCATCTTTTTCGAAGAGTCACGTTAAGGCAGGGCTAATTTCCGCGCGAATTTGCCGCGTTAGCGATAAAAATTCAGCTTTGTGATCACACTTGCAAAAACTGTGATCACGAAACCCGCTATTCCAGCGATGCGATCTGCTTTGTGATCTCACGGATCAGTTTTTGGCGGATACGTGTCTGATATTCCTCAAAATCAGCGGCACGCAGCGCAAAGGCCCCCGGCCCGGTGATCACATTGGCGCGAAAGTAGTCGACCAGCCCCGGTTCTTCGTTCTCGATGGCAAGCGCGTTGATCGTCACATTCCGCGACAAAGCGGCGGCGCGCATATCCAAAGGGTCGATCCCTTCGTTTGACGGCCCATCGCCGCTGATGTCGATGACGTGGCGTTTGCAGGCCGCGGCATCTGGGGCGTCAAAGGCCGCAAGTGACACCGCCATCGCCTCGCCCACGGCTGTGGAGAAATTGCGCCAGCGGCGTGGTGCTTCGGCGACTTGCGCGGCAAAGGCATCCGCCTGAATAAAGTCGGTGATCGGTGTCCAAGGGATCGAGACGATCTGCCGCCCTGCCCCGGTCCATTGCAGCAGCATCACCTGCGCCTGCGCGTTGACCAATGCCTCGGAGACAGCACCGTCCTGCAATGCGGCAGCCAGCCCCTGCATTTGCAGATCATATTCGCTGCGCTCAACAGAGCCCGAGATATCAACCGCCAAGACAAGCGCGAGTTCACAGGCCCACAGGCGCAAGGGCGCTAGGATCGTCACAAGGGTGATAGTTAGCAATCGCATTGCGCCACCATGCCGCAAAGGCGCCGCGATGTGGTTCACTTTTTCGTCGTTGCGACCTCGTCGATCTGGTCCGCCAAATTGGTGGCGGTGAGTGTCAGCTTGAACAATTAGTCCCGTCAGGTTGGCATCAGTGCCCAGTAGTCGAGGTCAAGCAGGACATCGGAGTCGTATTTGCCGTCTTCGCCTTTCAGCATGCCCGGTTTTCCCTTGGTCGCCACCAGCCGCAGGCGGATGGCACCGACGCCGGGGGCCGCCGTCTCGGCGCGGTCAAGCACTTCGGACCATGCCCGGACTGTATCGCCCGCAAAGCAGGGGTTGGCATGGGCACCGCCGTTAAGCGCCACGATCATCTGCGCGTTGGCAAGACCGTTAAACGACAGGGTCCGCGCAAGGGAAATGACATGGCCGCCATAGATCAGGCGATTGCCATCGGGGCGGTTGGTGGCGTCAAAATGCACCTTGGCCGTGTTCTGCCACAGGCGCGTGGCGATCATATGCTCTGCATCTTCGACGGTCACACCGTCCACATGATCGATGATTTCACCGACCTGATAGTCGCCCCAGCGATGCGGCTCTCCGGCCAGTGCAAAATCGTAATTGCTGAAATCAAGGCCCTCTGGGATCACCAGATCGCTGGCAGCCACGGCTGTGGCGAGGTCGGGGATCACCGGGTCAGGCGCGTCACCCGGCGCGCGGCGGCGCACCATGACCCAGCGTACATATTCCAGCACGGGCGTGCCCATCTGGTTCCGCCCCGTGGTGCGGACCCAGACAACGCCGCTTTTGCCGTTGGAGTTTTGCTTGAGCCCGATCACCTGCGATTCAGATGTGATCGTATCGCCCGGCCAAACGGGGGCGAGCCAGCGGCCCTCAGCATAGCCCAAATTGGCCAGCGCATTGAGCGAGATGTCCGGCACGGTTTTGCCAAAAACCACGTGAAAGGCGATCAGATCATCAAGCGGAGAGCTTTCCAGCCCGCAATCCTGCGCAAAGACGTCCGAGGAATAGAGCGCCCCGCGCGCAGGGTAGAGCGCATGGTATAGTGCACGTTCGCCTTCGGCGACGGTGCGGGGGACGGCGTGGTGAATGACCTCTCCGAGGGTGTAATCCTCAAAGAAGCGGCCCGGGTTTGTTTTGCTCATTGCTCGCCCAGTTTCATGTCGCGCGTATAGGGTGTGTCCGTCTCTTTGGTGACCGCCTGCCCTGCCCGCATCACGCCGTTGGCGTGGTCATAGGCGTACTGCGGGTCGCCATAAAGTTCCCACCCTTTGGACAGGGCGTCTGACACCTTGTGGCAAAAGTCGGAGGTGTCGTCCTCTGTCAGGAAACGGTAGATCTTCATCGTCTATGCACCAAACGGGTTGTAGCCAAGGATCGCGTGAATGCCGCCCACCACGATGACCATAATCACGGTCGCCACGGCTGCCGTGAATTCCTTGCGCACCGGAACCTCGTGATAGGGACCGCGTGGCCCTTGGGCACGGTTGATCACGGCGATTTCTGCGACGGCCCAGATCAACAGCCCGCCAAACAGCACGAACGACGGCGTATCGCCGTTCACCACAAGGTGGGCAACGCACCACAGGATCACGGCGGTCAGTTGCGGGTGGCGAATGGACTTTGTGATCTTTGTTTTCGCGCCAGAGGCCGCGAAGAGGTAGAAGGAGAACACCATCAGGATGTTGTTGATCCCGGTCATTGCGGGTGAGCGGCCCCAGTAAACCGTGCCATCCCAACCGCGATAGCCCCAAATCATGAAGATGATCGCCACGGCGAGGGTCAGGGCGACGATGGCCTTGCCCTTTTCACCGAATGCCGCCCGGTTGGCGGGCAGCGCGCGTTTCCAAAAATGCGCGGCGGACCAAAGGATCAAACCAAAAATAAGTTGAATCATGACGTCTCCAATGCGGCGATGGCGTTTGCTTTCGCCAAAGTCGCCCGCGCTGTCACGATATGCAAGTTCTCGACGATTTTTCCGTCCAGCACTGCGACC
Source organism: uncultured Paracoccaceae bacterium (assembly GCA_947494675.1). Classification (GTDB taxonomy): domain Bacteria; phylum Pseudomonadota; class Alphaproteobacteria; order Rhodobacterales; family Rhodobacteraceae; genus CANMYO01. Next base: position 329,008 of record CANLVP010000003.1, read on the forward strand.
CCTTTGCCCGCGGCCTCTGCTTCTTCAAAGGCGGCGATCTGACGGTGGGCGAGGTCAATGTCGGCCTGTGACGGGCCGAATATCGCGTTGCAGATGTCGACCTGCGCGGGGTGGATCAGGGTTTTACCGTCAAAGCCCATGTCGCGGCCTTCGGTGCATTCGGCGTGCAGGCCGTCGGTGTCTTTGAAGGCGTTATAGACACCATCAAGCGCCACGATCCCCGCCGCGCGCGCGGCCAGCAGGCTATGTTGCAAGGCAGTGAGCATCGCAGGACGGCCCCGCGCACCGAGGTCCTTGGCAAGGTCATTTGTGCCCATCACAAAGCCCGCCATCTTTGGGTGCGCTGCGATGGCCTGGGCGTTCAAAATGCCCGCTGGCGTTTCCATCATCGCCCAGATGGGTTTGTCGCAAAGCGCCGCCAAGGCATCAAGGTCGGCGGGTGTGTTCACCTTTGGCAGCAGCACCGCGTCGCATTCCATCTTGGCAACAGCGCGGGCGTCATCCGCGCCCCATGCGGTGTCCAGCGCATTGATCCGCACGATCCGCAGGCGCGGACCATAGGATGTCTGCAAAGCCTCAGCCAAAGTTGCACGCGCGGTGACCTTGGCGTCGGGGGTCACCGCATCCTCAAGATCGAACAGAATCACATCCACCGGCAGGCCACGGGCCTTTTCCAGAGCCCGTGCGTTGGAACCGGGGATATAAAGTGCGGAACGATGTGGGCGGCTGGTCATGACGTCATCCAGTTGGTTTGAGCAATTTTGTTTCGCCTTCATGGCCCAATTCGCACGGATATTTCAACCGAAAATTGCCGCAGCGCAGCGCGACACCCCCACCGGACGCGCCGTTAACCATGCTTAACCGCTCTGACAGCATCCTGTCGCCCTCTCACATTGTCCCGAAAGGACACCCCATGACACGTGAAATGATGCTGACGATGATGACCGGGTCCGCCATGCTGATGGCCGCCACCCAAGTCGAAGCCCAAGGGCGCAACTGCGGCCCCCATGCTGCCGTGACCACCCATCTGGCTGCGAAATACGGGGAAAGCCGCGCGATGATGGGCTTGGCGGCCAATCAAACGGTGGTTGAGGTCTTTGTGAATTCAGACAGCGGCAGCTGGACCATTATCGTGACCCGCCCCGATGGCGTGAGCTGCCTTGTTGCATCCGGCACCAATGCCGATGTGATTCCAGCGGCGCTGATCAACACTGATCCCGACGCCTAAAGGCCCGCAAAGCCTGCCCAGATCAGGCGCAAAGACAGCAGCAAAAGCGCCCAGACGACGATCTGGAAAAACAGCTTTTGCGGCACGACCTTGACCAGCCAGACCCCGGCAAACACCGCCAAGACCGCAGGCAACGCCAGAAATGCCGCGATCTTGAGGTTGCCGAGGGTGAGCTGCCCAAGGAAGTAATAGGGAATAAGTTTAATCGCGTTCACATAGGTAAAGGCCACTGTGACCGTGCCTGCGAACATCATCTTGGGCATGCCCAGCGGCAGGGCGAATATCTGAAACGGTGGCCCGCCGGAGTGGCTGACAAAGCTGGTGAAGCCGGAAATCGTGCCCCAGAACATTCCCGGACCCCAGCGCGGTTCGCGCGGCTCAAACACAGTTTGCCGCCTCAACAGCGCCATCGTGGCATAGACACCACCAATCAGCCCGACGATCAGGGTCACCATCGCCTCTGATACGTAATCCACGGTCAACCAACCGATCAGCGTGCCAAGGGGCAACGCCCAAAGCATCATTTTCAGCACGGGCCGGTTAAAGCTGTGGCGATAGGCGTAAAGCCCAAAGAAATCGGACGCGACGAACACCGGCAGCAGGATGCCCGCCGCCGCCACGGGCGAGGTTGCCAGCGCCAGCAACGGCACCGCCAAAGCCGTGATCACCGGCACGCCGCCCTTGCCCAAGCCGACGCAGATGGCCGCCAAAGTTGCAGCGATCCAGAAAAAGCTGTCCTCCATGCGGAACCTCCAATCGTTACGCCGCACTGCGGCACACTTGCACCCAGACGGGCAAAAGACTAGGCAATGCGTGAAATTCATCACGGATAGGACCCTAGCCATGGCCAGACCCAAGATTGCCCTGATCGGCGCCGGACAAATCGGCGGCACCCTCGCACACCTCGCTGCGATCAAAGAACTCGGCGATATCATCATGTTCGACATCGCCGAAGAAGGCGACATTGCCCGCGGTAAGGCGCTTGATATTGCAGAGGCCGGACCGGTTGCGGGAATCGATGTGAGCCTCAAGGGCACCAACGATTACGCCGAGATCGCAGGCGCGGACGTTTGCATCGTAACGGCCGGTGTGGCGCGTAAGCCCGGCATGTCGCGTGACGATCTGTTGGGCATCAACCTCAAGGTCATGAAATCTGTGGGTGAAGGCATCGCATCCCACGCACCCGACGCGTTCGTCATCTGTATCACCAACCCGCTTGATGCGATGGTCTGGGCGCTGCGCGAATTTTCCGGGATGCCCACGGAAAAAGTCTGCGGCATGGCCGGTGTGCTGGATAGCGCCCGCTTCCGCCACTTCCTCGCCGAAGAATTCGACGTCTCGATGCGCGACGTGACAGCCTTTGTGCTGGGCGGCCACGGCGACACCATGGTGCCGCTGACCCGTTATTCCACCGTTGCCGGTATCCCCCTGCCCGATCTGGTGCAGATGGGTTGGACCACACAGGAAAAGCTGGACGCCATCGTGCAGCGCACCCGTGATGGCGGTGCTGAAATTGTTGGCCTGCTGAAAACAGGTTCGGCTTTTTATGCGCCTGCCACCTCTGCCATCGAAATGGCCGAAGCCTACCTGAAAGACCAAAAGCGTCTGCTGCCTTGTGCGGCACATGTCGACGGCGCTTACGGCCTCAACGGCTTTTACGTCGGCGTGCCTACCGTGATCGGTGCAGGCGGGGTCGAGCGTGTGGTCGAGATCAAGATGAACAAGGACGAGCAGGCCATGTTCGACAAATCCGTCGATGCGGTCAAAGGTCTGGTTGCTGCCTGTAAGGGTATCGACGATAGCCTCGCATAAGCGTCCAAGCCACGTTTTATAGGAAAGCCCCCGCCGGTGAGCGGGGGTTTTTCGTTTTGGTGTTGCAATGCTATGCAGGCTCGCGTTTCATCGCGCTGAGCATGTGATCCTGCGTAATTGTAAGCCGAAAAGGCATCGTTTTGCCCACCTGGGACGTCACCGCAACTTTGGATGAACCCGCCGCTTTGGTCTTGGGTTTCGTAGCGCATCATCTGACGATGGGCGCCGAACGGATCAATTTGTATTGGGATGCGCCGCCAAGTCCCGCGCTCGCTCAGCTTTTGTCGCGTTCGCGGGTCCGGCAGGTGAACTGCGATGCCGCCTATTGGCGCAGTGTTGGCGGGCGTCCGGTGGCCCATGTTGACCGGCAGATTATCAATGCAAATCATGCCTTTGCCCAGTGCACCTCCGCTTGGATGCTGCATTGTGACGCGGATGAGGTCGTCTCGGACGGGGACGCGCTACGCCGGTCGCTGACAGATGCGCCATCCGATATCAACAGCCTGCGCCTGCCGACGTTCGAACGCTGCTTTGCCCCCGGCGCGCGGTCCTTCGACGCCTTTGACGGCATCATGCGCGGCGCTGTTCCGCGGCTTTACAAGGCGGCAGTCGCGCAGACCTATGCGGGCGGCTATGGCCAGATGCTCACACGCGGCCTGTCTGGATATGCCGGGCACAAATCGCTCACCCGCGTGGGCACCGATCTGGCAGTTGGCGTGCACCACAGCGTCCTGCGTGATCGCAACCCCGCGCCGCATTCCGATATTGCGGCCCCCGCGCAGCACTTGAACGACGTCAAAATCTTTCACTTCGACGGGGTGTCGCCCGCCCATGCGGCGCACAAATTGTTGCGCAAGACCTTGCCCGTGTCACCCGCCGCCCTGGCGCATCGCATCGGATCCGCGCGCTACGCCCAGATCGCGGCCTTGCAAGACGGCCTCTCACCTGAGGACCTGTTCACCGGATTGCGGCAGTTGACCCCATCGGCGGCGAGCCTTTTGGCCCGCTTTCAACTGACTGTGCCGCAATACCTGCGCCCGGATGATGCTGCCGTGATGCATTGGGGCGAAGACATCTGGGGTCGCGCGATCCAAGGCGTGGACCTTGTCGGCCGGGAACCCGTCCACAACGTCGCCTAGCTTTTTCGAAAATCACCGGACACAGCAAGGGCCCGCATTTCACTGCAGGCCCTCAATCTTGTGCGCATTTAGCGCGACTGTTTGCGACGCTTGGCCACGGCCAATGCACCCAAACCTGCAAGCATCAGCGGCAAGCCCGCAGGGAGGGGCACTTGGCCCACGATGCTGGGGTCGGCCTCTGCCTTGACGCTGGACAGATAGAACTGGTTCGGGGAGCTGCCGCCATAGGCGAGAGTCAGGCTATCAACCCCAAAGAGTGGGATATTCGACAAAGCCCCGAATGTCGTCTGAGCCAGCGCACCACCATTGATGCCAACAAGCAACGTGTCCATGGACGTATCGCTGATCAGGTTATGGTTGGCCGCGCGAAACACAAAATCGCTCAGGATCATTGTGACGTCAAAGGCGAGTGTGACGAATTCATTGGACGTGACGTTGTCGTCATCGCCTGGATTACACTGCGCAGCGGTGGTCAGGATTTTGCAAACCCCAAGCCCCGCATTACCACTGTCAAAGTAGGCAAAAGCATCGCCCGGACCAGACTGAAGACCGGCACTGAGCGTCACCGCAATACCGCCCGTGTTGGCGTTGTTGAGCACATAACCGTCGGCAACACCGCGTTCGTTGCCATTGGCTTCCGCCTCAAAGTTCAGATTGACCGGCGCTGCCTGCGCAGCTGTCGCAAGAATGGCAGCACCAAAGGTAGCTGCCGCAATCAATTTCTTCATTGCAAGTCTCCTCGTTAAGAGCCGCGAAAATGCGCGGCGACAAGTGAACTGGTGAACCCTAACACATTTTTGACAAAAAATCGCCGTAACTTTTGCACAATTGCCCATTTTTTGGGCCAATCGGACCCTTTCACCCTGTGAGCAGAGCGCCAAAGTCGGAACTGCGCCACCGCAATGCGCCGGATTCGGTGGGGTCGCGCGCCCAAAAACGTCTCTTATGGTGATTTTGTGATCACAGCTTTTTTCAGTGTGATCACAAATGTCGGGTTTTTGCCGTAATCACGCAAACGGAAGTTTTTTCTTAAGTTTTAATGTGGTTTGACTGGATCAAATTCAGCCCAACGGGGAAGCATCATGAACATCCACGAATATCAGGCCAAGGCCCTACTGAAGTCCTTTGGCGCGCCGGTCAGCGACGGTCGCCCGGTTTTGCGCGCCGAAGAAGCCAAGACTGCGGCAGGCGAACTTGATGGCCCGCTTTGGGTGGTCAAGGCGCAAATCCACGCAGGTGGCCGCGGCAAAGGCAAGTTCAAAGAGGCCGACGCAGGCGATGCGGGCGGTGTGCGCCTGACCAAATCGGTGGAAGAGGCCGCGCAAGAGGCCAAAAAGATGCTGGGCCGCACGCTGGTGACCCACCAGACCGGCCCTGCGGGCAAGCAAGTCAACCGCATCTATATCGAAGACGGCTCTGGCATCGAAACAGAGATGTATCTTGCGCTGCTCGTGGATCGTCAGACCAGCCGCATCGGCTTTGTCTGCTCTACCGAGGGCGGGATGGACATTGAAGAGGTCGCGGCAAGCACCCCTGAAAAGATCCTGAACTTCACCGTGGACCCTGCCACGGGCTACCAGCCCTATCACGGTCGCCGCGTCGCCTTTGCGCTGGGTCTGACAGGCAATCAGGTTAAGCAATGCGTCAAGCTGATGGGCATTTTGTATAAAGCCTTCACCGACAAAGACATGGAGATGCTTGAGATTAACCCCCTGATCGTCACCGATGGGGGTGATCTGAAAGTGCTGGATGCCAAGGTCAGCTTTGACGGCAACGCGGTTTATCGCCACCAGGACGTGGCCGCCCTGCGGGATGAGACCGAGGAAGACCCCAAGGAACTCGCCGCGTCGAAATACGACCTTAACTATATCGCGCTGGACGGCGAGATTGGCTGCATGGTCAACGGTGCGGGTCTTGCGATGGCCACAATGGACATCATCAAGCTTTACGGGGCCGAGCCTGCGAACTTCCTCGATGTGGGCGGCGGTGCGACCAAGGAAAAAGTGACCGAAGCGTTCAAGATCATCACATCTGACCCCAACGTCAAAGGCATCCTTGTGAACATCTTCGGCGGCATCATGCGCTGCGACGTCATCGCCGAAGGCGTGGTCGCTGCGGTGAAAGAAGTTGGCCTGAAAGTGCCTCTGGTTGTTCGTCTAGAAGGCACAAACGTCGAAGCGGGCAAGGACATCATCAACAATTCCGACGTTGATGTCATCGCCGCTGACGACCTGAAAGACGGTGCCCAGAAGATCGTGAAGGCGGTCAAGGGGTAGGTCTGTGTTCTGGCGGTTGACCACTGTTGTATCCCTGTCCGCCTGTTCGGCTTGCGGCGCGGTTTCCGACAACGGAAACCAGCCGACCCATCAGGAGCGGATCGCGGACGCGTGGGCCTCAGAACTTCCATTTGTGGAAGCCGCCAGCGCCGCCAGCGCAGAATTTGCAGTCGAGACGTTCTTTGATGCATGTGTAATGAACGCGCGTGACGACCAAGGCACAAAACGCGCGTTTGACGCGCGCGGCTTTGATATCGTCAGAATTGAAAGTGAGATTGGCGTTGGCGATTTTCGCAAGGTTTCAACTACTTACAGAACACCAGAAATCGATCACCAGCGCGTCTTCTTCGGCATCACCAGCCACACAGACATCAGTCCTAGCACCTTTTGGGTCTGCGAGGTCAGCTTAGACCTTTCAAACCCAGAAGCCCTTACGTCAGAGTTGATCGTTCAAATGGCGCCGCAAGCGTGGCAACTGGCAGAGCCAAAAAGCGATAAGTCCGGTCGACTTGTCAGCCCGGCTAATCTGGGAGGCGGTTCCTATTCTATTCGACTTCCCAGCCTTGAACTCCATGACACACCAGAGCGTGCAAATCATGGTGGCTGCGGTGATCTTGACGCGTGCAAGTCTTGGTCGATGGCAAAACTCAGTTTCAGTGTTTTGCCTGAAACGGGAGGCAGCGCACCATGATTGCCGAAGTTTCAGACGTGAATGCGATCACTGTGCGTCTTTGCGGAGTGAAATCTGCCGCGCCCCGAAAAGATCACATTTTAGACAAATCAGAGCTTCATCCAGATGCGATCACTACATCAAGGGCATTCCAAGTTGTGCGGGATGACCTTTGTGCAAATGCGCCAAAGGATGAATGTTATGAAAAAGATCGCTCTGTCACTGTTTGCCGCCGCAACCCTGTCCGCCTGTATGGGCACGACAAACGGCGCACCCGTCATGCAGACCGAGGTTATCTCGACCTCCGGGTCCGGCGTCACAGCCGGTTGTGCCAGCGTTCATATGCGGACCACCAACGGTCTGCCGATGCGTTGCGGCCCACAAACGGTCAAGCCTTACACCTTCCAGTAAGGCCGGGTCACCTTTCGGCATCGCCCCGCGGTGCCCAAACAGGCAAAGACTTGCCCAGACGTGCCTTAACGTCTCGGCAAGGCTTTGCCATGCTATTGCCATACGACTTCCATCATCTCGCCTATGGAACTTGTGATGTAGATGACATCGCAACCGCGTCCGCTGGCCTGTTCTGGGGGGCAGGACGCCCTGACATTGAACAGTCAAAGGACCAAACAGATGATGAAATACGCTCTTCTCACCACCGCCGCACTCGCACTTTCGGGCTGCCTGGAAAGCTCCAACTCCGCGTCGGTGGCACGTCTGGACACCCTGTCGTCCAGCTGCGGCAACCCCAATATGCAAACGCTAAACGGTCTGCCAATGCGCTGCGGCCCTCAGGTCGCCTCGCCCTACACGTTCAAGTAACACCTTTCGGCGCGGCGCTTGCCGCCGCGCCGCTTCCGCGCATCCATGAGGTGCGCGCATGAGGGCGATTGTCCACATCGGGATGCCCAAGACGGGCAGCAGCAGCATTCAGGATTTCCTCCACCTAAATGCAGACGCGCTTGCGGACCAAGGATTTTGTTATCGCAGGTTCGACCCTGCGGACATCTGTCAGCGCGAATATTTATCGGTTGTTTTCCAAGCGACGGGGCGCAATTTCGACGACCCGGTCCAGATGGTCGCCTCCAAAATGCGCACCCCAGACGACGTCACACGCCGCGCAGCAGATTTGGACCGCTGGATCGCCACGCAAATCGCCGAGTCAAATGCCGACGTCTGGGTGATATCAAACGAATTTCTATCGTCTGTGATCATGAGGCTTGACGGCCAAGCCGCCGTGCACGAATGGCTCAGCGCGCGCTTTAGTGATGTGCGCTACGTGATCTATCTGCGCAGTCAGGACACATGGACCGTTAGCATGTACTCGCAACGGTTGCGCGACGGCTTTGACGACAGTTTTGCTGACTACCTCGCCCAGACCAAACCGCGAAACTATGCAAAGCTGAGCAGGCACTGGGCCCGCACGGTGGGCGCCAAAAACTTTGAGGTGAGGCTATTTGACCGGGCCGCGCTGAAAGACGGCGACCTGATTGCAGATTTTTCCGCCGTGGCAGGGATCAACCCGAACGGACTTGCCCGCCCCCCATCCATCAATCAGAGCTATACGCGCCGGTGCGCCCGCGCGGTACGCGCGCTGAATGCCGTGGTAGGCCGGGTTGTGCCGCGTCACAGCGCACTTAGCCGCGCGATCCGCAAAACGGGCCGGACGCTGGCAGAAGCGACGCTCAACACCGGACCCGCGCTCACACTCTCGCCAGAGCAACGCGCGACCTTGCTGGCACCGGTTGCCAAATCAAATGAGGCTGTGCGCAAGCGCTGGTTTTCGGACCGCCCGACACTTTTTGACACAACACCCACTCAACACGCGCAGGCAGGCAACCTTGCCTCAAGCGCACTACGCTAACGCAGATGCGTGCAAATCACGCGCCACACTGACCAATAAGGGAACATCATGGCCATTCTCGTCGACAAAAATACCAAAGTCATTTGCCAAGGGCTCACCGGCTCGCAGGGCACGTTCCACTCTGAGCAGGCGATTGCCTACGGCACGCAAATGGTCGGCGGTGTGACCCCCGGCAAGGGCGGCCAGACCCATCTGGACCTGCCGATCTTCAACTCCGTCCACGAAGCCAAGGCCGTGACAGAAGCCAACGCCAGCGTGATCTACGTCCCGCCCCCCTTTGCGGCAGATTCGATCCTTGAAGCGATCGACGCCGAGATGGAGCTGATCATCTGCATCACCGAAGGCATTCCGGTTCTGGACATGATGCGCGTCAAACGCGCGCTCGAAGGGTCTGCCAGCCGTCTGATCGGCCCAAACTGCCCCGGCATCATCACGCCTGACGCCTGCAAGATCGGCATCATGCCCGGCCATATCCACAAGCGTGGGTCGGTTGGTGTTGTGTCCCGCTCCGGCACGCTAACTTATGAGGCGGTCAAACAGACATCCGACAGTGGCCTTGGCCAGTCGACCGCTGTCGGTATCGGCGGCGACCCGATCAAAGGCACCGAGCATATCGATGTGCTCGACATGTTCCTCGATGATGATGAGACACATTCGATGATCATGATCGGTGAGATCGGTGGCTCTGCCGAGGAAGAAGCTGCCGAGTTCCTGACCGCACAAAAGAAAAAGGGCCGCTGGAAGCCGACCGCTGGCTTCATCGCGGGCCGCACAGCCCCTCCGGGCCGCCGCATGGGTCATGCCGGTGCGATTGTCGCCGGCGGCAAGGGCGACGCCGAAAGCAAAATCGAAGCGATGAAATCCGCTGGCATCGTGGTCGCCGACAGCCCCGCCACGTTGGGCGAGGCTGTTTTGGAAGCGATTGGCTAGGACAACGTAGGGTGGGCAATTTGCCCACCTCCCCCTGCACGGTGGGCAGATTGCCCACCCTACTATAGGTGAAAACATGAACGACCATTCCCCCAACGACGTCTTTCACGCCTCCTCTTTTATGCAGGGGCACAACGCAGAATACGTAGAACAGCTTTACGCCCGCTACGCCGATAACCCCGGCGCGGTCGATGAAAGCTGGCAGGCCTTTTTCCGGTCGCTGGGCGATGCCCCTGCGGATGCCAAGGCAGAGGCCGCTGGCCCCTCTTGGGCGCGCACCGATTGGCCGCCCGTGCCAAACGACGACCTGACAGCAGCCCTTGATGGGCAATGGCCTGCCGAACCCGAAGCCGCTGGCAAAAAGATCAAGGAAAAAGCCGCCGAAAAGGGCGTCTCGCTTGACGAAAGCCAGGTCCGCGCCGCCGTACTCGACAGCATCCGCGCGCTGATGATCATCCGCGCCTACCGGATCCGCGGCCACCTGATCGCAGAGCTTGACCCGCTGGGAATGCGGGCCAACACGCCGCACCCCGAACTTGATCCCGCATCCTACGGCTTTACCGCCGCCGACATGGACCGCCCGATTTTCATCGACAACGTGTTGGGTCTTGAGGTCGCGACGATGAACGAGATTATCGCCATCGTGAAACGCACCTATTGCGGCACCTTCGCGCTGCAATACATGCACATCTCCAACCCTGAAGAGGCTGGCTGGCTGAAGGAACGGATCGAGGGTCTGGGCAAGGAAATCAGCTTTACCCAGAACGGCCGTAAGGCGATCCTGAACAGCCTTGTCGAGGCTGAGGGCTTTGAGAAATTCCTGCATGTGAAATACATGGGCACCAAGCGTTTCGGCCTTGATGGTGGCGAGGCGCTGATCCCCGCGATGGAACAGATCATCAAACGCGGCGGCCAGCTTGGGCTTGAGGATATCGTGATCGGCATGCCGCACCGGGGCCGTCTGTCCGTGCTCGCCAATGTGATGGAAAAGCCTTACCGCGCGATCTTTAACGAATTTCAAGGCGGCAGCTTTAAGCCCGAGGATGTGGATGGCTCCGGCGATGTGAAATATCACCTCGGCGCCTCTTCTGACCGGACGTTTGACGACAACACCGTGCACCTCAGCCTGACCGCCAACCCCAGCCACCTTGAGGCGGTAAACCCCGTCGTGCTGGGCAAGGTCCGCGCGAAACAGGACCAGAAGAAGGACGAGGACCGCACAAAGGTCATGGCGATCCTGCTGCACGGCGATGCGGCCTTTGCAGGCCAAGGCGTTGTGGCCGAAGGCTTTGGCCTGTCCGGCCTCAAGGGCCACAAAACCGGCGGCACGATGCATATCGTGGTCAACAACCAGATCGGTTTTACCACAGCACCGCACTTCAGCCGCTCATCCCCCTACCCCACAGACATCGCGCTGATGGTCGAGGCGCCGATCTTCCACGTCAACGGCGATGACCCAGAGGCGGTTGTGCACGCCGCCCGCGTGGCGACCGAGTTCCGCCAGAAGTTCCACAAAGACGTGGTGCTCGACATCATTTGCTACCGCCGCTTTGGTCACAACGAAGGCGATGAGCCGATGTTCACCAACCCGGTGATGTATAAAAAGATCAAGACGCACAAAACCACGCTCACGCTTTATACCGAACGCCTTGTGCGTGACGGGCTGATCCCCGAGGGCGAGATCGAGGATATGAAAGCCGCGTTTCAGGCCTATCTGAACGAGGAATTTGACGCGGGCAAAAACTACAAACCCAACAAGGCCGATTGGTTGGACGGGCGCTGGTCACACCTCGACAAGAACGACGCCGATTATCAGCGCGGCCAGACCGCGATCAAGCCAGAGACGATGGCCGAGATCGGTCAAGCGCTGACAACTGCGCCCGATAACTTCAAGATCCACCGCACCGTGTCGCGTCTGCTTGAAACCAAAAAGGCGATGTTCGAAAGCGGCGAAGGGTTTGACTGGGCCACCGGTGAAGCGCTGGCCTTTGGATCGCTCGCGACCGAGGGCTACCCTGTGCGCCTGTCCGGTCAGGACTGCACACGCGGCACGTTCAGCCACCGGCATTCGGCGCTGATCAATCAGGACGACGAAACCCGCTACTACCCGCTCAACAACATCCGCGATGGCCAAGCGCAATACGAAGTCATCGACAGCATGTTGTCGGAATACGCGGTACTGGGTTTCGAATACGGCTATTCACTTGCCGAACCCAATGCGCTGGTCATGTGGGAAGCGCAGTTTGGCGATTTTGCCAACGGCGCGCAGATCATGTTCGACCAGTTCATCAGCTCGGGCGAAAGCAAATGGCTGCGGATGTCCGGCCTCGTTTGCCTCTTGCCACATGGCTACGAGGGGCAAGGCCCCGAGCACTCCAGCGCGCGTCTGGAACGGTTCCTGACCATGTGTGGCGGTGACAACTGGATCGTCGCCAATTGCACGACGCCCGCGAACTATTTCCACATTCTGCGCCGTCAGGTGCACCGGGATTTTCGCAAACCGCTGATCCTGATGACGCCCAAGTCGCTGTTGCGCCACAAGATGGCCGTCAGCAAGGCCGAGGAATTCCAAACCGGGTCATCCTTCCACCGGGTACTTTGGGATGACGCCCAGCAGGGCAATTCCGACACGAAGCTCAAGCCCGACGACAAGATCAAGCGGGTCGTGATGTGTTCCGGCAAGGTCTACTATGACCTGCTGGAAAAGCGCGACGAGATGGGCATCGATGACACCTACATCCTGCGGTTTGAACAGTTCTATCCCTTCCCCGCGCAATCTGCGGTGAACGAATTGCAGCGGTTCAAGAACGCCGAAATGGTCTGGTGTCAGGAAGAACCCAAGAACCAGGGCGCATGGTCCTTCATGGAACCCAATCTTGAGTGGGTCCTGACCCGCATCAAAGCCAAACACGCACGGCCCGTCTTTGCAGGCCGCGCCGCCGCCGCGTCGCCCGCCACGGGCCTCGCAAGCCAGCACAAAGCACAACAAGCAGCACTCGTCGCAGACGCGCTGAACATCAAAGGAAACTAAGTCATGAGCACCGAAGTCCGCGTCCCCACCCTTGGCGAATCCGTCACCGAAGCGACCGTCGCCACATGGTTCAAGCAACCCGGCGATACCGTCGCCGTTGACGAAATGCTCTGCGAGCTTGAGACCGACAAAGTCACCGTCGAAGTGCCTAGCCCCGTCGCTGGCACCCTGTCGGAAATCGTCGCCGCCGAAGGCGACACCGTTGGGGTAGATGCCCTGTTGGCGCAGATCGCCGCTGGCGACGCGGCCCCCGCACCTGCCGCCAAGAAAGAAGAGCCCAAGGCCGAAGCGGCCCCTGCCCCTGCGGCAGCGGCCAAAGACGTCGAAGACGCGCCATCCGCGAAAAAGCTGATGGCTGAAAACAACCTCACGGACGTGCAAGGCACCGGCAAAGATGGCCGCGTGATGAAAGAGGATGTGCTGAACGCCCTCGCCTCACCCGCGCCCGCAGCGGCTGCGGCCCCGCGTGCACCCGTCGCTGCCGATCAGGCCGCGCGCGAGGAACGGGTGAAGATGACCCGCCTGCGCCAGACCATCGCCAAGCGCCTGAAAGACAGCCAGAACACCGCCGCGATGCTGACCACCTACAATGAGGTCGACATGACCGAGGTCATGGCATTGCGCAATGAATACAAGGACTTGTTCCTCAAAAAGCACGGCGTAAAGCTGGGCTTTATGTCCTTCTTCACCAAGGCCTGCGTGCATGCCCTGCGCGAAGTGCCAGAGGTCAACGCCGAGATTGACGGCACCGACATCGTCTACAAGAACTATGTCAATATGGGCATCGCGGCTGGCACGCCCACCGGTCTCGTGGTCCCCGTGATCAACGACGCCGACCAGATGTCTTTCGCCACCATCGAAAAAGCGATTGCCGAAAAAGGCGCAAAGGCCCGCGACGGTAAGCTCTCCATGGCGGAAATGCAGGGCGGCACCTTCACCATCTCAAACGGTGGTGTCTACGGCTCGCTCATGTCCTCGCCCATCCTGAACCCACCGCAGTCGGGCATCCTTGGCATGCACAAAATCCAGGACCGCCCCATGGCGATCAACGGTGAAGTCGTCATCCGCCCGATGATGTATCTGGCCCTGTCCTATGATCACCGGATCGTTGATGGCAAAGGCGCTGTGACGTTCTTGGTTCGCGTCAAAGAAGCGCTGGAAGACCCCCGCCGGTTGCTGATGGATTTGTAACTGGTTCCGGGAGCCATCGCGATGAAGAACCCTTTTGTGTCCCATGGCCTGTCCGGTCACACGATACAGACGCTTCAGGTACATGGTGTTGTGCCGGTGATAGCATCGTACACGCCAAAAGAACCTAAGACGCCAAAGGAAAGGCGCGCAATGCGCGCCGAAGCCTTGGTCTCGTTTGCTGTGCTATGCACAATCGTTTTTATTCTGTTATCGACAGACAACTTTTTGCTTTTCGCGGGCGCGGCAGTGGTGAACTTTTTGTTGATGACCTACTGGAAAAACCTTGCTCATGTGTTCTTTGACTTTCAACTGACGCGTTTGCGTCTGCGCTTGCTACCGCTCATACTCACCGTAGCAATTTTGGGACTATTCGTGATCGGGCAGCTTACGTTGTTCAATGCCGGCGTCATTATGGCGATGAATGCTATTCCAACGTTCTGGGCGCTTTGGATTGCATTGCGTCATCCGGACATCGTGATTCAACGTCGCGAAGCAATTCGTAAATTCTTGGCCCTCAACAACAGCGCCATAAAATGACCCCCGAACTTACCGCCCTCGCCCTCGCCATTCTGTTGCAAGCGGCGCAGTTTTGCTTGATGGCCGTTCCGGCGAACCTTGAGTTAGGTCCTGGCAAGACGCTCAGCCCGCGTGATCCTGATCGCCTTGGCAAACCAATCCTCGATCAGGTTTCAACCAAAACCGGTCGTTTGATCCGTGCAATGAACAACCATTTTGAGGCGTTGATCCTGTTCACGGCGACGGTCGCTGTGATCAGTCTTGCGGACAAGAACACCGGCTTTTCGGCGATCTGCGCCTATACCTATCTGGGCGCTCGCGTCCTGTACGTCCCTGCTTATTATTTCGGTTTGACGCCTTGGCGTTCGCTGATCTGGTTTGTCGGGTTTTCCGCCACCATGCTGATGCTACTGTCAGCATTCATATGATCGCGCAGGCACCGTACGGTTAACGCGCAATAGGACTTTGGGCTGCATTGTATGTTGCCGGGTTCTGCATAGGTTGTGCATAGTTTCTGCATTGCCGATTTCACGAAGGAGAGGCCCATGGCCAGCTACGACGTCATCATCATTGGTTCCGGCCCCGGCGGCTATGTGTCCGCCATTCGCTGCGCGCAATTGGGCCTGAAAGTGGCCTGTGTTGAGGGGCGCGACACCCTTGGCGGCACCTGCCTGAACGTGGGCTGTATCCCGTCCAAGGCGCTGCTCCATGCCACCGAGATGCTGCACGAATCCCAGCACAACTTTGCTGAGATGGGCCTGAAGGGCAAAGCGCCTTCGGTCGACTGGAAACAGATGCTGGCCTACAAGGACAAGACCATCAGCCAGAACACAGGCGGTATCGAATTTCTGTTCAAAAAGAACAAGGTAGACTGGCTCAAAGGCTGGGGCAGCATCCCTGAAGCGGGTAAGGTGAAGGTCGGTGATGAGGTCCATGAGGCCAAAAATATCGTCGTTGCAACCGGGTCTGAATCTTCTTCCTTGCCGGGTGTTGAGGTTGACGAAAAGGTGGTCGTGACCTCCACCGGGGCGCTTGAATTGGGCAAGGTTCCCAAGAGCCTTGTGGTGATCGGCGCGGGCGTTATCGGGTTGGAATTGGGGTCGGTCTATGCCCGCTTGGGGTCAGAGGTGACGGTGGTTGAATTCATGGATGCCATCACCCCCGGCCAAGATGGGGAGATCGCCAAGACGTTCCAGAAAATGCTGAAAAAGCAGGGCCTTACCTTTGTCATGGGGGCTGCTGTGCAAGGCACAACGGTCAAGAACAACAAGGCGACGGTGACCTATAAGCTGCGCAAGGACGACAGTGAGGCGACGCTGACTGCCGACGCGGTTCTGGTGGCCACGGGCCGCAAACCCTGCACCGATGGGCTGGGGCTCGAGGCACTGGGTGTCGAAATGTCGGACCGCGGGCAGATCAAGACCGACGCGCATTACGCCACCAATATCAAAGGGATATACGCTATCGGCGACGCGATTGCGGGCCCGATGCTGGCGCACAAGGCCGAGGACGAGGGCATGGCTGTCGCCGAAGGGATTGCAGGGCAAAAGCCACATGTGAACTACGGTGTTATCCCGGGCGTGATCTATACACATCCGGAAGTCGCAAGCGTTGGTGAGACCGAAGAAACCCTGAAAGAACAGGGGCGTGCCTATAAGGTCGGCAAGTTCAGCTTTATGGGCAATGCCCGCGCGAAGGCGAATTTCTCGGGCGATGGTTTTGTCAAAATTCTGACCGACAAGGCGACGGATCGCATTCTTGGCGCGCATATTATTGGGCCCATGGCGGGTGATTTGATCCACGAGGTTTGTGTGGCGATGGAATTTGGTGCTGCCGCCGAGGATCTGGCCCGCACTTGTCACGCGCATCCAACCTATTCCGAAGCCGTGCGCGAAGCGGCATTGGCCTGTGGTGACGGCGCAATTCACATGTAAGCGATTGGGATGGTGGGCAAATTGCCCACCCTACCCTTTCAACAGACGCAGGCCCTTGGTGGCATCGGTGCGCACGGCCAGCCGCAATCCCGGTTCGTCCCCTGCACGCAAGGCAGAGATGATCAGGCGATGCGTCGCGGGCGGCTCTGTTCGGTTCAACCGCCCATAAAGCGCCCGCATCGTCGGTCCAAGCTGCAACCAGACGGTTTCGGTCATGGCCAGCATCGCGGGCGCTTGGGCCCGCAGATAAAGCGTGCGGTGAAACTCCAGGTTCATCCGGATATAGCCCGTGGCGTCATGCCGCGCGATCATCTGGCTGACGCCATTGTTGATCGCCTCAAGCCGTTCAATCAGCGCGAAGTGGGCGCGGGGCAAGGCCCGGCTGGCAAGCTCTGGCTCTAGCAGGGCGCGCAGCGTTGCTAGTTCCTCGATCCGTTCGTTCGTCAGCTCTGGGGTTGAGACACGGCCCGAGGATGACAGGAACAAGGCCCCCTCCGCCGCCAGCCGTCGCACGGTTTCGCGGGCGGGCGTCATGGACACGCCGTATTCCTTGCCGATCCCGCGCAGGGTCAGCGCCTCACCCGGTCCGATTTCGCCATGCATGATGCGTGTGCGCAGAGCGCGATAAACCCGGTCATGGGCGACGCCTGCGTTGTCGGGGGTGCGTGGTTGGATCATGCCGCTTTGTGATCACAAAACGGCGACGGGTCAAGCGAACTGAATGCGGTGCAGGTCTGACCCATGATCGCGCAGCCATTTACGATGCACTTTGTAGTCCGGCATCAGCCCGGCCACGACATCCCAGAAGGCAGTGGAATGGTTCATCTCGACCAGATGGGCGACCTCATGCGCAGCCACGTAGTCCAGCACATCGGGCGGCGCCATGATCAACCGCCAAGAATACATCAGCACCCCTTGGGACGAACACGACCCCCAACGGGACCTTGTGTCACGCAAGGATAGCTTGGTGTAGCTGCGGCCAACGGCGACAGCGTAATGGTCGGACCGGTCGGCCAGCACATCACGGGCGTGCAGCTTGAGGATCGCCTGCACTTTGGCCCCAACCGCCTTGGTGCTGCGGGGCAGGATCAGTGCGTCATCGCCCAGATGCGGGCGTTTGACGTCACCGCAGATCACCTGCAACGGTGCACCGCGAAACGGGATGCTGGCCCCTTCGATCACTGGCACGGCTCCTGCGACTTTGGACAGGTGGCCACGCAGCCAGTCTTCGCGAGAATGCAGGAATGCGAGCGCCTCACGCTCGGACGCGCGGGGGGGCATTGTCAGGCTCACTTTGCCGTCAAGGCGCGACACCCGCAGCGATAATTGTCGTGCGCGGGCGGACCTGCGGAGGGCAACCGAAATCGGGGGGTTGCCAAGGGTCAGTTCGCGGCCCATATCCGTCCTTTACGCCACCTGTTTGCCAAAGACTTTGACACCGTCATTGGGTTATGGCAGTTGGCCCGGATAGCCCGCAAGGGCCGCACAGAATTTTTGAAGGGGAAATCCCATGCCGAACGAAGAATGGGGCACAAAACGCCTTTGCCCGACGAGTGGCAAGCGCTTTTACGACCTTGGCAAAGACCCGATTGTCAGCCCTTACACGGGCGAAGTCGTGACCGTCGACACATCCAAGACCCGCACCATGGTCGCCGATGCCGAAGACGCGCAGTCCAAAAAGCAGAAAGAAGCAGCCGAAGAAGAAGATCTGGTTCTTGATGACGACGATTCTGATGAAGACGTCGATCTGGGCGATGATGTGCTGGACGATGACGACGACGATGATGATACCGTCAGCCTTGATGAACTGGCCGACGTTGCCAGCGACGACGACAACTAATTCCCGTTCGGGGCGTGATTTTTTGACTTGATCCCGCCCCGGCAGCCGCATAAGTAGCGGCAACGGTCAGGGGCCTTAGCTCAGTTGGGAGAGCGCTTGCATGGCATGCAAGAGGTCAGGGGTTCGACTCCCCTAGGCTCCACCATTATCCCCTATCCCGCACGGCGCGCCCGTCACAGTGATCGGAGACCAGATGCCCGAATACTTGCTTGATCTTTTGTCCTGGGTGATCGCCTTTATCATTTTGGGCGTCGTGTGGCGTTGGCTGCAAAAGCGCAAATCCAAATCGGATGATGAATAGGCCCTAGGGCTTACCGTCTTCGTCTTCGACCAGAATCCGCCAGGCATCGCCGTCGAGGTCATCGTATTGATGGCTGCGCAGGGTCCAGACGAATGCGATCAGCCCGCAGGCGGCAAGGATGAGTGAGACGGGGATCAGGATGAGCAAGACGTTCATGGCGTCACCTTAGGCGCAAAGCGTTGAGCAGAACAGTGATCGACGACAGGGACATGGCGATGGCCGCAGTCAGCGGTGTCGCGATCCCCGCGATGGCCAGCGGCACGGCGATCATGTTGTAGCCCGCCGCAATCGCGAAATTCTCAAGCACACGCAGGCGCGCGCTTTTGGATGTGGCGATGGCCAGCGGCACCTCGCGCAGGCTGCGCCCCAGAAGCACCACGTCAGAGGCGGCCCGCGAGGCATCCAGTGCGGAGGCGGGCGAGATCGAGGCATGGGCCAGTGCCAGGGCGGCAGTGTCGTTTAGGCCGTCACCCACCATCAGCACGTTTTTGCCGCTGGCCGTCTGGTCACGGATCACGGTGCATTTGTCATCGGGCGACAGCTCCGACCTTCCGGGAACGCCCAAGGTCTTGGCGATCTTGTCCACGGGTGCAGGTGCATCGCCTGAGAGGATTGAGACCTCCAACCCGCGTTGGGTGAGTGCTGCGACCGCGTCTTTTGCTCCGTCACGCAGGGTTTCGGACATGGGCAGCACAATGGGCGCTGCATCCCCAATCTTGAGCGCGGGAGAGCCTGCAGCCCCGACCCAAGCGCCTCGGCCCAACTGCACGACACGGCCCTGCCAAAGGGCGGAAATGCCCTGCCCTGCGGTCTCTGTCACGTCTGACAGCTCTGCGGGTCTGATGTCCGCCGGCATCGCGGCTGTGATGGCGCGCGACACCGGGTGTTGCGATTGGCTGGCGAGTGCCGCGAGGATCGCTTGGTCTTGCGCCGACAGGACCGTGGGGTCGATGCGGGCGTGGCCTTCGGTCAGGGTGCCGGTTTTGTCAAAGATCACGGTGTCGACCTCTGCCAGACGTTCGATTGCGGTGGCGTCCTTGACCAGCAACCCGTGCCGGAAGAGCCGCCCGGCGGCGGCGGTCATGACGGCAGGCACGGCAAGGCCCAGCGCGCAGGGGCATGTGATGATGAGCACCGCAATCGCGATGTTGAGCGCCTTGGCCACGTCGCCGGAGACCACGAACCAACCGAAAAAGGTCGCAAAGGCCAAAAGGTGCACCAGCGGCGCATAGACCTGCGCGGCGCGGTCAGCGAGCGCGGTGTAGCGGTTCTTGGCCCCTTCGGCGGTTTCGACCATGGCGATCATGCGGCGCAGGGTCGTGTCTTCGCCCACAGCGGTGGCGCGCAGAGTGATGGCGGCGCCGAGGTTGATCTCTCCGGCGGCGATCAGGGTGCCGGGGCCGGCGTCGATGGCAAGGCTTTCGCCGGTCAGGAACGACCGGTCCATCTGGGTGGTGCCTTTGATGATTTCGCCATCCACAGGCGCACGCATGCCCGATGCGATGATCACGTCATCGCCGGGGCGCAGGTCTGTGACCGCGACGGCTTGTGGGCCGTCCGGTGTGACCCGTGTGGCCCATGGCAGTTCCAGCGCGCTGAGTTCCTGCGCGGCAGAGCGGGCGGCGATCCGGGTGCGGTGATCAAGGTAGCGCCCGATCAGCAGGAAGAATGTGAGCGACAGGGCCGCGTCGAAATAGACCTGTTCGCTGCCTTGGGCGGTTTCATAGATCGACAGGCCGCAGGCCAGAATGATCGCGAGCGAGATCGGCACATCCATATTCAGTCGTCCCACACGCAGGGCGCGCCAGGCAGAGCCAAAGAAGACTTGGGCTGAGTAGATCAGTGTCGGCACCGCGATCAGGGCGGAAAGCCAATGAAACAGAATGCGCGTTGCTTCGGCAGCGCCGGACCAGACGGCGACGGAAAACAACATGACGTTCATCATCGCAAAGCCTGCGACGGCGAGTTTGGTGAGCAGCTTGCGCCCCTCAGGATCGGTTTCCACCGCTTGCATCATTTGCGCGTCAAGCGGCTGCGCCTCATACCCCAGCCCCGCAATCGCCTGCACAAGTTGGTCCACCGGCACGCTGGGTGCGTCGATCACAACCCGCTTGCGGCTGAGGTTGACGCGAGCCGCGCGCACGCCGGGCATGGCGGCAAGGCCACGCTCGATCGTACCGATGCAGGCCGCGCAGTGGATGGGTGGCAGGTGCAGCGTCACCTCACCCGCTTGGGCGGGGATGTTTGCCACGGCTTGCGGTGCGGCAACACAGCCCGGACAGGCGGCTATCGGGGCAGCGACGCTCATCCCGGCACACGCACGATGATGCGCTGCTGAAAGCGGGTGCCATCAGCGGCTTCGGCCACCAGGCGCAGGTTCCAGTTGCCGGGGGCGAGGTTTACGGGCGCCACGAAGGTCACGCCGTCATGATAGAACACCGGTTCCACGTCTTGCGAGACATTGGTGGCGCGGCCCAAAACGGCTGAGACAATTGTGGGCACGACAGGCGCGCCGTCCTGATCAATCGTAAGGATCAGGCGCTTGCCGTCAACGTCAGCCGAGACGTCCCAGCCCAGCGCCTCTTGCGCAGCGCGGTTGGCGTCAAAGCCTTGGCTGGCGACATAGGAATTCTTGACCTCCAACCCCGGAAAGGTGTTCACGGCTTGAAAGGCGAGCGTCAGGTTCACCGCGATGATGACGGCAAAGCATCCGGCAAAGATGGCAAAGACCATACGGCCAGTGAGCGGGCGTGCGGGTGTGTCGATCATGGGTTTGCCTTTCCGTTAAAGCTGGTGTCGCGCGAGGCGCGGGCGTCGCTGTTCACATCCTCAACCCAGAGCCGCAGATCGGTGCGGTCGATGGAAGCCGCCGGGTCTTGTGGGCGGGCGATGACGTAGACGCGTTGTTGCGTGGTGCTGTCAGGTGCCACGGTGATGATCCGCTGGTCGGAGCCTTCGAGTTCAAGCCGCAAGAGCGCATCAGACCGCAGCGAAATCCGAAATTCCCGCGGCTCACCCAGCTTATTGCGCAGGCGCACCAGATAGGTGTTGCGGATCGATCCGTCCGACAGCGTGGTGAAGGTGGGATTGCGCACGGGCTCGACCGTCAGATCGATGTCAGACCGGATAAAGAGCGCAAAGATCAAGAGCGCGCCAATGAGCGACCAGAGCGTCGTGTAGATGACGGTGCGGGTGCGCAGGATGTGGTGCCAGATCGGGCGCGGCGGGTTGCCTGCGCGTTCGCGGGGTTCGTCCGCAAGCGCGAGGTAGTCGATCAACCCCCGGTCCTTGCCGATCCGCGCCATGATGTCGTCGCAGGCATCGATGCAGAGCGCGCAGGTGATACATTCCATCTGCTGGCCGTCGCGGATGTCGATGCCCATGGGGCAGACGTTCACGCAGGCCATGCAGTCGATGCAGTCGCCGGTGGTATCGTCGTGTTTCTTGCCACGCGGCTCCCCCCGCCATTCGCGGTAGCCAACGGTTAGGGTATCGTCGTCCATCATCGCGCCTTGAATGCGCGGCCATGGACACATGTAGATGCAGACCTGTTCGCGCATGAAGCCACCAAAGAGGAACGTCGTCGCGGTCAGCACGGCAATGGTGGTGTAGGCAATGATCGGGGCCTCAAAGGCCAGAAGATCACGCAAGAGCGTTGGTGCATCGGTAAAGTAGAAGACCCACGCGCCGCCGGTGGCCACGGCGATGACCAGCCAGACGATCCACTTCGTCAGGCGCAGCCGCCATTTCTTGACGTCCCACTTGGCGTTCCAGAGCCGCACGCGGGCATTGCGGTCGCCTTCAATCCAGCGTTCCACAAGGATGAAAAGGTCGGTCCAGACGGTTTGTGGGCAGGCGTAGCCGCACCAGACCCGGCCCAGCGCTGAGGTGAACAGAAACAGCCCAAGCCCTGCCATGATCAGCAGGCCAGCCACAAAGTAGAATTCGTGTGGCCAAATCTCGATCCAGAAAAAGTAGAAGCGCCGGTTCGCCAAATCCACAAGCACCGCCTGATCGGGCAGCGCCGGGCCACGGTCCCAGCGGATCCATGGGGTGAGGTAGTAGATGCCCAGTGTCACCGCCATGATCCACCACTTGAACGTACGGAAAAAGCCCGTCACGCGGCGCGGAAAGATCGGCTCCTGCGGGGCATAAAGCGGCTGCGGTGTTTCGGACATGATAGGTTCCAGTGCACAGGTTCGGGATTTTAATACCTGACGCGCGCCAAAGCCCCTTTGACTTAGATCAAACCTGCAAAAAATGAGCCCGCCACCGCTGGCCCTGTGCGACCAATGGTGGCGGGCAACATGGGCTGACTATGCTAACAGCCCATGTGATCCAGTTGGCACGATTTTACTCGCCTCCTCCCAACTGGTGAACATAGGCGGCGACCGCCTTTGTATCCGCTTCGCCAAGACGCTCGCCCCAGGGCGGCATGATGCCAAAGCGCGCGTTGCGCACCGTCTCTGTCAGGGCCGCGACGTCGCTGCCGTAAAGCCAGATCGCATCCGTGAGGTTCGGCGCGCCAAGGTCGCGGTTGCCGACGCCGTCTTCGGCGTGACAGGCGGAACATTGGTCATAAAACACCTCTGCCCCGGTCGCGGCCAATTCGGCGTCATGGTCCTGACCCGAGATCGCGAGGACGTGTTGGACAACGCCGTCGATCTCATCCCGTTCAAGAATGTCGCCAAAGGCAGGCATTTCCGACCAGCGCGCGTCAAAGTCGGTCTCATTCCGGACGCCGTGGCGGATGGTATAGGCGATATTTTCAATGTCACCGCCCCACAGCCAGTCATCATCCAGCAGGTTGGGATAGCCTGTCGCGCCAGCCGCACCAGAGCCGTGGCATTGCGAACATTGCGCGCGAAACACGGCGGCCCCGCCCGCGACGGCGTAGCGGTGAAGCTCTTCGTTTTCGGCCAGCGTGGTCAGGTCGGCGTCGGCAAGTGCGGTTTCAAGCGCGCTGTTTTGTTCGTCAAAACGGGCGATGTCCTGTGCGACTTCGGCGCGTGTCGAATAGCCCAGCACGCCAGATGTCGCCCCGGTGATCATCGGCCATGCGGGGTAGGCGATTGTATAGCCCACGCCCCAGATGATCGTCAGGTAAAAGCACCACAACCACCAGCGCGGCAGGGGGTTGTTCAGCTCTTTGATGCCGTCCCAATTGTGGCCTGTGGTTTCAATGCCAGAGGTTTCGTCGATGTCATTTTTCTTGTCGGCCATCTTTATGCCTCCAGATCGAATTTAGGCGCAGACTTGCAAGCGCAGTCCGGGCAACCCTTGTCACAGGGCAGCGTGTCATTGCGGAATGGGATGTCAGCCGTTTCGCGGTGGGTTTCGCGGCTGCCGGGGCGGAACGCCCAGACGATTGTGCCCAGAAAGAACAGCGTCAGCGCCAGCAAGACCCAGCTATCGGCCAGTTCGCGCAGGAATGAATAGGTTTCCATCTGATCGTTCTCCTTTAGCGGCTGGCATCTGGCGTGAAGGTCGAGAAATCGACCAGCGTGCCCAGCATTTGCAGATAGGCCACGAGCGCATCCATTTCGGTCAGTTCCGGCTGGCCATCAAAGTTGCTGACCACGGCACCGGGATAGCGTTCGACCAGCGCGTCCCAATCCCCATCGGGATCGGCCTGCACGGTGAAATCAGCCTGTGCGCTTGCGATCATCTCTTCGGTGTAGGGCACGCCGACAAAGGCGTGTGTTTCCACCAGATCCTGCACGTGTTCACCGTCAATGACCGTATCCGCCAGGAAGGCGTATTTCGGCATGATCGATTCCGGCACGACCGATTGCGGGTCTTTGAGGTGATCCACATGCCAAGCGTCCGAATAACGGCCACCGACGCGGGCCACGTCCGGCCCGGTGCGCTTTGACCCCCATTGGTGCGGGTGGTCATACATGGATTCCGCCGCGAGCGAGTAGTGACCATAACGCTCAACCTCGTCCCGCATCGGGCGGATCATCTGGCTGTGACAGACATAGCACCCTTCGCGGATGTAGATGTCACGGCCCGTCAGTTCCAGCGGGCTGTAGGGGCGCACGCCTTCGACCTCTTCGATGGTATTTTCGAGGTAGAAAAGCGGTGCGATCTCAACGATGCCGCCCACTGTGACCACAAGGAAGGACCCGATCAGAAGCAGCGTCGGGCTGCGCTCCAGGATTTGGTGTTTTTCAAGAAAAGCCATTGCTCTGACCCCTTATTCTGCTGGGACGCCGACGGGGGCGGTGACTGTTTCGCCACCCCGGATCGTCATCCACATATTCCAGGCCATGATCAGTGCGCCGGCCAGATACATCACGCCGCCCAATCCGCGGACCACATACATCGGGAACTTGGCGCTCACGGTGTCGGCGAAGCTGTTCACAAGGAAACCTTGCGCATCGACTTCACGCCACATCAGGCCTTCCATGATGCCGGTGACCCACATCGACGAGGCGTAGAGAACGATGCCGATGGTGGCCAACCAGAAGTGCCAGTTGATCGCGGACATCGAATACATCTGCGCCCGCCCCCAAAGCTTAGGTGTGAGGAAGTAGAGCGCACCAAAGGTGATCATCCCGTTCCAGCCCAATGCACCGGAATGCACGTGACCAATGGTCCAGTCAGTGTAGTGTGACAGGCTGTTGACCGCGCGGATCGACATCATCGGACCTTCAAAGGTGGACATGCCGTAGAACGCGAGACTGATCACCATCATCCGGATGATCGGATCGGTCCGCAGCTTGTCCCAGGCCCCTTGCAGGGTCATCAGACCATTGATCATACCGCCCCAGCTGGGCATCCACAGGATGATCGAGAACACCATCCCCAGCGTAGATGCCCAGTCGGGGAGAGCTGTGTAATGCAGGTGGTGCGGACCGGCCCAGATATAAAGAAAGATCAGCGCCCAGAAGTGGATGATCGACAGTTTGTAAGAGAAGACCGGGCGACCCGCCTGCTTCGGCACGAAGTAGTACATCATGCCCAGGAAGCCCGCCGTCAGGAAGAACCCCACCGCGTTGTGGCCGTACCACCATTGCGTCATGGCGTCCTGCACACCGGCAAAGACCTGTACGGACTTGCTGCCCCAGATGCTGACGGGAATGCTGATGTTGTTGACGATATGCAGCATTGCGACGGTCACGATGAACGACAGCAGGAACCAGTTGGCGACGTAGATGTGCCGCTCTTTCCGTGTGAAGATCGTGCCAAGGTAGACCGCAAGGAATGCGACCCAAACCACGGTCAGCCAGATGTCGACGTACCACTCAGGCTCTGCATATTCTTTGGATTGTGTGGCACCGAGCAAATAGCCCGTTGCGGCCAGCACGATGAAAAGGTTGTAACCCCAGAACACGAACCACGCGAGGTTGCCGCCCCAAAGCCGCGCACCGCAGGTGCGTTGCACGATATAGAACGACGACATGATCAGGGCATTGCCGCCAAAGGCAAAAATCACGGCAGAGGTGTGCAGCGGGCGTAGACGTCCAAAGTTGGCATAGGGTTGCGCCCAATCAAGGTTAAGCACCGGAAAGGCGAGCTGAAAGGCGATGACAACGCCGACCAGAAACCCAACGACGCCCCAGAACCCTGTGGCGATCACACCGGCCCGGATGACCCCATCCATATAGCCTGAGGTATCGATTGTGGGCTGTGGGCTGTCGGTCTGGCGTAGCACCCAGACGAACATGCCTGCGGCAACCAACATGATCAGGATCGCATGCACCTGATAGGCCAGATCGCGGCCCCAATTCGCGGCAAGTGCTGCGATAAACACCACCAGCCCCAGCGCGACCAGCTTTAGATAATTGGACATCTCTTATCCCCTTCCTTTGGCCAAACGGATTGGCCCCGTTGAACGGGTTTTGCGGCAAAGACAGAGGCGCTGCTTTGATCTGGGTCAAATCGTCAGCAAAGCTCTTTGTGCGATAGATCAACGACGCAGGGTCGCCCTCCGGTCCATGTTTGATGTGCAGCAGAATGGAGAACGACATGACCTATCAATCGATCACCACGGTCATTCATGACCTGGACGAAAGTCATGCCGCGCTGGAATGGGCCATCGCCGCCAGCCGCGCATGGGGGGCCCATCTCAATATCATATGTGCCGGTGTCGATCATTCCGACCCCGGCTATTATTATGCAGGCGCACAGGCCATCGCGGTGCAGGAAAACCTGAGCGTGGCGCAAAGTGCCGCGTCCCAGATTGAGGACATGATCAAGACGCGCCTCGCCACAGAAGACATCCTGTGGGATTGCGAAGCTGTGACAGTGATGCTGAACGGGTTGGAACCCTTCATTGCCGATCATGCGCGGTTCTTTGATCTGGCGATCCTGCCAAAACCTTATGGCGCGGACCGGTCCCGCATTGATGTCACGATCTTTGAGACCTGTCTTTTTGGTGCGGACATCCCGGTGATCGTGGTGCCCGACGGCGCCCCCTTTGTGGCCGAACCCAAAACGATTCTCGTCGGTTGGGATGATGGGGCAGAGGCGCTGGCCGCTTGCCGTGCCGCCCTGCCCTTTTTTGCCAAGGCGGTCGCCACGGATATCTGCATCATCGATCCACCCCTTGACCGGCAGGACCGGTCCGACCCCGGTGGTCGGCTCGCGCATATGATTGCACGACATGGGGCATCAGCCTCGATCACGGTCGCGGCCAAAGGGCCCGACAGCATCGCGGCAGAGCTGTTAAGACGCGGAATGGAAAAGGACGCGTCGCTTTTGGTGATGGGGGCCTATGGTCATTCGCGCCTGCGCGAGGCGATGCTGGGTGGTGCGACACGCGACATCCTTCAGACGACATCGCTGCCCATCCTGATGGCGCATTAATCCTCGCCTGCGGCCGCCTTGATCGCGGACATATCTTCGATCGTCACCTGCCGGTTGCCCACCAGTGAAATCAGCCCTTCCTTTTTGAGGCTCGAGATTTGGCGGCTCACGGTTTCAAGCGTCAGACCAAGATAGCTTGCCATCGCGTCGCGGGTCAGTGGCAATTCGAACTGCGCAAGATCAAGACCGAGGTTGAGCCCCGGTGTGCGAGTCCGACGCTCAACCAACAACAAAAACGTCGCGATCTTTTCGCGGGCCGTTTTGCGGCCCAGCAAGAACATCCAGTCCCTTGCGGCGTCCAATTCGTCCAAGGCCATTTCAAGCATCCGCTGCGCGATGTGCGGCGTATCTTTCACCAGCTTTTCAAACTGCTGGCGACGAAAACAACACAGCGTCACCTCTGTCACGGCTGAGACGTCATAGAGGGCGGTGTCGCGCCCCGGTCGGCCCAAAAAATCGGAAGGTAGCAAAAGGCCCAGCGTTTGACGGCGGCCATCCTCTGCGATTTGTTCAATCGTGGCCGTGCCGCTGACGACAGAGGCCACAAACTCAAGCCGGTCACCACGCCACACAATGGGCTGGCCCGCCTCGAACGTCCGGTAATACTTCATGCTTTCCAGCATCGCCAGCTCATCCGCGTCACAACTGGCGCAGACGGCGCGGTGCCGAATTGGGCAGGATTGGCACTGCGAAGGACGTTCGGCAAGTGCGACCATGAGGGACTCCGATGTGTTGGCTACGGGGACAGCTTAACCGCCCCCGAAACCAGCCGCAATCAGCTCAGCGTCACCCAGCCTGCATTTCCCTGACTGGAACGCACGCAGGCGTCGATAAACCGCATGCCATCAAGACCAGCATCAATGCCGGGGATCAAGGTGTCGGAGGGGTTGCCACCCTCACGCAAAACGGCGGCGGCTTCGGTGTAAAGCGTGGCAAAAGCCTCAAGGTAGCCCTCGGGATGGCCGCCTGGGATACGTGTCACCGCAGCCGCGGCATCATTGGCACCAACACCACCACGGGTCAGCGTGCGCGTGGGTTCGCCATGCGGGGTAAAGCGCAGGTAGTTGGGGTTTTCCTGTTCCCATTCCAGCCCGCCCTTGTCGCCAAAGACGCGCAAGCGCAGCCCGTTTTCGTTCCCGACAGAGACCTGAGACGCCCAAAGCATCCCCTTCGCGCCGCTGTCATAGCGCAACATGATGTGCGCGTTGTCATCCAACCTTCGGCCCGGCACAAAGCTCGCCAGATCAGCCGCCAGATGCGACGGGGTTTGGCCGGTCACGAATTGCGCAAGGTTAAAGGCATGGGTGCCGATATCGCCGATGGCCCCGCCCGCGCCCGACTGCGCAGGGTCGGTGCGCCATGCGGCTTGCTTTTGGCCGGTCTCTTCGATGGCGTCGGTCAGCCAATCCTGCACATATTCCGCCTGCACGACGCGGATTTTTCCCAGTTCACCTGCCGCGACCATAGCGCGCGCTTGCCGGATCATCGGGTAGCCGGTGTAATTATGGGTCAGAAAGAACGGCGCTTTAGAGGCTTTGACCGTGGCGGCAAGATCTTGGGCTTCTTCCAATGACGCGGTGAGTGGTTTGTCACAGATCACGGCGATGCCTGCGTCCAGAAACGCCTTGGTGATCGGGCCGTGCAGGTGGTTCGGTGTCACGATGCTGACCGCATCGATGCCATCGTCCCGCGCCGCCTCAGCCTGCGCCATTTCAGCGTAGCTGCCATAGCTACGATCAGATGCGACGCCCAATTCCTTGGCCGAGGCATGGGCCCGTGCGGGATCAGACGAAAACGCGCCCGCGACAATTTCCCAATGCCCATCAAGCCGCGCAGCCATCCGGTGCACAGCCCCGATGAACGCGCCTTGGCCGCCACCGACCATCCCGAGTTTCAACATGGTCATATCCCCAGCATCTTTTTGTTCTTCGCCGTGTCGGGCTCTGCACCCGCAAAATCGTCAAAGGCTTTGTCGGTCAATTCGATGATGTGTTCTGCGATAAAGGGCGCGCCCTCTGCCGCACCCTGCTGCGGTGATTTCAGACAGCATTCCCATTCGAGCACGGCCCAACTGTCATAGCCATATTGCGCAAGACGCGAGAAAATCCCTTTGAAATCAACCTGCCCGTCGCCCAGGCTGCGGAAGCGGGCAGCGCGGTCAGTCCAGCCTGCATAGCCCGAATAGACGCCCTGGCTGGCGGTTGGGTTAAATTCGGCATCCTTGACGTGATAGGCTTTGATCCGGTCGTGGTAGAGGTCGATGAACCCCAGATAATCCATTTGCTGCAGCAGGAAGTGGCTGGGATCATAGTTGATCGTCGCCCGTTCGTGGCCATCCAGCGCATCGACAAACCGTTCGAACGTGGCACCGTCGAAGACATCCTCACCGGGGTGAATTTCATAGGCCATGTCGACGCCGTTGTCCTCATAGACGTCCAATATCGGCTTCCAGCGGCGAGCGAGTTCGGCAAATGCGTCCTCGATCAGGCCCTGCGGGCGCTGTGGCCACGGGTAGAGGTAAGGGAATGCCAGTGAGCCAGTGAACCCGACCGAAACATCAAGCCCAAGGTTGCGCGAGGCTTTGGCCGCTTTGACCACTTCGCCCACGGCCCATTCCTGACGCGCCTTGGGATTGCCGTGGACTGATTCCGGAGCAAAGGCGTCAAAGGCTGTGTCGTAGGCGGGATGCACGGCCACCAATTGCCCTTGCAAATGGGTCGACAGCTCTGTGATTTCGACGCCTGCATCGGCGCAAATGCCCTTAACCTCATCGCAGTAAGTTTGGCTTTCGGCGGCCTTGGTCAGGTCAAACAGACTGGGAATAAAGGTCGGGATTTGCACGCCCTTATACCCGAGCCCTGCGGCCCATTTCGTGATGTTTTCCAATGAAT
The DNA here is from genome assembly GCA_947494675.1 of uncultured Paracoccaceae bacterium. Taxonomy (GTDB): domain Bacteria; phylum Pseudomonadota; class Alphaproteobacteria; order Rhodobacterales; family Rhodobacteraceae; genus CANMYO01. Next base: position 359,442 of record CANLVP010000003.1, read on the forward strand.
TAAACGGCGCTTCGTCACCCGCAAACTGGGCGAGAAATATCGCCGGACCCTTCATGCTGCGTCCCATATTTTAGCTCCTTTGAAATGGTTGCGGGTGGTAAGCAAAACTGCCGAACGCAGCCTGCCGCCCAGACCCTGTTATGTCAAATGCGACCATGCCGACAAAGGCCCCGGTGAACGACGCGTGCTCGCCCCGGCCCCCTTCGTCGCTGATGATATTTGCGGGCAGAACCGGGCCAAACGGTTGCGGTCTGCCACCCCCTTGCGCCCAATAGAACTGCTGATCCGGGCCGGTGACCTGCACCGAAAGGGTGACAGGACCATCGGCAAGGGGCACGTCCTTGGCCAGCGGAAAGCTCAGCGCGCCGTCAGGGAAATCCCCCATGCAGGACATCAGCGTCAGAACCCGGCCCTGTTCGGCGTCATGCGTGATCAAAGCCGCATGAAATTTGCCGCGATTGTAGTAGGTCGTGAGCCCCGCTGCTTGCTGAAAGGTCGTGGGGTCAAAGGTCACGGTCGTTTCGGCGTGGTAGGCCAAATGTTCTTGCCTGCGCGCGACGAGGGCCTGTTCAAACCAGCTTCCAATGCTCTCGCGTCCGGTCAGGACCAAGGCCCTGTCCGCCACGTGGAAAATCCGGTCAGGGTAAGGCGTGCGGAGCCACTGAAATTCTGGCGGGAGCGCGGTGAAATGGTTGTGGATGACGGGTGCTGCGACCGCTGGCGGATGATCTGTGGGGATTGTTTCGGGGGACAAAAGCCCGCCATCTTCGAGATAAAGCCAGTCATCGCGCCACACGACCCGCGCGATCCCGGTTTCGCGCCCGCAGGGGCAGAACCGCCCTTTCCCGTTTGCATCTGTGATTGGACGACCCATGAGATAGGTGTGCCAACCGGTGCCATCCTCGGCCTCAACATATTGGCCATGTCCGGTGCGTTGCACGGGATGATCAGGCGCACCCTTGGCCGACATGACGTGCAAGTCTGGGTGATCCTCGTAGGGACCCCAGATGTCGCTTGACCGCGCCAAGGTCACGGCATGTTCATAGCCTGTCCCACCTTCAGCGGTGGTCAGATAATACCAGCCGTTGCGCTTAAAAATATGCGGTGCTTCGGTCAGCCCCCGCGGCGTGCCCGCGTAGATGTTCCGGACAGGTCCCGTGAGGCCGTCCGTTTCGGACCATTCCTGCAACAAGATGCCATCAAAGCTGTCGTGCGCGGGGTTGACCCCTGTGCCCGGCCCTCGATGATTCCACTGCATGTTGACGAAATACTTGCGCCCGTCGGCATCATGGAAAAGCGACGGGTCAAAACCAGAGGAGTTCACGTAGATCGGATCAGACCAATCACCGTTGATGGTATCGCAGGTGACGACATAGTTTGGCGCGTCTTTGAACGCCCCGTCCAGCCGCTTCACGTCCGTGTAGACCAACCAAAATCGCCCGTCCGCATGGGACAAACAGGGCGCCCAGATGCCGCAGCTGTCGGGGTTACCACGCATGTCCAATTGCGCCGCCCGGTTCAGAGGGCGACTGACCAGCGTCCAGTTCACAAGGTCGGTCGAGTGGTGGATCTGGACGCCGGGATACCATTCAAACGTCGAGGTCGCGAGGTAGTAATCCGACCCAACCCGGCAGATCGACGGGTCGGGGTTAAAGCCGGGCAGGATCGGATTTGTGATCATTTCAGGAGGGCCTTTGCCTCTGCGATGCCCAAGGGTGCCGGTTTTGTGCAAGTGGTGGTCATTGCTTCAAACTGGCCGGTCTGGCCGGATTTCAGGATTGAGGTCATCACATCCGTGGCATGTACCGCGAGCGAGACGTCGCAACGATGGGGCCGCCCTTCTGTGATGCCCGCGACCATATCCGCAAGGCCCGCACAACGGTAGTTCGCGCGACCATTGTCGTTTATCACCCCAAAAGGATGGTCCCAGGCGGCCACGGCTTGCATCTGACCAACCGCATCGGATTGGTGCAGATCGCCCCCAAAGAAGTTGGGGTCCGGCACATAAAGCGTGCCATCCTCACCATAGATTTCCATGTTCTGGTGGTCGTGCGCTGTGATGTCCCAAGAGGCGGACAGTGTGATGGTCGCGCCCTGCTCAAACTCCAACAAGGCATGGATGTTGGTCGGCGTTTTGACTGGAACGACCTCCCCATTGCGGGGGCCATTTGCGATGGTCCGTTCCGACTTGGCCGCGCTGGTCAGGGCGGCGACACGTTTGACCGGTCCCAAAAGCTGGATCAGGTTTGTGACGTAATAGGGACCGATATCAAGGACAGGTCCGGCACCCGGCAGGAAGAAGAAATCAGGGTTGGGATGCCAATGTTCCATGCCCTTAGACATGACATGTGCCGTGCCTGCCACGACCTTGCCGATGCCGCCTGCGTCGATGATCTGACGGGCCTGCTGGTGTGCGCCGCCAAGGAAGGTGTCGGGGGCAGAGCCAACCCGCAAGCCACTGTCATCACAGAGCTTTTGCATCGCCTTGGCCTGGTCCAGCGTCAGCACGAGCGGTTTTTCCGAATAGGCGTGCTTGCCTGCTTTCAGGATAGAACAGGTCACGTCGAAATGTGCATCCGGGATCGTCAGGTTGATGATCACGTCGATATCGTCGCTGGCCAAAAGCGCGTCGACGCTGCGGGCATCGACGCCAAATTCTGCCGCACGCGCGGTGGCGGCGTCCATGTTCATGTCAGCGACAGCCACGATATCCACGCCCTTGAACATGGGGCCAAGACGCAGGTAGGCGGCAGAGATATTGCCGCAGCCAATAATTCCGATGTTCATATCTGTCTTCCTTTACAGTGACTTAGCGTGTTCAAGCGAGACGCGCGCGAAACGCGTGTCGTCGGATGGGTTGTCGTGTTCCAGCACAAAGTGGTTCGTGCCCGCGCCGCGCAATGCGCCCATGATCGTGGCCCAATCGATGGTGCCCTGACCAAGATCGGCCCAACCGTCTTCGTCCTGTTTCGTGCCCGCGGCGGCGATGTCTTTGACATGGGCCGCTGTCACGCGGGAGCCGTATTTTGTGATCACATCCAAGGGGTTAGCGCCTGCGACAACGGCCCATGCGACGTCGAATTCGAAGGCGAGGTCATTGCCGTCCAGCATGACGTCGATGGGCAGGGTTCCATCGGCAAGCGCTTCAAATTCGAAGGCGTGGTTGTGCCAGCCAAAGGTCAGGCCCGCCTCTTGGAATGGCGCGCCGATGCCAGCGAGTTGCTGGCCAAATGCGGCCCAGCCGTCGGCATCGGTAGGGCGGTCCTCCTCGACCAAATATGGGCAATAAATGCTTGTGATTCCAAGAGCTTTCGCGATGTCCATGACACCACTCGGATCACTTGCAAGTTGCGGCAATCCGAAGTGGCCCGACGGCATTTTCAACCCAGTTTCATCAAGCGCTGCTTTAGTCGCGGCAACCGCGGCGGGATCGGCATAGAGCGCGCCGTACCCCTCGACCCCAGTGTAGCCAAGATCGGCGACCATGCGCAGCGTCTTGTCCATGGGGCCAAAGTTGCGAGAGCAGAAAAGTTGATAGGAAAAGCCAGTCATTTCATGTCCTTAAGTCGTGGCACTGTGCAGATCGCGCAGCACGAAGTTTGGTGTTTGTGAGGGATCATCGGGGGTAAAGGTCAGCGTCGCCGTGTGGTCCGGGCCGAGGTGGATAGCGTTAGTGTCAAAGCTGCCGGGGATGTCGGCCTCTGCCGTGACAAAAAGCGCCATGTTTTGGGCAGAGATCGAGAGGGTGTAAGTGCCGCCAGAATGGCGGACGCTATGGGCCAGTTTTGGGGCTAAGAGATTGTAATGTTTGTAAGGTTTCGGCGCGAAGACATCGCCGCCCTTGGCCCCGTTTGAGGCTGTCCAACCAAATGTCAGCATCTCTTGATCGCCCACCGTCAGTCCTGCCAAGAGCTCAACAGCTGCTGTGCCTACCGTGGCATTGGCCGTTGCCAATTCGCGGGTTTTGCCCGCCATATCAGTGGCATAGGCTGCCACCTCGACATCCACGGGATCAGCGGTATCGTTGATTGCACGCAGGCTGATGCTGTCACCTTGTGGGACGGCAACGACGGTGACAGGCGCGTTGAAGCTAACCGACAGATAATGCAGGATTTTCCAGCCGCCGCCATAGTCGAGAGAGGCCCAGCTGGCGACTGGCCAGGTGTCATTCAATTGCCAGACCAATGTCCCCATGCAATGCGGTTTGAGGGACCGCCAATGGGTGACGGCGGTCTTGATCGCGAGGGCTTGCTGGATTTGGCTGACGTAGACGAAGTTGTTGAAATCGTTGGGAAACCGGAAGTAACGGAACATCGTTTCAGCGATACGGGCATTGCCGCCGGGGTTCTTTTGATGGCTTTCCATCACCGGAGCCGCGATGTTGAAATCCGCCGGGTCCGCAAAGTTGCGGATTTGGTCCATTGACGGATAGCTTTGAAAGCCGAATTCTGAACAAAAACGGGGACTTACGTCGCGGTAATGGTCAAAGTCGCGGCCCTCGTGCCAGACCGACCAAAAGTGCATGTCACCAGAGCTGTCGTCGTGCCATGCGTCGCCAAATGACAGCGGTCCGGGTGATGGAGAAGACGGCCACCAGTTGGCATTTGGCAGCAGGTCCAGAAGTTCCGTTTCGATACAACGGTTTAGCCGATCATAGTTAACGAGGTAGCGATCACGGTCGGTCTTGGATTCATCATACCAGTTTAGGGCGCCGACGAGTTCATTGTCGCCGCACCAAAGCGCGAGCGATGCGTGGTGATGCAGGCGCGCTGCGTTGTAGCGGACCTCTGCCCGGACCTCGGAAAGGAAAGCGTTATCAGATGGATAGAGGTTGCAGGCGAACATGAAATCCTGCCAAACAAGCAGGCCCAATTCGTCACAGGCATCATAGAACGACGTCGGCTCATACCGGCCGCCGCCCCAGATACGGACCATATTCATATGCGCATCCACGGCAGCTTGCAGTAAACGCCGCGTGCGGTCCTGTGTGATGCGCCCCGGCAGGGCGTCGGCGGGGATCCAATTGGCCCCTTTGCAGAACACGTCGCGGCCATTGACGCAGAGCTTAAACCCAAACCCAGCCTCATCTTTTTCGGTCACCAGTTGAATGTCGCGCAGCCCGATCCGGCGCGTGGCGACAGCATCACCGGCGTTAACCTTTAGGTCGTAGAGGGGCTGATCCCCCTGCCCCACGGGCCACCACAAACGGGGATGCAGAACCTGTATGGAAACCATGCACGACCCATGCACAACCTGTGCGCATGAAATCCCACCGTCGAAGTCGAAGGTAACCTCTCCTTTATAATTGCTGACCTCGGCCCGCACGGTCAGGGTGACGCCATCGGAATGGTCTTGGCTGACGATCAGCCGGTCGATCCGGGGCGCGGCAGAGGGTTCGATGCGCAGCGTGCCGTAGATGCCAAAGGGGGCAAGCGCGATGTTCCAGTCCCAGCCAAAATCGCAGGCCGGTTTGCGGATGAAATTGCCGTAGGGGATCGGGCAATTGTCCGACCATGGGATCGGGAATGGGTGCGCGTCAGATTTGGCCTTGCCAGCAACGACCGGCGAATGAAAGGTGACGCTGATCGTGTTGGTGCCGACCTGTGCGGCCTCCGCCAAGGACACCCGGTAGCTGCGAAATGCGTTTTCGGATTGCAGGACTACCACGTCATTCACGCGAATGGTGGCCACGGTGTCGACCTCTGACAGCACCAGATCGACGTCCGTATCTGACAGCTCAAACGTCCGGGTCGCGGTCCAGTCACGTTCGCAAATCCAGCGCAGATCGTATTCGTTGCGGCCCCAATAAGGATCAGGGATCAACCCGGCATCATGCAGCGCCGTGATCCCGTCGCCCGGCAGCGACAAGTCGCAGTTATGCATGCCGCTTGCGTCTGCAAGCGACCATATGCCGGACAGATCAAGCATCAGAGGCGGAGTTCCGACTTTTTGTCAAATATCGAGGCGCGCGACGGATCAATGCCGATGGCCAGCGTCTCGCCTGGTGTGACGCGGGCTTGGCCGTCCATGCGGATGCGCAAGGAATGGTTGCCCATTTTACCGTAGACCAGCGTGTCAGAACCCATGGGTTCGACCAGATCAACGACCACTTCGTATTGCAGCGGCGCGCCAGAGACGAGTTCACCGGTGATGATGTGTTCGGGCCGGATGCCGATGGTCGCAGGGCGATCTGCGGTTTGGGCATCGATCCATTCGTAACCGGTCATTGGCATCGCCATGTCGTCCACTTTGAAGACGCCAGATTCCAGCACGCCTTCGATAAAGTTCATGGAAGGTGAGCCGATGAAGTCCGCCACATAAAGGTTCTGCGGGCGGTTATAGATCTCATCCGGGGTGCCGAGTTGCATGATCAAGCCACCCTTCATGATCGCGATGCGGTCGGCGAGCGTCATCGCCTCGACCTGATCGTGGGTCACGTAGATCATGGTGTTTTCAAGCTGCTGGTGCAGACGCTTGAGTTCGACGCGCAGGTCGGCACGCAGTTTGGCATCAAGGTTCGACAGCGGTTCATCGAACAAGAACACATCCACGTCGCGCACAAGGGCGCGGCCAATGGCGACACGCTGGCGCTGACCGCCTGAAAGCGCGCCGGGCTTACGGCTAAGGAGCGGTTCGATTTGCAGGATTTCGGCCGCGCGGGCGACGCGCTGTTCAATCTCGGCCTTGGGGACTTTGGCGTTCTTGAGGCCAAAGCTCAGGTTCCCTTTGACCGTCATCTGCGGATAGAGCGCGTAGGATTGGAACACCATGCCGATGCCACGGTCAGAAGGTTCCGCCCATGTGACGTTCTTGCCCTTGATGTGGATTTGGCCGTCCGTCACCTCAAGCAAGCCCGCGATGCAGTTCAGCAAGGTGGATTTGCCGCAACCCGATGAGCCCAGCAGGACGAGGAATTCGCCCTCATGGATATCAAGGTTCAGGTTCTTGAGGACTTTGACCGCGCCGAAGGCCAGATCGAGGTTCTTGATTTCAACGGAATGGGTCATCCTTTGACGGCTCCTGCTGCGATGCCGCGGACGAACAGTTTGCCGCTGGCGAAGTAGATAACGAGAGGCACAAGGCCGGTGAGAAGTGTGGCGGCCATGTTGACGTTGTATTCTTTCACGCCTTGCACAGAGTTCACGATGTTATTGAGCTGCACGGTCATCGGGTAGGTTTCCGGCTTGGTGTAGATCACACCAAAGAGGAAGTCGTTCCAGATGCCTGTGACCTGAAGGATCATCGCAACAACGAAGATCGGCAGGGACATGGGCAGCATGATACGGAAGTAGATGCCCCAAAAACCAGCGCCATCGACGCGGGCCGCTTTGAACAGCTCTTCGGGGACAGAGGTGAAGTAATTGCGGAAGAGAAGCGTCAGGATCGGCATGCCAAAGATCGTGTGCACGATCACGAGGCCAGACAGTGAGCCCATGAGCCGGAAGCTGGACGCGTCTTCGTTGAAAATCCGCAGGAACCACGTGATGCCCTCGCCGCTTTCGCGCAGCAGGATCACGATTGGGTAGATCATGACCTGATAGGGGATGAAGGCGCCGAAGATCAGGATGGTAAAGAAGACCTCTGACCCTTTGAAACGCCAGTTCGCCAGCGCGTAGCCATTTACCGATGCAATCGCGATGGAGATGATCACCGAAGGCACGAGGATCCAGACGGAGTTGGAAAAGCCGCGCGACAGGCCTTCGCAGTTGATGCCTGTGCAGGCCTCTGACCACGCCTTGACCCAAGGTTCAAATGTGACCTCAACGGGTGGGGCAAAGATGTGGCCCAGACGCACCTCTGGCATGCCTTTCAGCGATGTCACGAGCATCACGTAAAGCGGCAGGAGGTAGTAGAGGCAGACCACAAAAAGCGTGCCGTAGATGATGATGTTGGTGCTTGAGAAAGCGCGCTTTGGTTTCGGGCCCGTGGGGCCAGTCATGGTTTGAGAAGGCGTAGGGGCGTTCACGGTCGCATCAGCCATTTTTCTTGCCTCCGAATTCGAGATAGGCCCAAGGGATCAGCACGACCAGAACGCTGAGAAGCATCATGGTGGAGGCCGCAAAACCAAGGCCGAGGTTTTGGGATTGGAACATCTTTTCGATCACGTATTTGGCGGGCACTTCCGAGGCGATACCGGGGCCGCCCGAGGTTTGCGCCACGACCAGATCGTAGACCTTAATGATGCCCGCTGAGATGATGACGAGTGCCGTCACAAAGACCGGGCGCATCATTGGAATCACGATGAAGATATAGGTTTTCCATGCCGGGATGCCCTCAACACGGCTGGCTTTCCAGACGTCTTCGTCGATGCCGCGCATACCGGCGAGCAACAGCACCATCACAAAGCCAGAGCCTTGCCAGATGCCCGCGATCAACACGCCAAAGATCACGATTTCCGCGTTGTTAAGCGGGTCAAACGTAAAGCTTTCCCAGCCCCAGTTGCGCACGGCGTTTTGCAGTCCGAGCGCGGGGTTCAAAATCCACTGCCACGCAAGGCCCGTCACAACGAAGGACAGCGCGAAGGGATAAAGGATGATCGTGCGGATGGTGTTTTCAAACCGGATCTTCCGGTCAAGCAGCGCGGCGAGGACAAAGCCAATCACCAGCGACAAGACCAGCGAGCAAAACCCGTAGATCGCGAGGTTTTCGATCGAGATCAGCCAGCGGTTCTCGCTCCAAAGCCGTTCGTAGTTTTCGAGGCCGACCCATTTGTCGGGCGCGGGCAAAAGACGGGACCGCGTGAATGAGTGGTATATCGTCCAAAGCGTGCATCCGACGAAGACCACCAGAGCGGTGAAAATCATCGGAATCGCAGCAAACTTTGATGCTAAGTTGTTGAACAGACGCGAAGGTCGCTTGACCGCTGCCTCACGTTGTCCGGTATCCGTCACCGCCATTTTGTCCCCCGTCGCTGGCTGTCAGGTAGGTCAAAACACCCCATCTGGCCGAGGGTGTTCAGAGCTACCAAAGGTGAGTTCGGAGAGGCCCGCAGCAAAGTCGCTGCGGGCCCACCCGGGAAGAAAGCTTAGTCAGCGCTTTCGATGATGCCGACGTAACGAGCCTGTGCATCTTCAACAGTGATCGACTGGTCATTCCAGAATTCGACCATCAGGTCTTCTAGCTGACCGGCTGTGTCTGCAGAGTAAGCGTTCACGCCATCGGGCAGAACGTTACCGGCTGCGAGGATCTCAAGACCCTTCTTCATGCAGTCGTTTGCAGCGGACAGATCAACGTCACCACGGATCGGCAAGGAGCCTTTCTTGAGGTTAAACGCAACCTGTACTTCTGGGCTGATCATCAGAGCGGCAAGCTCTTTCTGGGCAGCTTCGATGGCTGGATCGTCCTGCTTGGGGAAGTAGAACGCGTCACCACCTGTGGCGATGATTTCGTTCACGCCCAGACCTGGCAGACAGGTGTAGTCTTCGCCAGCGACCTGACCGGCCACCTGGAATTCACCCTGTGCCCAGTCACCGTGGATCTGGCCACCGGCCATGCCCGTGATGACGAGGTTTGTCGCCTGGTTCCAATCCTGAACGTTGGATCCGTCAGACAGTGCACGTGCATCGGCATATGCCCGGAACACGGCTGTCATGTTTTCGCTGGCAGCAGCTTCGGCGCTCTTGTTGGTCAGAACGTCGATGTAAAGCTCTGTGCCACCCACGGCGACCATGATCGCACCAAAGGCGAGGCTTGTCTGCCAAGCTTGCTGACCCATCGCGAGAGGGATCACGTCAGCGGCGCGCAGGGCGTCAGCGGATTCAACGAATTCGAACCAATCGGATGGGACATCAACGCCAGCCTTTGCGAAGGCTTCGTGCGACAGCCACAGCCACTGCGGCGAGTGGATGTTGACGGGCACACAGTAGATCTTGCCGTCCAATGTGCAGCCATCCAACAGGCGGCTTGGGTTTACGATGTCAGCCCAGCCACCGGCTTCGGCCACATCTGTGAGGTCCAGCATCAGGCCAGCCTCGACCAGTTCCTCGGCTTGACGGCCGTGGTTCAACTGGGTGGCGTGCATGGGGTCGCCGCCAAGAATACGTGAGATGATGATCGGGCGCGCAGTGCCGCCGGACCCAGCGATCGCGCCGTCGAGCCATGAGTGCTCTGTCGCGTCAAACGCTTTTGCAAATTCAGATACAGCGGCCGCTTCACCACCGGATGTCCACCAATGTGTGACCTCCAGCTCGACAGCGGACACAGATGACGCTGCGAGAATAGCAGTCGCCGACAACAGTTTTGTTGTGAGTTTCACGATTTCAACCTCCCTGACTAAATCGTTGTAGAAAATCCTATAACGATTTAGTCTCATCTGACAACGGATTAATTTTGCGCTGAAAAGAAACCTGTTTTCGCCTTGAAAACTTAGGTACGAAAGACCCGGAAAGACACGGCAGGACTGATGGCCAAGCACGACAAAAACGAAAAAGTCATGGTGAGTGATTCGGAAAAATCGGGTGGTGCACGCAAGCAACCGACGCTCAAAACGATCGCTGCTTTGACCGGACTTGCCGTGCCAACCGTGAGCCGCGCCCTGGGTGGCGCGTCCGATATTAGCGTGGCCACACGGGCCCGCGTGCGGTCTGTTGCGGATGAAATTGGCTATGTCCCGAACCGCGCAGGCGTGCGTCTCCGGACGGGCCGGACCAATGTAATATCCTTGGTGTTGTCGTCCGAACATGAGGTGATGAACCACACCGCCCGGCTGATTTCTGCGGTCGCATCTGGCCTGCGCGAGACGCCGTTCCACCTAAATATCACGCCCTATTTTGCGGACGAAGATCCGATGAAACCGATCCGCTATATCGTGGAAACGCGCTCTGCCGATGCGGTGATCTTTAACCAGACCCGGCACGAAGACCCACGCGTGGCCTATCTGCGCAGCGTCGGCTTTCCCTTTGCCACCCATGGCCGCACGGTGTGGTCGCATGAACATGCCTATTACGACTACGACAACGCGGCTTTTGGTGCCTTGGGCGTGGCCGAACTTGCCGCGCGCGGCCGGCGCAATATCCTCTTGGTCGCGCCGCCTACCGAACAGCGTTACGGGCGCGACATGATCATCGGCGCTGAGACAAAGGGCCGCGAGCACGGTGTTGAGGTGCGGGTGTTGTCTGGCGCCACAAGTGACGACGCCATGCAAGAAACCGAAGTTGCAATTGATGCCCATATCGCGTCAGGCGCCAAGCTGGACGGGCTGATTTGCGGGTCGAACGCCAGTAGTATTGCGGCCATGTCCTCGGTCGAGCGGGCCGGACTTGTGCTTGGCGATACGGTTGATTTGTTCAGTAAAGAGGTCGTGCCCCTGCTCAGACGGATCAGGCCATCGATCCTGACTGTGCACGAAGACCTTGGCGAAACCGGGAATTTTCTGGCCCGTGCGGCTATGGCTGCGGTGCTGAGCCCTGAAAAGCCACCTATGCAGTTTCTGGAAGTCCCGACCTCTGAGCGGTTGATGGATTACTAGCCACCGGGTGGGGCAATCTCTTCCCCTCTTGCCGGATCGGATTTCCGCGTCTAGGGTCGCCGCACACGACGGGAGAACCGGTTTAACCGGTGCCGAAGGCGCAACCGCCCCGGAAACGCTCAGGCACAAGGACCGACGTGGACGATAAGACTCTGGAGAGTGGTCCGTTGGACCCGCCGAAGGGATAACGATCTCAGGCGAAAGGACAGAGGGGGCATCACGCAGCGCAAGTCGCGCTGCCATGTGGTGCCCGGTGATCCCATCAGATCAGCGCGGCCCGGAAAGGGAACCGGATGAGCGATCTGAGGCATACGCCGCTATTTGATTTACATGAAAGCCTTGGGGCCAAGATGGTGCCATTCGCAGGTTACGCCATGCCTGTGCAATATGGTCTTGGCGTGATGAAAGAGCATCTGCATTGCCGGGCCAAGGCGGGGCTGTTTGACGTCAGCCACATGGGTCAGGTCAAACTGGTCGGCGATGGTGCCGCCGCAGCGCTTGAAACGCTGGTGCCTGTTGATGTTGTGGGCCTGGCCGAGGGGCGGCAGCGCTATGGGTTCTTTACCAATGACGCAGGCGGGATCAGCGATGATCTAATGCTAGCCAATCGCGGCGACCATATTTTTGTGGTGGTGAATGCCGCGTGTAAGGCGGCTGACATTGGCCATATGCGCGCCCATCTCAAAGGTGTTGAGGTGGTGGAGGTGACGGACCGCGCGTTGCTGGCCCTGCAAGGCCCGGCGGCAGAGGCGGTGCTGGCGGGGGTGAACCCGGCGGTGGCGGATATGGCGTTTATGGATGTAGCAACGGTCGATTTGAACGGCGCGGAATGCTGGGTGTCGCGGTCAGGCTACACCGGCGAGGACGGCTTTGAGATTTCGGTGCCGAATGCCGATGCCGTCGCACTTGCCAAGCTGTTGTTGGCCCATGACGATGTTGAAGCCATTGGGCTGGGCGCGCGTGATAGCCTGCGGCTTGAGGGCGGGTTGTGCCTCTATGGGCATGACATTGATGCCGAAACAACGCCGGTTGAGGCCGCGCTGACGTGGGCCATTCAAAAGGTGCGTCGGACGGGTGGCGACCGGGCTGGCGGATTTCCTGGTGCGGATATCATTTTGGCCCAGATCGCGGATGGTGCGGATCGCAAGCGCGTTGGATTACGACCAGAGGGACGTGCGCCGATGCGCGAAGGGGTCTTGCTGTTTGACGAAGCCGACGCCGTAACACCCATTGGGCAAATCACATCCGGTGGCTTTGGCCCCACCGTCGAGGGACCTGTCGCCATGGGCTATGTCGCGACGGCGCATGCCGCCAAAGGCACGGTCGTTTGCGGCGAGCTGCGCGGCAAACGCTTGCCGCTGACCGTGACCGCCCTGCCCTTTACCCCCGCAAATTTCAAACGCTAGAGAACGGAGAAACCCATGAAATTTACCGAAGAACACGAATGGCTGCGCATCGAAGATGACGTTGTGGTTGTTGGCATCACCGAACATGCGGCGACACAATTGGGCGATATCGTCTTTGTCGAATTGCCAGAGGTCGGCACCGAAGTTGTGATCGATGACGAAGCGGTCGTGATTGAAAGTGTGAAAGCAGCCTCTGACATCCTGTCACCGCTGGATGGTGAAATTGTTGAGGTGAATGAAGCACTTGCCGACAATCCTGGCCTCGTGAACGAGGATCCTTTGGGGAACGGCTGGTTCTTTAAGATCAAGTCTGACGATCTGTCCAAGATGGACGAATACCTTGATGAAGCGGCCTATAAGGCGCTGGTGGAGTAACGCATATGACCTTCAAGCCGACAGATTATCTGCCGTATGATTTTGCCAACCGCCGCCACATCGGCCCCTCGCCCGCTGAGATGGACGAAATGTTGCAGGTGGTGCAGGCGGATAGTCTGGCGGCGTTGATTGATGACACCCTGCCCAAGGGCATTCGCCAAAAAGAGCCGCTGGATTTTGGCAAGCCAAAGTCAGAGCGGGAGTTGCTGCATCACATGCGGGTCACGGCGTCCAAGAATAAGGTGCTGACCAGTCTGATTGGTCAGGGCTATCACGGCACGATCACGCCGCCTGCGATCCAGCGCAACATTCTGGAAAACCCGGCGTGGTATACGGCCTATACGCCCTACCAGCCCGAGATCAGCCAAGGGCGACTTGAAGCCCTTTTGAACTTTCAAACCATGGTCAGTGATCTGACCGGGCTTGAGATTGCCAATGCCTCGCTCTTGGATGAGGCGACCGCTTGTGCCGAGGCGATGACAATGGCGCAGCGGGTGGCAAAGTCGAAGGCCAAGGCGTTTTTTGTGGACGAAAACTGCCATCCGCAGAACATCGCCGTGATCCAGACCCGTGCGGCGCCCTTGGGGATCGAGGTGATCGTCGGCTCCCCGGATGACATGGACGCAAGTGCGGTGTTCGGTGCGATTTTCCAGTTTCCCGGCACCTACGGGCATCTGCGCGACTTTACTGGTCAGATGGCGGCACTGCATGACCACAAGGCGATTGGTGTGATTTCAGCCGATCCTCTGTCGCTGACGCTATTGAAAGAACCCGGTGCCATGGGGGCCGATATCGCGGTAGGCACAACGCAACGCTTTGGCGTGCCCGTGGGCTATGGTGGGCCGCATGCGGCCTATATGGCGACGAAACAGCAATACGCGCGGAACATGCCGGGGCGGATCGTGGGCGTCTCTGTCGATAGCCATGGCAACCGCGCTTACCGGCTGTCCTTGCAAACGCGGGAGCAGCACATCCGCCGCGAAAAGGCGACGTCGAATGTCTGCACGGCGCAGGCGCTTTTGGCCGTGATGGCCGGATTTTATGCGGTGTTTCATGGGCCAGAGGGGCTGAAGGCCATCGCGCAGCGCATTCATCGCAAGACGGTGCGCCTGGCGCGCGGTTTGGAAGAGGCCGGTTTCAAGGTCGAACCCGCCGCGTTCTTTGACACGATCACTGTGGACGTGGGTCTTTTGCAGCGCGGCGTCATGCAAGCAGCGGTCAATGAGGGCATCAACCTGCGCCGCGTGGGCAAGACCAAGGTGGGCATCACGCTGGACGAATATTGCCGCCCAGCCACGATCAAAAAGGTCTGGCGCGCCTTTGGCATCACGGAACGCGACACCGATCTGACGGCAGAATACCGGATGCCCGATGGGTTGGTGCGGACCAGCGATTATCTGACGCACCCGGTCTTTCATATGAACCGGGCTGAGACCGAGATGATGCGCTATATGCGGCGTCTGGCGGACCGGGATCTGGCGCTGGACCGCGCGATGATCCCGCTGGGGTCCTGCACGATGAAGCTAAATTCTGCCGCTGAAATGATGCCGGTCAGCTGGCGCGACTTCTCGCTCTTGCATCCCTATTGCCCCAAGGATCAGGCGGCGGGCTATCAAGAGATGATCGATAATCTGAGCGCCAAGCTGTGTGACATCACCGGCTATGCTGCGATTTCGATGCAGCCCAATTCCGGGGCACAAGGCGAATATGCGGGGCTTTTGACGATTGCCGCCTATCACCGCGCGAATGGCGAAGGGCATCGGAACATCTGCCTGATCCCGATGTCGGCCCATGGCACCAATCCTGCCTCGGCGCAGATGGTCGGGTGGAAAGTTGTTCCGGTCAAATCGGCTGCAAACGGCGACATTGATCTGGATGATTTCCGCGCAAAGGCGGCAGAGCATGCGGACAATCTGGCGGGCTGCATGATCACCTATCCCAGCACCCACGGCGTGTTTGAGGAAACGGTGACAGAGGTATGCCAGATCACCCACGATCATGGCGGGCAGGTCTATATTGACGGGGCCAATATGAACGCGATGGTCGGGCTCTCGCGGCCCGGCGATCTGGGCGGGGACGTCAGCCACCTGAACCTGCACAAGACGTTTTGCATTCCGCACGGCGGCGGTGGCCCCGGCATGGGACCAATTGGCGTCAAAACGCATTTGGTGCCGCATTTGCCGGGTGATCCCAATGATGGCAAAGGTGCCGTCTCTGCCGCCGCCTATGGCTCGCCGTCTTTGCTGCCGATCTCATGGGCCTATTGCCTGATGATGGGTGGCGAGGGGCTGACGCAGGCCACGCGGGTTGCGATTTTGAACGCAAACTACATCGCGGCGCGCCTCAACGGGGCGTATGACGTGCTTTATAAGGGGCCGACGGGGCGCGTTGCGCATGAATGCATCATCGACACCCGCCCCTTTGCCGAACATGGGGTCACTGTGGATGACATTGCCAAGCGCCTGATCGACTGCGGGTTCCATGCGCCTACGATGTCCTGGCCGGTCGCTGGTACGTTGATGGTGGAGCCGACTGAAAGCGAAACCAAGGCCGAGCTCGACCGCTTTTGCGACGCGATGCTGGCCATTCGTGCCGAGATTGATGAGATCGCCGACGGCAAGACCGACTATGCCAGCAGCCCGCTGCACAACGCGCCGCATACGATGGAAGACCTCGTGAAGGACTGGGACCGGCCCTACAGTCGCGAGCAAGGCTGCTTTCCGCCCGGCGCGTTTCGGGTGGACAAATACTGGCCCCCGGTCAATCGGGTGGATAATGTCTTTGGCGACCGCAATTTGGTCTGTTCATGCCCGCCAATGGATGATTATGCGGAGGCGGCAGAATAACGAGGGGTGAGCCATGACTGAGACGAGAAAGATTGTGCTGTCGAGCGATCATGGGGCGGTGGACCTGCGGCAGGCGATTGCCGCGCATCTGGACGCGCAGGGGTTTGACGTGACCGATATCGGTCCGATGACAACCGAAAGCACAGATTATCCGGCGCATGGGCAAGCGGCGGCGGAAATCGTCGCGGCGGGCGAAAGTGATCTGGGCATCATTCTGTGCGGCACCGGTCAGGGCATCATGATGGCAGCCAATAAGGTCAAGGGCATCCGCTGCGGCGTGTGCATGGATACCTTTTCCGCCAAGATGATCCGGGCGCATAACGACGCCAATATGCTGGCGCTTGGTGCGCGGGTGATCGGCGAGAACCTTGCGCTTGAGATTGTGGATGCTTTTGTTGCCACTGATTTCGAAGGCGGGCGGCATGGCAAACGGGTCGATATGATCAAGGCGCTCGACATATAGCGCCTTGATCCTTAGTTGATTTCTATTCGGGCGTTCCGGCAGAAATATATGCTGTTTTGACAGTGGTGTAGAATTCCGCTGCCGCCTTACCCTGCTCGCGCGGACCGTAGGAGCTGTCGCCGCGTCCGCCGAAGGGCACGTGATAATCGGTGCCTGCGGTGGGCAGGTTCACGGTCACCACACCAGTGCGGGCGTTGCGGCGGAAGTGGTTGGCGCGGGCCAGCGACTTGGTCACGATGCCCGAGGTCAGACCAAAGTTGGTATCGTTGAGCGTCGTGAGCGCCTCGTCGTAGCTGCCGACTTTGATCACGGCCGCAAGCGGGGCGAACATTTCCTCGCGGTTGATGCGCATGGAATTGGTGGTGCCGACGAAAAGGCCGGGCGTCATGTAGTAGCCCTTGGTCGGCATCTCGATCTGGGTGCCGCCGCAGACAAGCTCTGCCCCTTCGGATTTGCCAAGGTCGACGTAGGACAGGTTGCCCTGCAATTGATCGTCCGACACCACGGGGCCGATTTGCGTGCCTGCCTCAAGCGCGTGACCAACTTTGAGCGCTTGTGTCGCTGCGATCAGTTTGTCGACAAAGGCGTCATGAACGGATTCATGCACGATCAACCGGGATGAGGCGGTGCATTTCTGTCCTGAGCCACCAAATGCGCCCCCGGCGGCAAGTGTGACAGCTAGATCGACGTCGGCGTCGTCCATCACCGCGAGCGCGTTTTTGGAGCCCATTTCCATCTGCACCTTGGTCAGGTTCTGGATCGCCGCTGTGGCGATGCCTTTGCCGACAGGCACAGAGCCGGTGAAGGAAATCGCGTTGACCTTGGGGCTTTCCACAAGGCGCTGGCCCACGTCGCGGCCCGCACCCATCACAAGGTTGAACAGACCCGGCGGGATGTCTTGCCGCGCGATAATCTCTGTCAGGGCCACCGCAGAGGCGGGCGTGACATTGGCGGGCTTCCAGATCACCGCGTTGCCATAGCAAAGCGCTGGCGCAATTTTCCATGATGCGGTGGCAGTCGGGAAGTTCCAGGGCGAGATGATCGCCACAACGCCAACAGGTTCACGGCGCACATCAATTTCGATGCCATCACGCACGGAATCGGCGTTTTCACCGATCTGGCGCAGGGTTTCTGCAGCATAATAGGTAAAGAACTGCCCGGCCCGATAGACCTCGCCCTTGCCTTCAGCCAGCGGCTTGCCCTCTTCACGGGACAGAAGTGTGCCAAGCTCTTCGGCGCGGTCCATCATCTCTGTCCCGATGGCCATAAGGACGTTGTATTTACGCTCGATCCCATAGGCGCCCCATGCGGCCTGCGCATCGCGGGCGGCATCAAGCGCCTGTTCGAGCTGATCGCTGGAAGCTTGGGCATAAAGCCCGATCACATCGTCCAGATCAGACGGGTTGCGATTTTCAACCTCAGACGTGCCGGATACCCAAGCACCGCCGATGTAGTTTTGATAGCTTTTGGTCATGTTCTTCCCCTTTGCGCGCATCCTGCCCTACTACCGGGCCGAACGCACGTTTCAAAGGGTCGTATTTCGGCGCAATGGCGACACTTAGAACTGCGCGACGATGTTCAGGAACGCGCCTTGATCATCCAGCGTCAGGTCCGTCAGATCATCCGAGAAGGTGCCGAAGTTATAACCGACGCCGACCTTCAAGTTTTGCCCAAGGTTCTTGTAGACAGCACCCAAGGCCGAGGTTTCCGTCGTGCCCGCATCCAATAGGTTCAGCTGGCGCACTTCGATCAGCGCATCCCAATCCTTGACCAGATGCCAGCGGGCGGAGGCCGCGGCGAGCCAAGCATCGTTGGCCGCATCAAGGTTGCCATCGGCATCAAGCGTCTGGCTGGAGCGATAACCAATCTTGCCGCCCAGCGTCCATTGCTGGTTCAGGTCATAGGTCGCATCAACACTGACCACATGGCTGCGTTGGCGGATGCCGCTATCGTCAGTGGCGTCCCGCAGACCGTAAAGGTCATAAAGATAACGATAGCGTGCCAAGACGTTCAGCTTGTCGTTGTCGATGGGGCGGAAGGCATAACCCAGCACCACATCGGCGTAATTGCCATCCACCAGCGTGCTTTGCGCGGTTTCGGATCGCGCCAGATCGGCGGAGAATACAAGACGGCGTTCTTCGTCAAATTTGTAGGCGGCGTTGGCGGCCACCAACAGCGTGTCGGCGTTGACCTGAATGCCGTTCTGCAAGCCATCTTCGGTGCGGTATTCGACCCGGCCGGAAGCGGACAGCTGTTCGGTTTCGTAGATCACACCGAGTGTCAGCGCCTGACGCTCAAAATCATAGCCATCACCATCATCGACGCGGCCAAGCTCAAACGCGGTTGTCACCGATAGCGCGTCGTTGGGGGCATAGGACAACCCGTATGCGCTCGTCAGGGAGCGGTGACGCCCGAAGACGTCATAGGTGTTTTCGCCGAACATATCGACGGTGCCGGAAACGGTCTGCGTCGCACCGGCAACAAGGCGGCCACGGTCGCGCCCGCGCAATGCAATGCCGTCATAGTCTCGGCCCGGCTCAAGCTCATACCCGACATAGCGGGTGTTGCCGTTGCCATCGTCATTGCTGGCTGTGATCCGCCCGCCGACGCCAAAATCGCCATCCGACACTTCGCCAGCGACGGTCCAGCCAGAGGCAAATTCATAAGAGCCGCCAACGCCGTAGCGGTTGTTTTCGGGCAGTTGCGAGACGTCCACCGTGGCCTGCCCAAAGACATAGACAGAGGCCGTCTCGGTCGGGCTATAGGTGACTTTTGCCGCGACATCGGTGCGGTTGCCTGCGTTGGTGCCGCCGACGTTGTCCTGCACCTCGACCCCGACCGCGTATTCCCATTGGTCAGAGGCCGCATAGGTCAATTGCCATGTGCCGTCGATGTTGCGCACGCCTGCGGCGTTCTCGTAGTGATCAAAGCCGACCAGCAAGGTCAGGCGATCCATCAGCATCACGTCTGCGGTCAGGCCATAAAGCGTTTCATCGCTGGCGACGTTCAGATCGAGCGATGAAAAGCCTGCGGTGCGTTCTTCGTAGTAGGCGTTCACGACGCCTTCGCCATCAAAGCCGAGCTCTTCCAGATCGGCCTGTGCTTCGATCTTGAAGGCTTGGCCGTCGCTGCCGGTGGCTGCGATGTCATCGACGATCAGGCCGCCGTCAGCAGAGAAGGTGCTGTCGAACCCGGTGCCTTCGGATTGGGCCAGCTCGATTTTGATAAAGCTGTTGTCGGACATGGCATAAAGCACATCGACGCCGACAACCTGGTGATCGGTCACGCCGGTCTCGTCCAACATGCCGCTGACGCCAAAGCGCAGGTTGTCGCTGACCCAACCTTCGGCGCGGCCGCCATAGGCAAAGCCTTCGACGTCGCCTGCGGTGGGGGTATGTTCGTAAGCCGCGACCAGCACGACGTCTGCATCACGGGCAGAGCCGATGGAGAACAGGCCTTCGTTTGCCGTCGCTGTCAGTGGGCGGCGGAGCGTGATGATGCCTTGGATATAGTTGATCGCGTAATCTTCGCCCGCGATCAGGGTCTGGGTGTCTATCACACGGCCCGTATCCGGGTCCCGCAGCTGGATCGAGATCGTCTCAGACGCTTGCGCAATGTCTTGTTTTTCCAAGAAAAATACGGTGCCGCCGGTGCCAAGAAAGACATCGCGCTGCGGCAGCATATCGGGCTGCGCGGCATAGAGCGAAAGCGAGGCACGGGCATCGCCGCGAGACGTGACCGAAGAGGTCGCTAGCCCAGCAGAAAGGCCATAGAGCGAGCGATCATTCTGGACAAAATCATTGTCGCCCAGATCGCTGTCAAAGTCGCCCCATTGCAGATAATTCGCTTGGCGTTCGATGCGCAGGAAGATTTTGCCGGAGGTCGGCGTGCGGTCCTCAATCGTGCTGTCGTCGCCGTAGGTCGGGTAGAGGTCAGCGGGATCGACACGCAGCAAGAGCTGCCGCGGATCGCGTTCGTCCAGACGGCGGAATATCTGATCGAGATCGCCCTCACCGGTATCGACAGAGCCCGTGATCCGCGTGCCATTGGCGGTTTTGCCGTCAAAGAACCCGGCGACACGGCCGGTCTGATAGGTCTCGCGCCCGTCTGTGCTGTCGCCTTCGCGGATGCCAAAGGTCAGATCAGCAGTGGCGACATAGAACCATTCGGAATTGGGGATCGTGATGTCGCGGGTAAGGTCAACGCGCTGGCCCGCGCCGTTGACGTTCACATCAACGCCATAGTCGCCGGGCGGCAGGATGCGCTGAATGACAAAGCCGCCATCGCGGTCTGTTGGCACGACCTCGCCCAATGCAACCACGCGCGCGCCGGGGGCCACATCGGTGCCGGTGACTGTTACGGCCCCGCCGCTGACGGGGATGCCACGGCGGCGGGCGCTGTCATTGCCATCTTCGACGCCTTCGGCCAGCCCGCGGTCATCGGCGCGCATGACGGACAGCGGTGCGGTTTCGTCAAAGCGGCCTTGGGCGTCATAGACCCGGTGGACGACAACAAGGTCGTCGCCTTCGGGCAATGTCAGGGCCACCTGACCGTTGGGATTTACCGGCACGGTGGCCACGGTACGTGGGCCGCCAAGGGCGGCGCGGTCGATCACGCGAACTTCGCCGCGTTGCACAAAGGCCGGGTAGTTGAGAGCGGATTGCAGCGTGACGGTATCGCCCGCCTGCCCCGGATCGCCAATCAGTTCCAGATCAAGGCGCGGGACAGCGCCAAGCCCATCAAAGACCACCTGCACGTCGGCATTGGCCAGCGCCACATCAGTGCGCCGCACGGTGTCCACAACGACCGGGTCGCCTGCGACGGCGTTACCGTTGAGGGTAATGGCAAAGCCTTCTTGGGCGTTTGCGGGCATGGCGAGGGCCAATGCAAGGGCGCTCGAAGCGAGTGTGGGTGTTCGCATGTTCATCATCCGCATCCTATTGCACCGCCCGAATTGCACGCACGATCCGCAGTCCCGATCCGCGCCAGCGGTCCCGGATCAGCGCCTCTGCCGCGTCAAGGCGGGCGCGTGCGATGTCGCGGCTTTCGCCGTTGACGTAGTAGTTGAGGTTCAGCACCACGGGGCTGTCGCCCAGTTGCGCGGCCAGCTGGTCAACCCCGTTTGCAAGCGCTGCCGAAGGTGCAGCCCCTGCCCCAAAGGCCGCCGCCATCAGGTCGATGTCGATGACATTGCCCAGGGCCACGCCAAAGTTGAGCTTGGCCACGGTGCCGGGGGTCACCCGGATGGTGCGTGGGTTTTCGGTCGTGATCGCATACCCGGTGGGCAAGGTGCGCTCATCGAGTTTCAGCGTGAAGTTCGACCCGATGGACGCAGGCAATTCGGCGCAAGGCACGCTAAAGCGGCCATATTCGTCCGTCGTGATCAAGGTGCCGTTCACGGTCGACAGACGCACGCCCGGCAAGCCTTGTTCCGCGTCAGGGGTCACAACCTCAGGCGCAAGTTTGCCGCCGCCTTTGCCACCGTAGTAGGTCTGATCGGTGATCTGTGACCTGTCGGGCTCAATCACGCCGTCCTGATAGCCGTTGAAGTTTTCATCATCAAAAACCTTGCCGATGATGTCGGAACATTCAAACACAGGCTCTGGCGGGCGGGTCAGTGTGGCGGTCGCGATGTTGGACACCACGGTGCCATCGGGGCCCAGCATATAGGCGCGGTTCACCATCTCAACCGCGTCGCCTACGACGCGGGCGTCAAAGGTCACGCTGCTGGTGCCAAGGGGGGCCAGCGTCAGCGGACCCCAACGGAGCTGGTTGCCCACGGTTTCCGGATCATCAATCGCCACACCATCAAAGGCCGAAGTGCCCGGCGTATAGATCACGCCAGCGGGCATGATATCGACAGCCGTCAGACCCGGTTCGGCCTGCGCCAGACGGTTCTGGAAGGTCAGCGTATAGGTTACCGTGCCGCCACGAAGAACGGTTTCGGGGGCCACGGACTTGCTGGCAAAGATGTCAGGTGCGGCCACGCGCGGCACTTCCACTTCAGCCGTTACAGGTGTCGTCACTGTCGAGGAGACAACAGAGATCGTATTGGCCTGCGCGGGGAAACCCAGTGAGGTGTCGTAGACCACAATGATCTGCAAAGTGCCGGTCTCTCCGGGTGCCAAAGACACACCGCTGGTCAGCATCGACGTATCGCTCACCCCATTGAAGTTGGGGTTTGGACCGCCTGTGCCGGACCAGTTCGAGGCCGTCGGCGCAGTTGTGCTGACCAGTTCGGCGGGCGTTGCGAAGGCCACCAGATCGTCGGTCACCTGGATTTCGTTCTGCGTGATGTTGCCGGTGTTGGTCACCGTCATATCAAACGTCACTTGATACTGGTTGGCCGCGACGAGTTCGGGCGTGGTTGTGTCTTTCGTCGCCTCAAGGCTCGCGATCTGGTTGATCGAGATGATTGTCGGATCGTCCAACGTATTGCCGTCATCATCGATGCCATTGTCGGAAATGTCCGTGACCGGATTGTCATCGGGGTCGATCGCCTCGCCCAATGCCGTGTTCTCAACCCCGCCGCTGTCGATGTCGTCCTGCGTCAGCGTGTAGAGCACGGTAAAGGTGTTCACAGCACCCGGGATGAGCGAAGTTTCGTCGTCGCCATCGGTAAAGGTCACGCTGTCAGGTGTCAGCGTATCGCCATTCAGATTGGTTAGCGTATCCGTGATGACCAGATCCGTCAGCGTCACGGTGCCGGTGTTTTCAGCCGTGATGGTGAATTCCACCACATCACCGACAACCACTGTTGCATCGGGGTCGTCAAATGGCACGGCAAGCTTCGTCACTTCCAAGCCGGGGTCCGGAATGAACGTGATCACAGTTGGATCGTCGGCGGTGTTGCCGTCGGTATCGTCGCCATTGTCGGATACATCCGTCACTGGGTCCCCGCTTGGGTCCGTGGCCACCACAGTCGCAGTGTTCGAGATGCCGCCTGAATCCACATCGTCCTGAGTCAGCGTATAGCGCAGCTCATAGGTCAGCACTTCACCGGGCGCGATGGAGCCCGGCAAGCTGCTGGGGTTCACGATTGTGGGTGCGGCTGTCGACAACACATTGCCATCCGCATCCGACAGCGTGTCGGTCACGTCGATCCCAAAGAGCGTTGTGTTCCCCTGGTTTGTGGCCACGAGGGCAAAGACAACCTCGTCCCCTGCCGCAGCACCTGTTGTCGTGATGGTCTTCACAAGGCTGATCGCGGGCCCCGGCACGATGATGAACTCTGTCGGGTCGTCGGTGGTGTTGCCGTCGCTGTCATTGCCATCGTCAGAAGTATCATCAACGGATGTGCCAAAGGGGTCGGTCGCATCGACAACCACGGTGTTGTCAAAGCCGCCCGCGTCGATATCCGCCTGAGAGATGATCTTGGTCCCGGTGTAGGTCCAGACCTCGGTCACGTCCAAGAACCCGTCACCATCGGTATCGCCGGTCAAACTGCCAAAGGGCGTGGTCAACGTGGTGGGCGAGGCCGCAAAGTTGCGGCGGGTCATGGTGTCGGTGATGCGATCAACTGACAAAGACACATCGCCCGTGTTGGTCAGGGTCAGCGTATACGTCACCTCGGTCCCGAGGAAGGTATTGGGCGCGCTGGATGTCTTGACCGCTTCGATCCCCGGCACTGCGGGTTCGGCTGGTGTGGTGATCGTATCCTCGCGGGTGATCACGGTGTCGTTGGGGTCAGTTGCTTCGGCTTCTGCCGTGTTCTCAATCTCGCCCGCGTCCTTGTCGTCTTGCGTGATTGTATAGGCCAGCGTGCAAGTGTCATCGGTGTCGCCCACGTTCAACGTTGCGATGGTGCAGCTAAAGGCCGGGGACACGATGTCGTCCGTAATGGTCACATCGGACAGGGTGACGTTGCCCGTATTTTGCACGGTGAAGGTATAGGTAATCGACGTGCCGACCGCGCCAAACGGATCGGGGCTTGCAGACTTGACCAAGGTAAATGCTGGTGCCGGTGTTGGGCCGCCAACCGTCAGCGTGGTGTCATCTTCCACCGCGCCACCCTGTGGGTCCACACCTGCAACAGAGGCGGCGTTCAGGATGCTGCCTGCGTCGATATCGTCCTGCGTAACGGGATAAGTGCCAAAGCAGCTGTTATCGACGTCGCCGGGTTCTAGCGAGCCGAGCGTACAGTCGAGCGGCAGCAGATCATCGCGCGCGCGCACGCCGCTGATCGTCTGGTTGCCGTCGTTGGTCACGGTCAGCGTATAGGTGATGATCTCACCCACGGTGCTGAAGTCTGTCAGGTCAGCGGTCTTGACGATCTGCAGCGATGGGTTGGTGTCTGCTGGCGTGGTCAGTGTGCTGGGTGGTGAGATGATCGGCGTGCCGGGCAGCGGGCCAAAGGTCGTATTGGCGGTCGCGCTGTTGAACACACTTCCTGCATCCAGATCATCAAGATCAACGGTCAGGCGACCTTCGCAGGTTGCCGTCTCGGCGGGGTCCGTCGCGTTGGCCGGGGTAAAGTCCGGATCCGTGACGGGGACAGCTGTCCAGCAGGTGACCGGCGTATCCAAGAGCGGGTCATCAATGGTGATGTCGCGGGTAAAGGCAGCGTCGCCGGTGTTGGTGACCACGAATTGGTAGACAAGGACGTCGTCCACTTCGTCATATTCCAGACCCGGCTGGACCGAGGTGTCGGGGTTTTCAATCCGCAGCAGCGTCTTGGCCACGGTCAGGCCCGGCGCATTGCCATTAGGGACCGTCACCGCATCTGGTGGTGATGTCGTGCCATCAACCGTCGCAGTTGCCGTGTTGGTGGCAGAGCCCACATCAACCTCGGCCTGGGTCACGGTATAGGTCGCGGAACAGACCAGTTGATCGCCCGGCGCCATGCCGGGGTTGGGGTTGGCGGGACAGGTCACGCCACCGGTGATCAGGTTGTCGTTCACCGTGACAGGGCCAGTGAGGTTCACATTGCCTTCGTTTGTGATGGTGTATTCGTAGCTGATGACCGCGCCCGAGACAAAGTTCGCAGGGTTGGTGACGTCGTTGTCCCCGGTCGAGATTGAGATCGCCTCTTTGTCGACAGAGACCTCAGGATTTTGCTGGGCGGGCACGCTTTCGGTTGCGGCGGGGCTGGTGGTGGTCCCGTCTGTTGCGGTGGCAGAGTTATCCACTTGGCCCGCGTTCAGATCGTCCTGATCCACGGTGTAGATGCCAGAACAAGTCAGGGAATCGCCCGGTGCCAAGGGCACGGGGTCACAAGTGATCGTGCCGCCATCATTGGTGATCAGCGGATCGGTAATGCTGATCGCATCGGTGATCGTGACGTTGCCATCGTTGGTGACGGTAAAGGTATAGGTCAGCGCATCGCCCACGGTGTCATAGGTCGGACCACCGGCGGTCAGCTCTTTCACCAGCGACAGTTCCGGGTTGGCAGGGATCGTCAGCACCGTCCGGTCGCTGTTGTCGCCCGGTGTGCCTGCGTCTGTGAGGTCATCGACCACCGTGCCGTTAGGGTCCGTGCCTTCAACCGTTGCGCGGTTGTCGATACCGCCTGCATCCACGTCATCCTGCGTTAGCTGGTAAGTCGCGCGGTAGGTCGCGGTTTCACCGGGCAGCAAAGTGCCAGAGCCTGAACCTGCATCCGCGGAAAAGAACGTCGGACCAGAGGTCAGCGTCAGCGTCGTGCCATCCGCCCGGCGCAGCCTGTCGCGGGCCACGTTCACGCCTGTCAGCGTGACGTTGCCGGTGTTCGTTGCCGTGATCTCAAACCGGACGATGCCGTTGACAGTGGTGGGGCCTGCGGTGATGACCTTTTCGCCCTCGATGTCAGGCTGTGCCGGAATGTCCAGCGTTGTAGGTGTCGAACCACCACCCGGCGTGGGGTGAGAGACATCGGTAACTGGCGTGTCAGACGGGTCTTCTGCATCTGCGGTGGCCGTGTTGGACAGCCCGCCCGCATCCACATCATCTTGGGTCAGAACGTGGGTCAGCTGGTAGGTCCAAACCTCGGTCAGGCCAAGCTCACCGTCGCCGCCCGTATCGCCACCCGTGAACGTGGGGACCGATGGTGTGATAAGCGTGCCATCCGCGCGCGACAGGGTGTCGGACAGCACAATGCCATCCAGCGTGACGTTGCCGGTGTTGCTGATGCTGATGTCAAAGGTGACCGTCTCGCCCGCGACCAAAGATGCCGGTGGCGTGACCGTTTTCACAACCTCTAGCGATGGATCAGGGTTTTCGACGTCGACGGTTTCTGTTGCCGTCTGCGTCGCCGGTGGCGTGACACCGGCTGGCGGTGTCGCGTTGGATGCGCTGACGATGTTGGTCAGGTCATTGCCTTCATCAATGTCGTCCTGCGTGACCACATAGGTCGCGGTCAGTTGCGCGCTGTCGGTTGGGTCAAGCGAGCCGACATTGCCGCTTGACGAAATCGTCAGGTTCGATGTCCCGCTGGCCGATGTATGGGCGTCGGTCAGTGTGATCCCTGTCAGCGTCACGTTGCCGGTGTTCACCACGGTATAGGTGTAGGTGATGGTGTCGCCCGCCGCCACGTTGGTGGTGTCGGATGCCACTTTGTCGATGGTAAAGGCCGGACTGCGCGTGCCGTTCACGGTGACCGTGTCGGTGTCGTCAATCGTGCCGCCGTTGACCGGGTCAACGACCTCTGCCGTCGCAATGTTGGTGACAAATCCCGCATTCACATCAATCTGATCGACGGTATAGGTGCCGGTGCAGACAAAGAAGCTGTCGGGCAAGAGCACAGGATCAAAATCAGGTGCTGGGCCCGTGTCTGGCAGCGTGTTGCCACAGGTCAGCGTCGGAATGCGATCATCGGTGACCGTCGTTGGATCGGTGATCGTGACATTGCCAGTGTTGGCCACGACATAGCGATAATCCAGCGTGTCGCCATCATTGGCAAAGGTGGTATCCAACGCCTCTTTGACAACAGTGATCGCAGGTTCGCGGTCAGGGCCGGACCCGGTGATATCATCGCTGTCATCCACGTCGCCGTAGTTTTCGGTGGTGGAATTCGCCGTCGCCTCGTTATCCAAGGTGCCGCGATCAAGGTCCTCTTGCGTGACGGTGTAGGTGAACACGCAAGACGTATCGACTGCACCCGGTGCCAAAGACCCGATCACACACTGTTCACCCGGGAACAGGATGTCGGTGACGATTGTGCTCGTCAGGGTGATATTGCCGCTGTTGGTCACGGTGATCTGGTAAGGCACCTGCTGACCCACGGCAGAGAATGCCGTGCTGGGTTCGCTGGCGGCCAGTTCCTTGAGAATCGTGACTTCGGGGTCAGGCGTCTCAAGGTCATGCATGTTGTCGGCGGTGCCGGTGACGGCCACACCCTGTGGCGTGTTGCCGGTCACATCGACCACGTTGTCGAGCGTTGTGCCCGCGTCCAGATCGGACTGCTGCACCGTATAGGTGCCAGTGCAGACCGCTTGCTGGCCGGGCGCAAGCGTCGTGGGCGACGCCGCGCCGTTGTAAAGACAGCTCAACCCCGGGATCAGCGGGTCAGTGATCGCAAGGCCAGAGATGGTCTGGTTGCCGTCATTGTCCACCGTGATCTGATAGGTGAGCATGTCACCGACGGATGCAGGATCGTTGCCAGCCGTGACAGACTTGGCAACGGTGAGCAGGTTGATGGCCTCACCATCGACCGTGGCCTGCACGGGTGGCGACGAAATCTCTGACGTGCCGGATGGGACTGTTGTCACGATCCCCGCGGCGTTGTTGGTGACAAAGCCTGTGGTGTCGCCGGATTGCACCGCATCCAGATCGGCTTGGGTGACCGTGTAGGTCGGCATCTCGAAACAGGTGAACGTCTCGCCGGGGTCAAGGTCGTCGGATGGTCCGGCCGAGGCCGTGTCGCGGGTGCGGTCAAAACACTCAATATCGCCTGGGATTTTGTCGTCCCGGATGACGATGCGCCGGGCGATCGACGGGGCAAGCGCGCCGCCGGGGCTCGTGTTGGTGACGGTGAAGGTATAGGTGATCACGTCGCCGACTGCGTTGAAGGTCGTCACATCCGGTACTTTGGTAATCGTGATGGTGGGCGGCTCACCCTCTGGCACAGTTTCTGACGTGGGCGGGCTGTCGACAGTTGGGCTGGATGCAAAGGCGGTGTTGGTGACGCTGCCAAAGGACACATCCTGCGCGGTAATCGGATAGGTGGCGGTACAGCTGACCGGCGCATCGGTTGGATCAAGATCGCCCGCAAGGCAGGTGAAGGTGCCGATCAGATTGTCCACAATTTCAATCGGGCCAGAGATCGTCTGGTTGCCGGTGTTGGTGATCTGATAGGTGTATTCCAGCGTGGACGCGGTGTTAAAGCCGCCGTCGCCCAGGATGTTGGTCAAGGATTTGACCACTTCCATGGATGGCGTCTGGATCGCGTCAACGGTGACAGTGGCGGGTGTTGGCGTGGTCACCGGGTTGCCGCCGAAGGTCGTGTCGGCGGTGGCAGAGTTGGTAAAGCTGCCCGCATCGACGTCGCCCTGATCTGCCGTCCATATCCCGGTACAGCTCACCGTGTCGCCGGGTGCGACGGGCGGCGTGCCACAGGCAAAGGCCGGGCCGATATCAGGGTCATTCACCAAGATCGGTTCGGTCAGTGTCACGTTGCCAGTGTTGCGGACCGTGAAGGTGTAGCTGATCGTGTCACCCACTGCTGAATAGGTCGAAGGCGTGCCAGAGGTTACAGCCTTTTGGATTTCGATCCCTGCGGTCTGCGTGGCCGTCACGGTCACGGTGTCGGTGGGCGAATCCACGTCAGCCGTCCCGCTTGGGTGGGTGGCAGAGGGCACAACCGGTTGGTTGACTTCGGCAAAGGCGACGTTGGTGACTTCGCCCGCGTCCAGATCATCCTGCGTGACCGTGTAGGTGGCGGTACAATTCAGCGTATCACCCGGCGCGAGGCCCGCGCCGATGGGGTCACAGACCACGGATGTCTTGTCGTCGTCGATGGTGATCGGCTCTGTGATCGTGATGGCGCCGGGGTTTCCTGCCAGCACGTTGGTCACAACGTAATCATAGGTGATGGTGTCACCGACGGCGGTAAACCCACCGGTCGGCGAGGATTTCACGACGCTCAGTTCTGGCGTCTGTGCCGGACCGGGAATGGTGTTTTCGTCCTCGGCCTCAACGGTGGTGCCTTCGGTGGTCGTGCCCATGACATCGACGGTGTTGACGACGGCGCCGAAATCCACTTCATCCTGCGTGATGACCAAATCCGCGCTCAGGGCGGGTGCGCCGCCTGCACAGGTCGTGGTGCTTTCGCCTGGGCCAAGATCGTCCAGCGCACAGGACATCGTGATGCGGGGATCGGGGTCGTTAATCGTGAGGCCTGTCAGAGTGACATTGCCCGTGTTGGTGACAACAAAGTTATAAGTCAACGTGTCGCCCAGCGCGAATGCGCTGGGATCACCTGCGATGGATTTCTCGACCGTCAGGCCGGGGTTCTCTGCCGGGCCGGTCACATCAACTGAAACGCTGTCGGTCTCTGCCGGGCCGGTTGGCGGATCGCCTGTGACGTCGGCGATGTTGGTAAACTCGCCTGCGTCCACGTCCGCCTGCTGCACGGTATATGTGCCGATACAATCATAGCTTTCGCCGGGGCCAAGGTCTTGCGGCGCACAGGCCGGAGCAAAGCTCACATCGGCATCCGTGATGGTCACATCCGTCAGCGTGACGTTGCCTGTATTGGTCGCAGTCAGCGTGAAGGTCACCACGTCATTCTCGAGGGTAAAGCCGCCGTCAGCCACCTTACCAATGTCAACCGATGGCGCAGCTGCGGGACCTGTGACGGTATTGCCGTCGTTGTCGCTCAGGCCATTGGCAGCTGATGCCGCGACGGCGGTATTCACGTATGATCCCGCGTCGATATCGGACTGCATGATCGTGTAGCTGCCCGAGCAGCTGCTGTCAGTGTCGCCCGGTGCGATGGCGGGCAGGCTACAGCTTAGGCCCAATTGCGCGTCAGTTACGATCACGTCGGTCAGCGTGACCTTACCGTCGTTCAATACGTCGATCACATAGTCGATGGTGTCGCCAACAGCGGCGAATGTCGTGGCTGAGGCGCGCTTATCAACCGCAAGGCTCGGCAAGACCGTCGCGTCCGCGTTCACCGTCTCACTATCCGACCCCGTCAGCGGCGCACCATTTGGTGTCCGGCCAAGGGCGGTCGCATTATTGGTGACAGAGCCCGCGTCCAGATCGTCCTGTGTCACGTTGTAGGTATAGGTCGACGGGCAATTCACCGTCGCAGATGGGCCAATCGGCCCAACGGTACAAATCACGCCACCCAGCAGCGGATCAGACACCGTAACGGTCGTGATCGTCTGGGCAGAGGTATTGGTGACGCTAAAGGTATAGTCGATGGGATCGCCCACATCGCCGTAATCAGCCGTCGCCGTCATCTTGTCCAAGGTCAGGCCGGGTGTGATCGCTGAGGGCACGGTTTCGCTGACCTGAGGGCTGGTCACATCAGAACCGAAGACGTTCAGCGTCGCGGTGGCGATGTTCGTGACTTCCTCTGCGTCGATGTCCGCCTGCGTCACATCATAGGTGCCGGTACAGGTCAGGCTGTCGCCCTGCAAAAGCGCCGCCGGAAGCGGGTTGGGGTCAGCACAATCCACACCGCCCGCGCCGATCTTGTCATCCGACACGATCGTCGTCGCGTCCACGCCGGTCAGGTCGATATCAATCGTGCCGTCGTTGGTAACGGTAAAGGTGTAGGTGATCGTCTCATTCAGGGTCGAGAATGTCGCGAGGTTCGCCGACTTCAAGATCGCAAGCGAAGGCGTGCCGCTGGGTGACAGGTTGACGGTGTCAGAATTCGACACAACGGGGTTGCCGTCAAACGTCGTGTTGGCGGTCGCGGCGTTACTGACGAAACCGGCTGTCAGATCATCGCCATCGATGGTGTAGGTGGCACTACAGGTCACGCTGTCGGTTGGAGCCAATGCGCCGGCGGGGCAAGAGATCACGGTGGGCAGAAACTTGCTGTCCTCAACCGTGAACGGGCCGGGCAATTCCACGTTGCCAGAGTTCGTCACCAGATAGTCATAGCTGATCGTTTGACCCACTAGGAACGCACCGTCAAAGCTGCCGGACTTGTCCATGGTCAGGGCGGGCAACTGGTCGGCGTCGATGGTCAGGTCATCCTGAACCGGGGTGATTGCCGTGCCATCGGGCGTTTCGGCGTTTGCGGTGGCGGTGTTGGTCA
This sequence comes from uncultured Paracoccaceae bacterium, assembly GCA_947494675.1. GTDB lineage: Bacteria > Pseudomonadota > Alphaproteobacteria > Rhodobacterales > Rhodobacteraceae > CANMYO01. The sequence goes on from CANLVP010000003.1 coordinate 391,192, forward strand.
CCTCACCCGCGTCCAGATCGGCCTGCGTCACGGCGTAGATATCAGACAAACAGGTGATGCTGTCGCCCGCGTCGATAGAGGTCGCGGGGCAGGTCAGTGTAATCTTGTCATCATCCAAATCGACCGCATCAAGACGGACGTTGCCCGTGTTGGTCAGCACATACTGATAGACCAATTGATCGGTTGTGGCAGAGAAAGGGTCAGGCCCGCTTGCCAAGGACTTTTCAACCGTCAGCCCAGGCAAGAAGACGGCAGAGATTGTGGCGCCATCGTCGTCCGTGGCGGTCGCACCACTGACGGTGATCGTGGCATCGGCCGTGTTGAGCACCTCGCCATTGTCGATATCGATCTGCTGGACGGTGTAGCTTGCTGAACATGTCACCGTGTTGCCGGGGGCAACCTCCCCCGCAGGACAGGTCACTGTCGGGTCGAGCGTATCGGTCACCGTGGGTGGGCCCGGCCATGTCACGTTGCCGGTGTTCCGGATCGCAATGTCATAGTTCAGCACATCACCAACAGCGTCATAATTGGCCGTGGCGGGCGTCTTGGTCACTTCCATTGCCGGGGCGGATGCGGGACCGGTCACGGTTTCATTTGCCGTCTCCGTCACCAAGCCGTTGTTGGGATCGCGGGCGCGGGCATCTGCGGTGTTGAGCAATTGCGTGCCAGCGGCGGCGTTGTCGACATCGTCCTGCGTGACAACATAGGTGCCGGTACATTCGACCGTGTTATCGGTGTTTTCCGTGGACAGCGGCGCGACCTCCGTCGCGTCACAGGACAGCGCAGGGATCAGCGGGTCAGTCACCGAGATATTCGACAACGTAGCGTTGCCGGTATTGGTCAGCGTCACCGTGTAGGTGATCACCTGCCCCGCGGAGGTAAAGCTGGTGGGTGATGCAACCTTGTCCAAGGTCATGGCAGGCGCAAGTGCAGGACCGGTCAACGTGACTACGGCCTCAAGCTCACCCAATTGGCCAAATTCGGGGTCGCCATTTGCGACGGCGATGTTGGTCAGTGTGCCAGCATCTACATCTTCTTGCGTGACTGTGTAGATACCGGTGCACAGCGCGATCTCTGGGGATGGCTGGCCATTCTCTGTGCGATCCAGAAACGTGGGCATACAGGACACACTGCCGATTTTGTCATCGTCGACGGTGATGTTGGAAATGCTGACAGAGCCGATGTTGGCGACTTCGTAGTCGTAGGTGATCCGCTGACCGACGGCGAGGAAGGTCGTATCACCACCGCGACGAACTTTTGTGAGCTCATACCCCGGCGCAATGGTGCGGATGTCACCATTCGGAAGCGAATTCCCGCGCGTAAAGTCCCAGTAGTTGTCGTTTGGTGTATCGTCGCGCACCTGCGTCGTGGTCTGCCCGGTGTCCAGAATGTTGGCCAAAAGTGCCGGATTGGTCGAACTGAACCAGCCGGTGTTGGTGGTGTTGTTGCCAAAACCGTCCTGAAAGCCAAAGCTTTGCGTGCCGTCGGTGTTGGTGATTTCCGTCGTCAGCCCGGACCAATTGCCAACGTCATAGCCGTTCATCACCAGATTGATGTTGTTACGGTCAAACCCACCTACCTGCGTGTCACCGTCATAAGCCGTAAAGCGCACGTCGATCTGCGCGATGGCACCGCCGAAATAATCGATACAATCGCGGAACCCGCAATCAAGCTGGATCGGGTCGTTGATCGTAAACGGGTTGCCACGGAACGCGCGCGGGGTGCCGCGGTTCTGGAACCCGATAAACGCACCGTCTGGGTCAGAAAACTGATAGTAGATGTTGCCGTTGACGCCGGTCAGCACCATCGCGACACCGCCGGCCTCCGGGTATTCGGGGGGCAGTGTGACGCCGGTGGTTGGCACTGTCGAAGTAAAGGTCGTCGCAGCGACGGGCAGAGCCCATAGCGTCGACACAACAGCTGACGCCGTGGCGATCCGTTTCAAGATGCCGCTTCGCTTGCGATCTGCACTTGGCATGAACCACCCCTGTTCAAACACGTACGACGTTCTGATGACGTCCAAATTTGCTAATTATTAATGCCCGACTTTGCATGGGTTTCGCCAGAAGAAACGGGGAAACATGGCTGGACTACAGCAGAAATGGCGCATGTGGGTCAGAACACTGTGGCACAAAAACATCGTCCCATTGCAGGGTTGACGCAATTACCTCAGTGGAAGCGGAAATGCCCGGCGTCATGGGCAAGGACTGCAGCCTCGCTTGGGGTCAAAACGCGGCGCGCGAACGCCCCGTATAAGGCCGGGTCGCGTGCCAAATCCGGCAGTCGATCAAACATGCGATCCTGCGCATCAGGTTGCATTGTTGCTAGCGCCGCACTTGCGGGGTGAAAGCTTTCGGTGGCGACGCCATTTGCAAAGACGATCTCATGCTGTGGCAGCATCATGTGGATGTACGTAACCTGCCGCACCGCCCTGTCCCGGATCACCGTGCTGTCGTTCACAAGATCGTGTGCGGCGACAAGCACTTCATCCGCCCGGAACAGCGCCTGGGCACGGGCACCGCGCAAGACGACGCGGTGGTCCGGGGACACCAACAGACCCGCATCGGGCACGTCTTGATCCAACGCGCCACGGCGCAACCGGATTGGGGTCAGTTCTGGCATTGCGATCAGCCGCGCGCCTGTCACCCGACGTTGGCCAAGCCACAGGATTTCAGCCTTACCGTTGTCTTTGGTTTGCACGAAATCGCCTTCGGCCAGACTTGCGACATCGCGGGGGCCAAAGGGAGTTTCGATCATCGTGCCGGGGGTAAAGCAGATCACGCCGCCGGGATCAGTGTGGGCCTGATCGCGCAGACGCGCGGAAATGTTCTGGCGCACCACCCAAAGCTCTGCCCGGCGGGGCGGGATCATGCCGTGGAAAATCAACAAGGGCTTGCGCCCTGCCCCCATGGGGATCAGCGCCACGTCCCATGTGCGCCGCCCATCGGTGACCTGAAAGCCGTTGTCAAAAAGCGGTGCGTTCAGCACCAGCGGGTCAACATCGCCCGCAACCTTATCCTGCGCCATCAGCCGCCGCACGGTGAGTGCCGCGCGCTTGCGCATCTCTGTCATTCCTTCGGCCTCGCCCAAGGGCAAGATGCCCCGTGGGCCGTCCACCCGCACCGCTTCGCCGGTCCAGGACCAGACGGCGCCCGCGCGCAGATCAGCGACCGGCGCGGCATGGTAGCCGTCCAGCTCTGTCTGTGACCATGAAATGACAAACGTGCCTTTGAAGCCCGTTTTCATACCTGTTACTCTGCCTCTTGCGCGTCGCGTCATTTGGTGTGCGACGATCTGGGGCAGGTTAGCCCAGCGCGGAATCCCGGATCAAGTCATTGGCCGCAATTAATTTTCAGAAGTTGAAGCCAAGCCGCAGTGAGCCCACCACCTGCCCTTCGGATTGGCCGACGAATTCCTCTGACAGATAGGTCGCACCGTAGAAGACCGACAGATTTGGCAGCGGTTGCCACAGCACGCCAAGCCTTGCACGGCTGCGGTTGTCCATCGCCGTCACGCCGCGACTTGCGGGCAGATAGACGCTGTCCTCAACAAACGCGTAGTCGGCACCGGCGAGGAACGATACGCCCGTCACGCCCGCATCGGTGCCGCGATAAGGCTGGCCCGTGACATCATCGCGCAGCCAAAGGTCCGCCTGACCGACCGGGCCCACCAAGATATCCGCACCGACACGGGCAATCGTCTCTGGCCCGGTCAACACCTCGGCAAAGGGGCGCAGGCTGACCTGATCGGACACCCGATAGGTATAGCTGGCAGAGGCGCGCGCGCCAAAAATCGTGTCGTTCGCCAATTCTTTCGCAGTGAGCGGCGCACGCAGATCAAACGCCTCGTGGAACGCCTCTTGGAAGTTCGACAACCCCGTCTGCGGACCGATAAACGTCACATCGGCCCCAAGCGCGTAATGCCAGGGCCCGTCACCAAAATGCGTCTGCGCCCCAAGGCTGATCGCGCCCACATAGGGCCTGTCCGTGCCGCCGCGCCCGGGTGAGATAATCTCAGTCTTCAGGCGGTATTCGATAATATTACCAAAGGCGCGGTCGTTGGGGTCATAGGCCCCGGTGGCGCGCAGATGGCTATAGGTATAGGATCCGGTGCGCCAACGATCACGGCCATCACCAAAGTAATCGTTGTTGAAAGACCGGCCCGTACCAATCGTTTCGCGTGACTGCGCGGTGGCAGGTTCGGCGACAATCATCGCCAGTAAAGCAGCAGCAAGAATGCGCATCGTTAATCCCTTATCGGCCCCCCGACGCCCCTTGAATTAGGTGATCGCCAACCTTGGGTCCATCATGAATGTGGTCTAAGGCCAATTTATGGCCGCAGGCTTAATCAACCTATTGCCAGATGCGCAACTTGCTCTAATTCTTGGATAAGCTTGCTAATTTGTGCAATCGCGTGTCCACTCGTACGAACCAAGACCGGAGCCGCCATGCCTCAATCCAGCAAAACCGCCCTCCCCTCTGGCGCGTCGTTGATCGATCATAACGCCGCGCGCAATGTGTTGGCTGGTCGGTGCGCGGACCCCTTCGGGCAGTTGGGATTGCAAAAGCGCGGCAAGTGCTGGCTGTTGACGGTGTTTGTGCCCGGTGCCTTATCTGTTTCGGCCCTGACCGGGGCAAAGACGGTGAAGCCTCTGGACCCTTTGCCCGATTATCCGGGGCTGTTTGTCCAAAGCTTTTCCAAAGCGCCGAAATACCGCCTGCGGGCCGAAGTTGATGGCCACAGCTGGGATTTTGACGACCCCTACCGCTTTGGCCCGGTCTTCGCGGCAGAGGATCTTTATTACCTTGGTGAAGGCAGCCACCAGCGGCTGTGGTCCGTCATGGGCGCGCATGTGATGACCCACGAAGGCGTCGCAGGCACCCATTTTGCGGTTTGGGCCCCTAACGCACAGCGCGTGTCCGTCGTCGGTAACTTCAACATCTGGGATGGCCGCCGCCACCCGATGCGCCGCGCCAGCGAAAGCGGCATCTGGGATATCTTCATCCCCGGTATTGGTGATGGTGAGGCCTATAAATACGAAATCATCGGCCCCCATGGCGAAACACTGCCCCTGCGCGCCGATCCTGTCGGCTTTGGTGCAGAGCATCCGCCGCGCACGGCCTCTGTCGTCCGGGACATCGATCATGCGAAATGGTCGGACAAGGCATGGATGGAGCGCCGTGGTGATCTGCAAAACATCGAAGCCCCGATCAGCGTTTATGAAGTCAATCTTGCCAGTTGGAAACGAGCGGAAGGCAATCGCCCGCTGTCATACCTCGAACTGGCCGATGATCTGGTCGACTACGTCGCCTGGATGGGGTTCACGCATATTGAGCTGATGCCGATTTCCGAGCACCCGTTTGATGGGTCTTGGGGCTATCAACCGGTGGGCATGTATGCCCCCACGATCCGCCACGGCACGCCTGATGAATTCCGCGCGCTGGTCAATGCCGCCCACAAAAAGGGGTTGGGCGTGCTGCTGGATTGGGTGCCGGGGCATTTCCCGACGGATGCACATGGGCTCGGCACATTTGACGGCACGCATCTCTATGAACACGCCGATCCGAAAGAAGGGTTCCATCAGGACTGGAATACGCTGATCCCGAACTTTGGCCGCAACGAAGTGGCGAATTACTACACCTCTAACGCCCTGTATTGGTTGGAAGAATATCACCTTGATGGGCTGCGGGTCGATGCTGTCGCCTCGATGCTTTATCGCGACTATTCCCGCAATGACGGCGAATGGATTCCCAACCACGAAGGGGGTCGCGAGAATTTCGAAGCCATCGCGCTGCTGCAGAACATGAACACGCTGACCTATGGCCAATGCGACGGGATCATGACCGTGGCCGAGGAATCCACCGCATTTCCCGGCGTCAGCCGCCCGGTGGATCACGGCGGGCTTGGCTTTGGGTTCAAATGGAACATGGGCTGGATGAACGACAGCCTGCACTACATGCAGCTTGACCCAATCCACCGTCGCCATCACCACCACGAGCTGACGTTCAGCCTGCACTACGCGTTCAGCGAAAACTACATACTGCCGATCAGCCATGATGAGGTTGTGCATGGCAAAGGATCGATGCTGGACAAAATGCCCGGCAACCAATGGGAACGCTTTGCCAATCTGCGGGCCTATTACGGGTTCATGTGGACCCATCCGGGCAAGAAGCTGTTGTTCATGGGCCAGGAATTCGCGCAAAGCGCGGAATGGAACCACAATCAAAGCCTTGATTGGCACGAATGCGACCAAGGCGCGCACAAAGGCATGCAGATGTGGGTGCGCGACCTCAATAAGCTGTATCGCGAACTACCCAGTTTGCACGTCAACGACACGCGACCCAGCGGGTTTCAATGGCTTGAAGCGATGGATGCCGACAATTCCGTCTTTGTCTTCATGCGCTTGGGCAAAAAGGGCGACGCACCTGTCGTGGTCGCCATGAACCTCACGCCAATTGAACGCACGGACTATCGCATCGGGCTGCCACTGCCCGGCGACTGGGCAGAGGTTCTGAATTCAGACGCCGAAAGCTATGGCGGCGGTGGGCGCGGAAACATGGGAGGTGTGACCGCAGAGCCAACCGAATGGATGGGGCAAGACAATTCAGCATCGCTGGTCTTGCCGCCGCTTTCGACCATCATACTGACACCAAAGACCTAAAGCAGGCATCACGGGAGGACGACAATGAAGCCGACACCAAACCAGCGCCTATCAAACCGCGCCATGGCATTTGTGCTTGCAGGTGGCCGGGGGAGCCGCCTGAAAGAACTGACCGACAGCCGTGCCAAACCGGCGGTCTATTTCGGCGGCAAGACCCGGATCGTGGATTTCGCCCTGTCTAACGCCCTGAACTCCGGCATTCGTAAGATGGCGATTGCCACGCAATATAAGGCGCACAGCCTGATCCGCCATTGCCAGCGTGGCTGGGGTTTTCTGCGGGCGGAACGGAACGAATACCTTGATATTCTGCCCGCCTCGCAGCGCGTGTCAGAAGAAAAATGGTATATGGGCACCGCTGATGCCGTGGCCCAGAACATCGACATCATCGACAGCTATGACATTGATTTCATTGTCGTTCTTGCAGGTGACCACATCTACAAGATGGATTATGAAATCATGCTGCAACAGCATCTGGACCAAGGCGCGGATGTCACCATCGGCTGCCTGACCGTCCCGCGGATGGAAGCCACAGCTTTCGGCGTGATGCATTGCGACACCAAGGATCGGATCACCGACTTCTTGGAAAAACCCGCCGATCCGCCCTGCATTCCCGGGGATCCGGATCACGCTTTGGCCTCGATGGGCATCTACGTCTTCCGCTGGGAATTCCTGCGCGAGTTGTTGCTGGCTGACATGGCCGACAAAAGCTCCAGCCACGACTTTGGCAACGATTTGATCCCGCAGATCGTCAAGAACGGCAAAGCCATGGCGCACCGGTTTGAGGAAAGCTGCGTCACCAGCGGCCTTGAGACAGAGCCTTATTGGCGTGACGTTGGAACGATCGACGCGTTTTGGCGCGCCAATATCGACCTGACCAGCTTTACGCCACCGCTTGATCTATATGACACAAGCTGGCCGATCTGGACCTATGCCGAAAGTGTTCCACCGGCGAAATTCATCCACAACGAAGAAGGGCGACGCGGCAACGCGGTGTCGTCGATGGTGTCGGGCAACTGCATCATCTCCGGCTCCGAGATCAAAGAATCGCTTCTCTTTACCGGGGTGCGCACACATTCCTTCAGCTCTTTGGATCGTGTGGTTGCCCTGCCGGATGTCGAAGTGAACCGCAAAGCACAGCTCAAAGACTGCGTGTTGGATCGTGGTGTGATCATCCCCGAAGGCCTCGTCGTTGGCGAGGACCCGGAAGAAGACGCCAAGTGGTTCCGCCGCACAGACAGCGGTGTGGTGCTGATCACCCCGCCGATGCTTGCCAAACGCGCCGCCGAGATTGGCTGACATGGCGGGCCGGGTTCTTTCAGTCGCCTCAGAAGTGGTGCCGTTTATCAAAACGGGCGGTCTCGCAGACGTGGCGGGCGCCCTGCCCGGCGCGTTGTCGGCCCATGGCTGGGACATGCGCACGCTCATGCCCGGTTACCGCGGCTTGGTGAAAAAGACGAAAGCCAAAAAGGTGCTGTGGTCATCGGACGACCTCTTTGGTGGCCCGGCATCGGTGAAAGAGGGCGCCCTGGACGGTCAAAAGGTGCTGTTGCTGGATGCGCCACACCTGTTTGACCGCGCCGGTGGCCCTTACGGCGACCCCGACGATTTCCCCGACAACGCCCTGCGGTTTGCGGCGCTGTCCTGGGCCGCTGCCGATATCGCGCAACATGGGCTGACCGACGGCTGGGTGCCACAGGTCTTGCACGCCCACGACTGGCAAGCGGGTTTTGCCCCGGCTTATCTACGCTTCGCGGGATCATCTGTGAAAACCGTCATGACCGTCCACAACATCGCCTTCCAAGGCACGGCCCCTGCCGCGATGCTGGGGCAATTGATGTTGCCATTCGATAAATTCAACCCCGATTGCCTTGAATACTGGGGTCATTTGTCATCACTCAAGGCGGGCCTGACCACAGCCGACGCCATCACGACCGTCAGCCCGACCTATGCGGCAGAGCTGATGCGCCCCGAATTCGGCATGGGGCTGGACGGCGTGATCGCCCATCGCAGCACCGATCTGCACGGCATCCTGAACGGCGTTGATGATCAGGTCTGGAACCCAGAGACGGACCCAGAGGCGAAACCCTATTCTGCCAAGACGCTCAAGGGCAAAGCCGCCAACCGCAAGGCGCTGATGGCCGAATTTGGCCTTAAGGGGATCAAGGGGCCGCTGGCCATTATCGTTAGCCGGTTGACCGATCAAAAAGGCATCGACCTGCTAGCGGGCACGATCCCGGCCTTCATTGCAGGTGGTGGCGGGCTTGCTGTTCTCGGCTCTGGCGATCCCGCGCTTGAGGCGCAGCTCAAAGACCTTGCCAAGGCGCATCCAGGCAAGATCGGCCTGCGCATCGGCTATGACGAGGCGCTGTCGCATCGCATGTTCGCGGGCGGTGACGCCGTGCTGGTGCCCAGCCGTTTTGAACCCTGCGGCCTGACGCAGCTTTATGGCCTGCGCTATGGCACCATACCCGTTGTCGCGGCCACAGGCGGGCTGGCGGATACGGTGATCGACGCCAATCCGATGGCGCTCACCGACAAGGCCGCCACCGGCATTCAGTTCCATCCAGTGGACGAAATCGCCCTGGGCCATGCGCTGCAACGGCTGCTGACGCTACATGCCCAAAAGTCACTTTGGCAGACAATGCAGAAACGCGGGATGACGCAGGCGCTTGGGTGGGCTACATCCTCGGGCAAATACGCTGCATTGTATGAAAGCCTGATTGCGTGAATGCCCACCTGACGACCGAACTGCCAACCCAACTCAAAGACCACCCCCTCTCATCCGGTAAGCCCCATCCTTTGGGGGCGACCTTTGATGGTGAGGGTGTGAACTTTGCCGTCTTTTCGGAACACGCCGAACGGGTTGAGCTGTGCCTGTTCAGCGATGATGGCCGCAAGGAACGCGCGCGCATTCCACTGACGGAACGTGATGGCGACGTCTGGCACGTCTATGTCACGGGCCTGCATCCGGGGGCGAAATACGGCTACCGTGTGCATGGGCCCTACGCCCCCGAAGAGGGGCACCGTTTTAACCCCAACAAACTGCTGCTGGATCCATACGCCAAGCGCATCTTTGGCAAATATCGCTGGTCTGATGCGATGATGGGCTACAAGGTCGGCAGCCCACGCGAAGACCTGAGCTTTGACACCCGCGACAGCGCTTTTTGCGTGCCGCGGTCTATGGTTGTGGACCCGTCGTTCAACTGGGGCAACGATGCACCGCCTGCCGTGTCGCGGTCCGAGACCTTGTTGTATGAGGCGCATGTCAAAGGCCTGACTGCGCGCATGCCCGGCGTGCCCCATGATGTGCGCGGAAAGTTTCTGGGGCTGTCCAGCGAACCCGTCTTGGAACATCTGACCAAAATGGGCGTGACCACGGTGCAATTGATGCCTGCGCAGGCCTTTATGGATGACCATTTCCTGACCGAAAAGGGCATGCGCAATTATTGGGGCTACAACACCATCGGCTTTTTCGCGCCAGAGCCGCGCTATATGACCGACCAAGGTGTCTGGGAATTCCAAACCATGGTCCGCCGCCTGCACAGCGCAGGGATCGAGGTGGTGCTGGACGTGGTCTATAATCACACAGCCGAGGGCAACCAGATGGGCCCCACCATCTGCCATCGCGGCTTTGACAACAAATCTTACTACCGCCTGACCAAAGATCAGCGGTTTTACCTTAATGATACCGGCACCGGGAACGTGATGAACATGCAGCATCCGATGGTGCTGCGGATGATGATGGATAGCCTGCGCTATTGGGTTGAGGTGATGCACGTTGATGGCTTTCGCTTTGATCTGGCGACGTCGCTGGCCCGCGAAACCGACGGCTTTGACCGCGAAGGTGGCTTTCTGGACGCGATCCGACAAGACCCGGTGCTGAGCCGGGTGAAGCTGATTGCCGAACCCTGGGACCTTGGCCCCGGCGGCTATCAGCTAGGCGCCTTTCCGCATCCGTTTTTGGAATTCAACGACAAATTCCGCGATGGCGTGCGCAAGTATTGGCGCGGCGACAAGGGCATGACCCCGGATTTTTCCAAACGCATTTTGGGCAGTGCCGAACAGTTTGACCACTCGGGCCGCGCGGCCACGACGTCGATCAACTTTGCGTCCGTGCATGATGGGTTCTGCCTTGAGGATCTGGTCAGCTACAACGTCAAACACAATGCCGCGAACGGCGAAAACAACCGCGACGGCAAAGACGACAATTACTCTGACAACATGGGTGTCGAGGGGCCAACCGACGACCCCGCGATCCGGGCCGCCCGCGATCTGCGCAAGCGCAATTTTCTGGCGACCATGTTCCTCAGCCAGGGCACGCCGCTACTGCTGTCAGGGGATGAGATTGGCAATACCCAGAACGGCAACAATAACACCTACGGCCAGGACAATGAACTGGGCTGGGTAAATTGGGACAAACCCGACCTGGCCTTGCTTGGTTTTGTCGAACGGCTCGCAGCGCTGCGTCGCAAACATACGGTGCTGCGCCAAATCCGTTTCCTGCATTCGCGTCAGCGTGTCCGCGATGGCATCCCGGACCTGTTCTGGCGCTTGCCCGATGGCAATACGCCCGCCGCCGAGGATTGGGAAAACCCCGATTGGAAAGCGCTTTGTGTCGAGGTCCGGACCTCTTCTGGCACCCCTGAATACGCCGCCTCTGACGACGTGTTGTTCATGACCTTCAACAGCGGTGATGCCGTTGATGTGCAGCTTCCCCCCGCTTTTCGTGGTAAGGCATGGGAGCTGGTGCTGAACACCGCGCGCCCGGACGACGGCGTCGTCTGCGTGACCGGCACCACAACTCGGATCGACGCCCAAAGCGTCTGCGTCTTTGCCTGTTCCGCCACCTAACGAACGAAGGAGCCCGCTATGCAAGTGAACACAGTTTCGACCCAACCGATTGACGGCCAAAAGCCCGGCACATCTGGCCTGCGCAAGAAAACACGCGTCTTCATGGGCCCGCATTACCTTGAGAACTTTGTGCAAAGCATCTTTGACGGGATCGGTGGTGCTGCTGGCAAGACCTTTGTGCTGGGCGGCGACGGGCGGTTCTTTAACAAGCGTGCCGCGCAAGTGATCTTGCGGATGGCCGCAGCCAACGGCGCGGCCCGCGTGATCGTGGGGCGCGACGCGCTTTTGTCGACACCAGCCGCCAGCCACCTGATCCGGCTTAACAAGACCGACGGTGGCATCATCATGTCAGCCAGCCACAATCCCGGCGGCGAGGACGAGGATTTTGGCGTCAAGTTTAACATGTCCAACGGTGGCCCCGCCCCCGAAGGCGTGACCAACGCGATGTTCGCGCGCACAACTGAAATCACCTCCTACAAAATTCTTGAGGCGCAGGATGTCGACATCAGCACCGTGGGCGAGACGATGCTGGGCGAGATGAAAGTCAGCGTCGTGGACCCAGTTGCCGACTATGCCGATCTGATGGAAACGTTGTTTGATTTCGACGCCATCCGCGCGATGATCAAGGGCGGCTTTCGCATCAGTTTTGATGCGATGTGTGCAATTACAGGACCTTACGGGACGGAAATTCTTGAAAACCGCCTTGGTGCGGCCCCCGGCACTGTCGTTCACGGCACCCCCCTGCCCGACTTTGGCGGCATGCACCCCGACCCGAACCCCACTTGGGCGCATGAGCTGATGGACACGATGAACGGTGACAATGCACCGGACTTTGGTGCCGCATCCGATGGGGACGGCGACCGCAATATGATCGTGGGGCCGAATGTCTATGTCAGCCCCTCTGACAGCCTTGCGGTGCTGGCCGCCAATGCGCATCTGGCCAAAGGTTACACGGATGGCCTTGCCGGTGTCGCGCGGTCCATGCCGACCTCTGCCGCCGCTGACCGTGTCGCGGAAAAGCTGGGTCTGCCCTGCTATGAAACACCCACCGGGTGGAAGTTCTTTGGCAATCTGATGGACGATGGTCGCGTGACGCTTTGTGGCGAAGAAAGCTTTGGCACCGGGTCCAATCATGTGCGGGAAAAGGACGGGCTTTGGGCCGTTCTGATGTGGCTGAACATATTGGCCGTCCGCAAGATGAGCGTGGCCGAGATCATGCAAGATCATTGGGCCACCTACGGGCGCAACTATTATTCCCGCCATGATTTTGAGGCGATTGAGACCGAAAAGGCCGATGCCCTGATCACCGCACTGCGCGCAAAGCTGGCTGATCTACCCGGCCAAACCGTCGAAGGCATGACCATCGCAGAGGCCGACGACTACGCCTACAACGATCCGGTCGATGGTTCCGTTTCGGCCCATCAGGGCGTCCGCGTGATGTTCGAAGGCGGCGCACGGTTCGTGATCCGCCTGTCCGGCACGGGCACCTCAGGTGCGACGATGCGGCTATACCTTGAAAGCCTTGAAACCGACCCCGCCAAGTTCGATCAGGACCCGCAGACGGCACTTGCCGCAATCATCGCAGCGGCCCATCAGATCGCCGGCATCGCCGCCCATACAGGCCGCGCCGCACCAGACGTTACGACTTAGGCGGCACCAAAGACGCGCGTTCGATGATCTCGGTCTCGAGCAACGCGCTTTGCGTGGGTTTGCCTGCGAGCATATCCAACAGGATCGCCGCCGCCGCGCGGCCCATCTCGCTTTGCGGGACGCGCACGGTGGTCAGGGCGGGCGATGACACCAGCGAAAGGCCAATGTCGTCAAACCCGGTGAACGACACATCATCCGGCACCGACAGCCCCATCTCCCTTGCGCGGACAACGGCACCCGCCGCCAAAACGTCGCTGCCGCCGATCACTGCGGTCGGCTTGGCTGCCCAGACCTTTTCAAACGCGTCACCGGCAAGGCCAATCAGATAGGGCGCTTCCGTGATGGCGACCAATTCGGCCCCGTCACTTGCGTCAATCGCGGCCCGGACACCTGCGATCCGTTCGCGCGCACGGTCATTGCCCGCGCTGATCCCGGCGACCATCGCAATACGCCGATGGCCCTTGGCCAACACACATTCCGTCATCCGCTGCGCCGCCAACCGATTGTCAAAGCCTGCAAAGACGCCATGCTCCGCCGGACCGGTTGACCAAGCTTGGACATAAGGCACGTTGCGCAGCGACAGGAATCGCCGCGTCGCATCCGGTCGGTCCGACCCGATCAACATCAACCCCGACGCGCCTTGCATCATCAGGGCCCTGATCTGGTGCATCTCCGCCTCTGGATCGTATCCGGTCGTCCCCACAAGCAGCGTAACACCGGCCTCTGACAGCGCTTCTTGAAACGCCTGTAGCCCGCTGGCGAACATCGCATTGGCCATCGTGGGAATGATCGCGCCCACCGTTTTGAATCGGCTGGATGCCATGGCGCGTGCGCCAAAATGCGGCGTGTAGCCGAGCGTCTCAATCGCGGCGTTGATCCGGTCGCGCGTTGTTTTGGCGACTTTGTCGGGGTCATTGATGGCACGGCTGATCGTGGCCGTGCTGACCCCGGCGGCACGCGCAACATCGTCAATCGTCGGCGGTTGATTTGGTTTCATAACGTCCCCCACCCCCGGCAAATATCACATGGAAGCCGCGCGCAATAGCCGCACTTGTCCTCTGGGAAATTTACCTTGCTATGGTTGAGTTTCGCCTGCAATATGCAATCTGGTTTTACGGGGAACACCTAAGCGTGAATCACCGTATCAGTCAGCGCAGCGCTCTGCGCCGCTGGCACTTGTGCGTAGGCGGGGATCAGGTTTTGGGAGGAGCCCCTCGCCTACGTGCAAACAATCCAAACCATCGGAACGGGCCATTGAAGCAAGGGCTTTGTTACATGCCGCGATGCGTAGTGGCACCGCGGCATATGTGATCAATAGAGATCGACGCGGAAGGGCGTTGTTTCCCAATAGGCCTGCGCCAGTTGCAGGATACGCGCCTTGGGGTCCGTCTCGGCGGGGCCCTTGCCCAGACGGGTCAGCACCTCGTTCATCGCGCTTTGGCTTCCGGGGCCAAAGGCACCATCAACGTCGATGTCACCGCCCAGCGCCTTGATCAGACGTTGCGCCCCGCCGTCCAACACGTTGCCCGGCATCGCATCAAGCTGTTGCTGCGCGTATTGCGCATTGCGATTCTTGGTCAGCGCGGTTCCCTTGGCGGCCATGACAGCGGCATCAAATTGATCGAAACCGGACACCGATTGCGTCATAAGCAGATAGGCCGCCGTGGCTGCTGAGATTGGATCGCCACGCTCCAGCCCTTCGGCATAGATCGCAACGGCCTGCTGCATATCAACACCACCGGGGGCAGAGCCGTCGCTATGCATCGTGGCCAGCGTATAGGCTGTGCTGGGGTGGCCTGCGTCATGGGCGTCTTTGATCAGTTCATAGGCTCGGCCTACATCTGGCGTGAGCCCAGCCTGCCCGCGCTGATACGCGATCCCAAGGTTCAGCATGCCGTAGATGTCACCACGCGCAACGCTTTCGTTCATGTAGCGCAAAGCCCTCTCTGGATCGAAATAATCAGAGCTTTCATCAAGATAGAGCCCGGTCAGCGCGTTCATCGCAAAGGTGTGGCCCACCTCCATCGCGCGGACCAGAAGGTCATAACCTTCAACTTCGGCCTCGGTCGTGCCGCCGTTCAACAGCAGCTCATACCCGAGCGTATGCATCGCGTAAGGGTCGCCCTCTGATACGCCGCGCGCGAATAGCTGGCGCACCGCGTCACTGTCAGGACGGCCATCGTTTCCGACGCCGCTTTCGTCGTAGCGGGCCAGCAGCGCCAGCGCATGCCAGGCCCGTGTGTGACCCAGATCGCGTGCTTTTTCAAAACTCGCGCGTGCGCCATCCTGGTTCAAAAGCGCCAGTTGTGCCCGCCCCTTTTGATAGTGGAACCGCCCAGTATCTGGGTTGGCCGCAATCGCGGCCTCGCAAGCCGCCAGCGCGATTTCTGGCCGGATTTCATTGGGATAGCGGGTGAGGCCCATGCCGTCGGGATCAAGGTGATCCCCCGCTTCCAAATCGCAATTGTTGGGCACAAGGTTCAGCGCCACTTGCTGTGCGACGCCGTTGACCTCGATCAGGATGCCGTCGGTCAGCTGCCCGCTTTCAAGCGTCATCGCAGGCACTTGCACGCTTTCGTTCACAAGCGTCAGGCGATCCACGTCGAGGCCGGTCAATGTCCGACCCGTCACGTCGGTGTTCAGCCCGCTCCGGTCACGCTGCATCAACACACCGGTTTCAGGGCGCGCCAAAAAGCGGACCGTGTCGGTGACACCGATATTCAGGGCCGCAGACAGCGCCGGGCCGATATCAACTTCTGGCACGAAATCCGCCGTGATGACGTTGGTGATGGGGGCCGCGCTCACTTGCGTTTCCTCAGCCGCCACATCGACATCGGCCACTCGGGCCACGCCGCGCGTTTCGCCTGTCCCTGAGGAGTTTACCTCAATCGGGCGGCTCAACTGCGCGCCAAGTCCAAAGCTGGCGGGTTCAATCAGGGTTGAGCTGTCCCATGGCACCTGCCGGCCGTTCGTCCGCTCGAACGTCTTGCGGCGGACCTGCTCAAACACATCCTTGATCAACGCTTCTGGCGTGGCCGAAGCCTCTTCGATCAAAGACGCGGTAAAGGGGCTGTTGTCGCCTTCGCCGTCATAGGCCAGCGAACCGGGAGAGGTTGAATAAATCAGCATGGAATTCAGTGGCGCCGATTGGCTGGCGAACCCTGTGCGTGTTTCGCGCAGTGTATTGCCCACCTGGGTCAGCAGTTCCTTGCCCGCAAACGGGTTATCCCGGCAGCTATCAAGGATCACGACCTGCAGCCGTGCGCGTGCACCGATAATCCCCACCAAAGAGCCAAGCGAGACCGCCTCAAACGGCACATCATAGACGCTATCAAGGTCGGCATCGGTCGGAACAAGGTAGTTCTCTGCCCCGATCTGAAAGCCATGTCCGGCAAAGAAAACAACGACTTCGGTGTCGCGGTCCACATCGAACAGCACGCGGCGCAACATGTCCTCAAACCCGCGCTTGGTGATGTCCTCGTGGTAGCGCACAAGATAGCCCTGTTCGCGCAAGAACGTCGCGACAGCGCCCGCATCCGCGTGGGCATTGGGCAGATCAGGAATGTCGGCGTAGTCCGAATTCCCGATCACAATGGCATAGCGTTTTGCGGCGCGGGTGTCGGGATTGATGCCACGGAGCGGCAGAATATCCGCCGATCCGTTGATCAACCGTTCGACGATCAGGCTGTTCTGGGCCAGCGCTGGGGCCGTGCCCAACACGCTGACCGACAGCAGCGCTGCGGCCATGACTGATAGCGGCTTGCCCATCTTAGCACTGCCAGCAAGGTGGCGGCGCGGGTGCGGGCGGCGCGGGGGGTGTGGGTGTCGGAGATGGTGACGGCGACGGTGATGGTGAGGGCGATGGCGACGGTGTTGACGTTGAGGCAGACGCGCGTTCTGCGCGGCGACGTTCTGCCCGCTGTGCGGCCAATTGTCGTGCGCGTTCAACGGCATCTGCATCGACCGTGGTTTGCGCCGTGGTCGTCGTGGTTTGCGTCTGCTGCGCTGGGATCGTGACGGGCACAGGCACCACAAGGCAGCCTGAGGTCAGTGTCACCAGCCCCACAACAGCAACGGCACGCAACCGGCGCGGAATGGGTTGGAAGGTCGGAAGGGTCATTTCAATTCTCCTTGTCGTCAATATTTGGCGTGTAACCACCTGTTTTAATTGGCCTCTATCGGCAACCCACCAGCCCCTTTGATCCGTTCGATCAGATCGAGCGTTTTGCGCGGGTCAGCGCGGTAGGCGTCTTGGATCAGGGGGAAGTCTGCCCATTCCTGCCCTTCTGGCAAGTCAGGATTTCCCTCCTGTGTGATCGAGCGTGTCGTGCCGGTTCCGGGCACAAGCGCTTGTAATTGCGCGCAAAAATGCGTGCTTAGAAATTCATTCTCGAGCCCGAGATCCGGGCAGTCTGCTGTTTGCGCGAAAGCTGCGCTGGCACAGGAGGCGACACAGGCGGTGGCCAGACAAAGATTACGTAGCATTGTCATTTCCCCTTTCATAAGAGCGACTTAGCGCCCCAAACCAATTTAACAAACCTGCCGCCAAAGCGGCGTCACGTCAGGTCTTGCCACAAAGCTAACCGATCCAACCCTGCTGCGGGGCGTTGTCGTTTCCAATACGACACCGCCGCCAATGCGCGCTCCCTTACGGTAAGACTATCGCAGAAAATCGCGTTTCACCAAACGCTTCTGATCAAAAGATCGGGAATGTGATCCGCCGCCCACCGCACGGTCGAAAACGACCATGCACAACCGATGAAGAACCGATGCACGACCCATACACAAACCATGCGCATCAAAGTCCTAACGTGCATTTACCAAGGCCCGCCATGTCACACCTTAACGTATGGAAAACGAGACTGTCCCCAAGCCCCCTTTTGCCTGCTAGCATACCCCCCATGATGTATCGTGTGATCCAAACCCTTGCCCTTCTTGCGGGCCTTGCCCCCGCCGCCATGGCGGAGGACCGTGCGCTGATTATCGGCATCGAGGGCTATCCCAATCTGGACCTGCGCCTTGCGCCGCAATCTGCAGCAGACGATGCCATTGCGATGGCGCAGCTGGCGGTCGAGCGCTGGGGTTATCGCCAGACGCAGGTGTCGGTGCTGCTGGACAGTGCCGCAACCTCTGCCGCGATTTTGGATGCGCTGATTGATGAGCTGGTCGGGCTGACCGCACCGGGTGATCGGGCGCTGTTGTATTTCGCAGGATTGGGCAGCCGGAACACGCAAGACACCCGCGTGATCCTTGCCTATGACAGCGAGAGCTTGTTGGGCCGTATTCCAGAGGATGCGTTGTCAGATATCCTTGACCTTATCGCGGATCGCGATGTGACCGTGATTATGGACACAGGCTTTCGTGGCGACATCGGCACCCCGGGCCAGCGCGGGATTGGCGCGCCGGGGTTTGAGGCGACACCTTTTGCCGCCAACGGCGATATGCGCGCGGTCTATACCGCCTCTGCCGTTAGCCAGACCGCTTGGGAGACTGCGATGGGCGGTGTGATGACGACTGCACTGATCGCGGGCGCCAAGGGTGCCGCCGATAGCGATGGCGACGGGATTGCGAGCCACGGCGAATTGCTGGCGCATCTGCGCAGCCAAAGCACGGCATGGTGTGCGGCCCAAACCAATTGCGCGCCCATGGGCCTGACGCCTGATTTTGCCGGGCCGCTGAACCGCAGCCCCGTGGGCGTGACGGTGGCGAGTGCCACCCCTGCGCCACAAGGAGCGGCGCCATTTGCTGCATCCAACACCGCCGATCTGCGCCTGTCGATTGACGCGGGAACGGCGCTGACGATTGGGCAGTCGGTGACGTTCCGCGTCCGGGCAGCCGCAGCAGGCACATTGCTAATTTTGGATGTGGACCCCGCCGGTCAACTGGCCCGCGTGTTTCCATCGGCACTTGCCCCCAATAGCGGGACCGCGATTGCGCCGGGCGTCGAACTGGCAATCCCGAACGGGAAATCCACCAATGGTGCGCCGCTGCGCGTGCGTGTGACCGGACCTGCCGGTGATGGTTATCTGCTGGCGGTGTTGATCGAAGGCGAGGGCGTGGATGCGACCCGGCTTTTGCCGCAGGGACCGGCCAGCACCGCCCTGCCCCAGCTTGCACAGAACTTGCAGTCACTTGGCCGAAACTGGTCGGCGGTGACGCTCAACTATACAATTTCGAACTGACGATTGGATCGGAGGATATGATGAAACGCCTTTCCCTGTTGACCTGTATTGGCCTTGGCCTTGCGGCACCTGCGCTGGCCTGCGACGGCTACGACGCCGCTGTTGCTGCGGTGCAGACCGAAGACGCAGCGGCAGCTGCGACGATTTACGATGCGCTGATTGCCGACAATGCCTGCACAGATGATTTCCGCGAATGGGTTGGTGATTTTCTGGCCCGCGACGCCTTTGCCGTGACGTTGACGGATGTGGATGAGGCGACCAAGCGTGCGGCCTTTGAAACCGCGTTGGGGTATGAGCGGCACTGGCGCAGCTTTGCCGGTTTGGGGCAGTTGGATTGGGCCGCCAAGGATTACGCAGCGGCTGCGGCGCATTTTCAACTGGCGCTGAATGAATTGGCCGAAGGTGATCAGACCCACAAGGCTGAAACGGGCGAGATTGCCGAGATTTATCAGCTGGCCACTGCCAGCCTGTCTTTGGCCGATCAGGTTGTGGACCTGCCCACGACACGCGCGGGCAATCCCAGCGTGATGCTGACCGGCAAAGTGCGGGGCTTTGAGGTCGAGGAAATCCCTCTGCCGATCACGTTTGAATATAACTCGGTTCAGTTTGATGCCGCTGGATTGGATTACGCTAATGCACTCGTCAATCACCTGCTGATGGTCAATCCGGTCAGCGTGAACCTGGGCGGGCATACCGACCCTGTGGGCGGAGAAGAGTTCAACCTTGCCCTGTCCGAGGCGCGGGCCGAGGCCTTGGCCACCTATATCAAAGCGGCCGGTTTTGAAGGCGAGATCATCACCACACCCTACGGCGAGAGCCGCCTGCCCGCGCCCCCATCGGGGATTGAGGCCGGATCAGAGGAGCACCACCGCATCGCGCGGCGGGTGTCGTTTACAAGCCAATGAGGGGGGTCATCTTAGCCGCCGGGTTGGCCTGCGCCGCGCTGCCTGCTTGGGCGGAAAAGACCTATGGCCTTGTGATCGGGATCGATGAATACGCTCATGTGCCGGATTTGCAGGGGGCGGTGAATGATGCCCGCGATATTGCCGATGCGTTGGCGGGGATCGGGGCCGAGGTGACGTTGCTGTTGGATGGGGCGGCGTCGCGGGCGGCGATCTTTGAGGCCTGGGAGGCAGTGGCCGCGAAGATTGAGCCCGGTGACCGTTTGGTCGTCAGCTATGCAGGCCACGGGTCTTATGAGCCGGAGTATATCATCGGGTCAGAGGAAGACGGGCGGGATGAGAATTTCCTGCTGGCCGGGTTTTCGTTTCAGGGCGCTGGTGCGGCAGAGCGCATTCGTGATGATGAATTGGCGGCGCTGATTGCATTGACGCCGCAGGCCGAGGTCGTGTTTCTGGCCGACAGCTGCCATTCGGGCACGGTGTCGCGGAATGTGGTGCCGGTGCTGGGTTACCGCTATGTGATCGGCGGCAAGCTGTCGGATGATCCCTTGCCACCGCCGCCGCCACGGGTGTCGCCCAGCGAGGGCAAGGATGATGTGGCGCTGTTTTTGGCCGCTGTGGACGAGGCCGAAAAGGTGCCGGAGTTTTTGATCGACGGTAAACCGCGGGGCGCGCTGTCCTATGCCTTTGCCCGCGGGTTGCGCGGCGAGGCGGATGAGGATGCCAATGGGGCCGTCACCAAGGACGAATTGGCGACCTATGTGCGTCGCTCGGTGCGCGAGATCAGTCAGGGCTTGCAGGCGCCGCAGATTAGCCCGCGTGGGGATGAAGAGCGTGTGCTGTTTGCGTTGAATGGCGCGCCGGAGCCGGTGATGATCGAGGTGTCGCCGTTTGAAAAGACTTTGGCCGGGCTGCCGGAGCTGCCTGTTGCGCATAACGGCGGCAACTATGGGGCGACCGTTCTGGCGGGGATGGAAGGCGTTCAGCTGGTCGAGGACCCGCTGGCCGCCGCTGCTTTTGCGGATTTCAGCGCCGGTGTGTTGCGGTCCACGGTCGGGGATGCGCTTGCGTCATTCAGCGACGATGCCCCGGCGGTGGGCCTTGGGCTGGCCATCGACAAGCTGCGGGTGACGCAAGCGATTTCCACGGCGGGCCGATCCGGCGCGTTGGAGGTGCGGTTCGCCGAAGGGGATCGCAGCTATACCAGCCGCGACCGGGTGACGGTGCAGATCAGGGGTCGTACGACGCCTTACATCACGCTGGTGGCGGTGTCTTCTGATGGGTCGGTCTCACTCCTGTATCCCTATCAGGGCGACGGCATCGACGATCCGATTGCGGTGATCCCGGCGGACCCGCTGAACCTGACCTTGCAGGTGCAGGCGCCTTATGGGGCGGACCATATCATTGCGATTGAAACGCAGGGCGATGGGGCTGATCTGCGGGCGGTGCTGGCGCATCTGGATGGGCAGGACAGCCGCACACCAAAGCTGTGGGAGGTGCTGCGCACGGCGGTGCTGAAGATGGACACACAACCGCACATCGCGCTCTTTCCTTTCTACACAAGGCCTTAACCGCTTGACCTGACGCGACGGACGTCCCACCTTTTGCCCATGAAAGGCGGGACGCCCGTGAACGAGACGGACAAAAAGGCGCAATTCAGTTTGCTGCACGCATTTGAAACGGTCGAAGCCTCGCTTCGCACCGAAAACTGGTTCTTTGAAACCGTGCGGGCAGAGCTGCAAAAGACGGCGCCTTTGTCTGACTTCCCAACAATCATGGGATCCAACGGGCATGATTATCTGCTGCATTTCACCCAGTTCATGTTCTTTCTGCGTGCACTCGATTGCACCGATGCCGCCCAGATCAGCGTGTTCATCGACAGCCACAACGACAAGATCAACGGCCAGTTGAATGACCCCGATTTTGGAAAATCGCCTAAGGAATTCCAAAAGGCGATCTTTAAGCCCGACCGGAAGGCGAAGATCCTGGATAGCATCCGCGCGCTGGGTGCGCCGGTCTTTGCGATCTATGAATTCGGGCATCTGCTGATCGACGATATGTCGCCCAAGACCACCGAAAAGCTGATTGAAGATTTGCGCTTTGGCAAGCTGCTCGAGCGGCGCGAGGATGACCGGCTTGAGGCGGATGCAAAGCGGGTGCTGATCGCCTCAACCGGGTTTCTGGAAGACACATATAAGATGTCGCTACTGATGCAGCGCCGGATGATCGCCGAGAGCATCACCGACGAGGAAATCGCAGCGGCCCGGAGTGCGGCGCAAGCGGATTGATGAGTTGATGCGCCTGCGGGGCTGACTTATCAGGTGGTCAGATTGCTGCCCCGAGGACGCCCATGACCACCGATATTCCCAAAACCGAATTGGCAAAGCAGATTGCCGCGATCGCCACGTTGACCGGGGAATTCACCCTGCGATCAGGACAGGTCGCGCATACCTATTTCGACAAATACCGGTTTGAAGGTGATCCCGCGTTGCTGCGTCCCCTTGCGAAAGAGATGGCCAAGCTGATCCCGGCGGAGACGGATATCATCGCCGGGTTGGAATTGGGGGGCGTGCCGCTTGCGACGGCAATCGCGCTTGAAACCGGCCTGCCCGCCGCCTTTGTCCGCAAAGAGGCGAAAACCTATGGCACCTGCCGCGCGATTGAGGGTCAGGATGTGGCTGGCAAAAAAGTAACCTTCATCGAGGATGTGATCACCACAGGCGGCGCGGTGGCGGATGCGCATGAATTGGCGACTGCGGAAGGCGCGCAGATGCGCGGTGTTGTCTGCGCGATTTGGCGGGGCGAAGGTGCGCCGCATATCGCGAATGTCCCCGGCCTTGCCGTTTGGCCGGTGTTCACGCGGGCGGATTTGGAACGCTAGCAATAATCGATTGCCTAATTATCAGGCAAAGGCTTTCAAAACCCGCGCTGATGGCTGTGCAGCGTTGCTATTTGCCTCGAAGGCACTAAACTTTATGGAATGAATTCAAAGGTTCAGCACTTTAGTGAGATGACCGCCGATGGCGGCACCCGTAGCCCCTATACCGCCTATGACGGCTGGTTCGCGCAGCAAGACAACGCGCGGCTGGCGAAAAAGTCGGCAGAAGCCGAGGCGTTTTTCAGACGCTCTGGCATCACCTTTAACGTCTATGGGCAGTCGGACGCCGAAGAGCGGTTGATCCCATTTGATCTGGTGCCACGGATCATTTCGGGGCGGGAATGGACCAAGCTGTCGCGCGGGATTGATCAGCGGGTGCGGGCGATCAACGCGTTTCTGCATGATATCTACAACCGACAGGAAATTCTGCGGGCTGGTGTCGTCCCGACGTCTTTGGTGGCACAAAACGATGCCTTCCTGCCGGAGATGATGGATTTCAGCCCACCCGGCGACGTCTATACCCATATCGTTGGCACCGACATTGTGCGCACCGGCGAGGATGATTTCTTTGTTCTTGAGGACAACGCCCGCACGCCCAGCGGCGTCAGCTATATGCTGGAAAACCGCGAGACGATGCTGCAGATGTTCCCCGAACTGTTCAGTAAAATCAAAGTGCAGCGGGTCAGTGACTACCCCAAGCAATTGCGCCGTTCGCTTGAGGCCTCGGCCCCTGCTGGGTGCAAGGGTCGGCCCTGCGTGGTCGTGCTGACGCCCGGCATTCATAACTCGGCCTATTACGAGCACAGCTTTCTGGCGGATCAGATGGGTGTTGAGCTGGTCGAGGGGCACGATTTGCGGATCGTGGATGGCCATGTGGCGATGCGCACCACGCGCGGCTACAAGGTGATTGATGTGATTTACCGCCGGGTGGATGACGAATTCCTTGATCCGTTGACGTTCAACCCAAGTTCGATGCTGGGTGTGCCGGGGATCATGGATGTCTACCGCGCGGGCAATATCGCCATTGCCAATGCGCCCGGCACCGGGGTTGCGGATGACAAGGCGATCTATAGCTATATGCCTGAAATCGTTGAGTTCTACACCGGCGAGCGGGCGATCTTGAAGAACGTTGAGACCTATCGCTGCTCTGAGCCGGACATGTTGAAATACGTGCTGGATAACCTTGCCGATCTGGTCGTGAAAGAAGTGCACGGATCGGGCGGTTACGGGATGTTGGTGGGGCCAGCGGCCAGTAAGAAAGAGCTGGCAGAATTTGCCGATAAGCTGCGCGCGCGGCCCGGAAATTACATTGCGCAACCGACACTAAGCCTGTCCACCGTGCCGATCTTCACCGAGGCTGGGCTGGCCCCGCGTCACGTGGATTTGCGGCCCTTTGCACTTGTGTCGCCCGGTGGCGTGGACATCACGCCGGGTGGTCTGACGCGCGTGGCCCTGACTGAAGGCAGCCTTGTGGTGAATTCATCCCAAGGCGGCGGCACCAAAGACACCTGGGTATTGGAAGACTGATATGCTTGGAAAAACCGCAGGTGGTCTATATTGGATGTTCCGCTTTCTTGAGCGGGCTGAGAATACCGCGCGTCTGATTGAGGCGGGGTTTCGCATTGCGCTGACCCGGTCCACGGATGCGCAGGCCGAATGGAAATCGGTGATTGTCACCTCGGCCTCGCAGGCGGCTTATGACGCCAAGCATGATGGCTATGACAGCACGCGGGTGACGGATTTCCTGCTGCGTGATCCAGATAATCCCAGTTCGGTTTTGTCGGTGATCAAAGCGGCCCGCGACAACGCGCGGCTGGTGCGCACGGCGCTGACAACCGAGGTCTGGTCGAGCGTGAATGAGACTTGGATGGTGCTTTGCGACGTGTTGCGCGACCCGGTGCCAGAGACAGAGTTACCGGCGGTCTTGGCCACGATCCGCCAGCAATCGGCACTGGTGCGCGGTGGTTTGCACGGCACGATGTTGCGCAACGACATCTACGATTTTTGCAGGCTGGGCACGTTTGTGGAACGGATGGACAGCACCACGCGGATCATTGATGTGAAGTATTACGCGCTGCTGCCTGCGGCGTCCTTTGTCGGCAGCCGGATGGACAATGTGCAATGGGAGACGATTTTGCGGTCCGTGTCGGCGCATCGGTCGTTCCGCTGGGCGGTTGAGGATGAATTCAACGCGGCCAGCATTGCGGAGTTTCTGATCCTTGACGCGCGGATGCCCCGGTCGCTTTACTTTTGTGCCGGGCAATTGGTGGATAATCTGGATTATCTGGCCGCGAACTATGGTGAGGAAACCGAGAGCTTGCGCAAGGCAAGGGCCTTGCGGGCGCGGCTGAAGGATCGGGATATCAGCTCGATCTTTGAGGAAGGGTTGCATGAGTTCCTGAACGATGTGCTGTCCGATACGGCGCAGTTGGGCATGCAGATTGAGCAAGATTACAGGTTTATCGCGTAATGCAGCTTCGGATCAGTCATACAACGCGATACAATTACGATCAGCCCGTGGTCTACGCGCTGCAAAAGGTGCGGCTGCGGCCGGTGGATGATCCTATGCAAACGGTGGTGGACTGGCGGGTTGAGATTGCGGGTGGGACGTGTGAGACGAGCTACCGCGATCATTATGGCAACCACGTTGATCTGGTGAGCACGACGCCCGGCGAGGCGGAACTGTCGATCACCGCAAGCGGCACGGTAGATACGCAGGACACCGCCGGGATATTGGGCAAGCGATACGGTCGCGCACCGCTGTGGCACTTCAAGCAGGCCACAGACCTGACGGCGGCTGGCGAAAGGGTTGCGGCGCTTGCCGAGACGACCCGCGAAAAGCGCGATACATTGCAGGCGCTGCATGATGTGTCGGCAGATATCCTGCGGGCCGCGCCCTATGGGTTTGGCAAAACGGACGCCAATTCAACGGCAGAGGACGCGCTGGCGCTGGCCCAGGGGGTTTGTCAGGATCACACGCATATCATGCTCGCCGTGGCCCGCACCATCGGGCTGCCTGCGCGCTATGTCAGCGGCTATCTGATGATGAATGACCGGGTGGATCAGGACGCGAGCCATGCCTGGACAGAGGTTCATGTCCCTGATCTGGGCTGGGTCGGCTTTGACGTCTCAAACGGTGTGTCACCGGATGAACGTTACGTCCGGCTGGCGGTTGGGCGTGATGCGCGCGATGCGGCCCCGATTTCCGGGCTGCGGGTGGGCAATGCCGATGAGACCCTCATTGTATCTTTACAGGTGCAGCAGTAATCTAGGGCGGCAAAGACCTCTCAGGAAGACCACCATGACATATTGCGTCGGCTTGCGCCTCAATCAGGGCCTTGTCTTCATGTCCGATACCCGCACCAACGCGGGCGTGGATAATTTCTCATCCAGCCGCAAAATGTTCAATTGGACCGTGCCGGGAGAGATGGCGGTGACGATCATGACAGCGGGCAATCTGGCCACCACGCAAGCCATGATCAGCTTGCTCGAAGAGCGGTCCAAAGCGACAGAGGACCGCGACCCCAGCATTCTGCGGCAAACCACGATGTTTCAGGTGGCGCGGCTTGTCGGTGCGACGCTGAAAGAGGTGATCGCTGACAGCAGCACGGGCGGGCAAGAGGCGGATGATACGTTCGGTGCCTCGGCCATTGTGGGCGGGCAGATCAAGGGCGGGAAGCCCACGATTTTCCTGATCTACCCGCAGGGAAATTTCATCGAAGTCACGGATGACACACCGTTTTTCCAGATCGGTGAGACGAAATACGGCAAGCCGATTTTGGTGCGTGCCTATGATCCGGACATGTCGTTTGAAGACGCCATCAAGCTGTTGCTGGTGTCGTTTGATTCCACCGTCAAAGCCAACCTCTCGGTCGGGCTACCGTTTGATTTGAAGGTCTATGAAGACGACAGCCTAAACGCGGGACGGGTCACACGGATTGAAGATGACGACCCGGTTTATCAGGCGATTTCAACCGGCTGGGGCGATGCGCTAAAAACCGCGTTTGAGCAGCTTCCAAGCTATAAGTTGTAGTCTGGCCCGGGCATCTGCGTCAGGCCAAGCTGCGCCAGCGTGATTGAAGTTTCAGAGCGGAGCACATCCCAAAGAGCGTTTAGCCCCGCCTCGCCCCCGGCAGCGATGGCGAATTGTAGGATGCGGCCCAGAAATGTGAAGTTTGCACCCAAGGCATAGGCCTTGACCACGTCCTCGCCACTGCGCAGTCCGGTGTCGTAGAACAGCGGATAGTCGGGACCAAGTGCGGCACGGATGTCGGCGAGCGCGTTGATCGGTGGGCACGCGCTGTCGAGCTGGCGGCTGCCGTGGCTTGAGACCTGGATCGCGTCCACCCCGGATTTTTGCAGCGTCTTGGCGTCATCGGGATCAAGCACGCCCTTCACCACCAGCTTGCCTGGCCATGCGTCGCGCAGGCGCGCGAGCGTATCCCAATCGGCCTTGGCCCGGCTTTCGGTGCGATCAAATGCGAAGCCCGGCATTTGGAAATTCGCCATCTCTGGGCGGCCCCGGAACAGCGCGTTGAGCGACCAGCGCGGGTGCAGGGCAAAGTCGATGAATTGCTTGGGGCCGATGCGGAAGGGCATGGTGAAGCCGTGGCGCAATTCGCGCGGGCGGCGGCCAACCTCTGGCACGTCAACCGTCAGGATCAGGGTTTCATAGCCCGCCGCCTTGGCCCGTTCGACAAGTTGAAACGTCCCGGTGCCGTCACCGCTGAAATAGAGCTGAAACCAAGCATGGCCCTGTGCCGTCTCGATCATCTGTTCCATCGGGGTCGAAGCCACGGTTGAGACGCCCAGCGGCACCTTTTCCCGCGCGGCAAGGCGGGCCAGCATCAGGTCCGCACCGGGACCAGAAAGGTTGCACATGCCCATGGGGCTGATCCCAAAGGGCGCCTGGGTGGTTGCGCCAAAAAACGTGGTGCCGATGGTACGATTGCTGACGTCACACAGGATTTTCGGTTTGAATTCAATCGCATCAAGGGCAGCGCGGTTGCGGGCAGCACCCACCTCTTGCCCGGCAGCACCGTCGATGTAGTCAAACACCATCCAAGGCAGGCGCCGCTTCGCGATGCGGCGGGCGTCCTCGCTCGCGTGGATTCCGAGGCTCACGACGCGTCGGGGGCAAGGATGATTTTCGGGGCCGCGACTTTGCCCGCGCGAATGTCTTCAAAGGCTTTTTGGCCCTCCGACAGCGGCCGTTCTTCGGTCCAGTCGAGCGGGCCAAGGCGGCCATCAAAGATCGCGGCGGCGGTGTCGCGAAAGTCCTGCGCAGTATAGGTGTAGGTGCCGATGAAGGTGATTTCCTGCAAGGTCATACGGCGGATATCAAGGCCGCCTGTCGCCTCGCCCAATCCGATGTGTGCAATCACACCGCCGGGCCGTGCGATGGCCGTCGCATCAGCGCGGGTGGCGGCATAGCCTACCCCGTCGATCACAAAATCCACGTCGGTAACCGCGCCGGGGGCGACGGCATCAAAGCCGTCAATCGCATCAAGCGTCGCGCGGCGGACCGGGTTAGGTTCTGCCACGGTAATCTCTGTCGCGCCAAAGGCACGCAGGGCCAGTGCGGCCCCGACCCCAATCGCGCCGCCGCCGATGACATGGCAGCGGGCCTGATCCAACGGGACGGCAAGCGCCTGTGCGCCCAAGCGAACCGCGTGCCAGCCGCAGGCCAGCGGCTCGGCCAAAGCGGCCTTGGCCAGCGGCACATGGTCGGGGACGG
Organism: uncultured Paracoccaceae bacterium; assembly: GCA_947494675.1. Taxonomy (GTDB): domain Bacteria; phylum Pseudomonadota; class Alphaproteobacteria; order Rhodobacterales; family Rhodobacteraceae; genus CANMYO01. The sequence goes on from CANLVP010000003.1 coordinate 420,053, forward strand.
TGACGAGGTTGTTGTCCTGTATTACCACGCATTCGGCAAAGGCCCCTTCGCGCGGCGGCATGGAGATGATCATACGGTCGGGGCACAGGTTATCCCGCCCCGCCACGCAGGCACGGCAGCTGCCACAGGCCACCAGCGGATTGATCGTCACACGCTCGCCGTCGCGGGGGCCGCCACTGATAATACCCGCCGCTTCGTGCCCGAGGATCAGCGGCGCGGGGCGGCGTTCATCGTGGCCCAGAAAGGCGTGCATGTCTGACCCGCAGATGCCCGATGCCATGATCAGGATGAGCTGCTGCCCGGATTGTGGTTGCGGATCAGGAACATAGCGGTAGTCGAGCTTTTCGACGTCGGCATAAACTAAAGCCTTCATTTTGCGGTGTATCCTCCGTCAACCATCAGCACTTGCCCGGTCACATAGGCAGAGGCGTCTGAGCATAGAAATAGAAGCGGGCCGTCGATGTCGCGCAATTCTCCGTTGCGGCCGACGCAGGTTTGGGCGGCGTTGCGGGCCGCGCGGTCGGGGTCGGCAAAGACGGGACCAGTCAGTTCGGTGGGAAAGAACCCCGGCCCAATGGCGTTGGCCGTGATGCCGTGGGGGGACCATGCCTCTGCCATGGCGCGGGTGAGTTGCGCGATGCCGGCCTTGGACGCGCCGTAGCTGATGCCTGCGGGAAAGGCGCGGGTTGTCTGGAGCGAGGCGAAGTTGACGATGCGGCCCCAGCCCTTGGATTTCATTGCGGGGGCAAGAGCTTGGGTCAGAAAGAAGGGTGCAGCGAGGTTCAGGTTCATCGTGATGTCCCACCCCTCTGGCGTGACCTCATCGGCGGTTTGCCGGGTGTTGATCCCGGCGGCATGGATCACGATGTCGGGTGCGCCAAAGGTTGCTGCAATGGCGCGGGCCACGTCCGTGATGGCGGCACGGTCGGACAGATCGGCGCTGACGGTCGCGGCGGCGGGTCCGGTTTGCGCGGCCCAATCGGCCAGCGCATCAGCGCGGCGGGCCACGCCGACGACCTGCGCGCCCGCAGCGGCAAGGGCGACGGCGGCCCGCTGGCCCAAGCCCGCGCTGGCCCCGGTCACACATGCAATCCGGCCCGTGAGGTCAAAAAGCTGTCTTGGATCATGATCGGTCATGCCCTTGTGTAAGCGCTTACATAGCCGTTTGGCAAATGTTTTTCGCGGAGGGCGATCTGGTGTGGTGTCGTTATCCGACGATGAAGAATGCGGCCCAGAAGCGGGGGTGGTCAAAGCTGCTGCCTTCGGTGGAAAGCTGCGCGATGGTCTGGCGCAGGACGGTTTCGGGGCGCGCATCGGGGTCCTGGCGGAGCGCGATGGCCACGTTTTTCATGATTTCAACGGTGGCGCTGCTGTCCACAGCCCAGTGCGAGACCATTAGCGCGTGGGCCCCTGCGTAGGAAAATCCTGCGGCCAATTCCGAAAGCGCGCTGCCTGCGCGGGTGCTGCCGGTGTCGCAGGCCGACAGGATCACGAGCCGCGCGTTCAGGCGGAGTTCGTAGACCTCGCGGGCGGTCAGATAGGCGTCGTGGGTTTGGTGGGGGTCAGGCGACAGGGCCAAGGCGGGTTCGGACGGGCCTGCATTGCCGACGCGGCCCAAGAGCCCATGGGTGGCAAAGGAGACGACGGCGGCATCGGCAAGCGCGCCGCTGTCGTTGCGGGCCCAGATCGCGCTTTGGTTGGCGGTGTCCCCGGTGAGCACGGTTTGGGTCGGATCAGCGCCGAGGGCGGCGGCGAGAAAGAACACCTCGGCCTCTGTTTCGGGGAGCGGGGTGAGGAAATCAGCCGCGAATGTGGGCGCGCCGATACCGAAGAATGGCTGCGTGCCGGTGGCGCGGGCGGGACTGTCATCCATCAGCCAGCCGACGGCTGGCAGGCGGCGCAGGTCGGTTGTGGCACCAAGCCATTGCGTGTCGGGCGACTGCAATGCCGCGAGGGGTAGTGCCGCGAGCGTATCGTCCAGCATCAGGAACAAGACACGGGGTTGGTCGCCCGCGACCCAACCAAAAAGGTCATCATAGAGCGCGCGGGATTGGGCGGCGTCAAAGCGGTCATCATCCCGGCGGCTGCTGTAGATGCCGTTTCGGAAGGCGGCGATGCGTTGTTGCATGGAGGTGGCTGACACCGGCAGCACCCGCTGTTGCAAGCCGTTGCCGTCGACCCAGCTAAGCAGCAGACCACCGGGGAGTTGGGTGCCGACAAAGAGCGCCTCTTGCCCGGCCTTTAGGCGGTCCTGCACGGCAGCGGCGGTTTCAAGACGGCCCATGCGCACGGCGGTTTGGTCTACGGGGAGGGCTGCGAGCTCTTCCTCGATCTCTTCCAGCGTTGCGCTGGCTTGCAGGATCGCGTCGGCGTCGCGGTCTTCGTCGGCGACGTTTTGCAGGCTGCGCAACTGGCGGCGGGTGTCTTGGTAACGGCGCAAGAGATCAGGGTTGGTCGATGACAGCCGTTCATCAATGGCCGAGATACTGGCGTTGGACCCGGCCAAAGCAAGGGCTTGCTGGACTTGGAAAATCTGGCCCGGATCGGCCCCGGTTTCCACCGCATGATCCAGCCAAAGCAGCAGCGTCGTGACGGCGGCGGTTGCCACCTGTTCGACACGACCGCGCTGGATGTTGGCGACGTCGGACAGCTCTGCCAGCACGCGGTCTACAATGGGGGCAAGGATTGCCATGCCTTTGGCGGGGTCATCGCGGGCAAAGGCGATGCGGGCGTGCGCCTCGTTCAGGATCAGCAGACGCGGGTCAGATTGGATCAAGGCCAAGGTGTCGGGGTCAGTGACGGGCAGGTCAAAGGGCGAAATGTGTGAATTAAAGGCGAAATAGACCTCGGCGATGTCGGGCAGGCCGAGGTTCAGCATTGCGGTGCCGGTATTGACCGACAGGCGATCCATCGCCTCGTATTCAAAGCTGCGCGCAGAAGCGCCACTGTTAATCGCGGTGAATTGGTTGTGGAACTTTTCGAGCAGTTCCGCGCGCTCTTCGGTCGTTATCTCATCCAAAAATGACAGGTGGTCGAGATACCAGCCTTCTTTGTTTTCTGGGTCGTGGGCGGCAAGCAAGTCCGTGATAAAATCCGCGCGGGCACCGCCCTGACGGATGGCAACCTGATACATTTCTGTATCGTTTCGCAGGGCGAGCTGGGTCGCGAAGGGTGCCAGGACGTCCAGCCGGCCAACGTCCGCGGCACCATCCAGACAGTTCGCCATGTAGTAATCATTGACCCAGCTATCGACGGGACTGAGGCTGATATTGAGATAGGTCAACACATCGACGTCGTCCGCGTCGAGCAAGGCCAACTGGCAATAAAGGCGCGAAATGGACTGTACAGATGAATCGGAATAGCCGCAGAATTTGAGCGTTTCATAGGCACCCGTTGCCCGCAGATCGGCCAGCATGCCGGGCCTGTATTGGAGGGCATAGTAGTTGATCTCTGGTGTGAAGATGCCAAGGCGCGCGCCCTCTTCGTTGCCGTTGCAGCGCGAATTGACGAAGCGGATCACCTCTTCACCCAAGACGGTGCCGGGGGTCTTGGCCTCTGCGCCCGTCAGGTCCATCTGCGCCAAGAGCGCATCGATGCGGCGGCCAAACTCGTCGTCTTCGGCGTTGGCGGCATAGGAAATGGCGGCGTCGATCCAGCGCTCGGCCTCCTCAAAGCGGCCAATGCGGATCGCCGCATCTGCCGCGATCACCGAGAGTTCGGCGGCGACATGAGGCGCGTTTTGATTGGCGGCGCGGTGGGCGATCCGCTCGGCGGCGGCGACGGCCTGTTCCTCCCTGCCATCAAGCAGCAGATCGCTCGCACCAAAGGTGGCGGCATACCAGACGTCCTCTCCCCGGCTGAGGTAGCGGCCATAGTCTTTGATCGTTGCGACACGGGCTGCAGACAGGTAGAGGGCGGCGTTGTCTTTGGCCTCTTCGTAGAAGAGTTCGCCCATGATCGTGGGTTCGCCCACCGTGCCAATATCGGTCTTCAGAGCATATTCAACGCGCAGGGCGCTTGCGTCATAAGCCTCTTTTTGCAGGCCGGCCATGACCATCGCTTCGATCGTTCCGCGCCCGACGATGGGGTGGTCGCTGAGGTCCTCGCGGTATTCCCGAGGCAGGTGTTCAGACAAGATCGCGTGCATCGCAGCGAGTTGCGTTTTCGCAAGGTCTGTTTGGCCCAATTCCAATGCTGCGAGCCCCTCGGCACGCAAAGCGGTCGCATAGGTTTCGTGGTCCATGTCTTTCGCCAGAGCGGTCCAGGCAGAACGGAAGGCCAGCGCCGCCTCAGGGTCTGCACAAGAGGCGGAAATCTCATAAAGGCGTTCGCGGGCCGGATGGTCTGTGGCGATGGCCAATGCGTCCTGCGCGAGGGTGACAAGGGCGGGTGCCTCTGGCGTCGTCGCGCAATTGATCGGGGTAACGCCGTGGCCCGACAATGCGGTCAGGGCCGCGTTGATGTGGCTTTGATTGGCATTGCTCCGCAAGGCGCGGCGCACCAGAAATTCGAGCGCTTCGGGACGTGTCATGGGCAATTCGCCAAAGCCGCCAACGCGGCTGGATGCCCAGACAACCAGCGCCATGGCGTACCTGTTTTCCGCGGCTTTTGCCTGCTCTAGCGCCATGGCGTAGCGTTGCCGTTGCGCCATATTTTGCAACTGAAAGCGGCCTCCATCGTAGCTGTAGTTGGGGGATAACCGGCGACCGGCATGGAACAACACGTAATGCGCGCCGTTGGCAAAGGTCATTGGGTAATAGGCTGGGGTCGCATTCTGGTCGGGCGGCTGATTGCGCAGGGCGCGTTGCCTGCGTGGGGTCACCTGCTCTTCCATCAGGCGGGCCAGCCGGAGAAGTTGTTCGACTTGGCCGGGGCCGGGTTTGCCGTTGATCCCATAGCCAAAGTCGGCCTGAAACGCCTCAAGCGCACGCGTCGTGGCGGGGCCTTTGACCCCATCGGGTGCACCGACCGGATAGCCCAGCGTGTTGAGCGCGCGCTGCTGGTCGGCCACGCTTTGGGCGGCAGCCATGCCGGGCAGGATTAACGCGCAGCATAGTGCAAAGACGGTCCAGAAACGCGCGCGGATCATCCGTCGCTCACAAGCGTGACAAGCCGGTCTACGCCGACGCCGAAGGTGGGGTAGAAGTTCGCTCGGCGTTGGTCGGCATAGGCCCCGAAATAATCCCAGAAACTGACGACGTCCGCACCGAAGTATTCGGCAATCAGCGGGCGATGGCACAGGCCGGAGGAGACGCAGAATTCAACCTCGCTGTAGAAATCGACAAGGCGTTGCACGTCGGCTTCCCATTGCACCTCTGTCTGGTCGGCAGAGAGGCTTGCGATGAGCGACGCGCCGATGCCTTTTTTTGCCAATCTCACGCCTTCTGCATCCAGGTTTTCGGGCAGCGGGCCGACGGCTGTCACCGCCCCTTCGACCTTGGCGGCAAGGCGGGCGTAAGCGTCGCGCGCATCGCTTTCCTGCCATTGGGTCATCAGCGCGATGGAGCGTTCTTTGCGCACCTCGATATTCTGATCGATGTATTGCCAGACGGCCAGCGCGGCTGAGACGGCGACACCCAGCACGCCGATCATCCGCACGATGCGTTCGGTCTTGCTGAGGCCTGTGTCGGTGTCGGGGGGCGTGGTGACGGCGGGTGGATCGGTGAGCAGTTCTTCCTCAAGGTCACTTGTCAGCGCAAGGTTCGTGACGTTGGGCGGGTCAGCAGGTGGCGGTCCTTCGGCCCCCTGCTCAACAGTCATTCGCGACCTCTAACGTCAGAATTTGCGTGGTGGTGAGGTCTTTGGCGCTGAGTTCTTGCTTGAGGCAGACCATGGCGCGGGGTTCGATCAAAAAGGTCACGTCAAGGGCGATGGTCTGGGCTGGGGCATCGCCGGTCTGGGGTTCGGGCATCGGGTTGGGTGCGCGGTCCTTGCCGTCTATGCCCGGACAACCGCCGAGGTTCACAACGTGGACGACGATGCCGGTGGATTCAGCAAGCGCGATTTCCTGATCGACGGTGTCGAGGTAGCATTGCGCCAGTTCATCCGAGAGGGTCAGGGATTTCGGGCAATAGCCGCATTCGGCCAAGGCGGGCTGTGCGGTAAGGATGGCGAGAAATGCGACTAAGGCACGTGCAGATGGCATTGCAGGACCTTTCAAAACAAAGGGCGACGTTCACGATGAATAGGATCAGGCTAGCCGCTGATCGCCGCATTGCAAACCCTGTTGTGATCCGGGTCAGGACGGGTTGAGGCGCTGGAACTCTGCCTGAAGCATGGCGACGGCCTGCATGTCAGGTTCTTGCCCGGTGAAGCCGCGCAGGTAGGGTTCGAGCCGGGACATGCGAGTTGCGGCGTCTTCGCGGACTTCAAGCGCATGGTAGCCAAGCTGCATGAAGTAGAGGATCCGCCCGCGTGCATCGGCGTCGGCGGGAGTGTAGCCTTGCCGCTCAAAGGCGGCGACGACTGCGGCGATCCGGGTCTGATCGGCCTGATCGACAAGCGCGCGCACGGCAGGATCGCGGCGGGACCATTCGCGCACCGCAAAATCGAGGCCGCTGTCGAAACGTGCGGGATCGATGAAGCAGCGAAAGAAGTTGCAGGCCACTTGTGTGATGTTGTCGGCAGGTAGCGCGCAGTGCGTCACGATCTGGGCGGTGTTGCGTGCCTCCCACGTTTGCAGGAGCGCCGAAAGCAGGTCGGAGCGGTCCTTGAAATACCAATAAAAGCTGGACCTGGACACGCCCATGCGGGTGGCGAGGCTGAGGATTTTGAGCTCTGTCACGCCATCCGTCACCAGCACGTCCCGGGCCATATTCAGCCAGTCCTGGCGGGTGACTTTGACGTGCCCCACAAGGGGGTCTTTGCCCGGATCATCGCGGTGCAGCACGGGGGATTTGCGAGACGACATCAATCAGCTTTCGGGTGGCGCGCCGCCAGCGGCGGTGCGTTTGGCGATAAAGCTTTGTAGCGCTTCAAGCCGATCACCGTCCACGGCGGGGCGGGCATCTTGGGCCAGGATATCCTTCCATACGGCGGTCGCGCGCGTATTGGCGTCTTGTGCGCCGCGTTCCGTCCATGTGCCGAAATTGGCGTAATCATGAACGATGGGTTCGTAAAATTCGGTGTTGTAGCGTTCCATCGTTTGCGGCGCGGCAAAGAAGTGACCGCTGGGGTCCACATGGGTGAGCGCGTTGTCATAACCGATCTCATCCGCGCCCGCAGCCCGGCCTGCGCAAAGCTCTGCCACCATGTTCAGGACTTCGGCATCTGTGATGATTTTTTCGTAGGACACGCTTAGTCCACCTTCGAGCCAGCCAGCGGCGTGGATCACCACGGTAGACCCGGCCATGAGACACCCCCAAAGGCCCATTTGGTTTTCGTTCGCCGCCTGCACGTCGTTGAGGTTTGACGCCGATCCCGCCGCCGAACGCCACGGCAGGCCAATCAGACGCGCCATTTGGCCTGCGGCAAGCGAGGCCTGAAAATGCGTGGGCGTGCCGAAGGCGGGTGCGCCGGATTTCATGTCGACGTTGGAGGTGAAGGTGCCGTAGCAAACCGGCGCGCCGGGACGGGTGAGTTGGGTCAGGGTGATGGCGGCCAGCGCCTCTGCATGGCTGAGGGTCACGGCCCCGGCCACAGTGATTGGGGCCATGGCACCCATCAATGTAAACGGTGTGACGATGGACAATTGCCCCATGCGGGCAAAGTCGATCAGGCCTTGGGCCATCGGGATATCGAGGGTGCGGGGGCTGTTGGTATTGATGATCGTGTAGCAATGGGGTTCGGCCTGAAAGCCGTCGTCACTTTGCCCGCGAAAGTCGCGCAGCATCTCAAAGCAATCCATCACCTGCGGCGTGCCACGCGAAAAGACAAACGGGAATTTGTCGGTGAGGGTCAGCTGCACCTCTGTCGTGAAATAATGGCGCAGGTGGGTCGGCACGTCTTGCGGTTCAACCGAGGGGGACATCATCTGGAAGACGTCGAAGTGATGCGCAAGCTGTGTGTAGTCGCGATAATCGCTGGCTGATCCGGGTCTGCGCCCGCGTTCCAGATCGGTGGCATGGGGGGCCCCGGCACCGGGTTGAAACAGCAGCGTGCCCAGTTCCAGCGTGATATCGCGGTGCCGGGCCCCTGCCCGTCCGGTGATCGATTTCGGCGCGCTGGCGATGGCGGCATCCACCATGTCGCGACCGATATAAACCATGTCGCCGACGACCTTTGCCCCGCCTTTGCGATAGATTTCAATGGCTTCGGGCAAGAGCACCCTCATCCCAAGCTCTTGCAGGGTGCGTAGGGCCGTCGCGTGCATGGCGTTGATCTGGTCGTCAGAAAAAACGGCCATTGGCGGGAACGGATTGCGCAGGTTGTGGTAGTCCACCTTACGCTGTGATGGCGCAGCGGTGGCCGCGGCGCGACCACGTCTGCGGCGTGGGGGATGGCCTGTCACTTACGCACCTCGCATGGCGGACCCGGCGGGATCATAGGGTGAGGGCGCAATGACCGTGGCTTGCCGCGCGGCACCGACGATATGGACGGTCAGCGGCGTGCCCTCAGTGCAAAGATCGGTGTCGATCATCGCCATGGCGAGCGATTTGCCCGTCGTGTGGCCGTATCCGCCAGAGGTCACAAAGCCCACGAGCCTGTCGCCTGACCACACGGGCTCATACCCGCTGGCGTCGGCGTCTGTGGCGTCCACCTCAAGAGTGGCGACCTTTTGCGCGGGGCCATTGCCGTCGCGTTCGGCCAGTGCCGCATCTTTGCCGACAAAGTCCTTGGACCAGTCGATCCAGCGGTCCATGCCGGTTTGACCGGGTGTGTACCCTTGGGTGAATTCCGCAGACCAGATGCCAAAGCTCTTTTCCAGACGCAGGCTGAGGAGCGCATTGAAGCCGACCTCTTTCATCCCAAGATCAGCGCCTGCATCCAGCAACATGCGGCGCAGGGTGATGTGTTCGGCGGCAGAGCAGTGGATTTCGTAGCCCAGTTCACCGGCAACAGAGAGCCTGCCGATCTTGGTGCGCAGAAGGCCCAGATCGAACTGACCGCAGCCCATGAAGGGCAGATCAGCGATGGGGCCGTCGGTGATTTTTTCCAGCACTTTCAGGCTGTTGGGGCCAGAGAGCGAAAACCCGACGGTGGCGTCGGCGATATCGGTGACGGTCACGCCGTCGTCCATATGGTCGTCAAACCAGCGCATGTGCCAGGCCCGCAAGTAGTAGCTGCCCATGATCCACCAGGTGCCGTCGCCCCAGTTGAACACGGTCAAGTCGCCCTTCATCCGTCCGTCAGGGGCCAGCATGGGGGCGAGGCGTGCGCGGCCCGGCGCGGGCAGTTTGGAGGCCATGATGCGGTTCAGCCAGTTTTCGGCGTTTGGCCCAGACACCTCGAAGCGGGAAAAGCCGGAGATGTCCAAGAGGCCCACCGCCTCGCGCACCGCTTTGCATTCGGCAGCGACGATATCGTGGGCGTTGGAGCGTTTGAGCGATGGTTTTTCCGCAAAGTCCGGTGTGGGTGCAAAGTAAAGCGGCACCTCAAGCCCCCAGCTTGCGCCCCATTGGCAGCCTGCGGCGGTCATGTCGGAATAGGCCGGGGCCATCTTGAGCGGCCTGCCCGCGGGCAGTTGTTCGTTGGGGTAGGTCATCACAAAGCGACGGGTGTAAAATTGGCCGGTGGTTTCCTTAATGAAGCGCTTGTTCTGGGCGTAGTCGCCAAAGCGGGCCACATCCATGCCAAAGACATCCGCCTCTGGTTCGCCATGGATCATCCATTCGGCCAGTGATTTGCCAACGCCGCCGCCTTGCAGGAAACCGGCCATGACGCCGCAGGCGCACCAATAGCCGGGTTTGCCGCGCACAGGTCCAACCAGCGGGTTGCCATCCGGGGCAAAGGTGAAGGCACCGTTGACCCAGGTCTTCACACCGACGTTTTGCAGGGCGGGATAGCGTTCAAAGCCCAGTGTCAGCTCTTTTTCGATGCGGTCGGGGTCTTCCTGCTGAAGCTCGAACCCGTATTCCCAAGGCGCGCCGTCCATCATCCAGTGTTGGTGATCGACCTCGTAGATGCCCAGCAAAATCCCCTTTTGGTCCTGCCGCATATAGGTGAAGCCTTCGAGGTCGACGGTCATCGGAACTTCGAAGTCCAGCTGTTCCAGCTCGGGGATCGTGTCAGAGATCAGATAGTGGTGGTTGAGCGGTGAGACGGGCAGTTCGACCCCGGCCATGCGGCCCACTTGTTTCGCCCAGAGGCCTGCGGCGTTGATGACGTGTTCGGTGTGGATCGTGCCTTTTTCCGTGACCACGTCCCAGCCGTCCTTGGTTTGGATCAGTTCCAGCACGCGGTTGTGTTCGATCACCGTGGCCCCGCGTTTCTTGGCGGCCCCGGCGTAGGCTTGAACGGTGCCGGTGGTGTCGACGTAACCTTCGCGGTCGGCCCACATGCCGCCCAGGATGCCGTCGGTGGACATGATCGGGCAGAGCTCCCCCGCTTCTTGCGGGGTGATCAGGCGGCAGTCGTCGATGCCGATGGATTGGAACGTGCGGTAGGCCGATTGCAGCCATTCCCAACGGTCGGGCGTGCCTGCGAGGGTCATGCCGCCGGTCATATGAAGGCCGATGGATTGGCCGGATTCCTCTTCAATCTCGGTAAGCAGATCGATGGTGTAGGCCTGCAGTGCGGCGATATTGGGGTCGGCATTCAGCGCGTGGATGCCGCCAGCGGCGTGCCAGCTTGATCCTGCGGTCAGCACGTTGCGTTCGATCAGGCAGACGTCCGACCAGCCGAACTTGGCCAGATGATAGAGGACAGAGGTGCCGACGACGCCGCCACCGATCACAACGGCCCGGTAATGTGATTTCATGCTGATCCCCTGTCTTGTCGCGCGGTGATTGTTCATCTCGGTCCAATACTCTGCGCAGCAATGGACAGACCTGTCCAGAGGGAAATCGCGGAGTGCCTAGACCGCGATGGCGTGTTGGGTGGGGCGAGAGACCAGATAGGCGTCAAAGACTGAGGCGATCACGCGCACAAGAGGGGCGCCCTCTTCTGTGACGGTCAAGAGACCGTTGTGCAGCGTGATCAGGCCATCGGATTGCAGGTCTGCCAGCTCATCAAGATGCGCGTAATACCATGTGGGCGCGGCACCGGCCTGCGCGCCGAGGGCGTTCAGGTCCACCCGTCCTGCGCACATCAGCTTTTCAATCACGGCACCGCGCAGGCTGTCGTCGGCGCGAAAGGCGCAGCCCTTGCCGATGGGGAGTGTCCCGCCCTCAACCGCGCGGGCCCATGCGCCGGTTTCCGACAGGTTCTGCACATAGCCCGAGGGGGTCCGCCCGATGGATGTGGCCCCAAGGCCCAGCATCGTGTCGGCCTGATCGGTGGTGTAGCCCTGGAAATTGCGGCGCAGCGTGCCGTTTTGTGCGGCCAATGCCATTGCGTCATGCGGGAGGGCAAAGTGGTCTAGCCCAATCGCCACATAGCCTGCTGCGATCAGCGCCTCTGCCGAGGCTTGGGACTGACGCAGGCGTTCTGCTGGGCCGGGCAAGGCTGCTTCGTCGATGAGGCGCTGCTTTTTGGCCATCCACGGCACATGTGCATAACCAAAGAGCGCGATGCGGTCCGGGCGCATGTCGGCGCAGAGGTCAATCGTGCGCAACAGCGTCTCAACCGTTTGATGCGGCAGGCCATAGATCAGGTCAAAGTTGATGCCTGCGACACCGGCGGCGCGCAGCCCATCAACGGAATGGCGGACCATGTCAGGCGGCTGAACCCGGTTGATCGCCTTTTGCACGGTCGGGTCGAATTCCTGCACGCCGAAACTGGCGCGGGTAAAGCCCAATTGCCCGATCCTGCTGATCATCGCATCGCTCAGCGTGCGGGGGTCGCTTTCGATCGCGAGCTCTGCCTCGGCGGTGATATCGAAATGTTTGTGAACCTCCTCCATCGCACGGGCCAGATCATCGGGGACAAGCGCCGTGGGTGTCCCGCCACCCCAATGGAGGTGAGAGATTTTCATGCGTTTGGGAAGGTGTTTCGCCAGTAGCGACACCTCTTTGAGCAGTGTTTTGGCGTAAGAGGCGACAGGCGCGTCGCGCTTGGCAAGCTTCATGTTGCAGCCGCAGTACCAGCACAGCTCGCGGCAGAACGGCACATGCAGATAGAGCGATATCGGGTCGTCGGGCGGCAGGGCATCGAGCCAGTCCGCATAGTCCAACCCGTTGAAGTTTTGAGAGAAATGCGGCGCGGTTGGATAGCTGGTATAGCGCGGGACGTTACGGTTCATATAGGATTTGAGGATATCTGTCATGGTGCCCCGCTGCTGGTTTGGCATGGGGGCGTCATGTACCGCCCCCCGTTTCGCCGGTTATGGCGCAGGGTGGCGGGGGCGTTCTTTGATCCAGATCAGGTGGACCTCACCGTCAGCTCATCCATTGGCCGCCGTCGACGTTGTAGGTTTGCGACACGATATAATCGGCGTCCGACGAGGCGAGGAAGATCGCCATGCCGGTGAGGTCTTCGGGCACGGCAAAGCGGCCAGCGGGCACGCCTGCGGCGACTTCGGCCTTTTTCTGGCCAATCTCTTTGCCTTCAAGTTTGGCGAACATCGCATCGACGTGTTCCCAATGCGCGCCGTCCACAACGCCCGGCGCGATGGCGTTCACGTTGATGCCGTGTTTGATCAGGTTCAGGCCCGCCGATTGCGTCATCGAGATTACGGCGGCCTTGGTCGAGCAATAGACCAGCACCACGGCTTCACCCCGGCGACCCGCTTGTGAGGCCATGTTGATGATCTTGCCGCCGTGGCCCTGGGCGATCATCTGTTTTGCTGCCGCCTGCATGGTGAAAAGCGATCCGGCGACGTTCACGGCATAAAGCCGGTCATAGCTTTCGCGGGTGATATCAACGGTTTCGGCGGCATCAAATAGCGCGGCGTTGTTGATCAGGATATCAAGCTTGCCCGCGTGATCCACGACCGTAGCGACAGCCGCATCGATGCTGGATTGGTCGCTGACGTCCATTTGGACGGGGTAGGCAGAGGCGCCAAGCTGAGTGGCAGCCTTTGTCGCGGCATCAAGATTGATATCGGCAATCGCGACAGTGGCGCCTTCGGCGATATAGGCCTTGGCAAAGCCATAGCCGATCCCGCGTGCGGCCCCCGTGATCAGGGCAGATTTTCCGTTCAATCGCATGATGTCGTCCATTTCTTTGAGGTCATCGCACCGGGCGGTCGATAATGCCAATCATTACGGCACCGCGCCAAAGGTCAAGCGGTGCTGGGGGTTTGCTGACCGATACGGGTATCCGCAATGTCCATCGGCGAAAACGCGGTCAGCGCGCGCGCTGTGGGTTGCTAGACTTTGAAAGGTCAGACCCCTGCCGCCCAATCCAAAGGACCCCTGATGAGAACTGTCTTTGCGCTTTTTGACTCGCTCAACCGGCGATCATTGGAACCTTACGGGTCGCAGACGATCAAGACGCCAAACTTTCAGCGGCTGGCGGATCGCAGCGTGACCTTTGACAACCATTATGTCGGCAGCCTGCCCTGCATGCCTGCGCGGCGCGATATGCAGACCGGGCGGCTGACGTTTCTGCACAGGTCATGGGGGCCGCTTGAGCCGTTTGATAATTCGTTCCCCGAATTGCTCGACCAAGCGGGGACGCACAGCCATCTGATTTCGGATCACTATCATTATTGGGAGGACGGCGGGGCCACCTATCACAACCGCTATACCACCTATGATTTTGTGCGCGGGCAAGAGGGCGACACGTGGAAAGCGATGGTGGAGCCGCCTTGGGACAGGCTGCGCAAGATGTATCACCCGTCGCGCTTTCAGGCGGACACCCGCAGCGTTGAGGGGCAGCACATTATCAATCGGGAGCATATGAAGGACGCGCAGGATTTCCCGTCTGTGCAGTGTTTTGATGCGGGGTTTGCGTTTCTTGACGCCAACAGGCAGGCGGACAATTGGTTTTTACAGATTGAGACCTTTGACCCGCATGAGCCGTTCCATGCGCCCGAGGGGTATCGCGACGACTACCCGACAGACTACGCAGGCCCCATTCTGGATTGGCCCCGTTATGCGCGGGTGACAGAAGCACCGGAGGAATGCGCCGAGTTGCGCGCGAACTACGCGGCGATTGTTGCGCTTTGTGATGCGCAGCTTGGTCGGTTGTTAGACTATTTTGATGCGCATGATCTGTGGGCGGATACGGCGCTCGTGGTCACGACGGACCACGGTTTTTTGCTGGGAGAGCATGACTGGTGGGCCAAGCTGCGGATGCCGGTCTATAACGAGGTCGCGCATATTCCGTTATTTGTGCATCACCCTGCGCATGCGTCCAAAGCAGGCGAGCGGCGGAGTGCCCTGACCCAGACGATTGATCTGATGCCAACGATGCTGGACCTGCACGGGCTGACGCCGCCGGATGAGGTTGAGGGGGTCTCGCTGTTGCGGCTGTTGGACGATGACGCCCCGATCCGCGATCACGCGCTTTATGGGGTGTGGGGGAGTGCGACGAACATCACCGATGGGCGCTATACCTACTTTCGGTTTCCCGACGATATGGCCGGGCAGGATATCTATCAATACACGCTGATGCCGATGCATATGGCGTCGTTCTTTACCCATGAAGAGCTGCGTGGCGCGCAGATCAATGCGCCGTTGAGCTTTACCAAGGATATGCCGGTGCTGAAGATTGGCGGCACTGCGAAGCTACCGATGTATGGCGCATTGGGTCTGGATTTCTTTGAGGATACGACGACGGCTTTGTTTGATTTGGCGCAGGACCCCAATCAGTTGAGCCCGGTAACGGACCCAGTCGCCGAGGCGCGGCTTGCGGCACTGATGCGCGATGCGATGGCGCAGAATGATGCGCCGCCAGAGGCCTATGCGCGACTTGGCTGGGGCCGTGATCTGAGCTGATAGAAGGCAAAGAGGATGCCGAGGGCCACCAGCGCCAACACGCTGAGTGCGATGGGGCGGGTGCCGAGGTAGTCGATCAGGTTGCCTTGGGACACCAGGACCGTGCGGCGGAAGTTGGATTCGAAAATCGGGCCAAGCACGAAGCCCACGACAAGGGGAGCGAGCGGGTAGTCGCCTTTGCGCAGCACGTAGCCCACCAGCCCAAAGAAGAGCAGCATGTAGATATCAAGGATCTCGCGCGAGACGGTGTAGGTGCCAACTATGCTGACCATCAGCACGCCCGCCATCACCCCCCAAAGCGGCAGGCGCAGCATCCCGATGATGCCGCGCATGAAGACCAGCCCAAGCGGCAAGAGCAGCACCGCGCCAAGGATGAAGACGGCGAAGATGCCTTGGACCACGTGTAGGTTTTCAAGAAACATCTGCGGTCCCGGTTGCACGCCCTGCAGGACGAGACCGCCCATCAGCACGGCGACAATCGGGTCACCGGGGATCGAGAGCGCCAGCATCGGGATCAGCGCCCCACCCGTCACTGCAGAATTGGCGGTTTCGGCGGCGATAACACCGTCGGGGTTTCCTTTGCCGAATTCGGGGTCGCTGTCCTTTTTGAACAAAAGTGCGAGCCGGTAGCTGAGAAAGGATGCCGTGACACCGCCGACGCCGGGCAGCACGCCGACCATGACGCCGGTGACGCTGGACCGGATGTAGTTGATCCCGCGCGTCAGCACGGTGCCAAAAGCGCGGGCAGAGGCGCCGAGGCCCATGGAGACGTTGCTGGCCCGCACGGGGTTTTCGATTTGGCGCATGACTTCGGAAATGCTGAAAAGCCCCACCAGTAGTGGGATCAGGGTCACGCCGCCGTCCAGATAGACAGACCCGAAGGTGAACCGCTGCACGCCCGTTACGGGATCAAGGCCGATGGTCGCGATAAAGAGGCCCAGAAAGCCCATCAGCCATCCCTTGAATGGTGATCCGCCCGACAAGGCCCCCATGGTTGTCAGCCCTAGGAGTGCAAAGCATGCGGTTTCAGCCGGACCAAAACGCAGCGCGATGGCGGCAAGTTCAGGGGCAATCAGGATCAAGAGTATCCCGCTGACAACCCCGCCGAACGCGGACCCGATTGTCGAAAGTGTGACCGCCTCTGACGCGCGGCCCGCAAGCGCCATGGGGTAGCCGTCGAGCATTGTTGCGGCGGCCATGGGGGTGCCGGGAATGCCGATGACGGTGGCTGACAGCGCGCCGCCGTAGGATGCCCCTTGGTAGATGCCGATCAGCAGCGCCATGGCGGTGATTGGGTCCATGTAGAAAGTGAATGGGATCGCCATGACGACGCCCAGTAAGGGGCCGACACCGGGCAGAGCGCCGACGACAATACCCACGGACAATCCGATCACCAGCGCCAGAATTTGTTGGTAGCCGGTAGCACTTGCGAAGCCGGCGAATGCGTCCCACAGAAACTCCATTCAAATGATCCCGTCGATGCCAAGCAGGCCTTCGGGCAGCACGGTGTCCAGCGCGTAGCGGAAGATGAACAGGCAGGCGAAGGCCAGCAGAACTGAGACCAAGGTGACGGCCAGCCAGTTCTTTCCGCCATTGAGACGCGCGGCAAAAATCATCAGCGGGATCATTGTGAGGATGTAGCCAAGGGGTTCAAATGCCACAGCAAAGACCACCAGAACCGCAAACAAGAGCAGAGCAAGCTGTGTGTTGACGGGCGGTGTGTCGTCTGCGTCGGGCTGCATCTTTGTCGCGCGCCGGTGCGCGATCCCGCTTTGCACGACGGTGATCAAGCTGAGCAGGAGCATGACGCTTAGGATTATCGCCGGATAGGCACGCGGGCCGGAGAATGTCTCGAGGTCAGAGCTGAATGCCAGATCGATCTGGCTCGCCAGAAAGAGTCCCACGAGGATCAGGCCGGACAAGACCAACGCGATTGCAAGCGACGTTTTTGTATTGGACATCGGGTGAGGTTCACTTGTGTCAGACCAAAGCCGCGTTGCCACGGCTTTGGTTTTGGGGTCGAGAATGGCCGTCTATTGCGACATCAGAATCGCGTCGACGGCAGGTGCCAAGAGGCTGGAGGATGAACCCCAAAGGTCTTGGAAATCGTCAGGTCCAAGGTAGTTGATGATGGCCGCCTGACCGCCAAGGCTTTCTTTGAGGGCGTCACCTTGCAGCACCTCGCCAAAGGTCTCTTGCAGCACAGCCACAACGTCATCGGGCGTGCCTGCGGGCACGGCCAGACCGCCCCAGCCGAGCACCGCGCTGCCCCAGCCGATAGGGTAGCCGCTGTCTTTGGCCGTTTGTAGATCGGGTGCAAGCGGGTGCGGATCATCGGTGATCAGGCCAAGGTGCTTGATCTGGCCTTTGAAGACGTTGGTCAGCGGCACGATCCCGACCGAGACGTCAAGGCTGCCGTTCAAGAGGCCGGTGATGTTTTCACCGCCACAACCACCGCCAAATGGGATCGGGTTATAGTCGAGTGCTGCCGATTGCATGAATTGTTCGCCGATCAAACGCGGCACGGATTGGGGCGCGCAGACACCGTAGTTGAGCGGCGCGTCCTGTGTCCGGGCCCATTCGACAAATTCGCTGATCGTGTTGGCCGGATGATCGATGGCCACCGTAATCGTAAAGGGGATGCCGTAGACATTGCCAATCGGCACAAAGCTGTCGTTGTCAAAGGGCAGATCGGGGTTAAAAAGCTTGGCCCCCACCTGTGCGGCGACCCAGTTGCTGACAATGGTGTAACCGTCAGCATCCGCGGTGGCCCCGGCGGTCAGGGCCTTGGTCCCCCCTGCCCCGGTGATTGAATTTACGACGATGGGTTGGCCCAGTTTTTCAGTCGCCATTTCACCGATTGTCCGCATGATCGCGGTCGTCGGATCGCCCGCAGGCCAAGGATAGATGATGGTGATCGGCTTTTCGGGGTATTCCGCAAAGGCCGGTGTCAGCCCCAAGATCGACAAGGCTGCCGCACCCAAAAGGGTCGGGATGAGTTTATGGTTCATTGGTTCCTCCTGAAGTTCATTCGTTCTTGTTTTTGTAGGATCGGACGCCGCCTATGCCCCCCGCACGGCGACAGAGATGGCGTAAAGCGATTGCGTTGCGGTGATGAACATCCGGTCACGTCGCGGCCCGCCGAAGCACAGGTTTGCGACGACTTCGGGCACCAGAATTTCGCCCAGCAGTTTGCCGGATGTGTTGTAGCAGCTCACCCCGCGGCCGGTGCTGGTCCAGAGGTTGTCGAATTCATCGATCCGAAAGCCATCAGACAAGCCATGTTCAATGTCGGCAAAGACCTCGCCCCCGCTGAGGGTGTTGTTTGCGACGTCAAAGACGCGGATGTGATGGGGACCGTCGGGGTCATGGCTTTGGCCCGTGTCCGACACGTAAAGCCGGGTTTCATCGCGCGAAAAGGCAAGACCGTTGGGTTTGTCAAAGTCGGTGGCCACAGGGACAGGCGCGGCACCATCCCTGTCGACCCGGTAGACATAGCAACCCGCTTGTTCCTGCGGTGCTGTCTTGCCCTCAACATCGCTGAGAATGCCGTAGGGCGGGTCGGTAAACCAGATGGAGCCGTCGGACTTTTCCACCACGTCATTGGGTGAATTGAGGCGTTTGCCGTCATGGCTGTCGGCGATCACTGTCAACGTGCCGTCGTGTTCACGGCGGGTCACACGCCGGGTCAGATGCTCGCACGTGATCAGCCGTCCCTGACGGTCGATGGTGTGCCCGTTGGAGAAATTCGGTGCGTCGTCAAAGACCCGAACGCCCATGCCTTCGGCCCATTGGTAGGCTTTATTGTTGGGGATGTCGGACCAGAGCAGATAGTCGCCTTGCGCGAAATAGACCGGGCCTTCTGTCCAAGTCATGCCACCCGCCAGCTTTTCCAACCGGGCGTCTGGCAGGGTCAGTTGCTGAAAGATCGGATCATGGGCAATATAGAGGTCAGACATACCACATCTCGGGTTTTGGGCTCTGGGAAGGTTAGGCCCGGTGCTGGGGCCACAAACAGAGGTGTTGATGGGCTTTGCGTTCGGCTGATCGCGGGTTTTCTTGCGGGGTTCCGCAATAGGAACTGCTTGGACGTGAAGCCGTGACCACCACATCGAACTTGGCGGAAATCCCAAAGTCGCTTAGGTTTGCGGGCAAAAGGTCCGTATGTGAGCCACCCTGACGCACAAAACCTGGAACACTATCTATCGATCTCTCGCGCTGTCGCCGGAGAGCTGGATTTGCAATGTGTGCTGAATCAGATTGCGGGCGCGGTGAAGTCGAAACTTCTGAATTACGATCACATGGATGTCACGGTGGTGCTGGCCACTGACAGGTCTCGACATGTGGCGTTTGAGACCGGGGTGAACACGATCTGGGGCGAGGTTGGCAAACATTTTCCCAATGCGTCGTCGCCGATCCGGGAATTGCTCTCAGGCAATGCCGATTTTCTGCTGACGGGTGACGCGTGGAACGACCCACGGTTCCATTTTGATGGTGCGTCTGCCAGCCCGATCTTTCAGGCGAACCTGCACAGCCGCATTCACGTGCCCATGATGGTGCATGGTGAGGTTTTGGGGGCGCTCAATATCTCATCCCATCAAAAGGAGGTCTATGACGCTCGTGACGTGGCCGTCGCGCAGAACATCGCGGATTTGATCGCGCCTTATTTCTTTGCGCTGAACAAGGGCGAACAGGCGCGGACGTCTGCGATTGCCGAAGGGGCAGCGCGCGGCAGGGAGCGGTCGTTGCGGCTGGGCGCGCTGAACCTGACCGAAGCGATGGAGGCGGAACGCCTGCGCCTTGGGATGGAGCTGCATGATCAGACCTTGGCCGATCTTTCCGCGATCTATCTGCGGATATCGCAATTGGCGGATGCAAAGGACCCGGACCCAGACGAGCTTGAGCAGTTGATGGATGCGGTGGCGCGCTGTGCGTCGGAACTGCGGCGGATCGTTGAGAACGCAAAGCCCGGTATTCTGGAGCTTTTTGGGCTGACACAGGCCATTGAGGCGCAGCTGGAACGCGCAGTTCAGGGACAAGACCGTGAGATCAAGACAACCATCCGGGATGCGACCGGCGATCTGTTGGATCAGAGCGAGGATCGCATCCGACTGACGGTGTTTCGCATCGTGCAAGAGGCCGTCAATAATGCTGTGAAACATTCAGGCTGCAGGCAGATCAGTGTGGAACTGACGCGCACGGCCCAATCGGTGAAAATCGTCGTCGCCAATGACGGGCTGATGCCCCCCGAAGGCTGGCGCAGGTCCAACGGGGGCGTAGGTAATATTCGTGTGCGCGCCGACCTGATTGGGGCCGACATCGCCTTTGAGCGGAACCACGACGGTGATGGCAGCCAAACGGTCCTGACCGTTCCGATTGACCTCGCTGAGGCGCAAAGCGAAGCAAGTTCGGACTTGCCGCATCGCCTTGCGCGCGACGACATTGCGCAGGTGCCGTTTGAGCATCGCAACCTTCATGTGTTGGAGAGCAAATGAACATTCTTGTTGCCGAAGATGACCCGTTCCACCGGTCGTTCCTGCTGAAAACGGTGCAGCGGAACCTGCCGGGTTGTGATGACGTGCTTGAGGCATCGGGCGGCCAAGAGGCGATCAATATCGCCATGTCACATGACATCGACGGGGTGATCATGGACCTGCAAATGCCCGAAGTGAGCGGCATCGCTGCAGCTTCAAGAATCTGGGAGAAGTTCCCGGATATGCGCATCTTGTTTTGGTCGAATTATTCTGATGAGGCCTATGTCCGGGGCGTGTCCAAGATCGTCCCCAAGCAGGCGGTCTATGGCTATTTGCTCAAGACCGCATCGGAAAAACGGTTGAGCCTTGCCGTCACTGGGGTCTTTCAGGAAGCGCAGTGTATTGTGGATCAGGAAATTCGCGGCATTCAACAGCGGACCATGGATTTGCACGCGGGGCTGTCGAATACAGAGTTCGAGGTGCTGATGGATATCGCCCTTGGGCTGACCGACAAGGCGATTGCCGCGCGGCGTGGGATATCGACGCGGTCGGTGCAAAGCAGGCTCAAGCAATTGTATGAAAAGCTGGGCATCGATCAGTCGCCCTTTGATATGGACGACGGCCCTGTGTTCAATTCCCGCACGCGTGCTGTTGCGATGGCGCTGTCGCGGGGTTTGCTGAATGCGGATGGCATGAGCGTTGCCGAAGACAGTATGAACCTTTGGCTGAACAAGCATTAGGGGCGCATTTGCGCCGAGCGTAATGGCCGCGCGACCTTACCGATTGCGGATTCCCGAACCTGATATCGGGGAAGCCCACGACGCCGCCGCCGCCAGCTATGTTACCCAATCGTATTGAGCCGCCCGCGCATGACGGGCGTGTCATGGCGCTGTGGTTTGATTGAACCCCGGACCGCCAGCAGGGGGAGAAGTCTGGATGTCCGGAAACTGCGCGGTGCTGTGAAAGACCAAAGCGTGCTTTCAATAAATGGAGGATGAAGAATGTTGAAGAAAATGCTCATCGGAACAGCGGTTCTGGCGTCTTGTTTGACCGCCCAGATGGCCGTCGCCGATACCTCGGACAAGCGCATCGCGCTTTCAAATAACTATGCTGGAAACAGCTGGCGTCAGGCTATGCTGGACAGTTGGGAAAAGGTCGCAGGCGCGGCTGCGGCTGACGGTGTTGTCGCCGAAGCGCCAGCCTTTACCACGGCTGAAAATCAAGTCACCGAACAGGCGGCGCAAATCCAGAACCTGATCCTTGAGGGCTACGATGCGATTGTGATCAACGCAGCCTCGCCCGATGCGCTGAACGGTGCGGTCAAGCAGGCCTGTGATGCGGGCATTGTGGTGGTGTCCTTTGACGGCATCGTGACGGAACCCTGCGCCTACCGAATCGCAGTGGATTTCCACGCCATGGGTAAGCTTGAGGTCGAATACCTCGCCACACGGATGGACGGCGGCAACTTGTTGGAAATTCGCGGCCTGGCCGGGGTCTTTGTTGACGACGAGATCAGCGCAGGCATCCACGAAGGCGTGGCCGAAAACCCGCAGTTTGAGATCGTGGGATCGGTCCATGGTGATTGGGCACAAGACGTGGCGCAAAAGGCCGTTGCCGGTGTCTTGCCATCGCTGCCAGAGATCGCAGCTGTCGTAACGCAGGGCGGTGACGGATATGGTGCCGCGCAAGCCTTTGCCGCGGCAGGGCGTCCCACGCCTCTGATCGTTATGGGCAACCGCTATGACGAAATGCTGTGGTGGAAAGAGCAAAAGGACGCCAACGGCTATGAGACGATGTCGGTGTCGATTGCGCCCGGTGTCGGCACATTGGCATTCTGGGTCGCCCAAATGATCCTGGACGGAAAAGACGTGCCGCAAGACCTGACCGTGCCATTCCTTCAGATCACGCAGGACACGCTGGAAGACAGCCTTGCGACCACGCAACCCGGCGGCGTTGCCAACGTGGAATATTCCCTTGAGGATGCACAGGGTGTTGTCGACGGATCATAATCGGGCAGGCACCAGCAAGGGCAAGGCATGTGAACGCGG
The DNA here is from genome assembly GCA_947494675.1 of uncultured Paracoccaceae bacterium. Taxonomy (GTDB): domain Bacteria; phylum Pseudomonadota; class Alphaproteobacteria; order Rhodobacterales; family Rhodobacteraceae; genus CANMYO01. The sequence goes on from CANLVP010000003.1 coordinate 442,496, forward strand.
ACCGCTTAGAGATTGTGACACTGCAAGGCGTCGCCCGGCGCTTCGGGGCGGTTCGTGCGCTGGATGGTGTTGATCTAAGCGTTCTGCGGGGGCAATGCCTTGGCCTTGTGGGACATAATGGGGCCGGCAAGTCGACGTTGATGAACGTGCTTGCCGGGACCCTGAATGCAGACCGAGGCGTGCTACGCATTGGGGACGCGGAGGTGCAGGGCTTTTCCGCCGCAGTGGCCAAGGCAAACGGCATCCGCTGTGTGTTTCAGGAATTGTCGCTGTGTCCCAATCTGACGGTGGCGGAAAACACCCGTATTTTCCATGCGGCCCTTTCAGGCCGGGGGTGGCGGGGGCGTGCCAAGGCGCTGATCCGTGCCAAGCTGGACGAGATTTTCCCGGGCCACGGCATTGATCCGGGCGACATGGTGGGCGATCTGTCGATTGGTAAACGCCAAATCGTTGAAATCGCTTGTGCATTCACCCAAACGGAAACGCCATTGCGGCTGGTGATCCTTGATGAGCCGACCTCATCCTTGGATGCGGTGACATCAAAACAACTGCTGGAATTTGTGCGCAAAGAGGTGGATGGCGGGCTGGCCTGTATCCTCATTTCGCATGTCTTGGGCGAGGTGCTGGACTACGCCGACGAGATTGTCGTGATGAAGGACGGGTTGATCGTGGCACAGGATGACGCCGCCACATTTACCCGCGCCCGCCTTGTGGAGGCGATGGGCAATGTCGCCAAAGCGGCGGACAAGGACGTGGAAGCGCGGCGCGTGATCCGGGGTAATGCCCCCGTCGTAGTGCAGGCCAATGCAGGTGCGGCCCTGACCGCGCATCAGGGTGAAATCGTGGGGCTCGCGGGGTTGGCCGGTCATGGGCAGACTAAGTTGTTGTTGGACATCTTCGAAGCAACAGGCAGCAAAAGGTTGGCTACTCGCGTTGAAGGGCCCGTCGCTTTTGTCGCTGGTGATCGGCAGACGGATGGCGTTTTTCATCGCTGGTCCATTTCGGCCAATGTCGGGGTGCGCAGCCTGCGCCGCATGGTGCGGCGCGGTGTGATCGACCCGGTGGCCGAGGCGGTCATGGGCGACGAATGGCAGCGCAAGATCAACATCAAGACGCCCGACATGGGCAGCAATATCCTCTCGCTTTCCGGCGGCAACCAGCAAAAGGCGCTGTTTGCGCGGGCGCTTGCGTCGGATGCTCAGATCATTTTGATGGATGATCCAATGCGCGGGGTGGATTTTGGCACCAAACTTGAGGTCTATGAAATCATCCGCCAAGAGGCCGCACGCGGGCGGACGTTCCTGTGGTATTCGACCGAGACCGAAGAGCTGCACAACTGCGATCACATCTATGTCTTTCGGGATGGTGCCATCGTCGCAGACATGTCCAACGCTGAACTGACCGAAGAAAAAATCCTGTCCCATTCCTTTCAGGAGACGGCGTAATCATGTGGCGACAGGTGACCTCACCCCGGGTCCTGCGGGCGATCTTGCCAGCGGCGTCGTTCGTGATCCTGTTGGCCGCGATCTTTTACGTCCAGCCCCGCGCGATGAGCTATTTCGGCATGAACCTGATGCTGCAATATACCGTTCCCATCGCGCTGGCGACGATTGCGCAGATGTTCATCATCACGGTCAATGACCTTGATCTGTCGATTGGCGCCTTTGTCGGGCTAACCGCCTGTATTGGTGCGACTTTGCTGGCAGACAGCCCGCTGCTGGGGGTCTTGGCCTTGTTGGCCTGCGTTGGTGCCTATGCGGCGCTTGGGGCTTTGATCTATTGGCGCAACCTGCCCTCAATCGTTGTCACGCTAGGGATGTCCTTTGTCTGGTTAGGGGGCGCGGTTCTGATCCTGCCAACGCCTGGCGGCACCGCGCCGGGCTGGGTCAAGGCAATCATGGGGTTGAAGACGCCCGTCGTACCATTCCCGATCATAGCCACCTTGGTCATCGGGATCAGCGTGCATCTGGTCTTGATGCGGTCGAGCTATGGCACCGTTTTGCGCGGCGTGGGTGGCAATCCGCGCGCGGTCAAACGTGCGGGATGGTCGCTGCTGAAAGCAAAGATGGTGATGTACGCTGCCGCCGGGTTCTTTGGCGTGCTCTCGGGGCTGTCGCTGATCGGTCTGACCTCAGCCGCGGACGCGCATATCGCGGACCGTTACACGCTTTACGCCATCGCCGGGGTGATCCTGGGCGGCGGCGAGTTTGTTGGCGGACGTGTGTCGCCCATTGGCGCGATCATCGGTGCCCTGACCCTTGCGCTAACGGGGTCGTTCCTGACGTTCTTGCGCATCTCACCGGATTGGCAGATCGGGGCGCAGGGCGGCATACTGATCCTCGTGCTCGCCTTGCGTGCACTGATCAAACGGCAGGAGGGGTAAGCGGATGACAGCGTTCAAAACCCTGAGCGAAAAACCATGGATCTGGTCGTTTTTGGGGATGATCGCCATCTGGGCCGCCACCGCAATCTACACGGGCGGCAAAGGCAGCGCTGACGTCATCACCGCTGCGCTGTCATTCGCCACTTTCACCGCCATTGTGGGCGTTGGCCAGATGTTCGTCATCGCCACTGGGCCCGGAAACGTCGATCTCTCCATTCCATCGACCATCGCGCTTTCAGGTGCTGTTGCGATGAAGGTGATGGACGGGTCCAACGCCATGCTGCCCGTGGGTGCCGCAGCGTCATTGGGTTGTGGGTTGGCAGTTGGGGTCTTGAATTACCTGCTGATCCGGGTGCTGCGCATTCCGCCGATTATCGCCACGCTGAGTTCCAGCTTTTTGATCTTGTCGACGGCAATCGCCTATGGGCGCGGGCTGAAGATCAAGCCGCCGCCCTTGCTGGCAGAGTTCACAACGGCCCAAGTCTGGGGCCTTCCCGTGCTGGCGCTGTTTTTTGCGGTCTTCGCATTTGGCATGAGCGTCGTCTTGAACAGAACGATCTATGGCCGCTCTGTCCTTGCGATAGGTCAAAACATGCGGGCGGCGCGTCTTGCAGGGATTAAGGTCGAGCGGACCCGGTTCCTGACCTATGCGCTCAGCGCTGTTTTGGCGGCGACTTGCGGGTTCTTGCTGGCGGGGTTTTCGGGCGGTGCATCGTTGAACATGGGGCAGGAATATCTGTTGGGATCGATTGCTGTGGTGGTGATCGGCGGGACCTCGGTCGCCGGTGGCAAGGCGAACTTGCCCGGCATCCTGGGCGCATCGATGTTCATGTTCTTGCTGGTCACTATGCTGAACACATTTGGCGCAAGCGCGGGCGTCAGGCTGGTGATGACAGGTCTGATCATCGTGGCCGTGATCACCATCGCGGGGGGTGAGGACGCGCAGTCCTGACCGCATTGCGGGGCCTGCCGTAGCCTGCGCGGAAAACCGCAGTGTCAAAGTCGGTCTTCGCGGTCATGTCAGTCCTTTCGTGGCTTTACCCTGAGCGACGACAGATCCGTCGCGCAGGAGGTCCCACATGCCAAAGCATCACGCCTTTGTTGGCTGCTATTCGGGGTTTGAGCCGGGGCAATTGGGCTGGGTTGGATCAGACCAGCCGGGGACGGGAATCCTGCCATTTGTGTTTGACAGTGACGACGGAACGCTGACCCCGGCGGGTGAGGTGATCGCGCAAGCCTCGCCCACATGGTTGGAGCCACATCCAAAGGGACGGTTCCTGATCGCAACCCACGAGCTGTCGCATCACACCGGGACACCTAAGGGTGTGGGGTATGTGAGTTCCTATGCGGTGCAATCAGACGGAACGCTTCAGAAGGTTTGCACGCAGCATTCCGGTGGGTGGGGCAATACCTGCGCCACCTTTGATCGCACGGGACGCTACTTGCTTGTGACCCGCTATTGGGAGGGCGGGATTTCGGTTTTTCCGTTTGATCCCGACACCGGCAAGATCGGGAAAATGACGAATAGCAAGAACCACGACGGCATCGGTCCGCACCCGACCCGGCAGTCGAAGCCTCACCCGCATGGCATCCACGGTGATCCCGTGACCGACCTTGTCTATGTGTCTGATCTGGGCACGGACAAGGTGTATCAATATGCGCTTGATACCGCGACTGGATCGCTGTCAGCCCGCGCGAACGTCCCGCTTGCGCCGATGTCGGGGCCGCGTGGCTTGGCGTTTCATCCGACCCTGCGGGTGGCTTATGTGAATTGCGAGCTGGATGGCACGGTGGTGGTTTGTGCCATTGACGATGCGCAGGGATTATCGCCTGTGCAGACCGCCCTTTGCTACCCGTCGGATTTTGACGGGCAAGGGCATCCGGCGAACTTTGGGCAGGCCAGTTTCTGGGGGGCCGAGGGCTGTTTGTCAGCGGGTGGGGCACATTACTATTACATCTGTCGGGTTCACCAAAGCATTGCGGTTTTCGATGTGGACCCGCAAGACGGCACCCTGCGCTTTGCCAACAGGCATGCTTTAGTCGACGGGTCCAACGCGCGGAACATGACCCTGACGCCAGAGGGCACACATCTACTGGTCGCCAGTCAGGATGCAAATTGCGTGGAGAGCTTTCGCATTCATCCGCAAACAGGTGCGCTGACGCTCGAGCATCGGCAAGCGGCGCCAAGTGCGGCGGACGTCGCTGTCTTTTAGGCTAAAGCGCGCGGTCGAGGTGAGTGTAGCCACCATCGACAAAGCACCATTGCCCGGTCGTGTGACCGGAAGCGTCCGACAACAGGAACACCACCTGATTGGCAAGCTCCGTCGGGGTGGTCATGCGTCGCCCGAGCGGGATGCGATTGGTAATGTCGGTCAGCGCCTGTTCGGGATCATCAAACGCTTGCAGACAGCGTTCATAGAGCGGGGTCATGCATTCGGCCGGGATGACGGCATTGACGCGGATGTTGTCTTTGGCCAAGTCGGCGGCCCATTCGCGGGTCAAGGACAATTGCGCGCCTTTGGCGGCCACATAGGCCGAGGTATTGCCCTGCCCTGTGATCGCTGTTTTTGACGAGACGTTCACGATCGCCCCCTGCGTCTTGCGCAGATGCGGCACACACAGATGCGCAAGGGTGTAGTAATGCGTCAGGTTGTTTTCGATGGACTTGCGAAAGGCGTCGGGACCTGCGTTCAGACCGATGCCGTCGTTGGAACCCGCGTTATTGACCAGCCCGTCGATCCGGCCCAGATCGGCCAGCGTCGCGTCAATGGCATGGCGGCATTGGGCGTCATCGGTCAGCTCGGTTTCGATCACCTTGGCAGGTCCGACCAGACCGCCAAGCCAAGCGGAATCAGGTGCCTCCCGTGTCAGGATCACTGGAACGGCGCCCTCGCGCGTCAAGACTTCTGAGACTGCGGCACCGATGCCGGAGGCCCCGCCAGAGACGACAACGACCTTGTCTTTTAGGTTCAGATCCATGGTTTACCTTACCCCAAATTCATAGTCGGCAAGTGATTGCGCGTGCATCTCGATTGAAAAGCCCGGCAGCTTGGGCGGCATATAGGCCGCGTTTTCGATCACGCAGGGCGCGATGAAGTGTTCGTGCAGGTGATCGACAAATTCAATCACGCGACCCTCATAGGTGCCTGCGATGCACAGGTAGTCGATCATCGACATGTGCTGCACATATTCACAAAGCCCGACACCGCCTGCATGTGGGCAAACCTTAAGGTCATGTTTCGCGGCCATCAACATCACGGCCAAAACCTCGTTCAGCCCACCAAGACGGCAGCTGTCGATTTGCACGACGTCGATGGCACCTTCCATGATCAGCTGCTTGAACATGATCCGGTTCTGGCACATCTCGCCGGTGGCGACCTGAACGGGGGCGACCGCCTGACGGATTTTGCGATGGCCGGCGATGTCGTCCGGGCTGGTGGGTTCCTCGATGAACCACGGGTCCACAAAGGATAGCTTTTTGACCCAATCAATGGCTTCATCAACCTCCCACACCTGATTGGCGTCGATCATCAGGTTCACGTCGGGGCCACATTCGTCGCGGGCGATGGTCAGGCGGCGAATGTCGTCGGCCAGATCGCGGCCAACCTTCATCTTGATGTGCTGGAAACCGGCATCAACCGCTTCGCGGCAAAGACGGCGGAGCTTTGCGTCATCATAGCCCAACCACCCGGCCGAGGTCGTGTAGCAGGGGTAGCCTTTGGCCTGCAGATTGGCGATGCGATCCGCCTTGCCCTCGGCCTGACTGGTCAGGAAGTCCAAGGCCCATTCCGGTGTGATGCAATCGGTGAGATAGCGAAAGTCGATGCACCGGACGAGCTCTTCCGGGGTCATGTCAGCCACCAACTGCCAGACAGGTTTGCCTTCGGCCTTGGCCCAAAGGTCCCAGGCCGCGTTGACGACGGCGCCGGTGGCTAGATGGATTGCCCCCTTGTCCGGTCCAATCCAACGGAGTTGGCTGTCCGAGGTGACATGCCGCCAGAACCGGCCCATGTCTTCGGCGATCCAATCAAGCGAGAGGCCGACAACGAGCGGGCGCAGCGCCTCAATCGCGGCGATGCAAATTTCGTTTCCGCGCCCGATGGTAAAGGTCAGACCATGGCCTTCGAGCTCTGAATCCGTCTGCAGGATGACATAAGCAGCCGAGTAATCGGGGTCCGGGTTCATTGCGTCAGAGCCATCAAGGGATTCTGACGTTGGGAACCGCACATCGACCGTTCGCAGATCCGTGATCCGTATCATGCAGGACGCACCTTTTGTGTTTGCACGCCAAGGTTTTCGATGCCCAGACGCATGACCTCGCCGCCTTTCAGGTAGACCTGCGGATTTTGTCCCATGCCGACGCCGGGCGGTGTGCCGGTGGAGATGACGTCGCCGGGTTGGAGCGACATGAAACGGGAGCAGTATGAAATCAGATGCGGCACCTTGTAAATCATCGTCTTCGTCGATCCGTCCTGGTAGCGGTGGCCATCGACCTCGCACCACATGGACAGGTTGTCGTAGTCGCCGACCTCGTCCGGGGTCACCAGCCACGGCCCGGTCGGCCCAAAAGTGTCGCAGCCTTTGCCCTTGTCCCAGGTCCCTGCCCGCTCAATCTGGAATTCGCGTTCCGAGACGTCGTTGATGACGCAGAAGCCTGCGATGTGGCTCAGTGCGTCTGCCTCTGCGATGTAGCTGCCGCCAGTGCCGATCACGACGCCCAGCTCAACCTCCCAATCGGTCTTGACCGATCCGCGTGGGATCTGGACGTCATCATCTGGGCCGATGATGGCCGAGGTCCATTTGTTAAAAATTACGGGTTCTGGCGGAATCTCCGCGCCGGTTTCGGCGGCGTGGTCCGCGTAGTTCAGGCCGATACAGATGAATTTGCCAATGTCGCCGACGCAAGGCCCAAGCCGCAGGTCTTCTTGTGGTGTGCCCGGCACGATCGGAAGGGTTGTCGCATCAAGGGCGGCAATCTTGGCAAGGCTATCTTTGGACAAGGCATCGCCCGCAAGATCAGAGATCACGCCACTGAGGTCACGGACATTGCCGTCATCATCAAGAAGACCGGGTTTTTCTTGGCCCGCAGGACCGTAGCGCAATAATTTCATGAATATCAGCCTTGTCGTCGTATAAGTGGCAATCCGGCCCACCCGAAGGCAGGCCGGATCGGGGAGAAACGCCTAGTCGTAAAGGACTGCCGCAATCTCTGGATCATCCATGTTGTCGGCTGTGTAGTAGTAGAAGCCGGTATCGATGATCTTGGGAACGCTCTTGCCCATGATGGTGTCGACGGCGGCTTTGACGGTTTCGTAGCCGATGCCAACAGGGTTTTGTGTGATGGCACCCGACATCTGGCCCGACCGCACCGCGGCCTTTTGCGCAGCACCGCTGTCGTAGCCGATGATAACAATGCTGGAACCGCTTTCGGTGGCACCATTCAGGACGCCAATGGCAGAGCCTTCGTTGGCACCAAAGATACCCTTCAGATCGGGGTTTGCCGTCAGAATCGATTTGGTGATTTCGGTCGATATCAGGTGATCACCACCGCCATACTGGATCGAGACGATTTCGATGTCCGGGTATTTCGCGGCGACTTGTTCCTCAAAGCCCTGCACGCGTTCAATGCCAGTAACACTAGTTTGGTCGTGCGAGATGATCGCGACCTTCCCGGCGCCGCCTATCGCCTTTGCCATTTCGTCAGCCGCGAGCGCAGCAGAAGCAAGGTTGTCTGTCGTACAAGTTGTGACGGGCAAATCGCTGGCTACGCCGCTGTCAAAGGCGATGATCGGCACGCCCGCTTCGTCGATGGTGCGCAGCATTGGGATCGAAGCCTGACTATCGACGGCGGCAAAGCCAATCGCAGCCGGGTTCTTGGCCAGCGCGGCGGCCAGCATGTCGATCTGGCGATCCACCTGACCTTCGTTGTCGGGACCCTCAAACGTGACATCGACGCCGAATTCGGCGGCGGCCTGTTCTGACCCCAGCTTGACCGCTTGCCAGAACTGGTGCGAGAAACCCTTTGAGATCAGTGGGATATAGGCGCGTTCCTGGCCGATGGCCACTGTGACGCTTCCCATGACGCTTGCGGCACCCATGCCGGCGATCATTGTTCTTCTGTTCATCATTGTTCTTTCCTCCAAGTTGTCATGATGTCGATTGAATGGTCGGGGGTTTGCCCCCTTGTTTTTTGATGGGTCAGGCACTTTTCTTGCGCCTGACAGTATCGGCGTAGACGGCCAGAATGATGATCACGCCGGTCACGACGGTCTGCCATTCTTGTGCGACCGACAGGATGCGCAGCCCGTTGAGCAAGACCGCCATGATGAGCGCGCCAATCAGCGTGCCCAAGATCGTGCCGCGTCCGCCGGACAGGGATGTGCCGCCAATAACCACAGCGGCAATGGCCTCAAGCTCGTAGCCAAGGCCCAGCGCGGGCTGCGCAGAATTGAGGCGCGAGGCGATGATCAAACCGCCGATGCCGACGATGGCACCGGACAGGCTGTAGATCGCGATCTTCCAGCGGTCAGTGTTGACGCCTGAAAGGCGCACCGCCTCTTCGTTGCTGCCCAGCGCAAAGCAATAGCGCCCCAGCACCGTGCGGCTAAGGATGTAGGATGCAGCACCCGCCACAAGGAACAGGATCAGCACGCCGTTGGGCACGGGCACAGATGGGATGAATTCACCGATCAGCGACCCGCGCGAGATCATGTCAAAGCCGGGTGTGTCGTTGAAATAGATGGGGCGTGAACCAGACACCACCAGCGACATGCCCTTAAGAATGAGCATCAGACCAAGGGTCGCGATGAAGGGCGGGATTTTCATTTTTGCAACCATCGTGCCCGACAGACAGCCCGCAAGCGCGCCAGTGCCGATAGCGGCAACGATGCCAAGGAACATCGGCAACTGCAGGTAGGTCAGGACAACGCCCGCCATGACGGCACAGAAGGTCATCAATGTGCCGACGGACAAATCGATGCCGCCGGTGATGATGACCAATGTCGCGGCGATGGCCAGCACGCCGTTGACGGAGGTCGCCTGTAAAATGGCTAGAATATTCGAGGTCTGGAAAAAGTTGGGCGACGCAATGCTGAACCCGATGACCAAGGCCACAAGGCTGGCAAAGGCCAGAAGTTTCTGGGTCGCCCCACTTTCGGCCATACGGGCCGAGAGTGTTTGTGGCGTGTCGCTTGTCGCACTCATGCGGTGGCCTCCTGCGGGGTCGATGTCGTTTGTGTCGCGAGTTTCATGATGTTTTCCTGGCTGGCCTCTTCACGTGACAGGATACCCGTCAGATGGCCTTCGCACATGACGGCGATCCGGTGGGACAGGCGCAGCACTTCTGGCAGTTCCGATGAGATCACGATGATGGCTTTGCCCTCTTCGGCGAGCGAGATCATCAGCTTGTAGATTTCTGCTTTGGCGCCCACGTCGATGCCACGGGTCGGTTCGTCGAAAATCAGGATGTCGCAATCGCGCAAGAGCCATTTGGCGATGACAATTTTTTGCTGATTGCCGCCAGACAAAAGCCGGACCTCCTGGCTGTCGGATGGCGTGCGGATCGTCAGTTGCTTGATGTAGTCTTGGGACGCGTCGCGCATTGCGGGCTCATTCAAGACACCGAACTTACTGGTAAAGCGCGGCAGGTGGGTCATCACGACGTTTTCGCGCACGGTCATGCCGGTGGCCAAGCCAAAGTGTTTGCGGTCTTCGGACAGGTATCCAATGCCAGCGGCGACAGCATCAGCGGGGGACGTGATGTCGACGGGATTATCGTGCACCTTGATGGTGCCGCCATCGCGCGGATCGGCGCCAAAGATCGCACGGGCCACTTCGGTCCGACCCGCGCCCATGAGGCCCGCGAGGCCCAGAATCTCACCCTTGCGAACAGAAAAGCTGACGTCACGAATATCTAGGCCGCGGCTAAGGTTTGCGACTTCAAGCGCGATGGGCGCGGCAGAGACATCCGGCAAGGCCAGCGCGCTTTGATCCAACACGCGGCCCACCATCATCGAGATAATCTCGCTGACGGGCGTTGATGCGGCGTCCACGGTTCCGATGGTTTCGCCGTCGCGCATAACTGTTACGCGGTCCGCGATCTGTTCCAACTCGTCCATCTTGTGGCTGATGTAGATGATCCCCACGCCCTCGTCGCGCAGGCGGCGGACGATGGTGAACAGCTCTGCGATTTCCGCGTCGTTCAGGGCAGCGGTCGGTTCATCCATGACCAGAACGCGGCTGTTGAAGCTGAGCGCCTTGGCGATTTCCACCATCTGCTGCTTGGCGATGGTCAGGCTGCCGACCATGACGGTGGGTGACAGATCGAGGTTCATTTGCTCGAAAATGGCGGCAGCATCGCGGTTCAACCGCGCCTCATCCAGACGGCCAAAGCCCAGGCGCGGTTCGCGTCCGATATAGATGTTTTGCGCAGCCGTTAGATCATTCATCAGGCTAAGTTCCTGATGGATAATGCAAATACCTGCATCCTGTGCGGCCTTGGGGCCAAGGAATGTCATCGGGGTGCCGTCAAGCGACACGGTGCCACCATCGGGTTGATAGACGCCCGAGAGTACCTTCATCAGCGTCGATTTTCCGGCACCGTTTTCACCCATCAGGGCGTGGACTTCACCGCTGCGCAGATCAAAGCGCACGTCCTTGAGCGCATGCACACCGGGGAAGCGTTTTTCGATGCCGTCCATTGAGATGAGTGCGGGCGACTGGGACATCAGATCGTGACCCCACCGTCGACAAGGAAAGCCTGTCCGGTGACAAAACGGCTGTCGTCGGACAGCAGATAGCGGATCATCGGGACCATATCCTCGACCGTGCCAAGCCGCCCCATGGGCTGGCGCGCGATGAAGTCTTTTTGCGCCTGCACCGGGTCAGGTGCACCGTCGATCCGACCCCGAAGGGACGGCGTATCAATCGTTCCGGGACAGAGCGCATTGCAGCGCACACCTTGCTGCACAAAATCAGCGGCCACAGCTTTAGTTAGGCCGATCACCGCCGCCTTCGTCGCACCATATGCAGTCCGGTTAGGGAACCCCTTAATCGAAGAGGCCATGGAGGCCATGTTTAGGATCGCGACGGACCCGGTTTCCCTGGCGCGGTCTAGCATGCCCGGCAGAAACGCGCGGGTGATGCGCACCATGGAAGTCACATTAAGATCAAGGCTTTGCGCCCATGCGGCATCATCCATATCGAGGATCGTCCCGTGATGGACGATACCTGCGCAATTGAACAATCCGTCCAAGCTCGGCGTCTCTGCTGCAAGCTGCAATATTGCCGCAGGATCGGTGACATCGAGAACGTGAGTCGTGAGCCGACCGCTGACATCTGGAAGTGCGTTCAAGAGGTCAGGATTCACGTCCGTGGCGACGACATTTGCGCCCGCCTCGGCCAGTGCGATCGCACTCGCGCCGCCCATGCCCTGCCCTGCGGCAGTCACAAGCAGAGTCTTCCCCTCCATGGACACGTGCAATCCTCCTCCCAGTCGGATTTTGATCAAATATGGTCATACTGTTCATATATGGTCAATGGCCTTTTTGGCAAAAACATGCTTCCATCCCCCAAGACGACAATGGACTCGCAGATGAACACAGCAGTTAAAGACACCAAATACCGTGCCCCAGCCCTTGATAAGGGCCTTGATATCCTTGAACTTTTGGCGGAACAGCCAGCCGGGATGACCCGGGGGGAAATCGTCAAGGCACTTGAGCGGGGGCCGAGCGAAATCTACCGGATGCTCGAACGCTTGGTCGTGCGCGGCTATGTCGGTCGGTCGCTGGAGGGGGATCGCTATGCGCTGACGATCAAACTTTTTCAGCTTGGATCAACCTTTCCACCCCTGCGACGGCTTGTAGCGCAGGCGCAGCCGCTGCTCGATTCCTTTGCGCAAAGGACCGGGCAGTCGGTGCATTTGGTGACCCCTGATCTTGGGCAGACCTATGTTGTGGCGCAGGCGACGGGATCGTCGCCGTGGGAATTCCGGCTCAGGCTGGGCGCAGAACTGGACCTTTTCGCAACCGGTTCGGGCCAGACCCTTTTGGCGTTCATGACGGATATTCAACGGGAACATACGCTCAAAATCCGGGGCGGGCGGCGCAAGAGCATTGATGCGGCACTGCAATCAGAGCTTCAGGAGATCAAGGCCCGCGGCTACCGCATGGCACCAAGTCAGCAGCTTGTTGGTGTCATCGACATTTCGGTGCCCGTTCTGGGGGCCGGTCAAGAGCCGCTGGGCGTCATGACCTGTCCGTTCCTGCCGCGCATTGGCGAAACCAGCGAGAGCATTGAGGATCAAAAGGAAGCTTGCGTCGCGACGCTTCTCGCGACCTCAGAAAAGCTGAGCCTATATTAGCGAAATTGGCCTACGTTACGCGCGGTTTGTGCTTTCACTGGGGCCGCGTGGTGCATATGGTATACCAAGATTCCACGCCAAGAAGGAGCCAGGTGTGCCGAAGATAAACCCAAATGACCTGCGGTCACGCAAGTGGTTCGATAACCCAGACAATCCCGAGATGACCGCGCTTTATCTTGAGCGCTATCTGAACTACGGGCTGACCCGCGAAGAGCTGCAATCGGGCAAGCCGATCATTGCGATCGCGCAAACCGGCAGTGACCTGAGCCCCTGCAACCGCCACCATATTGAGTTGGCGAAACGTGTGCGTGACGGGATCATCGCGGCAGGTGGCGTGCCGCTTGAGGTCCCCGTTCATCCCATTCAGGAAACCGGCAAACGCCCGACTGCGAGCCTTGATCGCAACCTTGCTTACCTAAGTCTGACGGAATCACTGTTTGGCTATCCGCTGGATGGCGTTGTGCTGATGATCGGCTGTGACAAGACAACGCCTGCGCTGTTGATGGCTGCGGCCACGGTCAACATCCCCGCGATTGCCTTGTCGGTTGGTCCGATGTTGAACGGCTGGCACGAAGGCGAACGGGCAGGATCAGGCACCGTGATCTGGAAAGCGCGGGAACGACTCGCATCGGGCGAGATCAACGACGAAGAATTCATTGAGATCGCTGCCGCTGCGGCCCCGTCTGTCGGCTATTGCAACACCATGGGCACGGCCACCACGATGAATTCGCTGGCAGAGGCTTTGGGGATGCAATTGCCCGGCTCTGCTGCCATCCCCGCCACCTACCGCGAGCGCCCGCAGATCAGCTATGAGACCGGCAAGCGCATCGTGGACATGGTGTGGGAAGACATGCGCCCGTCTACGATCATGACCCGTGAGGCGTTTGAGAATGCGGTTGTCGTGAATTCCGCGATTGGCGGGTCGACCAATGCGCCGATCCACCTGAATGCGATTGCGCGGCATTTGGATGTGCCGCTGAATAACGAGGATTGGCAGGCCGTCGGGCATGACATTCCGCTGCTGGTGAACCTGCAACCGGCAGGCAAATATCTGGGTGAGGATTTTCACCGCGCAGGCGGCGTGCCTGCGGTCATCGCAGAGCTTTTGGCGCACGGGCTTTTGCCCCACCCCGATGCGGTGACAACCAACGGCAAAACCATGGTCGAAAACTGCGCGTTGCGTCCGTCAACGAATGATGATGTCATCATGAGCGTGAGCGCCCCGCTGAAAGCGGAAGCCGGGTTTGTGAACCTCAAGGGCAATCTCTTTGACAGCGCGATCATGAAGACCAGCGTGATTGGGCCTGCGTTCCGGGAGGCTTATCTGTCGAACCCCGATGACCCGGACGCCTTTGAAGGCCGCGCCGTGGTGTTTGACGGGCCGGAAGACTACCATCACCGCATCGATGATCCGGCGGAGAATATCGATGCAAATTGCATACTGGTGATGCGAGGGGCCGGGCCAAAGGGGTATCCCGGTGCGGCAGAGGTCGTGAACATGCGCGCGCCTGCCTATCTGCTTAAGCAGGGGATCGAGGCATTGCCTTGCATCGGGGACGGGCGTCAGTCAGGCACATCGGGGTCGCCTTCGATCCTCAATGCCTCGCCCGAGGCTGCGGACAACGGCGGCTTGGCGCTTTTGCAAACGGGCGACACGATCCGCATTGATCTGCGCAAATGCACGGCGGATATTCTGATCTCGGATGCGGAACTGGCCAGCCGGACCGAGGCGTTGATGGCGGCGGGTGGCTTCCCCATTCCGGTGAGCCAATCGCCTTGGCAGCAGTATTTCCGGGACATGGTGCAGCCTCTGTCCGAGGGGATGACCCTGCGGGATGCGACCGATTATCAGGACATCGCCCGCAAAGGATTGCCGCGCGACAATCACTAAGGTTTAGGGCGGGGCCAAGCGCGGCCCCACTTGTTCCTTACATGCCCTGACACTCCGGCACCGGGCTGATCACGGTCTTGTTGGCCAGAAACTGCGTCAGGTTCTCCACCGCCAGATTGCCCATGGCGGCGCGTGTCTCAACCGTGGCGCTGCCGACGTGGGGCAAGAGCGTGACCTGATCCATCTCGAAAAGCGCGGCAGGCACCTGCGGTTCTTTTTCAAAGACATCAAGGCCGGCGTTGCCAAGTCGCCCGTCCTGCAGCGCTTTGACCAGCTCAACCTCGTCCACGACAGTGCCGCGCCCGACGTTGATCAAGGTCCCATCGGGGCCAAGCGCATCCATCACGTCGCGGTTCACAAGGTGATGGGTCGCGGCCCCACCCGGCGTGATGCAGAAAAACACATCCACGTCGCGGGCCATGTCCAGCAGGCTGTCGTAATAACGGTAAGCCACGTCCGGTTTCTTGTTGCGACTGTGATAGCTGATGTCGGCGTTGAACACGGCGAGCCTGCGCGCGAGCTCTTCACCGATGCGACCAAGGCCCAGAATGCCGACCTTGCGATCATCAATGGAATGGGTCAGGGCCGCGTTGCCTTCGGGCCATTTGCCGCTGCGGACAAGGCGGTCATCGCGGACAAGGCGGCGGCTGGTGGCCAGCCACAACATCAACGCGGTATTCGCGACCTCTGCGTTCAACACGTTGGGCGTATGTGTCACCACGATCCCGCGGCCGGCACAATCCGCCGCATCGATGTTGTCATAGCCAACGCCGTAGCAGGAAATGACCTCAATCGACGGGAGGTGCTTCATCACATCGGGCCGCACACCCCAATGGCCGTCGGTCAAAACGTAAGTCATGTCCGCGCCGTTCGCCGCCAGCCAGGCTTGTTCGTCGGCTTGCTTGGCAAGCTGGTGGATCGTGAACTTTTGTTCCAGTGCGGCTTGCATTGGTGGTGACATACCGCCGCCAATGACCAGAAGGTTTGGGTTGCCCATCATCCGTTCCTTTTCATATCAATAAGTGGCGCGGCCGCCCGAAAGATCAAAGACGGCACCAGTCGAGAATGTGTTTTCGGCCGAGACGGCCCAGACGATCATCTTCGCCGCTTCTTCGACCTCAAGAAACCGTCCGCGTGGAATTTTCGACAGCATATAGTCGATATGTTCCTGTGACATCTGGTCAAAGATGCGCGTGCGGGCCGCCGCCGGTGTGACACAGTTCACCGCGATATCCATATCGGCGAGTTCTTTGCCCAGCGATTTGGTCAGCCCAATCACGCCCGCCTTGGACGCCGAATAGGCAGAGGCGTTTGGATTGCCCTCTTTGCCCGCGACAGAGGCCACATTCAGGATGCGGCCATAGCCTTTGGCCTTCATCCCCGGCACACAGACCTTGTTCACGAAGAATGTGCCGGTCAGGTTGATGTCGACGACCGCGCGCCATGCGTCCACGTCATAATCCTCAACCGTCGCATTTGGCCCGGCGATCCCGGCGCTGTTCACAAGGATTGTTGGCGTGTCCACATCGGCGCAGGTCTTGGCGTAGGCGGCTTGTACGGAGGCAAGATCAGTGATGTCGCAGGCAATCGCCGTGCCGCCAATCTTGTCCATCGCGGCGGCGTTGCCTTGATCCACGTCCCAGCTGACAACCTTGACGCCCTTTTGGGCCAAGAGTTCAGCGACAGCAAAGCCGATGCCCTGTGCGGCACCGGTGACAACGGCGGTTTGCCCTTGAAATTCCATCACTTATCCTCGTCCGATGTAGGGCATGGCACTGGCCATGACGGTCATGAATTGGACGTTCGCATCCAGCGGCAGGCTCGCCATATGCAAGACCGAGGATGCGACGTTCTTGACGTCCATCACCGGTTCAACGGCCATGGATCCATCCGCTTGCGGCACGCCTTGGGTCATCGCTTGCGCCATGTCGGTCAGGGCGTTGCCCACGTCAATTTGTCCGCAGGCGATGTTAAACGCCCGCCCATCCAACGACACGGTCCGGGTCAGCCCCGTCACCGCGTGCTTGGACGCGGTATAAGCGGCAGAACCCCAGCGCGGCATCTGCGCCGAGATCGATCCGTTGTTGATGATCCGCCCACCCTGCGGCGTCTGTTTGCGCATGATGCCAAAGGCCTCCCGCGCGGCGATGAAAGCTCCCATGACGTTGACGTCGATCAGGGTGCGGATTTCGCTGACGTCGAGTTCATCAAGCGGCGCGCCTTTGAGGCTGACACCGGCATTGTTGAAAAGCGCGTCGAGGTGACCCCAATGCTGCGAGGCTTTGCCAAAGGCCGCGGCCACTTCAGCCTCATTCGTCACATCGCAGGGCAGGACCAGCGCACCACTGTCGCCTGCGGTCTCTGCCAGCGGTGCCTCGCGACGGCCCACAAGGCCCACATCCCAGCCCGCGTCCATGAATGCATGCGCTGTGGCCCGACCGATACCGCTTCCGGCCCCTGTGATAATGATGGATGGCATATCGTGTCTCCTTTTGTCGCGCTGCGTCAGGCTCGCAACTTGGTATACCAAATGCAAGCCAAATCAAGCGGCCTATTGATGGATCAGGTTTTGTAACTGGCGAGGGCCGTCCAATCGAAAATCACCCCTGTCCCGTGTGTGTCGGGTGCCACCGCAAGCGCGTTTTCAACCACCAAGGGCCGTGTCGTGTAGCGATCGATTGGGAAGGAATGCACCTCGAGCCAGCCGGGGTTGGGCTGCGCGGATACCAGACTGACGTGCAATTCCTGCATGCCATGCGAACTGACAGGCAAATCAGCCGCGCGCGCCTTTTCCGCGACCCGCAGCCAGCCGGTGATGCCGCCGCAGTTTGAGGCGTCGGGTTGGATGTGGCTGAGGTTGGATTGCGCGAAAGCATAGCCAAATTCATATTCGGTGTGCAGGTTTTCCCCCATCGCGAGGGGGATGCCTGCCTTGGCGATTTCTGCGTAGCCAAGGTAGTTATCGGGAATGGTGGGTTCTTCGAACCAGGTGATGTCGTAGGGTTTCATCTGGTGCGCGGCTTCAATCGCTTCATCAACGCTCATGGCGTAGTTTGCGTCCACCATAAAGGTGACATCCGGGCCGATCAGATCGCGGACGGCGGAAATGCGGGCGATGTCTTCGGCCAGCGTCGATTGCCCGATCTTGATCTTTACACCATTAAACCCCGCGTCCAGATAGCCTTGGATTGAGGCAAGAAGTTTGGGCAGTGGAAAGTTCAGATCAATCCCGCCGCAATAGGCGCGGCAGGTTTTGCCTGCCCCGCCCGCCATCTGCCACAGCGGAGCCTTGTCGCGTTTCCCTTTGATATCCCACAACGCAATGTCCAAAGCCGAAATCGCAAAAGAGGCGATCCCGCCGCGCGCCACGTAGTGCACATGCCATTGCATCGCGTCATAGAGCGCTGCGATGTCACGCGCGTCCTGCCCCATAAGGAACGGGGCAAGGTCATGATCCAACATCGCCTTGATCGCGTGCCCGCCTTTGCCACCGGTGTAAGTATAGCCCGTGCCGGACAGTCCGTCAGAGGTGGTGATCGTTGCGGTGACCAATTCAAAATGCGTGTGCGCACCGTGTTTGGCGTCCTCCAACACCTCGTCCAGCGGGACGTTGAAATGCTGGATGTCGATCTGTGTGATCTTGGTCAATTTGTGCGCCCCTTGGCCGCCTCAACCTCCATGTCCAGACCGTTCAACCGGGCGACGTGATCAGTGATCTTGGGCACGAAGTCAGCGCCATTGCCCGACGCCTCTACATGGGCGAAGTATTGTTTGGCAGCTGCTGCCATGACCGTGACCAGCCCCGCATCATCCGCCATCGCATTGAGGTAACGCAGGTCCTTGGCCGCGTTTGAGATGGTGAATTTGTGCACCTCTTCGCGGTCCACGGCATAGGTCATGAAAGCATCAAAGAACCCGTTGGACAGACGGCTTGAGCCGATGACCTCGCGTACCTTCGCGGGCGGGATGCCAACTGCCGCCCCCATGACGGTCGCTTCGGCGTAAAGCGCGGCGTAGCTCATTGAGATGAAGTTCATCAGCAGCTTCATCTTATGGCCGCTGCCGGTTTCGCCCACATGGGTGATGTTGCCAGCCCAGCAATCGATGATGGGTTTAACCCGCTCAAACACCTCAGGCGCACAGCCGACCATGGCGTCGAGCGTGCCGGCCTCAGCCTCCTTTGGGGTGCGGCCCAAGGGTGCGTCGACAAGGGCCCCACCCATCTGTTCCAGTTCGGCGGCAAGCATGGTGGTTGAGGTCGGGTCAGCCGTAGTTGTGTCAATGACGATCAGCCCGTCCCGCGCGCCTGCGAGGATGCCATCGGGGCCGTTGAATACCGCCTCAACCTGTGGCGAATTGGACAGGCACAGATGGATCACGTCGCAAGTCTGCGCCATCTCGCGCGGGGTCGCGACCTCCACCGCGCCCATGCCGACCAGGCTGTCGATGGGGCTGCGATTGCGGTTGCCCTTGATCCACAACGGGTATCCCTTTTGCAGCAGGTTCTTGGCCATCCCGTGGCCCATATACCCGACACCAATAAATCCAACTTTTGTTTCTGGCATGGTCGCCCTCCCCCCAAATGGATTGCGCAAAGCATTGACAATCGGCGCGCCTTGCGGGTTTGATAAATGGTATACCATCCTGAACGCGATGCAAGGACCACAAGGCCGAGGCCTCTTAGCCGCATGAAATCGAAGGAAACGACATGAACATTCTGATCATTGGGGGTGGCGGTGTTATCGGCCAGAAACTGGCCCAATCACTGGCCCAGACCGGCACCTTGCGCGGACAGCCGATTACGCGCGTCACGTTGGCCGACATCAACCCTCCGCCGTCGGTAGAGGCTGGTTTTCCGGTTGATACGGTTGCCTGCGACATTGCGGACGCGGCATCGGTCAACAAGGTCGTAACCGCCGAGACGGATGTGATCTATCTGCTGGCGGCGATTGTATCGGCCCATGCCGAGGAAGATTTTGAAGCCGGGATGAACATCAACCTTTTCGGCACATACAACGTGCTGGAACGTTGCCGCGCCTTGGGCACCAAGCCCGTTGTCGCCTTCACGTCGTCGATTGCAATCTATGGCGGCGACATCCCTGACCCCTTGGGCGATCTGTCTTACCCCAATCCACAGACGTCTTATGGTGCCCAAAAGGCGATGGGCGAGATAATGATCAACGACTATTCTCGCAAGGGATTTGTTGACGGGCGGGCGTTCCGTTTGCCCACGGTCTCGGTCCGGCCCGGCAAGCCAAACCGCGCGGCGTCAAGTTTTATGTCGTCGATCCTGCGCGAGCCGCTCAATGGGCAAGAGGCGGTTTGCCCTGTCGATCCCGACTTCCTGCATTACTACATCAGCCCGCGCAAATGCATCGAGAACCTCGTCAAAGGGGCGGAGCTTTTGGCGGATGATCTTGGGATGAACCGCGTGATGCAGATGCCCGGACGAACCTGGTCGATTGCGCAATTGATTGAGGCGATGACCAATGTTGCGGGGGACGGTCCCGCCAAGCTGATCCGCTGGGAGGCGGAACCGGAGATTAAGCGCATCGTGTCAGGCTGGCGGTTTGACATTCACGCCGACCGCGCCTTGTCGCTGGGCTTGTCGGCTGATGCGAGTTTTGAGGATAACATCCGCTACTACCTTGAGGATGACAAACCAAGCGCCTAGGTCGCGCTGGGGGCTTTCGTCCGACGCTCCCGGTGCCAGATATAGACCCCGGCGGCGATGATGATCGCGCCGCCCAACAGGGTCCATTTCGTCGGCCATGTCGCGAAAAAGATCACGCCCGCAGCAGAGGCCGAGAATATCTGAACATAGAAGACCGGTGCCAGAATTGAGGCATCAGCCAAGCGATGCGCGGTGGTTGCAAGGATATGTCCACAACCGCCAAAAATGCCGATCAGGATGAAAAAGGTCCATGTATCGGGCGAGTCTGGCCAGCGCCAATGGCTCAGCACAAAGGGGATCAGGCAGATCGTCGGGATGCTCGCCCCCCACAACTGGCTGGTGGCGTTGCTGTCTACGCCCGCCACAAGACGCGTCATGATGAAATACATCGACGCCATGCAAAGCGCCCCGATATTGAGGAACATCGCCGGATGAAAGGCCGCCCCCCATGGCTGCATCACCACCAAGACGCCCAAAAACCCCACGACAACAGCAACGAAACGGTGGATGCCCACACGCTCACCCAGAATGGGGATCGCAAGCAGGGTCACGACAATGGGTCCCGCGAACATGATCGTGGTGGTCACTGTGATCGGCAGGTACTTCAGTGCCGTGAAATTGAGGGCCGTACCAAGGAGCAGAAAAAGCGCCCGCATCATCTGTTTTTTGGGCGCACGCGAGCGGAGTGCGGCGAGGCCTTCGGTGGGGAGAAACAGCAAGAGCGACAGTATCAGATGGCCCGCATAACGGGCAAAGACCACTTGGATTGCCGCGTGACCGGCAAGCACCAGCCACTTGGCGGATGTATCGATCAGCGTAAAAATCGTGACCGCTGCCGCCATTGCAAAGATGCCCAAAGCTCGGCGATCTTCGCGTGGGGCAACGCCGTGGGTCACGTGGCGACCTTTTGCGTTTGTCCGGTGCGGGCGGCAAGCTGGATCGCGTCCAGCACCAACATGGTGCTACGGCCATCGGCACCGGTGGCAAGCACATCATCTGGCGCGCCATTTACAACGCCAGCAAACCGGTCGAGCTGTGCAGCGATTCCGTCAATGGGTGCAGTCTTAGCCCCACGGCGATGTGCCAGCTTGTGCTGCCAGTCGGGTGGCTCGTCACCTTTCGGGGTCCACATGTCCAAGGACGGAAAGCTGAGCGATCCGCCTGTGCCGATGAACCGCAGCGGGTCATCGCCCCGCACTGCGATGGCGGGGTTTTCGCCGGTTGCCGCCTCAAACGCCCAAGGGGATGCGCCTGCATCAGACAGGATGAACGTCCCCAAGGCACCGTTTGCAAACCGCAAGGAAACGGCGGCAGTGTCCTCGACGTCGAGCCCTCGTGCGGCATTGCTGGACATTACATTCACCTCGATGATGGGTCCGGCAAGATGTTGCAGCAGATCAACCTCGTGACTGAGGTTCGTCATGATCGGCCCTGCCCCGTCGGTGCGCCGCCACTGCACGTCAAAGTAGCTGTCGTGCTTGCGCAATGACCAGATGCCTTGAAGGGCGACCAACTGCCCAAGTTGCGCCAAGCCTTCGCGCGCCTGCGTGACAAACGGGTGGCACCGGCGGTGATGCCCGGCGACAAGCGGCAAACCCTTGGCAGCAGCATGGGCGCAAAGCGCGTCCGCTTCTGCCACGGTCTCGGTCAGCGGCTTTTCCACCAAGACGGCCCAGCCGCGATCCAGACAGGCCATGGCGACAGCGGCATGGTTTGGTGTGGGCGTTGAGACAACCGCCGCCTGCGTGTCGGCAGAGACTTCTGAC
The DNA here is from genome assembly GCA_947494675.1 of uncultured Paracoccaceae bacterium. Classification (GTDB taxonomy): domain Bacteria; phylum Pseudomonadota; class Alphaproteobacteria; order Rhodobacterales; family Rhodobacteraceae; genus CANMYO01. Next base: position 464,570 of record CANLVP010000003.1, read on the forward strand.
ACATCCGCCACCGCTGGCAGTCCATCGTCGCGCAGTTCAGCCCGGCGCGCTGCATCCGGTTCGACCACAGCCGTCAGCTGGACCTTATCAGAGGCCACCGCACATTGGATATGGCGCAGGCCGATGGACCCGCCACCGACCACGCACAAGGGAATCCGCGCCGCCATGTCAGGTCGCTACAAGAAGATCGTCACGATCGGCGGCCAGATCAGCAGAACCGACAGTGCCATCAGTTGCAGCGCGATGAACGGCAGGAACCCGCGGAAGATGTCCGTCAGAGAAATCTCTGGCGGGGCCACCGACTTGAGGTAGAATGCCGCCGGTCCGAAGGGTGGTGACAGGAAACTGACCTGCATGTTCATACAGAACACCACACCGAACCAGATCGGGATATAGCGTGCATCGACACTGCCTAGAAAACCGATTTCCTCGGCTGGCAAGCGCACCACGATAGGCAGGAACACCGGCATGATCAAAAGCACGATGCCGACCCAATCCATGAACATCCCCATGATCAGGAAGACCAGCATCATCACAAGGATGATCCCCATCGTCGGCATATCTGCCCCGACGATCAGGTTGGCCACATAAGTGGGGCCGCCGACCAGCGTATAGGCGGCTGCAAGGGCTGCCGCACCGATGGTCACCCAAATGATCGTGCCGGTTGATTTCAGCGTACGGATCAAGCTGTCCCAGACGATTTCAAACGTCATTTCGCGCCGGATGACACCGATCACGAAGACGGCCATGACGCCCATGCCCGCCGCTTCGGTGATCCCGGTGATGCCACCGTAGATCGAGCCAAGCACCACGCCGATCACCACAGTGGGGGCGATCAGGCCCTTGCCCATGTCCCAGCCTTTGGCCGTGCGGGCGCGCCCGACGACGAGAAAGACGATCACGGCGAAGAGGGCGAAGGCCCCGATGATGTAGGGAATATCTGCGACCATCCCCAGGGGGATCGGGTCCTCGTTTTCGCGGACCGCGTTTTCACCTGTCGCCGTGAAGAACAGCGCACGGGCCAATAGCACGCCTGTCACCCACATCCCAAAGCGCGAAATGAAACCCAGGAACATCAGACCCTTTTCACGGCCTTCGGGCTCACCCGGGACCGGGTCTGGCAGTGGAGCCAAAGAGGTGTTCATGCGCGTGCGCACGATGATGTAGATGATAAAGAAGGACGCCAGCATGAAGCCCGGCAGGAATGACGCCGTGAAGAGCGCCTTGATCGAGGTTTCGGTGACCAGCCCGTAGAAGATCAACACGATGGATGGCGGGATCATGGTACCCAATGACCCGGAGGCACAGATGGTGCCAATTGCGAGGTTACGGTCATAGCCAAGCCGCAGCATCTGCGGCAAAGCGATGAGGCCAAGAAGAACAACCTCGCCCCCGATGATCCCCGACATCGCGGCCATGATCACAGCCATGATGGAGGTCGCGACCGCGATCCCGCCGCGCATCCGGCTGAGCCAGACGTTCAGCGATGAATACATATCGCGCGCGATGCCTGATCGTTCCAGCATCGCGGCCATAAATATGAATAACGGCACCGATATCAGGACGTAGTTCGTCATTTGTCGGTAGACCGCCTGCCCCAGGACAGACATCGGCCCGCGTCCAAAATCCCCCCAAAGCAGGTCTGGTGGGAACTTGAGCGAGAGGGTGACCACCGCAAGGAATGCAGATGCAAAACCCAGCGGCATGCCGATCGCCAGCAAGGCAAACATGCCCAGCAAGAGGATCAGGGAAAGGGTGCCCATATCAACCATTAGTCTTAATCCTCAAGCGTGCGGCGGATGTTTTGAATTTCCGTCTCGTCGATTTCATCGGCTGGGGTGTGCTGCTCTGGCTCTTTGTTCCAATCCGCAATGAGGTTGGAAATCGCCTGAATGCACACGAGCACAATGATGATCAAAAGAGCGGGCTTAACGATGCCGGGAATGGGCGGATCCCACGCAGTGCCAAAGGTCTCCATCCGCAGGAAACGGTTTTCGGCGTCGGTATAGCCGCCCCAGACAAGAGCAAAGGTAAAGCCTACGATCAACAAGACGGAGATGACGTCGGAGGTCTTTTTTATCCAGAACGGCATCATGTCATATATGATATAAATGCGGATGTGGCTGCGCTGCTGCATGGCGTAAAGCCCGGCGAGCAGGAACACAAAGCACGCGATCCATAGCGATAATTCGTTGGCCCAAAGCGTTGGACGCGAGAAGACGTAGCGCGAGACAACTTCGTAGAACATCACCAGCACGATGAAGGCGGTCATGATCATCGCAAGCCGTCCAAGCACGACCGTCACAAGGTCAAAGAACCCGTCAGGTTGCACCTCAATCGCGCCCTTGGTGTCGGAAAGAAACAGCGAGGCAAAGGTCAATGCCAAACCCAATGAGGCCAACATCACCTGCACCAGCGGCTTGCCGGCTGGGCGGATCATCTCGAACATCCCATAGGATTCTTCGGAAAAAACCCGCAGGGCAATCAGATAGGCATAAAGCGCCAGCGTCGTGCCGATAAACAGGATCATGCCTAGCTTAACCGGCCGTCTGAGACGCCCCAGAAAAAGTGAATTCGTGCTCATCGCATGCGCCCCCGCATTGTCGTTCCCCGATGGTATCTGGTTGAAAAAGGCGAGCCCGGTCGGACCCGCCTTCATCATTTGATCTAAGCGAAAAGCAATGGCTTATCCGCCAATCAGGCCCAGCTGGGTCAGATATGCCTTGTGGCTTTCGACCAGTGCAGCAGCTTCGGGGCTACGGGTCGCCCAGTCATCCCAAGCTTCTTGCGCAGCAACGCGGAACGCAGCCTTGTCTTCGGTCGACCAGTCATAAAGCGTCACGCCGTTGGCCTGCAGCTCTGCTGCCGCTTCGGTGTTGGCTTTTTCGTTCAGCATGGCGATCTGGAAACCGTGCTTCTGCCATGCGGTTTCAACGATGCGGCGGTGCTGCTCTGACAGACCTTCCCAGACAGCCTGGTTACACGCGAGGTGGTCAGACGGCATGGAGTGGAAGCCGGGATAGTTGGCGTGCTTCACGATGTCGTAAAGGCCAAGGCCCACGTTATTGGCGAGGCCGGACGCGTCAGCGCCATCGATGATGCCAGTTTCAAGCGCGGTAAAGATCTCGGTGAAGTCCATCACAATTGGCGAGGCGCCCATCTTTTCAAAGATCTCTGTTTCCATGCCGGGAGGTGAGCGGAATTTCCAACCCACCAGATCCTCTGGACCAGCAATCGGCTTGGACGAGGCAAAGGATTCCTGGCCGTAGATCGCCCAGCCAACCAGCTGCATGCCCTGCGCGTTGTAAAGTTCTTGTGCCGCATCAAGACCGTCACCGTAATACAGCCAGCTATACTGCTGCCAAGGTGTGTCGTAGCCGCCCATGATGTCGCCAACGAATTGGAACGCAGGGTTCTTACCGGTCTGGTAAGCACCGCCGGTCGCGTCGCAATCCAGAATGCCGTTGATTGCCGCGTCGAATGTTTCGACAGTGGCCACAACGGATGAAGAATAGAACATCTCAATCGCGATTTCGCCGCCGGACATCACCGACACATCATCGATGAACTGGGCAAGCATCTGCCCTGTTGGGTGCTCGGTCGCATAGTGTGTTTGAATGCGCAGCGTGACTTCCTGCGCAACCGCAGGTGCAGCCATGGCGCAAGCCGCAGCGGCCGACATAAGTAGTGACTTCAGTTTCATTTTCGGTTTCCTCCCTGGGGCGCAGTTGGCGCGCCTTCGTCATTGATTTTTGCGCTCCTCCGATCGCGCAAAGGCAGATGGTATACCATCCTGAAAGTACGTTAGCGAGTGTGAACTCGACTCGCAACGATTTTCGGTATACCGATTTTGGTTAACTGAATGGCCCTCTGGCGGGCCCACTTTCGCAGGTCAAGGGCAAGGTAAGGCACAGATATGAAAGAAGAAATTCTGGCCGCACAGATCGCAAACCAGCTGCGACGCAACATCGTTTTAGGCAAGTTGCAGCCCGGCGCCTCGATTAAAGAACGCGACAATGCCGCCGAACTTGGTGTCAGTCGCACACCGTTACGCGAAGCGATCCGCATTTTGGCCACCGAGGGCCTCGTTGAACTACGCCCCGCTCGCAGCCCGATTGTTGCGGTGCCGACGATTCAGATGATTTCTGATGACGTTGAAGTCCTCTTGGCGGTCGAAAAATTGTCTGGTGAGTTGGCCTGCGCACGCGCCACGGATGCCGAGATTGCGGCCCTTGCAGAGATCGTAGCGGACATGGACGCAAGGTTTGACACCACCGACGCCCTGGACATGTTTGAAACCGACATGGGCTTTCACCGCGCGATCGCCGCGGCCTCTCATAACGCGTCGCTGGCAGAGGTGCATGGCACCCTCTTGGCCCGGCTTTGGCGCGCCCGATATCTGGCCGCAATCCAAAAGCGTAACAGGGCGCGGGTTGTGGAACATCACACGGCTATTGTCTCGGCATTGCAGGCACGTGACCCCGCATTGGTGCGCGATGCGATCCAGACCCACCTCGCGACATTGCGTGTGGATATCGTCAATACGATTGAAGCAGAACGTGCCGTTGCGCAGGACTCAGAAAGCGCCAAATCCGCCTAGTGGATCAGTGATCCGCCGTTTACGTCAACCTCTGATCCTGTGACATAAGCCGACAAATCCGAGGCGAGAAACAAGCAGCAGCCTGCCACATCTTGCGCGGTTCCGGCCCGTCCCATGGGGATGCCAGCCAGCACGTCTTTGCGCATGTCAGGCGTCAGCTTGCCCGCCGTAATATCGGTGTCGATAAAGCCCGGACAAATCGCGTTCGCCCGCACGCCATCCGGCGCAAGCTCGCGGGCCATTGCCTTGGTCAGCCCGAGGATACCCGCTTTGGCGGCTGAATAATGCGGGCCGCCGAAAATGCCGCCGCCCCGTTGCGCCGACACCGAAGACATATTGACGATGCTGCCCGATCCGTTCGCGCGAAAATGTGGGATCAGGGCCTGCGACATGTTCAAAGTTCCGCGCAAATTGACGTCAAGCACGGCGTCATAGTCTTGGGGGGCGATGTCCATGATCTTCAAAGGTTGGGTGATGCCCGCGTTGTTGACCAGAATGTTGACTTCACCAAGTGTCGCGATCAATTCCGCCGCCACATTTTCGCAGTCGGCTTTGTCGGTCACGTCACAGGCCAAGGCCACATGGCCGTCGCCCTCCAGATCGGCCGCAGCCGCGGCGGCATCTTCTTGGCGCAGGTCCAGGATCGCAATATGCGCGCCGTGTTGTGCGAACAGCATGGCTGTCGCTTTCCCCAAACCCCGTGGGCTCGCCGCCCCGGTGATCACCGCTGTTTGACCTGCCAATAGCTTCATTTTATCCACCCTTTTACGGCTGCGGTGACTGCATCCACGGAAATCCCATACTGGTCGTGCAACGTGGGCAACGCACCCGCATCGAGAAACGCGTCGGGCAGTCCGATCTGGCGAAACGGCACATGGACGCCATGCCGCATCAAGGTGGCGGCGACCGCCTCGCCTAAGCCGCCCGTCACTGAATGGTTTTCGGCCGTCACAACAAGTCGCCCGCCCTTCTGGGCCTCGGCCACGATGGTCGTCGTATCAAGCGGTTTGATCGTCGGCACATGCAGCACACCGCAGTCGATGCCATCGGACTGAAGGGCTTTGGCGGCATCCAATGTCCGCATGGTCATATAGCCAGACGACACGAACAACACGTCCCGTCCATCGCGCAGCATTTGCGCCTGCCCCAGCTTGAATTGATAGCCGTATTCGCCCAGCACGTTTGGCACTTGGCCGCGCAAAAGGCGCATATAGACGGGACCCGGATGGTCGGCGATGGCGCGGGTGGCTTGGTCAATTTCAACAGCGTCGCAGGGATCGATGATCGTCAGGTTCGGCATGCCGCGCATGATCGCAAGGTCTTCCGTCGCTTGGTGGCTGGGGCCATAGCCCGTGGTCAGACCCGGCAGAGCACAGACGATTTTGACCGGCAGGTTTTCTTCGGCAATTGCCATGATGATAAAGTCATAGGCCCGCCGCGATGCGAACACCGCGTAGGTGGTGGCGAAGGGCGTAAACCCTTCCCGCGCAAGGCCAGCGGCGGCGCTGATCATCACCGCCTCGGCCATGCCCATCTGATAGAACCTGTCGGGGTAGGCTTTGGCAAAAACATGCAGGTCGGTGTATTTCGACAAATCCGCCGTCAGCCCGACGATATCCTCACGCGTTTTGGCAAGATCCACCAATGCTTGGCCAAAGGGGGCGGCAATCGTTTCGCGCCCTTCGGCGTCCAGCGAAGCGATCATGGCAGAGGTGGAGAGTCGTTCACCCGTTGGTGCAGTGCGGGCGGTGTATTTGGACTGACGTCGGGAAAGCTCTTGATCGCTCATGCCGGTTTCTCCGCGTCCAGAATTGACAGCGCCTTGGCCCATTCCTCTGGCTCCACCCGGACGAAATGGGTGATCTCGCGGTCTTCCAGAAAGGGGATGCCTTTGCACATCTTGGTGTTGCAGATGATGACGCGGGGGCGGTCGCCTGTGTGTTGTCGAGCTGCGTCAAAGGCGTCCACCACGGCATCCATATCGTTGCCGTCAACGCTTTGCGCGAACCAGCCAAAGGCCTCCCACTTGGCGGCTTCGGGCACCTGAGCGAGCGCTTGCGTTGTGGGGCCGTCGGCCTGCTGGTTGTTGAAATCGACAATCGCGATCAGGTTATCCAGCTTCCATTGCACCGCCGACATCACGGCTTCCCATGTTGACCCTTCGCCAAGCTCGCCATCCGACAGCATGTTGTAGACAAAGGCGGGGTTCTTCTTGCGCTTCAGCCCAAGGGCGGCACCCACTGCGATGCCCAACCCGTGCCCCAACGACCCGCCAGTAATCTCCATTCCGGGCGTATAGGCGGCCATGCCCGACATAGGCATGCGGCTGTCGTCCATGCCGTAAGTGCCGATCTCATCTTCTGGCAAAATGCCCGCTTCGATCATCGCGGCGTATAGCGCAATCGCGTAGTGACCGATGGACAGATAGAACCGGTCGCGGCCTTCCCATTCCGGGTCTGCGGGGCGGTAGTTCAGCGCGTGGAAATAGGACACCGCAAGCACGTCCGCGACACCCAAGGCCTGCCCGATATAGCCCTGTCCCTGCACCTCGCCCATCAACAGGGCGTTGCGCCGGATGGCCCATGCCCTGCGTGCGAGCGATACGTTTGAACGTGCCTCCATCGTCAAGCCCCGCATGCGTCCGGCAACCAGCTCAAGGTGGCATCCGTATCGCCTTGTGGCTTGTATTCAGCACCAATTGGCGCGGTCCAATCCAACCCTTTGAGCACCTGCCAGATATGCGGATAGTGCAGCTCTCCATGATCAGGCGCGCCGCGATCCGGGACCGAGGCGACCTGCACATGACCGATTATCGGCGCGAGCGCTTGCAGCCGGTTGGACACGTCACCTTCGGTCAATTGGACATGGTAGCAATCAAACATCAGGCGCAGGTTGTCCGCGCCGATCTCTGCGATGATGGCCTTGGCCTGATCGGTGGTTTGCAGGAAATACCCCGGCGCATCGTATCGGTTCAATGGCTCAATCAAGATGGTCCGCGACCCCGCCTTGGCGCAGGCATAGCGCAGCGCATCGACAAAGGCGGCATGGGCGTCAGGCCCCGCGGCAAAGCCCGCCATCACGTGGATGTTTTGAGCATCAATGGCCTTTGCATAGGCGACCGCTTGATCGATTGCGGCGCGCGCCTCTGCCGCGCGATCCGCCAATGCAGACAGGCCATTTTCACCCGGCTTGCCGCGTATCGTGTTGAGGCCCAGCATCGTCAGTCCCGTCTCAGCCAGCGCATCCGCGACCTCCGTAGCCGGCGTATCGTAGGGCCAATGACATTCAACAGCATCAAAGCCCGCCGCCTTGGCCGCACGAATAGCATCGGGCAAGGCCCGGTCGGCCCAGAGGAACCCAAGGTTTGCCGAAAACTGCATCAATCCTCCCACTCCACACCAAAGCCATCGACAACGGCGCGCACCTGTTCATCACTCAGCCCACGGCGCGGCAAGCCACGGGTCAGCATGGCCAGACGCGCGGTGTCTTCCAGCTCTTCAATCGCATAGCAGGCCGCTTCCACGTCCTTGCCCGCAACGACCGGCCCATGGTTGGCGAGCATCACGGCAGAGCGTTTGCCAGCCAAGCCGCGCACCGCTTCCCCCATTGCTGGATCACCGGGCAGAAAGATGGGCAGCAGCTTGACCTTGCCCAGCTTCATGATCGCATAGGGCGTCAGGGGCGGCAGGAAATTATCAGGGTCCACGTCTTCCATCATCGAGAGGGCGACCGCGTGACAAGAATGCAAATGTACCACCGCGCCAGCCGTAGACCGCGTGTCATAGAACGCAGCATGAAGCGGCATTTCCTTGGTCGGTTTGTGTCCATCGATGTGCTTGCCCGACGCATCAAACAGGGACAGCGTCGCAGGGTCGAGCCTGCCGAAGCAAGACCCCGTTGGCGTCACCAGCAAGCCGCCATCCCCGGTGCGGGCAGAGATGTTGCCGCTGGACCCGCCGGTCAGCCCACGATCAAACATCGACTTTGCCAGCAGACAGATGTTTTCGCGCAATGCGGCATCGTTGCTCATAGGTTTTCCAATGTCGTCAGGGCGGTTGCGAAAAATTGCGGGTCGCCAAAGTTGCCGGATTTGAGCGCCAGCGCGATGGAAACGCCCGCGCTTTGTGCAAAGCACCACGGCACACCGGGTGCTACTTCTGGCCCGACGTCCAACCGCTGCACGCCCAGCGCCTGGGTCACGGCGCCCGAGGTTTCGCCGCCCGCGACAACCAGCCGGGTGAACCCCTTGTCCCTTGCCGCCACGGCAATGACCGCCATCGCGTCTTCGACGATTTCGCCTGCTTTCTCGGTACCAAGTTCAGCCTGGATCGCGCGCACTGCGTCGGGTGCAGCGGTGGCGTAGATCAACGGCGCGCCATCCTGCCCCGTCAGCCAATCCAACGCAGGCTGAACGCCGGTTTGCAAAAGGTCACGCGGATCAAGCTGATAGCTTGCGTGGCCCTTTGCATAGGTCTGCACCTGGGTTTGCGTCATCACCGAACAGGACCCTGACAGGATCAGCCCGCGCCCGTCGGGGGTCTTGTAAGTGACCTGTTCCGCTTGGTCGCCCATGTGACCCGCCGCGCGGTAGATGTCAGGCAAGGGCATCGCCAAGGCACTGCCGCCCGTCATCAAACCCAAGTCCCAACAAGCCGTTGCAATCTGCCCTAAATCCTCATCTGCGACCGCATCGACGATCACATGCGCGACGCCTTGCGCCTTGAGCTGGGCAAGCTCTTCCCTGATCGCCACCGCCCCTTTGGCAACCACCAGTCGCGAGATCTGGCCCACCTTTCCAGTGACCTGAGGTTCCAAAAGCCGCATCAGATTGCTGTCGCGCATCGGCGTCAGGGGGTGGTCCTTCATCGGGCTTTCGGCCAGCGGCTGCTGCCCGACAAACAGGTTCCCCATGAAGATGCTCCGCCCATTTTCGGGAAACGCCGGGCAATAGATCGTCTGTTGTACATCCAATTGCGCCATCATCGCCTCTGCCACCGGGCCTATGTTGCCTTGCGCGGTGGAATCAAAGGTTGAGCAATATTTCCAATAGAATTGCTGCGCCCCTGCTTCGCGCAACCAATTCAAACCCTTGACCGCCTGCGCCTGCGCGTCCGCCACCGGGTTGGTGCGGATTTTCATCGCAATGACTTCAAACCCGGCGGGATCTTCGGCGGGCGTGTCTGGCACCCCGATCCGCAAGGACACCCGCACACCACTGCGTGCCAAAAGGCCCGCAAGGTCCGTCGCGCCGGTAAAGTCATCCGCAATGGCCCCAAAGAACGCCGCCATCGCCTACGACCCTTCGGGCAATTGGACGCCCGCGTTGCGGGCATAGACCTTGGCAATCGCGGCATCATCCTCTTTCCCAAGGCCAGAGCCCGAGGCCGCGAGGTATTGCTGCAAGGCAGCCGCCGTCAGCGGCGCGCCGAACTTTGCATCTTTGGCGATATCCATCACGATCCCAAGGTCTTTCAGCCAGATATCAACAGCGCTCAGCGGCGTGTAGTCACCCGCGATGATATGCGGCGCGCGGCTTTCCAGCGCCCAGCTGGTACCCGCACATTGACTGATCACCTTTAGAAAATCCTCGGGCGCGACGCCTTGGGTCATGCCAAAGGTCATCGCCTCGCCCATGGCCGCGATGTGAATGCCAACAAGCATCTGGTTCACGGCCTTCATCGACGACCCGGCGCCGATGACTTCGCCCAGCTCAAACACTTCTGACGCCAACGCATCCAGCACCGGGCGTGCCTTGGCAAAGGAAGCATCACTACCAGAGGCCAAGATCGACAGGGTGCCGTCGCCCGCGCGGATCGTGCCACCGGACACAGGCGCATCAAGATAGAGCAGCCCAAGGTCAGCGCAGCGCTGGCCCATGTCGCGGGCGGCATCCGGCGCGACCGTCGCACAGGCAACAACCACCGTGCCTGCCGCAAGGTGCTGGGCGATCCCGTTTGCGCCGAACAAGACGTCCTGCGTTTGCGCCGCGTTCACGACCACGATTACCACGACATCCAGTGTCTCGGCTACTTCGTCCAGCGTGCCTGCAGCCCCTCCGCCCTTTTGGAACCGCGCCACCGCGTCGGCGTTGATGTCAAATCCATGGGTGGTCAGACCCGCCCGCAGCAGGACCCCGGCCATGCCGTAGCCCATCGCGCCTAACCCAAAAATTGCTACCGTCGGACCTGCCATCAATATTCCACCTTTGTGCTCCACTAAAAAATGGTATACCAAATTATTGGGCAAGCCAAGCGTCTCGCTGATGCCTGCCAAATGCTTGGGGGAATGCGACCAGAACGATGAAGATCACGCAGATCAAAAGCCATGTGTTGCGGTATGATTTGCCATCAGAGCTTGGCTATTCACAGCAGTTCTACACTATGCGCACCTGCCATCTGGTTGAGGTTCAGACCGATGAAGGCATCACCGGTTGGGGCGAATGTTTTGGCCCTGGCAATGTCGCGCTGGCCAATAAGGGCATTGTCGAAAAGGTGATTCAGCCGATGATCCTTGGCCGCGATCCGATGGATCGCGATGTCATTTGGCATATGGTCTACAACCTGCTTCGCGACCACGGGCAAAAAGGCATGCCGATGCAGGCGCTGTCGGGCGTCGATATTGCGCTGTGGGATATTGCGGGCAAGGTGGCAGGCCTGCCGATCCATAAGTTGATCGGCGGCGCGCACCGGACGCAGGTGCCGGTCTATGGCTATGGCATGATGCTCAAACGAGAAAGCCTTACTGATCACATTGCCCGCTTCACGGATGAAGCAGCCGTCATCAGGGACATGGGGTTTGCCGCCACCAAGATGAAACTGGGGCTTGGACCCCGCGACGACGTGAAACTGGCGACAGCTGTCCGGCGCGGCGTTGGCGACGACTATCCCTTCATGGCCGATGCCAATCATTGCTATACCACATCCGACGCCTTCTATGTGGGCCGCGCATTGGGAGAGCTTGACGCCTATTGGTTCGAAGAGCCCATCGCACCCGAAGACCTTGATGGCTACGCTGAGCTGCGCCGCGGACTGACGGTCAACATCTCGGGTGGCGAGGCAGAGTTCAATCGCTGGGGCTGGCGCACAATTTTGGAGAACCGCGGGCTGGATATCGCCCAGCCAGAGGTTTGTGCACTTGGCGGTATCAGTGAATATCTACGCGTGCTTGCCTTGTGCCACGCGCATTTCACACCGGTCATCAATCACGTCAGGGGCAGTGCCATTGCGGTGGCGGCCAATCTGCAATTGCTGGCGGCCATGCCTGCGCTGCCCGGTGGCCTCAACCAGTGGGAGCCGATGTTGGAATTCGACACGACCGACAACAAGTTCCGTGATGAATTGCTTGTGACGCCTCTGGACATTCAAGCGCAGGTCAAGGCACAGGGTGGCATGGTTGCGGTCCCCAACGGTCCGGGCCTTGGGGTGACACCCGACACCGACTTTATCAAACGCTATGCGTGGGACTCCTGATAGCTCAGGCCCTTGGACAGATTAAAGGATACCGCTGAATGGACGTCGTGCGCTTGGACCCAACGGACAATGTGGTCACAGCAACAAAGGCATTGCCTGTCGCGGCTGCGGTCGAGGGCTTTCAAACCACAACAGCCATCCCGTCGGGTCACAAGGTCGCCACGCAAGCCATTGCAACCGGCGAGCCGGTCCGCAAATACGCACAACTGATCGGATATGCCGCAAGCGATATTGCGCCGGGCGATCATGTGCACACCCACAACATCGAGTTTCGCAACACCGACATGGCTTATGAATTTGCGACCGACCTGCGCCCGGTAGCGCCTGCGACGGGTGATACCTTTCTGGGCTACCGGCGGGACAACGGCACTGTGGGGACGCGCAATTACATCGCCGTTGTGACATCGGTGAATTGCTCGGCCACTGCCGCGCGGATGATCTCCGATCACTTCACGCCGGACCGCTTGGCCGCCTACCCCAATGTCGACGGTGTGGCCGCATATGTGCACGGCACTGGCTGCGGGATGGCCGGTGACGGCGACGGGTTCGAGGCTTTGCAACGTGTGATGTGGGGCTACGCCCGCCACCCTAACCACGCCGGTGTCCTGATGGTCGGTCTTGGCTGCGAGATGAACCAGATCGATTGGCTGCTAGACGCTTGGGGCCTGAAACACGGGCCGCTGTTCCAGACGATGAATATCCAGAACATCGCAGGGCTTCGCCGGACCGTCGAAGCAGGCATTGCCAAGATTGAGGCAATGTTACCACTGGCCAATCAGGCGGTCCGCACCCCCTGCCCGGCCTCCGAGCTAAAGGTCGCGCTGCAGTGCGGCGGCTCTGACGCGTGGTCGGGCATCACGGCGAACCCGGCACTCGGCTATGCCACCGACCTATTGGTGGCGCAGGGCGGCACGGGGGTTTTGGCCGAAACACCAGAGATTTACGGGGCAGAGCATTTGCTGACCCGGCGCGCAATCGACACTGCTACCGGCGAGCGTCTGCTTGGATTGATCCGCTGGTGGGAAGACTACACCGCGCGCAATCGCGGCTCGATGGACAATAACCCTTCGCCCGGAAACAAGGCGGGCGGGCTGACGACGATCCTGGAAAAATCGCTGGGGGCCGCGGCCAAGGGCGGGACCTCACCGCTGGTCGGTGTCTACAAATACGCCGAAAGTGTCACGGCCAAGGGCTTCACCTTTATGGACAGCCCCGGCTATGATCCCGCCTCTGTCACCGGGCAAATCGCGGGTGGCTGCAACCTTGTGTGTTTCACCACCGGGCGGGGTTCGGCGTTCGGATCAAAACCTGCGCCCACCATCAAGATCGCCACCAACTCCGACATGGCCAAACGCATGTCAGAGGATATGGATATCGACGCGGGTACGATCCTGACGGGCGAAAGCAATGTCGCCGAAAAGGGGCGCGAGATTTACGAGATGTTCCTCGCCGTCGCCTCTGGCCAACCGTCCTTGTCAGAGGCGCAGGGTCTTGGCGACTATGAATTTGTGCCATGGCAAATTGGCGCGGTTATGTAGGTCTAAGCTACCCCAATCGCGACGCGCCCGGTATCATCCACATGATAGCGGTCCGACAGGGCCTCAAGCGTTTCCAATGCAGGCCGCTCTGATTGCCAGGCCATCATCGCAACGCCCAAGATGCGCGGCATCAGCATTGGCCACATTTGGCTGTCCTGCGTTGTGAATTCCGACCAGAACGCCCCCTGCACACCAATCACATTGTCAGCGAGCGCGGAGTCCGGCACTGGATCCCAGGCAATTGTGGCGGGCAGGTCCACAAAGGCGGCCCAACTTGCACCCCAATCGTCTGGATCAGAGGTATGCGCCATATCAAGGTAGGCATGTTGCGCGGGCGTCATCACCACATCGTAACCTGCACGCGCGGCATCCAAACCCGGGCCAAGTCCGGTCCAGCTGAACAGGATGGCATTGTGCCCAATACCGCCGTTTGCGCCCTGCGCCGCCTCTTCCCACGCCGCCGGGCGCTGACCCTTGCTGACGGCATAGGCACCCAGCTTTTCCATCGTCCAGCCCTGCAAATCCTGCGTGGTCTTCAGCCCATGTTCCTCCATCAGCGCACGGGCGCGCGGGCTGCTCATCCACGTGTGTTCTGGCAGCTCATCACAGCCGAGATGCAGGTGATTGAACGGGAAAAGCGCGCTGATTTCGTCGATGATCGCCTCGCAAACCTCCCAGGTTTTGGGCATCGCGGGGTTCAGCGCATTGCGGGCGTAACCTTGGACGGACTTTTCATCACCGTTGTCACCGGGGTCACGGGTCTCCGGGAAAATCTCGGTCAGGGCAAGCGCATGGGCTGGGGTTTCGATCTCTGGCATCACCTCGATATTGAGGGCCGCGGCATGGGCGATGATCTCTTTGACGGTTTCCTTGGCGTAAAACCCACCTTCGCAGGGGGTTCCAGCGAACAAGGCAGGCAAGACTTGCCCCTCGCCACGCAGGGCTGTTTGCTGCGTCAGTTCTGGCAAGCTATCCAACGCGATCCGAAACGCCTCGTCATCCGCGAAATGCCAATGAAACCGGTTCAGTTTCAACAATGCCATCAAATCAAGAAGCGCTGTGATACTGCTAGGTTCGTAAAAATGTCGAGCGGTATCAAGTTGTTGACCGCGCCAGCCGAAGCGCGGCGCGTCGGTGATTTCGCCACAGGGCAGCGGTCCATTCTGCAACAGCGTCAGCAAGGTTATGCCTGCATAGAACTGCCCACCATAAGACCCGGCGGTCACGGTGACGCCGTCCCGCGCGATCTCAATGCGGTAGGCATCATTGGGCATTTCGGCCATGACGATTTTGACCGGATGCCCCCCTGCAAACGCTAGGCCTTGGCGGTCAGCGAGCGCCGCAACAGCGCCCATCGCATCACCACCAACTTCAAAACCGTCCACGGCGATTTCGCCACCGCTCGGCGACCAATGGCTCGGTTGCGGCACCAGCGGCAATCCGTTCAGCGGACGTGGATCTGCGCGCGGCGGCACCTTGCGCCCGGCAGGGGTCGCTGGCAATGGCGTGATATGCGCGCCATGACGTAAATAGGGGCCGAGCGGCATCCACGCGCGGTTGCTTGGGATGTATCCGCCGGTGTATTTCAATGTCACGACATGCGGCTGACCGGCCTCAAGTTCAGGCAGCGCCACTTCGGTAAAACTGCCCAGCGCATATTGCAGCCTGCCCCCCTCAACGGGCGCAAGCGGGGCCATGCCGGAAAAGCAAAAGACCGCCCCCAACAGCGGGCGATCAGGGGTCAGGGTGCAGACCAAAAGGTCGCCTGCGATGTGGCAATCGTAGTGCATATCAATCCAACCGAAGCTCTGAGACAAAATCGTAGATGTCGGACCGATATAGCCCGCTGGTAAATTCGATGGGCCGACCAGAGGCCAGAAACGCCGTACGCTCAATCTGCAGGATCGCGGACCCCTCGGCGAGGTCCAGATGGTCGGCCACGGGGCCCGTCGCATTGACCGCCTGCACACGCTGCACGGCGCGCACCGGAGCGGTGCCACGGGCGCGCAGCACCTCGTAAAGCGACAGATGTATCTTGTCGGGACGCGGCAAGATGTCTTCGGGCAAGGACGAATGTTCCAGCGCCATCGGCACACCGTCCCCGTGCCGCAACCGGTGGACGCGGGCGACCTGGTGGTGCGACGACAGGCCAAAAACCATCGTCTCAGACGGCGCCGGGCGGAACACACCCGCCAACAAAACCGTACTGGTCGAAGTGATTCCGCGCGCCTTGAGGTTTTCGGTGAATGACACCAGTGACGACAGCGATTGTTCAAATCGCTCACCATTGCCGCGTACAAAAGACCCGGCCCCCTGCCGCTGCTCGATCAAACCCTCGGACACCAATTCGGCGATGGCCTTGCGCACGGTCACCCGGCTAATCTGTGCGATTTCAGCGACTTCGCGCTCTGACGGCAGCTGATCATCTGCGAGCAATTCGCCGGATTTCACCAACCCACCGATGTGACGGCACAGCTGTTTGTAACGCGGCCCACGGCCGTCGCGATACCATTTCTGTTGATCCAGTTCGGTGACAAAGTCGGCCATGGCGATTCCCTCACTGCCAGATGCAGCGGATTTTCTTGGTATCATCAAATAATACCAATACAAGCCAAAATGAAACCCGCCAATGATCTTGCATCTATTAAAGTGCTGACTTTACTCAATAAATATCCTCTATTTCATTTTGGTATTACAGTGGTAGCAAAAGTGGCTTTCTCGGTTAATCTGAATGCAACACGTCGATTCGAGACCAATCTTTCGGGGGATAGATGACGGACATCGCGACAGAATACGCCGCCACTGGCACCAAGCAGAAGGCCAAGAGCTTGCCCGAAGCCGTGTTCGCTTGGTTGCTGATCGGCCCTGCAATGCTGTTCATCGCGGTGATCGTCGCATGGCCCCTTGCTGAGACCATTCGCCTCTCGTTCATGGAGGCCGGATTGGGCGGTGAGGAATACGTGGGCCTCGCCAATTACCAAGACCTCGTGGAGAGCCGCAAGTTTCACCAGACCATCGTGCGGACGTTCTATTGGATGTTCCTGTCGGTCGCGCTCAAGCTCATCCTTGGGCTGATCGGGGCGACATTGCTGAACGCTGCTGTGCCGGGGCGCGCCCTCTTTCGGGTGCTGGTCATGCCTCCGTGGATCATCCCAATGGCGATCGGCATGATCGGCTGGCTCTGGCTTTACAACGGTTACTTTGGCGTCTTGTCCGGCACAATGATGTCGCTTGGCATCACGGACGGCCCGTTCGAATTCCTCGCCTACAAACAATCCGCATTCTACTCTGCCGTCGTGGCCGATGTCTGGGTCGGCACACCAATGGTGACGCTGTTTTTCCTGGCGGCCATGCAGGGCGTCAGCCGCGATCTATACGAGGCGGCTTGGGTAGATGGCGCAGGCCGCTGGTACCGTTTTCGCCGCATTACGATCCCGCAGATCATGCCGGTCATCGTGTCCATGTCGCTCCTCTCGGCCATCTTCACCTTCAACAGTTTTGAGATCATCTGGATCCTCACCGAAGGCGGCCCGCGCGGTGCCACCACCACCTTGATTGTGGACACCTACAAGACCGCCATCAGCAACTTCAAATTCGGCGAAGGATCGGCCCGCGCCGTTATCATCGTGATCCTGCTGGGGGCATTCTCGCTGATCTATTTGAACGTGCTGAAATACGTGAACCGCAAGTACGGGACCAAATAAGATGATGGACAAGTACACAAAGCTGCAAATGGCAGGCATCTACGCCGCGGTCACGGTCTTCTTGATCTTCATCCTGCTGCCGTTCTTTGAGATGTTCATGGCGTCCCTGCGCCCGCTCGAACACCTTTTCCGCAGCCCCTATCAGTTCTGGTCGGATGACTTCAGCTTTCAGGCCTATTCCGACATGTGGGATACGGTGCCGCTGCTGGGCCGCTACATCTTTAACTCCGTCTTTATCGCTACTTCCGTGACCCTGATCACGATGGTTTTTGTGGTCCCCGCGGCCTACGCCTATGCGCGGCTCGACTTTCCGTTCAAGAACGGGTCATTGGCGATTTTCCTTGGCGTAAACATGTTCACCGGCGCGGTCCTGCTGATCCCGCTTTACCGCGTGTTACGGTCCATCGGGCTTTTGAACACATACTGGGCGATGATTGTGCCGGGCGTGGCGTTCCTGATCCCGACAGGTATCTGGCTGCTGCGGTCTTATCTGGAGAAAATCCCAAAAGAGCTGGAAGAGGCGGCATTTGTCGATGGGGCCAGCCGGATGTACACGCTGCGCCGCGTTGTTTTGCCGCTGGCAACGCCCGGCCTGATCGTTGTGGGCACCGCCGTCTTTATCGGGGCCTATGCCCAGCAATTCCTTTTCGCGATCACATTCAACCAACAACGCGAACTGCAACCCCTGCCTGCCGGTCTTTTTGAATTCATCGGCTATCAGGATGTCACCTGGAACCAGATGATGGCCGCTGCCTTAACCGGCATTCTGCCTGTCATGGTCATCTTCTTATTCCTTCAAAAATACCTTGTGGCGGGTCTGACGGCCGGTGCGGTCAAAGAATAGCCACCACTCAAAAACGAAACCCAAGGGAGACTACCAAATGAAATTGATGAAACTCACATGTGCAGCGGCTTTGCTGTCGAGCGCGGCCACCGTCGCAATGGCAGACAGCCACGCCACCGAATTGCACTTTATCATGTGCGGCGGTGAAGTGCGTGACGCCGACCAGGCCGTCGTAGACCAGTTCGAGGCCGACAACGAAGGCGTCACCGTGAACCTTGAGGCCGTGCCATGGGGCACATGTCAGGACAAATCCCTGACGCTGGCCGCTGCCGGTGACCCGCCATCTATTGCCTATATGGGGTCACGCACGTTGCGCCAATTGGCCAACAACGACCTGATCGTGCCTGCGCAAATTCAGGATGACGTGATCTATCAGGATGGCGTTCTGAACACCGTCACCATCGAAGGCACGCAGTGGGGCTATCCACACGCGTTCTCGACCAAGGCGCTTTATATCAACTGTGATATCGTTGAAGCATCCGGTCAGGAATGCGTCGCCCCAACCACTTGGGACGAGATGTATGCCATGGCCGAAGGCGTTGTTGCCAACACTGATGCGGCAGGCGTTGGCCTTGCTGGCAAAGACTTCGACAACACCATGCACCAGTTCCTCAACTACCTCTATTCCAACGGCGGTGTGGTGATCGACAGTGCCACGGGCGCAAATATGCTGGACAGCCAGCAGACCCGCGAAACGCTGGAATTCTACGGCAAGCTGGCGTCGGTCGCGCAAGAGGGTCCAACCGCTTGGGAGCGTGACCAGCTGAAGGATCTGTTCAACGACGGTCAGATCGCCATGTATGTCCAGGGCCCTTGGGGCTACGGCCAGCACAACGAAGACATCAACCAGTTGGTGGCACCTGTGCCTGCCGGTCCTTCCGGTGAAAGCGGCACGATCCTGATCACCGACTCAATCGTGGTGTTCAAAGGCTCTGGCCACGAAGAATTGGCACAGGAACTTGCCCAGCGCATTACATCCGGCGACAGCCAGTATGACCTTGATAGCTCCTGGGGTCTGACACCGATCCTTGACTACGCGGCAATGGGCAAGACCGACCTCTACTACGAAGACGGCATCTGGCCGAACTTCACAGCGACAATTTCCACCGGTGGACCAGAGCCGCTGCTGGAAGACTTCAAGTCGCTGCAGTCCGTCTTCACCAACATGGTGCAGGGCATCCTGCTTGAGGACGACACCGTGGACAACCTTGTGACGATCGCTGGTGAAGAGCTCGACGACGCTCTCTAAGGCGACCTCCCGGCCCCGGGCGGCGACCACACCGTCGCCCGGGGTTCAACCCACCCCTCTTTTGATCGATTGGACGGATCCATGGCGACGCTCTCTCTCAATGCCATCAACAAGTCGTTTGGCAGCGCAAAGGTGCTGCATGACATCAGCCTTGCGATTGAGGACAAGGAATTCGTGGTCTTCGTAGGCCCGTCGGGCTGCGGAAAATCGACACTGCTGCGGATCATCGCGGGCCTCGAAGAAGCCACATCAGGCGCGATTGTGATCGGTGGGGAAGACGTCAGCGCAGCCCCACCGGTTGAGCGCGGCATTTCCATGGTGTTCCAATCCTATGCGCTTTACCCGCACCTGAGCGTTTATGAAAACATCGCCTTCCCCTTGCGGGTCCAAAAGCTGGAAAAGGCCGATATGGACAGCCGCGTCCAGCGTGCTGCTGACATTCTGCAACTGACGGATAAGTTGCAACTCAAGCCCGGCCAGCTGTCGGGCGGGCAACGCCAGCGCGTCGCCATTGGCCGGTCGATTGTGCGCAATCCCAAGGTATTTTTGTTCGACGAGCCGCTGTCGAACCTCGACGCAGCCCTGCGCGGCGATATGCGTGTTGAACTCAGCCAATTGCATCAAAGCCTTGATGCCACGATGGTCTATGTCACCCACGATCAGGTGGAGGCGATGACCATGGCCGACCGGATCGTCGTTCTGAACGGCGGACGGGTCGAACAATTCGGCACGCCGATGGAGCTTTACCATCACCCCAAAACCAAATTTGTGGCCTCCTTCATTGGACAGCCGAACATGAACCTGGTCCCCGCCACCGTGCAGGGCGTCGACGCGAGTGGCGTCAAGGTAGAGCTGCAAGGCGGCTACCAAATGGTTCTGCCGGTTGAGGCATCTACCGTGAACTCCGGCGACAAGGTTGAGGTCGGTATCCGCCCGGAACATGTCACCCTTGGGTCCGAGGGGCTCGAGATTTCGGTAAACGTGCTTGAGCGTTTGGGCGGCGTGTCGATCACCTATGGCACCATTGGCGGCGACACGCGATTCTGCGCCTCGCTTCCCGGTGATGCCGTGATCGCCGAAGGAGCACCCATGACCCTGAGTGTCGCACCCGGCGATTGCCATGTGTTCGACGCCGCAGGCGACGTGCTGCGCCGCAAGGCCGCACCCGCTTTGGTCGCTTGAGGATACCGCAATGAAAGTCGTCACCGCAGGGATCGGATTACGCGCGGCACATGTGCTGTCGATCCTCAAAGACGCCATGCCAGAGGCTGAACTTGTGGGTTACTACGACCCGCAACCCGCCTCTGCGCTTGAGGTGGATAGCGAGACCATTAGCCACGCGGCGGCGCTGGAACTGGTGGTGGACCAAACCTATCCCGGCTTTCCCAAAGCCCCGCAAATCAAGCAATTGAAAGAAGGCTTTGCCGCCTGCGCCGACCTGCGCCGCGCCACGCCCCGGTTTGACGACATTGACGAGATGCTGGCCGCCACGAAGCCGGACCTGTTCTTTGTCGGCTCACCCAACAGCTTTCACCTTGACCACATCAAGGCGGGCCTGAAGGCGGGCGTGCGCATTTTCACCGAAAAGCCTGTGGTCACGACCAAGGACGACACGATGGAACTGGCCGCCCTCTTGGCCGAACACGGCACCGACCGCGTCATGGTGGGTCTGGTGCTGCGCTATTCGCAGCATATGGTCGATCTGCGCGCGGTCCTGGATGATCTTGGCCCCATCGTCTCGCTTGAGGCAAACGAGCATATCGCCCCTTATCACGGCGCATTCTTTATGCGCGACTGGCGGCGCATGGTGTCGTGGTCGGGTGGTTTCATGTTGGAAAAGTGCTGCCACGACATCGACATCTACAACATGGTGACCGCCTCTCGCCCTGTCAAAGTCGCGAGCTTTGGGGGCCGCAAATCCTTTGTGCCCCAGAATGCGCCAACCGCGAACCTTGAGAACGACATCATGCACCACAAGCCGTCGGTCTGGAACAACACCGGGGACGCCTTCCATTCAGACGGCGACATCATCGACCACCAGACGGCGCTGCTGCAATACGAGAGCGGTGCGACGCTGGCGTTTCACACCAACCTCAACGTGCCAGATGAACACAGGCGGTTTTGCGTGATGGGCACTCACGGCATGGCCGAGGGCGATTTTGTCCGCGGCAACCTCAAGGCCACCGCCCGCGATGGATCGGTGATCGCGGACCATGACTATACGCAAATGGATGACGCCCGCGCGTCTTCTCACTACGGCGCGGATCACATGATGGTCGACGATATCGTGGCCTTCCTGCGCGGCGAGGCTGACAGCCTTCCGGTGGGTGTCGTTGACGCGCTCGAGGCGGGTTTGGTCGCCATGGCATTGGATGACGCAAGGATCAACGGCGCGATGGTCGATATGACCGCCACATGGCGCGCCTTTGACGCATATGGATTACGGACATGACGGCAGAACACAAAACCCCCGGCAGCTTGATGGCCGCTGAATCAGCTGAATGTATGACGGTTTTTGCCCGCGCCGCCTCCCAGCGTGCGGACAACATGTCGCTCGGCTCCCCCAGCGCGATCTATACCATCGCGCGCGGCTCATCGGATGCCGCGGCAAACATCTTGTCCTATGAATTCATGCGCGAGCTGGAAATCCCTGCGACCTCCCTCCCCCCGTCGGTGTTTTCGCTAGGTGCAGGTGTGAAGCTGGACGGCACCGCCGCCGTCGTCATCAGCCAATCCGGGTCAAGCGATGATCTTGTCCGCTCTTCCAAAGGTGCCGCCCTTGCGGGGGCCAAGGTCGTCGCGATCACCAACCAACCCGGCAGCGCCGTGGAAGGCGTGGCTGGAACGACGCTCACCATCAGCGCAGGCCCGGAACTGGCCGTACCCGCCACAAAGTCGGTCGTTGGGGCCATTGGTGCGGGCATGGCGCTGCTTGGGGCGGTCAAACCGAGTTATGTTGCCAAGACACAGCAAACCCTTGACGCCATTGCGAACATTACAACCCAACACCCTGATGCCGCACAACTGCAATCCGCCCTCCTGCGCGCACGGCATGTCTATGTCATCGGACGTGACA
Source organism: uncultured Paracoccaceae bacterium (assembly GCA_947494675.1). Classification (GTDB taxonomy): domain Bacteria; phylum Pseudomonadota; class Alphaproteobacteria; order Rhodobacterales; family Rhodobacteraceae; genus CANMYO01. Next base: position 487,050 of record CANLVP010000003.1, read on the forward strand.
CCGGTTATGGCGCAGCGCATGAGGTCGCGCTCAAGCTCAAGGAATGCTGCGCTCTGCATGCCGAGGCCTACTCAAGCTCAGAGGTTTTGCACGGCCCCCTGCAACTCGCCACCAACCCACTGATGGTGCTGATGCTGGATACCGGACAGGACGAAGTGCAAGACAGCCTTGATCAGGCAGAGGCCCGGTTCCGCGCCACAGATTGCGACGTTCACCGCATCCGCTTGGCGGACGTGGGGTGTGGCACCATCGCACCCGCCGCCGCTGCCGCGGTCATGTTGGCATTGATGTATCCGATCATTCTTAATACCGCGCTGGCACTGGGCCACGACCCAGACGCACCCGCAACCTTGTCGAAAGTCACACAAACCACATGACCCAGAACCTTTCTCAATGGGCGACATGGCGCGAAATCCACAGCCAACCCGGCATCTGGCGGGACTGGGGCGCGGCGCTGGACGTGTCCGGTCTGCGGGCCTGGATCGCCGAGCAAAGCTTTGATGAGGTCTGGTTTTCCGGCGCAGGCACCAGCGCCTATATCGGCGACATCATTGCGGCGGCTGTCAAAGGCACGCGGTCGGTGCCCAGTACCGATATCGTGGCCGACCCGGCGCATGTTTTGGCTGGCGCGCGCCCGCTGGTCGTCAGCTTTGGCCGCTCTGGCAATAGCACCGAAAGCATCGGTACGTTGGACGCGCTGGACGCACTGGCACCGAACGCCCCCCGGCTTCATATCACCTGCAACAAGGACGGCGCGCTGGCGACCCGCACCTCGGATGCACCCACCAAAGTCATCACCCTGCCCGACGCCACCCACGACGCCGGTTTCGCGATGACATCCAGCTTTTCCACAATGTTGCTGACAGCCCTCGCGCTCTTTGATGCGCCCTGCGACCTGCCATCGCGGCTGAACACGCTGGCCGATCAGATGGACGCACTGCTGGCGCGAATCGACACCGGCCCCCGACCCGAACGCGCGGTCTATGTGGGCGCAGGCCCCCTCGCCTTTGCTGCGCGCGAAGCCGCGCTAAAGGTGATGGAGCTTTCGGTAGGTCAAATGCCCGCACTCTGGGACAGCACCCTTGGCTTTCGCCACGGTCCCAAATCCTTTGTCACCGAAAGCACCGACATCACGCTTTTCGTCAGCCCGCATCAGCCCACGCGCGCCTATGACGATGATCTGACAGACGAGTTGCGCGCACAGTTTCCGAGCGCAAATGTGCAAACTGTCGGACCGGGTGGCGATATCGATGTGCCGATGCCCTTTGGCCCTGCCTGGGCCGCGCCTCTATGTGTAGCTGTAGCACAGAACAGGGGCGTGATCTGGTCGCAAAGCCTTGGCCTGAACGTCGATGACCCCTTTGTCGGCAGGTCCACACTTAGCCGCGTGGTGTCCGGTGTGCAGCTTTATCCGGTCGCGTCATGACGGCAATCGGGATCGACCTCGGCGGCACCAAGATCGAAGCCCAAGTGTTTGACGACACATGGTCGGTGATCGCGCGCCAACGCTGCGACACGCCCGGCAACTATGATGATCTGGTCCGCGCCACGGCCGATCAAATCGGTTGGGCCACTGCTGAAGCAGGCGTCGACGCACCTGTCGGCATTGGTGCCGCAGGGCTGATCAATCCGCGCACGGGGCATGCGCTCACCGCCAATTTGGTGGCTACCGGGCATCCCTTTCCCGCCGACATCGCCACGGCCGTGGGACGTCCCATCGCTTACCTGAACGACTGCCGCGCCATGGCCTTGTCAGAGGCTGTCTTTGGCCAAGGCAAAGGTCACCGGACGGTCATGGCCCTGATCCTTGGAACGGGCATCGGGGGCGGTATTTCTGTCGACCAAAACCTCTTGCAGGGACCGACCCAAACGGGCGGCGAATTCGGACACACATCCGCCCCCGCCCACCTTGTCGCGCGCTACGACCTTCCTATCGTGCAATGCGGCTGCGGGCGTATGGGCTGCATTGAGACCTATGTCGCGGGGCCCGGCCTTTCGCGTATCGCCAAGCATATGACCGGGCGTGATCTGACCCCGCCCGAGATTGCCGCGTTGCGCGCCACCACGATGGCCCCCGTTTGGGAGGCATGGTGCGCGCTGACCGCCGATCTGCTGCATACGCTCACGCTCACGGTCGATCCCGATCTGATCGTGTTGGGCGGCGGGCTGACCCATATCGACAACCTGATCCCCGAGCTGACAAAAGCGGCAGAAACTGCGCAACTCTCCGGCTTTGGCACGTGCCCCTTGGTGTTGGCGCAGGGAGGTGAAACAAGCGGCGCGCGAGGTGCAGCCTATGCCGCGTGGCAGGACCAGAAAACGACGAGTGGACAGCTACAAATGATGGCCCAGCGCAGCGCGGAGGATAAGTGATGACAGACGTCTGGATCGCGCCAGAGCAGTTGTTCGATGGGCAAAACGTCCTGACCGGGCAGGCTATTCGCGTGGTCAACGATCAGGTCACCGACCTTGCCCCTGCCCCGCCATCAGCCCACCGGGTCAAAGGCTGCCTGACCCCCGGATTTGTCGATTTACAGGTCAACGGCGGTGGCGGCGTCATGCTCAACAGCACACCAACGCCGGAAGGCATCGCAACAATCGCTGCGGCCCATCGCCAGCTTGGCACCGTCGCAATCATGCCTACGGTCATCACGGATGCGCCTGATGTGCTCTACCGGGCCGCAGAGGCTGCGATTGCCGCCGCCGATCAAGACGGGATCGTCGGCCTGCATATCGAGGGCCCGCATATCTCAATGGCGCGGCGCGGCACCCATGATGCGGCCCATATTCGCGCCTTGGATGGCCGCACGATGGACGTCGTGGCAAATCTCCGCCAGCAAGGTGTGGCGGTGATGATCACGCTGGCCCCAGAGGCTGCAACGACCGCACAAATCGCAACGCTTGCTGGCATCGGGGCGGTGGTGTCCATCGGCCATACCGATGCCCCCGCCGAAGACGTCGAAGCCGCAATTGCGGCCGGTGCCACCTGTGCCACGCATCTTTTTAACGCCATGTCCGCGATGACGGGCCGTGCACCGGGCGCAGTGGGCGCGATCATCAATTCGACCGTCCGATCTGGCATTATCTGCGACGGCCATCACGTCGATGACCGCATGATCCGGTTGGCCTTGCGGGCGCGGCCTGCGGATAACCTGATGTTTCTAGTCTCGGACGCCATGGCCACGGTCGGTGGCCCCGACCATTTTGACCTTTACGGCCAGGACGTGCGCCTTGACGGTGGCCGCCTGATCAACATCGAAGGCAATCTGGCCGGTGCCCATGTCACCCAAGCGCAGGGCGTCGCGCGCCTTGTCTCCCACGTCGGTGCCTCGCTCGTAGAAGCGCTGCGCATGGCCGTGACCACCCCAGCAAACCTGATGGGCCAAGACCACCGCGCCCAGATCATCGGGCAGAAGACACGCAATCTGGTGCTCTTGTCGCCCGACATGTCTCAGGTGGCCTCGATTGCCGATAGCCTTGCAGGGCTGATGACAAACGATGCCGCCGAATAAGCCCATCACGCTTGAGATTTGCGTCGATGCGCCCAGCACGCTCGCCGCCCTGCCCGGCCTTGCAGACCGGATCGAGCTCTGCAGCGGCCTTGATGTCGCGGGCTTGACCCCGGACGCTGGCCTGATGGAATGTGCCGCCGCAACGGGCATCGAGACCCATGCCCTCATCCGGCCCCGATCCGGCGACTTCAAGATGGAGGCAGCCGACCTGACTGTCGCTGTCGCCAGCATCCACATGGCATCGCAAATTGGTCTGGCCGGTGTCGTCATAGGGGCCGAACGTGACGGTGCCATCGACCGAGATGCGCTTGAGACCATGACGCGGGCCGCCGACGGAATGGTCGTGACGCTGCACCGGGTCATTGATGTAGTGGACGATCCTGTCGCGGCACTGGAGGCCGCAATCGACCTCGGCATTACGCGTGTCCTCACCTCTGGCGGAGCCCCAACCGCCGCCGCAGGCATCGCGGGCCTTAACCGCCTGCACGCCGCCGCCGCTGGCCGGATTGAGGTGATGGCCGGCGCAGGGATCACCAGCCGGACGCTGCCAGACCTCATCGCAAAGACCCAAGTCACATCATTCCACGCATCCTGCTCAGCGAAGACCCCCATCGATCCGCGCTATGCCGCGTTTGGATTTGGCGATGCCTCCCGTACCATCGATCTGGACGAAGTGGCCCGCCTCAATGCGATCTGCCGTGCGGGTCGGATTTCGGAGTGACACGACCAAAACGCAACATCACATCATGGCTAGCTGTAAAATCGATGGACTTTGTTTTGTTATCCATGTGTCGCCAAATGAGTGGACCCAGACTCCGCATTTGGCTCCGCTCTTTGATGGAAGTGGTTACTCGTCAATCGGTATTTACTACCTAACTTAGGTCCACGAGCCCAAATTGCGCCTTCGCTTCTTTTCTCAAGAAAAGTCCTTCAAAGAAGGCGCAAATAACTGAAAGTACCTCATTTTGTCAAGTGCCACCAACAGCCTTTTGCCATTGAGGATAGTTCCGACGTGCAAAGTCTTTGGTGATGTAGCCATCCGTTACGTCGTCGTGCACGGCCTCGACCGGGCGCATCGTTGGGTCGCCGTAGCCGCCGCCGCCGCCGGTATGGAACTCTAGCCGTTCGCCTGCGGGGATGAAAACGCCGGTTGCTTTGGAGACGTTCTGAAGGTCCTCACCGGTGATCGCCAGATTGCATAGGTTGGCACGGCCTTCGCCGCCACCTGCCAAGCCCCATGGCGGAAGTTTCGTCCGCTCAAAGACCGTTGTGGCATAGGTATCGCCCAGCATGCGGAAGGTGAAATCGACCCCCGCACCGCCGCGCCATTGGCCGGCACCGCCTGAATCGGCGGCAAGCGCCATTTGTTCGACCACCCATGGATTGCGGTTTTCCCAGACCTCGACCGGCGTAAACCGCGTGGCGCTTTCGGCGACATGCAGCATCGTGCCGCCATCGCCACCTGCCCAAGCCCCTTGGCCCACAGGATGCGGTGCGCCGTCCATCCAAGGGCTGCCATCGTCCTTGACGCCCCACCAGACGCAGGAATCGATACATCCGCCAGAGGAGGCTGGCACCCCTTCGGGGATCGCCTCGGCCAATGCGCGGTAGATGATCTCAATCGCCTGCATCGCGGGCCAGCCGTAGATAAAGCAGGGTGCCGGTGCGACCGGGTGAAACATCGTGCCTTCCCGCGTGATCACCTGAATGGGCCGAAAATGCCCTTCATGCGGGGGTTCGCCATAGCCTGCCAGCATCGTGATCGCGACGCGCGCGGCCGACATGGTCGAGGGCAGCGGGCAGTTGATCGGGCCACGGGTCTGTTCTGGGACATTGGAGAAATCGATGACCACGTCAGAGCCCTTGACCTCCAACGCCACTTCAAACGGGACGACACCTTCGGTGACGCCGTCGCTGTCCATTTGCCCTTGTCCGACATAGCGCCCATCGGGGATCTTCTCAAAATAGGACCGAATAACACGGTCGCCATGGTCGAACATGTCTTCCACGGCGGCCTTAAAAGTGTCGATCCCGTACCGGGTGACGATGTCCTCGAAACGCTCAACCCCGACCCGGCAACCGGTGACCTGCGCACCCATGTCACCTGCGACCGCTTTGGGCATCCGCGTGTTGGCGATGATGATCCGGTAGACGTCGTCGTTCAGCTCGCCTTTACGATAAAGCTTCAGGCCCGGATAAACCGTGCCCTCCTGAAAGATGTCGGTGGTGTCGGTGCAATAGGGCTCTTTGGCCGCGATATCGAGCCAATGCCCTTTGATGGCGGTGTACCCAATGACCGCGCCGCCGTGGAACGCAGGCATCACGATCACCACGTCCTGCGCATGGCTGCCGGTGCCGTAGGACCAATTGTAGATCAGCACATCACCGGGATCGAGGTTGTCGACCCCGCCAATGCCCTTGACCGCTTCGTCCACGGCGTAATTCAACGTCCCCATGAACAGCGGTAGGCTGGGCGCTTGGCTGAGCATCCGCAGATCCCGGTCATAGATTGCGACGGCGAAATCCAGCACCTCATAGATGATTGGCGAGAACGCAGTGCGGATCAGCGCGCGTTTCATCTGGTTGGCCGCGGAATTCAACGCGTGGCGGATCACCTCGGTCGTGATCGGGTCAGAGCTGCCGCTGACATCATTGCGCGGTAGACCGGCGGGATGGGTTGTGGTGGTTTTAGAAAGCATGGCGTTATCCCCGTTCGATCATGAGTTCGCCGAAATCGCCCGCGCGGACGGTCCATCCGGCATCGACATATGTGGTGGCCACGGTTTCGGTGATGATCACCGGCCCCGTGACGCCTGTGCCGATGTCATCGCGTGGACAGACCTTGAACGGCACCCGCTTTTTGTCGCGGAATGAATAGGCAGCGATGTCGCCGGTGGTCATGCCGGTACTTGCAGTTGTTGGGCCGCCAGAGTGGTCCCGTTTTGGCAGGGCGGCTTTGAGTTGGGCGCGGATGGCCGTGACCTCTACCCCGTCATTCAACGTGGCCCCGAAGGTTTTCGTATAAAGGGCGGAAAAGCGATCTGCGATTGTGGCGGCAGGTTCCGCGAGATCCAGACCATTGAGCGGCACAGGCACAGAAAGCGTGTGTTCCTGACCCACGTAACGCACATCCAGTTTCAGCGAGGCTTCCGCGTCCGGCACGGTTTCGCCCCTTGCTTTGATGCTGGCAATCAGATCGCCGAAGACCGATCCGAATTCGACAAGTGCGGCGTCGGTCAGGGGGCGCACAAGGGTGCGCGATGCGCTTTGCACCATGTCGGCCCCTAACAGCCCCCAGGCTGAAAAGATGCCAGCAAAGGGCGGGACCACGATCTTTTTCATCGCCATTTCGTCGGCCAGAAGGGTCGCCATCATGCCGCCCGCGCCACCGAAGGGCAAAAGCGTCATTTCCCGGGCATCGAGGCCCTGCTCGGTCGAAATCTCGCGGATCGCATTGGCCATTGAACTGGCGGCGATGCGGATCACGCCTGCGGCGGTGTCCTCAACCGGCTGGCTAATCGCATCGGCCACGCTGGTCAGCGCGCGTTCGGCGGCGTCGATGTCCAGTGTAATCCCAGAGGCAAGTTCCCCCGGACCCAGCATCCCAAGGTAGGCCGCCGCATCTGTCACGGCGGGCTGCTCCCCGCCCTTGCCATAGCAGGCAGGTCCCGGTTCAGCGCCCGCACTATGCGGCCCGACCCGCATGAAACCACCGCCATCCTCGTAGGCAAGCGACCCGCCACCCGCACCGATGGAGCGCACATCAACCCACGGGCTCAGGATCGGCATATTGTCGATCTCACCTTCAAACAGTACCTGCGGCTCGCCCTCCAGAATAAGCGCTGCGTCAAAGCTGGTGCCGCCAACATCGGCGGTGATCATGCCTTTGTCGCCGATCAGACGTGCGAACTCGGATGCGCCAATGGCCCCGCCAACCGGGCCGGACATGATCGTCTCGAACGGGCGTTCTTCGGCCTCGGAAAAGTTCATCGACCCGCCACCGGAGCGTGTGATCAGGCATTTGCCGGTGAACCCGGCCTCGCGCAGCTGGCCTTCGAGCCGGTTCAGATAATTCGCCATGCGTCCGCGCACGAAGGCGTCGATCACAGCGGTCGAGGTCCGTTCATATTCGCGGTATTCGCCACAGACGCGGTGCGACAGGGTGATGCCGCCCTCAAACCCGGCCTCGCGCAGATACCGTTCGACCAACAGTTCATGTTCGGGGTTGGCGTAAGAATGCATCAAGCTGACGGCGACGCTGGTCACGTCATGGGCCATGAATGTCTGCACCGCTGTAGCAACAGCCTCTGCCGTTGGCGCGCCTTCGGTGGACCCATCGGCCATTGTGCGCCCCGGCACCTCAAGCCGCAATCTGCGCGGCACGAGTGGTTTGGTCTGCTCCCAGAAGAGGTTATACATTTCGGCCCGGTCGCCCCGACGGATTTCCAGCACATCGCGGAACCCTTCGGTGGCAATCAACCCGACAGTGGACCCGCGCCGTTCCAAAAGCGCGTTCAGACCAACTGTGGTGCCATGTAGGAAGTATTCCGCTTTGGTCAGCACCTCTTGCGGCACATGTGCGGCAATCGCAGCGACGACGCCTTCCTCTGGTGCGGCAGGCACGGTCGGCACCTTGCCCTGCACGGTCTTGCCCGTGGCGTCGTCAAAGTAGACCAGATCGGTGAAGGTGCCCCCGATATCAACTGCTATGCGTGTCGCCATCTTTGTTACCTATCGTTAGTTCAAGCCGGTATCCGTCTTGGTGCGTCAGTTGATTGGCGAGCGAAATCACCCAATGACTGTCAGGTCACGCGGCAGACCTGACAAGATCTCTGGCCCATCGGCGCGCATGATCACGATGTCTTCCAGCCGCAGGCCAAAGCGGCCCGGCAGGTAGATGCCCGGCTCGATGGAAAACACCATGCCCTCGTCCAGAACGGATTGCGATGAGGCCGAGATATAGGGCGGCTCATGCACTTCGATGCCCATGCCGTGGCCGAGGCGGTGGACGAAGTATTCGCCGTAGCCTGCGTCGGTGATCACTTTGCGCGCCGCGTCATCCAGAACGTGTGCCTTCACACCGGGACGGGCGACTTCCATCGCGGCTTGCACTGCGGCTTCGACAATGGCGTGCACTTCTGCGTAGCCTTCGGGCGCCTCGCCCATCACCGCCATGCGAGTGATGTCAGAGCTGAAACCGTCGCGACCCGCGCCAATGTCCATGACCACCGCTTGGCCTTTTTCAAGCACGGTGTCGCCCGTTTGGTGGTGGGGCAGCGCACCGTTTCCACCAGCCCCTACGATGGTGAAGATCGGCGCTGCGCCAAGACTGACAAAGGTTTCGCGCGCGACCGCTGCGACTTCCAATTCCGTCATGCCCGGGCGCATCGCGGCCCAAGCTGCTTGCATGGCTTTGTCCGCGATCAGAGCATTGGCCTTGAGCGCGGAGTATTCGTCTGGCCCTTTGCGGGCGCGGAGCGCGCTGACGGTCGTGTCGCAGAACTGACGCTTGGCGTTCATCAGCCTGTCTTGGATCAACGCCGCGTGATCGGCGCGCATCGTTTCATCCAAGGCGATGGACCGGGATGCATGTGCACCAAAGGTGTCCAGCATCGTCTCAAGCGCAGCCGTCGGACCGTCGGCATCCAGCCATTCAAAAAAGGGCAGATCGGTTTGGCGACGCGCGCTTTCGGTCTCCAAGGCGGGCATAAGGATGCCTGCGTGATCGGCAGTGATGCAGAAAATAAGCGGGCGTTCATCAGCGTGCGGGTGCATGCCTGTCAGCCATTCCAAATGCTTACCGGGCCCAAGGGCCACCAGATCGACGCCCTCTTCGACCATTTTCGCGCGCAGGCTTGCTAGTCTGTCCATGGTCACGCTCCTGTTTCGATGACGACTTTGCCGTGCTGTGCACGCGGTTTTTCCAGATAGCGCCAAGCCTCTATGTAGCCTTCCATGGGATAAACCTTATCGATCAATGGCTTGAGCGATCCATCAGACAGCCCGGCATAGACATATTCCGTGCCGCGTTTCTTGGCCGCATCGTCTTCGACGTAGTTGAACAGCGAATACATGTGCAGCCATGCGTTTGACTGCCACATATCGACGAAAGGAATGTCGGGAAACTTTTCTGTCAGCGTTCCGTAGAGCATGATCTTAGCGTTTTTGGCCAAGCTGGGCCCATAGCGCGTAGGAAAGTCGCCGCCAACGGGGTCAAACACGCCGTGTACGCCAACACCATTGGTAGCGTCCTTGATAAAGGCGGCAAGGTCGCTGCCATCATCGACATAGACGTGGTCAGCACCGGTTTCTTTGAGGTAGTCCACTTTGCTGGCGGAGCGTGTCGTGGCAATCATCGTGGCACCTGCCGCACGGCCAATCTGCAAGGCGGCGTTGCCTGCGGTGCTGGTGGCCGCGGTCGCAAGGATATTCACCCCGGGTCCGGCCTTGGCCATCTCAATCACCGGGTAATATGCGGTCATGAACTGCATCCAGACCGAACAGGCCTCTACCGCGCTCATGTTTTCAGGTGCAGGCGTCAGGTATTTGGCAGGTGTTGTGAGCGTGTCGGCGCTGGCACCTCTGTCGTAGTAGAAATAGGGCAAGGTGCAGTAGCGTTTGCCGATTTCAATGCCGGTGACACCTTCGCCGATGGCCTCAACAATGCCTGTGGCCTCGTCGCCAATGCGGGCGGGAAAGTGATTAAAGCTGAAGGAGTATTGGTCCTTCATCAGGTTCATATCACCCCAGTTCAGGGCAAAGGCTTCGATCCGCAGGCGAACCTCGCCGGGGCCGGGCGAAACCTCTGCGCAATCTTGCAGGCGTAGCCCCTCATATCCGTCGTAAGCGTCGATCACCCATTCTCTTGGCATGTTCTACCCTCCGTGAACCTCGGCTGCGCGGTCCGCTGCGATCAGCCCCGCCTTGATATCTGCGTCCACGGCTGCCCGGTTGCGTTTCTTCGGGTCGCCATAGCCCGCGCCCGAAGAGGTCACGACGCGTATCACGTCATCTGTTGTGACATCTAGGCCAGACACAAAGCTGTAGCGTTCGGTGCCTTCAGGCTTGATCACCTCGATGTAATTGCCTGACCCCTCATTGCCGCCTTCCATCGCCCAAGGCTTGACCTTGGACCGCGTGTAGCCCGCCGTTAGGAATCCGTCGCTTGTGCGAATGCGGTATTCGAGAACCAAGCCGCGCCCACCGTTGAATTCACCTTCGCCGCCGGGGCTCGTGTTCAGCGCCATGCGATCCACATAAAGCCCATTGCGCGCCTCTGAAATTTCGGCGGGCGTGTTGTAGGTTTCGCCATGGAAATTGCAGAAGGTGCAGGAAATACCTTCATGATCCTGCCCGGCACCCCAACCGCCAACTTGCGGTTCAATGATGGTGTATTGGCGCCCCGTATCAGGGTGGGTGCCACCAATGAATGTGCCGCAGACCGAGCTGAAATGCCCGGCGGGCAACAGGTGGGACACATGTGGGGCCAAGCAGCGCGAGATCAGATCGTTACTGCGGACTTCGGTTTCATAATAAAACCCGATGGCCGCCGGTTCCTTGGCGTGAAAGATCGACCCTTCACGGGTCAGCACGGTCAGGGGACGAAAACTGCCGTCATTGGCGGGCGTGTCCGGCCCGGTCAGCGCCTTAAAGAGCATTTGCGCGCAGATCAGTGTGCCATCACGTGTGGCGTTGGCGGGACCGTTCATCTGATCTGGATTATCCCGGAAATCGACAATAAATTCATCGTCGCTGATTGTGACCTTCACGTTGAATATCTGGCCATCGTCCTGCGGTTCGGACAGCTCGAACGTGCCTTTGGGCAGCTTGGCAAGTTCCGCCCGCGCCGCCTTTTCACCAAAGTCCATAAAGCTGTCCATCGCGGCCAAAAACGTCTTGGGCGTGTATTTTTCGGCCAACAAGCCCAGCCTGCGTTCGCCCACGCGCACAGCCGCAATGGCGGCCCAGACATCGCCTTTCAGGAAATCGGGCATCCGCGAATTGCAGGTCAGGATATCCATGACGGCGTCATCGGTGACACCTTCGTTGATGATTTTCACCGCAGGCAGGCGGAGACCCTCTTGGAAGACCTCCGTCGCATCGCCGGACAAAGACCCGGGGGCCATGCCGCCGATGTCGGAATTGTGGGCGATATTGGCGGTCCAGGCGATCAATTGGCCCTCGACAAAGACGGGCATCGCCAGCACCAAATCGTTCAGGTGGGTGACGCCGCCGTGCCAAGGATCATTGGTGATGAAGACATCGCCGGGTCGGATATCGTTATGTTTTGACAGAATAAACTGCACCGATTTATCGAGCACGCCGATAAACGCAGGGATGCCTGCACCAGAGGAGGCAAGCCGCCCTTCGGCATCGGTGATGCCTGTGCCCATATCCAGCACTTCGTAAATGATTGAGGACATCGCGGTCTTGCGCATCGCGGCGAACATCTCATCCGCTGTGGCCTGCAACGCGTTCTGGATGATTTCGAGTGTGATGGGATCTTCGCTCATGCCCTCAGCCCTCCAGCGCGATGTGAATGTTGGAATAGGCATCGACCGACACCTGATTGCCGGGATGGATCACAACCGTTGATCCGCTGTCTTCGATGATCGCAGGTCCTGTGAAGGCCATGCCCGGTTTCAGCGCATCCCCATCGTAGATCGATGCCTCGTGCACACCTTCCAACGCATAGTCCACCTTGCGGGTCGCTTTGATGGCACCCGAGGCATCAGCTGGGCCAAGATCGGCCGGGGCCATGGTCAGCTTGCCCACCTCTGCGCGGGCGACAAGGTGGATGCCGACCATCTCAACCGGGGCGTCCAAGCGGTAGGTGTATTCCTTTTCATAAATCGCGTGGAATTCCTGCGCGATTTTATCGAGCGAAGCATCAGTGATATCGCCCGTCAGGGGCACTTCGGTCGTGTGTTCTTGGTTCTGATAGCGGAACTTTCCGTAGCGCAGGAAACTGATCTTTTCGGAGGCGACGCCTTCGGCCTCGAACGTGGCGCGGGCCTCTGCCTCGGTCTGGGCAAAGGTGTCTTCGATGCGCGCGCCAGCACCTTCCGTCAGGTCCATCAGTTGGGTTGCGAAGTAATCGCGACGTAGATCGCTCATCATCATGCCCCAGGCCGAGAAGACACTGGCTGCCGCAGGAACGATGACTTTGTTCATTTGAAGCTCTTGCGCGAGTGCCACCGCGTGCATCGACCCGCCGCCGCCAAAGGCCAGCAGGGTAAAGTCGCGGGTATCATGTCCACGGTTCAGGCTGACCAGCTTGAGCGCGTTGACCATGTTGTCATTTGCGATCCGCACAATGCCGCGCGCGGCATCATCGACGGTGACATCCAGCTTAGCCGCCAAAACGCTCAGCGCGTTTTCCGCCGCCGTCATATCCGCCTCAACACTGCCACCGCAGAAATAGTCGCGGTTGATCCGGCCCAGCCAAAGGTTGGCATCCGTCGTGGTCGCTTGCGTGCCGCCTTTGCCGTAGGCCGCTGGCCCCGGCAAAGCGCCCGCCGATTGTGGGCCCACATGCAGCTTGCCGAAATCATCGACACGGGCAATGGACCCGCCACCATTGCCGATCTCAACCAGATCAACCACCGGCACCATGATCGGGTAGCCCGCGGATTTGCGGCTGCGTTCGATCCAGTAGTCGGTCATGATTTTGACCTCACCGCCTTCGATCAGCGAGCACTTCGCCGTTGTGCCCCCGATATCCAGGGCGAGGATGTTGGGTTCGTTGATCAGCTTGCCCAGCTCGGCAGCCCCCCAAAAACCAGAGGCCGGGCCGCTTTCGACCATGGTGATCGGGATTTTCGAGGTCGCAGCAAGGCTGTCGATCCCGCAATTCGACTGCATGATATAGGGCGACTTTTGCAATCCGCGTGACTTGAGGCCTTCATCGAGCTGGCTGAGGTAGCGCGCAGCCACGGGCTGCACAAAGGCAGACAGGACGGTCGTGTTGGTGCGCTCATATTCGCGCCATTCGCGGGTGATTTGATGCGAGGCGACGACGGAGACCTCAGGCCAGAGCTTTGCAACCTCTCCCAGAACCGCCTTTTCATGGGCGGGATTGGCGTAGCCGTGCAGCAGGCAAATCGCGACGGCCTGAACGCCCTCGGCGCGGAACATGTCCAAAATCGCAGGCAGGCCGGACAGATCGAGAGGATGCCGCTCTTTGCCAAGGTAGGTCATGCGACCCGGCACTTCGGTCCGCAGATGGCGCGGTACGAAGGGGGCGGGCTTGACGTAATGCAGGTTGAAGAAATCGGGGCGGTTGCCGCGCGCGATTTCCAGAATATCGCGGAACCCTTCTGTGGTGATCAGACCAACCGGTACGCCTTTGCGTTCGGTCAATGCGTTGATCACGACCGTGGTGCCGTGGGCCATGAAATCGACCGCCTCCGGGTCAATGCCGCCCTTTTCCAGAACTTTCAGAACGCCCGCCTCATAGTTCGGCGGGGTCGTGTCTGACTTTGCGGTGGTGATCTTCAGCTGCCCGTCAGCGCCGGTCTCAAACGCCACAAGGTCGGTAAATGTGCCACCCACATCGGTGGCAACACGGAGGGTTGTGTCATTCATGTTTTCGCTCCTGAGGCTTGGGCCGCGAGCAGGAAGGCGGCAGCACCGGGGAGTTTGAGTTGGTTTGCAGCGGCGACCCGTTCTGGCGTGAAGTGGCCTGCGACATTGAGGCAATTCAGTGTGCCCATGACGTTGCCATCAATAATGATCGGCAGGTTCAGGCAGCTTTCGAGACCCAGCGATTGGATTTTTTCCCAATCGGGGAAAACTTCGGCCAGGTCTTCAATCGTGTTGCCGACAAAGGTTTCCTGCCGTTCAAGCACGGTCTTTGTCCAGATCGTATCAAGGATCGGTTTTTCACCACCCACCGGATAGGGCACCGGATCATCCGAGAAGATGCGCGCCGCCACGCCGCGCTTTTGGTCAACGGTCATGATGGTGAATTGCTTAAGGTCAAGCACGTCGTAAGCCAGTTGCGCCAGCGCCTTGAACACGGCCTGAGAGGCGTTCGGTCCGGCCATAGCGGCGACAAACGGGGCGAAATCAGCCATGTGGTTGTCCTTCCGTGCGATCTTCGCCGAACAGGTCCATTGTGTTGACGACCAGAACCGTGACGGTTTCATTGGTTTCGTTCTGTACGGAATGGGGGCGCATGCTGTCGAAATGGATGGAATCGCCTGCACCAAGCACTGTGCGTGCGCCGTCCACTGTCAGAGTCAGCGCGCCCTTGATGACGTAGTAAAATTCTTCGCCCTCGTGGACCATCTCTTCGATGGTGAAGCCGGGGGGATGATACACCAGCAAGCCGTTCAGGGTGCTGCCTTCGAAGGATGTCGACAAACGTTCGAAATCAAAGCCGCCACCGGGCGACGCGTAGAGTTCGCGCATCTCGGCACGGCTTGTTTGTTCGGGCTTTGGCGGTGGATCGAAGAAGTCAGCGATATGCGCATCCAAAGCGTCCGCCATAGCGGTCAGAGACGCCAGCGAAGGTGAGGTGATATTGCGTTCGACTTGGCTGATGAACCCTGTGGTCACCCCAGCACTTTTGGCTACAGCCTCGAGCGTGAGGCCCAGCTCTTTGCGGCGTTGGCGCAGCTTACTGCCCAAATCGGCAGCGTCTTCGTAGGATTGAGCGATGATCGGTTTTAGCATGACTAAATTAATGTTGACAAAGGCCGCCCGTTGTCAAGATGATTGAAGCAGTACTAAAAAAAGAATCTGAACCGCCAAGGCTGACCATCTGCTGGAGCTTTCGGTGGCGCGGGTCTTGGTCAAACAATGACAGGGGATTTCTGATGCTATTCAACACAAAGACAACGCTCTTAGGCACGACCGTGCTGGCGATGACGTTGGCCGCGGCACCGGTTGCCGCAGAGCGGATTTTGCGCGCGGACGAAGTGGCCGTTGGTGAAATTGATCCGGCAAAAGCTACGGATTACGCCGATACGGTGCTGGCCATCAACCTTTACGACACGCTGGTTTACCCCAAGCAGGGTGGTTCTGGCGTGCAGCCCCATTTGGCCACTGAGTGGGCAATTGATGGCGCGACCTACACCTTCACACTGCGTGATGATGTGACGTTCAATTCAGGAAATCCGCTGACTGCTGCCGACGTTGCCTATTCGTTTGAACGGATGATGGCGATGGGCCAAGGCAATTCCAACCTGTTCGCAGGTGTCGTCGATAGCGTCGAAGCGACGGGCGACAACACTGTTGTCTTTACGCTGACAGAGCCCTTCGCACCCTTCCTTGCCTCCCTTGTGCGGATGCCGGTTGTTGATATGGCGGTCGTGAAAGCCAACGAAGTTGACGGCGACTGGGCCTCTACCTGGATGTCGCAAAACAGCGCAGGTTCCGGCCAATACGTGATCACCAGCCATGATCCACAGACCGAAACCGTTATGGCTTATGAGGCCGACTATTTCATGGAACCGGTCGAAGGCTACCCCGAAACGGTGCGTTACCGCTATGGCCTGGAGCCCTCGACCGTCCGCGCATTGATGAGCCGTGGCGAGCATGACATCTCAAGCCAGTGGCTGCCGCCCGAGGTCTTTGCCGGTCTTGCCGAAGAGGGCGCGACCTTGGTCACCGAGGCGGGCCTGTCTGGTGAGTATTTCAAGATGAACACGCAACGTGCGCCCCTGGACGACGTGCATTGCCGCCGCGCGCTGGCCTATGCGTTTGATTATGCAACCATGGCGCAACTCACGCAGATCAACGATGAGGTTTCATCCGGTCGGCCGATGAACGGCGCGATCCCACAGGGCTTGCTTGGCTATGACGCCATTGTGCCGAATTTCTCACAAGACATGGCCTTGGCGCAGGAAGAACTGGCGAAATGCGCCTATGATCCGGCGGAACATCTGTTGGACGTGGCCTTTATCGCGGAAACACCGGCGCGGGAACGCGGCGCGCTGATGATGCAAGCCATCTACAGCACGATGGGCTTCAATGTGGAAATCACACGGACGCCTTGGGCTTTGCTGACCGAGCAGGTTACAGCACCGCCAACAGCCCCGCATGTGGTCGAAATCGCGGTGTCTGCGGCCTCACCTGATACAGATTCGCTGCTTTACGCAATGTATCATTCGTCGCAGCCTGCAAGCTGGATTGCCTCGTCCTACTTCAAGAACCCAGAGCTGGATGCGCTGTTGGATCAAGCCCGGATTGAAACCGATCAGGACGCCCGGCAAGACATCTATGCACAGGCGAATGCCATTCTGGCACAAGAGGTGCCTGACATCTTTGCCTATGAATTGCTGGGGGCCTTTGCAGTGCGTGAAGGCGTGACCTTCCACAACCTTGCGGACCCGGCGCTGACTTACCCGAACTCCGGGTTCAACATGCGGTTTGCGGATATTTCGGTTCCTGAGGCTGAATAATCCGTTCTCCCTGAATTGGGGCCGCGCTGAGAGGTGCGGCCCCAATTTGTACGTTTCCCGAAAGGTGCATCTTGTCGATTTTTAGAAGACTTTTGGGACGCTTGGGCGCGTCATTGATCGTGCTGATCGGCGTGTCGATGCTGATCTTCTTTATTGCCCGCATCATTCCTGGCGATCCCGCGCGCATCGCCCTTGGCCCCCGCGCGACCGACGCGCAGGTAGAGCAGATGCGCGAAGCCCTGAACCTGAACGAACCGATCGTCGTGCAATATGGCCTGTTCATGGGCGACCTTGTGCGCGGTGATCTCGGAATTTCACTCTATTCCAACCGTCCGGTGATGACCGACCTGGTTGAATACCTTCCCGCCACTTTGGAATTGGTCCTGTTGGCTGGGTTCATGATGGTGATGATCGGGTTGCCGCTGGGTGCAATCTCGGCCCGGTATCGCGGGCGATGGCCGGACAATCTGGTGCGCGTCATTTCATTGCTCGCGGTCTCTGCCCCGGCCTTTGTCTGGGCGGTGGGTCTGGTGCTGGTCTTTGCCTATTTCACCCCCCTCTTCCCGATCACAGGCCGGATCAGCGACACCTTAGAGGTCGAGCGTCTGACCGGCTTTATGCTGATCGACACGCTGGCCGCTGGTCGTTTGGATGCCTTTGCCTCCGCCCTGCATCACCTGATCCTGCCGGCCTTTGCCCTTGCCCTGTCTGGTATCGGGCAAGCCGCGCGGTTGACACGATCCAACATGATCGCGACCTACGAACAGCCCGCGATTGAGATGGCGCAGGCCTACGGCTTTTCCGAGGCCCGCATCGCACGGCGTTACGCTTTCAAGCCGTCACTTATACCGTCGTTGACAATCATCGGTCTCGATTTTGCGGCGCTCCTTGGCAACGCTTTTCTGGTCGAGGTCATCTTTGCCTGGCCCGGTCTGTCCCGTTACGGTGTGGGGGTCATTCTGCAAAAGGACCTCAACGCAATTGTGGGGACGGTTCTGATCATCTCGGCCACGTTCCTGATCGCCAATATCATCGTGGATTTTCTGGTGTCGGTTCTCAATCCACGGATCAGGTTCTCTGAGGACAACAAATGAAGCGCGCCGCCTATATCCTGTTGTCCAATCCGCTATCCGTCATCGGCCTCTTGCTGGTCGGCACGGTGTTCTTCTGCGCCCTTTTTGCAGATTTCATCGCACCTTATCCTGATCATGCTGGTGCTGTGATGAACTTCGCATTCGCCAACAAGCCGCCCTCGGCCGAGTATCTTTTGGGCACAGACGTCGTGGGCCGCGATATTCTGACCCGGATCATCTATGCCTACCAAGTCGCGCTTGGCATGGGGCTGGTCGTGCTGCTGATCGCGCCGCCCATTGGTGTCGCGTTTGGGTTGATCGCGGGCTATATCGGCGGCTGGACGGATTTCATTCTGATGCGGATTTCCGACATCTTTCTGTCGATCCCGCCGCTGGTGTTGGCACTGGCGATCATGGGCCTGTTAGAGCCGACGCTGCTTAACGCCATGCTGGCGATCACCGCCATGTGGTGGCCGTGGTATGCGCGGTTGGTCTACAACATCACGCGCGGCGAAAAGGTCGAAGGCTATGTGCTGGCGGCCGAGGTGATTGGTGCTTCGAAGGCCCACATCATGTTCCGCGAAATCCTGCCCAATTGTGTACCTGCCATTGTCACCAAGATGACGCTAGATTTCGGATTCGTGATCCTAATCGCCTCATCGCTGAGCTTCCTTGGTCTTGGGGTACAGGCACCAACGGCAGACCTTGGGTCGATGGTTTCTGAAGGCACGCGCTATCTGCCCGATAGCTGGTGGATGACCATTTTTCCGGGGCTGGCGATTGTGGTGGCTGTCTTCGGGTTCAATCTTGTGGGCGACGTGCTGCGCGACGTGTTGGAGCCTGATTGATGCCTGATCCACTGACGCTTGATATCAAAGACCTGCGCCTGTCGTTTAAGAACTGGTCCGGCACCACCGAGGTGCTGCATGGCATTGACCTCAGGATCGCGCCCGGCGAACGGGTTGCGCTTGTGGGCGAAAGCGGATCGGGCAAATCGGTGACCTCGCGCATTGTGCTGGGCACAATGCAGGATGTGCGCACGGCCCGTGTGACGGGCCAGGTGGCGTTTGAGGGGCAAGACCTGTCTGCTCTGACCTCTTCCGATCGCCGGGCGTTGCGCGGGCGCGATATCTCGATGATTTTCCAAGATCCCACCTCGGCGCTGAACCCGGTCTTTCGGATTGGCGAACTGTTTCAGGAGGTGCTGAAACGGCGCGATCCGAAGGTGACAAAGGGAGAGGCCCGCGCCCAGGCTGCCAAGATCCTGCACGAAGTTTCGATTGAGGACACAGATCGTGTGCTAGACAGCTATTCCTTTCAGCTTTCGGGCGGCATGAACCAGCGAGTCATGATCGCGATGGCGTTGATCAATGAGCCGCGTTTGCTGTTGGCCGATGAACCCGGCACCGCGCTGGACGTGACGGTGCAGGCGCAGACCTTAGCGATGATGCGTGATCTGGTGGTCCAACAAGGGACGTCGGTACTGTTTATCTCACATAACCTTGGGGTCGTGCGCGAGTTTGCCGACCGCATTTATGTCATTTACCAAGGCCGGATTGTCGAACACGGTGCGACCAAGGAACTGTTTGACGCGCCACGCCATCCCTACACGCGCGCGCTCTTATCAGCGATCCCGCGCCTGACGGGCGGCGGTGTGCCGGATATCGCAGAGCGCTCCCCGGATTTTGACGACCCATTCGTTGACCATGCGGAGGTGCGGTGATGGCTAACCCGATCCTTTCGCTGGACGCTGTCAGTAAAGAATTCCGTGTGGGCAAGTCCGTCGTGACGGCGGTGGATAATGTGAGTTTGGACGTAGCCCAAGGTGAGTGCCTTGCTATCGTGGGCGAGAGCGGGTCAGGCAAAAGCACGATTGCGAATATGATCCTTGGGCTCTTCCCCGCGACAAAAGGCCAGATCAGCTATGCTGGCACCGTACTGCCTGCCAAACGCACGCTGGAACATCGCAGCCAAATCCAACTGGTCCAGCAAAACCCGCTGTCTGCGTTGAACCCGCGCCGCTCTGTCGGGGCGTCGCTGCGGCTGGCATTGGATGTGCATAATCACGGTAACCCGGCGGAACGGCCCGCGATGGTTGCGGCCCTGCTGGAAGAAGTGGGGCTTGATCCCGCTATGGCCACCCGTGCGCCGTCTGGCATGTCCGGTGGGCAACGCCAGCGCATCGCCATTGCCCGCGCCTTGGCCTGCCAGTCGCAGGTGGTGGTGCTGGATGAACCCACGTCGGCATTGGACGTTTTGGTGCAGGCGCGCGTCTTGCGCTTGCTCAATGACCTGCGCGAAAAACGGGGCCTGACCTATCTGTTCATCACCCATGATCTGTCCGTGGTGCGCAATATCGCCGACCGCGTTGCAGTCTTTCAGCGGGGGCAGTTGGTGGAATTGGCGGCAACGGAAACCCTGTTTGAAAACCCTGCCAACCCCTACACCCGCACGTTGATTTCAGCAGTTCCCGTTGTGTCCGAACCTGAGCTTGCCCTGCGCGATGCGCTCGCGGCAGGTGCGACCGTCTAGTGCGCGCCAGCAAGGTCATCACCGCTGTTGAGGCCCATGCCGAGGGCGAAGGTGGGCGCGTGATCACTGCCGGGCTGCCTCACCTCAAAGGCACCACCGTCAAAGAAATGATGCAGTTTATGGCCAAGCATCACGACGATATCCGCACCCTGATGCTGCAAGAACCGCGCGGCAATCCGGCGCTGTGTTGCAACGCAATCGTACCGCCCTGCCATCCTGAGGCCGACGCCGGTTTCATCATCATGGAGCAGACCGAATACCCGCCGATGTCTGGCAGCAATACAATCTGCGTTGTGACTGTTCTGCTGGAAACCGGGGTGATCGCCATGCGCGAACCCGTCACGCACTTGACACTGGAAGCCCCCGCCGGGCTGATCAAGGTTAAGGCGACCTGCAAGGACGGCAAGGTCGAGCGGGTCAAGTTCCGCAACCTGCCCGCTTTCGCCATGCATCTGGACGTGCCGTTGGACGTCCCGGGATACGGTACCATCACCGCCGATATCGCGTGGGGCGGCATGTTCTATGTGATCGCAGACGCGGGCCAATTTGGACTTGGCCTGACATCTGATGAGGGCTTTAAAGTCGTCAAAGCGTGTGAAGCGATGCTCGCGGCAAGTCAGGTACAGTTTCCGGTCACCCATCCGGTGGATGCGGAATTTACCGGTCCCACGATATCGCAATTGACGCTGCCGCCTGACCAAGAGGGTCATGACGGGATCAGCGCGGTGTCTGTCTCGGGCGGGACGTACAAACCGGGTGGCATCACAGGCGCGCTCGACCGCTCGCCGTGCGGGACCGGGACCAGCGCGAAAATGGCCGTGCTGCATGCCAAAGGGCTACTCGCGCAGGGCCAAGAATTTGTGAATGCCGGGCCGCTGCGCACGACCTTCACGGGCCGGATCGAAGACACCACAAAGGTTGGCCCCTATGATGCCATCATCCCCAGCATCTCGGGGCGCGGCTGGATTTCGGGGATGAGCCAATACCTTTTGGATCCCTCGGACCCCTTCCAATCGGGCTTTACTGTGGGCGATATCTGGGCAGGCTAGGCACATGCACGACCCATTCACATTGTCCGTGATCCAGGCCGGATTTGAAAATGCGGCGGAAGAGATGTTCGCGGTTTTGCGTAAAACCGCAATGAGCCCGATTATCTACGAAGTGCTGGACGTCGGGACAGGGATCACAGACGCGCAAGGCCGCTTGGTCAGTTCCGGTGCGGGAATCCCGACCTTTGTCGGCGTGCTCGACAAGGCGGTGAAGGTCATCGTGGACCGCTACGGGGACAGCCTGCAGGATGGCGACATCTTCATCACCAACGACCCCAATCATGGCGGTGTGACGCATCTGAACGATGTGGTCCTCGCCAAGCCGGTGTTCTTTGACGGGCGCTGCGTCGCCTTCACTGCCTCTATCGCGCATTGGGGCGATATTGGCGGCAAAGTGCCGGGGTCCATGGCGGGCGATGTGACCGAGATTTTTGCCGAAGGTTTGCGTTTGCCGCCTGTTCGCTTGTTCAAAGCAGGTGTCCGAAACGCAGCAGTATTCGACATCATCCAGATAAATTCGCGCCTGCCTGATTTTGTGCGCGGCGATCTATGGGCGCAGGTCGCGGCCAGCAAAAGCGCAGAGCGTCAGCTTTTGGCGCTCTATTTGAAATATGGGGCGGCGACGGTCACGACAGCGATGGAAGACGCCTTTGTTTCGGGCCGTGCGCGGGCGCTGGCGGGGCTTGCCACGTTGCCAAAGGGCACATTTGCGATTGAAGAAGAACAGGACGATGGCCGGATTTGGCAGGCAAAAATCACCATCTCGAGTGACACTTTCGAAGTCGATTTGACCAACAACCCATCAGACGGCGGCACCCCCTACAACACCAGCCGGGATGGGGCGGTCATTGCCTGCCAGATGATCTTCAAGGCGCTCTGCGATCCCGAACGCTTTGCAAACTTCGGATCATTCTCTCCGCTGCGTGTGGTCACGAAAGAAGGCACGGTTTTTCACGCCGGGTCAACAGCGCCGCAAGGCTACTACTTCGAAAACCGCATTCGGCTCTTCGACATGCTCTGGCAATGTATGGCGCGGGCCATTCCGGGGCGGCTACCTGCCGGGTCGTTTTCGTCGATTTTCGGCACCGTCATTGCCGGGCAACACCCTGATACCGGGCGTAAATACACGATGGTCGAACCCCAGATGGGCGGTTGGGGTGCGACTGCTGACCGCGATGGCTTGAGCGCGATGTTCTCCCCCAACCACGGCAATACGTTTAACTGCCCCGTTGAGATTTGCGAGGCGCGTTACGGGCTGAATGTTGTGCAAAAGGGGTTAGCCGCGCGATTGCGCGATGCCACGGGTCATAGAGGCGGGCACGGCGTCCGTGTGACCTATGAGGCGCGCGGTCCCGCCAGTCTGTCGGTCGGCTATACCCGCGCACGAATTCCTGTTTGGTCGCTGAATGATCAACCATCCGGCGGGACGAATACGATGTCGATCCGGCGTTCGTCGGGACAGGAGGAGCAACATCAGTTCGCGAGTGGTGTGAACCTAGAAGCGGGTGATCGTATCCACATCAAGACTGCGGAAGGTGGGAATGCCTAGTTTCTTCGGTCTACGAACACTTGCGGTGAGCTGCTGAAACTAGGGGGCGGTGCCAATCCCCAAAATGTTCGTAATCCTGATTTAGTGCGGGCTGGCCGTGGGAAAATAGCACGCGACAGAATGGCCACTTGCGGTTTCGGTCAGCGGTGGCTTTTCCGAAACACAGATATCCTGAACCAATGGGCATCTTGTGCGGAACGGGCATCCTGATGGGGGGGACAATGGCGACGGGAGTTCGCCGTCAACCATCAAGGACGCCCGATCCGCTGGCGCAGCTTTGTCTAGATCGGGGACGGCCGCGATTAATGCGCGGGTATAGGGGTGGCTTGGGTTGGCGTAGATGTCGTCGCTGTCGGCGATCTCGACCACGTTCCCAAGATACAATACCATCACGCGCGTCGAAATGTGTTTCACAACACTCAAGTCGTGGGCGATGAACATGAGGGAGAGGTTCATCTCTTTTTGCAGGTCCATCAGCAGATTGATCACCTGCGCCTGAATGGACACATCCAGCGCCGAGACGGGCTCATCACAAATGATCAGCTTTGGCTCCAGGATCAGGGCACGGGCGATTCCGATCCGTTGACACTGTCCGCCTGAAAACTCATGCGGGTAGCGGTTGATCATGTTTGGCAAAAGTCCAACCCGCTTCATCATCGCGGCGACTTTTTCACGCATTTCGGATTTTGGCATTTGCGGGAAATGGGTCTTGAGCGGTTCTGCGATAATCTGACCTAATGTCATTCTGGGATTGAGCGACGCGAGTGGATCCTGAAAGATCATTTGCAGGTCTTTGCGCTTGTCGCGCATGGCTTCACCGTCGAGTTCCAGCAGGTCTTCACCCATCCAAAGGACGCGCCCGGCATGGGCGGGAACCATGCGGATCACAGCACGGGCCAATGTAGATTTGCCACAGCCGCTTTCACCCACGATACCCAGCGTTTCGCCACGCTTGATGTCAAAGCTGATACCATCAACGGCCTTGACGTAGCGCTGCTCTCGCTTCCCGAAAAGCCCAGTTGTGCCAAACTTGAAATAGACTTTGACGTCATTCACGGAAAGTACGGTTTCTGGAGTGGTCATGCGATTTGCTCCCGTGTGAGGTGGCAGGCACGGCTGCGTTTAGCATCGAAGAATTCCAATGCGGGTTTTGCAGAATTGCATTGCTCGTTTGCGAAACCGCAGCGCGGCGAGAAGGCGCAGCCCTTCGGCGGTCGCAGCATGTTTGGGGGATTTCCGGGAATTGTCGCTAGCTCTGCCCCAGTAGAGCCAAGCCGCGGAACCGCTTTCAGCAAGCCGCGGGTATAGGGATGGGCAGGTTCGGCAAACATTTGATCCGTTGGACCCGTCTCCATCACGCGGCCACCATAAAGGACCAGCGTTTCTTCACATGATCCTTTGACGACACCCAAATCATGGGTGATCAAGACAATGCTCATCCCAAAATCGCTTTGCAGATCGCTCAGAAGGTCCATGATCTGCGCCTGTACCGTCACATCCAACGCCGTCGTCGGCTCATCAGCGATGACAAGTCGCGGGTGGCACAGCAGTGCCATCGCGATCATCACGCGCTGCCGCATGCCGCCAGAGAATTCATGAGGATACATATGCACGCGGCGCGCCGGGTCCGGAATTTTTACGGCGTCCAGCATTTTTATG
The DNA here is from genome assembly GCA_947494675.1 of uncultured Paracoccaceae bacterium. GTDB lineage: Bacteria > Pseudomonadota > Alphaproteobacteria > Rhodobacterales > Rhodobacteraceae > CANMYO01. The sequence goes on from CANLVP010000003.1 coordinate 511,833, forward strand.
CTGTCGTTGATCGCATCTGTCTTGCTCATGCCCTTGTGACGCATCAGCACCTCGGCCATCTGCTTTGACACCCTGAGATAAGGGTTCAACGACGTCATCGGATCTTGAAAGATCATCGCAATCTGTGCTGCGCGATAGGCATTCAATTCCGTTTCCGGCAGCCCGAGGATCTCAGTTCCGTCGAATTTGATCGACCCAGAGGTTTGCCCGTTCGGTGCCAACAGTCCCATGATCGAGAACGCCGTCTGACTTTTGCCTGATCCACTTTCGCCGACAATCGCAAGCGTTTTCTGCTCTCCCAACGAAAAGCTGACGTCTTGTACGGCGCGCACTTGCCCGTCAGGTGTGGTGAATGTGACGGATAGATTTTCAACTTCCAATAAGCTCATGAGAGGTCCCTACCTGTCCTTTGGGTCCAGCGCGTCGCGCAGGCCATCACCGATGAAAAAGAAGCAAAAAAGCGTGACGATGAAGAACGCGAGCGGAAAGACGAGTTGCCAATAGGTGCCGTATTGCAGGGTCGATGCACCTTCTGAGATCAAAGCCCCCCAACTGGTGTTGGGTTCCTGCACACCCAGTCCGAGGAAGGAAATGAAGCTTTCTGTCAGGATCATCTGCGGCACCAAAAGCGTCGCGTAGATCACGATGATGCCCATCAAATTCGGGATGATGTGGCGGGTCACGATGACGCGATGTTTGACGCCTGTTGCCAGTGCGGCCTCAACATATTCTTTGGATTTCAGGGCAAGTGTCTGTCCGCGCACGATCCGCGACATCTCAAGCCATGAAATCAAACCGATACCAACGAACAGAAGCCACATGGACCGGCCAAAGACCACCAGAAGCAGGATCAGGACGAACATATACGGGATCGACATTAGGATATCGACGAGGCGCATCATGATGTTATCAGTGCGCCCGCCGACATAACCAGCGGTGGCCCCGTAAAGCGTGCCAAACGTGACCGCGATTAATGAGCCAATGACACCCACCATCAGTGACACCTGCGTGCCCTGCACGACGCGTGCATACAGATCGCGACCCAGTTCATCGACGCCAAAGTAGTGACCGTTTTCGATCGAAGGCCCGCCCATTGAAGCGATGTCACCAAGAACGTTCCAGTCGACTTCCTCATTGTTCCAAGCCGCAAAGAGCGGCCCAAAGATGGCAATCAATGCGATGAGGATCATGACGATCAGGCTGATGACAGCGGCGCGGTTTTGTAGAAACCTGCGCCGGGCATCTTGCCACAGTGAACGTCCCTGACCGGAGCCCTCTATCTCGTGGCCCGGTTCTGCAATGGCAGTATCAGACATAACGCAGCCTCCTTAGAGTTTGATTTTCGGATCAATCCAGGCGTAGAGGATGTCTACGATCAGATTGAAGAAAATGGTCAGGCAGCCGACCAGGATCGTAATGCCCATCATCACCGAGTAGTCGCGGTTCAAAGCAGAGTTCACGAATGCTTGCCCGATCCCACCTGTGGTGAAGTAAAGATCGATCACAACGGACCCTGTGATCATGATGACGAAGGTCGGCCCGAGATAGGAAATCACCGGCAGCATGGCGGGCTTCAGCGCGTGCTGAAACAGAATGTCGCGCGACGGCAGACCCTTTGCCCGAGCGGTGCGGATAAAGTTGCTGTGCATGACCTCCAACAGCGACGAGCGCATGATCCGGGCAATGGACGCCATGAAGCTTGTCGAGAGGGCGATCACGGGCATGATCAGATAGGGCCATGCGCCACCGTTCCAGCCGCCACCGGGCAACCATCCCAACCAAAGGGTGAAGATCAGCACGAGGATTGGCGCCATAACGAAGTTGGGCAACACTTGCGCACCGATTGAAATCCCGACGGCAAGGTAATCAAGCCAAGTGTTCTGCTTGAGCGCGGCCATCATGCCCAATGCGCACCCAAAGACGACGGCCACGACAAATGAAATCGTGCCATAGGTCAGCGTTACAGGGAAACCCTGCCCGATGATTTCGTTGACGGTACGGTCTTTGTACTGAAACGACGGTCCAAAGTCGAACTGGGTGACAACGCCGACAACGTAGTTCCAAATCTGCAGCGGCAGCGGGTCATCAAGATGATACTTCGCCTCGATATTCGCCAGTACTTCTGGCGGCAGCGGCCTGTCGGATGAAAACGGCCCGCCGGGCGCGGAATGCATCAGCAGAAACGAGAAAATGATCAGGATAAGAAGTGTCGGGATCGCAGATAGCAGTCGCTTGATGATGAACGCGGTCATTGTGACCTCCCGTGTCGATCAATGAAGATTGGGATGACTTAGGGCTTGGGACCGCCTCCGACGCCTGCCGGAAACGGTCCTTCGTTGGCTATTCAGCGGCGAAGTAAAGCTCGCGGGAATACCATTTTTGCTCCACGTTGTTGACCGGCCAGTTCCGCAGCGTGTCGTCCATCATGTAGACGCCCGCATAGTGATAGATCGGGATGATCGGATATTCGGTTGTCAGAATTTCCTCGATCCGGGTGAAGTTTGCGGAAGGATCGGCGCTGACCTTGGCTTCGTCCAGCAGCTGATCAACTTCGGCATTGGCAAAGCCTGCATCATTGTAGGCATGCGTGCTGCTCATCAGGTCAAGGAAAGAAGACGCCAGGTTGTAAGGACCACACCAGCCAGCACGACCGATGTCGAATTCCTGATTGGACCGCGCTTCAAGGAATGTCTTCCATTCCATGTTCTGCAAGACCGTTTCAACGCCAAGCTTTTGCTTCCACATCTGGGACACGATGATCGCAATCTTCTTGTGGGATTCACTGGTGTTATAAAGCAGGTCCAGCTCAATTTCGCTGCCGTCAAAACCCGCCTCCGCCAACAATGCTGCAGCACGTTCGTCACGCTCAGCCTGCGTCATGTCCTTCGCCGGGTTGGCTGGGCTGACGAAGTTTGCGGTCGCTTCTGGCGTGAAAGAATATGCTGGAAACTCACCACCTTGCAGAATCGCATTTGTGATGACGTCACGGTCAATGGCCAGATAAAGCGCCTCACGCACACGGGGATCCAGCAATGCGGGATGTGTATTATCGGTCATGTTGATGAAGTAGTAGTAGGCGCAAAGACGCGGGAATGAGACCGCCTCTTCCGGGTGCTTTTCGCTCAGGGCGTTAAATTGACCGGTTGGTACTTCGGTGCGGTCCAATTCATCGGCCAGATAGCGCGTTAAGGCAGCGTTATCGTCGCTGATGACCAAAGCCTCGACCCGCTCAAGGATCGTATTCTGGTTGTCCCAATAAAGCGGATTGCGTTCACGAACGGACCTTTCCTGCGGGACGCGCTCTGTCAGGATATAGGCGCCGTTGGACACGATATTTTCAGGCTTTGTCCAGTCGTCTCCATGCGCCTCTACTGCCCAACGTGGCGATGGGAATGTCGGTTCGCTTGTCGTCATCAGCGGGAAATGCCCCATGCTGTTTTCAAGACGCACTTCCAAGGTCAGATCGTCCAGCGCTTTGACGCCAAGCTCTGACGGATCAACGTCGCCAGCCATCACTTCTTTGATGTTAACGATGCCCATTTCCTCTGCGAACCACGAATAGGGCGATGCGGTTGCAGGGTCCGCAAGGCGCTTCCACGAGTATTCGAAATCGGCCGCAGTAACAGGTTTGCCATCAGACCACTTTGCGTTGTCGCGCAGGTGGAATGTGTACACCGTATTGTCTGCGTTGGCCTCAAAATGCGTTGCGACGCCCGGCACAAGATTACCATCAGCGTCTTGGTTCATCAGCCCTTCAAACAGATCGCGGATGAATTCTCCGCCCTGAACGTCTTCGGCCAATTGCGGATCGATCGACGCGAATTCATCGCCGACCCGGTATACAAAGACCTGCTCTTCAGCGAGCTCTTCGTTGGTGACCGGGTGAGTATCTGCGGCCAGTGTTGGCGCCGAAAGCATCAGGCCCAGAATGGTGGTGGATGTCAGTGTACGGATCGAGATCATGTTAGCTCCCCTTGAGATCAAGTCAGCCACCACTTTGGTCATATTGATGCATTGACCCGATCATCTGATCGGGCCTTGAACCGTGGCGCTTTCATTTTTTGTTGTTGCTGGCGTCTTGTTAGCAAAAAAGTCCGCAAACGATTTCTGCTAAATCATCAAGTGACATGACTACAGGTCAACAATCCCGAAAAAATTCTTTAAGTTGAATGCCTTGATCACCCCACTTACGTTAATCCATCTTGTCACCCCGGCCGCTTTCAGGAGGCAACTGTCTTGTGAATTCCTGGGGCCAATCCTAGTCTGGCAGCCTGTAGTGGAGGTTTGGTCGCTCACCCGACTCGCTAAGACGTAGGCGAGCGATATGATACAGTCGGGATGGGCAATCCAAGGCCCCCTGACGCGCCGGGACTTGAATAATGACATTTCGACAGCTTCAGGCATTTCTCCTCGTGGTGCGAACCGGGACACTGGCGGCCGCGGCCGACCACATGGGTTTGACCCAATCCGGTGTCAGTCGACTGGTCACCGAGCTGTCGCGGAACGTCGGATTTGAGCTTTTTTCCCGCGTGGGTCGCGGTGTGCGTCCGACCACACAGGGCATGGCCTTCTTCAAGATCGCCGAAGGCGTTTATGACAGTGCGGAATCCCTGCAACGGGCCGCCGCCGAGATCCGCGAAGGTATTGAAGATCGCGTCCGCCTCGCCTGTTTGCCGACCGTAGGTGCCGCGGTACTGCCTGCAGTTCTGGAGTCATTTCACCAAAGCTACCCTAACGCTTTTGTCGATATTTATGACCAGCACTCGATCGAAACATTTCAGGCTTTCAGTGAGAACAAGCTCGACTTCGCTGTGACGCACAAAATGGGCCATCTCGAAGGGGTCCAGACCGAAGCCTTCGTGGCCGCCGAATATGTATTCGCGGTGCACAAAGATCATGAATTGGCCAATCACAAGGTGATCCGGAACACCGACCTCCGCGGACACAGCCACCTCGGCTTTGAAAGCGAAACGATGTTGTTGCCGAATGATGACGAGAACCGTTTGATTGGCGAAGCGTCGGGCACGATCTCAAAGCGGATTTGGTGCCAATCTTCTGTGATGCGCTATGCCTTGCTCGCCAACAAGCGCAACGTCAACATCGCGGAACCGTTCTCATTGCCCCTATTCAAACCGCATGGCGTCGTTGCGCGCCGGTTTGAACCAAGGGTGACGATTGAATTGGAGTTCGCGATACCGACCGAAAACGTCAATGTGTCGATGTATCTTGACCTCAAGCGAGCCTTTCGCAAAGCAACGGCGTCTTTTGCAGCTCTTCACGATTTGCCCATTTTCGTGAGCGGCCCGGAATATCAATGAATCGAACGAATCCACCTGTGTTACGAAACGACCAGCCGCAAGAACAAGGGAATAGCAGATGCATGACCTGCAAGACTTGTTGCTGCGAATAAGCGACCAGATTTATCGCGAAGCGGATTGGGGTAAGCCAGCCCAGTACATTCCGGAACTTGCCAGCGTTGATCCCGCACAATTCGCCATCAGCGTTTGCACAGCCGATGGTCAGACGTATTCGGCGGGCCTCGCCGAAAAGCCGTTTTCGATCCAGAGCGTTTCAAAGGTCTTTGCTTTGATCGCGACATTGGGGCGGATCGGCGACCAACTGTGGTCGCGCGTTGGGCGCGAACCGTCTGGCACATCCTTCGATTCAATCGTGCTGTTGGAAAGTGAAAAGGGCCACCCACGCAACCCGTTTGTGAACGCTGGCGCGCTCGTCACGACAGATGCGCTGCTTTCAGGGCGCGAACCGAAATTCGCGCTGGCTGAGATCCTCGGGCTGGTGCGGGCCATGTCAGAATCGGATGACATTCACATCAATAGTGATGTGGCGAAGTCCGAAGAGGTCACCGGTTCCCGCAACAGGGCGCTGGCCCATTACCTGATTTCCTACAAAAACCTCTTGAACCCACCAGAGCTGACGCTGGGGACCTATTTCCACCAATGCGCCATCGAAATGACGACCATTCAGCTGGCGAAAGCGGGCCGAATATTGGCGGGGCTTGATGGCGCGCCACGGGTAACATCCAGCCATCACGCCAGACGCGTTAATGCCCTAATGATGACCTGCGGCCACTATGACGGGTCCGGTGACTTCGCATTTGAGGTTGGGTTGCCCGGGAAAAGTGGCGTCGGCGGCGGCCTCCTGATTATCGCACCGAACGTGGCATCCGTCGCAATCTGGTCTCCGGGGTTGAATGACTACGGCAACTCCAAAGCAGGCACTCGCGCCGCTGCCCTCCTGAGCCAAAGCACGGGCTGGTCCACTTTCTGAAATCAGGTTCAGAGATGACCTTTATCTCTGTCTTGCCGCAGAACCTAACGGCGATCGCGTGGACCGCTCAAAAGCGTTGTCAAATCGGCTCTCAAATGAGCAGCGGGGCAAACGCAGCCAACAATGGCCCATTCCCGACAATGTGGCTGGCCCCCAGAAATGCCGCACTTGCAGCCCGCAAAGCCGCCATTTGCAGCGCATAGACCAATGCAGGATAATTCCACCCAACAGTCCCTGCAGAGCTGTTGATCGGTAAGCCATTGCTGTTCCGTGGGCACGCGCCTTCTTGTGAACTTGCGCCGGGCGTTCGAAATGCCCTGCAGCCGAACTTTGCTATTTGCGAAATAGGAAAACCCTGTTGCGACTTTGCAGTTAATTGAAGCGAACGGCAACGAAGCAGAACTTTCGATAAAAGCGCTTCGCGCCTACTACAGACCAACTGGTCAAGTAAGGCCGTGATGCGAAACACCGACCTCTGGCAACGGTTCAATTCTCGTCAGGGAAAGATACAACCTGGACAGTCTTACAGGCGAAGTTCCCCTTCGTTCCATCTGCCAGTGCGGTTTGAGGGTAATAGGCGGGAATGCTCTCGTCTGTGCACCCGGCCCTGAAGCTCGATAGCATTTCATCGGCGATTGACGGGTCCAGCGGACCATGGTTATGGATTGGAAGATGATATTCCGCCTGCTCCGGGCTATGGAATGTGGTGGCAAAGAAGTTCCCTTCGACGTCCCCGACGGGCAGAAACCCGGCCAGCGAAATTGTTCCATCCTCGCCAACGACGCCGCTGGCTGCGAGGGACACAACGGAGTCGCTGACCGTGCCATCCACCATGGTTTCAGACGGTGTGCAGGGGTTGGCCGCACAAACGCCCGGATTCTGGATGGCCACCCACCACACTGTCACCACGTCGCCGGGCGTCAAACCTGACGACTTGATGGCCATCGCCGCACCAAACGGACCCTTTTCAAGAATTGCCGTGGTGCCTTCGACCGGCCCCGGCAACATACCACTGTCAGGTGTCCAGCTCATCGGCTTTGTGATGGCTTCGGCGACCGTGTTGCTGGGCACTAGAGCTAAGAGTGCTGTTGCGATTACGGCCGGTTGTGTCACTCGCTTGATAAAGTCCCTTGGGTCCATGGAAGCCTCCGATTCCAGTTGCGAGAACCGCACGTGGCGGGTCCTTGAAACGACAATGGTTCTCGGTAGACTATGCGATATTGCTTCTATTCTGTCGCGCAAATCTGGATGAAATTTTGTGAAATCCAACGCACTTCAATTGGGTGATGTCAGGTTTGACCCCTCAACCCGGGCCCTTTTCCGGAATGATGGGCACGCCTTGAAGCTGCGCAATAAATCAAAAGCGGTGCTGTTGTTTCTTGCACAACGCCCCAACCGAACCGTCGCAAAGTCCGACATTCTTGACGCGATCTGGAAGGACGTGATCGCGTCCGATGAAAGTCTGGTGCAATGCATTGCCGACATACGTCGGACACTTGGTGCGGACGCTCGCAAGATCGTCGAAACCGTGCCGCGAGAGGGATATCGATTAAACGTCAGCACAGTAGAAGACACACCAAGGCGGGTGTCCGTTGCAGGCTGGGTTGCGGGGCTAGGCGCGTGTTTCGCATTGGCATGGTGGCTCTGGCCCGTGGGGTCAGCCGATCCTCCTGCGAGCGCGCCTGCTGTTCAAACCGCACCTACGTCGACCCCACCGGGCACCACGAGTGAGGCCGCATATCTGGAGGTCCTGCAAGGTCGATTGTCTGCCAATCGTTTCAGCCTAGAAGAAAGCCTGACCGCCGAGCGCCATTTTCGACAGGCTATTGCCCTTGATTCCAACTATGCCCGCGCGCACGCGGAACTGGGGACATTGCTTGCCGTGCGGTTTGAAAATAGCTGGACCGTGCTTTACGACGCCGACAAGGAAAAGGCGCTTTACTATGCGCAACGTGCGGTCGATCTGGACCCTGATTTGTGGCTGGGACATTATGCGCTTGGGCGTTTGCACAGCGTCTTTCAAAATCCGGATGCAGCTGAAACCCATTTGCGTACGGCACTGTCACTGAAGCCCGAGAACGAAGATGCAAGGGCTTATCTGGGCGTTGTTTTAAATCTGCAAGGCGATGCCGGGGCTGCCACGGTAATTCTTCGTCAAGCGATTGCGTCCCATCCCAATCCACCGTTCTGGTACTATTTTGGTTTTGGGCATGCACTTTTCAACACCGGCCAATTTGCCGCTGCCGAGGCCGCTTTGGACAAGTGTTTGGCACTATCCGAAAGATCGCCCTACTGCCTTCGATACTTGATCGCCGTATACGGCGAGATTGGTGCACCCGCAGAGGCGGCAAACGCAATGCGAACTTACGAGGCTTTGGGGTTCAATCTGACAGTCGGCGACATTGCCGACACCTTTGCCCATCACCATCCCAAGGATCATGCGCGATTTGTGGCCGCATTGCGATTGGCTGGCGTTCCGGAATAGATCCCCTGTCAGCGCTCATGCGTGTCGAAGTCTTGCGTTTCGCAAGATTTCATAAACCTTCAGTTGGTGAATTGCCAAGCCGTCCCTTCCACTGATGCCGCACCTTCGTGCGCATGCAGACCGCCGGTTTGCATGAATTCATTGAGGAGGATTATTGATGAAAACGTTTGGCTCTTTCCGACACTTTGCAATCGGGTGCGTCGTAGCATCTGCCCTCGCCTTGCCCGTTCCGGCGACGGCGGAAACGTCCCAGCTTGGCGATGTGTCACTTGAAATCAGTTGCGCAGAAGTCGCGCAGCCGCCCTTCAAAACGGGTCTCTTGCTCTTGCATCACATGATGTATCGGGATGCCGCTGTGGCATTTGAAAGTGCTGCCAAGGCTGATCCGGCCTGCGCCATGGCACAATGGGGCATCGCAATGACAAAGTTCCATCCCCTTTGGCCCGGCGGTCCAACACCTGAGGAAACCGAAGCGGGACATGCGGCAGCGGAGGCGCTCGCTGACATGACCACTGGCACCGATTTGGAGGCCGCGTTTGCGAGTGCGGTCTTGGCCTTTTATTCCGGTGATGATGCGCCCTATCGCGCGCGCCTGACGGCTTGGGCGACCGTCCAACGCGCGGTCGAAGAAAGCTTTCCGGACCATGACGAGGCCGTGGCCTTTGGCGCGCTGGCGCAACTGACCCTCGCACCACGCGGTCCCGAAGCTGTGCCGGAGCTTTCAGATGCTGGCGCCCGCATGGATGAACTTCGGGCGAAATCCCCGCTTCACCCGGCAGGGTATCACTACGCGATCCATGCCTATGATCATCCGGCACTGGCCGAACGCGGCTTGGAACCGGCGCGGTCCTATCTTGATATCGCCCCGCAGAACCCACACGCGTTGCACATGCCCACACATATCTTCACGCGGCTGGGCTTGGCGGACGAGGCGGCAGACCTGAACCGCCAAAGTGCGGCGGCCGTAATTGCGCAATCTGGTCCGGACGTTTTGAGCGGGCACTACATTCACGCGCTCGACTACGCGATCTACGCCGAACTACAAAAGGGCAACGTGGCCGAGGCTGAAGGGCTTCTGTCTGAGATGGAGGGCCACACCAATCACGAAAACGTCTTTGGCACCGCCTATGCCGCCGCCGCGGCACCTTCACGGCTACCTCTCGAACAAGACGACTGGCAAGAAGCAGCGGCCCTGCCCGCGCAAATGCACCCTGCCGTAAGTTGGGAACGGTATCCTCAAGCCGTTGCCATCCGCTGGTTTGCCATTGGCCTTGGCGCCGCCCGCTCAGGCGATACCCAGACAGCGCATGCCGCGTTGTCGGAGCTGTCGGAGCTTCGGCAGGTCATGGAAGAGCGTGAGGCCAGCTATTGGCTGGCGCTACTGAGTGCACAGACCGGCGGAATTGAAGCTTGGCTCGCGCTGGAGAATGGCGACACCGATACGGCCATTGCGTTGATGCGTGACGCCGCTGATATCGAAGACAAAGTTGGCAAGGCGCCTGTCACGCCGGGGCACGTCTTGCCAGCGCGGGAATTGCTTGGCGATTTGTTGCTTGAGGTTGGCGACAAGGATGCCGCAAAAGAGGCCTATCTCGCGTCCCTCGCGACTTCCCCAAATCGGCGCCGCAGTATGATCGGCCTGCAGCGGGCGACTTCCAACTGATGTCTCCCAAATTCGGCCCCATCTGACCTAGTCTGTTCAGTTGGGGTCGGCTTAATCCAGATCTTCATCCTGGCGTATTGCGCCGCGTTTCAGTTTCAATTGACCGGCCATTCGCCGAAAGTTCATGGCCCTGGCGCCCTGCAATTCATCGCCTGCGCTCTTGGCGACTGTGGCGAAAAGCGCCACGGATGAAGAGCAGTCTTTCGCTTCGGCAGCAAAGTCTATCCTTGGATTGCGTAAACTCGATTCTTGAATTTGCCATCCGTGAAGATGTGACGAAGCTCCCCGTCTTAGCAATCTCGCAGAATGTGGTCGCGGAAATTGAAGAGCGACGTTCCATGTTTCTACTTTTGGGATCAGCTCATCGTTCGTTCGAGTGCACGTCCCAGAAAATTCGCCTGGCGCCAGCGCCTTAACTGCTTCCCAACAAGGGCACGGTTTCTCCTCGGACAAGGTAGCCCAGCAGCCTCAGCGATCCTCGGCTCAGAGTGTCGACTCCAGCGGATTGGTGTGCTAGTATTCTAGTGTGCATTTCGAATTGCGCGGCTTTAGGCGAGGAGAGTACTAATGAGACAAAATCTTGGAGCAACGCTCTTCTGCGTTTTGGGAACATCCGCGCTGGCTGCGGCATGCGACGACAACGGTCCCTTGATGATCGTCTCTGCAGTCGATGACGGGCTGTATGATGCGGAGTACGGACCCCATCTTGTCATTGATGGGGTGGTCGCACCTGAATCGCGTTGGTCAAATGAATCGGTCGGGTCTGCAAAAGCACTGACCTTGGATTTGGGTGCCGAACAGACGCTCAAGGGCCTCGAAGTGGCTTGGTACAAGGGCAATGAGCGCCGTACAGAATTCTCGGTCGAAGCCTCTGTCGATGGCGAGACCTATGCAACCATTGTCCCGACACGGATGTCGAATGGTGAGACCCTTGATCAAGAGACCTACGAGTTCGAAGCCGTTACGGCACGTTATGTGCGCATCTTGGGCACCGGGAACACCAGCAACGGCTGGAACAGCATCACCGAAGTCTCAGCCATGGGTTGTGGTGTCGAAGTCGCGGCACCGGCAAGCCCGATCCTGACAGAGAAGGCCGGAACCGGGATGTTCGGCCTCAACACAGAACTGCCGCCCAGCGAAAATTTCGACCTTTCCTACTGGTACATCACTACCCCTGCGGATGATGATAACGACGGGCGCGCCGACAGTGTTTACGAGCCGGAACTGACGGCCGGTTGGACCGATCCGCGCTATTTCTACACGGATCCCGCCACCGGGGGCATGGTGTTCCGATCAACGCCAGCGGGCGCAAAAACCTCTGCCAACACCAATTACACACGGACCGAATTGCGCGGCATGCTGCGACGCGGTGATACCTCGGTCGAGACACGTATCGAGGGTGGCTTTCCCAACAAGAACAACTGGGTCTTTTCATCGGCACCAGCATCGGCACAGGCCGCAGCGGGCGGTGTTGATGGCAAGTTGACCGCGACGCTTGCTGTCAATCAGGTCACGCGACAAGGCGTTGATGGGCAGATCGGGCGCGTCATCATCGGCCAGATCCACGCAAAAGATGATGAGCCGATCCGTCTTTACTATCGCAAATTGCCGCAAAACAAGTTCGGATCCATCTATTATGCTCACGAGCCTGCCACCGGGAAAGAGCAGTGGATTGAGGTGATCGGTGGTCGTGACAACCGTCTGCCAAATCCAGATGACGGCATCGCGCTGGACGAAGTCTTTACCTACGAAATCGAGGTGACTGGCGAGCCAGAAGGCGATGTCATCATTCCGATGCTACACGTCAAAATCATCCGTGATGATGGCACCGAAGTCATCGCCGAACCGTTCGATATGCGTGACAGCGGTTTCAGCGTTGAGGACGATTTCATGTTCTTCAAGGCGGGCGCTTATTCCGGCAATAACTCCAGCCCCGCACCCGAGACGGACTTTGATCGCGTCATCTTTTATGCGCTTGAGGCGACCCACAACCCGGCACCCGCAGCGGATGGCGACGTCACCGCGCAGCCTGTCTTGGCCGTGTCCGAACCGGAACCAGCTGAACCGGGTGTCGTCTTTGCGGACAGTTTTGCTGATGGTGAGCGCGCAGCCAGCAGCGACGACATGGACACAAACTGGTGGACGACGACAAATTCCAGCGCCATCGAGATAGAGCCGGGTGCACTTGGTCTTGTTTCGGGTGGGTCCGGGCGCGGTATCCGTACCACCTTTGAACCGCAGCGATTGATGGATGGACAGACACTGCGGGCAAGCTTCGTCTTCACAGTCCCAGAGACCGTTGGCGTTGATCGCGATTCTGCGTTCCGCGTTGGGATTTACAACAAACTCGGGCGCGCTGAGCTTGAGGGTGATTTGTCGGCTTCATCCAAGAGCCCGAACGTCGCCTATGATGGTCTACCCGGCTATATGATCGACTTTGACATCGGGATGACGGATGCGGCGACCGCGAATATCGCAATCCGTCGGCACAACGATGATGCGCAAGGACGTCTTTTGGGAACGACCAAAGGGTACACCCAAATCGGCAGCGGAGGAGAACCATACACCTTCGTGCCGGGTGCCACCTATACCGGGACGATGGCCCTGACGCGAGGGGCCGACGGGGTCGAAATATCCGGGACGCTATCGCAAGATGGTGCGCTCCTGACCGGTTTCTCTTATCTCGATGAGGGGAGCGATGTGAACGATTTCGGGATGCTGGCATTCCACGTCAACAGTAAGACCTTCGGCGCATCCAAGGACCCCGGCACGCCTGACAACGGTTTGACCTTCTCTGACGTCCGGGTCGAAGTTCTTCAGAACTGAGCCTGTTGGTCATAGGTCTTCAGTGATCGACCACACGCCAAAACGGTTGGTGTACCGGCTCGGATTGCGTGCAGCGACGCCCCAGCTGGTGCCAATCCGTTTTGCCGCGTTGGTCTTGCCATAATCAAGCCCAGGATTGATTGCGCGAAACAAAAAATTGGCGGCTCGCTTTAACATTGAGCTGCTGCAGTAAAAGTGTGGTCCATTAAGGTCCGGTCATTGACGCACCTATGGACTGAGACCGAACGAAAGATGTTCATTCTGCTTTGCCGATGGCGCTTGCTCTGATTGCGTATTCGCAGATGCGGCCATGCGCACAAATGACGGCGACAGGTTAGGTGTCAAAATCTTGCGAAAATAGGCTCCATGGTTCCTCAAGACCAAATGGTTGACTGATTTAGGAAATATACCCATAAAACAAAGCGTTAAACTCCGTTCGAGGCGCGTTTTAGTGGCACGATATTTCACAAGTGATTTTGCCAGCCTAGCCATTAGCAAGATTTATGACTGTGCGGTCGATCCGAGCGAATGGGAAAACACGCTGAATTTCATTCGCGACGAAATGCAATTCGCCTTTGTGTCGGTTCAATTTATCGCCTTCCCCGAAAGCTACCCGGACACGCCGCCCGAAACGCAGATGTTTCGCACGGAATGGGATGAGACGTGGTTTGATGCGCTGCAACCGCTCATCCCAGGGATCCCGCACATCGACAAAATGTTCAATGCCGATATCGACTTGCCCATGAACCAGTTGCAGCTGATGGACGAGGCTGCCTTTCAGGCCTGCGACTTTTACGACGCATGGGTCCGCCCACAAGGGCTGCGCGACACACTGAACACCAACCTGCTCAAGCGGGACAACATGACGGCTGTATTGTCCGCGCCCTCCTTTCAGGGGCGCGAGATGATCAGCGATGATGAGCGCGCTGTTATCCGCGAACTGGCCCCGCATTTGCGACGCGCGCTGCTCATTGGCGATATGCTGGACGAACACAGAGCCCAGGTTCAGTTGCTGCGCAGCACATTGGACCATTTGGCCATTGGTGTGCTTATGGTCGAGGAATCCGGCCGGATCGTCTATATGAACGCGGCTGGCGAAGACGTCCTATCAAACGGCAAAGCCTTGGGTGCCATCCAAAACAAGCTGCATGTGCCATCACAAGCCCACCGCGCCGGATTTATGACGGCCGTCTCCCGCGCCTGCAGCGGGAACGACTTGGACCTGCAGAATTGGGGCAACGGCATTGCCTTGCCGCAACCCGAAGGGCCACCGGTTGTGGCCTACATTCTTCCGCTTGGTCGGTCCGAGCGCCGCCAATCGCTCGGACCCGGCATGGCGTCGGTGTTTCTGACGACGGATGGTTTGGCACAGCCCCCCTCAATCGAAGTCATTGCGGCGGTCACGGGTTTGACCACCGCCGAGGCAAAAGTCGCCCTGCAAATCGCATCCGGTGCCTCCCCGCAGGAAATATCGGACCAGACAGGGACGTCGATCCACACCGTGCGCAAACATTTGTCCAATGCTTTTGAGAAAACCGGACATCGCAATCAAGCCAGCCTGAGCGGCGCCATTGGACGCCTCAAAGGTCCGGTCTAAGCCCGCCGCCTGTGGCGCAAACTTCCGTAAGGTTACCCGCCAAAAAAGTCTGGCACCTACTTCATTTGAAGTATTCGCAAACATCGGACCTCTGAAATAGTTGGCGCGTTAACAGGCGGCGTCTGTCTCGTTGTGGCAATGTCTCCGCGATTTCTTTGGAACTGGTTTTCGGCGGTTATGCCGGAATTGAGGGTATTTTTCATGACGATCAAAGCGGTCTTCCGCACCTTTCTTCAACCGCGCGCGCTTGTTTGTGCAGCGCTTGTTTTTTCACCCCTGACAGCGACAGCCGCATCCATATCGTTGGATACGTTCGCCGGAACCCATTTTCATGAAGGCGGCAACCTCGGGGCGGGCTACGCCGCGACGAATGACGCGAACCGCACCGCATATGTGCCGATCACGCCGGGCGGCTTCGCTTTCCTTTCCACCCGCGACCATTATGCCGGTGAAATTCCCAGCGTGGCATCAACACGCCTCGGCGCCGGAGAAGCGGCTGCGACCACCATTGGACTTGTCGAATCTGACGGATTTTTCTTTGCGGGCAGCGTTGACAGCACCGCAACCTGTACCTTCAAGGACAAGCTGACCGGCTGCATCCCGTTCATGGGCAGTCAGTCCCGTGTCCGTATGGAATTCACTGCCGACATGGACAGTACCTTGTTCCTTGACGGGACATGGCAAGGTGGAAATAGCACCGAAAGCCCGGTGAGTGTCGTCGACTTTTTCAGCCTGTCGATCCGCGAAGTTCAAAGCAGTGGCGCGGCTCTCAACATTTTCAATGTGGACACCAACACTTTCAACAGGAACGAAGCGGGTGGCATCTTTGACGGGCAATTGAACCTAACTTCGGGCACCACCTATATTTTTGACTTCAATCAGCGGGCCCATAGCCAGTCCCCTGATGTGTCAGGTGCGTCAGACAGCGACGGCGGCAGTTTCGCGTTTTCTGCAAGTCTGAACCAAAGCAACGATGTGGCCTTTTACACGGCCCGAGCGAACGCATTGGTGCCGACACCGGTTCCCTTGCCTGCTGGCGCCCTCTTGTTGCTGACCGGTCTGGGGGCACTGGCACTCAGCCGTCGTGCCCAGTCGAACACGTCAAGCTGATCCCGTTTCATGTGATTGCGCGCTGTAGTTTCGCGCGCGGTCACACGTCGCTCCAGTCTTTCAAACCAAAACCATTCGAGAAATCTCATGAAAATTCTGAAAATCACAACGCTTACGATCAGCGCACTTCTCACCGGGCACATGGCGCATGCAGCACCCGTCCACCCAGACGCGCTGGAAAGCGCAACCCCTGGGGGCGATTATAGCGACACCGTAGGCACCGGGCCGAACATCACATCAAGCCAACCCATTTTGGTGGGGCAAACCTCTTTGTTGGGGGGGCTGCGCCTGAACTGCGTCGCGACGGATTGCAGCGATTCGTCGGGGCTGCGCGATCCAAGTGATGCATTCTTCCTGACAATTGGTGCAGACCGAGAACTGACCAGCCTCGTGCTGGACATCGCCAGCGGCAATAGCCCGGCATTGGATTTAAGCAGTATCACCTTCGGTGTCCAAGTCGACAATCCCGCGGCTGCAAGCTCGTCCACATTCTCTTTCACAGGTGCGATGAGCGGTCTGGATCTGATCCCAGGCATTACCGGCTCTCAGCAATTCGGCCCAGGTACCTATGGCTTCTATATCGGGGCAAACGGATCATCCGCCGACTTCACAGGACGGATTGACTGGACCTTGACCGCGACCATTATCGACACATCAGTTTCGACCGTTCCGGTCCCTGCAAGCCTGCCACTGTTACTTGCTGGGGTTTTTGGCCTGGGGTTTGCAAATCGAAGAGAGCAGCGCCGAAAAACACCTGCCTGATCGCGGAACGCCAACCGAACAAGCGCAGCGGAACAGAGCGGCTGTCGTCCTGTCAACGACAGCCACTTGTTCGCAGGGCCAAAAACACCCTTACGCGCAACAGGCGGTCGCATCTTGTGCAACGAACCCTGCCCCACAACGCGACGACACTTGTGATGAGGTTACAGCGCTTTCGCCGCATCTGCCCTGATCTTCCAACCCGCGTTTGCTTCGAATCGCTGGCTTACAAACCGCCCGCGCATCACCAAGAAACAACGCTACAGTCTCTTCTGAGATGTCCGGGCCGTGCAAAGACATGATGGCCAATTGTTCATTGTTGTGGCCGAACTCGACCATCAGAGATGCGTCTCGCAACTCGGGCAAAGCGGACAAGCTTTTCTGAACGATATTGGTGAACGTTCCCACGGTCATAGGTGTCGATCCCGGGCCATCAAGAAGTTGCAACTTTGCGTCCTTCCAAGTCTCGACGTTACCGCCACAATCAATCCCTTTCGAAATCGAGTGGCGCAGCTCTGTGACATGGTAACCGGCGCCGACTTCGCCATCGGCGGTCGCAAAGACCAACGGCATTTTCGGGTCGACGCCGTTCAGGCGCGCCAACAATTCAGCAAGAGTGGTCATTTCGAAGCCTTTCATTTCAATGATTCTTGAATTAAGATACAGGCAAGAATAATTAATTCAAGAGGTCTTGAAATATGATCGAAGCAGAGGCGGCAACTTTGTTCGGAGCGCTTTCGAATGCAGATCGGCTCAAGGTTATCCGGACATTGGTCGAAGCAGGACCAGATGGCATGAATGCGGGTGACATCGCGCATCAGATCGGTGCAAGCCCGTCGCGCGCGTCGTTTCACTTGGCGGCATTAGCCGAAGCTGAGCTGGTCATAAAGGAACGGCGATCACGCAGCCTCATCTACAGCGTCAACTTCCCGCGCGTCGGGGGTTTAATTGCGTTCTTGATGGAGGACTGTTGCGGCGGGAGCCCGAGCCTTAGAAAGTGCTGCGCTCTTTAGTCAGCAACCAAACGAAATGAAAGTCAGCCCACTTATTGCGGCCGTTCGTGAAGCGCAAAGCATCCAGAATTTCGGACTAGCAACAGACGTTGGTGGCCGTGCAGCATTGCCTCGACCCAACTCAAAAGGTCTCGCTCGCGGCCCAAAACCGCCGTTCAACCAGTTGCTTCGTTGCTGCGGTCGCATCCCGGATAGCGGACATTGGCAATACCAGCTTCTCCTTACCCCGGTTGGGTGCCTGGACCGCAGGACTAGCTGGCTCATAGCACTGTATTCCAGATTACTGGTTTCGCGACCGATCAACCCACTTGGGACAAGCCATATCTACAGGGTTACGTTCTAAGCACGCCCTAACTCGCCCCGCATGGTCCAAAGGATTTTTCACTAGCGATAGAGCAACGATCGTCCTTTGTGGAATACGTGGATTTTCGCTGGTTCGGCAGTCATGCCAATGTTTTCGCCACGTTTGTCTGTGTGGATGCCAGGCAGCTTAGCAATGACGCGCGACAGGGTGTCCGCATGCTCAAAATATAACAAAGTGACTTCACCCAACTCCTCAGAAAAGGCAACGCGGCCAGAATAAACTGCGGCCTTGTCCGTCGGGACCAAATCTTCGGGACGCACACCGACGTTTACGGCAAGGCCATTGTCCGCCTCTTCTGTGGGGACCGACGAAACAGCAACGCCACCACCATCTAAGGAGATCGTTGTCTGTTCGCCCGTTTTGGCAATCCTACCCGGAAACAGGTTCATCGCAGGCGACCCTATGAATTGAGCCACGAATTCATTTTCAGGTCGTTCGTAGAGCTCAAGAGGCGTTCCGACCTGAGCGATGCCCATGTCTGCCAACACGACAATGCGGCTTGCTAATGTCATGGCTTCGACCTGATCGTGGGTGACGTAGATCATCGTGCTGTCGGGCATGCTTTCCTTGAGTTGCGCGATCTCGATCCGGGTGGCGACACGCAGGCTGGCGTCAAGGTTGGATAGCGGTTCGTCGAACAGATAGACCTTGGGGTCGCGCACGATAGATCGCCCGATTGCGACCCGTTGACGTTGACCGCCAGACAAAGCCTTGGGCAGCCGATCAAGATAGTCATCCAACTGCAACATCCGGGCGGCCCGCTCAATCACCTGGTCAATTTCGGCCTGCGGCTTGCGGGCAATCTTGAGCGCAAAGCTCATGTTTTCGCGCACGGTCATATGCGGGTAAAGCGCATAGGATTGAAACACCATCGCAATTCCACGCTGCGCAGGCGGGACGTCATTGACGACCTCGCCATCAAGTTCCAGCGTCCCACCTGTGATCTTTTCCAGCCCCGCAATCATGCGCAGCAACGTGGATTTCCCACAGCCTGACGGACCGACAAAAACGATCAACTCTCCTTTCTGAACTTCAAGATTGATATCGTTCAGTACGTTAATGGTGCCAGCGTAGGTCTTTTCAACCTGAGTGAGTTTCAGATCCGCCACAGCCGACCCCTAGCGCTGCTGTTGGACAAGACAGACTTGCCAAGGGTTCAAAGATGCCTTTCCGCTATCGGGTTCCGCGCCACCGACGCTTTGACCCACGTTGGCCCAGGTGCCATCGGGCAAGTCCGCATAGGCCGGTTCGTCTGACATATTGAAAGCGCAGAAATAGGTGTCGCCGTCATGTGTGCGGGTGAAGCTCAGCACGTCTCCATCCTGGCGCATGTCGGCATGTGTGCCTTTCGCGAAAGCGGCATGCGCATGGCGAAGGGCAATCGCCGCTTTGTAGTGGTCCAGCAACCCATCCGCTGACCCGTCCTGTTCTGTTGGCGCTTTGGGCAGGTGGTCAGGAGAAACAGGCAACCAAGGATTGCCGGTCGAGAACCCGCCATTGCGATTGTTATTCTCCCAAACCATCGGCGTGCGGCAGCCATCGCGGCCTTTGTATTCGGGCCAGAACTCAATGCCGTAGGGGTCTTGCAGGTCGTCGAACGCGACGTCTGCCTGGCGCAGGCCCAGTTCTTCGCCTTGGTAAATACAGGCCGTCCCACGCCACGTCATCATCATCGTCGTGACCAGTTTCAGCGCGGGCGCATCAAGGTCCCAACGGGTAGAATGGCGTGGCACATCGTGGTTGGAAAAGGCCCAGCAGGGCCAGCCGTCAGCGGCAACGTCATCGACCTTGCGCTGGACTTCGACGACGTCTTTGGCAGAGGGCGCGTCATTGGCGAGGAACTCAAACGCATAACACATGTGCATCAGGTCATCGCCAGCGGTGTACTGGCCCAGCAATTCCAAGCCAAGTTGTGCATCGCCAACTTCGCCCACTGCGGCTGCGCCATAGGGTTTCATGACGGCGCGCAAGGACCGCAGAAAGTCGAGGTTTTCCGGCTGGTTTTTGTCGTAGAGATGTTCCTGGTGGTTGTAGGGGTTCACCGCTGGCGCGATGGTGACGTTGCGCTGTTCTGGCGGCAGCGCGGGATTGTCGCGCAGATGCTTGTCGTGCATGTAAAAGTTGATGGTATCCAGACGGAAGCCATCCACCCCGCGCTCCAGCCAAAACCGGGCCACATCCAAAAGCGCCTCTTGCACTGCCGGGGTGTGGAAGTTCAGATCAGGCTGGGACGACAGGAAGTTGTGCAGGAAGTATTGCTCACGCCGCGGGTCCCACTGCCACGCGCTACCGCCAAAAATGGACAGCCAGTTGTTGGGCGCGGTGCCATCGGGTTTGGGATCAGCCCAAACATACCAGTCCGCCTTTTCATTGTCGCGGCTTTGGCGGCTTTCCTTAAACCATGGGTGCTGGTCGCTGGTGTGGCTGAGCACGAGGTCAATCATCACGCGCATGCCTAGTTTATGCGCCGTTGCAATCACGTCATCAAAGTCGGCCAGCGTGCCAAACATCGGATCAACATCGCGGTAGTCGCTCACGTCATAGCCGAAGTCTTTCATCGGCGAGGTAAAGAACGGCGAAATCCAAATTGCATCGACACCAAGGTCGGCAATGTAGGGTAATCGCTGTACGATACCGGCCAGATCGCCAATGCCGTCGCCATTGCTGTCCTGATACGAGCGTGGGTAGATCTGATAGATCACAGCCCCACGCCACCAATCGGGGTTGAGCTTGTTGTCAATGGTTTTGCCGGGATTTTGGACGTTCATCAGCGGTAGTCTTTCTATTTGACGGACCCGGCCAGAAGGCCGCGTACGAGGTAGCGTTGTAGGGAAAAGAAGACGACCAGCGGCACGGCGATAGACACAAAAGCGGCAGTGGACAGAATCTCCCAATTGCCGCCACGGGTGCCAAGGAGTTCGACGATTTGCTGGGTCATCACGGTGGTTTCACCAGTGGCATCAATCAAGAAAACACGGGCGACCAGGAGGTCATTCCAAACCCAAAGGAATTGGAAGATCGCGAAAGAGGCAAGCGCAGGAAAGGACAAAGGCAGGACGATCCGCGTGAAAATCTGGTAGTCAGTCGCCCCGTCCACACGCGCGTTTTCGATAATGTCCTTAGGCAGGCCGACCATGTAGTTGCGCAACAGATAGATCGCCAGCGGCAGCCCGAAACCAGTATGTGCCAACCAAACACCGAGGTATCCTTTGCCGATCCCAATCCCAAGATGCAGCTTCAGCAAGGGGATCAGCGCCAATTGCAATGGCACGACCAAGAGACCGACGATTATCGCCACCAAAATCGCTCGGCCCGGAAACTGCATCCACGCCAGCGCATAGGCCGCAAAGGCTGCAACGACGATCGGAATGATTGTCGCTGGAATTGTTACCGTGAGGGTATTGAAAAACGCCTTGGCAATGCTGTCCGTGGCGTTACCGCTCAGTAGGACCTGATCATAGTTTTCGAGCGTGAAATCCGGAGGTGTTTTCGCTGTCGCAAAAACACGCTGCGCCCGTCCTGAAATCTGATCGTCATTGCCTGACCAGATGTAGTCACCGTTGGCCAGCAAGCGCAGCGTTTCACCCTCACCTAAATCCGCCGTTTCGCCAGCCTCATGAGCGTCAATCGCACGGGACGATGTCCCCCAATTAGAGATTTCAACCCCAGTGTCATCGCCAAATAAATTGCCCGAAACGACGTAGCCATCGCCATCGGCCACGCGGAAATCATCCGGGTCCGCGATCCTCACCACGATATTTTGTTCCGAGGCATACATCGCCTTCCACCAACCGCTGCTCGAAATCTGGTCGGCGGTGCGGAAGGAAGACACCAGCAACCCAAAGGTTGGGAAAATCCATAACAGCACCAGCAATAGCGTCGAAATATGAACAGCCCAGGTCAGGCGCGATTTGGTACCGGCAATCGTACTCATTGCTGATCCCTCATCTCTTGGCGCGCGTTGGTCACGTTCCAAATCAGGATCGGCGAGACAAGCACCATGATCGCAATGGCAGAAGCGGACCCAACGCCCCAATCGTTCGCGCGAAACAGCTTGTCGATCATGTAATTGGCCAGAACTTGCGTGCCCCATTGGCCATTGGTCATTGCGAACACGATGTCAAAAATCTTCAGCACGACGAGCGTGATCGTCGTCCACACAACGACGATGGTGCCACGGATTTGCGGCACCTTGATCTTAAAGAACACCTCAAACGGATTGGCCCCATCGACGATGGCCGCTTCGACCGTTTCTTCAGGCACGCCCCGCAACGCGGCAGACAGGATCACCATGGCAAACCCGGTCTGAATCCAGATCAGCACGATCATCAGGAAAAAGGAGTTCCAGAACGGAATGGTCAGCCATGTCTGCGGCTCCCCGTAGGTATTGGTCACTGTAAAGATGTTGATGACAGTGAGCAGGCATTTGACGATCACCCAAAGCCCGACAACACCAGCGGCGACACGCAACGCCTTGATACCAAAGCCATCTTGGCTATGCGGATTGCGCAATTGCGCGATCAAACCTTTGATCGCATAGGCAATCATCGCCGCAAACGCCAACATCAGGAATGCGGGAAGTAGACGCAAGACGATGAACGACCCGATGCCGCCATCAAGGTGCAACCATATCGCGTTGACCACGCCAATCTGGTCTTGTTCTACCGGGCGCGTGTCATAGACCAACTTGAAAATGACCGAGGCCCCGACAAAGGAAATCGCCATCGGCATGAAGATGATTGATTTCGCGATATTGCCCCAGGGCAGCCGATCCGTCAGTTGCGCCGCAAGCAGGCCAAACGCGGTGGATGCCGCAGGGACAACGATCAGCCATAGCATATTGTTGCGTAGGGCTTCCCAGAATTTTTCTTCCGCCATCATCTGCTGGTAATTGGCAAGACCAACGAACGCCCCGCCCGCGTCACGATCCGTCAGCGACAGCCGCAGCGTTTCGAACACGGGATATCCCAGGTACAGGCCAAGCGCGAAGATTGCGGGAAACAGAAACAGCCAAGGGCGAACCGCATTGGCCCGATTAATGTTTCGACCGCGATCACCAGGTCTTTGTGGAAAAATGACCTTGTCCAATATCAAATTGGACAGTGAGAAATATGCAAGACAGCCACTAACGCCAATGGCAATGGTCACTAATCCTAAGACGAATGGATGCATTGGGGACGCGCCCTTCCCTGAGCATGAGCGATCAGTGGGTCTGAAACGAGAATTGGAAAAGGTGTCGGGCCCAACACGTCTTGCTGGGCCCAACTGGGAGGTTCGCTTAGATTCTATTTAGGCCAAGAGGCTTGGATACCTGACGCAACCTCAGCTGCATCCTTGCCGCCTGCGTAATCCACCATTCCTGTCCAGAATGTGCCTGCACCAACTGCACCCGGCATCAAGTCAGATGCGTCAAATCGGAACGTCGTCGCTGCCAACAGAATGTCGTTCATCTTTG
Source organism: uncultured Paracoccaceae bacterium (assembly GCA_947494675.1). GTDB lineage: Bacteria > Pseudomonadota > Alphaproteobacteria > Rhodobacterales > Rhodobacteraceae > CANMYO01. The sequence goes on from CANLVP010000003.1 coordinate 535,393, forward strand.
CAGTCGCGGCGTCCGAGAACTTCGACGCATCCACACCTTTGTGTGGCGTCAGGAAGCCACCAAGCGCCATCCAAATCTCATGCGCTTCAGGGGTTTGCAGGTACGCGATCAGATCATGAGCGGCTTCGTTTTCATTGGTAATTGCCCAAAGCGTACCCGCACCAAGAACTGGTGCTCCAAGGTCCTTTTCCGCATAAGCTGGGAAGTAGAAGAAATCTGCATCTTCGCCAACAACCGTGCCCTCGGGGAAGAACGCAGGGATGAAAGACGCCTGACGGTGCATGTAGCACTGAGGTGGGCTTGCAAACAGACCCTTCGGGCTGTCGCGGAAGTCGGTCGCTGCGACAGCACCGGCACCGCCAGCAACATAATCTTCATTGCGGGCAAATGCGCCGAACTCTTCAATTGCGGCAACGACCTCTGGCGCATCAAATGGAATTTCATTCGCAACCCATTGGTCATAGACAGCGGGTTCTTGCGTGCGGAGCATCATTTCCTCAACCCAGTCGGTCGCAGGCCAACCTGTCGCGCCACCGGATCCCAGACCGATGCACCAAGGAGTGCCCCCGTCTGCAACGATCTGATCTGTCAGGGCCTTCAGCTCTTCCATCGTTGTCGGGATGTCATAGCCCGCATCTTCAAAGTTCTCAGGCGAATACCAGACCAGTGATTTCACATCGACCTTGTAGAAAAAGCCGTAGAGGTTATCCGCCCCGTTTTCATCGGCATATGTGCCAAGATCGACCCAGGATTGGCCCGCCGCATAGTTTTCGGCAATCCACTCGGCTGTTCCGTCTTTCAAGGGTGTCAGGAACCCGCGCGATGCCAGATCGGACGCCAGGCCTGGCTGCGGGAACACAGCGATGTTTGGCGCGGAACCGGCCTCGGTATCCACCAGGATCTGCTGCTCAAAGCTGTCAGAACCCGTATAGCGCACATCGTGGCCGGTCTTCTCTGCAAAGTCGGCAAGCACAGCTTCGACGTATTCTTGATCCGGCCCCAGCCAAGTGCCAAATACAGTCAATTGTTCGGCCATTGCAGGCGATGTCATAAGTGCGAGTGCTGCGCACCCCGCCAGATAAGTGGATTTCATCTCTCTCTCCCTTGTTCTGCGCTTCCCGCGACTACGTTGTGTCTTCGACCCAAATTCGAAAGCGCTTTCAATTTTTAACAAGAAGCATGATTCACAGACCTGTGTCAACATGCCCTGCAAAAATTGGAAACCTTACCTCAGACCTTGACGCTGAGGGCCTGATGGTGTTGGGTTTACCGACCTTGGATTGAAAGCGGTTTAATATCTTATGAACTTGAAGGAATTCTCTTCACGTATAGGATTATCTCAAACAACCGTATCGCGCGCGCTCGGCGGCTACCCAGAAGTTAGCGCAAAAACCCGAGCTCGCGTAGCTGAAGCAGCAGTGCGGCTTAACTACATGCCAGACAAGAAAGCGCGCGCGCTTGCTACGGGGCGCTCTTTTACAATTGGCCACGTTCTATCAAGCCAGAACAAAGAAGAATTGGTTAGCCCAATCACCGGCGATTTTATTGGCGGGATGACAGAATGTTGCGCTGATTTTGGGTATAGCCTGACCCTGATGATCGCCCAGCCGGATCACGAAGAACAAACATTTCGCAAGCTAAGGGCCGAGGGTGCTGTCGATGGCGTGGTCTTGCAGTTGCCCAGGCAAGATGATCCGCGCATTGCGCTGATGCACGAGATCGGGATGCCCTTCATCATGCATGGCCGGGTCGAAAATGCCGACCTGCCCTATTCATGGCTTGATGTGAACAATTCCCGAGCTTTCCAGCGTGCCACATCCTTTCTTCTGGACCTCGGTCATCGTCGCATCGGGATAATCAATGGGGATGAAAGTGTTAACTTTGCCGTCCGCCGCCGCTCGGGGTACGAGACTGCCCTGAAAGAGGCCGGGATATCTTTGACGCCTCGATTTATGAGCAGCGGTCAAATGACCGAAGAAAATGGCCACGAAGCCGTGCGGAATATGTTGATGCGCAAGGAGCGCCCTACTGCTTTTGTCGTATCATCGATCATGCAGGCGATCGGCGCGCGCCGAGCCATTCAGGAAGCGGGATTGCAACTGGGCAAGGACATATCCGTAGTCGCGTATGACGATGATCTATCTTACCTCAGCAATCGCCAAGACATCCCATTGTTTACCGCCGTTCGCTCTTCCGTACGCGAAGCTGGTCGTCTCGTTGCCACGATGCTCATCCGACAGGTGGAATCTTCGACAAACCCCTTCGAGAATGAGCTCCTAGAAGCCGAACTGGTCGTGGGCGCATCAACGGGCGTCGCCGTATCCTAGTTCATCATGGCCCTTGGACGATCAGCCCGGTGCAGTCACTCAACTATGGACCAGAGAGCTGCGGCTTGCGGACGTTCTCCACAAGCCTCGAGCGCCAGGCACGCATTAATTGAGCAGGTCTGGTACCTGCGCCGCATGACTCCACTGCCGGGGTGATTGGCCGTACATCCGCTTGAACTCGCGGCTAAACTGAGAGGAGCTTTGATACCCCACGTCCCAGGCCGCTTCTGACACTGTCTTTCCTTCGGCGATCTTCATCGCGGCGTTGTTCAGACGCATCGATTTCACAAACTGTATTGGCGACATTGTCGTGGCTTCCTTGAACCGCCGATGGAAGACCGCCCGGCTCATGCCGACGTGGTCGGCCATGTCGTCGATCGTGACCTGTTCTTTCAAGTGGGTTGAGAGGTAGTCTATGGTGCGCGCGATTTCGTTGCCGACGCCAAAAGCGCGTTTTGCAGTGGCGCCAGCTTCGCCCGTGAGCACCGCGTAATAAAATTCGCGCAATCGCCCCGGGCCAAGGACTTCTAGATCAACCGGATTGTCGAGCAGCTCAAGCAGTCGCAAAAGTGCCTGTGTGAAGCCCGTATCCCAAGGCGCCAAAGCCAAAGCCGACGACGCTCCGCCCCGAGACTGTCTCATGCCACCGGTAGCCGTCTCAATCTCCATGGTGAGCGCGCGCATCATCCGTGGCTCCAAAGTGATCATTACGCCTAGCAGAGGATTTTCTTCAGAAGCGTCTGGCGTGCCCGCCTCAACTGGCAGCGTCATTGGGCACAACAAGTATTTTTCGCTACCGTAGATGTGGCGCTCGCCGTCCAGTACAGCTTCCTTTGTGCCGTTAAGGATGGCCACGACCGTCGGCTGGTAGACGGCGGGCACGCAAGGAATAGTCTCGGTCACGCGGAATAGTTGGACACCCTCAATTGCTGTGTCGACAAGGCCTGCCTCGGGCAGACGGCGCTCAATAAGGTTTTTGATCTGGTCCTTGCTCATGCGCTCTAGCTGGCAGAAGACTATCATCTTTGCAATGGAGTTGAGACGAATGGGCAAGTAATTGAGAGGATATTGCCTGTTTCGACGCCCAATCAGGTTCTATCTGTGCTTTCAGACAATAGCACCCCAAACCGCCAGCTTGAACTGGCAGGAGACAGAAAATGGCAGATACGACATTTGGCCCAAAAGGCTGGACACCCGAACGCCTCGTCGACCAGTCAGGCAAGACTTATGTCATCACCGGCGCCAACGCTGGCGCAGGCTTTCAAGCAGCGCGCATCTTGCTGAAGAAAAACGCCAAGGTGGTGATGCTGAACCGCTCAGCCGAGAAATCTGAGGCGGCAATCGCGGACCTGAAACAGGAATTCGGCGGACAGGCCGACGTGAGCTTCATCCGCATGGATCTGTCCGTTCTGGGCAGCGTGCGCGAGGCCGCCTCCGAGGTCTTGAAGACCGTGCCCCGCATCGACGCGCTGATCAACAATGCGGCCATCGCGCAGGTGCCGACGCGCGAACTGACTGTCGACGGGTTCGAAAGCCAGCTTGGCACCAACCATTACGGTCACTTTTTGCTCAATGGTCTGCTGTTTGACCGCATCGCCGAAAGCAAAGGCCGGATCGTGGTTGTTGCAAGTCTTGGCTACAACATGGGTCTCAAGACCATCAAATTCGACGACATGAACTGGGCTGAGGGTTACGGTGCAAACACCGCCTATTCACAGAGCAAGCTAGCGCAGATGATGTTTGCCTACGAACTGCAGGACCGGCTGGCCGCTGCGGGGCGCAAAGATGTCGAAGTTTACGTATGTCATCCGGGCTCATCGGCCACCTCGCTGATCACAACAAGCGGCAGCCGCACGATGCGGTTCATCTGGTGGCTAATGACCAAGACGCCGATGGTTCAGACGGCAGAACAAGGCTCATACCCCGAAGTGATGTGTGCGACCGAAGAGACCCTGACAGAGCAACGTGCCCTCTACGGTCCGACCGGCCGCATGGAAACGGTCGGACCCGTTGGCAAAGGCACATTGAACCCTCACGCGCACGACAAAGCCGTCATGGCACGGCTTTGGGAAATGTCAGAGGACGCTGTCAGGTTCGATTGGAAGCTTTGATCTAGCAAAGCATATATCACGGCTGCTCGACGTTCGGTTCGCTTTTGGCAACCCAAAGCCGCCGTTTGCCGAGGGTCGCTCTCACAAGGTACAGCTTAACTAAAGCGGACTTTGCTGGCGTTGAGTGACAGTCCGCTTACCTTTCCTGCAAGGCGAGACGAACACCTAACGCGCAGTAGATACTGCCAACCACTTTGCCCTGCCACTTGAGAACAGCCGGATTGCGACGCAAGAAGTTTCCAAGGCCACCGGCAGCAACAGCGAATACGATGGTGCTGAAGAATCCGATCAATGCAAAAACAACGCCTAAAATAGTGAGCTGCATGACGACAAAACCTCTTTCCGGCGCAACGAATTGCGGGAGGAATGCGAGGAAGAAAAGTGCAGTCTTTGGGTTAAGCACCTCCGCTAAGATAGCCTGTCTGAAGGCTTGTGGCGCGGAGATCGGAACACGCCCCTGGCCCAAGTCGACCGAGGTTTTCTCAAAAAAGTCCTTCAATCCGAGGTAGACGAGATACGCGGCACCAAGGTATTTGACGACTGTGAAGAGCGTGGCGGATGCCGCGATGATTGCGGAGATACCAACAACAGCCATGATGTATGAAGAAAGTCGCCAGCCGTGATACCCGCACCGGTAGCAATACCAACCTTGGTTCCTGATGTGGTGGCCCGCGCGACGGTCAACAGGGTTGCGGGACCGGGGATGAAAACGAAGCCAAGAACAATCAACGAATAGGTTAGTAATACGGCTGGGTCGATCACTTCATCTTCTCCCTAAATTCTTGAGCTTTTAGCAATCCATAGATTGCGGAGATTGACAAGCCGGTGAACCAGGCATTCGCTGCAGGCGCGACATCAAGGTTTTGGCGAATTCACACTTCGCAGAACTTGCGGCCGTTTGTCATTGCGCGTTCAGGGGCCGATCAAGCGCCGTATGGCTTGTAAACTGCAACTTAACTGGCCATCAAAACGCATGACACACACAAGCGCCCTCAGTCATATTCGCTGGATCGGTGGCGGTAGCGGAGCCGGCAAATCAGTCATCGCTCGGAAGCTCGCCGCCAAGCATAACGCAGCCCTCTACGACACCGACAAAGCGATGGCAGAACATGCGAAACGTTGTGACCCGAAAAGGTGCCCAAATCTGATGGCATTCCTGGACATGAGCATAGACGCGCGTTGGGTCGACCGCACGCCGCAGGTCATGCTGGAGACATTTCATTGGTTTAAGGGCGAAGGATTTGATCTCATCCTAGAGGATCTGAGAGGCATGCCTCGCGATAGGCCGATCCTCGTCGAGGGCTTTCGATTGTTACCGCACCTCGTCGCACCGATGCTCACCGAACTCAGCGACGCAGTTTGGCTATTGCCTACAGCTGACTTTCGCCGCTGCGCGTTTGATAAGCGCGGCTCGACGATGGAGATACCCAATCGCACCAGCAATCCGGGACGCGCACTGGCAAACTTACTGGAGCGCGACGCCATGTTTACAGAACGCCTCCAATCTGAAGTTAAGCGGCTTGGTTTGCGAACACTTTTCGTCAACGGAAGCATCAGCGAAGCAGATATGACCGACGATGTCGGCGACATTTTGTTTCGTTAGTTGCGGTTGAAAACATCACCCGCGTAAATTCGAGGCTGTATTCCCGCAAATAGCAGCAAAACCATGACAGCATGGTACCGAAAACGGACTGGAAGAAACCGACATGTCGGCAAGGGGCTCTGAGAAAAGGTCTGAAGCGGTGCCGCATCTCATTAACGGGCAAATACAACCACGCGGCATTTCGGGATGTCGACGTTGGCTTGGCGCACGAGCAGCCTTTCCGTGCCGTTGTTCCAAAACTCACTCTAGGCGCAACAGATGTTTAGCGCCCACCAATATCCAATGTCATCTGCATGAACGCAGTCCTAAGCGGGCGCATTGCCTTCGACGACAGAGGAAGACGGCGCGCTATCTGGATCGATCGCGCGCAGCTTGTATGCGTCACTCTTGGGCGCCCAGCGTTCATAGAGGGACGCAAGGTCTTGTAACGGCGTTTTAGAGTCGTCAATGCGCAGATCAGAATCCTTTAGCTCATCCGGGCCCATGACGACCAAGGATGCGGATTGCAGCGGGTCACGTTCGCTGCCCGCAGCTTCCCCAGCCAGCATTCCTGCCAGAAGTCTTTGTTCGAGCGTGCCGGACGCCTTTTCGAAGCCACGGATCATCTGGGGCAGGACTTCGGCGCTTCCAAGAAAGTTGCCGATGGCCAGACAGTCCGCCCCAGAAATGCCGCCGGTATGGTCAAGGCAGGACTCACCGGTATGGTGAACGCCCTCGCCTGTCATTGTCAGCACACCGAGTTGACGCCAATGCGGGGCATGGGCTGCGCTTTGCATTTCTGCGAGAATTGCAACCGGATCGGCCCCCTTCTGAAATGCGTCAAGGCCAACGCGATGCAAACGCGGATCTGTGCGCGCTTGCGAAAAAACAACGCAACCGGGCATTGCCGCACCAACCCGCGCGCCAACGGCCACAGAAGACGTCGTGACGGCAAATCCGATGCGGCCCGTATCGGGACAGCGCCCGGCAAGTGAATAGGTCATTCTTCGATTTCCACTCCAGTCTGCGTCGTGATCAGCCCATAATGCTCGATCCGGCGGTGTTTGGCGAAATTGAAAACAGAGCGGCGAATGTAGGCTCCAAGATCCAAGTCACAATTGTGCGTAATGAGTTCGTCATCTTCACTTACCGCACGCGCAACGGTCTCTCCGGTTGGGGCCACGATTGCGGACCCGCCAATCATGGTAAATCCGTCTTCCGAGCCACATTTCGCCGCCGCCATGACCCACGCACCGTTCTGATAGGCAGCTGACTCGAGGCTCAATCTGTGATGATGCTCGCGCAGGTGAGCTGGTTCGTTGTAGTGAATGTTTCGGGTTGGCGTGTTGTACCCCAGCATGAAGACCTCAGCGCCTTTCAATGCCATCACGCGAAACGTTTCTGGCCAGCGGCGATCATTGCAGATGCACATGCCGATCCTGCCAACTTCTGACTTGTGGACCGGAAAACCGAGATCTCCCACTTCAAAATACCGTTTTTCCAAGTGTTCAAATTCGGCATCACCAATCGGATCTTTGGTGCCAGGCAAGTGGATCTTGCGGTATTTTCCAATAATGTCCCCGTTTGGGGAGACAAGCACAGATGTGTTGAAACGTCTGACCTTGCCGTCAATTACGGTCTTCTCAGCATAGCCTAGGTAGAAGCCGATCGACAGTTCACGGGCGCAATCAAACAACGGTTGTGTCTCAGGAGAGGGCAGTTCTTCTTCAAAAAACCGGTCATATTCTTCGACGTCGTTGTAAACGTAGCGTGGGAAAAATGTGGTTAAGGCCAATTCTGGAAACGTGACCCATTTGGCGCCGCGCGCGTGAGCTTCCCGCATCAAATCCACAAGCCGTTTGACGACAGCCTTGCGGGAACTGTCCAAATGAATAGGCCCCAACTGTGCTACCGCAAATACCACACGTCTACTCATGCGTTCCTCCAAACTAGGGTGACCTCCAGAACTAGACAACTAAACGCTTAGCTGGAAATAATAAAACCGACACATGAAATAACAGAAGGTTATTCTCTATGCTTCGCTTGCGGCAACTTGAGATGCTATGTGCGGTTGTGGATTTGGGGACAACTTCGGGCGCAGCGGAATCCCTGGGTGTTAGCCAACCAGCGGTCTCGAACATGATCAGACACATTGAGGACCTGGTGGGGTTTTCGCTGTTCCGTCGGGAAAAAGGGCGTCTGGCCCCTACCCCGGAAGCCTTACACATTGCTCAGGAAGCCCAGCATCTCTTCGCTCAGCAGAAACGCATGGATCGAATATTGCAACAGTTGCGTGGCGGGACAGTCGGACAGCTGAACTTGATCGCAACCCCATCAATCGGACATGTATTGCTCCCCGGTTTGGTAACTCGGTTTATGCAAGAGAGACCCCAACTTAGACCGTCCATCGAATTGGGCAGCGTCGATGAGGTGATTCACCAGTTGATCAGCGGTCGCGCTGAGCTTGGATTTTCGATCACACCTCCACGGCATTCAGCCCTAAGCGTTCTCCCATTGGCCGAAGGGAAAATGGTTTGCGTCATGCCCGCAGGCCACGATCTGGCACATGCTCGGATGATCAACATCTCTGACTTGAATCACGTCAAACACATCTCATTCGGATCATCCACGCCGCTTGGCCAAATGATTGACCAGGCCTATTCAAACGTGGGATTGGAACGCCGCTTCGACTGCGAAGTGCGTCACACATCAACGGCCCTAGAGATGGTTTCAGCGGGAGCCGGTGTGGCGTTGGTGGACAGCTTTGCTCTGCGCGGGACATCCCGAAGCGACATTGTCGTCCGACCGGTTGAACCCTGTCTCCCGGTCAAGCTCTATGGAATAACGTCAAAGCTGTTTCCAACCTCACAGATGTTGGGAAAGTTCCAACAGTTCGTAAGAGACTCTTTGATGACGGGACCAGATGGCGAAGCCACGTTATAACTCTGGATTATTCCTGTAGCCGAAATTTTTATTTCACTGAATTGAATGGCTCTGCTTTGCTTGAGGGGTGCTGCGGTTCGACGCGCGGCATCTCTTGGAGACGACAGCTGAATGCCAAACCCAATCATTTCAGTCCGGAACGCCGTCAAGACGTATGGGAAGGTCCGCGCGCTTGACAATGTGGCGCTGGATATCCGTGAAGGCGAGTTTCTGACACTGCTCGGCCCATCAGGATCTGGCAAGACAACTCTGCTCTCTGCAATTGCTGGCTTTCTCTCAGTGACCAGCGGCTCCATTCATGCAAGAGGGGCAGAGATAACGCATCTACCACCTGAAAAGCGCGACTTTGCAATGGTGTTTCAGGGGTATGCGTTGTTTCCCACAATGACCGTGGCGGAAAACGTAGGCTACCCCCTGCGTGTGAGAAAGATGCCCAATGCCGAACGCGCCGAACGGGTGCGAGAATGCCTTGAGTTGGTGCAGATGTCAGGCTTTGCGGACCGAATGCCACACCAGCTTTCCGGGGGGCAACAGCAACGTATCGCTCTGGCAAGAGCACTCTCATTCAAGCCTGATGTCTTGCTCCTCGATGAGCCACTCTCGGCGCTCGACAAAAAGCTTCGGGCCGATCTTCAGTGGGAGCTTAAAGCCCTGCACGACAGACTGGGAGTGACCTTTATCTACGTCACGCACGACCAGGACGAAGCAATGTCGATGTCCGACCGCGTCATTATTCTGAGTGATGGATCTGTTCAGCAAGAAGGCGCACCGGCCGAGCTCTACAACCGTCCCCGAAACAAGTTCGTGGCGAGTTTTCTGGGGAAATCAAACTTTGTCCCGGCCCAGATCAGGAAACAGGCCAACGGAACATACACGGCGCAAGTTGCTCAAGAGAGTTTTGAGCTTTCTGCAGAGCCTGAGGTGAATATCGACGGAAAGGCTTGCCTTGCCATTCGCCCGGAACGCGTCCGATTGGGGCTTCCGGGGCTAGAGTGTTTTGCCGGTCGTATTCGTCAAATCAGCTACCTCGGCGAACGTTGCCTCGTCTTGGTCGATCACGAAGAATTCGGCGAAATCTTAATCTCGCAAACGACTTGGAATGCCAGCCTGCCACCTGAACCCAATATGGAGATCAGCTTCGGATGGGACTGCAAGGCGTGTGTTCCGATAGCGGAAAATTGAGCGGCGGACGCGCGACCCTTTCACGCGTCAAAAAACAGAAACGCGAAGACCCGAAATATCAAGGGTCGGCAAAAAATGTAGACAACTTGGAGAAAGCCAATGGAAACAACAGATGAACAATTCAAGATCGACCTCGCTGAAATAGCGGTCGAGAAATACAAGGCGGGCAGCTTGTCGCGACGCGGGTTCCTGACGGCACTGGGGGCGATGGGATTGGTGCCACTACTTGGCAAAGGTGCGCACGCACAAGCCAGCGAAATCGTGATTTGTAACTGGGGCGGTGCGGCATCCGACATCCTCGCCGATGTTCTGGGCACAGCCTACACTGCCGAGACAGGTATCCCGCTGCGCGTAGATGGTGCGGGTCCTTCGCCGGGCAAGGTGCGCGCCATGGTCGAAAGTGGTGCCGTCGTTTGGGATGTGCTCGACAGCGGCGCGGGCTCTGCCATCGTCATGAACGAAGCCGGTGTGATCCAACCCATTGATTATGACATTGTTGATGCCTCCAAGGTTCTTGAAGGCACGGCGCTTCCCTTTGCCATCGGCAACTACCTCTTTGGCTACGGACTGGCGACAAACCCAACGATGCTTCCCAACGGCGTGCCGCAAAACTGGGCAGATGTCTGGGATGTAGAGCAGTTCCCCGGCATTCGCACTTTCCGTAAATCTGTGCGCGGCCAATTGGAAAGCGCGGTTCTCGCGATGGGGATTCCAAAAGAGGACGTCTATGATTTCCTTGATGAAGATGGGCTAAGGGCCGCCATCGCCAAGTTCCGTGAATTGCGCGAAAATATCATTGTCTGGGGGTCGGGCTCTGAAAGTCAGAACCTATTCTTGCAGGGCGAAGTGGCAATGGGCAAGATTTGGTCGACGCGCGCCTTTCTGCTGAAAGACCAGATGGAACCGGGCACCTTCGAGTTGAGCTTTGAGGGCGGCGTATTGCAGCCGGGAATGTGGGCTGTGCCTCAGAAAAACCCAGCCGGAACCGAAGCGGCGATGAATTTCATCGCTTTGACGCAAGATCCGGATCTGCAGATTGAATGGTTCAATGCCATCGGCAACGCGCCCATCAATCCCGAGGCCGCAGCGAAAGTGCCCAGTGAGTTGGCTGCATGGAACCCGGCAGACGCCGCGAATGTAGCCAAAATGGTCATCTATTCAGACGAGTGGTACGGCAAGAACCAAGTCCACGCCGAAGAGCTCTATATTGACGCACTCATTGGCTGATCTGCACAAGAAGGACGATCCCGAAGATGTCGGAAAAGACCAGATACTGGATGCTTGCCTTGCCAGCATTGGCACTGATGATGATCTTTTACATCTGGCCAGTTTTGAACATCTTCGGGATTTCACTCACCGAACCCGAGCCGGGGTTCGGGAACTACACCCGGATGTTTGATTCCAATGCGGTGAAGGTGAGTTTTGTTCTCACGTTCCGCATTGCAGCCATTACAACAGTCTTTTGTCTGCTCTTAGGCTACATCGTCGCCTACACGATCACGACATACGGCGGCCGCCGCGCGCCCTTAATGCTCGGCTTAGTTTTGTTGCCCTTTTGGGTCTCCGTTTTGGTGCGTTCCTTTGCATGGATCGTCCTCTTGGGACGCTCAGGTCTGGTGAACGATACCATGATGGACTGGGGTATCATCGAGACGCCCTTACGGTTGATGCATAACGAGCTGGGTGTGTTGATCTCAATGGTCCACGTCATGTTGCCTTTTGCGATCCTGCCAATGCTGGCGAATATGCGCGGCATCTCTCAGAGCCACATGATGGCAGCGCGCGGCCTTGGCGCGAGCGAGTGGCGTGCTTTCCGCGAAGTTTATTTCCCGCAAACACTACCCGGTGTCTTCTCGGGCGGCCTGCTGGTCTTTGTGTTGTCGCTTGGGTTCTTCATTACGCCGGCACTCTTGGGTGGCGGTCGTGTCATGATGATTTCTGAATATATCTCCTATCAGATTCAGGAACTCTTGCGTTGGGGACTGGCCACTGCGCTGTCGTCCGCTTTGCTGGTGGCGACCGCTCTGGTTCTGATTGTTGCAGGGAATTTTGTGAACCTGCGCAAAACCTTTCTGGAGCGCAAATAATGCCAAGATCGACCCTGCACATCTTCTTTTCCACCGGCTGCTGGATGGTTTTGGCCTTTCTTGTCCTTCCGATCCTTGTCGTCATTCCCGTCTCGTTTACCGACACCGCGTTCATTGGATTGCCGCGCGATGGACTATCGCTCCAGCATTACGAAACCTTCCTGCGCTCACCCAAATGGCTACAAGCTTGTTTGACGAGCATGTGGATCGGTGTGCTTGTTGCAGGAATCTCGACAATACTGGGGACGCTCTTTTGCATTGGCGTTTGGTTTTTGTCGGATCGGGCGGCAACGATCGCCCGCTGGGTGATGATCGTACCCATTTTGGTGCCGCCAGTTGTTCAGTCGTTGGGCTTCTATAAGTTTTGGGTGGTTCTAGGGCTGATTGATACGCATGTTGGTGTCATTCTGGCGCACACGCTCTTGGCGTTGCCCTATGTGACGATTTCGGTCTTTGCGGCTTTGACAAACTTGGATCGACGGATTCCACAGGCTGCACGCAATTTGGGGGCATCTTTGCCCATGACCATTCTGACGGTGATCATGCCCTCTATCCGTCCGGGTATGATCGCTGGTGCGCTTTTTGCCTTCACCGTCAGTTTCGATGAAATTGTTGGTGTTCTATTCCTGACCGTGCGGCGGGTTGAGACCCTGCCAAAGGTCATTTGGGACGGTATACAAGAGTCGATCGATCCTGTGATCGCGGCTGTTGCGACGATCCTTGTCGCAATCACTTTATTCGTAACCGTCTTTGGCTTGCGGGGCCGGAAGATATAGCGCCTCTTGCAACGAACAAACAGATAGGAGGCTAGATCCGTGACCTTTTCGATCATTGGCCATTGCGAACGGACTGGCGCTTTCGGCGGTGCCATCACGACCTCCGATCTGGCCGTGGGCAACAGGTGTCTGCGACTGGCACACGGCAAGGGTGCCTTCCTGTCACAACATCGGACCGATAGTCGGTTGGGAGACGCAGGAATAGCGCTTTTGACCGCTGGCCAAAGTGCTGAAGCCGCCATTCAAGAAGTCTGCGCGTCTTCGCCTGACATCGACTGGCGGCAACTGGGTGCCTTGGATGCGCGCGGCCAATCTGCCATCTATCATGGCCGCCGCATGTATTCCATTTACAGCCATAGCGCAGCGCCCGGCTGTTTGGCGCTTGGCAATATTCTGGACAATGATCGCGTCACCAGCTCAATGGCTGCCGCTTTCGCGGAGGACGCTGAATTGCCCCTGGCTGAAAAGTTGTTGCGCGCGCTTGAAGCGGGTGAACAAGCCGGGGGCGAAGTTGCCGGTGCCCTGAAATCAGCCGCACTTCAGGTGACCGGCGAACATGGCATCGCAACTTATGACCTGCGGGTTGATATATCCGACGGTCGTGCGATTCAGGATCTGCGATCTCTTTTTGACACCTACAAAGGGCGAGAGAAACAGCTTCGCAGTGTTGCGCTATGCCCTGACACAGTGCCAGTGCAAAAAACACTCTTTGAAGCAAGCATCCACCGTATCGAAGAGCTCGGATTATCAGAGCGTTTCCCGACAGAAGATCAGCGCCACAATTGGACCGTAACGGGGTAGTCACTATGGAGTTCGACACCGTCATTCATTCAGGTCAGATCGCGACCGCCGACTGGGTAACATCCGGAGACATAGGCATCAAAGACGGACGTATCGTCGCAATCGCCGAAACCCTGCCGGGCGGTGAGCGGCGCATTGATGCAGGCGGACGGATTGTGATGCCAGGCGGCATCGAAGCGCACTGCCATATTGCCCAGGAAAGCTCGTCCGGGATCATGACCAGCGACGATTATCAAAGCGGCTCGATCTCGGCGGCGTTTGGTGGAAATTCCACGATCATTCCCTTCGCTGCACAGCATCGCGGGCAATCCTTGGATGATGTCATCTCGACCTACAGAACCCGCGCAGCAAAATCCGTGCTGGATTACGCATGGCATCTGATCATCACAGACCCGACAGAGAAGGTGCTGAACGACGAATTGCCTCGCGCGATCCAATCCGGGATCACAAGTTTCAAGGTATTCATGACCTATGACCTGATGAACATCGGCGATGGCGGGATGCTGGATATTCTGACCATCGCGCGTAACCACGGCGCGATCACGATGGTTCATGCCGAAAATAACGACATGGTCAAATGGATGAACCGGCAATTGGCGGACCGCGATCTGACGGCACCCAGATACCACGCGATCTCGCGTCCGGAACTGGCTGAGGCCGAAGCGATCAACCGCGCTATTCAACTGGCCAAACTTGCGGACGCGCCGCTTTTTGTGGTGCATGTCTCCACAGCGGCAGGAGCCGAGATTGTGCGGCGAGAGAAGTTTGCCGGAGCAAAGCTCTTTGCCGAAACCTGCCCGCAATACATGGCGCTGACGCGCGAGGCGCTTGATAAGCCTGAGATGGACGGTGCGAAATTTATCTGTTCGCCGCCGGTGCGGGGGGCTGAGACGCAAGACGCGCTATGGCACCATGTGTCCCAAGGCACCTTTGAAAGTGTCAGTTCGGATCATGCGCCCTATCGCGCAGACGAAACCGGCAAGTTTCTCAATGGCGCGGATGTGCCCTACACCAAAATCGCCAATGGCATGCCGGGGATCGCCGCCCGCTTGCCCTGGCTGTTTTCCGAGGGTGTTGTCGCGGGCCGCATCACACTGGAACACTTCGTGGCCTTAAGCGCGACCAATGCGGCACGCACCTTTGGCTGCACGAAAAAAGGCCGCATCGCGCCGGGTTGTGATGCTGATATCGCTATCTGGAATCCCGAAGCACGCCGCAAAGTCGCTTTGGAGGATCAGCACGACAACATGGACTATACGCCCTTTGAAGGGCTCGAGTTGACGGGCATCCCAGAGGTCGTGATGAACCGCGGCAATATCATCGTGGACCATGGCGCATTGAAAGCCTCTTCTGGTCAGGGACGCTTTTTCAAGCGCGCACCAGTAGATCTGTGTGGCCGCTCCGGCGTAACACTGCCGGAGTTTGATCCTAGGCAGAATTTCGGCACCGATCTGCGCTCATGAGCATTCTGGTCTACAACCCTAATTCATCGGAAACGGTCACCCGCGCCATTGCGGATACGCTTGCCCCGTTAGGCCCCCATTTTGAAGTGACCCGCAATGCCAACGGCCCAGCGACGGTCCGGACGGACGAAGATGCCCGCCTCGCCGGTGACGCTTTTTTGCCCTTTGCGGAAGCGGCGGATTGTGCGGGGTTGATCATCGCTTGTTTTTCCGACCCCGGATTGGATCAGGCGCGTGCACGTTTGAACAAACCCATAACCGGCGCACAAGAGGCCGCCATCCTGGAAGCCACCGAACAGGCCGAACGTTATGGCATCATTGCGCTTTCAGCCTTGGCTATCCCGCGACACCAAAAGAATATTGAAAAAATGGGTTTACTGGACAGGCTCGTGGCAGAGCTGCCTTTGTCCGATGTGTCAGCGGCTGCATCCGGACAAGACAACGTCTGGCCCGAGATGTTGGAAACCGGTCGGACCCTCAAACGACAAGGCGCCGGAGCCATTGTGCTTGGATGTGCAGGAATGGGGCCACTAGCGCAGCGTTTGCAATCAGAAATCGGCATTCCAGTGATTGACCCTATCTATGCGGCAGGCAAGCGCGCGCTGAAACGACAGAACGAGACGAACAGCAGGAAACCGGCATGATTGACCCACTCCCCAACAGGCAACAAACAACGGCTGTTTTTGGCAGTTTCGTGCTAGATGGGCGTGCAGAGGTGCCGACCGTCATTCGGGACCATTGGGTGATCCTGGAAGGCGACAAGGTCGCCGCTATTTCCCCTTCGCGGCCGAAAGCTGCGGATGTGGTTCTTGATAAGCCCGGGCGTTTCATTTTGCCGGGATTGATGAACTTGCACAATCATTGCTTCAGTGAGGCGATCGCGCGCAGCCACGCCGAAGATGGCAATGGGGTAACTGCGGACCAGAGTGTCGTTTATACTGTCCTGTTGCCGCTATCGAAATCCGGTTTGGATATTCTTTCATCACAAGAACGTCTTGCGGTCGCTCGGATGGGTATTGTTCAGCTTCTGCTGGGCGGCGCGACATCCGTGATGGAACCGTTTCGCAACGGGATCCCCGAAATGTTCGACGCAGCATTAGAGCTTGGCATTCGATTCTGGGGCGCCCCCTACCTGTTCTCTGCATCCGATCCGCACGCAGAAAATGGCAAAGTGGTCTACAACACCCAATCCAGTGATCGATCCGACAATGCAGCCGATCTGGCGGCGTGGAACACCTTGTACGAGACGTGGCAAGGCAGGGACAATAGTCGCATCGGTCTCGCCATGAGCCCCCACGCGACAGACACCTGCGATCCCGATTTGTTCAGGGCCGCCACCGAACGTGCCCGGGAACTTGGCGTTCCAATCACGACGCATTTGGCGCAAAGCGCAAGCGAGGTCGAAAAGATAAAGTCACGCTGGAACGGTCGGACGCCAGCCGAATATTTGGATTGGCTTGGTGTCCTTGGGCCGGACCTGCTGGCGGCCCATTGTGTTTTCTGTACAGACGAGGATTTGGCGCTTTTGCGCGCGCGCGATGTCACGGTCATGTCTTGCCCTCGTGTTTTCACCCGCATCGCCAAAATCGCGGCCTTTGGCCGTTTTGAGGCTGCAGGATTGCGCACAATGGTTGGGACCGATGGTTACAACATGGATCTGTTGGGAGAGCTCAACGCAGCTGCAATCATCTCCAAAACGGCGTCGGGTAACCCGAAAATTGCGACTGCACCGGTGCTTTTGCAAAGCGTGACTTCGGCTGGTGGCAATGCTGTTGGCAGGTCAGACCTCGGGCGTCTTGTGCCGGGGGCAAAGGCCGACATTACGGTCGTCGATATGACCCACCCACATTTGTTGCCATATATGGACCCGATGCGCGCACTGATAACACTTGCCAACCGGGCGCAAATTGACAGCGTCATTGTCGATGGCCGTTTGCTTGTTTCAGGCGGCAAAATCTGTGTGGGTGATCAATCTCGCATCATGGCAGAAGGCTGCGCTGCTATCGAAAAGATCTGGGACCTACCCGAAGCACGCGCGGCACTATCAAAGACTTGATTTTGTGATCTTACAGACCGCTAGATCTGATCCTTCAAGGCACTCGCGATTTCGTCCCCGGTTGCGATCCAAAGGTCCGACTTGGACTTCGCAAACGTCAAAAACTCGCGCAATGTTCTGTAGGGGGATGGCCGGCCGGACACCTGCGGATGGAACACAGTCGTCGTCAAGGCACCCCATTCATGGGTTTCTTCAAGCTCTGTGCGCCAGATGGACTGGACAAGTTCAGGGGCCACAAAATTGCGACCACTGCCTTTGATCATGCTGTGCATCCAATCATCAAAGAAATAGTTCGCCGGAAGCTCAATCGGTCCAGCCGCGCCACCTTCTAGCACATGACGATAGGGGATCACATCATCACGCCAAGAGCTTGAATAGGTAATGCCACGATCTTGCATATAGGCCAAAAACGCGCCGCAGTTTTCACCCAAAGGCGCACGATACCCTGTTGGCACAATCCCCAATTCGGACTTCATCGCCTCAAAGCCCAAGTCAATCTCTGCAAGCGAGCGTTCGCGATCAGACAGGGACGGCTTGAGATGATACATGCCGTGATGCGCGATTTCGTGACCAGCTTTAAGCAGTTGCTCACAAATTCCAGTATGCGTTTTCACCACCCAGCCCGGGGTGAAAAACGTCGCCTTCAGGTCAAGCTGATCAAGTAGCTCAAGGATCTTACGCATCCCAGCGCGTGCGCCATAGCCGCCATGGGAGACCGCGACCTCATTGTTCCAATCTACTGCACTTTCGTCGAACCACGCCGTTTCGGCATCAAAGTCAAAGCTCAGGAATAGCGCGCTTTTCTTACCCGTTGGCCATTTGACGGACTCATTGACCGTGGCCAAGTTTTTCGGGTGAAATGGAATGTCTTCATAGTCCATGGTTCACCCCTTGGATGTCGTAAGAAAGCGTTCACGCGCGCGGATACAGGCCGCTTTCACATTCTCAGGTGCGGTACCCCCAAAGCATTTTCGTGCCGCCAGTGAGGTCTCGTTAGAGATTGCTGCGAAAACCTCATCGGAGATCTTCGGCTCAACCGCCTGCATTTCCTCAAGCGGAATTTCCGACAAAGAGCGTCCGGATTTTACACCCAGCGCGACAAGTTCGCCCGTGATGTGATGGGCCTCGCGGAACGGAATATCCAGAGCAACCACAAGCCAATCGGCAAGATCCGTTGCAGTCGCAAAACCACGATCCAGAAACGCCAGCATGTTGTCTTTGTAGGGTTCAAGGTCATCGATCAATCTAGACGCAACCCGAATGCACAAAGAGATATTATCGGCCGCGTCAAACAGTGGTTCCTTGTCTTCCTGCATGTCCTTCATGAACGACAAAGGAAGGCCTTTCATGACCACCAACAGGGCGTTCAAAGAGCCGATGATACGCCCCGGTTTCGCACGCAACAACTCGGCCGCATCAGGGTTCTTCTTTTGCGGCATGATGGAGGAACCAGAGGTGAAGGCATCTGTCAGGTTCACAAACTTGAAGCCATCCGAATTCCAGTTGACCAATTCTTCGGCCAAGCGGGACAGATGCACCGCATTCATCGCGGCAAAGAACAAAAACTCGGTCACATGGTCTCGCGCGGACACGGAATCCATCGAATTTTCAGTAGGACGATCGAACTGAAGCTGTTCAGAGGTCCAGTGACGGTCAATCGGATAAGGGGAGCCTGCAAGCGCCGCAGCCCCCAGTGGGCATTCGTTCAAACGCTTCCGCGTGTCGCGCAACCGGTCCAGATCACGTCCCATCATTTCGACATATGCCAGTAGATGATGCCCAAAGGACACCGGCTGTGCCACCTGCAAATGGGTGAAGCCGGGCATCGGCGTATCGGCGTTTGCCTCGGCTTTCGTGATCAGCGCATCGATCAGCGCAAGCAATTGTCCGTCAATCTCATCGATCTTATCACGCAACCACAACTTCACATCGGTGACGCTTTGGTCATTTCGACTACGGGCCGTGTGCAACCGCCCAGCCGGTGCACCAATCAACTCTGACAAGCGCGCTTCGACATTCATATGAATGTCTTCAAGGGACCGTTTGAACTCAAACGTGCCTGCATCGATCTCTGCGCGAATGGTGTCCAGGCCGCTTACAATCGTCTTGGCGTCAGCTTCCGTGATAATCCCCTGCCGGCCCAGCATTTGCGCGTGCACCTGTGAGGCCAGGATGTCCTGTTTGTAGAGCCGCTTGTCGAAATCGATGGACGCGTTGATCTCTTCCATCGTTTCTGCGGGCCCTTGTTCGAAACGGCCACCCCACATTTTATTGGAAGCCTTGGTCGCGATATTAGAGCACATGTGACAGGAAATCCTTTGCGCGGTCGGTTTGTGGGTTGGTGAAAAATTCATCCGGATTTCCGGTTTCGATGATCTGACCTTCGGCCATAAAGGTCACACTATCTGCGACCTCGCGGGCAAAACCCATTTCGTGGGTCACGCAGACCATGCTTTGACCGGAGTTGCCAAGCGAGATCATCACGTCCAGCACTTCCTTGATCATTTCAGGATCAAGCGCCGACGTCGGTTCATCAAACAGAATGACTTCTGGATTCATGGTCAAGCCACGGGCAATGGCGACCCGCTGCTGCTGACCGCCAGAAAGCTGATTAGGATATTTGCTTGCCTGATTGGCGATCTTCACGCGCTCCAGATGGTGCATGGCCTGTTCTTCGGCCTCTTTGCGCGGGGTCTTGTTGACCCAGATCGGGGCCAACGTGCAGTTCTCTAGAATGGTCAGATGCGGGTAGAGATTAAAACTCTGAAAGACCATGCACATTTGGCTGCGCAAAGCGCGGAGGCTCTTGGTGGAATCTTCCACCTTTTGCCCCTTAAAAATGACGTCGCCTTGTTCCGGGATTTCCAAAAAGTTCATGCAGCGGATCAGGGTCGATTTCCCCGAACCTGAGGGACCACAGATAACTTTGATATCCCCCTTTTTGAGCTCCATCGACACATCTTTCAATGCGTGGAACGTTCCATAGAATTTGTTCAGATTGCGGGCTTCCAGAAGAATATCGTTTGTTTTCGGTGCTTCTTGCGATTGCATGGCAGCCTCCTATCTTTGCTTTTGTTTTGCTTCGAGGTGACGGGAATAATGGCCCATGCCAAAGCAGAAGATGAAATAAACGGCCGCCGCGAAGACATAGCCCTCGACCTCGAAACCGAGCCATTTAGGGTCGGACGTGGCGGACAACACCATGTTCAAAAGATCGAACAAGCCAATGACCAGAACCAGCGTGGTGTCTTTGAAGAAACCAATGAACAGGTTCACAATCGCCGGGATTGAAATGCGCAGGGCCTGCGGCAAAATGATAAAGCGCATGCTTTGCCAATACCCATGCCCCATCGCCGCCGATGCTTCGTATTGACCAGTATCAACGGCCTGCAAACCACCACGGATCACTTCGGCCATGTAAGCGCCAGCGAACAACGACACCGCAATGATCGTGCGAAGCAGTTTGTCCACCTCGACCCCTTCGGGCACGAAGAACGGGAACATGATCGACGCCACAAAAAGAACCGTGATCATCGGCACAGACCGTGCCACTTCGATAAAGGTCGTTGAGACCAAAGCAATAACCGGCATATGAGATCTGCGACCCAAGGCCAGCAAAATACCGATGGGCAACGCGGACGCAATCGAACTGATCGCGATGACAAGTGTGAGTGCGAAACCACCCCAAAGCCGGGTCTCAACCACCTCCATGCCCAACACGCCGCCATACATGAAGAGCAGGACTGAGATTGGGAACAAGAGGATCGACCCGAATAGAATCTTACCACGTTGCTTTTGCGACATGATCAGCGAGCTGAGCGCAAGAATTAATGGCAAACCAAAGGCAACGATGATGCGCCAACGTTCAGCTTCGGGATATCGCCCAAAGACGAAATCATCAAAGCGCGCGATAATGAAAGCCCAGCAGGCGCCACTGCGCGAGCAGCCATCGCCGTCCTCAGCAACAAAAACCGCATTGATTACCGCCCAGTTGACGACGGTCGGGATCGTGAGGAAAGCAAGGTAAGCCCAGAACAACGTCATTGCGATGCTAAATGGCGACGCGTAGAGGCCACGGATGAAGGACATGAATTTACCGTTCATTGAACTGGACCTTCTTGTTGTAGATGTTGAGCACAAGCGAGATCAGCATCGAAATGGTGAAGTAGAAGGCCATCACCATCAGCACGATTTCAATCGCGCGTCCGGTCTGGTTCAACGAGGTCCCGGCAAAGATATTCACAAGCTCAGGGAAGGCGATCGCCGCACCGAGGGAAGAGTTCTTCACCACGTTCAAATTGTTGCTGATGTAGGGTGGAATGATGACACGCATTGCCTGAGGCAAAATGACAAGCCGCATCGATTGCCAATCCGTCAAACCGGTGGATAACGCTGCTTCGGATTGTCCCTTTGCCACCGATAGCAGCCCCCCGCGCACATACTCAGCAACAAAAGCCCCATGATAAATTGACAGGCCAACAATCAGAGCAACAAGTTCAGGGATGATGGATATACCACCCGTGATGTTAAATCGGGATTTAGCGGGCATCTCAACTTCTGCTCCGATCACACCGATCCAAAGCAAAAGCGCAATGACCGTGCAGGAAATCAGCGCGATCCAGCCCGTCCGGAATATCCCAAACCCGGTCACTTCTGTTTGGCGCTTGGAATAGTTGAAGACGCCAATTGACGTGACCACCACGACGGCGAGCATGATCAACCGGCCCAAGGGGGTTGCTTCGATCAATGGCAGATACAAACCGCGCTGGTTCAGGAATCCGATACCAAACAAGTCAAAGCTATCCGCCACCCGAGGGAAGAGGTTCAGGATGACAAAGTACCAGAACAAAATGTTCAGAAGCAGCGGAACATTGCGAAAGGTTTCTACATAAACCCGCGCGACTCCAGCTGTCAGCGGATTGCGTGAAAGAAGCGCGATTCCAACAAGAAAGCCAATGACCGTACACCCCACAATGGCAATGACAGAAGCCAAGAGGGTGTTGGTAATACCGACGAGAAACACGCGCCAATAGGTGTTGTCGCCTGAATACTCGATAAGGGAAAAGGCGACATCAAAACCCGCTTTTTCATCCAGAAACCCCAAGCCGCTGGACATACCTGCGGCTGCGAGGTTCGCCTTGGTTGTCACGATGAGAAACCACGCAAATAAACAAAGCCCAACAATGGTCGAGATTTGAACTACAATACTGATTTGCTGCCTGTTCATCTGTCGCCCCCAATAAAATCAGCGCAGTATGGACTGCGCTGATGCTATATTTTTCAAAGGTTTAGCGAGCTGGTGGTGCGTATTGCATACCGCCATCGCTCCACAGTGCGTTCATGCCGCGTTCCAGGTTCAATGGGGATTCTTTCCCGACAGTGCGTTCAAAGATCTCGCCGTAGTTCCCGACGGTTTTGATCACCTGGTATGCGTAATCAGCCGGAATACCGAGCAGTTCACCAAGGTCGCCCTCTTGGCCGAGGAACCGTGCAATCGCGGGGTTCTTGTTGTCCGCCAGAACTTGGTCGACGTTTTCAGAGGTGATGCCAAGCTCTTCGGCTTCTACAGCTGCGTAGTAAGCCCAGGAGACAACGTCTTTCCAACGGCTGTCGCCGTGACGCACAACCATGCCCAGCGGCTCTTTCGAAATGATTTCAGGCAGAACAACGTAGTCATCAGGATTTTCGGCCTGAATGCGCAGGCCAGCAATCCATGACGCGTCAGAGCTGAATGCATCACAGCGACCAGCAAAGAACGACGTCCTTGTTTCCGAAGACTTCTCATACACGACGGGGCTAAAGCTCATGCCGTTTGCAGTGAAGTAATCGCGAATGTTCAGTTCAGACGTTGTGCCGCTTGTGGTGCAGATGGTCGCGCCATCAAGCTCCAAGGCACTTGTAACACCCAAATCAGCACGCACGATGAAGCCTTGCCCATCGTAAAAGTTCACGGCTGCAAAATCGAAGGCCAACCCGACGTCGCGCGACAGGGTCCAAGTCGTTGTGCGCGCCAGCATGTCGATTTCACCAGCTTGCAAAGCTGTGAAACGCTCTTTGTTTTCCAACGGCGAGAAGACAACTTTTGATGGGTCACCAAAGATCGCAGCGGCCACGATCCGGCAAGTATCCGCGTCGATACCTTCAATGACGTTATCTTCGTTCAGGAACGCGAAGCCAGGCGACGACCCTGTGCTAACGCCACACTCCAGGTGGCCCCGTTCCAAAACTTCTTCGAGTGTGTCCGCCGCGACAGGCGCAGCCATCACACCCGTTGCAACGGCGGTCAGCGCCGCGGCGGCTTTCATATCCTTAATGTGTGACATAATGTTCTCCACTGTTGATTATGAAAGGACTTTGGAGGGATTTTCCGGACAATATTTCCCGAAATATCTGGCCTTTTTGACCACTTATGCTGCGTTTTTGGGAAAACGTAGTATAATTTGTCATCTCCTTGTGAGCATCAATTGAAGAAGACAATCTGTGTCATCAAAAACAGGAAACAGGTATGATGAAGGGCCAGTTGGACATAATAAATCGAAAAATTCTTGTTTCTATTCAAAATGATGCCAGGAAAAGCATCGCAGAAGTAGCACATGTTGCGGGGCTTTCTACCAGCCCGTGTCACAAGCGAATCAAAGCGATGGAAAAGTCGAATGTCATCTTGAGTTACGTCGCAAATCTCGACATCGCAACCATTTGTGACAGTGTTACCTTTCTGACTGAAGTCGCGTTGAAAGAGCACAACCCATATTCTTTCCGAAAATTTGAGGAAGCGGTCGGCAAAGAAGATGCCATGGTTGAGTGTTATCAAGTCTCGGGCAACTACGACTATTTTGCTCGCTTCATCTGTCGCGATGTCGAGGACTACCGAGGCGTCACTGAACGATTAACGGAACAAGTCCCAATCGCAAACATTCAAAGCCACTGCGTCATGTCCAAGGTTAAGAAATTTTCTGGCTATCCGCTCGAGCACTTGCTCGACTTGGAAAGCTAGGTGGTGCCTGCGTTTTCATCGGTTGAAAACGGCGCATTGGTTCGGCAATAGGATGCACCAGCAAGCCGGCCAACTGCATCCAATCTAGTGTAGTCGACGCGAAACTGGGGATCGACGACACCGTGGCGACTATGCATCGCCACAACCTCGCCAAGGATAATTTCCCGCGATTTCCCGATGTTCAACCCTACGAATTTTCGGCACTCAAAACGGATTGGTGATGCGACAATTTGAGGGGCTCGGTTGTACACACCGGGTTGAGTCTCAATCCCAGCCATCGCCAATTCGCAAACCTCGGGCGGATAGCTCTGTGCCGTTGAAACCATGGGCAAGACACTCTCAAAATCGACAATATTCACGGTAAATTCTTCGGTCATACGAATGTTGGCCGCGGTGTCCTTGAGACGCATGTCGTCGTGATTTTCGACACCAAGCGCCACGATGGGCGGATCCGCCGATAGGCAATTGAAAAAACTGTATGGGGCCGCGTTGGTACGGCCATCCAGATCTACCGTCGTCACCCAGGCGATTGGCCGCGGCACAATGGCCCCACTGAGCAACTTATATGCTCGCTGCGCAGAGAGTTCGGCAAAATCAAAGGTATCGTATGTCGTCTTTGACGCGTCCTTCGGACCCTGACTAGGCACAAGCCAACCCTCCGCGGTCCAAGGCAGTTCCAACAGTCTCAGACCGCAACAAAGCCATCAATGCAGCGAGGGACGATGCTTGATCAAGCTCGCGAACCTCGGCAGCAATTAAAGATGATCGGTTTCCCATACGGCCCATTTCACACATCGTTTCAAACTTTGCGTAAAGCTCATCATAGCTCAAGGGGTTCTTGTGATCGCCCTTGGCAAACGGCACCGATTTCTCAAACACCGCTCCATCGACAAACGCGGCGCGCACGACAGGCTCGGCGTCGTCTCCCAGTGTCGCATCCGATCGCAACTTGATCGAGTCTATGACCTCCTGGAGTGCGCCGGAAATTTGAAAATCACCTAAGAAGCGTTGGAGGCTCACTTTGCCATCCACAAGTGCAACAGCAGCGCAAAACGGCATGGACAGCTGCGCCTCGACCATGTTTTTCGGCGCGGCATTGGCCAGCATTTTGTACATTTCGGGAATGCACCGAATTTCAATCGCTTTGATCGGGGTGAGGTCACCATTCAACTTTTGATGAAGCTCCAGCATGACATCCACGACGCTGTGATTGTCGCGACAACACGGATACGGCTTCACCCCAGATCGCAAGATGCGGGGCCAACCCCACACATCATCAAGCAGTTGTTCCGGCGCGGCCCCACCCTTGGCATAGGTATTAAAAAAGCCGCCCCATTCGGCCTCAAACGCATATTCTGGACCACTGATGTCGGCCTGCGCCCAAAGAGCGGCCTTAACGCCCAGACTTGCCGCCCACCCCGGGTGCAAACGCTTGCTCATCGCGCCGTCGGTGTTGAACGCCCAAGTCCCGCCCGTCATGGTCAACGCAAACCCAAGCGCAGAAACCAGCTGATCTTCTGTGAGTTCCAGGATCAATCCAGCGGCCATGGCAGCCCCTGCCGCGCCGCAAGTCGCCGTGGAATGCCAGCCCCCGTTTGCATTGTGTTCGCGATACGCGCCTGCGGCTTCCAGAGCGCGGCGGGCGACTTCGTAACCGGCAACAGACGCCGTCAAGAATTCAATGCCAGTGACCGTTGTATTCAGCCCCGCTGCCGCCAAGGCCGCAGGGAACACCACCGCGCCTGAGTGATCGGCACCTCCAAAATCGTCGAGCTCCAACGCATGCGCCAAGGTTCCATTGTAAAGCGCAGCATCTGCGGCAGTTGTCACACCGTCGAGGCCCAACAGTAGCGCCCCGGATTGACGGTGAAGCGCGCCTTCTACCTCCAAGGCTGATCTCATCTTTTGGGCTTCAGGTGTGTGTGTGGCCGCAAGCGAAACGCCAAGCGTGTCGAGGAATAGGTCCTTCGCCTTTTCAATAGCTTCGCTCTTTAAGGCGCATGTGTGAAAACTGCGAACTTCCCGAACCAACTGACGCGACAGGCTAACCATGCAATTCCTCCCTTAGAAGGGAGCAACATTCCACAGCTTGAGGGCGCAAATTTTTCGTTCTGGCGGAACTGCGAGGGAAACACAGTCACAAATTGGGAAAAAATAGAAAATGGTCCCGAGGCCGGTGGCATTGTCCCCGCGTTACCTGCTCAGATGTTTCAAGCTTTGCGACGGGCTTACGGACAACCATCCATGCCGACCAGGACGACAAACTATCAGCGTGTCGGATTGAGCCGCGAACCCTCATTGCGATTAAAGATCCAGCGATGACGAATGGTCACTGGTTGCTTTGGCTTTCGGTTCCTCGCCCTAATAAGATGGCGCTTTATTCGGGACGACTTTGAACACAGTTTATCAAAGACCCTCCGCAAGGTTGCAAACAAGTCAGTAGAAACGAGGAGCAACTATCAATGCAGATAAATCAACAAAAACAGCCCCATAAGGGGTTGAATGATTGCCAACTGAATTGAATGAAAATGGTGGGTGGCGGAGACGAAGTCCGCCAATTCATCCAAATTACCGCAATTATTGAAAATGCTTAAGCGATTTTAGCTTTATCCATACCACACTTCATACCACAGTAAATTGGGCGGAAAGCGGCCCTTCGCTGCAAGTGCGAATGTTCTACTCCGTGTTTGTGTAAGCGGCCCTTTGAGCTGATCCAGAACAAAACCCCATGCTGTGCTACGTGCTGACGACGGCTACCGGTCAACCGGGTCGCTGGTGTCGCCTTCGTACGGCGCTCAATGGCCGCCTTGGGCATTGTCGAAGTCGCTGATGTCCAGTTAAAGCCTGATCTCCACCAACTTGACGGATACAAAGCCAATGATTGTGAAGCGGCAAGTGAATAACTCATACTGCCACCTCCGCATGTTTGGTCACGATAGCAAGGCGCAGAACGGCTTCGCCAGTTCCTCCGTGGATCGATGCCCAATCCAGCGAAAGCCGTAGCTGTCATAAAACCGGCGTCCGAATGTATTCCATTCGAACACTTCGACCTCAAGCGTATCGAACTGTTTTGCGCCATCGTCCACCAGCGCCCGCCCAAGCCCACATCCATGCAGCTTGGGATCAAGAAACAGACCACCGATCTCGAATCTGATCACGGCGATTTTGAGCTATCAGCTTTGGAAATTTCCGCTTATTGCACCTCGGAGGAGGTTATGGCCGGTCGATTAACTGAGGCCTCTTGCTGTTCACTGAGCAACGCTTGCCATTTCGAAAGAAATATTTCCCCAAGAGGCTTGGATCGACGGTCATTTTCCTTGGCTGAACCAGCGGCGCGAGACCGAACTTCTGCGATCTTGCTCGATATACAGCCTATCGAGTATTGCTCAAAGAATTCTGCGCCTAGGGATTTGTGATCCCGCAATCCATCAACATCGGTACAGATGAGCGTCCTATTCGCACTTAGTGCTTCGATGGCGACCAATCCGTAAGCCTCCCAGCGCGAAGGCATTATGACCACGTCAACTTGAGCTAGCGCATCAATGGGGGAGGCAGCGAAGCCTTTGAATTCGATGCGCGTATCGCCCGCAGCAAGTGCACGAAGATGTTCTTCTTCTTCACCCTCACCAAAAACGTGGAGCCGGATGTCCTCGGCAGCGCAGGCCTTAAATGCCACAATAAGGGCATCAAAGCCCTTCTGGCGATCAAGTCGACCAATGGCTGCGAAGATGCGAGCAGGCCCGTCGCGCATCGGAATGTCTTGGAAAGGGGCAAGATCAACGCAAGATTGAATCGTCGAAACCTTGTCGCCAGCACACAACTTTTGGGCCACAAACCAATCTGCCTGGGCGAAACTCACGCTTACAATTCGGTCGAACAACGAAAAGCCGTTGCGCAGCAAAGAAAAGAACCGCCTTTGATTGGTAACATTATGTGCGACAAAGGCCTCGGTGTAGCTGTGTTCGACATGGATCAATCGCTTTCCAACATTCGACGCCTTGAGCAAAAGAAGCGACGGAAGGCTCCGCCAAGAAACCGTCAGATGTGACACGATGACGTCAGCGTCGTAGCGCGTTACCTGAAGCTTTCCGCGGGATACGATCTGGCGTTCGTGCCGGATCTCACTTTGCGTTGCGTTACTTGACAGAATGAAATCGACGACACGCGTGACGCCACCGGCTGTCGTATCGTCAACAAGGTGAACGACTTTCAAAGGGCACGTCATGATTTGGTGCCTTTGGCCAACAAAAACGGGCGCAGCGCACCTGGCCCAACGATTTTGAGCGCCGCTGCCGCCACTACAGTCTGGACTGTCTTCATGGGTTCTTCGAGAACCGGACGGTGCGACTGTTGCAAGGATAACAGCACATGATCCCATGCCCGTGCGCCATCAAGATCGCTTACTGCCCGACGCGCGAGATAGCGATACTGATAGGACCTTGCAGCAGCCTCATGCGTGTCGAAAAAGGTCGGGTTGATCGGCCGCAGCTTGGTGACCATGTTCTCCCATGACGCAAGCTGACGGTCGGTATTGGCTGACAAACCAGACGCATTGATCCGATAGTTTGTCAGGTGACCTTCAACGCCTTCGAAACACCAGGCGGTGGTCAGTGCGATGCGAAGCCAGCACTCGATGTCCTCCGACTGCCGAAATGTCTCGTCGAAATACCAATCACGTTCAGCTTCAAATGCTGGCCGGTATGCGATGGCATCAAATACGGCCCGGCGCATCACCGGGGCTGAGCCGTTGCCAATGGGGTTGCGCTTGAAAATGTGTTCAGGCCGAACAGCAAGCAAACGCGGCGATTGGTAGCGCCCCAGTTGGATACTTTCCTCATCCATCAATGCTGAACCTGAATAGCTGACCCCTACGTCCGGGTTTGCATGCAAATGCCGGACGTGGATGTTCAGCTTTTCGGGTTCCCATGTGTCATCTGCATCGCAAAAGCCAATCAACCCGCCACGGGCGGCAGCAATGCCCGAGTTGCGTGCACCTGCCAAACCACGGTTGCGTTGGGAGATCAGCCTGACGCGGTCGTCACTTTGAAAACCTCGCACCACGTTAGCCGTTTCATCCGTTGAACCGTCATCGATGACAAGGATTTCGAAATCCACAAATGACTGTGCAAGCAATGCCCTGAGCGTTTCGGGCAAGGTACGGGCGACATTGTAGGCAGGCACGACAATGGACACATAAGGCATGTTGATGATCCTTTGGCTTAACGCGAGAACAGAGTGCGGCAAAGAGGTGAGGGAAGTACAAGCGCACACACCGCGCCAAACAACGTCAAAGCACCGCGCTTAGGTGAGGCGAAAAAGGCGGATGGACAGACGACAAGACCGGACAGTGCAAAACGCAACGCAAGTGTGCGGCCCTGCCCCAGCCGCAGTGCGCGACGGGCAAGATAACGTTGATAGACGGCGTTTGATGCGGCATCCGGTTTGAAACCAAACGTTGCGGCGGTTTTGAGGACAGCTTTGCGACTGGTTTCCATGGCCCGAAGGTCAGATGAAAGGCCATAGGGGCTGGCGCGGTAATAGGTCTGAACAGACGGAAGACCCACAACATTTGCGCCGTGCCCGACAAGCCGGACCAGCCATTCTAAGTCTTCATTGTGAACTGCATTCTCGTCGAACCCGCCAGATTTTGCGAAAAGGGCACGCCTGATAGAAAGGTTGGACATCGTGCAAACCGGGTTTTCGCTCAGCAACATCGGGATGTGCAAAGGCGTAGACGGTACGGTCGACGTGGCAGATACGACTGATGGGTGATCGCGAAAGAAGGCTACTTTGCCAAACGCGGCATCGACAGAATGGTCCGAGAATTCAGCGTTCAGCTCGGCCAGCTTGCGTGCTGCCCAAAGGTCGTCGGCGTCGCAAAATGCGATGATCTCACCCATTGCGAGCGTCAAGGCGCCATGATTGCGCGCTGCACTTGGACCTTTGCGCGGATTGTGGACCAGAACGATACGGGGGTCTGAAGCGCGCACAGCCGCGATGATCTGAGTTGTCGCGTCCGTTGATCCGTCATCAACGCAAATGGCTTCCCAGTTTGAGACTGTTTGTGCCTGAAGGCTACGCAGCGTCTCCAGAATTGTCTCGGCAGCATTGAAGCAAGGGATAATGATTGAAAAGCGTGTCATGATTGGACCTCTGCGCCACGAATGGAAAATGCGATTCTGATTGCGGGGATTGAAGCGCCGATGAAGATCAGGGTGGCCGTGACCGCGTATCCGGTCGCAACATACGTCAGGCCCATCGGAGCAAGGAGGTAGGTATTCAGGACAATTCCGCCAGCGAGGCCTATGGTGACCCAAAGTTCGATGTCAGGGCGATTGTTGGCACGGAGCCATCCGGCAGCAGCGGTCCAGATCGTCGTCGGAATGGCCACCAAACACAAAATCGAAACGATGTTCGCGATACCGGCCCAGTCGTTACCCAATAAGAAGGGGACGTAGATCGGTGCCATCAAAGCCTGAAGAATGACGATGGGACTGATCACGGCAACGCCCGCTATGAGGCTGCCGCGCAGCGCGCTGATCCGATCAGTGGACTGTGTCAGATGTGGGAACAGGACGGTTGAGAATGCAGCCGTAAATGCGTTCGACAGGCTGAGACCGGCATTGAAGGCCATGAAGTAGAGCCCCAGCGCTTCCGCTCCCAACGTCATGCCGACGACCATCTTGTCAGCTTGCAGCCGCAGCGCCTTGACCACTTCAACACCCAAAACTGCCCAACCAAACTGGATGAATGGACGCAGCGGCGCATACCCGGCGGCGTGATCCTTGGCCCAGGGATGCAGCCGGCGCACCGCAATCAGCCAGATTGGGGCCGACAGGACGCGCGGCAGGATCATCGCAATCGCCGATGGCCAGACAAGCACCAAAAGCACCGAGATCAAGTTGGCACCCACAATTTGCGCACCCGCAATTGATGCAGTCCTTTTGAGCATGCCTGCCCGCATGGCCAGCGCGACGTTTACAAGCCCACCCGGCATGAACAGGTATTCCGCACCCAAAAGCAGGATCAAGATTGCCAGTGTCGCGCTACCACCAGCCCAGTAATATCCGCCTGCAATGGCTGCCTGAACTAAGAAAAGCCCAAGACACCATGCCCAGAAAATCCGATGTGCTGTGGCGCAGGTCGCGGCCAAATCGCAGTCTTTGGCCGCAATGATCCGTTGTCCAACGCCGTTTTCTGTCAAAGCTTTCAGAATGTCGCCAGCCGCAATGGCGGTCGCCGCGATCCCGATCTCTTTGAGGTCAAGCGTGCGTGCCACGGCCACAACGACCAACAACCTAGACGCCTTGGCCGCAACCTCGGATGCGCCGTAGGCCATCAGGTTCGCAATCAGTGCTTTGGTGTTCGATGCGGGCTTCACAGGCGAGTTCCAGTCTTGGTTCGTAGACTGGTCTAGCAATTGACCGCATCTCGTGTCTCGGGCGCCTTGGGGCAGGTTCCTTGCGCAAATGGGCAACAACCTATCCTTTAGGATATGATGCGGCTCTATTGCTGCATGGACCGGCGCTAGCGCTTGCCTTAGGATACCTCCAAACATGTGACGCGAGGCAAAAGTGGCATTCAAAACAACGGCCAGCACTGCGCTCTTGCCATTTTTGGTTGTCGCAGCGTGCAACACCTATGATCCGCCCGACAATATTGAGGGCGTGTCAGTCGGGGATGCGTATCAAGCACAATATCGCGAACCTACTGTTACGCGCGAAGATGCCAGATATCTGCGCTCAGCTGCATTGAACGCATCCAAATGCTTGCCGCTTGGCGGGGCAACGGGCAAAGGCAGCACGATTGCCGCATCCGCATTGCAGGGCGAGCGTCTGACCCGAAATGATCTTGTCGATGTGCGTGTCGGCGATGACGAAACCTTCAACGGGAACTACGTCATTTCGCGCGATGGGACGCTCAAACTGCCGTTTCTGAGCCCGGTACGCGCGCAGGGCCGCAGCACAAGCCAGATCGAAGCGGACGTCGAACGGCAACTTCTGTCGAATGACTTTTATGTAGAACCCCCAAGAATTTCTGTCCGGGCAGCCGATTTTGCTTCTGTGACTGTCGGTGTATCTGGTGCGGTGTTCGAACCGAGGACCGTGGAGATCGGCGGCGTGCCCGGAGACAGCGTTGATGGACGCAGGCAAGATGCACTTGGCGCTTCCACAGAGGCCCGAAACCTCTCTGCCGCGCTGAGGTCGGCGGGGGGCGTCCGCCCTGATGCCGATATTTCCGCGATTGAAGTGCGGCGCAACGGACAAGTCTTCCGCCTTGATATGAGGGGCGTCTTCGAAGGCCGGAACGCCGTTGACATAATGTTGCTGACTGGTGACGAGGTCTCGGTCCCGAGCCGGCAATGCTTCCAAGAAGACCTTATGCGGCCCAGTCCCATTAGCCCGCCGGGGGTGAGCTTGTTCCTGTCAAACTTGACCCAACCGGCGACCAACAACGCTTCTTCCGCCATCGGCCAAACCGTTCGCGAAGTGCCCTATGGCACGCGTTACATGCAAGCGGTGATCGATTCCAACTGTGTCGGCGGACCACGTTCCACGAGCGCGGATCGCTCGTCCGTCTTGTTTTCACGAAATCCTGTTACGGGGGTTTCGGCAGTTATCGAACGAGATATTGAGGATCTGCTCCGCCGCGCGGATCGGGATGACTACGACCCGTATCTGCTACCCGGTGATGCGCTCGCCTGCTATGACAGCACCGTCACCAATATCACCGAGATTGGGCGGGTACTTGGTGTGATTGGGGCCGTCACTTTTTTGCGTTAGACCATCGCCGATTTCGACGTACGCCATAATTGAGGCAGGCCGTCAATCAGGTCTAAAACATCGCTGTCTTGACCGGACTTCGCGGCCGCTTCAATCCGTTTAAGGTGCTCTCTCAGTGCAACAGCACCAAATACGGCTGCACTCCCCGCAACTTTATGGGCGCGATTGGCAATGTCGGCACGGTCGTGACGCTCGGCCGTTTCTAGCCAGTCGATCAGGTCGTCCACTTCGGTGCCAAAACGCGTCATGAGTTTGCGAAAGGCATCTTCTCCCAGCGCGTCTTTGGTTTCAGACGCATGCTTGGTGTTGATGACAATCAAACCGTCCGATGGCACTTGCTGATGACCTAGCTGTAAAACCTGGCGCAGCGCTGCTTTTGTCAAAGGCTTTGTCAGAACGCCATCCATACCAACGGAGATAAAGTTCTCTTGCTCGTCCGGCATCGCATTTGCAGTGAGTGCGATAATTTTGGATTTCGCGGACTGACCTTGCCCGGCACGGATCGTGCGGGTGGCTGTGCGGCCATCCATAACCGGCATACTGATGTCCATCAGGATCAGATCATAGTTTATTTCATTGGCGAGATGGACACCCTGCTGACCATCCACTGCTTCGGTGACCCAGTGCCCATCAAGTTCAAGCATCTCCCGCGCGACGACACGGTTGATTTCGTTGTCTTCGACCAAAAGCACATTCAGCCGGCCAAGCGCCTCTGCCACGACGTCGGGCTGATTGGTCTCTGTATCGGGGTCAGCAAGCGTGACAGGCAATTCAACGAAGAACTTACTGCCCTCGCCCTCGCGGCTCTCCAGCCAAATCTTGCCGTTCAACGCACTCACAAAGCGTTTTGCGATACTCAGACCAAGCCCCGTGCCGCCAACATCTCTGTCGTATG
Organism: uncultured Paracoccaceae bacterium; assembly: GCA_947494675.1. Taxonomy (GTDB): domain Bacteria; phylum Pseudomonadota; class Alphaproteobacteria; order Rhodobacterales; family Rhodobacteraceae; genus CANMYO01. Next base: position 569,393 of record CANLVP010000003.1, read on the forward strand.
CCGTGTTGCCAGTCACGAAGTCATCAAATATCCGATCCGCCAGCTCCGCAGAAATGCCCGGCCCCGTGTCTGAGATTTCGAACGTGATGGAGTTCCCGTCATCAGCCTGTTGACTATGCGCAGTTAAGGACACTTTGCCACGCTTGGTGAATTTAACCGCGTTTCCGATCAGGTTCATCAGGATATGTTGCAGACGGTCATGATCCGACTTGATCCAGTTGAGCGGAAGGCCTTCCCAACCCCAGTCCAGCGTCGTCTCGTTCGCGGCTGCCATGCTGGATTGACTGTCGATAATGTCCTGCAATAGCGCTGACACATTCACGGGTTCTGATCGCGTACTCAGCTTGCCCGCATCATATCGCGTTATGTCCAGAACGTCTGAAATGTGGCTCATCAAAAGTCGCCCTGACGTCTCCATATTGCGCATGTAGCGGCTTTGCGCCGTATTCAGCTTGGTGTCGCGCAAGAGGTCCATATTGCCTAACAGCCCATTCAGAGGCGTCCGGATTTCATGGCTCATCGTCGCAAGAAAGTCGGTCTTCAGTTTTTCGCCTGCCAACGCTTTGTCACGCGCTGCAACCAATTCTTCCTGATCGGCCACGCGCTTAGAGATATCGCGCAGAAAAGCGACGAACATCTCACCCTCGGCAGTGACGGCCGACTGAATTGTAAGTTCGACGGGAAAGTGTTCCCCGTTTGCGCGTTTGGCCTCAAGCGTGACGCGACCTTTACCGACAACGCGCTTTTGCCCACCGTTCCGCATCCGCTCCATGCCTGCGTCATGCGCGTCGCGCAAATGGTCCGGCACGATCACTTCACCGATTTCTTTACCGATGACATCTTCGAAGTTGTGGCCAAAAATCGCTTCGGCGGCGGGACTGAATTCGATGATCCTGCCCTCTTCGTTACTGACAATGACACCATCCAAAGACGTGCCAATCACCGTGTTCATGCGGTCCGCAGTAAGCTTTTGTTCCCGTTCACGCTCGGTCGTGCGAAGGTTCATGCGATTAAGGTAGTATACAAAAAAAGCGAGCGCCCCGATGAGGCTGGCCAAGACCACAGCAAGTTGGGTCATGGTTCTCGCAACGGCCAACCTCTGATTGTCGGCGGTGATGGCGAACTGCTCAAGGCCGGAATTGGCTAACCGCCGAATTACGGGCCGAATCTCCGCCGACATAACCTGTAGCTTTGGCAATTGGGTCAGGAAATAAGCGTCATCTGCATCGATGATTTCAACACTGTCTTCCAGGAATCTCACGATTTGGGCAAGCTGCTGGTTAAAGGTTTCATTGGTGCGCAGATCCTCAAAAACGCTGGCACGACCAACAGTATTGATGCGGCTATAAAAGACATCGAATTTGCGGCGAATGTCATTTAGATCCGACTCTGGTGCCGAAGCGCGCGTCGAGAACTCAAGGAATTCGACTTCGGTCTGGGACAGCGCCCACTGAACATTATCGGAGCTTGCGGAGCCCAACAGCCGTATCTCTCGAGAGACATTATAGGTCAGCAGCGCAATTGCGGCCAAAGCCACAAAACCAGCCAATACCGCGACGGTACGACTGGTTTTGGCTCGCTCGTGAGTGGTGGCTGACAAATTAGGAACCTCTGGGCCAGATTGGGGGCTGCCCCAGTGGGTTACTTCACGACTTCAATTCTGTCGAGTTGCCAGATACTGCGAGAATAGATGACCTCAGAGCGGTAATCCGAGCTGTTGTCATATGGGTAGATGATCCAGAGCGGCCCTTTATCACGAACGGACATCTCTTCGCCGTCCATGAAATAGGCAATGATCGGGCCGCCTTCGACCGCGTCGCTGACTGGGATCTCGACGGTATAGTCATTGATCGCTGTAGCAAGGAACGTGCCGGCTTCGGCGCCAACGAGCTCGGCAAATACGTGCAACGACACACCTTCAAACGTATGTACACCGTCAGTCCAGATCGTTTCGGTCTCGAATGACGCGCTGTCCAAGTCAGACAGCGCGGTAAGGTCAAGCTGAAGCGTGTCTTCGACATTCACGACGTCGATCTCACCGGCGACGGTCAGAAGGACATCACCACTAGGCGCCGGGAAATTTTGTGCGAAGGCCACCGTTCCCAATCCCATCGCGAAAATCAGGCTAAGACCGACGGCCTTGATGAACTTGATCATTGAAAGCTCCTCAGTTGTTGAAGGCTTCATTGCAGAACCCGCCGCAATTTGCACTTGGGCATCAGGATAAGGGACCTATCCTTTCGGATAGGATCGGCCATCATGCGGCAAATGAGTGTTGACCCACGCGGCCTGCAAGGAAGGCGGCAAAATCGCCGCCCAGTTCGGCACGTGCTAGTGCAAATGCGGCCGTTGCCTGCACGAACCCTTGAACAGAACCACAGTCAAAACGCTCCCCGGCAAAGCGGTAACCCGTGACGCCCGCAGCCTCGACATCAGCATTGATCGCATCGGTCAGCTGCAATTCGCCACCGGCCCCTGGAACGAGTGTATCCAATCGATCAAAGATCGAAGGGCACAGGATATAGCGACCAACCACGGCTTTGGTCGAGGGAGCGACCTCGGGTGAAGGCTTTTCAACCATATCTTTGGCATGGGACAGACGCCCAAATTCGTTTGCGACATCCAGAACACCGTAGGACTGAGTGGCCTCGCGCGGGACATCCATTGTGGCGACCATATGCCCACCAACTTTAGCATGGGCTGCAACCATTTGCTTAAGCGCGCCGGTATCTCCGGCAATCACATCATCAGGCAGCAAAACGGCGAATGGTTCATTTCCAATCAGACGCTTGGCCTGCCGAACGGCGTGACCAAGCCCCAAAGGCTGGGCCTGACGCAGGATTGTCAGCGCACCTTCCGGCATACGGGTGCGTTCCAGCGCCGCCAAGGCGTCGGTCTTTCCCTTTGCGGCGAGTTGGTGCTCAAGCGCTGCTGCGGTGTCGAAATAATCCTCAAGAGCGCCTTTGCCAGCGGCCGAGACAAAGATAAACTCTTCAATCCCCGCCTCGCGCGCTTCATCGACGGCGTATTGGATGAGTGGGCGATCTACCAGCGTCAGCATTTCCTTTGGAACCGACTTTGTAGCAGGCAGAAAACGGGTGCCCATACCAGCGACGGGAAATACAGCTTTGCGAACATGTGTCATTTCAAATTTCCTAGTTTGAGAGTGAATGAGGAGTGGGAGAGTTTAGTGAGCGCCACGGCCGGAGATGACAGCGCGAAAGGTCAGTGCAATTACGATGAGGTCCAGCATCACGGTCCGCGAACCGGCATAAGCAAGATCCATGTCGATCATCCGGTCAAAGCTGACATTTGCCCGACCCGAGACCTGCCAAACACCCGTGATGCCTGGCTTCACGGCAAGACGGCCATAGGCGCGTGCAGGATAGGCCTGCACCTCTGATAGCAGCGCGGGGCGCGGCCCAACGATCGACATCTCACCTTTGAGAACATTCAGAACTTGCGGTAACTCGTCGATGGAAGCACGGCGGATAAAGCGCCCAACACGTGTGATCCGCGGATCGGCTTTTGATTTGAAGCAGACGCCTTCACGGTCCGAAGTTTCAAGCAGGTCGCCGCGCAGGGCCTCGGCGTCCTGTACCATCGATCGGAACTTGAACATCGTGAAAGGTACGCCGTCCTTGCCGATCCGTGTTTGCTTGAAAAAGACCGGACCCTTGCTTTCCGCCTTCACGGCGAAGGCTGTTCCGATCAGGACGGGGGCCAGCAGGACAAGGGCAGAGGTCGAAACCGTCACATCCAAAGCACGCCGCAGGACAGCGGCCCCAGAAGCCTGACGTGCAGCTGTGGCCGCCGCGCGGGCAAGAAAGGTGAAATTGCCAGACAGATACCGCTTGGCCAAACGGCGCGGCTCCATGGCAAGACGCCAAATCCATTCAGACCGAGCCTTGCGCACCCAAAGCGGTGCGCGGACGACGTTGCCAGCATAAAAATCCAGCGCGGCACCAACGCCCATGGTCAGATCGGCGTCCAGGAATTGTGCGTTGCGATGCAGCCATGTCTCTTGCATCGGAACACCAAGGGCGACCAGCACGATATCGGCGCCGCTTTCGTTGATGTCTGCAATGACCGCCGCATTGTCTTTCGCACCTTCATACCCATCGCGGGTGCCAGCGATGCGCAACTGCGGGATCTTGATCAGCAGGTTCAGCGCGGCCTTTTTCGCCGTCCCGGGGGTGCCCCCAAACAGATAGACCGACTTACCTAGCTTGGCCGCCTCTTCCAGAAGTTGCGGGATCAGGTCTGTTCCGTTGAGGTTGGCCTTGAGTTTTTGGCCGGTCATCTTTGCGGCCATTGCCACGCCGATCCCGTCCGGCAACAGAATGTCTGCACAATGAAGGGCTGTTTTGTACTGGCGGTCCTTGTGCATCACGTTGCAACAATGCGCGTTCACGAAAAAAGCCCTGCGCTGGCCAGGGGCCAGAAGCGCGGCGATCGCCACACTCGCCGATGCGTTTGACAGTGACAAACCCAGTGCCGGCAGAAAAGATGTCTTAAGGATTGTTGCGTAAGATGCCGTGTCAGTATTGAAGGTAGCGTGTTTCATTTTGCCGGTCCTGCATTCGATTTCAGTTGCTATTCTGATCAACGAAAACAAGGAGTTGGCTCAACAGAGCGGGCGGACAGGTCGGTGGGTCAAATGGCAAACGGACTGCCCATGTGAGCAGGCTCAGCGGTTCAGGAGGATGAGATTCCTATCCGAATGGGGGGACAAGACCTCCGGATTTCCCGTGTCTTTGGCCTTTGATTGGCCATAGTCAGGCAATAGGGTAGGAAAAAGCCGCAATGGACACGCTATGAGAGTATTAATCGCCGACGATCACGACCTGCTGCGTGACACCCTTGTCATGTTCCTCGAGGGCGAGGGACAAATGGAAACCGCCGCAGTCGGGAATTTTGCTGATGCCTGCGCACGCATCGAAGAAGATGAGCGGTATGACCTTATCCTTCTTGACTACAACATGCCTGGCATGAACGGGCTGGATGGGTTGAAAACCGCGCTTGCAATGGGCGACGGCCAGCGCGTGGCCCTGATTTCTGGCGAGGCGACAAAACAGATTGCAGAAAGCGCGCTAGCGGCCGGAGCGGCGGGATTCGTTCCAAAGTCACTGCCAGCCAAATCTTTGGTCAATGCGGTCAAGTTCATGGCCATGGGCGAGCAATACGCGCCACTCGATTTCATGACCGCTGTAGAAGAAGAGCCAACGAATGCACTGGCAGAGAAGCTGACGGGAAGAGAACGTCAGGTTCTCAAGGGACTGACAGAAGGCAAATCCAACAAGGAAATTGCCCGCGATCTTGATATTCAGGAGCCGACGGTCAAGCTTCACGTCAAGACGCTTTACCGCAAGGTGGGTGCAGCAAACCGAACGCAGGCTGCAATGATCGCGCGCGAGGCCGGGCTCTATTAAGGTCCTATCCGTTTGGTTAGGTCTATAGCCAAATGACACTGGTTTCACTCCGACCGCGCAGGTGATTTCACCAAGGTTTCGTCGCTACAACATCGGCAAAGGAGACCGCCGATGACATTGCAACCAACATTACCATTTGTCGCAGACGACGCGCCCGCACCGCGCAAGGGTGGACGCATTCGTCGTGCCTTGGTTGGTGGGCGGCTTAGTGATTTGGGACGCCTGCCGCGGTACGTTGCATTTGCCATTCTGGGCGGCACGCTGATTTGGGCCCCAATCACCGGCTATCTCAAGACTGCCCCATTGTCCTACAAATCAACCACCTCGCTGATCTTGCCAGGGTCTGGTGCATCAGCCTCCTTGAATCTCAGCGGGATCGGTCAGGCCTCTTCCTATGCAAACTCGGCCTTCGCCAGCAATGCGGTTAGTCCGACAGAAACCTATAAGCGCCTGCTCGGCGCCGATCGCATCCTCAGTGAAGCCGCCGATACCCTTGGCATCTTGCGTGCAGAACTAGGTCGCCCACGCGTGGATCTCGTTGATCAAACCAGCCTGATCCACATCGAAATGACAGGCCGCACCCCAAAAGAAGCCCAGCAGCGCGGCGAGGCAATCTTGGCGGCATTCTTTGCTGAGCTTGACGCATTACGCGCCGACGAAGTCAGCACGCGCGAAGACAGCGGTCTGCAGGCCATCGCCGACTACCGTGCCTCAGTGGGCAGGACTCGGACCGAAATTGCCAACCTGCAGGCTCAGTCGGGCCTGATATCTGTCGAACAATATGATGTCCTCATGGACCGGAACCTAGCGCTGGAGTCTCGCATTCAAGCCCAATCGGCACAACTGAGTGAAACAACGGCATCCGTCAACGCGCTTGCTGGCCAGCTTGGGCTAAAACCCGACATGGCTGCGGCGACCCTCAAGCTTTTTGCAGATGGCTCTTACCTCGCTCTCTTGGATGAGATTGCGGGCCATGAGGCAGAACTTTCAAAAGCCAATTCGCAATATGGTTCTCGCCATCCGAAGGTAGAAGAAGCCCGCAAGGCGCGCGACGCCGCAGCCATAGCTGCCAACGAGATGGCCCAGGCTGTGACGGGGCTTGATGACGACACGCTTGCATCGCTTGATTTGGCGCCCCAAGGTGCACGGTCCGATCTGCATGCTCAACTCGTCCAGATGGAAGCTGCACGTCAGGGTGCTGCGCAAGAGCTGGACACGCTGAAGGTGCAATTTGAAGACGGCAACTCACAGCTCGCCAGTTTGGCAAGTGCTGCTGCACAGCTTCAGGATCTCGAACGCGATTTCACAGTCGCCGAAGCGGTCTTTGCCTCTGCCATCGCCAAGGCCCAATCCAGCAAGTCGGACGTCTTTGCGTCCTATCCATTGGTGCAAGTCCTGGAAAATCCATCGCTTGCGGAAAATCCATCATCACCAAATCGTAAACTGGCAATTGCAGCCGGTGGCGCTGCAACCTTGATGATGTTGATCAGTCTCATTTTGGGTTGGGTGCGTCTTGCGGTCATTGGCCGTCTGATGTCCAAGCCGCGCGACGCATGATTGCGCACCTCAACCCTGCAGAGAGATTGGTCTACCGGACCCTTGTCTTGACCTGGCCCTTTTATGCGGTCGGCGCACTCTATGTTGTCGGTCCTGTCCTCGCATGGACCCTTGGCGGTCTGGCAATGTTGGTTCTCTACCTTGGTCCGGCAGTACGCGAAGACATGCGGGCGACGGGCACGATTCCTCCGGTCGTCTGGGCATGGATTCTTGGCATGTTTGTGATGCTGGTCGCTTTGTGGCTGGGGCACCTTGATTGGGGGCTTGGCATCAAGAAAACGATCAAATCCTCAATTGGATGGGCCAAGGGTTGGGCCCTTCTCGCACTCTTCCCGCTTGCCGGTGCGCTCCTTCCCATCCGGAGAGAAGTGCTTATTCGCGCGCAATGTGTTGTTGGCCTTTGGACCCTGATCGTCGCGCCCGTGCTCATCGTTGCGCCCTACGTGGGCCTCCCTGAACGGATTTTCACATCACCACTCAAAGCCATTGGCGGCCCGGGCCCGGAGTACTTTTCTGTCTTTTTGTTTACATGGGATCCGGCCAGCTGGACGCCGAGGTGGCAATTCTACGCCCCGTGGTCACCGTTCGCAGCCCTTCTGGGCGTGGTCATGGTGCTATTTGCCTTTGAGGAAAAGTCCTTCAGATGGCGCAATATCGGTGTCGCCGCTGGCATGTTGATGATCTTTGCGTCGAAGTCACGCATGGGCTTGGTTGGTCTGGTTGCCTGCACGATCGGCCCGCGGATGATGCCCCTTCTCCTGCGCGGCTGGGCGTGGCAGATCGTAGCGGCACTGACGGCATCGATGGCGGTCTTTGGAACCGCGCTCGCAACGTCGGCATTGCAAGCAATTTCAGCCTTCAAGAACGCGCGCGCCGAAAGCACCCGTGTCCGTGCCACCCTGCAAAGGATCGCGACAGAGCGCTGGGAAAATGAAGCTTTTTGGTTTGGACATGGCACGGTCCAGCCCGGGAGCCACGCTGTCGAATACATGCCAATTGGAAGCCATCACACATGGTTCGGCTTGCTGTTTGTCAAAGGCATCGTCGGGTTAGCCGCACTGTTAGTTCCATTCGTCTGGCAAATGTTGCTTTGCCTTATCGATGCTGCACGTGGCCGCAGAGGGCGGTTGCCTCTTGGCATTATGATGACTCTGACGCTGCTTTCGTTTGGCGAAAACATCGAGATCGAAGCCTATCTACTTTGGCCTGCGTTGATCCTGCTGGGCATACATGCCCGAGAACTGAAGCTTGATGAAAAACTTTAAGGAAGCTCTTCAAATTGGCCGGAACTACCGACTGCGAGCGTCAGCTCTTAGTGTAGAAAACGTTCTTTTTTGCGTCTGCAGCGAACTTCCGCTTTACGTCCCCTTGTGAAGCCTTCCCGACAGCAACAATAGATTCGCGCTTGCAGCGAACGGCAGTTTTGTCCCGCGATGCAGTCTTTGGTGGGCATCAGGCGGGCGAACAAGCCCGAGCGAAATCGTCAGATGTCCGCTGAAGAGCCCATTGCTGCCGTTCACATACCGGTCAAAATGCTGCGAGTGCAGCCCGCAAAGGAGCCGTTCGCTGCGCATGCAAGATCTATTCCCCGGGCAAGGTTTCAAGAGTGGCCCATTGCGGAATTTGGCCAAAACTCGGATAATCCTTGGTCGCAGCCCACATTGCCGAATTCGCGACGTTGCCGACTTTATCAGGTCAGTCTGCCCACAATTGCCGACAAAGCGTGTCTTCTTGGCATTCCATAACCGCGCCTGCATGAACACCTACATCTATGATGTAGCAGTCGAGGCCCGCAGGTCGTTTAACATATCGCTCGGAATACTCCGTAAGCCAAACTTCCGTTATGTCCGCTGTGGGATGGCCCTAATCTTGAACCGTTGCCGTGTGCGGTCTTCTACGTGGACGCGTCAAAGAGACGACCAAGACCTGACAGCTCTAATTGACCAACCTAAAACGCCGCGGCTTCCCCACCAGCGATACGCCCAAATACCGCACCAGACGTAAGGCCCGATCCGCCCGGATACCCTTCAAAGAAGACACCCCCGACCATTTCACCGGCCGCATAGAGACCTGCAACCGGGGTGTCGTTCTGATCAAGGACGGCACCAGTCTCAGCAACCTTAAGCCCCCCATAGGTAAATGTAATCCCACCAGTCACCGGATAGGCTTTGAAGGGTGGCTTATCCAGCCGCTGCGCCCAATTGGATTTGGGTAATGGCAGCCCGGGTGTGCCCTTGCCGTCCAAGCTTGTGGGATCAAATTCCACATCCGCATTGACCGCCGCGTTGTACGCAGCAAGTGTCGCTTGCGCAGCTTTCGCATCTACACCGTCGAGCTTGGCGCAAAGCGCCTCCAGCGTGTCCGCCTGCACGAAATGGGCATCGTGAAAGCTGTACTCGGCGTAAAGCAGGTCATCGACTTTGGCATCAAAGATCTGCCACGCGAAATGCCCCGGCTGTTCCAGCACCGCCTTGCCGAATTGCGCATAGGTGTAGTTGCGAAAATTCGCGCCCTCATCGACAAAGCGTTCACCATTCGCGTTCACCATCACCCCGAGAAAGTAACAGATTTTACGGTAATTCTTGCGCTCGGACGCGGGCAGATCAAGGTTGGCGTAGTCGGGCATATGCAGATCCATCGGCGTCGCATGACATCCATCAATCAGGCCGTTCTGTTGGGCACCAATCTCAACCGCCATGGCCAAGCCGTCCCCTGTATTCATCGGCGTGCCGCGCACTTTAGCCTTGTCCCAATGCCCGCCCATCCAATCGCGACGGCGATCCGTGCTGGCTTCAAACCCACCGCAGGCGAGGATGACAGCGTCAGCTTTGATGACTTCTTCCCCGACGTTCACGCCAGTGACGGTGCCGTCCTTGGTCACCAACCCGGTTACTGCTGAATTGTAGCGGATCACGCCGCCAAGCCGTTCGAAGGCAGCAAGCTCCATCTCAAACAACCCAACGCCTTCGTTTTCAGCCGCCAGCGTCAGCCCGCCCCAAAACACATGCCGCCCATCTTTTTCAAAGCTTTGACGCGAATAGATCGGCTCAAATTTCACGCCATGCCCGCCAAGCCATTGCATCGCAGGCAGGGACTGACTGATGAGACGTTCCTGTTCTTCCGACAAGGGTCGCCCGCCATTAAAACCCAACAGGTCGTCCGCGAATTTCGCCCGCGTGTAGCCGCCAAAGTCGGTCACGGCGAGCCGTGGATCATCAGGGTCTTTCAGCAAAGGCAGAAGGTCGTCCGCATTGTCATATGCAAACCGCATCGCCCCTGCGGTGTACTTCGTGTTTCCTCCGGCCAACTCCTGATCCGCTTTTTCCAGCATCAAAACGCGCGCCCCAGCCTCAAGCGCCGCGATCCCGGCGCACATGGCGGCGTTCCCCGATCCGACAACGATGATCTGCTTTGACATATGCGATTCTCCTCTTTAGACGTTTATGTATCCAAGCGGATACAATTTGTGAAGGTTGATTTCGGATGACAGCAGATCAAAGCGATCTTTCCCAAGGCGGCGTGGCCTTTGCCAAGCTGATGCAGGCAATTGAAACGGGTCTTTATCAACCCGGCGACCGCCTGCGTGAGGTTGAGATTGCCGAGCGTTTGTCGCTGTCCCGCACCCCCATCCGCGAGGCGTTGCGCCGATTGGAGGCTGAGAAGATTGTCGAACACCGCCCCCGTGTCGGAGCTGTCATTCGCCGCCTTGAGCAAACCGAAGTTGTTGAACTTTACGAGATGCGCCTTGTGCTGGAACGCACTGCCGCTGAAATGGCCGCAAAACACAGCGTTGAGGCCGAGGTGGATGCTCTCGCCGCGCTCAATACCGATATCGCGGAAAGCGGCGAAGATGCACCGCGCGCAGCTGCGATCAATCAGAAATTTCACCGTGCGATTTATCTGGCCGGGCGCAATCGCTTTTTGCTGGATGCGGCACGGGCGATGAACAATGCGCTCTTGCTGCTGGGCCCGACGACCTTGGCCGATGCCGACCGGATTGCCACAGTCACCCATCAACACAGCCAGATCATCGACGCGATCAGCGCAGGCGACATCGACGGCGCAGGTGCCGCGGCAGAGGCGCATCTGCAGACCTCGCTGCGTTACCGATTGAAGGTCATGCGCGGATGATCCGCATCGCCCTCACTCATGGGATCGCGGGGATTGGCGTGTTGGTGTTCCAGCTGCTCGCCCTGCCCCTGCCATGGCTGCTCGGCCCAATCACCGCTTGCTTGATTGCGGCCCTCTTAGGTGCACCGATGAAAAGCATCCCCGTGCTCAATAACGCCATGCGCTCGATCCTTGGCGTGGCCGTCGGGGCGACCTTCACCACCGCATTGGTGATCAGCATGGCGGGCTATTGGACGACGCTTTTGCTGGTCCCGGTTATGGTGTTCTTCATCGGCCTGATCGGCGTGCCTTACTTCCAGCGCCTCTGGGGCTTTGATTTCGCGACCAGTTACTATTCGGCGATGCCTGGCGGCCTGCAGGATATGCTGCTCTTTGGTGAAGAAGCAGGCGGCGATGTCCGCGCCCTTTCCCTGATCCACGCCACGCGCGTCATGGTGATCGTGGTGGCCCTGCCATTTATCCTGAAGGGGTATTGGGGCGTTGACCTCAGTAACCCACCCGGCGTTCCAGCCGCGACACTGCCGCTGTCGCAACTGGCCCTGATGGTCGTCACAGGCCTTGCAGGCTGGCAAATCGCCAGGGCCGTCGGCCTGTTTGGCGCTTCGATCTTGGGGCCGATGATCCTTGCGGGCATCCTGGCGCTGACAGGTATTTTGCAATACCGCCCCCCGGCAGAGGCCATCTGGGCCGCGCAGTTCTTTATCGGCATGACGGTGGGCACGAAATACGCAGGGGTCACGGGGCACGAGGTGCGCCGCGATGTGGCCGCAGCGATCGGCTTCTGCGTGATCCTATTGATCCTCTCCGCAATTCTCGTCGAACTGATCCACCTCTTCGCCCTCGCCCCCCCGATGGAGACGCTCTTGGCCTTTGCCCCCGGTGGGCAGGCGGAAATGACCGTGCTGGCGCTGATCGCGGGCGCAGACATGGCCTTTGTTATCGCCCATCACGTCTTGCGCATCGTCACGGTCATCATAGGTGCCCCGATTGCCGCGCGACTTTTCAATCGACCGGGTTGATGATGTGGATCGGCGCGCCCGCGGCATAGGCGTTGATCTGGTCAAAGATATCGCTGAATTGCAGGTCAAACTCATCCTCGGTCACATAGCCAATATGAGGTGTCGGCAGAACGTTCGGGTGGGTCAGCAGGATGTTGTCCTTGTCGCGCATCGGCTCTGTGTCGAAAACATCAACGGCGGCATGGATACGCCCGTTTTCAATCTCAGCCTCGAGCACACCGGGCGCTATCAGGCCGCTCCGCGAGGTATTTACCAGCAAACTGCGGGGAGCCATCGCGGCGAGGTCGGCAGCGGTGATGATCCCCTTGGTGTTTGGCTTCAACCGCACATGCAGGCTCACCACATCAGAAGTCGCAAAGAACGCCTCTCGGCTGTCGGCCACACAGCACCCGTCAGCCTTTGCCCGTGCGCGCCCATCGTCCGAGGCCCACCATTGCACATTCATGCCAATCGCTTTGGCATAGCCCGCCACCGCCCGCGCGATCCGCCCATAACCATAAAGCCCCAGTGTCCGCCCCCGCAACGTGCGTCCCACGCCCATCTGCCAATCACCCGAACGGATGCTGGCAACCTGCTGCGGAATTTGTCGGTAGCTGGCAAGGATCAGCGCAACGGTCATCTCAGCAGCCGCGTAGGACGGCGTGTCGGAGTGCATGTTAGAACACAGCATCACCCCGTTGTCGGTGCAGGCCTCAACATCAATATGCGGATACACACTGCGTTGGCTGATCAGTTGCAGTTTGGGCAGCCGCGTCAGCAGCTCTGCCCCGATCTTGGTGCGTTCACGGAATAGAACCAGCGCCTCGGCGTCCTGAATCCGCGCAGCAAGCTTGGCGGGGTCAGGTTCGTGGTCGGTCCAGACGGTTACGTCATGGTCGGCCAATTTGGCAAAGCACGGCAAACCGCGCAGCGTGTCGAACCAGTCATCAAGGATGTGAACCTTCATCGCTGCCAGACCTCTTTTGGGATCATCACCTCGCCCTTGGCGAGCAACCGGGCGGTGCGCACCAACCCGGCAGAGCGCAGGTCGATCCCGTCGCCCGTCAGGTCATAATCGACAGTTACATCGATCTGCCCGCTGGCATGTTCCAGCGTGATCGTCGCGGGCCGATCATTTGACCGCGCGGCCATGCCATCAGCGACAGTGCCTGGCGTCAGAACACAGGACGCAAGGCATTGCGCGCCTGTGACAGCCATTGTGGGATGCGCCTTCCATGGCATGAAATAGCGCGTGGCGATGGTACCACCATCCCGCGCCGGGGCGAGCAGGCCAAATTTGGGCGTGACCGATTTGGCGACGTTTTCGATGCCCATGGCGGCCCCCGCTTGAATGCGCACGGCCTCCATCGCTGCAAAGAAATCGGTGTTCTCGTTCAGCGCCTCAGCGCTCTCGTATCCGGTCAGCCCGAATACCTCGGCCTTGGCGATGATCATCGGCATCGCGACATCCATGCAGGTGACGTCGATGTCGTCGAACGTGTCGATCAGATTGCCTGTTGGCAGGAACGCACCGGTCGCGCCGCCAATTGTGTCCATGAATTGCAGGGCAACGGGGGCTGCGGTACCGGGGACTCCGTCGATGCGCGCGGTCCCGTCATAGACCACACCTTCTGGCGACGTTTGCACCTTGGCCACGACCCGCGCCCCTGTGTTCACCGCATGGATGTTCACCGTCGTTTCAGACCCCGTCGAAGGCATCAGCCCCATATCGATAGCCGCAGGGCCAACGCCGGACAGGATATTCCCGCAGGTCGGTTTGAAATCGACGGTGCGATCCTCCACGCTGACTTGCGCGAAGAAATAGTTGATGTCAGCCCAATCATCGTCGGACCCCGACAACATCGCGACCTTCGTGGTAACCGCATTCCCGCCACCAATTCCGTCGATGTTTAGCGGATGGCCAGACCCAACGATGGCAATCAGCACTTCGGCCAACTGGTCGAGGTCCTTGGGCAGATCCGCGCGGTTCAAGTAAGGCCCACGCGAGGTGCCCCCGCGCATGAACAGGAAGGGTATCGCGGTTTGCGTCATGTCAACGGCCATGGCAGATCGACGTAAGACTGTAGCAGCCCCGGCGGGAAGTCCCGATTCAGCGTCCAAGCCATAGCACAGATGAACGCGATCCCCGCGGCTGTATAGGCCGCTGCATAGCCCCAGCTTTTGCCCGCCCGGATACGGATGAACAGCAGGAGGAACCCGGCCAGCGCAAGAATGAAGCCCACGACGGCTGATGCGATCAAGAGGCTGGCAAACCACGCCAGCGTCGCCCAAAGGCCGTGAACATTGTCTTCAGCCTCTTCGGCCTCGCGATCTGCAAAGATCGGCGCGGTTTCATCCGACCGGATCATCTGCACAATCAGCAAGGCACAACCAACCAACGCGACAGTTGCCACAAAGACTGGGAACACCCGGTCCATGCGCGCAAAGTCAGGGATCACGGCAGAGTTCCAATAGGCCAGCGCGATATAGGCTGTGATCGCCAGCAAGAACACCAACGGCGCGCGCTTGTTGCCCGCCGCGACCGATCCCTCAGCCTGAATGTTTTTGGCCTGGCGCAATCCGATCACCACGGACAACAGCGTGATGATGATCAACACGATGACGATAGGGCTGAAGATATATTCGATCCCCTCGTCAAAACCGCGCCGGAAACGAGAGGCTGCGATCTGATAGGCTTGGTTGGTATAGCGTTCCGCCGGAGCCGAGAGCACAAAGCCGATCAGAAACGCAGGCCGCGACCAATCAAAGCGGCGCATCATGATGCCGAGCAAGCCAATGCCGAACAGCGCCACAAGGTCCCAGATTTCCTGCCGCGACTGGAATGCCGCAAAGGCGATGATCATGAACAGGAACGGCGCCAGCAGAGCAAAGCGGATTTCGGTCAGCTTCGCGATCCCTCCAGAAGCCCCAATGCAGATCAGCGTGCCGACAACATTGGCCAGCGCCAGCAACCAGACAATCGCATAAGTGAAATCAAGATTGTTCTTGAGCATCGATGGCCCGACCTCAATCGATCCAGTCCCCAGCAAAGCGACGGCGGAGATAAAGATCGCCATCGATCCTGATCCGGGGATGCCGAACAGTAGCGTGGGCACGAGTCCCCCGCCCTCTTTGGCGTTGTTCGAACTCTCTGGCCCGATCACGCCACGCACATCGCCTGATCCAAACTGCGATTTGTCCTTGGCCGTTTGCACTGTATGTCCATAAGCAATCCAGTCCACGACCGATCCGCCAAGCCCCGGGATCACCCCAACTACGACGCCAATCAGAGAACAGCGCATGGACAGCCATTTGTTGGCCCACCAATCCTTGACGCCAGCCGCCCAGCCTCCGCCCAATGGCGCGCGATCTGAAATGGCTTTGTCACGGCGCAGCAGCGCGATGATTTCAGGGATGGCAAAGATACCAAGCCCGACGATGACCAGTTTCAGCCCGTCAACGAGGTAGGGCATGTCGTAAGTCGACATCCGCAAAGCGCCCGAACTGGCCCCTTCGCCGATAGTGCCCACAAGGATACCAAGGCATGCAGCGACCAAGCCTTTGAGTGCCACGCGCCCGGCAAGAATGCCGACCATCGACAGGCCGAAGATGGTAATCATCAGCAGTTCAGGGGTTTGAAACAGTAGTACAATAGGACGGGCAGCAAGAATGAAAACGGTCAAAAAGGCCGCACCGACAAGGCCACCAAACAGGGACGAGGCAAAGGCGGCAGACAATGCCCGCGCAGCTTGCCCTTTTTTGGCCATCGGAAACCCATCAAGAACGGTGGCTTGCGACGCCGATGAACCGGGTATCCCCATCAGCACGGATGCAAAGGTGTCAGAGGTCGGCACCACCGCCACCATTCCGATCATGAGTGCAAGGCCCGTGACAGGCTCCATCCCGAACATGAACGGCAACAAAAGGGACAGGCCCGCGATCCCGCCGAGCCCCGGAAAGACCCCGATGCACAGGCCCATAACGACGCCCAAGATCAGAAAGCCAATCACATGTGGCTGCAGGATCATCGCAAATGCGTCATTCAACGCAGGCAATGCGGTTGCAAAGACCTCCATAGCGGGCCCCTCTTGTTAGAATTTGGAGAATGGAAAACCCCACCCATGGCGTGCATGGGTGGGGTGCGTTGTGGTTACTGCAGAACGACGCCGTAGCGCTCGCTTAGCCAGTTGATCACAAAGTCTTTGGCTTCCTGCGGCACGTCCGTGGCGCTCGCCATCGCGGTTTTCGCCGCATCACCGGTCAGCTGCGGATAGACACCAAGACGGGCCTCGCTGATTTCAGCAAAATCGGCGCGTTCCTGAATGGCGGCAAAGGCCTCAGTGAACGTGGCAATCGCGTTGTCGGGCGCGCCTGCGGGCAGGAACACCATTTTCTGTGCTGGGAAACCAGCGACGAAGAATGCTTTCCAGGCATCCCACTGCTCGCCGGATGTTTCACAGCCCGCTGTCGCTTCGCAGATTTCCTTGAACGTTGGCATATCCGGGAAAGTCGGGTCGCGCACGATGTTGCCATCTGCGTCCAGTGCGCCAAAGGAGAACCACGGCACGGCTGTGCCTGCTTCAACCAGCGGTGTCACGCCGGACAGGAATGAAGACGAGGTCTGATAGTCGATATTGGCTTCGCCACGTTCGAACATCAGACGACCATCACCGCGGCCTTCGATGCCGAACACAGGCTCAACCGCCAGCCCCAACATTTCCCATGCCAGCAACGGCACAAGATCAAGACGGGTCGCACCCTGTGAGCCGTAGATGAAGTCTTCGCCAGCCAGTGGTGTCGCATCGCCACCATCGCCCAACTGCCCTGCCAAATCAGCTGGCAGATAAGCCACACCGCCCGTGCCAGAGGCCAGAACCACGTTCCAGTCGCTATATTCATAGCGCACGCGCGGATCGCTCAGCAAATATGGGAATTGTGTCGACCCAGAAGACCCAAAGATCGTTGTGCCATCCTCATAGGACATTTCCTGAAACGCATTCGCGCCTTTGGTTGAGCCTGCGCCGGGGTTGAAAGTGACGACAACGGTCGGGTTGCCGGGCAGCGCCTCGGACAGCAACGGCGCGTAGAAGTTCGCCCACTTGGCCGAACCACCTGTTTCAGAGAATGGGATGATCCACTCGACAGTTTTGCCGGACAGATCGATTTGGTGCCCGTCAGCAGCGGCGTGTGTGGCCACCAAGGCAGTCGTCAGCGCAAGCGCGCCCAGAGTTTTCTTAAGCATTTGTTTTCCTCCCAGAAGGACCTGCGCGGCCCTAAAATTAGAATCAGAAAGCCCCCTCAAGGCTTCTTGATGCGCCGACTGTGCAGTGCCATCCTTGCGTGAACCTTGCATCGGGCAAATTTGGGAGGAGGCGCTGTGCGTATCGTTGTCGTGGAAGACAATATCTCGGTCGCAAAAGGCATCTGCTATCACCTGCAGGACCTTGGACACGCGGTCGATGTCTTGCACGACGGTGCCGAAGCGGATGCATTTCTGCGCCATGACGATGCTGACCTTGTAGTGCTGGATATTAGCCTACCGGCGATGGATGGCCTGACCATTCTGCGCGCCATGCGCACGCGCGAAGACAATCGGCCTGTGCTTTTGCTGACCGCCCGGGCCGAGACAGAGGATAAGATCACCGGGCTGGATGCCGGTGCTGACGACTACCTCAGTAAACCATTTGAGATGGCCGAGTTCGGCGCGCGCATCCGCGCCTTGTCACGCCGTGTCAGCGAGCGGCCCCAAAGTGTAATGACCATTGGCACGCTGCGCTTTGATCGCTCCGCCCGGATGGTTGAAGGCCCCGACGGTCCGCTGGATATCCCCCGCCGAGAGGTCGCCCTGTTTGAAAGTCTGTTGATGGCCGAAGGGCGCATCGTGTCCAAACAGGCCCTGCTCGACAGCCTTTATGGAACAGGTGCAGATGTCGATGAACCTGTGGTCGAAGTCTACGTGTCGCGGCTGCGCAAACGGCTTCATCCCTACGCGGTCCAGATTATCGTCAAGCGCGGCTTGGGCTACCTGATGCAAGCGGCCCCATGAACAACAGTCTGTCCCTGCGCGGGCGTCTGACGCTTGTGATCCTTGTGCCACTGATCCTGATCGCCGCGATTGTCGGGTCCTGGGCCTACTTTGATGCCCAGGAAACTGCGGCTGAACGCTTTGATCTCTCGCTTCTTTCGACAGCCCTCGCGATTTCGCGTGACACCGCTGTGTCCGGCGGCGACCTACCAAGCGAGGAAACCCGCGACCTGCTGCGCGATACCTCTGGCGGCGCAGTGTTCTATCACGTCTACGCGCCGGATGGTGTCTTTGTGACGGGCTATGCCACGCCCCCTGTCCCGCCCGGTCCTGTGCCCGCCGATGCGACCCAGACCTACTATGATGCCGTCTACAAAGGCGCGCCGGTTCGCGCGCTGCGGTTTTCGCAAAGCACCTCGATCGATGGTTTAACGGGCCTGTTTACCTTTACGGTCTGGCAAGACACGGCAGTGCGTGACGGCTTTGTCCGCACGCGGACCGGGCCATTGTTTTTGATCATCGCATCCATGATAGGTGCGCTAGTTATTATTGTCTGGTTCGGCGTGGGTCGAGGGCTCGCACCATTGATCGACCTTGAGGACGCGATTGCGCGACGCTCCTCCAGCGACCTGTCACCGATCAAACGGCGTATTCCAGAAGAGGTAACGGGCATTGTCGCGCGCTTCAACGATCTGGTGGGCGAACTGTCCCGCACGCTAGAGGCAAAGAACGCCTTTATATCGGACGCGGCGCACCAGTTGCGGAATCCGATTGCGGGGGTCCTAAGCCTTGCCGAATCTGTTTCAAATGCGAAATCGCTCGATGTCTCAAATGCCCGCGCGACTGACCTGCAAGAGGCCGCGCGCGAAGCCGGGCAACTCGCCAATAATCTGCTCACTCTGGACCGCGCGCAGGCGGGTCCGGCGGTCGCAAACATGACGCGATTTGATCCGCGCGTAATCCTGTTGGAAATCTCCCGCAAATGCACACCGCGTGCAGCAGGTGCGGGGATCACGCTCAATTCCAACCTGATTGAAGCGCCGGTCACACTGCATGGCGATCCGGTGATGTTCGAGCAGGCCGTCCTAAATCTCATCAACAACGCCCTCGCGCATGGCGGACCAAAGTTGACCCGGATTGATCTGAACACCGATCTTGAGGAACCCAATTTCACGGTGACCGTTATTGATGACGGCAAAGGGATCGCAGAAAAGGACTATGGCCGGGCACTAGGTCGCTTTAGTCAAGTCGGCCCGAGTGCAGGGTCCGGGTTGGGCCTGCCCATCGCGGTTGCTGTGGTCGAATCCTTGGGCGGCAATATTCAACTCGCACAAACGGACGGACGTTTTCTGGTGACGCTCAGCTTCCCGGTGTCTCCGCGAACTTAGTAGGATCGGCCTCCGACTTCGGGGCCTTCGGCACCCGATCCTCCATCACGCCCATGTGCCAAGGCGACGCAAGTCCATGAAAAACCGGCAACCTTCGCGCAGTTCAACTTTTGCTAGGTCACACGAAGATGGAAAGCACAGTCAATATCTTGGCGTCGAGCTCGAGGATGCATTGGTAATCGCCAAATCCATCGAAATCTGGATATATCGGGTTGCCTTCGTGGGCGGCCCATTGCGGACCTTCGCCCTTCTTTCGAGATGCTGCGGTTGCGCCCGCATAGCTGACGTTCGCGGCGTTCGCTTAAATATCTTAACCGCCATTGATCTACACTTCTGTTCGCCAGCCCCAACAGAAGCCTTCTTGGCCTTCGTCCAATGGAAATATTTATTCTGCGGCCGCCATCCAAATTTCCTCAAATTGTCACTTGCAACTAACGCCGCGTGAGGCCGTATGGTTGTTCCTATGAGTACAAAACACACAGCGAATGAAGATCGGGCGATTGGCGAAATAGCTGCGGCAGCGGGTCTGACGATCCGCACTTTGCACTACTACGAAGAGATAGGCCTGCTGCGCGCCTCGAAACGAACGGAGGCGGGTCACCGCATCTATACGAATGCCGATGTGACGCGGCTCTATCGCATCAAAATGCTGCGCAGCTTGGGGCTTCCGCTTTCCGAGGTTGGCCAAGCTTTGGACAACCCGGCATGGGACTTGAAGAGCACAATGGCATCGCAACTGGCTGAGCTTGAGCAGCGGATCGCGGTTGAAAGCCGGTTAAGCGGCCGGCTCAAACGATTGCTGGCATCCGCGGACGTGACGTCGACCGACAGCAGCACCGATATGCTTACGCTTTTAGAGGAGATGGCAATGATTGAACAAACAGTCGAGAACCGGATCGCGATCATCGTGTATGACAATCTGGAGAAGGCGTTTCACTTCCTTCAAGACGCATTTGCGTTGGGCCCCGGAGAGTTGAGCCGCGACACGGACGGAACAGTGGTCCACGCCGAGATTGAGGCAGGTGACGGTGTCATCTGGCTTCATCAAGAAACACCCGAATTCGGCCTGTCATCGCCAAAGACGCTTGGCGGCACCAGTTCAACCACCGCAATCATGGTCGCAGACGTGGATGCTCATTTTCAGCACGCGCGTGATTTCGGGGCAGCCATTGTCTACGAACCCATCGACCAACCCTACGGCTACCGCGAATACAGCGCGCGCGATCCAGAAGGTCACCTTTGGTCGTTTATGAAACGCCTGAAATGATCAGGTCATTCCGTCTGTCCAATTTTGGCGCACTCAATAACCAACCTTTGCTGAGCATTCTTGGCTTTTTGGATTGCGCAGGGTCAGGTGCGACGACTTCTATGCGCCCACAATCAGCCGCCGTGCCGCGCGGTTCAGATGCTCCAGAAATTGCGCATGGGTCCAACCGCATTCTTGGGTCCACTGCTCCCAATTTCGAACGGACGTCAAAGTCCAAAGGAGGTCGGCAGCCGTGTTTTCGTCCAGGTCTTCTGATAACGCGCCATGTTCGGCAAGCGATTGCACCGTCACTTCGCACAGACCCCGCACCGCACCCATCCTGTCATCCCAAGCCGCGCGTGCCTCTTCATCCGTGTCCTTCATGGCCATGAGCGCTTTGCCGACCCCATACACCTTCGGGATGTAGTTGCCCCAGGTATTGACGAACCCGGTAAGGCGTTCGGTTCCTGCCTGACCCATAACGTGTGCATCAAATTCAGTCCCGATTGCGTGGACTTCATCAAGATATCGGGCCGTCGCGACCAGCAACTCAGCACGGTTCGGAAAGTGCAGATAGAGCGCCTGGCGACTGACCCCAGCCCGTTTGGCAATGTCGGCCATCCGGACCTCTGGGGACCGCTCAGCTTCCAAGAGGCTTTGGCAAGATTTCAAAATGCGATCGCGGGTTGAGAGATTTTTACTTGACATGATGTAAAGTAACTCGTTAGGGATAGATCGTCAACTTGACACAGTGTCAAGTAAATCGAGAAAGGAAAGACCATGAAAGTCATCATCATCGGCGCAACAGGAACGATCGGAAGCCTCGCAGTTCAACAGATGCTTGCTGAAGGTCACGACGTCACCGCGTTCTCGCGCAACCCGTCCAAACTGGACGCAAATGACCCCTGCCTCACCCTTCTGGCAGGCGACGTTTTGAACCAGGAGCAGGTAGATGCTGCAGTCGCTGGACATGATGCTGTCGTCATAACCCTCGGTAACAAGTCCCTGACATCGCCGATCCGGTCCAAAGGCACGCTGAGTGTTATCCGCGCAATGCAAAAGGCCGGTGTATCACGCCTGATTTGCCAATCGACGCTGGGCGCCCGCGAAAGCTGGTCAAACCTCAATTTCTTTTGGAAGCGGATTATGTTTGGTGGTTTGCTACGGGTCGTTTTCCGTGACCATGAACTTCAGGAACAGCTTGTCGAAGCCAGCGGCTTGAACTGGACGATCGTGCGTCCGGGGGCCTTCACAGATGGCCCTGCAACAGGCGCGTTCCGCGAAGCATTTTCGCCATCCTTGCGCGGATTAAAGCTCAAGATTTCGCGCAGCGACATCGCCAATTTCCTGACCCGTCAATTGACCGACCTCAGCTACACCCATCGTGCTGTCGCGATCTCGAACTGAACACCACGCAGTTACGAAAGGATAGCACTATGTCACCAGAAATCATCATCTGGAGCCTGATCGCCGCATCCACGGCAAGCTGTTTGGTCGCAGGCGTGTTTCTGTCTTTTTCGGATTTCACCATGCGATCGTTGAAACTTGCGACGCCTGAGGCAGCATCGCAGACCATGCAGATCCTAAATCGCGAGGTCTTCCGCTCAGCCTTCATCGTGCTTCTTGTTGGCATGGCTCCGGTTGCTGCCATTATCGGCGGGCTGGCGGTGGCCTGGCCCCCTCAGACGGGTCTAGAGGAGATAATCCTTGGAAGCCTGTCCTACGTTTTGGGCGTTTTCTGTGTGACCATGTTCGGCAATGTCCCAAAGAACAAAAAACTCGCCGCGATGGCCGACGGGAGTCCCGAAGCGCAGGCGTACTGGCCGACTTACCACAAGGGCTGGATGTTTTGGAACCACGTCCGCATGATTTTCTCTTTGGCCACCGCGCTTTGCTATGTGGACGCCGCCGTGTTGATCGCAATCGCACTCTGACCCAGATCCGAAACCGCAAGAAACGGGCTGATGTGCAAGCCACACGCGGACTAGGAATTGATCGGAAAGAGGAGGCACCAATGACATACCAGATACACGGTCTACCCGCCAAAGCCTTTGAGCCGCTGTTTGACCTATCGGACGCCGAACTCGCGAAGCGTCAGATCACACGCCGCAACGCAGACGCGGATCAAGGCTATCCCTGCCGCATTACCTTGTCAGAAGCTGCAAAAGGTGACGCGTTGTTGCTGTTGCACTTTGAACATCTGTCACTTGCGACGCCCTACCGTGCATCACATGCGATCTATGTGTCCAAAGGTGCGCAGGATCGGGAGATCAAACCGGAAGAAATCCCTCAAAGCCTCAAGTTGCGCCCGCTTTTATTGCGCGCGTTCAAAGCGGACGGATACATGCACGATGCGGATTTGGCCGATCAGGATTCTGTGTCAAAGAAACTGACAGAGATGCTATCAGATCCGGGTGTCGCGTTTGTCCACATCCACAATGCCAAGCAAGGCTGTTACGCCGCCTTGGCTACACGGCCGGGCGAGTTTGAAACGGCATGGTGCGGGCAGGATGCGCAGGGGTTGGCTCCGTCATAAGTCTGAGGTAGTTTGCGTCCTCGATCAGCTCTCCTTAACCTGAGAGATGCTGCCCCTCCATCCGCATTCGAGAACCAGATGCTGCTCTCTCGCCCTCCAAAGAACGAAAAACTGAAAAGAATCGTCGCACGCTTCTGGAGCGTCGACGACCCCGATGCGGCAGGCAACGAAACGCTCCTTCCATCGGGCAAGGCTCAGATCATCTTTGGCCTGTCAGATATCCCGTTTGAAATCCATGGATCACAGGCCGATCCAACAGTCGCGCGTGCGTTCCAGATTTTTCAAGGTCCCGCGTCGCGGCCGCGACACGTGGACAGACGGACGCAAATCGCGCTGTGCGGCGTTGCGTTTACTGCGGGCGGGGCCGGCACGATTCACAGTAGAATTGACGAAACATCTGATCGAGTAATCGATCTCGCCGACCTGTGGGGCGAAGAGGCCTCCGACCTCCGCGAACGACTTTGCAATCTTCAAGATGAGCATATGAGACTGGACTTTCTTGAGGCTGAAATCAGCAAAAGGGTGTCCGAACCGTTGGACCTGGCGCAAATTCAAAAGGGAATTGAGCTGCTGAGAAATGGACACAGCATTGAAGAAACGTGCGACGCATTGGGTTGCACACCATTCCTCTTTCGAAAGCGGTTCCTGAGAAGTGTTGGCTTCACACCGAAACACTATCTCCGAATTGAGAGGTTTCGGTTAGCTGTGTCCCAACTCGAACCTCAGTCCTCGCTCGCCGATGTTGCAGCTGACAGTTCTTTCTCGGATCAGGCCCACATGACGCGGGAAGTTTCTGAGTTTGGTCGAATGACACCCGGTCAAGTGAAATCCATTGATCGACCATACGCAGGTCACATCCCAGACGACTGAAATTGATTTTTCTTCAAGACCGCGCCTCGAACGAACCATACGTTGGATCAAGATCGTCTTGAAGGAACATAACATGATGGATTTCGAACAACCTGTAACCGGTTACCCGCGCTTAATTGTGTGCGGCGCCGATGATGCTATCGCCTTTTTCCAGAATGCCTTCGGCGGAACCCTCGCCGAACGTATTACGGACGCCGAAGGTCGGGTTGTGCACGCCAAACTCATGCTGGGCGAGTATGCAGTTTCGATTGTCGAAGAAGTGCAGGAATGGGGTTGGCTGTCTCCAGAGACACTCGGCGGATCACCGGTTCTGATGCAACTCGACTTTGAGAATTGCGATGAGGTCGCCAAGCGGATGGCAGCCCACGGATCACACGTCGTTGTTCCGATAGTAGATCGTTCATACGGCAAGCGGGAAGGACGCCTGCGCGATCCGTTCGGTCATCTTTGGGTCCTCAGCCAGAGCATCGCGGCATGACAGTTTTACGCATCGTTGTGGATGTCGCGACCGACAGGCAGGACGTGATGCAACGCTTCTATCATGAACTCTTTGATCTCGACATCATCATGGACCTGGGCTGGATCACCACGATGACGTCAGGCCAACTTGCGCCGGCTCAGATCAGTTTCCTGTCGGAGGGCGGATCGGGTGCCCCAGTACCCGATTTGTCAATCGAGGTGGATGACGTTGAGCAGGTTTACCGTCGGGCGAAACAGAAAGGCTGCGATATCAGATACGACCTGACAGATGAGCCGTGGGGCGTCCGGCGTTTCTTTGTTGCTGACCCTTCAGGAAAACTGCTCAATGTTCTTGAGCATCTTGGATGAAGAGGTGACGTATGCAGACTACGACTTTGGATCGATGGTGGCCCGTCACTTACGATTTTGGACTCATTAGATCGGATATAGACAGCGTTGCAGCAACGCGCTCCAAAATGTTCATTGAGGCTGGCATAGAGGTTGCCACGCATTGGTCAGACGGCCCCCTAGAGGATTGTTTTTCCGTCCTTGAGCCGCTGACCCCGGCCCCCAACAAAGAACTGCTTGTTGCAACAACCTTTGGGTGGACCGCATTTTTCTCGAAC
Organism: uncultured Paracoccaceae bacterium; assembly: GCA_947494675.1. Taxonomy (GTDB): domain Bacteria; phylum Pseudomonadota; class Alphaproteobacteria; order Rhodobacterales; family Rhodobacteraceae; genus CANMYO01. The sequence goes on from CANLVP010000003.1 coordinate 594,661, forward strand.
GGGTGCCGCGGCTCAGACCCCTTCCTTCCCATGATACAGTTGTCAAAAGCTCTCGGAGTTTCGGCATTGCGCGTATGCCAATCGCCGTCATCAGCGCGTTACCAATCGGTGATCCTGGAGGTTTACGACACGCCGCAATCCGGCGCAAACGAGCGCGGATACCGCCGCAGCATCGCTGCCGTTAATGATGGCGGCCGGTGGGTGTTTGAGCAATCTGGCTCACCATTCGCTTTCGAGGATCTATCAAAGTACAAAGCACGATTGAAACGCGATCGATTCACACCCAAGATGCTCTCCTTTTGCCTCGAAAACCTCGGAGTACCGGCGCTTACAGACGATACCCTGCAACCCAATGGGGCGGCGAGGAGCATCGTCTTCGCGAGGAAGGCTCATGAGCATCTTCCAAGCTACTCACTCGAGGAAGCAAAAGCACTTTAGAGCAACTATTTTTGGCCAAACCGACTTCCGCGGTCTGCAAAGTACGACTTCGTTTGAGTTCGATGAGGTCATCAAGACGGGGGTGTTTGGCGAGTTGCGGCCCAAAGCTGCCATTCAGCTCGCCAGTTCTCGCTGCAGTGCAGCTTCTCCAAAGCAGACATTGCGTGTCTCTGATCGGCTGTTCCATCACACATCATGACCGGAAAACGGTACTAATATCTTGTTAAGGTTAAGGGACCAGAAAGATAAAGGGGGGTGTCTTGCTGGAAACATAGATATGCAAACGAGCGCACATAGGCGCCACCTCGCTATGCAGGTGGTCGCGAAGTACATGAATGATTGGCCCAAAGAGGCATCGGATGTGTCGTCGATAGGCGAGCTAGAGAAAAGGGCCTACCAACTTGCCCGAGAAGGAGATTTCGGCTCAGCGAAGAGGCTGTTTATTGCCGTAGCTGACATACAGATTTCCACCTAGATTTGCTTTTCTGTTCGTTGGAGTGCTCTTGTTAGTTGTAGATAGCTAGGCTGATCAAAATCGCTATTTCAATGTAGGAAGTGCGAAGGATCGAATTGTGGAGCATCATACAAAGAGTCCAACGTACCCGTAAATTACTACTGTTCTGGCGTCAGAAAGACTACACCATCGATTACTTCGTATCGGGTTTCGGGATCGTTGAGTGATTCTTCCGGTTGGTGAGATCGTCGGCTGGTAAAGCTAGCTACGCAGTGGAGCACTAGCCCGCAAACTATGGCCGACCCATAGTACGCCGCCACTATCTGACCCGCATTCAGACCATAAATCAAATACATCGCAAGCGTCGTTACTGTAGCGACTAGACCGTAAAAAATGGCTATCATCAGCGCTCTCCGAGTGGATTTCAATAGTCTGCAGGTCACTGGTTAACGAAAAATGAATCTCTCCGACTGTTGATAGCAAAAGGTACAAACCGAACGACTAGGCTCTGGACTTATCGCCAGGAAAAGACGATGGCGGGGAGAGCGATGGTGGATAGGAAGACCTCGGGCAACTGTGATGTCGGGTTGCCACCTATGCCGGTCTTCGAGCTTGTCTTACTACACGGCCTTCTCGCGTTGCTTTCGACCGGGCATGCAAGGACGTATCCCTTTGTCTTTCAATGCTTCTCTGAACCCGTAGGCGTCCCGCGGTCACTGATCAGGCATTGCAGCTTTGGTAGGCTGTTTACCAAAGCGCGTGCAGCGATATGGTCAATGAAGGGCCCAGATGTAACAAACAGGTTCAGCGGATGGTTTTTGCTACCGCAGACGGCATGCAGCTTGATGTTCTTACCGCCTTTGGCAGGACATTAGTCGTCCACGGCCCCCACTTTCGACGCCATAACTGGTCACTGTCCTGTGGGCCCGTAGGTAAGTTGCCTCGAACATCACTGTCTCCTCTTCGCCGAGATTTGAGCCGAGCTCCCATTCTTGAATAGCAACTCTTCGGTCAAGCCTGCCAATTGCCACTTCTTCTCCATGAGCAATTTCATTCGATATGACACTCCGGGATGTCGCAAAGATTGTCTTCCAAGTGACAAATAAGGAGCCGATCCCGAACAAAGTTCAACCTTCTTCGATTCAAATGACTTACGTCAATAGCTGTTGCCGTGCCACGGACATGTGATCATGCAAATATACATATAAAACAAATACCTAACCCACCGTAACGGTGGTGTCAGAATTTGTTAACCATATCCATTGCAGGATTCTCTGGACTTCAGGAGAAGGGATTAAGATGATTCAAATTTGCCGGGCCACCGATCTATGGCTATCGCCAAAGCTAGCAGCCAGCATGTACGCTGACCGACGGAGACAGTTTGGAGATCGCTTAGGTTGGCCAGTGAGGACAGACTTTAAGGGCTACGAGCGAGACGAGTATGATGCTCTCAATCCAGTATATGTAATTTTGGAAGATGGCGCAGGAAATCATGCAGGTTCGCTTCGTCTTTTGCCAACAATAGGTCGGACGATGATACGAGAGCATTTCCGTGAGACTCTTCATGATGCGACGATTGCTGAATCGAAGGTTTGGGAATGCACACGTTTTTGTTTAGCTCCCCAAAAGGGGCACGGTACCTCCTTGGCGTTGTTAGCTGCTACGGCCCGCCTCATGATGGAAGCGGATCTCGAACGGTTAATAGCAATTTTTGATCCCAAGATGATACGTTTTTATCGCCGTTGCGGTGTTCCCCCTGAAATCATAGGATCGCACCATTATAAGAGTGGTGAGGTTTTCTCGGGTTACTGGCACTTTCAAAAGGACGTCTACGCGCGACTGTTAAGGTCCTCGAGTCTCAACGAAACGCAGCTTGAACTCGCCATTGCAGATTTTTCAATTCCGTGGGTCGGGAAAGAAAATCTGCGATCTGACGAGACACACTCAGGCGTAACCAAAAGACTCGTGCCAACATAGAATGGTTAGGCAAATGAATTAAAGTGGCGGATGGGAGCCTCAAAATTGACCCCTCAGTTCATGAGAGCCGAATAACTCTTGAAGGTAGGCCAATTCCATAATGAGCGCCCACTGCACCATCGATCGAAACGAGCCGGATTCTAGTCATACCTATCACTTGCCAGCAGCCATGAAAGGAATTTGACCCGCTCTAGACAGTCAAACCAGCAACGACACTCGATTCTGACCAAGTATCGCAGTTACCCGATAGGCGAAGTAAGATCTATCTTGGTTTTGGACTAGGCGTTAATGACTTAAAATCGATCGAAAGTGCCAGCGATGGCGATAACATTTTCGCATTTCATTCCTTGCTCCCAAAAGTTTGTGCATCTGATTGTCAAGCTTAGAGAGTCCAGCGAATTCCAACTTGGCGAAAGTACCTATGTTGTGCAGCAGTCTAGTACAATTTTCTTTATGTCTCTATTGGTTGGAGAATCATTATCAAAGACGAAATTTATGGCTACCTCTAACAGAGCTGTTTCGAGTCCCGCGAAGCCGGAGCATCGAGCCTTTAGGATCGCCTCATTCAGTCGGTTCAGGATTTGTTCCTTTTCCACAAAATTGCCCCCAAAGTTGCCTCGGTAAGGATTGTGGATTCTAGGTTAATGATGTGTTAACATTGAGTAAGGGCTGCTTTATCGGCAGATTCATGCCCACGACCCTACCTTCCGATATTCGGTATGTGTATTGAAAGGTAACCTAACCCTGCTTCGGTTGAGCCATGTTTTGGGGTCAAGTCATACAATCTTATCCTTAAATATCAAGCCATTAACATTGCGATGAAGGTATTTTCCATCCACGAACAGTAACCGATGCTTCTTAGCGCTTTCTAATTCAAGAGACTAAGCAGAACACCGCTTGATTTTGAGAAAGGCGAATGCCTCTAGTAGAGTCAACATATTCAATAGGGGACGACTAGAAGCATAATTGGCGCGCAGGGCGAGCATCTGGTCAGTCATTTTGCAGGCTATAAGGTTGGGTCCACGCGGATTGGCACTCAGGCTTCAATGGCCTGTTTGGCGACGGAAAAGCCTATGAGATGGCTTGCTTGGCGCATGTCAGGCGCAAATTCGTGGATGTCTTTGCGTCTCAGGGCAACGCCATCGCAAAGGAAGCGATCCGCCGGATCGCCGAGCTCTATGCCTTGGAAAAAGAGGCGCGGGGCAAAACGCCCGACGCACGTGTCGCACTACGGCAAACGCGAGCAAAACCGATCTTCGATGATCTGGAAGCCTGGCTGCACGCGTAATTACCCAAAATCTTGGGCAAGTCGCCACTGGCGCAGGCCATCCGCTATGCACTTGGCTGGATGCCAATGGCGCGGCCATACCTTGAGAACGGCCACCTTGAGCTCGACAACAACACAGCCGAACGCGCCGTCAAACCTGTGGCCATCGGCCGGAAAAACTGGATGTTCGCAGGATCAGAAGGTGGTGGCAAAGCCATGGCAGTCGCCTACACCCTGATCGAGACCGCCAAGCTCAGCGACGTCGATCCCCAAGCCTGGCTCACATGGGTACTTACCCAAATCGCCGACCACAAAATCACGCGCCTCGACGAACTCCTCCCCTGGCGTTACGCTGCAAAAGCGGCGTAACAAGCCTCGCCCCGATCAAACAGGCCGGGGTCGACGGACGGGCACAATAGCAGTGGTGATATCGATGATTGAGCGTGACATTCTAAGTCAAATTGAGGCTCGAGCCATCAGAGAACTCGATAATCATTCTCCCGACACAGACATCACTCTCCAGGAGGCGATAGAGCAGGCTGCTGCCGCTCTTCATCGGTATGGCTTTCGGAAGGGGTTCGTATTGATCCAAGGCGGGCTGGACGGTCACATACGGCAGACCGAGTAGCACTTTCATTTCCTGTCCGTAGATTTGACGACTCGCGCCTCAAAAAGGAGTGTGAGCGTCTGCTCAGCGCTTCCGCGCCTTCCACCATTAGACCGAAGCCGCGATCCAGACCTTTGGCATCATTGTTGCTGCAAAAAGCCCAGAATCCAAATCGACCGCTGCGACCTTAGGCATGGAATATTCTAACGATCCGTTCAGAGAGAACCTCGCCGTCTGGTCCAAGGATTTGGGCCAAGCACGACAGCGGTTTCCGAGAATTGTCCACAACCTTGATGCCAACACCAACGGTTCGGTTCAAAATTCGAAGCAATACCTTGCTGGCCTGCTCCTCGGTACAATCCCTCAACTGGATCATGATTTGCTTTGCCGACGTCGCCGCAGTGACGTCTGTCTGACGGAGAATAGGCCGAATAACGTTCTCAGATAACCCCAGGCTTTGGAGGCCATTTAAGTGATGGGCCGCTGTCGGTTCCGTTTGTGCATCTATCAAGCTCAAGACAATCGAACAAAACTTCTGACGGTTGAGGCGAAGCCACCAAGACGTGATCTTGTATTTGAACGTACCAAATTTTGGATATGTCATGTCTTTGATACTCGATGAATGGCTGCAATCGCGTTTTCCTGAAACAAAGGTTCGCAGGTCGTCGAGTTCTTCGATTACGATGCGTGAGGTTAAATCACATAGCCACTAATAAACGGTTTCAAACCTGCTGGTGGCACAGGCGCGAACTGCATCGACAAGGTTAACAGTGCGATGATGGAGGGTAAGAAGATCCTCAGCATCGGGAAATTTGGAACCACTCGAGTGCCCAACTATCAAATTTGCACACCACCCCAAGGATGGCCCCACAACTGACAGTTAACGTAAAAGTCAGGGCCCACCACATATGGGCAATCGGCGGAAATCCGCCTCTCCATGTTGTGATCCAGTCTCGCCGTTAAGCCTTTTTTTACAAACTTGCCCACAAAATGAATAAACTGCTAACGAGGCTTCATCATGGATTCATATGAGTTAAGAATGCGGGCTGAACTGGGCGCGCTACATGCAGACAAAGCCGGTTTTATCCACACGAGGGATGCGTTGCTAGAAATCGCGGCTTTACTTGCCCATGAGGACTCAGTGGCGTCCTCCCACCCACGCAACACTGATCGACTTCCGCAAAAGTTTGCTGAGTTCGAAGGTGTCTAACACATGGTAATGGCGTATCGCTGATTCTTATGCAATCACAGGGAGAGCGCCGAAAATGAGTAAGTTGGGGGGGGATTTGAGCGTCACTTGCTACCAAGACATAGACTAAACTCATCTTGAATGCCGGACTTTACGTTAGGTAAGGCGGGAAAATTTCGTATTTTTTACATGACCTTACCTCTATAGCAACAACTCCGTTGCAAGACCGGCTCGGCTATTAGGCTTCCGTTAACTCTGAGTGCCAAGAGTGGATGACATACTCAACTTGGGGAAGTTCGATGTTAGACACAAAGATGGCTCGAGAGAGAGCACAAACTGTTGCGCAAAAATACTTTGGCGACTGCCAGAACCTATCTGTGGATGAATTGATCGGTAAGATTGAAAACAAGGGTTATGCGCTTGCAAGGCGTGGGAAAGCTGCCGAGGCCACCTTTCTTTTCGTGGCCGTGTCAGACCTTGAACTGGCAAGAAAACGGGACCGCCACTAACGCCTGCCTTAGTTTCTGAGGAAGTCGCGGTCGGTGCGGGCGTTACTATTCGCAACGACGACAGTGGACGTGACAGCTTGGGCCAGCACTTTGATCTAATCAAAGCTCACTGTTGGGGCTAGTGGATCTCAATCGGGGTCTTTACCTTCCCTCCCCCATTTTTGGTGAGTTGATTGATCTAAGAGCAAGCCCGCAACCTTGACCTGTCCTTGGTTAACGACTGCGCACCAGCTTTATCAAGCCCGCTGGCGGGGATTGCCGGGCGGTACAGCTTACCAAGTCCAAGAGGCGTTGGAGAGTCGATGCAACAAGAAATGCCAATCACAATAGATGGACTGGAGCAACTTGGTGCTGCTGGCGGGAGTGTTTTTACGCGCGAGGGTGTTCGTCTTGGCAGGTGGACCTACAGCGACAAATTTACAGTTGGGCATTACGACTTCATCCCAGAAGGGTCAGTTCACCCCGTGCTTTCAGATTTTCACCTGAGCTTCTTACTGGCGCTGATCGCAGAATGGTATGAGCCTGTAGAAACTGCAAGAGTGAGCAAGCCGAAGCGCCCACATCATGCAAACAACCTCAAGGTCAACACGATTTAGGATTGGTCCATTCAACGAGAGATGCTTCGAATTTGAGGGGCCACAAGAAGTCGGCAAACGGTCTGCGGCCCCTCTCCCGAAGGGAGAAAGTAACCTGACACTATCAGGCATCGGAGACAAAGCAATTCAGCCCACCCTCAAAGCTTGTTGCCCGTCTTCATGACTGATTTCGGTAGAGTTTAGCCTCTCCCCAAAAATAGGGAGTTGCAGAATCAACTCCGCTTATGAGATCAAAGTTGTCCGCGGATATGAGCTGCTAACAAGTGGCACAAACTTGATAAAATCTGCTGACTATTGCTCGGACCGTCGTGTTCGCGAGTTCAATCGAAGAATTGACTCAGCATGTATCGGCCGGGCGCAGTGTTTACGACCCAGTAACCATTTTTCCTGTTTAACTACGACTTGAACTTGCTGGAACTAGAAAACCTATGCTGGGGAAGATTATGCCTAACCACGAATGGATCGTTGGCGTACTTAACGATATCGCTAGTTACGCTGAGAAGAACAATATGGAAAAACTCAAAGAGACATTGCGGGCTGCCCAAGCCGTTGCAATCGTTGAAACTGGTTGCGACATCGTCAACTTTCCAGAGCCAGAAAGACCGAAGCTGCAAGTCGTTAAATAGCGACCTGTGGCGGCAAGATTCGTCACCCTCCGGCCCGCCAAGTATGGTGGTCATGCTCTTTGAGCAAATTTTTGCCGCTTAGTCCTTTTCAGTCGCTACGTTAACCCCCAGTTAACTTTACCAAACTAGCCCCTCCTTTACGCAACTGGGGGCAAAATAGACATGGACAAAGAACTTCTAAACCTGCGAATTATCGAAGCAATATTGAAGGCCAATCACTTGGGTTTCGTTGGTCTCGAAAATGCGCTGTACCAGGTGGCGGCGACACTCAACGAGGTGCGTTTCGTCGAAAACCATCCTCAATCGGGTCGGCTTTCCTAATCATCGTTCGGTGAAATGAACGCCACAATCAAACTCTGATATGACCGGATACGTACGCTGCAATATTCAGTATCGAGACCCCGCTTAGAATTTTCCTCGCCATTTCGGTTCCAAACTGTACTATGCGCGAATGCGTTTCGTGTTTGGGGGTAGGATGGACCGTATTGCGAATGTCCTGTCCTCGTCGCTGGACGAGGCCGAAAGAGGGCTCTTGGTGAGAGCCGCGTCTGCCGACTCGATGCCAAAAAATGACTTGAAAATGCTGTTTCAACTCCGCCTGATTGAACCAACGGAACTTGGGACCGCTCCCAGGTTAACTCCTCTGGGCATAACCGTCCTATCCTACATGCGCCATTCAACATTAGATCCAAGCAACTGACCTGAAATGGACAAGGCCCGTTAGGTCCGAAAGCCTATGGTTTGTCGTCCAACACCGTCTCAACGGAGATGGTCAAGGCGATTGATCTCTGAGAGTGTTGCCAAAAATGCTGCGAGGCCAAGCGTCAGAAGGACCAATTTGATGGGTGACGGTGCGAAACCAAAGATTCAAGCTGATCCGTGGCGAGAATATGATGCCGCTGCGCTGCTCGCCTTGAGCGGCGACATTAGCATACTCTTGTCCGATGAGTTTCAAATCCGTGACGTCGTTGTTCCCGAAAAGGACAAGTTTGAGATTGACCTACGGAAGAAGTGGTTGGGCCTGTTCTTTGGCGAAATCGTCGCAAGCGACAGCATTGCAAAGACTGAGTCACTTCTGGGCTCCGATGCATGTTCATCAAAAAACGGAGCGAGATGGCGCCACCTTAACCTCTTGGCCGAGGATGCTCCCGACGTTCCAGTGCTTGCAAAATACTTCGTGGTGCGAACAGCATTCGGGGATGTCCGCCAAGTAATTTGCCGCGACCTTCGACCCATGACCGAACTACACGCCCTTTGGCAGAGGGACAGACGCAAGCTGAACGAACACCTGGAACGTACCTCTGCTGCTAATACGTCATCTTTGCCAGTTGACGAGTTGGTGGGCGCAGCGCCTCTTGCAGACATCATCGCGGCGGCCGCAGACGAAGTTGCTCGGATGTGTATCGAAGAGGCATTGAGGTCGAACGCCGGGGATGAGGCTGCAGCGGCAGAGCTTTTATCCATATCCGTTGGAGAACTTCGGCGTAGAAGCCGGAAAAACCTTCATTGAACAGGGCGCGCGGGCCGGTAGATCAAGCGGAACACTTGCACTAAGACGCAAAGGCAAAAATGGATGCCTAATGTAAGTGAAGATGAGCGTTGTTCTTGAACTCCGTTAGGTGTTGCTCGAGAGTGAAAATCTCAATCTGCATCTCTCGAATTCTGTCTATCGCGACATCAACGGCTTCTTCGCTGCCTTCCGTTGCACCGACGTCTGCATAGAAAGCGGCAATCTGGCACACGGCCTGCTTGGATAACCCTAACGCAACGGGAGTCTCCAAGGAGAATACGGCATTAAGCGCGTCGTACAGCTGATCTTCTGGTTCTTTGTGACTTTGGAAATACATTGATCTGGTCCTATAATTTTCCTGCGTCAAATATTGCGCTTTCGACAGCGAACAACGGACGAATGAGCAGTCCTGCTATGCAGGGAGGACAAATTGCTTTGGCCGCTTACCAAAGACTGCGAACTGTTCAAAGCCAACCGCATTTGCCTTGGCAACTACTTCCCTTGGGCGATATTTTGGGCGCTCTGTTTCTTTGACCTGCGCCCCTTTGAGTCAGCGTTTATAAGTTAGCTCTGTTCAGAGTTTGGTCCTCTCTTGACCGTTGGTGATACTCCCGCGGGGTGAGCCCGTCGAGGCTCGAGTGCGGGCGGTGGTGGTTGTAGTCATAGCGCCATGCCACATCATGCGGCAGGCATGGCGCAGAGACGGGAACAAGTGTTCGTTCAGGCATTCGTCTCGCATCCTCCCGCTGAATCTTTCGACGAAGCCATTCTGCATGAACTTTCCGGGCGCGATGTAGTGCCAGCCGACTTTACGGTCTTCCTGCCATTTCAGCATCGCGTTGCTTGTCAGTTCGGTTCCATTGTCGCTGACCACAAGGCAGGGATACCCACGCAGCTCGGCGATCCGATCCAATTCACGGGCGACATGTGCGCCGCTTATGGTTGTATCCACCACAGCGGCCAGGCATTCCCGGCTAAAGTCATCAAACACGTTCAGCACCCTGAACCGACGCCCGTCTTCCAGCGCGTCCGACATGAAGTCGAGGGAACCACCTCCGGTTTGGCTTCTGCGGGATCGCCATGGGCGATCTGGTGCCAACTGCGCGCTGGCGCCCGCGCCGTTTACGAACAGTTAACCCTTCTTCGCGGTAGCCCGGTACAGTTTCTTCCAGTTTACCCCCCAGCCTTCACGCTTCAGCAGCATGTGCAAGCGGCGATCGCCGAACCAACGCCGTTCAGACGCCGGCTCCTTCATCCTGATACGCAGCCCCGTGTCCTGTGGTCGTTCGGGCTTGCGCCGATAGACACGCGGATCGATCCCGGCCAACGCACAGGCGCGTCTTTGATTGTACCCCTTGGTCTTCATCGCCCAATCCACAGCATTCCTCCTCGAATTGGGCCTCAGAAGTTTTTCCAAGCATCTCTTTCAGTGTGGCGACGTCCATCATCTGCTCGGCCAGCATCTTCTTCAGCTTAGCGTTCTCGCTTCCCAACGTCTTCAGCCGCCGCGCATCAGGGACCTCCATGCCGCCGTACTTGGATCGCCATTTGTAGAATGTCGCGTCACTAATCCCGTGCTTGCGACAAAGCTCCTTCGCGCTAAGCCCAGCCTGATGCTCTCTCAGGATGCCAATGATCTGTTCTTCGCTGAAACGGCTTCTCTTCATCTTCTGTCTCCTCAGTTGGAGAAAAGGCTAACCTCAAATCGAGGACTTTTCAGGGGAGCAGGTCACCTAGATCTTAACGGTCATGACACCTGATACACCTCCTTTCGGTAGTTATGTTGTTTGACACATTCTTAAAGGCTCAGTCGCCATTTGTTCTGACAGCCGTCGAACCGATCTGGCGGGCTGCAACCAAGTCTCTAAAAAGGTTTGTTTTTCTATTTTCTTCTCAGTCGTATCAATCTACTATTTTCGATCACAATCGGATGATCCGCTTGACGACCCGGCGACCGTTCATAGTACCATCCTATCAGTTGAACGATAGCTGCAACGATCTTGCGAACTAAGGCAGTGATGACCCTTTTGCCATGAACGGCTTCGGCTAGCCGCGGACCGATAGCCCAATATAGTACGATAAGCATACGTCCGAACAGACTACTGCGTAGAATGGAGTCGCGATACCACCGCAAGAGCCACACTTCAGGATGGTCCCCGTCAGCATAGGCGACCGTTGCGACGAAACAGTCAGCCTCCATGAGGATGTCACCCTCATCTTTGTCGGTCGTTTCATCAATGGATGGGGCTTCTGCATCAACAGTTGGATAGTCTTCAAGACTATGACCCCGTTCTTCGACTTTTTGGCCAAGCAGCTTTGGCTCCAAACGATCTCGATCATCAAGCTCCATACCGTCAAGCAGTGATTTCGCGCTTTGCTCGCCGGTATAGCTAACTATTTGTTGAGCGGTATCCGCAGATGTTTGATCAAACAGAGCGGCAACTTCGGTTGGAGAATATTCACTGAGACCAATCAAGAACCCTTCGGCGCCTGTCTCTCCGAAGAGTTCTTCGAGGTCCGTAGGATCCATTGAATCCAGAACTTGCCCTGCCGTTTTCGCGTCTAAATTTGCAAAGAGGATTATCGGATCAGATGCCCCAAAAGTAGAGTCGAATGTTTCGCTGTCCATCTCGTCGAATAGTGAACGTATCTGATTTCGGGACATTTCGTTCAGCTGCTCAGATAAATCCAACGCAGACATCCCACTTTCCTGAAAGTCAACTACGCAATCGATGAATTCACTCTTTTCCCCCCCCACGCCAATCATGAGTGTTTTCGAACCATCCTCAAAACTGATGATCAAGTCACCATTGTCATCTCCAGTAGTGGTCATTGAATTGAGTAGACTCTGTGGATCGTCAAATTGCCCAAGAAATGTAATTTTATCCCCTTCCGACAGGTCAAAATCAGAAATAAGACCATGGGAGCCTGCCGGTGCCACAAAGTAGTCTGCCCCGCTACCGCCTCTTAGTTCATCGAAGCCGCGACCCCCGCTTAATATGTCGTCGCCTCTCCCCCCAAAAAGGCGGTCGTTCCCATCACCGCCATTGATGACATCTGCCCCATCGCCTCCGGCAAGATAGTCAATTCCATCCCCGCCAACAATTTGATCATTGCCTTCAGCACCGAAAATGCTGTCGTTTCCTTTATCTCCGAAAGCAGCATCCTGGCCGCCGCCACCATATATAAAATCGTGATCGTCACCGCCGCGGATTGAATCATTGCCCTCACGCCCAAAAAGTACATCATCGCCCACATGCGAGGTCATTCTATCATCAAATTTCGATCCAAATAGCTCGTCGTCGTAGTTGATGTCGCTTCTATACATCGGATCATGATCACTAATTGTCACACCATCTTCCGATAGTTGAACTGACAGCCTAAGAATGCCATGCGGAGGAATAACGACTTCGCCCGACGACAAATCACGCTCAGAGAGAAGTTCAAATTTTGGGAGCCCATGAACAGCCGTTGGATCGGATTCATCCTTCCATCCGCTAGCAGGGTCATCGACGCTAGTCAGCGTCTCGCCCCAGATGTGAGTGTACTCACCAAAATAATCCCCAACTTGAAGTTGAAGCAGTAGTGTCTGATCACTCCGTGACGAGATGTAAACGACAGCACGTTCGTCGCTTCCAAACGTATTCACCACATAAGTATCTTCCGATGAGTCAACAAAATCATTATCCATTTTAGCGGACGTTATCAGTTCCGAGTCTTGAGCGATGAATGCTCTTAATCCGATAAGTGATTCCTCCATGGACGCTACAATTTCACCCGCAACGGATAAACGCATCTTGGTTTCCGACAGTTCAGCGTCACCAAAGTTTGATGAAAGTCCAGCATCTAACCACCGAAACTGGGCCCCCCATATCGATGCTGTATCAACACCCGCGGCCAGCAATGTTTCGAAACCGGATATCAACGCGGAGGCTTGAGCCATCCCGGTATCGGCGCCATCAGCGCCGTAAATGTTCCATTCCGAAGCAAAGTAGTCCAGTGAACGATTGCCGACAGCATCTTCCCAGTCGTCAATTTGACCGAGGTGACGGTCTCGCCCGTCTACTTCTCCTAGATTGGGTGCATAATAATGTATGACTACGCTATCGATAGCATCCAAGGCGTCTTGAGATAGTGCGCTAATTATTGTGTCATTGTCACCCTCCCGCCAGCCAGCACCTGCTTGCACGGCAATCTTTGGAGCAACCCAGTCTGATGGAAGGGCGGCTCTGCTGGCATGGTCTTGGATCGCACTATCTACCGCTCGGATCAGTGCATCCGCGGCTTTTCCATATTCCTCCGCATTGAGGTCGGCAAAATGGTAATACTCGTTGCCAATCTCGAAATGCTGAATATTGACCTCACCAAAACGACCAGAGAGCACATCACTGACAAGCTGCTCCACTTTAGCGACCGAATCTTTGCTTACACTGATTTTACCATTTTTTGTGCTAACCAAATTCATCGTTGGAAGCACAAATTGGATACCTAGATCGTTTGAACTTGCATATTCGAACAACCTGCCGGGACCTTCAATCAAGTTGCCATCTGGGCCTTGAACCTCCGTCTCTCCACGTTCAAACAGCTCCTGCCAAATATCACCTTGGGGATCGAAATATCTTTCCGTTACGGTTCCTCCTGGGTAGCGAACTGCGCTTGACCCAAGGTGTTGTAACAGCTTAGAAAAGTTACTGCCCGTCTCCAAGGTATTGACGCCAGCTACATAGTTTACTCCGAAGTGAGTCGAACTAATGGCATTCTCGATCGCATACTGACCCAGATCGTTTATAAAGGGGGTGCCTGCCATATCTCGCCTCAAAAAGCCACGAGATTGGGGTACAAAATTTTTGGAGCTTCGGATTAGCGCCGGAATGGCCAAATCATGGCTCATCCGCTACATTTTCCTAAATTTTTGCTGACATTATTGTGGCAGTCTTTTTGAGGTAATTGTGCCTCGAGACATCAAAATATTTGGGATAAGTCTGGATACATGAAGTAGATTTTTTGTTTTTTGTTGCAGCATCTATGGGATTTTTTGGTATTCTTTGGTCCAACGGCAGCGCCTACAAATACTCAAATTGGGAAAAAATATGATGCTGCCATGTTGTAGTTTTGCCTTTTAGCATTGGCGTCATTGGCTATGGATACACTTACAAAATGTGATCTGACGCTAGGGAGTGATCAAGATGTGTTTCGATCTGACCTATCTCCGGAATAGCAGGGTCCAAATACTTTTCCCGATTTGCAATTTTGCCATTCTGATCAAATGTTTTGACAATTTTCTCCCAATCATATTGATCTTCTGAATCAAGGATTACGACCTCACTTCTTACGCCATTTGTGAAACGGACGTCTGCTTGCCGACCATCATCATATAGTATTTTGGCGTGTGCTTTTGCCCCATCTGCGTCATACTCGATTTCCCTCTTAAGCCAGAAAAATTCATCTTCGAGATCGGCAATCGAGCGACTCATGCGAACGCCAAGAGCATCAAAGTAGGTTTCGGATAACCTTCCGTCATCAAAAATGGTTTTTGATACGTCTTTTGTGCCGTTTTCCGAAAACCAAGTTTCAACTGAATTCCATTTTTTTTGCTCCCAAGAATCTAGCAAGAGCCGATGCTGCAAGACATCGTTTTTCTGAACTAACTCTCGCCAGAATCCGGCTTCATTCATTTCGGCAGAGAATGTTGTCACCATGTCAATATAGGAGATAAAGACTTCTGTGCTCCTTCGATCATCCAACGGCGTTTGACCATTGGTCAGTGCGTCCCAAAGATCAGATCCTTCAAGGCCGGCCCGCGCATCGCCGACTTCGGTCAGGCTAAACGTACCAGACCCGGCGCCGTTTGCGAGCATCGTCAGGGTCACTTTATCGGTCGCATAGTCCACGGTGATCTGTGCGTCTTGGTTGTTGCCCAGACCCGTGATGCGAATGTCGTCGAAGTTGCCGATGAGGCCGTCCACATCGATCAACGTATGTTCACCTTCGGTGCCCGCAAGTTCGCTGACATCAATCTCAAGCGACCCGTTTTCGATGTTCACGCCGCTTTCAACATTGGGGTTGTCACCCATGGCGCCCGAACGCATTTCCGCGATCGCCGAAAAGCCGGTGTCGTCCGCGACAAAGCTGAGGTTGCCACCATCTTCAAAGCGCAGGACGGCTGTGTCACCATTGTTGTCGTCAAAGCCAACTTTGGCTTCGTCGCCTTCAATCGTCAGGCTGCTGCCATCTTCGACGTCATAGTTGCCACCGTCCGTGGCCAGAATGGCTTGTCCGTCAGTTACGTTCATTTGTGTGCTGCCGGACATGTCGCCCGAGTTCACAAAGCGGCCGCCGTCGATGTTAATCGAAAGCGTGTTACCATCCGCATAGCCATCGACCCAAATCTGGCCCGCTTCGGAAATGTTGAACTCACCACCGCGTGCGCCGGTTTCGATCTGACCTTCGACAGTCAGTTTGCCGTGTGTTGCAGACAGTTCACCGCCGGACCCAAAGTCCAGGTTATCAATCACGGTATTGCCACCGTAGTTGACCCAATTGCCCGCAAGATCGACGCTGTCGCCGTGGAACGTGCCGGGCAAATCTTCTGTCGTCCAGTTCAGGCGATTGTCCCAACGGATGCCATCGCCCAGCTCGTTTGGAACAAACCGCAGGGTCGTCGCGTCCAGCCGGAAATCAGGCGTAATGCCAAAGCCTTGCTGGAAGAACGCGATGATGAGATCAGCGTCAACCACGTCACCCAGGATGCCGTCCGCCTGCAGGCGCAAGAAGTCCCCAAGGTCCGCAATCGTCGCGTCTGGATCACCCAAAAGCTGCGCGGTGAAAAGTTGGATTGTGGTTTGGTCGAGAACGTCGAAGTCGAGGCCATCGGTGTTCACAGCAGACACATTCCCAGCGTCATAACCGTTTTGACCCTGCCAATTATAGATGATGGTATCATCAAAGTAGGGGTCATTTTGGTTATCAAGCGCCCGGTGGGTCCAAGGCTTTTCGGCCAATTCATCCGGATTGTTGGGGTCGGCCAGGTGTGCGACGATGTTGTTGATCAGTGTTGTGTCAACGCCGCCATTGACAGCACCCATCGTCAGCGCACCGATGTTTTGACCGGACTTATGAGCCCCCGAGGTGATGATGTTGTCCGTCACCAAGGAGTAGTTGCCGGTTGGACCGTTGCCGTTGTAGTCGCCGCCCAAGAAGCTGACAGCAGCGTTGTTGTCGATAAACGCGTTATCTTCAACAAAGGCACCGCCCCTGAATTGCGCACCAAATGAACCCGCCCGCATCGAGATGTTGTCCCGGAATGTGAGGTCCAGTGCCGATGGCTGAAAGTAAAAGTTGTGGCTATACTGGCTAGGCGGTTGGCCATCGGCGGCGTTTCCGTCATCAGAATATCCGTCCGCCCACCCCGTGTGATCGTAGATATTGCCTTCGATCAGGATGCCCTTGGTCGAAGTCACGTATGCGCCCGCGACCCGATCAACGTGGGGCGAAAATGTCACTCCATCAGCAGGCACTTCTGTCACAATATCGTTTGCGTAAGAGTTCCGGATCGTCAGGCCGCTGCCGCTCTGAAAACCCAACATGCTGCTGAATTCGACGTCATCAAAAAGGACGTTGTTTCCAGACAGTGAGTTGACGGTGCCTGCAAATTCGACGTCGGAGAAGACAATATTGTGGCTGTCGCCTTGATAAATCCGCACCATATCTTCGATCACGGGACGGTCGCCATCGCCATAGGACGTGATGTGAATCGGGTGCAACTCGTCTTCACCTGAAACGCCCCACGCGATAATGCGGCCCAATTCGTCATAGGAATAGCCGCTTTCAAGCAAAAGCCAGTGCGACGTTTCGGAATTGCTGCCGGTGATCCCGTACCAAACGTCCATCCCGGCATCCTGATCCAACGCCATACCTTCGCTGCCACCATATTCTGGATGGTTCATCAACCAGCCCTGAGTGATCTTGCTGACATCGAGACCTTCAAGGGCCGCAATGTCGGCACGGCTAAGTGCGTCGTCGCTGTTGGAAACATAGACCGGGCGGTGAACGTCGCCGGTTTCGACGACGACATCATCGTTGGAATCCGTTTCCAACATATAGAAGTTGCCTTCGCCCCAACCTTGCTCTTGCGAACCTTCAACAACAGAATGTTCGCTCTCAAACACTTCGGTCGTACCGTCTTTGTATGTCACCTCATAGCGATAGGCGACATCTTCGGTTGAATCGGAAGTCGTCAACACAAGCGCCAGCGTGTTGTCAGGATTTACCGTCACGTTGCCGTGGGTCGGAACATCAATGATCTGGATGCTTTCGATATCGGCGTGATCGTCTGGTGTGACGGTCAGAACGCGACCGGCCATCGCCTCGGGGCCCACAATCTTTGTCAGAACGCCATCATATTCGGGCATATTTTCATCAGTCATCATATTCTCCTAGTCTCGTTTGATTGACCGCTACGTATGCCGAAGAGCACCTCACGAACGCCAAAGGAGAATATGAAACAGAAAGATGAAGATTATCTTATTTGATGAAATTTCACCTCGCTCAATAGTGAACCTTCACTTAAGAAACATGGATTTTCATTGTACAATGCCCAGATACATGACCACGATAATTGAAATAAAAAGCAGCCCAGTATCTCAATTGACATTTAGTCTCTCTAGATAGATCGGCCTTTTTGAAGTATTTGGGTTATGAAAATTCAAGATTGAACCAAACACTGGAGCCCTTTTTTATATCGCCCTTAAGAATGTCTAAACGATTGCCTATTCGTGTGTCGAATTGGACCGCCATGAGTCATAGAAGGAATTGAATGGGTCCTGGTCATTCTTCTAAGGGAAGGATCAATTGATTTCTCTGAGGCGGAACGATTCAAGATACGAGTGGTGATTTTGAATAACTTTTCTGGCTGACGGATGCGCAACCAAGCCACGTGTGGGTGATCGGCATGTGCCAAGCGGGTTTATCTTCGTCAATCGTAGTGGCTTGCGGGTAGCGGGATGCCTCTGCAGTAAAGAGGCCCCTCAAGTTCCTGCTTAATCGTCAGAAGCGGTGGGACGATAGAGGCATCTTGTCCGGATGATGGTGGGCGTGGCTTCAATTCGCGGCGAAGTGAAGTCCGTCACAATCGACTTAACCTAGCTAATGGCTCACCAACCAGTGACCAGAATGGGCGTCAAGTCCGACAAGCGCTGATATCAAGAACGCAACAAGATCGAAACCTCGTTCGGCAGGCATAATAACTGGCGAAGGGTAACAACTTGATATGACAGACGCAGTAGGTATTCCTATCCACCATCGCTCTCCCCGCCATCGTCATTTGCTGACTGTTAGTCCAGTGCCAAGAAGGTCGCTAAATATACGATGAATCGCAAATATGCGGAACTCACAGACAGTTCACCAAACTTGAGTGAGCAGAAAAAAATTTCAGTGGATCAAAAACTGACATTAGATCTCAGAGCAGTTACGTAGCGGCGACCTCTTTTGGTTTGACACATAGAAACTATGGACCATAACTCCTTTTTCTTTTGTTAACCCTTCAATTGCAACGTGGGATTGTGCAATCTTGTTGCCAGCAAAGAAAAAGTCGCCAACCTGGACCCAGAGACGTCGTCTCTGGGTCCAACAACTCGGTATAGTAGGATCGGTCACGAAAACCCGCAGCCAAGCCGTCGACACGGCTCAAGGTTGGGTTATTGCCTCTTCTGAAGCGCATGCCCGTCTGATGCTAGGTGATTATTCGTACTTTCAACGTATGCCTTGCCAAGTTGACCTTGGTCTTCTGGTCGGAACCGTTATCCTTAATCACGGTAGCTTGGTGGCCTAGCTGTCGACAATATCTGTCATTTTGATGCAATAGATCTTGGGTTGGGCTAGGACACCGTCCGCCGAACGAGGTCACTTGCTGGTGTCAGAATTGACCTTACCGATGCAACGGCCCCTGACAGGCACGCCAATGGTGATATGCTGAGAAGCATCTAGAGCCTTATTGGGACGGACTTCGAAGATGAAATCGTCGGAAACGCTAACAACGAACAGCGAAGTCGCTAAGCCTAGCACTAAACATGCACTGTCCTCGAGCAACGACGCTTTGTTCAAATTGACCAACACTAAGGTCAAAAAATCACAAAAAATGCGCACGAAATGAGTAACGGTGTACGTATAGAGTGACGAAGGTTTTGGGTTGGTGCAACAACATCTAGTATACGCCATGCAGCATAGTGCGAAATTCGAAGTGCCAATGCACATGGGCCCATGGCCCTCCGCGTCCTCTTGCCTACCACCTCGTCATTCCCGCCGACGCAAGCCTCAGACGTCTTGAATGTAGATGTCTGCACCAAACTGGTTCGTCGCGGCATGAAGCATGCGCAGCGAATGTCCGCTTTCACCGCCCTTAGATGCTTTTCGCTGCAGTCGCGAACCTCACGAAGCGGTCATTCGACTTGGAAAACCAAACGGCGATTTCGTCCCACAATGTGTGAGCCCATCGAATCCTTGATGTTGCACCCGCAGCAAATGTCTCCTTTGACAGGCAGCACTTTAGCATCACGGATATTGGTTGTAAGGCAGGTATAGAGCCGTCAAAGAAGACGCATAAGTCGCAATCTAGATTATATGCTCTTCTTGACTTACCACCATTCGAAGGCGCCAGACCTGTAGCTTAGCCCAATTTCACCTGATCTTTTGAAGTAGCACAGCGCTACCTCATACTGGCAAGCACGGCATCAACAATAGCTATCTTCTCTGAATCTGTGATCGCAGACCGGCCGATCAAACCGCCAGATGAAGTTCGAACCAGTTCAAGCCGCCGCTCAGGTGGGAGCCTACCATAGTGGCTAGTTGTGATTTGCTCGCTTTCGTGGCCCATGTTCTCTGACCATGCCTTGCGTCCCTCTTGTGTCAGCGGGCGTCTGTCGCGTTCGGCGGCGATCGCGTGCTTGGCCGAATGAGGTGTGTATTGCGTTTCACCGCCGGCACATGCACGGGCGAAGGCGGCGTTGACCGCGCACTTGGATCGCATGACCGGGATCGGTTCACTTGAAACCGGCCGATGTCTCCAGGCGCCCTCAAGCACCGTATTTGCTGGAAACAGTGCGTCGTTGCCCCGTAATCTCCGCTCAGTCATTTCGGACTTCCAACCGACTACTGTCTCTGAAAATGCTGGAGCAATGGGAAACCAACCAATCTCAAGGCTCTTGCCGTTCTTGGTCCGCATTTCACTTGCGTTCTGCTGGATCACCTGCCTTTCAACATCGATGTGTTTCATGCGCAGCGAGATCAGGGTGTCGGCCCGAAGGGCGCCGAGAAAAGCCAGCGCAAAAATCGCGCGGGCGCGGCGATCAAGGATGGACTTCGTGGGCATTCCCACAAGCATCTTGGCGGCCTCATCCATGGTAGGGTAAGGACGGGTCACGCCAGATGCCTCTATCGCATGGATCGCCCTTGGCAATTCGAGGTGATCGGCGAGATCTTTAGGCAATCGCCCGTACCCCTTCTGTTTCAGGAGCCACGTGAAGAATCCGCGCAACTCGGACGCCCTGTGTCGGATGAAAGATTTAGACTTGCGCCGCTCCGACTCGGCATCAAGCTGCGCAATCAGCGAAGTACGGACGGCAGAGAGATCCCGACAGGTGTAATTTGCGAAGTCCTTGTTCCCAACGGCGCTCTCGCAAAATCGGATCGATGCAACATGCTTGTCGATGGTCTTTTGGTCGTATCGGCCCGCATAGGTTTGCCAGTCGTAGATCAGACGATCGTTAACCAGAACAAGATCTGTCACAACAAAAGTGGGCTTTGTCCAAATACCACTGGGAGCTGGCCCGAGACCTTCGCCTGACCGGCCCATAGTCGTGTTGGGATTGAGGCATGCGGCAATCGCGTCTCGATCCGTCTCATTGGCGAACTTTGAGATCATTCTTCCGCAGTCCGGGCAACAAGCATCAAGGCGCAAACCACCAGTTCTCGAATAACGTTTTGCTACACTGACTGGGGAAGGGATCACTGCCGCTTTACAGCCGAAACATTTGAACTCTCCGGGCCCCAGGCCCCTGGTCAATTGGGCACGTCGTGCGGCATGGAACCGGATCAGAACGTCCCCTCGAAAGCGATGAGGTCTCTGTTTGTCCGATGGTATCAACCCCGCCATCACCCAGTTTGAGACCGTATTCCGAGACACTTTATAGAGCTTCATCAGGTCGTCTACGGAATAGACGCGATGCCTTTTCACCCGGACGCCTTTGTACAACCTCGTCATTGCGCGCAACATTTTTCCAGCTCTACACGCACGGCAGCCCTCAGGCTCTCAAAGTCGACAAGTTCGGCCAGGCGCCAGCGGGACATTCCGCTGCTCAACTTAACAGGGGCTGGAAACATTGGTTCATCCTGTACCCATCGCCAGATTGTTGCTGGCGACGCGCCAAAACGTTCAGCGACGAGGCTCACGGGGAGGTAGGTTGTATTGCAGCGGACACATCCTGTGTCGCGGTCCCGGAGCTGGCCCTCTGGCGTCAGGGCGCTGATCTGTTCGTGATCGAACAAGCTCGGTTGACGCTCGTGGTTAGTCAAATTGCCTCCGGCCCGGCGCTCTGAGCGGCCCGAGACGGTTTTCTGCGAAGTCGCCATTACTTCTCTCCCCCGTCCGAGGGGTCAACCCGGTTCTTATCAGCCCAGGCATTCAGGTCGCTGCCGCGGTAGATGATCTTGCGGCCCAAGCGGTAGTACACCGGGCCCTTTCCTTCGTGCCGCCAGCGCGCAAGTTTTGCACGGCAGCCAATCACCGTGAGGTCGGGATCCCCGAGGATGTAGTTTCGGTCCTCTTTGAAAAGTTTCGACACGGTTCAACCTCCATCAGTTTGATTTGATGGCATTTCTGAAACGGATCGAAGCTGCTGCACAATCTGGACAAATCGGTCAAAACGATAAGGACAGTTTTGCCTCTGGTTTTGACCGGTCTATTGGCTGCTTTTGCTCTTCGACAAAGCGCGACTCACAGTTTTTGCGCTCACCTCCATGCCGCGTTCTCTTTGAAAATCTCTCTCGATGATTTTCGAAGAGGGCAATTCTCCCTCACGATAATACACCTCGCAGAACTCCCGAACCTTTTCCTGTTTTCGGGGTCGGCCAATACGTTTCTCTACACTAGTGCGGCACGGAAAGACCGAACGGAATTCTTGTCCAACGATATGTGACATCCGCCAAGCGGCTGCATCTTGTTTGGCCAAGCAAATAGTCAATCCAAAGACTTCTGGCAGATATTCTCGGACATAAATCTCATCGAGGGCATCTGTGCTCCATGGTGGCAGGCTTTTGCAAATCGTGAAGCGATCCCGTTCAATGCACATCGGCAATTTGTGATAGGGACAGGTGCGGCGAAGATTGTCGATCTGCTCTGGTGTGCGGGGCTCGGGATAGGCCTGACTCCACAGTTCTGGATCCTCAAGCCTGTGCGGCCAGGCCTTGAACCGGTCGCCTCCCATGCGGCTGACCTGCGGTCCATCCGGGCGGTCCGCATCTTCTTGCTCAAAGACGGTGCTTTCATAGACCGTCAGGCGCCGGAACAGATCGCCATCGCCGTTCGCCAGCTGCGCCGCGGTCTCAACCTTTGGCGCGTTGGTATCGCACAGATGCAGACAGAAAGGACTGACCGATTGGATGAAGACATGTTCAAGGAAGTCCACCGGGGAACCAACATCGATCGCAGGGCCGTAATTCGCTTCCCCCAGAAACTCCGGCCGTGTGTAGGTCCTGCAGGCTTCCTGCAGAATTTCTCTGGCCTGTCGGTTCTGGAACTCTGCCCAAAGGCTCGCCAGCGATGTGAAACCTTGGGGTGCCAGCATGGTCAGGCCTCCTTTTGTTCAGTTGAACCAGCAACAAATGCGCACCACGCCTGCAATAGTGTCCGCCTGCGATCCAGAAAGTCCGAGCGCGCATAGGCCTGTTCCACCTTGTTTCCCATACGATGCGCGAGGCTTAGTTCCGCCACCTCACGCGGAGCCTCGGCCACTTCCGAGGCCCAATCGCGAAAAGTGGAGCGGAAGCCATGGACGGTTGCGCCCTGCACCCCCATTCGGCGCAAAAGCATCAGCATCGCCATGTTGGACAGCGGCGCATGTCGCTTCTGCCCCTCGAACACCACGTCGGATTTGATCGCTCGCAAAGGTTCGAGGATCGTCAGCATCTCAGGCGTTAGCGGGACCCGGTGCTCCTCACCGGCCTTCATACGCTCAGCTGGGCAAGTCCAAACCCCAGCTTCCTGCTCGAGCTCCGCCCAGCGCATCCCGAGAACTTCGGAAGTCCGTGACGCCGTCAAACAGGTGAACATCAGCGCTTTGGCGGCAATGGAGTTCCGTGTCCTCAGATCATCGAAAAACGCAGGCATGTCCTGCCAGCGCATCGCCGCATGAGACTTCGCCTTGGCCCGGACCTTTGGCAGGACCTGCGCATCCCGGATCGCCGTCACCGGGTTCTCGCTATCGCGGAACCCCTTCGACTTAGCCACGTCCAATACTGCCTTGATGCGTTGCGCAAGCCGTTTTGCTGTCTCGTGCTTCTTGGTCCAGACAGGAAGCAGCACTTGCAGCACTTCTGGCTGGCCGACCTCTGAAACCGGCAATCGCCCAATCTTGGGAAAGGCATACTCAGCCAATGTGTTGATCCACTGCTGGCCATGTTTCGGGTTCTTCCACGTTGGTAGACGCTCTATGTGAACCTGCCGCGCGATCTCTTCAAAGCACGGAATCTCTTGCCGCCCATTGTAGCGTGGGTTGATCCCTCTCTTCGCCAACCGGCGATATTCCAACGCTCGGTCTCGGGCTTCATTCAAGGTCACAACATCAGCGCCACCCAAACCGAAGTCAGTTCGTAAAGGTTTGCCCTCACGGTTGCGCTGCCCCTTAACGGTGACGCGGACGATCCAACGTCTGGCACCCGATGGGTCGACCACAAGGTACAAACCACTCCCGTCGCCGTGACGACCAGGGCCGAGGTTTCGCACCAGATTCTTTGTCAGCTTTCCGCTTAGAGCAGCCATGAAATACCACGTTTTCTACCACGCAATGAATAGAAACGAGTCTAATCGAAGAAAAATCAATAGCAACAGCGAATGCGGATAAATCAATAAAAACAGCCCGGTAAAGGGGGTTTTAGCATCGAGTGCAAACGAATGAAAATGGTAGGTGGCGGAGACGAAGGGAAGTTACGTCTGTGTTTAATTTTATATATAAAACAGCATATTATATAACACGTAGGATAATGTCGTAGCAAAGAATTGTAGCAAATCGATCAACTTCGGTTGGTTTCACGGTGCCAAATTACCCTTTTGGGGTTCAGCACTAATGCTCCGTCCGACAGTGCCTGTGATCCGCCAACGAGGTCAGCACATAGCAGTCATTCGAACTCCCATCACCATCGCATCCTTCGGAGATGCGCACCAGTTCAGTTTCTAGGGCTGTTAGCCGCCGCAGCTTCTCACGGACATCGGCTAGTTGGTCCTGTGCTATCTCGGTGGCCTCTTGGCAGGAGCGGTCTGGATGTTGCTGTAAATCAATCAACGCGCTGATGGCTTCGATGGAGAATCCGAGGTCACGGGCATGTCTGATGAAGCCCAGCCGTTCCAGACCCTCTTTGTCATACCGTCGTTGATTTCCTTCGGTGCGACCTGCGGACACCAGCAATCCAACCTGTTCGTAGTATCGAATGGTAGGAACTTTCACACCCGTCTGCTTTGACAATTGCCCGATAGAAAACATGCGATTTACCCCTTGAAGCTCTAGTGACTAGAGGTTGTAGATAGGGTGGGACACAAGGAAAAGGCGATTCGTATGTCCTCTGATCCAATGACCCAAGAGACCCCACTCCTCAATTACTCATCAGGCCCGATCCAGTCACTGATTGCAGATCGTGGGTGGTCCAAACTTGAACTCGCTGAACAGGCAGAAGCTGCATATGAGTTTGTCAGGAATGAAATCGCATTTGGCTATAACAGCGACGATACGCTGACAGCATCCAAGGTGCTACGGGATGGCTATGGTCAGTGCAATACAAAGACCACGCTTCTGATGGCATTGCTGCGGGCCATGGATTTGCCGTGCCGCTTCCATGGCTTCACGATCCACAAGTCTCTGCAACGTGGTATCGTTCCCGAAATCGTCTACCCCCTTGCACCTACCAACATCCTGCACTCTTGGGTGGAAGTATTGTTGGACGGGAGGTGGGTCACCCTTGAGGGTTTCATCCTTGATGATGCCGTGCTGGCTGCCCTGCAAACAGCTTTCCCTGATCAGGAAAGCATCTGTGCTTATGGTGCTGGCACGGACAACCTCCATGCCCCTGATGTCGGCTGGTCTGGGCTGGACACCTACATTCAAAGAACGGGGATCAACTTTGACTTTGGAATTTTCGCATCACCAGATGCTTTTTACGCGGAACATCGGCAACTGCGGGGCGTCAAAGGGTTGTTGTATAGACTCGTGATCCGCCACTGGATGAATGCACGAGTGGAACGCCTCCGTCGTGGCGTTGTGCCGACCATCCCTAACGGTCCAGCAACAGCATTGCCCCCTCAACAGCCCAATGTGAAGGAGGCTGTGTAATGTCGGGTTGCTGTGGACATGATGCGAAGTTCGAAGGCGTCTCGGCTGATTACAAACGCCGCCTATGGATCGTCATCGCCCTGAACGCCACGATGTTTGCGGTCGAGATGTCGGCGGGGCACTATGCCCAGTCTCAGGCCCTTCAGGCTGATGCATTGGACTTCTTAGGCGATGCCCTGACCTACGGTATTTCACTGGCGGTCATTGGTGCGTCCATTCAGGTGCGCACGAACGCTGCATTGGCAAAAGGGTTGAGCCTCCTCTTGATGGGCCTCTGGGTCTTCGGATCGACCCTTTACCGCGTATTCTACGTTGGAGTGCCTGAAGCGGGTATTATGGGCGTCGTTGGTGTTATGGCACTGGCAACAAACCTGGCCAGCGTTCTGCTGCTGGTTCGATACAAAGACGGAGATGCCAACGTCAGATCGGTCTGGCTGTGTTCACGCAACGACGCCATCGGCAACGTAGCAGTCGTCTTGGCCGCCTTCGGCGTCTGGGGGACCGCAACGGGTTGGCCAGACCTGATCGTTGCGGGGATCATGGCGACGTTGTTCCTGTCGTCGGCATTCCAGATCGTGCGTCAAGCTTTGCGGGAACGACGAGATGCAATGCAGCACATCCATGGGGCAACATGATGGTCGTTCTGTTTACATCCATAGGGATCGTTATTGCGTTCGGGACCTTGGCTGCGATTGTCTGGTCCATCGCTTATCCCGAACGCCGACTTTGGCCTCCGAAACAATATACAACACTGACACCGATCTTGGTTTGGGTGCCAACGTTCACCCTGTTCGGCACCATGATTGGCGTTGGTGTGATTGAGTGGGGTTCTTGGGCCATTCCCGCTGCGATCAGATACGGTTTGGGGGGGACGTTGATCGCCCTTGGTAATTTGGGTGTTTGGTCGGAAGTGATGAAGTTTGGCGTCGATCAAACAGGCGGTGCTTCTGGCGTGCTACGGACAGGAGGGCTGTATCGGTATTCCCGTAACCCGCAATATGTATCCGACATCATGATCGTTTTGGGGTGGGTCATGATGTCAGCATCGCCTTCGGCATTCGTGATCGGGTTGGTGTCAGTATTGGTTCTCATCGTAGCCCCATTTGCGGAAGAGCCTTGGTTGAGACGGACCTACGGTGAGCAATATGCCGAATACGCTACCAAGGTCAGGAGGTTCCTATGAAGCGTAAGGGACTAGTTGACCATTGTGATCTCAACTAAGACCCTAAGGCTTTGGCTGAGATCAACGGTTAACCGAGGTAATCGATGATCGGACAATCGGGGCGATGGTCACCACGGCATGATGTCACCAGATGCGCCAACTCATCATGCAGAGACTGTAACTCCCGCTGTTTTTCTTCGATCTCTTCCAGTCGCTTAGACGCTATGCGTTTCACTTCTGAACTGGTGCGGTCCTGATCCTGGTATAGTCCGAGAAGTTCACGGCATTCTTCGATGGTGAAGCCAAACTCTCGTGATCTTCGGATGAACACGAGCTTTCGCACAGAAGCATCGTCATAGTTGCGATACCCTGCTTCAGAACGCGACGGAGCCTGAACGAGGCCAATGTCAGCGTAATAGCGCACAGTTTTGACGGGGAGACCCGCAGCCTTCGATGCAGCAGAAATATTCACCGAACTCACCTCTTGACCTTCTAGTTACTGGAAAGATTAGGTTGATGCTGAATGAGTTTCAAGGGTCCAGTCGGATGGATGCCCGCACCTGCGTAAGGAAAGAATGACCATGCCCAAGGATACCGCCAACAAAACTGCGACCCTCTATCGGATGGTGATGACCGATCGCATGTGTCCGTACGGATTGAAGTCGAAAGACTTGCTGGAACGACAGGGCTATCAAGTTGATGATCGCCACCTCACCAGCCGTGACGAGGTTGATGCGTTCAAGGCCAAGCATGATGTAAGGACGACGCCACAGACATTCATTGGTGAAACCCGCATTGGTGGCTTCGACGATCTAAATGCATACTTTGGGAAAGCCACCAAGGCTGATGATGCCACGACCTATAAGCCCGTGGTTGCCTTGTTCACGGTTGCTGCGTTGATGGCTGTTGCAGTCACCTGGCTCATCCTTGGCACCATGTTCACTGGGCGGACGGTTGAGTTGTTTATCTCGATTTCAATGGTCTTGTTGGGTCTACAGAAACTGCAAGATGTTGAACGGTTCGCCACCATGTTCCTGAATTACGACCTGCTTGCTCAGCGATGGGTTCCCTACGGCTACGTTTATCCTTTCGTTGAGACGGGAGCGGGGCTGCTCATGATGGCGGGCGTTCTCACCTGGTTGTCTGCACCAGCCGCTTTGTTTGTGGCAAGCATCGGCGCGATCAGTGTGTTCAAGGCGGTCTACATCGACAAACGCGAACTCAAGTGCGCCTGTGTCGGCGGTGACAGCAAAGTTCCACTTGGGTTCGTGTCGCTTACCGAGAACCTGATGATGATCGGTATGGCAATCTGGATGCTCTCAAAGCTGTGATAAAAAAGCGTTTGACCCTCCACCAACTGGAAGGCTTAGCGATGGCAGAAAGATGTGAGGAGCAGTGCCTTCAATGAAATCGACTATCGCTATTGCTGCTATTTTGGTTGCAGGTGGTGTGGGCTACGCGATGTGGCCCACCACAGTACCGCACACCACAACGACAAACGCTGCCATCGCCATGGAAGACGGAGTTCTTGCAAATGTCCTGCTGCCTGACACGCTGTCGCAGAATGCCCAGATCGGGCAACTCGCCTATCAGGCCAAATGCGCGGCTTGCCACGGGGGGAACGCTGCGGGCCAAGATGGCGTCGCACCGCCGCTCGTCCACGTTATCTATGAACCAAGCCATCACGGCGATGAGGCGTTCCAACGGGCCGCTGCTGTGGGCGTTCGTGGACACCATTGGCCGTTTGGCGACATGCCCCCTGTTGCGGGGGTAACACGGGGCGATGTCACGATGATCATCGCCTACATTCGGGAACTGCAACGTGCCAACGGGATCAATTGATCTCCAAAGACAAAACAAGAGACTCGAAACAACAATGAAAGCTATTCTACTTGCAGGCATGATCGGGATTTGGGCAACGGGCGCGATGGCACACTCGCCCCTCGACGCAACGACACCAGCTAACGAGGCCATCGTCACAGAGATGCCGACCGAAGTCTTGATGAACTTCAAAGGTGACATCCGCCTGACGCGGGTCGCGATCACACATGCCGACACACACAGTATGGACATGGACCTTGGCGAACAAACGGCGTTCACACAGGAGTTTGCCTTGCCAATGCACGACATGGGAGCAGGAACCTATGTGATCGAATGGCGTGGGCTGGGTGTAGATGGCCATGCCCTGAACGGCACCTTTAGCTTCACTGTCGAATAACGATGCCTGATGCGTTCGGTCTGGCGGCCATCGTCACAAAATTTGCCCTCTACCTTGGCGTGATGACTGCGACAGGCACTGTCATGGCGACGCTGATGTTTCGGCTAGATCGCACACGTGGTTTGGCCGCAGCATTCGCCGTTCTAGGGTTGGCGGCGACCATCCTTGCCTTCTCATTACGCGGAGCCAACCTGACGGGTGATCTCAGCGGTATGACTGATCCAGAGATGCTGGGCCTGCTATGGACGACGCCTGTCGGCACGGCATTGCTATTGCGTTTGGTAGGTCTCGGCATGTTGATCGCTGGCTTGTTCATGGGGCGTGTTGGAGCTTGGGTCTCGGCTCTGGGTGGAGTCTTGGCGATCTGGTCATTCGATCACGTTGGACACATCTCTAGCCGAGACACGACGCTGCTCGACATCGCTTTGACGTTGCATTTGCTGACCGTCGCACTGTGGATCGGTGTTCTCACGCCATTGAAGCGCCTGGCATCGTTACCCGACACCTTTAACATGGCTGCGAACGTGGGGCATCGATTTGGCGTTGTTGCGACCGCCACAGTCCCCGCGCTGATCATCGTTGGTGGTTACATGGGCTACCAGCTTGTTGGGTCGTTCACCGCACTTATCGGGACTGGATACGGACAGGCATTGATCATCAAGGTTCTTCTCATAGGTTGTCTGCTGGGGTTGGCTGCGGCCAATAAACTTCGGTTCATTCCCGCGCTCCGAGCAGGTGATCCAGCCGCTGCAAGCCATCTCTCCAAATCTATATCGGTTGAATGGCTGGTCATCCTGGCTGTGCTTGGCACGACCGCATTTTTGACAACACACCTGACTCTGCCAGCATGAGGCACCACATGAATAGACGACACTTCTTGGCTTCCGTTTCAGCCACCGTGATCTTACCTATGCCCACATTCGCAGCCGAAGATACGTTACGGTTGAAGGCAGAAGAGGTGACGCAACAAATCCTACCAGATGGAAATGGTGTGACATCGATGCTGGGCTTCAACGGATCAATGCCAGGTCCCGAACTGCGGGTGCGTCGTGGTGAGCGTGTGAACATCAATGTTGAGAACGGACTTGAAGAAGGCACCGCAGTGCATTGGCACGGCATCAGGCTGGAAAACCAGATGGATGGTGTGCCGATGCTGACGCAAGAGTTGATCGAACCCTCCGACACCAAAACCTATAGCTTTATACCGCCAGACGAAGGCACCTATTGGTATCATTCCCATTACATTTCTCATGAACAGGTCGCACGTGGCATGATGGGACCGTTGATTGTTGAGGACGAAACGCCCCCAGATATCGATCACGACATCACTGTGTTGATGGCAGATTGGCAGATGCAGGAAGATGGTAGCCTGTCCAAAGAGTTTACCGATATGCACAGTGTAGCACATGGCGGTTACATGGGGAATTTCGCCCGTGCTTTCCTGTCCCAAGATCAGGTGAAGACTGGAGATCGTGTTAGGTTTCGGTTGATCAACGCAGCGACGAATCGCATCTTTCCCGTCGCAATCAGTGGCGTCAGCGGATTGGTTGTGGCCTTGGATGGCATGGCTCTATCGGAGCCACGTCCTATGACAGAACTTACCCTCGCACCCGCACAACGGGCCGACCTGATCGTAGACATCACTGGTCCCGTTGGATTTGATATGTTGACCCGTCAGGGACCATATAGATTGGCTGATCTGGCTGTGATTGGCACAAATACGGATAGGGTGGTTGGGCAGATCATGGCTCTGTCACTGCCCAACCTGCCAACACCTACTGATCCAACGCAACATCTGACGTTGACGATGATGGGTGGTGCAATGGGCGGTCGCCATGATGGCGACAATATCTGGGCCTTCAACAACGTATCGGACCTACAAGGCGACCCGTTCGGTTCATTCCAAAATGGCGAGACTGTGCGGATCACATTTGTAAACGACACCTCGTTCCCGCACGGCATCCACCTGCATGGTCACCACTTCTACGAGGTTGAAGAGAAGGGAGCCTTGGGTGACCTGCGGGACACCACTCTGGTGAACGCTGGTGAAAGCCGCGATGTCATCTGTGTCTTCGATAACCCTGGTCGCTGGTTGATCCATTGCCACATGCTCAGCCACGCCGTTGGCGGGATGCGAACATGGGTGAATGTGGCATGAGGTGGGTGATCCCAATCTTGCTGTCTTTGGCATCCCCAGTTGCCGCTGATCACAACTGGGATCACCGCGACATCGTTGCGGGTCAAAGCCTTTATTCAGACAACTGCGCATCCTGCCACGGTGCCAACCTTGAGGGACAGCCGAACTGGCAATCCCCGAACGCCGATGGTGTGCTTCCAGCCCCGCCGCATGACGGGACAGGTCACACGTGGCACCATGATGATGAACTGCTGTTCGAATACACCAAGCTCGGTGGCGCTGCTGCATTGGAGATCAGGGGTGTAACTGGGTTCACTAGCGGGATGCCAGGTTTCGGCGAAACACTCACCGATGATGAGATATGGGATATCCTCGCCTACATCAGATCAACTTGGTCTGAGCGGGAACGCGAAGTCCAAGCCAGCAGGAACCCTCCCCACTAACAATTCAGTGGAGTCGCTTCATCCACAACAGGACTTGCCCTCTTGTATCGGCGGGCAAGGAACCGTCGCATACGAACAGTAAACGCAGCAGTCACCGCTCAGTGGCTTGAGTACAGTTTGGCATGACTTGCATTCATAAAACCACTGACACGCATCTGTTGGCATCACTTCAGTTTCGACATGCCCACAGTCGGGACAGGTCAGTGTGGACTCAAGAACAACTACTGTTTCCGTCGTTGCCATATCGCGTACCCCGTAAGAATAAGAAACCCTGCCAGAATTGGCAGCAAAACTGCGTCGTTATACAGCACACCCAATAACCCAGTAAGACCGAGTGCGGTCAAAACGATTGGCAGCAACGGCGTAAAGCAACACAGCGCAGCAAGCAGCGTTCCCCCAATGCCAAATGCCAGCAGTTTATTTTTCATATTGCTGTCCCTCGTCGTCCCGACTGTGCGGTTATCGCCAAAGTTTGATTTGCATTGGCACCCGCGATCCAATCATAGCTCCTGTAGCGACTACAGGAGCAAGAGAAATGTTTACCATCGGGAAAGCTTCGCAGAAGAGCGGCGTCCACATTGAGACGATCCGTTATTACGAACGTGAGGGGCTTGTTCCGAAACCTGATCGCTCGGCGGCAGGGCGACGCCTGTATACCGCTGATGAAATCGCAAAGTTGCGTTTCGTAAAGCGTTGCCGTGATCTTGGGTTTCCGATGTCGATCATCCAAACGTTGCTTTCACTGAACGACGAGCAAGGCCGTTCTTGTAAGGAAGTGAAGAGCATGGCCGAAGACCAACTAGTCGCGATCAATGCCAAGATTGATAGTCTTGAACGACTTCGTGCGGCCTTACAGAGCCTGTCTGCGAGTTGTGATGAGGGGACATCTTCATGCCCGATGCTGGACAGCTTGATGAGCGAGGCTCCAACGGTGCCACTTTAGCTGACTATCAGCCAATTGATCTGAATGATTACGTTAGGCTGTACTGTCCACGGCCTGTTTGAACCACACGACCGTCATCACACAATGCCCGCAGTGCGCGATAGCAGGCTTCTTGACTGAGATTGATGCGGGTGGCCAACTCGATCACCGTAGCATCGAAGTACCCTGCCTGAACCGCAGCCAAGATGCGGTCCTTGGCCGACGGGATTGCCAGCAACTCGATATGTGCGCGGTACTGTTGGACCTGAACAGCCAGCAACCTTGTGAAGCCTTCGGAGAACGCAGGATTGGATTGCAATGTGGCTTTGACATCTGCCTTCGCGATTTTCGTGACGCTGCCAGCTTCAGTGCAAATCGCATCGCAATGGTAGGTCTCTGAGAAGACTGATGCCTCCGCAAACAACCCGCCCGACACCGCTCTGTGAAGGGTTAAGGTGTCGCCACCCAGCCCAGTGCGTTGCAGCGTCACGCAGCCAGAAACGACACGGTAAAGTCCCGATGTTGTCTGATCCTGGCGAAACAGCACGTCACCTTTTTGCATGTCAATTGCGCGACACGCAGTCTTGGGTAGATGGGAGAAAGGATCAGAAATCATATGATCGAGATCATAAGCGGCCAAAGTGAAGTTGGATAGGGTTATCAAGAAACAGGAGGATTCAATGAAGCTAGGACTTTTATCAGCAGCCATGATGTTCGTCGCATCCAACGCCATGGCACAACATGCGCATACGTCGGGGTCGCCAAACGAAGCGGGTCAGTCCCAGTTCGCAGCGATTTCTGAGATCGTGACATTGCTGCGTGACGACACAGACACGGACTGGACGCAGGTAGATATCAAAGCACTGCGTGATCACCTCGTGGATATGGACAACGTGACGACGAGGGCATCGGTTGAGCGAAAGGTCGATGAGTTGAGTGTGACGTTCACAGTCACGGGCGATGATGTGGTAGCATCGTCCATCAGACGCATGGTGTTGGCACATAGCCCGATGTTGCAGGGATCATCGGATTGGACCGTCACCGCTGGGGAAATAGATAATGGCGCATCGATGCTGGTTCAGGTCGGGTCAGATGAAGATCTAAACCAAGTGTTGGGATTGGGATTCTTTGGATTGATGACAGTCGGTGCGCATCACCAACAGCACCATCTCATGATCGCGATGGGGCGGTCGCCGCATTAGCGTTGGATCGGTTGGGTTCAGTATAAGCGTTGCTTCAGTCGATTGCATGAGTGTGACGTTCTCTGTTGCTGGCGATTGGGTGATAGCAGCAGCTATCGACCTATGGTGTTGGCACACAGCCCGATGTTGCAGGGATCATCGGACTAGGCCACCTTCGCAGCGGGATTGGAAGGCGGTGCATCGATGTTCGTTCAGATCGGGTCAGGCGAAGAGTTGGGCCAAGTGCTGGGGTTGGGAACCTTTCGGTCAAAGACCCTCGGGATACATCACCAGTAGCATTTCATAATTGCAACAGACAGGTCAGTACACTGATACTCGGCTTTTTTGGTCTTCTAAAAGCCTCAGAGAATAGCACTTTTATGTCTTTGAAAATCAACTTACAGTTTAGTCAGCGAGTTGTTTGATCATTGAAATTAAATACATAAAGAGGTTGGCGAAATGGATTTCTCTAAGCTGGGCAGTTCAAGTAAGAAAGTCACTCCGACTGATCCAATCCAATTGTTTGAAGCATTGCCCAGCCTTCCGACAACGCCCAACGATTTATGGCGTGGACAGGCGGAAGCCCTGAAAGACTGGCATGATAAACGATCTAACCAAGATGTATTGGTTTCACTCAACACTGGTGCGGGGAAAACGATCGTTGGAATACTAATTGCGCAAAGCCTGGTGAACGAAGGGCTAGAAAACGTGGTATATGTTTGCTCCACTCGTGACCTTGTCCTGCAAACTGCCAAAGAAGCGGAACGCATTGGCATCAAATGCACCACTCGGCTTCAAGCTGGTTTCGACAACGACCTGTTCGAGACTGGGCGCAGCTTTTGCATCACGACCTACTCGGCGCTCTTCAATGGTCACAGTAGCATTCGCCGTAGGTTTTTCCCCAAGGCGATCATATTTGATGATGCGCATGTCGCTGAAGGCATCTTGCGTGACTCCTTCACACTGAGGATCGACTCCACCAAACACACTGAATTATTCAAAGATATTGCCCGCTTGTTTAAGACACAGTTCGATGAACTTGGCATACAGGGGCAATATCGCGATAGCATTGGCAGAGACAGTTATGCATCATGTCTGGTACCGCCAAGCTTCTTGCGGGCTTCGCAGGCGCAATTAAGTGCGATCTTCCAAAAACACGATATCCGAAACGACAAGAACCTGACCTATGCATATTCACACCTTGAAGATCATCTTGAAGCTTGCGCTGCCATATTCACTAACGGAACATTTGAGATTGCACCGCCATTTCTTCCGTCACTCGCACTTGATATCTTTGAACAGAAAGTCAGACGTGTCTACCTTAGTGCGACGCTACAATCCTATGCGGAGTTTGTCAGAGCGTATGGGCGGAAGCCGTCGGCGGTCGTGGAACCCACAAACGATGCAGGCAATGGCGAACGTCTAATCATTACTGGTTCAGAGATCGCTGGAGGGATCACAACGTCGTTTGCGAACGAACTATCCAAGCAGCGCAAAGTTTTGATTGCCACCCCATCATACAATGATGCTTTGGCGTGGAAGGCCGTCGCGGAACCGCCAAAGGTAGAAAATTTCTCTGACGAATTGAACAAGTTCAGAGAAAAATCCAGTGGAGCATTTTCACTTGTGTCACGAGTAGATGGAATTGATCTTCCGCACGATACATGTCGAATTATGATTATGGACGGCCTGCCATCAGGGTCTTCTCTGTTGGAGCGATACCAGTGGGAATACTTACGGATGACCAACCTACATGCGCTCAGGGTATCCAATCGAATTGCTCAATTGTTTGGCCGAATTAACAGGGGGAGGAACGATTTCGGGGTCTTCTTGGTTCAGGGTCATGACCTAACTGTATGGATGAAGAAAGACCGCAACATTGCACTGCTTTCACCTCTACTGCAAAAGCAAATCCTGGTTGGACGAACTGTGCAGGATGGTATGCCCATCAAGAACACTGCTCAGGTGACTCAGGCAATAGACACGATCTTGGGGCGCGACCAATCTTGGATTGATTACTACGAGCAAGAGGTGAAGCTCGATAAATCGTTGGATCAGGCACAGGTTGATAAGAAAAATGCGGCGGAAC
Organism: uncultured Paracoccaceae bacterium; assembly: GCA_947494675.1. Lineage (GTDB taxonomy): Bacteria > Pseudomonadota > Alphaproteobacteria > Rhodobacterales > Rhodobacteraceae > CANMYO01. The sequence goes on from CANLVP010000003.1 coordinate 630,578, forward strand.
CACATATGGTTGATGCTGCACTTTCAGAGGCGCAGTACGCAAAATGGATGTGGCTCCGCGACTACAGCAAAGCCTGGAAGGTCCTTGAAGAATCTTCAGACAAGATTGCGCAATATGATACACCGATTGCTGGTTGGCAGTCCATTTGGATGGGTGCTGCGTTAGAGGTCTGCGGTGATCGATCCGCCGCATTGAGATCATATGCAAAAGCCAAGTCCAGGCTTGGTACAAATGTTCAACTTCCTCGGCCACATTTAGTTGATGATGGTGAGGGAACGCCTGCTCTGAATCCCTTTGGAAGTCGGCTTTCCGAAGTTCTGTCGCATTCAAATGGCAACAAGATTACTCAGGACATCGCCAAGCTTGAAGCATCGTTTGGCGGGATTACATCTGGTTCGCCTAATCAGGCTGAGGCCGCTGTCCGTGAACTAGGAGAGATACTCGGTTACAATTCTACGCGACCTGACAACGACCATGGTACTGGGCCAGATGTCTTGTGGGTCGATGAAGTTAACAACGAATGTATCGCGTTTGAGTTGAAAACTGACAAAGAGCAAGCATCAACCTACACGAAAGATGATATCGGGCAGGGCCATAATCATTTGTCTTGGATATCATCAAATCACAAACATGTTCTGTGTCTCGGCCTGCTATTTGTTGGGCCAGATTTGGCTATCAGCGGCAAGGCATCTCCATCACCTCAGATGAGTATCAGTGAAACGTCGAATGTTGTATCGGTCGCGATGCGGTTGATTGGTTTGATGAAAGATGTAAGCCACTCTCTTCCACTTGAACGCCAGGACTTGATACGAACGAAATCCGTCGATGCGAGTTGGAGTAATCAAAACATGATGAACAGCCTCGTTCATCGCCGACTCGGCGTTCCCGATGACACATCTGTGTTGGAGTGAGCAGGAGCTGCTTATCGATCTCAAGAGTGGTCGATCTGAATAATGCCTTAGAAGTTTCTACCATGTATGTAGCCGTGATCTGTTAGAGGTCTGGTACGGACGCCACCCATCCTCTGATAAAGACGTCACCATCGGCATCAATCTCACAGACTGCATCGAGACGACCACCAGGGCCAATTTCGACGTGTGTTGTGAAGGCTCTGGTTTCTTCATCAGTAGGGGGGCGACAGATCGACCAAGTATCTTGATACCAAGAGGGAACGTTGTTCGCTGGATAGCCAAGGTAGGTTCTGTCAGCTTTTTCATCATCAATGCCCCGCATGACGGCACGAAAACCGTTCGAATAGGATAATAGAAAGTCACCAGGTTGATGTGTTGGCGCGGTATGAAAGCCCGCTCGATAATAATCGTAGCCAGCATATGCGAAGCCACCCAGAATGATTGTCCCGATCAATTTTTTCCACATGAAATAGATTCCAACAAATTCCTTGGTTTATACGTTTCATGATCACGACTGCGGAACAAGAAAATATGACGCATTTTTATTGGCCTCTCACAAACGGTCGTTTCTAAGATTCTTGATAACACCTGAACAGCGTGAAATCCTGGCCCATATATCACTGGCGGCAGAATTCTCATTACCCCCTATCGAAACCAACCGCGCTTCCTGATATTCTTCTGACGAGTTTCGAGAAGGAGAATTCATGAAGGTTGGCTATGCGCGGATCAGCACAGATACACAGACCCATGATGCACAGGTTGCAGCACTGAAGGCGGCGGGGTGTGAACGCATCTTCACTGAGGTGGCGTCGGGTGCACGGAAAGATCGTCCCGTACTGGCCGAGGTCATGGGATACCTTCGTCCTGATTCGTGTGACACTTTAGTGGTCTACAAGTTGGATCGGGTCGCACGAAGCCTCCCACACCTCATCGAAATCATGGACCACCTGAAGGCAAATGGCATCGAGTTCCAGAGTGTCACTGAGGCTATTGATACCAACACGCCTGGTGGGCGTTTATTGTTCCACGTGGTTGCGGCCATCGCCGAGTTTGAACGTGACCTTATCCGAGAACGCACTCAAGCTGGTCTGAAGGCGGCACGTGAAAAGGGACGTGTGGGTGGGCGGCCACGTCAGATGACCCAAGAGAAGATTATGGCCGCGAAAGAACTCCTGACTAACGGCACTGCTGTGAGAGACGTGGCAGAGGCCATGGGTGTCTCAGTCCCGACTCTATACAGATGGCTACCAGCGTCGGTGCGGTGAAGACCCCTCGAACCCAGTTGCACATCCGCCGATCCAGACCTATCCGTAACGGATGAAGGCATCTATTTCCGTTACGGCTTGTCGGCATTGCAAAGCCGATATCACTTCAGCCAGTCATCGATCTGATCGGAAATTCTGTTCAGACCGATGCAAGCAGGCTGACTACCGACGCCGACGGAAAATCAAAGATAAACCCGTCGAAGCTCTGGTGCGGGGTAACAACGCTGATCTGATCAAGAACGTGGCCAGTCTATATGCCGCTGATCCAGACATCACTATTGCTGATGTGACCTATGGCAAAGGTGCGTTCTGGAGGAAAACAGCTCATCTGAAGATCACGGGATCGGACCTGCTCACGGTACCAGACCGTCCGTACGATTTTCGCAGCTTGCCATATGACGACCAGTCATTCGATATAGTGGTGCTTGATCCCCCATACCTCGTCTGGCCTGGCAACCACATGTCAGATGACCGCTACCGCAATGCGGAGACGACCAAGGGCATCGACTACAAAGGCGTTCGTCAACTTTACAAGGACGGGCTGCTAGAGGCTGCACGGGTCGCCAGGCGACAGATATGGGTGAAGTGCAAAGATACCGTGGAGGGACCACGACAACGGTTCCTGCATGTACACCTGCTACAGGATGCTGAGGCATTGGGCCTGCGGGGGCGTGATCTGTTCGTATTGGATGCGACCAGCAGGATGCCGAACAACCACTGGTCCACGCAAAAACACGCAAGGAAAACCATGTCGTATCTGTGGGTCTTTGATGTCGTGTAACGGGTGCAACAAGCCCTTCACCGTCGCACTGAAGGTGGCAAATCTGAATGAAAGGGTTCAAAAGCGCCCTCAGTCTTGTACTCAAGCCCGCATTTTCTCAGATTTCATCAACTAACATGCCATTAAGGGCAGGAAAGCCGAAGTGCGGATGTTACAGATGGCAATTATTCCAGCAGCGCATCTGCATAGTCAAAGAAACAAGGGGCATCTGGGCTGTCGTCGGTGCACCAGTTCTTTACTAGGGCCACAGCCTGAAGGAAGCGATCACTTGTAGTAAGACCAAGTTTGATCCACTTGCTGGGCCTCCGAATGACCTTGATCATCCCTGATCTCCACATGTGTAGAAACCACTCGGCATAGGCTTCACCGTCTTTGTTCTTCTTGATCCATTCAAGACGTCCAATCAGCAGAAGCTCAACAACCCGATCCTGATCAATCTTTGCACCAGTCACAGAAAGTGACTTACCCATGGAGAACGACTTGTTCCGTTTCGTCCATGTCTTGGACAGACGGGCATGGGCAATAGTCGCTTCTTCACGTTGCTTGGCAGTGTCGAACTTTATCTCAACCTTATCCATAGCAGCATATTCCAAGTACCCCTGACCACCACGAGTCCGTTCACCGTCTTCGGTTTCTTCTTCAGGCTGAACCTTTCTGACGCAAACACGATGACTGCCAGGGAACGCATCTACAACGATGTCACGCACCTGCCTTTTGGTCAGGAACGGATCGGAGATGTCACAGTGGATGTGGAACAAGGCGAAGAGTTCGTCTGGGCGGTTCACAGGATCAAATCCGTCAGGCCACTCATCTATCGGGAACATTGTTTGGAGGTATGCCGCAGTCTTCATCACATACGAAAACATGCCTTCGATCTGTACGCCGAATGAGAACCCAACCAGCTTGCATCGTAGTTTCTGCCGCTGGAGATCGGCTGCAAGTTTCAAGCATCCCCAAGCAGGTACGATGCAAAGGTTGATGGTTGTTGGATGACGCATCACGTCTGGAAAGCCCGCCTTCTTCGCCTCCATACGTGCACCAGCACGATTGGCATACGAACGTCCGACCTCAAGTCCACATTCGTTGAAGCCTTCTGGTGACCTGTAGTCTTTGCGGCCACCTGGTTTTCTGCTGGCATTGGCCCGAGGTGTGCGACGTGGCGATGCATGTTCACAAGCGGCTTTGTACTGAGCCTCCAGCTTATCTTGTTCATGCAGAACCGACATCAGGGTCATATCGCCAGTGATCTCTGCGGTGTTGCGCAGTACCCGTCTCTTGTTCTTCTGATCGGCCCCAAGGCCCGCTTTGCCGATGTTAATGGCAGCAATGCTGCTTCTCATCTGATGAATGTTTGGTCTCGTCATTGTTGGATATCCTCATACTCGTGAATTGCTCGACCCAAAGAACATAGTGAGATCGAAGGCGATGCGGTGACATTGGCCAGATTTTTCTTGGATGTAGGGGTAACGAAGCTGCACTGATGCAGGTTCAACATCAATAATGCTGAATGTGTGAATAGTTGTGACGCCATGAAAATCTCCTCGGTTGCGATGCATTTGCTGTGCATCGGTGGCGAGGTATTTGGGCGTTTGTGATGAATAATGTGTGCGGTTCTGCTGAAGGCGACGATTAACTGGCAGGATCAACATCAATTGCACTGCAAATGCGATCTGCACCCTAAATACAGGCAGGAGGATCACGTCATGTCAGATCGTAAACAGGTCACAATTCGCGCCGTCAAAACGGTCACCTATGACCGCCTGAGAGAGGTTAAGGAGGCATCTCGCATCCCGTTGGGAGCTTTGCTCGACGAAGCCGTTGAGCAGTGGTGGTACGGCCTACCAGAAGCTGAGGAGGCGTGATCAGTTTAACGGTGCGACATACTGGTGGATCAGCTTGAGGATGTCAGGAACGCCGTCACGTGGGTTTGCATGACCAGTGTCTCGTTCACATTGAACCGCACACTTACGGTAGGTCTTAACGCCCAGCAGGAGGCGTCCGCTGAGGCTCTCAGGCCAGTCCAAACCGCTGAACGCTGCATCGACATAGGGCTGCATAATCTCATCGTATCTGACTTCAGCTATCATCCGTTTCTTCCTTTTATAGATCACAGGAATATTTATTGGGCGCACACCGATCTCACGCCTGATCGCATTGCGAACCAGCAACCGTTCGAAGATGGCCTGCTTCTGGCTGGGTCCTACCAACCCACGGTTGGCATCAATCAACAGGTGGCAACCCAGCCGCTTCGCGCATCCTGACATCTACATCTTCACGCCGTGATCCAGCCAGCATCTCGTCATAGAAGATCACGTGAGTTGGGAGGCGGCTGCTGGTACGCAGGTAGCGGCTGACAAAGGAATTGTAGATGCCGTATTTGAAGCCGATCTGCTGGTCACGTCCCCACAGCGACGGGTGCATCAGTGGACGGTTCCGTTCACAGAGCAGAACACCATTGCGGTAAAGCTGGAAATATACATCTTCGCCGCCTTCACCGTAGTGGGCATAGACCGTCACATCATTCCATCCGCCCCGCCACATCGCCATGGAGCCAAGGCTGCAATAGGTGTCATCGGAATACAGGATGTGGGGGTTGTCGTTGAACGTCAGTTGCCAAAGCGGCATCCCTTCGCCTTCGACCTTTGCCTGCGAAAGGTGAGTGTTGGCCCGTCCGAGGCTGTCAAAGTCAGCGGGGATGTATATCGAGTATCCGTACCAAATGCCCTCACCAGGCTCCGAGAACACGTTCTTGGGGCGCTCCTTGCGTTCTACCCTGCCACGGTCGTTGGAACAGTCATCCCAGCCCCGTGTGCCGCCGCAATCGCCATGCCTGATCTCAAACCGCTGCGCTAACTCACCACGCCGTGTGAAGCCCGTCACCATCGCAAATTGGTACGGCTGCCCATGGGATAGTCCTTCTTCGATGCGGGTGTTGTCGAGGATTTCGTAAACAGAGTCCGCCTGTGCTGTCGATGTCAGAGCTGCAATGAGCAGAGCCAGAGAGGCGATTTTGGTCACTTGGTCGATCATATGCATCCTTTGATTTGGCGACGTTTTGACGGGCGGTGATGGATCACCAGCGGCAATACACTGACTTGATCTGGTCACTGTAGCTGACCCGATACTCAACGATCCAAGTGGCCTCACCATTTGGGAAGTGACGCCACGCTTCGACGCTTTCTACATCCGTCATGTAAACATGATCCTGGCGGGTGTTCGGTGCCGCCAGAAGGCAGTCCTGAACGTTGTTGCGTTGGATACCATCAGCCATCCAGAACCCTGCACCAACCAACACAGCCGCAATCACCCCAAAGATGACCCACCCTCCCAGTGCCTCATCACTCATTTGGATTATCCTCTTTCGTTCGATCTACGGCGCTCGGACAAAGTTCCGTGCAATAGATGCCAACCAAATCGTTCGGAGTAACCAAGCCTCGTGTCGCATCATTGATGCGTTGCATCAGGGCTTTGCGTGGCACCACGCTACCATCTGCTATGCGGCTAATAGTGGCCGTGGTAGTGCCTACTGCCTTTGCAAAATCACCCATTGATGTGTTTTCGGTCGTAAGAAAGTCGTTGAGCCTCATAACTTACGTACTTACGTTTTTCGTAAGTGATTCGCCAGTATTTTACGTTCAAGCTAAGAAGAGCTTCCAAAATGTTACGAATAATGTAAGGGTGTAAAAAGAGTTGTTCCCGAGACAAAGCCCGTGGCGATACATCAAACCCTACGACAAGCAAGAGAGCAGGCTGGCCTCAACTTGGAAAAGGCTGCTGAATGTATTGGTATCAGTGGAGCCAGCTTTTCCCGTATGGAAAATGGACTATCACAGGTCACCATGGAACGCTTGGAGATGCTGGCCGCTTTATACGAGGTGTCTGCATCCGCATTGGTGGAAGGCAGCATCGTGACCAAGCCGTCCACCATCGACATTGACCGTCTCAAGCTGGTTGTTGAAGCCGTACAGCAGGTGGTGAACGACCTCCAAGCCCAACCGTCACCAGAAAAGATGGCATTGGCGGTGAGCGAACTCTACCGCCTTGAGATCACTCATATCGTTAACGACGCATCAGCAGAGTTTGATCCTGCACGGCACATTGGCATCATCGATGCGATGTTCCGAACCTAAGGCCCATTGATATTCTAACTTGAAAAAATGAATCTTTAGGCTTCATTACTTTCATTTTTTCCGATAATGTTACGTAAATTTTCACAATGCCGTGGGGGCAGTTCGTTGAACTCTGTAGAAGATACTATACGTGCGAGGCTTGCTTCAGACGTTGATCCGAAATTTTTTCGTGCGCTGTCAGTCGCAATAACTTGGGCATATCAACAGCTTTTTGAACAACTTAATGAAAACGAATACCTCGACCTAAACCGAAGAAAGCTTGAGTTTGGCAAGCAGCGTTCAGCCGCAGTTGAGGAAGCAATCATACGTGTGTGTCGGGATCACGGTGTCCCGTACGAATGGAAGCGTTTGGACTATAATGGCCAAAGTAAGCTTGTTGTTCTTTGCGGTAGGGTACTGATGATTCATGAGGCGGTGCAACTGGGTGTAAAAGGACCTTATGCTGCTGATTACAAACGTAGCCTAGCTGGTACGTACAACATGACGCGACAGCTTGAACTGGATTTGGGTGACATACCAGGAAAAGTCTGTGATTGGTCGGGAGATGTTCTAGCAACTTTGTTACATGGTTTTGCGGGTTCGCTATGGACACACGAGCAACGCGCACTTGGTTCGCTTCGGGTTGCCGTAGCAGACGGGAGCTATGATAGCTGGCTTGTGAACCAGGACGTAACTGAATTGGCTGTAGAAGGCCGCAGAAATTCGTCTATCGGCGACAGAGACAAGCAAGTGCAGCAAGATCGCACACGGGTCACGCTGAGGCAAGAAGCACGAAAGAAAGACAAAAGGCGATGAGAGTCGGCGTCGAACGCTTTGAAGGAATACGACTTCGTCAAGCACGTATGTCAAAAGGCCATCGGATGAACGCTTTGTCCAAACTGGTCGGAGTTTCGAGCCAAGCTATCGGTCAATACGAACGTAACGAACATAAACCAACCATGGATGTCGTTGCTCGTTTGGCGGATGAATTGGAGTTTGAACCAGATTTTCTTATGACACCTGTCAAACAGAGTGATGTTGGATTGGTATTCTGGCGAGATCGCAGATCAGAGAGTAAATTTGCAAGGGAGCAGACCGAGCAGCGTATGCTGTGGGCGTTGGAGGTGTTCGAGTTACTAGAGGGCTATGCCGAATTCCACACTGATGCACTCCCCGAGGTAGGCTTTAGTTACGACTACAGATTCACAACCAATGACGATCTTGAACGACTTGTTGTTCAGGTTAGGGAAGAAATGGGACTGGGGCTTGGACCAATTCCAAACATGACGATGGCACTGGAAAACGTTGGAATTCCAGTGGTTTTGCTGGACGTACCATCAGATAAACAAGATGGATTTCAGTGGTTTTCTGACATTTCAGATCGGCATTTTATCGGAATCAACACTAAGAACAGTACAGGTTGTCGGGTTCGGTTTGACCTGGCGCACGAGTTCGCACACATCCTTCTTCACAGGGCCGTAGAAAAATCTGATGCCGTGGCAAATCACAAGTTGCTTGAGCAGCAGGCTAACTACTTCGCGGGTGCTTTCCTCTTCCCTGCTGAAAGGTTCATGGAAGATGTGACGGTTCCTAGTATCGACTATTTCCTTTCTTTGAAAAGAAAATGGGGGGTGAGTGTCACTGGAATGATTGAACGCGCATTCTCGCTAGGGATGATAGACAAGTTCCAACGCACCGACTTGCATCGCAGTTGTGGACGCAGAAAGTGGCGTGGTTACGGTCGTAGTGAACCTATGGATGAGGACATCCCGATAAAGACACCAAAGTTAATGCGGAAAGCTTTCGAGCTTCTGGTTAATGAAGGTGTGATATCAGCAGAAGGATTGAGAGGTGCGCTTCCAATTCCCGCATCGGAGTTTGAAGCAATTATTGGGTTACCAAAGGATAGTTTTAATCAGTTTGCATCGGCATTTGACAAGGTAAGGATACTACCAGTGAGAAATTTGTCGTCAGCAACTTTGACTAAACACAGCGCAGAAGTGGTTCCTTTTGGGCGGCGAGAAAACGGTTAGGGCAGCTATGGTGCCAACCATGGTCAATCGGATTTGGAACCAATCAAACTCCAATCCACCAACGGATAATCCACCCTCTTGATCTCTTCTTTGAGTTCTTCCACACCAAACCCATTGCCGTAGATGTCAAAAGCATCAGTGTTGCTCCGCGTCCATCCACCCAGCGCACGAGCGATCTCGGGATGCACTCGTCCGTTGCGCATGGCGTCCCTAAAGTTATGCCTGAAAGAGTGAAATTTATGACGTGGACCATGGGTGCCGACTGATTTCAGGTACCTATTCACCTTCTTGCTGAAGTTCGTCGAATAGTACCCGTCAGCGCCACGAGTGATGTCACCGAACAGCTTTGCGTTGGAGGGGCGAGTTCCGTGGTATTCAAGTAAACCGAAATCAATAAGACGGGGATGGATCGGTACGAATCGGACCGAACTGCCAGTCTTAACTGACTTGTCATCGTCACCAGTGGCGCTGATGTGGGTCACATCAAAGCCCCAGATGTTTTCCTCCAGCTTGATGTCAGCGGCGTCCAGTTGGCAAATCTCATTGGAGCGCATTCCATTCCACAGGGCGATCAAAGGCACCCAGAACAGGCTGCTATTGCGTTCCTGATCGCCATAGATACGGCTGGTGAAGATGGTGCTGAGTTGATCGTTGCTGAACGCCTCACGCTTATCTTCTTTACGCACGGGGTCGGCGACCTTGATCTCGCCGTACGCCGTTGGCATCCGATCCATCATGCCCTTACGATGGCACCAGGCGAGGAATGTCATTAGCCATCGCAGATAGTTGTTCACACCCGTAGGTGACAGCTTTGCCATCCTTTTGCGTTCGGCAACATCAGCCATCTCGTGAAGAGTATGACGCTCAGCACCTGGTAGCTTCTTGAAGTTTGGAGGAAGCCTCATGATCAGATCACGTACCTCCTCTATCGTGCCTTCACTGATGTCACTGACAGGTGTGTTGTCGCCAATGATCTGGAACACGACATCAAGGTAACCTCTGATGGAATCCTTTGTCTTCTTGGTACGATGCTTGTTGGGGTTTGCCAGAAACTTCTCCATCAGTTCCGTCAGGCTCGGGATCGGTTGCGGAGGTTCGGCAAGCTGATCGCCCAGTGATTTGTACGGATGAGGCTGCCCCGTGACTGGATTGACGAACATCGGGTTCGGGTTGCTATGTACCGAATATCCTTCCAGCACTGCCAACTCTGCTCGTTTGGCATCGATGAAGGCATCGGCGCAGACCTTGAGAAGTTGCCGATACGCTTTTGACTCTTTTGGAATTAGGACACTGTTCTCCTCAGCAAGTTGGTGCGCCTTAATTCTGGTCATTGGGATGTCATTGTCGTTTCCCCTGAGTTGAGCAACAACACCCTTGATCGCTGCACTCCGAGTATCCACGAAGTCATTCCAGCTAAGCCCACTTTGCTTTTGCTCTTCGATCAGATTGGACTGATCTTGCATACAACGGGCGTATTCCTCACGCCCCAAAGAGATCAGTTGTTCCTCTGTAAGTTCATGGATCGTTTCCCGCATGTCCTCAAGGCCGCGAAACACCGCGTTTATCTCTCTTCGTTTTTGTTGAGTTGCAGCAGTTGCCCGCTGAAGGGCTTCTGATCTGTTAGAAGTTTTCAAAGAAACCCAGTGTTCTTTGCGCCTTAGCCGCTTTTGCATCGATTTTGGCACCTGAACACGCACATACCAGCGGTTACCTCGGAGAAAGATTTTGGGGACTGATACACGAGGGTTCATGAGGGCTACTGTAGCAATCTATTGTAGCAGTGCAAGTTACACAAACCCCTATTTCGCATTATGTATCTGAAAAACAAGGGTTAATTGTGTGGGTGGCGGAGACGAAGGGATTCGAACCCTCGAGACGGTTTCCCGCCTACTCCCTTAGCAGGGGAGCGCCTTCGACCACTCGGCCACGTCTCCGCTGACCCGTTTAGGGAGGGGTTCGGGGGAAAACAAGCGGAAAATCGGGCCTGTTTGCATGTCCTTGCATTTTCGCGCCGTTAGGCCGCCCAGAGGTTAACGCCGTTAACACTTCGCCGATTTGAGGGGGCAGAACCCATGCACAACCGATACACACCCCATGCACATCATGTTCCGGCCAATCATGGCTAACGCACCGCGCGGTGGGTGTGGTTGCCAAAGGTTAAACGCCGGGGCGAAACAGCCGCCCCGGCGGGTGGCTCAGCAGAAAGACAGCGCAAGATAGAGCAGCGCGGAGAGGAACGCTGCGCGGCGTGGGCAGAGGCCGAATGCTGGCGAAAAGCCAAAACAGCGACGACCAACTTGATACATGCCAGAGCCCAAGCTTGACGGAGGGCGCGCGCATTTGTTCAAGTGAATACAACCGGAACTGGTTTTTAGGAATTTTCATGAGTACAGAGCAACTACCTGACTATTTGAAGCAGGGCGAACCGGCGCGGTTGTTCCCGGTCTTAGCAACAACGTCAAAAGAAGGGCGCACGACATCCATCGTTCTCGCTTGTCTGTGCAAGATCGATGAATTCGGTGCGCAGCTATTGGCCTCCGTCGGTCAGAAGGTTGGCAAACGCTCCTCTCTCCAGACTTTCTCCGAAATCGTCTTTCAAAAGCAATCCGCAGACATCAAGGACCGGCCCGATGGGCTAATTGTTCTTAAGATCGGAAGCCGCAATTGGCGCGCGATTGTCGAGGCGAAAGTTGGCAGCGCGGAATTGGACCCCGATCAAGTCGAGCGGTATCGCATTCTTGCTAAGGAAAACGGTGTCGACTGTGTGATTACTATCTCAAACCAATTCGCAACGTCCCCCGGCAGTCATCCCGTGGAATCTGTTCGGAAGAGTCGATCTAAGATTCCGGTCTTTCACTGGTCGTGGATGCACATTCTCACGGCGGCTGATCTACTGGTTTCAGGTGACAATGTTGGCGACGACGATCAGCGTCTTCTCCTGAATGAATTGCGTCGGTTTTTGACCCATGAAAGCGCGGGGGTTAAGGGATTTGACCGGATGCCGAAAGAATGGTCAGAGCTCAACAAGCTGGTTTCAAGCGGTGGTGCGATCGCCGCCAAATCACCGGTTGCCCACACAGTCATGGAGGCATGGCACCAGGAAACCCGAGATCTTTCGATGATCCTAAGTCGCATGACCGGCATGACCGTCCCGGAGAAATTGCCTCGCAAACACGCCGGGAACCCGGCCCAACGCCAAAAAGATGAACTCATTGAATTGCGCGATGACAATTGCCTGAGAAGCGTGCTTGTCGTTCCGGATGCAGCCGCACCGATAGAAATTACCGCCGACATTATGCGCCGCTCTGTCGATGTTGGCATGTCGCTGCGAGCCCCTGACGACAAGAAATCTACCAAAGCGCGCCTAAATTGGTTGCTGCGTCAGATCAAAGCAACTGAGACGGATGACATATTTATCCGTCTTCTTTGGCCCGGCACCAGCGAGCCGACGCAGTTCCCGCTTTCTGAACTTCGCGCGAACGTTGACTTGGCGTCGGAAGGCAAGGAACATCTAAGAGCAACTGGCTTCCACGTTTTCGTGTCCGAACGATTGGGGGGCCGTTTTGCCCAGCAGACGAATTTTATCTCAGAAATTGAGCGAATTGTTCCAGCGTTTTACGGCGAGATTGGTGCGAATTTGGCGGCATGGGTGCGCAAAGCGCCCCAGATCAAGGCGGAACGATCAAGTGGGCAGGATGTGTCCCCAAGCGGATTGGCCGAGGACGCCGAGGATTTCGAGCTTTAGCAAATTGCTCTATAATAGAGGCTGATGATTGGCCCGAAAATGCTGGCCAAGCGCGTGGGTGCCGGGGTGAACCCCGGCCTACGGCTTGGTGCGTGAGATCACGCACCCTACGGGTGGGGACGGTGGTGGGGGAGGTGCCGGTCTGAAGCCCGGCCTACGGGGGTCGAGACGCGGCGCCAAGAAGATCACCTGTGTAGCTGGGCATTGCTTTGCAACGCCCCGTGCCACCCACCTAAAAAGGTCTTCGCCTATGGGGCGTTCCGCCCAGAGGATCACCTGTGTGGCTGGGCATTACTGCGTAACGCCCCTTGCCACCGTTAACAAAAAGGCTTCGCTTTTTGTTACGTATTAAACAAGAAATGCAGGACGTCGCCGTCTTTGACGATATAACCCTTGCCCTCGGCGCGCATTTTGCCCGCCTCCTTAGACGGTCCCTCCCCGCCGAGTTCCACGAAATCATCGTAGGCGATTGTTTCGGCGCGGATGAAGCCGCGCTCAAAATCGCCGTGGATGACGCCGGCGGCTTTGGGGGCGGAGGTGCCCTCTTTGATGGTCCAGGCGCGGGCCTCTTTGGGGCCGACGGTGAAGTAGGTTTGCAGGTGCAAGAGGGCGTAGCCTGCGCGGATCAGACGGTCGAGGCCTGGTTCTTCGAGGCCCATTTCGCCAAGGAACATCTCGGCTTCGTCAGCTTCGAGTTGGCTGATTTCTTCCTCAATCCGGGCGGAGATGACGACGTGGGAGTTGCCTTGCGCTGCGGCCATTTCAGCCACGCGGGCGGATTGAGAATTGCCGGTGCCAGCGCTGTCTTCTTCCACGTTGCAGACGTAGAGAACCGGCTTGGTCGTCAAAAGCTGCAGCATTTTCCAGGCCTTGGCGTCGTCGGCGTCCACCTCGACCACGCGGGCGGGTTTGCCGTCTTCGAGGACCTCTTGCGCCATTTTCAACAGACGTTCCTGCTGGATCGCCTCCTTGTCGCCGCCACGGACCTTGCGGACCACATTTTGCAGGCGCTTTTCGATGGATTCCAGATCAGAGAGCATCAGCTCGGTTTCGATCACGCTGGCATCCTCAACCGGGTCAACGCGGCCTTCGACATGGGTGATGTCGTCGTCTTCAAAGCAGCGCAGCACATGGGCGATGGCGTCGCATTCGCGGATATTGGCGAGGAATTGGTTGCCCAGGCCTTCGCCTTGCGACGCGCCTTTGACGAGGCCCGCGATGTCCACAAAGGTCATGCGGGTCGGGATGATCTGTTTCGACGACGCGATGGCGGCGAGCGTATCAAGGCGGGCGTCAGGCACGGCGACCTCACCCACGTTGGGTTCAATGGTGCAGAACGGAAAGTTCGCGGCCTGTGCGGCGGCGGTTTTGGTCAGCGCATTGAACAGGGTCGATTTGCCAACGTTGGGCAGACCCACAATCCCCATTTTGAAACCCATGACACTCTCCTACTTGGCTTTGCGGGGGTGTCTATGCAGTCGGGGCGCGGCCCGCAAGGCAATCTGTGCTAAGGTGGGACAAAAGGGAGGGCATGATGGAAGCCAAGGCATATTTGTTTTTCAACGGTCAGGCGCAGGCGGCGCTGGACGCATACGCCAAAATCTTTGGCACCGCGCCGATCAATGTGATGCGGATGGGGGATGGGCCGCCGGACATGGGGATCCCTTCGGCGCAAAAAGATTGGGTGATGCATAGTGAGCTGCCGATTGGCGGGACGTCGATCTATGTCTCGGACGATTTCATGGCGAATTCTCCGGCGATGGCGGGCTGTTCGGTCATGATCAATTGCGCGACAGCGGCTGAGGGCAAGCGGGTGTTCGAGGCTTTGGCCGCGGGCGGCGAGGTTCGGATGAAATGGGAGCCGACGTTCTGGTCGGCTGGGTTTGGCGCTTGCAGCGACGCATTTGGCATCCGCTGGATGGTGGGTTGCGACGAGATGCCGGACAATGGCGGCGGCGCTGATTGACTTCGCCCCGTGGCTGCGCCAAACCCGCTTGGACGATTTTCAAAGGGGTAAGCCATGTCGCGGATCGACGCCAAATTTGCGGAACTGAAGGCTGCAGGCAAAAAGGCCTTTGTGGCCTATGTGATGGCGGGCGATACCGACTATGACACCGGGCTTGAGGTGGTCAAAGGGCTGCCGGGTGCGGGCGTCGATATCATCGAGCTGGGCCTGCCGTTCACCGATCCGATGGCCGATGGCGCGACGATCCAATTGGCAGGTCAGCGGGCACTGGAAGCGGGGCAGGATCTGCCAAAGACACTCGATTATGCCCGCGAATTGCGCAAAACCGATGACACCACGCCGATTGTGCTGATGGGCTATTACAACCCGATCTATTCGCGCGGCGTGGACCGTTTTCTGGCTGAGGCGAAAGAGGCGGGCATCGACGGGCTGATCGTGGTGGACCTGCCGCCTGAGGAGGATGTTGAGCTTTGCATTCCGGCGCAAAAGGCGGGTATCAACTTTATCCGGCTGGCGACCCCGACGACAGATGACAAGCGGCTACCCAAGGTGCTGCAAAACACCTCCGGCTTTGTCTACTACGTTTCGGTCACCGGGATCACTGGGGCGGCGGCAGCACAAGCGGGTGAGGTCGCGCCAGAAGTGGCGCGGATCAAGGCGCAGACCGATCTGCCCGTGATCGTAGGCTTTGGCATCAAAACGCCCGAGGCCGCTGAGGCCATCGCGAGCATTGCGGATGGGGCCGTCGTCGGATCGGCCATCGTGGAAAGGATTGGCGCGGGCGAAAGTGCGGCCGACGTGTTGGCTTTTGTCAAATCGCTCGCGGATGGGGCGCATCGGGGCTAGGCCGCATGATCGCATATGTGACAGTTGGCGCCGACGACATTGACCGTGCAAAGCGGTTTTATGACGCCCTGCTGCCCGCCCTTGGATACGGGCTTGAGGTTAGCGCCGAGGGGCTGAGTTACGCCCTGCCAGTCCCACCCGGTCAGTCACCTGTTCTACCCGATTACTACGTGAAACCGACGTTCAATGGCCAACCGGCTTCTGGCGGGAATGGGGCGATGGTGGCGTTTGAAGCCCGCGATCAGGCGCAGGTGCGCGCGTTACATGCAGCGGCCCTTGCCGCAGGCGGTGCGGATGAGGGGCAACCGGGCTTTCGCGCAAGCTACGGGCCAAGGTTCTACGTGGGCTATCTGCGTGACCCGCAGGGCAACAAGATTGCACTGTTTTCGAGCAATCCCAACGATCCGGGGCGCGACGACTAAAGCAGCCCCTTGCGCGCAATTCGCCGAATTGGTAAATAAACATAACCAATATAGGAAATAGCGCCATGCCCATCATCACCACGATTGACGACCTGAAACGTCTGCACAAGCGGCGCGCGCCCAAGATGTTCTATGACTACGCTGAAAGCGGCAGCTGGACAGAGCAGACCTTCCGCGAGAATACTTCAGACTTTGACAAGATCCGCCTGCGCCAGCGGGTGGCGGTGGATATGTCGAACCGCTCAACCGCGGGCAAGATGATTGGCGAGGATGTATCGATGCCCGTGGCCCTGGCCCCTGTTGGCCTGACGGGGATGCAATCGGCAGATGGTGAGATCAAGGCCGCCAAGGCGGCTGAGAAATTCGGCGTGCCATTCACGATCTCCACCATGTCGATCTGTTCGATTGAGGATGTGGCGGCCCACACCAAAGCGCCGTTTTGGTTTCAGCTTTACGTGATGCGGGACGAGGAATTCGTCGATAACATCATTGCGCGGGCGCGGAATGCGGGTTGTTCGGCGCTGGTGCTAACGCTTGATCTGCAAATCCTTGGGCAGCGGCACAAGGACATCAAGAACGGTCTGACCGCGCCGCCGAAACTGACGCCGAAGACGCTCTTGAACCTGTCGACCAAGTGGAAATGGGGGCTTGAGATGCTGGGCACCCATCGCCGGACCTTCCGCAATATCGTGGGCCACGCCAAATCGGTTGAGAACATGGCCAGCCTGCATTCCTGGACCGCCAGCCAGTTTGACCCCAAGCTGAATTGGGACACGATTGCGCGGATCAAGGAAAAATGGGGCGGCAAGCTGATCCTCAAGGGGATTTTGGATGTGGAAGACGCCAAAAAGGCCGTGGCCTGCGGGGCGGATGCGATCATCGTCAGCAACCATGGCGGGCGGCAGCTTGACGGGGCCTTGTCGGCCATCCGCATGTTGCCCAGCATCGTCGCAGCGGTTGGTGATCAGATCGAGGTGCACATGGACAGCGGCATCCGGTCAGGTCAGGACGTGCTGAAGGCCTTGGCGCTGGGGGCCAAAGGCGTCTACATCGGACGCGCCTATATCTATGGGCTTGGTGCCATGGGCGAGGCTGGCGTGACTAAGGCGCTTGAGGTCATTCACACGGAACTGGACGTGACCATGGCCCTGTGTGGCAAGCGCGACATCAACGACGTGGACCGCGATATCCTCCTGGTGCCTGAGGATTTTGAGGGGCGCTGGGTCTAAGGGCGGTCAGGTCAAAGTCTGACCGCAGGACCCTCAAAGCGCCGCTGATTGCTTCGACACCTTCATCAGATTGTTAAATTTGCAGCCACCGAACACTGAACCGTCGAGATATCTGGCATTCGGACCCACGACACCTGCGAAGTCACGGAATAACCCTAAAACACAGTTAGTCGCGCTGTCGGCTCGCTCGAGGGAAAGGGGTTCGTTCAACGGGCGAAAGACCCTGTTGATACAAGACCACCAGTACTGAACATCACGGCGGAAGGGCGCGACAAACGATGCGCCGGTGATCTTGTTTTGCATGTGTGTTGGTGCTTGTTGCTTAACCGGTAAGCCGGGCGTCCACGTAAAAGACACCGCGTCTTGTTTGCTCCAGGTCGGTTTCGACGCGGTAGGTCCAGCCGATTTCAGGCAGCGCCAGGATGTGTTGCGGCGGGCCATCTGCGAGGATCGTCCCTTCGCACAGTAGCACCAAGCGGTCGCAGAACTTTGCTGCAAGGTTCAGGTCGTGCAAGGCCGCCATCACAACAGGTTTCTTGCAATCCATTTCATTGCGGATCGAGGTCAGGATCGACAATTGATGATGCAGATCAAGCGCGCTGGTGGGTTCATCCAACAAGATCACCTCTGGCGCACGGACGATGGTTTGGGCCACAGCCACCATCTGCGCCTGCCCGCCGCTCAAATCCGCAATGCCGCGATCTGCCAAATGCGACAGGCCAAGCGCGCTGAGCGTATCTGACACGCGGTCGAGATTTTCGGCCTCAACCCGCCAACCTGTGGTTTGCTTCAACGCCAGCAGAACGCTTTCGAACACGCTTAGCAACGCATTGCAGCCATAGGCTTGCGGCATATAGGCGACCCTGATTGCGCGATCTTTGCGTCGCAGCAACGTCACATCATCCCCACCAATTGTGATGGACCCGGCGGTGGGCGTAACCAAGCCCGCCAAGGTCTTGAACAACGTGGATTTTCCCGAGGCGTTTGGCCCGATCAATCCAACAAAGGCGCCGCCCTTGATGTCGGGGACCGACACATCATGCAGCACTTCGGTCTTGCCGTATCCGGCTTTGAGATTTGCGATGCTCAGCGTCATGACAATCTCTCTTTTCGGGTGCTGAGGATGATCGAGATGAAGACCGGCACGCCAATCAAGGAGGTGATGATGCCAATCGGATAGATGATCCCCGGCGTGATCGACTTGGAAATCAACGAGGTCAGCGAGAGAACCAGCGCACCGACCAGGGCCGAGAGGGGCACGAAGAACCGCTGATCCTCCCCCACCAGCATCCGCGCGATATGCGGCCCGACGAGGCCGACAAAGCCGACCGTGCCGACAAAAGACACGGCCGTAGCGGCGAGCAAGGAAATGCAGATCAACATCTCGACCCGCAAGCGGCCAACATCGACGCCCATGCTTTCCGCCGTCGCCTCCCCCATGCGCAGGGCTGTCATCGGCCATGTGCGGAGCAGGCTGAAAGGGATCGCGATGGCCAATAGCAAGGCCCCGAGTGTGATTTTCTCCCAACTCGCGCGGCTGAGCGAGCCCATCATCCAGAAGACGATCCGGGCGATCTGATCCTCTGAGGCCATGTATTGCATCAAGGCCAGAAGCGCTGAGAAGGTGAAAAAGATCGCGATACCGAACAGGATCATCGTTTCGGACCCAACGCCCTTCAGGCGGGTCGCAAGTAGGATGAAACCGCAGGTGAAGAGCGCGAAGACAAAGGCGTTCATCGTGACCAAAAGCGGCCCCACGGCAGGGATAACGCTGACCCCCAGCACAATCGCGAGAGACGCACCAAAGCTGGCCGCGGCAGACACACCAAGCGTGAAGGGTTCCGCCAGCGGGTTGTTCAAAATCGTCTGCATCTGCGCCCCGGCGACAGCCAGCAGCGCGCCGACAAGCGCTGCGGTGATGGCAACGGGCAAGCGGTAATCCCAGACAATTACTTTCAGCCGCACCCCGTGCGACATCGGGTCGGTCAGCACGTCAAACACAATGGAAAGTTCGTATTTTCCAGGACCTGTGGCCACGTCCAGAAAGAAGCTGAGCGCCAGCAACCCGGACACCAATGCGATCATGCCGTAGCGGCGGCTGACCTGGGTCACATAGGCGCGCCGCATCTTTGCGGGGTTTACGTCGATTGTCATGGATTTGCCCTCCAAAGGCGGTAGCGGCCCCACAATCAGGCGGGACCGCAAAGGTCAGCCTAGCTGTCTGACGCGAGGCTTCCCCAGAACACGCCGGAATAGTCGATGGGCAGGAACTCATCGTGAAGCGTTTTCATTGTGGCCTCAGGATCGACGTCAGCGAAGAGATCCGGGTGCAGCCATTTCGCAAAAGCCTGCATGGCCACAAAATGGTACGGGCTGTTGTAAAACTGGTGATAGACCGAGTGGAAACGGCCATTTTTTACAGCCGACAGCTCTGGCCAGCCATCGCGCGCGGCCAGCGCCGCCAGACGATCCTGAACGGTCGCTTGGTCAGCCTCATATCCGAACAAGACCGCTGTCGTGGCCGGGTTCGTTTCCGACCAGTTTGCACCGGTGCCGATGATCACGTCCGGATCATCCGAGAAAATCGCCTCGAGGCTGACAGAGGTCGAGTAACCGGGCGTCTTCAACGTGCCCCAATTTTGGCCGCCCGCAAGGTCAACAAGACGACCAAGGTTCGCGCCGCCAAATGTGCTACAGCAATTGGCTGGATTATAGCCCGCTGCACGTTCGATAAAGACGACCGGGCGATCTTCATCGGGGATTTCCTGAACGCGCGAATAGATGACCTTCATCTGTTCTTGATAGAAATCACCAAAGGCATCCGCTTCATCGCGGCGATCAAAAACGCGACCTAAGAGTTGCAGGCTTGGCACTGTATTCTGCGTCGGGTCCTGACGGAAATCGACAAAGATCGTGGCGACGCCAGCCTCATCCAGCTTTTCAATGATCCCACTTTCCTGCGCTTTGAGCAGGTTGCCGAGGTTCATCACAACAACCTCGGTACCCAGCGAGATCACCGCTTCGAGGTTCCATTCATCCGCATAGGGGCTGCCAAAGCTGGGCAGATCAGCGATCTCTGGGTAGACGTCCAGATAGGCGCGGTAGGCATCCGGATCAAAGTTGATCATGTCGTCCTTCCAGCCAACAACACGCTGGAACGGATTGTCTTGGTCAAGAAGCGCGAGCGAATAGATCATCCGCCCTTCGCCAATCACCACCTTGGATGGGTTACGTTCAACGTCGACAACGCGACCTGCGATGTCGGTTACGGTGATGGTCTCTGCGGTGGCGATCGTGGCGGACGCGAAGGTAAGCGTCATAGCTGCGGCAGCGGAGCAAAGACCCCGAGTCAGTGATCTGACAGTCATGGGTCTCTCCTATTTTGATGTCATGGCAATGCCATGCTGAATGGTCACAAATATTACCTGACTAATTTTGTCAACATTATTTTTAAGACTTTAAACACTTAGAGTGACGGCTTCAATTTTGCCGTCCGTTTGCAAGACAATGAGCGTGCCGATTGCGGCTAGACAGCGCCGAGGCAGCCGTCTGCGTTTCAGGCGCAAACGGCTGCTTTCGACCTTAGGTATGTGCCTCAAAATACGCGACAATGGCCTCTGAAAGCTCTTGGTGAATATCCGCGCGCGAACGGCCACCGGCATCATCGCAGAGGGGGTCAAGCTCGCCTTCGTCGATCAAGATCTGCGCACCGCGTGGCTTGCATTGCGCCAGAAAACTAAAGTGGATCGCATCTTCAACGATGGCATATTGCGCGGTCGGGATCAGCTCTGATGCGGCGCGCGCATAAACGCCAACCGGAATCGTTTCCTCATCCCCGAGGTTGATCATCAACATCGGGATGTTGATCTGGGCGAGGCTCCGTTCGGTCATCGTTTCAACAATGCCGGGATCGATAATCACGGCTGTTGTGATCCGGGGATCACGCAAGTCCTGTGCCGCAGGCGACAGATCATAATCGTGCAAATCGACGCCAAAATGGGCCAAGAACGCGCAATCCGACATGCCATGATCCGTGTCATCGCAAAAGTGCTGCAAGAGGTCAGGATCAACCCGCGCCCCGGCTGTGGCCATGGCTGTATAGCCGCCCGCCGAAAACCCCAGGATCGAGATATTGCTTGTATCGATATAGGGATAGGCATCGGCATTTGCAGTGATTTCATCCAGCACAGCAGACACATCGGCAGGCCGTTCCCAAACGCGGATCGCAGCCTCTGCCGACGCATTTCCAGTCGTCGTTCCGGGGTGATTGGGCAGCACAACGACAAACCCTGCCTGCGCGAGTTCCGACGCGATCCAGCCAAATTGACCAGCGTTGCCGCCAGCCCCATGCGAGATGACAACCATCGGGAAACGGCCCGATTGGTGCGGTGCATTGCGGCCCGCAGGTGTTCCGTAGAACACCCCGTTGCCACCAACGGTGACGGCTTTGCCGCCGGGGTTTGCGGGATACCAAATGTCAAAATCCACCTCTGCCCCGCGCATGGGCGCAGGTGCGGACCCATCGGTGATCCCTGCGGTGCCATCATAGGCCGGCCGCGTAAGTTCATAGGCACCCCAGCCTGAAACGGCGAGTGCGGTGGTAAAGGCCGCTGTCTTGGCGAAAGTTCTGAAGCGTGACATCGGGTTTCTCCATATTTGTCAGTTTGGCGATGTCCCGGTTGTGCTGAAATTTCACCAGCCCTTCGTTCTAAAACGCGTTTGAGGTCGTCCTGAAACACGTTTCAGGATAAGCGGCATTGCGATAGCCACCTCGAAAGCCGCCGCAATCCATGCTCTTTGTCCCGCTCCCCTTGTTTGCCACGTTGTTTCTTGTGCTCTTGGTGTGCCGGATCGTGCTGACCCGCGATATGACCCTGCGCGCGCATCAGTTGTTCGCAGGCCTAATCGCGCTTTATGCGGTGCAATCGCTCTTGGTGACCCTGCGGTGGGGATACGAGATTGCGGGCGTCGCCCCCTACTTGGTTTTGCTGGCACCGGTTTTGCCTGCTGTCGCCTATCTTTCATATGCGGCACTTGCGGGCCGCCAGACGGGGCGCAAGTTGTGGCCGCTCGCCGTGATCGCAATTAACTGGTTCGCCTTTGCGGCGCTGCCGATCATACCCGACCCACTTATCCTGATGACCTATCTTGGATTTGGCGCGCTCTTGCTTGCATTATGGTGGAAGGGCGCAGATGCTTTGTCGCTGTCACCGATCAACGATACCCGCGAAATCCGTTTCGCGATGCTGCTGACAGGGGCCGCATTGGTGCTATCAGGGCTGACGGACGTCTTTCTGATTGTCGATTTCATCCGAAACGAGGGACGCAACGCAGGGTTGGTTCTGACCTTTGTTCAAACTGCATTTGTTCTTGTGATCGGATTTGCGGCATCGTTTGGACGTGCCGCCACTGTGCCTGAACCCGAAGAAGACAACGTAGCCCCCCTGCCCCAACCGACTGAGCAGGACAGTGATATCGTTGCTCGGCTCGAGGAGCTGTTCAAAAAAGAGGGGCTGCACCGTGACGAAGACCTCAGCCTGCGGCGCCTTGCGCGTCGGCTTGGCCTTCCTGATCGTCAGGTGTCGAATGCGATCAATCGCGCGCGTGGCATGAGCGTGTCACAATTCGTAAATGACTTTCGCATTCAGGAAGCCTGCGAGCTTTTGCGCGAGACCGACAAATCGGTGCTAGAGGTGTCCCTGACCGCTGGATTCGCGACAAAATCCAACTTCAACAAAGAATTCTCGCGCATCACAGGGCGCACGCCCACGCAGTGGCGCAGGGAACACCAGCCGCGCGAGACCTGAGGGACCACCCGTTTCCGACGCATGGCGCGTGAAACCGGGCTGAAACCTCTTTTCAACAGGTGATTCTGCCCCTATAGGAGCCTTTCATCTGGGCCGCACACCCTTGGAGGGCGGCCCTCGTTTTTATTTTGGAGACATACAATGGCTGATAAGATCCCAGATCTGCACGCCACTGCACGCGCGGGGACAGGCAAGGGGGCCGCCCGCCAAGCTCGCCGTGATGGCGACGTGCCGGGCATCGTTTATGGTGGTGGGGTAGACCCGCTTCCCATCTCGATCAACTTCAACAAGCTGCTGACACGGCTGCGCAAGGGTGGCTTTATGTCGACCCTGTTCAACCTCAAGGTTGAAGGTCACGACGACGTCCGCGTGATTTGCCGCGGCGTTCAGCGTGACGTGGTGAAGGACCTGCCGACGCACATCGACCTGATGCGCCTGAAGCGGACCACCCGTGTCAACTTGTTCATCCCGGTTGAGTTCCTGAACGAAGGCACCAGCAAAGGCCTGAAGGCCGGCGGTGTGCTGACGGTTGTACGGAATGACGTTGAACTGAACGTGCTGGCGGGCGAAATCCCTGACAGCATTCAGGTCGATCTGGCCGATGTCGAAATTGGCGATACCATTTCGATCAGCAACGTGACGCTGCCCGAAGGTGCCAACCCTGTTATTTCCGACCGTGACTTTGTCATCGCCAACATCGCTGCACCGCGTGCGCTGGTTGCAGATGATGAGGACGAGGGCGAAGAGGTTGCAGCGGACGAAGTGCCGACAGCTGGCGACGAAGAAGCCGCCGAAGAATAATTTCGCAATATGCGAATGGAAGGGCCTCCCATTATTGGGGGGCCCTTTTGCGTTGCGATGGGGGCCATGACCGTGTCGCAGGTTGGGTCTGTTGCAGCGCAGCATTTTCGCCTAAATTGCCGTCATGAAACTGATCGTTGGACTCGGCAATCCGGGCAGCAAATACGCGGGCAATCGCCACAATATCGGCTTTATGGCGCTGGACCGCATCGCATCTGACCATGGGTTCAGCCCGTGGCGCAGCAAATTTCAGGGCAGTATCAGCGAGGGGCGGTTTGGATCGGACAAGGTGATCCTGCTCAAGCCCGAGACGTTCATGAACCTGTCCGGCCAATCCGTGGGTGAGGCGATGCGGTTTCACAAGCTTGCGCCCGAGGATGTCGTGGTCTTTCATGATGAGCTTGATCTGGCCCCTTCCAAGGTGCGGCTGAAGACCGGCGGCGGCCACGCAGGCCACAATGGATTGCGGTCGATCCACGGGCATATCGGCGCGGAATATGACCGCGTG
>CANLVP010000003.1:660000-841336 GCA_947494675.1 uncultured Paracoccaceae bacterium
CATGGGCGCCCATGTATACGATACATTTCAGGCCGAACTTGGCGCAGACCGTGGCGGTGGCGACGCCATGCTGGCCCGCACCGGTTTCAGCAATAATGCGGGTCTTGCCCATGCGGCGGGCGAGGATGATCTGGCCCAGCACGTTGTTGATCTTATGCGCGCCTGTGTGGTTGAGCTCATCCCGTTTCAGGTAGACTTTGGCGCCCCCCAGATGGTCGGTCAGACGCTCGGCAAAGTAGAGCGGGCTGGGGCGGCCAACATAATGGGTCCAGAGGTCGTGCATCTCGGCCCAAAAGCTGTCGTCGGTCTTGGCGTGCTCATATTGCGCCTCAAGATCAAGGATCAGCGGCATCAGCGTCTCGGACACAAAGCGCCCGCCAAAATCGCCAAAGCGGCCATTCTCATCGGGGCCGGTCATGAAGGAGTTGATCAGATCATCAGGCATTGGGGCACCCTCTTGGTTTTGTGTGCCTCAGCGGTCTAACCGGTGATCCATGGGACGTAAAGTCGCCATGGGGTCGCAGACTTTCGTTGAAAGTCTGGCGGCAAATCCTCGGCGAGGATTTGGCATCAGTTCCTGTGTCAGGAACTGGTTACGCGATGCGGCGGACCTTTTGCGCATTGCAAAAGACCACGACTTGGTCCGCATTTTCCACGGCCGTGAACCCACGTCGCTGCATTTCCGCGATGAACCGGTCCCGGCCAACGATGCGTTCCATATCGCGCACTTTGCGGCGCACAACGCCGCCGTCATGGGCCGCCTGACAATCAAAAAGGTGCCGAAACCACGCCTCGGGCGACATGGTGATGGGGACATGTTTCATCCCAGCACCCTCGGCCGAACACGGTAAATTTGAGGTTAAGCGCTATGGGCCGCAGCACAAAAGGCCGCCATAAGCTCTGCGTCTTTCACGCCCGGCGCTGTTTCCACGCCAGAGCTGACATCAACCTGCCGCGTGCCTGTGGCCTTGATCGCTGCGGCGACGTTTTCGGGGCGGAGCCCACCGGCCAGCATCCACGGCAGGGGCCAGCGGCGTCCCTGCATCAGCGTCCAGTCAAAGGTAAGGCCATTGCCCCCCGGCAAGTCGGCCCCCTTTGGGGCCTTGGCATCCACAAGGATCTGATCAGCCACACCAAGATGTGCGTCCAGCACTGCCAGATCATCCGGTCCAGAAATGCCAACGACCTTCATCACCGGCAGGCCATAGCGGGCCTTCACTTCGGTCACACGTGCGGGGGTTTCGTGGCCATGCAGCTGGATGATGTCGGGCATGGACCCTGCCGTGATCGCATCGAGTGTGGCGTTGTCCACGTCCACCACCAGCGCCACTTTGGCCACGCCCACGGGCACCAAAGCGCCAAGGTCTGCAGCTTGTTCAATAGACACGCTGCGCGGTGATTTCGCAAAGAAATTGAACCCGACGTAGCGCGCACCGGCATCGACAGCCGCACCAACAGCTTCGGGCGTTTTCAGCCCGCAGATCTTCACCGCAATGTCAGATGTCACCGGGCCGGGGCGTCCAGCAGCGCCAGCACGTCATCGCCTTTGTCCGTGCTGCCCGTTTTGGCACGCAGATCGGCCACTTCGCGGCGCAGCGCGTTGACCTCACGGGTCTTGGCGCGCGCGTCAGAGCGGATGCGGAATTCACGCACCCATTCCCACAGGAAACCGATCAACAGACCGGCGCCAACGCTCAGAAAAATCACGATGAAGAGCGGCAGCGAGACATTGGGTGAAATCTGCAGGAAGTCGGCAAAGGGTGTTGGCATCGCTTGCACCGTCACCTCGGCCCGGTTTCCAAGACCCACAATGATCAGGCACAAGCCCACAATCGCCCAAAAGCCATAACGCAGCGTTTTCATCGATGTCTATCCTTTGGCAGCGGGCGCCTAGGCCCCGTTCAAACGATCTCGTAGCAGTTTGCCGGTCTTGAAGAAAGGCACATGCTTTTCGTCCACTTCAACCGCTTCGCCGGTGCGCGGGTTCCGGCCAATGCGACCGTCACGCTTTTTCACCGAAAAGGCACCGAAGCCGCGCAGTTCGACACGGTCGCCCGCGGACATGGCATCTGTGATCTCTTCAAAGATGGTGCTGACAATGCGTTCTACATCGCGTTGAAACAAATGGGGGTTCTCGTCCGCAATCTTTTGAATCAGTTCCGACCGTATCATTCCGTTTGACCCCCCAAAGGCATTCACACATGGCAGCAGGTGGACCCTGCATTGGGGTGGACTATAGGCGCTAACGCCGCATCACGAAATAGTGGCAAACGCCAAAAAGAGGCGAAATTGTAGGTTTCCGCGGGGAATAAAAGCCTGACAAGCCGTTGATTAGGGCCGATCTTTTCGCCGCAGTGCGGAAAGCGCCAATCTGGCCCGCCTTTCGCGAACCGATTCGCAGGTGGGATCACGCGTCTGCATCTTTGGTCCCGCCAACGAAAAAGCCCCGCCAAATGACGGGGCTTTTCCTTGTCTTCAAGCGGCTGGGGCTTATTCGTCGCCCTTGAGCGCCGCACCCAGAATGTCGCCAAGCGACGCGCCGGAATCGCTGGAACCATACTGTTCCACCGCTTCTTTTTCTTCGGCAATCTCGCGTGCTTTGATCGACAGACCCAGCTTGCGGGTCTTGCTGTCGATGTTGGTTACGCGCACGTCGACCTTGTCGCCCACGCCGAAACGCTCTGGGCGCTGCTCGGCACGGTCACGGGACAGGTCAGAGCGACGGATGAAGCTGGTCATGCCTTCGTAAGACACTTCCACGCCGCCGTCTTCGATCTTCGTTACTTCAACAGTGATGATCGAGCCGCGCTTAACGCCGCCAACAGCATCCGCAAAGGGATCGCCGTCGAGTGCTTTGATCGAAAGCGAGATACGCTCTTTTTCGACGTCCACTTCGGCAACCTTGGCTTTGACCATGTCACCTTTGCGGAAATCGCCGATGACGTCTTCGCCGCGGCCTTCCCATGTCAGGTCAGACAGGTGAACCATGCCGTCGATGTCGCCTTCGAGGCCAATGAACAGACCGAATTCGGTGATGTTCTTGACTTCGCCTTCGACCTCAGTGCCCTCAGGGAACTGCTCTGCAAAGACTTCCCATGGGTTGCGCTGTGTCTGCTTGAGGCCAAGGGACACGCGACGCTTGGTGCTGTCGATTTCCAGAACCATGACTTCGACTTCCTGAGAGGTCGACACGATCTTGCCGGGGTGCACGTTCTTCTTGGTCCAAGACATCTCGGACACGTGGACCAGACCTTCAACACCGGGCTCAAGCTCAACAAATGCGCCGTAGTCGGTGATGTTGGTCACGCGGCCCGTGTGGACGCTTTCCATGGTGTATTTGGCTTCAACAGCATCCCAAGGATCGTCCTGCAGCTGCTTCATGCCAAGGCTGATACGGTGGGTTTCTTTGTTGATCTTGATGACCTGCACCTTGATCGTTTCACCAATGGTGAGGATCTCGGAGGGGTGGTTGACCCGGCGCCATGCCATGTCAGTCACGTGCAGCAGGCCGTCAACGCCGCCAAGGTCAACAAACGCACCGTATTCGGTGATGTTCTTGACCACGCCGTCCACTTCCTGGCCTTCGGTCAGGTTGCCGATGACTTCGGCGCGCTGCTCGGCACGGGATTCTTCGAGGATCGCGCGGCGCGACACAACGATGTTGCCCCGGCGACGGTCCATTTTCAGGATCTGGAATGGCTGCTTGAGACCCATCAATGGGCCTGCGTCGCGCACAGGGCGGACGTCAACCTGAGAACCGGGCAGGAACGCAACAGCGCCGCCAAGGTCCACAGTGAAGCCACCTTTGACACGGCCAAAGATTGCGCCATCGACGCGCTCTTCGTCGGCATATGCCTTTTCCAGACGATCCCAGGCTTCTTCACGGCGGGCCATTTCGCGGCTGATGACGGCTTCGCCACGCGCGTTTTCAACCTGACGCAAGAACACTTCAACCTCGTCCCCAACGGACAGGTCAGCTTCTTCACCGGGATTTGCGAATTCTTTAACGTCAACGCGGCCTTCCATCTTGTAGCCTACGTCGATGATGGCTTGGCCTGCTTCAATTGCGATGACCTTGCCTTTGACAACCGAGCCTTCGCTGGGTGTGTCGATTTCGAAGCTTTCGTTCAGGAGGGCTTCGAATTCCTCCATCATGTTATCAGCCATGTGGCGTCTGTTTCCTAATCTAGCTTTTATACGGGCCGTGCGGTTGTCTCCGCCGGTCTTTCGGTTTCGGTTTGGTCCGCGTCTCGAGTCGGATAACAAAACAACAGGGCCAGCTTTCGCTAGACCCTGCTCAAGTCTCACATCCGTACCTGTCTCGGTACTTAGACAAGCGGGCGTATAGGAGGTTTCGCCCTTGCTGGCAAGGGTTGGATTGGCTTTGGCGGCGGGCCAAGGGGATACGGGTTTTATTTGCCGTCACGATGACCGCGCCAAGCGCTATGCGGTGGTCGATGTGATTGCTCTGAAACGGCAAAAGCCCTGCCGTGATGGCAGGGCTTTTGTTTGAGGCGGCGGGGGGAACCCCGCCCCACCCAGATCTCAAACGGTGCCGCCCAGCGACCCTTCGAGCGTAGCAAGTTCCTGACCACCGGCCATGAGGTCTTGCAACTCTTCGGGGGTAATCTGACCTTTCATCGCTGTGCCAAGGGTCTTGCCCCGGTTCAGCACGGTGAACCGGTCGCCGACGGCCATCGCGTGGCGCACGTTGTGGGTGATAAAGACCACCGCGACGCCCTGCTTGCGCACCTTGTCGATGGTCGCCAGCACGTTCGAGGTCTGACGCACCCCAAGGGCCGATGTGGGTTCGTCCAAAATCAGCACCTTGGCGCCAAAATGCACCGCGCGGGCGATGGCGACGGTCTGACGCTCCCCCCCCGACAGGGTGCCTACGGCCTGATCGGGGCCGCGCAGGTTGATGCCCATCTTCTTCATCTCGGCCATCGTGACCTCATCGGCCTTTTTGGCGTCGAGGAAGTTGATACCCGCGATCTTTTTGACCGGCTCGTTGCCCATGAAAAAGTTTCGCGCAACGCTCATCAACGGGATCATCGCAAGGTGCTGGTGCACAGTCGCGATCCCCGCAGCCATCGCATCCCGCGGATCGGCGAAGTTCATCGGCCTGCCTTCGAACAGGATCTCACCCGCCGTTGGCTGGTGCACGCCCGACATCGTTTTGATGAAGGTCGATTTGCCCGCGCCGTTGTCACCCAAGAGGCAATGACATTCGCCCGGGATCACATCAACCGACACACCCGCAAGCGCAATGACGCTGCCAAAGTGCTTTTCAATGTTTTTCATCTGGATCAGTGGTTCAGTCATATCAACGCTCCCCCGTGATAACGCGGCGAATATAGGTGTTGAGGATCACAGCACCCAAAAGGATCAGCCCCAGGAACACCCGGAACAGTGAGCTTTCGACGCCTGCAAAGAACAGACCCTGCTGCACCACCCCAAAGATCAGCGCGCCCAGCGCCGCCCCAAGGACAGAGCCATAGCCACCGGTCAGCAGCGCGCCGCCAATGACCACCGCGATGATCGCCTCGAATTCCTTCAACAAACCACGGTCCGCGCCCGCCGAGCCGAATTCCATCACCTGACAGATCGCAAAGATCGTCGCGCAAAAGGCGGTGAACATGAACATGGAAATCTTTACCATGTTGACGGGCACACCCGAATTCCGCGCGCTTTCCGCGTCGCCGCCTGCGGCAAAAATCCAGTTGCCAAAGCGTGTCTTGGTCAGCAGCACATGGCCAAAGACAATCAGAATGACTGCCCAGACCATCATCATCGGGATACCGTCCACGACGGGCTCACCCATGCGATTGCCGCGCTCAAAGACGCCAATGACGCCCGCGTCACCCAGCCATTGGAAGATCGGCTTACCGATCTTGGCGCCGAACAACGGTGCAAGCCAGTCGCCCTCAGCCGCATCGCGAATGCCGCCAATGATGGTTTTGCTTTCGAGCGTTTGCGGGATGTAGATCGTGAACCCCCGCAGAATAAAGAGAAACGCCAATGTCACAATAAAGGATGGCAACCCGGTGCGGATCACGATGAACCCGTTCAGCGCGCCAATCGCCAGACACAGCGCAAAGGTAATGATGATTGCGAGCCACATCGGCCAGGCCAGCACCACGCCGAAGACGGCGATCATCATGCCCGCAAAACCAATCATGGACCCCACGGACAAATCAAACTCACCTGCAATCATCAACAAACAGGCGCCAACGGCGATTATCATGAATTGAGCCGAAACGATGCCCCAGTTCATCACGCCCTGTGCCGCGAACATGCCGCTGTCAAAGGCGAAAAGCAGGAAAAAGGTGAATACGGCGATGGTGCCAACAATGCCGCCCAATTCTGGCCGAATAAGTGCCTGCCTAAATCGTGATATTTCTTTGACGCGTTCGTCGGTCTGATCGGTCGCAGCCATGATGTCCCCCCTGGCGTTTGATAGTGTGATTTGGAAACAAAAAAGCGGACCCAGGCTCGGCCAAGGTCCGCTTATGTCTTGTCAGCTCAACCTAGCGGAATTCGCCAGCGAACTCTTCAACCTTGGCAAGGCCATCGGCAGTCACGAAGCCGGGGCCAGAGTTGATGTTGTTGCCGGGCAGAACGCCGTAACGGTCCCAGTTGGCCAGGATCACAACAGGCATGTAGGCCTGCAGGAATGGCTGCTGGTCGATACCCCAGTTGATGGTGCCGTCCTTGATGCCGTTCACGATCTCTTCGCCAAGATCGAACGTACCAAAGTGGATGTCACCGGCCATGCCGTTTTCCTGCAAGGCAGCAATCGTTGGGTCAGCCGAAACCGGGCCCAATGTCAGGATGCCGTCAACGTCAGGGTTGGCAGACAGATAAGCCAGAACCTTGTTCTTGATTTCTGCAGGGTCGGTGCCGCTGTCCATCATGGCGTCGCCCAGTTCGATGCCAAGACCATCGGCATAACCGCGGCAACGCTCGCCCACTGTAGGCTGCTGGATGGCGTGGTTCACGCAGAGGAAGTTTGTGACGCCTTCGCCCTTGGCACGGATACCCGCAGCAAGACCTGCATCATACTCAGGCTGACCCACATACATCAGCGCGCCCACTTCGCGCGCCTGCTCTGGCGTGCCTGTGTTCATGATGATGACGTCGATGCCCTGATCCACAGCCGCTGTGATCGGGCCCTGAAGCACGTCATAGTCAGCCAGTGTTGTGATGATGCCGTCAGGGTTAGAGGCTGCTGCCTGCTCGATGATGCGGGCCATATCGGCGATGTCACCGGTGGGTGGGTTGCGGTATTCGACGTTCACGCCGACTTGCTCACCCGCCAGCGCGATGCCGTTCTTGATGGTGTTCCACCATGTGTCGCTGTCAGGCGCGTGGCTGACCAGCACATAGCTCAGCTCGGCGTGGGCATCCGCAGAAACCGTTGTTGCCGTCATGAAAGGTGCGGCAGCAACAGAGGCTGCAAGCGCCAGTGTCTTCATTTTCGATGTCATAAGTTTTCACTCCCTGTTTCTTGGCCAAACCGCAGTTGCCCGCACCGGCCCAAGATCAGAGAACCACGATTCGAAATTTTTTGCAACCGGTTGCAAAAAATCTTCGTAGCGCTCAGGCTGTGGTGACTGTAACTCTAGGGCAAAGGGACCGGGAAAAGGGAAGGACCAGATGGCGGCGACGCTGAAAGATGTTGCGATCCGCGCAGGCGTATCACGCTCTGCCGTGTCCCGGACGTTTACCGATGGCGCGTCGGTCTCGCCCAAAATGCGCAAAAAGGTAAAGAAGGCCGCAGAAGAGCTGGGTTATCGCCCCAATGCGCTTGCGTCTTCGCTGACCACAGGCCGCACCAAGATGATTGGCCTGATCAGCAACAACTTTCACAATCCGATCTTTCTGACCGTTTTCGACCGTTTCACCCGCGCCTTGCAGGAACGCGGGCTGCGGCCCCTGCTGGTGAACCTCAGCGATGAAACCGATCCGCAAAGCTCTGTCCAGATGATGCGGCAATATTCAGTCGACGGGGTGATCGTCGCCTCTTCGACCCTGTCGCCAGATTTCTCCAAAGCGTTTCGCGATTGGGGGATGCCCGTCGTTCACACCTTTGGCCGGCATGCGACGAACCCGCATGTGCATGTGGTCGGCATCGATAACGTTGAATGCGGGCGCATGGCCGCACGGGCCTTGGTGGCACGCGGTCACAAACATGTGGCGTTTCTGGGTGGCCCGGAAAAGGCGACCTCAACCCAGGATCGCTATCAGGGTTTCATGACCGAAATGGCCATGCACCCCAAGGTGAAGACGACCTATTCCTTTGCCAATCAATACTCGTTCGAAGCTGGCCGCGCCGAGATGCAGCGCCTGCTCAGGTCCGACACGGCAGAGGCCTATTTCTGCGGCGATGACGTGCTGTCCATTGGGGTGCTCTCCGCCATTCAGGATGCGGGCCTGAACGTGCCCAACGACATCGGGTTGATCGGCTTGAACGATATGGAAATGGCGGGCTGGGCCAATATTGACCTGACCACGATCCGCCAGCCGATTGGACAGATCATCAACAGCTCTGTGGAATTAATCGCCGCGATGCTGGACGACCCAGAACGTTACCCAGAGGCACGGCTTTTCCCCTGTGATGTGGTTGAGCGGGGCACGCTGCGCCCCGCCCTGACTGACTAGCGGAACATCGGCGGGCGGGCATCGACCCAAGCGCCGTTTTCCTTGGCGGATGCCACCGCTTGATGCACCGCCGCCATCGACCGCAAACCATCCTCTGCCGTTGGCAGGCCGTCACGCGCCTCGCCGCGGATTTTTGCGGCCAGATCGACGTAGATATTGGCCACAGCCAGTGGAAAGCCTTCGGGGTGGGCAATCGCCACGCGGCTCAGGCGTCCGGCCTCATTCGACAGGCTGCCGTCGCCTTTTTCCATGATCTGCGTGCGGCCGCCCACGGGTGTGTAGAACACCTGATTTGGCTGCTCGGACGCCCAGCGCATCCCGCCGGTTTCGCCAAAGACCTGAATGTCGAACCCATGCTGACGCCCGATGGCGACAGAGCTGGTCCAAAGCCTCCCGACGGTGCCACCGGACATGCGGAAATTGACCATCGCGTCGTCTTCCAACGTGCGGCTGGGGATGGTGCTGGCGAAGTCAGCGGATAGCGTTTCGACCTCATCGCCGACGATAAAGCTCGCCATATGCAGCGCGTGAATGCCGCAGTCTGCGAACTGGCCCGAGACGCCAGCCATCGCCGGGTCATAGCGCCAGCGCACGCGTGGATTGTCGGCGTCTGTGGCGTCGCCATGGTGGCCGTGGCTAAAGCTTGTCACGACCAGCCGGACCTTACCCACCTGCCCTGTCCGGACCATCTCACGCATCTCGCGCACCATTGGATAGGCGCTGTAGCAATAGTTCACCGCACAGGTCTTGCCAGAGGCGCGCGCGATCTTCACGATCTCTTCGCCCTCTTCCACGGTCATGGTCATCGGCTTTTCGCACAGCACGTTGAACCCCGCCTCAAGAAAGGCTTTGGTGATCTCAAAATGCGTTGAATTGGGGGTGGCGACGGTAACCAGATCGACCCGATCATCACGGTCCTTTTCGCCCGCCAGCATATCTTGCCAATTGCCATAGGCGCGGTCCGGTGCGACGCCCAGTTCTTGCGCATAGGCGCGGCCCGCATCGGCGTCATGATCCAGCGCGCCAGCGGCCAGAACAAAGTTGCCATCGGCCTGCGCACCAAGACGGTGGGCTGGTCCGATCTGGCTGCCCTTGCCGCCACCAATCATACCCCAGTTCAGCTTTTTCATCGTCTTAATCCTTAGAAACCAATGGATTGCAGGTAGGTGCGGTTGGCAATGGCATCGCCCAGCGTGTCAGTGCCCAGCGTCGGGTCGCAGTCTTGTTCAACTGTGCACCAGCCGTCAAAACCCGCGTCCAGCAAGGTCTGGCGAACGGCTGGGAAATCAACGTCGCCCTGTCCAAGATTGCAGAAAATTTCCTGCCCGCAAGCGGTGTAGAAATCCGTGCGCTTGGCAACCACATCGGCCTTCACGACCGGATCGATATCCTTGAAGTGCATGTAGGAAATGCGGTCAATGTGACGCTTCATAAAGGCCACCGGATCAAAGCCTGCATAGGAATGATGCCCGGTGTCAAAACAGATCTTCAGAAAGCTCTCATCGACCTCATTCAGCAGACGCTCCAACTCTGGCTCAAAATCCATAAAGCCTGCTGCATGGGCGTGGATGCCGACGGTCAGACCGTATTCCTCTGCCCCCATTTTGGCGATCGTGGCGATGCGGTCGCGGTAGGCGGTCCATTCAGCCTTGTCCATCTGTTCCGCCTCAGCCGCGCGACCAGCCGTGGGCGCGCGCCGGGGTGAGATGCTGTCGATCAGCACCAGATGCTGCGCGCCGTGGGCGACCAGCGCCTGACAGGTGCGCACCGATCCGTCCATCACATCATCCCATGCATCCACGTCATGAAACGGGCGGAACACCACGCCACCGATCAGGGTCTGGCCGAATTCCGACAGCGCCTCGCCCAGCTCAACCGGGTCCTCTGGCATAAAGCCCACAGGCCCCAACTCAATGCCGGTATAGCCCGCCGCCTGACACTGGCGCAGCACTTCGCGCCACGCCGGGTTCCGCGGATCATTTGCAAATTCCACGCCCCAAGAGCAGGGCGCATTTCCGATGGTGATAGTCATGAGGTCGTCCTTAGCTGCTGACATCATGCCACTGCCCGGAAACGGCAGATTTACGCATGGCGTCGATGACATGATATACGGCAAGCCCATCGGCAAAGGTGGGCCAGATGTCGGTTTTGGTGGCGATGGCCTGCAGGAAATCGCGGGCCTCGATGATGATCTGGTCTTGATAGCCGGTGCCATGGCCGGGGCCTTGGCAGAAGGGTTCGTAGTTGGGATGCGCGGGGCCCGTCAGGATCTTGGCAAAGCCGCGCTGCGCCTCTGGCGCGCCGTGCTGATAAAGCCAAAGCGCGTTCTGATCTTCCTGGTCAAAACGGATTGCGCCCTTGGTGCCCGTCACCTCATAGGTGTAGCCCATTTTGCGCCCTGTGGCGACGCGGGAAAAGTGCATCTGCCCCAACGTGCCATTGGCAAAACGGCACATCATCTGCGCCTGATCGTCATTGGTCACGGTGCCGCCGGGGCGGGTCTGGTGGACGGTTTCAATCACAGCGCTCAGGCTGCGGATCGGCCCCAACAGCGCCAACGCGCAATTGATCATATGTGGTGAAAGATCGCCGACCGTGCCATTGGCGTCACCCTCTGTCCGCCATGTCGCGGGCGCATCAGGATCGGCATAGAAGTCTTCAGTATGTTCGCCCCGGAACCACGTCACATCGCCAATCGCACCCGCGGCAATCAACTGCCGGGCATAGGCCGTGGCGGGCGTGCGCACATAGTTATAGCCGACCATGTTTGCCACGCCTGCAGCTTGCGCCGCTGCCGTCATCGCCGTGGCGTCTTCAATTGTCGCCCCCATCGGCTTTTCGCACATGACGGGTTTACCTAAGGCAAATGCCGCCTCTGCAATGGCACGGTGTGTGGACTGCGGGCTGGCGATCACAATTGCCTCAACCGCCGGATCATTGACCAGCACTTTCCAGTCATCCGTGGCACGGGCAAAGCCAAAGGCGGCGCGATATTTCTCAGCCGAGGCAGGCGAGCTGGCGCAGACCATCTCCAACCGGGGACGCAGCTCCGTGTTAAACACGGCCCCCACAGCGGCCATCGCCACGGCATGGGCCTTACCCATGTAGCCGCCGCCCACGATTCCGATGCCAATCTCTGTCATTTGCGGCGCCTTTTTGAAAATCGATTTGCAACCGGTTGCAAAATGAGTAACCTCAGAATCAAACCTGCGCAAGTGGGAACGCGCACATGGGGATATGCATCGATGACGACCAACACAATTCGCCTGACCGTTGCGCAGGCCATTATCCGTTACCTAGACGCGCAGTTCATTGTTGTGGACGGGCAGGAATGGCGGCTGTGCGGTGGTGGCTTTGGCATCTTTGGCCACGGCAATGTCACCTGTCTGGGTGAGGCGCTTTACGATCACAAAGACACCCTGCCGCTCTATCGCGGGCAGAACGAACAAAGCATGGGATTCGCCGCCGCCGGATACGCCAAGCAGTGGTTGCGCCAACGCTTTATGTTCTGCACCGCGAGCGCCGGACCCGGCACCGCGAACCTGCTCACCGCCTCTGCGCTGGCCCATGCCAACCGCTTGCCGATGCTGATGCTTTGCGGCGATGCCTATGCGACCCGCCTGCCCGACCCGGTCCTACAGCAGATGGAGCATTTCAATGACCCCACGCTGGGTGTGAACGACAGCTTCAAGGCGGTGACCCGCTACTGGGACCGAATCATGCATCCCGCGCAGATCATTCAGTCGCTGCCCAATGCGATTGCGACCATGCTCGACCCCGCCGATTGCGGCCCTGCCTTCATCGGACTGCCGCAGGACGTGCAGGGCTGGGCCTATGACTACCCCGCCGAGATGTTTGAAAAGAAGGTGCACCGCATTCGCCGGGTCACCCCCGACGCGGCAGAGGTGGCAGACGCCGCTGCCGCATTGAAGACCGCCAAGCGCCCGATGATCATCGCCGGCGGCGGTGTGCAATATTCCGGTGCCGTGGCCGAACTGACCGCCTTTGCCGAAACCCATGGCATTCCGGTCGTCGAAACCATCGCAGGCCGCGCCAACCTAATCGATACCCACCCGCTCAACATCGGGCCGATTGGTGTCACCGGATCAAACAGCGCCAATGCGATTGCCGAAGAGGCGGACGTGATCCTGTCTGTCGGTTGCCGCTTGCAGGACTTCACTACCGGGTCGTGGACCGCATTCGCCAAGGACGCCCAGATCATCGGGCTGAATGCGGGCCGCCATGACGCGGGCAAGCACCGGTCCCTGCCCGTGGTCGGCGACGCGAAACTAGGGCTTTTGGCGCTGACCACAGCGCTTGGCGATTGGACCGGGCCCGCCGCTTGGGTCGACACCGCGCAGGCCGAACGCGTCAAATGGAACGCTTACGTGGCCGAGAACGTCAAACCCGGCAACCGCCCCAATTCCTATGCCCAAGCCATCGGCACCGTGAACGCCCTATGCGCGCCGCGCGACCGTGTTGTGGCCGCCGCCGGTGGCCTGCCCGCCGAAGTCACCGCAAACTGGCGCACGCTTGATGTGGGCACCGTGGACGTGGAGTTTGGATTTTCCTGCATGGGTTACGAAATCGCGGGCGCTTGGGGCGCGCGCATTGCACAAAGCGAACGAGAGCCGGATCAGGACACCATCACCTTCTGTGGCGACGGCAGCTATCTGATGCTCAACTCGGACATCTATTCCTCGGTGTTGACCAACAAAAAGCTGATCGTTCTGCTGCTCGACAACGGCGGCTTCGCGGTGATCAACAAGCTGCAAAACAACACCGGCAACGAAAGCTTCAATAACCTCATCGCCGACACCCCCACGGCCACCACGCAATTCGCCGTCGATTTTGAAGCGCACGCCGCCGCAATGGGGGCCACGGCAGAAACCGTCGCCAATCCCGCAGAACTGGGCGAGGCCTTTGCCCGCGCCAAGGCCAGCGACAAAACCTATGTGATCGTCATGCAGGTCGATCCCTACGACGGCTGGACCACCGAAGGCCACACATGGTGGGAGGTCGGCACACCACAGGTCACCGAAAACGCCAATGTTGCCGCCGCTCACAAAGACGTCGAATCCAGCCGCGCCAAACAGCGCAAGGGCGTATGATGGACGCGTTTGAAGGCATCAAAGGCAATCGCTTCGTCGTGGTCGGTCGTGTCGGCATGGACCTCTTTCCCGCACCGGGCGAAGCGGTCGAGACCGCGGAAAACTACACCGCCGATATGGGCGGCTCTTCGGCCAATATCGCCGCGGGCATCGTCAAGCTGGGCGGATCATCCGCCCTTGTGACTCGCGTTTCTGACGACGCCGTCGGCCGTTTTTGCAAAAACCGCCTGCGCCACTACGGCGTGGACACCACCAATGTCCGCGACGAAGGGGGCGAGGCGCGCAACTCTCTGGCGCTCTATGAAAGCCGGGTGCAGGGGCACCAATCGGTGATCTACCGCAACGGCGCCGCCGATTTCGAAATGACCGTCGCGGATGTTGAGGCTGTGGATTACAGCCAATTTACCGCCCTCGTCACCGCAGGCACGGTCTTTGCGGCCGAACCATCGCGCAGCGCCGCCTTTCGCGCCTTTGAACTGGCCCGGGCCGCTGGCCTGCCGGTGATTTTCGACATCGACTACCGCCCCTATAGCTGGCCCTCCACCCAGGTCGCCGCTGACGTTCTGTCCCGCGCAGGTGCGTTGTCGGACGTCATCATCGGTAATGACGAAGAATTCGGCTTTATGGCCGGTGACATCGAAATGGGTCTCGCCAAAGCCCGTGACCTTGCGGCGAGTTCTGCCCAGATCGTGGTCTACAAAATGGGCGAACACGGCGCGATCACCTTTGCCGACGGATCCGAGACCCGCACCGGCATCTACCCGGTTACGGCCCTGAAACCCACCGGGGCTGGCGACAGCTTTATGGCGGGTCTTCTGTCATCCATCGCCACCGGCCACGACCTGAAAACCGCCGTCCTGCGCGGCTCTGCTTGTGCTGCAATCGTTGTGGCCAAACCCGGCTGTGCCCCGGCCATGCCTGACACCCAGGCGCTAGAGGCTTTTTTGGCCAGCCATCCCGGCCCGTCCGAGACTTGAAAGGAAACGCGTATGCATATCGCGCCCCATGACAACCAGAATAAGCCGATTGTCGATGCCGATGATCCAACGGTGCCGCTGAATTACTTTAACATCGTCAAGCTGACGGCAGGCCAGACCTTTGAATATCAGGTGCCGGGCTATGAAACCTGCATCGTGCCCGCGACCGGCACGGTGGATGTGGATGTCGAAGGCGTGGCATTTGCCAGCCTCGGCAATCGCGGCACGGATGTCTGGGACGGCGAGCCAGAGGGCGTTTATGTCCCCGTCGGTGCCAAGGTCACGATCACCTGCACCCGCGATACCGAAACATTCATCGCCGGTGCGAAATACGACAAGGTTCTGGACCCATTCGACGTGCGCGTCGGCGGCATCGACAAGGTGCAATATGGCTCTGACGACACAAAGACCCACCGCAAGATCAAACATATCCTGGGTCAACAGCAGCACGACAAGGTAGGGCGGTTGCTGGTCTCGGAACTCTTTACCGTGGGCCAAGGCGGCTGGTCAGGCTTTCCCGCCCACAAACACGACACCGACCGCAAGGATGACGCGGGCAACATCATCGAAACCCGCCATGATGAAACCTACAACTTCCGCTTCCGCCCCAACCACGGCTCTGGCGTGCAGATCATCCAACATGAAGAGGGCAAGCCCGGCGATGCCTACCAGTTGATGGACGGCTCTACGATCATGCTGGGTAGCGGCTACCACCCTTGCGTGGTGATGCCGGGCTATGAAATGTATTACTTCACGATCCTCGGCGGCCTCAGCCAGCGCAGCCTCGTGCAGTTCTTCCAGCCCACCCACGCCTACCAGATCGAAACGATCCCCGGCATCAAAGACATGGTCGCCAAGTTCAAGTAACGGCTGCTTTCTTTGGTCAATAAATATCCCCGCCGGAGGCTCCGACGGATCAATAAAGGATGACGCCTCATGCCGCTCGTGACGCTGAAAGATGTGCTGCAACCCGCCCTGCGCGACGGCTACGCCGTGGCTGGGTTGGTAACGCTGGGCTGGGAAGACATGCGCGCCTATGTCGCCGCGGCAGAGGCCGAAGGCTGTCCGGTGATCTTACAAGCAGGCCCCGGTTGTCGCGCCCATACGCCCCTGCCGGTGCTGGGCAAGATGTTCCGGCATCTGGCTGAAGCCGCCGCCGTTCCGGTCGTCGCTCATCTTGATCACGGCTATACGGTGGATGAGTGTAAAGAGGCGCTCGACAGCGGCTTTACCTCGCTGATGTTCGACGGCTCGCGCCTGCCGCTGGCAGACAACATCGCCCAGACCGCCGCCATCGCAGAGATGTCACATGGCGCGGGCATCTCCTGCGAAGGTGAGATTGGTTTTGTCGGCTACGCTGATGGCGAAAGCTCTGCCGGGACCGATCCGACCGAGGCCGCGCAATTCGCGCGTGAAACCGGCGTCGACGCTATGGCAATCAGCGTCGGCAATGTGCATCTGCAACAAGATAAAGACGGCGGGCTGGATGAGCCCCGCATCCGCGCGATTGAGGCCGCAACAGATGTGCCTTTGGTGATCCACGGCGGATCCGGCGTGCCCGTGGCGCAGCGCAAAGCACTGGCGCGCGGGTCAAGCATCTGCAAATTCAACATCGGCACCGAACTGCGGATGGCCTTTGGTGATGCCCTGCGCACAGCTGTGAACGCCGACCCCGCCCGGTTCGACCGGGTGCAGATCCTGAAAGAAACCCATGACCCGCTGGTCGCCAAAACCCGCGAGGTCTTGCGCGCTTTCCGCTAGGGGCGCAATTTTTGACACAAAAATTGGCCAAAAATCTGTGTCAGATTTTTGCGCCCGGCTGAAAGGGACGAGACATGTTGCGATTGGGAATTCTGGGCTGCGGACGGATTGGGCAAGTGCATGCGGGCAGCGCCATGCAATCGCCCGACGCCACCGTGACCGCCGTGGCGGACGTCTTTGAAGACGCGGCACAGGCTCTTGCGGATCGCACGGACGCGCAGGTCCGTAGTGCCGATCAGATCATCGCCAGCGACGATATCGACGCCATCGTTATCGGCACGCCCACCGACACCCACTACGATCTGATCCATGCCGCTGCCGCCGCAGGCAAGGCGATCTTTTGCGAAAAACCTGTGGACATGTCCGCGAGCCGCATCCGCGACTGCATTACAGCGGTTGAAGCCGCAGGCGTGCCGTTCCTGACCGCACTCAACCGCCGCTTTGACCCCAGCTTTGCCGAAATGCAGGCCCGCATCCGCGCAGGCGAAATTGGCGAGGTCGAAATGGTAACGATCCTGTCGCGCGATCCCTCCCCACCCCCAATGGGCTATATCAAATCCTCTGGCGGCATCTTTCGCGATATGATGATCCACGATCTGGATATGGCCCGCTTCATGCTCGCCGAAGAACCTGTCACCGTCTACGCCGTGGGTTCCGCCCTCGTTGATCCCGCTATCGGAGAGGCGGGCGATGTGGATACCGCCGCCGTCACCCTGACCACTGCCAGCGGCAAAATCTGCCAAATCAGCAATTCGCGTCGTGCCACCTATGGCTATGACCAACGGGCTGAAGTGCATGGCTCCAAGGGGATGCTGTCAGTCTCGAACATCCCCGAAACCACCGTCAAACTGGCGACAGGCGCGGGCATCGCCGGTGCGCCGACGATGAATTTCTTCCTTGAACGCTATGCCGAGGCCTACCGGCGCGAGCTTGCGCATTTCATCGACGCGGTCCGCACAGGCACGCAGCCCAGCCCCTCGATCCATGACGGGTTGCGCGCGCAACTGCTGGCCGATGCGGCCACGGAAAGCTGGCAATCAGGCAAACCGATCAGCGTTTCCGCTGACTAAGCCACATCCCCGCAAGGATCAGCGCCACACCGATGATGCGCGCCAACGGATTGCCGGGCGCGCCCATCACAATGTCCAGCACCACGCCAGAAATCATCTGCCCCGCAATGATCAGCAGCGCGGTTTGCGCGGCCCCGATCTTGGCCACCAGCCAAGAGGACAGCGCAATGAATACCACCCCAATGGTGCCGCCCAGATAGGCCCAATAGGGCGCCTCTGCCGTGCCGGGCGCGAAGAGCCCACCAAAGGCCAGCGCCATCAGGCTGAGCAATCCAAAACCCACGATATGATTCCAGAAAGAGGCGTGCATGGCCGATGTCGACAGCGACAATCGCCCGTTGATCTGACGGCTCAGGCTGACCGACGCACCTCCCAGAAATGCGATCAACACGAACCAGATCATGCCGCACCGCCGAAGAAGATCAGGATCAAACTGCCCGCCACGATCAAGGCAAGTGCCGCCCAATCCCGCGCATTGGGGATCTTTTGCGGCAATCCAAGCATGCCCCGCGCATCCGCGATCAGCGAAAACACCATCTGCCCCGCGAGCCCTACGGCCAACGTGCCCGACAGGGCCAACGCGGTGTTCATCGTATAGGACGTGGCCATGACCGTGAACGCCCCCACCACGCCGCCTGCATAGGCCCAAAGCGGCGGCCGCGCCTTGCTGGCCTTCT
Organism: uncultured Paracoccaceae bacterium; assembly: GCA_947494675.1. Classification (GTDB taxonomy): domain Bacteria; phylum Pseudomonadota; class Alphaproteobacteria; order Rhodobacterales; family Rhodobacteraceae; genus CANMYO01. Next base: position 678,261 of record CANLVP010000003.1, read on the forward strand.
TGGGGCGCATCAGCGCAAGGAAGACCAACGCCACAACGGTGCCTGTGGCATGCGGCACCCATGACGCAAACAAAAGCGAGCCATAGGTCGCCAAGGTGCCGTTAAAAAGCACCATCAGCGACAGCAAAATGCCAGCGCCAAAGGCCGTAAGGAAATGATAAGGGCGGGGATCCATAACCGGGTTGTGATCCGATGCATCCCGATCCGCAAGGGGGTCAGGCCTTGTGTAACCCGTCTTCTTGAACACGGTACGGGGCTTTTGCAGGGGTCGTGCCCCTTGGCAGCTTCATCAGCGACAAAAGGATCGGCGTGCGCCATGGCCGGGTGTCCTGGTTTTCCAGAATGTAGGGCTCCGGATCATAAACCCAATCCTCGCAGGCGAATTCTGGCGCGGCGTAGCCACCATTCTCCAAACGCGCGGCGATCACCTCCAGCAAATCCGCCGTGGCGCCCTCGTAGACTTTATTCGTTTGATAAAAGTCCGCGTCCGTCAGGGTTAGCACCTTCCGGGCCGTGCCCGCATCGCAGTTCGGTTGCTGCATGATCCATTCCAGAATGTCCCATGTTTCGTCGAAATCGTAGTTCAAATCCGCGACGACGTGATGCCAAAGTTTGGGCGTCGATTGCGGATCAGACTTCAACCACTCCAGCAAATCCTCCAGTTTCACCATCGGCTCGGGCCGCCTGGCGCGCACAGGGCGGCTGATCCCCTCCGCCCGGATGCGGGTAAACGCATCCATGGCCTTCCTCATCTCTGGCCTCAACTCCAACCGCAAAAGCCACCGCTGCCAGCCCGGCATCTCTGCGGTGACCCGCGCCATGACGGCCATGTTCAGGTCTTCCGCAGACAGAAGCTGAACCGGCATTGCTTCACGCTTGATCCCCATCTTTCGCAACGCCAGTGGAAACAGATCGCTGGGTTGGGCCTTGGTGATGTCGTCGGTTGTGGGGACATAGTCTTTGACCGCGGCGTCAGCCTCTACCATCGTATTAATGATGCGCTTGTAATTGCGCCGCGTGATCCACCGGGCCATCAAAGAGCCCCCGGCAACGGCCATGACAAGATACCAAAACATTCATCCGCCCATGTGGTTGGTCTGTTTGAACGCCCGTCATAGCCTAGTTTCGCGGCAGGTTGAAAGCCCACTGCGATCGGCTGTTGACACCTGCCGCAACCCCCTTATAAGCCGCCCATTCATTGGTGTTGGTGGACCGGGCAACCGGAACCCTGTCGCCCCTGCAAAATCAGGGGAAAGGACAACGCCCTTCATGCCCTCACGGGCCCACTTAGAAGGAGATCAGCGTATGACCAAACGTACCGCTGCCAAGTACAAAATTGACCGCCGGATGGGCGAAAACATCTGGGGTCGTCCGAAATCCCCCGTCAACCGTCGTGAATATGGCCCCGGCCAGCACGGTCAGCGCCGCAAGGGCAAACTGTCCGACTTCGGCCTGCAGCTGCGCGCCAAGCAGAAGCTCAAGGGCTACTACGGCGACCTGACGGAAAAGCAATTCCGCCGCATCTATGCAGAGGCCGAGCGTGTCAAAGGCGACACCGGTGAAAACTTGATCGGTTTGCTGGAGCGTCGCCTGGACGCCGTTGTCTACCGCGCCAAGTTTGTGCCAACCGTGTTCGCTGCACGTCAGTTCGTGAACCACGGCCACGTCGAAGTGAACGGCAAAAAGGTCAACATCCCATCCTACCGCGTGAAAGAAGGCGACGTGATCTCTGTCCGCCAGAAGTCCAAGCAGTTGGAACTGGTTTTGGTGGCCTCGCAACTGCCAGAGCGTGACGTGCCTGACTACATGGACGTCGATCACTCCAAAATGGCAGCGACATTCGTGCGCACACCGGGTCTGGGCGACGTGCCATACCCTGTCACGATGGAACCAAACCTCGTGGTCGAATTCTACGCCAAGAACTAATCGCAAACGCGATCTGGTTGAAATTGCAGGGGCCGTGTCCGATGGGACGCGGCCCTTTGCTTTTGGGTGCGGATGACGCAATTTGGCGAGATGGAACATTCCGTCGATCTCGCCAAATGGCCCCGCGCCGACCAATTTCGGTTCTTTCGCACCTATGACCGACCGCATTACGCCACGACGTCACGCCTTGATGTCACCCACCTGATCGCCCGCAAGGCGCAGGGGATCAGCGCCTACCGCGCCAGCCTCTATGCCATCGGCGCGGGGCTCCATGCGGTGCCAGAATTGCTCATGCGGTTTCGCGGTGATCAGGTGGTGCGTCACGATGCGGTGGATCTATCCATGACGGTCCCGCGCGACGGCGGCAGCTTTGGTTATGCCTATGTGCCGTGGCAGGCCGATTTCGCCGCCTTCGATCAGGTTTGCGCCCGTCTCATCGCAGATGCGGCGCAGGGCACGGTGCTTAATGCCAACACAGGTCAAACCGATGCTGTGGCCTATGCGTCTTGTATGCCGTGGCTGGACTTTACATCGCTCAACAACGCGCTTCCCGGCCCGGACGACTGTATCCCCCGGATTTCATGGGGGAAATTTTGTGATCACGGCGACCGCTGGGACATGGCCATGACGCTAGAGGTGCACCACGCCCTTGTGGACGGCGAACAGGTCGGGGCTTATTTCGCCGCCGTGCAAGAAGCGCTGAACACGATCTGACGCGGTCAGCCGCACTTGCTATAGCCGCAAGACCCGCAGGTCATGCAGCCTTCGACCATGCGCAATTCATAGCTGCCACAGGACGAACAGGCCTTGCCGCGCGGCTTGCCAAGGGCTGCCACATTGGACTGCGGATCGGTTTTCAGGCCCATCCCCTCGCCCTCAAGAAAGCCAATGGCAATCATGTGCTTTTCGATCACGCCACCAATCGCGGCAAGGATCGACGGCACGTATTTGCCCTGCATCCACGCGCCGCCGCGCGGGTCAAACACCGCCTTCAGTTCTTCCACCACAAAGGACACATCACCCCCGCGCCGGAACACCGCCGAAATCATCCGCGTCAGGGCGACGGTCCATGCAAAATGCTCCATATTCTTGGAGTTGATAAAGACCTCAAACGGACGTCGGTGCCCCGCGATCACCAGATCATTGATGGTGATATAGATCGCGTGCTCTGAATCCGGCCACTTGAGCTTATAGGTCGCGCCATCCAATTCCTGCGGTCGGTCCAGCGGCTCGGACATATAGACCACCTCGGCCCCGTCGCCATCAATTTGCATAGTCTGCGGTGCCTCGTCCGGTGTCTTTTCCTCCGACACAGACAGCACCGACCCGGTCACATCATTGGGCCGGTAGGTCGTGCAACCCTTACAGCCCTGATCCCACGCGGCCATATAGACCTCTTTGAAATCGTCAAAGCTGATGTCCTCGGGACAGTTGATCGTCTTGGAAATCGAGGAATCGATCCACTTCTGCGCCGCCGCCTGCATCCGCACGTGATCCAGCGGGGCCAGCGTTTGGGCATTCACGAAATGATCCGGCAAAGGCGCGTCACCCTTCAGGTCACGCCACATCTGCACGGCGTAGTCCACGACCTCTTCTTCGGTCCGGCTGCCGTCCTTTTGCAGCACTTTGCGGGTATAGGCATAGGCAAAGACCGGCTCGATCCCCGATGAGACATTGCCCGCATAAAGGCTGATCGTCCCCGTGGGCGCGATTGAGGTCAAAAGCGCATTTCGTATGCCATTTTGACGTATCGCCTCACGCACATCCTCATCCATGTCCTGCATTGCGCCAGAGGCCAGGAACTTCTCTGCATCAAAAAGCGGAAAGGCGCCTTTCTCCTTCGCCAATTCCACCGACGCGAGGTACGCGGCGCGGGCGATCGCGTGCATCCATTGATCGGTCTGACGCGCCGCCTCTTCCGAGCCATAGCGCAACCCGACCATCAACAGTGCATCCGCCAGCCCCGTTACGCCAAGGCCGATCCGGCGCTTGGCCAGCGCCTCTGCTTTCTGTTCCGGCAGCGGAAACTGCGAGGCATCAACGACGTTATCCATCATCCGCACTGCCGTGCTGACAAGCTCGGTCAATGCCGCGTCATCCAATCCCGCATCATCGCCAAACGGGTCGGCCACCAATCGCGCGAGGTTGATCGACCCCAAGAGGCACGCGCCATAGGGCGGCAGCGGCTGCTCACCACAGGGGTTCGTCGCGGCGATCGTCTCGCAATAGTTCAGGTTGTTGGCCTGATTGATCCGGTCGATGAAAATCACACCCGGTTCGGCATAATCATAGGTCGACTGCATGATTGCATCCCACAGATCACGCGCCTGCACGGTGCGATAAACCTGATCCTTGAACACCAAATCCCAGGGCTTGTCGGCCTTGACCGCTTCCATGAACGGATCGGTGATCAGCACCGACATATTGAACATCCGCAGCCGCGCGGGGTCGGATTTGGCCGTGATGAAATCTTCCACATCAGGGTGGTCACAACGCATCGTGGCCATCATCGCGCCCCGGCGCGAGCCTGCCGACATGATCGTCCTGCACATCGCGTCCCAGACATCCATGAACGACAACGGGCCCGATGCATCTGCCGCCACCCCATGCACCGCCGCACCCTTGGGCCGGATGGTGCTGAAATCATAGCCGATCCCGCCGCCCTGCTGCATGGTCAGTGCGGCCTCTTTCAGCATGTCGAAAATGCCGCCCATGCTGTCCGGCACCGTGCCCATGACAAAGCAGTTGAACAGTGTCACCTGCCGCGCCGTCCCTGCCCCCGCCGTGATCCGGCCCGCGGGCAGATATTTGAAATCCTCCAAGGCGCTATAGAACGTCTTTTCCCACTTTTTTGGGTTCTTTTCGACCGACGCCAGCGCCCCCGCGATCCGCGACCAGGTATCCTCGACGTTTTCGTCAATCGGTGTGCCATCCGCCTCTTTGAAGCGATACTTCATATCCCAAATTTGTTCGGCAATTGGGGCGGCAAAACGGGTCATGGGGCTGGCTTTCCGGGCTGAATATGAGGGACGGCAGGTAATCATCATACAGGTCGCCGCGCGAATTTAAAACGGGTGATCTGCTTGGGTCGTCAGAAATACACACTACATTTAGTATCAACAAGCCACCTCGCACCCAGATATGGAAATTTCTTGCTTGCCGCGACGTTAGCGCCACATTAACTTATGCGATGCACCCAAAAGGATTCTCATGTCCAAAACCGTCCACCTCCTCAAGCTCTCCGTCGGCACCGAAGACGTCGCGGGCCTGACCGCATGGCAAGACACCAAGCGCGCGCAGACCGAGGATGGGCTGCCCCGTCACGTCACGCGCATGTGGCCGAAACGGGGGGATGAAATCCTCAACGGCGGGTCGATCTATTGGGTGATCAAGGGCGTAATCCTGTGCCGTCAGCCGGTGCTGCGGCTTGACGAATATATCGGCGCGGACGGCATCCGCCGCTGCGCGATCGTCAGCAAACCTGGTCTGATCCGCGTCGCCGCCACCCCCAAACGTCCGTTCCAAGGCTGGCGCTATCTGGCGACATCAGACGCCCCCGAAGACCTGCCCGAAGGCCGCCAGGACGAAGCGCCGCTGCCCCCTGAACTGTCCAAGGCCCTTGCCGCCATCGGTGTGCGCTAAACCCGTAGGTTGGGCAATCTGCCCACCGCCCCTAGACGTCCAGCATCGCCTCAAGCGCCTTTAGCGTCGCCCGCTGCTCTTTGGTCCAGCCCGCGCGGCGGCCCCGGAACAGCGTCGCCTGACTGGCGTGGATCAGCCCATCGCCCAGAATTTTCAGCCCATTTGCGCGCAGCGTTTCTCCGGTTGAGGTGATATCGGCAATCGCTTCTGCCGTCTCATTTTTGACCGTGCCCTCGGTCGCACCCTGACTGTCCACCAGCTGATAATCGGCCACGCCCTGCGCCTTGAGGAACTCGCGCACGAGCCGGTGATACTTCGTGGCAATCCGCAAGCGGTGCCCGTGCACCGCCCGAAATGCCGCAGCTGCCGCGTCCAGATCGTCAAGCGTATCCACGTCGACCCAGGATTGCGGCACCGCGATGATCAGATCCGCCCCGCCAAAGCCCATGGGTGCCACTTCCTGCACCTGACTATCCCAAAGCGACAGTTTCTCGCGCACCAGATCGGACCCCGTCACACCCAGATGAATGCGCCCAGCGGCCAGCTCGCGCGGGACCTCACCGGCTGACAAAAGCACCAGCTCGATCCCGTCGACCCCTTCGACCGCGCCCGCATATTCGCGGTCTGACCCGGATTTGCGCAGGGTAATCCCGCGCGCACCAAACCAGTCAAAGGTCTTGTCCATCAGCCGCCCCTTGGACGGCACACCCAGCTTCAGCATCAGACGTCCCCCCGCAAGGCCAGCACCAAATCAGGGCGGATCACACCGCCCACCGCAGGCACCGCGCGACCATCGCCCAAGCGTGCCGTCAGCGCATCGTAGCGCCCGCCAGTTGCGACCGGTGGTATATCGGGCGCGTCCCCGGCAAAGCCGAACACGAAGCCGTCGTAATATTCCAAACTGGTGCGGCCATAGCTGCCTTCAAACGCCAGTGCATCCACCGCCACGCCGCGTGCGGCCAGCGCATCAAGCCGGGCTGACAGCGCCTGCACCGCTCCCGCGATCGCGGGCAAATCCACCGCAATGTCACGCAACGCGCTTAAGACATTCGGCGCGGTTTCGCGCAGGCCGAGGATCGCATCAATCAACGCCACCTCATCGTCCGAGATTGGTGGCGTGGCGGCATCGGCGCGCAGCGCCGTAATCCGCGCCGCGATTTCGTCGCGCGACCGTTTGCCCACGACTTGATCCACTACCGCCAGTGGGTCGGCCTGCTCCAGCAGCGCCACCCGGCTAGGCGGGACCTCAGTGCGACCGCCGAACCGATCCAACAACGCGCGGAATTTCCGTGGCCGCCACAGGTGCCGCATCAGCGCGGCTTTACGCGTGTCAGAGGTTTGCAAGCCCTGCACCGCCGCCATCAGTATCCCGATGTCGCCCGTCACAGGCGTCACCGGCAGCCCGTCCAGCGCCTTGGCAATCGCCGCAAAAACCGCCGCATCCGCCCCTGCCGGATCATGGCCGTCAAACACCTCAAACCCCACTTGCGCATACTCATGAGCACGTTCGGGGTGGTCTTCCTGCTTCCGAAACACCTTGCCCGCATAGGTATAGCGCGCGGGGTCGGCATGGTTGCGCATATGTGCCTCAACCACCGGCACGGTGAAGTCTGGGCGCAGCACCATTTCCCCGCCAAAGGGGTCTGTGGTCAGATAGGCGCGCGCGCGAATGTCTTCGCCATAAAGGTCGAGGAGCGTGTCGGCAGAGAGCAGAATATCCGCATCCACGACCGCGGCACCCTCGCCCTCAAAGGTCTGGCGCAGGCGTGCTGTCTCTGCAGCGATGGCGGCGGCGTCCTGTGTCACTGGGATTTCGCCGCGATATAGCCGCCCACGACCATCAGCGCGATGCCGGGCACATACCATGTCCAGCCGCCCCAAATCGCACCAAAGACCATCGTGACCACACCAATCCCAAAGATGATCCAGCCAAAGATGGTTCCGAACAAGTCTTGCAGCAATTCGTTGAAGAAATTCTTCATGACGCCAGAATCTCCCGCACCTTAGCGACCATCTCACCACGCGGTACCTCAAACTGCTGCGGGCGGTCTTTCCACTCATCCGCACTGGCACTCTTGGCAATCTTGGCCCCCAGCACGAGGTCCTTGATCTGCACCAGACCTGCGTCAAACTCGTTCCCGCCCGCGATCACCGCGACCGGGCTGTTGCGCTTGTCGGCGTATTTCAACTGGTTGCCAAAGTTCTTGGGGTTGCCCAGATAAACCTCTGCCCGGATGCCCGCATTGCGCAGCTCGGCCACCATCGACTGGTAGTCCGCCATCCGTTCGCGATCCATCACCGTGACGACCACAGGCCCGACCGAGGCCGTATCCAACCGCCCCTTGGCATGCAGCGCCGCCAAAAGCCTGTCGACACCGATCGACACGCCCGTCGCAGGCACCTCTTGCCCGGTGAACCGCTTGACCAGATCGTCATAACGCCCGCCACCGGCGACGGAGCCAAAGTTGCGCGGCCGCCCCTTTTCGTCGGTGACCTCAAAGGTCAGTTCCGCCTCATAAACCGGCCCGGTGTAATAGCCGAGACCACGGACAACGGAAGGGTCGATGACAATGCGATCTGCAGCATAGCTTTGGGCATCCAAGAGCGTCGCAATCGTCTCAAGCTCATTTACGCCCGCCACGCCGATGTCAGAGCCTTGCACAAGCTCCATCAATGCCGCGACTGTGCCCGCCCCGGAGTCGCGCTTGGCCTGCATAAAGCCCATCACGATCTGCGCCTGTTCGTCGCCAAGTCCCGCACCCTTTGTGAAGTCCCCACTCTCATCCTTGCGGCCCTCGCCGAGCAGGGCGCGCACGCCATCCGGACCCAGCCGATCAAGCTTATCAATCGCCCGCAGCACGATGCCGCGCTCCGACGCCTTGTCGTCGCCCGACAGGCCCGCAACCTCCAGCACACCGTTCAGCACCTTGCGGTTATTGACCCGGATCACATAGTCGCCGCGCGGGATGCCCACGACCTCCAGCGTGTCGGACAACATCGCGCAAATCTCGGCATCCGCCGCCACAGAACCGGACCCAACCGTATCCGCGTCGCACTGATAAAACTGACGAAACCGCCCCGGTCCGGGCTTTTCGTTGCGCCAGACAGGTCCCATCGCATAGCGGCGATACGGGGTGGGCAAATCGTTGCGGAACTGCGCATAGACCCGCGCAAGCGGCGCTGTCAGATCATAGCGCAGCGCCAGCCAATCCTTGTCCTCTTCCCATGCGAACACACCCTCATTCGGGCGGTCCACATCAGGCAGGAACTTGCCCAAAGCCTCAACCGTTTCCACGGCGGATGTCTCAAGCGCGTCAAACCCATAGCCATGATACACCCCAGCGATCTGGCCGAGCATATGCTGGCGCTGCGCCACCTCTGCACCAAAATAATCGCGGAAACCCTTTGGCGTCACTGCCTTGGGTCTGGGTTGTTTCTTGTCCTTGGCCATATCAGGTCCCTTGGTTTGCTCGACCGCCGTTTATCGTGGTGAAGGATGCGGGGCAATGGGCTCTGCCGGGTCGCGCCCGACCTGGGGGGCGCGCGCCACATCCGTGCTGCATCCGCGTTCCTCACTGGCCAGACATATCCGCGCATTGAACCGCCGTAAACGCGCCCTCCGGGGGGAGGTCGGGCGCGGCCCGGCAGAGCCGGGCAAGGCTTACAGCGGCAGCGCCGTCGTGAATTTCAGCGCCTTGAGGCTAAAGGCCGATTCCACCGATTTCACGACACCCGCGCGCAGCAGGTTCTGGGTCATGAAGGCTTCGTAATCTTCCACATCGCGGCAGCGGATTTTCAGCATGTAATCCGCCCCGCCCGAGATCGCATGCGCCTCAAGGATATTGGGCTGGGCCGCCACAACCCGCGCGAAACCGGCGATGGCTTCTTCCGAATGATCCTTTAGCCGCACGGTCGCAAAGACGCACAATCCCGCGCCGACGGCCTTGGGGTCCAAAAGCGCCACGCGCCCCACCAAGAGCCCCGCCGCCTCAAAGTCCTGCACCTTGCGCCACACGGTGGAGGTCGCCATGCCGCAGGTCTCTGCCAGTTGCGCGAGTGAGGCGCTTGCGTCGGCCTGCATGATCCGCAAAAGCGCCCGATCCTGGTCTGAAATTTTCATTATCTCGCCGTTTCCGAAAAATTCTACGCAACAAATACCCCAAACCCGGCACATCTGGCAAATCATTCCTGCCCTGCTGGAATATCCTAGTTGCAGGAGGCACCGCCATGAAACAAACCTACCGCTCGATCACCGCCGACGCCCAAGGCCGCTACCCTTATTCGGCAGAGGATGATGCCGTCTGGGGTGAGCTCTTCACCCGCCAAATGGCCACCCTGCCCGATGTCATGGCGCCCGCCTATCTGGAAGGGGTCCAGAAACTTGGCCTCACAGCCGACAAGACCCCGCAGGTCATCGACATTGATGCCCGCCTTGGCGAGCTGACGGGTGCGGGCGCATCCGGCGTCCCTGCGATCATCCCGCCCAGCAAGTTCTATGCCCTGCTCGCCGACCGCAAATTTCCCGTCGCCACCTTCCTGCGCCGCAGGGAAGAGATGGACTATATCGAGGAACCCGACCTCTTCCACGAGGTCTTTGGCCATTGCCCGCTGCTGACAAACGAAGCCTACGCCGACTTTATCCAGGCCTTTGGCAACAAAGCCATCGCGCTTGGCAAGGGCTATAGCTGGCACATGTTCCGGCTCTTTTGGTTCACGATCGAATTTGGCCTGATCCGCACCGATGCTGGCCTGCGCGGCTATGGCGCGGGCATCGCGTCTTCCCCGGCAGAGGCGGCGCACGCCATGTCCGACACCCCGGTGATCCGCGATTTTGATCTGTTAGAGGTTTTCCGCACCCCCTACCGCATCGACATCGTGCAGCCGGTCTATTTCGCGATTACTGATTTCGCGCAGCTGACCGCCGCCCTTGATCAGGACATCGCGGCCTTGATCGACCAAGCCAAAGCCATGGGCGACCTGCCCGCCCTTTTCCCAGCCAAGGAATCGGCGTAAGCGGTCCCCATGACCGACCTGACCGCCTTGGAAGAAAAAATCGCCCACCTCACCCGCACGGTAGAGGAGCTTTCAGACGTCGTCGCCCGGCAAGAAACCGAACTGGCCCTCGCCCAACGTCGTCTCGCGATGCTGATGGAACGCGAAGCTGGCCGCGATCTGGACGCCGGCGGCTCTGTCCCGCTGGCAGACCAAAAGCCGCCGCATTGGTAGGTCCTCGCGTTCGGATGTTTAGCAGCAGACGGTCGCCTCAGGCTTGGTTCCAGTAGGTTGGCAATTCACCTGCTACTAGTCACCCCATCAGTTCTGTCCGGATAAGTTGGATTGGGTCGCAAGGTCTCAACAATACCTCCTCGACGCGGACCGATTGGTATCACGCAAAAATCGGATGTTCTGCTTTCAGTGCGGTCAGCCGCGCCAGTTGGAAGTGATTGAAATCCTTCGCGGGCTGTTGGGCCATGGTGAGTTCTTCGAAGGGGTCGACGACATCCGTGCGATGCCCTGACAGTTCTTCGATCACCGCCAGACCGCAGAAGGGTACGACCACCTCAGCATAGCCGCCCTCGTGCACGGCAACGACCCGTCCACCGCAGACCTCGTCCGCGACAGTCATCACCGCTTGCGTCATCTGACGGAATGTTGCGGAGTTGGCTTGCATCCGGGCGAGCGGGTCAAACGCATTGGCATCAAGACCCGACGCGATCACGATCAGATCGGGAGCGAAGGCGCGCAGGGCGGGCAGGACCAGAACCTCCATCGCGTCGAGATAGGCTTGGTGTCCGCCGCCCGCCAGCAATGGAATGTTCAGGTTCGCGCCTGCGCCGTCACCCGCACCAGTTTCATCTGCCCCGCCTTGCGCGGGAGGGAAGCAGTTTTCTTGATGCATCGAGATTGTGAGCGTATCGCCGCGTTCGTAATAGACCGCTTGCGTCCCATTGCCGTGATGCACGTCCCAATCCACGATGGCGACCTTGCCAAGGCCGTGGGCGGCGCGGGCCGCTTCAATTGCGATGGGGATGTTGGCGAGCAGGCAAAAGCCCATGCTTTGTTCGGGCAAGCAGTGGTGCCCCGGTGGGCGCGACAGCGCATAGGCGTTTTTCACGCGGCCCTTAATCACATCATCCACCGCCTGTTTGGCGAGGCCCGCCGACAGTGCGGCAATCTCGAAACTGCCTGCGCCAAAGGGTGAATAAATCCCCGCATTGCCGCCACCTGCGTCTGACATCTCTTTGAACTGGGTGATGTAGCTGGCGGGATGAATGCGTTCCATGTCGGTGCGGTCCACGGGCTGTGCAGAAGAAACGGCAAGCTTTTCCGTCATCCCCGACACATCCAGTAGGTTCTTGAACCGGCGTTTGCTTTCTGGGCTTTCGGCATGGCCGCCGCCTGCGGGGGGTTGCACATAGCCACCCACGGGAAGGATCAGCGCATGTTCGCCGGTGGTGTGCCACAAGCACCGCTCATCGAAGTAAAAGCCAGTTGTCATGACTGCTCCTTAGTCTTTGAGAAATTGAAACGGTCGCCAAGGCTGGCCAACCCGCCGGGCAAGACCAGCATCGCCAGCACGGCGGAGGTGCCAAGCGCGATGAGGTACCAGTTCCCGAAATCCGCCAGCCCTTCGCGCAAGATGAAATAGAGTGCCGCGCCCAGAAATGGCCCCGACAGGCGCCCCATGCCGCCGATGATGGTGACGAAGACGATGATCACGACCCAGCCGATATCAAACGCGCCAAGCGGTGTGATGAACAGCGCTGAAAAGTAGGAAACCGCGCCAGCCATGCCAGTCATCGCCGCTGACAGTACAAAGACGGTCAGACGGACACGGTTCGGCGCCACACCGATAGACCGCGCTGCGATCTCGTCGTCGCGCAGCGCTTTCAACCGCAGCCCAAAGTCCGACCGCATCAAGCCCCAGACAAGCACCGTGGCCCCCAATGCGGTCGCAAGTGCGAGCCAATAGGCTGTGGGCAACATCCACGCCCTAGGGATGTCGCGTGCGCCCGCCAAGGGCATGCCCGATGCGCCACCCAGCCAATCAGAGCGCATGACCAGAATGCGGATAATCTCGGCGACGACCCACATGCCGACGGCAAAATAGACGGCACGCAAACGGAATAAGACGGGCGTGATGGCAAGTGCTAGAAGTCCGGTGACGATCCCTGCCGCCGGGATCGCAACAAGCACGTGCAAGCCAAGATCGCGCGACAGGACATAGAGCGCATAGCCCCCCAGCCCGATAAACCCGTGGTGGCCCAGCGAGAGCAGCCCACCATAGCCCGCAGGCAGGTTCCACGCCTGCGCAAGGGCAATGATGACTAGGATTTCCATGGCCAGAAACATCGTGCCACGGTCCGCGAAGAACGGCAGCGCGATCAGGGCAGCGGTGGCGAGGGCAAGGAGGATACGCATCATCTTTGCGCCTTCCGTCCGGCCAACCCCTCAGGCCGCAACAACAGGATCGCCAATAACAGAAGGTGCCCATAAAGCGGCCCCGACGACGGATCAAGCCGAAGCGCGATCACATGTACAAGCCCGAGCGCCAGCCCGCCCAGCAAGCTGCCCCAGATTGAACCAAGCCCACCGATGACGATGACCTCAAAGGCAATCAACAGACGCTCCGCCCCGGAAAACGGCGTGATTGAGCCGCGCATCGCCAGCATGATGCCCGCCAGTGCCGCCAAAGCGGCTGAAACGCCCATGACGATGGCAAAGATATGCGCGCGTTCCATCCCCATCATGCCGACCATGTCGGGATCATCCGAGGTGGCGCGGATGTTTCGCCCGGCCTTCGTGTGATGCAGCATCCAATGAAGTGCAGCAAAAAGGGCGATGGCGACCACGAACAGAATCAATGGAAACACCCCGATCGACACGGGCCCCAGATCAATGCCAGCCGTCGCCAACGGGCCGATATCCAGCGACCGGTTGTCCGCGCCAAAAAGTTCCACCAGCAGGTTTTGGATAATGATGGACAGCCCGAAGGTCATCAAAAGCGCGGGCACCGGATCATCGCCCATCACGCGGTTCACCAACACCAGCTGAAGCCCAAATCCAATGACAAAGGAGAGGATTAGCGCACCGATCACTGCCAACCACAGAGGCGCGCCAAGAAAGATTGCCGCAGCAATCGCTAGGAATGCACCGCCGATGGCGAACTCACCATGGGCGATATTGGCGATTTTCATCACCCCGAAAATCAGCGAAAGGCCAAGGCCGAAAAGCGCGTATAGCCCGCCCAACATCAAGCCATTCAGGATCACATCCACAACGATCATGCGGCCGTCCCCTCGCCGAAATAGGCACGCCCGATGGCGTCCAGATCCGCGCCTTTGCTTGCGCCCTGCAAAACGACGCGGCCTTCGAGGAGACATAGAAATCGGTCAGACGCGGCAATGGCGCGGCGGATATCCTGTTCGACCAGGATCGTCGCAATGCCACTCTCAGTTCGGAGTTTTGCAAGTGCCTGCATCACCTCTTGAGCTACGACCGGGGCCAGGCCAAGTGAGACTTCATCGAGCAAAAGCACTTTGGGGTTGGCCATCAACGCACGACCAATCGCCACCATTTGTTGCTGTCCACCGGAGAGCAATCGGGCGGGCCGGTCGGCAAACTCGCCCAAAATCGGGAAAAGCTTGGTGACACTGGACAAGGTCCATGGCCCAGTGCGCCCGGTATTTGCGCCGATCTCAAGATTCTCCTGCACGCTGAGCGAAGCGAACATGCGCCGCCCCTCGGGTGAGAGCGCGACACCAAGCTGGGCGCGCTTGGCCGCTGTCAGGCCGTGCATGTCCGCACCATCCAACGTGATACGCCCTTGAGCGGAACACAGGCCACAAATCGCGTGAAGGAGGGACGTTTTCCCAGCCCCATTTGCCCCGATCAGTGCAAGCGTCTCGCCTGCTGCGACCTCGAACCGCGCGTCGAAGACGGCCGTGTAGTCACCGTAAGACGCGCTGAGACCGTCGACCTTAAGCATCTGTCGCCTCACCAAGATAAAGTGCGCGAACCTGAGGATCAGCCGTGACAACGCTTGGCGTGTCCTCAATGACTTTCTGGCCAAGGTTGAGCATCATGATGCGATCACAAGACTCGGACAGCGCATGTGCAATATGCTCGATCCAGATGATCGCAAGATCGGGGGTCTTGAGGGCGCGGACGATGTCCACAAGGGCGTGCACTTCGCTTTCGGTCAGACCGCCCGAGATTTCGTCAAGCAAAACGAGTTTTGGCTGTGTCGCGAGGGCTTTCGCGAATTCCAACCGTTTGCGATCCAGAAGGCGCAGTTTGCCGCCCGGCGTATCAGCCAATGCAGACAATCCCGTTCGATCCAGTAACTCCTCAGTCAGTCTGCGCGCTTCAGATGCAGAAACACGCGCACCCGCCGTTGCCGCCAAATGCAAATGCTCACGCACCGTCAGCGACGCAAACTGCTTGGGAATTTGGAACGCCCGCGCAATGCCCGCGACAACGCGCGCTTCGACGGAAAGCGCGCTGATGTCCTCTCCATCCAGCATGACGCGACCAGCATCACTTGGCGTCACACCTGTGAGCAGATCAAAAAACGTGCTTTTGCCCGCGCCATTAGGGCCCATAACGCCCAAAGCCTCGCCGCCTTTCACCGTGACTGACACATCGTCAACCACGGTGAGCGCGCCGAAAGATTTCGACAGGCCAGTGACTTCAAGCACAGGCTTAGCCCAGTTGCGACAGCGGGATCAGCTTGTCTTGAACGTCAACGCTGGGTGCGAAACTGTTGTCATTGATGACAAGGTCAAACGTGTGGACGCCGCCATCGGTCTTGCGCCACTGTCCGCCCGCCACTTCGGTGACCGCCACGTTCTTGATCGGTGTATCGGCCCAGTTCACCGGCCCCACCATCGTGTTTAGGTTTAGACCCGCAATCGCATCGCGCACCGCGTCCGGGTTCTTCGGATCGCCCGAATTCTTCAAGGCTGCGATGCCAGTCTCAAACAGGGCATGGCTATACCCAAGCGTTTGCACCCATTGTTTGCCAGAACTTTCGGTCCAGGTAGAGGCGAGTTCTGCTGCGGTTTGTCCTGTCAGGGAAGAGGTCCAAGGCATGTTCGGGGTCCACCAAACCTCGGTCGACATGCCATTACCACGGTCGCCAAGTGCCTCAATGGCAGACGGGAAAAGGAACGCAGCAGCATAGGTCGCAGCTTCGGGCGAGAAGCCCTGCTGGCCCGCCTGCGCCCAGAATGTCGCCCAGTTTGGCGGGAAGCCAAAGCCGGTGACGATTTCTGCGCCACCTTGGGCGAATTTGGAGACTTGGCCTGAGAAATCCTGCGTATCGAACTGATACATGCCGCCATCGATCCGTGAATAACCTGCCCCTGCCATAACTGCCGGAAGCCCAAGCTCCGGGCTTGCAAAGGCCTGACCGGCTGGGTTGTCGAAGTAAAAGTCGCCAACAACCTTGTTCGTATCAAGCTGATCCCAGAGCTTGGTGAAGGTCTGCATCGCCATCTCCACGCCCCAGAAGAAGGTGAAGGAATAGGGGAAACCCTGCTCAGGGTTCGAGCCACGCCCGAACATCCACGCCTGCCAGGGGCCCATCGTCGAGATGGAAGGGATACCTGCGATGTCCGACATCTCACCGGTTGCGACGGAGGCATCCAGATCCTGCACCAGCATCAGATCAACGCCCTCGCGCTGGATCAGCTCGTTGCCCACGGCCGCAGAGCGGTTGGGGTTGGACTGGTTGTCCTTGACGATGAATTCGACCGAATAAGTATTGCCGCCAATGGTCAGCCCCTGATCGGTGATCTGTTTGACCTGCTCCAGCATCCAAGGATCGCTTTCACCAAATTCGGCACGCGCGCCGGTGAGCGCGGTGATATACCCGATGCGGATATCACGCGCTTGGGCGCGCACGATGCTTGGCGCGGCAAGCAAGCTCAGCGAGGCGCCTGTGCCTGCAAGCACAGAACGGCGTGACAGTGTTTTGGAGAGTGGCATTTCAAGTCCTTCCCATGTCGGATCATCTGATTAGGACAAAGCCTGACGGAAGGAAGATCAAAAAAGGATAGTGCATTTGCACTACGAATTTACATTGAAAAACCCGGCTTTGGTCAAAAAGCTCACGCGGTTCTTCGTGCCGGTTTTCTTATAGATCGCAGCCACTTGGTTGCGCACCGTGTTGTGAGACACCTGACGTTCGACGGCAATCTCGCGCATGGACTTGCCCAGTTTCAGCGCCTCCGCCACCTGCTGTTCCTGTGGTGACAAACGCGCGAGCAAGCTGTTGGGCGACAGCCGCAGCAACACAAGACCTGGCTTATACCGGGTGCTTTCCAAGACCACATCGCCACCCATCCAGTGCCGCAATCCAAACGACATGTCCGTCAGAAGCGCGTCGATCTTTGTACCATTGGCACAGGCGTCCCGCAGTTTGTCGCGAAAGCCACGGGTCGCACGGACAACGGCCCCGCCCTCACTGACAATCGCCGCTTCGCCATCCTTGGGGGCAAGGCTGCGCAACTCGGCCCGCAGGCTCAATGACAGGTTCTGTTCGATGTGCCGCAAAATCAGCCGATAGGTCCGGCTGTCCGTGTCCGAGAATGCCTGCCCAGCTTGGGTTTTGTAGAGCGACAGAAAGAAATTAAACTCGCTATCGCCTTGGAATCTGCAATGCCCATTGAGGATTGAGCGAATTTGAAACGCCTCAAGGGTCTTGTGGTAATCATGCGGCAAGGCGTCCGTTTCTGCGTCAATTGTCTTGCCATAGATCGACAGATTGCGACCGGTTTTCACGAAGGGATCCAGATGCAGCACCGCCCGAATGGCGCTGTCGTAGCTTTGCGGCAAATTGAATAGACCCGTATTAATCAGCCGGTTGCGCCCGCCGCTGAAATTCGACCATCCCCACCACGCCGCATCAAAGGGGATCGCCTCTTGAAGAACCTCGATCTGTCCGGTTTGGTGATCATCCAGACTCAACCCGATCGCGGAGTCGGTCAATTGGAGAATGAGGCTGCTGAGATCTTCGAGGTTCATGGCGCGAGCTTACGGGTAGGATCAAACCATGTCAGCCGTCGGCCCCCGCTCTTGGGGCTCGGCGGTCTTTTCTGACCGATGAATAGGCCCTCACGCCAAACTGGGCGATATGCCCGTCCTGTCACGGCAACACACCTAGGCGCAAAAACAGAGCTGCAAGACCAGTCACTGACGTAAACACCACTTACCTCATAAGGCGATCTTTAGACCATCTTTGCCCACAATCAGTTCACCGTTCCAATGCCCATCAACGGCAACTTGCCAGTCGGCCTCGCTGTAATGCGGGTCATCAGATGGAATAAGGTGCGACAACGCGAGCCGTTTGACGCCTGCTTGCGTCGCGGTCTTTGCGGCGTCATGGGCAAACGTATGGGACCGCAGCCAATGGGCCATCAGCTTATCACTGCTGTTGCCGATCCGTGCCATCAATGCGGGCAGCGCGCTTTCCAGCATCGCCTCATGCACCAAAAGGTCTGCACCTTTGGCGAAGTCTTCGAGTGCGGCAAGGGGCGCGGTGTCGCCGGAACAGACGACATGGACATCGGCGGTTTTGAACGACAAAGCAAAGCAATCCACCAGCGGGGGATGTTCGGACCGGATGGCCGACACGACCAACCCGTCGCGATCCATGACGATGCCTGCGTCTATGACATGCACCTTCACCAATTCACGTAGGTCCGGGCGGCCTTCGTCCTCCATCCGCAGATCGATGTCTGCTTTCATGGATAACAGGAACGCCGTCCAATAGTCGGAAAGGCCGGGCGGGCCATAGACATCGACCGGCGTTTTCAGCCCTGCTGTCCAAGAGGTGTGCAGTAGCGGCCCGAGCTCAAGATAGTGGTCGGAATGCAGATGCGTGACAAAGATCAACGACAGATCTTTAAGCTGCATCCCCTGATCGACCAAGCCTTTGGTCACACCAAGCCCGCAATCCACAACGATTTGCCTGCCGTTCAGAACATACAGGTTTGACGTGGGCATCGACGACCCGGGACGGATCGCGGGGCCACCTTTGGTGCCCAAAAGGGCGACGTAGTTCTCGGACATTGCTGTTCCCTTCAGACCGACGCGAAACCCGCATCAAGCGCGGTCAAGATCGTGTTGGCATCGGCTTCGGTCAGAACAAGCGGCGGCGACAAAATCAGGTTCGGGCCCGACACACGCACCATCGCACCGGCCGCATAGGCACCTTCGTAGACTTTTGCCGCCGTTGCCGCATCGATCGGTTTTTTGGTGGCGCGGTCGCTGACCATTTCAATGGCGGTCATCAACCCGTGCCCTCCGCGTACATCGCCAATGATATCGTATTTTGCCATCAATGCTTTGCACCCTTCGTAAAGTTGCGTCCCGCGTGCCGCTGCATTCTCGACCACGTTCAAACGTTTGGTTTCTTCCAGACAGGCTAGGGCCGCTGCCGCGCCGACGGGGTGGCCGGAATAGGTATATCCGTGCCCGATTTTGGCGTTTGGATCGGATTCGAAGGCTTCGATCATGCGGTCGCCCAACATCACGGCCCCGAATGGGAAATAGCCATTGGTGATGGCCTTTGCGGTCGCCATCATGTCAGGCTTGATGCCCCAGAGCCGCGCACCAGACCAAGCACCCGTGCGGCCATACGCGGTAATGACCTCATCCGTGATCAACAGAATGCCGTTTCGATTGCAAATGTCCTGCACCATCGGCGCAAAGGATTTATGCGGGGGAATAACACCGCCCGCCCCCAAAATTGGCTCCATGATCATGGCCGCGATTGTGCCAGCCCCTTGGAACGCGATCTCATCCTCAAGCGCTTGAGCGCAGAGTTGTGCCAAACGTGCTGGGTCTGTTTCGTTGAATGGATTGCGGTAGGTGTAGGGCGCGGGGATGTGATAGCAGCCCGGCAACAAAGGTTCATAAGCCGTGCGGAAATTGGCGTTGCCGTTGACCGATGCGCCGCCGATATGGGTGCCGTGATACCCCTTTTTCAGGCTCAGGAATTTGGTGCGTCCCGCCTCGCCGCGCAGTTTATGATACTGGCGTGCCAAACGCAGCGCGGTCTCAACGGAATCGGACCCGCCGGAGGTGAAAAACGCGCGGCTAAGGCCATCGGGTTCAAAAAATTGACCCAGCTCATAAGACAGCTCAATAACCGCATCGTTAGATGTGCCGCGGAATGTTGAATAGTAGGGCAGCGCGTCCAATTGCTTGGCGATCGCGTCTTTGACCGGCTGGCATGAATAGCCCAAATTGACGTTCCAAAGCCCACCAACGGCATCCACAACAGAATGCCCGTCGATGTCCGACACGCTGACGCCGGATGCGCCTGTGATGATCTTGGGCGGGTTGTCGTGGCTATCCTTGGGGGACGTCATTGGATGCCACATATGGCGCCCGTTATTCTCTTTCAGGAAGTTCGAATCTTTCATGATATCGGGTCCAATGCGTTAGAATTTTTCAGCGTGGCGGCCCAAACGGCCTCAACTTGGTCAGGAACGGTGCCGCCCCATCCACGGGTCAAATCGCGGCTGGCGGCTATCAGGTGTTCTTGGCATTTGCGTTCGAGGTCGGGCGAGAACCGGGTTGCGACGCAGGCGACTGAGATGGCCCCGGCCAGATTTCCGGTTTTGTCAAAGACGGGTGCGGCGAGGCTGGATACCTCGTCCTCAAAGCTTCGGATCGTGCGGCCAAATCCAGTTTCCCGAACGGATTGCACCGCATCTTCCAGCGAGGCCTTCGATTTGATGGTGTAGCTTGTGAAGGTTTTGAGGTTGGCCGTCGCAATCTCCATCAGGTCAGAGGGGCCGAACGCCAATATGGACAAGCCAGAAGCTGTCGCATGAAGCGGGAATTTGTCGAGGTCAATCACAACCCGTGTGCTGTGTTGCGTCGATTCGCAGGACGCCAAGGCGAACACAGTCGACCCTGACAAAACCGACGCGTGGGTCGTTTCCCCGGTCTCTTCTGCCAGCGCCTTAAGAACCGGCACAGCGCTCTCTTTGCGGGGCACGGTCTGTTCGCGCACCTGCGCCAGTTGCAGAAATGCGGGCCCAAGACGGTACTGCCGCGTAAGCGGATTTTGCTCAACAAATCCCGCTTCTTCAAGGGCTTGAAGGTGCCGGTGAGTCGTCGCCTTGTCACGCTTCGCCAGCCGACACAGCGCAGACAATCCGATTTCTGGTCTCGTTGCTGAAAAAAACGAAAGCAATTGAAGGGTTTTTGCGGCTGAGGACAATTGGGGACCACCGATCTGTCTGGTTTCAGAAAAAGTTTGACAGACACAATTTCCTAAGGCAACCTTTTTTTAAACCACTGGTTCAAATAATGAACCGATCAACCGGGAGACTGTAAATGATCAAATTGACGAAGACGGCAACGGCTGTGGCATTGTGCCTTGCCGCGATGGCGGGCAGCGCGCAGGCGGAATATCCGGAGAAACCGGTAGAGTTTGTTGTGCCTTGGCCGCCGGGCGATCTTGAAGACGTGCTGACGCGGATGATCGCGGAAGACTTCACTGCGGCCTACGGCGTCCCTGCTGCGGTTGTGAACAAACCGGGCGGCGGCGGCGGCCCATTCCCGGGTGCGATTGAAGTCGCGAATGCCCCCGCTGACGGCTACACGGTCGGCTCCTTTATCATCGCCATCCCCGTCGTGGGCCCGCAGATCGGCATCCCCGAGCTGAACCCGAACCCATTTGAGCCACTTGGCAACTTCCTGACTTACCCATTTGTCATCGCAGCGGGCGCGAATGCACCCTACGATGACATGGCGGGTCTTGCGGCTCATGCGCAGGACAATGACGTTGTCTTGGGCCACTTCGGTGCGCCGCTTGTGCCAACGCAGGTGACACTTGGGCTGGCCTCCGAGATGGGCTTTTCTTACGCCGCGGATGCCGCGTTTGACGCACTGGATTGCAACACCTTGGCGTCCGGCGATGTCGATGTGATCAACACAACATTGCAGCTGATCCTGCCCTGCCTTGACGACGTGAAGGTTCTGGCCTCCATCGGGTCTGAGCGTATTTCGTTGACACCCGACGCGCCAACGGTTGCTGAGCTTGCACCGAACCTGGACGTAGCACTTTGGAACGGCTTGTTCGTTCACAAAGACACACCGCAAGACGTGCGCGACAAGATCATCGCGGTCGCACAGGAAACTGTGATGTCTGAGCGCGCGCAAGCATTGGCCGCTGAAACCGGTGCGCTTGTCTACTGGCAGGACGCGGATGCTGTGACGTCCCAGATCGAAAAAGACATCGAAACGCTTGGTGCGATCGACGCGATCCTGTCCGAATAAGGGCTGGCTTACGACAAAAGGCCGGGCGGCACTGCCGCCCGGTTGCTTTCGGCAGACCAGTGTAGACTGACCAACGCGGAGCATTCCCTTGACGCATACCAAGACATTGAAGTCGCTATTCAAACGATATCGCCGCCCCGGGGATATCGTGTTCGCTTGGTTCTGTGTTGTCGGTTCTGTCTTCTTGTTAAGCCAGATTTTCGACCAGACAGCCTACAAGGATGGCGCGAAACTATTCGCGCAGCCCCGTTTTTGGCCTGCTGTTTCGCTGCTCCTCATGACAGCTTTCGCAGCCTTCCACCTTCTGGGGTCCGCATTGTCGGAACGGATCGATGGGCGCTGGCGCGAGGTTTGGCTTTGGGTATCCTCACTGGAATACGCGGGCTGGTTTATGGCCTATGCCTTTGTGGTGCCCTACACCGGCTACCTTTTGACGACGATTGTCTTCGCCGTCTTGCTTGCCTTCCGTGTCGGTTACCGCAGCGCAAAGATGCTGCTCGCAGCAGCGGGAAGCGCGCTGGTGACCGTCCTGTTGTTCAAGACCCTCCTGAAAGTGAACCTGCCATCCGGACTAATCTACGAGCAGCTTCCCGATGGTTTGCGTCAATTCATGCTGACATATTTCTAAGGATCTGATGATGGAAAATATTCTCGCAGGCCTTGAAATGTTGGCGCGATGGGATGTCCTGATCGCCCTTTTGGTCGGGTCGATTGGCGGCGTGATCATCGGCGCGATCCCCGGTGTCGGCCCCGCCGTTGCAATTGCCATCATGCTTCCGGCGACGTTCGGGCTGGACCCGATTGTCGGGCTGACAATGCTCTTGGGGATCTACGGGTCGTCGATGTATGGCGGTGCGATCCCGGCTGTGTTGATCAACACCCCCGGTACCGCCGTGAACGCGCTCACGTCTTATGACGGCTACCCGATGACCGAGAATGGCGAGGCTCACCGCGCGGTATCGCTGGCCTATAGCGCCTCGTTCTGGGGCGGTATTTTCGGCATCGGCTGCTTGATCCTGTTGTCACCGGTGCTGGCCATTGTGGCGCCAATGTTTGGCAGCCGAGAGATTTTCCTGGCCGCGCTGTTGGGCATCATATTGGTGGTGCTGGCCCATCGCGGCCAGATCATGGCAGCGGGTATGTTGGGCATGTTTGGGATATTCCTGCAAACCATCGGCCTTGATGCCGTCACCTACACACAGCGCTACACCTTTGATCAATCTTTCCTGTCGTCCGGCATCAACCTGATCGTCGTGGTCTTGGGTTTGTTCGCGCTCAGCCAAGCCTTCTTTTTGCTGACAGCGCCCGACAACAGCCCGGATGCCAAGCCCGTTTCAGGGAAACTGGGCGCTGGGTTTAAGGAACTTCTGAAGCACAAGCGGATCGCAACCGTCGCCTCTGGCTTTGGTGTCATCCTTGGCATGATCCCCGGCACGGGTGAATTCACGGCCCAGTTCATGAGCTACACTTACGCGCAGAAAACATCGAAAGAGCCGGAAAAATTCGGCAAAGGATCGCCCGAAGGTTTGATCGCATCTGAGGCCGCAAACAACGCCGTGCCAGCCGCCGCAATGATCCCGCTCTTGGCCTTGGGCATCCCGGGTGAGGCGCTGACGGCAATGATGTTGTCGGTGTTCTACGTGCACAACGTCATCCCCGGCCCGCAGTTGTTCCAAAACAATATCGACCTCGTCTACGGCCTCTATTTCGCGCTGATCGCACTGAATGTGATCGTCTTGGTCTTCTTGTTGTTCTCAACGAACCTGCTGACCAAGATTATCCGCATTCCAACCCGTTTCTTGGGCGTGATGATCCTGATGTTGTCCTTCGTGGGCGTCTACTCGCTGCGCAATTCACTGACGGATGTCATCATCTCTGCGGTCTTTGGCGTCCTCGGTCTGGTGCTCAAACGGCTGAACCTGCCGATTGTTCCAATCATCCTCGGCATGGTGCTTGGCGGGATCATGGAAACCAAGCTGCGATCCGCCTTGCCGCGATTGAAGTCGCCGCTGGATATGATCGACCGGCCGATCTCTTTCATCATTTTTGCGCTGATCCTTTTGGTGATCGGCCTGCATATTCGCACCTTGGTAAAGGAATTTCGCGCCCATCAGCCGGACGAAGATCACGACCTTCACGACACGCAAGCACGGTAAGTTAGAATGGATCAGACCCAAATCGATGCGCTACGGAGCATCCCGGTTCCGCCACGCGGCCATATCATCGACGGTCAATCCGTCGCCGCATCGGATGGCGCAACGATGGATATCGTGTCGCCGATTGATGGCTCCGTTCTGACGCAGGTTGCCCGTGGCACCGTGGCCGACATGCAGGCCGCGATTGCCTCGGCGCGGGCCTCTTTTGAAGATGGGCGCTGGTCCGGCATGCCGCCCGCCGCGCGCAAAAAGGTGCTGCTGAAATGGGCAGAGCTGATCGAAGCCAACGCGCTTGAACTGGCCGTTCTCGGCGTGCGCGACAACGGCACTGAGATCAACATGGCCATCAAGGCGGAACCCGGGTCAGCCGCAGGAACGATCCGCTATTACGCCGAGGCGCTTGATAAGATCTACGGCGAGATTGCACCAACCTCAGCCGACGTTCTGGGGCTGGTCCACAAAGAACCCGTCGGCGTTGTGGGCGCGATCATTCCCTGGAATTTCCCGATGATGATCGGCGCGTGGAAACTCGGCCCCGCATTGGCCATGGGCAATTCGGTTGTCTTGAAGCCCGCGGAAACGGCCTCGCTGTCGCTGATGCGGATGGTGGATTTGGCGCATGAGGCAGGCCTGCCCCCCGGTGTCTTGAACGCTGTCACCGGCGAAGGCGCAGTGGTGGGCGAAGCCATGGGGCTGTCGATGGACGTCGATGTTCTGGTCTTTACAGGATCGGGCGGAACGGGCCGGCGGCTCATGGAATATGCCGCGCGGTCCAACATGAAGCGCGTCTATCTCGAACTGGGCGGCAAATCCCCCAACATCATTTTCGCAGACGTGCCCAATCTGGATGAGGCCGCAAAGGTCGCAGCAGGCGGCATTTTCCGCAATGCGGGACAGGTCTGCGTCGCAGGCTCGCGGTTGTTGGTCGAGGCCGCGATCCACGATGAATTTGTCGCGGCAGTTGTGAAGGCTGCCGAGGCCATGACCGTGGGCAACCCGTTGGACATGACAACCGCAATTGGGGCCGTGAACTCCGAAGTGCAGTTGCGCGCGAACCTTGGCTTTGTTGATACGGCAAAATCCGAGGGTGGCGAGGTCATCACTGGTGGCGACCGTATTCTACAAGAGACCGGCGGTTACTACATGGCCCCGACCGTCGTAACCGGCGTCACGCCAGAGGCGACTTTGACGCAAAAAGAGGTCTTCGGACCCGTCTTGGGCGTCACCTCCTTTACCGACGAGGCAGAGGCTATCCGACTTGCCAACGCTACGGTCTACGGCTTGGCGGGGGGCGTCTGGACAAGCAACCTCAGCCGCGCGCATCGCATGGTGAAAGCCGTCCGCACGGGCGTCATGCACGTGAATACCTATGGCGGTGCCGATGGAACGGTCCCCTTGGGCGGTGTCGGCCAGTCGGGCAACGGTCACGACAAATCGCTGCATGCGATTGAAAAATACATCAACCTCAAGACCGCTTGGATCAAGCTTTAAGGAGTGAACGCGATGTCTGGCAAAACAATACTCGTCATCGGGACCTATGACACAAAAGACGATGAGCTGGACTATCTAGCCGGTGTGATCCGCCAGCAAGGCGGACAGGTTGTCACCATGGACGTGTCGGTTCTGGGCGATCCGACCAAGCCGACGGATTATTCCAAACATGACGTCGCCGAAGAAGGCGGCAGCAGCATTGCCGCCGCGATCGCCACGAAGAATGAAAACAAAGCCATGCAGATCATGGCCGAAGGTGCCGCCCTTTTGACAGCACGGCTTTATGCCGAGGGCCGTTTTGACGGCATGATGGTCTTGGGTGGCTCCATGGGCACAGATCTGGCGCTGGATGTCACCGCCGCCCTGCCGCTGGGCGTGCCGAAATACATCGTCTCCACGGTGTCCTTCTCCCCGCTCATCCCGCCCGAACGGCTTGCAGCCGATACACAGATGATCCTCTGGGCCGGTGGCCTTTATGGCCTCAACAGCGTGTGCAAGGCCTCCCTGAGCCAAGCCGCAGGTGCCGTTTTAGGGGCCGCCAATGCGGTCGAAAAACCCGATGCCGCAAAGCCGATGATTGGCATGACATCACTGGGCAAAACGGCGCTGCGCTACATGGTGTTCCTGAAACCCGAGTTGGAAGCGCGCGGCTATGAGGTCGCCGTGTTCCACGCCACGGGCATGGGCGGTCGCGCCTTTGAAAGCCTTGCCGCACAGGGCGCGTTCGCCTGCGTGTTCGATTTCTGCACCCAGGAGCTTGGCAATCACATTCACGGCTCAAACATATCGGCAGGCGCGGACCGTTTGACCAACGCGGGTAAGACCGGAACGCCGCAAATCGTGTCTGGCGGTTGCTATGATCTGGTCGATATCGTCGGCTGGCAGGGGCTGCCGGACAAATGGGCCGATCACCCGACCCACGCCCATAATCGGCTGATCACCTCTGTTGTGCTGAACACCGAAGAACGCCGTGCCGTTGCGCGGGCGCATTCCGACCAACTCTCAACGGCGACGGGGCCGGTTGCATTTCTGTTGCCAGAACATGGGTGCGGCGAATGGGATCGCGACGGTGCCGATCTGCACGACAAGGACGGGCTTGATGCGTTCTTGTCAGAACTGCGGGCGACATTGCCAGAGAATGTCGAACAGCATGACGTGGATGCCCATATCAACGACGCGGAATTCGCCCAAAAGGCCCTCGAAATCTTTGATGCATGGCGCGCGGAGGGGGTTGTGAAAGGCTAGGGAATGCGCGCCATCTTCTTGAGGCAACGCCGCAAGATTTCTTGTTCCTCGGCCGTGAACGTCGTCAGCAAGTTCTCATTATAACGCGTTGCTTCTTGCTGAAGATGGTCAAAGGCGGCCTGCCCTTGTTTGGTCAAGGAAAGCAATTCGTTCCTGCGATCTGTTGGAACTTCGGTGCGGACCAGAAACCTTTGACGTTCCAAGGCCGAGACGGCGCGACTGACCTTGGTTTTGTGTAAATCAGCCATGCTGCAAATCTGTTTCGCGGTCAGACCGCCATACCGCCCAAGATGAAAAAGCACCCGCCATTCGGTGCGCAACATGCCGTATCTGTCCTTGTAGGTCTTTTGAAAATCCAGGCTTGTGGTCTCAGCAGCGCGGTTCAGCAGATACGGCAGGAAGTCTTGAATTTGCAGGGGATCATTTTTTGTCATTTCCGCAAAATATCCATTGATAGTTACAAATGCAACAAATACCGAAGAGTGAGATTGAGGAGGCAGTTTCCATGAACAAGGTCAGCACGCCGCACGGCTTACAACAAGCGAGTACAACAGTGGGCACCCATGCAGGTTACATGCCGGGCTTTGGCAATGATTTTGAGACCGAAGCGCTTCCCGGCGCCTTGCCGCAAGGGATGAACAGCCCACAGCGGTGCAACTACGGTCTTTATGGGGAACAACTCTCGGGAACCGCGTTTACCGCGCCCAGCCATCAGAACGAACGGACGTGGTGCTACCGTATTCGTCCTTCCGTCAAACATTCCCACCGCTATGAGCGGATCGATCTGCCCTATTGGAAATCGGCCCCTAACGTGGTCGAGGATGTGACGTCGTTAGGCCAATACCGCTGGGATCCCGTCCCGCATTCCGACCAGTCCCTGACATGGCTTACCGGCATGCGCACTATGACCACCGCCGGAGACGTGAACACGCAGGTCGGCATGGCGTCTCATGTCTACCTTGTGACCGAAAGCATGGTCGACGCCTATTTCTTTTCGGCGGATTCCGAGCTGCTTGTCGTGCCACAAGAAGGTCATCTGCGGTTTTGTACCGAACTTGGCGTGATCGATGTCGCCCCGCAAGAGATTGCCATCATTCCGCGCGGCTTGGTGTATCGTGTTGAGGTCCTCGAAGGCCCGTGCCGCGGGTTTGTCTGTGAAAACTACGGCCAGAAATTCGAGCTGCCCGGTCGCGGGCCAATCGGGGCCAACTGCATGGCCAACCCGCGCGATTTCAAAACACCCGTCGCCGCCTTTGAAGATCGCGAAACACCGTCCACCGTAACGATCAAATGGTGCGGCCAGTTCCATGAAACCAAGATCGGCCATTCGCCCTTGGATGTGGTCGCATGGCACGGCAATTATGCGCCCTGCAAATACGACCTCAAGACCTACTGCCCCGTCGGCGCGATCCTGTTCGATCACCCCGATCCGTCGATCTTTACCGTGCTGACCGCGCCGTCCGGCCAAGAAGGCACCGCGAATATCGACTTTGTGTTGTTCCGCGAACGTTGGATGGTGGCTGAGGATACCTTCCGCCCGCCATGGTATCACAAGAACATCATGTCCGAATTGATGGGCAACATTTATGGCCAATACGACGCCAAACCCAAAGGGTTCATTCCGGGTGGGATAAGCCTGCACAACATGATGCTGCCCCATGGGCCGGATAAAAATGCCTTTGAAGGGGCTTCAAACGCGGACCTGAAGGCTGAAAAGCTGGACAACACCATGTCCTTTATGTTCGAGACCCGTTTCCCGCAGCATCTGACCAGCTTTGCAGGGAAAGAGGCACCGCTTCAGGACGATTATATCGATTGCTGGGAAAGCCTTGAGAAGAAATTCGACGGCACTCCGGGGCTGAAATGAAGCTTTATAGCTACTGGCGATCCACAACATCCTACCGCGTCCGGGCCGCGTTGAACCTTAAGGGGCTGTCGTTTGAGACGGTCCCTGTGGATCTCGTGGCGGGCGAACAGACGGCGCCCGCATATACAGCGCTCAACCCCGGTGCAGGGGTGCCAACATTGGTGCTCGATGATGGCACGGTGCTTACGCAATCCCTGGCGATCCTTGACTACATAGATGCCACATGGCCCGAACCGCGCCTGATCCCGGCGGACCCTTTGGAACGCGCACGGGTTTTGACCGTCGCTCATAGCGTCGCGCTGGACATCCACCCGGTGAATAACCTGCGCGTCGTCCAAGCGCTCGGCACCGATTTTGGGGCGACGCCTGCCCAGAAAAAGGCATGGATGCAAAGCTGGATGTCCAAGGGATTTGCGGCCCTAGAGGCGCAACTGCCCGCCGATACGCCCTTTGCATTTGGCGACGTGCCGAACCTTGCTGACCTGTGTATCGTCTCGCAAATGTACAATGCCGAACGGTGGGATGTCGCGCTTGATGCCTTTCCCAACCTGACCCGCATTACCGCCAACTGCTTGGCCGTTCCTGCCATTATGGCCGCCCATCCAGACAACCAACCTGACGCGAAAGAAATCAAATGACATTGCTCCGTTCATGGGTCGACAGCGCGAACAGCGCCGACACGCCTTTTCCGCTCAACAATCTGCCGTATGGGGTGTTCTCGAGCGATCCCGAAACCATGCCACGCTGCGGTGTGGCCATTGGCGACATGATCTTCGATTTGTGCAAAGCCGAAGGCGACGATCTGATCGACTTGGGCGCGCCTGTTTTTGATGTGCCGTATTGGAACGAGGTGATGGACCTCGGGGCCGAGGCTTGGGCGGCATTGCGTGCCCGTTTGACTGCGCTTCTTTCAGAGGGTGCAGAGGTCCTGCCCGATTACCTCGTCGCGCAGACCGATGTCACAATGCAGATGCCCTTCAAGGTGGCCGAATTCACAGATTTCTACGCCGGCAAACACCACGCGATGAATGTCGGCACGATGTTCCGTGGCCCCGAAAACGCTTTGCCGCCGAACTGGCTGCACATCCCGATTGGGTACAATGGCCGGGCTTCAACGGTTGTGGTGTCAGGCACAGATATCGTGCGCCCCAACGGACAGACCAAGGCACCCGATGCTGAGGTGCCTTCCTTTGGTCCGTGTAAGCGCTTGGACATCGAGCTGGAAATGGGCGCAATCATCGGCGGCGCGAATGCCATGGGTGACCCGGTTACCGTTCAACAGGCCGACGACATGATCTTTGGCTATGTGCTGCTCAACGACTGGTCCGCGCGCGATATCCAAGCATGGGAATACCAACCGCTAGGCCCCTTCCAAGCCAAGGCCTTCGCAACCTCCATCAGCCCATGGATCGTGACCAAAGCGGCGCTTGAGCCTTTCCGCACCAGCACGCCGGAGCGGGAAAAAGAGCTGCTGCCGCATTTGGTTGAACCCGGCCCGATGCTCTATGACATCGACTTAGATGTAACGATGGCCCCAAAAGGCAAGGCCGCCACAACCATCGCGCGCACGAATTACAACCAGATGTACTATTCCGCCGCCCAGCAATTGGCGCATCACGCGACATCGGGCTGCGCGATGAATGTCGGTGATCTGATCGGCTCCGGCACGATCTCGGGCCCTGAAAAATCCGAACGCGGTTCGCTCCTGGAACTCACATGGGGCGGCAAAGAGCCCATGACCTTGGACACCGGCGAGACCCGCACCTTTATCGAAGACGGTGACACCTTGACCCTGACGGGTGCCGCAAAAGGTGACGGTTATCAAATTGGATTTGGCGCCTGCACCGGCACAATCCTCCCCGCAAAATCATTCCCTGAATAAGGACCAGAACAATGGCAAAAGCATTCGCATCCCAAGGGGATATGACCGAGAAGAAAATCACCTTCGATGAAATCGGTGAGGGGCTCTATGCCTTCACCGCCGAGGGCGACCCGAACTCTGGCGTGATCATCGGCGATGACAGCGTGATGATTGTCGAGGCGCAGGCAACACCGCGACTGGCCGGTAAGGTCATCGAAAAAGTGCGCGAAGTCACCGACAAACCCATCAGCCACGTTGTGCTGACCCACTACCACGCCGTGCGCGTTCTGGGCGCGTCCGCCTTTGGCGCATCGCAGATCATCATGTCTGATGCGGCACGCTCGATGGTGATGGAACGCGGCCAAGAGGATTGGGACAGCGAATTCCAGCGCTTCCCCCGTCTTTTTGAAGGCCATGAGAGTATTCCGGGCCTGACCTATCCGACCACCACATTCAGTGACAGCATGACCGTGTTCCTTGGCAACCGCCGCGTTGACATCAAACAGATCGGTCGCGCCCATACCGCCGGTGATGCCGTGATCCACGTGCCAGATCAGAACGTCATGTTCACAGGCGACATCGTCGAAGACCATTCAGCCTGCTATTGCGGCGATGGTCACTTTGCCGATTGGGGCAACACGCTTGACGCGATCAAAGCCTATGATGTGGATGCCATCGCACCGGGCCGTGGCGGCGCTTTGATTGGCAAAGACGCCGTGGAACGCGCCATCGAAAGCACCCGCGACTTCGTCAACTCGACCTATGCCCCTGCGGCACGCGTTGCCGTCAAAGGCGGCAGCCTGAAAGACGCATGGGACGCTGTGCGCGCTGAATGTGATCCGAAATTTGCCGATTATGCGATTTACGAACACTGCCTGCCCTTCAATGTGGCCCGCGCCTATGACGAAGCCCGCGGCATCCATCACCCCCGCATCTGGACCGACAAGCGCGACATCGAAATGTGGGAGGCCCTTCAGGGATAAGTCATTATGGTTGCTGTCAGATACCAAACGGCCTTCAAACTCTATCCGTATGAAAAGGTTGCCGACCAGGACGCGCCCGCGCCCAAACGTCACCCGGTGGTGATCGTGGGCGGTGGCCCGATCGGAATGGGCCTTGCGCTTGATCTTGGGAAAAAGGGCGTGCCGTGTTTGGTGCTCGATGACCATGACGGTGTTGGCATGGGCAGCCGCGCGATTTGTTTTGCCAAACGGACGCTGGAAATTTGCGACCGTTTGGGCTGCGGCGACCCGATGGTCGACAAAGGTGTCGTGTGGAATGTTGGGCGCGTGTACCGGGATGAGCGCGAAGTGTATAACTTCAACCTCCTCCCCGAAGAGGGCCACAAACGCCCCGCCTTCATCAACCTGCAACAACCCTATTTCGAACAGTTCATCGTCGAAGAAATCCGACGACAGCAGGCCGCAGGTGCGCCCATTGAAATTCGCGGGCAAAACTGCGTAACAGCGATGGATCAAAAGGCAGATCATGTTGTTCTGGACATTGATACGCCGGATGGCCCTTACCAACTTGAGGCCGATTATCTGGTCGCCTGTGACGGGGCCAGTTCCCCCACACGCGCCATGATGGGCCTCGATTTCGACGGTCGCGTGTTCGAGGACAACTTCCTTATCGCCGACATCAAGATGAAGGCCGATTTCCCGGTTGAACGTCGGTTCTGGTTCGACCCGCCCTTCAACCGTGGCGAAACGGCATTGATGCACAAGCAGCCTGACGATGTGTGGCGTCTTGATTTCCAATTGGGGTGGGACATTGACCGCGCCGCCGAATTGAAACCAGAGCGGATCAGCGAACGGGTCTCGGCGATGATCGGCGCGGATATCGAGTTTGAGCTGGTCTGGACCTCGATCTACACCTTCCGTTGCTGCACGATGGAAAACTACCGCCACGGCCGCGTGTTCTTTGCCGGTGACGCCGCCCATCAGGTCAGCCCCTTTGGCGCACGTGGTGCCAATGGCGGGATGCAGGACATTGACAATCTGGGCTGGAAACTCGCCGCAGTGATCAATGACGGCGCAGATGATGCGCTGCTTGATAGCTACCACGATGAACGAAAGTATGGTGCGATGGAGAACATCAAAAACTCCAGCCGCACCGCCGACTTTTTGACCCCGCGCAACCCCGCCCACACGCTGTTTCGCGATGCAGTGCTTGATCTGGTCGAACACCATGATTTTGCGCGGCCGTTGGTCAATTCCGGTCGTTTGTCAGTGCCTTGCACCTATGATGCATCCACGCTGAACAGCGATGACGCCCTGCCAAATGGCCCAGCCGCAAGCCGTCCAGGCAGCACCTGTCCTGATGCGCCTTTGGCAAATGGGCATTTGCTGGATCAACTCGGTGGCGGGTTCACAGTTTTGGTCATCGGTGCCGACAGCGCAATTGATCTGGACGCACCAAACGCCGCGGTCGATGTCGTGACCATTTCAAAAGCAGACGACCCAACAGGCGCCGTCGCTGAGCGGTATTTGGGCGGCAATGCGTCGGCTGTTTACCTCATTCGGCCCGACCAACATGTTGCCGGGCGTTGGGCGTTTTTTGACGCGGATGCAATCACAGATGCAATCCAGCGCGCACTTGGAGGGACCAAAGGATGACCCAATTGAACACGGCCCCAAACTTTGAGAAGGCAGACGACTTCTACGCAACCCTTCTGGCCGCTCATGAAGGGCTGGAAGAGGCCGACATGCACGCCCTGAATGCAAGGTTGATCCTGATCTTAGCCAACCACATCGGGGATCAGCCGGTGCTAGAGGCCGCGATTGATGCCGCAAAAGGGTCGTAGATCGGGCCGCTGTTAGTTCAACGATTTCATGCACCCTGACGGCGCGCGCTCACGGCGCTTTGCGAATTGTATCAGCTTCACACCGTCAAATCATACGTGACCCACTGCGTCGCCTCTGCCGTCCGGTCATAGACCTTGCGGGCGCGTGCATTGTCCTCTGCGGTAATCCAGCGGATGACGCCCCAGCCGCGCTTTGCGCCTTCGGCTTTGATCGCCGCCAGCAAGGCATCCGCCGCCCCCGAACCACGCGCCGCGGGGTCCACAAACAAATCATCCAGAAAACCGCCCGTCGCCGCAGCCAAGGGTCGGGCAAAGGGGCGGACGTGCGCGATGCCAACCAAGCCATCCTCTTCGGCGACGAACCCCATGACCTCGTGATCAGGGTCCATCAACCAGCCCCAGACGCGGTCGCGCATCTCTTCGGTTTGGGTCACCTGATAAAACTCCGCGTAAGCCGCATAAAGCTGCCCCCACGCCGCGCGGTCCGTGGCCGCCACGGGCCGAATTGTGATTGTCATGCACTTACCCCCAATTGGTTAACTTAATGCGCCTTAAGACTTTCATGCGCATGGGTTGTGTATGGGTTCTGCATAGATTCTGCACGATTCGTGTATCGGGTACGGTGCGTTAAATGTCCTGGCCCTTGTTCAGCAAGTCTTCGAGCAGCTTTTGCTGCAATTCGATGCTGTCACCGCCGCCAAATTGGGCGGCACCACCGTGATAAGACGTACCATAAGTCAGCGCGATATTGACCGTCTGCCCAATGCCAGAGATCAGCTGATCGCGTTCCAGCTCTTTCAAAGGATGGATGAATACCGCCCATAGTTGCCCGCGTGCGATGGCATATCTTGCGTCCAAGGCCGTGTCGAAATTGGCCTGCATGACGCGGCTCAACTCTTCCTCCGTCATGCCCTCCACCCGCCGGATTGGCACCATCGCCCGCATCCGGTTCATCGCGGCATCCGAAAAGATCAGCACCGGAACATCTTGAATCGTAAAGGAAATTCCCCCGCCTGCCGGTTGAACATCCGGATCCAGAACAGAGATAATTTCGATCATCCGCGTCTGTGTCATATGCGGCTCTGCCTCTTGGGCGAGCATTGGACTGGCGAACATCAGGGCGCTGAAAAGGATGGGTTTGAACATGGGCATGCCTCCTGAATTTCAGGCTAACCCATTCACAGCGCACATCTAAGGCAAACTTACGTGACCGGATATTTCGCCCGGACAGCGGCCACTGCAGCGGCCACAGCGGCCTCGACAGACATGTCAGAGGTATCAACCGTGATCGCATCCTCTGCCGCGCGCAGCGGCGCAGAGGCACGGTTTGAATCGCGTGCATCCCGGTCCACAACCTCAGCCAAGACCGTCTCAAACGCCGTCGAAAAACCCTTATCCGTCAATTCCTTATGACGTCTCTCCGCCCGGCGCTGCGCCGACGCTGTCACATAAAGCTTCACGTCCGCCTGCGGGCAAATCACCGTGCCGATGTCGCGTCCATCCAGCACCGCACCACCGTCGCGGCGGGCAAAATCCTTTTGAAACGCCACCAGCGCGGCCCGCACATCAGGGTTCACGGCAACTTGGCTTGCAGCATCCGCAACGGCTTGCGTACGCAGATCAGGGTTTTCCAGATCACGCGGGTCGAGCGCCTTTGCCACTGCCACAGCCTCGCCCCCTGCCAGCACGCCCGCACCCACCGCACGGTAAAGTAACCCGGTATCCAAATGGGCAAAGTTAAACTCCGCCGCGACCGCACGAGAAATCGTCCCCTTCCCCGCCGCAGCGGGACCGTCGATGGCGACGGTGAAGATCACCCGTTGCTCCGCACGATTTGCGCGCCAAGCTCGGCCATCAGCCCTTCAAAGATCGGGAAGGACGTGGTGATCGGGCCGCCATCATCCAATTGCATTGGTTTTTGGCTCGCCATGCCCATCACGGCAAAGGCCATGGCAATACGATGGTCCAATCGGGTGCCGACCGTCGCGCCGCCGGGCACGTTGCCATGCCCTAACCCATTGACCTTCCACCAGTCTTCGCCCTCTTCCACATCTACGCCCGCTGCGCGCAGGCCCACGGCCATCGCGTCAATCCGGTCACTTTCCTTGACTCGTAGCTCTTTGACGCCCTGCATATCCGTCACGCCCTGCGCAAATGACGCGACGACCGACAGCACCGGATATTCATCGATCATCGACGCGGCCCGTGCAGGTGGCACAGCGATCCCATGCAGATCGGGTGAGAACTTTGCCCGCAGATCAGCGACAGGCTCACCACCTTCGATCCGCTCGTTTTCGAACGTCAGATCAGCGCCCATCTCTTGCAGGGTAAAGAAGAGACCTGCACGGGTTGGGTTCAGCCCGATATTTGGCACCAAAACGTCCGACCCCGGCACGATGATCGCCGCACAAACCGGAAAGGCGGCAGAGGATGGATCGCGTGGCACCACGATATCTTGCGGCTGCAATTCGGGCTGACCTTGCAAGGTGATGAGGCGCCCATCATCGGTTTCTTCGACTGTGATGTCGGCCCCAAAACCGGCCAACATCCGCTCTGTATGATCGCGGGTCGCTTCCTTTTCGATGACCACGGTTTCACCCGGTGCGTTCAGGCCTGCGAACAGCACCGCTGATTTGACCTGCGCCGATGGCACCGGCGTGGTGTAGCGCACAGGAACCGGGTTTTCGGCCCCCACCAGCGTCATCGGCAATTGCCCCCCGGCGCGCCCCACGGACTGGCAACCGAAAAGCGCCAGCGGGTCTGTGATCCGCGCCATGGGGCGGCTGTTCAGTGATGCATCCCCCGTGAATGTCG
This sequence comes from uncultured Paracoccaceae bacterium, assembly GCA_947494675.1. Taxonomy (GTDB): domain Bacteria; phylum Pseudomonadota; class Alphaproteobacteria; order Rhodobacterales; family Rhodobacteraceae; genus CANMYO01. The sequence goes on from CANLVP010000003.1 coordinate 714,371, forward strand.
CCGTGATCGGAGAGGTTGCCATCGACCCCATGATCAAGCGTACGCCCGTGCCGGAGTTCCCGCAATCGATCACGTGATCAGGCTCTGCAAAGCCGCCGACGCCCACGCCTTTGACCGACCATTCGCCGGGGCCGTGCTGCGTGACTTCGGCCCCAAAGGACCGCATCGCCTTGGCCGTATCCAGCACATCGTCGCCTTCCAAAAGGCCGGTGATATGCGTCTCGCCAATGCACAGCGCCCCTAGGATCAAAGACCGGTGAGAGATCGACTTGTCGCCCGGCACATTGGCCACGCCGCGCAATGGCCCGCAGGGGCGGGATGTCATCGGGATGGGTGCGCCGTGGCTCGACATGGGACGTTCCTATATTACTTGCTCGCCTGATAGCGCAGCCGCCCGGCAGGGTCCACGCCCCTGCTTTCTTTGGATCAAAAAATTGGGGGCCTTTGGCGGCGAACCCAACCGGCCTTACACTTTGCGGAACGTCAAATAATGCTGCGGCCGACCTTCGCGGATCGCCTTTTGCTCATACCGGGTCGAAATCCAATCACCCCAAGGCTCGCGCCAATCGTCTGGCCCTTCTGCCAACCAGTCAAAGCCCGCCTTTGGCACCTCTTCCAGTGTTTGCCGCACATAATCCGCGATATCCGTGGCCACCCGCAGTTCTGCCCCCGGAGCCATGACCCGGTGCAGCGGGATCAGGTGTTCGGGTGTCACAAACCGCCGCCGATGGTGGCGCTTCTTGGGCCAGGGATCGGGGTAGTTCAGGAAGACCTTTTGCAGACAGCTATCGGGTAGCACATCAAAGAGGTCACGCACATCACCGGGATGCACAGCAAGGTTTTCGACCCCCGCCTCACGGATCTTACCCAGCAGCATCGCCACACCATTGATAAAGGGCTCACAACCGATGATGCCCACGTCGGGATAGGTCTTGGCCATATGCACAAGGTGTTCACCACCACCAAAGCCAACCTCTAGCCAGGGCGGTTTGTCGCCAAACACCTTTGACAGATCAATCGGATCGCGGTTGGGGTTGTCTTCCCACGACACGGCGCCGGGCGACAACGCCACCAGATCGTTATCAAGGTAGTCCTTCTGGCTGTCGCGCAGGGTCTTGCCCTTGAACCGGCCATAGAAGTTGCGCCACGGGGCGCCGCTGGGGTGTCTGTCTTTGCTCATGCGCCGCGCCTTAACAATCCCGCCCCCCAAACGCAACAAAGGCGACCCGCACGGGCCGCCCTTGCAATGCGTAGGGTGGGCAATCTGCCCACCGCCCTAGACGGCTTTTTTCAACGCCTCGACCAGATCGGTGCGTTCCCAAGAGAACCCACCATCCGCCTCTGGCGCGCGGCCAAAGTGACCGTAGGCCGCTGTGCGGGCATAGATCGGCTTGTTCAGACCCAGATGACCACGGATACCGCGCGGGGTCAGGTCCATCACCTGCGGGATCGCAGCCTCAATCGCGGCGGGCGCGACGTCGCCTGTGCCATGCGTATCGGCGTAGATTGACAGGGGTGCTGCCACGCCGATGGCATAGGACAGTTGGATCGTGCAGCGCTCGGCCATGCCTGCGGCGACGACGTTCTTGGCAAGATAGCGCGCGGCATAGGCGGCGGACCGGTCCACCTTGGTTGGGTCCTTGCCGGAAAACGCACCGCCACCATGGGGGGCCGCACCACCATAGGTATCCACGATGATCTTGCGACCTGTGAGGCCCGCATCACCGTCTGGGCCACCAATCACGAACTTGCCCGTGGGGTTCACGTGCCAGACCGTCTGATCGGTCAGCCAGCCATCGGGCAGAACTTCATGAAAATAAGGCTCAACAATGGCGCGGATGTCCGCGCTGGACAGGTCGGGGTCAAGATGCTGCGTCGACAGCACCAGCGAGGAAATCCCAACAGGCTTGCCGTCTTTGTAGATCACCGACAACTGGCTTTTGGCATCTGGGCCAAGGGCCGGTTCGGTGCCGTCTTTGCGCACCTCGGCCAAACGGCGCAGGATCGCGTGAGAATACTGGATCGGCGCAGGCATCAGCGCGTCGGTTTCTGTCGTGGCATAGCCAAACATGATGCCTTGGTCACCGGCACCTTCGTCCTTGTCCGCCGCCGCATCGACACCTTGGGCGATATGCGCGGATTGCTCGTGCAGCAGGTTCGTGATCTCGCAGGTCGCGTGGTGGAACTTGTCCTGCTCGTAGCCGATATCCTTGATACAGGCGCGGGCGATGTCTTCGATCTGCCCCATGTAATCTTTGAGTTTCGCCTGATCAGACAGGCCCACCTCACCGCCGATCACGACACGGTTGGTAGTGGCAAATGTTTCTGCCGCTACCCGGGCTTCGGGTTCGGCGGCGAGGAATGCGTCAAGCACGGCGTCGGAAATCCGATCACAGACCTTGTCGGGGTGGCCTTCTGAAACGCTTTCAGAGGTAAAAGTATAGTCGTTACGTGCCATGAAATGCTCCGGTATATGTTATGTTGCCACGTCAGGAAGCCGTTGTGACAAACCAGTGGTTTCGTTACGCGCCGCGTGGGTTTGGGTCAATCATGAATAGTGACGCGCCCGCCAGGACGTTGCGGCCAGTGACAAAATCAACAGCAAAAGGATGGGACTGTCACCAATCGTTGCATAAAGCGGCTTGTCGCGCGCCGGGGGCAGCGGCACATCGGGGGCCCCCGCCTGACCCAGCGGGACAGAAGCGGTGATCCGTCCGCGCGCATCAATCATCGCGCTGATCCCGGTATTTGCCGCACGCGCCATCGGCACCCCTTGTTCAATCGCGCGCAACTGCGCTTGGGCGAGGTGTTGATAGGGGCCCGCCGCCGTCCCGAACCAAGCGTCATTGGTGATCAGCACCATCAGCCGCGGGCGGTCGTCGTGGCCCACCTCTTCGGCAAAGATGCCTTCATAGCAGATCAGCGCCCGCGCAGGGCCAATCCCCGGAATATCTACCAGCGGCTGCACGCCACCGGGGCTGAACCCACCCCCGGCGGAGGGCGCGAATTGCCGGATGCCGAACCGCGCGAAAAACTCGCCAAACGGGATGTATTCGCCAAAGGGGGCCAGATGCGCCTTGTCGTAGATCCGCTGAATTGCGCCACCCTGCCCCAGCAAGATGAACGCATTATGATAGCGCGGTCCGTTGCTCCGGTTGATCCCGAGGATCAGGGGCACGCCACCTGCCGCCTCGGTGGCCAGATCGATCTCTGGCAATGAATATTCCAGCAAGGAGGGCAATGCCGTTTCGGGCCAGACGATCAGCGCAGGACGTTCGCCTGCGCCTGTCATCTCAAGCATCCGGTCAAAGTAGAATTGTCGCCTGTCAGGCAGCCACTTTTCGTCTTGCGGCACGTTAGGTTGGACCAGCCGCACCATGGGGCCCTCGTAGCTGGGGGCTGGTCCGGGGTTCAGCAGCGCCCACGCCAATGCCACAAGAACGGGACCGGTAAGGGCCCACCATTTGCGCGTCAACAACGCGGCCAGGGTCGCCGCCAAAAGCGTGGTCATCGCAGTCAGCCCATGCGGCCCCATCCACGCGGCTGCCTGTGCGACTGGCGTATCAACCCAGATGTGGCCCAAGAGCGCCCAGGGAAATCCGGTGAGGATCAGCGCGCGCGTGGCCTCTGCCAAAGTCAGGGTCAGGGCCAGCCCAAACACCCCCACGCGCAAGCGATGCGCTGCCCACGCCGCCACCCCCCAAAAGAGCCCGCCCCCGCTGGCCATGATCGCGATACCAAATGGGGCCATCCAGCCCGTTGCGGCGATATCCACCAGAAAAGGCTCAATAATCCAGCGCAGCGCAAAGCCGAAATAGCCCAGACCAAAGGCCCAGCCTGCGCCAAAGGCGCGGCGGGCTGTCGGGGCAGATGTGCAAGCAATGAGATAGGCAACAAGTGCGGTAACCGTGGCCCACCAAAACCCGAGCGGGGCCTGCCCGAGGGCCGCAATCACGCCAAGCCCAGCCAAAACCGCGACCCGCCGCAAACGCGCGCCATCATGCAGCCATGACACCGCGCCTTGCATCCTTAGCCCTTTGGCATCCGCACCCGCAGGCGCTTAATCCGGCGGGGGTCCGCCTCGAGCACTTCGAACTCAACACCGGCGGGATGCGGGATCACTTCACCCCGGACAGGGACATGGCCCGACAACATAAAGACCAAGCCGCCCAGCGTTTCGATCTCTTCCTCGTCGATGTCAGCGTGATCGGTCAGCGCCATGCCAATCTCGGCCTCGAAATCCTCAAGATCGGTTTTGGCCAGCGCCAGATAGGTGCCATCGGCCTCTGCGACCCAGCTTTTGGCCTCATCCACGTCGTGTTCATCTTCGATCGCACCGACAACCTGTTCGATCAAATCTTCGATCGTCACAAGCCCATCGGTGCCGCCATATTCGTCGATCACCAGCGCCATATGGGTCCGTTCAGCCTGCATCTTTTGCAGCAAGACACCCAGCGACATCGAGGGCGGCACATAAAGCAGCGGGCGCAACAGACCGCGCAAATCAAAGTCGCCACCACCGCCGTTAAAGCCATAGCGCAGTGCGAAATCCTTGAGGTTCACAAAGCCGATGGGGCTATCCAGCGTGCCATCAAAGACCGGCAAACGGGTCAGGCCGGTATCGCGAAACACCTCGACCAGTTCATCCTTGCTTACGGTCACGGGCGTTGCCTTGATGTCGGCGGTGGGCACCATGACCTCTTCCACGCGCATCCGGCGCAGGTTCAAAAGCCCCAGCGTCGCGGTCATCTGCGCGGGGCGTCGGGCCTCGGTATCACCCGTTTCATCTTCGGTTTGTGGATTGAGCGCATCAACCAACCGGCTGAAAAAGCCGCGGTTGTCTGCGTCTGGTTGATCGTCCTGCGCGCGCTGCGCTGCGTTAGACGGTCCGTCGTCGGTGTCGTTCATTATCTCCAACCATATAAAAGGCGTGATCCGCCCTAATCCTTATATGGGTCAGAAAGGCCCATATTGCCAAGTATTTGTGTTTCCAACCCCTCCATCAGGGTGGCATCCGCGTCACGCTCATGGTCGTAGCCCAAAAGGTGTAACGTCGCGTGAACGATCAGATGGGTGGTGTGGGCGGCCATCGTGATGCCTGCAGCCTCTGCCTCAGCCGCACAGGTGTCCCAGGCAATTGCGATATCGCCCAGTTCCGGGTCCGCCGGGTCAGGTGGCAGCGGTGTTTCGCCCGCCACAGCCGCACCACGTTCCTGCACAGGCCATGACAGCACGTTGGTCGGCTGCGGCTTGCCGCGAAAATCGGCGTTGAGCACCGCAATGCGCGCATCGTCGCAGGCCATCAGGCTGACATCCCACACAGAGGGTTCAAGGCCAACACCATCCAACGCGGCAGCCACGGCCGCCTCGGCCAAGGTTTCAAGCTTCAGATCAGCCCAACGTGTGTCTTCGATCAGGCAATCGACCGTCACTTCGCCTCTTCCGCCTCGTAAGCCTCGATAATTGCGGCAACCAGTGGGTGGCGCACGACGTCCTTGGAGGTGAAGTAGTTAAAGCTGATTTTGGGGATGGATTTCAGCAAACGTTCCGCATCCCACAGCCCTGACGAAACGCCGCGCGGCAGATCGATCTGGGTGCGGTCACCGGTGATCACCATGCGTGATCCTTCGCCCAGACGGGTGAGGAACATCTTCATCTGCATCGACGTGGCGTTCTGCGCCTCGTCCAGCACGACAAAGGCATTCGACAGGGTGCGCCCGCGCATGAACGCCAGCGGCGCGATCTCGATCCGCTTTTCCTCGATCAGTTTAGCCGCTTGTTTTCCGGGCAGAAAATCCCCCAGCGCGTCATAAAGCGGCTGCATATAGGGATCGACCTTGTCCTTCATGTCGCCGGGCAGATAGCCCAGCTTTTCGCCCGCTTCGACAGCAGGACGCGACAGGATGATCTTATCCACCTGCCCGTTGATAAACATGTTCACGCCAACGGCGACGGCCAGATAGGTCTTACCGGTGCCTGCAGGCCCGATGCCAAAGGCCAGTTCATTGTCAAAAAGCGAGCGGACATAGGCCTTTTGCGCCTCTGTCCGGGGTTCCACCAGCTTCTTGCGTGTCTTGATTTCTACGCGATCCGCGGTGCCGCCCTTGAACAGCTCTTGCTGGTCGCCCGGCTCTGCGGGGTTGTCCGGGCCGGGATTGCCCATGCGGAATTCGCGGTCGATGTCGCCGGGCTCAAGCGTTTTGCCCGCCTCAAGCCGCATATAAAGCGCGCGCAGCACGTCCACCGCCTCTTTGCGCGGGGCCTCTTCACCGATGATGGCAAGCTGGTTGCCACGACGCAAAATCTGCACGCCGGTCTGGGTTTCGATGGTGGCGAGGTTGCGGTCGTGTTCGCCGCACAGGTCGATCAACAGGAAATTGTCGGGAAATTCCAGCAGGGATTCCGATGTGTCGTCAGCGGGGGGAAGGGCGGTTGTCGCCAATCAATTCTCCTAAGCGCAAGGTGTCCGATTCCAATGGTGACAAGGCCCCGCCACGGGCGCAAGGGACAGCATGGTAAATGTCGCAGTCTTGTTACGAAAAAGGGCCGCAGCGTGATGCTGCGGCCCTTTTTGATGGAATTTCCGGCACGCTTAGAGCGGGTCGGGAATAGTCGTACCCTGACGGAATGGGCCGGTTGCGATGTTCGGCGGCGCAATGCCCGAACACACCGGGCGGCCATCGGGTGTCAGACGCTCTGACAGGTAGCCTTCGATACCATCATCGATGATCCAGTGGTCACAACCGTTGGGATCAACCCAGATGCCTGCCACCAATGTGGACAGGTTCTTGGCGTCAGTGCCCGCGTCAACAAAACGCTCAGCGCCGGTACGGTTGCCGCCTTCAATGCCCAAAAGGGCGGCGCCCGAGCAACCAGAGACAGACAGGCCTGCGACGATCAGGGCGGAGATTTTCAAAACAGTCATCATACCGCTCCTTATTTCACACAGTAGATTTCAACGCGGCGGTTCTGCGCATAGGCAGCTGCCGAATTTCCTGAGGCACGTGGCCGACGCTCACCAAAGCCGCGCACATCCACGACGCGCTTGCCTGCGGCCTGTGCGATCCCGGCGACCATATTGGCACGCTGGTTGGACAACCGCATGTTGTATTCGTCCGAAGCGTTCGCGTCAGTGTGACCGTAGATCAAGAAGCCAAAGGCGTCCGCCTGATTGAAGAAGTTCATCAGCTGCGTCTTGGCGTGTGGTGGGATCCACGGTTCATCATTGGCGAACAATGTGTCGGTTGGGATCACACCGCAGATTTCGGTGCGGTGGCAGACCGGGCTGCCGTCACGCTTGCGGTGTGGCGACATGTAGCCTTCAAAGCCGTCGTCCATAACCCAATGTTCACAACCGTCTGGGTCAATCCAGATGGTCGGTGTATATTCTTCGCCCTGAATGACGCGCTGTTCTTGTGCAACGACTGGCGCAGCGGCCAGCCCAAGCGCAAGCGCGGCAACCAAAGCCGTTTTTGCTTTTTGAAACGATAATGCCACGGCACTTACCCCTTAGATTTGCGTTGTGCGTCCTGCACGGCGCACGTTGACCCCACACAGCAGTATTGTTCGGCACATTACCAAGCTATATGCCCAATTAAAGACATATTTACTACATATTGTGTCCAAACACGAAACAGTTTTTGGATTTCGGCGGGATTAGGTGACCTAGGGTCACGAAACGCGGCTAAAGTGAGGCGAACTATTTTCGTAGCACAACCTATGCGAGCAATTCGCCTTTCAAGGAGTTCGGGCTGGCTTGCGTGATTCTCACCGGAACAACCTGCCCCAGCACGCTGTCTGGCGCGTCGGCGTAGACCGCGTGCAAATACTCAGACTTCCCAATCATTTGTCCCGCCTCGCGGCCGGCCTTTTCAAACAGGACTTTCACATCGCGCCCAACCATGCCGCTCTGGATGTCCTGCTGCTGGGTCCGCAACAGGGCCTGCAATTGTTGCAGGCGGTCGTTCATCACATCTTCGGGCAGTTGCGGCTTTTCCGCCGCAGGCGTGCCGGGGCGGGTGGAATATTTGAACGAATAGGCCTGTCCGTAGTTCACCTCAGTGATCAGATCCATCGTATCGGCAAAGTCCTGATCGGTCTCACCGGGGAAACCCACAATAAAGTCGCCCGACAACAAAATGTCGGGCCGCGCGGCGCGGATACGCGCGATCAGGCGGATATAGCTGTCGGCGGTATGTTTGCGGTTCATCGCCTTGAGGATCCGGTCAGAGCCTGATTGCACCGGCAAATGCAGGTAGGGCATCAGCTTGTCACAGGTGCCATGCGCATCGATCAGTGCGTCGTCCATGTCGTTGGGGTGGCTGGTGGTAAAGCGGATGCGTTCCAGCCCGTCGACCTTGTCCAGCGCCCAGATCAACCCCGCAAGGCCGCCCTCGTGCCCGTGATAGGCGTTGACGTTCTGCCCCAGCAGCGTGATCTCTTTCACGCCCGCCTCAACCAGTTCCTGCGCTTCGCGGATGATGCGATCCGCAGGGCGGCTGACTTCGGCACCACGGGTGTAGGGCACAACGCAGAACGCGCAAAACTTGTCGCAGCCTTCCTGCACCGTCAGGAACGCCGTCGGCCCGCGCTTGGCCTTTGAACGTTTCTTGAGCGTGTCGAATTTGTCGTCCTCGGGGAAATCGGTATCGAGCGCTTTTTCGCCCTTGGCCACCGCGTCTTCCATCGCCGGCAACCGGTGATAGCTTTGGGGGCCGACCACCAGATCAACCAGCGGCTGGCGGCGCATGATCTCTTCACCCTCGGCCTGTGCCACGCAGCCTGCAACACCGATCTTAAGGTCCGGCTTTTCCGCCTTCAGCCCCTTGAACCGCCCCAGCTCGGAATAGACCTTTTCAGCGGCCTTTTCACGGATGTGACAGGTGTTGAGCAGGATCATATCCGCGTCATCAGGCGTCTGCGTCTCGACATAGCCCTTACCGCCCAGCGCCTCGGCCATGCGTTCGCTGTCATAGACATTCATTTGACAGCCGTAGGTCTTGATAAAGAGTTTCTTAGGGGCGGACATGGTTTTTTCCATTACGCTATATAGGGTCGCGGGCGTTCTAGCCGTGCGGGCCACTACTTGCAATGCAACCCGATCCGCGCGACTTTGCGGGCCAGTAACAGGCACACACGTGATATGACCTACGACAGCCTCTCGATCTTTGCGCGCCATGCGAAATCGGCCCTCGGCAAGGGACCGGTTGCCGTGATCTTGCTTGAAGACGCGGTTGAGGCGGACAGCACCGTGCGCCACCATCTTGATAGCGGCTTTGGCGCAGTCGTTGTGGCCGGTGCGGCAGACATCCACTTGGCTGACGATCTGGCCGAACAAGTTGTGCGCGTGCATCACGACATGCTGGCCGATGCCGCGTTTGAGGATGTGGTGAACACAGTCATCAAGGCCGCACCGGGGCGCTGGGTCTACTATGGCTACAACACCGAATACCTGTTCTTTCCGTTTTGCGAACACCGTACGATTGGGGAAATGCTGGCCTTCGCGACAGAAGAACGGCGCGATTCAATCCTGACCTATGTGGTTGATCTTTATGCCGGTGATCTGGGCGATCATCCCAGCGCGGTTTCGCTCGATGACGCACATCTGGACAAATCGGGCTACTACGCGCTGGCCCGCAAGGACAATCGCGGCGTCGTGCAAGAACGCCAGCTCGATTTCTTTGGCGGGCTGCGTTGGCGCTATGAGGAACACATCCCGATGAGCCGCCGCCGGATCGACCGGATTGGGCTGTTCCGGGCCAAACCAGGCCTCACCCTCTTGCCTGATCACACCTTTAACGACCCCGAATACAACACCTATGCCTGCCCATGGCATCATTCGATGACGGCCGCGATCTGTTCGTTCCGCACGGCAAAGGCGCTCAAGCGCAACCCCGGCAGCGGCTACAAGATCGATAGCTTTCGCTGGAAGAACTCCGCGCCTTTCGCCTGGCATTCACAGCAGTTGATGGATTTGGGGCTGATGGAACCGGGGCAGTGGTTCTGACGCCTTAAGCGGCCGCCGTCGTATCCCATTCAGGGCTGTGGGCCGGGGTGTAATAGGGCCAATCAGCGCCGCGTTTCACCAAACCTTCGCTGAGTGCGGCATTCTGGATCATATCCTCATAAAGCGCCAAATCATCCGGCGTCTCGATGGGGCATTCCCAATATCTGCGCTGCCATAGCCCGGCTGGCGTGACCCCGCGCGGCAGCTGCACGTGGCGGGCAAAATGGGATTTGATCGCCTTCAGACGCTTGCCATAGTCCGTATCTCCCGGCGGCAGGGTCCAAATCGTGTGCAGACGATTTGGCAAGACCACGCTGGCGCCAATTTCAAACGGGGCCTGACGCCGACAGGCACGCACCGCTTGCCGCAGCACATTCACCTGCGCCACAAGCAGTTTCGACGACGGATCTTTCAATCGCACCGTAAAGAAAAAGCTGGCGGGTGGGGATGGAATAGGGCGGACATAAGACATGCGCCGATTTCACAGCACAATTGTAAACAATCCGTTAACGTTTATGGCGAAAAGGTTAACGCCTGAAACTAAATCAGGATTTAGGTGCGGCGCAGACGGATCACAACATCGACGCTTGCGATCTCTGCGCCGGCGGGTGCGCCTGGCAAACGGCTGATTTCCAGCTGCTCTGCCGGGGCGTCTGTCAGCTCTGCTGTTTCTTCCCAGTAAAAGTGCGGGTGATCGGTCATGTTGGTGTCAAAGTAGCTTTTTGACCCATCCACGGTGATTTCCCGCACCAGACCGGCATCGCAAAACGCACGCAGGGTATTGTAGACAGTGGCGAGAGAGACTTTCTCGTCCGACCGGGTGGCGGCGTCAAACAGGCTTTCGGCAGTGACATGACGATCCTGACCGTCGCCCACAAGCAAAGCCGCCAGCGTCACGCGCTGCCGCGTTGGGCGCAAATCGGCTGTCGCCAGCCAAGCGGCGCCATTGCGGGTCTTTTCATCTGTCAGCAATAAATCTGTCATCACCCTACCAATATGGGGAAAATGCCCCCCGGATCAACGTGTTTGTCAGGGATCGTCGCCACCAAGGTCATTCCAGATGTCCTGCACCCAGCCTTTGATCACCTGCGCCTCGGCCCAGCGATCCGACATTTCGCGCCCCTGCGCATCAGTCATGGCGTATTCGGGCGGCCCCAATTCGCAGACAAAGATGCAATCGCCCGTCGCATTGCGTGCGCGCCAATCCGCCATGCCCTCGCGCCACCAGCCCCTGAACAGATCGACCCATTTCTGGTGTTGCGGGAAATCAAGCTGTAGCTGAATTTGCTGACGGCTCGCCACCCGGCCCTGAAAACTATCGGACCGCTGCAGCACCCGGCTGATCAGCCCCATGTCATGGTCCGACATCGGGAACCAGAACTCGCGATCCACCACATAATGGCTCAGATCAGCACAAATCCGCATATCTGGGATACGATCCAGCAATTGCAGCGTCGTATAGAGGTCGTTGGTGATGCAGTTGCGGTGGGTCTCAAACTGTACCGGCACGCCGATCCGGTCCGACATCTTCATCCAGGCCTCGATCACCGGCTCCATGTCATCCAGCGCAATCGGCATGACCTGCCCGATGATATCCACGAATGGTGCGCCAAAGTCCTTGGCCATCCGCAGCGTGTCTTCCATGCTGTCGATGGTCTTGGGAAAGGCGACGATCAACGGCGTTAACCCATTTGCCTCCATATGCGGGCGGACCTCATGGGCCACGGCGACATCCGCCGCGCCCAGATCAATCGCCATCCCGTCAAAGCCCGCCGCAGCGACCATCTGACACACCTGATCATAGGGCAGCTTGACCCCGCTTTGGTCATGCGGCTGCATCGCCCAGAGCGAAGTATAGACCTGTAACCGCCGCGCGGTGGTGGGCGCATCGCCCACCCTACGCCTCCACCCGCAGGGTGCGGCCACCGGTCGTGGGCACGATCCAGACCTCATCCATCGGGTATTGGCTTTCGTCTTTGGCGCGCAGCTTGCGGATCACTTGGATCTGAAACTCGATCCAGCCCATGCGGTGCACCTCACCGGCTTGCGCCTCAATCTTGGCGTTCAGATCATGCAGTTTCCAGAAGGGCACGGCCGGAAAGGTATGATGCGCCGTATGATAAGGCATCTGCCAGCAGAGCCATTTGATGAACGGCCCCGCGCGCGTGCTGCGGGTGTTTTCCAGAATATCGCTCTCGTGGCTCAGCCCCAGATGCTCAATGGTGTTCTGCAATTGATGGATCGGCTTGGTCAGAACCATGGGCAGCAGCCAGAACGTCAACGGCCACCACGACCCCGCCGCAATTGCGGCCACAGCAATCACCCCGTAACCCAGCACATGCAGGCGGCTTTCGCGGATCACGCGAGCCTCTTCCTCGGCCCGGATAAAGGGTTCGACGATGATGCCACGCGCGCGCCGCACGAGCCCCAAAACCCGGTTGCGCCAATAGGTGATCCCGCTCAGCCACAGCAGATAGGTGGTCAGCGTATAGGGTTCGCGCACCAATTCGCCATCGCGGTCCCAGTCCTGCGTGTATTGGTGGTGGGCGAAATGCATGATCTGGTCAAAGTCGCGCGGAAAGATTTGTACAAATCCAATCACCCGCCCCCAAAACGTATTCAGCTTGCGGGTTTCAAAAACCGTCGCATGGCTCAGCTCATGCTGCGCGGCATAGGTGAAGTTCAGCAAGACACCCAGCGCCAGCCCGGTGACCAAGACCCACCACGTCCCCATGGCAAACCCATGCAAAATCGCCACCAGCGCAATCGCGCCCAGATGGCTGCCCATTTGCTGCCAGCCCTTGGCATCCGACCGCGCGGTCAGGGCTCGCAACTCTGGCGGGGTCAGCAATTTGCGGCGGGAAAACTGCGCGTCCATGTCGTCTCTCCTGTTTCGCGTTCACTCTAGCCGCAGGATGCGGCACCGCCCAACAAAAATCTACCTGCCCCAATGTCGCTCTAAATTTGCCAGATCACGTGGTTAGGCCGGACCTGATAGCGACACCGGACATGCCCATGATCTACCTTGCCCGCCTGATTTATCTGACCGCCGCAGCGCTTGGCCTTGGCTGCATTTTCGCACTGATGGCGCTGTTTGGACGGCGCGGCACGCCCTTAATTGATGCGCCAGAGTTCATTCCTTGGGCCATTTGTGGATTGGTTTTCGCGTTTGGCCTTGCACTGATGGCGCAGGTCATGGGCAATGATCTGGCCCCGCATCTACCCGGTGCCAAGGGCAAGGCCCCACGCGCAGCGCGGCCCGCAGGCAAACAGGCGGGCAATTCGGCTGACGCGCAGGCGATCTTGGCGCATTACGCGGGCGAGGCAGAGCTTTCGCCACTGGAACTCGACCGGACAAGGCGCCGGATGTACACCGCGCAAGAGGCTGCATTGACCCCGGAAGAGCGTGCCCGGCGTGACAGTATCGCGCAATTGCAGGTAGACACTGCCCCTGTGCGCTTGCAGGTCATGGTGCCGCCCCAACCCTCTGACAGCTGGGTCGGTGGCAACCCGTCGATGCCGCCCGATTTGCCCTGGCCAGAGGTTGACGGGAAACCCGCCACCTTTTTTGCCCAGATCGCAGCCCATCAACTGCCGCCCGATATGTGGGGCTGGCAAGGTCCGCGCTCTGGCTGGCTCTTGTTCTTTGGCGGCGACCAAGGTTATGGCGGCGGGCTGGTTCTGCACACCACGTCTCTGGGCGAAGAACGCCCCCGCCCCTACGGCCAGGTCTTTCGATACTTCCGCTATGGTCGCTACGATGAACAGGCGGTTCAGATGATGGGTGACGCAGGGCTTCAGCCCCCCAGATGGCCGGTCAAGGTTGTGCCGGCCGGGGACCAAAGCGCGCGTCCCGCCAAGGTTGGCGCAGGTCAGGCCTTTGACCCCGACCACGCAGGTTGGCAGCCCTTTGACTGGCCAACGCTTGGCATCTTTGTCGAAGAGCTGATCGCCGAGGCAAAGAAGATCATGGACATGAGCAAATCGGCCAAAGCACCCGACAGAGCCGCGGCAGAGGCTGCGCGCTTTGTCTCCCTCAGCGCCATGCTGCCATCGTTGGAACAATTGGCCGAACTGATCCGCCAACGCGCCGAAACCGCGCCCTTTAGCCTCGCGGAACGTGACCGCATCCTCGCTCCGATCCTTGCGCTGGAATATGACACGCCGCTCTATGACAACGGCAAGATGATCGGCATGGGCAAAAAGCATCTGGTGGAGCGGATCAAGAACTCTGAATATCCCGCGCTGCATGACATGCGCGCGCGGCACGTCTATTGCAGCGACCCCGCCGCGCTTCTGGCTGAGGTGCGCGCGCTGCTGGAACCGCAATGGCAGGCCATCGCCGCTGATGAGGTGATCACAATGGGCGGGAGTGCCGCCAAGTTTGAGCGTGACGACGCGGTGATGCTGGAACTTGTGCCCAGCCGCCTGTTCAGCTGGACCTTCGGCGATTATTCCAACTTTGCAATCGTGCTGCCCAAGGGTCACCTGCTCGACGGTGCTTTCGACAAAGCAGAGGCGATCGACAACCACGGGATCTAGCTGCTCTTGCCCGATCAAGCCCGCTAGTGGTAGTGGTCGGACAAGCGCAAACAACTAGAAAGACCGATTGCATGGCCGATTTCCCCACCAGTTTCGACAAAGAAGGCCTGCTGGCCTGCGCCCGTGGCGAATTGTTTGGCGAAGGCAATGCCCAGTTGCCCGCGCCGCCGATGCTGATGATGGACCGGATCACCGATATCTCTGGCGATGGTGGTGAGCACGGCAAGGGCCATGTGGTGGCTGAATTCGACATCACTCCCGACCTTTGGTTCTTTGACTGCCACTTTCCCGGCAACCCGATCATGCCCGGCTGTCTAGGTCTTGATGGCCTCTGGCAGTTGACCGGCTTCAACCTTGGCTGGCGCGGATGGCAGGGCCGCGGCTATGCGCTTGGCGTGGGCGAGGTCAAACTGACCGGCATGGTCCGCCCTGACCGCAAGATGCTGACCTATAAGGTTGATTTCACCAAGGCCCTGCAAACCCGTCGTCTGACCATGGGTGTCGCCAATGGCATCGTCGAGGCCGATGGCGAAGTGATTTATCAGGTCACCGACATGAAAGTCGCCCTGTCAGAGACTTAGAGGCGAGCCTTTCACACGACGTTCCGACAATAGAGCTGCATCGGATAGCCTTCGCCCCAAAAGTCGATGAATTCTTCGATTGGGGCAAAGCCTTGCCGTTCATAAAACCTGCGTGTCCGGGCATAGCCCTTATGCGGATGCGACGGCCCAAGTGTCTTGACTGTCAGGAATTTTGCGCCCTTTTCGCGTGCGAAAAGCACGGCCTGATCGACCAGCGCCTGCCCAATCCCCTTGCCATGCTGGTCAGGGGTCACGGCCATCAAATGAATATCAACCGCCGCTGCTGAGGTTTGGCTGAGCGTCAGGATGCCAACCTCGCCTGCCTCGATCTGCGCCACAAAACTTGGCCGGGTTTCCAGATAGTCAAGATAGTCCTTGTAGATGTCATAAGGCCCAAACCAATCCGGCAAGCCCCCCAAGATGGCGTCACAGACGACCTTGGTCGCCGCAACGTCCTGCGCCCAAACGATCTTGCACGCGGGGCTCAAAGCGCGCCGTCCCAGCCATAGAACACGCCCTCCAACTCCTCAGCATCCATACTGCGATAAAGCCCGCGCGCGGCGGTATTGTCGGTCTCTGTCCCCAGCCAAGCGCCTTCGCACCCATGCTCCCGCGCCAGATCAATCAGCGCCTGCGTCACCTTGGTGGCCAGCCCGCGCCGCAGATACCCGTCACGCGTGCCCACCTCGTTGATGAAAAGCGACGGCGGTTTGTCGGGGTGCAGCAGCACAGTGCCCGTCGCCATGGCCACGACCTGATCGCCGTCAAAGGCCAGAACGCAGTGGTGCAGCGGATCATCCAAAAACGCGCGCGCCTGATCCGCCCGCATCGCCTGATCAAAAAGACCCGGCGCGACGCCCATCAAGACGTCAAAGTCGTCTGGACCCATAACCCGAACCGTGATTGTGTCCATTTCAAATCCCTCCGACCCGGACAATATCATGAAACTTGCCGACCTCGACATCATCGTCACCGCACCGCCCGCACCGGGTTGGGGCGGACGCTACTGGATCCTTGTAAAGGTGACCACCGACACCGGAATCACGGGCTGGGGCGAATGCTATGCCTCATCCATCGGGCCGGACGCCATGACCCATGTGATCCGCGATGTCTTTGACCGGCATATGGCCGACCAGAACCCCGAAGATATCGAACTGATGTTCCGCCGCGTCTACTCGGCAGGCTTCACCCAGCGGCCTGACCTCACGGTCATGGGCGCGTGGTCAGGGCTTGAGATTGCCTGCTGGGACATCCTCGGCAAAGACCGCGACCGCCCGGTGCATGCCTTGATCGGCGGGCGGATGAACGACCGCATCCGCGCCTATACCTATCTTTATCCGCAACCCCACCACCCCCTGCCTGCTTTCTGGGCCTCAGCCGAGATGGCCGCCGAAAGTGCTGTGGCCTGTGTCGATGCGGGCTATTCAGCCGTCAAATTCGACCCCGCAGGCCCCTACACAATCCGCGCCGGGCATATGCCGTCGATGTATGACATCTCAACCTCTGTCGCATTTTGCCGCACGATCCGCGACGCGGTGGGCGACAAGGCCGATCTGCTGTTCGGCACGCACGGCCAATTCTCCACCGGTGGTGCCGTCCGTCTTGGCCAAGCGTTAGAGCCGTTCTCCCCCCTCTGGTATGAAGAGCCCTGCCCCCCTGACACCGACCTTTCAACCGTCGCTTCACAAGTGCGCATTCCTGTCGCGACAGGCGAGCGGCTCACCACCAAGGTCGAATTTGCAGCCGCCCTGCGCCAAGGCGTAAGCATCCTGCAACCGGCCTTGGGGCGCTCTGGCGGCATTTGGGAGACCAAGAAAATCGCGGCCCTCGCTGAAACCTACAACGCGCAAGTGGCCCCGCATCTTTATGCAGGCCCCGTGGAATGGGCCGCCAACGTGCAGCTTGGCGCATCGATCCCCAACATCCTGATGGCCGAGACGATTGAAACCCCGTTCCACGCCGCACTGATCAAGAACACCCTGACGGTCGAAGATGGCTATATCCCCATCCCCACGGCCCCCGGTCTTGGGATCGACGTGGACGAAGACCTCGCCCGCGCGCATCCCTACACCGGCGATGGGCTGCACCTGCAAATGCAGGACGACCCGATCAGCTACCACGCAGTGAACAACTTTGCCGGTGGCGCGCCGGTGGTGGAAGACTAGCCCAGCGCGATCACCCGTACCGCCCCGATCGCAGCACTATGCGACGCGCAACAGGGCACCGCGTTTTCATAGCCATGGGGCAGTGGCGGGATGATCCGGCCCGCCACGCCTGCCAAGTGAAAAACCTGTACGCCCGCCGCTTTCATCCGCGCCACATCGCGGCGTGATGGGCAAGGGAACACCTCATTCAACACCACAAGCCCCGGCCACATCTGCGGAATGTAATCTCGGATGGCCCCCTTGCGCGCGATGTCGATCAATAGGCAAGGCGCGCCGTGAAGCGCGACGGGCAACGCCGTCGCATGCCCGCGCGGATCAACAGCGTGGCAGGTATATCCCCCGCCATCCAACGCAGCACAAAGGGCGCGACCCACGTGACCCCCACCCCCCAAAACGATCACATCGCGCAGGCCATCAGGGAAATGCGCTGCCTGCACGTCGGCCACGGCGGCCTGCACAGCGGCCACAACAACCGCACGGGAATCGTTGACCTTGAGCACCCCCTTGCGCGCCAAAAGGCTTGGCAGGATGCCCGCAAGGTTGATGACGTCCACCCCCATCAGATCCGCGATCCGCCCCAGCCGTTGCTGTAACCGGCGGAAATCCGCGGCATTCGCGGGGTCCGCAAAATCACGCTCTGTGACCGGAGAGGCGAGCACCAGCCCCCAGCGTCCATCCTGCCGCATCACGCCAATCGGCACAGGCCGCCAGCGAAAGAACGCCACCATACCGGGCGGCGCATAGCTGTCGATGAAATCCCGCGACCCGGCATAGCAGTAAAACACCGACCCCCAATTGCCGCGCCAGGCATTCCACCAGCCGATCAACCGATAGGTCAGACCCGTCAAACTCAGCACAGCAAAGAAAAAGACAACCGTCTTCACGCCAAACCGGCGCGCCCAATCCCACATCACAATACCTTTTGCTTTAATCCGCGCAGCTTGCCCGATGGGCACACCCCGCATCAAGTGCGGCTTTCCCGACCTGATGGCTTTTTGGTTCACAAATATCCCCGCCGGAGGCACCCGCCCTTTCCACCAGCGCAGCGCTCGCATATAGCTGAACCACGTTCACTCGGATACACACCATGGCCCGCAAAACCGCAGAGCGCCGCACCCAGCTGCGCGACAAACTCATTGATGCTGCCGAGCAGATCATCACGACCCACGGCGCCGACGCCATCAAAGCGCGTGATCTGGCGGGGATGGCTGGCTGCTCGGTTGGGGCGATCTACAACGTCTTTCACGACCTCAATGAGCTGATCATGGCCGTTAACGGGCGCACATTTCGCCGGTTGGGCGCGCATGTGTCCGGCATTCTGGAAGGCCAGGACATCGCGCCACAGAACAAATTGATCGTCATGGGGCACGGCTACCTCGACTTTGCCGCCAAGAATACGCTGCCATGGCGGGCGCTGTTTGATCTGAAGATGTCGACGGAGATGACCGTCCCCGATTGGTATCTGGCAGAGCTGGGTCAGGTCTTTGGCCTGATCGCTGCCCCACTGCGCGAAATCTTCCCTGATTGGGACGACGACAGGATCGATCTGATGACCCGCGCGCTGTTTTCCTCTGTCCACGGTATCGTGTCACTGGGGCTTGAGCGGCGCATCTCTGGCGTCCCGATGGAGCGGATCGAGGATATGATCGCCGTTGTCCTGACCAATATCACCTCTGAACACAGCGTTTCCTGAACGGCGTTCATTTTTTTCTTGAACATCGTTCACTGTGTCTCTATATCCAATTCATGAACAGCGTTCACGAGAGGATAGACAGATGTTCAAGACACTTTCCACACTGATCGTCGGGGCCAATGCCCGCGCCGAAGACCGCGTGCGTGATGCCTTTGCGATTGAGCTGATCGACCAGAAAATCCGCGAGGCCGAAGCCTCGCTCAAGGCGGCCAAGGCCACGCTTGCCAGCCTGATCCAACGTCAGCGCAGCGAAAACGCCCAGCGCACCAGCCTGCAAAAACGCATCGCGGACCTGACGAACCGCGCGAAAGACGCACTTGAGGCCAAGAACGAAGACATGGCGCTACAGGCGGCCGAAGCCATTGCACAGATGGAAAACGAACTGGCCCTGCGTGACGAAACCTGCGCCCGGCTCGAACAGAAGGTCATGCGCCTGCGCACCTCGATCGAGAACGGCCACCGCCGGATCATCGATCTCAAGCAAGGTGCCATTCAGGCCCGTGCGGTGCGCCGCGAACAGGATATCCAGATGAAACTGGGCTCGATCAGCCAAACCTCTGCCTCTGAAGAGGCCGAAGAGCTGATTGCCCGCGTCATCGGCAAGGATGACCCCTTCGAGCAGTCCCAGATCGTGGCCGAGATCAACCGTGACCTGAACCAGGGCGGCATCATCGACCGCATGGCCGACGCAGGCTACGGCGACCCAACACGGGCAACGGCACAAGACGTGCTGAACCGCCTGAAAACCAAGAAATAACCGACCTTAAGAGGAGACAGACAAATGCAAAATACATTCAAATCAGACAACGCCCTCATCATGTTCTTTAACGGTATTGCGGTCGTGGTGGCCTACGGGATGCTCGCGCTTTCGCTTTACATGTCCCCCGACGTGCCACTGGCGACCAAGGGCTACTGGGGCATCGGCATTTTGCTGCTGACGCTCGCCTTGGTGAACTTTGTCAAATACCGCTTTGACGAACGCCTGTCGGATGACCGCATCCAGCGACTTGAGGACGCCAAGAACGAACGCCTGCTGTCGGAATACGTTGACGGCGACATCAAGTAAGCCACGTCCCCGCCCCGCGCATCTCCGTGCGGGGCGGTTTCCCTTTGCAAAGCCTGCATTTCGCGGCAAGGTTTCCCTATGACTAGCGTAACTTCCGTCCTTCGCCGTTTTGCTGCCGATATCGTGGGCAATATCATCCGCCTTTTCGTGCGTTTTCTCACCGCCGTGCGCGCCGATTGGAAGGGGATCGAACCGGTCCCAAAGCAGCGGATCTTCTTTGCCAACCACACCTCGAACGGTGATATGCCGATGATCTGGTCGGTGCTGCCACCTGCGATCCGCCGCCAGACCCGGCCCGTGGCTGCCGCCGATTACTGGCTCAAGAACAAGCTTCGCGCCTTCGCCGGTGGCGAGGTGTTTCGCGCCGTGCTGATCGACCGCCGCCGCGAAGTGAATGACGACCCGATGGCCAAGATTTTGGCCGCCATGGAAAGCGGCGACAGCCTGATCATCTTTCCCGAAGGCAACCGCAATATGGGCCCGGACCCGCTCTTGCCGTTTAAGGCGGGACTTTACAACATGGGCAAAGCCTTCCCAGAGGTTGATCTGGTGCCCACATGGGTGGCCAACCTCAATTCCATCATGCCCAAGGGCGAGGTGATCCCCCTGCCGCTGATTTGCACCGTGACCTTTGGCACGCCGCTGCACATCGGCGAATATGAAAGCAAAGACGACTTCCTCGCCCGTGCATCCGCTGCCCTGGCCGATCTGCGCCCGATTGAACCAGAGGAGGCGGCGCGATGAACAACCCGATCCTTGACGCCGCCATGACTGGCACCACGGGCAGCATCCTTTTGCTGGCGCTCGCGGGCTTTGGCGTGCTTGTGGCGCTCACATTGTTTGGCGAACTGATCCGGGCGCGACAAATGCCTGGAACGCAGAACCCGGTGCTGGATACCTATATGACCCGCGTCGAAAGCTGGTGGGCGATGGTGGCGCTGATCTCGCTCGCGCTGCTGACCGGGCGGCTTGGGGTGATGATCCTGTTCCTTTTTGCCAGCTTTGCGGCGATGCGCGAATTCCTGACGCTGACGGCCAAAAACCGCGCCGATCACATGTCACTGGCGCTCGCCTTCTTTGCTGTGCTGCCACTGCAATACTTCTTTGTCTGGTGCGGTTGGCATGGGATCTATACCGTGTTCATCCCGGTCTATGCCTTCCTGCTGTTGCCCATCGTCAGCGCCCTGCGTGGCAATTACACCCGTTTCATGACCCGCGTGGCCGAGACCCAATGGGGCCTGATGATCACCGTCTTTTGTGTCAGCCACGTGCCCGCGCTGATGGCGCTGGATATCCCCGGTTATGGCGAGCGCGGCGTGCTGCTGATCGCCTTCCTGATCGTGGTGGTGCAGCTGGGTGACCTGCTGGATTTCTTCTTTGGCCGCCGCTTTGGCAAGACCCGTATCGCGCCAGAGCTGTCGCCCAAAACATGGGAAGGTCTGGTCTGCGGCGTCGCCTCTGCCGCCGTGATCGGGGCCTGTCTGGCATGGCTCACGCCCTTTGGCATCATCGGGGCCGCGCTGATGGCAGCGATGGCGTCATTGGTGGGCATGTTCGGCAATCTGGTCTTTGCTGCGATCAAACGCGACCGCGGTGTCAAAGACTGGTCGCACCTCATTCCGGGCCAGGGCGGTTTTGTCGATCAGCTTGACAGCGTCGTCTTTGCCGCGCCGATCTTCTACCACGTCACCCGGTATCTTTGGTCGGTGTAAGGCGACGCGCGTTAGACCTATCACGGGCGTCCTGCAGCGCGACGCGTCTCTTTTGCGGTTTTTCTAAACCATGTTAGCTTTCGTCTCAGCCCCCAGATTTACGGGGCGCATTTGATGAACAGTAGTGCATTTTCGCAAAGGACACATTCCCATGGCCACAACAATTATATCCTCTGATCAAAGCAGCGGCATCATCACCGTCTCGATGGGCACCGGCGACAACCTGATCGTACAACCTGATGTCTTGATCTACAGCACCGCCGAAATGGCCATCGCTGGCGGGGGTCAAAATGACATCTTGCTGCGCGAAGGTGCCACGGTCCTGTCCTACACGAACACGAGTTTTGCGCCCCGGCCCGTGATCTGGGCGGGCTACACCACACCCAATGAAAACAAGCTGACAGTGCTTGATGGCGCGTCCGTCCTCAGTTCCTACGAAGGTGTCCGGTTCGACGGCAACCGCAATGAGATTTCCAACTTCGGCCTGATCAAGACTGAATACACCTCTGTGTTGATGACGGGCAGCCTTAATTCGCTGTTCAATCATGGGGACATCTCAAGCGAATTCCTGACCGCGGTTCACATGGGCAGCAGTGCCGAAATCCAGAACTTTGGCAGCATCACCTCTGCCGTCAACGGCCTTGGCGCGGTAAATAACGGCATTTGGATCGAGGGTGCGAATGGCTTTGTCACCAATGCGGGCAACATCACAGGCTACACGGGCATATTTTTCGATGGTCTCGCAAACTTCAACGCCACCGCCGAGCTGACCAATACCGGCACCATCAATGGCAAGGCCATTGGCGTCGCCACCGCCGATGAAGGGTCGCGCTTTATCAACACGGGCACAATCACCTCGACCATTTCGTTCTTGGCTACGATTTCTCACAACGCGTCTGACCCCGATGAGGAACATTTCCTACGCAACGACGGGCAGATCATCTCAGCCGGTCTCGCCTATTCCGGCGGCGCGGGCGAAGACCGCATCGTCAACACCGGCACGATCATCGGGGATATTCAACTGTCGGGCGGTGATGACACCTACATGGGTCGCAGCGGCAACGTGGATGGCGACGTGGAAGGCGGCGACGGCAATGACATGCTGATCGGTGGGGCCGAGGCGAATGCCCTCAAGGGCGATGATGGCAATGACGGCCTGTACGGTCTGGGCGGCATTGACGAACTCGACGGCGGCGACGGCAATGACCAATTGTTCGGCGGCGAAGGGACCGATTTTGGCGAAGGCGGACTTGGTGATGACATGATCCGGGGCGGCGCGGGCGACGACTGGTTCTTTGGCGGCGCGGGCGATGACATCATGCTTGGCGGCGACGGCCATGACGAAATGGATGGCGAAGACGGCAACGACACCCTGCGCATGGGCGCGGGTGATGACACAGCAGAGGGTCGCGCCGGGCAGGACATCATCCATGGCGGGGCGGGCGATGATATTCTGGGCGGCGGCACCAGCAGCGACAAGCTTTTTGGCGGCAATGGCGATGACACGATCAACGGGGGCGCCGGTGCCGATCTGATCAATGGCGGTCGCGGAAACGACGAACTGACAGGCGGAAACCTCTCCGACACCTTCGTCTTTCAGCGCGATGCGGGCTTTGACACGATCACCGACTTTCAGGATGGCGTCGACAAGATCGACCTGCGCGATTTTGGCATCCCGATCCCAAGTTACGCCGCCGTCGTCGCCCCGGCCTTGTCAGACGCAGGCGGCGGAGACACACTGCTGGACTTGAGCGCCTTCGGCGGGGTTGGTAGCGTGCTGATCGAGGGGTTGGCTTTTGTCGATGCGGATGCCTCAGACTTTCTGCTCTGAAAGCAGTTCTTGGCGCGGCCAGCGCTGGCCTCGTCATCACGACACGCGCCTCTTTTTCCGGCGTGTGATCACGTCCAACAGGTGAACCGCAAAATTGGGTGAGCCTGTTTCCAATTTGTAGTCGCTGCATCCTGCGCAGCTATCCAACTTGTAATTTTGAAAGGGTACAATAATGGCACAAGTCAGAACAATCACAGGCGGCGGCGCTGGCGCTCAGATCACCTTGGCAACCGGTGAGGACCTTGTCGTCGTCGATGGCGTTCAAGTCTACAGCGACGATGACAGCGTGATCGAAGGCGTTGGCCGCAACGACGTCTTCCTGTCGGCCAATGTTGGGATTTTCACCTTCACCGACAGCACAATCGAACCCGCGATCCTTCTGGGCACCAGCACCGCCCCGGTTTCGAACAACACGATCTTTATCTCCGAGACCGCATCGGTTGTCTCAACCGCCGACGCGATAGAGATCTATGGGTCCAGTTCTGAAATCACCAATTACGGGGTTATCGCGGCAGAGCAGATGGCCGTGGATATGGTGGAAAGCAGCAACAAGTTCACCAACTTCGGCAGCGTGAATGGCGCCAACAACATTGGTGTGCGGACCTGGATGAACGGCGAAGTGGCCAACTACGGCAACATCAACGGCGGTTTTTGGGGCGTGGTTCAGCGCGAGGGTGGCAACACCCTGTTCAACGCAGGCACGATCACGGGCGACACCGGTGTCTACATGGGCGGGCTGGGGCTCGACACTTCTGGCAACAACGTGAACAACACCGGCGATATTCTGGCTGAGCGCTATGGCATCAACTCCATTGGCGAAAGTGCCACGATCGTGAACGCGGGCCGCATCATGGTGACCGAGACCAGCAATGCCGCGATCTGGCACAACCAATCCGCCTCACCGGAGATTTACCTCCTGGTCAACTCGGGTGAAATTTCGTCCCCCAATTTGGCCTATCAGGGCAATGACAACGGTGAGACGATCGAGAACTCCGGCCTCATCAACGGCAATATAAATATGCTGGACGGCATCGACATCGTCGACAATGTCGGCCTCATCAACGGCAACATCGACCTGGAGGACGGGGACGACCGGCTGGAAAGCCGCAATGGAGAGGTCAACGGCAGCGTCTATGGCGGCAATGGCAGCGACCGGCTCTATGGCGGTGACAGCGCGGACTTTTTCTTTGGCGGCAACGATTCCGACACGCTGCACGGACGCGGCGGCGATGATGAGTTGTCAGCCGGTTCCGGCAATGACTTCCTATATGGCGGTGACGGGTCGGACATCCTCAACGGCAGCATTTATCGTGAACTGATGGTCGGCGGAAACGGAGAGGACTTCATTTACGCCGGTGGCGGCAATGATGATATCTATGCGGGGGCCGACAGCGATGAGGTGATTGGCAGCGCCGGGAACGACGACATCTTTGGCGGAACAGGTGATGACTCACTCTACGGCGGCACCGGCGATGATGAAATTCGTGCAGGCGATGGCAATGACATCGTGTTTGATGAAAGCGGCGCGACCGAAGTCTTTGGCGGTGCCGGGGACGATGACATCACCACGCTTGGCAGCGACAGCCTGATCTATGCCGGAGAAGGGGATGACAGTGGCTCTGGTGGCACCGGGAATGACATGATCCGCGGGGGCGAGGGTGCTGATGTCTTCTTTGGCGGCGCGGGCGATGACGTCATGCTTGGCGGCGCAGGCGATGACACCTTTGACGGCGATACCGGGAATGACACCTTGCGGATGGGTGATGGCGATGACGTTGCCGAAGGACGAGGTGGTCAGGACATCGTTCATGGCGGAGGTGGTGATGATCAGCTTGGCGGCGGCACCAGCAGCGACAAGCTATATGGTGGGGCTGGCAACGACACGATCAACGGGGGCGCCGGTGCCGATCTGATCAATGGCGGTCGCGGAAACGACGAACTGACGGGTGGAAACCTGTCGGACACATTCGTCTTTCAGCGCGATGCGGGCTTTGACACGATCACCGACTTTCAGGACGGCGTCGACAAAATCGACCTGCGCGATTTCGGCATCCCGATCCCAAGTTACGCCGCTGTCGTGGCCCCGGCCTTGTCAGACGCAGGCGGCGGCGACACGCTGCTGGACCTGACGCAGCTGGGTGGCACCGGGTCTGTGCTGATTGAGGGGCTGGCGATTGGCGCAGCCGACGTTAGCGACTTCATCTTGTGACGGGGCGGGGGGGCGTCTAGAATGCGCTCCCCATCACCAGGACCCAATAGGTGCGCGCGCCACTGCCCGCGATGCCGATCCCAAACTCTTGCGCCCGGGGGTGCATCTGGTTGGATCGGTGATCGGCGCGGGCCTGCCACAGGCGCAGCACCTCGCCGGTCTCATAGGGGCCCCAAGCGATGTTTTCGGCCATCAGCCGCGGGTTGTAACCAGCCGCCTGCGCGCGCTGCCACGACCCGCGCCCGTCACGGCCAATATGTGAAAAGTTGTGGGTCGCGGCCATATCTGCTGCATGAGCCTGCGCGATCCGGTCAAGGGTCGGGTTCTGCCGCATCGCCGCCAACCCGTTTTGCGCGCGCATCGCATTAAGTACCTGCCCGACACTGACCTGCGTCACACCAACTTGCGGCACCGTAATGCCCGGTGTTGCGGCCCGCGTTGCCTGTGGCGGTTGCGCGTCGCACCCCGCCAGCGCCACAATAAGCGCCAAAAGTATTGGAAATTTCATCTGTCCCGCCTGCTCGACCTTGGGTCTGTTTTCCGGCAAGCTACCAGATATTGGGGCGGTGACGAGCCCTTTTTGTTAACCTTTCTTAACGTGCGAAAGTCCGCCCATTGTCCCGTTTCACCGATACCGACCGCGCCCATGCCCTTGCCACGGCGCAGGATCACATGGCGCAGGTCCCTTTCTGCCGGCTGGAGGAGCCGCTCAAAATAGGTGACAACAGCCATGTCTTTGCCGGACACTACGGCGATGTCCGCGCGGTCTATAAATGGTTTCAAGGCCCCCGCGCCGCTGACATCGTGGCCGACAGCCAGTCAGAACTGGCCGAGGTCACGCCGCGACTGTCGTCGGGTCCCTTACAGATCAATCGCTGCCTCTTGGCACGCCCCGACCTTGGTGTGGTCGTGCTGTCTCATGCCCCCGGCCCGCGCCTCACAGGCGTGATCGCCGACGCGGATCCCGACCACCGCGCCGCGCTGATGCAGCAAGCAGGCGCATGGCTTGCCGCCTACATCGGGCCCCGTCACCGCAGCGGCAGCTTTGGTCCGGGCTATTGGCTCAAACAGTTGCGGGCCCGCGCCGTGCCCCCCTTGGACGAAGGCTTGCTGACGGCGCTGATGGACACGCTTATGCCCATGGCGCAAGACCTGCAAGGCGCACCTGTCACCCAAGCCGCCACCCACGGCGACTTTGCTGCGATCAACCTGCACTATGCGGATGGGGTCATGACCGGCGTTGACGTGCAAGGCACCGCTTGGCTACCCGTTGCGCGCGACATCGCCAAATTCCTCGTCTGGTCCACCATCCACGGCCCCGCGCCAGGCCCGAGCCTATGCGGTGTCCCCCGCGCCGACCTCGCCGCGATCCTTGCGAGCAAAGCCCTGCCCCTGTCCGAGGCCGAAACCACCTTGCCGTTCTTCATCGGCACCCAGCTTTATGGCCGCCTGCTGGAAAACCACCGACACAGCACCCGCGGCGACATCACCCGACAGGCGATCCTGAACTACTTGGAATGGCGCAAGACCTAACGGGCGTTCGGCGGATTTCCGCGGACCGGCTGTTCACGCAAGACACGACCGAAAAGCACCACGCCAACAACAGTATTGCGCCAAAAAGCGAGCCGTCGCACACGGCCACGCCGGGATTGTCCGCTCGCCCGGAGAATTCTCCCCGCAATGCCATGGCAACCTGTCCGAGAGTGATGTTAGGCTCAAAACAACTTCAGGTAATTCGCCGCACAACACATCCCATAGATCCCCGATTTCACAAAAACAGAAGGAGAATTGTCTTATGAAACCTATGCAAGTGATAACCGCTGCAGTCGCAGCCGTTCTTGCGGGCCCGCTTTCGGCCCAGACTGCAGCAGATGGTGTTGCACCAGAGGTGGCGACAGGTCTGAGTGAGTATTTTCCGGGTCTCAGTGAACAAGGCCTCGCCGCGCTCGAAAGCAAGAACGCTGGCGAATCCGTCGTAGCGAACGACTGGATGGTCGCCGCGGCGAACCCTTTGGCTGTCGATGCAGGTGCGGACGTGCTTCGTAACGGCGGCACGGCTGCCGACGCCATGGTTGCGGTGCAGGCGGTGTTGGGATTGGTCGAGCCGCAGTCCTCCGGTCTGGGCGGCGGGGCGTTCCTCGTCTGGTATGATGCCGAAAGCGGTGAGCTCACGACGCTCGATGGGCGCGAAACGGCACCGTTGTCGGTCACCCCGACCATGTTTCAGGATGCCGACGGTGAACCGCTGCAGTTCTTCGATGCCGTCGTCGGCGGGCTGTCGGTCGGGACGCCCGGCACACCGCGTTTGATGGAAGAGGCCCATCGGCGTTGGGGACAGGCGAACTGGCAAAGCCTGTTTGATGACGCGATCACCCACGCCGAAGATGGATTTGTGGTGTCCGAGCGTCTGGCGTCTTCGATTGCCAATGGCGCAGAGCGTTTGGGACGGTTTGAAGCGACGGCAGACTATTTCCTGCCGGGTGGAACCCCGCTGGCCGCTGGCACCACTTTGGTCAACGCAGACTACGCTGATGTCCTGCGGCAGATCGCCGAAGGCGGCGCTGATGCGTTCTACGAAGGCAGGATTGCGGCGGACATCGTTTCGGTTGTGCAAAATGCTGAGGGCAACCCCGGTTTGCTTTCGATGGACGACTTTGCGCATTACGCCGTCATCGAACGCCCCGCAGTCTGCATGGAATACCGCGATGCGGATGTGTGCGGTATGGGGCCACCATCCTCAGGAGCATTGACCGTCGGTCAAATTCTTGGCGTTGCCAGCCAGTTTGACCTTGCTGCACTTGGTCCAGACAATGTCGAAAGCTGGCGTATCATCGGCGACGCCTCACGCCTCGCCTTTGCAGATCGCGGTCGCTACATGGCTGACAGCGACTTCGTGCCAATGCCGACGAGTGGTCTTCTTAACCCCGCCTATCTGACCGAACGTGCGGGTTTGATCGAAGGCACTGAAAACGCACTTGAAGAGGTGTCAGCAGGCAGCCCGCCTTGGGATCACGCGATGCTGCTGTCTGATGACCAATCGATTGAGCTTCCGTCAACAAGCCACATTTCAATCGTGGACAGCTACGGCAATGCCTTGTCGATGACGACCACAATCGAAAACGCCTTTGGCAGCCGTCTGTTTGTGAATGGGTTCTTACTGAACAACGAGCTGACAGACTTCAGCTTCCGCACGCACAGCAATGGTGTGCCGATTGCCAACCGCATTGAACCCGGCAAACGCCCGCGTTCGTCCATGTCACCGACGATCGTCATGCAAGACGGGTCTCCGACGCTCGTGATCGGGAGCCCGGGCGGCAGCCGTATCATCGGTTACGTCTCGCAAACCATCATCGCACATCTGGATTGGGGCATGGACATTCAAGAGGCGATTGCCATGCCGCATCTTGTAAACCGCTTTGGCACCTATGACGTCGAAGACGGCACAGCTGCGACGGATTTCGTCGCACCTCTGACAGAGCTGGGTTTTGAAGTGAACCCACGTGACCTGAACTCTGGCCTTCATGCGATTGTGGTCGGTGACACGCTGATTGGTGGCGCAGACCCACGCCGCGAAGGCATCGCACTTGGTGAATAAACGTTCCTGCGTTTTCACCTAGATATAATCTGATGAAGGGCGGGCCTTGTTCCGCCTTTCATCAATGAAGGGGCATGCGCGCGCCAGCGACTATCAAAAATTGGCGGTCCCTGAAGGATTCGAACCCTCGGCCTGCCGATTAGAAGTCGGCTGCTCTATCCAGCTGAGCTAAGGGACCGCGCTGGCCCGGTATGGCGTGACAGGCCGCAATTTGGCAAGCCCCGACCGCACCCTTATTGACCGGGCCTCCCCTTGAAAGCCCGCCCCGGTGACCCCACGTTAACCTTTATTAAGAATTGGTTAACGGGTGATTTCAGCGATGCGCATTTTATTGAGTGGTTTAACGGTGACGGCCTTGATGGCACCGAACCTTACATCAGCCCAGGAATGCGACCCCAACTATGCCGGAAAATGCGTGCCTATCGCCTCGGACGTGGATTGCGCCGGCGGCAGCGGCAATGGCCCGGCCTATGTGCAGGGGCCCGTGCGCGTGGTGGGTAGAGATGGTTACGGCCTTGACCGCGACAATGACGGAATCGGTTGCGAAAACAGCTAGTTAGTGGGTCCAGGCGCCGCGCCGGTTGGTGGCAAAGTTCTCACCATAGCCGCCGGGACGGATGTTGGCCTTGCGCGGCTTGGGCTCTGTCACCACCGCATCAATGCCGTTTTCGCGGGCATAGGCCACGGCAGCCTCTTTACTGTCAAACGTCAGCCGCACCTGTGTCTGGGTATCATTTGAAGAGATCCAGCCCATCAGCGGATCAATCTCGCGAGCGCTGTCCTTTTCATAATCCAGCACCCATTGCTTGGTCTTGGCAGTGCCAGAGGACATGGCAGTTCGGGCGGGACGATAGATTCTGGCGCGCATGAGAAAGCTCCGGTTTGGCTGGGTGTTACTTGCCACAGGCGACCCCCCCGACACAAGGGGTGCGCGATGCGCGCAACCACACAATCCAGCGACAAGTTTACCGTTCCGGGGCGGCGATTAGCTCGCCCATTCACCACCGCGCATCACGGGCACGCGCTCGCCCGCGCGAGTGATGCCGTCGATATCCACCGCGTCGCTGCCCATCATCCAATCCACATGGATCAGGCTTTGGTTGCCGCCCTTTTGCTTCAGCTCTTCGGGCGACAGCTCTGATCCGCCCTCAATCGTGTCGGCATAGCACTGGCCAAGCGCGATATGGCAAGAGGCGTTTTCATCAAAGAGCGTGTTGAAGAACAGCACACCCGACTGCGAAATGGGCGAGGAATGCGGCACCAGCGCCACCTCACCAATGCGGCTGGCACCATCATCCACCGCCAGCAATTCGCGGAAGACGTCCTGCCCCTTGCTGGCCGTCGCCTCCACAATCTTGCCCGCCTCGAACCGGACAGAGATATCCTCGATCACAGTGCCCTGATGCGCCAGCGGCTTGGTGGCCGACACGGTGCCATCGACCTTATAGGCGTGGGGGCAGGTAAAGACCTCTTCGGTCGGGATATTCGGCTGACAGGTCACACCGTTCAGCGCAGGAGAGGCCCCACCTTTCCAGATATGCCCCTCGGCCAGTCCCAGCATCAGATCGGTGCCCGGCCCGGTGTAGTGCAAGCTGGCAAAATTGTGGTCGTTCAGCCACTTGACCCGCTTTTTGAGCTCTTCTGTATGTGCTTCCCAATTGGCCACCGGGTCGTCACATTCAAGCCTGCTGGCGGCATAGATCGCATCCATCAGCTTGCCCTGCGCCTCTTCCACCGGCAGGTCGGGGAACACCTGTGCCGCCCAGCCCTCGCCGGGATAGGCCACGATGTTCCAGTTCACCTCAAAGCCGACAATCGGGTCCATGGCGGGCTTGCGCGCAATGGAAGTCGCCTTGCTGACCCGCGCGACTTTGGCGGGGTCCACATCGGCGAGCAGCATCGGGTCCTCTGCTGAAACTGCCATGCGCGCGGCCCCTTCCCTGAACGCCTTGCCCATGCCCTCAAAGAACCAGCCGGGCGCCTTGTCGAAACTTTCATCCGCCCCATGCTCAAACCGCGCGAGCGTGATCGCGTCGTCACTAAAGAACGGCAAGACCTGCCCCGCGCCCGCCTTATAGGCGTGTTCCGTGATCAGACGAACCAGCGGGAGGGCCGCCATGGGGGCTGTAATGATCAGGTCCTGGCCCGGTTGCAGGTTCACGCCGGTGCGCACCGCGACCTCTGCCAAACGGTTCAGTTTTTCGGGATCAATATGCTCAGACATCGGGGGCTCCTTTGCGGGTTCGGGCAAAACCTACGCCGCACACCCCCCGCGTCAACGGCGAAACGCATCCTGCACCAAAGTCGCGGGAAATTCGCCTGTATCGCAAGCCGCCGGATCACCCGCTGACAGCCCTTTGTTCAGCCACCGGTTCCGCTCACGCAGGCCCAAGGTCACAATCGGGCCGCGCGCCAAGGGGTCACGTCCCCAATGACTGCCGGTAAAGGGTTCCTGCGCGAACATCTGTGTCAGGTCCATCGCCCCCGACCCGGCCCGGTGCAGGATCACGCCCGCGATACATTCCACCATACGCGTCACGTCCATCCGCAAGGCCGCTTCTTTGTCGCGGTTGGCCCGGATCGTCCGCAGCGCCACATCCGCCACCCCATGGCGCACCTGCACCGCATGGCCGTAGACATGCGCCAGTTGATAGGCCGCTGTGGGCCCCGTTGCCGTCAAAAAGATCGTGTTCTGCGAGGTGCAATAGGCCACAAAGCGGTTCACTTCGCCGTCCGCGCCGCAGCGCCCTGCGATCACATCGACTTGTTCGACCGCAGGCATGCGATCAAATGACCGCTCCGCCGCAGCGATGACCGCATCCACATCTTGTGCGACCGCGCTGCCGCTTAGTGACAGGCTGGCCATCATGGCCCATAAGATTGTTTTCATAAGCTCACCTTGCACGAAACCTTTGCCCACAAGCCATAAATTTATCGCGACCTGATCGGACACCCCATCCAAACCCGCTGGATCATCCTGATTGTCTTGTTCCTCGCACGTCTGACCATGGCGGCGCAGTTTCAAACCGTGGCCGCCCTGTCACCGCTGATGATCGACCGCTACGGGCTTAGCCTGGCTGACCTCGGCCTGTTGATCGGCCTCTATCTTGCGCCGGGCATCGTGATCGCACTGCCGGGCGGGGCGATTGCTGCACGATTTGGCGACAAGAATGTCGTCATTAGCGGCATGGTCCTGATGATCTTGGGCGGCCTGCTAACCACTTTGCCGCCCGATACGCTGGCGTTCGGAGCTGGACGCCTGATCGCAGGCACAGGCGGTGTAGTCCTGAACGTGGTCATGACCAAGATGCTGGTCGATTGGTTCGCGGGCCATGAAATCGCGACGGCGATGGCGATCTTTGTCAACTCCTGGCCCGTGGGCATTGCCCTGACTTTGGCAGGCTTGCCGCTCATCGCCGCCTCCTTTGGATTGACCGCCGCCATGATCGCCGTGCTGGCTCTGATTGCGGCTTGTCTCGTGCTGTTTGCACTGGCCTACCACCCGCCCGACACAGCAGCCGCAGCGACGGTTGAGCTCAAAGCCACAGCTTTTCCGCTGCTGCCCCTGACGCTCGCGGGGCTGATTTGGGCGTTCTACAACACCGCACTTGCGATGGTTTTCAGCTTTGGCCCGGCCCTTCTGGTGGCCGCAGGCTGGTCCGTTGCCCACGCGGGCACAGCGATCAGCGGCTTTATGATCGTCTTTTCCCTGGCCCTGCCCTTTGGTGGGATCATCGCCGACCGCACGGGGCGGCGGGATATGATGATGGTCATCAGCCTTGTCAGTTTTGCGGCCCTGATGCCGCTGGCGCTTTGGGCTTCGGCCATCGGAGTCCTAATGATCTTCTTGGTGGTTGGGGTGTTGTTCGCGCTGGCCGCTGGCCCTTGCATGACCCTGCCCTCTGCCGTGCTGCCGCCGCAGTCGCGCGCCTTTGGCATGGGCGTCTTTTTCACCATCTACTACGCGGTGATGATGATCGCGCCGCGCCTCGCAGGTGCGCTGGCAGACGCGCGCAGCGATATTGGCGTCACATTCCTCTTTGGGGCCGCACTTTGCCTGATCTCGCTGGCGGCTTTGGGGCTTTTCCGCAGGCTGACTGCATCCTCCTGACATGTCCTGTCAGGAGGTGGGGTTGATCCTGACAGCCGTGGGGCCAACTATAGGTCAACCGCAAAGGAATCCCCCCATGGCCTACGCCCAGACCGACAAGCGCGAGATTTCGGACGCCGCCTATCTGTCCAACCCGGCCCCCGACGTGCGCAGCCGCGAAAAACTGGAAGGCGGCCGCGCCTTTGTGATGAAGACCGACTTTGAACCCGCAGGCGACCAGCCCACGGCGATCAAGGAACTGACCGCAGGTATCCTGTCAGGCGAACGTGACCAAGTGCTGCTGGGCGCCACCGGCACCGGCAAGACCTTCACCATGGCCAAGCTGATTGAGGAAACCCAGCGCCCCGCCATCATCCTTGCCCCCAACAAGACATTGGCCGCCCAGCTTTATGGCGAATTCAAAGGCTTCTTTCCCGACAACGCCGTAGAATATTTCGTCAGCTACTACGACTATTATCAGCCCGAAGCCTATGTCGCCCGCTCCGACACCTACATCGAAAAAGAAAGCCAGATTAACGAACAGATCGACCGCATGCGCCACTCGGCCACGCGGGCGCTGTTGGAACGCGACGATGTGATCATCGTGGCATCCGTATCCTGCATCTACGGTATCGGCTCGGTCGAAACCTACGGCGCGATGACGCAGGATATTCACGTCGGCAAGATGTATGACCAGCGCAAGATCATGGCCGATTTGATCGCGCAGCAATACCGCCGTAACGATCAGGCCTTTCAGCGCGGGTCCTTCCGCGTGCGCGGCGATAGCCTCGAGGTTTGGCCCGCCCACCTTGATGACCGCGCGTGGAAACTGTCATTTTTTGGCGAAGAGCTTGAAAGCATCACCGAATTTGACCCGCTGACGGGCGAGAAAACCGACACCTTTGACAAGGTCCGCATCTACGCGAATTCTCACTACGTCACGCCCAAGCCCACGATGCAGCAGGCCGTGATCGGCATCAAAAAGGAACTGCGCATCCGGCTCGATCAACTGGTCGCTGACGGAAAATTGCTTGAGGCACAGCGGCTGGAACAGCGCACCAACTTTGATCTGGAAATGCTGGAGGCGACAGGCGTCTGCAACGGCATCGAAAACTATTCGCGCTATCTGACGGGCCGGGCACCGGGTGAACCACCCCCCACCTTGTTTGAATTTATCCCCGACAACGCCATCGTCTTTGCCGACGAAAGCCACGTCTCCGTGCCGCAAATCGGCGGCATGTATAAGGGCGACTACCGGCGCAAATTCACGCTGGCCGAACACGGGTTCCGCCTGCCATCCTGCATGGATAACCGCCCGCTCAAGTTTGAGGAATGGGACGCCATGCGCCCGCAATCGGTCTTTGTCTCTGCGACCCCGGCGTCGTGGGAGATTGAGCAGACCGGCGGCGTTTTTACAGAACAAGTCATCCGCCCCACCGGCCTCTTGGACCCGCAGGTCGAAATCCGCCCGGTTGAAATGCAGGTCGATGATCTGCTGGATGAGGTCCGCAAAGTCGCCGCTGACGGCTACCGCACGCTTTGCACCACACTGACCAAGCGCATGGCCGAAGACCTCACCGAATATATGCACGAACAGGGCATCCGCGTGCGCTACATGCACTCTGACATCGACACGATCGAGCGGATCGAAATCCTGCGCGATCTGCGTCTTGGGGCCTTTGACGTGCTGATCGGCATCAACCTTTTGCGCGAGGGATTGGACATCCCCGAATGCGGGCTGGTGGCCATTCTGGACGCGGACAAAGAAGGGTTCCTGCGGTCAGAAACTTCGCTGGTGCAGACGATTGGCCGCGCCGCGCGGAACGCCGATGGCCGCGTGATCATGTATGCCGACCGGATCACCGGATCGATGGAACGC
Source organism: uncultured Paracoccaceae bacterium (assembly GCA_947494675.1). Classification (GTDB taxonomy): domain Bacteria; phylum Pseudomonadota; class Alphaproteobacteria; order Rhodobacterales; family Rhodobacteraceae; genus CANMYO01. Next base: position 749,740 of record CANLVP010000003.1, read on the forward strand.
GCCCTGAAAGAGACTGAGCGCCGCCGCACCAAGCAGATGGCCTATAACGTCGAACACGGCATCACGCCCGAGACGGTCAAAAAGAACGTCGAGGATATTCTGGCGGGCCTCTACAAAGGCGACACCGATCAGGCGCGTGTGACCACGAAGATCGACAGCAAGCAGGCCGGTTCGAATATTGAGGCTGTGATGGAAGGCCTGCGGACAGACATGCGCAAAGCCGCCGAGAACCTGGAGTTCGAAGAAGCCGCCCGCCTGCGGGATGAGCTGAAGCGCTTGGAAACGGTCGAACTCACCCTCGCCGACGACCCCCTCGCGCGGCAATTTGCCGTGGATAAGGCGGTTGATGATGCGCAGAAATCCTCGGGCCGTTCGACCATGGGCCGTGGCGGCATGCGCGGGGGCGTCAAGCGTCGCGGCAAACGGTAGGGTGGGCAATCTGCCCGCCACTCGGGCCGGTGGGCAAATTGCCCAGCCTACGCCGCCATGCGATTGAAAGACGAAAACGCCCAATCCTCTGCCCGCGCAACAAGCCCGTGCTTCACAGGGTTCTCTCTGCAGTGGCGCATCAGCGTGCTGTATTCGTCCGCATTCCTGACCATATGTTCCCAAAAACGGCGCTGCCAGATCCCTCGTTCCCGTTTGATCACCTTGCTATCGCTGCGCGGAAAGTCCTCGGCGATGGCCGCGCTGAACCTTGCCTTGATCTTGCGCCACCGGACCGAGAAATCGCTGTCGCCCTGCGGCATCGTCCAGATCGCATGAAGATGATCCGGCAGGATCACCATCGCATCGCAGTGAATGGGATGTTCGGCATGTGTCTTGGCATAGGCCCAGCGCAGGGTGTTGATCCGGTCCACCAGCAGCGATTGACCCCGATCCGCCAGATTGACGGTGAAAAAGTAGGTCGCCCCGGCGACTCGCAAGCGTTTGTAATGCGACATGGGTTCAGTGAACCGCATCAAGGTTAACAAATTGTAGGGTGGGCAATTTGCCCACCTCCACCAAAACCGCCCCCATCCCAGGTAACGATAACCCCACTACCCACAGGCAGGCAACTTCCCCTACCCTCACCTCATTCAATCCACGCGCCAAAGTATTTTCGGCGCATAGCAATGGGACGACCCCATGACGCATATGCTTTTTGGCTTCGGCTTCACCTGTCTGACCGCCCTCATCGTGATTGTCGGCGATACGCTTCTCAAACTCGCGGCCGACGGGGACCACCCCGTAACCTCGACGCTCGTCCTCGCGGGCTGCGCAATCTATGCGGTCTCGGCGATCTTCTGGCTCTATGCCATGCGCCACGTCACCCTCGCGCAAGCGGGCGTGACCTATTCGATGGTCACGCTTCTGGCACTCTGCGCAATCGGCGCGTTCTGGTTCGAAGAACCAATCCGCGCGCGCGAGGTTGCGGGCATTTTCTGCGCACTTTCCGCGATGCTACTCATGGTCCGCTTCAGCTAACGCACTACGTCCTTTGTATGCGCCTGCTCATTGCCCTTGTCACCGCCGCCAGTCCCGCTACCGCGTGGGAGTTCACGCCGTCCCCCATCTGCACGCTCACGCATAGCAATGCGATAGCCGAGATCACGATCACCTATGACGCCAATTTGCCGGAATACACGCTGACCATGACCCTGACTGACGGCACATGGCCCAGCGCGGCGACCTTTGGCATGCGCTTTGAAGGCGGGAACCAGATTGCCATCGGCACGGACCGGCACATGACCGACGGCCCAACCCTGACCGTCAGGGACTCCGGCTTTGGCAATGTCCTCGATGGGCTGCAATTCAACGAAACAGCCGCCGCGACCGCCGGCGATCTGACCATCACCGCAGACCTGTCAGACGCCGCCGACCGTGTCGCCGCTTTCCGCCAATGCCCCGCCCCCGCGACATCGTAGGCCGGGCTTCAGACCGGCATCACTCAAACACAAAATCCCCAACGACCGGGTAGTGATCCGTCGGCCATTCACCGTCGAACTTCTGGCGCAGCACCTGCGTTTCACCGACCAAACGCACACCCTCCGATGCGCCCAAATGATCAATCGCACCAAAAAGGTTCAGCCCGCGGTTCAGGTGATAGGTCGCCCCCTTCACCGGCACAAATGTGATCCCCGCGGCCTCCACAATCGTCAAAGGCGCACCACCAGACATGGCATTAAAGTCGCCCACCACCATCACCCGTTCACCTGCGTCAATCCAAGGCGCGATCCGTTCCGCGATCAGCTCTGATGACAGCCGTCGGTTCGACCGGCTGGCGTAATCGTTGTGCACATTGACCACCCGCAAGACCTGCCCGCCCAAATCAAATTGCGCCCAAGACGCAAACGCCGACCAACCGCCATTAAACGTCCGGCTATAGATCACATCCGGCGTGTCGCTGAAAAAGAACCACCCCTGATCCAGCAATGACATCCGATCCGTCCGGTAGAAAATCGGCTGGGTTGATGGGAAGACATTGGCATCCCCATTGGCCCCCGCCGCATAGCCGGGGTTCTGCGCCAGCAGCCAATCACGCGCGAGGTTGATGTTCTTGTCCATCCCCCGGCCAAAGCTTTCCATCTCTTGGAACGCCACGATATCGGCATCCAGCGCCTTGAAGGCCGCATCCATCGGCCCCTTGCGCCGTTCCCAATCGCCCACCGACCACGCGCCGGTTTCCTGGCTGAGGATAATGTAATGCGCATTCATGGAGGCGACGCGAAACGTGCCCTCAGGGGCCTGCGCAATCGGCACCGCGCGCGGGCTGCACGCCACGAGCGCGCCCAAGCCGATGGCCGCGATCCCCGCCAGCCACTTCACCGCTTTTTTCCAGATTGCCACACAACCGATCCCTGTTTCCACGTCCCCCTGCGGAACCGTTTGTGGTTTTTCACCCAAGGATGCTGGTCTGTCCAATCACGAAACCGATCATTGGACACAACCTTCAGGCCCCGTTGCCCTGCTTCTGCAAGGATGACCTCGTCGGCAACCACCCCCCGATCCACAACCAGAATGCGATCAGGCGTCACACCGATTGACGGCGCAAGGTCCCACGCGTCCATATAGTGACCAATCAGCTTGTAGCCCGCGTTTGCATCAAAGCAGACGAAGGGGGCAAACCCCTCCCGTTCCAGTGACGCGATGACCTGCTGCACAACGGTCACAGACGGCTCACCGCCCCAATGCATGACGTTGGACCCATCCACCAAGATTGCATTTTCGGGGGCGTCATCCCTGTCCAGCCCAGTGGTTTGGCTTTTGTCTCGAGACCGTTTCGTGCGGCGCGATCGGTCGCGCGTTACCAGAAGCGCCAGCAAAAGCGCAGTCAGCGCGGCCCCAAAGGCCACCAACACTTCGATATCGCTCATCTCTACGGCCTCTGGGTTTTCATAAACCTAGGCAGTCAACGCGCGGATCACCATCCCTCTTGACCGACTCGCCGAATGTATACAACGTGTGCACAACACTTAGAGGACCCCATGCCAACCATCACCAAAGACGCCTGTCTCGCTGACCTGCAACTGCGCATCCTGACCACGGAACTGGCACCCGGTGCCGCCTTGGACGAGGTGTCGCTGGCCGCGCAATACGGGCTGTCGCGCACGCCGCTGCGCGAGGTGCTGCAACGGCTCGCGGGCCTTGGCTACATCACGCAAGCCGAGCATCGCGGGGCCAAGGTCGCCTCAATGGACATCGGCACCATGCGGACCTTTTTCCAGACCGCACCGATGATCTACGCCAATATCGCAAGCCTTGCGGCCGAAAACCGCACGACCGCCCAGCTTGATAAACTCAAAGCCGCCCAGCGCGATTTCACGCAAGAGACCGCCAATGGTGACGCCGCTGCCGCCGCCCTGTCGAACCACCGCTTTCACGCGCTGATCGGCGAGATGGCGCAGAACCCCTATCTGACCGCCTCGCTTGACCGCCTGCTGATCGACCACACCCGCCTGTCCCAGACCTTTTATCGCCCTGCCTCCACCGCCGAAAAGGACCTGATCCGCAAGGCCGTGGACCAGCACGACGCGATGATCTCTGCAATCGAAGCGCGTGAAACCGCCCTCGCCATCGACCTCACTCTGCAACACTGGGACCTCTCGCGCGACCGGTTGGAACGCTTCGTGCGCCCCGACCCGCTGCCCGTTGATGTCGTCTCACTCAAGGACCGCCGCCATGCAATTTGAAGGCATCTACACACCGCTCGTGACCCCCTATCACGCGGATTTTTCGGTGAACGAAGACGCGCTGGCCGACACGGTGGATCTCCTGATCGACAAGGGCGTGAACGGCATCATCGTCGCGGGCACCACGGGCGAATACTATGCCCAGACGATGGAAGAACGTATCTGGATGATGGGCCGCGCCAAAGAGCTGATCGCGGGCCGCGTGCCTATGATCATCGGCACTGGCGCGATCCGCACAGAGGATTCCGTGGCTTATGCGGAACAAGCCCGCGCCCATGGGGCCGACGCCATTCTGATCGCCACGCCGCCCTATGCCTACCCCACCGACCGCGAAATTGCGCTGCACTGCTTGGCCATTGACCGCGCCGCGAACCTGCCCGCGATGCTGTATAATTATCCCGGTCGGATGTGCGTCAACATGGGCGAGGAAGCACTCGACCGCCTCGGCCGCTCCCCCAATTTCTGCGCCATCAAGGAAAGCTCGGGCGACGTGAACCGCCTGCACATGCTGGCCCGCGACTACCCGCACATTGGCCTGTCTTGCGGCATGGACGACCAGGCGCTGGAATTCTTCGCATGGGGCGCGCGCTCATGGGTCTGTGCCGGGTCCAACTTCGCGCCAGAGGCGCACATCGCACTCTATCAGGCCTGCGCGGTGGAGGGCGACTTTACCAAAGGCCGCGCCATTATGTCCGCCATGCTGCCGCTGATGCGCGTCCTCGAACAGGGTGGCAAATTCGTGCAATGCATCAAGCACGGCCTCTCCACCCGCGGCATCAACGCGGGCCCGCCGCGCAAGCCGCTGCAGCCGCTCAACAAAGACGACAAACGCGCGCTGGAAGAGGTCATTCGCACCATGAACACCGCCATTTCCGCCATCACCGGAGACGCCACATGACCGACCTTCTGACACGCGCCGAATACGCCGCCATCGCGGCAGAGATCGACCTGCCGAGCACCCCTTTCATCGACGGCAAGTTCCGCAAAGGCTCCGGCCCGATGATGCCCACCACAAACCCCGCGACGGGCGAAGTGCTGACCCAGATCAGCACCGCCACTGCCGCTGATGTGGACCTTGCCGTGTCGAAAGCACGCGAGGCATTCGACCAAGGCCATTGGTCCAAAATGCACCCCTCCGACCGCAAGGACGTGCTGATCAAACTGTGCAAATACATCACCCGCCGCAAACGCGAACTGGCGGTGATGGAAAGCATCGAATCCGGCAAACCGATCCGCGATTGCGAGCTGATCGACATCCCCGAAACCATCCACTGCATCAAATGGCACGCCGAGGCCGCCGATAAGATCTACGATCAAACCGGCCCCGCCGGTGACGACGCCATCTCAATGATCGTCCGGGAACCCATTGGCGTCGTCGCCGCCGTGCTGCCGTGGAACTTCCCGCTGATGATGCTCGCGTGGAAGATCGGCCCCGCGCTCGCCGCTGGCTGTTCCATCATCGTCAAACCGGCAGAGCAAACCTCCATGACCGCCCTGCGCGTGGCCGAGCTTGCCCATATGGCGGGCGTTCCGCGCGGGGTGTTCCAAGTCCTGCCCGGCGACGGCCCATCGGTGGGCGAACCGCTCGGCCTGCACCCCGATATCGACATGGTCACCTTCACCGGCTCGACCGAGACCGGCAAACGCTTCCTGCGCTATGCCGCTGACAGCAATATGAAAAAAGTGACCCTCGAATGCGGCGGCAAGAACCCCGCCGTGGTCTTGGCGGACGCCGAAAACCTCGACCATGTTGCCGAACATGTGGTCAACGCTGCCTTCTGGAACGCGGGGCAAAACTGCTCTGCTGCGTCGCGCCTGATCGTGCATCACGACGTCAAAGCCCCCCTGATGGAGCGCATCACCGCCCGCCTGCGCGACTGGAAAACAGGCGACCCGCTCGACCCCGCCAACCACATCGGCGCGTTGATCGACACCGACCATGCCGCCAAGGTCTGGGGCTACATCGGCGAGACCGAGAAGAACATCTTCGTCACCCCCCGCGTGATCGAGATCGCCAAAGACGACCCCAAGGCCCGCGACGAAATCTTCGGCCCTGTGCTCTCGGTCATCACCGTCGCCTCCACCGAAGAGGCCATCGCCGTCGCCAACGACACCGCCTACGGGCTCGCCGCCTCTGTCTTCACCGCCAACACCCGCACCGCCATCCGCGCCGCCCGCGACATCCGCGCCGGCACGGTCACGGTCAACTGCTACGGCGAAGGCGACATCTCCACCCCCTTTGGCGGCTACAAACAATCCGGCTTCGGCGGCCGCGACAACGGCCTCCACGCACACGACCAATACTGCGAAGTCAAAACCATCTGGATCGACCTCACCGATCCCGCAGAGGGCGACAATGTCGGTTGACGCCGTCGGCACCACCCGCCGGGGTCGCGGTGCGCGTCAGGCGGCGCGGGCCAAGCGTGACTTCACCATGCTCCCCGCCCTCAAGCGTGGCTTGCCACTGACAGAGCCGATGGATGCCGAGCAGATCGCGCGGATCGATGCCGCATCAATGGATATCCTTGAGAACGTGGGCGTTGTGTTCCGTGACCCCATCGCTCTGGCGGATTGGAAAAAGGCCGGGGCGGATGTGCGGGGCGAAACCGTCCACCTTGACCGCGCGCTCGTCCGCGACCTCATCAAGACCATCCCCGAAACCTTTACCTACCACGCCCGCAACCCGGCCAATAACCTCGCGTTCGGCCGCGACCACGCGATGTTCGTCCCCATGACCGGCGCGCCATACCTGCGCGATCTCGATGACACCCGCCGCAACCCGCTGCTCTCTGACCTCGCGGATTTTCACAAGCTGTCGCACATGCTGCCCGCGATGCATTCATCCGCACATCACATTGTTGAGCCCTACGACCACCCGATCAGCCACCGCCACCTGCGGATCACCTACAGCTCCATTAAGCATTCCGACAAAACCTTCATGGGCATGACCACCAGCCCCAAGAACGCCGAGGACGTCCTCGATATGGCGGCGATCCTCTTTGGTGAGGATTTTCTGGAAACCCACCCCGTTGTCACCGGCAATTGTAACGGCAACTCGCCCCTCGTGTGGGACGAAACCATGCTGGGCGCGATGCGGGCGTTCAGTCGTCGCAACCAGCCCGTACTCTGCTCGCCCTTTGTGCTGGGCGGCGCGAACACCCCCGCGTCCGTCGCGCCCACCGTGGCGCAGCTCAATGCCGAAGCGCTCAGCGCACTGGCCTACACCCAAGTGATCCGCAAAGGCGCGCCCGCGATCTACGGCCACTACCTGTCCACCGTCAGCATGAAGTCCGGCGCCCCCATGGCTGGCACGCCAGAGATCAGCCTGATGAACTTCATGATCGGCCAAATGGCGCGGTTCTACGGCGTGCCGTGGCGCACCTCCAACACGCTGGGCGGGGCCAAGACCTTTGACGCCCAAGCAGGTTACGAAAGCGCCACGACGCTGATGGCCGTGTTGATGTCGGGGGCCAATTACATCTGGCATTCCGCAGGCTGGAACGAGGCCGGGATGCATTGTTCCATGGCGAAATTTGTCGTGGATGCCGAACAATGCGCCATGGGCTACCGCATGGCGCAAGGCATCAACTGGGACGATTTTGATGAGGCTTTGAAAGCCGTCGGCGACGTCGGCCCCGGCGGGCACTACCTTGGCCATCCGCATACGCTTGAGAACTTTCAGCGGGCGTTTTTCATGCCAGAGCTTTTCGACAACAACTCGATTGAACAATGGGTCGCCGAAGGCGGCATCGAAATCAATGAACGCGCCCGCAACTACGCCAAGGCGCTGCTCAAGGACTACGAAGAACCCACCCTCGACCCCGGCATCAACGAAAAACTCCTCGCCTATATTGCCCGGCGCGAGCGGGAAATCCCCGCTGCCGACGCGCTCAATCAGGATCACTGATGCAGGTCTCGCGCCTTCCCATTGATCCCGGTCCCGCCGCGTGGAACCGGCTCTTGCCCGACCCGGACCCAGCCACACCGCTGACAGGCGACACCACCGCCGATTGGCTGGTGATCGGCGCAGGCTTTGCGGGCCTCTCAGCCGCCCGCCGTCTCACGCAACTCGACCCCACCGGCAAGATCATCGTGCTGGACGCCACCCGCGTCGGCGACGGGCCAGCGGGGCGCAACTCCGGCTTCATGATCGATCTGCCCCACAATCTGGCCTCTGACAATTACGCAGGCAAGCTTGATGCCGACCGCGCCCAGACCGCCGACAATCGCCGCGCCATTGCCTTTGCCGCCGAAGCGGCGCAGGCCTATGGTCTGAGTGCCGAAGCCTTTGCCCAAACCGGCAAGATCAACGCCGCGGCAACCATCAAAGGTCACCAACATAACCGCGATTTCGCCCGTCACCTGACCGCCCTTGATGAACCGCACGAGGTGCTGGACGCCGCGCAAATGCAGGCAATGACCGGCACAGATTATTACCGCTCCGGCCTCTTCACCCCCGGTGCCGCGATTATCCAACCCGCGATGTATGTCCGCGGCCTTGCGACCGGCCTACGCTCCAACCGCGTGACCATCCATGAAAACAGCCCCGTCACCGACCTCACACGCAACGGCGATTGGACCGCCACCACGCCGAGTGGCCGCGTCACCGCCCCCCGCGTGATCCTTGCCGTAAACGGCCACCTGCAATCCTTCGGCTACCTTCCGGGTCGGTTGATGCATGTCTTCACCTATGCCTCCATGACCCGCGCGTTGACGGCAGACGAATGCGCCCGGCTTGGCGGCGCAACCACATGGGGCGTGACCCCCGCCGACCCGCTTGGCACTACGGTGCGCCGCATCTCTGGCACAGGCGGCGACCGGATCGTGATCCGCAACCGGTTCACTTTTGATCCCAGCATGGAAGTCCCAGACAGCCGTATCGCGCAGGTCGCCCGCGACCACGACCGCGCTTTCGCCGCCCGTTTCCCAATGCTCAAAGGGGTCACAATGGACTACCGCTGGGGCGGTCGGCTTTGCCTGTCCTACAACAACACCCAAGTCATCGGCCCGCTGGATGATGGCCTTTGGTCCGCCTGCTGCCAGAACGGCCTTGGCACCGCCAAGGGCACTTTGGCAGGCATCCTCGCTTCAGAAGATGCCTGTGGCGTGACCTCACCTGCCCTGACCCGCGCCCGCACAGCACCCAGCCCCAGCAAGCTGCCCCCCGCACCGCTGGCCCGTCTTGGGGCTACGGCCCGCCTACGCTGGGGCGAATTCCGCGCCGGGTCAGAGCTTTAACTGGCCTCACGCAACGCCGGATCTGGCCCTATTGGCGAGGACCAAAACGCTGGCACACTCAATCATCAATGACCCGCCACGCGCGGGGATTCGCATGCCCGATAGGAGAGCGCCATGAACCTGCAAGCCTTGACTAACGACCCTGACAAAATCGTCGAAGCTGACCGTGCCCATATCTGGCACCACCTGATGCAGCACAAACCGTTTGAATCCGTCGACCCGCGCATCATCGTCGAAGGCAAGGGCATGCGCCTGTGGGATATCAAAGGCAAGGAACATATCGACTCAGTCTCGGGCGGCGTCTGGACCGTCAACATCGGCTACGGCCGCGAACGTATGGGCAAGGCGATCTCGGATGCCGTCACCAAGATGTGCTTCTTCGGCGGCACCCTTGGCACGATCCCCGGCTCGCAGTTTGCCGAAATGCTGATCGACAAGATGCCCGGCCTTGACCGCGTCTACTATGCCAACTCCGGGTCAGAAGCGAACGAGAAGGCCTTCAAAATGGTCCGCCAGATCAGCCACAAGCACCACGGCGGCAAGAAATCCAAAATCCTCTACCGCGAGCGTGACTACCACGGCTCCACCATCGCCACGATGTCGGCAGGCGGTCAGGACGAGCGCAACGCGCAATACGGCCCCTTCACCCCCGGCTTCGTGCGCGTCCCGCATTGCCTTGAATACCGCAGTCAGGACGGTTCCACTGGCGAGGCATACGGCATCAAAGCCGCCGAAGCGATTGAAGAGGTGATCCTGCGCGAAGGTGCCGACACCATCGGCGCGCTCTGCCTAGAGCCGATCACCGCAGGCGGCGGCGTCATCACCCCGCCCGAAGGTTACTGGCAAAAGGTGCAGGAGATCTGCAAGAAGTACAACATCCTGCTGCACATCGATGAAGTCGTCTGCGGCATCGGGCGCACCGGCACATGGTTCGGCTACCAGCAATACGGCGTCCAGCCCGACATCGTCACAATGGCCAAGGGCGTCGCCTCTGGCTATGCCGCGATCTCCTGCTGCGTGACCACCAATGCAGTGTTTGAGCAGTTCAAGGATGACACCGACAAGATGGGCTACTTCCGCGATATCTCGACCTTTGGCGGCTGCACAGGCGGCCCTGCGGCGGCGATCGAGAACATGAACATCATCATGGAAGAGGGGCTGCTGGAGAACTCCACCACCATGGGCGCGCATCTGAACAGCAACCTGCTGGCCCTTCAGGACAAGCACAAATGGATCGGCGACGTGCGCGGCAAAGGCCTTTTCGCAGGCGTCGAACTGGTCACCGACCGCGACAGCAAAGAGCCTGTGGGCGAAAAGGAAATCGGCGCAATTGTCGCCGACTGCATGGCCCAAGGCGTGATCATCGGTGCGACCAACCGCTCACTGCCGGGCTTCAACAACACCCTGCTCTTCGCACCCTCGCTCATCGCGACAGCGGATGATCTGGACCAGATCACCGACGCAGTTGATCAGGCCATCACGCGGGTTTTGGGGTAACTGCGCTGAAACGTAGGGTGGGCAATCTGCCCACCCATACGCGCGGGCCGCCGACCAAATTCAACTTGTGGTCGTAAATTACAACGTGTAATTTTCACACCAATAGGGTGTGGGAGTAACGATTTGTCTGTTTTGAAAACAATCGCCATTTGTGCGGTGCTAATTCTGTCTTTGTCAGCATGCGGGGGCGGCAGCACAGTCCCAGCGGCGAGTTTCGACCAACTTTCAGATCAATATGATACGCGCAGAGACAACTTCGCTAACCTGCGTTTGACCCCTGCAGCAAAGGTTCCTACGTCAGGGCGCACCACTTATAGCGGCACCTTTCGCGGGTCGATCCAAGAACCCGTCAACACTGGCGAAGTTGCCAGAGAGACCATTGCTGGCAAAGCGGAAATCACTGTTAATTTCGGGCGTCGGGGGGTCAAGGGCAGGATCCATAGCGTCGTAGGTGAAACACTTGGCGCGATCAACGGTGATGTCACCTTTAACGGAGAGTCCAACTTCAGTCGCAATCTCTTCAATGGTACCTATCGGACAAATCTCGATCTTCCGTCGCCGGACGGGAGGCCCCGCACGGATGTTCGGTATTATGGACCAGCCACGACATTCATTGTCGGATCACAAGCGGGACGAGCCGCGACCGGCTTCGGCATTGATCGCATCGGTGGCATTGGCGGCATCACTGGCGCGGCATACTACAGCGAGGTAGACCGCTAAAGCGTACACCCCTCAGGCCGCTCCAATTGCACCGGCTGGAAGTGGAACCACTTGCGCACCCATGGCCCGTGCAGCATCCCGTCGATATCGCTTTGGAAGTCAGCGGCAGAGACATCTGTGTAGCTCTGCCCGCCCATGTCAAAGCTGACCGTGACGCCCGGATTATCCGCCAGATGCGCAATCAGGTCGTAGTAGACAATCGCAAAGCCGCGCTGCTGATAGTCCCGCAGGAACCCGCTCTCGGATGCTTCCGTGACTACCGCCACATCCTCAAGATAAGTAAACGGCCCCGGCGGGTTGGGGAATACGACGTGATTGCTCACGCCTTCCTCCAGCCGCAGGTTCGCGAACATATTGATCGACTGCGCGGTCTTCAGGCCAAAGTAAGGGGCCGCCCCGCCGGCAAAGTAGATCCCCGCCGCGATGAACCCGATGACCCAGGCCGCCTTGGTGTGGCTCTGGCCCGTCTCCTCGCGCCCATAGCGCAGGATCAACCAGCAAAGCGGCAGCACAAAGGGCAGCAAACACAGGTTCGACAAGCTGAAATCATGGCGGTACATTGCCAGCGCGCCACCCGTCAGAAAGATCAGGAACGCGGCCGCACCCAAAGGCTGCTGAATACGTTCCCGGATAAACGCCATCTCAGGCGAACCCACCATCCGAGCAGTCTGTGTCCGGCTCAGGAACAGCACATGCATCGCAATCGACAGCGTGGTGAAGGCGATATAGGCGGCATAATCCGACAGCCCCAGCAACAGGTGAAACCCGATGCCAAAGACAAGGCCCAGATACCGCGTGCGCGGGATGATCAGGGCAATCGCAATCGCGCCCTCAACCCCAAAAGTGCCATAGATCGCCAGTTGGTCCATCCAATAGCCCTGCACCATGCTCAGCGGCGCGGGCATGTCCTGCCACAGGCGCACGGCACAGCTGGTTTCGGGGTTCAGAAAGTCTGTGTTGATCTTGTGAAAGATGCCGAAAATATACATCACGATCAGCGACCCGCGCCCTGCCAGCACGAAGTTGCCAAAGATCTCGCCAGGGTCCTTGGCGCGGACAAACGTCCACAAGAATGACAGCCAATAGCCGATCACCACGACCGTACGCAGCATCGTGTGGTTTGATTGCGCCGGGGCTTGGGCGATTGTGGAAATCAGGCTCGCCAGCATCAGTAGCGCCAAAGCCCGTGCCGAATGGGGCCGCCAAAGCAATAGCAAGGCCGCCGCAAAGACCGCAATCAGATCAGCCGCAGGCGGGTATCGCCCATAGGCAAAAGCGTAGTTAAAGACGTGAAAAAGCGAAAAGAGGCCAAAGAAAAAGCTGAACAGCATCTGCCGCGTGCCCGCATCAGCCCGCGCATTGATCCCCTCGCGGCCCATCGCAAAGAGCGTGATCCAGCGCCCGGCCCGCAGGATCGGATAGATCAGCATCGCCAAGAGCGGGATCGCGAAAATGGCACGGTTAAGCTTGTTGAACAGACCCGATCTCGTCGACATCAGCGCCAGCGCATTGGTTGCATCCGCGCCGCCCACCCGGCGACCATCCATCTCAACCACCATGCCCTGATCGACGTCAAAGCCCTCAGCCGCCAGCTCTGCCCGCATATCCGCGTCTTCGCGCAGGTCCACCAGAGTCACTTGCCCCACGGTTTCGCGCAGCCGCAACATGGTTACATAGCGTGCGCAAAACGGGCACTCACCGTCATAGTAGACAAGCACCTGCGCCGGATCGCTGACCGCGCCAGAGATGTCGGTGGCGGTCATGGGTGATGCTCCGGCTTGGCAATGGACGTGCCTTTGGTGATCTCTTCCCAGACCTCAATGAATGGCCCCACCAGCGCATCTTTCAGCGTGGGGTGCTTCTGCGGGATTTTGTTGCCCTCACCATCGGCCAGACCATAGTCGAGTGTTTCATAGCCGTCCGGGACATAAAGCGTGCCAAACATCCAGTCCCAGATCGCAAAGACCTCACCATAATTCTTGTCGTGATGGATGGGATCGCTGGAATGGTGGATCTGGTGCTGCGCGGGGCTGATCAGGATATGCTCCATCACCCGGCCATAGCTGACCCAGATATGGCTGTGCCGCAAATGCGCGCCAAAAAAGACATATGTGTTGAACGCGATGGTGCCTGCATAAATCGCCCAAGGCTCAATCTGCCCGACCAGCGCCCACAGGATCAGCGCCTGCACGATCCCGACCAGCGCTGAGATCATCAGCGCCTGCAGTGCCGAATACATCGGATGCGCCCGCAGGAAGGTCAGCGGCGTCATCACCTCTGCCGAATGATGCACCGCGTGAAACGGCCAGAGCACCTTGGTTTCGTGATGCAGATAGTGGTTCCAATAGCGGCAGAAATCCTGCGTCAAAAACAGCAAGGCCGCCGCCGCAATCCCATGCCAGAGCCCACCGGCTTCGGCCAATTCACCGCCCAGTTGCTGCAAAACCGCGATGGTCACGTAGGGCGTGACCAACAGCACCGAAATCGCACCTGTCGCGGTGAAGAGCGTGTTGAACAACCCCACCTTGATATCCACCAGGGTCGAGGGATGCACATAAAGCTCGCGCGGCAACATAAACCGCAAGAACCCTGTCGGCTTGCCACGATAGAGCCAGACCGCCCAGACGATCAGCACCGTCGCGCCCAAATAAACCGGAGATAACAGGAACTTAACACCAAAAGTTTGGCTGAGATGTTCCAACGATGTTGCCCAAAAATCCATGACGGACTCCCACTTGATCATCCCGGTATCGCGCGCAAAAGGGGCAAATCCGGGGCTGATTGGTGATGATTTGGGGACAATCCGCCGGTCTGATATTGGATAACGCTGTTGCCTTGGCGTTTATCTGCTATGTCGCTGCCATTGATAAACCGGAGCCTTTGATGCGTCTTTTCCTTATCGTTCTTTTGACCAGTTTCGCCTCTTTGGCGAGCGCGCAGACGTTCCAGTTGTCACTTGGCGGCGACACCATCGGCACATTGACAGTGACCGGTGACAGCATCCGGTCCAACATCACCGACAGCCCGCTTGGCGTGGCCAACGGCAGCTTTACCGCCAGCGCCAAACGGGTGCAGACCGCCGATGGCCAAGTCGTCACGCAATACCTGGCCGATATCCCGCGCAAGGGCCGCAAAATCTCGGTGCTCAGCGATGGGGGTCGGGTGATTGAAACGGTCGTCAGCCCGGCAGAGGATCGCACCGATCTGTCCGATCCAGCGGCGGTGCCTGCCGGGGTTTCGACGCCTGTTGCCGTGCTGAACGCGCTGATCAACGCCAGCGGCTGCCCCGGCACGATGCGCTTCTACGAAGGTCGCCGGGTGATCACACTGTCCGCGACAGGCGCGACCCAAACCGGGACGATGCTGTCTTGCGACATGTCCTACCGCGTGACTGGCGGCCCCGGCCATCTGTCACCGCTCTACATCAAGAACGCCACGATGGAGGTGACCTACGACACCTCGTCCGGCCAGCGCATGACAGAGCTTCAGATCGGCTCCGGCCCCTTCACGCTTTACGTGACGCGCTAGGCGATCCATCACCAGTCCGCGGGATGGTGACCCTACGCCACTTCCCGAGCGCTTTATGGATCAAGGACATCGCGACGTGGACCTGTCGCACCAAGCCCAGCCAAATCACCAGCCCGGTGGGGCGGACTGGTGATGGATCGGCGGCCTGCGCCCTTGTCCCGATCCGGGCGACACCACGCGCGCAACCTCACCCCCCTTGGGTAGGCCGGGGTTTACCCCGGCACGCCCCTCATTCCCGCAGGGCCACCGCTGCCGCCGCGACAATCATCGCCGCCCCCAGCCACATCGCACCGGGCGGCGCGAACCCGAACACCACAAGCCCAAGCCCTACATTCAGCGGCAGCTTCAAATGATCAAAGGGCTGCAAGAACGCCGCATCCGCCCGCCGATAGGCACTCGCCAGCGCCCATTGCGCGACCACGGTAAACACCGCTGCCGCCGCCACCGGCCAAACCGCCGTGCCGACGCTGAACCCGCCGGGCAAGGCCAACGCGGCATTGATCGGCACCAAAAGAACCAGCAACCATAACGTCAGGGTCGCTGCACTCTCGGTCGCGGTCAGCCGCTTGGTCACCAGCGATGACGCGGCCCAGAATGCCGCCGCCCCCACCGGCAGCAATACCGACCATTGGAACGCCTCCGACCAGGGCGCCAGGATCACCACGCCGCCCAGCGCCCCGACCAACACCGCGCCAACGCGCCGCCAGCCCAACCGCTCACCCAGCAACGCCCAGGCGCCCAAGGTCACAAACAGGGGTGAGGTCAGGATCAGCGCAATCGCCTGCCAGATCGGCACGACGGCCAGCCCTGCCACCCATAATTGTACCCCAACCGCAGCCAAAGCGACTCGGGTGATATGCAACAGTGGCTGGGTCGTGCGCCAATCCCGCAGCAGCGGCACCGCCAGCACCAAGGCCCCCGCATATTGCCAAAACGCCACTGCACCGGGCGAGGCCCCATGCCACATGCCTGCCGCCTGCACGGCAATATTGGCCCCGGCAAACAAGGCCCCGGCCAGCACCATAAAACTGGCCCCGGCCCATGCGGGGTTTTTCATCGTCATAGAATAGGTCACGTCTCTGTCCTTTCGTTGTCCCGTGACCCAAGGCAACGCGGAACGAAGGCGCGCAACGCACCTCGCACCCGCTCTCTTTCATCCGGACTATGACCGTCGGCTCTGGCATCTCACCAGATCTGCTGACCCCGACATTGTGCCGGGCGCTCGCGGGCTCGTCATCGCTGACATACCGCCGGTGGGGAATTTCGCCCCGCCCTGAGAACGCGCCGCATGATTGCGACTCCCTGACGGTAGCAGTGCATCAATCATGTATCAATACCCAACCCACCGTTCAGGTGTTAACGCCGCTTAGGACTTTCATGTGCATGGTTTGTGTATCGGTCGTGCATGGTTTCTTCACAGGTTCTGCATGGTCGATTTCGGGCTTGGCCTTTTGTCCACGTTGCATGTTGCTGGCCTGTTGCTGTAAGTCCAACGCAACCACCCCTTTAAGGCCAAAAATGTCAGTCTCCGTTGAAACCTTCTTTTTGGATCCGACCGTGCCCGGCACGTTGCAGGCCCGGATTCAGCAGATGGTGGCGCAGGGGATTTTGGCCGGTCGGTTCCGCCCCGGTGAACGTCTGCCATCCTCGCGACAAATGGCAAAGCACCTTGGCGTCAGCCGGATTACAGTGACGCTCGCCTATACCGAATTGGTGGCCGACGATTACCTGATTTCCAAGGGGCGGTCGGGCTATTTCGTCTCTGACAACGCCCCTGAACCGCCCGCTTTTCCTGCCCAGCGCGCCGCTTCAAGCAGCGTGGATTGGTCCCGCGCGATTGGCCAGCGCTTTAGCCCCGGGCTGGGAATGGAAAAGCCTGCGGATTGGGCGGATTACAAGTATTCCTTTATATACGGGCAGGCGGATCCGACACTTTTTGACAGTGCAAACTGGCGGCTCTGCGCGTTGCAAGCGCTTGGAAAGCGTGACTTTTCCGCGCTGACGGCAGATTACTTTGACGGCGACGACCCAGAACTGGTGGAATTCATCGCCCGCCAAACCTTGCCCCGGCGCGGCATCCTTGCAGGCCCCGACGAAATCCTTGTGACCATGGGTGCACAGAATGCGCTTTGGCTGACGGCACAGGTCTTGCTGACCCAGCGCCGCCGCGCCGTGGTCGAGGACCCATGCTATCCCGCCTTGCGCGCCATCCTGACCCAATCGCGCTGTCAGCTGACGCCGGTGGCGGTGGACCGCGACGGCCTGCCGCCAGAT
The DNA here is from genome assembly GCA_947494675.1 of uncultured Paracoccaceae bacterium. Taxonomy (GTDB): domain Bacteria; phylum Pseudomonadota; class Alphaproteobacteria; order Rhodobacterales; family Rhodobacteraceae; genus CANMYO01. Next base: position 767,169 of record CANLVP010000003.1, read on the forward strand.
GCCCTGCCCGCCGATACTGATGTGGTGTTCACCACCCCCAGCCACCAATGCCCGACAACCGCCACGATGCCCTTGTCGCGGCGGCATGATTTGCTGGACCGGGCAGAGCGTGATGACTTTCTGGTGGTCGAAGATGACTATGAATTTGAGATGGCATTCCTCAAATCCCCCTCGCCCGCGCTCAAGTCGCTCGATCGCAATGGCCGGGTGATTTATGTGGGATCGTTTTCCAAATCGCTCTTCCCCGGATTGCGGCTGGGTTACCTTGTTGGCCCCGCTCCTTTTATCAAAGAAGTCAGAGCCTTACGCGCCTCGATCCTGCGCCACCCGCCGGGGCTGACCCAGCGCACCGTCGCCTATTTCCTGTCCCTCGGCCACTACCACGCGCTGGTCCGGCGGATGTCCCAAGCCTATCACACCCGGCGCAAAGTGCTGGACGAAAGCCTGCATAAAAATGACATCAAAGTCGCGGGGCAAGGCGCATATGGCGGGTCCTCGGTCTGGATCTCGACACCCCCACACGTGGACACCACGGTTCTCGCCACGCGGCTCCGGCAACAGGGCGTTTTGATCGAGCCGGGCGCGCCGTTCTTTGCCAGCGAATCCCCACCCACAAACTTTGCGCGGCTGGCCTATTCGTCCCTGCCCGCCTCTCGCATTCCCGAAGGCGTCAACCGTATCACGCAGGCAATCCGGCAAATGACTTCTTGATTTCTGAAATACGCCATTATTGAGACTAAATATCTCAATAATTGATTGACTGGTCCTAACCCGACGCTATAACTGGCCCTACTGCAAGCGTGTACATATTCTATTGTATGCGAGACGCGTCAGGCCGAGCTGCGGCCCGCAAAACCTGCCACACAAGGGATACATCCGATGAAAATGACCACCGAAGAAGCTTTCGTCAAAACGCTTCAGATGCATGGTATCAGGCACGCATTTGGTATTATCGGCTCTGCCATGATGCCGATCTCTGATATTTTCCCTGCCGCAGGGATCAAATTCTGGGACTGCGCCCATGAAATGACTGCTGGCATGATGGCCGATGGCTACACCCGCGCCACCGGCGAGATGTCGATGATGATCGCGCAGAACGGCCCCGGCATCACGAACTTTGTGACCTCGGTAAAGACCGCCTATTGGAACCACACACCGCTGCTGCTGGTCACCCCGCAAGCTGCCAACAAGACCATCGGTCAGGGCGGTTTCCAAGAGATGGAACAGATGAACCTGTTCGCCGATTGTGTGGCCTATCAGGAAGAGGTCCGCGATCCATCCCGCATCGCCGAGACCCTGAACCGCGTGATCATGCAGGCCTACCGCGCCTCTGCCCCCGCACAGATCAACATCCCCCGTGATTTCTGGACCCAAGTGGTCGACATCGAACTGCCTGTGAAGGTCGAATTCGAACGCCCCGCTGGTGGCGAAGAAGCGGTGAAAACCGCCGCTGAGCTTCTGTCCTCTGCCAAATTCCCTGTCATCCTGAACGGCGCTGGCGTCGTTCTGGCTGACGGCATTGAAGCCTCTGCCAAGCTGGCCGAAACGCTCGATGCGCCTGTCTGCGTGGGCTATCAGCACAACGACGCCTTCCCCGGCAACCACCCACTGTTTGCAGGTCCCTTGGGCTACAACGGCAGCAAAGCCGGGATGGAGCTGATCTCCAAGGCTGATGTCGTGCTGGCCCTTGGCACGCGCTTGAACCCATTCTCGACCCTGCCGGGCTACGGCATTGATTACTGGCCCACCAATGCCAAGATCATTCAGGTCGACATCAACCCCGACCGCATCGGCCTGACCAAAAAGGTCACCGTGGGTATCGTGGGCGATGCCAAGAAAGTCGCCGAAGGCATCATGGCGAACCTTTCGGACGGTGCGGGCGACGCAGGCCGTGCAGACCGCAAGGCGATGATTGCGCAGACCAAGTCGGCTTGGGCGCAGGAACTGACCTCGCTTGACCACGAAGAGGATGATCCCGGCACCACATGGAACGAACGCGCGCGGTCTGCTGAGCCCGAAAAGATGTCGCCCCGCATGGCATGGCGCGCCATTCAAGCCGCCCTGCCCAAGAACGCGATCATCAGCTCTGACATTGGCAACAACTGCGCCATCGGCAACGCCTATCCGTCGTTTGAAGACAGCCGCAAGTATCTGGCCCCCGGCCTCTTTGGCCCCTGCGGCTATGGCTTCCCCGCGATCTGCGGCGCCAAGATCGGCTGCCCGGATGTGCCCGTTGTCGGCTTTGCCGGTGATGGTGCGTTTGGCATCTCGATGAACGAAATGGTGTCCGTTGGCCGCGGCGACTGGCCTGCGATGACCATGATCATCTTCCGCAACTACCAGTGGGGCGCGGAAAAGCGGAACACGACGCTGTGGTTTGATGACAACTTCGTCGGGACCGAGTTGGACACCAATGTGTCCTACGCCAAAATCGCGGATGCCTGCGGCCTCACCGGCGTGCAAGTGTCGTCGATGGACGAACTGACCGATGCGCTCAACACGGCGATCAAAGGCCAGATGGAAGGCAACGTCACCACCTTTATCGAAGTGCTGCTCAACAAGGAGCTGGGCGAACCTTTCCGCCGCGACGCGATGAAGAAACCGGTGCGCGTAGCAGGCGTCGCCGCCGCAGATATGGCAGCCGAGTAATCGGTGCTTTTCGACCTTGGCCCCGGCACGGCGGCCGCCCTTGCAGTAGCACTGTTGGGGGCTGCCTATGTCCGGGGCTATTCGGGTTTTGGGTTCTCGGCGATCTTCATCGCCTCCGCGGCGTTGCTGACGAACCCATTGCCCCTGATCCCGGTGGTATTCACGTGCGAGATCATCATGACCGCCTTGCAGGCCCGCGGCATTTGGCGCCACGTCGACTGGCGGCGGGTGGGCTGGCTGCTGTTGGGGGCGGCCATCGCTTTGCCCGTCTCGGTCAGCGTGATCATCTCAATCGGACCAGAGGCGGCACGCCTTGCAGTCTCGGCCATCGTCTTTGTCATGTCGCTGATCCTGCTGTCGGGTTGGACCATCACCCGCACCATTCCGCGCCCCGGATACGCGGGCGTCGGGATCATTTCAGGCATTTGCAACGGTGCGGGCATTGGCGGTCTGCCGGTGGCCGCGTTTCTCGCGGCACAGCCTATCGCCGCACCAGTGTTTCGTGCCACGATGATCGTCTATCTGACCGGGCTCGATTTTATCACGATGCCGCTGATGTGGCACGGCGGTCTGGTCACATGGGATACGCTATTGGGTGCGGCCATCGCCTTTCCCATTCTGGCCCTTGGCATCTGGCTGGGCGGGCGACAATTCCTGTCCGCCTCACCGACCGAGTTTCGCCGCTTTGCGGTTATTCTTCTTCTCGCGCTCTCGGCCCTTGGCCTGATCCGCGCCCTGATCTGAGGTAGTTCCATGTCCAGCCCGTTTATCGACGAAGATGCACCGCAAGCCCCCGCCGACCTGATGGCGCTGGCGGCACAATTCGCCCCGCCCCGCGTGGCGATTGCCCGCGCTGGTGCGCCCTTGCCGATGGCGGCGGCTGAAGAGGCGACAAAATCCGGTCTGATGATCCCTGTTCTCGTGGGCGAGGCCGATGACATCCGCGCCGAGGCCGAGGCGCTGGGTTGGGACATCACGGGCTACACCATCGTGCCGACCACGGGCGAGGAAGAGGCCGGGCGCACCGCCGCCAACCTTTGCGGTGCGGGCGAGGCCGATGTGTTGATGAAGGGCCAATTGCACACCGATGTCTTTATGAAATCCGCTGTGAGCCGCGATGCTGGCCTGCGCACTGGCAACCGGTTTGTGCATATTTTCCACATCTCGCCCCCTGGCGGCGGCAAACCTGTGCTGATCTCGGACGCGGCTGTGAACGTGGCCCCCAATCTTGAGACGCGGCAATCCTCAATCCAAGAGGTCGTCAGGCTGCTGCACAAGCTGGGCAACCCGCGCCCCAAGGTCGCGATGCTGTCGGCCACCGAAAGCCCGATCCCATCGGTGCCATCAGCGGTTGAGGGACGCGAATTGGCGGAATGGGCGACAGCCAATATCGCAGACGCTGATTTTTCGGGCCCGCTGGCGCTGGACCTGATCCTGTCGTCGGACGCGGTGGCGACCAAGGGGCTGACGTCTGATCCCGTCGCCGGTCACGCCGATGCAATCATCGTTCCGGATATCGTGTCGGGCAACGCGCTGTTCAAATCCTTCGTCTATCTGGCAGGGGGCTGTGCCGGTGGCATCGTCTCGGGCGCAAAGGTGCCGATCCTGCTGACCTCGCGTGCGGACCCGGCGGCGGCCCGATTGGCGTCGGTCGCATTGGCCTCCATCACCTGCGCATTGCCCAAGGACGCCTGAGATGATCCTTGTCCTCAACGCCGGTTCATCATCGCTGAAGGTCGAGGTTTTCGACCCTGCCTTGGTGTCTGTGCTGTCGGGGCAGGTGCAATCCATTGGCACCGCGGGCACGCTGACGCTGGGCGACCGCGAAGACGCGGTAGATACGCGCGACCACGCAGAGGCCTTGGCCCTGATGCTGGACGCCTTGTCGGATGCGGGCCACCCGCTGACCAGCTTTACCGCTGCTGCCCATCGCGTGGTGCACGGCGGCACGATCCTGACCGCGCCCGCCCGCGTGACTCCTGTGGTGATCGAGGCGATCCGGTCCTGTATTCCGCTGGCACCCCTTCATAACCCCAACAACCTCGCCGCCATGTTGGCCCTGCAAGAGGCCGCACCAGACTTGCCGCAATACGCCAGTTTCGGGACCGCGTTTCATGCGACGAACCCCGATGTGGCGACCCGCTATGCGATCCCCAAGACCCAGACCGACGCAGGCATCCGCCGCTACGGGTTTCACGGGCTGAGCTATGCCAATATGGTCGCTGATTTCGGCGCAGATATCCCGCGCCGCTTGCTTGCCTTCCACCTTGGCAACGGTGCCTCGCTCTGTGCGATCCTCAAAGGGCAGTCGGTGGCGACTTCCATGGGCTATTCGCCGCTGTCAGGTCTGACCATGGGCACACGATCGGGCGACATCGACGGCGCTGCCGTCCTGCGCATGTCAGAGGCGTTTGGAGAGGCCGAGACGGACCGCCTGCTGAACCGTGCGTCGGGCCTGAAGGCGCTGGCAGGTGACAACGATATGCGCACCCTGCTGGCCCGCGAGGACGCCGATGCGCAATTCGCCATCGACCATTTCTGCTATTGGGCCGCCCGCCACGCCGGATCGGCCATTGTCGCCATGGGCGGGCTTGATGCCGTCGCCTTTACCGGTGGCATCGGCGAGAACGCAGCCCCCATCCGCGAACAGATCATGGGCCATCTGGCCTGTTTCGGCGACGTGCCCGTCCATGTGATTGCCGCGGACGAGGAAAAGGCCATCGCCCGCGATGCGCTGCAGGTGATGGAACAAAGCCGATGACCGAGATCCTCAACCTCACGACGTCGGAAATAGGCTGGCTGGTGCTGATCACCCTGCTCGCTGGCATCGTGCGCGGGTTTTCCGGCTTTGCGCTTTCGGCGCTGATCATGGCCACCGCGGTAATCTTCCTGCCGCCGGTAGAGCTGATCCCGATGCTGTGGTGGTTGGAGATGTCGGCCTCCGTCATGATGCTGAAAGGCGGATGGGCGGACGCAGACCGCCCCACGGCCTACGGCCTTGTGATCGGATCAACGATCGGCTGGCCCTTCGGGCTTTGGATGACGACGAGCCTGCCTGCTTCCACCTCAAAAACCATCGCCCTGTCGATCATCGTGGCCCTTGCGGCGACGCTCTTGGCCAAGATCCGGCTCAGTTTTCTCGACAGCAAACCGGGGCTTTATGCCAGCGGTTTTGTCGCGGGTATTGCCAGCGGTTTGGCCCATGTGGGCGGCATGGTCGTGGCACTTTACGTGCTGGCCCGGAACGCCCCCGCGGCATCGATGCGGGGGTCACTGGTGCTGTTTCTCTTCCTTGGCTCGCTGACCTCAATGGTCACGCAATTGGCGTTTGGCGTCATGGACATGTCCGGCGTCGCGCGGGGCCTCACCTTTGCCGTGCCGACAATGATCGGCGTCTTCTTGGGCCAGCAACTCTTTATCGAACGGCTGACCCCTTACTACCGACCCTTCTGCCTGACCTTGCTGATCTTTTTGGCGGGCGTCGGGCTGCTGCGACAGGTGATTTTCGTATGACCACTTGGCGCATTGATACACCTTTGATACACACCCTGTCGGGAGGCACCTCATGACCAAACAACCCGTGCTCGATACCTCGCCGCCAGTCAGTGATGAGGTCCGCAAGACGACGTGCTACATGTGCGCCTGCCGTTGCGGGATCAACGTCCACATGAAGGACGGTAAGGTCGCCTATATCGAAGGCAATAAGGACCATCCGGTCAATCAGGGCGTGCTCTGTGCCAAGGGCAGTGCGGGCATTATGCAGCACAACGCGCCGTCGCGTCTGCGTGCCCCGCTCAAGCGCGTTGGCCCGCGCGGGTCCGGCGAATATGAAGAGATTACGTGGGACGAGGCGCTGACCATCGCCACCGATTGGCTAAAGCCGATCCGCGAAGAAGCCCCTGAAAAACTTGCGTTTTTCACCGGCCGTGACCAGTCGCAGTCGTTCACATCGCTTTGGGCGCAGGGTTTTGGCACGCCCAACTACGCGGCCCACGGCGGGTTCTGTTCGGTGAACATGGCCGCCGCTGGCATCTACACGATGGGCGGCGCGTTCTGGGAATTTGGCCAGCCCGACTGGGACCACACCAAGATGTTCATGCTTTTTGGTGTGGCCGAAGATCACGACAGCAACCCGATCAAGATCGGCATCGGCAAGATCAAGGCGCGCGGCGCCCGCGTCATTGGCGTGAACCCCATTCGCACCGGCTATAACGCTGTCGCGGATGATTGGGTTGGCATCACGCCCGGCACCGACGGGCTGTTCATTCTGGCGCTGGTGCATTGCCTGATGAAGGCAGGCCGCGTCGATCTGGATTATCTGGCGCGATTCACCAATGCCTCTGTCCTCGTGAACGAAGACCCGAAGTCTGAACAATTCGGCCTGCTGCTGCGCGGTAAGGATGGTGAGCCGCAGGTCATCGACCGCCGCACCGGCAAGCTTGCTGCGTGGAACGGCCAAGGCGTCGAACCTGATCTGTCCGCCAGCTATCGCCACAAGGGTGTCACCCATCGCCCGGTCTTTCACCACATGGCTGACCGCTATCTGATGGATGAATACGCGCCCGAGGCCGTCGCCGAGCGCTGCGGCATCCCCGCGAAGCGTATCCGCGCCATTGCCGCCGATCTGGCCCGCGTTGCCTTTGACGAAGCGATTGAGCTTGACCGCGAATGGACCGATTTCCGCGGTGTGAAGCACGACAAAATGGTCGGACGCCCGGTGTCGATGCACGCGATGCGCGGCATCTCGGCCCATTCCAATGGCTTCCAGACGTGCCGCGCGCTGCATGTCCTGCAGATCATCCTCGGCACGGTTGAGGTCCCCGGCGGGATGCGCTTCAAACCGCCCTACCCCAAGCCGCCGCATGCGCACCCCAAGCCACATGGCCGCACGCAGCCCGGTGGGCCACTGAACGGCCCGCACCTTGGCTTTGTGCATGGGCCTGACGATCTGATGGTCAAGGACGACAACAGCGCGATCCGCATCGATAAGGCGTTCACATGGGACAACCCGATGTCCAGCCATGGGCTGATGCATATGGTGATCTCGAACGCCCATGCGGGCGATCCTTACAAGATCGACACACTGTTTATGTATATGGCGAATATGTCGTGGAACTCCTCCATGAACACCTCCGGCGTGATGAACATGCTGACGGACACGGATGAGAACGGCGACTACGTCATCCCGCGCATCATCTATTCGGACGCCTATAGCTCTGAGATGGTGGCCTATGCCGATCTGATCCTGCCGGACACCACCTATCTGGAACGGCACGATTGTATCAGCCTGCTGGACCGCCCGATCTGCGAGGCCGACGCCGTCGCCGACGCGATCCGCTGGCCGGTTGTCGAACCTGACCGCGACGTGCGTGGCTTCCAGTCGGTGCTTTGTGAACTTGGCGCGCGGCTGGACCTGCCCGGCTTCGTGAATGAGGACGGCAGCCAGAAATACGCGGATTACGCTGACTACATCACCAACCACCTGCGCCGCCCCGGTGTCGGGCCGCTGGCGGGCTGGCGGATGGGCGAAACGGGATTACAGGACGGACGCGGCGAACCCAACGCAGGGCAGCTTGATAGCTACATCGCCAATGGCGGCTTCTGGATGGAACACGTTCCGGAAAACTGCGCCTACTACAAACCGTTCAATGTCGATTATCAGGCTTGGGCGGTGAAAATGGGCTTTTACGACAGCCCGCAGCCTTACATTTTCCAACTTTACGTTGAACCGATGCGCCGGTTCCAACTCGCCGCCGAAGGGCATGGCACCCGCCAGCCGCCCGATCATTTGCGCGAACAGATCAAGCGCGTCATGGACCCGCTGCCGATCTGGTATGCCGCCCTTGAAGACGGGCACGTTGATCCGGTTGAATACCCTATTCACGCGCTGACCCAGCGCCCAATGGCGATGTATCACTCATGGGGCACCCAGAACGCGTGGCTGCGGCAAATCCACGGGGTGAACCCGCTTTATGTGCCAACCAAAATCTGGGAAGCCAATGGCTTCAAAGAAGGTGACTGGGCGCGCGTGACCTCCACCCATGGGGCGATCACCGTGCCGGTGGCGCATCAGGCCAGCCTGAACGAAAACACCGTCTGGACGTGGAACGCCATCGGCAAGCGCAAGGGCGCTTGGGCGCTAGATGAAGACGCGTCCGAGGCGACAAAGGGGTTCCTCTTGAACCACCTGATCCACGAGCTCTTGCCGCCCAAGGGCGACGGGCTGCGCTGGTCAAACTCTGACCCGATAACCGGTCAGGCGGCCTGGTTTGACTTGCGCGTGAAGATCGAGAAATCCGGCGCGCCAGACGTGACGCAACCGGCCTTCCCCGCGATCAAGTCACCGGTGCCCAAGGGGCCGACAGATCAGGCATGGAAGGTGGGCAAATGACCAATCTGCAAGTCCTGCTGCTGATCGCCGCCTTCCTGACGCTGACCATCGGCAGTTTCATCTGGTATATCGCCACATGGGACAGCACCGCACGCACGAGTAAGGTTAACGGGCCTTCAGACTTTCATGCGCATGGGATGTGCATGGGTTGTGTATCGGTTCTGCATCCCGAAATTCGAGGTTAATGACATGACGACACTTCCGACCTCAACCGATAAGAAACTCGGCCTCGTGATCGACCTTGATACCTGTGTTGGCTGTCATGCCTGCGTAGTGTCCTGCAAGGGCTGGAACACCGAAAACTACGGCGCGCCACTGTCGGATCAGAACGCCTATTCCGGGGCGGCATCCGGCACGTTTCTGAACCGCGTGCATTCATACGAGGTGCAACCTGCTGATAAAGCAGCACAATTGATCCACTTCCCCAAGTCCTGCCTGCATTGCGAGGACGCGCCCTGCGTGACCGTTTGCCCCACCGGGGCCAGCTACAAGCGGGTCGAAGACGGGATCGTTTTGGTCAACGAGAAAGACTGCATTGGCTGCGGGTTGTGCGCATGGGCCTGTCCCTACGGCGCACGCGAGCTCGACGCCGAAGAGAAGGTGATGAAGAAATGCACCCTCTGCGTGGATCGCATTTATAACACCAACCTACCCGAAGAAGACCGCCAACCCGCTTGCGTCAGAACCTGCCCCGCGGGGGCGCGGCATTTCGGTGATCTGGGTGATCCTGACAGCGATGTGAGCCAGCTGGTGGCTGAACGAGGTGGCTTTGATCTAATGCCAGAGCAAGGCACCAAGCCGGTCAACAAGTACCTGCCGCCACGGCCCAAGGATGTTGAACCCGAATTCGACATTCTGGCCCCCTACCTCGAACCCATCGCCACCGATGGCAAAGGCTTTGTCGGCTGGCTCGACAAGGCGCTGTCGGCCCTTCCAGGAGGTGCCAAATAATGCATCCCGCACCGTCAGTTATTATTTTCACGACGTTCTCTGGGCTAGGCTTTGGCCTGCTGTTCTGGCTTGGCATTGACGCCACGGCCCCAACGGGTTGGGTGGCATTCGTGTTCTTTGCCATCGCTTACCTGATGGCCGTGGGCGGTTTGGTCGCGTCGACCTTTCACCTTGGCCACCCCGAACGGGCGATCAAGGCGTTCAGTCAATGGCGGTCGTCATGGCTGTCGCGCGAGGGCATTGCGGCCGTGTTTACCCTTCTTATCATGGCCTTATACGGCGCTGGCCTCGTATTTTTTGGGGCGCAATGGTCGCCCTTGGGCTGGCTTGGGGCGCTTGGGGCATTGGCGACGGTGTTCACCACGTCGATGATCTACACGCAGCTCAAAACCGTGCCGCGCTGGCACCACTGGACGACGCCCGCGCTGTTTTTGGCGCTGTCGCTGGGCGGCGGGGCATTGTTGTCGGGCCGCGTGACAGTCGCGTTGGTGCTGCTGTTGGTCGCGGCAGCCGTGCAAATTGCTGCGTGGTATTTCGGCGATACACGGCTGAAGGCCTCGGGCACATCGCTGGCCTCGGCCACCGGTTTGGGCGGCATCGGGGAGGTCCGCGCATTTGAGCCACCGCACACCGGCACCAACTATCTGCTGAAGGAATTTGTGCATGTGGTGGGGCGCAAGCACGCTACGCAGCTCCGGTTGATCACCTTGCTGCTGGCCTTTGCCGTGCCGATTGCGATCCTGCTTTTGGGCGTCAATCACATCACCGCATTGCTGGCCGTCGTCAGCCACATCGCTGGGGTCTTGTGCCTGCGCTGGCTGTTCTTTGCGCAAGCTGAACATGTCGTAGGCCTCTACTACGGTAAGCGTTAAATCGCTCAGCAGGTTCCTGCCAAACCAGCACCAAAACAGCGGCGACCCTGATCCTGGGGCTGCCGCTGTGCTATTTTGGTGCGCGGACGCGTAGTAGGAGTAGCCATGAAAAAGACCCCAATTGTCGGCGGAATTGCAGGCCTTATTTTTGGATTTGCCGTTGGCATCACGGCCTTTGGAAACCCTGTCACCGCGATTGGCATCGCGATGGCATTTGGATGCGGCATTGGTGGCGTCCTTTTGGCCTTTGCGACCAGCCAGGATCCAGATCGCGACCCTTGATCAGGTGCGGATGCGCATTTCGGTTTCGGCATCAAAGAGGTAAAGCCGCGAGGCCTCAAACGTCAGGCCGACACGGTCGCCTTCTGACACACGCACATCGCCGCGTTCTTCGACAACGATCCGCTCGCCGGTGTCGTCATTAACAAGATAGGCGTAAGACACACCGCCAAGGCTTTCGGTGAGATCAACGCGCAAGACATCGGACGCGGGGTCGATCAGCAGGTGTTCAGGCCGTAGCCCGGCGCTGACGGCGTGGCCTTTGTGGGCCGCCGCCAGATCGGCAGGGATCACTTGCTTGAGCGTTGGCACCTCAACCCCGCCATCGACCACGGTGCCATTCATAAAGTTCATCGCAGGCGAGCCAATAAAGCCTGCAACGAATTTGTTGTCGGGATCGCGATAAAGATCCATCGGCGCGCCGACTTGTTCGATCACACCAAGGCGCAGCACTACGATCTTGTCGGCGAGCGTCATCGCCTCCACCTGATCGTGGGTCACGTAGATCATCGTGGCGCCGATTTCCTTGTGCAGGCGCGCAATCTCGACCCGCATTTCGACCCGCAATTCTGCATCGAGGTTGGACAGCGGTTCATCAAACAAGAACACCTCTGGTCCGCGCACGATGGCCCGACCGATAGATACCCGCTGACGCTGACCACCCGAAAGGGCTGCGGGTTTGCGATCAAGGTAGGGCTCAAGCTTGAGGATGCGCGTGGCCTCGGCCACTTTGCTTTCGATTTCGGCCTTGGGGTGACCGTTCATCTTGAGGCCGAAGCCCATGTTATCCTTGACCGTCATATGTGGGTAGAGCGCGTAGGTCTGGAACACCATCGCCACGCCACGCTCTGACGGGTCAAGCTTGGTCACATCGCGTTCGCCGATCCCGATTTGACCGTCACTGGTTTCTTCCAGCCCCGCGACCATCCGCAGCAAAGTCGACTTGCCGCAGCCGGAGGGGCCAACAAAGACGCAGAATTCGCCATCCTCAATCTCGAGGTCGATCCCATGGATCACCTGCACATCGCCGTAGCGCTTGATCGCATTCTTCAGTGTGACCCGTGACATGATTATATCCCTGATTGTGGTTGGTGATGGTGATCGGGAAAGCTCCAGGCTTGGGCTTCTCTGGCGATCGATTTGGCGGCAATTTGGAGCGTGGGGAGCTGTTTCTCGAGCCCCGCAAGATTGGTCCGGCTGGTGGTGCTGGTGACAGAGACCGCGCCCAAAACGCGATTCTGGTCAGTGAGAATGGGTGCGGCGATGCAGATGATTCCCGGCTCGTGTTCTTCGCGGTCAAAGCCGTAGCCATTGGCGCGGATGTCGACCAATTCTTCGCGCAGGCTTTTGGCGTCCGACAAGGTGTGCGGCGTAAAGGTGTGAAAGGACTGCTGTTCAATCACTTCGGCCACCTCTTGCGGTGGCAGATACGCCATCATGACTTTACCGACGCCGGTGCAATAAAGCGGGCCGACCTTGCCCGCTTGGCTATACATCTCAACCGGTTGGGCGGCATTCAGCTTATCAAGATAGAGGACCTGCGCATGGTCAAGCTGCGCAAGGTGCACCGTCTCGCCAGTGGCTTCGCTGAGCCGTAGAAGATGCGGACGCGCAACCCGCGCGAGCGAAGACTGTGACCACGCGGCATGAGCCAGCCTCACCAAACGCCCACCCGGCGCATAGGTTTGCCGTTCCACATCATAGTCGAGCATACGTTGACTGGTGAGGGTCTGCATGATCCGGTAGAGCGTGGGCTTGGGAAAGGCGGACACGGCCAGCACTTCGCTAAAGCGGACAGGGCGGCCGAAATCGGCGACCTGCTCAAGCACATCCAGCGCTTTGCCTACTGTTCCGTCACCGGCTTCTTTCGCCATGACATTCCTCCCGCCCGGTGGTCATTCTCGCGCTCCTCCCGATTGCGATTTGATGCCTTGGGCTGTTGACAAGCGTAAGTGAGTCGCAGTTTAGTATCAATATCCAAAACAAAGTTTCAAATAATGAAACCTGTTTTGACCATGGGAGCATTTAGGGAGGATACCATGCATTCCATTCTCAAGACGTCGCTTGCGGCGTTGGTTGCCGCTGGCGTGGCGACAACTGCATCCGCTGACGGCCACGGCCTGTCGGGCGAGTTGCGCATCATTTCGGACATGTCGAACCCTGCACCGCGCGCGGTGATGGAAAAGCTCGCTGCGGACTTTGACGCGATGCACGACGACCTGACCGTGGACCTGACCATCGTTGACCGCGAAGCGTGGAAGACACAGATCCGCAACGCACTGGGCGCTAACCCACCGGACGTTGTGAACTGGTACGCGGCGACACGTATGACACCATACGTCGATGCGGGCCTGTTCATGGACATCTCTGACCTGTGGGAAGACCCCGCAATGGAAGGTCTGGCATCCACAAAAGGTGCGATGACGCTGGATGGTAAGCAGTGGGGCGTGCCCTACACATACTACCAGTGGGGTGTTTACTACCGCAAAGACATCTTCGAAGAGCTGGGTCTGGCCGAGCCTGCCACCTGGGAAGAAGAGCTGGCAAACTGTCAGGTCATCATCGACAGTGGTCGCAAGTGCTACACCATCGGGTCCAAGTTCCTTTGGACTGCAGGCGGTTGGTTCGACTACATCAACAGCCGCACAAACGGTTATGACTTCCACATCCAGCTGGCCAATGGCGAAGTTGAGTGGACAGATGATCGCGTGCGTCAGACTTTCGCCAACTGGCGTCAGCTGATCGACATGGGCGCCTTTATCGACGACCACCAGTCCTACAGCTGGCAGGAAGCCATGCCGTTCATGGTTGACGGCGAAGCCACCGCCTATCTGATGGGTAACTTCTCTGTCGCGGCGTTCCGTGACGGTGGCCTGACGGACGATCAGCTGGACTTCTACCAGTTCCCAACGATCAACCCTGACGTCGCACCAGCAGAAGACGCGCCAACGGATACGTTCCACATCGCCTCTGGCGCACAGAACGTGGACGCGGCCAAAGCGTTCCTGCTTTACGTGACCTCGCCTGAAGTTCAGTCCGAGATCAACGGCGGCGATGCGCTGGGCCAATTGCCTGTGAACGCAGCAGCAAGCGTTTCTGATGACAAGTTCATTCAGGAAGGTTTCGAGATGCTGTCGAACAACGCATCCGGCGGCATCATGCAGTTCTTTGACCGTGACTTCCCTGCCGAGATGGCATCGGTTGGCATGGAAGGCCTGCAGGAGTTCATGGTGTTCCCAGACAATCTGGACGACATCCTGGCCCGTCTGGAAGAAGCACGTCAGCGCATCTACCAGTAAGTCTTGACTAAAGGGGTGGGCAGCATTGCCCACCCTACCCCCAACAACCCATCCGCAAGCCCCACCAACGGGTTTTCGCATGTGTTGACCGCGAGGGAGGAAGACCATGTCATCCGCAACGACAAACGGGGCACGCGCCGAGCGTGGCTGGTACAAGCGCAACGAGATTGCGATCACGCCGTGGCTGTTTCTGGCGCCCGCGATGTTGTTCTTTGCGGTCTATGTGATCATCCCAATCGGCCAGTCGTTCTGGATTTCGTTCCACCAATGGGACGGTCTGGGCGAGGCGACATGGGTCGGCACCGCCAACTATGAACGCCTCTTGGGCATTGGCGAGCAGAACATGGACCGCAAGTTTGAGGTGTCGTTCTGGAACAACCTCAAATGGCTGGTGCTTTATCTGTTGGCGATCCCGATGGGGCTGTTTATCTCGCTTTTCCTGAACCAGACGGTGACGGGCATCCGGCTTTATAAGTCGCTCTTTTTCTTTCCTTTCGTGATCTCCCAGGTCGTCGTTGGCCTGGTGTTCAGCTGGTTCTATCTGCCCAATAACGGCCTGTTCGATCAAATTGTCGGCCTTGTGGGCATCGACATCAAAGGCGGCATGCTGGGCAATCCCAACACCGCGACCTATGGCATCATCGCCGCCGGCCTATGGCCGCAGACGGCCTATTGCATGATCCTGTATCTCACGGGCCTCAACGCAGTTGACCCCGAACAGGTAGAGGCTGCGCGGCTGGACGGGGCCAAGGGCCGCAAGATGCTTTGGTATGTGATCCTACCGCAGTTGAAGCCCGCGACCTTCATCGCCTTTGTGGTGACCATCATCGGCGCACTACGTTCCTTTGACCTGATCAGCGTCATGACAAACGGTGGTCCATTCGGGTCCACCCGGGTCTTGAGCTTCTTCATGTTCGAGGAATCGCTGTCAGAGTTCGGGTTCCGCATGGGCTATGGCGCCGCGATCGCGGTGGTGCTCTTCTTCATCATGCTCTTCTTCATCGTCTACTTCCTGTGGTCGATGTACCAAGACGAAAAGGGAGGGCGCTAAGATGTTTCCACGTCCGATCCAACAACAAAGCCCGGCCCGTCAGGCGACCTATCAGGCGCTCTTGCCGCTGGCGCTGGTCGTCTGGTTGCTGCCGCTGATTGCCGTGTTCATCTTTTCGATCAAGCCTGACGCAGATTTTGTCAGCGGCAATTTCTGGGGCATTCCGTCTTCGTTTGAGATGTTCAACAACTACGGCAAGGTGTTCTTTGAATCGAACATGCCGCGGTATCTGTTCAATTCATTGCTGATCACAGTGCCCACGGTCATCGGGGCCGTGGCCCTGTCGGCCATGGCGGGTTTTGCGCTGGGCATCTACCGGTTCAAAGGTAATCTGCTGATCTTTTTCATGTTCATCGCGGGCAACTTTGTCCCGTTCCAAATCCTCATGGTCCCTGTGCGCGATCTGACGATTGGCTTGGGCCTTTATGACACGATCACCGGGCTGGTGCTGTTCCATGTGGCGTTCCAAACCGGGTTCTGCACGCTCTTTATGCGCAACTTTATCCGCGCCCTGCCGTTCCCGCTGATCGAGGCGGCACGGGTCGAAGGTATCTCAGAAATCCGCATATTCTGGTATGTGGTCCTGCCCCTGATGAAGCCTGCTTTGGCTGCACTGGCGGTGCTGATCTTTACCTTTATCTGGAACGATTATTTCTGGGCCGTCGTGCTGACCCAAGGGCCGGATGCGCAGCCGGTCACGGCTGGCATTACAGAGTTCAACTCTCAGTTCCGCGCGGCCTATCATTTGATGAGCGCAGGTTCGATTGTGGCTGCCTTGCCGCCGGTCGCCATGTTCTTTTTGATGCAAAAGCATTTCATCGCTGGCCTGACGCTTGGCGCCGTAAAGTAAGACGACATGACACGACAATATCGCCTCGACGATGGCCGACAGACGCTTGTTCTGGCGGCGCACAATGACCGCCTGCCAGAGGTTGTTTATTGGGGCCCAGCGCTGCCAGCGGATGAGGATTTGGCAGTGTTGCAGGCGGCCCATGCCATCGACGTCACGGGTGGGATGCTGGATGAAAACCCGCCTCTGTCGCTTTGCCCCGAGGCCACGCGCAGTTTTCCGGGCCAACCCGGTCTGATCCTGCGCGATACGGACGGCACGCCGCTTTTGCCCAAGTTCTGCTTTGCGTCAGAGGATCACGCAGGCGGGCTGACACTTTCGTATGATGACACCGAGAATGGGCTGACGCTGACATTCACATTCCGGCCTGATCCCGACACCCATGTCATCACCTGCCAGACGGTGCTGGATGCCACCCGGCCAGTGCATTTGCATTGGCTCGCGGCACCCGTTTTGCCCGGCCCGCAGCAATCGGACGAGATGATTGATTTCTCGGGCCGCTGGTGTGGCGAATTTCAGACCAACCGCACCGCATGGTCCGCTGGCATCCGCTACCGCGAGAACCGCACGGGCCGCACCGGACATGAGCATTTCCCCGGTCTGATCGTGCCTTGTACAGGGGCCACCAACACCCGTGGAGAGGCGTACGGGTTCCACTACGGCTGGTCCGGTGGACACCGGATGGTCGCCGAAGAGCTGCCCGATGGCCGTCGCCAGATCCAATGGGGTCATGCGGCCCGGATGGAAACCGCGGCCGCGACGCAATTCAAGACCGCGCCGCTTTATATCACTTATTCCGAAACTGGCCTGAACGGCTGCGCAACGGCGTTCCAGCGGCATCTGCGCGACCGGATCGTGACTTGGCCCAAGCCATCGGTGCAGCGGCCTGTGCATTACAACTGCTGGGAAGCGGTCTATTTCGATCACAAGCTGCCAGTGCTGCAAGACATTGCAAGCCGCGCTGCTGATCTGGGGGCCGAGCGTTTCGTGCTGGATGACGGCTGGTTCGGGAACCGTGACGATGACACGCGGTCCCTGTCTGACTGGACGGTTGATCCGCGCAAATACCCTGACGGGCTTGGGCCCTTGATCGATCATGTGCACCACTGCGGGATGACCTTTGGCATCTGGTTTGAGCCTGAGATGATCAATGAAGACAGCGACATCCACCGCGCCCATCCCGATTGGGTGCTGGGGTCCGAAGATCAGACCTTGGGCCGTCAGCAAAAGGCGCTGAACATGGCGCTGCCCGAGGTGCGCGACTACCTTTATGACCGGATGTCGGCGATCCTTGCCGCCCACGACATCGACTATATCAAGTGGGACCATAACCGCGTGCTGCCGATGCCTGACGCGGCCCAGACACGCGGGTCATATGCACTGATTGACCGGCTGCGTGCTGATTTTCCGATGGTGGAGATTGAGAGCTGCGCGTCAGGTGGTGGCCGTATCGACTTTGGCATCTTGCTGCGCACGCAGCGGGTCTGGCTGTCTGACAGCAATGACGCGTTGGAGCGTTTGCGCATCCAGCATGACGCCGCCCTTTTCCTGCCGCTCGCTGTCACAGGCAGCCATGTGGGCCCGCGCAAGTGCCACACCTCCGGTCGTATCTTTGACATCTCTTTCCGCGCCTGGGTCGCGGCCCAGCGCCACATGGGGTTTGAGATGGACCCGCGTGAGCTGGATGATCACGAGGCGACTGTACTGCGCGAGGTCACGAGCTGGTGGAAAGCGAACCGCGATTGGATGCACGCGGCGGACATTCTGCGCCTTGATAGCGCTGATCCCGCCGTCTTGGCCGAGGAACAGCTGGCCCGCGATGGCAGTCGGTTCGTTGTCTTCGCAGGCAAAGCCGCGACCAGCGCACAGATCGCGCCGCGCCCCTTGCGGCTGACCGGGTTGGAGGCGGAGGCGCAATACCGCGTCCATCTGGCCAATCGCAACGCGGCACCCGCGCTGTCGCGGGGCAGCCCGGTGTTGAAATCGGACAGCGTGACGCTGTCGGGCCGCTACCTGATGCACCATGGCCTTGTGCTGCCTTGGTCCTTCCCCGACACGATGTGGGTGCTCGAGGGGGAACGCCTATGACCCACGCAATCTACCATGATCTAGACGGGGCCTCGGTCTTTATCTCTGGCGGTGGTGCTGGGATTGGCGCGGCGCTGACCGAAGGGTTCTTGCGCCAAGGTGCCCGTGTCGCCTTTGTTGGCCGCTCGGACTACACCGCGTTTGCGGCCCAGATGGGCGACGCCACCGGAAACACCCCACTTTTCATTCAATGCGACGTCACGGATACCACTGCCCTACAAGCTGCGATGGATCAAGCCGCAGCCGCCCATGGGCCGTTCAAAGCGGTGATCAACAACGCCGCCAACGACATGCGGATGGATGCAACAACGGTCACGGTAGACCAGTGGCACGCGATGATTGACGTCAACCTCAAGCACTACTTCTTTGCCGCGCAAAAAGCCGCAGAGGTGATGGGCAATGCAGGATCAATCATCAACTTTTCCTCGATCAGCTATATGATGGGCGGGGCGGGCATGGCGCCCTATGTGACCTCGAACGCGGGCATCACTGGCATGACACGGGCGCTGGCGCGCGAGTGGGGGCCAAGGGGTCTGCGGGTCAATGCCATCGCGCCGGGCTGGGTGCTGACGGAAAACCAAATGACCAAATGGGCGTCGCCTGAAAAGCTCGCCGCCTTTCTTGACCTGCAATGCCTCAAGCGGCATCTGGAGCCTGACGATATCGTGGGAACAGCGCTGTTTCTGGCTTCTGACGCCTCGGCGATGATGACGTCACAGGTGTTGGTTGTGGATGCAGGCGTGGCGGTGACAGGATGAATGACGTGATTGCACCTGATTGGATTGCGGCGGACTGGGGCACGACGCACCTGCGCGTCTGGGCCATGTCGCAATCGGGCAGCGTGCTGGCACAGACGCAAACATGCGACGGCATGGGCGGGCTAAGCCGGGACGGTTTTGAACCGGCACTGCGGGCTGTGCTGGCATCTTGGACGGTGACGGCCCAAACCCCGGTGATTGCCTGCGGCATGGTCGGCAGCCGCCAGGGTTGGGTCGAGGCACCTTACGTCGCTGTGCCTTGCCCGGCTGTGCCCACCAGCTTTGCCAGCCCGGACTGCGACCTTAACGTGCATGTGATCCCCGGCATCAAACAGGACAGCCCCGCAGATGTGATGCGCGGCGAAGAAACCCAGATCGCGGGCTTTCTGGCGATGAACCCCAATTGGGATGGGGTGATTTGCCTGCCGGGGACACATACCAAATGGGTGCATGTCTCGGCCGATGAAATCGTGAGTTTTCAAACCGCGATGACCGGGGACCTCTTTGCTGCGATCTCTGGCCACACAGTGCTACGCCATTCCGTCGACAAGGGCTGGGATGATGAGGCCTTTGGCGATGGTCTGAACACCATTTTGTCGCGGCCAGAACGGTTGGCGGCCTTGCTTTTTGCGATCCGGGCCGAAGGGTTGCTGAACGCGCTACCCAATGCCGCGGCCCGTGCCCGTCTGTCGGGGTTGCTGATCGGTGCAGAGCTGGCAGCCGCCAAACCCTATTGGCTGGGTCAGCAAGTGGCCGTTATCGGCGAAGGCGGCCTTGCACGGCTTTACACCGACGCCTTGGCGGCGCAATCAGTTGCGGCAAGCCGGGTCAATGCCGACCACGTTACCTTGGCGGGACTGACCGCCGCCTACCGCACTTGGAAGGACAGCTGATGTCACGTCCCTTGATCGCCATTCTGCGCGGGGTCACCCCCGATGAAGCCGTCGATATCTGCGAGGCTTGCATCGATGCGGGCATCACGCAGATTGAAGTGCCGCTCAATTCGCCCGACCCCTTTTCGAGCATCCAGCAGATGGCCAATGTCTTTGGCCACAAGGCGTTGATTGGGGCGGGCACGGTTTTGTCGACGGATGACGTGGGCCGCGTGGCGCAGGCAGGCGGCAAGCTGGTCGTTTCGCCCAATTGCGACCAACGGGTGATCGCCGCCACAAAGGCTGCAGGCATGCAAAGCTGGCCGGGTGTGATGACCCCAACCGAGTGCTTTGCGGCCCTCAAAGCAGGCGCTGACGGGCTGAAAATATTTCCGGCCAGCCTGATTGGCCCATCCGGCATCACCGCCATCCGCGCTGTCCTGCCCCCGGAAACGCAGGTCTTTGCCGTCGGGGGTGCCGGTGCAGATAATTTTGGCGAATGGATCGCCGCCGGGGCGGATGGTTTTGGCATTGGGTCGGCGCTGTATAAGCCCGGCCTGACAGCGGCGGAGGTCGGCACACACGCCGCCGCTTTGATCGCCGCATACGACGCGGCAACATCATGATCTACGATGACACCAAATGTCAGCTGGGCGAAGGCCCTTTGTGGCACCCCATCCGGAAAGAGCTGTTTTGGTTCGACATTCTGGGCATGCAGCTGCGCACGCGGGATCAGCATTGGCAGTTTGACACCTATGTCTCTGCCGCGGGCTGGGTCGATGAAACGTCATTGCTTGTGGCTTCTGCCACGGCGCTAAGCCGCTTTGATCTGACGACCGGCGAAAGCGAGGTTGTAACCCCGCTGGAGGCGGACAACCCTGTCACCCGTTCCAACGATGGCCGCGCGGATCCGCAAGGCGGGTTCTGGATTGGCACGATGGGGATCAAGGCGGAACCCGGTGCCGGGTCGATCTGGCGCTACTACAAGGGCGAGCTGCGCCGCCTGTTTGCCGATATTACCGTGAGCAACGCAATTTGCTTTCACCCCGATGGTCATACCGCCTGTTTTGCAGATACCGACACTCATAAAATCATGCGCGTAGGTCTAGATGCAGACGGCTGGCCCAAAGGCGCGCCAGAAGTCTTTCTTGATCTAACGACAGAGGGCCTGCGCCCTGATGGCGCGGTCTTTGATGCGGCGGGCAACCTCTTTTCCGCGCAATGGGGGGCGTCACGGGTTGCGGTCTATGACCCTGAGGGCCGCTTCATCGAGAGCTTTCCGATCCCCGGCGCACAATCGTCGTGCCCGGCCTTTGGCGGCGATGATCTGACGACGCTATACTGCACAACGGCGGCGGTTGGTCTGGACGGGCCGCATGATGGCATGACCTATGCCCTGCCAACGCAATACACCGGCCAGACCGAGCATCGCGTGATCCTTTAGGGTCGCTTTTCTTGACCAACACCCGCGCATAAGGTCGACCACATGACACGCACACTTGGCGTTTGCTACTACCCCGAACATTGGCCCGAGGACCAATGGGCCGATGACGCTGCTCGCATGGCCGAAACCGGCCTGACCTGGGTGCGGATCGGCGAATTTGCCTGGTCCCGGATGGAGGCCGCGCCGGGCGTATTCACCTGGGATTGGCTCGACCGCGCGATTGAAACCTTGGGGAACGCAGGGCTGAAAGTCGTGCTTGGGACGCCCACGGCCACGCCACCGCGCTGGATGATCGACATGCTGCCTGACATGCTGCCCGTGGCCGAGGACGGTCATCTGCGCAAGTTCGGCTCGCGCAGGCATTATGATTTCAGCCACCTTGGTTACCGAGCAGAAGCAGTGCGTATCGCCACGCTGATGGCGGAACGTTACGGCAAGAACCCGCATGTGGCCGCCTGGCAGATAGACAATGAATACGATTGCCACGACACCACGTTGTCTTATTCAGAGGCCGCCAAGCTGGGTTTCCGCGATTGGCTGGCCCAGCGCTATCAATCCACCGATGCGCTGAACCGAGCGTGGGGCAATGTGTTCTGGTCGATGGACTACGACAGCTTTGACCAGATCGAGCTACCCAACCAAACGGTGACCGAACCAAACCACCCGCATGTGCTGGCGTTCCGGCGCTATAGCTCTGATCAGGTGGTGGCGTTCAACCGCGCGCAGGCAGATGCCATCCGCAAACATTCAAGCGCGCCGCTGATCCACAACTACATGGGCCGCACGCTGACGTTCGATCATTTCAAGGTTGGTGCGGACCTCGATATCGCGTCATGGGACAGCTATCCGATTGGCTTTCTGAGCGACCGGATCGAAGGGACGCCGGAGGAAAAGCAGTTCTATCTGCGCCAGGGGCACCCCGATAATCAGGCCTTTCACCACGATCTTTATCGCGCTGTTGGCCGGGGCCGTTGGTGGGTGATGGAACAACAGCCGGGGCCCGTGAACTGGGCCCCCTACAACCCTGCGCCCCTGCCCGGCATGGCGCGCCTTTGGGCGTGGGAGGCATTTGCCCACGGGGCCGAAGCGGTCTGCTATTTCCGTTGGCGGCAAGCGCCCTTTGCGCAAGAACAGATGCACGCGGGCCTGCTGCGCCCCGATTCCGAACCCGCGCCTGCGCTGGCTGAGGCGGCACAGGTGGCGCAGGAAATTGCGGCGATGCCGGACATTGATCTGGGCCGTGCGCCCGTCGCCTTAGTCTTTGACTACGAAAGTGCATGGGGCTGGGACGCACAGCCGCAGGGTGCAGATTTTGATATGTTCCGGCTGGCCTTTTCCGCCTATCGCGCCCTGCGTCGTGCGGGGCTTTCGGTCGATATCTTGCCGCCCGACACTGCGGACCTGTCAGACTACAAGATGGTTCTGGCACCCGGTCTGATGTGCCTGTCTAATCCGCTTCGGGCGGCTTTGGCGGCGTTCAAAGGCATTGCTTTGATCGGTCCCCGAACAGACACCAAGACGGACGAACTTTCGATCCCGACCCCGCTTGGCCCTGACTTACCGGGCACCGACGTGAGCATCGTGATGAGCGAGAGCATCCCACCAACGGATGCGATCACGCTTGAGGGTGGCGGGCAATTTTTGCATTGGTTTGAACATCTTGAGGGCACAGCTCCGGTGCATCAGGCCACCACAACAGGACAGCCTGCGATCATGGGCGGCGACCATCTGCGCTATCTCGCGGGTTGGCCGGATGATGCCACATGGGACAGCATCATCGGTGGTTTGTGTGGTGAAAGCGGTCTGCCCACCGTCGCGCTACCCAAAGGGCTCCGCATTCGGGACACGGCCAGCCATCGGTTCGTCTTTAACTACGCGCCCCATGCGCAGGACTGGAACGGCACAGAAATCCCCGCCGCTGGCGTGCATTGGGAATCACGATGAAGCACTTTGGCACCGCCAGCACAGGTGAAGACGTTCAGGCCACTACGCTCAGCGATGGCGCGTTGACCGTGACGCTGCTGACATGGGGTGCCATCGTGCAAGACGTGCGGCTTGCGGGTGTCGACCGTTCGCTGACGCTGGGATCGGACAATATCGCCGATTATGAAGGCGACATGCGCCACCACGGTAGCTTGATCGGCCCAATCGTGAACCGGATCAGCACCGCGCGGGTGCGGATTGACGGCATGATGTATGAGCTTGAGCGCAATCAGGACGGCCGCGTCCATCTGCATTCGGGCGCGCAGGCCACCCATCGCCGTCTGTGGCAGGTGGCAGAACACAGCAACAGCCACGCGGTGCTGACCTGCACCTTGATGGATGGCGAGGCAGGTCTGCCGGGCCACCGCGAGGTGACCGCCACTTTTCGCGTGGCGGATCAGACGCTGCACCTTGGGATCACGGCAACCAGCGATGCGCTGACGCTGATGAACTTTGCCAATCATTCCTATTGGAATTTCGATGGCACACCGCAATGGGACGGTCATCGCCTGCAGGTGCATGCAGATCGCTACCTGCCCGGCAATGATGACCTGTGTCCAACGGGTGATATTGCGGAGGTGACGAGCACCCATATGGATTTCCGCACGCCGCGCGCCATTGCCCCCAATGCCCCATGGCTCGACAACAATTTCTGCCTGTCCGATGCCCGCGCGCCACTGCGCGAGGTCCTGACCCTCACCGGTGCCTCTGGTGTCGGGATGACGGTTGCCACCGATCAACCGGGCATTCAGGTCTATGACGGACGCGAGGCGATCCGCCCCAGCAAGACCAGCCATGAGGGCCTTGCGATTGAGGCGCAAGGCTGGCCCGATGCGCCGACCCATCGCGGATTTCCATCCATCGCTGTGACGCCTGAAGTCCCCTATACGCAGACAACAACATACCGTTTTTTCACGCCAAATCCCTAAATTCACCACATTCGCGATGCAGTTGGACCCAAGGCAAAAAAGGTTCCAGTCATGACATTTCGCAGCGTCTTGCAGTTCATCTATATTGCTTTGCTGCGCCTCATCGGCGTGGCCATTTTTGGGTTTGCCCTATTGTTTGTCATCAACCTCGGCGCGCCAAATCATCCGGGGATGCAGCATTGGTTGCCGATTACTGCGACCATCCTGACCTTTATCGCTGCCGTGTGCTACACGATCCCTCGGCTGTCCCCGCGCTGGCTGACCCATCCGGCGGGTTTCTTGCCCGGACTTGGCGTGGCCGGTCTTCATGCGGTCGCGCCACTGGTCTTCATGATCCCCATCATGGGCGGGATCATCGCAACCGGTGTAGAAGAGCCGCTGTCACGACACGTTTCGGTCGGTGCGACGCTGATCATTTGGCTGATGTCTGGTGCCGCGTGGTGGCTTGGCGTGATCCTGTCGATCTGGCGCAAGCACCCGCCTGCCGTCGTGCCGACCTATACCCCTCCGCCCTTGCCGCGCGAAAAGGTTGATGTGCGAGCTTTGCGGAAAGCGCGGACCGCCTAACTTCCGCGATAGGTCGAAAAGCTGAAAGGCGAGACCAAAAGCGGCACGTGATAATGCGACGTCGGATCGTTGATCCCAAACCGGATCGGGATGATGTCCAGAAAGCGTGGGGTCGCGTCGGTCAGATTATTGGCGTCGAGATAGTCGCCCGCGTGAAACTCAAGCTCATATGTTCCGATAGCAAAGGCGTCAGCTGGCAAGATCGGTCCGTCCGTGCGCCCGTCATCATTTGTGGTTTTCCGCGCTATTTCTGTCCGTGTGGTGCCATCAAGACGGTAAAGCACGATCACCATGCCCGCTGCGGGCAATCCACGTGCGGTATCAAGCACATGGGTCGTCAAAAAACCTTCGGACATCGCCTATTTCCTTCTCAAAGCGCTCGCCAAAGAAGCGCCGATGCGACACTGCAAGTCAAGTCTTGCAAGCGTTTGCAAAAATGTCTTTGTCTTAACCTCGGTTAATGCTTCACTCCTGCCCGGGTCACCAGAAGATGTGGCCAAGGGAACAGGGGACACAAGATGGACACCACTCACGCGGCGGGATCGGCCTATTCAGATCCAAATACAACGCCCCCCATGGGGCAGGCAGTGCCATTGGGACTGCAACATGTTTTGGCGATGTTTGCGTCAAACGTCACACCGTCAATTATCGTCGCGGGGGCCGCTGGTCTGGCCTTTGGCGGGGCAGAGCAGATCTACCTGATCCAAATGGCGATGCTGTTTGCCGGGATCGCGACGCTGTTTCAGACTGTGGGCATCGGCCCAATTGGCGCACGCCTGCCCATCATGCAGGGCACGTCGTTTGCCTTTGTCGGCGTGCTTGCTGGCATTGCCGCGACCCAAGGGCTGGGTGTCGCGCTGACCGCCTGTATCATCGGCGGTCTGGTGCACTTTGCTTTGGGTACCGTGATCGGCTCGCTGCGTTGGCTTTTCCCACCGCTTGTCACCGGCCTCGTGATCCTCGCCATTGGTCTTTATCTGATCCCCGTGGCGATCAAATATGCTGCAGGTGGTGCCGCTGATTTCCAGATGGCCGCCGAAAGCTTTGGCTCGCTCAAGCATTGGTCGGTCGCACTGACCGTGGTTATCGTGGCGCTGGTGGTGAAGTTCTTCACCAAGGGCACGCTGTCAAACGCGGCGATCCTTGTGGGTCTGCTGGTGGGCTATGCACTGGCCTTTGTGCTTGGCATGGTCAACTTTGGCCCCGTCGCAGGCGCAAGCTGGATCACAGCGATCCAACCGCTGCCTTACGGTTTTGAATTCAGCCTTGGCGCGGTGATCGCGGTCATTCTGGTCAGTATCGTGTCGGCCATTGAAACCGTGGGTGATGCCAATGGCACCACCAAGGCAGGTGCAGGTCGCGAAGCCACAAGCGAAGAAATCGCAGGGGCCACCTATGCGGACGGTCTTGGCACAGCAGTGGCGGGCGTCTTTGGCGGTCTGCCTAACACCTCGTTCAGCCAGAACGTCGGCATCGTCGGCATGACCGGCGTGATGAGCCGCCACGTGGTGACCATCGCGGGCCTGATCATGATCGTCTGCGGCCTTGTGCCAAAGGTCGGCGCTGTGATCGCTTCCATGCCTTTGCCCGTGCTGGGCGGCGGCGTGATCGTGATGTTCGGCATGGTGGCTGCGGCTGGCATGAACATGCTGACCGAAGTTACGATGAACCGCCGCAACATGGTGATCATTGCGGTGTCATTGGCGGTCGGTCTGGGCCTGAACCTTGTGCCATCTGCAGTGCAATACCTGCCCGGCGTGGTCAAAACACTTGCCACCTCTGCGGTCGCACCAACGGCAATTCTGGCAATCGGTCTGAACCTGATCTTGCCTGACGAAGTCTAAAGAAAAACAAGACAATTTGAACGGCCCGCGATGCAAGTCGTGGGCCGTTTTTGGTTTCTCAAGACAGATCGCGCTATGCTGTCGCACCCATCTATCAATCGGCTAGAATCGATCTAAATCAGGGTCAACGCAGGTCGAAAGACAGAGGACGACGCCATGATGGAAACACTGCTTTTATCCCGCATTCAGTTCGCGGCGAATATCTCGTTTCACATCCTGTTCCCGACGATCACGATCGCCTTGGGCTGGGTGCTGCTGTATTTCCGCCTCCGCTATAACCGCAGCGGTGAGGCCCGCTGGATGGAAGCCTATAGCTTTTGGGTCAAGGTCTTTGCCTTGTCCTTTGCGATGGGCGTTGTGTCGGGCATCACCATGTCGTTCCAATTCGGCACCAACTGGCCCGGATTTATGGAAATCGTCGGCAATATCGCAGGGCCTTTGCTGGCCTATGAGGTGATGACTGCCTTCTTCCTTGAGGCTGTGTTCCTTGGCATCATGCTTTTCGGTTTCAGCCGCGTGCCGCGCTGGTTGCACACCACGGCCACCGCATTGGTCGCCTTTGGCACGACAATGTCCACGTTCTGGATTATCGTGCTGAATTCCTGGATGCACACGCCGCAAGGCTTTGAAATGATTGATGGCGTGGCCCATGCAACCGATTGGTGGGCGATCATCTTTAACCCATCGATGCCCTACCGGTTCTTCCATATGATGCTGGCCAGTTTCCTGACTGTCAGCTTCCTGATTGCCGGTGTCTCGGCCTTCCGCTGGTTGATCGGTGGACGCACGCAGGGCGTGCGGGCGGCACTGACCACGGCGATCTGGGCCGCGGCCTTGCTGATCCCGGTGCAGATTTTCGTGGGCGACATGCACGGGTTGAACACGAAGGAATATCAACCGGCGAAAGTAGCTGCGATGGAAGGCGTGTGGGAAACTGAGCGGGGCGCGCCACTGCTGCTCTTTGCGTTGCCAGACGATGCGGCGCGCGAGAACCATTATGAACTGGGAATCCCCGGATTGGCGTCCTTTATCCTGACCCACGAATGGGACGGCGAGATCAAGGGCCTGAACGAATTCATGGCCGAGGATGGCACGCCGCTGCACCCCCGCGTGGCCCCTGTTTTCTGGTCGTTCCGGGTGATGGTTGGCACCGGCGTGCTGATGCTGCTGATATCTTGGGCCTCTGTTGCGATGATGTTGCGCAAGCGGCGCGATGGGGAAGGCCGCCGTGGCGTTGAGGGCCTGCCGAAGATATGGCTGATTGGCCTTGTGGGCATGACGTTCTCGGGCTGGCTCGCGACGCTTGCCGGGTGGTACACGACCGAGATTGGCCGCCAGCCGTGGCTTGTGCAGGGTGTCATGACCACCAAAGAGGCGGTGGCAGATGTCCCCGCACCAATGGTCCTGTCGACGCTCATCGCCTATCTGGTCGTCTACGCAATCCTCTTGGGCGCCTACATCACGGTGATCTTCTACCTCGCCCGCAAGGCGTCGCGTGGTGAGCCCCTTCCCAATCCACGCCGCGCCGGTGAAGCGACGGCGCAAACAGTCCCGGCGGAGTAATGACCATGGACCTCTTTGGCGATCCGGCCCAATGGCTGCCCTTTACCTTTGCCGGGCTTATGGGCCTTTCGATCCTGATCTACGTGATCCTGGACGGGTATGATCTGGGCGTTGGGGTGCTGTTTCCCTTTGCCGATGACGCGGAAAAGGACCGCATGATCGCCTCTATCGGGCCGTTTTGGGACGCCAATGAGACATGGCTCGTCTTGGCTGTCGGGCTGCTCTTGGTGGCGTTCCCAACGGCCCACGGTGAGATCCTCACCGCGCTTTATCTGCCCGTGGCCATCATGCTGATCGGGCTGATTATGCGTGGTGTAGCCTTTGAATTCCGCGCCAAGGCCCCTGCGCCTTACAAGCCGCTGTGGAACAACGTGTTCTTCACCGGCTCGCTCATGACGTCGCTCGCGCAGGGTTTCATGCTCGGCATGTATGTCATGGGGCTGGATTACACCTGGGGCCATTTTGCCTTTGCGCTTTTGACGGCTGTGTTCCTGACCGTCGGCTACAGCTTTATCGGGGCCACATGGGTGATCTACAAAACCGATGAGCATTTGCAGCGCAAAGCTATCAGCTGGGCGAAGGGCGGCATCTGGGGGCTGGTCCTGGGCATCTCTGCGATCTCAATCGCGACGCCGTTTGTATCGCCGCGTATCTTCGATAAGTGGTTCGACTTCCCACAAATCCTGTGGCTGGCCCCCTTGCCGATCGTGTCAGGCATCCTCGTCCTGTCCCTGTGGTCCATGCTGCGCCGCATGCCGTTCACCAATGACCGCATGTCATGGCTGCCGTTTGCCACCGCCTCCGCACTTTGGACACTGGCCTATGGCGGCATGGCCTACAGCTTTTACCCCTATGTGGTGCCGGACAAACTGACGATCTACGAAAGCGCCAGCGCGCCCGAAAGTCTTTGGATCATCCTGTTGGGGACCTGCATCGTGCTGCCGACAATCGCGGCCTATACGTTCCTAGCCTACTACATTTTCCGCGGCAAAGCGACAGAGTTGCGCTACGACTAAGAATCGGTTTGACACCTTCGGCAGAGGGCCTTAATCCCCCGCTAGTGGAACGGCGCGGTAGCTCAGTTGGTTAGAGCGAACGACTCATAATCGTTAGGTCGGGAGTTCAAATCTCCCCCACGCCACCACCACCCAATCCCAAACGCATCAATGGACGCGCAACCGGTTTCGGTGGATTACGAGCTTGCTTGCAGGGTTCTTGCGACAGCTTTCAGGGGAGGCGTCGACAACGGGCTAACCGGCTGAGGCGCATTCTGCGATCCCTGCGGGACAGTTGACAACGGCGTTGGGTGCAGGTTTGTTGAAAGTTGCGACCGCCGTTTTGACGGCGAAACCCCGAACTCCAACGTATATTTCTTGGAAAAGTGCGAGACGCTGCCAAAACCCGTTGCAATCGAGATTTCGGAGATCGGAAGGATCGTTTGTTCAACCATCGTTTTCGCGCGGCGCAGGCGCAGCGACCGGTAGAAGGCCGCCGGGCTTTGTCCGAACGACGCCTTGAATTTGCGTTCCATTTGTCGCACCGAAAAGCCTGCGATCTCTGCAATTTCCGCGATTGAAAGCGGGGTCTCAATCGCATTTTCCATCTCGGCAATCGCGGGTTCAAGCTTGGAATGGCGAAGCGCCATCACGTCATTTTCGCTGCGTGGCTGGTCAATTGACCCATCGCGGATGTCCCCGATCAAAAGGACTTGCGCCACCGATTGCGCAAGCCGCAGCGATTGTGGGGCCACAATCTGCGTCAGCACGATATCTGCCGACGCGGCCATCCCTGCTCCGGTTGTGACCCGTGCCTTTTGCGAAAACAGCGGCAGCCCATTTGACGGGACCAGCCCTGCGTCGCGGTCCAATTGCTGCAGTTCCCAATGGGTGGTGAATTGGTCCACATCCCGATGCAGGCGCTTCCATTCAGCGGCAGCATCAGACAACAGCGTGATGCGCACGCCCAACCGCTCCATCGACGACAATCGGGCCCGAAGGTCGTGAAACGCAGCCTTTACCCCTGCGCCGCCCAGGACCACGATGTGATCCGGTCGGGTGGTTGCACATGATTGAAACGGCTTGGCGCGGACGAGGATTCCACCCTTGCCTTCGATCACCGCATCAGCGCTTGTCGTGCAGACGCTGAAGTCAAAGCAGAAATCAGCACTAAGCCGGGTCGCAATGCGCAACACGTCTTGCACCAGCGCCAACTCTGTTGGGATGTAGCCCTCTTCGACCAGAATGGTTATGCGGGATACGTCCATGACAGTTTAGCCGCGCATCAGATCATAGCTCGGGTCATAGGGCGAAGGTGCGATGACCTCGGTGTCGACCAGATCGCCACATATGTCGATGAGCATCTTGCTTCCGACCGCGGCAAGTTCAGGATCGATAAAAGCATAGGCAAGGTTCATCCCAACCCGGTGGCCCCATTCGCCCGATGTCACCGTGCCAACGACCTTGTCGTTGAGCATCACGGACGCCCCGCCATGGGCCGGCGCATTGGTTGCATCGACCTTCAGCGTTACAAGCTTTTTCCGCGGCCCCTCTGCCTGACGTTTCAAAAGCGCGTTTTTCCCGATGAAGTCGTCCTTTTCAAGCTTCACGAAACGATCAAGTCCGGTTTCAAACGGGTCGAATTCCGTCAAAAGGTCGGCTTTCCAATGCATGAAGCCCTTCTCCATCCGCATGGAATCGACGGCACGCGCACCGAAAAGCTTGAGACCGTGCGCCTTGCCTGCCTCTCGCAAGGCCAAGTAGGCCGCATAAAGCGAGGCATTGGGCACGTGAATTTCATAGGCCAATTCGCCCGAGAAACTCACCCCCAGCACGGTGGCGGGCGCAAAGCCGATGTCGCATTCGCGGACGCTGAGCCAGCGGAAACCCTCTTTCGACCAGTCACCCCGCGCGCAGGCGGACAGCACGTCACGGGATTTGGGACCGGCGAGCACCAGAATCGTTTGGTCGTTGGTCAGGCTCTTGATCTGGACGTCTTCACCGTCTTTCAAATGCGCGTTCAACCAATCCATATCGTGGTATTCGGCTGCAGCGGCAGAGCCGAACCAGACCCGCTCTGGCCCGCGGTCGCTGGCGGGCAGGTTGGCAACCGTTGCCTCGCCTTTGACCATGCCATGATGGTTCAAAAGATAACCCAGACCGACGCGGCCGTCGCGTTTGGTCACCGCCCCGCAGAACATCCGGTCCAGGAATGTGTGGCGGTTTGCGCCCGTGATCTCGAACCGGTTAAAGCCATTCACCTCGCAAAGGCCGACATTTTCCTGCACATTTTTGACTTCGGCGGCAACGGTGTCGAATGCCTCGTCAAAGTTGAAACTCAGCGAAGGGTGAAAGTCAGCGGATGGCTTGATGTAGTCGACACGTTCCCACCCATTGACCACGGTAAACTCTGCCCCCTCAGCCGCCAGAATTGGCGTCAACGGCGTCGTCTTGGCGGGTCGGCCAGCGGGGCGGTGTTCGTGGGGATAGTGAAAGCGGAATTCGTTTTGATAATCCTCGATCGCTTTCAGCGCCGTCAGTTCAACCGTGGCGTGGCCGGTAAAGCGGCGCGGGTCGATGACCCATGTGTCATAACACGCCTCGCCGTGGACGATCTGTTGCGCCAGCAGCCAGCCATGGCCGCCTCCTTCGCCCAGACCGGCGCGCAGACCGATGATGCAGAATGCATTGCGTTTGCCAGGGATGGGGCCAACCAGCGGCGCGCCATCGATGGTATAGGTGATCGGGCCGTTCACTACTCGCTTGATGCCGACTTCGGCCAGCACCGGCATGCGTTCAAACGCGCCCTCAAGCACATCCATCACCCGGTCCAGATCATCGGGGCAAAGGTCGTTTGAGAAATCAGGGCTGATCCCGTTCATGCCCCATGTCTTGCAGTCCTGTTCGTAGAAACCGACCAGCAGCCCGCCTTTTTCCTGTCGCGAATAATAGTCGCTGATCGGGCAGCGCAGCAGCGGCATGCGGTGGCCCGCTTCGGCGATGGCCGGGATGTCCTCCGTCACGAAATACTGGTGCTCCATCGAGGCGACAGGGTGGGAAACGCCCATCATCGCGCCAACTTCGTTCACCCTGTAGCCACAAGCGTTCACGACGATATCCGCGTCGATGTCGCCTTTGTTGGTGTGCACGGTCCATGTCTCATCCGCGTGCTGGGTCAGGTCAGTCACGGCGGTGTTGCGATAGACCTCTGCCCCGGCCTTGCGCGCGTGAAAGGCAAGCGCCTGACACAGTTGCGCCGGATCGATATCGCCGTCTTCGCCGTCCCAAAGCCCGCCAAGCAGGTTGTCAGTTGAGATCAGGGGATGACGGCGGGCGCATTCCTCGGCGTCTAGGATTTCGTATTCAACCCCCATGCCGCGCGCCATGGACGCAAAGTGGCGGTAGGCCTGCATCTGCGCTTCGGTGTTGGCCAGTCGAATGCCGCCATCGCCGTGATGATACCCAACGGGGTATTCCGGATCGTCCCGCAGCTTTTTATACAGCGCGATGGAGTGGGATTTCAGCCCCACCATGGTTTGGTTCATGCCAAAGTTGGTGACTTGCGCCGCAGAGTGCCAAGTCGTGCCGCTGGTCAACTCATCCCGTTCAATCAAAACCACATCTGTCCAGCCTTCCTGGGTCAGGTGGTACAAGGTAGAACAACCGGCGATACCGCCGCCAATGATGGCGACCTTCGTGCGGGACTTCATAAGCGGGATCTCCTGGTAATTGTGCGCGAGGCCAGCATCGCAAAATTGCTATCCGTTGAAAAACAGATTGATCAGATGTATAAAGTCTGAAAATCAGAGGTATTGCTGTGACCCTCTCTATTCGCGCGATGCGCTATGTCCAAGCTGCGGTTCGGTTAGGCAGCATTTCTGCGGCTGGCGAAGCGATGCATGTGGCCCCCTCTGCCATTGCGACAGCGCTTGGTCAGGCAGAGGCGCGGTTCGGCATGGCGCTCGTGACGCGCGCAAGGGCCAAGGGGATTTACCCGACCTCTGCTGGTCGCGACGTCCTGCGCCGCATCGACGATTTGTTGGAACGCTATGACGCCATGATGACGGATGTGTCAGACCTGCAATCAGGTCTCTCTGGCACGCTGACGGTCGGCTACAATGCACCGATTGCACCGGCTTTCTTGCCGACCATCGCCGCACAGCTTCGCGCTGCGAACCCCGATCTTGTCTTTGGGTTTGTCGATGGCGACAATCCTGCTGTGCAGCGGGGCTTGCTGAGCGGCAACTACGACCTGATCCTTTATGTCGAGGAACTGCCCAACCCGCAGATCGAAACCCAGCCGCTGGTTTTTGCGCCCACCTATTGCCTCTGCCCCGCAGATCACCCCATCGCGCATGGCGGCCCGGTTTCGATGAACCGCGTCTTGCGAGAGCCTTTGGTTCTGTTGGATCGCCCTGCGGCTCGCACCTACTACATGGAACTCCTTGAGCAGACGGGAGAGGACTACAATATCGTGGCAACCACCAATTCGACGGAAATGGTCCGCTCGCTCGTGGCCGTTGGCACCGGGGTTTCGCTGCTGAACATGCGCCCCGGCGCGGTGCCGTCCTATGCCGCCGGGGACACATGTTGCGTGCCTTTGTCGGGAACAAGCCACGGCATCACGATTTCATTGGGCACCGCCCCCGGCCCAAAGCGTAGATTGTTGCAGGCCTTTATCGACGCCTGCACCGCCTATTTTGATGGACCCGCACGGGCAGAATTGATCGTGGAAAATACAGGATAGGCCTGTGTGGTCCGCTTTATCGCGATGCTTCAGACCGCGTCAAACGCTCACAAGGTGATTGTCCCAGGCGAAGTCTGTCTGAACCCGTATCGCGCCACCACCGCCGCGATACTGCAACGCGCCAAACCCGGTGCTCACCGCAAATCCATCGCCCAGCGCCAAGACCCCGCAAACGTCTTCCAACGTCCCACTGTCGGTCAACTGTCCGGTGATGGCGTCGAAATACTGCACCACACCGCCGCGGGGCGAGGTGACCGCAATCGTCCGTCCATCCGCCGCGATGGCAATGCTGCCGATGTAGCCATCCATCCGGCGCACGTCGTCGGTGGACCCCGACATCAGCCGGATGGGCGCACCCAACTGATGCAGGCCGACAAGCGCATCAACAGGACCATCGCCCTGCCACTGCATCCCGAACGCGACCTCACCGCCGGGCCCGACGGCCAGATGCCGGATGGAGTTTCTATGCATGTCAGGTCGCAGGGCCGCCGTTTCAATCACGTGGCCATTTTCGACGTAAGCAAGGTTCGGCTGCATCGTCGGAATGTTCAGCTTGGTCCGGCCAGAATCCGGATGCGTGTCGATCCCGCCGTTCGCCACGACCAGCGTTTCACGGCCCGGCAGGCGCTTGATGTCATGCGGACCGACACCACCACTGTCCCACTCTGATATCCGTTCGTATCCCTGCGCGGCGTCCCAGACGCCGATGCGGCCACGGCCCGCCTCATAGTCATTTTCGGTCGTGTAAAGCAGGCTGCCATCTGATGAAAACGCGCCATGCCCATAGAAATGCCGCCCTGCGGGCGCATCCAGGACCGCCTTTTGCTGACCCGTCACGCAGTCGATGACAACAGCAAAGGTGCCGGGTCGTCGGGCGAAGGCCACAGCCTCTGGCCGGTGCGGATGTGCGGCGGCGGCGTGACCACGGGCGGGAAGCGGCAGTGCAAACCGGACGCTTAGATCCGCCCCGATGCCGCACAAAACATAGCTGCCGTCAGGCTTTGCCGCCGCCGACAGGAACGCAGGATGCCCCACGTCAGCCCACGTCGGCATTGGCATAAAACCAGCGGCAAGAAGCCCGCCAAGAAACCGGCGGCGACCTGTGGACATTGCACCCATTTCAGTCACCATCCAGTGCATTGAAACCCGCAGTGACACCCAGTTTCGGACCAAGCTGCGCGCTGACATCCGCGCTGATCGCATCGATAGAGGTTTGAATGATCTCAACCTTCACCCGTGTCTTCGGCTCAGACACGCTTGCAAAAACCGGGTCACCCAAGGATTCAATCTGCTGCAAGGCGCGATCAAACCGATTGGTCAGCGTCTCTGAAAGGGCCGCATCGTCCCCGGTTAGGAGCAATGCGAGGTCTTGGAGCGCGTTCAAGCTTAGGACCACGTGCCGGGACGACCGGCCAGACCTGCGCGCCTCGGCCCGCGTTGGGCGCGGGCGGTCAAAGGTGCCAAGCGGCCGGCCCAAGCGTGTATCTGCCGTGAACTCAAGCCCCGTGGTCAGGGCTTTGAACATCTCTTGCAAAACCTCTTCCTCGCTGCGGTAAGTGCCCGCCTCGGATGGGTTCAGCATCGTGTCGGCGTAACCATCCTGCCACCCTGCCAGAATGTCGGATGCGGTCACGGCGATATCTGCGCTGATCGTTTGGATCAACTGACAGTGATACGTGGCGTCCCCCGCTGCCATCAAAGCATCGTCATAAAGCAGGAATTCCAGCGCATAAAAACCACGCGCGGCAATCGACACCTCCGCATAGTCCGTTGCCGAAGATGCAATCGGGTCCTGCTCTGACAGCAAGGCCCCCAAGGTGCGCGGGGTGGTGCCCCGACTGTCGGGCCAGAACGCCAAAGCGAAGGCCCTGTCGTTCACCTCTGACGGGCCAATGCGCAGGTGGCTGGCCGAAACCCAGGCATCAAATGCCGCGCCATAGGCCGTGCGCAAAGCGTCAGAGGTCGGATCACAGTCTTGCTCCGCCGTGGCAGCCAAGAGTTGCGACTGCGCAGCCAGTGTTTCAAACCGCGGCAAGATGTGCCCGTCGATGATGTCTTTGATCGTGGCTGAAGCCGTGTCTGCGAAGGCCCCCAGTGGCGCCATCAGAACGGTCAAGGCAAGGATTGTGCGTCTCATAGGCTCTCCAAAAATGCGATCAATGCCTCGCGTTGGGCCGTTTGCATCTCAACAACGGCATCCCGCTGCGCCTGCGCTTCGCCGCCATGCCACAGCACGGCCTCCAACAGCGACCGGGCGCGGCCATCATGCAGGAAATAGGTATGGCCGCTGACTTGCTCTGTCAGACCAATCCCCCAGAGCGGCGGTGTGCGCCATTCTTGCCCGGTGGCGCGGGCCTCTGGACGATTATCCGCAAGGGCCGGTCCCATGTCGTGCAGCAGCATGTCTGTGTAAGGCCAGATCAGTTGAAAACTCTGGGCGCGCTGGTCTTCCAACCTGTGCGTCACAAAGCTTGGCGTATGGCAGGACGCGCAGCCGGTTTCATAGAACACCCGCTTGCCTTCCAGTACCTGCGGATCATCGACATTTCGCCGCGCAGGGACCGCCAGATTGCGGCTATAGAAAGTGACAAGGTCCATGCCGTCCGCGTCGATCTCTGTTCCGCGATCATCGCCATCCCCGTGGATCGCCGCTTGGCACAACGCTTGTGCCGCCGTGCATTCGCCTGCGCCCGCCGGGAACAAGGGGTTTGAAATGCCGATGTCACCTGCAAAAGCCCCTGCCGATTGCTGCATGATCGTGGGGTTGCCCGCTTTCAAGCCAAAGCGGCCCAACATCGGCTGATCAAATTCTGCCGACCAAACGACATTCGGACGCCCCGAAATTCCATCGCCGTCTGCGTCATCCGGGTCAGCGAGCGCGAGGATATCTGCCGCCGGGATCGCCTCGAGAAGGCCAAGCCCAATCATTTGCGGCGCAACCCGGGGGGACAACATTGCGTCGGGGTGCAGGGGGCCATAGCCAAGGTTCGCGGCCTCATAGGTCGGATGGCGCAGGGACGCCTGCACACCATCAGCCAAGGTCACGACCTCTTCGTCGTAGGTGACCGCAAAGCTGTATTCAGACGCGTGGCCCTGCACCGCGAAGTCCTGCAATTGGGTGCCGTAGGTCGGGTCCGGCAAAGTTGCGATGTAGTCCTGGATTTCGGCAATCGCCGCATCTGGCGGGCCGGGGATCGACACCCGCAAGAAGATCGACACCGCGTTATCCTCTGCGTTCTCGGGCGGGTGGCCGCGCCCGTCCTTGATATGGCACCGCTGACAAGACCGCGCGTTAAAAAGCGGCCCAAGACCGTCAGAGGCCAGCGTTGAGGATGGCGAGGACACCCAAAGCTTGCGGAACAAGCCGTTGCCAAGCCGAAAATCCAACTGATCCTCAAAGCTGATATTGCCGGAAGGCTGCGAAAACGCATCCGCCGTGGTCATCGCCCGCACGGTTGAGGCCCCGGCGGGCTTGCCTTCAAACCGGTGCGGCGCACTGAAATCGTTGGGAAATGTCGTGATAGCCGCAATCCGCGCGACCTCATCCGCGGTGCGCGGGACAACGTTGAGATGTGGATCGCCGAGGTCCCAGACAGGGCCCCCGACGTGTTGATCTGCAATCGCGATTGAGCCTGTGGCCAAGGCCACAAAGATCAGGCTACTCGGCTTCATCCATCTTGGACGCGTTAAGCTGGGCATATTTTTCTTCACCAAGTTTTGCCACCAGATCAAGCTGGGTTTCCAGGAAGTCGATATGACCTTCTTCATCGGTCAACAATTCCTCAAAGATGTTCTTGGTGACGAAATCGCCAACGGCCTCACAATGCTTGCGGGCTTCGGTATAAAGTTCCCGCGCGCCATGTTCTGCCGCGAGGTCGCATTCCAGCGTTTCTTTCGGCGTCTGACCAATCCGCAGCGGGTCCAGCTTTTGCAGGTTCGGGTGACCGCCAAGGAACAGGATGCGCGCAATCAGCTTGTCGGCGTGGTTCATCTCTTCGATGCTTTCTTCGCGCGACTTCTTGGCCATATGCCCAAGACCCCAGTCTTCCTGCATCCGGTAGTGCAGCCAATATTGGCTGACTGCCGTCAACTCGCTGCGTAGCGCATGGTTCAGATATTCAATGACTTTCTTGTCGCCGTTCATGTCTTTGCTCCTGTGTGGTCGCGGATCGGAGGTTCCGCAATTGCATGGGGACTTCTGTGTTTTCGTTGGACCGCATCGTCGACAGGAACAGCGGCATACATCCGCCACAGTCCGCAGCCTTACCCAATGCGCGATAGACTTTGCCCGGGGTGATAATGGTCTTGCCGTCCGACGCGCGCATCCAATCAATGGCTGCGTTTATGTCGTGATCGGTGATGTTCTGACAATGACAGATGATCATGACGGCAAGACCTTGCTGCGTTTACTGGAAAACGGCTTCCGGATCGTCGAGGCTGTCGGACCCTTCGATCGCGATCTGATCAATCTCCAGTGCGGTGACAACACGTTCAATAGACCGCGTTTGGTCAATGAAGCTGTTCACGCCGCCCATGATCAGGGCCTCGCCCGCTGCATTGCCGCGCTCAAGCATCTGGTCATAGGCAAAGCCCGCCTCGGCGGCGGTTTTGATCTGACCCAGCGACATCATCGTGACGCTCAGCTTGGACTGCATTTCGGCATCCAAAGCGGCATCGGTCTCGGCGACCAGATCGGCCAGTGACGGGCCAGATACAAGGCGGCCATCAACGCGCACGTATTCACCCAGATAGATGTTCTGCACACCCAAACCGTCATAGTAGTGGTCG
Source organism: uncultured Paracoccaceae bacterium (assembly GCA_947494675.1). Classification (GTDB taxonomy): domain Bacteria; phylum Pseudomonadota; class Alphaproteobacteria; order Rhodobacterales; family Rhodobacteraceae; genus CANMYO01. Next base: position 806,089 of record CANLVP010000003.1, read on the forward strand.
TTGTGGGTGTTGTCGGCGAAACAGGAATGCTCCTCTTCGGGATCATTCAGCATCACGCCAAGGCGCATCCGCTCACCTGCGACCTCACCGTATGACAGCGACCCCATGCCGGTCAGGATTGCGGAGATGCCTGCGTCTGCATCTGCTGTCAGCTCGGCCCGCGCCGCGCCATCGTCGGCCCATTGTGCGGTCATCCACTCAAGATCAGAGATCAGCAGATCGGTCGCGGCGACAAGGTATGCGCCACGGCGGTCGCAATTGTCATTGGTGCAGGCCTCGCCAGCGGCGTAGTCGGTCCAAGGGCGATTGCCCGCGCCCGCGCCGTGGCCATTCAGGTCCTGACCCCAAAGCAGAAATTCGATGGCGTGATAACCTGTGGCCACATTCGCTTCGATCCCGTCAGCCTCTTGCAGGGTTTCTTCCAGCAATGCGGGCGTGATCTCTGTGGCATCAACCTCAACACCGGACAGCGTGAATGTTGGGTTTGCAATGACGTTGAGTGCGGCAAAGGCGTTCTCATCAGATGGGCCGCTATAGGACGCATCAACATAGTCGATCAGACCTTCGTCCAGCGGCCAAGCGTTCACCTTGCCTTCCCAGTCATCAACGATGGCGTTGCCAAAGCGGTAAACCTCGGTCTGCTGATAGGGCACGCGCGCGGCCAGCCAAGCGTCTTTGGCGGCTTGCAGGTTCTCTGCCGATGGCGCGGCCACCAGCGCGTTCACCGCCGCCTGCAGCGTTTGCGCTGTTGCCAAGCTATCGGCGTATTTGGCCGCTGCGATATCCGCATAAGTGTCCAGCACGTCGGCTTTTTCAACCGCCAGCGCGGGCGTGGCGAAAGCGACGATCAGCGCTGGCGTGGAAAGGAGGGGGTTCTTCATAGGTCTTCCTGTTAGTGAAGGGTTGTTGGATGAGAGTGAATTGACGGGTGCGCGCGGGCCACATCCTTGGGTCCGGCAAGGTTCATGCGCATCAGCGCGTGCCCGAAGTCAGCGGCGAGCGCGGTGACCACGGGGGCCATATCGGGGCGCACCAACAGCGTGGCGATCAGCATGGCGTCTTCGCGTTCACCGGTTGCCGCAGAGGCCACGAAATTCGCAAAACAGGATTCGTCCGCGCCAAGGCATTTGCAGTTCAGCGAATGCCGCATCAACGGCCTGCGCCCGTGGCGCGCACAAAGACTGCAGAGTTCTTCAAACGTCTTAACAGCCTTGCGGCCACTGTCGGTCCCAAGGCTTGTTTCAAAGTCGTTCGACACCTGCGACTGACTATCCGGTCCATCGCACCAAAGCCGCAGATAGATGACGGAAGCCGCCTCTAACCCGTCCAGCTCGGTCAGAAATCCAACAGGCGCACCGCCACGCTTTCCCTTCACATCCATCATTTGGTCAGGATCAACTTGCCTGCCCGCGTGATCCGCAGGGTGTAGGTTTGATCGCCAAGTACGATGTGCGCGACGTCGCCGTCCTGCGTCAAATCCTTGGCGGAATAGGTCGGCAAGGTCGAGGTTGGCGTCTGTTTGGGCGGTGCTGCGTGATAGCTCATGGCATTGTCCGTTCCGCGTCGATCCGCCGCTCGACGAACCACGCGGCAAGGGGCGCTTCAACCTCAGCTGCGGCAAGCCGCAACTCAAAGTTCTCGCGCTGCATCCTGCGCTGGTTCTGGCTGTCGCGGGCATCTGGTTCTGGCAAATTTTGCTGTGGCATTTGGAAGTCCTCACATGATTCACGTGTCGGGCTTCCCTCATGACGACTCAGGGTGGCTTGACTGTTTTTATTCCTGAGTGAAACACTAGGATAAGTCAACCTGACAAATACAGTCGGATATATGGATTGACGCAAAGTCGCGAAAAATAGCCTATTTGCGGGCGAAGCGGCCGCAAAACAGATCGCCCGATTTCCGCGCATTCAAAGGCAATTGACATCGCAAACGCCCGGCACTACCCCAAAGGCAGGCTGTAGACGCCTGCCACCCGCTGACATCATGTCTTGGTAAAGTTCTGCGACGACGGACGAGACCACCTCCGACCGCTTATCGCGCGGATGGCAATGCGGGCCCCATCTTTACTGCGCGAATTAGCTAAGGAAGTTGGGATATGTCTGACGCACCCACAAATACATTCACGGATGGGCCGCTTGGCACCATCTATCTAAAGACGGCTTTGCCGATCATCTTTGTCATGGGGATGAACGGCCTGTTGTCCGTCGCGGACGCGCTGTTTCTGGGCATCTATGTTGGCCCCGATGCGCTTGCAGCGGTCACGCTGATGTTTCCGATCTATATGCTGATCGTGGCCCTCTCCACGCTTGTGTCCAACGGCATGTCCAGCCTTTTGGCGCGGGCGCTTGGGTCGGGGGATCAACATCACGCAGGCGAAGTCTTTGCAGGTGCGCATGGGTTGGCGATTGTCTTGGGGTTGCTCCTGATCCTGCTCTTTCTGGCCCTCGGCCAACAGGTCGTGCTGATGGCTGCAGGCGGGGTCGAGGCGCTTGCAGACATGGGGCTGATCTACTTACGGATCACAGTTTTCTTCTCCCCTTTGCTGTTTGTCCTCTCGGTCAATTCGGACGCCCTGCGTAACGAAGGGCGCGTGGGCTTCATGGCGGGGATGAGCCTTCTGGTCTCGGTCGCCAACATCTGCTTCAACTACGTGCTGATCGCCCTTCTTGATATGGGCGTCGCGGGCTCTGCCTATGGGACCGCCGCAGCGCAAGCGCTGGCATTCGGGATCATCGTCGCGTTTCGCATCTTCGCCACCACAGCGCTGCGCCCCGCGACCTTGCGCCAATATTCACTACGTAAAAACTGGGGCCGCATCCTTGCACTGGGCGCTCCGCAAAGCCTGAACTTCATCGGTCTGGCGCTCGGCTCTGCCGCGATTATTACCGCATTACAATGGGTGGGTAGCGCGCGATATGCCGACACTGTCACGGCCTACGGGATCATCACCCGCGTGATCACCTTTGCCTTTCTTCCGCTCTTGGGTCTGTCATTTGCCATGCAAACCATCACTGGCAACAACTATGGCGCGGAGCTTTGGCACCGCTCTGACGCGAGCCTCAAGGTCGCATTGCTGAGCGCGTTCATCTACTGCCTGATCGTCCAAATCGCGGTGATGAACGCGCCAACCCAAATCGCGGCGGCGTTTGTCGACGACACCGCCGTCATCGCAGAGGTCGCGCGCATTCTGCCGGTCATGACTTGCGTGTTCTTCCTGATGGGGCCGTTGATGATGGTCGCGACCTACTTTCAGGCCATTGGTGCGGCTACGAAAGCGGCAATCCTTGGGCTCACCAAGCCCTACCTCTTCGCCATTCCCTTGACGTTCTTGCTGCCCCTGCAACTCGGCGAAATGGGGATCTGGTATGCGGGTCCTATCGCCGAGATTATGTTGCTTGCGCTGACGGCAGTTGTCCTGTGGTGCGAGGCGCAGAAGACCCAGCTAAGATGGGGTATCTTCCGCTCAAGCCCGGAGGCCACGCTATGAACAGGCAACTTCCCACCGTGATGCAAGCCAAGGATCAGGCGAGACGGCTGAAGGAAAAGATGGCCGCCGATGGCACCAAGATCGGGCACGCCAAAGCGCTGGAGCTTGTGTCACATCAGCATGGGTTCCGCGATTGGAACGCCCTCTTGGCCGCGATCGGAAACGCCCCGTCCTGCCCCTGGGCGCTCAACGATCAGGTCAGCGGTACATATCTCTCGCAGCCGTTCACCGGCAGGGTCGTCGCGATTGCAACGCTCAGACCCGGGTGGTTTCGGGTTGAACTGCATCTGGACGCCGCCGTGGACGTGGTGACCTCCGATGGGTTTTCAAACCTGCGCCGCCGCATTCGTGGGATCGTCGGACCCAAAGGGCATTCCGAGGAACGCACCAGCGACGGCGTGCCACATCTTGTGCTGCACATGTGACGTCGCAGGATTCCGACGATCTCAAACAAGTGGCTGACCCGAAACATCGGGTCAGCTGCGCTACATGTCCACCAACACGGCCACCTCAACGCGTCCTTCGTTTTCAATGATTGGGCAACCCTTTGCGATCTCAATGGCCGCGTCTTGATCATCAGCGACAACAACCATGTAGCCAGAAATCGGATCGGGGCCGCCATCATCGGTCACACCCTCCGCACTGACGGTGCTCGACCGGCCCAGAATGCTGCCGGGGTCCGCAAGTGCCGCACCCAGCCCCTGCATCCAGGTCGCCCATTTCGCCATGATCCTTTCGCCCTCGGCCTTGTCTTCCGGCATCTTGCCGCCATGAAACGCGAACATGAATTTTGCCATTGGTCAGTCTCCTTTTTGGTTTTGCGTGGTGACGAGCACGATGGCGACAGTCTATTTATGTTCAAGAACATCTTTTGCGCCTTGCTAAAATGGCGCGAGAATCGGAGAGGACCCCCATGCCCTACAGCAAAGAACACACCCTGAGATCACGGACTAAAATCGTCGAGGCCGCGCGCATCCTGTTCAACGTTCACGGGTTTGAAAAGGTGACCATCGACATGATCATGGCCAAGGCAGGCATGACGCGAGGCGGGTTCTATAAACACTTCAAAAGCAAAGAGGCGCTGTATGCCGCTGCCGTTGAAAGCTTTTTGATGGGGCGCGGTGCCGTCTGGCGCGCCGAGGCCGGGATCGATCCGTCCAACCTCTCGCCAAAGATGGCGCAGCACATGTTGGACAGCTACCTGTCGGAAAAACATCTGAGCGACATCGAAAACCAATGCCCTATGATCGCGCTGCCCTCGGACGTGGCACGCGGCACACCAGAGGTTCAGAACGCCTACCAAGACCTGCTGACCGCAATGGTGTGGCTTTTTGAAACCGCTCAGCCTGATGAGACCAAGGAAAAACGACAACGCGCCATGGCCATGGCGGCACTTTGCGTCGGCGGGATGGTCCTTGCCCGCTCCATCCCCGACGGCGCGCTGGCGCAAGAGGTCCGGGCGGCTGCCTATGGGGCGGCAAGCGACCTCAATCAAAGCTAAAGATGTTCTTGATCATAAATAGGCGCAAGTCATAACGCAGGGTATCCACTGCCGATGAGAGAGCCAAATGACCACAATCCCTGTCACCATCACCTTCATCTCACTTTATGCCGTAGCACTTGTCATCCTCACCGGTTGGATCGGCCTATTTCGGGGGAAAGTCGGCATCTTACGTGGGCATGGCGGCAATGCCGCACTTGAAAAACGCATCCGCTATCATGGCAATCTGATCGAAAACGCACCCGCCATGGCCCTTGTCCTTGGCGCATCCGAAAGCCTTGGGATGACCAGCTGGGTTCTGTGGCTTGCGGTCTGTTCATTCGTGGTCGGTCGCGTGCTTTACTTCCAACTCTACGATCAAAAGATCCGCGCACTGGCCATGTCGCTCACGCAGTTTCCGGCGGGCTTGCTGGCGCTGTGGTGCCTTTCGGCAATCTACATCACCTGACCATCTGGCCTTGCATCTTTAAGCGCCAAGCTGGTTCTCGAGTGCCACCCAAGTGGCCTGCATATCCGACCGCGTCACTTTCTCAAAATGCAGCTTGAATAGCGCAACAAGAACCCATCCCGACACCTGCATCCTCTTTTCGCACAGCACCTGCCCGTCCCCGGTCGGGGTATAAGTGTTTTCCACTTTGAGCGTTCCGATCCGCATCGGATTGATCAGCGACCAAGACCGGCCTTGTGTCACTTCTGTCAGCGTCCAATGGGCGGCAGGACCGCCACGGGGTTTTGAATAGGCTTTGGTACCCGTCTCAAACGGCCCATAAATCTCACCCGCTTCTTCATGCGGGTCCCATTCTGGCCAACGCCCGACATCGGTGGCAATCTGCCAAACGTCGGCGATATCCCCGGAGATGACGCGCTGTTCATAAAGTTCCATTGGCTGTCTCAAGGCTCCATTTCCAAGAAGAAGTCCGACCGCGAAAAGGGCTCCAACCAAAACTGAAACCCGTGCAGCCCTGCGGCGGCGAACTGTTCTGATTGGGATTTCCATCAATCTATTCCGCGCGTTGTTATCTTTGCCCTGCACACCCTACAAGATCGCGATCTGTTGAAAATTCGTTGTATGCGCAACTCAGCTGTGCAAAATCGATCAGATGGATTGGAATAATCTTCAGGTGCTTGTGGTGCTCTCTCGCGAAGGCTCGCTTGCTGGCGCAGCGCGGGCCATGGGCGTCAATCACGCAACGATTTCACGCCGTCTCGCCGCGCTTGAGCAAGAGGTCGGTTTTGGTCTGGTCAGGCGGCTTGCGCGATCCACGCCGCTGACTGAAAAGGGTCAAGAGATCGCGGCGCTTGCCGCCGATATGGAAAGACGTGCCCAGCAAATCGAACGGCTCAAGAACCTGCCCGACGGTCAGATCAGCGGCACCGTTCGCCTGACGGCACCGCCCGCATTCATAAGCGAAACACTGATGCCGCAACTTGCCGCCGTCGGCGACGAACATCCCGCATTGCGGTTGGAGTTTGTGGCCGAAACCCACGTCGTATCGCTCGAACAGGGCGGCGCAGACATCGCAGTGCGATTTGCCCAACCCAAGGCGCAGCAAAACGTCGTGCGCAAACTGGGCGACGTCCCATATGCGCTTTATGGCACAGCGCAACACATCGCGCGGCCCAAAGCGGCCTGGCGTTTTATCGGATTGGATCGTGGGTTCGCGCAGACGCCCTTGCAGAAGTGGTTGGCGCAGTTTTCCGAGGGTCGTCCATTCGACGTGGTTTCAAACGATCTACATGTCCAAAGGGCCGCGGCAGAGGCCGGTTTGGGCCTTGTGCTTTTGCCCGTGGCGCTCGCACACCAATCGCCAAACCTCGTCCAAGTCGACACACCCGCACCGCCGCCCTTGCCTGCGTGGCTGGTCATCCATCCCGATGTCAAAAACGCCCCCGCAATTCGCGTCGTCGCGGACGCTATTCTGCAGATTTTCCGACAGGCATATCGCTAAAAACGTTCCCCCAACAGGCGGTAGCACCAAAATGGTTCGTCTTCCGCAATCGCGCGGTTAAGCTGCGCAGGCGAAAACCCGGTCAACCGGCGCACCGCCCGCCCCATATGCGATTGATCCGAAAACCCCGCATCAATTGCAAATTCTGCCAGCGATGTTTGTGACCCTTTGGCTTGCTGGCGATGCACATTTTCGAGCGTGCTGAAAACGTCCAAGGTACGCTGGGTGTGGCCGCTCTCACGCTTGATGAAGCGCTGCAAAGATCGCAGGCTCCGACCCGCAGTTGAAAGGGCACCTCGCGTCACAATTGCCTGTGCCCAATCCGATACCCCGGTGATCCGCCGCGTTTCTTTTGGACCCGCTTTTGACGCCCAAACATCCGCCAATTTGGTAGCAAAGCGGTCCCACTCAGGCTGTCGCGGCGCGTCAATATCGAACTGGGCAAAGGCCTCTGCGACCGCTGCAGGAATCTCCGTGAATTGCGCATCACCGCCCAACTGCAACCACGCATCATAATAAAACCCAACGGTCAGCGCAGTCTCCGGACCCGGTGACCAACTTGAAATCGGCACGTCCTGGGGACCGGTCACACTCAGCGACGGCACGCGCGTCAAGCTATCGTGCGACGGCAAATCGGAAGCCGAAGACAGAAGGAACAAGTCACCGTGGAACACCTTTGACACGGCGACAATTGGCGAGGCCGGAAAATGATTGATCCGGTCGCGATCCGGCAACGACGTCCCGCGCGTGTCCCGGTAGATCCCGGCAAAAACACAACTCGCCAGGCCAACCGGCGGCAGCAATAGCTCGGATATGGGGCGCATGGCGACGGTCCTGCCTTTGTCGTGATCGTTCTATCTGAATTGGGGCTGAAGGTGCAAACCGGTGCTACCCCTAATCCTACGAGATCACACCATGCCAAACATCAAGTTTTCCGGGCCGTTTGCTTACAGATGCAAATCCTTCTGGGCGCTAAACCGGATTGCCATTGCCACCTATTTTCAACACGCGATGGGCCGTAAAATGGCACCTGATTGGGACGCTCAGACAGAGATCGGCATCCGTTTTGTCAGGCACCAATTCACCGTCGCCATGAAGCATCGCGATATGGCGCGTGGCAGGCAGCTTTTTGACAGCCTTCAGCTCGAAACTGACGACACCTACGATGTGCTGCAAGAGCACAGCAATGCGCCAAAGGGCACAAGGTACACGCCCATGGCCCGTCGTTCCGACGCGACTTTGCTCTACATGCACGGCGGCGGTTACAGCTTTCACGGCGGCGTCAGCAAGCGCTTTGCGGCCATGCTCGCACACCGGATTGGTGCGCGCGTCTTTGCGCCGGATTATCGCCTGACACCGGAACACCCCCACCCCGCACAGATGGAGGACGCGCTTGCTGCGTGGAAGATGGTCGCCCAGGCCACGCCCGCCGATCAGATCGTCATCATTGGCGACAGTGCGGGTGGCCATATGGCCCTGATGTTGCTGCAGCATTTGCGCGAACGGTTCATGGAACAACCTGCGCTGTGTATTGGGCTGTGCCCATGGACAGACATCGGTGACCGCGGTGAAAGCCTCCGCGCCAACGATCGGTTTGACCTCGTGCAAGGCTGGATGGCGCTTCAATTTGGTGCATGGCTCGACCCTGATGGACGCATTGGCAGAACCGCTCTCTCGCCGATATCCCACGATTTTTCCGCGTTAGCGCCGATCTATCTACAGGCCGGTGGCCGCGAGGTTCTCCGCGATATGATCGTCGACTTCGCAGACCAACAAAAGGCGAAGGGGGCTGATGTTACGCTCGACCTGTGGCCCGACATGCCCCATGTGTTTCAAGCCTACGATCACACCAAGTCATCCTCAACCGAGGCACTTGCCCGCCTGTCTGAGGTTATTGCGGCTCATGTTGACGCACGCTGATAGGCTTGCCTCAAAGGGCGATCAATGGCCGCGTCACCATCAGCCAAAGCAGGACGATGATCGCTGAAAATGCTGGCACCCCGCAGGCAAACCAAATGCGATAAAGTCGCCGATAGCGCGCCGACAAGGGCGCGCCTACGGCCGCCGATGTGCGCGCCTCGTCCCGCATCTTGATCTGGATCACCACGACCGGCAGCCAGAAAGCCCCGATCAAAACATAAAGCACGAGGGACAGCGCGAGCCAGCCTTCGGTCAGGGGCCACCCAAGCCCCAACATCAGCAAGGTCCCGGTGATGGGTTGCGCAATCGCCGCTGTCGCCGTGAACAGCATATCGGCGATGACCACGACCCCGGCGGTTTGCGCCACGAATGCCGGGTCCGCTGTGCGGTGCGCCATAAGCATGAAGAACGCGATGCCCGCGCCTGTCCCGATCAAGACGCAGGCGCCAAGGACATGCGCGACACGGATCAGATCAATCCAGTCCATCATCGTGCATCCAACCCAGCCCGCGCCACGACCGCCAAGATCGCCGCTGGCACGATTTTGACCAATGGTCCCAGCGGATCAGCCCAAAGGGATGGCACCGTCACGGTGGAGGCAACCAGATAGATCATGCTGACGATAACGGCGGCCCAACAGGCCGCTGGTGCGTATTTTCGCATGGCGAAACCGATACCAATGGCGATGTCCACAAATGCCCAGAAAACAACGCTCGTAACCGCCATGCCGGTGGACCACCCGACAGCCTCGAGCACCGTTGCAGCCTCTTTCGCGCGGACAAGGCCAATCACGCCAGACGCCACCCAAAACAGGCAAAGGCCGCCGATCATGATCGGTGTCAACAGGGCCATGCGGGCGAAAAGACGATCTTGCGCACCTACAGGGAAGCGCGAAAGCGTGTCCTGAAACGACGACACCGGTGGCAGTCCGAAATGCGTCATATCCGTTGGCCTGCCCTGCACCCCGTTGATCAGCACAGCGATTGACGTAGATCTGAGCGGTGATTTCCACCCAAGCCGCGACAATGAATCCGCAAGCTTTGACACAGCCGCAACAGCGACATTGGGCAGCTTCATCGTAAATCGCGCAGGCCCGAAGCCAAGCCAATGCCGCACGCCTGACAAGACGTCGCGCAAGCTATGCACATCGGTTTCCACAAGATCCCCGACAAATCCATCCGGGATATTACCGGTCAGGGCCCCGCTCACCGCCTGCGCAACATCATCTAGCGACACTGTTTGAATCTTTGCGTCCGGCAAGGCCACAGGCTGCACCAACGGCACCGCCGCCAGCATCCGCAACATCGTGCTGCCACCATAGCTTTGCCGCGCCAGCACAAGCCCGGGACGAAAGATCTGGTAGCGCGCAGTTGATGCCTGCACCGCCGCATCCCCACGCGCTTTTGTCGCCAGAAATGCCGTTGGCGCATCAAGCGTCGCCCCAACGGCTGAGATTTGGATCAGCCTGATATCTGCCGCGCAACAGGCTGAGGCCAAGGCCGCAACCGCGTGGTGGTGGACGGCCTCGAGGTCGTCCGTTGGCCCATCTTGTAACGCACCTGAGCAGTTCACAACCGCATCAACGCCGTCCAGAAACGGATGCCACGCGGTTGCTTCGGTCAAGTCCCGAAGATCACCCGAATGCCACGTCAGATCGGGCAGAAGGCGCCTTCCGGTCGTTATGTCCCGCCCGAACCCCGTGACGTGATGCCCTTGGTCGCGCAAAAAACGCGCAACCCCGCTCCCGATCAGCCCATAGGCCCCTAAAACGAGGACGTTCATGCGGCCTTGATCGCTCACACAGGGCCGGACCTAGGCCGTGCCGCGTACGGGACGGTCGTTTTTGATGTTGAAGATCATGCCGTCCAACAGCTCTTCAAGGTCGGGACGCGCGGCAGGGCCGTTCGAGATATCAACCAGCATCAACGAGCCATCGGGCCGCATGCCAAATGCGCCGGGTTCCGCGAAACGGGTTGTCGTTTCGGCCTCGGACAGCGGGTCCGAGACATACAAACCAAGCGCGCGCATCTGTGCTTCGGTCATCCCGTAGCACAGATCAAAATCCCAGCCGAACTCTGCCTTATCCGCCAATGCCTTTTCTTCGGTATCCGCGGACACGACCGTCACACCCATCACGGCGGTCCAATCGGCCAGCACCGCATTCAGCTTGTTCAAAAAGCGTTTGCAGCGGGGGCAATGGCGTCCACGATAGACAAAAAGCATCGACCACTTATCCGATGGCGCACCAATCGTGCGAAGGTCTTGCGAACCCGCAATATGGAATTGCATCGGTCCGACGGGCTGTCCGACGTTTGGCTTACTGGACATCATGTTCAAGGCTCCTTGGTTTGATTGGGTCATGCGCCCATACGCGATGGGTGGGCTACTGAAAATACTCAGCATGTGTTTTGTGAATTTCTGCAATCGTCGCATCCAGCCTGCCAACGTGGTGGCGCGTCAGATCGCGCGCTTGCGCCACATCACGGGCTGAAAGAGCGGCAGCAATCTGGTAGTGGTCGTGCAAGACATGCGGCGCGGCGTGGTCCTCAAAAAGGCTCAGCACACACAAACGATCCAGCTTGCGTTTACATTGGTTGATGGTCTCAAACGCTTTGGGATGGGCCGCCAATGCACAGATCAGCTTGTGAAAACCGTAGTCCAGCTGATGGAAATGGTCTGTCTCACCCGCATTCAGAACCTGCTCTTGTTTTGCCAGGTTCGCCTCAAGCGCGTGGGTCTTGCTGTCGTCCCAGATCGCACATGCCTGTTCGATCACTTCCAGCTCAACCGCCAAGCGCAAAAAGCGCGTATTCGCGATCTCATCCATAGAGAATCGGCGCACGACAGTGGCGCGCTGGGGCCGGATTTCGAGCAGATCGAGGTTCCCAAGTCGCTTGAATGCGTCCCGCACGGGCTGCCGCGACACCCCAAGCCTGCGCCCAACCTCGGCCTCTGACATCTTGGAACCGGGGAGCAATTTCAGCGTCACAATCTCATTGTAAAGCCGGTCAAAGACAGCGTCAGCGGTCGATCGCGGGGCCACCAACTCTATAGAATCGTCCACTTTTCCTCTCCCCTGTCACCTTGGCATCGCCGCTTATGTGCCCGTTTTTATGGGGCTGTCGTGACGGCTTTCACCAATGGCCATTGGCCTAGGCCAGTCAATTCAAGATGTCAAAAACTTCACTCTTGACAAAACTGGGATACTAGTCCCCAATTTAGGCATGCACTGGCTTAGCAATGGTCAGACGCTTGAAATGATGCGGCTGAGAGCAGAGGAGCGATCGGTCGCACGCCAACTGGGGGAACGACCACATTCGAGGGAGGCAAAGGGGATCACCCCATTGACCAAGACCTCACCCCAATCGGGCCAATCGGTCCCGATAAGCCAAGCTGGTTAGAAGACACATCATACGATCCAAAGGGAGGACGACATGTTAAACTCAATCTCAAAAACAGTTCTGGGCACAGCCACCGCGCTGGCCCTGACGGCCACAGCAGGCCTTGCCGAAGACTGGCGTGCGTGGAACATCCACGTTGATGGCCACCCCAACACAGCTGCAATGGACCGCTTCGCAGAGCTCGTCGCAGAGCGCACCGGCGGCGAAGTCACCGTTGAAGTTTTCCACGGCGGCGTTCTGGGCAGCCAGCCTGACGCGCTTGAGCAGGTGCAGCTTGGTGCCATCGACGTTGGCAACTTCAACCTTGGCCCCATTGGTCCACTAGTGAAAGAAGCCAACCTGGTCTCTTTGCCATTCATCTTCCGCGACGTGCCACACATGTTCCGCGTGCTTGACGGACCTGCTGGCGACAAGATCGGTGCCGCCATGGGCGACGCAGGCATCCTGCCAATCGCGTGGTTTGATGCAGGCGCACGGTCTTTCTACAACAACACTGGCCCCATCAACACGCCAGATGACGTTGCAGGCATGAAGATCCGCGTCATGAACAACGATCTGTTCACCGGCATGGTCAACGCCATGGGCGGCAACGGCACACCAATGGCGTTTGCAGAGGTCTATCAGGCCCTCAGCACCGGCGTTGTGGACGGCGCAGAAAACAACCTGCCATCGTTTGAATCGGTTGGTCACTTCGAGGTCAGCGGCTACTACTCGCTGTCCGAGCACCTGATCATTCCAGAGTGCGTTTGCGTCAACACCGCAAAATTCAACGCGCTGTCCGCTGAAATGCAAGAGGCCGTCGTCTCTGCTGCTGTGGATGCCGCTGACTACCAGCGCGAGCTTTGGGCCGCTCAGACCGACGCCAGTAAAGCCGCTGTTGAGGCCGCAGGCGTCAAGATCAACATGATCGCTGACAAGACACCATTCCAGGACGCGATGGCACCGGTTTATGCCGACTACCTTGCCGCGAACCCTGACATGGCAGAACTGGTCGAGCTGGCTCAGTCGACCGAATAAGCCTAACGTAGATAGCAAAGTGGACGCCCGGCAATCGTCGGGCGCCCGTCTTTTTGGGGGAAGCCGTTCATGAGCGACACACCATTATATCAAGATGGCCTTGGCGTCGTCGACAAAGTCTTTCGCGGGATCGTCTGGATTTGCCGCATTATCACCGGGGTCGCACTTGTCGCGATGACCCTGCTGTTAGGGTATCAGGTGTTTGGGCGCTACGTGCTCAATGACACGCCCACATGGGTTGATCCGCTGTCCCTTTTGCTGGTCATGCTGATCGCTTTCCTTGGCGCCGGGATCGGCGTTTACGAACATACACACCTCTCTGTTGTCGCCCTGCGCAACGTGGTGTCCCGCAGGGTCCGCAACATCCTCGTTTTCTTCACCGACACGATCATGGCGATCTTTGGCGGGTTGATGGTCTGGTATGGCTGGCAGCTTTCTATGTTCAAATGGAGCACGCTGATCCCCATGATCCAATGGCCCGAAGGGCTGCGGTCCATGCCGCTAACAATTTGTGGTGGGATGATCCTGGTCTTCTCGCTGGGTCACATGGCCCGTCTCCTCCTTGGACGCGACACGCGCGTCGACAGTATCGAATAGGGCTCCCATGGGACTTGCACTTCTTCTCGGCGTTTTCATCATCTGCGTCGCCATCGGCGCACCTGTCGCCTTTGCCTTGGGCATTTCTGCCATCGCCGCCTTCTGGTTCGAAGGCCTGCCGCTCATGGTTGGCTTTCAGCGGATCATCTCCGGCATCAACGTATTTTCCTTGCTCGCGATCCCCTTCTTCATCTTCGCGGGTGAGTTGATGTTCCACGGTGGCATCGCCATCCGACTGGTCAAATTCGCCCAAGCCGCCGTGGGTGCGGTGCGTGGCGGTCTGGGTATTGTGAACGTCTTCTCCTCGATGCTCTTTGGTGGCATCTCAGGGTCCGCCATCGCGGATATCTCTGCGCTCGGCTCAATCCTGATCCCAGTGATGAAGGACAAGGGCTACGACGCCGACTACGCCGTCAACGTCACCGTCACCTCATCCATCGCGGGCATCATCATCCCGCCCAGCCACAACATGATCATCTACGCCATCGCCGCAGGCGGGGCCGTGTCGATCTCCAAGCTGTTCCTCGCAGGCGTCGTGCCGGGCATCCTGATGTGCATCTGTCTGGCTGCAGCGGCCTATATCGTGGCCGTCAAACGCGGCTACCAGGCCGAGAAGTTCCCCGGCTGGACCGCCCTCTTCATGGCCTTTATCGGCGCGATCCCCGGCCTGATGACCGCTGTGATCATCGTGGGCGGCGTGCTGTCCGGCGTGTTCACCGTGACAGAATCCGGCGCATTCGGCGTGATCTACGCCTTCCTCGTGACGCTGATCGTCTACCGCTCAATCACGTGGGAGAACTTCAAGATCGCTGTGAACCAGTCGGTCAAGACCACCGGCATGGTGATGATCCTGATCGCATGTGCGGCCGCCTTTGCCTATATGCTCACCTACTACCGCGTGCCGACACAGATGGTCACCCTGCTGACCGGGATCACTGAGAACCCGATCCTGATACTGCTGATGATCAACGTGGTCCTGCTGCTGCTAGGCATGATCATGGACATGGCGGCACTGATCCTGATCTGCACACCGATCTTCCTGCCCGTCGCCAACGCGCTTGGCATGGACCCGGTGCAGTTCGGGATGATCTTGCTGGTGAACCTCGGCCTTGGCCTGTGCACACCACCTGTTGGCTCGTGCCTCTTCGTAGGCTGCGCGGTTGGTAAGCTACCGATGGAAAAAGCCGTGCGGACGATCTGGCCGTTCTACTTTGCGATCTTCGTAGCGCTGATGATGATTACCTTCATCCCCGCCGTGTCGATGACACTGCCAAACCTGCTGTTCTAAGTGAAACGACCGGCAGCGGGTGCGCCCGCTGCCGGATCAATAATTCCACATCGTCCCATCTTCGAGCCGCACAATGGGATGACTTCCGGGTTTGTAGCTGTATTGCGCCGCCTCGCCCTCGTCGAAATCGACACCCAGACCCGGCGCATCACTCACATAAAACATCCCATCCCGCATCTCATGGGCCGACGGAAACAGGGCGTCACAGGCAGGCGTGCCCAGCACGAGATATTCCTGAATGCCAAAGTTCGGGGCCCAGGCGTTCAGATGCGCTTGTGCGGCCATTGAGATCGGTGAATGGCTGGGTGCCCCGTGAAATCCAGTGCGCACATGATGCAGCGCGGCCAGATCAACGATCCGTTTGACGTGGGTGATCCCACCGCCATAGGTCACTGCCAAGCGAATAAAGTCGATCAGCTCGTTCTCGATCAACTTGTTGCATTCCCAGATGGAGTTGAAGACCTCGCCAATCGCAATAGGTGTCGTTGAATGCTGCCGGATCAGACGCAGCGCATCCTGATCTTCAGCCGGGGTCGGGTCCTCGAGCCAGTAAAGCCCCACAGGCTCAACCGCCTTGGCAAAGGCCGCCGCCTCGCGCGGCGAAAGCCTGTGATGCACGTCATGCAAAATCTTCAGCTCCGGGCCGAAACGCGCGCGGATCTCGGCAAGTGCGCCGGGCATGAACCGCATGTAGCGATCCGTGTCCCAAATCTCTGTCTTGGGCCGGATACCGCTGAAATCGGTGATGTAGTCGCCGTCACCGCCCGCTTCCTCTGGCACCGCATAGCTGGCGGTCGGCATACCGGGGATGCCGCATTGCACGCGCACCGCCTTGTAGCCCTGTTCGACATAACGCGCGACGCTGTCCATCAGGTCAGGCAGATCGGCACCCGTGGCATGGGCATAGACCAACGCGCCGTCCCGGCTTTTGCCACCAAACAAATCATAAAGTGGCATGCCCGCCAGCTTGCCCTTGATATCCCACAGCGCCATGTCGATGGCCCCGAACGCCGCCATCGCGATCGGCCCCCGCCGGAAATAGGCACCGCGATAGAAATACTGCCAGATGTCCTCGCTCCGGCGCGGGTCCATGCCGATCAGGTTCGGGACCAGATAGTCTTGCAGATAGGCGGCGGGCAGTGTCTCGCGGTTGTTCAACGTCGCATCACCAAGGCCGCAAACACCCGCATCCGTCATGATTTTCAGCGTCACGTAATTCTTGCCCGGACCGCCGACAAAGACCTTTGCACCGGTGATTTTCATAGCATCCCCCTAATTGATTGCCGCCCAAGTCTCTGACCGGCGGATCGTGTCGATGATGGTTTGATACAGCGCACCCTGCGCAAATGTTGGATAGTCAGGCACCGCTTCCCCGCGAATGTCCCGCACGAACAGATCGACAAGGACGTGCCAAAACTGATCCGTCTCACCCATGCCAGCTGGCACGCTCGCCGCAAGATCGGGCGGCGTCGCCTGTTCGGCCCAATCCGATCCGTCATGCAAATAAAGCGGCCCGGTACCATAATGCCCCTTGAGGAAAATCGCACCTGTGGTGCCATAGATCACGATATGATCGTCGTGAAAGCGCGGCACGAGTCCCCCATGTTTAAACAAAACGGAAATGGGCCGAACGGTATTTTCGCTGCGAAAATGGGCCATCACAGTGTAGGACCATTCCACATCGCTTTTGCCCCACTTGAGGGTGGGATCGCTAAGGTCATCCGGAATGAAATCGCGGCGCTTAGTGAAATCATGCACGCCATCGACAATCGGTGCCTTCCCCAAATCGTCACGCACATCGCCCGCGATTTTCACGATCTCCCCATCCACCAAAGTCTGCGCAATCGCCAGCGAATGGGTGAAGTTGTTATTGAGCCGCCCGCCCCCGTCCTCCGCCCGGTGCGACCAGCCAAAGGGGATGCCGCGTTCCAGATTGAAGTGCGATATGCTCTCAATCTCCGCCGGTTCCCCAATCGCACCTTCCGCAATCAGACGTTTGGCGTGTTGGACGCTGGGCGCGAATTGATAGCTTGCGGCAAAGGCGGTTTTGACCCCAGCGGCTTTCGCCATCTCGTATAGCTCAACCGCCGTGTCCCCCGTCGTCGTCATTGGCTTGTCGCAAAAGACATGGCAGCCCGCGTCCAGCGCCTGCTTTGCTTGCGCGTAATGGGCACCCCCCGGTGTGGCGATGGACACGATATCGGGCTGCAATTCAGCAAGGGCCGCCGCCCAATCGGTGCCGCCAAAGGGGATCGCCAGCTTCTCTGTGATCTCTTTGACGACGTGCGGGGTCCGCCCCACCATGCCGACGACCTCGCAACCCGCGGCACGAAACGCCTGCGCATGGCCCTGCCCCGCGAAGCCTGTGCCCGCGACAAGGACTTTCATCGTCCCAGCCACCCGCCATCAACGGGCAAGGTGATGCCAGTGACATAACGCGCGGCGGGTGATGCCAGATAGGTCACCGCGCCGGCGATATCCTCAGGCTCTGCCCAGCGGCCCAGCGGGATACGGTCCAGAATGGCCTGATTGCGCACCGGATCGTTGCGCAGGTCGGTGGTGTTGTTGGACACCACATAGCCCGGCGCCACGGCATTCACCGTGATCCCCTTGGCCGACCATTCGTTCGACAGAATTTTCGTCAGCCCCGCGACGCCGCTTTTGGATGCTGTGTAAGACGGCACCCGGATGCCACCCTGAAACGACAAGAGCGAGGCGATATTGATGATACTGCCACCTGCCCCCGCCGCGACCCGCGACTTGGCAAAAGCTTGCGAAAGGAAGAACACCACCTTCAGGTTGATATCCATCACCGCATCCCAGTCTTCTTCGGTGAAGTTCAGGCTGTCTTCGCGTCGGATGATGCCCGCGTTGTTGACTAAGATGTCGATGGGGCCGAATTCAGCCTCGGCCTGCGCAAATCCCGCCTGCGCGCCCGCAACGGTGCCAAGATCAGCCTTCAGCGCATCTGCCTTACCGCCCGCATTTGCAACGGCGGCCATCGTGTCGTCCATCGACGACCGGCCCACCGCCACGACATGCGCACCTTGGGCCGCAAGATCGACGGCAATCGCCTGCCCGATCCCGGTGTTCGCACCCGTCACAAAGGCACGGGTGCCTTGCAGCGAAAATCGGGTCAACGCATGTCCTCCATCGCGACCATATCGACGTCGGTATAGTCAACGTTGTCACCCGCCATCGCCCAGATAAAGCTGTAGGACGACGTGCCCGCCCCACAATGGATCGACCAAGGCGGTGACAGAACGGCTTGCTCATTGCGCACAATCAGATGGCGCGTCTCATCCGGCTCACCCATCAGATGCACGACATTCTGATCCGCTGGCAGATCAAGGTAAAGATAGGCCTCGGACCGACGCTCATGATAATGCGCGGGCATCGTGTTCCAGACCGATCCGGTGCCCAGCTTGGTCATCCCCATGACGATCTGGCAGCTTTCCATCACGGCTGGATGCACAAACTGATAGATCACACGCTCGTTTGACGTATCACGGCCACCCAAAGGCACCTGCACCGCGTCCTTGATGGTAATCAGCCGCGCCGGAATCGCACGGTGCGCGGGCGCGGAGATGATATAGAACCGCGCGTCAGGCCCGCTGACCGTTACAGCGCCACTGCCCATCCCAAGATACAGCATATCGCAACGGCCCATTTGATAGGTTTCGCCCGCGGCTTCAACCTGACCATCGGTGCCAAGGTTGACCAGAACAGCCTCGCGCCGGTCAAGCCAGGATGGCGTGCCGGTCTGATCCACCCCATCAATCGTCAACGACCCGCTGGTTGGGCTGGCACCACCGACGATCATGCGGTCGTATTGCGTATAGGTCAGTTGGACCGCGTCTTTGACCCAAAGGTTCTCAATCAGGAACTCATCGCGCAGTGCGGTGGTGTCAAAGGTCTTGGCGTGGCGCGGATCAATGGCGCGGCGAAGGTTTGTCTTAAGCATCTATTCCTCCCGGGATGCATGGTGGTTTAATGTCTTGTCGCCATCATGCGGCAACATCGGAACGTTTCCAGTCGCCGCGCCAAAGGCGGCGATGAAAGGCGGGGAACTTCAGGAATTCTTCCCAAAGAAACAGCGAAAGGATCCAGAACGGTGACAGGTCCAGATACAGCACAAAAAGCGCCGTCGCAGGCACGCGGAACGCCCATTGGGTCCAGACGAAAATATGCATGACATAGACCGTATCCCCCGCCGCGCGCAGCGTATTGCCGCAAATGGCATTGGTGGCGCGCGGGAACTGGATGATCATCAGGATCGGCAAAAAGCCGAACAGGATCACGCGGGTTTCGTCTTCCAGATTGGGATAGACCCAATCCAGCGACAAACACATGATCAGGAAGATGAGCGAGACAACACCCGCCGTCACAAAGGCACCGCGCCACGCGCTTGATAGAAAGCGGTCCAAGACCTCTTCGGATGCCCGTTTACCCAGGTGTTGCGCCACGAGAATGCCGGTGGCCTGCGTCCACTGCATTGAGACCTGCCCCGCCAGCATGTTCCACGGCGCGATCAGTGTCATCGCCGCGAAACCGTTGAGCGAGAGGTTGGCGTAGATCAACGAACAGACATGCGTTGCGAGTGTCGAACTCACGAATGTTGCGGCAATCGGCAGCGAAAACCCGATATGGCGGCGCAAGGTGGGCACGAACCTGTCGCGATGCCAGCCGACGACCCGCCGCAAATGGCCATTCGTGCGCAGCAAGAGCGCCGTCCAAAACAGCGTCTGCACGGTAATCGCGATGGCACTGCCCAAGGCCGCCCCCGCAACGCCAAGTGCCGGAAGCCCCCAAAGCCCATGGATCAGCGCGATGCTGCTCAGGACGTTGATCGGCACGGACAGCAGATATCCATAAAGCGGCAATTTGCTCCGGCTGCAGCCATTAAAGAAGCTTGCAATGCACTGTCCAATCGCTTCGCCCAAGATCACGATTGTGAAGATCGTCAGATAGGTCTGGGCCTGCGCGGCGATCTCCGCTGACGGCGCAAGAGCCCCGATCAGCGTGCCGCCCCAGGTCAGGATCAAGCCGGTGCCGATGATGCCGATGCTCAGGCTGACGGTCAGCCCGGACGCCAAAACCGACTTGAGGAATACAGGATCACCGCCGCCAAAAGCTTGCGCCGTGCGGATCTGCATCGCGTGCGAAAAGGCAAAGATGACGCCCAGCACGATCCCACCAAGGGCGGCAGCCAGCCCCATTGCGGCCAGTGCCGCCTCGCCCAAGGACGACAGCAACAGGCCGTCAATGACCACCGTGCCGTGCAGGAAAATCGCCTTGAGCGTCATTGGCCAGGCCAATGCAAAGACCTGCCGCGCCCCGCTTACAGGCATTGGCGCATTATGCTGTGTTGTTGCCGTCATGGCTGCTTTCGTTTCGCGCCGTGCGCGCCAGACCACCGGTCCATCCGTTTGCTGGTCTAGCTGTCGGAGCTTTCGAAGAAATTGGCGTTGGTGGCCGTGATCCGTTCAATCGTTTCATCTAGCCGTGACAGATGCTTCATCCCCGCAGCGATGGCGGCCTCTGCATCATGCGCCTTCACCGCTGCCGCAATCGCCCGGTGATCTGCGACCAACTCAGGCATGCGCTGCTCTTTTGACAGACCCAGCATGCAAAGCCGGTCGACCTTGGCTTTTTCCTCGAGGATCACGTCAAAGGCATAATCCGCCCCGGCAACCGCGCAGAGGGCCTTGTGAAATTCGTAGTCGAGCCGACCAAAGCCATCGACGTCTTTGGCCTCCACGGCGGCGTCCTGTTTGCGAAGCTCTTCATCAAGCAGTGCCTCACCTTCGGCGTCACAATTGGCAGAGGCGCGAAACAGCACCTCCTTCTCAATCGACGCCCGCACGAATCGCGCTTTTTCGATTTCGCGCATGGAAAAGCGGCGGACCTCGGTCGCGCGCTGGGGCCGGATCAAGAGCAGATCAAGGTTGGCAAGTCGGCTGAACGCATCACGAACCGGCTGACGCGACACGCTAAAACGCGCTGCAATCTCAGCCTCAGAGATCTTATCGCCTGGCTTTAGTTGCAAGGTCGTGATCATCTCGTGCAAGTAATCAAACACGTCATCCACCGACGTGCGGCGTTCAGAAATGGCTGAAACCTTTACCATCGCATTGCTCCCTCCGAGCTTCCTCTCTGTTAGTGCTAACAGAAAAGAAACTAGTATACCAGACTAGCTTTCCAATCGCGTGACTAGTATACCAGTCGGCAATACTGATTCGAGTTGGCGCGATCCAACCAATCTGGCGACACCAAGGGAGGGGCTCATGTCCGGTGTGAATCTTAGCGGAATTGTCAAAGCCTATGGGGCCGTTCAGGTGGTCCATGGTATTGATCTGGAGGTCGCCGAGAAAGAGTTCGTTGTGCTCGTTGGCCCATCGGGCTGCGGCAAGTCTACCACGCTTCGGATGGTCGCAGGACTTGAGGAGATCACAGCAGGTGAACTGACGATTGACGATCGCCGCATGAACCGCGTGGCCCCCAAAGACCGCGACGTGGCCATGGTGTTCCAAAACTACGCGCTTTATCCGCACCTGAACGTCGCCGACAACATGGCGTTTGGCCTGCGCATCCGGAAGATGCCCAAGGACGAGATCAAGACGACCATTGATGACGTCGCCGAAATCCTTGGTCTGACACCCTACCTTGACCGCCGCCCCGCCGATTTGTCAGGCGGTCAACGCCAGCGGGTCGCCATGGGCCGCGCCATCGTGCGGCATCCCAAAGTCTTTTTGTTCGATGAGCCGCTCTCGAACCTTGATGCCAAGCTGCGGACCCAGATGCGCGCCGAGATCAAGCGCCTGCACAACCGCCTCGGCGTGACATCGATCTACGTGACCCACGATCAGGTTGAGGCGATGACACTCGCTGACCGCATCGTGGTGATGAACGACGGGAATATCGAGCAGGTCGGTACGCCGATGGAACTGTTCAATGATCCTGCCAACGTCTTTGTCGCAGGCTTCCTTGGCTCGCCGCCAATGAACCAGATCAAAGGCGTCTTGACCGCAACCGGGGCCCAGATCGAAGGCACCGAGATCAAGCTGAGTGGCGCCGTGAACGACAATGTGGGCCGCGACGTGATCGTTGGCATCCGCCCCGAACATGTGACGCTTGAGGCGGGTGAAGATACGACCGCCCTGCCCATCGCACTTGATCTTGTGGAACCACTGGGGTCAGAAGCTTTGCTGCACGCCCGTTCCGGCGATGACAACCTTGTCTTCAAGGCCGACACCAACGGCGACATCGCCCATCTTTCCGGTGTCAAAGAAGTGCATGTGCCGTCCCATCTGGTGAAGCTTTTCGACGCTGAAACCGGTCGCGCACTGAACCTCGGGGCATAGGGCGATGGCAGATAACCAGACCTCAACCCCCGATAAGCCCATCACCTATTCCGATGGCCGCGCAACCCGGCTTTTCGACCACTTCAAGCGTGAATGGCAGATTTATCTGATGCTGCTGCCCACTATCGTGTGGTTCCTCGTCTTTCTTTATAAGCCGATGTATGGCCTGCAAATCGCGTTCAAGGATTACTCGATTTTCCGCGGTGTTGCTGGCAGCCCCTGGGTCGGGTGGGAGCACTTTCAAACGCTCTTTACCAACGACCAGTTTCTGCGCGCTGTGTCCAACACCATCAAGATCTCTGCGCTGAACCTGCTCTTTGGTTTCCCCGCACCGATCATTCTGGCGCTCTTGTTTAATGAGGTCCTGAACGCGACCTACAAGCGCACCGCACAGACCATCGTTTACCTGCCGCACTTCATCTCATCGGTGATTATCGCGGGTATCGTGATCACGGCCTTTTCGCCAACCGCTGGTATCGTCAACACCTTCATCAGTTGGCTTGGCTTTGATCCCGTCTACTTCTTGACCCAACCCCAATGGTTCCGCCCGATCTTTGTCGGCACCGGGATTTGGCAAGAAGCTGGCTTTGGCTCCATCGTCTTTCTTGCCGCCATCGCCGGTGTGAACCCCTCGCTTTATGAAAGTGCTGTGGTGGATGGCGCGAACCGCTGGCAGATGATGTGGAAGATCACCATTCCTTCCATCCTGCCGACGATCCTGATCATGCTGATCATCCGTATCGGTAACGTCATGGAAGTGTCGTTCGAGCTTGTGATCCTGCTTTATCAGCCATCGACCTATGAGACTGCGGATGTCGTGAACACCTGGGTCTACCGTCAAGGTCTTCAGTCTGGTCAATACGACCTCGCGGCTGCGGCTGGTCTCTTTAACGCTGTTGTCGCCTTCGTGCTTGTCATGACCGCCAACACAATCTCGCGCCGCTATTCGCGCACATCGCTTTGGTAGGGGGAACAGAGACATGATGAAATGGAACCTCTACTCGCGTGGCGACAAATTTTTCGCCATCGTTGTCTCCATCCTGATCGGGATGTTCACAGTCGCGACACTCTACCCGTTTATCTACATCGCGGCGGTGTCGTTCAGCTCAGGCTTTGCGGCTCAGGCGGGTAAGGTGGTGATCACCCCCATCGACGCCACGATGGAGGCCTACGGGTTTATCCTGAAGGACCCGCAGTTCTGGATCAGCTACCGCAACACATTCATTTACACCATCGGCGGCACGATCATGTCGATGCTGTTCATCATCCCCGGTGCCTATGCCTTGTCGCGGCCACAGCTGAAGGGGCGGCGGTTCTTTAACCTCTTCATCGCCTTTACGATGTGGTTCAACGCGGGCCTGATCCCGTTCTTCCTGAACATGCGCGACCTCAACCTGTTGGACAGCATGTTCGGCATCATCCTCGCCTTTGCGGTCAACGCCTTTAACATCATCCTGCTGCGCAACTTCTTTGAGGCGATCCCGCAAAGCTTTGAAGAAGCGGCCCGCATGGATGGTGCCAACGACTTTCAGGTGCTGTGGAAGGTCTTTGTGCCCCTGTCGAAACCGGCGATTGCCACGATCACGTTGTTCTGCATCGTCTCGCGTTGGAACGGCTTCTTCTGGGCCATGGTGCTGTTGCAGTCCGAGGAAAAGATTCCGCTGCAGGTCTTCCTGCGCCACACCATCGCGACGCTCAGCGACGACGACGAATTTGCCATCGTGCAAACCGCTGCTGGCTTTAGCGCGGAAACGGTCACAGCCGCGATCATCGTCTGTTCGATCGTGCCCGTACTGATCGTCTATCCGTTTATCCAGAAATACTTCGAGAAGGGCATCCTTCTTGGAGGTGTGAAAGAATGACAAGAAACGCAAATGGGAGGAAATCAAATGCGTAAACTCAGCCTAACGGTGGCATTGCTAGCAGGCAGCGCCATCACAACACCCGCCTTCGCGGATGGACATCTTCGGATCGTCGATGAGCCGCTCGAGCTCACGATCCAGATGAACCACGCGCGCTATCCGATCTACGAAGAAAGCTGGCCCGTTGAACAGGTCGCCCGTGAACTGACAGGTATCCACCTGCTCAACGACACGGTCGGCGCGAACATGCGGACTGACGAAAACACAGGCCGCACCGAGGCGCTGAACCTGATGCTGGCCTCTGGCAGCATCCCTGACATTGTCGGGTCCAGCCGGATCAAAGACTTTGTGAACCAGTTCGGCCCAGAAGGCGCTTTTGTGCCCCTGAACGATCTGATCGAAGAGCACGCACCAAACATCGCGGCCTATTATGCAGAGCGTCCCGACATCGAAGCCGCCGTGAAGGCCGCTGACGGTCAGATGTACTACATTCCTTACCTGCCCGATGGTAAGTATGGTCGCGCCTATTGGGTCCGCACCGATTGGCTGGATGCCCTTGGTCTGGACATGCCAGAAACCGTTGACGAATACGAAGCGGTTCTGCGCGCCTTCAAGACCCAGGATCCAAACGGCAACGGCCTGAACGACGAAGTGCCGTTCTTTGCCCGCCAGTGGCCAGAGTTGATCCGTCTTGTGACGCTTTGGGACGGTCGTGCGCACGGATCTGACACCTACCACGATTTCCTTGTCGAAGACGGCCAGGTCAGCCACGGCTATGTGGGTGAAGGTTATCGTGACGGTATCTCGAACCTTGCACGTTGGTATGCTGACGGCCTGATCGATGCCGAGATTTTCACACGCGGTTCGTCTGCACGTGACTTCTTGCTGTCGGAAAACCTTGGTGGTTCGACCCATGACTGGTTCGCGTCAACAGGCGGCTACAACAGCCTGTCGTCCGAAATCGAAGGGTTCGCGTTTGAGGCCATGCTGCCACCTGCGTCGCCTTCTGGTCGTCGCATCGAAGAGCACCGCCGCATTCTGGTAAAGCCTGATGGCTGGGCCATTGGTCACACCAACGAGCATGTCGTTGAAACGATCAAGTACTTTGACTTCTGGTTCACCGAAGAAGGCCGCCGTCTGGCAAACTTTGGTGTCGAAGGCGAGCAGTACGAAATGGTCGACGGCAAGCCGAAGTTCACCGAGGAATTCCTGGCCGCTGGCCCGGTCAACCGGTCGCTTTATCAGGTTGGCTCGCAGCTTCAGGCGCGTGGTTACTTCCAGGACTATGACTACGAATGGCAGTGGACCAACGAATTCGCGCAAGCGGGTATCGAGCTTTATGAAACCGGCGACTACCTGATCCCCGACTTCCTTGGCGTCGCATTCAGCGCTGACGAGCAAAAGGTCTATGACCGGACCTGGGGTTCGATCCGCGACTATATGCTGGAGCGTCAGCAAAGCTGGATCCTCGGCAACGGCGATGTCATGGCCGACTGGGATGCATATCTCGCTCAGCTTGACGAGCTTGGCTGGCAGGAATTGATGGGCGTCATGCAATCTGCATACGACCGTCAGTACGGCGGCTAAGTTTTCCTCCCGTGTGGGGGCGGCGTAAGTGTCGCCCCCATTCTTTTCTCTCAAATTACCTCTTGGAAATATCCGATGTCGGCATCTGCCCTTCCACCGCTTGATGAACCCAATGCTGGCCGTTTGACCATTCAATATGGTCCAGACGCGCAGACCGATATCGTTGAAAACCCACCTCGGTTCACATGGCTGCCGGTGATCGATGATGACGCCCGTTACGTGCTGCGTATCTCGTCTGATCCCGCCTTTCCAAAGGCCAAAACGCAGACCTATGTGGACCTGCCCCACAATTTCTTCACGCCCGACACGGTGCTGGCCCCCGGCGAATACCACTGGTCCTATGCAACTTGGGACGCAGGCGCGCCCTCCAGCAGTTGGAGCGTGGCGCGCAGCTTTACCGTGGCCGAGGGCCTTGCCGAAACGCCCCTGATTGGCCGCGCCGAGCGCTTCGCCAAGGCACCCGGCGATCACCCCCGCTTGTGGATGACTAATGACCGGCTGCCCGCGTTCCAAAAGGCGGTCAAAGCGGACCCCGACCATTGTTCCTGGTCCACCTTCTATGAAAAATCCGTCCTGCCTTGGATGGACAAAGAGGTCTACAAGGAACCCGCGGGCTACCCTGATCACAAACGTACAGCGCCTGTCTGGCGGCAGACCTATATCGACCTGCAAGAGGTTTGGTATGCGATCCGCCACCTTGCCATTGGCGGCAAGTTAACAGGCGACGCCGCCATGACCGCCCGCGCCAAGGAATGGCTGCTTGAAACCGCAAGCTGGGACCCGATGGGTGTGACCTCGCGGGCCTATACTGACGAATGGGCCTACCGCGTGTGTAACGCGCTCGCTTGGGGCTATGACTGGCTTTATGACGACCTCAGCGATGACGAACGCGCGACCGTCCGTGCGTCACTGCTCGAACGCACCCGTGACATCGCCGAACATGCGATCCTGAACGCCAAGATCCACCTGTTTCCCTATGACAGTCACGCCGTGCGCTCCGTGTCTTTGTGTATTGTCCCCGCCTGCATCGCGCTTTTGGGTGATGATGAGGGTGACGAGGCCCGCGATTGGCTGAACTATTCCATCGAATTCCTGATGACCGTCTATTCGCCCTGGGGCGACAGCGACGGTGGTTGGGCCGAGGGGACGAACTACTGGATGATGGGCATCGCCTATCTGATCGATTCCGCGAACCGGCTGAAATCCTACACGGGCATCGACATCTACCAGCGGCCGTTCCTGCAAAACACGGCCGACTTCCCGCTCTTTTGCAAAGCCCCCAACACCCGCCGCGCCACCTTTGGCGACGACAGTACCCAGGGCGAGCTGGTGGGCATCAAAACCGGCCTGAACATGCGCCAGTTTGGTGGTGTGACCGGCAAGGGCGAATACCAATGGTATTGCGAAGAAAACCTGAAGCTGAACCCCGGCACCGAAGGCGCGTTCTACAATTGGGGCTGGTGGGACACCAACTTTGACGAGCTAGTGTTCCAGACCGACTTCCCCGCCGTCGCAGCGACCCCGCCCGAGGGTGGCCTGCGCCACTTCAAGGGCATCGGTTGGGTGGGCGTGCAACACGCGATGGACGACCCCGACAACCACATCCAATTCGTGTTCAAATCCTCGCGCTTTGGCTCTGTCAGCCACAGCCACGGCGACCAAAACGCCTTTTGCATGGCGGCCTACGGCGAGGATATGGCGATCCAGTCGGGCTACTATGTGGCTTTCAATTCCAGCATGCACCGTAACTGGCGGCGTCAGACCCGGTCAAAGAACGCGATCCTGATCAACGGCAAGGGCCAATACGCCGAAAAGGACAAGGCCAAGGCCCTGTCCGCGACAGGCAAGATTTTGGCCGCCGAAGAACGCGACGACCACATCTTTATCCACGGCGATGCGACGGCGGCCTATCAAAGCCTGTCGCCCGAAGTGACGCGTGCCGAGCGGGAGATTTATTTCGTGCGCAATTCCTACTTTGTCATCGTCGACAAAGTGGACGCCGATGAACCGGTCACGGTCGAATGGTTGCTGCACGCCAACAACCCCTACACCTTGGGCAAATCGTCGTTCCGCAACACGCAGGAACGGTCCGGCTTTTATGGGCAGGTCGTCTGGTCCGAGGCGGGCAAACCGCAGATCACCCAAAAGACCGAATTCACCGATGTGGACCCCAAGGACCATGAAGGGCTGCACGTCAGCACCGTCCTGACCGCGCACTACCCGGCCGCGACGCGCCACCGGATCGCCACGCTTTTGGTGCCTTACAGGCTTGATGCGCCAAAGCGGATATTCAACTTCATGGACGATCAGGGTTACGACGCTGATCTCTATTTCACCGACCCTGACGAAAACACGTTCAAGGTCGTTATGAAGAAACTCGCAAATACATAAGACAGGGAAAAGAGACACATGAAACTCGCAGGGAAGACTGCCATCATTACTGGTGGAGGCCGGGACATCGGCGCGGCTGTTGCCAAAAAATTGGCCGCCGAAGGGGCTAATGTGGCGATCAGCTACTTTGAAAGCTCAAAAGGCGCGGATGCGGTCGTGGCCGAGATTGAAGCGGCAGGCGGCAAGGCCGTCGCGCAGCAGGCTGATCTGAACACCCAAGCAGGCGTTGACGCGCTCGTTGGTGCCGCTGTTGATGCCTTTGGCGGCGTGGATATCCTCGTCAACAACGCAGGCGGCCTGATCGCACGCCACAAGATTGCGGACATGACGCTGGAGCACTGGAACAACGTGATGACGTTGAACCTGACCAGCACTTTCATGATGACCAAGGCCTGCCTGAACCATATGAAAAGCGGTGCAATCGTGAATATCGCCAGCCAAGCGGCACGTGACGGCGGTGGCCCCGGTGCGGTGGCCTATGCGACGTCCAAGGGCGCTGTGATGACCATGACACGCGGTCTGGCCAAGGAACTCGGCCCCGATATCCGCGTCAACGCGCTGTGCCCTGGCATGATCGACACCGATTTCCACAATATCCACACACCCGATGCAGGTCGTCGCGGTTTCGAGGCCAACGCGCCCTTGAAAAAGCAGGGCCATGTGGATGACGCGGCGAACCTCGTCTACTTCCTCGCTTGTGACGATAGCGGTTTCATCACCGGCACAAACATCGACATCAACGGCGGTATGCTGTTCTCATAAGGCACAGAAATCATGTCAGAATTTCCTGTTGTTTCGACGGGTGACAATGTCACCCGTCAAGTGCTCTCCGATCACCCTGACCTGATGGTCGTCGCCTTCCGCTTTGCGGCGGAAGGCGCGATTGGGGCGCTTCATCATCATCAACACGTGCAATCGACCTTCGTCGAGAGCGGGCGCTTTCGCTTTACCCTTGGCGATGAAGAGCGCGAATTTGGGCCCGGCGACAGCTTTGTGATCCCATCCAATCAGACGCATGGCTGTGTCTGCCTTGAACCCGGCACGCTGGTGGATAACTTCACCCCGCGCCGCGACGATTTTTTGTAAGGTCCAACCGATGCGCGTTCTTGCGATTGGCGAATGTATGGCGGAACTCGCCCCATCTAGCACAGCCGGTGACTTCCGGTTGGGCTTTGCGGGCGATACGTTCAACACCGCGTGGTATTTGGCGCGTGTGGCCCCGGATGTTTCCGTGTCCTACCTGACCGTTGTGGGGCAAGACGCGATCTCAACCGATCTGACCCGCTTTATGGCCGACAGCCGCATCGACACCAGCGCGGTCCATGCCGACGCCGACAAGACCATCGGCCTTTACATGATTTCGCTCAACAATGGTGAGCGCAGCTTTTCCTATTGGCGCGGCCAATCTGCGGCCCGCACCTTGGCCGATGATCCCGCCAGGTTGGCCCAGGCGATGGCCAATGCCGATGTGATCTACTTTTCCGGCATCACCATCGCGATCCTAAGCGCTGAGGGTCGCGCAACGCTGATGTCGGCCCTCCGCGACGCCCGCGCACAAGGCAAGGCCATCGCCTTTGATCCCAATCTGCGGCCCAAACTCTGGGCCTCTGCCGACGACATGCGCGCAGCCGTAATGGAAGCGGCCAGCGTCAGCGACATTGCCCTGCCCTCGTTCGAGGATGAAGCAAGCTGGTTTGACGACGCCTCCCCACAAGCCACAGCGCAACGCTATCTGGACGCAGGTGCCACCACCGTTGTCGTCAAGAACGGCGAGGCCGCTGTGCTATTTGCCGAAGGTGCCACCTTTGGTGAGGTTCCGGTCACCGCCCTTGACCGCGTCACGGACACGACCGCCGCAGGCGATAGCTTTAACGCGGGGCTTTTTGCGGGCCATGCTGCTGGCAAGTCGCTGCCCGAGGGCATCGCCTATGCCTGCGCGCTGTCGCGTGTGGTGGTCCAGCACAAGGGCGCTTTGGTCGACGCCGCCCTGCCCACCCTTTCCTAAAGTCAGGTCAAACATGCCCAATCCGCCCCTCGCCGAGACCATCGACCTTGCCGCAGATACGCTGGCCACGCTGCGGCAGGCCAGCACCGCCACGATTGCGACGCTGCTGTTCAAACGCGGCTACCAAAACGCCTATGTCCAAGGCGTGCTGCCGCTGGCTGCTGATGGCGCGACGATGGTCGGTCCGGCCTATACCTTGCGCTACATCCCCACGCGTCCCGACACCGACCCCCTTGATGCGTTCCGCGAACCCGACCACCCGCAGCGCGTCGCGGTTGAGGAATGTCCCGAAGGCGCGGTGCTGGTGATGGATTGCCGTCAGGATGCCTCTGCCGCCTCTGCCGGGTCCATCCTGCTGACCCGCTGCCAGATGCGCGGTGTGGCCGGTGTCGTCAGCGATGGCGGCGTCCGCGATGCGGCGGGTGCGGCAGCGCTCGACATGCCGGTCTTTGCCGCCAAGCCGTCAGCGCCCACCAATCTGACCAAACACCACGCCGTCGATATCGGCCTGCCCATCGCTTGCGGCGGCGTCGCCGTTTACCCCGGTGATATCCTTTTGGGGGATGCCGATGGCGTCATGGTGATCCCGCGCCACCTTGCAGACGAGATCGCGGGCGAAACCGTCGAGATGGAATTGTTCGAGGCCTTCGTGCTGGAACAAGTCGAAAGCGGTGCGTCGATCCGCGGCCTTTACCCGCCGACCGCGCCGAAAACGCTGGACGACTTCGCAGCTTGGAAGGCCAAGCGCGAGGCGTAGGTCGTCGTGTCATCGCCCTGAGTCAAAACAGACCACCACACCTTTCCCATCGTGACCGCACGTGGTTAATCTCCTCGCGAAGAGGAGACGACACATGCATGCCAGATTGTGCAAACTCATTGGTGAAAAATATGTCCTGACCGGCACAGACCGGGCGAAATGGCTCACCGATTGGACAGGCAATTATACCGCCGACCCTGTCGCTGTCTTGCGCCCCGCAAATACCGCCGAGGTCGCGGGCATCATGGCCATCGCAACCGAGTTTGACATGCCCGTCGTCCCGGTCTCGGGGAACACAGGTCTGACCGGCGGCACGTCAGGCGAGGATATGCTGATGCTTTCCTTGGATCGCCTCAACCAGATTGAAGACATCGACGCCGCTGGCCGCACCGCAACCGTCGGCGCGGGCGTCATCTTGTCAGCCCTTCACGCAGCGGCAGACGCCCAAGAACTGATCTTTCCCCTGACCTTCGGCGCGCGCGGTTCGGCGATGATCGGCGGCGTGTTGGCCACCAACGCGGGCGGTTCAAACGTGCTGCGCTACGGCAATACCCGCGACCTGTGCATGGGGTTAGAGGTGGTGACCGCCGATGGACAGGTGCTTGATATGATGGGAAAATTGCACAAGGACAACTCTGGCCTCAACCTCAAACACCTGATGATCGGGTCCGAGGGCACGCTTGGTATCATCACCCGCGCGGTCATGAAGCTGCACCCCAAACCAAAGGCCTATGCCACCGCCATGGTCGCCGTGCCTGCATTGACGGATGCGCTTGATCTGTTGAACGAAATGCAGGCCGCGACGTCAAACGCTGTAGAAGCATTCGAGTTCATGCCGCGCATTTATATCGACAGCCATCTGTCGCTTTTTCCCGACGCGCGCGCGCCGTTTGATGACAGCTACGACGTGAATATCCTGATTGAGGTCGGCGCCACCGCCCCGCGCGACGCCGAACCCGACGCAAGCGGTGCGATCCCGGTGCAGACCCAACTGACCGAGATTTTGGGCGCTATGCTCGAAAGTGGCGCCATCCTCGACGCCGTTGTCGCCCAGAACGACGCGCAACGGACCGAGATGTGGGCCCGCCGCGAAGCCGCGGGAGAGATCGCCTTTCACCGCAAACCCATCGTGGATACAGATGTGGCTGTTGCACTGACCGACGTGCCGGTGTTTCTGGCCCGCGCCGATGCGGCGCTCGCCAAGCTGGACCCCGGCGCTGTGTCGAGTTCGGTGGCCCACCTGGGCGATGGCAACATCCACTATAGCGCCTATCCCAGCCGCGATGATGCCGTGCTCAAAGATGACATCCGCGAAATGGTCGAAGACGTCGTGCTGGGCCTGCGCGGCTCTTTCAGCGCCGAACACGGCGTTGGTATGTCCAAGCTTGGCTCAATGGCCCGGCGCAAGGACCCGGCGACATTGGCTGCGATGAAGGCGATCAAAGCCGCCCTTGATCCGCAGGGCCTGCTGAACCCCGGCAAGGTCTTTCCGTCGACGGACTAAAAGAACCCCGGTCCCGCGCGGCCCAAGAGATCAGCCGCCATCGCGCGGCCCATCTCGGCCCCGTCATCGATGGCACCGGTCATGTCGCCCGTCAGCACCTCTGACCCGTCGTCGCGTAAAATTTCGCCCCGTAGCCGTAAGCCATCCGGCCCCAGCTCGGCCAGGCCGCCAATCGGCGTCTCGCAAGACCCATCCAGCCCGGCCAAAAGCGTGCGCTCTGCCATCAACCGCTGCCCCGTCGGTACGTCATGAATGGCCTCCAGCATCTCGGCTGTGCGGCTGTCATCGCCGCGCCGCTCAATCCCAATTGCGCCCTGCGCAATCGCAGGCAGCATGTCGGTGACGTCAATCGGATGATAGGGCACATCGTCCATCCCCAGCCGCTTCAGACCAGCGGTCGCCAGAAACGTCGCATCCGCTACGCCCTGTTCCAGCTTTCCCAGCCGTGTCTGCACGTTGCCGCGGAACTCAACGACCTCAAGATGTGGAAACTTCGCCGCGAGTTGCGCGCGCCTGCGGGTGCTGGATGTGCCAACCACCGCCCCTTCCGGCATCTCTGCCAAGCCTTTGTATTTCAAAGAGACAAAGGCATCCCGGACGTCTTCGCGAGGCAGATAGGTATCCATGATCAGGCCACCCGGCTGCGCTACCGGCATGTCCTTGGTGGAATGCACGGCAATGTCGATCTCACCGGCGATCAAGGCCTCTTCAATCTCCCGCGTGAACAGCCCTTTGCCATCGATCTCCCGCAAAGGCTTGTCCAATATCTGATCTCCCGTGACCTTGATGACCACAATCTCAAACGCCTCCTGCGGCAATTCAAACGCCGCTGACAGCCTTGCGCGCGTCTCATGCGCCTGTGCCAGCGCAAGGGGCGAACCCCGGGTTCCAATGCGAAAAGTGTCGGCGGGCGTGGGCAATTTCAATGTCATAGACCAAGTCTTAGACCTGTCAACTTGGGTTGACAACGGGCCAATCCATTGCGACCAAAGTCACAACACAAAGGAACACCCATGACCAAGACGATCCTGCGCGCCCTTGCGGGCGAAACATTGCCCACGCCGCCCATTTGGATGATGCGGCAAGCAGGCCGCTATTTGCCCGAATATCGCGCCACACGTGGGCAGGCGGGCGACTTTCTGTCGCTGTGCTACAACCCCGAACTGGCGGCAGAGGTCACGCTGCAACCGATCCGCCGCTACGGGTTTGATGCGGCGATCCTCTTTGCCGACATCCTGCTTTTGCCACAGGCGCTTGGTGCGGATCTGTGGTTTGTCACTGGTGAGGGCCCACGGCTCTCCACCATCACAACCCGCGCCGAGCTGGATGCGCTCAAGCCAACTTCAGACATCCACGAGACGCTGAATCCGATCTATGAGACGATGAAGATCCTGTCGTCAGAACTACCCAAAGAAACCACGCTGATTGGTTTTGCAGGCGCGCCGTGGACCGTCGCCACCTATATGATCGCAGGGCGCGGCACGCCAGATCAGGGGCCCGCCCACGCCCTGAAAGACAATAACCGAGAGGTCTTTACCGGGCTGATCGACATCATCACCGAAGGCACGATTGACTACCTCTCACGCCAGATCGAGGCAGGCGCCGAAGTCGTCAAAATCTTCGACAGCTGGGCCGGATCGCTGCAGGGCCAGGACTTCATCGACTTCTCGCTGCGTCCCATCGCCCAGATCGTGCTCGCCCTCAAGGCGCGCCACCCCGGCATCCCCGTCATCGCCTTCCCGCGTGGTGCAGGGGACAAATACGTCGGTACCCATGCCGCCACCGGGGCCGATTGCATCGCATTGGACGATGGCGTCACGGCGGCCTGGGCGGCGGCCAATGTCCAAACCCAAGGCTGCGTTCAGGGCAACCTTGCCTCATCGCATATGGTCACGGGTGGCCAAACGCTGGTGGATGAAACCCGCCGCATCGTGGATGCCTTCAAAGGTGGGCCGCATATCTTCAACCTTGGCCACGGGATCACACCAGATGCCGACCCCAAAAATGTCGCATTGATGATTGAGACTGTGCGCAACAGCTAAGTTTCAACAGGATCGCCATGCGGCATCTGATCAGGATCATTTGGGTCACCACGACCGGCACGGCATCGATGCTGTGTGCCGCCTTCATGCTCGTGCCCGCAACGGCATCGGAACGCGCGGCCTTGCCGGACGGTGACCGCATGGCCCTCGTGCAACTGCGCCTCGCGCGCACCCTGCTCACCGTCGTCCCAGACCAAACAGTGGCCCTTCTTGCCAAACGATCAGGCCTGCCTGACGATCTGGTACGTGCGGGGCTAGAGGCCTATGCAAACGGCCCACAATCCGCACCGCCTAAACAATCCAACCGCCAAACCAAAGCAGGCGGTGCCCTCTTCGTCACTCCGGACTAGGCTTTCTTTGGAATAAAAATATCTCCGCCGGAGGCAGCGCTCAGCCAGCGCAACGCACCGTCAAAGAGGCGGGCCCGTCCCACACGCACCAGAATGTCGTGGGCGCCCCCCACGGCGCGCCCCCCCCCCCCCCCCCCCCCAGGCCCACGGCGGCCGGCGCCAAAACACCCCCGTGGGCTCAAGGCCCCGCGGCCGCCCCCACATTGTGGCACCGGCGGAGACCAGG
>CANLVP010000004.1 GCA_947494675.1 uncultured Paracoccaceae bacterium
GGGCGGCGACAACAACGACCGGGTCTGGGGCGGCTATGGCGCTGACAACCTGAAGGGCGGCGCAGGCAAGGATGTTCTGGGCGGCGGCAACGGCAAAGACAAAATCTGGGGTGGCGGGGGCCATGACACCTTGGGTGGCGGCGATGGCGATGACCGTCTTTATGGTGGCAACGGTGATGACGTGCTGGAAGGCAATGCAAACAGTGACCGCCTGATCGGCGGCGCGGGCCGGGACATCTTGCGCGGCGGCAACGGCAACGATGTCTTTGACTTCAACAAAGTCGGTGAAAGCGGTCTGCGCAAAAACGCCGACGTGATTGGTGACTTTAACGCAGCCCGCGACCGGATCGACCTGCGCGGCATCGACGCGGATGTGACCTCGGGCGGCAATCAGAACTTTGATTTCCGCGGCAAGCTTAGTTTCAATGACGCCGGTCAGGTCCGGGCGATCAAACGCGACGGCGATACCGTCGTGCAGGTCAGCACCGATAACGACAAATCTGCCGAGATGGAGATTATCCTGCGTGGCAATCATAACCTCACTGCGGATGATTTTATCCTGTAATGGCCAAGCTCCGCTGCGGTCATGTTGACATCAAAATAGCCACCCGATACGCCCACCGGACGAGAAAATGTGGGGATGCGGGCCGCGATGAAAGCCACGCTTTATACGGCTTATCATAAGCCTTCACCGATCCTGAAAAGTGACGCCGTGGTGCCGCTGCATGTGGGCTGTGCCAAGGCGGGCGCGCCCTTGCCCGGCATGGTCGGCGATCACACCGGCGACAATATCTCTGACCGCAACGCCGCCTATTGCGAGCTGACGGGTCTCTATTGGGCCTGGAAGAACGATCACGACAGTACCCACATCGGCCTGATGCACTATCGCCGCGTGCTGGACCTTGCCTGCCAGGCCGATGATCCGATGACCGAGGTGTTCGTGCCGCGCTTTGACGTGGCCGATTGGCTAGACAAGACCGCAGGCTGGCTGGCCGATGCGGATGTCGACGTGGTCGTGCCCAAACCGCATCTGGTGGGCAACAACCTGACCCGGAATTTCGCCAAGCGCAGCCAGCCGCAGGATCTCAAACTCACGCGCGAGATCATCGCCGCCGATCACCCCGACTGGCTCGATGATTTTGACACCGTGATGGCCGACCGCCGTTTGCTCTTGGGCAATATGTGCCTGATGCGCCGCGACATCCTTGATCGCTACTGCACATGGATGTTCGACATCCTTGAAAAGGTCGAAGGCGCTGACGTCGATCGCAGCCACTACAACCCCTATCAGTCGCGCTATCTGGGGTTCATCTCTGAACGCCTGCTGACGGTCTTCATGCACCGTCTGCGCCGCGAGGATCCGTCACTGAAGGTGCACGAGGTGCATATCCTCAACACCGCCAACGCCATGGTGCTGCCCACCATTGCGAACGACAGCCTCAATGGGCCAGAGCATATCAACGTGGCCTTTGCCGCCGACCGCGCCTATCTGCCCCATACTGCCGCGATGCTGCGCTCGATGTTTGATCACGCGAACCCTGACCGGCAGATCAACCTCTTTTTCCTGCAAACCGACATCGCCCAGCCCGATATGGACCTGTTGGCCGAGGTGGTGGCGACCCGGCCCCGCACCGCCCTGCACCCGATTGCTGCGGGCAACCCGTTTGAGACCAGCTACCGCTCTGCCAGCCGCGCGCCCTCGAACGCCACATATAATCGGTTCCTCTTGTTTGACCTGCTGCCCGGTCTCGACCGGCTGCTTTATGTGGATGTCGACATGATCTTCCGCGGCGACGTGGCCGAGATTTTCGACACTGATATGGGCGGTGCCCCCCTTGGTGCCGTGCCCGATTACATCATGACCCGCACACTGACCGGCCCCACGCGCACCGCCCATCCCGATATCCCCGATATGGGGGCCTATCACCGCGACACGCTGGGCCTGTCGGATGCGCAGATCGCGGGCTACTTCAATGCGGGGCTGTTGCTGTTTAACTTTGCCGCCATCGACGATGTGCCGGGCACGGGTGCCAAGCTCATTAAGATGGCCCAGACCGGGCAATATCTGTTCCGCGACCAGGACATCCTGAACGCCTATTTCAAGGACAATGTCTTTCGCCTGCCTGCACGGTTTAATGCCTTTAACTCCAAGTTAGAGACTTATGCCCGTGTTCCGCAGGCCAATTACCGCGAGGCGATGGCAGGCCGCGCCGACCCGCTGGTGATCCATTATGCCGCCGGTGACCACAAACCCTGGTCGGGCCATGCCATCGGGCAGGCCCAGCACTATTGGGACGCGATCGCGCGCACGCCGTTCTACCCCGAAATCCTGACCGCCAACCTTGCGGCCCGGATCAAGACGACCGCCAAACCGCACCGCCGCCAGCGCCGCATCGTCAGCGTTGGCCGCAAGATCGCCAACCGCGCGCCTTTCCTGCGCGCACCCCTGCTGCGGGTCTATGACGTGCTGCGCAGCGTTGCGCGGTTTGGCCGATGATCGGCGCGCTGCCATGGTTCAAGGACGGTCAGATCAGCCGGACCGTCTATATCGTGGCCTCGCCCTATAAAACCGCGACCACGACGGTGGGCGAGGCGCTTGTTGCCCTTGGCGCGGGCAAGAAGGACATGCGCTACAAGGCGGGGATGATCAAACGCTACAAAGAGCCTATTCAGACCCTCAATCGCGAGATCAAGCGCACGACCAATTTCGACGACTGGCTCGCCGCCAATGAGACCCGCGTGTGCGAGATAATGGCGGAATTCACCGCCCATGTGGCCCCCTTTGATATCTTCTCGGACGCGCCCTTTGGCCATACGCAGCTGCACCCGTTTATCCGCAAGGCGATTGCCCCCAAGGCGCGGTTCATCTGGGTCAACCGTCCCCGCGACAGCTGGCTGGCCAGCGTGCGCAACTGGGAACTGGCGCATCCCGACACCTACCCCAAGCATGACATGTGGAACACCGACCCCGACACCAAGGTTGAGATGCTCTTGAAGCGCCGCAAACGCCAACGTTACCAGTTCAAGCAATTGGCCGAGGCCCGCCCCGACGATTGCCTGACCATGCATATTGATGAGCTGCAGACCTACGACACGCTGGCCAAATTCTGCGGTGTGCCGGTGCCATCCGCACCTGTCCCGCGCAAGAACGTCAGCCGGGGGTAAGGCACGCGGTAACCCCTGCGGGGTCACCGGAGAAAAGGGGCCCCGCGGGGCCCCAAATGCTTACTTCCACAAGCTCACGCAGGGGATCTTTGTCGTGTCACAGCGATCGGCGTATTTCGCGGCGATCTCGCGGACCTCGTCCATCACCCCATCGCCCAGCTTGATCGGGTCCAGACCCATCCCCAGGAAGCGGTCATTGGCCACGTGCAGATCGTTTTCCGGGGCTTCGTTGCGCGGGTTTTCCAGATAGGCGATTTCCGCCTCCATCTGGTCGGCAATCATCTTGGCCAGATCGCGCA
Organism: uncultured Paracoccaceae bacterium; assembly: GCA_947494675.1. GTDB lineage: Bacteria > Pseudomonadota > Alphaproteobacteria > Rhodobacterales > Rhodobacteraceae > CANMYO01. Next base: position 3,465 of record CANLVP010000004.1, read on the forward strand.
CCCGGTGGGTCTCGGTCATCTGGTTAAGGATGTTCACACGCTCGCCCGATTGCGGCGGGTTGTTCAGCGCCAGCTCAATACATTTGCAGGTATCGCTGATGTGGATAAACGCGCGGGTCTGACCACCAGTACCATGCACCGTCATCGGATAGTTGACCGCCGCCTGCATGATGAACCGGTTCAGCACAGTGCCGTAATCGCCATCATAGTCAAAGCGGTTGATCAGACGCTCGTCCAGCCGGGTCTCTTCGGTCTGGGTGCCCCAGACGATGCCCTGATGCAGGTCGGTGATCTTCACACCGTCGTTCTTGTTATAGAAGTGAAAGAACAGCTGATCCTGCGACTTCGTCATGTGATAGATCGAACCGGGGTTGGTCGGATACAGGATTTCCTGCTCGGACGGACCTTCTGGCGTGTCGATCTGCACCTTCAGATAGCCTTCGGGGATCTGCATGCCGGCAGTGCCGTAGCCGTAAACGCCCATCGTGCCCAGGTGCACCAGATGAATGTCCTGACCCGATTCCACAATCGCGGCCAGCACGTCATTGGTGGCATTGAGGTTGTTGGACACGGTGTAGCGCTTGTGCGCGGCGGATTTCATCGAATAGGGCGCGGCGCGCTGTTCGGCAAAGTGGATCACCGCATCGGGCTTTTCGTCCTGAAACAGGGTCAGCAGGCGGTGATAGTGCTCGCCCACGGTAAAGTTCTGAAACTTGATCTCTTTACCGGTCAGCTCTTTCCAGACCCGCAGACGCTCACCGATGGGGCGAATGGGGGTCAGGCTGTCGACTTCCAGCTCCACGTCGATATTCCGACGGCTCAGGTTGTCGACGATTGTGACGTCATGACCGCGCTGGGACAGATAAAGGGCGTTTGGCCACCCGCAGAAACCATCACCACCGAGAACGATAATCTTCATGACGCTATGCTCCTTTGTAACGGACGTCGCAAAATGTGGGGTGTGTATTGCGCCTATATGGGGGGAACGCAAACGCTTTTGGGGGGATCGGCGGCAGAGCGTCGCAAAGCAGGAGACTAATAACCAAAAACCTCGAAATCCTTGGCGTAAAGCGTCTCAATCCGCTGTCGTTGCTGGGCTGTGATCTCATAGCCTGCGCCGCGCGAAATCTTGTTGCGATGCAAGAGCGGCACATTGGGCAAACCCGCCTCTTCGCGGATCCGGTCCATGTCTGCGCTGATGTTCTCCAGCTTGCCGATAAAATCATAGGACATCACATCCATCATCAGCACCAGATGCTGCGGCCGCCAGTGCTGATCCATCGTCTGCGGATCCTGCATTTCAATCGCTGTGAGGAATTCATCAAAGGTCACCCAGCCGTCGTCCGGCACCCGCCCCAGCAGCTTGTTGATCTCAACCCGGTATTCCGCCCGGTACATCTTGTTGAAATAGGCCGAGACAAAGCGTTTGACCGGGTGGCGCACAACGCTAAAGCCATAAAGCGCGTCGTTGCGCATCATCTTCTTCATCCGCGCCCAGCCCACCTGATAGGGGCGCGGCACGGTGCGGTGCCCATGGATATTGCGGATGACCAGATCATGATCTTTGCGATAGATCTGCTCCAACATCATCTTGATCGATGAACAGCCCGCCTTGGGGCTGGGCATATAGGCGACCTTATAGCCCGGCAGCACGTAAAGCTGCGGCAGTCGTTGCTCTTTGCCATAGGTATCGAGGACGGTGCGACGTTTGAATTGCATGGCGGCTTATCTGTTTGGGACCCAATCGGGCGGTTAAAACCCTGATCCATCCGCGATGTCAACGCGGCCCATCGTTGCGCTCTGCCACAGACCCCGATAAGACCGCGCAAATCGTTGAAAAAAAGGGCGTGGGCCATGCAGAATTCTTCTCCTTTGGTGCTGGTGGGTGGCTTCGGCTTTGTGGGCCGCAACATCATCGAACAGGTGCAAACCGATCCGGCGTTTTCGGGCCTTGCGCCTGTCATCGTCGACAACCTGACAAACCCCGCACCGGGGTATGAAGACCTTGATCTGCCGCAGCATATCGGTGGCTATCAGGATCAGGCCGCGATTGATTTCGTGAACGGCATTGAAACGCCCGAAGGGGCAGGGCGCATCTTCGTGTTTCTGGCCGGGGAAACGCGCGTGGCGGAATCCAAAGATCGCCCGCTTGATTTCATCGACGCCAATATCGTGGAGCCCTCACGCTTTGTGATGCAGGCCATCCAGCCCGGTGACCGGTTTATCCTGATCTCCACCGCTGGTGCCCTGTTTGATGGCAGCTTTGAAGTGCGCGTCGACAGCCCCGTCGGCCCCAAGAACTTCTACGGTGCCACCAAAGCCGCCGAAGAGATGATCCTTGAAAAGCTCGTCAGCTTACGCGGTGGCACCTTTAACGTGATCCGTCTGACAAACGTCTTTGGCAAATATTCCGACAACAAGAAATCCGCCGTGCACGCCTTTACCCGGGCCGCGATTGCAGGCGCCGAAGTGACGATCAACGGCGACGGCGGTCAGTCCCGCGATTTCATCTATGCCGGTGACGTGGGCTACGGCGTTGCGACGCTTGCCGCCAAACTGCGCGCAGGCGAAGAGACGGCAGATGTGAATATGCTCGGCTCTGGCGTCTCAACCACGCTGATGGATGTGGTCGCCGCGATTGAAGAGGCGACCGGCAAGCCGCTGGCCTATCAAAAGGTGCCCGCCAAGGAACTGCTGGCGACCGAACCGCGCGACGTGATCGCCAATGGCGACGACGTGAAGGTGCTGCTGGGGGATCACATCACATCCTTCGTCGATGGCCTGCGCGAGACCCATGGGTATTATCTTAACCGCGGTTAAGACTTTGATGCATATGGGTTGTGCATAGGCTGTGCATATATTCTGTATCGGTTCTGCATGCCCGATTTCGGGCGTGCGGTGGTGCCTGATAAGGAAGATTATGTAATATGATCGCGCCTGATATGACCCCCGACGCCTTTGTCGCCCGTCTTATTCAGGACGTCCCGCAGCTGCTGCATCTGGATGCGGATGGGCAATTGCTGGTCATCCCCGATCATGGCCACCGCAACGTCAGCCGCCGGATTTTGACCCGGACCGTGGGGCATTTGCCTGACCCGCAAACGATCGCCCATCGGTCGTTTTACCGCGACCTCGAAGCGATGATCCGCGAGATGGATCCAAAGGCCGCCAATGCCATCGGGCTGGTCAATATGATGCCGCCACCGGGCGTCAATGTGATGACCCGCGACAAGCAGGTGTTCTTTGATTTCCGCAACGCCGACGCGATTGAGGCCAACCTGCGCGCCGCCGGTTTTGACTTTGCCGATGGGGCCCGCGTGCTGGACTTTGGCTGTGCGTCGGGGCGGACATTGCGCACCCTGGATCTGGCCTATCCGCAGGTGAATTGGTCCGGCGTGGACGTCATTGCGGGTGACATCACCTGGGCCAAAACCTCGATGCCGCAGATCGATTTTCAGACCTCACCCCAGACCCCGCCACTGGCCTTCGAGGCCGGTCATTTTGATGCGGTTTATGGGGCTTCTGTCTGGTCGCATTTTGCAGCCACCACAGCGCGTGATTGGTTTGCCGAGATGGCCCGGATCATCCGCCCCGGCGGGTCACTTTGCTTTACCGCCCATGGCTATTACGACCTTGCAAAAAAGGTCATTCGCCAGAATGTAACGCTGGATCTGGCGGCGGAAATCCGCGCCGAAATGGACAGCTGCGGCCATGCGTTCTGGGCCAATATCGCCCAAGGCGCGCGCGGCGATCAGAGCGATATCTGGGGCACCTGTTTTCTGACCCGGGACTGGGTGGAACAGCAGGTGCTGGGCACTGACTGGACCCTTGCCCGCTACGCCATTGGCGAATGGGGCGGGCGGCAAGATATCTATGTGCTGCAGCGGCGCTGATCAGCCCTGATCAAAAAGCCGCGCGTTCATATATTGGCGAAAGCTTTCGCGCTTGGCCTCAGCCTCTTCGGGGCTGACCAGTTTCTGAAGATTGCGGGAAATTGTGCCATCCCCCGGCGTCAGCCCCATCTTGCTGGCATGGGCGCGGATCGCGGCCTCGCAACCGGCTTCATCGGCGGCGATATCCTCATATTCCAGCGACAGGCAGTCATCGCCTAACATCTTCACAAGATTGGACAAACTCTGGTTTTGTTTGATCAGCTGGCCGGATTTTTGCAAGATGTGATAGTTCATCTCATCGCTATCGGCGAACTCGCGACTTTGGTTGCCGCTGATCTCGCGATCCCCGGTGTTGTGCCACACGCCGGTCTCCAGTGCCTTGGCATGGGACAGCGCCTGTTCAAAGATCGCACGCCGGCGCAGGGCCACGATATTGACCGCATCAAATTCGGCCCGCGCCCATTTGATGATCTCGGACATGGCGCGCCGTGGGCTGTGGGTCTCGCCTGTCAGCATCGCTGCGACACGGGGGGCATAGCCCACCATGACCTTCACCCCAAGTGTGGGCGATGTATCGCTATCCGCGCCCACATCGCGCAACCGGGCCATGATATCAGCCGGTGTTGAGGGTTCTTCTGCGCGCAACAGCTTGAGGAAATGTTCCTTGGGGCGTCCCAATCCGCCGATCATGCGGATATCGCCTGCCAACATGGTTGACCCGGATCGGGGCGTTGCCAATACCAATGTGAAATTCATCTATGTCCCCTTGTCCTCTACCCTTAGCATCTGCCAAGACCAGCCTGCGCAGATTTGAACTAAAGGCCCCTCTTTTGCAAATAGACAAATTCCCGATCACGCCGCTGCCTGACCTCAGCCAGTACAAAGCCCCCGCCACGCCCGGCCCCCGCCTGCGGGTCTGCATCGCGACAGAGGAAATTGTCGGCCCCGTGCGCAACGGCGGCATCGCCTCGACCTATTACCATCTGGCGCGGTTGCTGACGGCACAGGGCCATGATGTGACGGTCTGCTATCTCAAAGGCACCCGGGTCGAGAACAAAGACGCCGATCACTGGATCAAATGGTATGGCGAGATGGGCGTGAATTTCGTCCCCATGCCGCAGGTCGACAGCGACGCGCCAACCATGTGGCAGCGGCGACAATACAGTTTCTATCAATGGCTGAAAAATGCCCCCGAACCCTACGACGTGGTGCATGTGTCTGAATGGCGCGGCGGGTCCTATTACGCGCTGCAGGCCCGACGTCTGGGGCTGGCGTTCAAGGACACGCTCTTTCTGGTCAAGGCCTCCTCACCCCATATCTGGAACCGCCACTACCAGATGGCATTTGTGAACAACAAAGACATGCTGTCCACGATGTATGCCGAGCAGCAATCGATCGAATTGGCCGATATGGTCATCGGCGGCTCTGCCCACCTTTTGCGCTTTATGGAACACACCGGTTACACCCTGCCCGAAGGCGACGCTTATGTGCAGCCCAATGTGCTTTTGTTTGATGATGTGGCCGTGCAGGACCAGCGCGGACCTTTGGAACCGGGCGACCGCGTACACACAAAAGAGTTGACGTTCTTTGGACGTCTTGAGGCCCGCAAGGGCCTCGAAATTTTCTGCACCGCGATGGATTATCTGGTGGCCCGTGGCGTGACCCCGGAAAAGGTCAGCTTTGTCGGCAAACAGGGGCAGAACATGCCCACCACACCTGACACCCGCAACCTCGATGTGATCATGGCACGCGCCCGCAACTGGCCCTTTCCCATCGATATCCACACCGGCTTTGACCAGCCCGACGTGCTGTCATTTCTGACCGCCGCGCCGCGCATCGCGGTGATGCCATCGCTGATCGAAAACTCCACCATGGCTGCCTATGAGGCGCTGCTTTACAAGGTGCCGTTTATCGCCACCCGGACGGGGGGCACGCCGGAACTGATCGCGCCCGAAGACCACGACGATATGCTGGTGGACGCCAACCCCAGATCGCTCGCCGATGGGTTGGAACGGGTCCTGAAAGAAGGCGGCAAGGTCGGGCGCTGTTCCTTTGACAATGCCGACAACCTGGCTACTTGGGACGGGTTCCACGACCATCTGGCAGGCCGCAAGGGCGAGGGCACGCTGACCCAGATCATCAAGCGCGCGCCTTGGACCGATGCCCCCAGCGTCAGCCTGTGTGTCTTTTCCGATGGCAATATCCCCGCATTAGAGACGTTTTTGGACAAGGCCATCTTTGCCGCAGGCGATGGCTTGGCCGATATTGTCGTGGCTGTGACCACGCCTTCGGATGCGGCCACAGCACTGGCTGCGCGGCACGCATCGGTGACGCTTGTTGACGCCTCTGAAATGACATGGGGCGAGGCCTGGAATGCCGCCGCCGCCAAGGCCACGGGCGCTGTGCTGCATTTCCTGCGCGCCGATATCCACCAGCCGCTGGAGGGGTTCGCCAGCAAAATCGCGCAGTCGTTTTCCACCCCCGGTCTGGCTGCCGCCGGGTCCGTCTGGCAGCGCCGCACGGTCACGGCCAAGGGCGTTGAAAAGCTGACCCGCGTGGTGCCCATGGGCGATGATCTGTCGCTCACTGCGCTGGATTATACCCACCTGTCGGGCCGGGGGATCAGCATCCGCACCGATCACTTCAAGACGCTTGGCGGGTTTGACCCGATCTTTGCCATGGAAGGCATCGCGCAGGATCTGCTGATGCGCGCCCGCGATCTGGGCCGCGTCGTGGTGATCCCCGAAATGCTCTATCAAGAGGATCCCGCCGCCGAGACGCTGCAGCTTAATACCTCCAACGCGCAATATATGGCGATGAACAGCCTGATGAACGCGCTGGATTACCCCAAGAAACGGGTGCTGCATGCGTTGAATATGCGCAACGTCAACCCATCCGACGACCCGCTTAGCCAGGGTACGCCCGTACCCACCCCGCCAGTCACGTTGATGACACCTGCCACGGCAGAGGCTGATCTGAACCTGACGCTTTTGCCCATTGGCGGCGTGCTGATCCAGACCAAAACCCCGCTTGAGACACTGACCATGGCCATCGAAGGGGCCGCGCCCACCCCCTTGGATTGGGACGTGGATGCAGGCGGCGCGGCGGCCTATCTGGACTTGCCCGCCCTTATCGGCGGTGAGGCCACATGGCCGCGCCAGATCGACATTGCCGCCACCACAGGCGGGCAGGTTCTGACCCGGCAGATCACCACGCGGATGCAGGCTGGCGGGCAGATTACCCTGTCCGCAGATGCGCCGGGCCTGCACGAGGTGGCCCCCGATGACACGGCCACACCGCGCCTGACCAGCCTGATGTTCCCGCCGCCCCCCGATCCTGAAGCCGCCAATGCCATGCGGCTGAGCTACGATGCTACGGGGCAGTTGCTGTATATGTGGTCGCCCCATCCCCGCCCGCTTGAGGCGCGCGTGGCAGGCGCAGATCCCATCCCGCTTTTGTTTACGCCCTACGCAGGTGATGATCTCTGTGCAGCCCTTGATCTGGCGCCCTACCTGAACGACCGCAGCGGCACGGTGACGCTTGATCTGGCCGATAAAGATAAGGTGTTCCGGACCATCACGCTCTGCCCCGGACCGGATGGTCTTTGGGGGCTTCACTGCCCGGGTTTTGGCATCGCCCGCAGTGATACAGCCCCCCCCGATCCTGCCCGAATGACCCCGCTGAATGTCAACCGCGCCGCTGTCGGCAGCAATGCCGGGCTGAATGCCACGCGGCTGGGGCTGGATGAACGTAATGCGCGCCTGCTGGTGCGCCGCCCCAAGGATCACGCGGGCGAGACCGTGACCTTTGTCACCGGGCAAGGCACCACCCATGCGCTGCGTCTGGCCGCAGGTCCCCGTGGGGCAACAGCTGCCCTGGAGTTGCGCAGGCTTGGCCTGAACGATGTGACCGACCTGACCTTGCATGATGGCGATGCCGACGGCCCCGTCCTGCGTCAGGTCCGGCTCTGCCCCGGTGCGCATGACCTGCTGGCTGTGGTCACAACCGATGGTGGCACCCTGATGACGATGGGCCGGGCGGGGCAATACCCCGCCGATCCCGGTGGGCGCGGGCTGCACAATCTATCGGCCCCAGTACAGGCAGGCCCGGCGCCGAAACTGGCGCTGCGGTTGCAGGGCAACACCCTGCATCTGACGGTCAAAGGCGCACTGGCCCCCTTTGATGTGGACGTACGTGGCGCACCTGGCACAACCCATGTCGCATTGGGCTGGAAAGGCACCCCCCCGCCCCGCGGCATATGGCAAAAAATAAAGCTGCGCCTGCCCGGCCCACTCTTCGCGCCAATGCCGCGCGGCGATCTGACCGGTACGCTTGATCTGGCTCCGCTCGTGCAGTCCACACCTCCGGTAACACACAACCTTGTGCTGCAAGTCCGTGCCACCGGCCACAAAGCCCGCCGGGTCGTACAATTGAGCTATGACAGCGACGGGCTCTTCTACGTAGCCTCGCCCGAGAACGTGATCGATACCGCATGAGCCGCACCGCCATCCTCGCCGGTGATCTGGCGGCCCTGCCTATCGCCTCCACCGGTTTTGCCCGGCTGATGGCGCTGGCGCAAAGCCTGCCAGAAGCCGCCGTGCTGCATTGCCCCGCCGCCACGGGGCCCCTGCCCGCCGCGGCGGCTGCCCTGCGCGACGCGGATATCAAACTGGCCGAACTGCCGGTGCCTGCGGTGCGCACCTCAGGCTCGCCCCATGGCAAGGCCGCTGCCGTGGCCCTGCGCACATGGGAAAGCCTGAAGGGGCAGACGTTCGACACGCTGCATGTGATCCATGATCTGTCGGCGGCGCATTATCTTTTGGGCGCGCGGCATCTGGGGCTTTGGGATCATCCGGCCCGGATCGTGGCCCATGTGGTCGACCCGCTGCAGCGGCAGTTTGAAACCGGCCGCGCGACGCCCGCCAATTACGCAGCCTTCGCCAGTTGCTTCATGGACCGCGCCTGCGTGGCCCGTGCCGATGCGGTGGTCGCCCATAGTGCCACGGTGCGCGACTGGCTGGTCGCCCGTGACTGGCGCGCCGCTGATCAGATCGCGCTGGCCCCCGGTCTGGCCCGCATGCCCGGCCCCGCGCGCCATGCCCCCGATCAGGCGCAGCCCTTGGCGCGACTGATCTTTGCAGGCACCCAGACCGACACGCGCGGGCTGACCACCTGCGCCTATGCCCTGCGGGTGCTGGTGGCGCGCGGCGTGGATATCCCGCAGCTGGTGATCTCGGGCCGCGCTCTGGATGATTTCCCGGCGGAACCCTTCCTTGCCGAACTGTCAGACCAAACAGGCGTCCCAATTGAGGTCTTGCCCGTCACCCAGCGCAGCGCGCTTCTGGATCTGGCCCGCCAGCCCGGCAGCCTGACGTTGGTGGTGCCGCAGACCGATGACGCCCCTGCCGTCCTGCCCGAGCTTTTGGCGACAGACGCCCCGGTCATCGCCACAACCGCCGGGGACATCCCCCGCATCGCGGGTGCCGACTGCGATATCCTGTGCCCGCCAGCCGATCACATCGCGCTGGCCGAGTTGATCGAAACCCGCATCACGGCCGGGCTGACCACTGCCTACCAAAGCCATCGCGCGGATGATCTTGCGCAGAACGCGGCCGCTTGGGATGCGCTGCACGCGGACCTGCCAAACCCGGCCTTTTCCCCCGCAACAGACACTGAAACCCCCTTGGTCAGTGTCTGTATTGCCCATCACAACCGGCCTCAGATGATCCGCGACACGCTGGATGCAGTGGTGAACCAAGGCTATCCAAACTTTGAAATCGTGGTGGTGGATGACGGCAGCACGCCCGACAACCGCGCCGCTTTGGCCGATGTGCTGAAAGATTACCCTGCCGCGCGGATGGTGCCGCAGGACAACCGCTATCTGGGGGCTGCGCGCAATACCGCAGCACAGGCGGCCAAGGGCAAATACCTGCTGTTCAAGGACGACGATAATATCTCGATGCCCCATGAGATCGCGACATTTGTCCGCGCGGCTGAACAGACCGACGCAGAGATTCTCACCTGCTTTAGCGACAATTTCAGCGGTGACGGCCTGCCCGATGAGACCAGCATCGATGGCGTGCGCCGGGTGCCCTTTGGGCAAGACGTGATCTACGGGATGTTCCGCAACGGCTTTGGCGATTCCAACTGCTTTGTGCGGCGCGATATCTGGGAAAAGCTGGGCGGTTTCACCGAACATTTCCGGGTGGGGCTGGACGATCAGGAGTTCTTCATGCGCGCCACGCTGGCGGGTGTACGTGTCGATGTGCTGCCAGAGGCGCTTTATTACTACCGGCTGGGCGGGGCCAAGATGAAGCGGTTCCACGTGGCAAAGCTGGCCAATGCGCAACGGTTACTGTCGCCCGTGCTGGCCTCGGGGCAGTTTGATCCCAATCTGCTGCCGCTTTTCTTGCTTGCACGCGGCTTGCAGGCCTAAGCTGCGCCCATGACAGACACCTCCCTGCCTCAGCCGAAACTGGCCCGGCCAAAGTTTCAGGCGCTGCGCACCATCCTGGCACTGATGCTGCGCGAGATGGGGTCGACCTATGGGGCCTCGCCGGGGGGCTATCTTTGGGCTGTGGTGCAGCCGGTGGGCATGTTGATGGTGCTCTCGCTGGGCTTTTCGTTGGTGGTGCGTTCGCCCTCGCTGGGTTCCAGCTTTATCCTGTTTTACGCCACCGCCTTTCTGCCCTTTGCGCTTTACGGTGATGTCTCGACCAAGACCGGCGCCACCCTGCGCTATGCCCGTGCGCTTTTGGCCTATCCCTCGGTCACATGGGCCGATGCGGTGCTGGCGCGGTTCATCCTGAATGTGCTGACCAATGCCGCGATCTATTGCATCGTGATGACCGGCATCCTGTCCTTTGTCAGCACCCATACCATCCTTGATGTGGGGCCGATCCTGATCTCGATCTCCATGTCAGCCCTGCTGGGGCTGGGGGTGGGCCTGTGCAATGCGGTGCTGTCAGGGCTTTACCCGGTCTGGACCAATATCTGGGCGATTATCACCCGGCCGATGATCCTGGCCTCGGGCATCCTGTATATCTACGAAGACCTGCCAAGCGCCGCGCAAAACGTGCTGTGGTATAACCCCTTGATCCATATGTCGTCTGTCGCGCGCGAAGGCTATTTCCCCACCTATGACCCGCAACATGTGTCGCTGGCCTACGGCTATGGGGTGTCGCTGGTGCTGATCTTTCTGGGGCTGATCTTCATGCGGTCGCAGCACGCAACTATTCTAGAGAAATAGCCAAAGCCGCCAGCGCATGGGTCAGCAGATCATGGGCCGCCATGGCTGATCCGCTTTCGGTATAGCACCGCAGTTCCGGCGCATTGCCAGAGGGGCGCAGATGCACGATCTGCCCGTCTGTCGCCGTCATCCGCAGCCCGTCGGTGGTGTCGATCGCGGCTTCTGTCAGGGACAGACCGGCCAGAAAAGCGGCGCGGTTCCGGGGGTTTTCGCGCCAATCCGCCACCAGCGCCTGTGATCTGGCCGTTGGCACATCCTGCAACCGGTCGCTGGCGGTAAAGCGTTGCGGCTGCCCCGCCAGCACCGCCGCCATCCCGCCCTTTTGGGCGGCCTGCGCCAGCACCGCCACAAGTGGCAGCACCGCGTCGCGGGTCATCAGCGCAGGCAAGGGCCCCGCAGGGCCTTCCGCGTCAAAGCCCAAGAGAAAGCCGCCATTCGCCTCATAACCCACCACGCGCGCGCCCTGCATCGCGGCGATCACATAGGGCGATCCAATGCGGGTACGGGTGACTTGGGCAAAGACATCCTCTGCCCCCGCGTTTGAACTGACAGGCGTGACCGCATGGGTCGCACCCAAGGCCGCCCCGGTGATCTGGCCCAGCACATCGCCGGGGATCACCGTGCCAGCGGCATCTGTCAGCAAGGGGCGGTCACCATCGGCATCGGTGCTGAGGATCGCATCATAGGCGCCATCCGCCGCCCAGCCCTGCAGCATCGCGCGGGTGTCGGCGCTGACCGCTTCGGTGTCGACGGGTACAAAGCCCTCTGCGCGGCCCAGTTCCACAACCTGCGCACCCAGGTCCCGCAACAGCGCGGGCATCAGATCACGCCCCACCGCCGATTGCGCATAAAACCCCAGTGTTAGACCCTGTAGCGCCCCGGCATAGCCCGTCCGGTAGCGCACCGCATAACGCGCGCCGACGCCGGTATCATGGCGCAAAGCCCCCTGCCCCGGCGCGGCGGTTCCGCCCAAAGCAGCCAGGATCGCGGCCTCGTCTGCCTTGGTGATTTCACCGGCAGCGGTATAGAATTTCAGCCCATTTCGGTCCGCAGGGATATGGCTGCCGGTGACCATCACCGCGCCCTGCCCGGCCTCTAGCGCGGCCAATGCCAGTGCCGGTGTCGGCACCTCACCGGCCCATGTCACATCAACACCTGCCGCCAGCAGCGCGTCGCGCACCACCCCCGCCAGCATCGGCGATGAGGGGCGCAGGTCATGGCCGATCCAGACACCACCGCCCACAGGACAGGCGGCGAGGTAAGCCTGCACATGATCAGCAATCAGATCAGACGTCAGCGCCGTGACCAGCCCACGCAGGCCGCTTGTGCCAAAGGCGGGTGCGCTCACGTCTGGCTGGCCTCGTTTGAGGCCGCAAAACCTGCGCCGCCTTCGACCCAGCGGGCCACGACCGCGCGCAGCGCCGCATCATCCGCATCAGCCACCGCCGCACGCAGCGCCTTGAGCGCCGCCGCCATTTCGATCTGGGACAGATGCTCGGCCCGTTCCAGCAGCACCTTGGGGTGCGGCGTGGTGGTCTGGCCTTCGCCGATCAGCAATTCTTCGTGGATTTTCTCACCGGGGCGCAGATTGGTGATCTTGATCTCAATATCGCCCTGCGGGGTCTGCGCGTCCCGCACGGTATAGCCTGCGGCAGTGATCATCTGGCGCGCCAGATCATAGATCGCAATCGGCTCGCCCATATCCAGCACAAAGACATCGCCGCCCTGGGCAAAAGACCCTGCTGCCAGCACCAGACGGGCGGCTTCGGGGATGGTCATGAAATAGCGCGTGACATCGCGGTGGGTCACGGTCACCGGGCCGCCCTTGGCGATCTGATCGTTGAACAGCGGAATGACAGAGCCGCTTGACCCCATGACATTGCCAAAGCGCACCATGGAAAAGATCGTCGCATTGGACCGGCTGGCGAGGTCCTGAATGACCATCTCGGCCAGACGTTTGCTGGCGCCCATCATGTTCTTGGGGCGCACGGCCTTGTCGGTGGAAATCAGGGTAAAGCGTTTGACCCCCGCCTCGATCGCGGCCTGCGCCATGACTTGCGTGCCCAGCACATTGTTGGACATGCCCACCACGGCGTTCTTTTCCACCATCGGCACATGTTTATAGGCGGCGGCGTGCAGCACGATCTCAATGGCGTTGTCACGCATGGTGCGGGCCGCAAGCCCCGCATCGGTGACAGAGCCTAACACGGGGATAATCTCAATTTTTGCCTGACGGCGCAGGCCGCGCAATTCCATGTCGATGGTGTAAAGCGCCAGTTCGCTGACATCCAAAAGCACCAGTTTGGCAGGCTTACAGGCCAGGATCTGGCGGCAAAGCTCTGACCCGATGGACCCGCCCGCGCCGGACACAAGCACCGCGCGGTCTGCATAGGTGTCCGACCCACCGGGCAGTTCGGCGTCCAGCGGCGCGCGGCCCAGAAACTTGCCCGGAGCGACCGGTTCCAACTGGCCCAGCAGTTCCTCTTGCCCGGTCAGCTGCGCAAAGGACGGCAGCGCCTGCACATCGACGCCCATATCTTCAAAGCGGCGCGACAGCTGCGCCAGTTTCGGCCGCGACAGCGAGGGCATCGCCAGCAGCACCCGGTCAATCTGGCGGCTGGTAATCAGCCCATCCACCGCCACCGGCGAATAGACCGTCAGCCCGCGCACCATGGTGGCATGCAGCGCGGGGTTATCATCGACAAAGGCCACGGTCTGGATCGTGTCATCGGTGCGCAGGGCGGCGGCCAGTTGGCGGCCCGTGGCCCCGGCGCCGTAAATCAGCACGCGGGTCTGTTCATGGCCCGACCGATAGACCCAGAGCAGCACCTGCAACATCACCACACGCGCGGCGACACACATCAGGAAATAGACCAGCACAAAGTTGATGAATGTGGCCAGCGGCGTGCCGTAACCGGCCATATCGTCCAGAATGGCCGTGGCCAGCCCCAGCAGCAGCGCATGCACACCGGTCATCATGATCGCGCGGCTTTCGTAGGCTTTCAGCTGCACCCGGTGGATGCCCGTGACCAGCACCAGCAGGGCCGCGATCACCATCAGCATCGGCAGGCCCGCCCAATGGGTCAGCAGACCGCGCCCATCGGGCAGCCCATTGGTCTGCAGCCCCAAGGCCGTCAGCAGCGCCACAGGCACCAATGCCACATCAACCAACAGCAGAATGATGCGCTTGGCCTGGCGCGAGAGTGTACTGACAAAGCGATACATACGGTCCCCTAAAGACCCCGGCTGCGGTCCCACCACATGGCCCGGATCATCGCCCATGTAGCCCGACGGCCCGGCAGGCGTCCAGCCGCCGCCCCCGCAGGTCTGCGCGTTTTCCCCCGCTTGTGTCGTTTTGGGCGCGCTGCAAACTGTCTTAACTTCGACCTTTTCGCAGTTGAATGAAATCAGCGCCAAGGGTCGCCCTGCTGCCGCATTTCGGCCCCGCAGCCACCCTGTCCCTGCATCACATATCAGCCAACCACCTGGGGGGGTGGTGTCGGGGTTTTTAACGATGTCTGATCTGAATTTTGTAACGCGTGTGACGTTGCCTGCGGCCAGTGACTGGTCGCAGATCACGGATCTTGAGATCATCCGCGTGGGCAACCAGGACAGGCTTTATGCCACCTCGCGCTTTGACGGCGGTATCAGCAGTTGGAACATCAACGGCACAGGCCCGGCCAATCTGGATGTGGAAACCTATGATGGCGGGCTGGCACCGGGCACCACCGGCACGCTGATGGTGGTGGATGTGGGCGGCACGCCGCAGCTTTTGACCGGTGGCGCGGGCAATGGCGGGCTGATGCTCTCAACGCTCAACAGCGCAGGCGATATCGGTAGCGGCAGCACTGTCTCCGGCACCTCCGGGGTGATCGGCGGTCTTTTGGGCGGCGTCACCGTGACGCTGAACAACGGCCAGCAGGTCGTCTATGGCGGGCTGGCCGCGTCCGATGGGCTGGGCCGCATCCGCTTTGATACAAACGGCAATAATCTGGGTGCTGTCGTCGCACAGGACACCAATGCCACCTATGCCGCTGACGTCTCTGACGTGGCGCATCTGAATGTGGGCGGGCAGAACTATGTCTATACCGCCAGCCTCAGCGAACATGGCATCACCACATGGGTTGTCGGCGGCACCGGCGGCGTGGTGGCAGGCCCCTCGCTGGGCATGAACGAAGGCTTGTGGATCGCGGCCCCCACCCAGTTGGAAACCGCCCGTGTGGATGGCACCGATTACCTTGTGGTGGGGTCTGCCACCTCCAATTCGCTATCGGTGATCCGTGTGGACACCGATGGATCGCTGCATGTGACCGACCATATGCTGGACACGCTTGGCACCCGCTTTGGCGGGGTCACGGCTGTCGATGTGGTCAAGGTGCAGGGCCATACTTACGTGGTTTCAGGCGGGGCGGATGACGGCATCACCCTGCATCAGCTTTTGCCCGGCGGGCAGCTGGTGCATGTGACGACGCTGGCCGACAGCACCGCGATGAACCTCGCCAATGTCAGCGCCATCACCACCCAGGCCAAAGGGGCCGCGCTGCAGATCTTTGTGGCCTCCAGTTCCGAACGCGGCATCACCAAGCTGACCTTTGACACCGGCACCGCAGGTGACACCCTGACCGCCCCGGGTAGCGGCGGCACCCTGCAAGGCGGGGCCGGGCGCGATGTGCTGACCGGGCAAGGCGGCGATGATGTGCTGCGCGGCGGGGCGGGTGACGACATCATCCGCGACGGCGCGGGCGAAGACACGATGACCGGCGGCGCCGGGGCCGATACCTTTGTGCTGTCTTACGACGAAGGCGCCGACACGATCACCGATTTCACCGTGGGCGAGGATAAGATTGATCTGTCAGGCTGGCCCATGGTCCGCTCCAAGGGGCAGCTGACGCTGACCATCACCGACAACGGCTTTCGCGTGACCTACGGCGATGAGGTGCTGACCGTGATCTCGTCCGATGGCGATTTCATCGACCACCGCTTCCTGCCCGAAGAAGACCTGATCGGCGGCAACCGCATCCCGCAGGTGATCCTGCCGGGGTTTGCCGGGCCCTTTACCCGCCCCCCCGAACTGCCAGAGCGGCCCAATATGGACACCGGCGTCAGCGAGGCAGAGGCCTTTTCCCTGCCCAGCGTGACTATCGACGGTATCCGCTTTACCAACCCCAAACTGCTAAGCGGGTCCAAGGCCCCGCGCATCGGCACGGACCGCAATGACACGATCCGAGAGAACACAGGCCACGACAAAATCTGGGGCAAGGGCGGCGCTGATCGGCTGTCAGGGGGCAATGGCACGGACCGCATCTGGGGTCAGGTCGGGCGCGACTGGATCAACGGTGCGCGCGGCGATGACCGGCTGTCAGGGGACGCGGGGCGCGACACCCTGCTGGGCGGGCTTGGTGATGATTATATGCTGGGTGGCAACGACCGGGACCGGATGTGGGGTCAAAAGGGTGATGACCTGATGATGGGTGGCCGCCACGCGGATGCCATGTGGGGCGGCAACAACAACGACCGGCTTGATGGCGGCGCGGGCCACGACCGGCTTTATGGCCAAGACGGCCGCGACCGTCTGCTGGGCGGCAACAAAAACGACCGGCTTTTTGGCGGTGCGGGCGGTGACGTGCTTTATGGTGGCAACGGTCATGACCAGGTATCGGGCAATGCCGGCAGCGACAAGATCCGTGGCGGCGCGGGCAATGACCGGCTGTTCGGGCAGGCCCAGGGCGACAATATCAAGGGCGAGGCCGGGCAGGACCGCATCTGGGGCGGCGCGGGCCGTGACGCACTGGATGGCGGTAGCAGCAACGACCACCTTTATGGCGGCGACGGGATGGACCAGCTTTGGGGACAAGGCGGCAAGGACAAGCTTTGGGGTAATGCCGCGCGCGATATCCTGCACGGCGGTGACGGGGCGGATCAGCTCTTTGGCGGCACCGGCGGTGATCAGCTGTTTGGCGGCACGGGCGATGATGCGCTTTGGGGTGGCGACAGCGACGATGAGATCTGGGGTGGCACCGGCGATGACCTGCTGCGCGGCGGCAAGGGCAACGACACGCTAACGGGCAATGATGGCCGCGACATCCTCAACGGCGATGACGGTGATGACACCCTGTCCGGTGGCAAGAACAACGATGACCTTTCGGGCAAGGCGGGCCATGACACGCTCACCGGGGGTGACGGCAATGACGACCTCAAGGGCGGCACCGGCGATGACCGGCTGTCAGGCTCCAAAGGGCAGGATAAGCTAAGCGGTGGCGACGGCGCGGATGCGCTGCGCGGTGGCGACGGTGATGACCGGCTGATCGGCGGGAATGGGGCCGACGATCTGCGCGGCCAGGTCGGCAATGATGTCCTGCTGGGCGGTGCCGGTGCCGACACCTTTGTCTTTGACGATGGCCAGGACCTGATCGGCGATTTTGAGGATGGTCTGGACCGGATCGAGATCAATCTTGATCTCTTTCCCGGCACGCTGACCGGGTCCGAGATTTTGGTGATCTACGGCAGCTACGCAGGCACCACCGCGACGATTGATTTCACCAATGGCCATGTGCTGACGATTGAAAACGTGCTGGATTACGGCGCGCTTGGCGGGCAGATCGACGTCTTTTAGAGCCTAACGTGCGCGAAACGGCTTCACCGCCGTCTGCCCGATCAGCTTGAGGTCCAGACACAGGTTACGCCTTTGCTGATAGATCAGATCCAGCTTGGCCTTGCGCGGAATGCAGCGCCGCCGGTAGACCGCATCGGTTTCTTCTGCTGTCTCGCAGGCCGCCAGCAGCGCCTCTTCATGGGCATGAAAATGCAAGGACGCGAGACCGGTAATACCCGGACGGCTGGTCAGCACGCGCGCATAAAGATCGGGATAGGCCTCTACGTAGCGGCGCACGGGCGGGCGCGGCCCCACAAGGCTGATATCGCCGCGCAGCACGTTCCACAGCTGCGGCAGCTCATCGGCGCGACTGCGGCGCAGGGCCCGGTGCAGCGGCGACAGTTGCGCCGATTTATTGCCCCCCGTCACACCACCATCTGCCGTGTTCACCGGCATGGTGCGCAGCTTGATCAGGCCAAAGCCTTGATCGGGCGTCTTCATCCGTTCCGAGACATAAAACAGCGGGCGGCCTTCACGGATCAGCATGATACCCATGACCAGCAGCAGGAAAGGCAGCAAAATCAGACCCAAACAAAGGGCAATCACCACATCCAATATGCGTTTGCCCGGCGTCATTGCGCGGCCCATCCGGCGGCGCGCGCCTCGGCCATCAGCACTTGGGGCTCTGCAGCGGGGAGCGGCACCAGCGCCATCAGGCGGCTGACGTCCAGTTCCAGCGATGCCAGAACACCGGGGCCCGCCGCGCGCCAGTCCCAGCTTTGGCACGCCGCACGCAGCAGATCCCCCATCGCCAGGGTGCCGGACTGGGCGACGTTCACCACATCAGGCAGCGGACCGGGCTGCGCCAGTAATCCCCGGATCACCACCCCCAGCCCCACGGCCGAGATATAGGATCGCCGGGGGCTGGTGCCATCGGGCAATTGGTCCAGCGTCACGCGGCCTTTGGCGGCATTCATCAGCAACATATCGCAGCCCGCCACATTGCCGATCCGCAGACAGCAGGCCCGGCCCGCCACGGCCTGTTCCATCGCCAGTTTCGCGGCACCGTAATCGCCCAGAGGCTGGCAGAGGGTGTCTTCGGCGACCTTGCCGGGTTGCGGGCCATAAACCGCTTGGGATGAGGCGATCAGTACCGGCACACCATGGGCCGCGCCCAGATCACAGGCGGCGCGGGCCAATGCCACTTCTGCCGCGGCATCCGCGCCACGGGCCAGCTGCACCACACCGGTGATGCCGGGCAATGCGGGCGGGCTGTCATCCAGCAAATCCCACGCCAGATCACCGCCCCTGCGGCTGTGCCAAAATGCAGGTTGATCCTTGGGCCAGACGCGGGCAAGCGCGCGCCCAACATGGCCCGCGCTGCCCAAGATCAATGGTCCGTTTGTGGTCATGCCCTGCCCCGCCCTTGCGGGGATGGGCTTATATGATGGTCAGATCGTTGGAAAGAATATTGAGGTTGCTGACATCATCGATCCGCAACGTGCCGCCATTGTCGAATTCCAGAATGGCATTGCCGTTCACAATGCGCGCGTCGCTCAGAATGTCCGCCTTGCTGGTGCCGTTTCCAGCCGCAGCGCGGTCAATGGCAATGGTGTCGACATCGTTCTTGAAGTCATGAATACGGTCGCTGCCCTTGGTGAACACAAAGGTATCGCTCCCAGCGCCGCCATAAAGCTGATCGTTCTGAGTGCCGCCGCTCAGCCGGTCGTTGCCTTTGCCGCCAAACAGCACGTCGTTATGCGCACCGCCCCACAACTTGTCCGCGCCCTTCTGGCCCGCGAGGCGATCATCGCCGTTACCACCAAAGATCCGGTCTGCGCCATTGCCGCCGTTCAGGCTGTCCCGGCCATCGCCGCCCCAGATGTCATCACCGCCCGCCATGCCGAAAATGGCATCCGCGCCCTTGCCGCCGGTGATATCATTGTTGCCACGGTTGCCCTCAAGGCGGTTGTTCAGCTCTGATCCCGACAGATCAAGGTTGTCGCGGCCCAGCAGCTTGGCGCTCTTGACGTCTGCGCTTTTGAGGTTGGTATCGGTCGATGTTTCCACCTGCCAGCGCCCGTTTTCACTGCGCACCACGTCCAGCTTGGCATTGCCGTCTGATGTGTCGATATCCAGCTTGGCCCATGTGACGCCGTTCTTGAGAACCTTGACGGACATATCGTTCGCCTTGCCCACTGCCACGGCATAGCCGCCGGACCCGATGGTGGTGTCATTGGCACCATCTGCGATGACCTTGATATTACTGCGGCCTTCGCCGATGGAATAGAATTTGTCACCATCGTTGTCGTTATAAGAGACCCCGGTGATAAAGACGTCACCGCCGGACTTCGCGAATTTCTCGGTCAACATCGAGGTGTTATAGGTATTGCCCTGATAGGTGAACTTGCCCTCGACCTGCGCCAGACCCACCTCTCGGATGTCTTCGGCAAAGGTATTGGCGCGGTGCCCGGCAGAGCGATAAAGCCCCTCATGGTGCTGCTCAATCGCGCGGCTGAGGCTGACCGATCCGGTGGACCCGGTCCAGGCGAGGTTTTCGCGCCATGTCCATGAACCGCTGAACTGATAGCCCGCTGATGTCATCCGCTCGCCGGGGTTGGACCCGCCGCTGCCGGTGTGGCTAAAGGTGTCATCGCTCAGCATCCACTTGCTGTGGCTGATGGCGGCGTTTTCCAACTTGCTGTTGGGTGCCAGCACCTGCTTGGCGCTTGCATCAATCGTTCCGCTTTGCAGGCCAGAGTTCAGGTTAACGCCATAACGATTAGCTTCTGCCTGGGGATCCAGCCGCGCACGGTTGATCAGTTCCAGCAGATATTGTTCAGCAGCCGACAAACCCATAACGCACACGTCTCCTTGGTCGTCATCCTCACCCCCCCGGGTAGGACGAAATCATTCAAGGTGCATCTGACAGGGTAAGTTGGGCATGGACGCGGCAAGCCCTTGCCCAAATTCAGGCCATATTCGCAAATTTTAGCCGAGCCACCTGTGCATCGGCAACAATCCCCCGTGTGCGATGGGGATTAGTTCAGATTGTTGAACAAATCGACACCGGCATCCAACAGGCCAAGGACCGTGCGCGCCGCGTTCAGCGGGCTTTCGGTGGCATAGACCAGATCGCCGTCATAGATCGGAAACTGCCCGGCGCTGAACAGGCCATCGGCGCTGGTCAGGTCAATGGTGAACACCACCCGGTCCATCGGCGGGCCGCTGACCCCATCGCGCACCGCCCGCTGCGGATAGGTCCGCAGCACCAGAATACCCTCTGGGTTGGCGGTATTGGCCGAGACACCGCCAATGATCGCCAGCGCATCCAGTGCTGTGACCTCATCGGTGGGGAAAATATGCTGCGCCTGCCGGTTGGCGGCCCCCAGCGACAGGAATCTGCGTTCTTCGGCCTCAACGATCACCCGGTCGCCACCGCGCAACACCGTATCCAGCCGCGGGTTCTTGAACAGCCGGTCAATCGAGGTGCCATAGATGTCATTGCCACGCAGGATGCGCACCTGCGGATTGACCAGATTGCTCGCCACGCCACCACCCTCGGCGATCAGCTCCAGCACAGAGGCATTGGTATCGGGCAAGGCATAGACACCGGGCCGGGACACGCCGGACACCAGATTGGCGGTATTGCCACGCCCGGGCTCAAGGCTCAGCTGCACCTGCGCGCTGGGGACCGTGGCAATCAGCTCTTCTTCGATACGGGCCCGCGCGGTGCCCGGCGCCATGCCAGCCACCCGCATCTCACCCACGAAGGGAATAAAGATGCGCCCGTCCGCCCCCACCTGCATGCTTTGCAATTGCGCCATGCGCTGGCCTGCGGTGGTCAGCAGTGAATTTTCCTCTGCGTCCCAAACCGACACCTGCAACACATCACCGGGCGCAATCAGCACCGATGCAGGCTGCGCGCCGCCGTTGATCCAAGGGTAACCCCCCTGCCCCGTGCGCGGCCAATTGGCGATCGTCGGCAGGGCGGCACGGGTCACATCAAAGACGGCAAAGTCGTAAATCGCCTCGCCATCGGGACCCTTTTCTTCGCTCGCGGCCAAAACCTCACTTTGGAAACCAGCCCCGCGCGGCGCACCACATGCAGCCAACAGCACACAGGCCAAGCCTACGGCCCATAGCTTTGCTTTACGCATATTGATCCCCCCGGACGGACGCCTGTTTTTGCAGATCACCCCAGGAGCAGCCCCGCGTGTCTGTCAGATTCCCGTCAAAATGCCCCGCCCCCTGACCAAAGGCAATCGTACTTGCGCAGACTGGGCTGTATTTCCCCGTCACCTGTGGCCTTTGCCGCTTTGCGCCGCCTTTGAAATTAGGGTAGACGGCCCGCAATCAGCAGGCTGAGGTTTGGGCAATGGTAAAACGGATTATGATGGTAGGCGCGGGCCTGTCGGGGGCAGTGATTGGCCGGGTTCTGGCCGAGGCGGGCCACCAGATCACGGTGGTCGATGCCCGTGACCATATCGGCGGCAATTGCCACACCGCCCGCGACGCAGAGACCGGCGTGATGGTCCATACCTATGGGCCGCATATCTTCCACACCGACGACGCCGAGGTCTGGGACTATGTGAACAGCTTTGCCACCTTCCTGCCCTTCAAAAACAGGGTCAAAACCACGGCAAAAGGGCAGGTTTTCTCGCTGCCGGTGAACCTGCACACGATCAACCAATTCTATAACAAGACCATGCGCCCCGAAGAGGCCCGCGCGTTCATTGCCAACCAGGCCGCCGATATTCCAGAGCCACAAACGTTCGAGGAACAGGCCCTCGCCTTTGTTGGCCCCGACCTCTACGACGCCTTCTTCAAGGGCTACACCCAGAAACAATGGGGCTGCTCGCCCACTGAACTGCCTGCAGCGATTCTCAAGCGGCTGCCGCTGCGCTTCAACTACGACGACAATTATTTCTTCCACGCGTTCCAGGGCATGCCCGAAGAGGGCTATACCGTGATGATCGAGCGCATCCTTGATCACGCGAACATCACCGTGGAACTGAACCGCGCCTTTGACCCGGCCGAGGCTGGCGATTGGGACCATGTGTTCTGGTCCGGCCCGCTGGATGGCTTCTTTGGCTATAACCTTGGGCGGCTTGGCTACCGCACGCTGGATTTTGAAACCTTCCGCGCGGAAGGCGATTATCAGGGCTGTGCGGTGATGAACTATGGCGACGTGGATGTGCCCTATACCCGCATCACCGAGCACAAGCATTTCTCGCCTTGGGAAAGCCACGAGAACTCGATCCTTTATAAGGAAAGCGCGCGGGAATGCGGCCCCGATGACATCCCCTATTACCCGATCCGGCTGGTCGATGAAAAAGCCATGCTGGCCGATTACGTCGCAGCAGCAGAAGCCGTGGGTAACGTGACCTTTGTGGGTCGTCTGGGCACCTATCGTTACCTCGATATGGATGTGACGATCCGCGAGTCGCTCGATTGCGCCGCCGACTGGCTCAAGGCGCAGGCCGACGGCACCCCTGCCCCGACCTTTTCAAAGGCCCCCCTGTGACCGACACCCCCGTGAAACTTGCCGCGATTGTCGTCACCTACCAGCGTCTGGCGCAGCTTCAGCTGACCGTCGCGGCCTTGCTGGATGAAGACGTGGACCAGATCATCGTGGTCGATAACGCCAGCACAGACGACACGCCCACATGGCTGGCCACACAGGACAATCCGCGCCTGACCGTGGTGACGCTGGATGACAACCTTGGCGGCGCGGGCGGGTTCGAGGCCGGGATGGCCGCTGCCCGCGACCGCTTTGACCCCGATTGGGTTGTGCTGATGGATGATGACGCGCGACCCGCACCGGGGGCTTTGGCGCAGTTTAAGGCCAAAAGCCCCACGTTAGACCCTGATATTGGCTGTGTTGCGGGGGCTGTGTTCTATCCCAACGGCACGCTTTGCGAGATGAACCGCCCCTCCAACAACCCGTTTTGGAACCTTGGGCTGTTTGCCCGCACCCTGCTGCGCGGCAGCCGTGCGGGGTTCCATCTCCCGGATGAGGCTTTTGCCCCCGACGCCCCCGACCGCAAGATCGATGTGGCATCTTTCGTGGGCTACTTTGTCAGCCGCACCGGCATCGCCCGCACCGGCCTGCCCGAGGGGGGTCTGTTTATCTATGGCGATGACGTGCTCTATTCGCTGCGCCTGCGCCGCGCGGGCCTGCAGATGATCCTGATGCCCTCTGTCCGCTTTGTGCATGACTGCGGCACCATGGGTCAGGGGTTCATCTACCGCCCCCTGTGGAAGATCTATTACCACTGCCGCAACGGCGTCAGCATCGCGCGTCAGGCCGCCGGACCGCTGATCTTCCCTGCCGCCCTCGCCTATTACACCGTGATCTGGTGGCGGCGCGGCAACCATTATGACGCGCATGAACGCGCCCTTTATCGTCGCATGATGTGGATCGGCCTGCGCGATGGGCTACTGCGTCGGCGTGGCCGCAATGACGCGGTTCACGCGATGGCGGCACCACCTCTGGCGTGATCGCCGCCACCGGGCTATCGTGGCGCTGAGGCAAGGAAAGACATCCGATGACAGACGCCGAAGAACCAGAAAAAGCGCCTGAAAACAACAAGGTACAGCGCCAAAAGCGCAAGCGTCAGGCCAAGAGAGCCAAGACCCCACAGCGCCCTGTTCCAGAGGCCTATGTGCCGCGCCCGCCCGCCAAACCGGCCCGCGCCAAGCCGCGGCACTGGTTCATGCTCTTTGCCTTCCTGTTCATGGTGGCCGCCCCCGTCTCTGTGGCGGGTTGGTATCTTTATACCCGTGCGGCTGATCAATACGCCTCCACCCTTGGCTTTACCGTCCGGTCCGAGGACGTCTCAAGCGCGGTCGACATCCTGGGCGGTCTTGGCTCCACCCTTGGTGGCGGCGGCGGTGGCGACAGTGACATCCTGTATGAATTCATCCGCAGCCAGGAGCTGGTGCAAACCATCGACGACAAGCTCGACCTGCGCAGCCGCTTTAGCCGCCACGTGGAACAGGACCCGGTGCTGGCCTTTGATCCCGACGGCACGATCGAGGATCTGACCAACTATTGGCGCCGTATGGTGCGGGTCAGCTATGACGCGGGCTCTGGCCTGATCGAACTGCGTGTGCTGGCCTTTGACCCCGCCGAGGCCAAACAGGTGGCAGAGACGATCTTTGAAGAAAGCTCTGTCATGATCAACGCGCTTTCGGCCATCGCCCGGGCGGATGCGACGCGCTACGCGCAAGAGGATCTGGAGCTGTCGTTGGAACGGCTCAAAACCGCGCGGGAAAGCCTGACCTCCTTTCGTCTGGCCAACCAGATCGTTGACCCCAACGCTGATATCCAGACCCAGATCGGCTTGCTGGCGACCCTGCAGGAACAGCAGGCCACCGCCATCATCGAATATCAGCTGATCTCTGAATCCGCCTCCGAGGGCGACCCCCGCGTCGCACAGGCCCGTCGCCGGCTTGAGGTGATCGAGGCGCAGGTGGAAGAAGAGCGCAAGAAATTCGGTACCGGCGGCGTTGGCCCCGGCGGGCAGGAATACGCCACGATCATTTCCGAATTCGAACGTCTGACCGTGGACCGTGAATTTGCCGAAACCGCCTATGCCGCGACGCTCTCGGCCTTTGATGCCGCCCGCGCCGAGGCCAACCGCCAATCGCGCTATCTGGCGGCCTATATCCAGCCCACGCTGGCCGAACGGTCGGAGTTTCCGCAACGCGAGGTGCTGCTGGCGCTTGTGACGCTCTTTAGCTTTCTGACCTGGGCCATCATCAGCCTGATCTATTACGCCCTGCGGGACAGGCGCTAGGGGTCCCGGCGATGATCCAGTTCCAAGGCGTGAACAAGTCCTTCTGGACCAAATCCGGCACCAAGGTCATTGCCGACGACCTCAACGTGACCTTTCCCACCGGCAAATCCGTGGGGCTGATGGGCCGCAATGGCGCAGGCAAATCCACCCTGATGCAGATGATCGGCGGGCGGATCAAACCCGACAGCGGCACCATCGAACGCACCGGCACGATCTCTTGGGCTGTGGGCTTTGCGGGCTCCTTCAACCGCGACATGACGGGCGCGCAGAACACCAAGTTCATCGCCCGCGTCTATGGCGTCGATACCGAAGATCTGATGGCCTATGTGCAGGACTTTGCCGAACTGGGGCATCACTTCCACGCCCCCGTCCGCAGCTATTCTGCGGGCATGAAGTCACGGCTGGCTTTTGGCGTCTCCATCGGCATCCCCTTTGACACCTATCTGGTGGACGAGGTGACATCTGTCGGTGATGCCGCCTTTAAGCGCAAAAGCCGTCTGGCCTTTACCGACCGGATGAAAAACGCAAGCGCCGTGGTTGTCACCCACTCTACCCGGCAGCTGAAACTGCTCTGTGATGCGGCGGCAATTTTGGAAGACGGCAAGCTGACCTATTACGAAGATGTCGAAGAGGCGGTTGCCCAACACCACGCCAATATGGGCTCTGACGAGGACGAATAGGGCAGGCAGGTGTTTCGCGCGCGAAACGTATTATGTCACATATCTGGGGCGAAATAGACTCTATTTCAGGGCTTTTAGAGTCTGAATAAGCTTTGCCACGAACATCGGATCCTGCATTTTGGCCCCGGTCAGCTCAACCTTGCCACTGGCGCGTTGCACCATCGTGATACCCGGTGCGACCTCAAGCTTGTCACTGGCAGACGCCCCCGTCTTGGCGCCCGCCGCAGGGCCGCGCAGGCAGCGCGTCAGCACGGCGACCTCCTCGGCCGCCGTGGCAGGGGGCGTGGCCATCAGGGCATCGCGCACCCGCGCATCAAAGCTGGGGTCGGACCCCAACTGCTTGACCAGCGCCAGCCCCAACTTTTCGCTGATCGCCGTGGGAAAGCGCAGGACCTCATCCAACGCCCGCACCAACCCGACAAAGCTGCCGATCTTGGACCGCCGTGCGCGCGGTACATGGGCAAAGAGCGCCGACAGCGCCAGCGCATCCGTGCGGTAGACCCCTGCATCCTTGGCACGCGCCACGATCCGGCCGCGCTCATAGAACGACAGGTCCACGCGCACCTCGTTTTCCTCGACCATGGCCAGATAGGCCTCTGCCGCCTCTTGCGGTGGGCGGATCACGGATAAAACAGTGTCTATTGCAGGGTTTTCCGCTGCAATCTGGCACAGGGCCGTATAGCGCCGAAAGCCAGAGATCAGGCCATAACGCCCCCCACCCAGATCGCTGACCTCAATCGGGGTCTGCTGGCCACGGGCCGTGAGGCTGGCCACCAAGGCGGCCATCTCCTCGTCATCCATGACCACCCGGTCCCGCACCAGAAACTGCGGGTCAATCGCCGTCAGTGGAACCCGCTGGATCAACCGCCCTTCGGTGCGCGCCGCAGACAGTTCCGCGGCCACCTCGGTCAGGGCGGCACTGGCGGCGGCATCATGGGCCACATCCGCAATCGGGGGCCGGGTCGACAGGGCAGGGCGGGCCAGCGCTGATTTCACCTCTGGCGCAGGTGCCGCGTCGATCCGCGCCGGGGTCAGGCGTTTGCGTTTTGCCATATCGTCAGCCTTTCGCTGTTTCGCGTGCGAAACGTATTATGTCATCTTGAAAGCTCATTCGGCGGCCTGCTCTGCGGCCAAATCGTCAGCTATCTCTGACCCCGCAAGCTCATCACGCCTCCAGGTGCCCACCAGTAACGCTTTGAACGCCGCATAGGTTGCATCAAAAGTTTCGCGGCCCCGGGCATAGGTCTCACGGTTGAAATCGCGGTAGTCCGCCTCGTAGATGCCCTGCACCTGTTCGCCCGCCTGTCCGATCAGCGCGGTGAAATCCTGTCGGTGGGGGGACAGCGTCTTGCCCAGATAGGCCTGCATCAGGGCTGCAAGCTCTGCCTGTTGCGATCCATCATAGCGGGTGACCACCGCACGCACCGCATCCCATGAAAACGCCATCTCGGGCCGTCCCAAGGCACGGGCGGCCAGATTTTCACCGTCCTCAATCGAGGAAAACGTGGTGTGCAACATGTCAAAGAACCGGCCCGTGCTATCGAACTCAAGGAAAGACGCACCCACAGGCACCAGCAGGATATCCGCTGCCGCCAGACCATTGATTGTCAGATACCCAAGGGCAGGGGGGGTATCGATGAAAACCACATCGTAGTCGTCCAGCACCCCGTCCGCGGTGAGCACATCCGTCAGCGCATCCCACAGTTTCCAGCCGCGCCCCTGCATCCGCCAGACCGGCACCTGAAACTCGGCCCAATAGAGGTTCAGCTGCGCACCGATCAGATCAATATTGGGCCAATGGGTGCCCTGGATCAGGTCGGCGGATGTGACCTTCAGCGCCTCATCCAGCGTCTCATCAAGGGGAATGGGGGCATCGCCACGGTCAATCCGTCGCTGATTATCGGACCGCAGATGGGTCGCGTAATGCCGCGCCAGCAGTGGGAATACCGTTTGCCATTCATCCGCGACCTTGCCGCCAAAGATCGAGGTCATGGAGGCCTGGCTATCCAGATCGATCACCAGCACCTTGTAGCCATCAAGGGCCGCTGACATCGCCAGATGCGCTGCCGTCGAGGTCTTGCCGACACCGCCCTTGAAGTTGGCGACCGCGACCATCTTGGCGGGCAGCCCCTTGGGCCGGTAGGGCAGGTAGTCCTTGGCCTTGGATCCTTGGGCGGCAAAGAACGCCCGCAGCCGCTGCACCTCGTCCAGTGTGAACCACTTGGCGCCACCTTCTGTCTCGGTGGTGCCTTGCGGCAAGTCGGGGTTCTGTTTCAGCACGCGCCGGAAATGCGCCTGTGCCACAGGGATCAGATAGCGGGTGATTTCCCAGGTGGAAAACCCTCGCAGCTTTCGGCTGCCATCCTCGGCCAGACCACGACCTGCAAGGTCATCACGCCCCGCCTCGCAAGCGCGCGCAATCTGTGCAAAATCATCCGAAGACGTGGGCCCATCCAATCCCGCCAAAGCGGCATCAGGGCTGATCTGGGCATAGGGTGGCAGGCTGCTCATACCGCCTCCATGTGTTGTGTTTTCGGCAAGATACCACAAAACACCGCACATGGAAGCAAAGGTTGAACATCGCCCGTCTTTTCTCAGGAAATCCAGTGCTTTCCAGCCATTTCCATCCGCTTGAAAGGGGGGATAAGAAAAAAAGAGCTGTTAGATTCTGTTAGTTGATCGTTACGCATGTGCGCGTTTTCCGCAAGTCTTTGGAATCCCTTTGTGAAAGCCGTCACCGAAACACCAATGCGACTCTGAAACCCCGATCAGGCGATTCTGATCCGCCGTTGTGGCGACTCTGATCCCCCGTTGCCGCAGTGGACAGGCCCCTGTGGATAACTTTAGGGTGTCACTGAAACCCCGAAGAGAAAACAGGGGTGATTCCAAAGGGCAGCCTATGACCACCGCACCGGCCATGCGTGATTTTTTCGTCTGCGACATCTTTGATGCCGCCCCAAAAGGCGATCTTGGATCGATGGAGCATCCGTTCTTTTCGCTCTCGACCCGGCCTGATCGCACCATCCGCCAGTATCACCACAAGGGCACCGATATCACCGTGACACCTTCCGTCCGGGGCCGTGCGACGATCCATGACAAGGATATCCTGATCTATTGCATCAGCCAGTTGATGGCGGCCCTGAACGCAGGCCGGGCGATCAGCCGTCACCTGACGCTCACCGCCCATGATCTGCTCGTTGCCACCCGCCGCGACACGGGCGGCGACAGCTACACCCGGCTGCGCGAAGGCTTTGAGCGGCTGGCAGGCACCCGCATCACCACCAACCTTGTCACCGGGGATCTGGAAACCACCACCGGCTTTGGCCTGATCGAAAGCTGGGAGATCGTGCGCAAGACCCGTGGTGGCCGCATGGTCAGTGTGCGGGTGACGCTGTCGGATTGGCTTTTTCGCGCGGTGCAGGCGAAATCGGTGCTGACGCTCAGCCGCGATTATTTCACCCTGCGCAAACCGCTGGAACGGCGGGTCTATGAGCTGGCGCGCAAGCACTGCGGTAATCAGCGGGAATGGCGGGTCTCTATTGCGACCCTGCACACCAAGGCGGGCTCGGATGCGCCGGTGCGCGTGTTCCGCGCCGCCATCCGCCGGATGATCACCGCCGATACGCTGCCCGATTATGAACTCATGGAAGAAGAGGGCGATATCATCCGCGTCACCCGCCGCCGTCTGGTCGAAGACACCCCCGGCCTGCCGCCCTTTGACGCCGCGACGCTGGAACAGGCCCGCACCATGGCGCCGGGCTGGGATATCTACGCGCTCGAGGCGGAGTGGCGCGCCTTCTGGGTCGCCTCGGGCCGTCAGACCCTGCGCAGCCCAGGTGCTGCGTTTCTGGGCTGGCTGAGAGGTCGCATCACCCGCTGATGCGTTAGCGCCCCGGCAAGCCGCCCAAGAAGGTCACGTTATAGGTCAGCGTCTCGGTGGTCCGGTTCAGGAACTGCAAGCTTCCTGTCATGGCCGCAATACCGCTCAACCCGGCGGTGCCATCACCGCCCGTCAGCACCGCATTGCCCAGGTTTTCCAGACTGCCGCCCTTGCCGATCATCACCAGACCGGCCGAGGTGCCGGTATCATAGATAAAGAACCCCCCATGGGCGGCCAACGGGTGACCCGACGGAACCGGGCGGAACACGGTCAGCAACACGCCGCCCGATTGGCAGGGGGTCGGCACGGTCACCACCGTATCAGGGGCGACATCCACCGCACCGCCGGTCAGTGCTACGGCTGTGGTCATGCCGGTGGTCGCATCGACCCGCAAACCTTCGGTGAAACTTGCGCCATCGGCCGACACTTTGACGCTGAAATCATCATTGCCCGCCAACCCCATCTCGGCCCGGCCTGAAAACCCGGTCTGATAAAGCAGGCTGGCGGTGTCCCCCGCCGCGGCCTTGTTGATCTTGAGCTGGTGGCCCGTGCCCGCATTGTTCAAAAGCGTGGCATCCGCTGCGACCGTCAGCTTATTGGTGGCGTCGTAACTGGCCCCCACGCCGACCCCATCAAGATTGTTCAGATCGGGGTCGGCGGCAGGCAAACTGACCCATGATCCCCCGGTATAGACCCTGATTTCGCCCTCGGCTTCCCCCCAGGCGCGCCAGCCTTCCTTGGGCAGCACATAAAGCCAGCCACCCCCGCGCCAGCTTGCGATCTCATCCGTGCGCCCGGCCCAGACACCATTGGCAGCGGCACCCACCACCCAGGATTGCCCTTCTGCGGCATTGCCGGGCGGCGTGGCGGTTACAAAATCCTGCACCACCAGCTGCACCAGCAGGTCCAGCTGTTCGACCGCTTCGTTATGGGTCACGTGTTTTTGCGCCTGACCGGCCTGAATATAGGGCAGGGTCAAGCTGGGCGAGGATTGGGACATGGCAGGGCTACCTATGTGAACGCGTTGGCGGGCAGTATCCGCGCCAAGCGGTGAACGCCCCGTTGCCCCACCGCACGGTGCGTTGCAGCGGCCCGAACGGTGAAAAATCGCGCAACAATCGCCATGATTTGGTCAGATTGTTTCAATAGGTTCCAAGCTAAGGCATGCTATGACAACCGACCGCAGTGGGACCAAAACCGTGAATATTCAGACCTTCGACAGCGTCACATCATCCGTCAAACTGGTGATCTGGGACCTCGATGAAACCTTCTGGAAGGGCACCCTGTCAGAAGAGGGGATTGAACCTATTCAGGCCCATATCGACATGGTCCGCAGCCTTGTCGATCGCGGCATCATGTGTTCGATCTGTTCCAAGAATGACTTTGATCAGGCCAAGGATGCGCTTGAGAAACTGGGCATCTGGGATCTCTTTGTCTTTCCCCATATCGCATGGTCCCCCAAGGGGCAGGCGATTGAAAAGATGGTCAAGGATATGGGGCTGCGCGACGAAAACGTCCTGTTCCTTGATGACAACCACCTGAACCTGGAAGAGGCGCAGTTTTTCAACAAGTCTCTGATGGCGGTTGAGGCGCATGGCGACATGACCGGCCTTCTGGCGCTGCCGCAGCTCAAGGGCAAGGACGACAGCAGCCATTCCCGCCTCGCGCAGTACAAGGTGATGGAGCAGAAGCAATCCGAACAAGCGGATGCGGGCCTGTCCAATACCGAATTCCTCAAACAATCCGAGATCAAGATCCGTATCATCACGGATGTGGAAAACCACATGGACCGGGTGCTGGAAATCCTCAACCGCACCAACCAGCTGAACTTTACCAAGGTGCGCGCCAATACGGATGCCGAACGCCGCGATCTGGATGAATTGCTGGCCGTCTCTGGCATGCACGCGGGCCTGATCGAGGTGCAGGATCGCTATGGCGACTACGGCATCGTCGGGTTTTTCTGTGTGCGCACGAAATTCTCCGGCACCACCGTGCACCATCTGGCATTCTCTTGCCGGACGCTCAACATGGGTGTCGAACAATGGGTCTGGAACTATCTGGGCCGCCCAGACTTCAAACACGTGGGCCCCGTCGCCGGTGAGCTGTCAGAGCCCGAGACCGTCGACTGGATCACCGAAGTCACCGATTTCGACACCGGCGCGAATGAGCTGGAAGAGCGCCGGCTCTGCCTTGTGGGCGGCTGTGACCTTTTGCAGGTCTCATTCTATTGCGGCACCAACCGCGATGAATTTGTGAACAAGCAAGACGATAACGGCATGCTGGTGCGCTATGATGACGTGGGTTTCTTCATCAACCCGCGCGATCCACAGCTCAAACACTCCAAGCCGCTGCAGCGCTTTGCGGGCTATACATTGGACGAGATGAAGGATCTGGACCGCTCCCTCAAAGAGGCCGATTTGATCCTGCTGTCGATGTATTTCTCGATCCCCTCGGACAACCTCTTTACCTATGGCGGTGAGGAATTTGGCGGCAAATATTACGCCACCATCCCGCCGCGTCGGATGAAAAAGCTGATGCAGGACCCTGATCACGCGATGCGCTTTGCCAAGGAAATGTTCCACCGCCGCCTGCCACTGGAAGAGCGGCTGGACCTGACCCGCCGCAGCTTTGAACACGCCGACAATCTGCGCGACCCTGAAACGCCGCTCTTTATCCTGTCGTCAGTGACCAAGCACGGGCAACAGGCCGAACGCACGCTGGGCATGCGGCAGGGATTTAACGCCATGTGCCGCGACTTCTGCGCGGGGCGCCCCAATACTTTCTTTGTCGATATCGACACCCTGCTGGACGACGACGAATTCGCCGACAGCGACCACTATACGCGGACCGGCTACTTCAAAATCGCCGAGTTCGTTAATCAGAACGCAAAACCGAACAGCTAAGGCCCGTCAGAGGTCATCAAAAGAGGCAGAAACCAATGAGCAAGTTTGACCACACAGGGGGGCATGTGACACCCGTGATCACACCCGATACCCAAATCACCTATGACCTCCTGCTGGACGAAATCGCCCGCCGCGCCAAGACATGGGCCTGGTGGCACGAAGATGCGGGCGACCAGCTGACAGTGAATTTCACCACCCATGGGCCGATGGAATTTGACACCAGCCACAAGGACGTCGCCGATTGGATGGCGGATGCCCATAAGGACGGTTGGACGATTGAACCGTTTTCCTGTCTGGTGCTGGAAACGCTGGCTGAAATGACAGGGGCCACCACGGCGCTCGATATCGGCACGCATTACGGCTTTATCTCGCAGTTCATGCTGCGCATGCCGCAGATGACCCGCGTTGACGGGATCGAAATGAACCCCTTTGCCGCGGATGTTGTCGCCGCCAATCACGCCAAAAACCCGGGATTAGAGCCTGATACACGCTACCACATGCATGTGGCGGGCCTGTCGGACAGCACAGCGCTGGATCAGACGGTCTGGTATGAAGGCATGCGTCTGGCCTTTGAAAAGCACGGCCGCTGGAACGAGGGCAAGCTTGATATCCTGTCCCTGCGCGACCTGATGGATCGGATCGGCCATGTGCCCGACCTGATCAAGATCGACATCGAAGGCTGGGAAGGACGTCTGGTCGATGACCTCAACCATATTCTGGACCACCACCGCCCGGCGGTGCTGCTGGAATTGCATTGGGATGAAATCGTCGAACGCCACGGCCATTCCCGGCGCGAGATCATGATGGCCTTCCTGTCGCGCGGCTATCGCTGTGGCCGTTTGCAATGGCATCAGAAAATGCCCAAGGCCGGTTTCATGCAAGAGGTCACGCTTGAGAACCTTGATGAGATGCTGGCCAATAAAAACCACGCGATGTTCGCGCTGTTTTAGGGGTTTTCCGCCGTACTGACCGTGTCAGTGCGACGATTGCCTTAAAACCGCCACGCCTTGCGGTAAATTACGCAGATGTGACCCATCGCCCTATAGGGTGCTGGGTCCGCCATGATAGACGATCCAAAACCCGATGCAGCAGATAGGGCAGGCCGACGATGACTTCCGTGACCGATACAATCAACTGGGGCACCGCGCAGTCCGACAATGTGGTGACAGTCTATTTTGTTCCCGACAATGAAAGCCGCACCTTTGCATCTGGGGAATCCATCACGTCCGAGGGCTTTAACGCCTATGAAAAGAACCAGTTCCAGCAGGCCTTTGATAAGATCGCCTCGGTCTGTGGCCTGACATTCAACATCGTGACGGGCACCTCTGCGGGGGCCAATGCCGATCTGCAAATGGTGCTCGACACCAATGAAATCAGCGCCATGCCCAGCGACGACCAGTTTCTGGGTTACTTTAATCCGCCGGGTGAAACCTACGAAGGCATTGGCGTCTTTAACGGCGACCTGTGGGACCGCAGTTCTGGCGGCGATCTGACCAAGGGTGGCTTTGGCTATGTCACCATCGTGCACGAACTTCTGCACGGGCTGGGCCTCGCGCATCCCCATGATAACGGCGGCAGCTCGACCATCATGCAGGGGGTGACCTCTGCCTTTGACGACTATGGCAAGAACAACCTCAACCAGGGCGTCTATACCACGATGACCTATAACTCCGGCTATCAGACCGGGGCTCTGGGCTCTGCGCCGGGGTTCAACGATACCTACGGCTATGAGGCCGGACCGATGGCGCTGGATATCGCGGTTTTGCAAGAGCTGTATGGCACCGTGTCACGCAACACCGGCAACACAACCTATTACATGCCCGATGCCAACAAGGCCGGCACCATGTGGAAATCGATCTGGGACACCAAGGGGTTCGATGCGATCCGCTATGACGGCACGCGCGACGTCGATATCGATCTGCGTCCCGCCACGCTGCAATACGGCGCAGGGGCAGGGGGCTTTATCTCGGCCGCCAAGGGCATCGCAGGCGGCTATACCATCGCCAATGGCGTGACCATCGAAAAGGCGATGGGCGGCGGCGGTGATGACGACATCACCGGCAATAATGCCGCAAACGTGCTGATGGGGCGCAATGGCCGCGATACCATCAACGGTGGCGACGGCGGCGACGATCTGTATGGCGGCGGCGGTATCGACACACTCAATGGCAACAACGGCAAAGACGATATCTTCGGCGGCGACGGCAATGACCGGATCACCGGTGGCGGGAAAGACGATGTGCTGCGCGGCGAAGCAGGCAACGATACGGTGCAGGGCGGCGACAACAACGACCGGGTCTGGGGCGGCTATGGCGCTGACAACCTGAAGGGCGGCGCAGGCAAGGATGTTC
>CANLVP010000005.1 GCA_947494675.1 uncultured Paracoccaceae bacterium
AAGGGCGTCGCTGTCGCCGTAGCGGGTGATGAGTGCGTCGTAGGTCTCGAGCGCTGCCGCAAGATAGCCGGTGTGGCCCAATGCGAACCCCTTGTTGAGCATGGCCCGCGCGACCTGTTCCTGCAGCGGAAGGGCGTCGCTGTCGCCGTAGCGGGTGATGAGTGCGTCGTAGGTCTCGAGCGCTGCCGCAGGATCGCCGGTGTGGCCCAACGTGATCCCCTTGTTGAGCATGGCCCGCGCGACCTGTTCCTGCAGCGGAAGGGCGTCGCTGTCGCCGTAGCGGGCGATGAGTGCGTCGTAGGTCTCGATCTCTGCTGCAGGATCGCCGGTGTGGCCCAACGTGATCCCCTTGTTGAGCATGGCCCGCGCGACCTGTTCCTGCAGCGAAAGGGCGTCGCTGTCGCTGTAATGGGCGATCAGCTCCTCGAGTATCTTCAGCGCAGCTACACCCTCTCCGTTTCTGCCTAAAGATACGCCCTTTTCGCCCATCTCCTTCGCCTTTTTGGCTTCGGGCGAAGCTGGATAGTCTGCCTCGATCATGACGTCGTGGCGGGCCCCCTCCGACTTCAGGCTGAGACGCTCGCGCACAGGTGCGATCTGCGTCGCCTGTTCGAACGCATGCACGTATTCTCGGGTCCAGAGATCGAAGCGGCCCGTTGCGCGTGCGGTCCGACCGATTTCTTCCAACTCGTCCTTGCAATAGAAGCTCGACAAGAACGCGACGAGCCAGCGCATCCGTTGCCGGGTGCGGCGCGTTCCGTGCCGCATCAGGTACCAGATATTGAGGAACCGTTCGACGACCTGATGGCCCGCGTAGGAGCCCGAGGTCTCGATCCTTTCAATCAGACCATCCTTGCGTAGCCGGGTCAGCTGCGGCGACAGCGTCGTGGTCGGGATGCCGGTTATGTCGGACAGCTGACCGGTGGTGACCGGGTCCCAATGTAACGCAATGGCATCGATGATCGCCCGTTGCAAGGGGGTCTGATACTCCTCGACACGGGCCTTGTAGTAGGGCGTAACCTCGTCCAGCAGTCGCTCGAGATCGGCCATCGCGCTGTGGGAATCCTCGGTCTCGAGAAGACGATAAGTCAGGGCTAAGATCCGAGGGTTGCCACCGGTCAACCGGTGAAGAACGCGGAGCCGTGCGCGATCGGTGTGCATTACACGGAGGACGTGTTGCCCGACCTCGCCGCGCTGGCTTGCGAGAGCTCGCATACAGGTCTCGGTTTCCTGCAACTCGAGGGGCTCAAGGTAATAGGGTTGGAAAAACTCGTAGAAGGCTGCGTCGCGGTCTGCGGACTCCTTCAGTGACTGGGTTGCGGCACCGACAAGGATTGGCCCGCCCCGCGCCTGCAAGCTGGCGCGCAAGGTCCAGCGGTCCTCTTCCTTGAGCGCATCCAGAATCAGGTCGAGATTGTCGATCAGCAGAACTGCCCGTTTGCCAAGCGCATTCATCTCAGCCTCGAACTGCTCTGCAGCGCGGTCGTCACCATCCCAGCTGCTCGAGAATACCACGTCGTCAAGATGCTCCGCCAAGTCGTTGCGCCCTTGGCTTTCTGCCCATCCAGCGAGGGATTCCCCGCAGTTGCGCCAGAAATCCTGCAGCCGCAGCACGTTGTACTGCTCTTCGCGGAACATCAGCGGGACGAAATGGTCCGACAAGTCGTGATCGCGCTTGATTTCAATCGCCATGCGGCGCAGCAGGGAGGTCTTGCCCATTCCTCGCGTGCCGATCAGGATCTGATGCTGCCCGTCGTCCTCCGGTCCGACTATTGTCAAGCGGCGGCATATCGTCTCGAGCGTGTCGCGGCGTGCCACGAAGCTGGCGACGAAGTCATCGTCACTAAGGACGGTCTGATTGTAGAGCGTCGACTGTGGGATCACCTTCATTCCGCCTCGTACTGCTGCCAGTAGCGACGGATCAGGCCGGACCGGAATCGGTACCGACCCTCTAAACATTCCACCAAACCGTCACTTTGAAGAATGTCCAGGATGTCCCGCACGGCCTTCGGCGTGTCGGGAACCAGGGCGGATTGCAGCGTGCTTAGAACCTCTCCGTCGGCGTTGGCCGACAAGTGACTCAGCGCCTTGCGGGCCAGAACCCTTTCGGTCTTGGGCAGGTTTTTGTCGATATGCTCCCGCCACACAGCAAACTCGGATTTGCGGGTTGGCTCGAGCAGTTTCTGCATGGCGGCCCGCAGGTCGTCGCGCGTTGCGGTTAGTGTGCCGTCTTGCGCCTCACCCGAGGGGCGGACTTCATTCCCTACCAGCTTGAGGTAGTAGGGCGCCAGCCAGCCCAGTCCTTCGAATAAGACCATGAGGTCTTCGTCGCTTGCGATGAATGAATGGTTGAACCCATTCTGCGTGGCCGGATCCCGCAGAAAGGAGAGGGCTTCGGGTGCGTTGAACGGCTCGAGAATGAAGGTGTCCAGATCGACGAAAGCGCCGCCAAGGCCAAACCGTTCAGCCACCACGTTCAAGCCGATCGAACCGGTGAAGAGCCACCGAACGTTCGAGTATTCGGCCTGCAGGTTCCTCAGCTCGTAGAAGAAGTCCTTGGCGTCGTCCTTGTATCTCTCTGCGAAACCGAGAACGAAATAGGCGATCTCGTCGACGAAGATCGCCGATTTCTTCTCTTCCTTCTCCAGTGCTTCCAAAAGCGCATCCAGGAAGGCCACTGGATCAACTTTGCCGATCGCATCGATCGGGTTGGTGCCCCAATCTCCACCGATTAATGCATCGAGCCGGCTCTTGAGGACTGCTTGCAAGCCTGATGTTTTAGGCAACTGACCTTGGATCTTTTGGCACAGACGCCGCGCGAATTTTTCGGGAGCAGACATGCCTTGAACGTCCATCTCGACTATCAGCCAGTCCTCTTTCCGCATGTCTTCGGCGAGACGTTTGGTTGTCCAGGTTTTCCCGATGCGACGTGGGGCCGGCATGTGAATGTTCTGCCCAGCTTTGAGCTTTCGATTCAGCGTGTCGCGCTCGCTTTTTCTCTCATGCATAGATTTATTCCGTTATGGATTAATTCTTTTATGAATAAATTCACGGGAGAGTGATGTCAAGTCGCCTACTTGTCTTCCCAAGCGACTACGTGATGAAGGCATTTTGCGCTTATATGATAGGCGATTGGCAACAGCTCGCAGACTTGCCCGCCGACGGCCCAGTCGCGACAAAGCCACTACTTCAACGTCGACGGACCTGTGCGCAGACGCTTAATGGGATTTGCCATTAGGCTCTGCCCAGGCAGCAATCACGTATTGCGCCGTCCTTACCTCTGCGATCCGTGAGTTCAGCCATGTTCGAGCTTTGCGCCCGCAGCGAAAGTCCGGTTCGACGGGCCGCACTGCAGCATTGCGGGCGACCAATGAACGTCCGGAATGGGCCGTTCGAGAGGGCAGGACGGACGATAAGTCCTTCAATGCTGCGTTACTTCCGATGGCAGCAGTGAGCCCTCTTTATCAGATGCTGCTTGAAGGACGAATGGCTGCTTTCAAGAAGTAGTGCTACAATTCTTTGAAACCTTTGAGAACAAATTTTCTGCATCTGGTTGATAGATAGGGCGATACGTCATCAATGCTCAAACCTCGCCTTTTGAGAAACATCGCTAGCGCAAAACCACGAGACGGCTGCGTCATGTATCCAAACCACCCCGCATCGTCTGCGGCTTGGAGCTGGAAAACACCAAATCCGGCAATAATGCAGCCCAGATCAGTTGCTAACTCGTGAGCGAGCTCTCCTCCAGGAACCTCGCTTTCCAAACCACTTAGCCGAGCATGCATGAGTTCATGGGCAAGAAGGTTTATGAATTGGATTGGCCGATTCATCTGCTCAGGGTCATATTGGATGACCGCGCCTCCCTCGACCTCCTGATAGGTGCCAGCAATTGCTGAAAGGGATTGGTAATCAATCCGATACTCTGCGGGCAGCACACTTAACGGCACAATGTCCACCTCAGCGCTAAACTTCATGTGCTTTTTGATATCATCGAGGACCAACGCAGCGGTTTCAGCACTTGTACCTGTCGGCGCCTTAAAAAACGCTTTGGTTGGCACTATTGGCTCAATTGGTGGCTCAAACCGTTCATCGAACCAATCAAAGCACTCTGTCATCCAAGACCGCATGTCGTCAGAAATAGATGGACGAGACCAAAGCACTTAATTCTCCAATTTTGGAGCCCGCCAATGTGATAAAAAGGAGGCCTTTGGGACTTAGTTTAGGGTACAACGATGGAGTGCGCATCGTAAAAAGTGGACATAGGCTGCGCCATTTGGAAGCGCAGCTTTGTCCCGCGATCCGTCAGTTTGTCGGTGAACCCAACTCGCAGGCGCAGCGAATGTCTCCTCTAACGGGCCGCATCGCAGCATTCTAAAGGTGTCTTGGAAGGCAGCTCTGGGCCGCGAGCGAGTAGCGTTTGAGCTGGGGCAGGGGGTAATGCTGCACCGCCTCCGAGGTCGGCAGTGAGCCCTCTTAATCAATTTTCTGCAATGCCGCTAAGGTCTGCGACTACGACAGAACCAAAAAACGGGTGTTGCGGACGCCTTGTGTCTCATGAATGCGGTGCCGCTCCCACACATCGAAAGCCCAAACATCGTCCCTTCGCATCCGGTATGCGCCCCCGTCTGTAGGATGATCTGGAAAGGTTTGTTGGGCTGACCCAACTCCCTCCGCGCTCACTCCGTATTCCTGTGCATGGAGTAACGCCATTTTTGGCGTATGCCGATGGATCGAACCAATCAGCGCACCACTGCCAAACATTTCCTGCCATCTGAAGCCCACCAAATGGTGACACACCCGCCTTGGCATTCACAGGTGCAAGGGGAAGACTAGATACATTTTTGTATGTGACGTGCCGCTTATGCCTGCCTGCGTTTATGGTGTCGCTTTCTGGATCGCTATCACCCCATGGCCATCTTTTCGATGTGGACCCACGCGCCGCATATTCCCATTGCGCCTCTGAAGGCAGACAAGCGCTGTTTTCAATGCGCCAGTCATGGCCGTTCGCCCAACGAGAGTACGCAACCGCGCCATGCCACGTGACCAAAATCATCGGCCATTCCTCAGCACCAGACTTTGGCGACCAACCCGCGCCTTTGCTTTCGATCAATTGATGATCAAAGCGCCGTTGATCTGGCCGGACTAGAAACCATTGGTGCAAGACATCATCGTCAACTTCACCAATGCTATTTAAGAATCGGCAGTAGGCTGTCGTTGAAACGGTTTCCCGATCTATGAGAAATGGCTGAATTTCAACAGTATGGAGCGGTTTTTCATCCGGCGGGGCATCTGAACACTTACTGCCAATCTCTACGCTGCCTCCTTCAAGCAGCATGCAGACCATGCCGTCCGTCATCCGCCTAAACTGTTCGACACCCAGTTCCGATTTTCCAAGTGAGCGATAAAGCTCTGTTGGCTGAGATTGCAAAACACCTCCAAGCTGCGAGAACGCCGCCTTTTCGTTCGATTGGTACGCACCTTTCCCAGAGCCCATTTGCTCGACACGACCGCTGCCCCATCGCAAGTGAACGAGCTCCGCCATATCCTGTAAAGTTAGATCAGCGCGGGTGAAAACCTCCTTGTACGCAGGATCGCCAACTTCCGTCGCGTTGGGAAGCGAAACGTCAAATGCTTCTTCCATGGCCATCATCCATTCGATGAGGTCTAGGCTATCAATGCCCAAGTCTTGAACAGGTCGAGTGTTGAGGGAAATCTTGGCTGGTTTGATGCCGAAATGCTCAGCGCTTAATGCAAGAACGCTTGCCTCAACTTCTTCTAATGCCTGTCGCGCCATGTTTTCCTGCTCCGGATACTGTAAATCACTGGATGTCCTAAATTATCACGTCTTTGACTGTCTTTGGAATGAAGAGGTTAGTGCACGGACGAGCTTTCCACCTCACCACAACGGACGTAAGTCAGAGTTCTAAGATAAAGGATCGCTTGTTGGCCGGCTCGCCAAAACGGACATCGGTGCGAATGAAATGAAGGGCAGCAAAGTCCCGCTTAACCGACTTCTAGCTACCCGTTCTTTGCGACATCGCCAGAACACCATCCTCAGAGATCTTCGCGATATTGGCCGGTGTCCAACACAGCGCTATCAAACTCAACGTAAGTCCTGTGGCGATCCAAATCATGCGCGATCGATCCGTCGGCTTTGATATCGATACAGACTGATCCATGCGCGCGGGTTTTTGAGGAGGCCAGGCCCCAGCATGCGATCATCAATTGCCCAGCAGGTCCCGGTGGACAGAGCCGATGACGATGCGCGGGGCAGGGGCGGGGGCGGGGCCGCGTGCTGGGGAAGACATCTCGAAACTGTCGAAGGCTGTCCACTCGTTTGTGGGGGGCAACCAAACTGCGTTCGTGGTTAGCGCCCCCGGCAAGGTGAACTCTCCGGTGGACGACCAGCTGGACTTTCGAAGCCCTGCGCTGGTGCCACCAAAGGGAGGAGGATGAGGGCCAAGGCGGGGATGATGAATCCCCGCAGTCCCCAAAACGGATTTGGGAATCCGGGCCGATGGCCGGCTACTCAAGAAGGTCTTCTATAGCACTCGGGTCTTCGCACCTCGTTTTGGTACACACGCCACGCAGCTCTCTGCATTTGGGCTTAAGTATCTGATGTTGCGTGGTTTTTTGGCGATGAGGGCGTCGAATTGTCATAAGGCCAAATATGCCATTTTTTTCAATGGGTTGGGCGTCAATGGCACGGCGTGCCACGCTTGTTTTCGTCAAGGTTCGGAGTTTTTCGGCATCTTGTTTTCTCATCGTCGCCCAGGCGGCCCGCATCTGCAGGCCAATTTCACGCGGCAAATTGGATCGAAAATACAACGCATAAGGTTCGTTATGTAATATATATTGACCGTCCTGTATTCTTTGGCTCTTTGAAAAAGCGACTTCTTAGGACAGATCCATCGTGGCTCAGATCAAATATGTGACGGCCAAAACACCAGCAGAATATTTAGGCATGCAAATTCTCAGAACGCCTCACACGGGCTTGGAGCAGACCCTGCCAAAGGCAAGTCTTTGCGCGCCTGACCGTTAAGAGGTCAGCGTCTTTGTAATTGCGGCATCAGGGTCTTTGAGCCCCTCAATGACTGAGAAATGATGATGGCCGCCGTCAATCGTGCAGGTCGATTGCGCGTCTAGGCTCGACCAGATGTCGTCAAGCAGCTTGGCCTGACGGATGAACTCTGGCCGTTCGCCGCCGCCGGTCCAGGCATGGAACCGCGGCCCCGTGACGGGGCGATGCAAGACGGCGCTTTCGCGGGAAGCTTCTTGCATATCAAGGCGCAGCGTGTCGTTCATCTGGGTCTTCAGCAGCGGCCGCAGATCGTGCAGCCCGCTGATGGACATGCACAATTCCAGCCGGTCCAGCACCGCCTTGGAAAGCGGTGTGTCGTCACAGATCATCCGGCTGACCAGATGCCCACCGGCCGAATGCCCGCTGATCCGGATCGGGCCTGCGACCCTATCAGCAGCGGCATCAATCGCCGCCCCAACTTGCGTCGTCATGTGAGAGATCCACACCTCTGGCGCCAAGGTGTAGCTCGGCAGGCAGACCGCCCAGCCCTGCGCCCGTGCGCCTTCTGCCAGATCGGTCCAATAGGATTTATCCAGCTGCATCCAATAGCCACCGTGGACAAACACGACCAAACCTTTGGGCGCACCATCAGGCAAAACGAGGTCGAATTTCTCGCGCGGGTGATCACCGTAAGGAATATCCAACTGGGCTCCCGGCGTCGCGGCGCGATAGGCCAAGGCGCGTTCAGCCCAAAGGGCGGGCAGCCCGTCAGACCCTGGAATATACGCCATATTCGCAAAGGCATCGTCCCAATCCACGATTCCCGGATTACGCATTTGAGTCGGGCCCGAAATGTCGAACTCTGGTGCCGTCTCGATCTGGCATCGATTTGCTCCCTTTGACTCTAACGGGACACCCATATGGTCGCCCGGCCCATCCAAATCGTATACGATTGACCATTTCGCATATGAAACGTAACATCCCTTAACGCGAGGTGCCATGACCAATTCACATTCAAAATCCGATGCCCTTTATACGCAAGTGCGCGATGACATCCTGACGCTGACCCTTGCGCCGGATGCCCCTTTGCGTCTGCCCGCGCTGGCCGAGCGGTATCAGGTGGGTGTGACCCCGATCCGGGAATGTCTGAACCGTCTCAGCGCGGATAAGCTTGTGATCATCGCACATAACAAGGGGTTTCGCGTGGCCAGCATCTCTTTCAGTGAGTTGCTTGACCTTGAACATAGCCGCAGCGCGGTTGAGGGCACGCTGTTCCAACGCTCTGTTCAGCGCGGCGATGATGCCTGGGAGGCACGGGTCATCGGGGCCTATCACCAATTGTCCAAGACGCCTGCCATGTCTGTGACTGGCACGCAAAGCGACATTGATCTGTGGAACCGGCGACACGCCGCCTTTCACGACGCGCTGATCAGCGCAGCAGATACCCCATGGATGCAGCATTTCCAGCGGCAATTGGCCGACCAGCTCCGACGCTATCAATTGTTCATTCAAACCGGCCTGCGCGACATGTTCCAAAGCCACCCCGAAAACGCCCCCCAAGTGGCAGAGGTCTATGCAAAGGCCATGGCCACCGACCCGCATGACGACCTTTATCAGATCGTGCTGTCGCGGGACACAGCGCGCGCGCGCGCTGTGTTTGAGCAGCACGTAAACCTGTCCATACGTGCGTTTCAGGACCTCAACACCCTGATCCCCGCTGGCACGATCGTTGCGACCACCCTGCAAACCCAAAACCAAGAGGCCCGCGCATGACCGGCTATGATCCTTCAAAAGAAGGGGCGCAAATGTCCTTTGCCAAGGATATGTCATATATCGACTACCTCGCGCTTGACCCCATTCTGGGCGCGCAGAACCGCCAATCCGACGCCCATGACGAGATGCTGTTCATCATCCAGCATCAAACGTCTGAGCTGTGGATGCGTCTGGCCCTGCA
The DNA here is from genome assembly GCA_947494675.1 of uncultured Paracoccaceae bacterium. Lineage (GTDB taxonomy): Bacteria > Pseudomonadota > Alphaproteobacteria > Rhodobacterales > Rhodobacteraceae > CANMYO01. The sequence goes on from CANLVP010000005.1 coordinate 8,976, forward strand.
CGAGGTGTCGGTCGCCCGGGAAGAGTTGGCGCAGGGGAACTTTCCCCCCGTCTTCAAGATGTTGACCCGCGTGGCCCGCATCTTTGAGCAACTCAACAACGCGTGGGACGTGCTGCGCACCATGACCCCAAGCGAATACACATCCTTTCGCGCCGATCTGGGGAAATCTTCCGGCTTTCAGTCGCATCAATATCGCCTGATCGAATTCATCCTTGGTAACCGCAACAGGTCCATGATGAAGGTGCATGAACATCGCCCGGAACTGCACCATATGCTGACGCAGGAATTGGGTCAGAAATCCATGTATCACGTGGCGCTGGACCAACTTGCGGCACATCTTGACGTAGCATTCGCGCCAGAGACCTACCGATTTGATCAGCCGCATCAGGCCGATGACGCTGTGATGCAGGCCTGGACGCAGGTTTATGAAGCCCCAGAAAAACACTGGCACCTTTATGAACTGGCCGAAAAGCTGGTCGATATCGAAGATTACTTCCGCCGCTGGCGCTTTAACCACGTCACCACAGTCGAGCGGATCATCGGCTTCAAACGCGGCACAGGTGGCACATCCGGTGTGAAATACTTACGCAAAATGCTCGAAGTTGAACTCTTCCCCGAGCTTTGGAATCTCAGAGGTCAGCTATGACAAACATGCCAAAAACCCTGCCCATCAAAGACCAATTTTTCCTGCCCGACGGGATGATCTATCTGGATGGCAACTCTCTGGGTCCGTTGCCAAAGGGCACGACCGCACAGCTGACCCAGATGGTCGAGGACGAATGGGGCGATCACTTGATCACGGGATGGAACAAGGACGGTTGGATGGACCAACCCGCCCGCGTCGGGAATATGGTCGCTGGTCTGATCGGCGCGCCTGCGGGCAGCGTGACCATGGGCGATACGTTGTCAGTGAAAGTCTATCAGGCGCTGTCAGCGGCGTTGAAAATGCGCCCCGACCGCCGGGTAATCCTGTCGGACAATGGCAATTTCCCTTCCGATCTTTATATGGCGCAGGGTTTGGTCCAGCAGCTTGGTCAGGGCTACGAACTGCGCGTGGTTGATCCCGAAGACGTGGCAAGTGCAATCGACGACACCATTGCCGTGGCGATGATCACACAAGTGGACTACCGCACAGGCCGGATGCACGATATGGATACGGTGACCAAAGCGGCCCATGCGGCCGGGGCCGTCATGCTGTGGGATCTGGCCCATAGTGCCGGGGCCGTGCCGGTTGATCTGACCGCCTCCAACTGTGAATTTGCCGTGGGCTGCACTTACAAATACCTCAACGGCGGACCGGGGGCACCCGCGTTTATCTATGCCCGCGACGATGTGGCTAAGGCGATGCAACCCGCCCTCGCCGGTTGGCTGGGCCACGACGCGCCCTTCGCCTTTGAGCCTGACTACCGCCCGGCCCCCGGCATCGCGCGTATGCGCGTCGGGACACCGCCAGTGATGCAGATGACGGCGCTTGAACACGCGCTTGGCGTCTGGGACGGCGTCGATATGCAAGACCTGCGCGCCGCCAGTATCCATTTGTCGGAACTCTTCATCGAAAAGGTCGAGGCGAGCTGCCCCGACCTCACCCTTGTCAGTCCGCGCGACAGCGCGGTGCGCGGCAGTCAGGTGTCCTTTGCCTTCGCTGAAGGCTACGCCGCGATGCAGGCGCTGATCGCGCATAACGTCATCGGCGACTTCCGCGCGCCCGACATCATGCGCTTTGGCTTCACACCGCTCTACCTTGACGACGATGATGTGTTGCAAGCGGTCGACGTTCTCACAAAAGTCATGCGGGACCGGCTTTGGGACAATCCAATGTACAAAGCGAGGAACAAGGTGACCTAGGTGCAGTCGGTTCGGCGACCAGCCGCGAAACAGGCGTTGCAGATCGCCGCCCCGCCGCCCATAGTTTCGTCATTCACTGACGACCTAAAACAAGAGCATTTTCCGTGGCATATCGCAGTCAAATCGGCGGACAATCCGGCAAGGTCCTGATCGACGCCGTGATGGCCGAACGCGGGCCGATGACGCAGGCGCGCGCCGTGCCGTCCGCTGTCATCGCGCATTACGAAACCCGGCTGCCGCCGCTCTTGCTGGACGTCTGGGAAAACCACGGCATCGGCGATCTTGCGGGCGGACTTTTGCGGCTGTGTATTCCCGGCGCCTATGCCGAACCCCTTGCGACCCTCTTTGACGGCGACCTTGATTTCGCCGGGGACACTCATGTCGTGGCCCATAGCCCCTTTGGCGATCTTCTGGTGTGGAGCGAGCGTCACGCCCTGATGTTCATCAGCATGGCGCAGAACTTTGTCGACGCGCCGTTCCTGACCCAACACCGCAAGACTGTCGTGCCCGATCAACTGGTGCTGGACCATGTGCTGGGGATGCCCGCGGCGGCGCTGAACATGGCCGATGACGCAGGCACGCCGATGTTCGACGCAGCCCTTGCGCAACACGGGCCGCTGCAACCCCATCAGATCTACGGCATGATGCCCCCCGCCAGTTTTGGTGCATCAATCGCGGTTGATGCACTGGCCGTGACCGATGGCCCAAGCTGGTTCCAGGCCAAGCTATCCAGCACCGGCTTTGCCCTTGCCGATGTGGCCAACGCCAAATTCGGGCTGCGCCCCATTGGCCCGCCGCTGAGAGGGTCAGACTGATGAAACACCTCGCATTCATCACCCTGTTGGCCCTGTCGGGCTGCGGCTTGGGCGGACCTGATGGCATGTCGCTCGCCTTTTCCACAACGTCGGGCAACCCCGTTGTGGTCACCGCCTTTCGCGTGAATGGCGAGGACGTGCTGCTGCAACCGACCGAGACCTATGGCACCGCCGACATCTCCCGCCCGCGCATCGGCACCGGGCAAATGTCGCTGGGCTACCCAAAGGGCAACGACGCCAAAACCATGCAGATAGACACCACATGGGTCGAGCTTTTGACCCAAAAGGCGTGGCAGGCGCAGGTCGATGTGCCCCTCGATCAATTGCAGCAAATCCCCAGCAATAGGGTCGAATATATGCCGGTTTTCGGGGCCTCGGGCCACCTGCTGATCACCTCTGATCCCTTGCCCACGGCAGACAGCGCGCCGCTCAATGACGTGGCCAGCACTTGTGGCACACGCCGGGCCGATGCGGACACGGATTTTGCTGAAAACCCCGGTGCCCTGCCCGGTCTGGCCGAGGCTTTGGCCTTTGCCTACCCTGCCCCGGCACCATCCCCCTGCCCCGAGGCGTAGCATGGCCGGCGATCTTGATATCACCGATGCCGCTGATGCGGCCGCCGCCGATCCCGAAATGCAGGGGGCTGCGGGCAATGCCGTGCAGGTTTGCCCCGCTGTCACCTTGGAGATCGGCGTTTTCTTTGACGGCACCGGCAACAATATCGCCAATGCCACTGCAGCCAGCGGCGGCGGCAGCTATGGGAATGGCCTGTCGAACGTGGCCCTGCTGTATCCGCTCTATAAGACCGGCGACCGCTATACACAGATGAACGCCTGCGGCGCGCCGGGGCGCAAGTTCGGCGCGATCTACAAGCAAGGCATCGGCACCGTCGCGGGCGAATCCGACTACTGGCCCACAACGCTCACAGGTGCGGCCACCGGCACCGGCCCAACTGGCGTTGAGTCCCGCGTGCACGAGGCCTGTCTTGACGTGGGCCGCCTGATAAACCGCCTGTCGCCGGGGGTAGAGCCGACAGAGATCATCATGGATGTCTTTGGCTTCAGCCGGGGTGCCGCCGCCGCACGTTACTTTGTTAACTGCTTTCGGCAGGGATTTGTCGAGTATTATCAATACTATGTGAACCTGCAACGCGCCTCGCTTCCGCCCGGTCGCAACGTCACATTTCGCTTTGTTGGCATCTTTGACACCGTGGCCGCCATCGGCATCGGCACCAATGACGACAATGGCCCGGTCAACGTCCATTGCAGCACCGCGCAGGCCGATCAAATTTACCACCTGACCGCCAAACATGAATATCGTGAAAATTTTCGCCTGAACAAAAACACCCCCAGCGGCGGTGACACGCGCGAGATGTTGGGCGCGCATTCCGATGTCGGTGGTGGGTATCGCGATGTTGGTGACAACGCCCTCGTGACAAATACCCGCACACGCGTTTTTCCGACGGCGGGTGCCGCGCAGACCGCCCACGCCGCCGATACCCGCGCCGCCGCGTCCGCCCGTGCATCCCAGACCAACTTTTGGGTGCGCGAGGGCTGGATCAATGCCAATGAACCGGTTGGCGGACTTGAAAACGCGCCCACGCCCATCATGCCGCGTCAGTCGGTCGGTGTTTTTGGTCCCGGTCCCATGACCTATACCTATCAAACAGGTGCGGTACTGAACCGACCATGGGTACAACCGGGCCTCAACCGCATTCCGCTGCGGATCATGTATGACAAGGCCATCGCGAAATCGGTGCCCTTCAACAGCTTTCCGACCAGCGCCAACTACATGATCCCCCCTGCCCTTGCAGCCCTCGCAGGCAGCTTGCCACAAGATGGCCCCCTCCCCTCTGGTGCGGCGGCGCGGGCAATTTTGCGCAATTATGGTCATGTATCGGCCAGCTTTGACCGCGTTGGCATGTCGCCAGAGCCAAACTTTGTGCGCATCACCTATGAAAACGAAGCATCCAAGGCAAAATAGACCCTAACTCAGGGCCTTTACCCGTGTTTTGAGCATTTCAAACCGGTCCGCTTCTGGCCCGGCGCGCCGCAAAATCCGGCGGATTTCGTTGTCCGGGTCGCGGGTTTCAAAGTTGGGGCCGTAGTGCAATTCCCAGGCCATCATCGTGAACAGGATATGCTTTTGCCGGAACCCCTGCCGCTTCATCTTGGTGGTCATTTGCCGGATCAGATCGTGCAGCGCCGCGTCGCTTTGCGGTGCGGTCACATCGGGGAACGTTGCGCGCAGTTTATCTGCGATCAACGCGACGTCTTGTTCCAAACGCAGATCCTCAAACAGCAGCATGTCATTGTCATTGAGCGCAAAGACACCGCTGGGCGGCGCAGGTTGATCTGACAGGTCCACAGGCCGCAGCACCGTCATCGCCGCCCCCTGCCCTTCCAGCTGCGGCACCATCAGCGCATGGATCCGCCCCCCGTCCCGCGTCGCAAACCAGCGCGCGATCAGGCTGGGACGGTCGACCAACCCGGCAAAATATGCGCCCGCGATGCGCGGCTCCCAATAACGGAACAGGAACATCTTGCCGCGCCCGTCATCCACCCGCAAAAACCGCCGTAAATGCTGGCGTAGGGCGGGCAAATCCATGTCGGTCTTGATGAAAATACCGGGCTGCGCCGTCCAATGGGCAAATGGGCCAGGCTTGCCGTCCTGACCAATGGTAAAAAGCGCCTGAAAGAGCCGGTCGTCGGGTTTAAGGGACACCAACCAGGGGGCCACATCCTGTGCCTCTTCCGCCAAATCGCCCTGAAACAGACAGCTGGCGCGCAGCCCTTGCGTGGCAATCAGCTCTGGCAGGTTGACCAGCCGCGCGGCGTCCAGAATGGCGATCACCGTGCCATCCGGGTTCAGCATATCCGGCACAAGGTCCAACGGCGTCGGGGCCTTTTGCACATAGCATTGGATGGTTGGCTGGGTCAGAGCGTTCACCTTGGTCTTCACGGTCCGTTCAGTCTAACGATGCGGTGCGGGGCCATGCAATTCACTTTCCATAAACCATGTTCTATTGCGCTTGGGGGCTGTTCCCATATTGTGCCCTCAGCAACCGATCGGCCCATTGATTTTGAACCAACCGTTTACACAATCCCCGACGGGTTCGACCCCGCTTGCTGGCAGCGCTTATCCCGCGGTGCAAGTGCTCAGTGATGTCGCCCCCCTGCCCCCAACCACGGCCACCAGCGATGGCCCTGCGGTGCCGGAAGTTTTGGAAAATCTGGTCTTTGGGCAGCCTGATCCAAAGGTCAAACTGAACACCTTCGCCGTGCTTGATGCCGCGCGCATCGTTAATCTGGTCGAGACACTCGCCGCCTCTGATCTGGATCACGCCTGCCTGTTTGAACCCGGTCAGGGCCTTGACGACGTGGCCCCCTGGCTGGTTGAGCTTGCGCCCGATCACGCCTTGACCCGGAACCTGTTTACCCATGATCCGACGCGCGATGTGGCGTGGTTTTTATGGGACAAATCCCCCGGCATCATCCTGCGCTCCCTCTTGGGGCTTGATGATCTGCGCGCCCATTTCCGCCGCTTTGTGCAGGTGCCCGTGGCCCAGTCAAAGCCCGTGTTCCTGCGCTTTTGGGACCCGCGTTTTCTGGGCCGCTACATGGTCACCCACCACCCCGAGGCTGACAACCATATCGCCGGTTTCATCGGGCAAAGCATGCTGATCCTGCCCGATGCCCCCGACGCCTGTGTTCGCGTCGTGCAGGGCCACGCCGCCCCCGTCCCCCGCGCCAAGGGCGACTGGCCCCACCTGATGCGCGACGCTGGAAAGATCCGCTTTTCGCTCTTCCGCACCGACCTGCCTGACCGCATGGCCAAGCGGTTTGACGCCTTGCAAAAGCTTGACCGTCCGACCCGTAAGTCATTGTTTTCGCAAATGATTGACGATGCCGTGGCCCTGCGCCTCACTGACGAACGCGCGATTGAGCGCTATTGCCTCGCCTGCCTGATGCTTGGCGGGCGGCCGCAAGATGACCCCCGGTTTGACGCCGAAATCCACAGCCCCCAACATGAACTTGACCGCTCGCGCAAAATTCTGGGCCGCGCGCAACAGATAGCCGAAGGGTAAACCATGGTTGCCATCCCCTGTAACGATCCGTTGGCCCAATGTCAGGTCGGCAACCTGTTTCGGATGAACGCCGAAAACGCCAGCGGCACGGTCGAAGGGCGGATCAACGGAATTTCAACCGGCCCCCTGCCCCACGGGCAAAAGATGATCCTGCCTAACGACCTTGCAGGCACCGCCAACCGGCTGGAGCTTGTGGTCAATGGCACCACCTACCCGGTCTGCGACGGCCTTCAAGATTATGCCCGCGCCACCCCCAACGACACGGGACTGTTGTTCAGCGAAATCACTGGCAGTGGCGGCGGCGGAACCCCTGCACGGGCCGAGGATGTCCTGATGGTCGAAGTCCCCGCAGCCATGGCTAGCCTCGGCCCCGGTGAAGGCGACTTTGACCTAGATTTGGCCCCTGAACCGACGTTGCAGTGGATCGCCATGTCGATCCTTGTGGGGATCGAGGCGATTGACGAGGTATCCGGCGTCAACGCCCTGTCCGATGCCACAGGCGGGGTCGTGAACCTGACCATGACAGGCACCGATGGCGCGCCTTTTGTCGCCGAAATGATCACCTTTATGCGGGCGAATAACACGCGCGCCGCCCTAAGGGTCATCGCGCGCCATGCAGGCGAAACGATCAAGGTGATGCGCAACGGAGCCGGGGCGCTGATGGTGACGCTCCGGGTGCAGGCAAGCATCGCGCGGCAATTGTCGGTGGGTGTCGCCGCGGCCCTGACGCGCGCGCGGCTCGCCAATGTCGCGGCAGGCACCAAAGGAGCCCTTGGGGCCAGTGCATCGGCGAACGCAGCCTCTCGTGCGCCCGTGATCGGTTTTATCATCGTCGGTGCGGTCAATGTCATTGAATTCTACGCTCAACCGGCAGCAGAGCGTGACTGGTCCATCCTTGTCAGCACATTGTTTGTGGACTTTGCGGCCCTTGCCATCGCCGGGGTCGCCAGCGTCATCGCCACCGGCATTGTCACCGCCATCGCCGGGGCTGCGGCGCTGACGCTAGGTGGTGCGGTTCTGGTTGCGGCGGTGGGCATTGGTGTGGGCCTAGTCGTCGGGATTGGCCTGAGTTGGCTGGCGGATAGAATTGGCGCTGTGCCCCTGGTCGACCGGGTCCTGACCGAGGTTGGGACCGCCCTTGGCGCGGTGGCTCAGGGCGCGGCGCGCGTCGTTGGCAGGTTCGCGGACCGTCTCGGCGAAGCGCTGGTGGCTTTGGACGAGGCGACCTATGACCCCGTTGAATGGGCGCAAGACGTGGATCGGGGTCTGACCCAGATGATCAACGACCGTGTCGATTCGATGATCAGCAATATGATGAGACGCTAGATGCCCCTGCCCCACGCCCGTATCAAGTTCGGGGAAACACCCCCCGATTGGGCCAGCCATCTGCCATGGAGCAGCCTTGGCGCCGCGGTTCTGTCGCCACTGTTCTTTCTAGTTTCGATGGTGGGCCATTCCGAACCGGGGCGGTTCTTTGATTTTGCCAACCACCCTGCCCTTGCGGTGATCACATATGCAGGCATCGCAGTGCAGGTGCTGTTCTTTATCTATTGCGCTGCGATGCTGGCCCGTCGCCGGGCGATAGGTCTGGGCCTGCTGTTAGTCGGTTTCACCTATGCTGCGATGGCCCTGAACGCCCTGTTGATCGCCGGGTTGGTGCTGGGATCATGGCTGCTGTTTGCGGTCACTCTGGCCCTGCTGATCTGGTCGGTCATGGGCCTGATCAACGTCAACCGCGCCGTCCCCGATGGCGCGATCCCGCCACTTGCCGCCGCGATCATAAGGAACGAAGGCGGCGCACAATTCCTGTCATCTGCGACCGTTGAAATCGCGCAATTGCAGTCGGAGATGTTGGCGGGAAAACGCAGCGGCTTGGCGACGCTGATCGAATATGCGGGCGTCTTTGTAATGGTCCTCCTAGGACCCGGTTTGCTGCCCTTCGCGATTGTGGGCGATCTGGATCAGACCGGGTTTGTCAGTTGGGTGATCTGGGGCATAACCATGGTCATTTGCCTTGCTGCACGAGGTCAGGCCAACCGACAATGGCTGCAATATCGGGCGATGCAATATGCCCAAAATGCCGCCTGATATCGCGCAAAAATTTTTAACTCATTGTTTTTATTGAGTTATTCGCGCCTTTTCGCATGCGAAAATCAGGATGACTTGTCAAAGAACCGCGCAAGCGCGTCCAAAGCCTCGTCCATCACCTCGGGCGTTAGCCCCCTGCCCGACACCACAATTTGAAAACCGTCAGCGGTTTCAGCCTTGCGCAGCGAAATGCCGGATTTCAGGTCCATTACATCGGACATCAGCGGCGCAATCACCGGCTTGCGGCCACGTCTGGCGACCTTGACGGGGCCCGCCTCAACCGCGTTCAGCACCGCCTCAATCTGCGCCCATTCGGCCTCTGGCGTGTCGTAGTCCGCCGCCCCCAGCACGTTGCGCAGATCGTCCAGCGCCCCCTGCCGGATCGCATTGAACACCCGCAAGCCGCGCCGCTCTGACATGTCCTCGGGGTAGCGCATCAGGTCGCCCAGCAGCGAAAACACCTCTGCAAAGGATTTGACCTTGGATCGCTTCGCGGCAGAGCTTGTCGCGAAGAGCGCTTTGACCGCGTCATCGGTCGAGGCGAACGCCCCCTGCTGCGCCGCCAGAACCGCGATGCGGCCGCGTTCATAGTGGCTCAGGTTTTCGCGGACTTCGTTCTCTTCGACCATGGCGACAAAGGCGGCGGCCTGCTCTGCCTTGGGGCGCACGAGCGCCTTGATCGTGGATTGATCCAACCGCCGCACGGCCTCTAACCGGCGGTAGCCCGACAGCAGATGATAGGTGCCACCCTCGCCTGCGTAGACCTCAATCGGCAGGCGCAGGCCATTGTCGGCAATCGATGTCGCCAGCTCTTCCAGCGCCTCGTCATCCAGCACCACACGGTCGCGCACCATCTGGCTGGTCTCGATCTGGTTGATCGGCAGTTCCTCGATCAGACGTCCTTCGCTGCGGGCCTGTCGCAAGGCGTCGGCGTCAAGCTGGTCCAGCCGTTGCTGCGCAGGCACCGTCCCGCTCAGCGCGGCACTTTCGGCAGCGACACTGGAAATCGGGGCCGTGGCGGGGTTGGGCCGCACTGGATTTTCGCTGCGAAATTCGGCGTCGAGCGCGGCAAGCTCTTCGGTTGACGGGGCCGTCAGACGGGTGCGTTTTGCCATGGCTTACCCTTTCTCTTGCAGTTGTTGATCGCGCCACCAGCTGCCCAGCAGCACCTCTTTGACCTCAGCCCAGGTGCGGTCAAACGTCTCGCGCCCCCGCACATAGGTGTCGCGGTTAAAGTCGCGATAATCGGATTCGTAGATCCCATTCACATGTTCCCCGGCCTGCCCGACCATCGCGGTCATTTCCTGCCGGTAGGTCGTCATAAAGTCGCCGAAATAGGCCTGGATCACATTGGCCAGATCGGTCTGCTGGCCTGCGTCAAACCGGGTGATGATGGCACGCACGGCATCCCATTCAAACTTCATCTCGGGCAATCCCTGCTGGCGGCGCACGGCGTTTTCGCCGTCCTCGATGCTGGCAAATGTGCTGTAAAGCATGTCGAAGAAGCGCCCCGTGCTGTCGAACTCAAGGAATGATGCCCCCAGCGGCACCAGCAGAATATCCGACGCCGCCAGCGCGTTGATCGTCAGGTAACCAAGGGCGGGCGGCGTATCGAGCAGCACAATATCATATTCGTCTAACAGGCCCTCACCCGACAGTGCGGTGCCAAGCGCATCCCACAGCGGCCAGGACCGCAATTGCATTCGCCAGACCGGCACCTGGAACTCGGCCCAATAGAGGTTCAGCTGCGCGCCGATCAGATCGATGTTGGGCCAATGGGTCGGCTGGATCAGGTCCCGCGCTTTCATCTCGCGCGCGGCTTGCAGGGTCTCATCAAGGGGCAGGGGCGTTGTGCGGGTGCGGTTTTCGACCTCGACGTGCAAGGCGTAATCCTTGGCCATGAGGGGGAAAGCGGTCTTCCATTCATCCTCGACCGTGCCGCCCATGATCGAGGTCATGGAGCCTTGGCTATCGAGATCGATGACAAGCACCTTGTAGCCGTCCAGCGCCGCGGACATCGCCAAATGAGCCGCCGTACTGGTTTTGCCGACGCCACCCTTGAAATTCGCCACGGCGATCACCTTGGCTTTGGCGCCTTCGGGACGGTAGGGCAGGTAGTCGCGGTCGGCGGCACCTTCCGCTGCGAAGTGCTGACGCAGGGCGGTGATCTCATCGAGCGTAAACCATTTTGATCCACCCTCACCGGTGCCTTGCGGCAGGGTGGGGTTCGCTTTGAGCACCCGCCGAAAATGGGCGGGGGCGACCGGGATCAGATAGCGGCACACCTCCCAAGTCGAAAACCGGCGGAGGCGTTTTGACCCGTCTGGTGCATGACCGCGTTTCGCCAAATCCTCGCGGCCTTTCGCTGCGAAAGCGGCGGCTTTCGCAAAGCGGGTTGTGTCGATTGGGTCAGTGAGCTTTTCTGCCGCTGCTTTAGGATCGATATTCATGTAAGCCGGGAAGGGGGGTTTTGGGGGTGATGCCATGATGATTGCTCGATATCTGCTGTTTATGGTGTTTTGCCTGAAACTATCGCACATGTCTGTGCCAAATTGAATCAGAACTCTCATAAAATGTGCAGCTCGGCGCCTTCCCCACTATATATTGAAAAGGAAAATCCGTCGTGCTGTTTGATTCTGTATAAGTAATTTAGAATCTTTGGGCCAGTAAGTTTGATTTATATCAATGGCTTGCGGGCCATACGGGACCCACATACAGGACCAAAGGTACCCGGATACAGGCTAGGAGGTGCCAGTGCGCGGGGGGAAAGGCACCGATTCGCAGGGAATGGGGCAATCAGACTCTGAATGGGCCGGAATAGGGTCTAACGTGAGATTTCAGTGAAAGGCCCATCCCGTAAATGGATACCTCAACGCCCGGTGATCCTGGGTGCCTTTGGCTTAAGGGACCCATCTACGGGATCGCTGATGTGGCCAGTAAGGTGCCAAAGAAGTTCTTGAACGCGGATACCTTTTGGCGCAAAATCCGGCAAAGCCCGGGACGAGGCGAGCAGGATGAACGATTCGAAGACAAAGCCAACCGCGCCGGTGCTGACCGGGGCCTTGCGCCGTGATGCGGTCAAAAAGAATGTCGCGGCGATCCATGTCAGTGGCAAGCTGACGCTGCTCCAGCGCAAGCTGTCGAATGTGCTGTTGCTCAACGCATATGACACGCTGATCCACGACACCAAGCACCGGATCGATGCGCGGACGCTTTGCGCGATGATCGGCTATAATTCCAACGATATGGAGACGCTCAAGGCCAGCCTGCGCGGGCTGGTCGAGACATTGGCTGAGTGGGACATGCTGGATGAAAACGGCCAACAGGAATGGGGCGTGTCGAGCCTTTTGGCCTATGCCAAGCTGAAGGGTGGGGTCTGCGAATATGCCTATTCCGCAGCTCTGGCGGAAAAGTTGCATGACCCCAAGGTCTTTGCGCTGATCAACCTGCACATCCAGCGGCAGTTCACCAGCGGGCATGCACTGGCGCTCTATGAAAACTGTTTTCGGTTTGTGCGGACGGGCAGCACGGGGTGGTGGCCCTTGCCGCTGTTCCGGCGGCTGATGGGGGTGGAGGACAGCCCCTATTACGAGACGTTCAAACACCTGAACGCGAAGATCATCAAGCCAGCCGTGGCCGAGGTGAACAAGACATCCGACATCATCGTCACGCCGGAATTTCGCCGCATGGGGCGGTCGGTGACGGACCTGCGGTTCCTGATCTCTGAAAACCCGCAGCTGGGGATGATGAATATCGACGACGGACAGGGCATTCGCGCGACGCCGATCTATCAACGGCTGAAAGGGCAGGGGGTCAGCGACCGGCTTGCCCGGCAGTGGATCGCAGAGCATGGGGCGGATCATCTGACCGAAAAGCTGGAGTATCTGCGGGGGCGCGATGATGTCAAAAGCCCGGCGCGATACCTGCAGGCCAGCCTGGCCGAAAAGCCTGCCGCGCCCAAACCGCCGTCGTCAGACAGGGCGCGCAAGCTGGCGCGGGTGCGGGATGTGGTGGCGACGCGCAGCCCGACGCAACGGGATGCCGACAAACGTCTGTTCCAGAGCCGGTTGTCAGATCAGGCCGCCCGGCTTGATTTCGAAAACCACGGCTGGATGTCCGCGCTCAATGCCAGCGCAATCTTTGCGTTTTGGGAGGACCTGCGGCCCGGTATCTTTGACGAGGACGCGGCAGAATAGACTCTAACCTGCGGTTTAGAGCCTCAAATCACGGCAAAATTTTATGGGTGGGTGAGCCGGAGGCGATCACCCCGCCGTGTGAGGTGGTGCAACCCATATAGGCCACAGGTTTGTTGTCATCGCGCCCATTGGTGGAGCCCATGACGATCACCGCGCCGCAGGCGGTCTTGTCCCCCAGACGCGCGATAGGGCGGTTATCCACCATCGCCTTGCCGCCTGAGACAATCGCATTGGGGCCGTGAATGGGGCAGACGTGTTTGTCGCCAAGACGTGCAACGGGGAGCATTATTCATCCTCTTTCTGGGTCAGGCATTCCTCAACCAATGGCAGGCCCTTGTTCGCGGCCCCTTGCAAGGTCGGCACCTGCGCACCGCCTGAGCCACCCATGGAGACATTGCCCTTGAGGTTGATCATCGCCGCTTCAAGCGTGATGCCGCTGCTGTCGATGGTGATCTTGCCACCCGGCCCTTTGATCACAAACTTCTGGAAGGCCATTAGCGTGTGGACCTTGGTGTTATTGGTGATCGCCTCGTTCACGTCGAGCTTGGATTTGCCCATCACGGTGTGTTCGGCGTTGCGACCCACCTGCGTCACGTGATCGGCAAAGATGTCCTGCTTGTGGATATTGCCCACCACATGGACGTGATCCTTGCCGTATTTTTCCTGCTGGTTCTGGCCCACGTCATAGATCACATCGCGGCCCACGGTGTGGCGGGCGTCGCGGGCAACGCTTTCGGTGTGGTCTTGGCCGACCGTGATGCCCTTGTCGCGGCCAATGGATTCCGTCTGGTCGCGCCCGATGGATTTGGCCCGGTCGTTGAGGATCTGGATTTCGTGGTCCTTTTGACCGTGCATAAAGATCAGCTCGCGCTCGCGTTCATCCTCGAACGTCAGCTCATTAAAGCCGCCGCCCTTGTGGGTGTCGGTCTTGAACACGGATTTGGTTTTGTTGCCGGGAAGCGGGTAGGGGGGATCATTTTTGCCGTTGTAGACGCAGCCCGTCACCAGCGGTTTGTCAGGGTCGCCTTCGAGGAATTCGACGACGACCTCCATCCCGATCCGGGGGATCACCATACCGCCCCAGCCCTTGCCCGCCCAGTTTTGGCTGACCCGGCAGCGCATCGAAAAGCGGTTATCAAGGTCCCAGTGAAAGCGGACCAGAATGCGGCCATAGGCGTCGCAGTCAATCTCACCCTCGCCGACGACCACCGCCGTTTGCGGGCCCTGCACGGCGGGGACGGGGGTTTTGCGTTCGGGGGCCATGGGCGTCTCAATCGGCATCAGCACGTAGCTGCCCGAGAACACAGGGCCATCGCCGCCGCCGGATTTATAGGCGTCGTTTTGGTAGTCGTGGGTGGCGGACAGACACAGGAACATCTGGTTCTTGTCACCGGGATGCGGCCCGTTGAGCCCTACCTGCATGCCAGAGCCGAGCGAGACACAATCCCCCATGGCGCGTTGGCGTTCGTCCTGCCCGCGTTCGATATCCGTCAGCAAGCTGGCCATTTTCCGGCCCAATCCGGTGTCCTTGTATAGGCCCGGATAGTCGTAGGTTTCGATCTGGCCCTCGGCATAGGTCGCGTCGCTTTGGCGGCTGACCTCAAGATCGGTTTTGGGCGATTTGAAGTTGTAGTCTGTCAGCCGCGCGGCGCCCGGGGTCAGATTGCGTTCGCTGGTCCAGCGGGTGAAATGTTCTTCGCGGGTCTTGTCGCGGGTCCCTTCGGAGAGCAAGAGCCGGGTCTTGCCGGGCAGGGGGGCGTGCGCCTCAACCGTGTCAGTCAGCACGAGGGTATGGCCGCCCGCCTCATGGGTGAAATGGTAGCTGATGCCAAAGCGTTCCATCAGACGGCAGCAAAAGTTCAGATCGCTTTCGCGGTATTGGACGGTGTATTCCAGCGTCGGATAGCTTTGGTTGAGGTCGTTTTTCAGGTGCGGATTGCCAAGGCCGCTATAGGGGGCGAGCACCTCTTGCAGGATTTCGACTACATCCATCTCGTGGTAAATCCGCTGCTTGCGGCGGTGGCCGGTCAGCCAGAACCAGGGGCGCAGCGTCAGTTCATACTGGCAGCCCGCCTCTTGCGTGCCGGCCCAGCGGGCGTGGGCGACGATGCCGTCAAAATGCCGGTTGGGGTGGTCACCGGCGTCGATGGTGACGGTCGCGTGGGTGCCGATCAGCGCATCCAGATCAAGCGCGGCATCCGAGGACAGCGCCTTGATCCGGTATTCAAAGAGGCCGTTCATATGGTCTTCGCCAGCGAAACTGCGCAGGACAAGCGTGTCTTTGCCCAACACAGTCGTCAGTTTCGCAACACGGTGATCTTGGCGCAGGGCGACGTTCATCTTGGGACCTCAAAACGGGGTGTTGGTATCAAATGTTTGGCCAATGGTGGCAGCATCGCGGCGGGTGTTCAATGCGGATTGGGCCGGAACCGGGGCAGGGGGTGTCGTGCGGAGAATGGGGCGGGTTATCTCCGCATGTTGTGCGGTGATTGGGCTTGCTGTCATGGAAATAACGGCTATAAACTCCGCAAGAGGTGCGCACATTATGACCTATATCCACGAACTGCCGCAATGGCCCGCCTTTACGTGGGACCGCGCTGGCCTGTCGTCCAAGTTGGCGGCGGTGCGGCACCGGCAGGGCAAATTGCTGGGCCGGATGGAGGGGATCGGCTTTGATCTGCGCAATGAGGCGATGCTGCGGACCCTGACCAGCGATGTGGTCAAAAGCAGCGAGATCGAGGGCGAGACGCTGGACACCGATCAGGTGCGATCCTCGATCGCGCAGCGGCTGGGGCTTGAGATCGGCGGGTTGGTCCCATCGGATCGCCATGTCGATGGTGTGGTCGAGATGATGCTGGATGCCACGCAATCCTACGACCACCCGCTGGCGGCAGAGCGTCTGTTTGGCTGGCATGCCGCACTTTTTCCCACCGGGCGCAGCGGCATGACGCGGATCACCGTAGGCCAATGGCGCGCCGGTCCGATGGAAGTTGTCTCCGGCCCCTATGGCCGGGAACGGGTCCATTTTGAAGCGCCCGACGCCGCCCGGCTGGACGCGGAGATGGAACGGTTTCTGACGTGGTTCAACCAGACGCCAGACATCGATCCGGTGATCCATGCCGCCATCGCCCATCTGTGGTTTGTCACCATTCACCCGTTTGAGGATGGCAACGGCCGCATCGCGCGGGCGATTGCCGATATGGCGCTGGCCCGGTCTGAACACAGCACGCAACGGTTCTACAGCATGTCGACGCAGATCCGGCAGGAGCGCAAAGCCTATTACGACATGCTTGAGGCGACGCAGAAAAGGGACCTTGATATCACGCCCTGGCTGGATTGGTTTCTGGGCTGCCTTGATCGCGCCTTTGACGGGGCAGAGGTGATCCTGCAGGCGGTATTCCAAAAGGCGCAGTTCTGGAAGACCCAAGGTCAGGCCAATCTGAACACCCGGCAGCGCGACATGCTGAACCGGCTTTTGGATGGCTTCACGGGCAAGCTCACGACCTCAAAATACGCCAAGATCGCCAAATGCTCTCAGGACACCGCCTACCGCGATATTCTTGAGCTGATCGCCATCGGGGCGCTACGCAAGGACGACGCGGGTGGGCGCAGCACGCATTATCTGCTGGTGGCAGGGTAGGGGCCAAGCCTGCGCGTCAGCGCAGATAGTCCTGCCGCAAACCGCGGAGCACAAAGTATTGCCGTGCGGTGTGGAACATCAGACATTCGGTGATGGCCGGGCCCGCGGCAGAGCCAAAGGGTGCTGTCAGTGCCGCTGCGTTGTCGCAGCTTGCATCGCGGTAATCGATCCACGCCCGCTGCATGTCGCGCAGCGCGTCCACAAGAACACCGTCCTGATAGCCGACATCCCAGCCTTCCCGGTCTTTGGCGAGGGTCGCGAGGTGCCTGTAAGCTTCGTTCAGGCCGTCGTCCCAGACGGCTGTTTCCGCCTCAAAACAGGCGGTGAGGACCATGTTGGGGCCACCGCCGTTCCTGAGCACACATTCTTCAGCCTCGCGCCCGACGCAGATCATCGGGTTGTCATGCACCGCGATGCAGCGGTCGATCAGATGGTCATCGATCGAGAAATCCTGCGCAGCACCCGGTGTCGCCAAAACAGCGCCCAAAAGCGCCCCGATCAGCCTGTGTTTGTGCATACCGTCACATCCTGCGTTACAAAACTGAAGGTCAGATAACACAAATGGCCCACGGGAGGGTTGGGCCATTTGCGCAGCTTTCCATCAGACGTGGATCGCTATCGGACGACGTAAACCGAACAATCGGAATGTCGCACAACACGGGCCGCGTTTGGCCCAAGCAGGTAGTCTTTGAAATCGGCACGATGCGCGCCAATGACGATGAGGTCAGCGCTCGACAGTTTGGCGGCCTTCAGCACCTCTTCGTAGACGGTGCCGACGGCCACCAGATGCCGCACAGATTTGTTGGCCTCTGCCCCGATCACATCAGCGATCATATCGTTGAGCAGTTTGGCCGCGTCGTCTTGGGCCGATTTCACGTCGTGGTCTTTGAAATAGGCGCTAACCACATTGGCCCCGAAATCCGGCATCACCGTGATGACATCCAGCTGCGCGCCATCAAGATCGGCCAGCTTCTTGGCCTGTTTGACCACGTCGGTTTCGTCGCCGGGGCGGTTGATGTCGACGGCGCAAAGGACTGTGTTGGTCATGCCGTTTCTCCTTCGCGATTGGTGTGGGGGACTGCTCGGCCATTTTGCAGATAGGCGATCAAGGCCAGCAGCAGCAGGGCGGGTATCCAGATCAGCTCTTTGGGGAGTTGATTGGAGGCGACCTGCACGGCGCTGATCGATACGGGCTCGTCCCCGTAGAAATCAAACGACGACAGCGTGTCAGCCAGTTCCGTGCCAAAGCCAGGTTCGTCCAGCTGTTGCACGTCTTCGTTTGGCACCAGAATGATCCCCAAGGCATCAAGCCGCGCATCGCCGCCTTCGACATCGGGCACCGTGAGTGGTACCGTCAAGTCCTTCATTTCGAAGGTGTCAAAGTCCGGGCCAGAGATGATGGTCCGCAAAGAGCTGCCCGGTTCCGCATCTGCCATGGCTTGGGCAAAGGCGGCTGGCGCGATCTCTTCGAACGGTGGCTGGATCTGGTTCATGAAGAAGCCGGGCCGGAACAGCGCAAAGGCGATGACCAGCATGGCGACGGTTTCCCAGATGCGGTTCTTGGTCAGGAACCAGCCCATCGTGGCGGCGGTAAAGACCAGGATCCCGATGGTCGCGGTGATGAACACCACGATCCCCTGCACCACGGTGACATCGATCAACAACAGGTCGGTGTTGAAGATGAACACAAACGGCAGGGCGACGGTCCGCAGGCTGTAGAAGAACGCGATAAAGCCTGTGCGGATCGCATCACCGCCCGACACCGCAGCAGCGGCGAAACTGGCCAGCCCCACCGGGGGCGTCACATCCGCCATGATCCCGAAGTAGAACACAAAGAGGTGGACAGCGATCAGCGGCACGACAAGGCCGGACTGCGCGCCCAGTTCCACAACCACGGCCACCATCAGGGACGACACAACGATATAGTTTGCCGTTGTCGGCAGCCCCATGCCAAGGATCAGCGACAGGATTGCCACGAAGATCAACATCAGGATCAGGTTCCCGCCAGAGAGGAATTCGACGAAATCCGCCATCACCTGCCCGATACCTGTCAGGGACACGGTGCCGACGATGATACCGGCGGTTGCGGTCGCAAGACCGATGCCGATCATGTTGCGCGCGCCGTCGATCATCCCGTCGATCAGGTCAACGCCACCGTCATACAGACGGCTCATGGCGTTGGGCTCGCCCCGGAACATCGCCTTGAGCGTTTTCTGGGTCAGCAGGATGCCGAACAGCAGGAATGTCGCCCAGAAGGCCGAGAGGCCGGGGGATTTGCGTTCGATCATCAGGAAGTAGACCAGCACGATGATCGGCAGCAGGTAGTAGAGGCCGGATTTGTAGATTTTCGCCAGATCGGGCAGTTCAACCACCGCCGCATTGGGATCATCGGGTTCAAGGTCGTCGGTCTGTGCCGCCAGATAGACCAGCGCCACATAGACCAGACCCAAAAGCACGGCCAGGACCCAGCCCGCACCCTCTGGCACCAGCGAGGTGACCCAGCCGACGGGGTATTGCGTGGCGTAGCACAGCAGCGCGAAACCGGCGAAAAAGCCGAACATGCCCAGCACGGTGTTGAACAGGTTCACCACTTTGTTGCCGATGGTTGGCATGTTGTTTTTCACCGCTTCAAGGTGAACGATATAGACCAGCGCGATATAGCTGATGATCGCGGGCAGGAAGGCGTGGGTGATGACCTCGACATAGGAAATGCCCACGTATTCGACCATGAGGAAGGCCGCAGCGCCCATCACAGGCGGCATGATCTGGCCGTTGACAGATGACGCCACCTCGACCGAGCCGGCCTTTTCAGCGCTAAAACCCACACGCTTCATCAGCGGGATCGTGAATGTCCCGGTGGTCACAACGTTGGCGATGGATGAGCCTGAAATCAGGCCTGTCGCGGCAGAACCCACAACAGCGGCCTTGGCCGGGCCGCCACGCAGGTGGCCCAGTGCGCCAAAGGCCATTTTGATGAAGTAATTGCCGGCGCCCGCCTTATCCAAAAGCGCGCCGAACAACACAAAGAGGAACACAAACCGGGTCGAGACCCCAAGCGCGATGCCAAACACGCCCTCGGACGTGATCCACATATGGCTCATGGCTTTGCGCAATGACGCACCGGCCCAGCGGATCTGGTCGGGCACAACTTCGGACGAGCCAAAGAAGACATAGCCCAGGAACACGATGGCCAGAATGACCATGACAGGCCCCAGTGTGCGGTAGGCCGCGATAAAGAGGAAGATCAGGCCAGCAAGGGCGAAATAGGAATCCGAGATATCGGCCAGACCGCCGTTGCCGACGATCTTGTCGTAGAAAAAGTAGCCGTAAAGCGCCAGAAACGCGCCGCCGACGCCCAATATCCAATCATACCACGGGATGAAATCGCGCGGGCTGTTCTTGAACAGGGGATAGGCCATCGCGGACAGGAAAATCGCAAAGGCGAGGTGGATTTGGCGCGAGTTGTTGATCAAATCCCCCGGCAGGACATAGGGGCCAATGGGTGAGGCGAGCAGAACCTGAAAAACCGACCACAGCAGCGCTGTAATCGCGATCATCTTACCAACGGCCCCTGTGGGGCTGCGCGCACCACTGTCGCTTGCGGCGACGAGTTCCTGAAGTTCTTCTTCACTCAGCGCGCGATTATCTGATTTTGTCATAGTATCCCCCGGTCGCCGGTTTCTGGCTGATCGTTTTTTGTGGTCCGGGGGCAGAATGCACCGCCCCCGGATGTCTTTGGGAAAGCGGCCTTATTCGATCAGGCCAGCTTCTTTGTAGTATTTGGCCGCACCATCATGCAGCGGTGCGGACAGACCGGCAGAGGCCATGTCAGCTGGCTCCAGGTTTGCAAACGCAGGGTGCAGACCGCGGAAATCGTCGATGTTGTCAAAGACGGATTTGACCAGCGTATAGACAACCTCTTCGGACACATCAGCAGAGCTGACGAATGTCGCACCCACACCAAAGGTCATGACGTCGGCGTCATTGCCGCGATACATGCCGCCGGGAATGGTGGCCGAACGATAGAAGGAGTTTTCCTCGATCAGTGCGGCAACCGCGTCGCCGGACACTTCGACCAGCACGGAATCGCAGGCTGTTGTCGCCTCAGAGATTGAACCGGATGGGTGACCCACGGTGTAGACCATGGCGTCGATCTGGTTGTCGCAGAGGGCGGCAGACTGCTCGGACGCTTTCAGCTCTGTTGCCAGCGCGAAATCGTCTGTGGTCCAGCCAAGCGCTTCCATCAGCACTTCCATTGTGCCGCGCTGACCGGAACCGGGGTTGCCGATGTTGACGCGCTTGCCTTTGAGGTCCTCGAACGTGGTGATGCCGCTATCGGCGCGGGCCACAACGGTGAAGGGCTCTGGGTGGACAGAGAACACAGCGCGCAGGCCTTCGAATGGGCCAGCCTCTTCAAAGCGGGAAGAGCCGTTGAACGCGTGATACTGCCAGTCGGACTGTGCCACACCAAATTCCAGCTCGCCTTCGCGAATGGTGTTGATGTTGTAGACCGAACCACCGGTGGATTCGACCGAGCAGCGCACGCCGTGGTCGCGACGGCCCTGGTTCACCAGACGGCAGATTGCGCCGCCGGTGGGGTAATAGACGCCCGTAACGCCGCCGGTGCCGATGGTGATGAACTCTTCAGCCATGGCCGCAGGGGCCGAGACTGTCAGAGCGACCGCAACAGCGGCTACGGTTGAGAATTTTTTATGGATCATTGACGTTCTCCCAAGATCAATTGTTTCTGGACGGAAAATTGCGGGCATTGGCCTATTGCCATCGCCCGTCTTGTTCAGACCGCCCCAGGTCAGCGGCAGGAGTGCCCTGCTTGAACCTCAAATGTTTCAGCGGCGGCCAAACCTGTCTATGCGCGTCACTACCTATATCGCGAATCAGAAAACGCGTGACACACTTGTCCGACGAAGGGTCGGAGCGCCTAAGATGAGCCACGTTTTTCCACGACATTCTAAATCCTTGCCGCCGATTGGCCTGACCGGCATCGGCGCGTATCTCGTCGATGAACACGGGAACCACTACCTTGACGGGTCAGGTGGTGCGGCGGTGTCCTGTTTGGGGCACAGCGATCAGGACGTGGTGGACGCGATCAAAAACCAGCTTGATCAGATGGCCTTTGCCCATACCAGTTTCCTGTCTTCGGCCCCGGCAGAGGCGCTTGCCGACCTGCTGATCGCCCATGCCCCCCCGGGTCTTGAACGTGTCTATTTCGTCTCTGGCGGGTCCGAGGCCGTTGAGGCAGCGCTGAAAATGGCGCGGCAATATTACGTTGAAATCGGCCAGCCGGAGCGGTCCAAGATCATCGCGCGGCGGCAAAGCTATCACGGCAATACCTTGGGCGCGCTTGCGGTGGGCGGCAACGCTTGGCGGCGCGCGCAGTTTGACCCGCTGTTGATTGACGTAAGCCACATCGCCCCCTGTTACGCCTACCGCGAACAGCGCCCGGGCGAGGGGGAGGTCGACTTTGGCCTGCGCATGGCCAATGAGCTTGAGGCTGAAATCCTGCGCCTTGGTCCTGATCAGGTCATGGCCTTTGTGGCCGAACCGGTTGTCGGCGCGACCCTTGGCGCAGTGCCTGCCGTGACCGGCTATTTCAAACGTATCCGCGAGATTTGCGACCAATACGGCGTGCTGCTGATCCTTGATGAGGTCATGTGTGGCATGGGCCGCACTGGCACGCTTTTTGCCTGTGAACACGACGGGATCAGCCCTGACATCTGCACGATCGCCAAGGGCTTGGGCGCGGGCTATCAGCCGATTGGCGCGACACTTTGTTCTGGCAAGATCTATGATGCCATCGCGGGTGGCAGCGGATTTTTCCAGCATGGACACACCTATATTGGCCACCCCACCGCCTGTGCGGCAGGGCTGGCTGTGGTGAAAAAGCTGACCTCCGGGTTGGTGGATGGTGTGGCTGAGAAAGGCGAGATGCTGCAGGACCTGCTGCGCGCCCGCCTTGGCCAACATCCCAATGTCGGCAACATCCGGGGGCGCGGCCTCTTTGTCGGCGTTGAATTTGTCGGTGACCGCGACACCAAAGCCAGCCTGCATCCGGGGCTGAATTTTCATGCCAAGCTCAAGAAAGCGGCCTTTGCCGAAGGGTTGATCTGCTACCCCATGGGCGGCACCGTTGACGGCAGAATGGGGGATCATGTGCTGCTGGCACCGCCGTTCATCTCGACCGCGGACAATCTGGAAGACCTCACCGATAAGCTCTCTGCCGCTGTGGATGCCGTCACGGGTGACTTAGGGCTATGACTTGAACTGACGCGCAGAACCGCACAGACTTCAAATATGAGATTTTCACTGGGATTTGTTCTGGCGCTCAGCCTTGCAGGGCTCCAGTTCATTGCCATCTGTATCGTTGTTTTTACGTCCTATGTGTCATCCGAACGGGCGATGCTGGAACATGCACGCGGGCTGATGGATGAGGCGGGGATCAACGCCGCCGAGCACACCAAACGGTTCCTTGAACCCGCCACCGAGATCACAGAGCAGGCCCGCCGTATTCTGGACAGCGGCCTTGTGTCGGTCACCCAGCCGCAAGAGATGGAGGAGTATTTCTTTCAGCTTTTGCAAAGTGAGCCGCAGCTGTCGGGCATCTATTTTGGCGATGAGACCGGCAATTTTGTCTATGTGATGAAAAGCGATGGGCCGGGGCCCTATCGCACTAAATTTATTCTGATTGAGGGCGAAGAACGGACGATTGAATATATCTGGCGAGATGAGGACTTCGCCGTTGTCACGCGTAGCTTTGATCCCGAAGACACCTTTGATGCGCGCACCCGGCCTTGGTACACAGAGGCGCGGCAGCTCGGTGCGCGGATCTGGACCGACCCTTACATCTTTTTCTCATCCCAGCAGCCGGGCATCACCGTGGCCGCCCCGATCCATGGCGCGAGCGATACCCTGCGCGGGGTTGTCGGGATCGACCTTGATATCGCGGATATATCGATGTTCCTGTCGGACCTGACGGTCGGGGCCTCTGGCGCGGCATTCATCCTGAGCGATGATGGCCGGGTGATCGCCCATCCCGATCCCGCCCGGATCAGCACCCGCAACGATGACGGCACCGTGGGCTTTATCGGGATCAACGACTTCAGCGACCCGATTGTGCGCGCGGCCTTTGCGGGGTTTGACGTCACCGCAGCACCGTCAACGCAGGCCGAGCGGGCGGGGTTCACCTTTGCGGGGGAGGATTTCATGACCCTGCTCATGCCGATCCCCGACATCGACCTGCCGTGGAACATCGCCGTTTTCGCACCCGAGAACGATTTTATCCAAGGGATCAAGGACAACCGCGTGCGCAACATCTGGATCGCGGCGATTATCTCGGTCATCACCGCGCTGGCCGGGCTGACGCTGGCAGAGCTGATCCTCAAGCCCGTGCGCGCCTTTGCGGTGCGCACCTCGCTGGTGTCGCAGGGCGAGGTGTCGACCAGTGATCCGCTGCCGCGCACCTACAAGGAATTGCGTGCGGCCAACGCCACGCTGATCGACGAAATCGCAGAGCGGCGGCGTCTGGACGCCAAACTGCAAGAGCTGAACCGCGAGCTGACCCATGTGACGCGGGTCAATATGATGGGGCAAATGGCGACCGGTCTGGCCCATGAGCTGAGCCAACCGCTGACCACGATTTCGCAGAACCTTGATACCGCGCTGTCCGTGGCGAAGATGGACCCAAAGCCCAACAAGGAACTGATCTCGATCCTCACCGAATTGGACGAACAGGCCCATCAGGGCGGTGATATCATCCGCGCGCTGCGCAGCTTTGTGCGCAAGGACAAGGGCAGTGAACAGCCTTTCGACATCAAGGAACTCGTGGCCCAAACCCAGCGTCTGCTGCGGCAGGAACTTGAGGGCGGGGGCATCACCATCGCAACCGACATCCCCGACTTGCGCCCGGCCATGGGCAACCGCGTGCAGATCGCGCAGGTGCTCATCAACCTGCTGCGCAACGCGAATGACGCCATCGTCACGGCCGAGGCCCCTTTGCGCAAAATCACCATCACCGCCCAACAATTGCCTGACGCGATTGAGGTGCGGGTGGCCGACACCGGTCCCGGCGTCGACGCCGATGTGACCCTGTTCAAGGAGTTCCAGACCAGCAAGCCCGATGGTCTGGGCCTTGGGCTGTCAATTTCGCGCACCATCGTCGAGGCGGGCAGGGGGCGGCTTTGGTATGACGACACCTCAAAGCAGTTCTGTTTTACAGTTCCCTGCGAAACCCTTTAAGATCAACCAAATCGCCACATCCAGGTTGCCCCTTTATGGTCGATAGCCCGCCACAGACGTCCACGGTTTTCTTGATTGATGACGACGCCGCTGTCCGCACGAGCCTGTCTCGGGCCTTGCACAAACGCGGCTTTCACGTGTTGACCTTCGAAACCGCCAAGCAGTTTCTGGACAGCTACGACCCCGCCCAGCCCGGCTGTCTGGTGCTGGATTACGGCCTGCCGCAGATGGACGGGCTGAAACTGCAAAAGGTGCTGGCGGAACGCGATATCAATGTGCCGATCATCTTTATCTCGGGCCATGGCGGCGTGCGCGAAACCGTGCAGGCGATGAAGGCGGGCGCTGTCGATTTTCTGGAAAAACCGTTCCGGCAAAGCGTGCTGGTCAATTGCATCAACGCCGCCTTCGCCGCCGATAAAGAGCGCCGCGCGGAAGAGCTTCACCTGACCTCTGCCCGCAACCGCTTTGCCAAGCTGACCTCGCGCGAAAAAGAGGTCGCGAATTTCATGATCTCAAACCCCTCCAGCACCGCCAGCAAGGAAATCGGCCGCGAGCTGAACATCAGCCCGCGCACCGTCGACCACCACCGCGCGCGCATCCTTGAGAAAATGGATATCGGCTCTGTCGCAGAGCTGATCGACCTGTCGATCCCGCCATCCGACCGCTTGGACTAGCGGCTACACGAACGCCGCGGCGAAGGTCTGCTGTGAGCCCATCTCAAACGCATCCTGGGCTTGGGTTGCCTCCGATTACGTGGTCCATGCGGCGCAAACGACGAATTCCCCCTGGCCGCAACCGCCCAGAACCTCCACAAAATGGCCAAGATCTTTCCTGCACCGCAGCAAACGCGCAAAGCGTGATCAGAAAGGCACTCGGGCTCGTTCCAAATCGCTACTTTCTGCGCTCGCAACACAGAGTTTTTCAACAGCATGGGCGGGAAGCAGTCATTCGCTGCATTAGCGTACACACCTTGGCATCGGAATGGAAGCGGACATTCCGATACACACTTCCTTAAAATCTGAGTGCGCGACAATGAGGCAAAATCTCGTCACTCGCTGCGCTTGGCGTTCATGGAAGCTGACTTCAGAATTCCAAATAGTTTCACTGGCCCTACTGAGGCTTTGAAGCAGGGAGCATGCGTGGGAGGATAAGGCCTGCGGCGTGACGGGTTTCGGGATTCACGTCCAGCAAGCTTGCCTCGCCATATACGGCGGCCTTCAACGCGGCATGGATCGGGGCATAACGATCAGCCAGGCGAGCCTCTTCGAACCAGTCGACCAAACGCTCGCCAAATCCAGCCGCAAGAGCGAGGCGGAGCAAACGTTCCAGGTCATCGTTGAAATTCCAGTTCTCCTGTTCTAGGCCTCCTTGCAGTGCCTTGTCCAGATGTTCCATAGCGTCTCCGAAATTCTCCGCCTGAACGGCAAGCGCTGCGTCCATCAACGCACGCCCTTCAGGAGGCATGTCTTCGAGATGGGGCAACGTCTCTCGCGCCTTGGAAAACGCTCTCGACGTGACATACAGCCAAAACAAATTTCCGTAAGCTAAGGCTTTGTGACTTTCCGTCACGCTCTTCAAGAGCGCTTCGGCGCGGTCCGCCTCAGTGCCAGTGTCGATCAGGTGATTGGCCACAGAGACTTTAGCCTTCGCGACCTGTTCCTGCAGCGGAAGGGCGTCGCTGTCGCCGTAGCGGGCGATGAGTGCGTCGTAGGTCTCGAGCGCTGCCGCAAGATAGCCGGTGTGGCGCAACGTGATCCCCTTGTTGATCATGGCCTGCGCGACCTGTTCCTGCAGCGGAGGGGCGTCGCTGTCGCGGTAGCGGGTGATGAGCGCGTCGTAGGTCTCGATCTCTGCTGCAGGATCGCCGGTGTGGCCCAACGTGATCCCCTTGTTGATCATGGCCCGCGCGACCTGTTCCTGCAGCGGAAGGGCGTCGCTGTCGCCGTAGCGGGTGATGAGCGCATCGGAGGTCTCGAGCGCTGCCGCAGGATCGCCGGTTTGGCCCAACGCGATCCCCTTGTTGATCATGGCCCGCGCGACCTGTTCCTGCAGCGGAAGGGCGTCGCTGTCGCCGTAGCGGGCGATGAGTGCGTCGTAGGTCTCGAGCGCTGCCGCAAGATAGCCGGTGTGGCCCAATGCGAACCCCTTGTTGAGCATGGCCCGCGCGACCTGTTCCTGCAGCGGAAGGGCGTCGCTGTCGCCGTAGCGGGCGATGAGTGCGTCGTAGGTCTCGAGCGCTGCCGCAGGATCGCCGGTGTGGC
>CANLVP010000006.1 GCA_947494675.1 uncultured Paracoccaceae bacterium
CGCCTGCGCGCATGGCGGGTGTTTGCACGAGGGGTGCATTATCGGCGAGCGCAGCGGCGATATCGGTGACAGCGGGCAGGGGGTCATAGTCGACCGTCACAAGGGCGGCGGCATGGGCGGCGATGTCCTTGCTTTCGGCAACAACGGCGGCGACCGGTTCACCGTGATAGCGGGTTTCATCCACCGCGATGACGGGCCGGTCCTGATAGGTGGGGCCAAAGCGCGGCATCGGCTGCGGCAGGTCATCGGCGGTGATCACAGCAATCACGCCGGACAGGGCAAGCGCGGCGGCAGCGTCAATGGATTTGATCCGGGCGCGGCCTGTGTCGAGCGTCACGAGCTTGATATGGGCCATGCCCTCAAGATCGATGTCGGCGAGGAATTCCTGGCTGCCGTTGACCCGCTGCACACCGCCCAGGCGGCTGATGTCGGTGCCCACGGTGCGGCCGGTTTCGGGGGCCACGGTTTCGCAATGGGGCGCGCGGCCAGCCACGTCTTTCATCGCGTCGAACATGCGGTTGTAGCCGCCACAACGGCAGAGGTTGCCGGACAAGGCCTCGCGCACCTGATTGTCGCCTGCGTCGGGGTCGGCGCGGTGCAGCGCCTCGGCGGACATGACCATGCCGGGGATGCAAAAGCCGCATTGCACGGCCCCGCATTTGAGAAAACTGTGCTGCACGGTGCTGAGCTGGCCGCCGGCGGACAGGCCTTCGACCGTTTCGATCTGCGCGCCGTCGGTTTCAGCGGCCAGCATCAAGCAGGCGTTCACGGATTGGCCATCGACGATGACGGTGCAGGCGCCGCATTCACCCACGGCGCAGCACTCCTTGGCACCTTTGAGGTCCAGATCATCGCGCAGGAAATCAAGCAGGGACGTCGCGGGTTTGACCCCGCGTGTCACGGGCTGGCCATTGACGGTCAGGGTGATCTTTTGGGCGGTGTCAGCTGGCATGATGCGTCCCTTCGTGCCTGCGGGTTTTTGCGGTGGCGAGCGCGCGTTCGGCCATCACTTGCAACATGGCGGAGCGATAGGCCGCGCTAGATCTGACGTCGGAAATGGGGGTGGCGTGGGCGCAGAGCGTGGCGATGACCTCTGCACGGTCCTGCTTTGTGGCTTTGGGGTCGGTGAGCACGGCGGCGTCAGAAGACACCACAAGTGGGCGCGGCGCGACAGAGCCAAAGGCAAAGGTGACGCGTTCGGTGCCATTCAGGGTGCAGCACAGATTGGCGGTCGCGAGATCGACACCACGGCGGCGGGTGATCCGGTCAAAGGCGCAGCCGTGATCCGCGCCGGGCAGGGGGATGCGCACAGCGCTTACCACCTCACCGCGGACTAGATCGATCACGCGGTTGCCTTGGATGAAATCGGTCACGGGTTTTTCCCGCTGCTTGATCGGCCCGGCGATGACGACCGATGCGCCCAGTGCCGCCAGCACAGGTACGGTGTCTGCCGCAGGCGAGGCGTTGCAGATATTGCCCACGAGCGTCGCGCGGTTGCGGATCTGGATGGAGCCGACAACGGCGGCGGCCTCTCGCAAGGCGGGAAAGAGATTGTTCTGATCGAGATAGCGTTCGAGCATTGTCATCGTCGCCCCGGCAGAGACGCAAAGCGCATCGCCATCGGTGCTGATATCGGGCGCAAGCTCTGCCACGCGTTTGAGGTCAATGACGGTTTTGGTGGTGATATGGCCGTGGCGCAAACCCACAGTCAAATCGGTGCCGCCCGCCAGCAGCCGGGCGTCGGGGGCCAGGTCGGCCCAGGCATGGGTCGCCTCTTGCAGGGACTTCGGCATGAGATAGTCGAAAGGCGTCATGTGCAGCGTCGGTCCCCTGGGGTGTGTGCCCGGGCCACGCAATCGCGGCCCGGGCACCTATTGCTTACATGCTGTCCAGCTTAAGCACTTCGTCGCCGTCAACAACGTCGATCTGCGCGACAGCACCGTCCTGCCATTCAAAGATGCCGAAGACGCCAGAGACAACACCGGTATTGGTGTATTCCATGGAGCCGGTCACACCGTCGTAGTTGATGTCCTTGCCCGCACGGATCGCGGCCAGACCGTCTTCGTAGGTGTAGACGACTTCGCCGTCGCCGCCGGTGACGTCATACATCGCTTGCGTCCAGCTTGCGGTGTTCACTTCGCCAGACTTTTCGATGGCGAGCGCCGTTGCGACCAGAAGATCGTAATACTGGATCGCGTAGGAATTGCCGACGTCACCAATGTCACCGGCCCACTGCGAGGCATTTGCAAACGGCTCGTAGGCTTGCCATGCAGGCCCATCAACATAGGCATAGGCTGTCATGTGAACCGCTTCGAGCTGCGCCAGCGCGCTTTCGGTTGCGGTGTCATAGAACTCAGTCTCTTGCCATTCGCTTGGCCCAACGATGAACCAATCCGCACCGGATTGAGCGGCGTTTTTGACAAAGCTGCCGCCCGCCTGTGGCGAGGAATAGACGATCACAGCGTCGGGTTCCAAACGGTTGATCCGCGTGATGACAGAGCGGAAGTTGCTGGAGCCGCCATCGATGTCGATGTCGTCAAGCAGCTCGAGCCCGATGGCCTCATAGGTGCGCAGTGCCGCGCCTTTCTGAAGCTGTGAGCCGGATGTTTCCGCCGCCACAACGACGATGCTTTCCATGCCAGCGTTCTTGGCGTGCAGCAGCGCCGCGATGCCTTGTGCGGTGTCCATGGGTGCGCCGCGGAAGATGGGCTCTTCCACCACGCCGCCGATCGCCTCTTCGATGGCACCGCCGTGGACGGATGGCATCAGGGGCAGGCTTTTGGCGGCCACGGTTTCAAGCATGAACTCGCGGTAGGACATATAGCTGTGCGCGGGGTTCAGCAGGATGTCGACGTTATCACTGTCGACGAGCTTGCGCGCGGCGCGCGCCTCACCCACGGTGCCGATGTCCTGGTGGATCGCCACAAGCGGACGGCCAAGGGGTGGGTCTTCGTTGATCTTGGACAGGGACATTTCTGTCACCCCGTCAAAGAACGGCCCAAACCCGCCGTATTCCCCCGTGTGATAGGTCAGGTGTCCGACAACAATGTCCTCAGCGGACGCTGTTGAGGCCATGCCAAGACTTGCCGCAATCGCGGCCGCACTGGTCAGTGCTTTTGCAGATAATTTCATCGATTAATCCTCCTCTGTACCGATGTCGATCTTTAGTCGTCTTCGTCTTCGTTAGATGTGATAGGCGGCGGTGATGTCGCTCATGCTGAGGTCGGCGCGGTCGCGCAGCAGGTGCATTTCCCCCAAGGACAGCACCATGACGCGGTCGGCGATTTCCAAGGCTTTGACGGCGTTCTGTTCGGCCAAGACAATCGTCACGCCCTTGTCGCGGCGGGTCTCGGCGATGTTGGAAAAGAGCGTGTCGACAAAAAGCGGCGACAGCCCCGCGGATGGTTCATCCAGCAACAGGACCGAGG
Organism: uncultured Paracoccaceae bacterium; assembly: GCA_947494675.1. Taxonomy (GTDB): domain Bacteria; phylum Pseudomonadota; class Alphaproteobacteria; order Rhodobacterales; family Rhodobacteraceae; genus CANMYO01. Next base: position 3,429 of record CANLVP010000006.1, read on the forward strand.
GGTCCTGCATCAGTGCGCGGCCCACGGCGAGCATCTGGCCTTCGCCGCCTGACAGCGACCCGCCTGATTGTGAGCGGCGTTCTTTCAGGCGCGGGAAGAGCTCGAACACCTCTTCCAGCTTTTCCGCCTTGGGCCGGTTGCCGGTGCGCCCGCCGATGGACAGGTTTTCCATCACCGACAGATCGGGAAAAACATTGCCCTCTTGCGGGACATAAGCCACGCCAGATCCGGGCATCGCATAGGCCGCGGCGTTTGAGACATCCTTGCCGTCCAGTTTCAGGCTGCCCGATTGGATCGGCAGCAGCCGGGCCAGCGTCTTGAGCAGGGTCGTCTTGCCCGCGCCGTTGGCACCGAGGACGGCGAAAATCTCATCCCTGACGGTAAAGCTGATGTCCTTGAGCACGGACATTTCGCCGTAGCCACTGTGCAGGTTCTGAACTTCAAACATGTCTCAGACCCCCATGTACTTTTCAGCGACGACGCGGTTTGATTTCACCTCGTCAGGCTCGCCCTCAAACAGGATCGACCCTTCGGAGAGGAAGTGGACGTAGTCGCAATATTCCCAGATCAGCGGCAGGTCGTGTTCCACCACGACGACGCGCATATCCCCGGCCAACACCTTTTCGCGGACCATGTTCATCACCGACCGGGTGATGTCGTCGGGCAGGCCAGCGGTGGGTTCATCCATCAGCAAAAGCTTGGGCTCGGTGATCAGGCAGCGCAGGATATCCAAGAGCTTTTTCTCGCCCCCCGACATCGCGTAGCCGTTGCGGTCGGTGAATGGGAACGCCTCGACCAGACGGGCGACCTTTTCCTCGATCTCATCGGTATCGCGGTGCCCGGCAAAGATGCTGGTGAGGCCTTCGTCCTTGGGCGGCGTCGCGGCAAGGCGTAGGCTGTCGCGGATCGTGAGGCTGTCAAAGCCCTGGATGCGCTGGTTGGTCTTGATCAGGCCGACGCGGGCGACCTCGTAAGATTTCAGCGGGTTCAGCTGTTTGACGCCCGCCCCTGTATCAAGGCTGATCGTGCCGCTGGTAGGCGCGATGCGCCGGGTCAACAGCCCCATCAGGGTGCTTTTGCCCGCGCCGTTAGGGCCGATCAGACCCTCTAGCCCCTTGGCCCCAAACGTCACCTTTTCGATATTGACGACCTCGTGGGCGTGGTAGGCCTTGGTCAGGTTTTGCGCTTCTAACCTCATGTCTCGGCCCCCTTTGCGGCGGGCTGGCGGACCTTTGGGCCATCCGTGCCCAGCAACCCAATGGGGCGGAACATGATGATCACCACCAGCAGGACGCCGTAGCAAAAGAGCTTGAAGTTCGGCAGCAGGATCGCCTGTTCCGCCGGGACCGGCGCATAGGTTTCGATCAGGATGTCAAAGAGGCCAAAGGTCACGAATGTGCCGACGATGGCACCCAGATTGTGGCCCTTGCCGCCCAGCACCAGCGCGATCCAGACCGCGAAGGTGATAGAGGGTGCCAGCTGATAGGGCACAAGGAATTGGTGCAGCGGCGCGGACATGCCCCCCAGAATGCCCATGCCGCCGCAGGTGATGGCAAAGACCCAGCGTTTCGTCGCGGCGGTGTTTTTGCCAAGGCTCGCGGCGAGTTCTTCATTGTCGCGGATTGCCACCAGCTGCCGGCCCATGCGGCTGTCGCGCAACCGGGCCGAGACCCAGACCAGCGCCAGTACGACGACCAGAATAAAGATCATGAAGACAAAGTTGCGGTTGGCCATATCGCCAAAGGGAAACTTGATCGTGCCAAGGCCCTGCACACCGCCGGTGAGGTCTTTTTCAGACACGACAAGCGTGGCGATGATCGCCGATAGCGCCAAGGTTGCGGCCAATATGGCTTGCCCCGATCGTTGTAAGACAAGGAGCGCCAGCAGGTAGCCGATGATCGCAGAGAGGGCCGAGGCGATGAGGATCGCGGGCAAGAGGGCCACACCAAAAACAACGTACAGAACGCCAGTGCCATAAAGGCCGATGCCCCAGAAGCCGACGACTCCAAAGTTGGGGATGCCCGCAAGGCCAAACTGGATATGCAGCAGCTGCGCCAGCCCGATGTAGACGAGCATCAGTGAAAAGGAGAAGATCAGATAATCCATCAGGCTGTCCTCGCGCCGCGAATGGTGAGCACGCCGATGAAGGCGGTTAGCAGGACGACCTCGGCGTAAAGCGGTTTGGTCACCAGCGTAATAAAGGCGGTCAGGATGCCTGCCACGACCGCCGCGACAACCGCGCCCCGGACGCTGCCGACACCGGCGACGATGGTCACCAGCATGGTGATCAGGATGACGTTCCAGCCCATATAGGGCGCGACCTGGGCAAAGACCCCGGTGAAGATGCCCGACAGGCCACCGGCGCAACCCGCGATGAACCAGATCGCAACAGAGGTGCGGTGCGGGTTGATGCCGCTGGCCATCGCCAGTTCGCGGTTATTGGCCAGCCCGCGCATCTGTTCGCCAAGGCCAGTATTGTAGATCATCCAATAGAGGATCCCGGCGGTCAGCAGCACCAGCGCCAGCGCAATGAGCTGCAGGTTGGTGGCCCCGATGCCAAGGAATTGCAGGTAGGTGATGTTGGGTTCATTCAGGAACAGGTTTTCCGGGCCAACCACCAAAATCAGGCCGTAGCGCAGCATGAAGGACACGCCAACCGACAGAATAATCATCTCGGTCGGGCCAACGCCGCGATTGAGGGCGGGCCGGAAGATCAAGAGATAGACAGCGACGCTGAGCGCGCCAGAGCACAACATGGACGGCACAATCGCCATGTAGAAATTGGCCCCAAGGACCACGTTGAACAGGATCGCGAAATAGGCACCGAAGGTGATGCTTTCGGCGTAGGCGATGTTCATGAAACCGTTGAGATAATAGATCAGCGTAAAGCCCATGGCCGCCAGGATCAGCGGCGAGGCTTCCAACAGGCCGATAAAGATCGCGTCAAGTATGAGCATCGGTCGTGGGTTCCTTTGAACAAACTGGTCTTGCGACCCCCGCGCCATTGGCGGAGGCCGCGATTTTCAAACGTCGTTATTCGGCAAAGACCATCGCGCCGGGGTCAAACGTGGTGACCTGCACGTACATCAGACCATCGCGGGTGACGTAGGCGTCAGCACCCTTGTAGGGTTCGGCCAGCCAGTCAGCCTCAACCCGCCAGGACACGTTTACAGTGTCGCCCACGGTCTTGACCTTTTCCGCGATGAAAGTGGCGCCGATAAAGCCGCCGTCCTCACGCGGGGTGCAGAAACCGGCAAAGACGTCGCCAATGGCGCTGCGGCCCTCGACCCAAACACCGTTGGGCAGAATGATCAGCACCTCTTCGGGATATTGCGCCATCAGGCGGTCCCAGTCGCAGGCGTTGAGCGCGTCGATATGTTCAAACGTCACCCGCTCTGCGTTGGGCTGCATCACCAGCGGCGGCAGTTCACGCGCATGGCTGTCGGCAGCAGCGCCCAGGGGCAGTGCAATGACAGCGGCGGCTGTTGCAAGTAATTGTTTCATTTATCTTTCTCCTCTGTTGGACGCGTATTTTGGCGCCACTTTATTGTGCCCCGATCACCCGCACTGGATGTGCGGCCCCCCCGTTCACGCAGTGATCGGTCGAGATTGGAGCAGAAAAACATCGTTCTGAAATATCGCCCATTCTATGTCTTGCGGCTTGCCGTAGTGGTCCTCGAGCTGCACGGCGAGCTCTGAAATTCTGGTCAGTTCTTCGGCCTTGAGGACGCCACCATGGGGCGTCTGCGACTTCTTTTCGCGACCCTTGCGGTCAACGATGTATTGGTCCGGCGTGACCGAGCCATCGACCACCTGTTCGCCCAGACCGTAGACCGCTTCGATCATCATGCGGTCTTTGCGGCGGGTGACGGGGTGGTTGGAAAAGGCAACGCCCGCCTTTTCGGCATCCACCATCTTTTGCACGACGACAGCCATGCTGAGGTCATCCAGACTGCCCTTTTCGCTGCGGTAGAAAATCGCGCGTTCGGAAAAGAACGAGGCCCAGCAATCGATGATGCGCTTGCGTACGTCCTCGGCACCGCTGACCTCAAGATAGGTTTCCTGCTGACCGGCATAGCTTGCGGCCTCTGAATCCTCGGCGCTGGCGGATGACCGCACGGCGACCAGACCGCCACCCAGCTCTGCATAGGCATCCAGCACCTCTTGCGGGACTTCGGCGGTTTGGGTGATCAGCTTTACCGCGGATTCGTGATCTTTGGCCTGGGCAAAAGAGCGAAGCAAATCGCTGTCAACGCATTCTGCCAGCGCATGTGCAGGCACGGCAAAGCCACCGGGGACGGGCAGGTTTTGCTGCGTCATCGACGCAAGGCTGGCCCCTTTTCCGCCCGCATCCTGCACCGAACAGCACGCCGGATCGCTAAACCAAATGACATACTTTCCCATAAGATATCCCCTCGGCCAAACGTGCTGGCCCTTTATCTGATGTCTTTCGCGCCATGTGTTCGCAGCCCCCGGCCAAGCGGTCGGGGGCTGTTCGCTGATCCTCTAGTTGAGGATTTCCACCACACCGGTGGTGCCGTTCACACGCAGTGTGTCGCCAGTCTTGATGTCTTTGGTTGCAACCGACGTGCCAACTACGGCGGGCAGACCAAATTCACGCGATACAACGGCAGAATGGGAGGTTGTGCCGCCAGCATCGGTGACCAGACCAGAGATCTGTGTGAACAAGACCACCCAAGCGGGGTTCGTCATGCGGCAGACAAGGATTTCGCCCTCTTCCACGCTGTCGAACTGATCCATTGTGGTGATCACACGGGCCTTTGCCTCGATGACGCCGGGAGATGCCGCCAGACCCGTGATTTCGCCCGCCTTGGTCGGCGGTTTGCGGTAGAAACGCTCAGGGAAGCCCCAAAGCCCTGCATAAGGGAAGCCCAACGCCTCTTCTGTTGCAGAGCCCAACCAATCTGGCGGGCGTTTCATCGTTGCTTCTTCGTGATCATCGCGACGATCCGAGACCAGATCGCGGGCATCATAGGCGTCTTTGTCGCCGACCAGCGCGCGCAGCTCGTTATAGTGCAGGAACATGATGTCCTCTGCGTCGTCGATGATGTCATGCTCGACCATCTTGCGACCCACGGCCAGCAGCACGGTGCGTAGACGCGCGTTTGTGCCCTGATCGATGTAGAAGTGGTGATCAGGTGTCAGCGGGTTCATCTTAAGCGAGGCATCCAAAGCCGCCTGCAGCTTTTCGCGGGCCTCGCCTGTGACGCCGTCCATACATTCCTTGATGGCGTCGTTCAGATCATCCTCAACCCCTTTGATGGTGGCGGGATAGTCATAATCAGACACGACATAGCCGCGCACAGCCTCGATCGCGGGGCCAGGGTTTTCGACCCAGAGCGGGAACATCACTTCGTGCGACCAAAGCGCCTTGTGACCAAATTCCTGCAGATAGGGCTCAAGCTGATCGGTGATCAGCGCCTGACCTTCGGGCGAACCCTTAAGCGCTGCCATCACGTCAGAGGCCGTGGCCCCCTTGAAAGCGGCTTGCAGCGTTTCGCTTTTCTTGACGGTCTCTTTCATCTGCCACAGGGCCTCAACCGAGTCCCAGTTGCGATCCTTGACCGAGCTTTGCAGACGACCCTTCAGGTCGTCCTTGGCGTCTGGCTTGAACTCATCGATGGCGGCGTTCAGCGCCGTAGTGGAAGAGAACTGCGAGAAGTTCAGCATCCAGTGGATTTTCCAGTGGCGGTCATGAATATCGATCATGTCCTCCAGCAGAATGGCCAAGGCCGTCAGGCTGGCGTTGTCCTTGTCAAAGTTGTCGATGAATTCAAAGTTGCGCTTCATCTCGGGCAGGATGCGGTTGTCCCACCACTCGAGGAAATTCTCGGCGTAGTGCGGCAGGACGTTCCCAAGGTAGGGCCCGATCTTGCCGGCATATTCAGGATCCTGCGGCACGCGCGGAACATAGCGGTTTTGATATTCCATCGCCTCGACATGAATGCCGGGGGTCGCGGGCAGGGCGGCTGTATAAAGGTAGCCGTTCACGTTCTTGGCGACCCAATCGCTGGCGAAAGGTGTGCCGAAACGGCGGAACATGTGATCGCAGGTCAGCCACCAACCGCCAATGTCGAAAAACATCGGAGACAGCGGGTTTGGACAGTGCAGATCGTCGAGGATCCAAAACAGGTCCTCTTCGCCTTCGTTCCATGTGACAGGGAAATCTTCAGAACCCAGATTTTGCCCCAGTATCTTCGTCTCATCCAAACTCATCAGATCCTCCCAATTAGTCGAAATTTCTCCTCGTTGAGTAAAGATAGTTTGTAGGCCAATCTCAAGTCAAGCGATTATCGATAATTTATTATCTAAGCTGCGGAAGTCAAATTTTGGGTGGGTGGTTAGCCGGGCGTTTGGGGCTATAGACGGCTATTTTACAATAAATATCAACAGCTTAACAGAACACATAGTGTGCTACGATTCCTCGCCAACGGCGGGACCGCTTAGTGGCACACGCCGCCCGAAATCAGGCCTCAACCTGCGCGCGAACGCACTTTCGCGATGATTCCAGCGCCCTTAGGACGGCTTTCGCATTTCGCCGGTATGCTCGCGGTAGCGATAGTCAATCCGATCCTCGGTGACGTCCAGCACGATTTCCTCGACCCAATTCGGCTCGCCGGTATCGGCAAGGCCAAGGCCCTTGCTGAGGATCGCGCGCATCACGGGGGAATGGGTCACGCAGACCACAACGAGGTGTTCGTTCAGGCCCGCGGCCAGGAAGCTACGGGCGAATTGGTAGACACGCTTGGCCACGGCAGTGGCATTTTCACCGGGTGGCGTTTCACTGAACAGCCAGTATTCGATCCGGTCGGGCGCGTTGAGAAAACTGGTGAAGAATTCCTGATCCGCGACCAATTCTGGCGTCATGTCAAAATAGGCGCATTGCGAGGCAAAGAATTCCAGCTTTGAGCCCATCTCGACTCGCGACCCGGCCAGATAGAGATCGGGATTGCGCAGGCCAAAGGCGGGCAACACCTCTGGCGTATTTGGATCAATGATCTCGCGCAGCGCTTCCGCCGTTTGGCGCGAGCGGTTCGTTTCGGTCGCCAAAAACATGAACTGACTGTCATCGCCAGCCAACGCCCGCAAGCGGGGCACAGCGGCCTGAATGTCCGTGTTAGAGTCTTCTGTGAGCGGCATATCCCCTTCGTGCGAGGGAACTTTCGCGTGGCGCAACAGCGCCAGTGTAACTTTGGTCATGGCAATGCCTAAAGATGATTTGGGTGGGGAGGGATGACGCGGGTAAGACCCTATGACAGGATCTTACACCGCCGCTTGCAGCGTCGCGTCCTCGGCAATCTCTCGGTCGGTCTTGGACTGGATGACGCCTGTCATCACCTTGCCAAATTCCTCGACGTGCTTGCGCAGCTCTGCGCCGCAACGCACGGGGTCGCCTTCGCGCAGCGCCTCGATAATCGGGTCGTGCCAGTCACCAAGATTGAGGTCTGGTTTGTACTTGATCAGATTGCTCAGCGTCAGGAACGTCCGCGACTCGATCATCAGCGCGTTCCAGGATTCAATCAAAATGTTATTGTCAGAGGATTCCAGAATGGTCCGGTGGAACGCCACATCCCATTGCGCCATCGTGCGGGCATCGCCGTCGTTGAACGCCGCCGACATCTTGGTCACGGCCTGTTCAAGATCGCCCAGATGATCCGCAATCTTGTCCGCGGCCAAGGTCCCGGCAAGCTCTTCGAGGCTGGCGCGGACAGGGTAAATCTCAAGGATTTCACGTTCTTCAATCTGACGCACCCGCGCGCCTTTATGAGGCTCAACCTCAACAAACCGCATCGCCACCAGATCGCGTAGCGCCTCGCGGACGGGCGACTGACTGATCCCCATGCTTTTCGCGATTTGGGATTCAACCAGGCGATCGCCGGGCTTGTAGCGGCCTGACAGAATATCATCGAGGAGTTGTTCTCTCACCTGATCGCTCAGGATTACGCGCTGGATCATCGCTGCCTCCGATTGTTATTGCTGGTGCATTAGACCCAACAAACATTGGTTGTTGGGCCACAAAGCGCGCCGTAGCAAACACTATAGTCCACCCAAGAATATTGCGCCATAGGTGTAGTGTCAACGATTATCGATAAATGATTGGCGGTGTTTCTCCTAAGATGATTTGGGCCGTCAAACGGTCCGCATAATTTGCATTATGTAAACTCGCGGTGTGTTGCCGATACCGTGGATCGGGTGTCAGGCCCTGTTGTAATGCACCGCAACGCAGGCCACAAAGATGCGGTAAGTTGGACCCGGATTTGAGAATAAGTGAGCATTGCCATGGTGATGAACCGACGTCATTTTCTTGCGGCCCTGGGCACATTGACCGTCGCAGCCTGCGGTGTCAGCGCGCCGCCCGTTGGCACGGCCGCTGCGCAAACAGTGGCGTCTGATCTGCAACCCATTCAAAACGCTGAGTTTTTTAACTGGGTCGCTGCCTTCCGTCCGCGCGCCTTGAACGCCGGGATCACGGCGCAGACCTTTGATGCGGCCTTTGCCAATGCGGGCTATGTGCCCGGCGTCATCACCCGTGATCGCAGCCAAATCCAGACCCGCCGCACGCTGGAGGAATACCTGTCTATCGCGACGTCGGACGAGCGTCTGACCAAGGGCCGCGCAGCGCTTTCGCGCCATGCTAACACCCTTGCCGCAATTGAGGCGCAATACGGCGTGGAGGCCGAAATCGTCGCGGCGATTTGGGGTATGGAAAGCCAGTTTGGCGAGAAACGCGGGCAGATTCCGGTGGTGTCATCGACTGCGACTTTGGCCTTTGATGGACGTCGCGCGGCGTTTTATGAAAGCCAGCTGATTGCGGCCCTGCGGATCCTGCAGCGGGGCGACACGACGCCCGCGCAAATGGTCGGAAGCTGGGCCGGTGCGATGGGCCATACGCAGTTTATTCCGACGTCTTATCAGTCGTTTGCGGTCGATTTCACCGGCGACGGACGGCGCGATATCTGGGGGGCTGACCCTGCCGATGCGCTGGCCTCCACCGCGAGTTATCTGGCGCGGAACGGTTGGCGGACGGGCCTGAAATGGGGCGCAGAGGTCGGCACCGGCGGGCCGCAGGGGCGGATCATTCAGCCACAGGCGGGTGGTGTGCGCTTTGCTGTTACGCGCAACTTTAATGTGCTGAAAACATACAATAATTCAGACCTTTACGCGATTGGTGTGGGGCATCTTTCGGACCGTTTGAATGGGGCGGGACCACTGCAGGGCAGCTTTCCTGCAGACGCCAACGGCCTGTCAAAAACCGACCGCCTTGCGATCCAGCGTGGGTTGACCGCGCGGGGCTATGATGTGGGCACGATTGACGGGGTGATCGGCGCCAAGACAGAGGCCGCAATCCGCGATTTTGAGGCGCGGCAAGGCATGGCTGTGACGGGTGTTGCGGGGCCGGATGTGCTGGCGAGATTGCGCTAGGCCCCTGCCCTACCCTTCAATGTTTATCCCGATATTTCAACAAGTTGCGTACGCGCCTTGGGCAAGCGTTTCAGGCTGCGTTCGATCCGCTCACGCCATGATTTTCCGGTGTCCATCGCGGTGGCATAGGCCTCTGCCAGATCTTCGGGGCGTTCTTGTGAAAGCACGTCGATAAGGAAAGCGGATTGCATCCGGTCTTTCTGCGATTTCTGGGATGTCTCCCCCTCGCGCCGCCGGTCCGCCACGATCAGCTTGTGAATGGCATAGCGTTCGGGGCGCGGCACCTGCACGAGCACCCCGCTGCGATACAGGAACGGCACGGTGAGCGGCGCGGCAATGAGGTAGTTAAGATAATGCAGCGACTGCGCGCTGACCCCAAGGGCGGCGAGCGGGCGCAGCCCCTCTTCGGCGTCAAAGGAGGGGGTGAGGAATTCCACGAGCGTCTGGCGTGAGGTCTGTTTCCAGCGCCACACCTGCCCCTGGTCGAGGTCGGGCACAGGCGCGAATTTCAGGCTGTCGAATAGCGGCGCGAGCCCCGGTTCGACGTGATCACCGATGGCCAGCGAGAGCCGCTCAAAACTGGCGATATCAACGTCTTGCGTCATCGCGGATTGATCAAAGCCGATCTGCACGCCAAGGACGCCTTCGTAGCAACGAAAGGCCTGCGTGCCGACCAGGGTGCCACCGAGACGAAAGACCCCTGCCCTTGCCAGCGCCTGGATGATTTGACCGGTGCCAAGGTCCGGCGTCAGGTAACTTTCGGCGCGGAGAATGCGCATCAGGCGGCCGCATTCCTTTGCCAAATCCTGCGCCGCCGCGCGGTGCTTTTTGTGCGCCTCGATGCGTTGGCGCAGGTCATCCGAATCCTCGCCCAGATAGCGATCTGTGACGCTGTCGCCGAGGCGGAATTGGTCATACCAATAGCTCCGCCCGTTGATCGTTTTCAGCCGGGGCGTGCCGCGCAGGTCCGAGACGGCATCCTGTTTGAGGAGGCGCAAGAGGTCGATCCAAGCGGATTGTCCAACGGCGGAATGCGGCGTGACCATGCTATTTACCCAACGGTTGTTTTCTTGTCGGGTAAAATCCCGATTGGGAAATACCCTACATCTAATTTGTTGTCGGGTAAAGCACCTTGGCACACCACCGCACGGTCGGAAAACGGGTATGCAGAACCCATATGAAACCTATGCACAGACGATGCACAACCCATGCGCATGGAAGTCTTAAGTTGCGTTAACATATTACCCCCTGCCCTGTTGACAGCTGTCAACTTGCCCGCAAAAGCGCCATGACCATCGGCGCGGGTGAAAACCCCTCGGTCGCGGCTTTTTGGCTGAGCGATCGCAGGTAGCCACCCGGTGAACGGATCGCGTCGACGCGCTGGAGGATCGCGGCGACGGTGACGGCGGCGACCTCTGGCCCCATATCGCGCTGACAGCTGTCCCAGGCGTCAGCGCTGATGCCCATCATGCCGCGCACCTCGGACGCGGTGGCGATCAGGTCGTGCCAATGGCGGATGCCGTGGCGGGCATAGGGGGCGATGTCGGGGCAAGCTTTCAGCACAAGGCCCAAGGGGATCGGCGGTGGCCCCTGCCCCTCCGGTTGGGATGGTTCGCAGGCCGCGCCCTTTTGCTTTTCTAAGCAAGGTTCAAGATCAGAAGAGTCTTCTTTTGAATTCTGATAGTGCCGCTCAGTTTGGCGGGCGCTGCCGCTCAATTCTTTTGTTTTGATCATGGATTGCAGGGTGATGAGCAATGCGTCGAGCGTTGCCTTTACGGCTTCTAAATCTTCGGCTGAGAGTGTGCGGCGGGTCTGGCGGTGGATGTCGAGTAATTGCGCATCCACGGCGTCCCAATCACCGCCAAAGCCGCTATCGCGCCCGTAGAGGGCCAATTGCAAAGCGTCGCGTTTGCGCAGACTGACGGCCTCGCGCAGGCGTTTGAGGCGCAGCGCGGCCTCTTGCGCGGCGGTGGCGGCGCGGGCGATGTCCTGGGCGCGGACAAGCAGTGGGCGGAGATCAAAGCCAAAGGCATGAGCGATGGCGCCCCCTGCCCCACGTGCGGCGTAGCGCTTACCATTGGGGCTGTCGTGGCGCTGGATCAAGCCAGCGTTGCTGAGCGCGGCGAGATGCCGGCGCAGCGTGCTTTCGGCCATGCCGTGGGCGCGATCAGACAGCGCCCGATTGGACGGAAAGACGACGAGCTGCGCATCGGCGTCCAGTGTCTTGCCCTTGTGAAAGGACAGCAGCGCATTCAGCACAGTGAGCGCCCTGTCGGACACGCCAAAGGCGGCGCGGGCTGTGCAGATGTCCTGAAAGAGCGCCCATTTGTCGATCTGATCGACGGCAGTGGGTTGCTGCGCCTCGATCGCGCGTTTCATCAGGGTAGCCGTGACCGGCCGCCCGAAAGGCGTTGTGGTGATAACGTTCATTCATGTTCACGAGACAAAAGTTTTTCGTCCACCGGACTCGGTGCCTGTTGACAGCTGTCAACTATCAGCCTTAGATTCGGAAGTGCAAAGAACGAACCAAAGGCCTCTCGGGATCAATTCCGGGGGGCTTTTCTTATGCTTCTGTCGGTGTCGTGCCTCCTGTTGTGACTGCTCTGGTTATGCGTCGGACTGGTTGGTCCAGTCGCGGTGCATGGCGGGCAGGTGGTCAGTGACCCACTGCGCAAATTCGGGATCCTCAAGGGTGAGGACGGTGCGTTTGCCTTTTGTTGACACTTGCCCCAGCGCGGTGCCGTCGGTGGCCGTGACAGGCGCGGGCGGACGGGTCGGGGGTTTGGGCGTCTTGAGGGCGGCCATGACGGCGTCAAAGCGCGCGTCGGAGGTGTCGCCTTTGGCGTGTTCGGTCAGATCCTTGCGGCCGATCTTGCCAGCGAGCGCGAGCCAGCGGTCGCGGCCAATGCCGGGGGCCGCGCCAATCGCCTCGATCAGGGTGACGGGGATTTTGTCAGCCACGGTGAGCATCCGGGAAATCAGGGTTTTATCCATCGACAGCGCGTCGCAGATCACCTTGCGGTCATAGCCTGCGTCGCGCATCTGCCGAGCGAAGTTGGCGCGTTCGATGAATGACAGATCACGCCGGGCAGAGTTTTCCTGCCCCTGGGCCATGATCAGCGCCTTGTCATCAAGATCGCGGATCAAAGCCTTGACCGGTTGGCCAAGGTCCAAAAGCGCTGCAACACGGCGGCGACCATAGACCACCTGATAGCGTTCGGGGTCGTTGGGATTGACCCGGAGCATCACGGGAACCTGTTGGCCATAAGACTCTATTGAGCGCTTTAGACTCTCAAAATCAGGGTCACTGGCATCCAGACGATCACGCAATCCGGCGGCGTCGATCTGCCGGGGGTCCACGTCGATCACAGCGCGGCGCTTGAGGTCGTCGATGGACCGGCTGACAGCACCGATTGCACCGGTCTGATACCGCGGCTTGGCGGTGTCCACGCGGGCAGGGGGGTCGGCGGGGGTGTTGCCGTCGTCCATGAGCCCCTTGAGAAGATCCTTACGCGCCATTGCCACGCCCCCATGCTGCTTGAACGAGGTCTTCGATTTCACCATTCACGGCGTTGAGGCTTTCCATCGCGCGTTCATAGGTGGAACGGGTGAATTGGCCCTTCTCAACCTCATAAAGTGTTTGTTTCGTGATGCCTGCGTCCGAGATCGCGGTGGATTTCAGGACGGTGTGGTTCAGCACGTGATCGCCGAACATATTGCGCATGAAACCCACCATCTGGTTTTGCGGTCCATCGCCCGGTTCATAGCGGGTCACGACGTAGCGCAGCCAGTCGTAAGACATATCTCCACCGGCATCGGCCACAACGCCTAAAAGGTTGGAAACCATCAACAAAAACTGGCACATCGACATCACATCCAGCATTTGCGGATGCACTGTCACAAGCACAGCAGTCGCAGCAGACAGCGCCGACATGGTCAGGTATCCAAGCTGGGGCGGGCAGTCGATCACTACGACGTCATAGTCCTGTTCCACGGTCGAAAGGGCGTCGCCAACGCGGGTGAAGAAAAGGTTACTATCCCGTTGCAGGAGCGCGCGCGGGGTGTCGTGCTCAAACTCCATCAGGTCGAGATTGCCGGGAATGATGTCGAGGTTGGTGAAATAGCTTTTCTGGATGACATCGCGCAGGGGCAGGGGGTCATCATAGCGGATCGCATCATAGAGCGTGCCGCCGTCGAGCAGGTCAAATTCAGGCTGAAATCCATGCAGGGCGGACAGGCTGGCCTGTGGGTCAAGGTCGATGGCCAATACGCGGTAGCCATCCAGCGCCATCTTTTGTGCCAGATGCGCGGCGGTGGTGGTTTTGCCGGAGCCACCTTTGAAATTTATGACGGTGATCACCTGTAGATGATCACCGTCGCGACGCCCTGGCAGGTAGGCGCCGGTTGTCTTGGTTCCAGCCTCTAACATGACGCGTAGAGCCTGAATGTCGCTGGGTGAATAGTAGCGGCGGCCGCCTGTGCGCACCTCGGGCGAGGGACCGCGTCCATCCAGATGCAGTTTGCGCAGATAGGCGTCTTTCACGCCCAGCAGATCCGCCGCCTCACCAGAGGTGAATTTGCGCAGCTCGCGCCGGGCATCGGGGGGGAATAGCTGCGCACGATGCGCTTGCAACCGCGCTGACAAGCGTTCAGCGTGGTGCCCGACAAGTGCGTCGATCCGTTTGCGGTCGGTCATGTGTTCTGCCCATGTTGAAACCGTTTGTTACGGTTTTTATCGTTTGAACCACCTCTTAGCGTATATGAATGGCAAGGAAAGGGGATTCGGGCAAGACAATTGTGCAGATGTTGCGTTATCGCGGCGGGCAGGCACAAGCCAAACCCAGAAAAAAGCCGCGCAACGGGATGCGCGGCCTTGATTTTTGGCCGTTCAACGGGCTGGGAGAGCGCCGGTTAACCGCCAAAACGCGGTTCTGGCAGGCCACGAATCCCCAGACCTGTCACGGCAAACAGGCTGCCTGCAAGGAACTGCGGCTTTTCCTGCACCGCGAACATGTCGTGGACGGCCGGATGTTTGACCCGCGCCATTGAGGTCACGTAAAGCACGTCGAGGTCATCGCCGCCAAACATGACGCTGGTGATGTTCTTGACCGGCATGCCAATGCGGCGTTCGACGCTGCCATCGGGGGCGTAGCGGACCAGATCACCGCTGATCAGCTGGGCGTTCCACATGTAGCCTTCTTCGTCCACGGTTGAGCCGTCGGCGACGCCTTCGTCATCCTTGGTCGAGGCATGGACACGCTTGTTGGACAGGTTCCCGGTTTCGATGTCGTAGTCGTAGGCCCAGAATTCTTCGATGAAGGTGTCGGCGATATAGAAGGTCTTGTCATCGGGGCTCCAACAGGGGCCATTGGTGCACATCAGACCGTCCTCGACTTTGGTGACGCTGAGGTCTGGATCAAGGCGGAAGAGGCCGCAGTTCTTCAGCTCTTCCAGATCGTCCATGCCACCGGCAAAGAAACGGCCCCGGCGATCGACTTTACCGTCGTTCAGGCGGGTGCGTTCGATGTCGGCGTCGACCTCTTGAATAAGGTCGAGTTCAAGTTTGTCGCCCTTGATATCCATGAAATAGAAACCGTCGCACATCGCCGCGACCATGCCGCCCTTTTCGCGCAGAGCCATAGCGCCGATGTCTTTGGGCAGGTCCCAGCTTTCGACTTTGCCGGTCTTGGGATCCATGCGCCAAACCGCCTTTTTCCCAAGGCGGGGACCGGTGCAATCAAGCCAATACAGCCGTCCTTCTGCGACGTCCCAGACCGGCCCTTCGCCAAGGTGGTTGTTGCATTCCAGGATACATTCAATCTTAACGGTCAAGGCCTGTCCCCCCAAATTTTTCGCACAAAATATCGCCCTTTCTGGCGTTGACAGAACGTTAATCGATAATCTAAAATAGATCAACCGGGCGATTTTGCCGAGATGTGCGTGACGCAAGTCGGCCTCTCAACCCGCGTGAACGGACCCGTTTTTCGTGCCTTTTTTGCAATCGGGGAACGCGTTTGGACCTATTGGCTGCAAGGAGGAAAGCAGATGGCTGCGACGCAAGGAACGATGGACGCGCTTGTCCTGAACGGCCCCAGAGATTTCGAAGTCAAGGAAGTGCCGGTGCCGGTTCCTGAAGGCGACGAGGTCTTGTGCAAAGTCGATACCACGTTCATTTGCGGCACCGATCCGCACATCATTCAGGGCGATTTTCCGGGCTTCTGGCCGCCTGCGTTTCCGTTCATTCCGGGGCACGAATGGTCGGGCACGGTGGTTGATGCGGGGCCAAAGGCGGCGGCCCTCGGCTGGAAGGATGGCGACCGGGTTTGTGCGATTTCGCATGTCGGTTGCGGCTATTGCCGGAACTGCATGACGGGGCGCTATAACATCTGTCTGAATTACGGCGATCTGGACAAGGGCCATCGCCAGCACGGGCACATCACGCCGGGGGCTTATGCACAATACATGCGCGCCTCGGTCAAGAGCCTTTACAAGATTCCCAACGACATGGACCTTGAATATTCGGCCTGTGTCGATCCGCTGAGCATCGCGCTTTATACGGTGAACCGGTCGCGGTTTGAGCCGGGTGATGATGTGTTGATCATGGGCACCGGGCCACAGGGTCTGATGGCGCAGCTATGTGCGCAGGCCATGGGGGCAGGGCGGGTGATCATTGCCGGCAGTGGTGAGCGGTTGGACCTGGCGGTGAAGCTGGGGGCGATTGGCATCAACTACCGCGATACCGATGTGCTGGACGCAGTGAAGGACCTGACAAACGGGCTTGGCGTCAAGCGCGTGCTGGAATGTGCGGGCACGGCCAAGGCGATCAATCAGGCCTGTCTGGCCGCGTCCAAGGGTGGCGTTGTGTCGATGATCGGCATTCCGCACGAGGACCCGACTTTGCCGATCAAGCGCATGGTGCTGGATGAGGTTGAAGTGATCGGCAACCGCGCCAACCCCAACACGGCAGAGCCTGCGATTGCGATGTTGAACGAGGGGCGCGTTGATCTGAAACCGCTGCTAACACACAAGTTCCCGCTGTCGGATTTCGCGACGGCGCTGGACATGTATGAGGGGCGCAAAGACGGTTCCATGAAGATCGCGATTAAGCCAAACTGATCCCATTGGGCGCGGCGCGCCCGGTCTACATCCCCAGCGAAAGGGCCCGCCCCATGTCACAGTCCGGCAAGGTCATTATCACCTGTGCAGTCACCGGCGCGATCCATACGCCGTCGATGACGCCCTATCTGCCGATCACGCCAGAGCAGATCACCAGCGAGGCGATTGCCGCAGCTGAGGCCGGTGCCGCGATCCTGCATCTGCATGCGCGTGACCCCGAAACCGGACGTCCGGATCAAAGCCCCGAAGGCTTTGCGCCGTTTCTGCCACGGATCAAGCAGGGCACCGATGCGGTGATCAACATCACCACCGGCGGCAGCCCTTATATGAGCGTGGCGGAAAGGGTCGCTCCGGCAGCGCAATATCAGCCAGAGGTGGCATCGCTGAACATGGGGTCGATGAACTTTGGGCTGTATCCGATGCTCAACCGGTTCAAGGAGTTCAAGTTCGAGTGGGAACGCGAGCATCTGGAGGGGTCGCGCGATCTGGTATTTCGCAATTCGTTCCAAGACATCGAGTATGTGCTGGAAACATGTTATGGCAATGGCACCCGGTTTGAATTTGAGTGCTATGATACCTCGCATCTCTACAACCTTGCGCATTTTGCCGATCGCGGTTTGGTCAAGGCGCCGTTCTTTGTGCAGTCGGTCTTTGGCCTCTTGGGCGGGATTGGTGGCCACCCCGAGGACGTCATGCATATGAAGCGCACGGCGGACCGGTTGTTTGGCGATGATTTCCGCTGGTCGGTGCTGGGGGCAGGGGCCAACCAGCTGCGCATCGCGGCACAGGCCGCCGCACTTGGGGGCAACGTCCGCGTTGGCCTGGAAGACAGCATTTGGGCGGGCAAGGGAGAGCTTGCCACGTCGAACGCGGTACAGGTCACCAAGGTGCGCCAGATCATCGAAGGGCTGGGCCTGTCGGTCGCCACACCGGATGAGGCGCGCGATATTCTATCGCTGAAAGGTGGCGATCAAGTCGCGTTCTAGGGGGGCGTCGTTGAAAGGATCCATCACACCAAAAGCCGCTGTTGAAATGATCCCGCAAGGCGCGCGGGTGATGATTGGCGGCTTTATGGGGGTGGGGACGCCGGACCGTCTGATTGATGCGCTGGTGGAGGCGGGCACCGGCGATTTGACGGTGATTGCCAATGATACAGCGATGCCGGGCAAGGGGATTGGCAAGCTGATCTCGGCCAAAGCGGTGGCGCATCTGATCACCTCGCACATCGGCTTGAACCCAGAGACGCAGGCGCAGATGAATGCGGGCACGCTGAAGGTTGATCTGGTGCCGCAGGGGACGCTGGTTGAATGCATACGCGCGGCAGGTGTCGGGTTGGGGGCGGTGGTCACACCGACGGGGATCGGCACGCTGGTGGAAGAGGGTAAGCAGGTGCTGGACATCGACGGTGTGCGCTATCTGGTAGAACGGCCGATCAGCGCCGATTTTGCGCTGATTGCCGCGCGGCAGGCGGATTATGTCGGTAACCTTGAATATGCGCTGACGGCCCAGAACTTTAACCCCATCATGGCGCTTGCGGCGGAGACGGTGATCGCAGAGCCGGATCATATCGTGCCGGTGGGGATGATCCCGCCCGATGCAGTGCGCACGCCTGCGGCCCTAGTGGATTACCTGATCGAGAGGGCGCGCTAGATGGACCCCAAAGACCTGATCGCCCGCCGCGTTGCGCAAGAGATTGAACCGGGAACGCTGGTCAATCTTGGCATTGGCCTGCCCAGTCTGGTCGCGGGTTACGTGCCTGCGGATATGGGCGTTTATTTCCAGTCAGAGAATGGCGTGATCGGCCTTGGCGCGCGTCCGCCCGAAGGGATGGAAGACCCCGATTTGACGGATGCGGGCGGCGGGTTTGTGACGGCTGTGCCCGGGGCGGCGGCGATTGACAGCGCGATGAGCTTTGGCCTGATCCGGGGCGGTCACATCGATCTGACGGTGCTGGGCGCGTTGCAGGTGGACAGCGCCGGGCTGCTGGCCAATTGGATGATCCCCGGCAAGCTGGTGCCGGGCATGGGCGGGGCGATGGACCTCGCGACCGGGGCCAAACGCGTGCTGGTGGCGATGCAGCACCACACACGGGGGCAAAGCAAGATCGTGGAAACCTGCGATCTGCCGCTGACCTCGGCCAAGCCGGTCGACATGATCGTGACAGAGCTTGCGGTGTTCACGCTGCGCGACACCGGGCTGCATCTGCATGAATTGCAGGACGGTGTGACGCTGGACGAGGTGCGCGCCAAGACGGAGGCGGCTTTCACCAGCTAGGCGCTATTCGGCGGCGACCTGCGGCCCGTCCTGCAGCGCAAACCAGATGCGTTCCGGCGTCAGCGGCAGATCATTCACCACAACGCCCGTGGCATCGGCAACCGCCGCCGCGAGGGCAGGGGCCGTACACAGGATCGCGCCTTCGCTGACGCCTTTTGCGCCCTTGGGGCCGGGGCCGTCTTCGTTTTCGATCATGCCGGTTTGCATTTGAACGGGCATGTCCTTGGTCGTCACGATCCGGTAGTCGATGGCACCGAGATTGCGGATGCGGCCCGCGTCATCCATCAGCACCTGTTCAAAGAGCGAATGGCCCAAGCCCATGATCGCCGCCCCTTCGTCCTGCATTTCGACGTGCAGCGGGTTAAGCGCTTTGCCCACGTCGCCAACGGTCACATGCTTGTGGATCAGAACCTCGCCGGTGGTTTCGTCCACTTCGACCTCAAACGCGGTGCAGTTGAATTCAAAGAAGGCCGGGGTGCCGCCCAAGGGGTGCCCTGCGATGGTGGGTTTGCGCATCCGGCCATTGCCAATCAGCTCACCATTCCATTTGCCAAGCGAGGTTTGCACGAAGTCAAAGATCGGTTGCGGGCCGTCGGGCAGGATGATCTGGCCATCCTTGATTGACATGTCATCCGCGGCGATGCCCAGCGTTTCACTCGCCAATTCAATGACTTGCGCGTGAATATCCTCGCACGCGCGAGTGATCGCCGTGCCCATGAACACGGTGGATCGGCTGGCCGAAGTTTGCAGGTCAAAGGGCACAACAGCGGTGTCGCCCATGATGACAGAGACCCTGTCATAGGGCGCGCCAAGGGCGTCGGCGGCGAGCTGCGCAAAGATCGTGCGCGCGCCCTGACCCATGTCGGAGGTGCCCGCAAAGACCAGAATGCTGCCATCAGCGAGCAGGCGAACCGTGGAATTGGACAGGCCCGCCGTGGCCCCGGCTTTGATCCCTACGGCGATGCCGCGACCGCGTCCGGCAGGCATTGGACTGTCCCAGCCCAAGAGGTCAGCGGCCTTTTGCACCGATTGCAACCAGTGGCCATCGGCGGGGGCATCGCCCTTGACGACCTCATCCCCTTTGTCGGCCACGTTGCGCATGCGGATCTGGTAGCCGTCGATGCCAAGGCGGCGCGCGGCCTCATTGATCTGGCCCTCAACCGCCCAGTTGACCTGCGGCGTGCCAAAGCCGCGAAAGGCGCAGCTTGGGGTGGTGTGGGACAGCACGGCGCGGGCCTTGATCCGGGCGTTGGGCACCCGGTAGGGGCCGCAGCCAAGGTAATTGCCCTTGGTCGTCACACGCTCTGCGACGTCGGCATAAGCGCCGATCAGATAGTCGGACTGGATGTCGTGAAACAGCAGGTCGCCCGCGTTTGAAAAGCCAGAGCGCACGGTGACGGTGGCACCGGCGCGGCGCACCGCCTGAAAGGTTTCTTCAAGCGTGAGCACAAGGCGACAGGGCCGCCCGATTTTCTGCGAGATATAGGCCAAGAGAGGTTCGAACTTTGGCATCTGCTTGCCGCCAAAACCGCCGCCGGGATCGGGGGCGATGACCTGCACCGCGCTAAGCGGCATGTCAAAGAGCCCGGCCATGATCTTTTGCAACAGGAAGGGGTGTTGCACCGGGCTATAGACCTTCATCTGGTCGTCGCTGGCAGAGACGATGAAGCCATGCGGTTCGATGGCGAAATGGGTGACCATCGGGAAGGTGTAAGTGTTCTCGATCACAAGATCGGCGGGGGTGCTGTCAACATCACCCCAGTCGAATTGCATCGCCTTGAGCACGTTGGTGTCCGCCATCGGATCGCCTGCGCGCATGGCGGGTGTTTGCACGAGGGGTGCATTATCGGCGAGCGCAGCGGCGATATCGGTGACAGCGGGC
>CANLVP010000007.1 GCA_947494675.1 uncultured Paracoccaceae bacterium
GCCGACAACGTGTCATCACCCGCCCCGCCATAAAGGCTCGCCGCCCCCGCCGTATTGCTCAGCGTGTCGTTGCCAGCCCCACCGTA
This sequence comes from uncultured Paracoccaceae bacterium, assembly GCA_947494675.1. Classification (GTDB taxonomy): domain Bacteria; phylum Pseudomonadota; class Alphaproteobacteria; order Rhodobacterales; family Rhodobacteraceae; genus CANMYO01. Next base: position 87 of record CANLVP010000007.1, read on the forward strand.
GACGGTGGCCAGGTCAGCATCACCGGTGATGATATCGTCAAGGCTTCCGGCAAAGAGCGTCTCGAACTCAGCGACCCGGCCGGTGATCGTCGTGAGGGTATCGGTGGCCGAGGTGTTGTCGCCCGCCGCCGTTGTGTCGATGGTCCAGGCAAAGGTGGAGGCCGTCAGGTCCAGCACATCGGTACCGGTCCCGCCCAGCAGCGTCACCAGCGTGTCGCCGCCGCCGGTGTCATAGATCGTGTCATTGCCCGCGCCGCCGTCGATACTGTCATCGCGGCTTGTGCCATAGATCGTTTCGTTGCGGGACGAGCCCTGGATCTGGACGTGGTCGCCTTGTCCGCCCCAGCCGGTGAAGCCCCAGCCTGAGAAGTCGAGGAAGGTCGT
>CANLVP010000008.1 GCA_947494675.1 uncultured Paracoccaceae bacterium
TCATCGGGGTTCAGGATGACGGTGATGTTGCGGTTGCCACCGATGGCCGCGAACTCCACCTCTTCGATGCCGAGGACTTCGAGCCCGTCCATGTCAAAGACCTGCCCGTCGGTGTCGCCCAAGAACAGCTGACGGTCCGATCCGGTCCCGCCGATATGCACGTCGTTCGTGTAGTTGCCGCCCGGGACGTCCACCAGGAACGTGTCGTTGTC
>CANLVP010000009.1 GCA_947494675.1 uncultured Paracoccaceae bacterium
CCGACCACGTTGTTGCCGTCGATCAGCAGCGTGTTGGAATATTCGTTGCCCGTGGTGCTGAACTCATCGGGGTTCAGAATGACGGTGATGTTGCGGTTGCCACCGATGGCCGCGAACTCCACTTCTTCGATGCCGAGGACATCGAGCCCGTCCATGTCAAAGACCTGCCCGTCGGTGTCGCCCAAGAACAGCTGGCGATC